>NZ_JAPZLA010000001.1:0-2557242 GCF_033804465.1 Mycobacterium sp. RTGN5
AGTGCTCGCACCTCCCCCCACCCCCGCTAAAAACACCCCTCCACCCCCGAGACGTCCTCACCGGCGGGTCATTCCCGGGGGGGCGGCCCCCCCCCGCCCCCCCCCCACTCCTCGGGCGCCGGCCACGGCAGGTCGTCGATCTCGACCTGTGCCTGCAATGCAGTCAGCTCCAGACACACCGAACCGCCTCGGACCGCGCGCACCACGAACGCGACCGCCAGCGCGACTCGCTCGTCGGGCTCATTGCCCAGCGCGGTCAGCCGTTGGGCGACAAGGACATCGGCGGCCTCGATGGCACCGGCGTCGTTGAAGATCTTCAGCAGCCCGGCGGCTTCGGCACTGCGGCGCCAATCCGCGGCGTCGGTCACATCGACGGTCATGCCGCCACCTGCCGACCATCGAGAAGATCCGAGACCGCCACCACCAGGGCCGCCGGCGGATGCCAGCTGAACACTCCGGCGGGATGACCGTCGGCCGTCGGGGTGTCCGGACCGCACATGCCCCGCACGAACAGATACAACACCCCGCCCAGATGCCGGTCCGGATCGTAGCCGGGCTGACGCCAGCGCAGGAACCGGTGCAGCACAACGCTGTACAGCAGCGCCTGCAGGGGATAGTCCGAATGCAGCATCGCCTCGGCCATCCTGGCCCGCCCGTAATCGGCGGCGGACAGCGGGCGGTCCCCGTCACCGAGCCAGTTGGTCTTGTAGTCGACCACCAGGTAGCGGTGCCCGGCCGTGGATTCTGTGCCATCCGGTACCCGCAACACCACGTCCACCGACCCGGACAGATAACCGCGCAGCGACTGGCCACCCAGCGCGCGACCGGTCAGCCGATCCGCATAGGACGCCAGCGGGTCGTCAGCCGGTAGGAGCGCACGCAGCAGCCGGCCGACGTCGGCCAGCCTGATCTCGGGTCGGCCGGTCGACAGATCACCACCGGCCAGCGGGAACTCGAAATCCATCTCGCACAGTCGGTCCCGCAGTGCGATCTGGCGCAGGGTGAGCCCGTCGGCCAGCGGGCCCAGCGGCGTGTCGTGCATCGGCACCAGCGCGGCCGCCAGCTCCGGCGCGGGAACGTCCACCGGCCACCACACGGCGTGCTGTTCGACCTGGGTCTGTAGTTCCGCGGCGAGGTCACCGGCCATTGGGTCGGCGGTCTCCAGTACCGCGTGCACCAGACTGCCGAACTTCGCTCCGGTCGGCAGATCCGCCATCGGCGACGGCAGGTCGGCACCGGCCGGCGGTGCGGTCACCGCGACGTCGGCAACCTCGTCGTCGAGCTGACCCACCTCGGGCTCACTGCCCACCCCGGTGTTTTCGGCGGCGCGGATCAGTCCCGAGTACGAGGTCCGTCGCCACGTCGTGTCGATGCTGCGGTGGAAGTGCCTGACGCCCAGGCCTTCTCGCGGGTCAGGGCCGGCCAGCTCGGCCGCAGGGGCGATGATCGACTCTTCGAGCACCGGCCCGCCGACGGTCTCCCATTCCCGCAGCAGCGCCATCGCGTCGGCGTCTTCGACCCGTTCGGGGTCGCAGCGATCGGGGACGACGTTCTGCCCCGGCCGGCGGCCGCGCAGCAGCCGCGACAGTCCGCCGTTGGGTTCATCCCACGACGGCGCCCACCACGCCACCACCTGCGATTGGGCCCGCGTCATCGCGACGTAGGTCAGTCGGGTTTCTTCACCGGCTGCTTCGCGCCGGCCCAGGGTCTGCGCGGTCACCAGCTCGGCGCTCTGGTCACCGCCGACATGCAGGCAACGCCGGTCCTCGACGTGAAAGCGGACCAGATCCTCGCTGCGCACATAGCGATTGAACGTAAAGGGCAGATAGACGATCGGGAACTGCAGCCCCTTGCTCACCCATACCGTCATGATCTGCACGGCCGCCGCGTCACTGTCCAGGCGGCGGCTGCGTTCCGGCGCGCCACTGCGTTCGTCGCGCTGGGTGCGCAACCAGTCGCGCAAGGCGGTGAGGCTGAACCGCTCCCGGTGCGTGACGTCGTGCAGAAGTTGGGTGACGTGGGCGAGGTCGGTCATGTTGCGCTCGCCACCCGCCCAGGACAACACCCGCCTGCCCATGCCCGCGAGCTGCGCGGCCTCGAATACCGCCGCCACACCGGCCTCGCGCGCGTGATCAGCCCACTGCCGCAACGTGTCCGCGACCTCGTCGGTCAGCTCGTCGCCACCGTCGGCAAGGTCCGCGGCGGTCTTGCCGAAGAACATCGTGGTGGCCGCGGCGCGCACCAGTCCGGGTCGGTGTAGCTGGTCGAAGGCTTCCAGCAGGCTCAGCCAGTCATCGGCGGCCTGCGACTTGAGCACATCGGTGTCACCGGTGTAGACGGCGGGGACGCCGGCTGCGACCAGCGCATCGAAACAGGCGCGAGCGTCTGCGTGGCTCTCGGTGATGACGGCCACGTGGTGAGCCTGCAGGTCCTCACCGTCGAAGGTGGCCTTACTCGCCAACAGTGCACCGATGTCGGCGGCCAGGTCGGCAGCGATGTGCGGACGCAGCGCGTCCATTCGGATGGTACGAGTCCCGCGCTGCCGGAACGCTTCTCGGCTGACCACTCGCAGCCGGAAGGGGTCGTTGTGCGGTGCGCCCGCCAGCCGGTGGCCGCGGTGATGGGCGTTGACGTCAAGGACCTTGATGTCAGGGTCGCCGAGTTCAGCGCCGCCGAGCACGACCTGCAGGCGGTCGACCAGCGCCGAATCGCTGCGCCAGTTGATGCCAAGGGTGTGCCGCTGCCCCGCGGTCTTGGCGGCATGCAGGTAGGTGAAGATGTCGCCGCCGCGGAATGCGTAGATCGCCTGCTTGGGATCGCCGATGAGGATCAGCGTCGAATTGCCGCTGAAGGCTCGTTCGATGACCTGCCATTGCACGGGGTCGGTGTCCTGGAATTCGTCGACCATCACCACCGACCACCGTTGGTGCATGCGGGTGGCGGCGGGTGAGTCGGGGATTTCCAGTGCATCGGCCAGCCGGCTGAGCAGATCGTCGTAGCTCAGGATTCCCCGCCGTCGTTTGCGCCGATCTAGTTCGGCGAGAACATCATTGGCAAAGCTGACCCGCACTGCCGGGAGCGATCCTGGCTTTGGATTCAGCGGTCGCAATTCGGTGCCCGGGTTGGCGACGACCTCGCGGGCCAGCTTGAGCGCGTCTGCTCGGCTGAGCGGCGGCCGCTCGCGTTCCTGCCCGAAATGACGCAGGTACAGATCATCGACGATCTCGGTGACCAGATCGTCCAGGCTGTCGGCCAGTGTGACGCTGCCATCAGTGTCACCCGCGACACCAAGGGATTTCAGCACCAGGTGGCAGAACTGGTGGGTGGTGGCGATCGTGGCCGCGTCGAAGCCGGCCAGCGCGTCGCGCAGCCGCCTGCGGCGTTCCTCGAGTTCGTCGGCGTCGCCGGCGATCAGAAGGCCCACGACGTCGTTGCCCGTGGCCAGGCTCGGGTCGTCGAACGCTCGCAACGCGCACTGCAACGCTTCGCGCACTCGCTCCCGAAGTTCTTGGGTGGCAGCCCGGCTGAACGTGATCAGCAGCATCTGGTCCAGGCTCGCCCGGCCCTCGGCGACATAGCGGGTCACCAACGCGGCGAGGGTGAACGTCTTGCCGGTCCCGGCACTGGCCTCCAGCACCGTCGTCGAGCGTTCGGCGGGAAGCGGTCCCAGTAGATCGAACTCGTGCATCAGGCGTTGTCCTCCGCCCGCAGCAGCGGCGCCCACAGGCGCACCGCGTAGGCGCCGAGCCGGGTCGTCTCGCCCTCGGCTTCCTCACCGGGGTGCACCGGCGTCAGCAGTGGATCGAGGTCGGGTTCGCGGCCCCAGACCCGTTCGATGGCCCGGTCGTCACGTTCGTAGCGCCACTTCGACCACGCCTCGTTTCTCGGATCCTGGCCACTGACACGCGCGACGGCCCAGGAATGAGATGTCTTGATGGGCAGTGGGATCGGTTCGCGGCGGCCGGCATCGTAGATCGCCACCAGGTCACGCAGCACGCCGACCGGGTCCTCCTGCGGTGCGCCCAGCACCCGTTCAGCCACCCCGGCCCGCCGGCGTTGCCGGCCGATGCACACCGCCGACCATCGCCCGGGAAATGCCGCGGCCAAGGCCAGCATCGGAATCCAGGCGCGCAGCAGATGCTGGGCGTCCAGCTTGGAGAACGTCACCTCCACCAGCCGCGTGCCGAACACTTCGGGGACGGTTCCGGTGAGGCGGCGGCCCCCGCCCAGGTCGACGTCGACGTCGTAGGCCTGCGGCGCGCCGGAGCGGTGGGCCAGCGCCGCCTTGGCCAGTTCGGTTGCCTGGTCCCGTAATTCGCCCGCGGTGCGCCAGCCCAGCCGGCCAGGCGGCAACGATCCCCTGCGCCACTCCGCTTGCCCGGCCCGGTCGGGATCCATTCCCGCGAGCATGTCGGTGAGCAACCGCTGACCGACCGTCCATTGCTCCAGATTGTCGATCTCGACCGGCATGGCGTCCTCGACGCCCTCGACCTCCCACGGCAGCGTCACGTCGAGCGCGGTGAAGAAACCCTTCACCGGGTTGGCGAAGAACTTCAGCAGGTCGGTCAGCGTCACATCGTCGGGGGCGGGTGCAGGCAGTGGCCCGGCGAGCAGGTCGGGCTGTTCGGGGCGCTGGCCGCCGGTGATCGACGCGGCGGCCAAGACACTCGAGTCGAAGGTGAACGGTTCGCCGGGCACGCCGAGCGCGCCCGGGGTGACGTTACGAACATCGAAGGGCTGCAGCGGGTGCCGTACCACGATGTCGCTGCGAACCGGCGCCTCGGTGGTCCGGTCGAGGGCGTCGAGCAGCTCGGCCAGCGGCACCGCGGGTGGGCGAGGATGCCCCGAATACTCGTTGGCGCCGGTGTAGGTGATGACCAACTTGTCGGTGGCCGCGCCGATCGCGTCGAGTAGCAGTTGGCGATCTTCCGAGCGGATGTCACGCTCGCCGGTCATCGGCTCGCGGGCCAGTGCGTCGTCGCCGTCGACCACCCCGATCCTTGGGAACACGGTGTCGTCCAACCCAACCAGGCACACCACCCGGTGCGGCACCGACCGCATGGGAACCATGGTGCACACGGTCAGGGTGCCGGTGCGGAAGTTGGCCCGCGTCGGCCGGCCGGACAGATGCCGGCCCAACAGCGCGGTGATGTCCGGCAACCGCATGCCGACATCGGCACGCGGTCCGGCCGTCGTGAGCACGTCGCCGAATTCGCGCTGCAGCTGGCTGGTCTGCCAGGCGTCGTCACCGGCGGTGAGGGTCAGCAGGTCGACACCATCGGCGAGCGCGCTGAGCCAGTCCACCAACGGCCGAACACCGCTGAGAGATTCGACCGTGCGCTGCAGCCGCGCCACGTATTCGGCGAGCCGGCCCGCCAGCTCGACGCTGTTGCTGCCGACGTCATCGAGGGGCAGCGTGACACCGAGCCAGTCTTTCGAGTCATCGGACATCGCGACCCCGGCCAGCACCCGGTCGATCCCGAAGCGCCAGGTGTTCTGAATGAACGGGATCCCGAACGGGGCGCGGTGTTCTTGATCGAACCCCCACCGGATGTTGGCCTGCTGCACCCAGCGGGTGATGGTCTCGAGATCGTCGTCGCTGAAGGCGAATCGAGCCCGCACGGGCTCGAGGTGTGCGAAGTCGAGCACCTCGGTCGCGGTGACCCTGCTACCGGCCAGCGTCAGCAGTTTGGCGGCAACCCCGAGTAGCGGATTGGTTTGGATCAGCGCACGGTCGGCGAGCCGCACCCGGAGCTGGTGGGCTGGATGGGCACCCGGTACGACATCGCCCAGCCCGAAGTCCGCGACGATCAATGGGGCGTAGGTCTCGATGTCGGGGCACATCACCAGGATGTCGCGGGGCTCCAGGGTGCGGTCCTCGGCCAGCAGACCGAGTAACACCTCGCGGAGCACGTCGACCTGGCGGGCGGGCCCGTGGCAACTGTGCACCTGCACCGAGCGGTCCGCGGGCAGGTGCGAACGCCCCTGTGGCCGGGCGGCATTAGCGGCGATATCGGACTGCAGCCAGCCCAGCAACGTCGTCGGTGGTTGGCCGCCACCGAGGTATTCGTCGGTGGCCGCTGAAGCCGGCAGGCTTCGTTGCAGTTCGCGAATGTCACGTCCGAGCGTGGCCAGCAGCGGGTGGGCGGCCCGCCGATGGCTGGTGTCCTCACGACGGACGATCGCGCCGTGCACGTCGCGCAGCTCGGTCCAGAGTGCGGCGCTGGGGTGTGGCAGCCACAGGTGCACGTCGTGGTGTTCGGCCAATGCGCCGATGAGTTCGATATCGGTGCTCGGCAATCGGGTGTGCCCGAACATCGATATCCTGGCCGGCAGCCCGGTACCCGATTCACGCAGTCGGGCAATGGTTTTGGCGTGTCGGAGATGCGGAGGGTCGACGCCCACCTTGTCGACCAGCGCGCGCCACAGGTACGGCTGCCAGCCCAGGTCGTCGTCCAGGCCGGCAGTCTCGCCGGCCAACCAGTCCGCCAGCAGTTGCGGGCGCTGCCGCGCGTACGACGCGAACAGCCCGGCCAGCCGGCGGGCGACCGAGTAGCGCCGACCTTGGCGCAGTTCCTTTTCCTCGTCATCCACGAAGTGACCGAGGTGGGTGGCCAGTGTGCGGCACCACGGCTCGTCGAGGCTGGCGTCGATGACCTCGAGGAGCGGCCACGCCATCGCATCGGCCGACCAGGGATCGTCCTCGCCGGTTCCGGCGATCTCACTGATCAGCGACGCCGGCGACCGAAACGACACCGCGGCGCAGACCCCGCCGCCTGCTGCCCCGCCGCCGAGAATGTGCGACAGCCGCTGGCTGAGCCAACGTTCGACCCCGCGGGCGGGCACCACGACGAGTTCCTCGGCGAACGGGTCGGCTTGCGGGTCGGCCAGGAGCGCGCCGAGACCGTCGGCGAGCAGATCCGTTCGCTCGGCGCGGTGCAGGTGCAAGGACATCGGCAATAACGGTAGCCGCGCCGACGGACATCCCTGGCGCGCGACCGTAACGCCACGGTGGAGAAACTGGCCGGATCGCGCCCTGACGTTACGGTCGGCGGCCGCCATGTCCAGCTCGTAGACGGCCCGGTCCGCTTTGTCTAGAGATTTGGCACAGCAAATGAATTTTTGCCGAGTGCTTCGACGAAATGCGTGACAACGCATGACTGGTCAGCAAAGCTGTGACAACGCTGGGAGGAAGGGCAGAGCAATGAATGCTTCGACGGTCAACCACGACGATGCCAACGACGGGACGAAGCGAGGGGCGCATCGCCGCCCACGCAGGCAACCCTATTCCTGGCTGGGCATCGGTGCGCTGAGCCTGGGTGTCGGCGCTGCTCTGGCGACCGGCTCGGGATTGGCCCATGCCGACACCCCGTCCGGCAGTTCGTCAACCGGCGGCCATACCGCCCGACAGACAACGAAGTCGGGCGTCGCCGCCGGCCCCTCGGCGCGAAAGCCATCCCCAAGCCCCACCCGTGCGCTAACTCCGACGGCCGCCATCAGGCCGGCGACTGGCAACAAATCATCCGGGACCACCAGTTCCATCCGGGCTGGAGCCGTCTCCCCGGTTAGCAACGACCCATCCGAAGCGACCACGCTTCCCGGCAGTCCGACCGCACCTGCCAAGACACCGGCTGCGGCATTCACGCCGGCAAGCGTGCTGCAGATCCCCGCGTCGCTTCCGTCGCCCGTGCAGGTATTGCGCGCGTTGGGATTCGTGCCGCGCGGCCCGTTGGCGCCGATGGGTAATCCCATCCAGGATCTGCTCTGGGGGTGGTACCGCCAGACGCAGTCGCTGCTGGGCATGCCTCAAACGACCGCGCGGACGACGGCGCTCGTGGCGGCGCCGACCAGTACCACGCCGACCGTCACGTACAGCGTGGCCAGTGACTGGGGCTCAGGTCATACCGGCAGCATGACGGTCACCGCCGGCCAAGCACTCAACGGCTGGACCGTCGAATTCGACTCCCCCGCACAAATCACCAACATCTGGAACGCCCAGATCACCAGCCATATCGGCACCCACTACGTCATCACCAACATGGCCTACAACGGCACCGTCGCCGCCGGCCAAAGCACCACCTTCGGCTACCAAGCCACCCCCGGCGCCCTAGCCGCCACCCCCACCAACCTCAAAGTCAACGGCGTCGCCGTCAGCACCCCACCCACCACACCAACCCTGTCAGTCGCCGACACCACCGTCGCCGAAGGCAACAGCGGCACCACCAACGCCACCTTCACCGTCACCCTGTCCAAACCCTCCACCACACCGGTCACCGTCAACTACTCCACGTCAAACGGAACAGCCACCGCAAGCGATTTCACCGCCACCACCGGCACCCTGACCTTCGCCGCGGGCGTCACCACCCAAACCATCACCGCCAAAGTCACCGGCGACACCACCGTCGAGCCGAACGAAACCTTCACCGTCAGCCTGGCCAGCCCTGCCGGGGCCACCCTCTCCCGCGCGACCGCCACCGCCACCATCACCAACGACGACGTCGTCACCGTTCCGAGTGTCTCGATCGCCGACACCTCAGTGGCCGAGGGCAATAGCGGCAGCAGTAACGCCACCTTCACCGTCACCCTGTCGCAGGCATCCACCACACCGGTCACGGTCAACTACTCGACCTCGAGCGGAACCGCTACCGCACCAGGCGATTTCACTGCCGCCACCGGTACCCTGACCTTCGCCGCGGGCGTGACGTCGCAAACCATCACCGTGAAGGTCACCGGCGACACCACCGTTGAGTCGAGCGAGACTTTCACCGTCAGCCTGGCCAGCCCTGCCGGGGCCACCATCTCCCGGACCACGGCCACCGCGACCATCACCAACGACGACGTCGCGACCCCCGTGCCAGGCAACAATTCGGTCACCTACGCGGTGGTCGATGATTGGGGTTCGGGTCATACCGCGAACATGACGGTGACCGCCGGCCAGGCGCTCAAGAGCTGGACCGTCGAATTCGACTCCGCCGCACAGATCACCGGCATCTGGAACGCTCAGATCGCCAGCCACGTCGGCACTCACTACGTGATCACCAACATGGCCTACAACGGCGCCGTCGCCGCCGGCCAAAGCATGACGTTCGGCTACCAAGCCACCCCGGGCGCCGCCGCGTCTACCCCCACCAATCTCAAAGTCAACGGTGTCGCCGTCAGCACCCCACCGACCACGCCGAGCCTCTCGATCGCCGATACCACTGTCGCCGAGGGTAATTCCGGCACCAGCAACGCCACCTTCACCGTCACCCTGTCCAAACCATCCACCACACCGGTCACCGTTAACTACTCGACATCGAGCGGAACGGCAACCGCAGGAAACGATTTCACTGCCACCACTGGCACGCTGACCTTCGCCGCCGGCGCCACCTCACAAACCATCACCGTCAAAGTCACCGGCGACACCGCGATAGAGCCCAACGAAACTTTCACCGTCGCGCTGGTCAGCCCCGCCGGGGCCACCATCACCCGCGCCACCGCCACCGCCACCATCACCAACGACGACGTCACGACGACGCCGGGGCTGAGCATCTCCGATGCGTCGGTGACAGAGCCCGGTGCGGGCGGCATGGCGCCCGGGTTCCTGCACACCTCGGGCAATCAGATCCTCGACTCGCAGGGCAAGCCGGTACAGATTTCGGGAGTCAACTGGTTCGGGGCGGAAGGCTCCAACGGTGTGCCGGACGGGCTGTGGACCCGAAGCTACAAAGACATGATCGACCAGATGTCGGCCCAGGGCTTCAACACAATTCGCCTTCCGTATTCCAGCGAGATGCTGCACACCACTTCGGCACCGTCGGGCATCAACTACAACCTGAACCCCGACCTGCAGGGCCTGTCGCGCCTGCAGGTGCTGGACCAGATCATCAATTACGCCGGGCAGGACGGGATGCGGGTGATCCTCGACCACCACCGCAGCACCGCCGGCGCGGGGACGAGCGAGAACGGTCTCTGGTACAACAGCCAATACACCGAGGACCAGTGGGTCTCCGACTGGCAGATGCTGGCCAACCGGTACAAGAACAACCCGACGGTGATCGGTCTCGATCTGCACAACGAGCCGTACAACGGAACCTGGGGTGGTGGCGGGGTGAACGACTGGGCCCGTGCGGCGGAGCGCGCCGGAAACGCTGTCCTGCAGTCGAATCCGAACCTACTGATCTTCGTCGAAGGTGTGGGCACCTACCAGGGGCAGAGCTACTGGTGGGGTGGCAATCTGATGGGCGTCAAGGACCGTCCGATCGTGCTCAATGTGCCCAACCACGTCGTCTACTCCCCGCATGACTATCCGAATTCCGTGTACAACCAAACATGGTTCCAGTCAGCCAATTTCGGCGCCAATCTGCCCAACGTCTTCCGTCAGGCCTGGGGCTACATCTACGAGGACGGCATCGCACCGATCTACGTCGGTGAGTTCGGCACCAAGCTTCAGGATCCCAAGGATGCCGTGTGGTTGGAGGCGCTCACGTCCTACCTGTCGGGCGATTTCGACAACAACGGCACCGTCGACATCCCCGCCGGCACCGAGGACATGAGCTGGACATTCTGGTCGTGGAACCCCAATTCCGGTGATACCGGCGGCATTCTGGCCGACGACTGGAGGACCATCAACCAGAACAAGATGGTCTACCTGACCCCGATCGAGTTCACCAGTGGCAGTGGCACATCGCTGGCCTCGTTCGTGGTGACGCTCGCGTCGGCGTCCACCCAAACGGTGACCGTGCAGTACGCCACGTCAAACGGCACCGCGACCGCGGGTCTTGACTACCTCAGCGTCTCGGGCACACTCAACTTTGCCCCGGGCGAAACCCAGAAGATCATCACCGTTCCGGTGAAAGCCGACTCCCTGGCGGAGGCCATCGAGAGCTTCACGCTCCTGCTGTCGAATCCGTCGGGCACGACGATCACGGACGGGTCGGGCGCCGGCACGATCATCAACCGCAGCGTCGCGTAAATGCGATTTCGGCGCGCAAACCGCCGCTGGGCGAACGAAAACGCGCCGAAATCGCTGAATCAGCCGACTAACCGGGCGATCGAGCGCAGCGGAATGTGCAGCCAGCTCGGCCGGAACCGCGCTTCATAGGCGGCCTCGTACACCGCCTTGTCCAGCTCGTACGCCGCGAGCACCGTGGCGCTATCGCGGGGGTCGGTGTCGGATTCGGCGGCATACCCGTCGCAGAACGACGCGCAGTTGCGATCCACCCACTCCTTGGCGCGAGCCGCCAACTGCCGGTCATCGGACTGGTCGATCAACTGTTGATAGGCCGCGTATTCGAACGAGCGCAGCATCCCGGCGATATCGCGCAGCGCCGAGTCCGGCTTGCGCCGCTCGTCGAGCGGCTGACCCGGCTCCCCTTCGAAGTCAATCAACAGCCAGCCTTCCGGGGTGCGCAGCGCCTGGCCGAGATGAAGGTCGCCGTGCACGCGCTGCACGGTGATCGGCTCGTCGTCCAGCTTGGCGTAGCGCTCCTCGATGGCGGGCAGATACTGCTCCAGATCAGGTACCGCCGCAGCGGCGCTCGCCAGCCGCTCACGCATCACGTCGACAGGTAGTACAGCTGTCGAGGTGCCCAACTCCTGGGCCAGGGTGGCATGCACCGACGCCACCGCTTCGCCCAATCGGTATGCCTCCCCGGCGAAGTCGCCGCCGACCTCATAGGCGTACAGGTCACCCTCGGCATACAGGTCGCGGGTGCTCGCGGTGGCCATCTTCCAGCCCTCCGCAGAGTTCGCGGCGTAGGCCGTCACCATGCCCAGCGGACAGGGCTCACCGTTGTCGCTCGCCTCGAACGACCCGAGAAGCCTTGCCACGTGTGGGTTTTCGGCTCGGCCGAGCACCCGGTTGAGTTCGATGTCCGGGTTGATCCCTGGCGAAACCCGACGGAACAGCTTGAAGATCGCCTGGTCATCGAACACCACGCTGGTGTTGCTCTGCTCGGCGCCCGACACCCGCGGCGCGGCATCCAGCGGCAGGATCACGCCGGGTTCCTTGCTGAAGGTGATGTGCCCGACCTTGTCCTCGGAGTCGATCAACGACAGCAGGAACTGCGCGGACGACGGATCGTAGAGACCGTCGTAGGCGGTGTGATCGTCGGCGGAGCCGATCGTGGCGATGGTGTCGTATTCCGATACGGGAGCCGAATCCCATTGGACCACAACCTGATACCGCTCGGCGGAGTCGTCGGTGTAGGTGACGTCGATCAGCATCAGGTCCAGCGCGGACCGTAACGACACCACCTCGGCGACCTGCGCCGAGGACAACGTCCGGCTGCGGCCGGCATACCATCGCTGGGTCGGCAGCCACTCCGTCCATGGCAAGTTCACCGGTGAGCTCATTGCTTCTCCTCCGACGGACTCAACCTGAACCAGTAGAACCCGTGCCCCGGCAGCGTCAGCAGATAGGGCAACTGGCCGATCCGCGGGAACGGCACATGCCCCGTCAGCTCCACCGGCGTGAACGAATTCCAATGCTGCAGATTCAACTCGATCGGCTGCGGGAAACGGGACAGATTGTTCACACACAGCACCGTGTCGCCGTCGTCGATCTCCCGAACATACGTCAGCACCGACGGGTTCGAGCCGCTCAACTCCCGGAAGGTTCCGGTGGCAAACGCGTCGTAGCGGCGCCGCACCGCCAGCATGGTGCGGGTCCAGTTCAGCAGCGACGTCGAACTGTCGCGCTGTGCTTCGACGTTCACCGACTGATAGCCATAGATCGGATCCTGGTTCGGCGGCAGGTACAGCCGACCCGGATTGGCGGTGGAGAATCCGGCGTTGCGGTCCGGGGTCCACTGCATCGGCGTGCGGACGCCATCGCGGTCACCCAGCCAGATGATGTCGCCCATCCCGATCTCGTCGCCGTAGTACAGCACCGGCGAGCCGGGCAGCGACAGCAACAGCGCGGTGAACAGCTGCATCTGGTTGCGGTCGTTCTCGAGCAGCGGGGCAAGGCGGCGGCGGATGCCCACGTTGGCCTTCATCCGCGGGTCCTTGGCGTACTCGGAGTACATGTAGTCGCGCTCTTCGTCGGTGACCATCTCGAGCGTCAGCTCGTCGTGGTTCCGCAAGAAGATGCCCCACTGCGCCATGTCGGGAATCGGCGGGGTGTTGGCCAGGATCTCCGAAATCGGGAACCGCGATTCGCGGCGCACCGCCATGAAGATGCGCGGCATCAGCGGGAAGTGGAACGCCATGTGGCATTCGTCGCCGCCGGTGCTGGCGTCGCCGAAGTAGTCGACAACGTCGGCCGGCCACTGGTTGGCCTCGGCCAGCAGGATGCGACCGGGGAACTCGTCGTCGATCACCTTGCGGCAGTGCTTGAGGAACGCGTGCGTCTCAGGCAGGTTCTCGCAGTTGGTGCCTTCGCGCTCGAACAGGTACGGCACCGCATCGAGGCGGAAGCCGTCGATGCCGAGGTCGAGCCAGAACCGCAGGACGTCGATCATCGCTTCCTGGACGGCCGGGTTGTCGTAGTTCAGGTCGGGCTGGTGGGAGAAGAACCGGTGCCAGTAGAACTGCTTGCGCACCGGGTCGAACGTCCAATTCGACTCCTCGGTGTCGACGAAGATGATCCGCGCATCGGTGTACTTCTGACTGGTGTCACTCCACACGTAGAAATCGCCGTACGGGCCGTCCGGGTTGCGGCGCGACTCCTGGAACCACTCGTGTTGATCCGACGTGTGGTTCATCACGAGGTCGGTGATGACCCGGATGCCACGCCGGTGCGCTTCGTCCAACAGGTCGACGAAATCGTCGACGGTGCCGAACTCGGGCAGCACCTTGTAGAAGTCGCGGATGTCGTAGCCGCCGTCGCGCAGCGGCGAGTCGTAGAACGGCGGCAGCCACAGGCAGTCGACACCGAGCCACTGCAGGTAGTCGAGCTGTTCGATCAGGCCACGCAGGTCGCCCGCGCCGTCGGAGTTCGAGTCGTAGAACGCCCGCACCAGCACCTCGTAGAACACCGCGCTCTTGAACCAGGTGCGATCGGCGGGCAGTGCTCGCGCCTGCCCGAAGTCTTCGGCGCTGGGGTGCTCGACGACGCCATCCTCGACGTGGCTGCCCTCGGCCGGATCGTTGATCAACTCCATCTAGGTCTCACTACCCCACACTGGCCGAGCCGAATCGTCCGCGACGTCGTTGTCGTCGTCCACCGTTGTAGTGGTCGCGCGCCCCGGCGGCAACCGGGCTTCGAAAATGCCTGGAGCAGAAAAGATTTACTCCTCCGGGCGAACGCGGACGACGACTTTGCCCTTGGCGGTGCGATTCTCCAGCGAGGCGACCGCCGCGCCCGCCTCCTCCAGCGGGTACACCTCGGGCTGCGGGGCCGCCAGCTTGCCGGAGATCAGCAGTTCGGCCAACCCGTCCCACTGTTCGGTGAGCGCGCCGGGGTGGCTCATCGTCCAGGCCCCCCAGCCGACGCCGACGACGTCGATGTTGTTCAGCAGCAGCCGGTTGACCTTGACAGTAGGGATCTCCCCGCCGGTGAAACCGACCACCAGCAACCGGCCGGCCGGGGCCAGCGAGCGCAGCGAGTCGGTGAACCGGTCGCCGCCGACCGGGTCCATCACGATGTCGACGCCCTTGCCGCCGGTCAGCTCGGCGACCGCGTCCTTGAATCCGTCGGCCAGCACGACGTCGGTGGCACCGGCCGCCCGCGCGATATCGGCCTTGTCCTCGGTGCTGACCACCGCGATCACCCGGCTGGCGCCCAGCGCCGGGGCGAGTCGCAGCGTCGAAGTGCCGATACCGCCCGCCGCGCCGTGCACCAGCACCGTCTCCCCGGCGGCCAGCCGGGCACGCACGGTCAGCGCGAAGTAGACGGTCAGGTCGTTGAACAGCAGCCCGGCGCCCGCCTCGAAGCTGACATTGTCGGGCAGCGGGAACACCCGCTCGGGCGTGAGCTCCACCGTCTCGGCCATCGCGCCGGTGATCATCGTCAGGCCGGCGACCCGGTCACCGGCCTTGACCGGAGCCCCCTCCGGCGCGGAGCGCACGACACCGGCGATCTCGGCGCCGAGGGTGAAGGGCAACTCCGGTTTGTACTGGTACAGGCCGCGGGTCAGCAGGGCGTCAGGGAAAGCCACGCCCGCGGCGTGGACGTCGACCAGGATCGCACCCTCACCGGACGGCTCGTCGACCTCGACCAGCTGCACCGACTCCGGACCGGCCAGCTCGGTCACCCTTATCGCCCGCATCGCACCTCTATCGCTCGTTCGGAAAATCGATGGCGAGCAGCTCGACCTGCAGTTCGCCGCGCGGCGTCGAGTAGGTGACGGTCTCGCCGGCCCGTCGCCCGAACAACGCTAAGCCCAGCGGACTGTCGGAGGTCAAGGTGGTGTCCTCTTCGCCGGCCGGCGTCTCCTCCAGGAAATTGACGATCCGCATCTGGATCGGATCGTCGCCGGGGAAGCGCAACGTCGCCGTCGTCCCGTTGGGCACCTGGCCCGGGGTGTCGGCATTCCCGCCGGCCAACAGCCAGCTCAGCCGGTTGATCTGCTCGTCGATGCCGGCCAGATCTTCGGAACGCTGCAGTGCGTCGGCGGCGTCCCCGCTGTCCCCGACGGTGTCCGCGTCGCCCTGCAGTTCGGCGCGAAGTTGATCACGACGACTGCGCAGCTCGGCCAGCTCCTCGTCGATCCGATCGCGTTCCTCACCGGTGAAATTCGTGTCCTGACCCATGTTCGCCAACGTACCTGCGCCCGATCTCCAACGAGTCAGAACTGGGAGCGAAGATCTCGCCTGTGACCTCGCTCTGACGTCTGTCTCGATTCCCCGTCGATCTAGGTGGGAAGCACCAGAACGGCGGTCTGGTCGATGGTGACGGCGACCCGAACACCGGGGGAGAGGTCAGCGGCGTGGTGGCTGGAGGCCTGCGAGATCAGCCGCGTCCCGTCGTCACACGTGCAGTGCACCAACGAGATCGGGCCGAGGAACGCTACCGAGACGACGGTGGCCAGTCCACCGGGGTCGGCGGTCACCCGCACCGACTCGGGCCGGACCAGCGCGACGCCACTACCCGTGGCGATCGAGCCGTCCCCGGCGGGCAGCGACGTTCCGAGCAGGTGCGCGTGGCCGTCGGCGACGGTGGCGTCGACTTTGTTGTTGAGGCCGACGAACTCGGCGACGAACGGGGTGGCCGGGTTGGCGTACACATCGGCGGGTGCGGAAATCTGTTCCAGCCGACCCCGATTCATCACACCGACCCGATCGGCGACGGCCAGCGCCTCCTCCTGGTCGTGCGTGACGAACAGCGTTGTCGTGCCGACTTCCAGTTGAACGCGCCGGATCTCGTCGCGCAGCTGTGCGCGCACCTTCGCGTCCAGGGCGCTCAACGGCTCGTCGAGTAGCAGCACGCGTGGCTGGATGGCCAGTGCACGGGCCAGTGCCACCCGCTGTTGCTGGCCGCCGGAGAGCTGACTGGCGTACTTCTGCTTGTGCTCCGACAGCCCGACCAGATCGAGCATGTCGGCGGCCAGCGTGGTCCGTTGAGCCTTGCTCTTGCCCCGCAGCTTGAGTCCGAATGCGACGTTGTCCAGGACGGTCAGGTGCGGGAAGAGGCTGTACGCCTGGAACACCATGCCCATATCGCGTTTGTTGGGGGCCACGTCGGTGATGTCGTTGCCGCCGACCGCGACCCGTCCCGACGTCGGCTCGTCCAACCCGGCCAGAATCCGCAGCGCGGTGGTCTTGCCGCAGCCGGACGGTCCGAGCAGGGCGACCATCTCACCGGGTTGCAGGTGCAGGGTCAGCCCATCGAGTGCGCGTACCGTCCCGGCACCCGCTCTTCCGCCGGCTCCGCCGGCACCCGCTCGTCCGCCGGCTCCGCCGTAAGTCCTTGTCACGTCGGTGAAATCGACGGCGACACCGGTCATGACTCGTTCCTCTGGGTACGCGATCGGCTGGTCACCAGCGAAAGGGTCAGCAGCAGAACGAAACCGAAGACCAGCGTCGCCAGCGATGCCGCCACCGACGTCGGCCCGTCACTCTTCCCGATCGCGACGATGACCACCTGCAGGTTCTGATATCCGCTCAACGAGGCGACGGTGTACTCGCCGAGCACCACCGCGATCGAGATGAACGCCGCCGACAAGATGCCCGACCAGATGTTGGGCACGACCACCCGCAGGATCGTCGTGGTCCAACCCGCCCCGAGGGAACGGGCCGCTTCGGCAAGGGTTTTCAGGTCGATCGAGGACAGCGCGCCGTCGATCGACCGGTAGGCGAACGGCAACACCAACACCACGTAAACGAACGTCAGGGTCAGCGCGGACTCGCCGAGGAAGTACACCACCCACAGGTAGACGTTGCGCAGCCCGACGACGATCACCAGAGCGGGAATGGTCAACGGCAACAGACAGAGGAACTCGATCAAGCGCCTGCCCCACGGCGCCCGCAGCCGGACCCAGATCATTGTTGGCACCAGGATCGCCAGCATCAGCACGACGGTGAACGCCGCGAGCAACAACGAGATGACGATCGCCTGGTACAGCATCTCGTTCTGTACCAGGTTCTTCCACGCCTGCAGCGTGCGTCCGCCGTGGATCAGGTCGCGGGTGCTGAAGTCGGCCATCGCATACAGCGGGAAGAGGAAGAACACTCCGAACGCGGTCAACGCCACGCCGCGTCCGAGACGACCGGTTCTCACTGCAGCCACCGCGACGTCCGGCGTACCAGCAGGTTGTAGGCGACCATCACCACGGCGACCACGACCACCATCTCCAGTGCCAGCGCATAGGCGAAACCGGACTGCCCGAGCACCACCTCGGAGGTCAGCGCGGTGCGGATCAGCAGCGGCACGATCGGGCTGCCCTGGCTGACCAGTGCCGCTGCGGTGGCGTAGGCGGCAAACGCGTTGGCGAACAACAGCAATGCCGAGCCGAGGAACGCCGGCATGAGCAACGGGAAGCCCACCTCGCGCCAATAGGCCCAGCGGGACGCGCCCAGGCTGACCGCGGCTTCGCGCCATTCCGTGCGCAGCCCTTCCAGCGCCGGGGTGAACACGATGACCATCAGCGGGATCTGAAAGTAGGTGTAGACCAGGATCAGGCCGCGCAGCGAGTACAGCCAGCCGTCGCCGGCCAGGTTGAACCCGAACCGCTCGGACACCCAGAGCGTCAGCACCCCGTTGAGACCGATCGTCGCCAGGAACGCGAATGCCAAAGCCACCCCGCCGAATTGGGCCAGCACGCTACACAGGGACAACACGACGCGGCGCAGCGGCGAGGTGGGTGCACTGGTGACGACCAGCCACGCCAGTACCGCCCCCAGTATCGCGCCGATCAAGGCCGTACTCGCCGACAGCAGAACGCTTTTACCCAGGGCGCTCAACGCGGTTTCGGAGAACAGTAACCCGATCCGCTGCAGCGAGAACACCCCGTCGAGATAGAACGCGGACACGATCACCGTCACCGTCGGGACGATCAGGAAGATGGTGACGAACACCCCAAAGGGCAAGAGGGGAAGGGCTTCCCGCACGCGTCGGCCCACGGCGGACACAAGGTCAGCCGATCGCCTTGGCCCAGTTGTCGGCCAGGTATTTGTTGGCGGTGTCGGTCTGCGCTTGGGTCAGGATGACGGGCTTTCCGCTGACCGGGGGCAGCTTCTCGTAGGCGGCGGCGTCGATGGTGCCGGACCTGACCATGTCATCCGCGCGCACCGGTCGCGCCCCGCCGGCCAGGTACAGGTTCTGTCCCTCGTCGCTGAACAGAAACTCCTGCCACAGCCGCGCCGCCGCCGGGTGCGGGGCATCCTTGTTGATCGCTTGGAAGTAGTAGCCGCCCAGCACCGCGTTCTGCGGTACGAACACCTTCCAGCTCGGCAGCTTCTTGGTTTGCGCGGCGTTGAGGTAGTCCCAGTCGATGACGACGGGAGTCTGACCGGACTCGATGGTCGCCGGCGTCGGGTCGACGGGAAGGAAGTTGCCCGCCTGCTTCAACTTGCCGAAGAACCCCACGCCGGGAGCGACGTCGTCGGCCGAGCCACCCTGCGACAGTGCCACCATCGCCACGCCGGAGAAGGCGGCGCCGGCCTGAGTGGGATCGCCGTTGAGAGCCACCTTGCCCTTGTACGCGGGATTCAGCAGGTCGTTGACGGTGCTCAAATCGGGGACCTTGGCCGAGTCGTAGCCGATCGACATGTAGCCGCCGTAGTCGTTGACCCAGGTTCCGCCGCCGTCCTTCATCCCCGCCGGGATGCTGTCGAAGGTCGCCACCTTGTACGGCGCGAACAGGCCGGTGTTCGCCAGTGCCACCGACTGCCCGAGGTCGAACACGTCGGGTGCGGTGCTGCGGCCCTTCTGCTGATTGGCGGCGTTGATCTCCTCCTGGCTGGAGGCGTCGGGCTGCCCGGAATTCACTTTGATGCCGTACTTGTCTTCGAACGCCTTGATGCTGGCGCCGTAGTTGGCCCAGTCCGGTGGCAGAGCGATGACGTTGAGTTCGCCCTCCTTCTTGGCCGCGGCGATCAGCCCGTCCATCCCGCCGAAATCGGCGGCCGACGTTGCTTGGCCGGCCGGCGCTCCGGAGCCCGTTTTCTCCTCGCCACCATTTTTGGCCGGCGGTGCGCAGGCGACGGCGGCGAGCAGGACAGCAGCCGCGACGGCGGAGACCACACGTACGTTCTTCATGACCGAACCTTCTTGTGCCAAGGAAGCGATGCGGTGGCGCCGCGGCGAGCACGGCGTTTCGCGGCGGTGAACGAGATCGCAGCGATGACCCGAGATTACCGAGCGGGGTACGGTGCCGGGGTGGTTACCCGCGATCATGGCGACCCGGGCGATGCGCCCTCGGTTCCGCCGCCGCTGACCGATATCGCCGATGCGACCCGCCCGTCGCCGGCCGAGGAGGCGCGCAGCATCGCCGCGTCGACCAACACCGCGACGCTGGCATCGCTGACCAGCACCGGCGATCCGTGGGCCTCCTTCGTCACCTACGGGCTGCTCGACGGCGCACCGGTCCTCTGCGTGTCCAACATGGCCGAACACGGCCGCAACCTACTCGGTGACCCGCGCGCCAGCCTGGCCATCGTCGCGCCCACCACCGAGTCCGATCCGCTCGCCAGCGGACGGATCACGCTGGCCGGTATCGCCGAACGCCCATCCGGCGACGAATTGCGCGCGGCGCGCGACGCTCACCTGGCGGCCGTCGCGGCGGCGAAGTACTACATCGACTACTCCGACTTCACGCTGTGGGTGCTGCGCGTGCAACGCGTGCGCTGGGTGGGCGGCTACGGGCGGATGGATTCGGCGACCGCAGCCGACTACGACGCCGCCTCGCCGGACCCGGTTCGCCCGAACGCCGCCGGTGCGCTGGCGCACCTCAACGCCGACCACGCCGGCTCCCTGGTGGAGATGGCACAGGCGCTCGGCGGCTACCCGGATGCGACTGTCGCGGTGTGCACCGGCATCGACCGCTACGGGCTCGACCTCCGCGTAGACACTCCCCGCGGTATGGGATACACCCGGGTCGGGTTCGGTGCACCGCTGTCGTCTGCCGACGAATTGCGAACGGCCTCAGTCGATCTGGTCGCGCGCGCCCGGCGCGGGTGAACTAAGCGCCGAGTTCGGCGATGGTCATATCGAGGACGTCGGCCTGCTCGACAAGCTCATGGTCCGACAGCGGCTCGCCGCCGACCCGCTCGATCAATTCGTCGCGGGTGATGACCTGTAGCGCGCCCCGGTACTCGTCGGTGTCCAACGCCGCGGGGTCGACGACATGGATACGGCCTTCGACGAGGATCAGTACCGTGTCGGCGTCGCTGGCGAGTAGTTGGCGAACGTTGTCGGCGGTGATCATTCTGGTGCCTCCTCTTCTGACGTCTGCATCCATCATGCGGGCAGGTTTCGGTTCACCGCCAGACCCAGGAACACCGCGATGGTGGCGACCAGTACCGCCAGGCGCAGCCAGCCGGTACCGGCCGGGGCACTCACGGTCTGATAGCCGACCTGCTGCAGCACCGAGTCGTAGCTTTTGTTGAGTTCGTCGATGTTGGTCGCCTTGTAACTCTGGCCCCCGGACAGTTGGGCGATCTGCTTCATCTGCCGGTCATCGGACGGCACCGGGATCGTGTCGTCTTTGAGGGTGACGACCCCGCCCTGGGTGCCGAAGGTGATCGTGGAGACCGGCACGCCCTGGTCCTTGGCGGCCCGGGCGGCGGTGAAGGCGCCGCGCGGATTGTCGGGGTTGGCCGGTTTGTTCTCGCCGCCGTCCGACAGCAACACGATCCGCGCCGGCGGTGGGGTCGCTTCACCGGCGCTGAGCACCGTCGACACGGTCTGGATGGACTCCAGCGCGGTGAAGATGGCCTCCCCGGTGGCGGTCGAGTTGTCCGGCTGGAGTTTGTCCAGTGCGGTGACGGTGGCGCCGTGATCCGGTGTTGGCGAAACCAGCAGGTTGACGTTGCCGCCGAAGGACACCAGCCCCAGATTCACCCCCGGGGTCAGTTGCTGCGCGAAGGTCTTCGCCGCGTCCTGGGCGGCCCGCAGCCGGGTCGGGGGAACGTCCTTGGCCTGCATGGACTGGGATACATCGATCACGAGCATCACGACGGCCCGGTTGCGGGGGATGCGCGCCTGGTGGGTCGGGCCGGCCAGCGAGAACACCAGAAACAGCAATGCGAGCATGGCCACTGCAATCGGCAAGTGCCGCAAGCGATGTGGCCGCTTCGGTGCGAGGCGGGCCATCGCCGCGGCATCGCCGAACTGGCTCAGGCGGCGGCGCCGTTGAATCTGGGCGGCGGCGTACAGCCCGATCAGCGCGACGGGAACCAGGGCCAGCAACAGCAGGCCTGGATGCGCCAACCCAGCCAGAGTCAATGACCCGATGCCGGGCAACGTCATCTAATCCACTCCTGTCGTCACTCCTGGCTGGTCATCAGGCCCAGCCTGTCCTCAGAATTCGTGGCTAACGTGTCCTTTGTACCGGCGGAAGTTGAGAGGTGGTCGCACCGGCTGTGAGTTCGCTGTCCCTTTCGGGCTTCGAGACCCCGTGGTTGTTCCTGTACCTGCTGATCATCGCCGTGGCCGTGCTGGTCTACGTGCTCATTCAGCGGGTGCGGTCCCGCCGCGTGTTGCGCTTCGCGAACATGGCGCTGTTGGAGCAGGTTGCCGCCGGTCGCAAGCCCCGGCGGTGGCGCCACCTGCCTGCGGCACTGCTGGTGGCGGCACTGGCCTTGCTGACCACCGCCATGGCCGGCCCGACCCACGACGTGCGCATTCCCCGTAACCGCGCGGTCGTCATGCTGGTGATCGATGTCTCGGAGTCGATGAGGGCCACCGACGTGGCACCCAGCCGCATCGAGGCCGCCCGCGACGCGGGCAAGCATTTCGCTGACCTGCTCACCCCCGGCATCAATCTGGGCCTGGTGAAGTTCTCCTCCGGGGCAACGCTGTTGGTCGCCCCCACCATCGATCGCGACCAGGTCAAGCAGGCGATCGACAAGCTGGTGCCCGAGCCGCGTACCGCCACCGGGGAAGGCATTTTCACGGCACTGCAAGCGATTGCCACCACCGGTGCGGTGATGGGCGGCGGTGACGGACCGCCGCCGGCCCGCATTGTGCTGGAGTCCGACGGCAAGGAGACGGTGCCACCCGACCTGGACTCTCCGCGTGGCGCCTTCACCGCCGCGCGTGCGGCCAAGGAACAGGGCGTGCCGATCTCGACGATCTCGTTCGGCACGCCGGACGGGGTGGTCGAAGTCGACGGCCAGCAGATCCCGGTGCCCACCGACGACGAGTCACTGGCCGCGATCGCCGATATCAGTGGCGGCCAAGCCTTCCGAGCGACGAGCCTCGGCGAATTGAATCGGGTGTATTCGACCCTGGACGAGCAGATCGGCTACCAGGTGGTGCGCGGCGATGCCAGCGGAGGCTGGGTGGCTCTCGGCGCGCTGGCGCTGGCGTTGTCCATCGGTGCGGGGATCGTGGTGAATCGCCGGCTCCCGGCCTGACGCGATTCCCAGCAGATTCCCAGTCGTTACCCAGTGGCGGATTGCGTGCTCGCCGAATCGACCAGGCGGGTCATCGTCGAGCGCCGGTGCACCACGGCGAGCCCGCCGTCTCCCGGAGCGTTCGCGATCCCCCGTGAGTGGTAGGCCTCACCCGCCGCACTGGTGGGTTCAAAGGTGAACTCGCGCAGCAATGTTCGTAGCGTGACGCGCATCTCCATGTTGGCGAACGCGGCCCCGATGCACCGGCGGATGCCGCCGCCGAACGGAATCCAGGTGTAGTTGTCCGGCGGGCTGCCGATGAATCGGTCCGGGTCGAAGATCGACGGGTTCTCGAACCGGTCGCGGTTGGCATGCGCTGAGGCGATGCTGACGATCACCACGTGTTTCTCCGGAATCACCCACTCGCCCAGCCTCATTCGCTGCAGCGTCAGCCGGGAGGTCCCGTCGATGACCGGCCGCATCCGCTGGACTTCCCAGATCGTCGCCTGCTGCAGTTCGGAGCCGCCGGCGTCGGCTTCCTCGGTCAGCCGGTCCAACAGCTGCGGGTGCCTGCGGACCCGTTCGACCAGCCAGGCCAGGGTGGTCGCCGTGGTCTCGTGACCGGCGGTCAGCAGGGTCAGCAACTCGTCGGCGACGTGACGGTCGGAGATCGCGGACCCGTCGTCGTAGCGCGCCCGCAGCATCAGCGAGAGCACATCGGCGCGCTCCTCGAATGCCGGGTCGTTGCGCGCGTCGGCGATCAGCGAGTCGACGATCTCGTCGTAGCGGCGGCGGTAGCGCCGCATGGCCCCGCCCGGGCTGCGCGGTCCGAAATCGCGGCGGAAGAACTTCGGCAGAATCGCCAGGCGGGAGCCGACCACCACCGCCTTGGGCAGCGCTTCGCGCAGTTCGTCGAACGCCGCACCCTCGGCACCGAACACCGTGCGCAGGATGGCGTTGAGGGTGATGTGCATCATCGACGGCAGCGTGTCGAACTCGACGCCCTCGGGCCAACCGGCGATCTCGCGCATCACCTCTTCCTCGACGATGGCTTCATACCCCTGCATGCGCTTGCCGTGAAACGGCGGGACCAGCAACTTGCGCCGCTCGCGGTGCTCGTCGCCGTCGAGGCTGAAGGTGGAGCCCGGGCCGAGCACCTCGCCCAGATTGGTCGCCCGGCCCACCAGGTCGCTGCCGGTGGTGAACAGGTCCTTGACCAAGGCCGGCTCGCTGATCAACACCGCCTTGCCGAAGATCGGCAGGTTCAGGGTGACCGCCGACCCGTAACGCCGGGTCAGACCGCCGACCGCCGTCCGCCGCGAGGTGAAGAACTGCAGGCCCTGGATCAACTTGGGCGTGCGCGGACCGGGTGGCAGTCGGACCGGATCGCTCGTCGCCTGCGCCATCGTCCTCATCCCCTCACTTCGGTACGTTGATGTACCGGCCACGGTACGCCGCTGTACCGACCGGCACAACGTGGGTTCGGCGGACCCGCCGCAGTACTCTTGGCCGTCGGGGCGCCATAACGACGCCCAGGAGGAGTGAGCACTGATGTCTGGCACCGACGAGCGGCAGACCCTTTCGGAGGCCGGCGCGGAGAAGGGCTGGCAGCGCCAGGAAAGCGATCGCGTCGATGTCTACCGCCGCGACCGCTACCGGGTCAGGGTGATCTGGCGGGGCTCCGACGCGATCAGCGGCGCGTCGCTGTTCGACCACGACATGTACGAGGGCTACACCCGCGATCTGGCCAAAGTCCGTACCTGGCTGAAGAAGTAACCGCGGGGCTCAACCGCTGCGAGGTGGCCCGAGCAGTGCGCTCGCGGCATCGACCGCCTCGTCGGTGATATCGCTCATCCGGCCACCGCTCTCGACGGTCACCGCCGTCAGTTCCCTCAAGCCACCGATCAGCATGAGCGCCCGCTGGCGGGACACCATCGGAATGCCTGCGACCCGCAATTCCTCGGTGTCGGACAGGGTCCGGACCATCGTGATGAACGACTCCGTCACCTCCCGCTGCAACTCGCGGGCGGCCATGCCGAGCGCGGGCACGTCGCGGATCCAGCTCAACATCACCGCCGGCTGTGACTCGGCATTGGCGACCCACGCCTCGACCGCCTGCCTGATCTGCGCCTCCCATGGCAGCGCCGGGTCCACGGCGGCCGAGATGGTGTCGACGGCACGGCGGTTGGTGTCGGCGAGCAGCGCGACCAGACACGCTTCCCGGTCGGTGAAGTACTCGTAGAACGTGCGCCGGGAGGTTCGCGCGCGGCGGACGATTTCGGCGACCGTGGTCGCGGAATAGCCGATGTCGGTGATCGAGGCGGCCAGGGCGTCGACGAGTCGCTGGCGCGGATTCGGCGGAAGAGGGTCCGAAAGCGGTGCCATGGCTGCCGTGGATGGTGCCGATTCCACCGACTTCACCGTATGTACACCCCGCCTTCCCCTTTGCCAGCCGATCGTACTGCCGTGCCTGGCACTAAAATCCAAGATCGTGTCGGACATCGGTTTCTCCCGGTACGTCGCGATCGGCGACAGCCAGACCGAGGGCCTGTGGGACGGCGATGACACCACCGGTGTGATCGGATTCGCCGACCGGCTTGCGGCCCTCCTTGACGTCCGCTGTCCCGGGTTGAGGTACGCCAACCTCGCCATTCGGGGTAAACGCGTGACCGACGTTCTCAATGACCAACTGCCGCAAGCGCTGGCGATGGAACCGGATCTGGTTACCGTCTGCGTCGGCATGAACGACGTGACCAGACCGGGCCGGACGTTCGCGATCGCGATGGCCGATCTCGATGATGTCTACCAACAGCTCGCCGATTCCGGGGCAACCGTGGTGACGACGCTGTTCCCCGACGTCGCCAGGATGCTGCCGGTGGGCCGGCTGATCGGTTCGCGAATCCAGCAGGTCAACGACGTCATCAGAGGTGCGGCCGATCGGCACGGCTTCGGATTGGTCGACCTCTACAACGCGGAATCGATGAACGAGCCGTCGATCTGGAGCCACGACCGCATGCACGCGTCGACCAGGGGGCACATTCTGTTCGCCGAGGCCGCCGCCGAAGCACTGAAACTTCCCGGCAGCAACCATGATTGGGCGCAACCCAGCGGCGAAGAGATCCAAGACAGCTTTTGGCAACGCCAGTATGCCCAAGCGCAGTGGACCCGCGGCCTCCTGATCCCGTGGGTGTGGCGCCACGCGCGCGGTCGATCGTCCGGAGATGGCCGAGATCCGAAATATGCTGAACTGCAGCGAGTTTCAGAGCGCGTGCGAATGGCCCACCAGAACGCCTGACCGACTGGCTGTGACCCACATCACGTAGGCCTATGGAACCGTGAGTTCATCACTGATACCGATTGGTCTGAAAACCCCGACGCCCCCGACCTGCGTGGGATAGTGGCAACACGAACGAATGGCGATCTGCAGTTGAATTGTCGGTGGGGGGAACCCGTGACGGGTAGGCGCGGACCTGATGAGTGAGCGCAACGGCGCGTCGCCCGGGTGGTTCCAGGCCCGGGCCCGGCATTGGCAGTACTCGCCACCGCTCAAGACCGCCTTCGTGGTGACGATTGTTCTGTTCACCGTCATCGTGGTGGTCGTACTCATGCAATTCCGCGGCGATTTCACGCCCAAGACCCAACTGACGCTGATCTCGCAGCGGTCCGGCCTGGTGATGGATCCCGGGTCGAAAGTCACCTACAACGGGGTGCAGGTCGGTCGGGTCACCGGCGTCGACCCGATCGAACGCGACGGCACCACCCAAGCCAAGCTGTCGCTGGACGTCGACCCGAAATACATCGCGCTGATCCCCGCCAACGCCATCGCGGAGGTTAAGGCCAGCACCGTCTTCGGCAACAAGTACGTGTCTTTCCGCAGTCCGCCGGATCCGACCAAGCAGCGCATTTCCAGCAAGGACGTCATCGACGTATCGCACGTCACGACCGAGTTCAATACGTTGTTCGAGACGTTGACGTCGATCTCGGAGAAGGTCGATCCCGTCAAGCTGAACATGACGCTGTCAGCGGCCGCCGAAGCGCTCAACGGTCTCGGCACCAAGTTCGGGCAGTCGATCGTCAACGGCAATGCCGTCCTCGATGACGTCAATCCGCAGATGCCGCAGATCCGCACCAACATTCAGCAGCTCTCGAAGCTGGCCGATGTCTACACCAAGGCCAGCCCCGACCTGTGGGACTTCCTCGACCACGCGGTCACCACCGCCCGCACGCTCAACGAGCAGCAGAAGGATCTCGATGCCGCGCTGCTGGCCGCCACCGGTTTCGGCAACACCGGCGCCGACATCTTCGAACGCGGCGGCCCGTACTTCGTGCGCGGCCAAGCCGACCTGATTCCCACCGCCAAACTGCTCGACACCTACAGCCCCGAAATCCTGTGCACCATCCGCAACTACGCGACCTCGACTGCGGCGGAGAGTGCGGGCGGCAACGGCTATTCGATCGATTTCCACATCGGCCTGACCGGCGCCCCGAACCCCTACGTGTATCCCGACAACCTGCCGCGGGTGAACGCCAAGGGTGGCCCCGGCGGCGCGCCCGGCTGCTGGCAGCCCGTCACCCACGACTTCTGGCCGGCGCCGTTCCTGGTGGCCGACTACGGCGCTTCCCTGGCGCCGTACAACCACTTCGAGCTCGGCCAGCCTCTGCTCACCGAGTACGTCTGGGGACGTCAGGTCGGCGAGAACACGATCAACCCCTGAGGTTCAGCACCCCGGCCAGTTCACGCAGCGCCGGGCGTGGATCCCAGGCCGGATCTCCGTCGCCGAGCACCTGCACCACCACGTGATCGGCACCCGCGTCGAGGTGGGCGGTCACTGTCGCCGCAGCCTGTTCCACGGAACCCTGCCCGACGATCCGGCCGGCCAACCGGTCCGAACCGCCGCGCACCAGATCTGATTCGTCGAAGCCTTGTCGCAGCCAGGAATTGCGATAGTTCGGCAGGCCCGAATAGACCTCGAGGTGCAGGTGCGCGCGGCGCATCTGCTCCTCGGCGCTCTCCCCGACGACGACGGCCTGCTCGGACACCACCCACTTGTCCGGCCCCAGGATCTCCCGGGTCGTGGCGGTCTGTTCGGGCAGCACCAGATACGGATGCGCCCCGTCGGCATGGGTGCCCGACAGCTCGATCATCTTGGGGCCAAGGGCGGCGAGCAGGCGGGTGGGCCGTCCCGAGCCCGGCTCGACGAACTCCGGTAAGCCGGCCATCCGGTCCAGGTAGCCGCGCATGGTGGCCAGCGGTTTCTCGTAGGTGCCGCCGAGCATGTGCTCCACCAGCGGCCCATGGCTGACACCGAGACCGAGGATGAACCGGCCCGGGTAGGTGGCGGTCAGGCTGCGGCCACCGCCTTCGGCGATCGTGGCCAACCGGGCGTGGATGTTCGCGATGCCCGTGCCCAGCACCAGCCGTTGCGTTCCGGCCAGGAACACCGCCGACTGGACCATGGCGTCCTTGAGGCCCACCTCCGGGATGAACAGCGAACCGTAGCCCAGCGCTTCGATTTCCTGGGCGACCTCGACGGCGGCGGGCATCGGCCAGCTCTCGCTGGCCCACCACACGCCGATGCGGGACGGGAAGTCGATGGTCGGGCGATCAGTCAAGGTCACTCCTGGAGTCAGCTGGTTGGGTTGCCGGCAGGGATTCGATGCGCAATGTGTCGCCCGTCAGCATGGCGATCGAGCTGCGGAGCTCTTCGGCGGGGGTGGGCGGCGGCAGCGGCTCGTGCGGGCCGACCCGGAACGAGTCGACCATCAGTGCGGCGAACCTGCGCCAGGCGTCGGGCGCGTGCAGGCGGGTGGCTTCCAGCACTCCGGTATTGGCCAGCAACATCACCACGATGTCGCCCACACCGATGTCCTGGCGCAGCATCCCGTCCTGCTGCGCGCGGGCGATGACCTGGCCGAGCTTGGCCACCGCTTCGGCGGCCCGCGTTTCGATCACCGAGCTCGCCGGAAACGCGGTGGTGAGCAGGGCCCGCAGCCCGGGGTCGGAGGCCTGCAGCGCGCATACGTCGTAGACGAGGTCGCGAAAGCCGTCCCAGGCCACCGGATTGTTCAGTGCCTTCTCGACCGCGTCCTCGTAGGACGTCATGTTGCGCTCGAACGCCGCGATCGCGAGGTCGGTGCGGGTGGGAAAGCGCCGATACAGGGTGGCCACCCCGACGCCCGCGCTGCGCGCCACATCCTCCAAGGGGACTGACAGGCCCTGTTCAGCAAACAGCCGAGCGGCCGCGGTCACGATTCGTTCCCGGTTGCGTTCAGCGTCGGCCCGCAGTGGCCT
The DNA here is from genome assembly GCF_033804465.1 of Mycobacterium sp. RTGN5. Taxonomy (NCBI): domain Bacteria; kingdom Bacillati; phylum Actinomycetota; class Actinomycetes; order Mycobacteriales; family Mycobacteriaceae; genus Mycobacterium; species Mycobacterium sp. RTGN5. The sequence goes on from NZ_JAPZLA010000001.1 coordinate 29,216, forward strand.
GGATCGCTCCACACCCCATTGTGCGTCTGGAATCACCAACTCAGAATACTCCCCGAAGTGGAGGGTTACCACCAGTTGCGGCTAGGGTTGTGCGTAAGAAGTGGTGGGATTCCTCCACTTAATGAAAGGAGTCGGACCGTGGCTATCACCACAGTTCAGCGGCCTACGCATGCGCGCCACGCGCAGCCGAAGATGGGCCTGCGCGGAAATCCGTGGTGGATTCTCGCCGCCGTCTCGGTGGGCGTCATCATGGTTGGGCTCGACGCATCCGTCGTCGCCATCGCCAATCCGCGTATCGCCACCGACCTCAACGCGTCACTGTCAGACCTGCAGTGGATCACCGATGCCTACCTGCTCAGCCTGGCGTCGCTGTTAATTTTTGGCGGCAAACTCGGCGACATGTTCGGCCGGCGCCTGGTCTTCCTGATCGGCGTGATCGGGTTCGCGGTGACCTCCGTGGGGATCGGCCTCATCGGATCCGTCGCCGGGGTGATCGCGATGCGCGCGCTGCAGGGTGTCTTCGGCGCGCTGCTGATGCCCAGCACGCTGGCGATCATTCGCAAGGCGTTCCCGCCGCACAAACTCAACACCGCCATCGGTATCTGGGGCGCCGCGACCGGGGTGTCGGTGGCCGCCGGGCCGGTCCTGGGTGGCGTCCTGGTCGAGCACCTCAACTGGGAATCGGTCTTCTACATCAACGTGCCGATCGCGGTCGTCGCGGTCGTCCTGGGTGCCGCCGCGATCGTCGAGAGCCGCAGCGACGAGCGAGCCCGGCTCGACGTGGCCGGCATCCTGACCCTGTCCGGCAGCCTGTTCCTGCTGGTGTACGGGCTGATCAAGGCCCCGGAGTGGGGCTGGCTGAACCCGCAGACGGTGGCCTTCCTGATCGGCGGCGTCGTCTTGATGGGCGCCTTCGTGATCGTCGAGCGCCACACCGGCGACCCGATGTTGCCGCTGCGCCTGTTCGCCAACTCGTCGCTGTCGATCGGCGCCACGGTGGTCACGATCAACTTCTTCGCGCTCTTCGGTGCCCTGTTCTTCATGACGCTGTACCTGCAGAACGTGCAGGGGTGGAGTCCGGTGGAAACCGGCGTCCGGACGCTGCCGCTCAGCGCGGCGATGATGGTCATGGCCCCGTTGTCCGGGGTCATCACCGAGCGATTCGGCCCGCGACCGGCGATGGTGACCGGCCTGCTCGGTGTCGCTGGCGGCCTGGCACTGCTCAGCCAGCTGCAGGCCGATTCCGGCTACGGCGCGATCTGGCCGGCCTTCGCACTGCTGGGCACCGGCGTCGGCCTGGTGCTGACCGCGAGCTCGGACGCCATCGTCGGCAACGCACCGGTCGACGACGCCGGGGTGGCCGGCGGTATCCAGAGCACCTCGGTGCAGCTGGGCGCCGTGCTGGGCACCACGATCCTGGGCTCGGTGCTGTCCAGCAAGGTCGGCTCGACACTCGTCGACAAGCTGGCCACCGCGGGCACCCCTGCGCCGATCGCCGAGAAGTTGGCTCCGGCAAAGGAATTGGTGTCCAAGGGGTTGGCTCCGTCGATCCCCGGCGCCCCGCCGCAGCTGACCGCCGCGATCACCAGCGGCAGCCACGAGGCATTCATGGCCGGCTTGCAGCTGTCGATGTGGGTTGGGGCCGCCGCCGCGGCGGTCGGCGCGGTGCTCGCGCTGTTCGTCCGGCGCGGCGAGAGCTAGGGCTCGATACATTCGGGAGAGATGAACTCCCAATTGATAACCCACCCCATTGCGGGCGGCCTCTTCCGCGGGCTGGCCGAGTTGGAGCGCACCGAACGCGGCTGGCTGCCGCACCGGTTGCCCCGCCGTGCTCGTGAGCAGTGTGCCGACCCCCAGCTGGCCGCCGTGGAGGCCCAGCCGTCCGGCGTGCGGTTGGCCTTCCGCACCCGCGCGACGGCGATCGAGCTCGATCTACTGCGAACGCGGACGGTGCTGGTGGGTGTGCCCGAACGTCCCGACGGGACGGTTGACCTGCTCATCGACGGCAGCCTCGCCGGTCAGGCGCCGACGAGCGGGGGCGACACCGTGCTGGCCGATCCCGCCTCGGGGCGCACCGACATCGAGCGCGGCCCCGTCGGGACCGTCCGGTTCGCGGGGTTGGCTGCGCGCGATAAGGACGTCGAGATCTGGTTGCCGCACTACGAGCGCACCGAGGTAGTCGCCCTGCGCACCGACGCACCGATCACCGAATCGCCGACGGGACGCCGCCGGGTCTGGCTGCACCACGGCAGCTCGATCAGCCAAGGTTCCAACGCGGCCAGCCCCAGCACTACCTGGCCCGCGGTGGCTGCCCGGCTGGGCGGAGTCGACCTGATCAACCTCGGGCTGGCCGGCAGCGCGATGCTCGACCCGTTCACCGCACGCGCGATGCGGGACACCCCCGCCGACGTCATCAGCGTCAAGATCGGCATCAACTTGGTCAATGCCGACGTCATGCGGCTGCGCGCCTTCGAGCCCGCGGTCCACGGATTCCTGGACACCATCCGTGACGGCCACGCGGGAGTTCCGTTGCTTGTCGTGGGACCGCTGTACTGCCCCATCCACGAACACACACCGGGTCCGGGTGCCTTCGATCCGGCCGCGCTCGCTGCGGGACAGGTCAGATTCCAGGCCACCGGCGACCCCGCCGAGACCAGTCGGGGCAAGTTGACGCTGTCCGTCATCCGCGAACGCCTCACAAAGCTCGTGCAGTCCCGCGCGACTGATGATCCGCACCTGGACTACCTCGACGGTCACGACCTCTACGGTCCGGACGACATCGCCGAACACCCACTGCCGGACAACCTTCACCCCAGCGCGGCCGCCCACGAAATGATCGGCGAGCGCTTCGCTCGCCGTACATTCTTCGCACCGTAATCGCCGTCCCGCTGGGTGACGTTCCGCCACAAGTCGACATTCGGAGCCATGGCAGACTAGAACGCGTTCTAGTCTTGGCACGCAGAGGAGCACCGATGAGCAGCGACGTCAGCTTCGACCTTTCGTCGGTGTTCCGTACCGTCACCGAGACCCTGCCCGATCGTGAGGTGCTGATCTGGCGGGACCATCGCTGGACGTATGCGCAGCTGGACGCCCGCATCGACGGTGTCGCGCACTACCTGACGGCCCAGGGGCTGGGCTGCCACACCGAGCGTGATCAGCTTGCCCCGCACGAGTCCGGCCAGGATCACCTCGGGCTGTACCTGCGCAACGGCAACCAGTACCTGGAGGCCATGATCGCCGGCTACCGGGCCCGCGTCGCGCCGTTCAACGTCAACTACCGCTACGTCGAGGAAGAGCTCCTCTACCTGCTCACCGACTCTCACGCCAAGGCCCTCGTCTACGGCGCCGAGTTCGCCCCGTACGTCGCCTCCATTCGGGACCGGCTGCCCGAACTGCGGGTGCTGATCCAGGTCGCCGACGCTAGCGGGAACGACCTGCTGCCGGGCGCGGTGGACTACGAGTCGATCGTCACCACGCCCGCGCCGGCCGATGGCATGCCCACCCCCACCGGCGATGACCTCTACGTTCTTTACACCGGCGGCACCACCGGCATGCCGAAGGGCGTGCTGTGGCGTCAGCACGACATCTTCATGTCCGCGATGGGCGGTCGGCCGTTCGGCTCCGACACGTCGCTGGCGACCTACGAGGACCTCGCCGAGCAGGCTCGCACCAACGCCGGATTCCGGTCGATCCTGATGATCCCGCCGCTGATGCACGGCGCAGCGCAGTGGGCCGCCTTCAACATGTTCAGCACCGGCGGCTGGATGGTGCTGCCCGACGATGTCGACCGCCTCAACGCTCCGGCGGTGATGCGACTGGCCGAACGTGAACGGGTACTGAGCATTCCGGTCGTCGGCGATGCCATCGCCCGGCCGCTGCTCGACGAGATCGAGACCGGTAAGTACGACCTGTCCGGCCTGCTGACGATCACCAACGGCGGCGCACCGCTGTCGCCGACGGTGCGTGAGCGGCTGCTGGCCACGTTGCCCAACCTGATGGTCCTCGACGCCGTCGGTGCTTCCGAGACCGGTATGCAGATGACCACCATGGCGGCCAAGGGCGTCGAGCAGAAGGCGGCGACCTTCACTCCCCAGCACGACACCGCCATCATCTCAACGGATTTCAGCCAGGTGCTCGAAGCCGGCGACGGCGAGGGCTGGCTGGCCAGGCGGGCCTACGTGCCGCTGGGCTACCTGGGCGACGCCGAGAAGTCAGCGCGCACCTTCCCCATCATCAACGGGGTCCGCTGGTCGGTACCCGGTGACAAGGCCCGCTTCCTGGCCGACGGCCAAATCGAACTGCTGGGCCGCGATTCGGTGACCATCAACTCCGGCGGCGAGAAGATCTTCGCCGAAGAGGTCGAGCGCGCGGTTGCCAGCCATCCGGCGGTGTACGACGTCGTCGTGGCCGGGCGTCCCTCCGAACGGTGGGGCAGCGAGGTGGTGGCCATTGTGCAGTTCGCCGAGGGCCACAGCGCGACCGATGACGAGCTCACTGACGCCTGCCGAGTCCACATCGCGCAGTACAAACTGCCGAAAGCCTTCATCCGGACCGAGAAGGTGCTCCGCTCACCCGCGGGCAAGGCCGACTACCGCTGGGCCAAGGAACTGGCCGTCGAAAGCCTTGGCGCGCAAGGCTAGACCTTCATATAGCCCTTGTCCGCAGGGATCTGGGCGGCGGTCAGCAGCGCCGAGGCGTCGCTGGCCAGGAACAGCACGACCTCACTGACCTGATTCGGCGCGATCAATGACTCGGTGGGCAGTGCACCCGGCGAGAAACTGTAAACGTAATGCGGGTGCTTCTCGAACATCCCGTACATCGACAGGTCGTTACCCAGCGGGGTGTCGACGCCGTAGGTGTGCACCGAGTTGACCCGGATCCCGAATTCGCCCAATTCCAGCGCCAGCGAATTAGCCAGTCCCACAACGCCGAACTTGCTGGCGCAGTAGTGACCGGCACCGGGCACGGATTTGATTCCGGCCGAAGAACTGATCGCGATGATCGATCCGCCGTTACCGGCCTCGATCATCGCAGGCACGGCAGCCTGCACGGTGTTGAAGAACCCGGTGAGGTTGACGTCGATGACCTCCTGCCACTGCTCGACAGGGATCTCCCAGGCCCGGCCCCAGCTCATCACCCCGGCATTGGCGACGACGACGTCGAGGCGGCCGAATTGTTCGATGGCGCGAGCGATTACCCGCTTCTGCCCGTCGTGGTCACGCACGTCGACCCGGTCGGCGCTGATCTTGACGCCCTCGTCCTCGACAAGCCGGACGGTCTCGGCGAGGTCCTCGGGTGTTGCCGGTTCGTATCCGATGTGGTTGCCCACCGGCCCGCAGGCGTCGATGGTGACGATGTCGGCACCGGCCTGCGCCAGTCGGACACAGTGTGCGCGGCCCTGACCCCTCGCCCCGCCCGTGACGTAAGCGACCTTGCCCTCCAGCGGGCGTGCGCCCGCGGCGCTCATGCGATGCTCGCGCTGGTAGCGGTGGCCGGCTGCACCAGTCGGGTCGAGTATATGTAGTCGTCGAGCGGCGAGGTGCGGCTGAATCGCCATGCGGCGAAGATGGTTTCGGGACGGTGGTACACGGTGTCTCCTTGCGAGTTGACGAAGTAGGTGTTCAGTCCTGGGTTGCAGTCTTTGAGGTAAAGCCGGATCGCCTTGCCCTGTCGCCGCAGCTTGTCGTTGCGCCGGGCGAACGCGACCGGGCTCACTTCGGCGACCTGCGCCCCGCGCCTTCGGGTTTCCGCGATGGTCCGCACCACATGGGTGGTCACTGTCTCCAAGTAGTCGAACCAGGCGAACCCCACGAAGCCGAGCGGGCCGACCAGTTCCCACCTGTTGGGCATTCCCGGGTACGCCGAGCCGGCGTAGCTCTGCAGGCCGTTGGCGCGGTACTGCAGCGCCAGGTCGGTGCCGTCACGGCCGAGGATCGTTCCGGGACGGTAGGTTTCGGGATCGGTCCACAGCTCGTAGCCGGTCGCCGCGACGATGAGGTCCACCGGGTGCTCGACGCCGTCCGTGGTCCGCACACCGGTCGCGGTGATCCGTTCGATCGGTGTGGTGATCAACCGGGTGTTGGGCCTGTTGAAGATCTGCAGGAACGAGCTGGAGATCACCGGGCGTTTGGCCACGATGCCATAGCGGGGCACCAGCTTGTCACGAGTGGCCTTGTCTTTCACCACCGCTCGCAGATAGCCGCGGTATAGGGTGCGGCAATAGCCGTCGTACAGCGGTATCGCTTTCATCAGAACGCTCACGGGGAGCCGTGAGAACACATGGCACAACGGGCCCACCATCGCCAGGTCCATCAGCCACCGCCCAGCCCAGTCGATGCCGGCGAGCACGCCGGGTAGCCGCAGGGCACGGCTGATCTTCGGCGTGATATCGAAGTCCACCTTGGGCAGCACCCAGGCGGGGGTCCGCTGATACACCTCGAGGTTGGCCGCAATCGGCGCCAGCGCCCCAGCGACTTGCACGCCGCTGGAACCGGTGCCGATGACAGCCACCCTCTTGCCGTGTACGTCGAATTCGTCGTCCCAATCATTAGGCCGCAGGACGCGTCCCCCGAAATCCTCGATGCCGTCGATGGGGACGTCGGGTTTGGCGTTGACGTACCCGCCGACCGCGCTGATCAAGAACCGTGCGGTGACGACGCGGCCGTCGGCGATGTGCAGCTGCCAGCAGCCGTGGGCGTCGTCCCACTCCTGGCGCACCACCTCGGAGCGGGTCTGCAGGTGTGGGTAGACCCCGACCCGGTCGGCGACGTCACGGATGTACTGGTGGATCTCCGGCCCTGGTGCGAACAGCCGCGACCAGCTCGCATCGCGGGCGAACGGGAATTGGTACCACAGCGACGGGATGTCCACCGCGAGGCCGGGATAGTGGTTGTCGCGCCAGGTCCCGCCCACGTCGTCGGCGCGCTCCAGGATGACGAAGTCGTCGATACCGTTCTGCTGCAGCAGGTGCGCGGCGGTGACGCCACCCGGCCCCGCACCGATGATCGCCACGTCATGCATCACGGCGCTCACCATACGTTCGAGGACTTGGTGGATGGTCAGGAATGCGACAACCTCTCAGATAGCTTCTGGAGCTATGCACATCAACCTCAGCGGAAAAACGGCATTGGTGACCGGCTCCACCCAGGGCATCGGCCTCGCGATCGCCAAGGGTCTGGCGAGCTCAGGAGCGCGGGTCGCGATCAACGGACGCTCCGAGGCATCGGTGGCGCGAGCGATCGACAACCTGACGTCAGCAGTCGAGGGTGCCGACCTTGTCGCGGTGCCCGCCGACGTCACCACCGACGACGGTGTGGCGGCGCTACAAACACAGCTTCCCGCCGTCGACATCCTGGTGAACAATCTCGGCATCTTCGAAGCCGTGCCCGCACTCGAGATCGACGATGCGGAATGGCGCAGGTTCTTCGAAGTGAACGTGTTGTCCGCGGCGCGACTGACACGCATTTACCTGCCGGGCATGATCGAACGGTCCTGGGGGCGAATCCTCAACATTGCCAGCGACTCTGCCGTGGTGACGCCCGTGGAGATGATCCACTACGGCATGTCCAAGACGGCGTTGCTCGCGGTGACCCGCGGATTCGCCAAGGCCGCCGCGGGTTCCGGGGTGACCATCAACTCGGTCATCGCCGGCCCGACTCACACCGAGGGCGTCGAAGAATTCGTCTACCAGCTCGTCGACAAATCGGTTCCGTGGGATGACGCGCAGCGGCAGTTCATGATCGAGCACCGCCCACAGTCGCTGCTGCAACGGCTCATCGAGCCCGAGGAGATCGCGAACATGGTGGTGTATCTGAGCTCTCCGCTGGCGTCGGCCACCACCGGGGGTGCGCTGCGCGTCGACGGCGGCTACGTCGACGCCATCCTGCCCTGATCAGGCAGGCCCGAACCGGGCCCCGCCGTCGGCGTGGTACCAGCCCGAGGCGGCCTGCGTTCCGCCATCGACATGCAGCGTCTGGCCAGTGATGTAGCGCGCCATGTCGGAGGCGAGAAAGACTGCGGCCGAAGCGATTTCATCGACATCGCCGAGACGACCCAGCGGGACAGCCTGGCTGAGCCCGGGGCGGATCCCGTCCGGAGACAGTGCGAGAAGGCCCTCGGTGACGGTGATATCGGGTGCGATCGCGTTGACCCTGATGTTGTGCGGCGCCAGCTCGAAGGCCGCGGTCCTGGTGTAGTTGATCACCCCGGCCTTCGCCGCAGAGTAGGCCGCATAGCCGGGTGCGGCGCGCACGCCCTCGATCGACGTCAGCGAGACGACACTGCCGCCGCGGCCGTCGGCGACCAGCTGCCGGGCGACCCGCTGCGTGCACAGCAGCACGTGGCGAAGGTTGGCCTTGTACAAGGCATCCCAGCCGTTCTCCGTTGTGTCCAGCAGCGGCGACGAGAACACGCCGCCGGCGTTGTTGACCAGGATGTCCACCGGCCCGAGTTCGTCGCGGGTCCGGTCCAGCGCGGCGTCGACCTGCCCCGCGTCACGAACATCGGTGACGATCCCCAGCACCCCCAGCTCGGCCGCGGTCACCGCGCAGGTGTCCGCGTCACGCTCCCAGATCGCGACCTTGGCCCCGAATTGCGCCAGCCCGTCGGCAATCCCGCGCCCGATGCCGGTGCCGCCTCCGGTCACGACCGCGACCCGGTCGGTCAGCAGAATGTCCGACGGCGCGATCGTCACCGCGCTAGCCCGTCCGCGTCGGGATCAGCACGTTGTCGGCGAAGTGGGCGATGCCGTCGAGGGCTTCCCGGGTCCGCCGCCACGGCATGACGATCATCCGGTCGATACCGGCGTCGGCGGCCCGCGCAATGTCCTCGGGCGAATCCGCCGGGGCCGATGTGGTGACCTCGGGCTTGCCGGTCCGGCCGTGTTCGTCCCACAGCGCCGACAGCTTCTGCACCGACCCGGGGATCTGATCCAGGGTGTGGTTCATCGGAATCCAGCCGGACCCGAAACGCACGACCCGCCGCATCGCGGGCAGGCCGTCACCGCCGACGTGGACCGGCGGGCCGCCCGGCTGGATGGGCTTGGGCTCGAACGCGACGGCATCGAAGTCGAAGAAGCGGCCGTGGTGCTCGATCGTCGGCTCGGTCCACAGCCTCCGGCACACGTCCAGCGCCTCGTCGACGCGCGCGCCGCGGGTGCTGAAGTCCAGCCCGGAGGCATCCCACTCCTCACGCAGCCAGCTCGCACCGACACCGAAGTCGAACCGGCCGTTCGAGACGATGTCCAGTGTGGCGGCGGCGCGCGCGCTGACGAACGGATGCCGCAGCCCGATGTTGTAGACGTAGGTGCCCATCCGGATCGTGCTGGTCTGCCCCGCCAGATACGACAGGTAGGCGATCGCGTCGTACATCGGTGTCTTCGAGGGGATCGGCGGATGGCTGTCGCCGTGATGCGGGCTGCCCGACATCTCGGCAGGCAGCACCAGGTGCTCGGGCAACCAGACCGACTCATAACCGAGCTCCTCGGCCCGCACGGTCAGATCACGCCATAAGCCGGGGTGGACGCCACCCAGCGGAATCCCGAACTTCACAGCGCGGATGTTACGCAGCCGGACTCCCCCACGGAAGTACTACTCTCAATTTCGGAGAGCGTGATTCTGCATCGCCGTCCCAGTAGCGTTTGGGCCATGACGGCGAGGTGGTGGAAGGTCCGCTACGCCACCGCACTCGTCTTGGCCCAGATTCTGGCGGCCGTCGAACTCACCGCGCTCGTGCTGCCACTGCGCCACGATCTGGTCGATTCGGTCGACACGCTCTTCCAGACCGACACCCTGATCGCCGCGGGCGCCCTGTCCGTCTTCGGCATCCTCGGCGTCATCGTCTACGCCGTCCTGGTCGTCGACCACAAACTGCGCTGGTTCACCGCCGGCGAGCCGCCCGACGACGAAGACCGGTTGTTCGTCGAGCACCTTCTGCGCAACCAGGCCGCCATGCTGGCCGCAATCTGGGGCATCAGCGCCATCGTGCTGCTCGTCATCAACCTCGACGGCGGGGCGCCTGCGGCCTGGCTGATCGGGATGACGATGCTGTTGGGTCTCACCACGTCGACCGGCGCGGCGCTGCTGTTCATCCAGCGCCCGATGCGCCCCATCATCGCCGCCGCGACCCGGCTCACCGGCCGCGACACCGCACCGGGGGTGCTGTCGCGGCTGCTGCTGATGTGGCTGATGAGCAGCGCGCTGCCGATCGTCGGGCTCGCCGTTGTGGTCATCATGCGATCCAACGGCTGGATCATTCAGAAGTCGGCATCGTTGGAGATCCCGGTGATCACGCTCGCGGTGATCTCGATTTTCGTCGGCCTGCGCGGGATGGCCATCGTCGCGCTGTCCATCTCCGATCCCGTGCACGACGTCGTGGCCGCGATGGCCGAGGTCGAGCGCGGCCAAATGACTACAAGGGTGGGCGTCTACGAACGCTCCGAGATCGGCCGGCTGCAAAGCGGTTTCAACCGGATGGTCGCCGGGTTGGCCGAACGTGACCGGCTGAAAGATCTGTTCGGCCGCCACGTCGGCACGGACGTCGCGCTGCGCGCGGTCCGCGATGCGGACACACTGACCGGCGAGGTGCGCGAGGCCGCCGTCCTGTTCGTCGATCTCGTCGGCTCGACCCAGCTGGCGCAGAGCCGCTCACCGGCCGAAGTGGCCGAGGTGCTCAACCACTTCTTCCAGATCGTCGTTGCCGCGGTCGACGAGCGCCATGGACTGATCAACAAGTTCCAGGGCGACGCGGTCCTGGCGGTCTTCGGTGCGCCGCTGTCCAGCACGCAGCCGGCCGCCGACGCGCTGGCGACGGCTCGCGCGTTGACCGCCGCACTACGCCGGCTCCCGGTGGTGGATTTCGGCATCGGGGTCTCAGCGGGGCCGGTGTTCGCCGGAAACATCGGGGCCGAACACCGCTACGAGTACACCGTGATCGGTGACGCGGTGAACGAGGCTGCGCGACTGGCCGATCGGGCCAAGGACTTCGATGCACGTGCGCTGTGCTCGGACGCGGCACTGCTGAAAGCCGATGCGGCCGAACGTGCGCACTGGACTGAGTGCGCCTCGGAGGTGCTGCGCGGCCGGCTCGAGCCCACTCGGATGTCGGCGCCGACCGCCTGAATTCCCCCTTGTGCGCCTGCCGCGATTGGGTGAATGGTGGATTCACAGCACAGGAGGTCTGTCATGGCTGACAAGACAAACTCTTCAGTGGCCGCCCGATCGGCTCCGGCCGCGGACAGTCCGGCCGCCGTCCGCAACGTCGTGCTCGTCGGCCCGTCCGGCGCAGGCAAGACCACCCTCGTCGAGGCGCTGCTGGTCGCCTCCGGTGTGTTGACGCGACCGGGCTCGATCGTCGACGGCACCACGGTGTGCGACTTCGACGACGCGGCCATCCGCCAACAACGCTCGGTCGGGCTCGCGCTGGCGCCCGTCACGCACGACGGCATCAAGGTCAACCTGATCGACACACCGGGCTACGCCGACTTCGTCGGCGAACTGCGCGCCGGCCTGCGGGCCGCCGAATGCGCGCTGTTCGTCATCGCCGCCAATGAGGGCATCGACGACGCCACCCGGACGCTGTGGCACGAATGCGACGACGTCGGCATGCCCCGGGCGGTGGCGATCACCAAGCTCGACCACGCGCGGGCCGACTACGGCACCGCACTTCGCGTCACCCAGGAAGCGTTCGGGGACAAGGTGTTACCGCTCTACCTGCCGACCGAGAAGGGTTTGGTGGGCCTGCTGTCGGGCAGCCAGTACGACTACCGCGACGGCACTCGCACCGTGCACCCGCCCGACGACAGGTACGCCGAGGCGATCGACCAGCATCGCGGCACTCTCATCGAAGGCATCATCGAGGAGTCCGAGGACGAATCCCTGATGGAGCGCTACCTCGGCGGCGAGGTGATCGACGAGGCCGTCCTGATCGACGATCTTGAGAAGGCCGTCGCCCGCGGCTCGTTCTTTCCGGTCATCCCGGTGTGCAGCGCCAGCGGGGTGGGCACCTACGAACTACTGGAGGTCGCCACCCGCGGCTTCCCGTCGCCGCCCGAACATGTACTGCCCGAGGTCTACAACCCGCATGGGGTGGCGCGAGCGGGGTTGTCCTGCGATCCGGACGGACCACTGCTGGCCGAGGTGGTCAAGACGACGTCGGACCCCTATGTCGGCAGGGTCAGCCTGGTCCGGGTGTTCTCCGGCACCATCAGGCCCGACACGACAGTTCATGTGTCGGGCCATTTTTCGGCCTTCGTCGAGGCGACCACCCACGCCGACCACGACGAGGACGAGCGCATCGGCACTCTGTCGTTCCCGCTGGGCAAGCAGCAACGACCGACCACCGCGGTGGTGGCCGGTGATATCTGCGCCATCGGCAGGCTGAGCCACGCGGAGACCGGAGATACGTTGTCCGACAAGGCTGATCCGCTGTTGCTCAAGCCGTGGACCATGCCTGAGCCGTTGCTTCCGGTGGCGATCGAGGCCCGCGCCAAGACCGACGACGACAAGCTGTCGGTCGGGTTGCAGCGGCTGGCCGCCGAGGACCCGACACTACGCATCGAGCAGAACCCGGAGACGCACCAGATCGTGCTGTGGTGCATGGGCGAGGCGCACTCGAGCGTCGTGCTCGACGCGCTGGCGAATCGCTACGGCGTCAACGTCGACACCATCGACGTGCGAATCCCGTTGCGCGAGACGTTCGCCGGCCCGGCCAAGGGACACGGCCGCCACGTCAAGCAGTCCGGCGGGCATGGCCAGTTCGCGGTGTGCGATATCGAGGTGAAGCCGCTGCCGCAGGGCGCGGGCTTCGAGTTCGTCGACAAGGTCGTCGGCGGCGCGGTGCCTCGGCAGTTCATCCCCAGCGTGGAAAAGGGGGTGCGCGCCCAGATGGCGAAGGGCGTGCATGCCGGCTATCCCGTCGTCGACATCCGGGTCACCCTCGTCGACGGCAAGGCGCACAGCGTCGACTCCTCCGATATGGCGTTCCAGATGGCCGGCGCACTCGCACTCCGGGAGGCCGCCGCCGAGATGCATCTGCTCGAGCCGGTCGACGCAGTCACCCTCGAGGTGCCCGACGAGCTCGTCGGCGCGGTGCTTGGCGACCTGTCCGGCCGCCGCGGCCGGGTGCTCGGCACCGAGCAGGCCCGCGAGAGCCACACCGTGATCCGGGCCGAGGTGCCGCAGGTGGAGCTCACCCGGTACGCCATCGATCTGCGCAGCCTGACCCACGGCACCGCGTCGTTCAGCCGATCTTTCGCCCGCTACGAGGCGATGCCGGAAGCTGCCGCCACGAAGGCGCAGGCCGGATAGTGGGCGCCCGCGCGGTAACGTCATTCTCATGACCGCACCGCGCTCGCTTCGGGAGTTGTTCGACCAGCTCGGCCTGCACACGATTGAGTCGGACGACGGCTCGTTCGTCATGGAGATGCCGGTGGACGAACGCACCACCAACAGTGCCGGCGGCCTGCAGGGCGGCCTGATCGCCACCATGGCGGACGTGGCGGCGGGGCAGCTCGCCTCCCGCGCAACGCCGTTCGGCTTCGGCATCGCCACCACCGACCTGTTCGTCCGCTACCTGCGGCCGATCAAGGTCGGCCCGGCCCGCGCGGTGGCCAAGATCCTGCGCACCGGCAAGCGCTCGGTGGTCGTTCAGGTGGACATCCACCGCGGCGAGGACAACGAACTCGCTGCCACCGCCACGATCAATTTCGCCGCGGTCTGAGTCTCGACTCTGCGCACAGCGCATCGATTCTGCGGTGACGGCGCTTTCTCGCCCCTAAACCCGCACTGTGCGCAGACTCGATGCCCACCCACCCTGGCGTTCGGCGATTATGTATGGTTGCATACATAGGCATGACGGGCCCTCGCGATCGAATGGTCGCTTCAGCCGCGCTGTTGATCCGTGAACGCGGAGCGCAGTCGACGGCGATCGCCGACGTACTGGCGCACAGTGGCGCACCGCGCGGCTCGGCCTATCACCACTTCCCCGGCGGTCGCACCCAGTTGCTCTGCGAGGCAGTCGATTACGTGTCTGACTTCGTCGCGGCACGAATGGCCAAGGCGGGCAATGGCATCGAGGCGCTCGACGGTCTGGTGCGGTTCTACCGCAAGAACCTGATCGAATCCGACTATCGCGCCGGCTGCCCGGTGCTGGCGGTCGCCGTCGAATCCGGCGAACCGGGCACGGACAACCCGGTACTCGACCGGGCCGCCGCGACCTTCGCCCGCTGGAATGACCTGATCGCCCAGCGCCTGATCGCCGACGGTGTCGCCGAGGCCCGCGCCGAGGAACTCGCGGTGACGATGACCGCCGGGCTGGAAGGCGCCATCGTGCTCGCCCGTGCGGCGCGTGACACCAAGCCACTCGACATCGTTCATCGGCAACTGCGCGATCTGCTCGAGGCCGAGTAGCCCCACGAGAGGAAGTCCTCATGTCCGCTGACTGGCAACCCACCGCCTGCATTCTGTGCGAATGCAACTGCGGCATCGTGGTGCAGACCGAGGGCCGCACGCTGGCCCGCATCCGCGGCGACAAGGACAACCCTGCCTCGCAGGGCTACACCTGCAACAAGGCGCTGCGCCTTGACCACTACCAGAACAACCGGGCCCGGCTGACCTCACCGATGCGCCGCAGGGCCGACGGCAGCTACGAGGAAATCGACTGGGACACCGCGATTACCGAGATCGCGGCGGGGTTCCGGCGGATCGCCGAGACCTACGGCGGCGAGAAGATCTTCTACTACGGCGGCGGCGGTCAGGGTAACCACCTCGGCGGCGCGTACAGCAGCTCCTTCCTCAAACTGCTCGGTTCGCGATATCGGTCCAACGCGCTGGCCCAGGAGAAGACCGGCGAGAACTGGGTCGACGTCCAGTTGTACGGCGGGCACACCAGGGGCGAGTTCGAGCACGCCGAGGTTTCGGTGTTCGTCGGCAAGAACCCCTGGATGTCGCAGAGTTTCCCGCGAGCCCGCACGGTGCTTAACGACATCGCCAAGGATCCGGCCCGCTCGATGGTGGTCGTCGACCCGGTCATCACCGACACCGCGAAGATGGCCGACTTCCACCTGCGGGTGAAGCCCGGCGCCGACGCCTGGTGCCTGGCCGCACTGGCCGCGGTGCTGGTGCAGGAAAACCTCTGCAACGAAGCGTTTCTCGCCGAGCACGTGCACGGCGCCGGCGAAGTCCGTGAGGTATTGCAGACGATTCCGATCGGCGACTACGCGCAGCGCAGCGGTGTCGACGAGGAGTTGTTGCGCGCGGCCGCCCGCCGCATCGCCGCTGCCGATTCGGTCGCGGTCTTCGAGGACCTCGGCGTGCAGCAGGCCCCGAACAGCACCCTGTGCTCCTATCTCAACAAGCTGCTGTGGATCCTGACCGGCAGCTTCGCCAAACGCGGTGGGCAGCATCTGCATTCGTCATTTGCACCGCTGTTCAGCCTCAGCGGCGTTGGCCGCTCCCCGGTGACGGGAGCACCGATCATCGCCGGCCTGGTGCCGTCCAACGTTGTGCCCCAAGAGATCTTGACCGACCACCCCGACCGATTCCGGGCCATGCTCGTCGAGAGCGCCAACCCGGCCCACTCCATCGCCGATTCCGGGAACTGCCGCGCGGCGTTCGAGTCCCTCGAGCTGCTGGTGGTCGTCGATGTGGCGATGACCGAGACCGCGCGGCTGGCCCACTACGTGCTGCCCGCGGCCACCCAGTTCGAGAAGCCAGAAGCCACGTTCTTCAATTTCGAGTTCCCCCGCAACGAGTTCCACCTGCGGCACCCGCTGTTCGAGCCGGTACCCGGCACGCTGGCCGAGCCCGAGATCTGGGCGCGGCTGGTGCGCGCGCTCGGGGTGGTCAGCGATGACGACCTGCGTCCGCTGCGCCAGGCCGCCAAGCAGGGGCGGGACGCCTACACGAGTGCGTTCTTCACCGAGCTAGCCGCCAATCCGGCGTTGGGCAAGGTACTGCCGTATGTGCTCTACGAAACGCTGGGCCCGACCCTGCCCGACGGGCTGGCCGGCGCGGCGGCGCTGTGGGGACTGGCCCAGAAGGCCGCCGTCGCCTATCCCGACGCGGTGCGGCGGGCCGGGCACGCCGACGGCAACGCGCTGTTCGACGCGATCCTGACCGGCAAGTCGGGCGTGACCTTCAGCGTGCACGAGTACGCCGACGACTGGGTCCTGATGGCCCACGCCGATCGCAAGATCAAGCTGGTGATTCCGGAGATGCTCGCCGACATTCGCGCGCTCGGCAGCGCCGGCCCCGAGCTGACCAGCGCCGAGTTCCCGATCGTGCTGTCCGCCGGGGAGCGCCGCGCGTTCACCGCCAACGACATCCTCCGGGATCCGTCGTGGCGCAAACGCGACGCCGATGGCGCGCTGCGGGTCAGTGTCGAAGACGCCGAAGCCCTCGGCCTGGTCGACGGCGCCCGCGCGCGGATCACCACCGCCGCGGGCAGCGCCGAGGCCGTCGTCGAGGTCAGCGAGACCATGCTGCCGGGGCATGCCGCCCTGCCCAATGGTTTCGGTCTCGACTTCGTCGACGCCGACGGGCAGACCCGGGTGCCCGGCGTCGCCCCGAACTCGCTGACCTCCACCGACTGGCGCGATCCCTATGCCGGCACGCCGTGGCACAAGCACGTCCCCGCCCGTATCGAGGCGGTGTCGACCAACCTCGTCGCAGCCGGGTAACTCAGCGATTTCGGCGCGCTTTCGTTCGCCCAGCGGCGGTTTGCGCGCCGAAATCGCGATGGGCGGCGCGCCACCGATTCAAATAAATTGATTGATTTACTGCGTCCGGTGTTGTTCACTGAGACCTGTGACTGCGGCTGATACGTCGGATGTGCCCGGGTTCCCGATGAGTCGCGCTGTGGGGTTGCCATTCGCGCCGCCGCCAGAGTCGTTGGGAGTCAACGAATCCGCACAGATGACCCGGGTGCGGATCTGGGATGGCAGCACGCCTTGGTTGATCACCGGGTACGAGGCGATCCGCGCGTTGTTCGCCGACGGCCGGGCCAGCGTCGACGACCGCAAGCCCGGCTATCCGCACTGGAATGAGGGCATGAAGTCGACGGTCGACCGGCGTCCGCGATCGGTGTTCACCTCGGACGCCGAGGAACACACCTTCTATCGCCGCATGCTGTCCAAGCCCTTCACGTTCCGCCGCGTCGAGGCCCTTCGGGCTGCGGTACAGACGATCACCGACGACCATCTCGACGCCATCCTGGCCGGCCCGCAACCCGCCGATCTGGTCACCGCTCTGGCACTGCCGGTGCCGTCACTGGTGATCAGCCGTCTGCTCGGGGTGCCATACGAGGATGCGGACTTCTTCCAGGAGCAGTCCAGCATGGGCATGGCCCGCGATGCCAGCGCCGAAGATGCCGCGAAAGGCGCTGGCGCGCTGGCGCGGTACCTCAAGGCCCTGATCGAGAAGAAGATGGACGACCCCGCCGAAGACCTCGTGTCCGACCTCGCCGAGCGGGTGAAGGACGAGGAAATCTCGCTGAAGGAAGCCGCCCAGCTGGCCACCGGGGTGTTGATCGCCGGGCACGAGACGACCGCCGGCCAGATTGCGGTCAGCATCGCGGCGCTGCTGGACAACCCCGACCAGTTGGCCCTGTTGCGCGACACCGAGGATCCCAAAGTCGTCGCCGTCGCCGTCGAGGAGTTGCTGCGGTACTGCAGCATCATCCAGACCGGGCAGCGCCGCATCGCGACCGAGGACATCGAGGTGGGCGGCGGCGTCATCCGCGCCGGCGAAGGCATCATCCTCGATGTCGCGCCGGCCAACTGGGACCCGCGCCAGTTCCCGAACCCTGACCGGCTGACGCTGAATCGCGAGGACGGACCCAATGTCGCGCTCGGCTACGGCCGGCATTCCTGCGTGGGCGGCCAGCTGGCCCGCATGGAGCTGCAGATCGTGCTGCCCACATTGTTCCGCCGCATTCCCACTCTGCAGCCGGTCGGGCCGGTCGACGAGTTGCCGTTCAAACACGACGCACTGTCCTACGGCATGCACGAGCTGCCGGTGACGTGGTGAACCGCCCTGACCTGACGCTGGCCGTGCCGGATATGTCCGGCAAACACGTCGTGGTCACCGGAGCCAACAGCGGTCTTGGCTTCGGGCTGGCGAAGCGGCTCGCGGCGGCGGGCGCCGATGTCGTGCTGGCCGTGCGCAGCAGCACCAAGGGCGAGGCCGCGGCCGCGCAGATCCGGCGGTCGAACCCGTCGGCCAAGCTGAGCGTCCAGCTGATCGACCTGGCGTCGCTGGCCAGCGTCGAAGCGTTCGCCGACCGGCTGACCAGCGAGGGCCGGCCGGTCGACGTGCTGATCAACAACGCCGGCGTGATGACCCCGCCGACCCGGCAGGAGACCAGTGATGGCTTCGAGTTGCAGTTCGGTGCAAACCATTTGGGTCACTTCGCGCTGACCGGACGGCTGTTGCCGCTGCTGCGCGGCGGCCGCGTGGTGACGGTCAGCAGCATCGCGGCAACGCAACGGAACATCCGGTTCGACGATGTCAACGCCGTCGGCGGGTACAAGGCGATGCGCGCCTACGGCGTCGCGAAGCTGGCCCAACTGATGTTCGCCTTCGAACTCGACCGGCGCAGCCGGGCCGGCCAGTGGGGTGTGACCTCCAACGCCGCGCATCCCGGCCTGAGCAAGACCAATCTGCTCAGCGGGGCGTCCTACGGGCTGGCGGAGCCGACGCTGACCAGTCGACTCACCCAGGCGACCTGGCGGCTGTTGCCGTTCATGTGGCTCGACGTGGACGAGGGGATCAAGCCCACGCTGTACGCCGCGGTGTCATCGGACGCTGCCGGGGCGACCTACTACGGACCCCGCGGCCTCTACGAAACCGCGGGCGGCGGCATCACATTCGCCAAACTGAACCAACTGGCCCTCGATGTGGACGAGTGTGGTCGGCTGTGGCAGCAGTCGGAGACCCTGGCCGGAGTCACCTTCCCGGCCGTCGAGCCAGCTTGTTGACATGATCCCCTCACGACAGGAGCGCAACCACGATGAACCATGACTACGAAGAGATGAAGAAGGAAGCCGAGCCCTTCATCAAATTCGAGAAGGACATCGAGAACCGGATCGCCTACATCACCTTCGACCGGCCCGACGAACTGAATTCGACCACCATGGGGATGCGGCAGAACTTCGCCGACATGATCCACAAATGCAACGTCGACGACGACGTCAAGGTCGTGGTGATCCGGGGCGAAGGCAACGACTTCGGCAGCGGCGGGGACCTGCCCGAGCAGCGTGAGATGTTGGAGAACCCGGGAGTTCCTCTGCTGCATGAGCTTTCGATCAACGACGACAGCGTGAAGTACCCGCCTGGCAATTCCTACCGCTACCTCCACACCCTGACCGACCACTACGCGAAGACCCGGGCCGGCAACCGTTCGCTGCAGGAATGCAAGAAGATCACCATCGTCGAGGCCAAGGGTTACTGCTACGGCTGGCACTTCTACCAGGCCGGTGACGCGGACCTGGTGATCTCCTCCGACGATGCGCTGTTCGGGCACCCGGCCTTCCGGTACGTCGGATGGGGCCCCCGGCTGTGGTGGTGGGCCGAAACCATGGGCCTGCGCAAATTCTCCGAAATGTTGTTCACCGGAAGGCCGTTCACCGCGAAGGAAATGTACGACTGCGGTTTCATCAACAGCGTCGTCCCACGTGAAGAGCTCGAGGCCGAGACCCTCAAGTATGCGATGGCCTGCTCGAAGACCCGTCCCACCGACACCGTCGTGGTGCAGAAGACATTCTTGGAGCTTTACAAGCAGCACAAGGGTGAGTACTTCGGCAGCCTGCTGACCGGTGTGGTCGAGGGCATGCTCCCGATGATGACCAACGACGTGGCGAACACCGTCGACCTGACCGCAGGCACATTCGAAAAGGGCCTCAACAACGTCGTCAAGGACAACGACCTCAACTTCCCGCCGGAGTGGCGACTGAGCCACTCCGGACGTAAGAAGCCCTGACCCCGCAGGCCGGCGTGCTGGTCGGGATCATCGGACCCGGCACCGCCGCCAAGGGCGAGCGCACCGCGGCCGAGCAGACCTGGTAGCCGCCGGTGCCGAATGCGATCACCGGCGACGACACCGCCGTCGAGTTGCCAACGCATCCCGCGGCATTGTCGGCCGCGGGTGCTCGCTTCCTGACAACGGCGTTCCACGCCTACGGAACCCTCTCCCCCGACAACACTGTCACCCGCATCACCGAATGTGCAGAGGTGGGCGGCGGCAGCACCGGCCGCAAGGCGCTGCTGTCCGTCGCCTACCACCGGCCCGAACCATCGCTGCCCACTGAACTTTTCGTCAAATTCTCGCGTGATTTCGACGATCCCCTGCGCGATGTCGGCCGCACCCAAATGCAGCCCGAGGTGCGCTTCGCCGAACTCGCCCGCCACCCCGGGTTCCCCATCACCGTGCCCGCCACCGTGTTCGCCGACTACCACGCCGGCACGGGCACCGGCATCCTGATCACCGAGCGGGTCCCGTTCGGCGTCAATGGCGTGGAGCCGCAGCACCACAAGTGCCTGGACTATGAGATGCCCGACGCGACAGGGCATTACCAAACCCTGGTGCGATCACTGGCCCTGTTGGCCGCTTGGCATCGCGGTGGAGCGGCCGACGTGACCGATCGGTTTCCGGTCGACCTGCAGGCCGCCACCGTCGGTGAGCGGCCGCCGCTGCGCCAAGACAAGCTGGCCCGCCAGCTGAGCCGACTCACCGAGTTCTGCACAACTCATGCCGGACTGCTACCGGCCAATGTTGTTGCGCCAGAATTTCTTTCCGACCTCACCGGCCAGATACCCCTCATCGTCGCCGGCGAGGAGGCAATGTGGCGCACCCTGGCCGCCAGCACCGACCACATCGCGCTGTGCCATTGGAACGCGAACGTGGACAATGCCTGGTTCTGGCGCGACGATCACGGCCGGCTGCAGTGCGGCCTGCTGGACTGGGGCTGTGTCAGCCAGCTGAATGTGGCCATGGCACTGTGGGGTGCACTGTCGGCGGCCGAGACATCGCTGTGGGATGAGCATTTCGACGATTTGGTCGGCCTGTTCGCGCACGAGTACCACGCGGCCGGTGGGCCGTCGATCGACCGCGGCGCGCTGACGGCTCAGGTGCTGCAGTATGCAGCGATCATGGGCGCGACGTGGCTGCTGGATGTTCCCGCCCTGATCCGTGCCCGCCTCGGCGAGCCGGCCCAGACCATGACCCGGTTCGACCCAGCGATCAAGGACGACGAGGCGATTCGCGCACCGCTGCAGATGCTGACCAACGTGCTCAATCTGTGGCAGACCCGCGACGTCGGCGCGCTACTGGCCGCCCTGCACTGAGGTCAGACGGTAATCGAGGAGTCCGCGTCGCGGCCTGGCCGAGTCGAGGCCGCGGTGTCGATCCGGGCCGGGGGCGCCTCCCACAGTCCCACGAGTGCGGTGATCAACTCCTCGGCGACCACCGACCAATTCGAACTCACCGACGGTCGCCCGACCGCCAGCTCGCCCTCGATCTCGGCGCAGGTGTGCATCAACAGATTCGATGCCATCATCCAGCGGCCGAGTCGCACCCGCTTCGGCCGCTCCGGGAGGCATCGGTTGATACCGCGGACCGTCTTCAGCATCAGTTCCGACGTCAGCGCGCCAGCGACCACGAGATCCCGGTACGCGGGGTCGGCCATCGCCTGAGCAGCGAAACGGGCATACGACGTAGGCGCACCGAGTGCCTCGAGATGCTCGGTGAAGGGATAGACCAGGACACCGATCCAGTCCCGCAACTCCTTGGTCTCGGAAATCTCGGCGAGCTTTCGCACCCGGATCTCGTCGATGGCGGTGCGATGCCGGGCCTCGATCGCGCGCAGCAGATCGGCACGGGAACCGAAGTGATAGCAGGCCGCAGCGTTGTTGCCCTGCCCGGCGGCCTCGCTGATCTGGCGATTCGAGACCCCATGCATCCCGTGCTCGGCGAAAAGCCCCTCGGCAGCCACCAACAGCGCGTCCCGCGTGACAGACGAACGGTCAGTGCGCTGGTCTTTGGCTGGGCTCACCGTTGCAAGTGAACACCACGGGCCAAAGTAAATCAAGGAATTTATTTAGATACTGGGCGCTCCAAGCAAAGGCGCCGAGTGAGCGCTCAGGACGAGATTTCCGCCAAAATCTCGGCGTAGCTTCACACTCGAGAGCGCTACACCTGAACCGGGATGTTGTTCCAGCCCCACTGGAAGCTGGAGGGCGGCCGGTGCGCATCCTCGCCGAGAATGCGATAGTCCGGCACGCGCCGTAGCCATTCCTGCAATAACACCGCGATCTCTAGCCGTGCCATGTGATAGCCCAGGCAGAAATGCTGACCGCGGCCGAAGGCCAGTGATCGCTGGATCGGCCGGTTCCAGATGAACGTCTCCGGCTCGGGAAACTCCCGCTCGTCGCGGTTGGCCGACGCCAGCAAGGTGATAATCCGCTGACCCGGCATAAAAGTGGTGTCGTGAATGGTGAAGGGCCGCCGCACCGTTCGGGCAAACCATTGCGCCGGGGCGCAGTAGCGGATGATCTCCTCGCGGGCCACCGGCACGGTGGCCTCGGGGTCGGCGCGTATCGCCGCCAGCTGCTCGGGGTTACGGCTGAGCTCCCACAAGCCGTGCGCGACGATCTTCGGCACCGTCTCGGTGCCACCGATGAACACCCCGAGCATCTGGACCGCCACTTCAGTGTCGGTCAACGCGGTGCCGTCGGGCAGCCGGTAGGCAAGCAGGTTCTCCACGATCGGCAATGGACCGTCGAAGCTGCCGGCCCTGACCTGCTGCACGATTGGGATCAGGTACTCCAGGTAGCCCGGCCTGGCGTTGGCCACCTCGACACCGCTGCCCGGTTGCGCCAGGCTGCCCGCGTTGACGGTGGCCAATACGTCGGCGGCCGAATCGGTTGGCAGGCCGACCAGTTCGCACACCACCGAGGCGGCGACGATACCGCCGTACTCCTGGGTGAGGTCGAACGTGCCGCGGGGCAGCAGTTCGTCGAGACGCTGGTTGGCCAGCTCGCGGATCCGGTCCTGCCACGCCGCGACGGACTTCGGCCGGAACTGGCCGGCCGTGCAGCGACGGACATCGTCATACAGGGGGGCATCGAAGTTGGCATGAAACGGCAAGGGGTGCAACGGTGGATCGGCTACCGGCCCACCGTTGCGCTGCGCCAGCACCGCGGCCGCGGGCAGGGTTCCCTCCGAGGCGACGAAGGTGCCGTCGTTGATCGCGAGCACCTCCCAGACATCACTGAACCGGGACAACGCGAAGGTATCGAGTTCTTCGACGTAGTACACCGGGTGATGGTCGCGAAGGGTCCGGTAAAAGGGTCGCGGATCGGCCATCACCGCCGCGTCGAACGGGCTGTACGAGAAGTCTTGCATCACAACCATTATCGGAGCGGAGACGGCGGCAGAGCCTGAAGGATGGAGTCTTCCCAGCCGTCGCGCAGGGCGGGGGCGACGCTCATCCACGTCACGATCTCGGCCGGCGGGCTGTCCTTCCAGGACGGATAGTGGTTGTCGAAGCAATCCCAGTCACCGTCGAGCGCCCAGTAGTGGATCACCTCGTTGAAGCGGAACGTCGTGATGAACGACCCGAGCCAGCGCTTGCCGGTGCTCTCCGACCACGGGACGTACAGACGCTCGAGCTCACGGATGTAGTCGTCCTGCCGGCCGGGTTTGGTCTGCATGATCTCCTGGATCACCAGTCCGGCACCAAACTTCGCGTCCTGCAGCTCGGCCAGCGTGCGGTTGCTGCGTCCGGCGTACATGATCCGGCCCTCCCCCGACGCGCCGACACTGGCGAGGTAATCCGACCAGGCGGCCGCCGCTTCACGCTGGTTGCCGCCCGGAGCCTGCTCCCGGCCGATACGGGCGTAATCGGCGAATGCGTCGATCTCCCAGATGATCGTCACCTGCGGCCAGTGGCCGTTGTAGGCAGTGGTCTCCCAGATGGAGAACAGCCGTGCCCCAAGCTGTTCCATCATCGGCTGGTAGACACTGGTGAACTGCTCGGTGAAGCGGTCGCTGCGCTCGGAGCCCAGCGCGATCGTCTCGTGCAGATACATCAGGGTGTGGCCGAAGAACTTCTTCACCGATCAGTCCTCAATCAAATTCAACGCCGCGGCGGGGCATTGGGTGACCGCTTTCTGCATCCGCTCCCGGTCCGATTCCGGACGCTGATCGCCGTGGATGCGAACGCTTCCGTCGTCGTCGACCTCGAACACGTCCTCGGCGATCGACTCACAGATGCCGTGTCCCGTGCACTTGCCGAGATCCACCTTGATACGCACGACCTGCCCCATACTCACCGGACGAACGCCGGGAGGTGCTTGATCCCGTGTACAAAACTGCTCAACAGGTAATCGGGCTCGCCCAGCTCGACGTCGACCCGGAACAGCAACTCCCGGAACAGATTCCGTAGGGTCGTCCGAGCGAGCTGGTTACCGAGGCAGAAGTGCGGTCCGCCGCCACCGAAGCCAAGGTGTGGGTTTGGCGAGCGCGCCACGTTGAACGCCTCCGGGCGATCGAAGGCGGCTTCGTCCCGGTTTGCCGAGCAATAGAACAACCCGACCTTGTCACCGGCCTTCAACGTCTGGCCGGCCAGTTCGGTGTCCTCGGTGACGAACCGGGCGAACTGCAACACCGGTGTGGCCCATCGGATGAACTCCTCGACCGCCGGGCCGATCCGGCCGTCGAAGTCTTCCATCAGCCAGGCCCGCTGGTCGGGGTTGGCCGCCAGCGCCAGCATCGCATGCGATGTCGTCTGCTTGGTGGTGTCGTTGCCGGCCGATGCGAGCAGCACCAGGAACGCGCCGATCTCCTCGTCCGTGAGCCGATGCCCGTCGACCTCGGCGTTGACGATGCTGGTCATCAGGTCGTCGCCAGGGTGGCGGCGGCGGAACTTGGCGAGCTCGATGCCGGTGCCGGCGAGCAGGAACATCTCGTTGACGGTCGCTACGGCCCGCTCTTCGATCGTGGAGTACTCGTCGTCGCTCATGCTGAACAGCTTCTCGGCGGCCTTGGCCACGGCCTCGCGCTCGGAGTTGGGCACGCCCAGCATCTCGGAGATCGTCATCATCGGCAGCCGCGCCGAGCAGGCGGAGACGAAGTCCACCTCACCGGCGCCGACCAGTTCGTCGACCACGGCGGCGGCGTTCTTGCGAACCTGTTCGTCGATCTGGGCGACATTGCGCGGGGTGAACGCCGAGCTGATCAGCCGGCGGTAGGTGGTGTGCTGCGGCGGATCCATCATCAGGAAGAACGTCGCGATTCGCTGGATGTCGGCGGGCATCGGGTCCAGCGCGATGCCCTGCGCCGAACTGAACAGCTCCGGATGCAGGCTGGCGTGGGCGATATCGGCCCGGCGGGTCAACGCCCAATAACCCGGCTCCTCCATCGGAAACATCGAGGGGAACGGCTCGTGCCAGGTGAGCCCGTCGGTGGCCCGCAGCGCGGCGAAAGTCTGCTCACGGACGTCGAAGGGCTGGCCCCAGAATCGCCGCGACGTGATGTCGTGATGGCTGTGCTCACGTTGGTCCCCAGACACGTGCCCAGCGTGACACTTTGCCCAGTATTTGTAAAGACAGTGTTTTCGGTCTCGGATGTGTCAACAGGCGTGACACATAGCCCGCGACCTGTAATCCTGTACACGTGAGCCCGGCGCCGGCAGGAACCACCGCGATACCCGACGAGGACGAGTCCTCCTCGCGGCGACGCATCCTCAACGCCACTGCCGAGGTGCTGGGCCGCAGCGGTCAGACCAAGCTCAGCTTGTCCGAGGTCGCCCTGCAGGCCGGTGTCTCCCGGCCCACGCTTTACCGGTGGTTCGCCTCCAAGACCGAGTTACTCGACGCGTTCGGCGTCTACGAGCGGGAGATGTTCGACACCGGCATCAGCCGCGCCACCGCCGGGCTGCGCGGTACCGACAAACTGGACGCCGCGCTGCAGTTCATCGTCGCCTACCAACAGACGTACTCCGGGGTGCGGCTCGTCGATGTCGAGCCCGAGGTGGTGGTCGCCCAGCTTGGGCGAATCCTGCCGGTCATGCGGGCACGGCTGCAGCGGCTGCTGAGCGGACCCAACGCTGGGCTCAAGGCGGCCACCGCAATTCGCATCGCGATCTCGCATTACGTGGTCCGCAGCGACGACGCCGACCAATTCCTGGCCCAGCTGCGCCACGCCGTCGGCATCAAGCAGTGACCGTTCCGCTGGACATCGGGATCTACGTCCCGCAGATGGGCTTCACCTTCGCCGAAGTGCTGCACCGCGCGCACCGCTGCGAGGAGCTCGGCATCGGGTCGTTGTGGCTCTACGACCACATGTACGGCCCCGGTGTCCCCGACATCGATTCGCTGGAAGCGTGGACGCTGGCCACCGCGCTGCTCAGCCGAACTGACCGGCTGCGCGTCGGACACATGGTGCTGTGCAACCAATTTCGTCACCCGGCCGTGCTGGCCAAGATGGCTACCACACTGGACCAGATTTCCGGCGGCCGGCTGGAGCTGGGTATCGGCAGCGGCTCGATCGAGGATGAACACCACCGGCTCGGGCTGGACTGGGGCTCGTTCGCGGAGCGGTCCGGGCGTCTGCGGGAAACGCTGGAGATCCTCACCCAGGCGTTCGCCGAGCAGCGGATCGATTTCACCGGAACGCATTACACGGTTCGCGACATGCCGATCAAACCCGGGCCGGCCCAGTCGCCCCGGCCGCCGATCGTGGTCGGCGGCTCCGGGGAGAAGTACACCCTGCCCTTGGTGGCCCGTTACGCCGACGTCTGGAATGTGCCCACCTACGCGCTGGGCGAGATGGAACACAAGCTGGCCGTGCTGCGTGCGCTGTGCGAGGACATCGGACGTGATCCGGCGACCATCGTGATGTCGGTGGAGGCCGTGCTGGCCATCGCCCCGGATGACGCCGCCCTGGCGGACGTCACGCGACTTGCCGAAAAGCGTTTTGGTGGACCAGGATTCGGGCTGCATGACGGTGGGCTGATCGGTACACCGCACGCCATCGTCGACCGGCTCGGTCAGCTGCGCGAGATGGGCTTTGGCCAGGTGGTGTTGTTCACCCACGACCGGGCATCGGATGCGACGCTTGAGCTGCTCGCCGGCGAGGTGCTCACGCAGGTCTGAGCCTGTCTCGCGCACAATGCTTTTCGAATATTCGACGGTTGACACCCCAGGTCGCGCACCCTAGCGTGACCGTCATGAGCCAGCCCCTGCAAGGACGCCGCGCGGTGGTCACCGGTGCGGCCAGCGGTCTTGGCGCCGCAGCGGTGCGCGCACTATCGGCCGCCGGCGCGCACGTCGTGGCTACCTATCATCGGACCGAGCCGAGCGATGAGGCACAGGCCACCTGGCTGCACTGCGATGCCAGGGACGCCAACTCGGTCGACGCGATGATCGACGCCGCGGTGGCGACGATGGGCGGGCTGGATGTCCTGGTCAACGCGGCAGGGCTCTGGCAGCAGGGCATTCCGGGCAGCATCACGGCCGACGATATCGACTTCCTGCTCGCCACGAACGTGAAGACGACGATCCTGACCAACCAGGCCGCGCACGCGGCGATGCGCAAGTCCGGTGGGCGCATCATCAATTTCGGTTCGGCCGAGGCGGTGATGGGCAGCCCGATCTCCGCGGTGTATGCCGCGACCAAGGGCGCGGTGCAGGCCTGGACCCGCTCGGCGGCCACGGCGTGGGCGTCCGACAATGTGACGGTCAATGCGCTGGCGCCCGCGATGCAGACCCGGGGCGCCGACCGGTTGCGCGACTTCCTCGGACCCGATGCGGCCCCGTTCATCGATCAGCAGATCAAGGCCAGCATCCCGCTGGGCGGGGCGCTCGGCGATCCCGACCGCGACCTCGGCCCGGTGCTGGTCTTCCTGGCCGGTGAGGGTTCACATTTCATCACCGGTCAGCTGCTCGCCGTCGACGGCGGGCTGATCATGCTCGGTGGCTAGTAGCGATTTCGGCGCGATTTCGTTCGCTCAGCGGCGGTTAACGCGCCGAAATCGCTCGGGACGGTAGAACGGGGCCGTCATCCAGCTTGTCGGTGACTCCCAGCTCAGCCAGGCCGAGCTGGGTGAGCAGCGAGATGCCGTGCGCGTTCAGTACGAACCGCTCGTCGTCGCTGGCTCCGCTGTCGTACAGCATCGATCCGATCAGGCAGATCACCGCCATCTTGAAGGCATTCAGCGCCCGGTACCACGGCCGATTGGCCGGGGTGATCCCGCTGGCCGCCTGGTAGTGCGCGAGGAACTCGTCGATGCTCGGCGCGGCGGGATGACTGGTGATCCCGACCGGCTGCATCCACAGCAGTTCCATCCAGCCGAGATCGGTCAGCGGGTCGCCCACGCCGGTCAGCTCCCAGTCGAACACCGCACTGACCTCGGCGCCCACGAAGGCGAAGTTGCCGGGCTTCGCGTCCCCGTGCACCAGAGTCACGCCTGCGTACTGCTCGGGCGTGCTCCCCCGCAACTCCGAGAGCAGCCGTTCCAGCGCGGGCAGCGGACCCTGCTGAACCCGGTGCATCTCGTCGGCCCAGTGCGCGATCTCCCGATCGAGGTGATCGCGCCCGTCGCCGAGCCAGTCAAGTCCGGCCGCCGTCAGGTCGACGCTGTGCACGGCGGCGAGCTGCTCGGCCATGCCTTCGCACATCCGCCGGATCGCGGCCTCGGTCACGTCGGGGCCGTCGGGTGCGTGCATCTCGTAGACGTCGCCAGGTACCCGCTGCATGACGAGGAACGGGCGCCCGAGCACCTCACCGGACTCTTCGAGCCACAACACCTTTGGGGCGCGGACCACGGTGTCGCGCAGTGCGGACAGAATGCTGAACTGCCGCGGCAGGTCGTACGGTTCCAGCAGCGCCGGCGGGCGAGGACGCAGCCGGAGCACCACGTCGGTGCGCTCCTGAGTCACGATCGTGAATGTCAGCATCTCGGCCGAGTGCCCGAAGTCGACCCGGTCGAGTCCTTCGATGCCGATGTCGTTGGCGTCGGGAATCTGCGTTCGCAGCCACGACGTGAGCCGCTCGGCGAGGTCGGGGATGGCGGTCGTCATCAGTTGTAGGAGACCTTGTGATCGGATTCGGCGGTCAGGCCCAGCTCGGGCCATACCCCGCCGATCAGGCTTTCCATGATTCCGTAGCCGATGGCGTCACCGTCGCGAACCCGGATCGGGGTGTCGCGGAATTGGCCTAGGACACGCAGATTCTCGTCGGACCAGCAGTCGGCGATGTATTCCCCGTCGAGGTGCAGCGGCCCCTTCCACGAGCCGTGCTTGTGGTCCTTCCACGGTCCGTATCCCCCGGTCTTGAGGAAGAAGCCCGACTCACCGAGCGCCTCGACCTCGATGATGCGCTCCTCGCCGGACTCCAGGAGCATGCGCAGTTCGCCGCCCTTGACGAACCGAGTCGTGTTGTCGTATTTGATGTTCGGCGTCACCCGCCGCACTCGCGCCTGGGTTCCGTCGGCGTCGTTGAGGTAGGCCGAGCTGTACTCCCACGGCCCTTCGACGATGAAAATGGCCGTCTCGTAATAGGTTCCGTCCGGGCGTTGGAAGAATGCCGGCGACCATTTCATCCCGCCACGCATGCCGGCCGGTGCCTTGGGCGCCGGGATCAGGTCGTCCGGTGGTGACCCGATCGCCTGCCGCACTCCCCATGAGTGATCCCGCATGCCGAACCACTCGTCGGGTCTGATGTCGTGGGTCACGCCATCGATGGTCACGGTGCCGGTGGCCCACCCACCCTGGTGGTAGCGGATGACGTCGACGTCGACGCGCCCGGTGTTCCGGTTGCGCACCAGGTTGCGCTCCTCGAAAAACGGTGGCGTCACGCCGGAGAGCACCACGTCGAAGGAGATCGGTTGCACGTCGTTGGGCTCGAGGCGGAAGCGCATCTGACGCAACGGCTCGACGATCTCGAGGTGAATCGGCCCGACGCTGAGAGCCTCAGGAGCCGAACGTAATTCGCGGCTGCCCCGGACCGTCCATTGCTCCCGACCGCGGGAGATGCCGGCAAAGCCGTCGATGATCCCGCGGTTCTGATACTTACCGAGCCCGAAGTCCAGTTGCAGCGAGCCGTCGGTGCGCGCGATCGACGCCCAGATCTTCTCGGTCCACGCCAGGTCGGCCTGCGACAGCGTGGCGAAGGTGTCCACGATCTGGTGATTGAGTCCTTCGTCGGCGCCCAACAGCGGGCCGATGTCCTTGATTGCCACTGATTTACCTTCCTTGCGCCGGGCCGTACGATCTGCCGGATGGGCACAATGAGTCGTCGTTGGGGCGGTGACCGGGCGCTGCTCGACGATGGTGAGGCACGGCAGCGCTTGCTCGAGTCGGCGAGCCGCTGCATCGTGCGCCGTGGCAACACCCAGATCCGGATGGCCGAGGTTGCTGAAGAGGCCGCCGTTGTCCGCTCCACGGTGTACCGCTACTTCGCGTCGCGCGACGATCTTCTGCTGGCACTGCTGCTGCTGCGGATCGACAACGCATTGGCTGACCATGTGGGAGGGCTGCGCCATCCCGAAGAAGCCGTGGCTTCGATTCAGGAACTGGTGCTGGCGCCCGTGCAATCAGTGATCGGCGATCCCCTGAACGAAGCGCTGATGTCCGGGGAGAGCACGGCACTGACGACCGCGCTCGAGATCGGCTCGGAGCAGATCGTGGATGTGATCCTGCGGCACTACGGTCCGCTGTTCGAGCGGTGGCAGGCCGACGGGCAACTGCACGACGACCTCGATCCGCGCGAGACCGCGCGCTGGCTGCACACGACGTCGTTGTTCCTGGTCGCCCCAGCCTGGCGGCACCGGTCGCCAGACGCCAAACGCCGATTCGTCGAGCAGTATCTGCTCCGCGCGCTCGTGCCACAGATCGGACAATAGTCGGCGATTGTCCGATTTGTGTCCGATGCGCTAACTTTCTCCCGATGAGCACAGACGCCCTGAACATCCCCGCCGGGGTCGACGACCTGACACCGTCCTGGTTCAGTCAGGCCCTGGGCGAATCGGTGACCGCGGTGGAGGTGCTCGATGCCCATTCGGGCACCACCGGCCGTGCCCGGGTGCGTGTGCAGAGCGCGGCGTTGCCGCAGACGCTGTTCGTCAAACTCCAGCCCTTCACTCCCGAGCAACGGACGTTCCTGCGCCAAGTCGGCCTGGGTATTGCCGAGGCACGCCTGTACGCCAACCTCGGAAGCGAACTGCCGGTGCGGATTCCGCGGGTCTGGCACTCCGCGTACGACGCGGCCGACGGCTCGTTCGTCATGGTGCTCGAGGACCTGGTCGCGTCCGGATGCCGGTTCCCCAGTCCGGGCGACGACGGCATCCTCGACGTCGCCCGCTCGGCGATGACCGAGCTGGCTCTTTTGCACGCAACGTATCGCGGTCGCGAAATCCCCTGGCTGGCAACACCGGAAGGCATGCGACGCAAGCCGGACGATCCCAAGACGGCGGCCCGGCGCACGCACTTCATCCGGCTGGCGCTCGACCAGTTCGGCGACGAGATGGGGCCGGCGTTCCGCCGGTTGGCGCAGCTGTACATCGAGCGCTCGGGCGACATCGTCGGGCTATTCGGCGAGGGTGAGCTGACGCTGATCCACGGCGACACCCACAGCGGCAACCTGTTCGTCGACGACGGCCACACCGGCTTCTACGACTGGGCTGTGGTCGGCCGCGGTCCTGGTATGCGTGATGTCGCGTACTTCCTGTGCAATTCGCTGCCGACCGAGGTCCGCCGAGCCGAACAGGACGACCTGCTCGCGCGCTACCGATCCGCGCTGGGGGTGTGCGGTGTTGTGCTCGATGAGCGCACCGCCGCCGACCAGTTCCGCTTGTTCTCGGTGTATTCCTGGATCGCCGCGGTGTCGACCGCGGCGATGGGCTCGCAGTGGCAGCCGATCGAGATCGGCCATGCGGCAATGGTTTTGACCACGACGGCGATTGAGGACCTCGGTGCGGTCGAATTGCTGGAAGACCGTCTTACCTAGCGCCGGGCGCTACGCGCGCTACCGGCCTTGCGGTCGCTGCTCGTGTTGGACGTGCCCGCCTTGGCCGCCGAGCTCGCTGACCGCTTGGCGCCCTGCGGCTTACGCCCGCCGGCGTCTGCTTGAGCAGTAGCGCGGTTCGCGGTCTTCGCCTTGGGCTGCACCTCTGCTGCGGACTTGTCCCCGCTTTCCGCCGTTGGCAACGGGCCGTCGATGTTGCGTGGCGTCACCTTGGCACCCCACGGGGTGAACAGTCCCGGTGGCGCGATCACTGCGCCTTTGCCGTCGAATCCCTCGCCCAGCAAGGGGCCGAGGTCGCCGTACCCACCGTTCAAGAGCCCGTCGATGACGTAGACGGGTGCCTTCAGCACCGCCGCGACAAAACCGGGGATATCCCAGGTGGTCATCGGGCGGAAAATCCCGGCATGCGCCTCCCCAGCCCCGGCGAACGCACTCAGCAGCGGTCCTACGACCCTGATGGCGGCGTACTGGGCGGCCTCGACGAGCTGCCCGATCTCGTCGGAGTACGCCGGGAACTGAGCGGTCAACACGTCGGCCAGCGCATGGGTGAACGGCCCGGACACGAACGGCACTACCGGCAGCAGGAGCAATTCGGCGACCCGCCCGTAGTTGCGCCCGGTCAGCCGCTCGTCGATCCAGTCGTCCTGCACCGTCTTCCACAGCTCGGGGACCTCGGTGCTCAGCGCGTGAGCGCTGGCCCGCAGGGTGTCCACCGCGGCCACGGCCAACGTCTCAACATAGTTGGCGGTGGGCAGGACGTCCGCGGTGACGATCCGCGGCGCGGCGAGCGCGATCTGGTTATCGATCAGGGCCGGCGCCGGCGCCCACCCGAGCACAGCGGCCCCGGCGAGTGCTACCCCAGCGTTGACGGATCGGCGGAATACGTTGTGCCCCATGGGTCGCTGACCGTACTCGAAGGCTGCCGAAAAGGGTGGCGTCCCATTCAGGCGAAGCTTGTGTTACCGCCGGGCGAAGTCCGGCGCGTGTTCGGGCCGCACGCCGACCCCGACGAGGTAGGCCGGGATCACCGACAGCCACGGCAGCCTCTGGATCAATGCCACCGCCGCCGCAGGCGGATTGCCCACTTCCCCGCGCAGGATCGGCGCTACCAGTTGGCGATGCAACACCCGCTGCACCGCCTGGGTGATCGCGGCCGGCGGGAGCCGGCGCCTGCGCACCGCCGCAAGTTCCCGGTCGGTGACGACGCCGCGGCGCAGCGGGTCTGCCAACAGCGTCGCCGCACCGACCGCATCCTGTACGGCCACGTTGATCCCCACCCCGCCGACCGGTGACATGGCGTGCGCGGCGTCGCCGATGCACAGCAGTCCGTCGGTGTGCCAACGCTTGAGCATGCTCATCTGCACATCGAGGAACTTCACGTCGTCCAGTGAGGTCAGGCTGTCGATATCGGCTTCCGGAATCAGTTCGGCGAGTTCGGCTTTGAGCACATCCAGGCCGCGCGCCCGCAACTGCCCGTCAATGCCCTTCGGGATCAGGTAGGCGATCTGGAAATAGCCCTCTCGCGGAATCATGATCAACAACCGGCCCGGCGCGATCCGCGGAATCAGGGTGTATTCCGCGCCGGCCTCCCGCGGTAGCCGGAACCACCACACGTCGAACGGGGCCGGATACTCCCGCCCGGTCAGACCCGCACTCCGCCGCACGATCGACCACCGGCCATCGCAGCCCACCGTCAGGTCGGCGCGCAACTCACCATCCCCGTCCGGCGAGGTGTAGGTGACGCCGGCCGTCCGCCCGCCGCTGCGCAGCAGCCCGGTCACCTCGTGGCACATCCGCAGGGTGTAGGTCGGTTCGGCCTGGCCGGCCTCGGCGAGCAGATTCAGCAGATCCCACTGCGGCACCATCGCGACGTACGGATGCGGTTGGCGCAGCCGGCGGAAGTCCACCATGGTCAGCGATTTGCCGTCGACGGTCAGTTCAGCGTGGTCGACCTTGCTTTGCGGCAGCGCGGCGAATCGCGCGCCAAGACCCAGCTCGTCGAGCAACCGCAGTGTCGTGGGATGCACTGTGTCACCGCGGAAGTCACGCAGGAAGTCGGCATGCTTTTCGAGCACCGTGACCTTGATGCCTGCCCTGGCCAACAGCAATCCGAGGACCATGCCGGCGGGGCCGCCGCCGACGATCGCAACCGTGGTGGTGTCGGTCATGGGCCAACCGTAGCTCGCCAGCGGGTGCTCAAACCTCGATTCGTGATCCGATCAGCACCGTCTGATCACCGGGCAGCCCGAAATAGCTCACCGAGTCCGCGGCCAGGAACGACGTCGCGATGAAGAGCCGCTTGCGCCAGGGCGCCATCGTCGGCTGGTCCCCCAGGACCGGCTCGATCTTGGACAGGAAGTACGACACGCGCGTGCAGTCGATCGGGCCGCCGATCAGCGCCGGGTCCACCATCCGCAACGCGGTGGGGACGTCCACCCGTTCCATGTAGCCGAATTGGGCCTTCACGTACCAGATCCCGTCGTCGGGGTCGCCGAGGTCGTCGACGGTGATGCGCTCGTCGTCGGGCACTCGGGGTACCGGCGGCACCACGATCGACAGGATGATGACCCGCTCATGTAGGACGTGGTTGTAGTCGACGTTGGCCCGCATCGACAGCGGTGCGGTCTCGTCCTCGCGGTTGAGGAACACCGCAGTGCCGGGGACCCGCGGATAGGGCGGCTTGTGGGTGTTGATCTCGTCGATGAACGGCTGCAGCGGACCCTCGGCCTTTTCCCGGGCTGCGGCGACGACCTTGCTGCCCCGCTGCCAGGTGATCAGCACGGTGAAGGTCACCAGCGCGATCAGCAGCGGCAACCACGCCCCATGGACGAGCTTGGTCAGGTTGGCGGCCAGGAACATCAGATCCACGGTCAGCAGGGCGCCACCCCCGACGATCACCATCCACAACGGCCACCGCCAGCGGGTGTGCGCGACATAGAGGAACAGCAGAGTGGTGATGGTGATGGTTCCGGTGACCGCCATCCCGTAGGCGTAACCCAGCGCCGCCGAGCTGCGGAAGGCGAACACCAGGATCAGCACCGCCACCATCAGCATGCCGTTGATCCAGGGAACGTAGATCTGGCCGATCGACGATGCCGAGGTGTGCGCGATCCGCAGCCGCGGCAGGTATCCCAGCTGGGCCGCCTGCGAGGCCACCGAGTACGCCCCGGTGATCACTGCCTGGGAGGCGATCACCGTGGCGGCGGTGGCCAGGATCGCCATCGGCAGCTCCCAGCCGCTGGGCACCAGCAGAAAGAACGGCGCATTGACCACGGTCTGGTCGCCCAGCAGCAGCGCGCCCTGACCGAGGTAGTTGAGGACCAATGCGGGCAGCACCAGGCCGAGCCAGCCCCAGGTGATCGCCTTGCGGCCGAAGTGCCCCATGTCGGCGTAGAGCGCTTCGGCACCGGTCACCGACAGGACGACGGCAGCGAGCGCGAAGAACGCGATGTGGAAGTGGCCGAAGATGAATTCGAGCGCGTACGTCGGGGACAGCGCCTTCAAAATCTGCGGGTGACCGGCGATCCCGCGCAGCCCGCACGCCGCGATCACGATGAACCACACGATCATCACCGGGCCGAAGTACCGGCCCACCGCGGCGGTGCCACGTTTTTGCACGGCGAACAGCCCGACGATGATGACGGCGGTGATCGGCACCACCCAGTCCGACAGCGACGGATCGACGAGCTTCAGGCCTTCAACGGCGGAGAGCACCGAGATTGCCGGTGTGATCATGCTGTCGCCGAAAAATAGTGCCGCACCGAGGATTCCGAGCGCGGACAGGGCGCTGATGACACGCGGACTGGACCGGCTTCCCAGCCTGCGCACCAAGGTGATGAGAGCCATGACGCCGCCCTCACCCTCGTTGTCGGCGCGCATCACCAGCGTCACGTAGGTCAGGGTGACGATGATCATCACCGACCAGAAGATCAGCGACACCACCCCGTAGACGTTGGCGGTGCTGATCGGCACGGGATGCGGATCGCCGGGGTTGAACAGTGTCTGAATGGTGTAGATCGGGCTGGTACCGATGTCGCCGAACACCACTCCGAGCGCACCGACGATCACCCCCGTGCGGGCCTTGTTCGCGACCGAATGCACCGGAACCGCAGCATCTGTGCTCACAGGTCAGTCCTCTTGATCGGTCCGCCCGGCGTCGATCCCCGGCGACGTGGTCGCCAATGGTAGCTGTCAGAACCCGGTGCCGACGTACGGTGGACGAGATGCGCATAGCCCTGTTCGCGACGTGTCTGGCCGACGCGATGTTCCCTGCGGCCGCTATCGCGACTGTCGAATTGCTCGAGCGGTTGGGGCATGAGGTGGTCTTCCCGAACGGGCAGACCTGCTGCGGCCAGATGCACATCAACACCGGCTATCTCGGGCAGGCCACCGCTCTGGTGCGCCACCACGTCGAGGTGTTCGAACGCGAGGATTGCGACGCGGTGGTGGCGCCGTCAGGTTCGTGTGTCGGCTCGGTTCGACACCAGCATGCGATGGTGGCCCGCCGCGCCGGTGACGATGCGCTGGCGCAGCGCGCCGAGACGCTCGCGGCACGCACCTACGAGCTGTCCGAACTGTTGGTTGACGTCCTCGGCGTGACCGACGTGGGCGCCTACTACCCGCACCGGGTCACCTATCACCCCACCTGCCATTCGCTGCGGCTGCTCCGCGTCGGCGACAAGCCCCTACAGCTCCTGCGCCAGGTGCGTGGGCTGACGTTGGTGGAGCTGGTCGAGGCGGAAACCTGCTGCGGGTTCGGCGGTACCTTCGCGATCAAGAACGCCGACACCTCGACGGCGATGTTGGCCGACAAGATGTCGGCGGTCATCGCGTCGAGCGCCGAAGTATGCACCGCCGGTGACAGTTCGTGCCTGATGCACATCGGCGGCGGACTGAGCCGCCTGCGTTCGGCGGTACGCACCGTGCATCTCGCCGAGATCCTCGCCGCGACCGAGGCGCGCTGATGGCCACGTTCCTCGGCGTACCCGGCACCGGCAATCTGCGTGGGACGCAACCGTTTCCGGAGGCGGCACGACGCGAGCTGGCCAACACCCAGATGCGTCGCAACGTCGGGCACGCCACCCACACCATCCGCACCAAACGCCTTGCGGCAGTGGCTGAATGCGCGGACTGGGAAGAGCTGCGTGCGGCGGGCAGTGCGCTCAAAGCCGACGTCATGGCCCGGCTGCCCGAGCTGCTCGAGGAACTGGAAGCCAATGTGGTGGCCCGCGGCGGGGTGGTGCACTGGGCCCGCGACGCTACCGAAGCCAACCAGATCGTGACCGGGTTGATCCGGGACGCCGGTGCCGACGAGGTCGTCAAGGTCAAGTCGATGGCGACGCAGGAGATCGGTCTCAACGAGCACCTGGAGGCCGAGGGCATCGCGGCGATCGAGACCGACCTGGCCGAACTGATCGTCCAACTCGGCCACGATAAACCCAGTCACATTCTGGTTCCGGCGATCCATCGCAACCGCGCCGAGATCCGCGAGATCTTCGCCAGGGAGATGCCGGATGCCGGTGAGTTGACCGACGAACCGCGGGTGCTCGCGATGGCGGCCCGAGCACACCTGCGGCGAAAGTTCCTCTCCGCCAAGGTCGCTGTCAGCGGGGCGAACTTCGGTGTCGCCGAGACCGGCACCCTGGCCGTCGTCGAATCCGAGGGCAACGGCCGGATGTGCCTGACCCTGCCGCAGACCCTGATCACGGTGATGGGCATCGAGAAGGTGGTGCCGCGGTTCACCGATCTCGAGGTGTTCATGCAGCTGCTGCCGCGCTCGTCGACCGCCGAACGGATGAACCCCTACACCTCGATGTGGACCGGCGTGCACCCCGGCGACGGCCCGCAAGAATTCCATCTGGTGCTGCTGGACAACGGCCGCACCGCCGTGCTCGGCGATCCGGTCGGCCGCGCCGCCCTGCACTGCATCCGCTGCAGCGCCTGCCTCAACGTCTGCCCGGTCTACGAACGCACCGGCGGGCACGCCTACGGCTCGGTCTATCCGGGCCCGATCGGTGCGATCCTGAGCCCGCAGCTGACC
Organism: Mycobacterium sp. RTGN5; assembly: GCF_033804465.1. Taxonomy (NCBI): domain Bacteria; kingdom Bacillati; phylum Actinomycetota; class Actinomycetes; order Mycobacteriales; family Mycobacteriaceae; genus Mycobacterium; species Mycobacterium sp. RTGN5. Next base: position 67,275 of record NZ_JAPZLA010000001.1, read on the forward strand.
GGGACGCACGGGCACGACGACCCCAATGCCTCGCTGCCGTACGCCTCGTCACTGTGCGGCGCGTGCTTCGACGCCTGCCCGGTGCGGATCGACATCCCGGCGATCCTGGTGCACCTCCGTGCCGCCCAGGTCGACGGCCACCGGCTGCCGAGGTCCGGACAGGATCTGGCGATGCGGGCCGCCGCGTGGGCGATGGCGTCCCCGACGAGGTTCGCCGCCGCCGAGAAGCTGCTGGCCGCCGGGCGGCTGGTGGCCGGCGCCGACCACCGGATCACCGCACTGCCCTGGCCCGCATCCCGCTGGACCACCAGCCGCGACGTCCCCGCGCCGCCCGCGGAGACCTTTCGGCAATGGTGGGCGCGCACCCGCGGCGAGGCGTCCCGATGACTGAGACTCGCCGCATCGTCCTCGAGCGGATCCGCGGCGCGCTGGCCGCCGCCCCGCCCGAACCCGTGCAGGTGCCTCGCGACTACGAGCGACAACCCGCACACGGGCCCGGTGACCCCGACCGTTTCGCCGAAATGGTGGCCGAATACCGCGCGCAGGTGCTGCGTGTCGACGCCGCCGCGATCGCCGCCACCATCGCCGCACTGACGGGTCCCGACACCCCGGTGGCGATCCCGTCCGGGCTGCCCGCCGAGTGGGTTGAGGGAATCCACGCAGTCGTCGACGATCCCGAAAACCCTTTAGCGGTAACCGAACTCGACCGTGTCGGTGCGGTCGTCACCGGGTGTGCGCTGGGCATCGCGGCCACCGGAACGATCGTCCTCGACGCAGGGCCGACGCAGGGCCGGCGCGCGCTGACCCTGGTCCCCGACCACCACATCTGCGTGGTCTTCACCGACCAGATCGTCGACACCGTGCCCCAGGCGTTCGCCGCCCTCGACCCGCGCCACCCGCTGACGTTCATCTCCGGACCGAGTGCGACCAGTGACATCGAGCTCAGCCGTGTCGAGGGCGTGCACGGCCCGCGAACCCTCGACGTGCTCCTGGTCACCGGAGTGACATTGCAGATTCCGCTCGATTCAGGTGACCAGACCGCTTAGATTTCATGGTCGGACCACCTAAGAAGGGAGCCCGCCCATGCGGATGTTGGCGATAGGCGTTGCGCTCACGGCGGCGGCGGTGACGTTGGCCCCGCCGGCATCCGCGGAACTGTGGCCGGGCAACTACAACTTCATCATCCCGGACCGGCGCGACTTCCATACCTGGGTGTGGGCGGCCAACCCCTGCCCGCAGCAGATTGTGTTCTCGCCGACCTGCGTCCGCGTCTCGGCCAACCCTGCACCGATCGCCAAGGCCTACGCCTGGTACGGCATCGCGACGCTGGCTAACGGGCAGTACACGATGACCGTCGACGTCCCGGACGGAGTGCGCTGCGGCGACATCTATTACGGACCGACGATCCCCACCCACGACGTCTATACGTGGAATGCGACGACGTTGTCCGGGATATTGCAGTCGTCGTTCGACGCCGGTTGCGACGGCGCGCCGGGCGGCACGTTCACCTACCCGTTCTGGCTGACCCGGCTCTAGCCAGTGATGAGCGACCCGTACTGGTCGATCAACTCGGCTGTGCGCCAGTAGATCAGCGCGGCGAACACCACCAGTACGGCCGCGCATGCCCCGCCCTGCACCAGATTGCGGTGGCGTTCACGGGGTGTGTAGACGAAGAGCGCGGCGATCAGCGCCCCGGTGATCAGCCCGCCGACATGGCCCTGCCAGCTGATCGTCGGCACGGTGAACGTCAGCACCAGGTTGGCCACGATGATCGCGATCAACCACTTCATGTCCATATTGAGCCGCTTGGCGAGGACGAACGTGGCCCCGAACAAACCGAAGATCGCACCCGAGGCGCCCGCCGTTGCGGCGCCGATCGGGGCCAGCAGATAGACCAGAACCGACCCACCCAGCAAGCTGAGCCCGTAGAGCGTGCCGAACCGCAACCGGCCCAGCCAGGCCTCCAGCGGCGGGCCGATGACATACAGCGCCCACATGTTGAACAGCAGATGCAGCACGCCGTAGTGCATGAACCCCGAGGTGATCAACCGGTAGTGCTCGCCGCCGGCCACCCCGGGGGCCCACAGCACGAGTTCGCGCTCAAGGTTTTTCGAGGTCATCTGCAGCACGAACATCAGCACGTTGATCGCGATCAGCGCGTAGGTGACGAGCGGCTGCCCGGAGCGCCGGATGCCACCGGCGCCGGTGCGAATCGGGCGCACACTCTGCGCGGCCTGGGCCACGCAGTCGGGGCACTGGTGGCCGACGGCGGCGTCGCGCATGCACTCGGGGCAGACGGGTCGCTGACAGCGCGCGCACGACACGTAGGTCGGGCGGTCGGGATGGCGGTAGCAGGTCGGTGTGCCTGCCGGAGTTTGCGGTGTGTAGGGGATGCTCATGGTCTTGCCACCGAAGATACTGTGCCGCGCAAGCGGCACAGCACTCAGCGCACGCCGCGCAGTACTTTGCCCGGCCGGGCTCCGGTGTCCGCGCCGTTGCGGCGGGTCACGACACCGCTGACGACGGTGGCGTCGTAGCCGCTGGCGCCCTGGATCAGCCGCTTGCCGCCGGCCGGCAGGTCGTAGGCCATCAACGGCACGCCCAGCGACAGCGCATCCATGTCGATGACGTTGACGTCGGCCTTCTTGCCGGCTTTCAGCACTCCCCTGTCGGTGAGGCCGAACAGGGTGGCGGTGTCGAGGGTCTGCTTGCGCACCACGTATTCCAGCGGGAAGCGCGGGCCGCGGCTGCGGTCACGCGCCCAGTGGGTCAGCATGAACGTCGGATACGACGCGTCGCAGATCAGGCCGCAGTGCGCGCCGCCGTCGGACAGCCCGGACACCCCGGCGCGGTGCGACATCATCTCGTGGATGGCGTCGTGGTTGCCCTCGACGTAGTTGAAGAACGGCATCATCAGCATCGCTGTGCCGTTGGACTCCAGCATGAGGTCGTACATCGTGGCCAACGGGTCCTCGCCGCGAGACCGGGCGATCGCGCCGACGGTCTGATCCGGCGTCGGCTCGTAATCCGGGGGGTCGCCGATGGCGTAGATGCTGTCGGGGGCGTGCTGGATCATCGCGTACAGCGCGTCAAACAGCGGAAGCGGTTGCGGTGGCAGATCGGTGTCGGCCAGGATCGCGGCCCGCACCGCAGGATCGGCGAGACGCACACCCAACTCCTGCGGGCTCAGCTCGGCTTTCAACTTCCGGAACGTGGGCCGGTGAGTGAAGGCGTGATACCCGGCGAACCCGAACAACATGCCGAAGGGGCGGGCGGCGAACTGGGGGTGCACACGGATTCCGTCGTCGAGGGCTCGACCGGCGATGTCGAGCTGCTTTTTCCACAGGTCGGGCGCGGACTGTGTCTGCACCATCGCGAAGGACAGCGGCCGGTCGATCTCGGCCGCCAGCCGGACCATCCAGTCCAGCTCTCGCATCGGGCCGTCGAGGTTCTCGCCCGCGGTGCCGGCGGGGGCCACTTCGAAGACGGCCTGCCCGCCGCGGGCCATCGCCCGTCCGAGCGCGAACAGTTCGTCCTCGGCGGCGTACGTGCCGGGCACCGGTTCACCGTCGATGGCGCGGTGGGCTTCGGTCCGGGAGGTGGAAAAGCCCAGTGCGCCGCCCTCGATGGCCTCCTGGACGATGCGCGCCATCACGGCGATGTCGTCTTCGGTCGCCGCTTCGTTGCGGGCACCGCGGTCCCCCATCGCGTAGCCGCGGACGGCGCCGTGAGGGACCTGGGTCCCGAAATCGACTGCAAGCGACTGCTTTTCGACGACGTCGAGGTACTCCGGGAAGCTCTCCCAGCCCCACTTGATGCCTTCGGTCAATGCCGTGCCGGGGATGTCCTCGACACCCTCCATCAGCTCGATGAGCCACTGCTCGCGGCCGGGCCGCACCGGGGCGAAACCCACCCCGCAGTTGCCGCTGACCACGGTGGTGACGCCGTGCTGGCTGCTGGGTTCGAGCAGACCGTCCCAGCTGATCTGGCCGTCGTAGTGGGTGTGGATGTCGACGAAACCGGGCGTGACGAACTTGCCGGTGGCATCGATGCGCTCGGCGGTCTCGCCCTGCAAGCCGCTGTCGTCGCCGTCGCGCCGGCGGACTTCGACGACCCGGCCGTCCTTGATGCCGATATCGGCCCGGAAAGGCTTGTCGCCGGTGCCGTCTACGACAGTGCCACCAGTGATCGTCAGGTCGTACATCTATGCCTCCTCGACGGTGCGCCGACAGCCAGGGTAATCCTCGCCACCTGCGTTGGTAGACACAATTCCAAAACTGTCATTAATGTCGACCGATAGTTAACCTACGGAATCAATTGTTATTTGCGTAAATATTTGCCAAATCTGCATGATCGCGTCCCATTTCCGGGACACGTGAATCGCACCTGAAGTGCAGCTATTGGCATGAGAAACAATTTCTAGCTCCGCAACGAAATCCGTAGTACATTTCCCTCAGGTTGAGTTCACAGCCGCCCGGAGATGCCAATGCGCGAGGGCCAAAGAGCTCTCGCAGCGAAGTCTCGACACGAGCTTCCACCAGGCCAACCCGGCAGCATTGCGGAACACACACATATTTGGAGGCGTGATGTCTGTTGCCACCGCCGCGACACCCCTGGGTATTACCCGCCTGGGCCGTGACCGCGCTGATCACGGGTTATTCCGGGCTCGAGAGCTCAGCGCGACGACCGTTCTCGTCGCCGCAGTCGGCGAGATCGACGCGTCGAACTCCGGTGACCTGCTCAAGTACGTCGAGAAGCTTCTGCCGGACTACGACCAGCTGGTACTGGATCTGTCGCGACTCAGCTTCTTCGCAACCGACGGCTACGCGACCCTGCACAGCATCCATGCGCGCTGCTCAAAGCGCGGAATCGATTGGGTGCTGGTCCCCGGCCCGGAAGTCAGCCGGGTGCTGCACATCTGCGATCCCGACGAGCTTTTCAGCACCGCGGGCAATATCGTCTCGGCGGTCGCCGCACTGGCCCGCGGCCCGCACACCCACCTGCAGCTCGCTCCTGCCAAGTAGTCCCAGGGCCGCTTCCTACACTGGCCGGTGTCGGTCAGTTCAATCGGAAGCGGGCAGCCATGGCGACACACGGTCGCAATCTCAACGACGTTGTGACGCGGTTCTGGACCATCGCCGCGCCGCTCTACGACCACCCAAGCCTCCAGCAGTGGGTCTACCGGCCAGCCCAGGACGAGGTGATCGACGAGTTGCGTGCACACGGCGCCCGCAAGATCGCTGACATCGCTTGTGGCACAGGCATTCTCGCGGCCCGCATCGCAGAAGAGCTGGAGCCCGACGAGATCTACGGCGTCGACATGTCCGACGGCATGCTGCGCCAGGCCCGAGCCCGCTCACCCCAGGTGGACTGGCGCAAAGGCCCGGCCGAACAGCTGCCTTTCGACGACGGAGCACTGGATGCCGTGGTCTCGACATCGGCGTTCCACTTCTTCGACCAGCCGGCGGCGATGCGCGAATTCCACCGGGTGCTGCGACCGGGCGGCCTGGCGGCGGTCGCGACGATCAGCCCGCCCCAACTACCCCTGCTCGGGCGGCTGACCAGCTCGCGGTCCAGCGCCGCACACAATCCCTCGCCGCAGGAGATGCGCACCCTGTTCACCGATGCCGGGTTCACGATCAGCGACCAACGCCGAGTCGACCGGCCGCTGTGGACCAGAGGCGTGTGGGACCTGATCACCATCGGTGAGACCGCCTAACGTTTGCTGTGAAGCGATCGTCGTACTCTTGACCACCATGGCCATCGAGCTGCTCGCCCAAAGTGTCGAAATCGGTGTGGTCACCACCAACCTGGATCCGATGGTCGAGTTCTACGAGAACTTCCTCGGCCTGCCTTTCCAGCTCGACCTCGAGTTCCCCGGCGGCACGATGAAGCGCTACCTGATCGGGGACAACACCCTCAAACTGGTGACCTACGACGACCCGCCTCCCGAGGAGGTGTCGCCCGGCGGCGGGCGCGCTCAGACCGGCGTTCGTTACCTCTCCCTGGTGGTCAAAAACGTGTCCGAGGTCGCCGAGCAGGTGACCGCCGCCGGATACCAGATCGTCGAGCCGCTCACGCCGTTCACCGCTCTTCCCGGCATCGGCTGGCTGTTCGTCGCCGACCCCGACGGCAACTGGGTGGAACTCGCCGGACCGATGTAAATCTCGCGCGGCTATTCTTCCGACGTCAGCCGAACTCAGCGCGGAGGAGCACCATGGCCATCGATCTACTCGCCAAGAACATCGAAGTCGGTTTGGTCACCACCAATCTCGACGCCATGGTCGAGTTCTACGAGAACTTCCTTGGCCTGCCCTACACCGGCGACCTCGATTTCCCCGGCGGCACGATGAAGCGCTACGCACTCGGTGACAACGTGCTCAAGCTGATCACCCTCGACCAGCCGCCTGCCGCACCGGCGACACCGGGTGGTGGGCCGGCCGCCGCAGGCATCCGCTACTACACCGTGGTGGTGGCCAGCACGACGAAAGCCGCCGAGCAGGTGAAGGCCGCCGGATACGAGATCGCGCAGGAACTGGCCGAGTTCACCCCGGTCCCCGGCATGGGCTGGATGTTCGTCGCCGACCCCGACGGCAACTGGGTCGAGCTCGTCGGACCGCTCTGATCCCAGCGGGTCGTACCCTGGGATGGTGCCCGACCTGCATCCCGACCTCGCGGTCCTCGCTCCCCTACTGGGCACCTGGGCAGGGGCCGGCGCCGGTGAGTACCCGACCATCGACTCGTTCGGTTACCGCGAGGAGATCACGTTCGGACATGTCGGCAAGCCCTTCCTGACCTACTCGCAACGCACCCGCGCCACCGACGACGGGCGGCCCCTGCACGCCGAAACCGGCTATCTCCGGCTGCCTGCGCCCGGTCGGATCGAACTGGTCGTGGTGCACCCCACCGGCGTCACCGAGATCGACGAGGGCACGCTGGCCGTCACGGCCGGCGTCGTGACCATCGAGGTGGCCTCGACGACCATCGGTCTCACCGGATCCGCGAAAAGCGTTACCGCCCTGACCCGTTCGATCGACGTCATCAGTGACCAGCTGACCTACCGCCTGTCGATGGCCGCAGTCGGCTTGCCCCTCACCCACCATCTGGCCGCGACGCTGCGCAGGCAGCTCGGGTGAGCTACTCCCCCGCCCGCGAGGGACGGATCCGCGTTCCGACCGACCTCGATGCCGTCACCGCTGTCGGCGCCGAGGACCACAGCGAGTTCGCGGCGGCCACCGCCGACCGGATCTGGCAGTCGGTGCGGCACTGGTATGCCGCGGGCATGCACCCGGCCATCCAGTTGTGCCTGCGCCACAACGGAAAAGTCGTGCTCAACCGCGCGATCGGTCACGGCTGGGGCAACGGGCCCGCCGACCCGCCCGACGCCGAGAAAGTCCCGGTCACCGTCGCGACGCCGTTCTGCGTGTACTCCGCGGCAAAGGCGATCAGCACGACGGTGGTGCACATGCTCGTCGAGCAGGGCCACTTCTCACTCGATGACCGGGTCTGCGACTACCTGCCGAGCTACACCAGCCACGGCAAGCACCGCACGACCATCCGGCACGTGATCACCCACAGCGCCGGGGTGCCGTTCGCGACGGGTCCGCGCCCGAACCTCAAGCGGATGAACGAGAGCGACTACGCCCGCCAAATGCTGGGTGAGCTCAAACCCATCCACCGACCCGGGTTGATGCACATCTACCACGGTCTGACCTGGGGCCCGTTGGTCCGCGAGATCGTCTCGGCGGCCACCGGGCGCAGCATCCGCGACATCCTGGCCGACGAGATCCTGGATCCCTTGGGATTTCGCTGGACGAATTACGGTGTCGCCGAACAGGATGTCCCTCTGGTCGCCCCCAGTCACGTGACCGGCAAGCCACTGCCCGCCCCGCTGGCCGCCGCGTTCCGCACCGCCGTCGGGGGCACGCCACAGCAGATCATCCCGTTCTCCAACACTCCGCTTTTCCTTACCGGAGTCATCCCGTCGTCCAGCACCATCTCGACCGCCGACGAACTGTCCCGGTTTGCCGAAATACTGCGCCGCGGGGGTGAACTCGACGGGATACGGGTCATGCGGGAAGACACGCTACGGGCCGCGGTAGCACCCGCCCGGCGGTTGCGGCCGGACATCGCGACCGGGCTGGCACCGATCCGCTGGGGCACCGGTTACATGCTGGGGTCCACCAGGTTTGGGCCGTTCGGGCGCAACGCGCCTGCCGCGTTCGGCCACACGGGGCTGACCAACATCGCGGTGTGGGCGGATCCGGAGCGGCGGCTGTCGGCCGGTCTGATCAGCAGCGGTAAGCCCGGCAGCCACCGCGAAGCGGGTCGCTACACCGAGGTGCTCGACCGCATCAGCGCGGAGATTCCCCGCGCTTAAGTTGAATTGTGCCCATCCGGCACGGCTGGGTGAATTGTGCCCGCCCGGCGGGGCGGATAACGTACCGGCCATGGGTGACTCGCTGCTGCAGCAGCAACTCGACGAGGTGCGCGCCCTGCTTCAGCGGGCGCGAGAACTGTTCGGCACCAATCCTGTTGCGCCACCGGAGGCCATTGCCCCCGACGCCGATCGGTAGTCGGGTCAGGAATCCGCGGGCCGCAGCCGATGCTGCGCCAGCGCCTCGGTGGCGAGCTTGAGCTCGCGGTTGCCCGCAATGTCATCGGACGGCGTGTGGCCCGCGGCCACGATCTCGGCGCGTACCTGCATCAACGCCTTCAAGTAGGACACCTCAGCGGTCAGCATGATCGCGTCAGCCAAGGTCTGCGCGTCGACATCCATGGCCGGTTCGGCCAGTGTCACGCTGTGCAGGTAACCGCCCCGGCACGACCGGAACAGGACGTGCCCGCTCGGATGGACGGCGTCGAACTCCGGATCCGGTGCGGTCACGGACCGTCCTCCGTGATGCGGCCGAACTCCGCGGCCGCCGCGGTGTCCTGGTGCTCCCACACGTCGGCGGCGTGGCGCAGGTTGGTCGCGAGGTCGGCATGCGCGGCCGCCTGCTGCTCGTAGCAGGCCCGCCGCTGATCCAGCAGCTCGCGGCCGGCATCCCGCAGCTCCCCGAAGATCGGGCCGAGCGAGTCGAGGCTGGCCAGGATCTCCGCGTGCCGCGACGGCGCCGTGCTCAGCTGCTCGGCGGTGTCCTGATGACCGCGAGCCGCGCTGCGCAGTTCGTCGGGCACCACATGGATGCGCTCGGCCATGTCACTCTCCTATCGGCGGGCCGGCCGTTACCGCCGGTCGGGTTGGAGTCGGTGCTTGTTGAGTAGAGCGTGGTGTCGCGGTAGCGCTGCCCGGTTCCGGCGGATGCTCCCACCCTAGGAAGCTCGGCCCGCTGACGCTGGCAATGGGTTGGATCTGGTTGTTGAACACGGCCTTGCCGTTGCCCAGCGCCAGCGCATGTCGATCGGTCAGCATCCCGATATCGCCGGCGATGACGCGCACGGGGTCGATCGGATGCGGCACGGCCGTGCCGGGCGCCGGGATCGTGATGCCCTGCTGGTGAAAGGCCTCCGGGATCGGCGTGCCCGCGACGGCGGCGGTGATCGCGGCGGCCAGCTGGGGACTCGGCGCGGTGATGGATTCGCCGTTGGGCAGCTGCACGACGGTCGCGTCGCCCGAGGCCGGCGTGGTGGGCTCCTCCCCCGCCGCCTCGTCGTCCGCCTCCGCTGCCGGCTCTTCTTCGGCGTCATCGACGGGCTCGTCGAGCGACGGGTCGTCGAGCAGGCTGTCCTCGGTGGGTGACCGAGGCGACGTCAGGTTGTCGAGCGTCGGCGGCATCGGTGCCGGGCCCGCGACCGGGCTGCCACTTCCGCCACCGAACGCGGGGATACCGGCCATCGGCGGGATCATCGGCGCGGACATCGGTTGGCCGGCCGCCCCCGGGTCCGGTGGGAGCGCGGCGAAATCCTCGGGCAGCAGGGCGTCGTCGAGTGGATCGGTCCCGACGGCTGGGATATCGGCGGCCGGCGGCTGAGTCTCGGCGGTCGGCTTCGGGTTCGGTGCGGGTCCGTCGGGGGTGTCGGGCGTTGAACCCACGTAGAGCGATGCCAGCGCGGCGGCCAGCGACGCCTTGGAGGTGTCGTCGAGCCCCGCGGTTTCCACCACCGCCTTGATGTCGCGCACCTTGTCGATGAGATAACGCTGGAAGGCGCGGGCACCCGCCGGGGTGTCGAGATCGGTGCGGGTGGCGACCGCCGTCTCGATATCGTCCTGGAGGCCGTCGAGGGTCTGCCGGCCCACGGCATGGGTGGTGTGCGCGTTGAGTACCGCGGTGATGACCTGGAGGTCGAGCTGTGCGCTCACCGAATGCTGCTGTGCCAGTGAAGTTTCAGCGGTCCGGATGGCTTCCGCCGCGCGACCCTCCCCGATCACTGGGCTCTGCGCTGCGGGCAATGCCGGATCGAACGCTTGGCGGTGCTGGGCGCGAATCTTGGCCACCACGTTGTCGATTGCGTTCGGCGAGACGACGTTCACCGGGCTGGTGACCAGAGCGAGGTCGGTATCCGACAACCCCGTCAGCCACGCTCGGTTGTCGCCGGTGGCGGCGCCCACGCGCGCTATGGCGTCGAGCAAGTCTTGGTAGCTTGCCACCGGTGCCCTCTCATGCCGGCGACTGTATCCAGCCAATCGGCGTCAGACAATTCACCCCGTCACTGCGATGTGGACGACACCCGGTATCGGTCTAGAAGCTGCTGTAGCACAACCACTTTAGCTGCGGCATCGGCGCGCGCGCCGGTCAGGATATCGCTGATCTCGTGCTGCTTGGCGAGCAGGAACCGGGCGAACTCACGTCCTTCGGACGGCGCCGCCACGGCACGCTGCGCGACGGCGGCCTCGATCTCGGCGCTGACGGCATCGAGCTTGCGGATTGCTTCGGTTGCGGCGGCGTGGGCGCTGGCGAGGACCTCGGCCAATTCGGCGTCGGCCTCAGCGAGGTCGCGGTCGCGGGCGGCGAGCAGCGATCGGGCCGCCTCGACCCCCGATGCTCCGCCGTGCTCTGCCATGCGTCGACGGTACTCAGCGCGATTTCGCCGAACAACTCACCTACAGCGGGCGGCGGATCGCGACGTTGGCGCCCATCCTGCTGATCTGCACGTTGGCCCCGGCATGTGGGGCCTCCACGACCATCCCGTTGCCGATCGCCATCTGGACATGCCCGGCGTGCGGGAACACCAGATCACCGGGCCGGACCGCGGATCGGGCTACCGGTAGGCCGTCGTTGATCTGGTCGTACGTGGTGCGATCCAGGTGCAGGCCGGCCTGGGCATACGCCCATTGCACCAGGCCTGAGCAGTCGAAACGATCCGGTCCGGTCGCGCCCCATACGTAGGGACGGCCCAACCGCGACAGCGCGGCGCGTACGGCCAGCGCCGCACGCGAATTCGGCGCCGGCATCCGATGGCGACGGCGGTACCGCAGCGCCCGCATCAGCGCCAGACGGCGCCGGGCCCGCCGGCGGGCGGCAAGGACGTGGGCATGCTGAGCGCGCAACCGGGCGGCCCGGCGCCTCATCAGCTCGCGTTGGGCGACCGGATTGTCGGGAGTCGATCCGGCATCGGCGCGGGCGGCGTCGAGCACGGCGCGGGTCTGCTGGTGTGCCTCGCGCTGGTCGCGCTGCGCGCGGGCCAAGATCGCCGACAGCTCGGTATCGACGCGACGGGCCGCGGCGAGTTCCTCGCCGTGCCGATCGGCGGCCTGGCGGTACGCCGTGGGTAACCCGTCGGTCAGCATCGGCACCGGCCCGGAAGTTGGTCCCAGCAGCGGCATTTCACGCCCACCGGTGAACAGCCCATGTGCGCGGCTGAGGATGTCCAGCTCGGGGGCGGTCACGATTGCTCCCCGACGAATGCTCGTACTCGCGGTAGCGCGCCCGGCGGGATGGCACCGCGGTTGCGGATATCCCACAGTTGTTCGACCCCGACCCCGAGCAGCGTCGCGATCACCGACTCCGGCAGCTCCGAGCGTGCACATGCCTGGTCGAATCGGGCGCTGATGCTGCCCGGCATCCGGGCCAGCAGGCCCGTTCGGATCGTTTCCAGCGACTTGAGGTGGGTCATCAGACGGTCCGCTGATTCGGCGCCGGCGTTGACCGCGACGCGCCACGAGTTGGCGGCCAGCAGTTCCGCCTTCACGCATTGCTCGATCACAGACTGAATATACGTTTCGTATTCGTTTGATGTCTCCGCTGGCAGCCGGGCTATCAACGAGTTGAGCGAATCCAGGTGCGCCTCGGCGTGCGCTTCGAGGACATCGGCGTCGCTGTGGCGGCTGACGACGATACCGCCGGTGGCCCGCGGCTGCGTCGAATCGGACGGCGATGCGGCCAGAATTTGGGCGATTTCAGCGCTCGGATCGTCGGTGACAACCAGCCGCGCATAGGTCCCCGGCGGCAGGCCTAGCCCGTTTTCGATCTTCTGAACTGTGCCTTTGTGTGGTTTACGGACGCCCCGCTCGAGAAAGCTCAGGCCCATGATGCTGACTCCGGTGGCCGCGGCCAGATCGGCCAGTGACCAGTCCCGAGCCTCACGCAATGTCCGGATCGCCGCGCCTGCCGCCTCTCGGCTCACCGCCGGCCTCCAGCCATATACGGATCGTACACAGCATCATCGTTATATACGTTTTCTTCTACGTTCCTCTTGCGGTCGGTCGTCCTGACATATACGCTTTCGTCATTGAATCTCGCCTAGGAGGCTCCGATGAACAACCGCCCATGCTCGCTCGAGCCGGATCTTTGGTTCGGCTACGCCGACGACGACGCCAGTGACGGCGCGGCCAAGGCCCGCGTCTACGAGCAGTCCGCCACCCGCGCCAGGACGATCTGCCTGCGCCGGTGCCCGCTGGCCCAGCAGCGCGCCTGCGCGCGCGCCGCGGTGGAGGGCGGCGAAGAGTACGGGGTGTGGGCCGGGGTGAAGTTGCCCGGCGGTCAGTACCGCAAGCGGACCCAGCTGGCCCATGCCCACGACGTTCTACAGCGCATTGCCGACGGGCAGCTCAATCCGCGTGAATTGCCCGAGAGCGCCGAACTGCTGGTGCGCAGCGAGGCACTGCCGGCCCAGGTGGCAACCGTCATTCACCTTCCGCTGGGCCAGCCGCGCACCGCGGCGTGATCTAGCCCGCGCCAGCCTTCTATCCGGCCGAGCCGGATGTTACTGCGGCAGAACGCTTCTGCATGTTCTCGTCCACCTCGCGCTAGTGCCAACCACGCGCAAATCGCGTCATCGGGATACCGGGGTCGATCTCTCGAATCTCGGTCATGTGGCGCATCCTTTTCACTCTGGCTGAGGGGCACCCAAGCAGTCATTTAAGCACGAGTGCTTAAATGCGCCTAGCATTCCTTTAGACTGCTCGGCGTGGACCGCGGCGCTCGATCACGAGAAGTGTTGCTCGACGCCGCCGAACGGCTGATTGCCGAGCACGGCTTCGAGGTGCCGCTGCGCGAGATCGCCAAGTCCGCGGGGCAGCGCAACAACTCGGCGGTCAACTACTACTTCCGCACCCGCCAGGACCTCATCGATGCGGTGGTGGCCCGTCGGCTGGTGCCGATGGAACTCGAACGGCAAAGTCTGCTGGACTGCATGTCGGATGAGCAGATGGCCGATGCGCACGAGGTGCTGCGGATCCTGGTCGGGCCGTTCTTCCACAGTGAAGGAACCCACTACGCCCGGTTCCTCGAGGTGGTGCGGATCCGGCTGAACAGAGAGCCGCAAAGCCCGGCGGAGTCCGCCTGGCCACGCATCCTGGATGCGCTGGCGAGGCTCGTCCCGCTGAAGGAACGCAGCGCCAGGGAGAGCCGGGTCAGCGCCGTCGCCACCACGATGTTCGCCCTGCTGGCCGACCATGAGCGGCGGGTCGAATCCGGTGACGGTCCCTGGGGGCAGGACAGCATCGAAGAAATCGTCACGATGCTGGCCGCGATGCTGACCGCCGCGCGAGTGACCGCCGTGGCGACTCGCTGACTGCGGCAATTCCCGTCGGGGGAGTGGATATGCGGATAGAACTGTGTCCGTGCGGATTGTTGTGGTGGTGGCCCTGGCGGGTCTAATCACACTGGTGGTGGCGGTCCTGACCGACAACACGTTCGTCGCGTTTGGTGTGATCGCGCTGGCCGTCCTTGGCATTCTGTTGCTGCTGCGGGATTGGCGCGCTGACCGTCGACAGCCCACCGCACCTGTCGAGGGTGCCGAGGATGACGGACCCGAGCCGGAGACGGTCGCCATTGCGATCAGCCCGGAATTGTTCGCGCCGGATATCGCCACCGACGGTCACGGCCCATCGGCGGACGCCCGCGCGGATTAGCGGGGGAGTGGTCCGCGCGCGAGCGTAACGCCAGGGCTGATTTCAGCGCCCAATCCAACCCTGGCGTTACGTTCGCGGGGACGGCGGCGTCTTCTTAGCGAGTTGTCGGACCCCCGTCCTAGCGTGGGCACATGACGTACTGGATTAATACCGTCAGCGCCGACCACGTGCAGCGTGGTGTCGCCGGCGGCTTCACTCAGGCCAATCATGGCAAGCCGTACATGCTGCGCAAGATGGCCCGTGGCGACTGGATCATCTTCTACTCGCCGAAAACCGCACTCGAACAAGGGGAGTCGCTGCAGGCGTTCACCGCGATCGGGCGCGTCACCGACGACGAGCCGTACCAGGCCTCACCCGACCAGCCGTGGCGGCGCACCATGGAGTTCCTGCCATCTACGGCGACGCCCATCCGGCCCTTGCTTGACGAGCTGGAGTTCATCGTCGATCCGCAGCGCTGGGGCTACAAGTTCCGGTTCGGGGTATTTCGCATCGAAGAGCCCGACTTCGTGCTCATCCGCACGGCGATGACCCAGCCGCTCGCCGCCTGAGCCGCACCGCGCGGGAGTAGTCTCGCGGGGGTGGCGTCCGAGCCGGCGGGCAGCGAAGCGCGGTCATGAGCAATCTAGAGACCGCGCCGACGGAATTCGCTTGTGTGTCAACAGATGCCGCCGCCATCGAGGTGCTCTCGCCGCGGGAGGTCCCGCTGGGCGGCCCGCGCGCTCTTCCCGTCCGGCGGACGTTGCCGCAACACCAGCGCTCGCTGATCGGTGCCTGGTGCTTCGCTGACCATTACGGCCCGCACGACCTGCAGCAGTCCGCGGGCATGGATGTGCCGCCCCACCCGCACACCGGCCTGCAAACGGTCAGCTGGCTGTTCCGCGGGCAGATCGAGCATCGCGACAGCGCCGGCGTGCACCAGCTCGTCAACCCCGGCGAGCTCAACCTGATGACAGGCGGAGCCGGCATCTGCCACTCCGAAGTGTCGACACGAGAGGCCACCGTCCTGCACGGTGTGCAACTGTGGGTGGCGCTGCCGGACGCCGACCGCAACACCGCGCGCGATTTCGAACACTATGTGCCCGAGCCGGTTTCGCAATCCGGCGCTGAGATCCGGGTGTTTCTTGGCGAACTGGCCGGCCAGCGTTCACCGGTGCACACGTTCACGCCACTGCTGGGCGCCCAACTCGACCTGGCCGCCGGGCGCACCGTGGAACTCGACGTCGACCCCGGCTTCGAGCACGGCGTGCTGTTGGACCTCGGCCGGGTCGACGTCGCGGGGCGGACGCTGAACTCCGGTGAGTTGGCGTACCTGGGACCTGGGTGCTCCACCGTGCGCGTGCACAACACCGCCGGGATGGCGGCCCGGGTGGTGCTGCTCGGCGGGGCGCCGTTCACCGAGGAGCTGTTGATGTGGTGGAACTTCGTCGGGCGCAGCCACGACGAGATCGTCGCCTACCGCCAGCTGTGGCAAGACGGCGATGACCGGTTCGGTGCCGTGAGTGGGTACACCGGTTCAGTCCCGCGATTGCCCGCACCCGCACTACCCGTCACCCGGCTGCGGCCTCGCCGCCGACCCTGAAGGAGTTCCCATGACCACCGACAAGACCGGCGCACCTACCTCGGTCAGCGCAGGCGCCGACCGGTTCACGATCGCGGTTGACGGCCAGCAGGTCGGCCTCGTTGCCTTCGTCGACCACGACGGCCAGCGGATCTTCCTGCACACCGAGGTCAACGACGAGTTCGAGGGGCGTGGGCTGGCCAGCATCCTCGTGTCCGAAGCGCTGGCGGCCACCCGGGATGCCGGACTGCGGATCGTCGCGGTGTGCCAGATGGTCGCCGCTTACCTCGGCAAGCATCACGACTTCGACGACGTCGTCGATCCGGTCACCGCCGACACCAAGCGTTTCCTGCAGACGGTGCAAAGCGGATAGCTCGACTAACGGCCGCTATCGTGTGAGCTCGTGACACGTCCGGCATATCTCGTCTCCGACAGCGACGTGCTGGTACCCAGCGCGACATGCAAAGGGCCGTGGGGTCAGACGATCAGCGGGCACGTCGTCGGCGGGATCCTCGCCCGCTCGCTCGAGCAGGTGGGCAGCGGTCCCGGGCTGGTACCCGCCCGACTGACCGTCGACCTGTTGCGGCCCACCGCCATCGCACCGCTGGAGGTGCGCACGACCGTGCGACGCGAGGGCCGACGCATGCGGCTCGTCGATGCCGAACTCGTCCAGAACGATGTCGTCGTGTCCCGAGCCAGTGCGATGTTCCTGCGCCGCAGCGAGCACCCGGCCGGCGACATCTGGTCGTCGCCGGTCGCCATGCCGCCCCTGCCGCCGGATCCTGGGCCGTTGCCCGACGACTTGATGATGTTCGTCTGGGGTTACGGGGGAGACGGCGGATCCAGCGGCGCGGCGGCCTTCACCGAATGGGGTGACGCCACGGGCCCCAAATACGCCTGGATTCGGCAGGTCCGTCCGCTGGTCGAAGGCGAGGTCACCAGCCCGTTCGTCACAGTGGCCATGGCCGCGGATGCGGCGAGTGCGACATCCCATTGGGGCACAGACGGTTTGCGCTACATCAATGCCGACTACACGTTGACGCTGGCCCGCGAGCCGGTCGGCGACTACATCGGTCTGGCGGCCACCAGCCATACCAGTCAGGACGGCGTGGCCGCAGGAGCGGCAACGGTGTTCGACGCGCAAGGCCCGATCGGCAACGCGACCACCGTGGGCTTGGTCAACCCGGTGGAGTCGTTCCATCCCAGGGCGTAGAAAGGTCCGATGAGAAGGTTCGTCGACATCTCGGTCTCGCTGCAGGCCGGCATCGCCTCTGATCCACCGGGTCACCTGCCGGAGATCGACTACTACGACCACATACAGACCGCGTCCGAAGTGGTGTCGTTCTTCCCCGGCGCGACGGTGGACGACCTCCCGGACGGGGAGGGGTGGGCCATCGAGCGGGTGCGGATCACCACCCACAACGGAACCCACCTCGACGCGCCGTACCACTATGCGTCGACGATGGACGGCGGGCATCGCGCCATCACCATCGATGAGGTTCCGCTGGAGTGGTGCCTGCAACCCGCGGTCAAACTCGATTTCCGGCACTTCCCGGACGGCTACGTGGTGACCGCCGACGACGTCGAGGCCGAGCTCGGCCGCATCGGACACACCCTGTCACCGTTGGAGATCGTGCTGGTCAACACCAGTGCCGGCACGCGTTACGGGCAGCCCGACTACGTCGGGAAGGGCTGTGGCATGGGCCGCGACGCCACCCTCTACCTGCTCGAGCGGGGCGTTCGGCTCACCGGAACGGACGCCTGGAGCTGGGATGCGCCGTTCTCCTACACCGCCAAGCGGTACGCCGAGGACCACGATGCATCGATCATCTGGGAGGGCCACCGCGCCGGCCGGACCATCGGCTACTCACACATCGAGAAGCTGCACAATCTGGAGTCGTTGCCGGCCAACGGATTTGAGGTGTCCTGCTTCCCGGTAAAGGTGCACGCCGCGTCGGCGGGATGGACCCGCGCGGTGGCAATCTTCACCGACTGACCTCAGGGCCAGGGACCGCCCACCGGAGGGCCGCCGCCCCGCGGCGACTGGTTCTGCAGGATGCCCAGGCAGGTGCCCATCGATTTGCCAGGGATACAAGGGATTCCGCCGACGCTGGGCACGCCACCATTGGCTACGTAGCACTGGCCGGTGATGGGGTCCGACAGATGCCCGATCGGGCAGGCGCTGGCCGGGGCGGCGACAACGACGGGCGCGGCCACGAAGAGCGCACCGCACGCGGCGGCCAACAGCGCCCTGGAGATCCCCGCCCGCACAGCCATCCTGTGAGCCTACTGCGAGACCGATCCGCCTGCGACCACGATTGGCCTGCCGAATCTGGTCCGCACCCCAGGTGAGTAGAGCGCCCGCAGCGGTTCCCCCGCGGTGCGCACACCGCCGGCCGCGACCAGCTCGTCGTCGAGATGCAGGAGTGAAGCGGCCTGCAGCGGCCACGGGTCATGCTCGTTGGGCACCCACCAGGTACGCCCCGCCTTGCGGGTGTGGGCACCCCAGCGCGACGTCAGCCAGGTCTCCAACGCGGTCGGTTCAACCGTCTCGCCGAGTCGGACCGTGACGCGGCTGCGCAATCCGCGCTGTGGCCAGCGCCGAACACTGTCGTAGCTGATCACGCCCGGCGACCGGGTGACCTGCATGCGCGCCCAGGTGTAGGGCACCCCCAGCGTGAGGCGGATGGCCGGCACCACCGCCAGCCGCGCCGACTCCAGCGACCGGAACAGCACGCCGTGCCGGCCCGCGTCGTCGATGGAGTACAGCCGGACGTTGGTCTCGGCGAATGCGCCGAAGTACGGCAGGGCCGGTGCGGCACCCACCTTGGTGTAGCCCATCCGGAACGGCACCAGCCCGACATAGGTCACGCCGTCGAACACATCGGGGCGGGTGCCGGGCGGGTAGAGGGGAGCGACGTCATCGGGGCGTACCGGCCAGTGCACGAACGTCAGATCCCGCCAGCTCTGGTCGAACCAGACCGGGCCGCCCAGCGGTGGGGCGGCGACGGGGAAGCCGGCCAGATCATCGATCACAGGAATGATTATTGGCGTTGGCCGCGCAGGTAGGTCGCCCGGATCGGCAGATCGGGCAGTTCCAGCGCGCCGACGGCACGCGGATCGTAGTGCAGCCAAACGAAGTCGGCGCTGGCGCCCGGAGCGATTCGTCCCCAGTTATTTTCGGCGAATGCCTGGTAGGCGACGGCGTTGGTGTAGGCGGACAGGGCGCGCTCGATCGGCACGATCTCGTGCGGCGTCCAGCCGCCCTCGGGCTGACCTTCGGCGGTGCGGCGCGATGTCGCCACCGCGATACCGTCCAGCGGGGCGCCCGAGGACACCGGCCAGTCCGAGCCGAAGGCCAGCGCCGCACCGGAGCGGTTCAGTGTCTGCATCTGGTACTGGCGGTCGGAGCGTTCAGCGCCGAGACGGGGAGTGGTCAGCACGGTCATCAGTGCGTCCATCTGGGCCCATAACGGTTGCATGTTGGGGATGACGCCGAGCGCGGCGAACCGCCCGATGTCGGATTCATCCACCAATTGCGCATGGGCGATCACCGGCCTGCGATCGCGAATACCGTTGCAAGAAACGACATGTTCGATGGCGTCGAGCGCTTGCCGGACGGCCGCGTCACCGATGGCGTGGATGTGGATCTGCAGTCCGAGCTCGTCGACCCGGCGCGCCGCCTCGGCCAGCGAGTCGCCCTCCCAGTTGCGCATGCCGTGGCTGTGCAGCCCGGAACAATACGGGGCGAGCAGGGCACCAGTTTCGTTCTCGACGACCCCGTCGGCGAAGAACTTCACCGTCTGTGCGGTCAGCAGGGGCGAACCGACCTCCTCGACCAACCGCCGCGATTCCGCGAATTGTTCGATCTGCGTGTCGAAATGACGAGGATCGGCGTACAGCGCCAGGTTGAATCGCATCCGCAGCGCACCCCCGCGGGCGGCCGCGACATAGGTGGCGACATCTGCCGGTTCCACCCATGCGTCCTGCACCCACGTGACCCCGCGGGCCAGGTAGTAGTCCGCGGCCGTCCCGAGCGCGGCGATGCGCTGGCGCTCGTCGCGAGCTGGCATCACATTCATCACCAGATCGGTTGCGCCCCATTCCCGCAGCGTGCCGAGCACGGAGCCGTCGGGCCGGTGCGGGATCTCGCCGAGGACCGGGTCCGGGGTATCCGGGGTGATCCCGGCGCGCTCGATGGCCACGGTGTTGCACCACAGCGTGTGGTAGTCCCAGGCGCGCAGAACCACGGGCCGATCCGGCACCGCGGCATCCAGCCAGCGGGCGTCGAACAGGCCGCCAGGCGCCAGGCTGCCGTCGTAGGAAGCGCCGACGATCCACTCTTCGTCGGGATGCTCCTCGGCGTAAATCTTCACCGCAGAGACGATTTCGTCGACGGTGCCGCAGCCGCGGACCGGAGGCCCGACGGCTTCGAGCCCACCGTAGAGCGGATGGGCATGGCCGTCCCCGAAGGATGGCATCAGGAATCCGCCGTCGAGATCCACGTGCTCGGCGTCAGACCCGGCGGCCAGTTCTCGGGCTTGCGCACCAAACGCGCGCACCACCCCGTCGACGACCAGAACCGCGTCGGCGTCGCTGCCATCGCCGGTCCAGACGACACCACCGGTGAACAAAGTTGAACGCAGCGCGGTCATGCGGCTCCTAGAACGGATCTGTTTCGCTCCAGTGTGGACTGGCGCAGCCTTGTCCGCCCGTTATCCCCACGGCATATCGCTGGGGCATATCCCCGCGGCCTCAGATGAGGTAAATCACCAACACCGACGCGAACAGCACACCCAACCAGGCATCGGTCGCCAGCTTGAGCCAGCCCGGCGCAGTCCGAACCTCCATGAAGTTACGGATGATCAAGCGGGCCTTGATCAGTGCCAGCCCCAGCACCACGCAGGTCACCGCCACGCTGGCCGACGCGACGCCCCGGGAATGCGCCGGCGCCAGCCACCATGACCCGAGGGTGATAGCCACCAGGACGCCCCAGGTCCACGTGATCGTCCGCTCGTTGGTCACCCGTCACCTCATCACATAAAGGAGGGCGAAGATGATCACCCACAGCAGATCGACCATGTGCCAGTACGTTGCGCCGGACTCGACCATCCACGCGCGGCGCCGTCCTGGCGTACGGAGCTCACGCACGAGCACACCCAGCACAATGAGGCCGATCAGAACGTGGACCACGTGCACGCCGGTGATGACGTAGTAGAACGAGTAGAACATGTCTGAATTGGTCTGCCCGCCAGCAATTTCGCGGAGCCATTCGTAGCTCTTCAGCAGGACGAAGGCCACCCCGCTGACGGCCCCGCCCCACAGCAGCCGCACCGCGCGATCGGGATCTCCGCCACGGACGCACAGCACCGCCCGCGCCACGAACCAGGAACTGATCAACAGAATCACGGTGTTGACCACGCCGATGGTGATGTTGAGATGCTGTTGGGCGGCCAAGAACGCGGTGTGGTTCATCGACCGGTAAATCATGAACACGACGAAGTAGCCGCTGAAGATGACGAGGTCGCCGAGGACCATCACCCACATGTGCCCGTCACCGGGCAGATGCGTCTCGCGCTCTCGGCGCGAGGCCTGCTCAGAAACTGTCACACCAACTCCTAGTCGAGGGCCGGCTCGTCGGCGGACTCGGTCGCAGCCGCGGTGCGCAGCAACATGATCAGCGCTACCAGCCACACCGAGAACACCACGACGGCCCACCAGAAGGCGATCGAACCGTTCCACGCGAACGGACCCGAGGGGAAGACGAACATCTGGGTGGCGATCACTTCCGTGACGATCTGCCAGATCGACACGTAGGCAAACCATTTGGGGAAGATGTTGTTGCGGTCGTAGAGGATCGCGATCGCCAGCACCAGATAGGCGGCCGAGAAGCAGCCCAGAGAGCCGTTGTACGACAGCATTCCGACGTCGTAGAGCAGGCTGATCAGCTCGGGATCACGGTCGGGCCGGAACGCTGCGGTCAGAAAGCACACCGTCACCAACAGGAATCCGGGTAGCGCGCCGACGCTCATCCCGCCGAGGTACCCGTAGGCGAACACCGAGCCCACCGACATGCGCTTCATCTGATAGACCACCAGCCCGTTGGTCATCGCCGCGCCGCCGAGCAGGACCAAAAGGACCGTGAAACCGATCTGAATGGTGAGGTGGTGTTGATTGAAGAACGCCACCTTGTCCGCGGCGGTGATGTCCGGTCTCGGTGGTGGGGTGACCCGGGTCAACACACAGATGATGACGCCGAACACCGCGTACCACGCCGGGAAGAACCACGTCATCCACCAGACGTCCCGCTTGCCGCCGCCGGTGGTCGTCGGCGTAAACCGGCCTGGGGTAAGGACACTCACGCGGCCACCACGCCGTCATCGACAGCCTGCCGGTACACCGCCTTACGCAGCACGAAGAACATGACGATGACGAACGCCAGGTATGCGCCGTTGCGCACCCAGAACGACCACAACCCGTCCCACGCCAGTGGCCCGGTCTGGAAGATCGCCGCTCCCGCTGCGGGCACCATCGCCGCGGCGATCGCCAACGAGAAATGGCCGACCCACCTGGGGAAGACCGGATCGTTGCGGTCGTCGAGATACACCGCCAGGGCCAGCAGGACGAACTGTGAGACCACCATGCCAACCGGTGCGATGAACACGATCCAGGCCAGGTCGTTGAGCAGTTGGATGAGTGCTGGATCGCGCTCGGGCCGGAAGGCCGCCGCAAGGAAGAAGACGTTGGAGAGCGCAAAGATGGTGGCGCCGCTGACCACCGCCGTCAGGAAGCAGTAGGCGAAGACGTGGCTTTGGCCCTTCATGCGTTTCATCTGCACGACGATCACCATGAGCAGCGGCACGATCATGATGCCGCACAGATTGAAGACCACCTGGCTCAGGCGAATCCACGCGGTGTGGTCGGCATAGAACGTCGCCACCTGCTCCGGGTTCATCGTGGGCGACATCGGCGGCCAGAATCCCGGGAAGACCAGCGCGGCGGCCAGCAGCACGACGCCGACCGCAGGCCCGGTCCACAGGCTCACCCACTGCGCCTTGATGTTCCCGGCCTTCGGCAGGTCTTGCGCCTGCTCGAGGATCTGCATCGGTTGTCCTCCGAACTGAGTCGACTCAGATTTGCGCACACGGTAACATTTTCTGAGTGGAGTCAGTTTTATGTTGACCGACAAGCCGGCCCGCAAGGGTGTGCAGACCCGCGAACGGCTCCTCGGCGCGGCGACGGCGGAGTTCAAACGCGCGGGCATGGCCGCGGCAGACACCACGGCCATCGCCTCGGCCGCCGGCGTCGCGCACGGCACGTTCTTCTTTCACTTCCCGACCAAGGAACATGTCCTGATCGAGTTGGAGAACCGCGAGGAAGACCGGATGGCCACCGAGCTGACCCGCGCGTTCGGCAAGCCACACACCCTGCGCGACACACTCGCCGAATGTTTCCGCGTCCTGGAGAAACTCGAGCGCCGGCTCGGCAAACGATTGTTCAAAGACTTTCTGGCCCTGCACTTTTCCGCACGGCGACCACCGTCAGACGAATGGCGGCACCACCCGGTGATCGTCACCGTGGTCGAGGAACTCGGGCGCGCGCGCGATCGCGGTGAAATTCCCGCCGACGTCGATGTCGTGCACAATGGCGCGACGTTCCTCGTCGGCCTCTACGCGCTGCTGATGACCATTCCGGCGGAGCCGGAGTTTCGTCGGCCGTTCATCGACGAATACCTGACCACCTACATGTATGGGCTGTGTGCCCTGCGGCCCTCCTAGTCCCGGCTAGGCCTTGCCATTACGCTCCCGGTGCTTGCAACCCGGCCAACAGCAGGGTCGGCGCATGCCTTCCTCCAGTTCCTCCTGGGTGCGGCGGATGCGACGCTCTCGGGTCTTCTCCTGCTTGGCGTCGTCAACCCAGCAGATGAACTCGTTGCGGGCCAGGGGAGTGATGTCGCGCCACGCCGCCAGCGCGGTGTCGTTGCCGAGCAGTGCGGTGCGCAAGTCTGCGGGAAGCTCGTGAACTACCCCGCCTGGAACCGTTTGCGTGCTCATTTAGCCAGGTTAGCGAGTCTCGTGGTCCCTCAGACGGCACGGCGCCTCATTTTCGGTCCGCGCCGATGTTTCCCCTCGCTACGGATTTGCTCGGGCTACCGTAACCAGATGCGCGGAGGGGCACGGTGAACGACGAACGGCCGGCCGGGCAGGCCGGGGGGCCGCTCGTGCGATGGTGGCGCCTACCCGACCAATTCGAATGGCTCTCCGGATATCTGCGGGCCCGCGGATTGGCGTTGCCCACCAGGCTGCTGATGGCGTTCATCTCGGTGGCGATGATTCTCATGGGGGTCGCGACGCCGACGATGCGGAATGTTCCGCCGGTGTGGGCGTGGACGTTCGGCACCGCCGCGGTGCTCATCGGGACCGTCTACACCGCCTTGTGGCTGCGGGGCTGGCTGACCCGCGGCCAATCGCTGAGAATGGCCACCATCGGTGGCACCCTCATCGCGGTGGGCTGCGTCATGCAGACCTACCCGATGGTCGCCTTGATGGGCTGCACCGGCCTGGCGGTCATCGGCGGGTATGTCGCGTTTTTCCACAACTCGAAGGCGATTGCTTTCACCGTCGTGCTCGCAATCGCCGTCGGCACGCTGTGTGCGACACGGGTGGCACCGAACTCCGGCTGGACCGTCGCCATAGCGGGATTGTGGTTGGTCATCGAACTCAACGTCGCCGTTCCGCTGGCGATCCAAGCGGTCGTGCGCACCCTGGGCGCCGATGTCGTGCGGTCCGACCAGGATCCGCTCACCGGCGTTTTGAATCGGCGTGCTTTCCATGAACGCGCGACGACGCTGCTGACCTCGCCCGGCCAGGACTTGCACCTCGTCGTGGTGATGATCGACCTGGACAAATTCAAGAAACTCAACGACGCCTACGGTCATCTCGCGGGCGATCAGGCGCTGACCGCGGTGGGCTGGGTGCTGCGCGAGACCAGTTCCAGTTCGGCCATCATCGGGCGCTTCGGCGGCGAAGAGTTCATCGTCATCGACGCCGTGCCCGCCGAGGTCGCCGAGCGGATGCCGACACAACTGTGTGCCGCCATTGCGGCCTTGCCGCAGCCGGTCACCGCAAGCGTCGGGGCGGCCATCGTGCGCTGGGGTTGCGGTCCGGCGATAGAAGACCTCATCCGGTCGGCCGACGCCGCGATGTACGCGGCCAAACGAGCCGGGGGCAATCAAACCCGGATCTGCCGGCCCGCCAGAGTCGATCGCTGAGTCAGCACGAATGGCCTATCTTCAAGGCTGTGGCTGGTTCGAGTGAGCGGCGGCGGCTCTCCCTCCGGGCACTGATTTTTTGCACCGTCGGCGTCATCACTCTGGTCTTCGTCGCCACGATGGCAGCCTCGATCGTCGGACGGGTTTCCGTCGCACGCGACGTCCACACCCTCGGTGATCGCCTCATCCCGATCAGGTCCCAACTGTCTGAACTGAGCCGCGCCTACGTCGACCAGGAAACGGGACAGCGGGCCTATCTGCTGACCGGCAACGTGGTTGCGCTCGACCTGTTCGAAGTCGGCGCCGCCGCGGCCAATCGCCTGGGACCCGAGTTGCATCGAGAGCTTGCAGGCATGCCCAATGCCGATTCACTCCTCTCGCTCTTCGAGGAAGAAGTGGCGGCAGCGCAGACGTGGAAACGTCAAGCAGCCAACCCGCAGATCGTTGCGTTGCGTGCCGGGCCCATTCCGCGCGCCCAGCTCGATCAGATGGTTCTCGACGGAAAGAACCTGTTCGACAAGCTCCGCGAACGATTCCGCGCGCTCAATGCTCAGATCGACGCCCTCATCACCCAGCAGATCGAGCACATCCAATCGGTACTGAGGACCGCGAACAACAGCCAGTACGTCGCGGTCACGATCTTGGTGGCCGGCATCATCGGCTGCATCATCACCGTGCAGCGCATGCTCACTCAGCCGGTCTCCCGGCTGGTGCGCAGTGTCCGGGCAGTGGCAGACGGCGACTACGACCAGCCCATTGGCCGCGGCGGTCCCCGCGAGATCGCGGAGATTTCCGCGGCGGTGGACGATATGCGCAATCGGCTGAGAGAACTTGCCCGGTTCGACAGCGTCACCGGCCTGGTCAACCGAGCCGAGACAATGAGCCGCCTTGCTGCCGCGCTGGAAGATCCGCGATCGCCCGGGGTGCGATTGGGAGTTCTGTATTGCGATATCGACCATTTCAAACAGATCAACGACACCTGGGGCCACGCGGTCGGTGACGCCGTGTTGTCGACCATGGCCGCTCGGATGCGGGAATGCGTCCATCTCGAGGACACCGTGGGCCGGATCGGCGGTGACGAGATCCTGATCTTGTTGCAGAGCATCGGCAGCACCGAAGAGGCCGCCGAGGTCGGCGAGCGGATCCGTCGGATCGCCGCGGAGCCGATCCATCAATTCGGGTTGACGATCCACACGACGCTGAGCATCGGGGCCACCACGTCTTCGGTAGCCGGCGAGGCCGCCGCCACCGTCACGGCTCGAGCCGACGGGGCTATGTATCAAGCCAAGCAAGCCGGACGAAACACTGTCGTCGCTGTAGACGCGTAGCTTTCCCAACAAAAAACCCCGGCCAGAAGCCGGGGATTTTCTGCACTTGTGGGCGAAGGGGGACTTGAACCCCCACGTCCCGAAGGACACTGGCACCTGAAGCCAGCGCGTCTGCCATTCCGCCACTCGCCCAAAACAACCGAGGGAGCGTATCACGGTCGAGGGGGTGAACCTCAACTCGCGCCCGCGGCTCAGACCAGCCTAGCGACGGCCGTCACAGCCCCGCTGCCGAGCCCTTGACCTGGCGTAACGGGATTCTCAGAATTCTCATGGTGACGTGGCGCCGACCTGGGCCGATACCATCAAGGTGAACAAGCGTCGACGCGATACGCGGCGGACTCGAGGCAGGCGGTGAGATGAGTAACCAGAGAGGTCTGGTTCAACGCATCGAGCGCCGACTCGAGAACACCGTGGGCGACGCCTTTGCCCGAGTGTTCGGCGGATCCATCGCGCCTGCGGAGGTAGAAGCCGCGCTCCAGGGGGAAGCCTCCGCTGGTGTACAGACGCTGCCGGGCCAACGCTTTTTGGCCCCCAATGAATACGTCATTACGCTCAGTGCATCTGACTTCGAGAAAGTCAGCGCAGATCGTGATCTCACCACGGTCACTTTTGCCAGACACTTGGACGGATACATCCGAGATCAGGGGTGGCAAACGTATGGTGATGTGGTTGTCAGGTTCGAGCAGTCGCCGAGTCTGCACACCGGCCAATACCGTGCGCGCGGCGTCGTCAATCCGGACGTCGACCCCCACCCGTCCAAAGCCAGCACCGCCCCAGCACAATCGAACCAGGCGTACACCCCAGAACCAGGAGTACCAGCGATGAGCGAAAACCCCCCCTACCGCGGCGACCAGGGTCAGGGGCGGCCCGGCGACGACTATTACGACGAGCGCTACCCGCGTCCGGAAGAACCGCGGCCCGCCGCGCCCGAGCAGCGCGGCCCATATCCGCCTGACCAGGGTGGCTACGCACCACCCCCCGCCGAGCCGGGCTACAGCCAGCGGCAGGGTGGCTACCCCGAGCAGGGCGGCTACCCCGAGCAGGGTGGCTATCCCGAGCAGGGCGGCTACGGCCAACCCCCCAGTGGCCAGGGTGGTTACCCCGGCGGCCAGGGCTACGAGCAGCGTCCCCCGGCCGGTGGCGGCTACGGCCAACCTCCCGGTGGCCAGGGCGGTTACCCCGGCGACCAGGGCTATCGGCAGAGCCCGCCCCCCGGATACGGCGCACCGTCCTACGGCCCGCCGCAGGGCGGCGGCTATCCCTCGCAGGCCCCTCCGGCCGGACCGCCGGCCGGCGACTACGACTACGGCCGCGGCCCGGCTCGGCACGAGGACGCCGGCTACGGCCGGCCCGAGTCCCGGCCTGCCTACCCGGATCAGGGTGGCTATGAGCAGGGCGGTTACGGCCAACCTGCCGGCGGCTATGGCCGTCCGGAGTACGGCCAGCCCGAGTACGGCCGCTACGAGCAGGGCGGTTACCCCGAGCCCGCCGGCCGCGACTACGACTACGGTCAGCCGCCCGCCGGCGGCGGTTACGCCGGGTACGCCCAGCCGCCCGCCGGTGGCGACTACCCGTCCACCGGACATGCCATCACCCTGCAGCTCGATGACGGCAGCGGTCGCACCTACCAGCTCCGCGAAGGTGCCAACGTCATCGGCCGCGGCCAGGACGCCCAGTTCCGGCTGCCCGACACCGGCGTCTCCCGCCGGCATCTGGAAATCCGGTGGGACGGCCAGGTCGCGCTGCTTTCGGACCTGAATTCCACCAACGGAACCACGGTGAACAACGCGCCCGTGCAGGAGTGGCAGCTGGCCGACGGCGACGTCATCCGGCTCGGCCATTCCGAGATCATCGTCCGCGTCCACTGAGGTAGGCGGGCCGCGGTTTGGTCGATGCGGGAGTGGCTTCACCCGCGCACCCACCGGCGTCCAAGTATCGTGACGGTGCCGAAGTCGGCCCGGTGCCTGCTGGTATCGCGGGAACGGCAAGCGGGGCACGAGGACGGAGAGGACGCCGGATGCAGGGACTAGTACTGCAGCTGACGCGCGCCGGCTTCCTGCTGTTGCTGTGGCTGTTCATCTGGTCGGTGTTGCGCATTCTGCGCAATGACATCTATGCCCCCACCGGCGCGGTAATGGTCCGCCGGGGCCTGGCGCTGCGCGGCACGCTCTTGCCGTCTCGCCAGCAGCGCGGTGCCGCCCGCTACCTGGTGGTGACCGCGGGGACGCTGGCCGGCACCCGAATCACCCTGGGCAGCCAGCCGGTGCTGATCGGCCGCGCCGACGACTCCACGCTGGTACTCACCGACGACTACTCCTCCACCCGCCACGCCCGGCTATCGCAGCGCGGTGCCGACTGGTACGTGGAAGACCTAGGATCGACCAACGGCACATACCTCGACAGGGCGAAGGTGACGACGGCAGTACGCGTTCCGATTGGCACGCCGGTACATATCGGCAAAACGGTGATTGAGTTGCGCCCGTGACCCTTGTCCTTCGCTACGCCGCCCGCAGCGACCGCGGCCTGGTGCGCGGTAACAACGAAGACTCCGTGTATGCCGGCGCGCGGCTGCTGGCACTGGCCGACGGTATGGGCGGGCACGCCGCCGGCGAGGTGGCCTCCCAGCTGGTGATCGCCGCCCTGGCCCACCTCGACGATGACGAACCCGGCGGCGACCTGCTGAGCAAGCTCGACGACGCGGTGCACGAAGGCAATTCGGCCATCGCCGCGCACGTCGATCTGGAGCCCGAGCTCGAGGGCATGGGTACCACGTTGACCGCAATCCTGTTCGCGGGCAACAGACTTGGGCTCGTCCACATCGGCGATTCCCGCGGTTACCTGCTTCGCGACGGGGAACTGGCGCAGATCACCAAAGACGACACCTTTGTGCAGACCCTCGTCGACGAGGGGCGCATCACCGCCGAGGAGGCGCACAGCCACCCCCAGCGCTCGCTGATCATGCGCGCGCTGACCGGCCACGAGGTCGAGCCGACGCTGATCATGCGGGAAGCCAAAGAGGGCGACCGCTATCTGTTGTGTTCCGACGGTCTGTCCGACCCGGTCAGCCAGGAGACCATCCTGGAGGCGCTGCAGATCCCCGACGTCGCCGAAAGCGCCGACCGGCTGATCGAGCTGGCTCTGCGCGGCGGCGGCCCGGACAACGTCACCGTGGTGGTCGCCGATGTCGTCGACCACGATTACGGCGGCCAGACCCAGCCGATCCTGGCCGGAGCGGTCTCGGGCAACGACGACAACGTCGCGCCCCCGAACACCTCCGCCGGTCGCGCGTCCGCCATCACGGCGCGGCCGCCGGCTGCCAAGCGGGTCGTGGCCGAGCCCGAGCCGCCGGCCAAACCACGCTCGCGCAGGCGGATGATCATCGCCGTCGCGGTGATCCTGCTGCTGGCGCTGGCCGGGCTCGCGGTGGGCCGCCAGATCATCCGCAGTAACTATTACGTGAGCGCCCACGACGGCACGGTGGCGATCATGCGCGGTATCGAGGGTTCGATTCTGACCTTCCCGCTGCAGGAGCCCTACCTGTTGGGCTGCCTCAACGACCGCAACGAGCTGTCCCAGATCAGCTACGGCCAGCCCACCGGTTCGCTGGGCTGCCAGCTGATGCGGCTGCAGGACCTGCGTCCTTCCGAGCGCGCGCAGGTGACGGCCGGGCTGCCCGCAGGCAGCCTCGACGACGCGATCGGACAGCTGCGGGAGCTGGCACACAGTTCACTGCTGCCGCCGTGCGCCCCACCGCCAAGCAGTACCCCGACCACCACCCCAGCACCGACGCCCGCCCCGAGCGCACCTCCCGCGCCGGGGCCGTCGCCCACCTCGGCCCCTCCCGCACCGACGTCGGCGCCCGCACCCACGGCCGCACCGGCTCCCACACCGGCACTGAGCGCGACCCCGGTGCCGCCAGCATCACCGACCCCTGGCACCGCCCCGGCACCGACTGAAAGCGGCACCGCCACAACCGGTTCCGCTGTTCCCGCGCCGCCGACCAGTCCCGCGCCGACGGTGACGCAGCTGCCCGCAGCGCCGCAAAAACCGGGCACCGACTGCCGGGCGGCGGCATGAGCACCCAACCGCAGGCGCCCGTCACGCTGGCACCGGCGACGCCGACCCGCCGCAATGCCGAGCTGGCACTGCTGTGCTTCGCCACGCTGATCACCGTGGTGGCGCTGCTGATCGTGGAGGCCAACCAGGAGCAGGGCATCAGCTGGGATCTGGCCAGTTCGACGCTCGCCTTCCTCACCTTGTTCGTCTGCGCGCACCTGGCCATCCGGCGCTTCGCGCCCTACGCCGACCCGGTGCTGCTGCCGGTTGTGGCCCTGCTCAACGGCATTGGGCTGGTGATGATCCACCGTCTCGACCTGATCGGCGGCGCGCTGACATCGGAGCGGGGCCCCAGCGAGGAGCAGCAGATGCTGTGGACCCTCGTCGGCGTCGTCGGCTTCTCGCTGGTGGTGATCTTCCTCAAGGACCACCGCATCCTGGCCCGCTACGGCTACACCTTCGGGCTGCTCGGTCTTGTGCTGCTGGCGATTCCCGCTCTGCTGCCCGCGCACTTCTCCGAGACCAATGGCGCCAAGATCTGGATTCGCCTGCCGGGCTTCAGTATTCAGCCTGCCGAGTTCTCCAAGATTCTGTTGCTGATCTTCTTCGCGGCCGTGCTGGTGGCCAAGCGCGACGTGTTCACCAGCGCCGGCAAGCATTTCCTGGGCGCCGACGTGCCGCGGCCCCGTGATCTCGCCCCGCTGTTGGTGGCGTGGATCGTCTCCGTCGGGGTCATGGTCTTCGAAAAAGATCTCGGCACCTCGCTGCTGCTGTATGCCTCGTTCCTGGTGATGGTCTACATCGCGACCGAGCGGTTCAGCTGGGTGGTGATCGGCCTGACCCTGTTCGCCGCGGGCAGCGTGGTGGCCTACTACTTGTTCGGCCACGTTCGCGTCCGGGTGCAGACGTGGCTGGATCCGTTCGGCGATCCCGAGGGCTCCGGCTACCAAATGGTGCAGTCGCAGTTCAGCTTCGCCACCGGCGGCATTTTCGGCACCGGGCTGGGCAACGGCCAGCCGGGCACCGTGCCCGCCGCCTCGACCGACTTCATCGTCGCCGCGGTCGGCGAGGAGCTGGGCCTGGTCGGTCTGGCCGGGGTGCTGATGCTCTACACCATCGTGATCGTGCGCGGGCTGCGCACAGCGATCGCCGTGCGGGACAGCTTCGGCAAGCTGCTGGCCGCGGGACTGGCCTCGACCCTGGCGATCCAGCTGTTCATCGTGGTCGGCGGGGTTACCGGGCTGATCCCGCTGACCGGTCTGACCACGCCGTGGATGTCCTACGGCGGCTCGTCTCTGGTGGCGAACTATCTGCTGCTGGCGATCCTGGTCAAGATCTCGCATGCCGCCCGCCGGCCGCTCATGGCCAACCCGCAGGCGTCCATCGCGGCGTCCAGCACCGAGGTGATCGAGCGGGTATGAACACTTCACTGCGCCGCATATCGGTGATGATCATGGCGTTGATCGTGCTGCTGCTGCTCAACGCGACGGTCACCCAGGTGTTCAAAGCCGACGGCCTGCGTGCCGATCCGCGCAATCAGCGGGTGCTGCTCGACGAGTACTCCCGCCAGCGTGGCCAGATCACCGCGGGCGGGCAGCTGCTGGCCTATTCGGTGTCCACCAACGGCCACTATCGGTTCCTGCGGGTGTACCCGAATCCCTATGTGTACGCACCGATTACCGGTTTCTACTCGCTGCGCTACTCCAGCACCGGGCTGGAGCGCGCCGAAGACGGCATCCTCAACGGATCGGATCAGCGGCTGTTCGGACGGCGGCTGGCCGACTTCTTCACCGGCCGCGACCCGCGCGGCGGCAACGTCGACACCACGATCGTGCCGCGGATTCAGCAAGCCGCCTGGGAGGCCCTGCAACAGGGCTGCACCGGCGGCTGCCGCGGCTCTGTCGTTGCGCTGGAGCCGTCCACCGGCAAGGTCCTGGCGATGGTGTCCTCGCCGTCGTACGACCCCAATCAACTGGCCACCCACGACACCGAGGAGCAGGGCACGGCCTGGCAGCAGCTGCGCGACGACCCGGCCTCACCACTGACGAACCGGGCCATCTCCGAGACGTTCCCGCCGGGCTCGACGTTCAAGGTGATCACCACCGCAGCGGCGCTGCAGGCCGGTGTGACCGATACCGATCAGCTCACCAGCTCCCCGCAGATTCAGCTGCCGAACAGCACCGCCACCTTGGAGAACTACGGCGGCACGCCGTGCGGCAGCGGCCCGACGGCGTCGCTTCGGGAGGCTTTTACCCGATCCTGCAATACAGCTTTCGTCGAACTGGGTATCCGAGTGGGTGCCGACGCCCTGCGCAGCGCCGCGCAGGCGTTCGGGTTCGACAGCCCACCAGCGCCGATCCCGCTGGAGGTCGCTGAGTCGACCATCGGCCCGATGTCCGACGCCGCCGCGCTGGGTATGTCGAGCATGGGCCAGAAAGACGTGGCGGTGACACCCTTGCAGAACGCGTTGGTGGCGGCGACGATCGCCAATTCCGGTGTGCTGATGCAGCCGTACCTGGTGGACAGCCTCAAAGGACCGGACTTGTCCAACATCAGTACTGCGGCACCTCAGGAGCAGCGGCGCGCCGTTTCGCAGCAGGTCGCGGCTAAACTGACAGATTTGATGATCGGCGCCGAGCAGATGACCCAGCAGAAAGGGGCGATTCCCGGCGTGCAGATCGCATCGAAGACGGGCACCGCAGAGCACGGCACCGACCCGCGCAACACTCCGCCGCATGCTTGGTACATCGCGTTCGCGCCTGCCCAAAACCCCAAGGTGGCGGTGTCTGTGCTGATCGAGAACGGCGGTGACCGGCTCAACGCCACCGGCGGTGCGCTGGCCGCCCCGGTCGGACGGGCGACGATCGCCGCGGCACTGCAGGGGGCCTCGTGACGCCCCGCGTAGGAGTGACGCTGTCGGGCCGCTACCGCCTGCAGCGGCTGATCGCCACCGGAGGTATGGGCCAGGTGTGGGAGGCCGTCGACAGCCGGCTGGGACGCCGGGTCGCGGTCAAGGTGCTCAAGCAGGAGTTCTCCTCTGACCCCGAGTTCATCGAACGGTTCCGCGCCGAGGCACGCACCGTCGCGATGCTCAACCACCCGGGCATCGCCGCCGTGCACGACTACGGCGAGACCGATATGGACGGCGAGGGCCGCACCGCCTATCTGGTGATGGAGCTCATCAACGGTGAACCGCTGAACTCTGTGATCAAGCGGAGCGGCCGGTTGTCGCTCCGGCACGCGCTGGACATGCTGGAACAGACCGGCCGAGCACTGCAGGTGGCCCATTCCGCCGGCCTGGTGCACCGCGACGTCAAGCCCGGCAACATCCTCATCACGCCGACCGGCCAGGTGAAGCTCACCGACTTCGGTATCGCCAAAGCCGTCGACGCGACGCCGGTCACCCAGACCGGAATGGTGATGGGCACCGCCCAGTACATCGCGCCTGAGCAGGCCCTTGGTCACGACGCCACCGCCGCCAGTGACGTGTACGCACTGGGAGTTGTTGGCTACGAGGCGGTTTCGGGCAAGCGTCCGTTCACCGGCGACGGCGCGCTGACCGTCGCGATGAAGCACATCAAGGACACGCCCGCACCGCTGCCTGCCGACCTGCCGCCCAACGTGCGCGAACTGATCGAGATCACCCTGGTGAAGAACCCGGGCATGCGGTACCGCAATGGCGGACAGTTCGCCGACGCGGTGGCCTCGGTGCGAGCCGGCCGTCGCCCGCCGCGACCCAACTCGTCGCCGACGATCCGCGCGACGCCTGCCGCGATCCCCGGCAGCTCGCCCCGGATGCCGGCCGCCGCGCCCGCCACCGGGATGCGGCCCCGCGCCAACACCGGCAGCCACCGCCCGCCGCCACCGCGGCGCACGTTCTCCTCGGGTCAGCGAGCCCTGCTCTGGGCTGCCGGCGTGCTGGGCGCGCTGGCGATCATCAGCGCGATCCTCATCGTGCTCGCCGACCGTAAAGACAGCACGCC
Source organism: Mycobacterium sp. RTGN5 (assembly GCF_033804465.1). Lineage (NCBI taxonomy): Bacteria > Bacillati > Actinomycetota > Actinomycetes > Mycobacteriales > Mycobacteriaceae > Mycobacterium > Mycobacterium sp. RTGN5. Next base: position 101,767 of record NZ_JAPZLA010000001.1, read on the forward strand.
CGTGCAGCGGACCGAAACGGAAACGGTCCAACCGACACCCACGGGCCAGGTGGCCCCCAGCGGTTGGACGGAAGACCCGCTCACCGGTAAATCTGGAGGGCAGACCGGGCCAATCCGATTCACCGCGGCCAGTGTGGCTATTCCTGCGCTGACCGACCCCGATCGAAACGACGAGAAACGGCGATGACCACCCCACAGCACCTGTCCGACCGCTACGAGCTGGGAGAGATCCTCGGCTTCGGTGGCATGTCCGAGGTGCACATGGGCCGCGACACCCGGCTGCACCGGGACGTCGCGGTCAAGGTGCTGCGCGCCGACCTGGCCCGTGATCCCAGCTTTTACCTGCGGTTCCGCCGCGAGGCGCAGAACGCCGCCGCGCTGAACCACCCCGCGATCGTGGCGGTCTACGACACCGGCGAAGCCGACACCGGCAACGGCCCGTTGCCCTACATCGTGATGGAGTACGTCGACGGGGTCACCCTGCGCGACATCGTCCACAACGACGGCCCGATGCCGTACCGGCGGGCGATCGAGGTCATCGCCGACGCCTGCCAGGCACTGAACTTCAGCCACCAGCACGGCATCATCCACCGCGACGTCAAGCCTGCGAACATCATGATCTCCAAGACCGGCGCGGTGAAGGTGATGGACTTCGGCATCGCACGGGCGCTCGCCGACGCCAACAACGTCACGCAGACCGCCGCGGTGATCGGCACCGCGCAGTACCTCTCCCCTGAACAGGCACGCGGCGAGAAGGTCGACGCTCGCTCCGACGTCTACTCGTTGGGTTGCGTGCTCTACGAGATGCTGACCGGAGAGCCGCCGTTCGTCGGTGACTCGCCGGTGGCGGTGGCCTATCAGCATGTCCGCGAGGACCCGGTGCCACCGTCGACGAAGCATTCGGGTATCTCCCCGGAGCTGGACGCCGTCGTGCTGAAGGCGCTCGCCAAGAACCCCGACAACCGCTACCAGACGGCCGCCGATATGCGCACAGATCTGGTTCGCGTGCACAACGGGGAAGCCCCCGAAGCGCCCAAGGTGTTCAGCGCCGCCGAGCGGACCTCGATGCTCAACGCACCGGCTGTGCCGCCCTCGCGTCGCGATGACACCGACGAGATCCCGCGTACGGCCCGCTTCGTCGAGAACGACCGCGCCGGCGGGTCGATCGGCCGTTGGCTGATCGTCGTCGCGGTGCTGGCCATCCTGACGGTGGTGGTGACCATCGGAATCAACATGGTCAGCGGTAGCCCGCGCAATCTCCAGGTTCCCGACGTGCGCGGCCAGGGGCAGGCCGACGCGATCGCGGCACTGCAGAACAAGGGTTTCAAGATCCACACCAACCAGAAGCCTGATAACACCGTGGCGCCTGACAAGGTGATCGACACCGATCCGCCGGCCAACTCCATGGCCAGCGCCGGTGACGACATAGCGATCAACGTGTCGGTGGGCCCGAAGCAAGTGGAAGTGCCCGACTGCACTGCGCTGTCCGCCACCGACTGCACCCAGAAACTGAAAGACGCCGGGTTCAGCAAGTTCAAGCAGACCAACTCGGCCTCCAAGCCTGAGGACAAGGACCGGGTGCTGCAGACCGTCCCGCCAGCGAACCAGTTATCGGCGATCACCAACGAGATCACCATCGTCATCGGGTCCGGGCCGCAGAACGCCGAGGTTCCGGTGGTTGCCGGCCAGAACGTCGACGTGGCCGGACAGATCCTCACCGCGTCCGGTTTCCTGAAAACCGTGCAAGTGCCGACCGACAGCACCGAGCCGATCGGTCAGGTGGTCGGCACCGACCCACCGAACGGGTCAACGGTTCCTCAGGACACCGTGATCCAGATCAAGGTGTCCAAGGGCAATCAGTTCGTGATGCCGGACCTGCGGGGCATGTTCTGGACGGACGCCGAGCCGCGGCTGCGCGGGCTCGGCTGGACCGGCGGGCTGGACAAGGGCGGTGACGTCCAGAACAGCGGTCAGCGCTCCAATGCCGTCGTGTCCCAGAGTCCCGCGGCGGGCAGCGCCGTGAACTTCGGGGCGACGGTCACGATCAGCTTTGCGTCCTAGCTAGGGAAGGCTCGCCGCCGCCGTATCGATCCCCCGGGTCGCTGCGCTCCTGCCCACCGAGCGCGTGCTTCACGGTGTCGGCGACCTCCTGCTCGAGGCGATGCACCAGCGTCTCCTCGGGAGCCTTGCCGCAGTAGCCCAGCCAGTTGGCCAGCATCCGGTGCCCACCCTCGGTCAGGATCGACTCGGGGTGGAATTGCACACCGTGAATCGGCAGCTCGACGTGACGCACCGCCATGATGACCCCGCCCTTCGTGCGGGCGGTCACCTCCAGCTCGGCCGGCACCGTCTCGGGCAGGATCGTCAGCGAGTGGTAACGCGTCGCCGTGAAGGGGTTCGGAAGGCCTTGCAGCACACCGCTATTGGTGTGGTAGACCGTGCTGGTCTTGCCGTGCAGCAGCTCGGGCGCGCGGTCGACCGTGCCGCCGAATGCCACACCGATCGCCTGATGACCCAGGCACACACCCAGCAGCGGGGTGGCGGCCGCGGCGCAGGCGCGCACCAACGGGATCGAGGCGCCCGCCCGTTCCGGCGTGCCCGGTCCCGGGCTCAGCAGCACCCCGTCGAATTCGGCGGCGATGGCGGTCTCGTCGGTCAGCCGTGCGTCGTCGTTGCGCCAGACCTGCGCGTCCACACCCAATTGGCCCAAGTACTGGACCAGGTTGAACACGAAGCTGTCGTAATTGTCGACGACCAAGACTTTCACCAGGTCAGATTACCTGGGCAGATCCACTCAATATCCGACTGGACCGATCGGCTGGGCGTAGCGCATCCGCACCGGTCCGGTGTAGCCGGCGACGGTGATGTCGTCGTGGGTCTGCTCGCTGTAGCCCAGCCCGAACCGCACGACGTACTGCTTGTACAACGTGACCAGGGGAGCGGCGGCCAGGGCTGCCCGCATCGCGGTCGCGTCGCCGACCGCGGTGATGGAGTACGGCGGGCTGTAGGTGCGCCCGTTGAGCAGCAGGGTGTTGCCGACGCAGCGCGGTGCCGAGGTTTCGATGATGCGCTGGTCCTGCATCTGGATCGCCTCGGCGCCAGCGCTCCACAGCGCGTTCAGCACGGCCTGGATGTCCTGCTGATGGACCACCAGATCGTCGGGGGAGGCGTCGCGCGGGAAGCGCCCGTTGGCGTCGCGCTCGGCGTCGGACAGCGTGACCACCAGCCCCGCGCCGTGCACCGGATCCAGCCCGGCGTCACCGGCCAGTTCGTCGGCACGGGCCAGCATGGCGGCCAGCGCGGTACCGGCCGAGGCGCCGTGGGTGGAGTCGACCTGGGCGGCCAGCGCGTCGCGCTGGGTGTTGAGCCGGTCCACCGATTTCTGGGTGTCGTGGACCAGGTCGACCAGCCGTGGTGAGTCCGCGCGGCGGATCTCGCTACCACCGGAAACGCCGTGAGTGGCGGCCAGCAGTACGCCGGCGAGCAGACACACCACCGGGACGCCGAACCGCCACGGCGAGCGCGTGGCACCCGTCGTCGCTGGTGCCGGAGTTGTCGGGTCACGGCGCCGCTGCGTTAATCTCATAGTCGATCTGCGCACCATCGTCGCAGAAGATCCCGGCCCGAAGGTACCCATGCCCAAGTCCAAGGTTCGCAAGAAGAACGACTTCACGATCAACACGGTGAGCCGCACTCCGGTCAAGGTGAAGGCCGGGCCGTCGAGCGTGTGGTTCGTGGTGCTGTTCATCAGCCTCATGCTGATCGGGCTGGCCTGGCTGCTGGTGTTCCAGCTGGCCGCCTCCGGCCTGGATGTACCCGCCGCGCTGCAGTGGATGGCCAAGCTGGGTCCGTGGAACTACGCGATCGCCTTTGCGTTCATGATCACCGGGTTGTTGCTGACGATGCGGTGGCGCTGAGCGCGGCGAATACCTTAGAGGATTCGCGCTGTGCGTTCGCCGTTTTGGGGCTGGCAACCTTCTGGTCACCCAATCACACGCGTGTGATTCATCCCCATTGTTGATAGCGCCTGTGGATAACTCCATCACCCGCGGTAGACACCCCCGAGGACGCCGTGCAGCAAACTGAATGGGGCCCCAAAATCGGGGCCGTCGCAGGTCTTGGCATCGCGGGAATCCTGATGGCAATCGGTTGTGTGACCGTTGTCACAGACCCCCCGGGCCGCATCCTCACCGGCATTGCTGCGGCGGGGCTGCTGGCGTTCGCATTCGGATCATGGCGAGCCAGACCCCGGCTGGCTATCACGGGTGACGGGCTGGTCTACCGGGGGTGGTTTCGGTCGCAGACGTTGCGGCGTCCCGACGTCACGCTGATCCGGATCACCGAGTTCCGCCGGATCGGTCGCAAGACGCGGCTGTTGGAGATCGAAACGGCCGCTGACCGGCTGATCGTGCTCAGCCGGTGGGACCTGGGAGCCGATCCACTGAGTGTTTTGGACGCACTGACCGACGCAGGCTACGCGGGGGTCTAGTCACCGTTGATTGAGCACTGAGAGCGCAATTCGGGCGGAATCTTCGCTCTCAGTGCTATCTCAACGTCAGGAGATGGTGACCGACTCGATCACGACGGCTTCGTTGGGCCGGTCATTGCGATCGGTGGCTGTCGTGGCGATCGCGTCGACGACCTTCTGCGACTCGGGATCGACGACCTCACCGAAGATGGTGTGCCGACGATTCAGGTGCGGGGTCTTGCCGATGGTGATGAAAAACTGGGACCCGTTGGTGCCGGGGCCGGCGTTGGCCATCGCCAGCAGGTAGGGCTTGTCGAACTGCAGCTCGGGGTGGAATTCGTCGGCGAACTTGTAGCCCGGGCCGCCACGGCCGGTGCCCGTCGGGTCGCCGCCCTGGATCATGAAGCCGTCGATGACGCGGTGGAAAACCGCGCCGTCATAGAACGGGCCCGAGGTGCTTCCCGATGCGTTCTGCGTCGAGTACTCCTTGGTGCCCTGGGCCAGGCCGACAAAGTTGCCGACGGTCTTGGGGGCGTGATTACCGAACAGGGCGATCTTGATGTCGCCGCGGTTGGTGTGCAGGGTCGCGGTCGCGGTCGCAATGGAGCTAGTCACGGGATCTCAGTCTGCCACTAGCGTCGCGTGGCCCAACTCGCGGCCACCCCTCACGGCGCTGTGGCAGTGTTGACGCCACCACCAACCGCAAGTGTCGGGAGGGCCTCATGGGCCGCAGGACTGAACCCAAACTCACGTCGCGCGAGCGGCTTAACCGCGGACTGCACTACACCGCAGTAGGTCCGGTGGACATCACCCGCGGCGTGGTCGGCGTCAGCGTGCAAGGCGCCGAGTCGGCCGCGAACGCCATCAAGCGTCGCGCCCGCGAGGCCCGCACCGTTCAACACGAAGTTGCCAAGGAGGCCGCCAAAGAGGTCGACGCCGTCAAGCAGGTCGTGGCCGAACTGCCGCAACTCCTGCAGGAGGCCCGCAAGTCGCCGCATCGCCGCCGTCGGCGGCTGTTCGTCTTCGGCTTCTTAGGACTGGGGCTGGCCGGCGGCGCGGTGGCGTTCGCGATCTCGCGGCGGTCGGCTACACCTGAGCCGTCGGCGCTGCCGCCGAGCGTGGACGTCGCCCCGAAGATCTGAAGTGGCTACGGATTTGCCGCACCAGGGGTATTTCAGCAAAGGTCCGTGAGTGTGTGTTATGTCGCTGGACCGGCGTTTCATGAGGCCGAGGGGCCCGGTATGGGGCGACTACCGGCGAATATAGCGAAATTTCACGCCGATCCGCGTTTGCTGACTACTCAACTATCTCTGGGTTCAGCGATGATTCGGCTTCGCTGGAGCTCCCGTAAGGTGCATTATGCTCAGCATGGGTTGGGGGAGCCTGTCTCGCCAGAGAGTTAAGTGCGGGATTTGTCATCACGGGCAGACGATCTTCGTCGGCAGAGAGACCTTTACCTGTCGCCGGTGCAAGAAGACGTTGCCGCGACGCTTGGCGGTCCCGGTTGACCTTGATGTGCGCGTGCCGCCCAGTGGCCCTGCGCACCGGACCTCAGCCTGAACTGCGTCCGATCGTTACGTGGAGCCTAGGAGATTCGAACTCCTGACATCTGCCTTGCAAAGGCAGCGCTCTACCAACTGAGCTAAGGCCCCTTGTCGCCGCATGCGGCCGGCGACAGTGTCTTCAGTGTCTCAGTCGAGGGTGTGCCAGACTTCGCCGCGGCGGCTACGCATGATCGCCGCGCCCACGGCTACCACCGCCAACAGCAGTGCAATCCGCACGGGCGCCCTTCCCGTCGACCAGGACATCGTGGGCCTAGGAGGACTCGAACCTCCGACCTCTTCGTTATCAGCGAAGCGCTCTAACCACCTGAGCTATAGGCCCGTATTTGCATACGACCGAGCGCCGAGATTACCGCACCCGCAGGGCTGCACCCAAACCGCGAGAACCGCCGGGCGCTAGTCCCGGTCGGCCAGCGTGACCTCGATGCCGCCGACGATGTCGGTGCTGAGGTTGTAGACGAATGCCCCGACGGTCGCCATCGCCGTCAGCAGCACGATGTTCACCAGTCCGATCAGTGCGGCGCCGCCGAAGATCGTCCCGCTGGACACCAGCTCACCGCCGCCACCACTGGTGGCCGTCAGCAGATCACCCACGTTGCTGTTGAGCTTGCTCCACACGCCCATGCCGCCGAGCACCAGATAGAGGAACGCCACCGCGATCATCCACACGAAGAACAGCGCCACCGACAGCAGCAGCGACACCTTCAGCGCGCTCCATGGGTCGATGTGCCGAATCTGCATGCTGGCCCGCACCGGGCCACGAGATCGGCTGGCCGCCACCGCAACTCGGGACGCCGCACCGGACGGGCGGGCCGGCGGCTCGGGTGTTGGTTTGCGCTGCTGTGTCACCGGCTTGGGTGGCGTCGCTCCCGACAGGTCCGGCAGCTCGCTGCTGTAGGCCTCCGGCCGGGCGACCTCGGTGCGCTCGGCCTGCGGCTCGGGCCTGGGTTCAGGACGCGGCTCGGGGCGCGGTTCTGGCCGCGGGGCCGGCGGTGGGCCGCCCGGCGCGGACGTATCCGGGGCCGCCGAGCCGGTGATGAACCGGTTCACCCGGGCCTCGATGTTGGAGGGGGGTCCCGACGGCGGCGCCGGCGGACGGGGCGGTTGCCCCTCGCCTGCCGGTCGCTGCGGTGCACCGCCCTGCCGCGCCCGGGCTGCCCCGCGCTGCCAGGGCGGGACCTCGCCGGACCCGCCGTTGGCACCCGGTCCGGGTTGACCCGGCTCGTTCGGTGCACTCACCGCCACTCCTTACCTGTCCCGCCGCGCTACGTCTCGTCGGATGTCTGGTCGGATGTCTCGCCGGATGTCTCGTCCGATTCAACGTCCGGCTCGGCCACTTCGTCCGCGTCGTCCTGATCCTCGACATTGCGGGCAATGGCTAACAGTGTGTCGCCCTCACCCAGGTTCATCAAGCGAACACCCTTTGTCTGGCGTCCTGCCTTGCGGACCTGACGAGCAGCGGTGCGGATGACGCCGCCGCCCGAGGTGATGGCGTACAACTCGCTGTCTTCATCGACCACCAATGCGCCCACCAGACTGCCACGCCTGCGGTCGTATTGAATGGTCAGGATGCCTTTACCGCCGCGGCCCTGAGCGGTGTACTCGTCGATGGCCGTTCGCTTGGCGTAACCACCGGCCGTTGCAACCAGCAGGAATGTGCCTTCAACCACAACGTTGAGCGAAAGCAGGCGGTCGTCCTCGTTGAACCGCATGCCCTGCACACCCGAGGTGGCCCGGCCCATCGGCCGAAGCGCCTCGTCGGTGGCCGAGAACCTGATCGACTGCCCGTTGGCGCTCACCAGCAACAGATCGTCCTCCGCTGAGCACAACACCGCACCGACCAGTTCGTCGCCGTCGCGCAGGTTGATCGCGACGATGCCGCCCGAGCGGTTGGAGTCGAAATCGGTCAGCTTCGTTTTCTTCACCAGGCCGTTGCGGGTGGCCAGGACCAAGTAGGGCGCGTCCTCGTAGCTCTGGATCTGGATGACCTGAGCGATGCGCTCCTCGGGTTGGAACGCCAGCAGGTTGGCCACGTGCTGGCCGCGCGCGGTACGCAACGCCTCCGGCAGCTCGTAGGCCTTGGCCCGGTACACCCGGCCCTGCGTGGTGAAGAACAGGATCCAGTCGTGCGTCGAGCAGACGAAGAAGTGCCGCACGATGTCGTCCTGCTTGAGGCCCGCGCCCTGCACACCCTTGCCGCCGCGCTTCTGGCTGCGATAGAGGTCGGTCTTCGTCCGCTTGGCGTAGCCGGTTTCGGTGATGGTGACGACGACGTCCTCGCGGGCGATCAGGTCCTCATCGGAGACGTCACCGTCGGAGGCGATGATCCGGGTGCGCCGGTCGTCGCCGTACTTCTCGGCGAGTTCGGCGAGCTCATCGCGGACGATGGCACGCTGGCGTTCCGGCTTGGCCAGGATGTCTTCCAGATCGGCGATCTCGGCCTCGATCTTGGCGAGGTCGTCGACGATGCGCTGACGCTCCAGGGCGGCCAGGCGGCGCAGCTGCATGTCGAGGATGGCCTGGGCCTGGATCTCGTCGACGTCGAGCAGCTCGATCAGCCCGGCACGGGCTACGTCGACGTTCGCCGACGCCCGGATCAAGGCGATGACCTCGTCGAGGGCGTCGAGGGCCTTGACCAGACCGCGCAGGATGTGGGCGCGCTCGTTTGCCTTGCGCAGCCGGTAGGTGGTGCGCCGGATGATCACTTCGAGTTGGTGCTCGACGTAGTAGCGGATCATCTGGTCCAGGCGCAGCGTCCTGGGCACGCCATCGACGATCGACAGCATGTTGGCGCCGAAGCTGGTTTGCAGCTGGGTGTGCTTGTAGAGGTTGTTCAGCACCACCTTGGCCACCGCGTCGCGCTTGATCTCGACGACGATGCGCAGACCCACGCGGTCACTGGACTGGTCTTCGATATTGGAGATGCCGCCGAGCTTGGCGTCGCGGACCTGCTCGGCGATCGAGGTGATGAAGTTGTCGTGGTTGACCTGATAGGGCAACTCGGTGATCACGATCGACGTGCGGCCGCGCGCGTCCTCCTCGATCTCCACGACACCGCGCATCCGGACCGAGCCGCGGCCGGTGGTGTACGCGTCGTTGATGCCTTGGGATCCGACGATCAGACCGTAGGTGGGGAAATCGGGGCCCTTGACCCGCTCGCGGCACGCTTCGAGTGTCGCCTCTTCGTCGGCTTCGTGATTGTCCAGGCACCAGTAGACGGCTTCGGCCAGCTCGCGCAGGTTGTGCGGCGGGATGTTGGTGGCCATGCCGACGGCGATACCGCCCGAGCCGTTGGCCAGCAGGTTGGGGAACCGGCTGGGCAGAACCGTCGGCTCCTGCACGCGCCCGTCATAGTTCGGGATGAAATTGACTGTCTCCTCGTCGATTTCACGCAGCATCTCCATGGCCAACGGGGTGAGCCTGGCCTCGGTGTACCGCATCGCGGCCGCCGGATCATTGCCCGGCGAGCCGAAGTTGCCCTGCCCGTCGACCAGCGGGTAGCGCAGCGACCACGGCTGGGCCATCCGCACCAGGGTGTCGTAAATCGACGAATCACCGTGCGGGTGATAGTTACCCATCGTCTCGGCAACCGAACGCGCGGACTTCGCGTGGCCGCGGTCCGGCCTGAACCCGGAGTCGTACATCGCGTAGAGCACGCGCCGGTGCACCGGCTTGAGGCCGTCTCGTACCTCGGGCAATGCCCGCCCGACGATGACGCTCATGGCGTAGTCGATGTAGCTGCGCTGCATCTCCTGCTGGATGTCGACCGGTTCGATCCGGTCGCCCGCTTCTTCGCCAGGCGGCAGAGTGGTGTCAGTCATGTGAGTCCTCTTTTGTCCCTATGACGGGGTGTACTTCGCTAAACATCAAGGAAGCGAACGTCTCTGGCGTTTCGGGTGATGAAGCTGCGACGGGCCTCGACGTCTTCGCCCATCAGGATCGAGAACAGCTCGTCGGCCGCGGCGGCATCGTCCAGCGTGATCTGACGCAGCACCCGGACCGACGGGTCCATGGTGGTTTCCCACAGCTCCTTGGCGTCCATCTCACCAAGTCCCTTGTAGCGCTGGATGCCGTCGTCGACGTTGATCCTCTTGCCGGCCGCCTTACCCGCCTCGAGCAGACCGTCGCGCTCGCGGTCGGAGTAGGCGAACTCCGGCTCGGTGCGCTGCCACTTCAGCTTGTACAGCGGGGGCTGCGCCAAGAAGATGTGGCCGTTCTCCACCAGCGGCTTCATGAACCGGAACAACAGCGTCAGCAGCAGCGTCGAAATGTGTTGTCCGTCAACGTCGGCGTCGGCCATCAGCACGATCTTGTGATAGCGCAGCTTGGTGAGGTCGAACTCGTCGTGGATGCCGGTGCCCAGCGCGGTGATGATCGCCTGGACTTCGGTGTTCTTCAGCACGCGGTCGATGCGGGCCTTCTCGACGTTGATGATCTTGCCGCGCAGCGGCAGGATCGCCTGGAACATGGAGTCGCGGCCGCTCTTTGCCGAGCCCCCGGCCGAATCGCCCTCCACCACATACAGTTCCGACTTGCTGGGGTCGGTCGAGCGGCAGTCGGCGAGCTTGCCGGGCAGGCCGCCGATATCGGTGGCGCTCTTGCGCCGCACCAATTCACGCGCCTTGCGGGCGGCCATCCGCGCCTGCGCCGAGGACACCGCCTTGTTGACGACGGTCTTGGCCTCGGTCGGGTTGGCTTCGAACCAGTGGCTCAACTGTTCGTTGCAGATCTTCTGCACGAACGACTTCACCTCGGTGTTGCCGAGCTTGGTCTTGGTCTGCCCCTCGAACTGCGGCTGCTGGACCTTCACCGAGATCACCGCGGCCAGGCCCTCACGGATGTCGTCACCGGTGAGGTTCGCATCCTTTTCCTTGAGCAGCTTCTTGTCCTTGGCGTACTTGTTGACCACCGTGGTCAGCGCCGCACGGAAACCCTCTTCGTGCGTACCGCCCTCGTGGGTGTTGATCGTGTTGGCGAACGTGTGCACCGACTCGGAGTAACCGGCATTCCACTGCATCGCGATCTCGACCTGGTGACCCTCACCCTTGCCCTCGAAGTCGATGATGCTGGGCTGGATCGAATTCTTCGTGCGATTGATGTGCTTGACGAAATCGACAAGACCGCCGGGGTAATGGAACACCCGATGCTTGACCTTGTGCTGGCCACTGGCGGTTTCGGCGGCCTTTTCTTCCGCGGACTTCGGCGCTTCGGCCGTGTCGCTGACGATTTCGTCGACAACCTGGTCGGGAGTGACGCGCTCGTCGGTCAGGTCGATCGTCAGGCCCTTGTTGAGGAAGGCCATCTCTTGCAGGCGGCGAGCAATGGTTTCGAAGTCGTAGGTCGTCGTCTCGAAGATGTTGGGATCGGCCCAGAACCGGATGGTGGTGCCGGTCGCCTTGGTCTTCTCACCCTGGCGCAGAGTCCCCGGCACCGAATGGTCGTAGGTCTGGAACCATTCGGAACCATCAGTGCGGACGTCCGCCTCGAGGCGACTCGACAACGCGTTCACCACCGAGACACCCACGCCGTGCAGACCACCGGAAACCTGGTAGGCCCCCTCTTCGAACTTGCCGCCGGCGTGCAGCACCGTCATGACAACATCGATGGTGGGGATGCCGGTGGAGTGCATGGCGACCGGGATGCCGCGGCCGTTGTCGATGACTTCAACGCCGCCATCTTCGAGAATGCGGACGGTCACTGTGTCGGCGAAGCCCGCCATCGCCTCATCGACTGCGTTGTCGACGACTTCCCAAACGAGGTGGTGCAGCCCTCGTTCACCAGTGGAGCCGATATACATACCCGGGCGTTTACGGACCGCCTCCAGGCCTTCGAGGACCTTGATCGAGTCGGCACCGTACTGTTCTTTGGCAGCCACTAGCGGCACGCTCTCCTTGGGGTTCGCATGCGCACGATTCATGACCGCGCGCGGGTCTCGAGTAAGTCTACCGGTTGGTGCTCTTCGGACTGATTCTGCGGCGGCGTTTCTACACACCTAGTTGCGCCGTGCACGGAATTTCTCGGATCGGCATACGTCCTGACGCTCGACATGCTCGTCGGGAAGCGTCTCGTGGCTGTCAGCCGACTGTGGTAGCTGGTGCTCAGCCGTAGGTGTCGCGGGGCCCCCGCCCGGAGATGTGCAGCTTGCCTTTGCGCCATGACGGAGCCACCGGCCCGGTGATCTTCAACGCCGTCACCACCCCGTCGCCGACCGCGGCCGCGATCTTGGCCAGCAGTTGCGCCTGAACCATCCGCAGCTGGGTCGCCCAGGCCGTCGACTCGGCCGCCACACTCAGCACGCCATCCCGCAGCACCGTCGGCTCGGCGTGCTCGGCAATCTGTTCGCCGACCACCGTCGGCCACTGTGCGAACACCACACCCTCGGCGACCTTGGGTGTCCAGCCGCGCGACTTCGCGAGATCGTTGGCCACCGTTCCGAACGTCTGCGGGTCACGGCCATCCGGCCCCGGTCCCGACCAGCGGCGCCGGCCGTCCCGCTCGGCACCCCGGCGAGCGCCGGGGGAGCGGCGACCGCGGCCGACTTCCTTACCCTGGCTGCGCGCCGCGCCGCGGGCTTCCTCGAGCGTGCGGCGCACCAGATCCATCCCGGCCAGACCGGCCAGGTGCTCGGGTGGGCCCTTCACCTCTTCTGTCTCGTCGTCAGGTTCGGTCACGAGGTCACCTCCGACATTCGGCCGTCGTCATCGTCGCGCAGGGAAATCCCGATTCGGGTGGCGTCCCAGTCGGGTGGGATGTCTTCACCCACCGCGGCAGTGATCAGCACCTGCTCGGCATTAGCGGCAACACCAGCCAGCGCCCGCCGGCGGGCATTGTCCAATTCGGCGAACACATCGTCGAGGATCAGTACCGGTTCACTGCCCTCGGCGCTCAGCAGTTCATAGGAGGCAAGCCGCAAAGCCAGTGCCATGGACCAGGATTCACCGTGGCTGGCGAAACCCTTCGCCGGCTGATCGCCAAGGCGCAATTCCAAATCGTCACGGTGCGGCCCGACCAGGCACACACCGCGTTCCAGCTCGGCGCCGCGCCGCGCGGCCAAACCGGCCAGGAGAGCGGCTTCCAGGGACTCGACATCCTGGCCGGCGTCATCCAATTCGACGCTGCTGCGGTAGCAGATCGCGGCCGGCCGCGACGCCGGTGCCAGCAGCTGATATGCCTTTTCCACTTCGGGAGCCAGCAGATTGGTCAGCTCGATGCGGGCGGCCATCAACTCCGCGCCATGCGCGGCGAGGTGACCGTCCCATACATCGAGTGTCTCGAGTGCGCCGATGTCGCCCCGAAATCGCCCTCCCGCAGCGGATTTCAGCAATGCGGTGCGTTGCTTGAGCACTTTGTCGTAGTCCGCGCGGATCGCGGCCACCCGCGGTCGGCGTACCGAAGCAAGCTCATCGAGATACCGGCGACGCTCCCCGGGATCACCCCGTACCAGCGCAAGATCCTCCGGGGCAAACAACACGGCGCGCACCGCCCCGACAATCTCGCGGGTACTACGGACCGGAGAACGGTTCAGCCGCGCCTTGTTTGCCCGGCCCGCCGCGATTTCGATATCGATCGCAAGCTCACGGCCCTCGTTGACGACGATCGTCGAGACCACCGCGCGTTCGGCTCCCGCTCGGATCAGCGGCGCATCGGTGGCCACCCGGTGTGACCCGAGAGTCGCGCAATACCAAAGGGCCTCAACGAGATTCGTTTTGCCGAAGCCGTTTGGGCCGACGAAGACGGTCCGGCCTGGCGCCAACTCGAGCTCGACGTGTTGCCACGATCGAAAGTCGCGAAGCGCCAGGTGCCGGACGTACATCGGGCCTCGCTATCCCGACACCGAGACCCGCTTGACGGCGTGTCCACCAAACTGGTTGCGCAGCGCCGAGACGGCCTTCATCGTCGGCGAATCGTCTTGCCGGGAAGCGAACCTCGCGAACAGCGCGGCGGCGATCACCGGCATCGGCACCCGGTGGCGGATCGCCTCTTCGACGGTCCAGCGTCCCTCGCCGGAATCCTCGGTATAGCCCGAGATCGCATCGAAGGACGGATCCTCCTTGAGTGCTTTAGCCAGCAGCTGCTGCAGCCAGGACCGCACGACCGTGCCATTGGTCCAGGCCTGGATCACCGCCTGGGTGTTGGTGATCAGAGGTTCGGCGGCCAGTAGTTCGTAGCCTTCGGCGTAGGCCATCATCAACCCGTATTCGATGCCGTTGTGCACCATCTTGGCGTAGTGACCCGCACCGACCGGGCCGGCGTGGACGAAACCGTCGGCGACATCACCGGGCGGACGCAGGGTGTCGAAGATCGGCATCACCCGGGCGACGTCCTCGTCAGTGCCGCCGACCATCAGGCCGTAGCCTTCTGCCAAACCCCAGATTCCGCCGGAGACACCCGCGTCAACGAATGAAATTCCTTTTTTACCAAGGAGTTCCGCGTGCGGACCGTCCTCGGTGTACTTCGAGTTACCACCGTCGATGACGAGATCACCGGGGCTGAGCACTTCGGCCAGCTCACCGATGGTGTCATCGGTGATCGGACCCGAGGGCACCATGACCCAGACGACGCGGGGAGCGCTGAGCGCCGCGGCCAACCCGGCCAGGGTGGGGACGTCCGTCACCTCTGGTCTTGGGTCATACCCGATGACTTCGTGTCCGCCCTCGCGCAACCGCTGGCGCATGTTGAAGCCCATTTTTCCAAGACCGACCAAACCCAACTGCATGTGTGCCTCTCTAGGTCAGCGGTCCGGTTAACCGGGTAGCCGGACCGGCATCAACAGATATACGTAGTCGGTCTGAACAGCAGGGAACGGGCCGGTGCCTTCTACCAGTTCATCACCATTCGCCGGCCGCAGCACGGCGGGTCGGCTCGGCGTGGTGAAACCGAATGTCACCCGGCCGGAATGCAGCGAGCCGAGACCGTCGGTGAGATAGGTGGGATTGAACGCGATCGTCAGCGGCTCACCGGCGAACTCGACGGGCAGGTCCTCCTCAGCGCGGCCGACATCATCGGCGCCCGCCGACAGGCGCAGCACCCCATCCCCGAATTCCATCCGCACCTGCGCACCGCGATCGGCGACCAGCGCGACACGTTTGATCGCTTCGGTCAGCTCAGCCACGTCGATCGTCGCCACCGCGGTGTGCTCGGCGGGCAACAGCTGGCGGAACTTCGGGAACTCGGCATCGAGCAGGCGAGTGGTGCTGCGCTTCCCACCGCTACGAATTCCCAGCAGGCCTTCTTTTCCAACCGTGGCTCCGGCGCCGAGCGCCAGGTGCACCTCGGCACCGGATGTCCCAGCTTTCGCGGCCTCGGCCAGCGTCTTGGCCGGCACCAGCACCGCGGCTTCGAGGTTGGGCGACGACGTCGCCCAGGTCAGCTCACGCACTGCCAGCCGGAATCGGTCGGTGGCAGCCAAAACCACTGCCTCGCCGGAAATCTCCACCCGGATACCCGTCAGCATCGGCAGCGTGTCATCCCGCCCCGCTGCCACCGCGACCTGACCGATCGCTTCGGCGAACAGATCCGCCGAGATGACACCGGTCTCCTCGGGCAACTCCGGCAGCGCCGGATAGTCCTCGACCGCCATGGT
Source organism: Mycobacterium sp. RTGN5 (assembly GCF_033804465.1). Taxonomy (NCBI): domain Bacteria; kingdom Bacillati; phylum Actinomycetota; class Actinomycetes; order Mycobacteriales; family Mycobacteriaceae; genus Mycobacterium; species Mycobacterium sp. RTGN5. Next base: position 117,380 of record NZ_JAPZLA010000001.1, read on the forward strand.
GGGCAGCGAGAAACGGGCGCTACCGCAGGTCAGCGAGACCCGAGTGCCTTCGACGCTGACGTCCACCGGCTTGGCCGGCAACGCCCGAGTGATGTCGGACAACAACCGACCGGAGACCAAAACGCTTCCCGGAGAAGCGATTTCAGCCGGAACACGTACCTCGGCCGAGACTTCGTAGTCGAAGCCGGAGATGATCAAACCCTCATCAGAACCGGTGAGCAACACTCCGGCCAACACCGGCACCGTCGGGCGAGTCGGGAGATTACGGGCAACCCAGGCCACCGCATCGGCGAAGTCCTCCCGCACCAGGCGGAACTTCAAGTCGGAGCCAACCGTCGTTGTTGCCACGTGCACCTTGTCCCTTCATCACCCAATAACCCCCGACCAGCGTCCACCCCTGCCGAAGCAGCGGCGAGCGTGATCTGTGAGCGACAGCCGCAGAACGGCAGTCAGAAGAACAACCGTAGAGCGTCGGACGCCATCTTGAAAGCTAATCGATCGCGGTGACAAGAGCACCGCGAGGCCATGTCGGATGCCCTGTGAAGCGGCTAGTCCCCAAGCCTGTCTTCAAAGAGGAAATTGGAAGATAGATAACAGCAACAGTAATAGGGCCTGTGCAACCTGTGCATTGGACGGTCGATGCCCTGCTCGGGTGCGGTGAGGGCATGTGCATCAGTTGGGGATGACCGCGGGTGAATCACAGGGCGGCTGTGCACGGCTGGGGGTTGTGCCTTGTGATTCCGGTGGTTCACCGGAGTTGGCCGGTGTTGTCCACAGCCGTTTACACAAGCCAAAGATGTGACCACTGGTACGACAGTGGCTAAAGTTTTTTGCGCAGATGACAGAAAAAGTGGGATTTCAGCGCTTGGAACGCTGGCGAATCCGTGTGGTGAGTTCCTTGACATGATCGAAGACCTCACGCCGATGGGCCATTTCGCCGCGAATCTTCTTCTCGGCGTACATGACTGTGGTGTGGTCGCGGCCGAACGCTTGCCCGATCTTGGGCAGCGAGAGATCGGTCAGTTCACGGCACAGATACATGGCGATCTGCCGGGACTGAGCCAGCGCCCTGGTCTTGCCTGGGCCCCGTAATTCCTCGAGCGAGGTGTCGAAGTACTCGGCGGTCGCGGCCATGATGACCGAGGTGCTGATCTGCATCGTGCCGGCGTCGGCGATCAGATCGCGCAACACGATCTCGGCCAGTGCCTTGTCGATCGGGGTCTTGTTCAGCGACGCGAAGGCCGTAACGCGGATGAGGGCGCCCTCGAGCTCGCGGATGTTGCGCTCGATGCTGCTGGCGATGAGCTCCAGAACGTCGTCGGGAACATCGAGCCGATCCATCTGCGCCTTCTTACGCAGGATGGCGATGCGGGTCTCCAACTCCGGCGGCTGAACGTCGGTGATCAGGCCCCACTCGAACCTGGTCCGCAAGCGATCTTCGAGAGTGGCCAGCTGCTTGGGCGGCCGGTCAGACGAGATCACGATCTGCTTGTTCGCGTTGTGCAGCGTGTTGAAGGTATGGAAGAACTCTTCCTGGATACCTTCCTTGCCCTCGATGAACTGGATGTCGTCAACGAGCAGGACGTCGATGTCTCGGTAGCTGCGCTTGAACGCGACCTTGCGGTCATCGCGCAGTGAGTTGATGAAGTCGTTGGTGAACTCTTCGGTCGAGACGTACTTCACCCGCATGCCGGGGAACAGCCGTTGGGCGTAGTTGCCGGCGGCATGCAACAGGTGCGTCTTGCCCAGGCCGGACTCGCCCCAGATGAACAACGGGTTGTACGCCCGAGCCGGCGCTTCCGAGATCGCCAGCGCAGCGGCGTGCGCGAATCGGTTCGAGGATCCGATGACGAACGTGTCGAAGGTGTAGCGCCGGTTGAGGCTTGTGCCGGGCGTCTCCGCGGAGGTGTTGCTGCGCGGGCGCTCGATGAAATAACTGGGCCAGGTTTCGTGGGCGCTGGCCAACGCTTCGCGATCTTCGTCGACCTCGTCGAGTTCGAGGTCGACGGCGGGGACCTCCGGCGCGGCGGTGTCCTCGGTCTCTTCGAGACTGGGCGGGGCGATCCGCACGCCCAGTTCGACCCGTTGGCCGAGCCGGCGGCTGAGCGCGTCGACGATCTGGGTTCGCAGATGTCGTTCGATCTCGTTCTGGACGAAACTGCTCGGCACCGACAGCAACGCGAAGCCTTCGGCGATGGTGAGCGGCTGGACCAGCTTGAGCCAGGCGCGCTGTTGCGGAGTCAACGGTGCATCGCCGCCAGTGCCATTACTGACGCGTGAGTCCGCAGTTCCGTCGCCGTTGAGCTCGGCAACCACCGAGCTCCACACCGTGGCGAACGCTGAACCGGGATCTTCGGTCAACGAGAGATCCCCCTGGTCCGATCGGTAAATTTCATCCAGCACATAAAAATAAATGAGACGACGACAAATCTGTCCACATAGTTATCCACAGGTGTGGACAGGACAGTCGTCCTCGTCTCGCAGCATATCGGCGCAGGAACTCGGGCCGGCAGTTAATCCGAGCAATCGGTGTCGTACAGAACTTCCGCCGGCCTATGCCCCCGCTGGGTTGATTCGCGTGCCGCCTCATGCAGAAGCGGCTTTGGCAGAAGCTAACAGTTTTCGGGGCGAGTGCCAACCGTTCTGCAACATTCGGATCACGTTGGGATAACGACGAACCGGCTGACAGTGGCGGCTGTGACGGTAGTGCCCTGGTCGTCCTGGGCCCTGACGGAATCCTGCAGTGATGGACGGCACGACAAGGCGGTTTGACCAGGGGAAGTGAGGTCAGTACCCTCGAACAGTCGCCCATACGTTGGCGACACGGCTGCGACCGGGTTTCGGGACCGCGCCGGTTACGAGCGAGACCAGAGCTTACCAACGGCTGTCGCGTTCGTTCGGGTACACACGCAAGCGTGTAGCCGGACAGCGACTGCCATACGACGAGGAGATACAGCCGTGGCCAAGGGCAAGCGGACCTTCCAGCCGAACAACCGGCGCCGGGCGCGGGTTCATGGCTTCCGTCTGCGTATGCGCACCCGTGCCGGGCGCGCCATCGTGACGGGCCGGCGCCGCAAGGGTCGTCGTTCACTGACTGCCTGATCCACGAGATCACGCGGCGTGCTCCCGGCTCAGTTCCGGATGACACGGTCTGCGGAGTTCGGCGCCACCATCAAGCACGGGGTGCGAGCGGCGCAGCCGGACATCGTCGTGCACGCACGACGTGAGGCACAGACCGATGGTGGACCACGGATCGGTCTCGTGGTCGCCAAGTCTGTCGGCAATGCAGTGCAACGTCATCAGGTATCCCGCCGGCTCCGGCATGTAGCCAAAGCGGTGCTCGCAGACCTCACACCCGACGAGCGTGTGGTGATCCGGGCGCTGCCTACGAGCCGAGACGCGATCTCGGCTCGGCTCGAGCAGCAGCTGCGAACCGGCCTTCGTCGCACTCACGATCTGATGGAGAAGGCGCGGTGACCCACCTCCCGGTCCGGGCGCTGATCTTCCTCGTCGAGCTCTACCGCCACACCGTCTCGCCGCTGCGACTGCCGACGTGCCGGTTCACGCCGACGTGTAGTCAGTACGCCGTGGACGCGCTCACCGAGTACGGCTTGCTCCGGGGGAGCTGGCTGACCCTGATCCGGCTCGGGAAGTGCGGGCCGTGGCATCGGGGAGGATGGGATCCAATACCCGAGCGGTGCCCGCAGGCACCCGGGGCCGATGTCGAATTCGACAGCAGGAGCATGAATGTTTAATTGGTTCAGCCTCGACGTCATCTATTACCCGGTGTCGGGCATCATGTGGCTCTGGTACAAGCTGTTCGCCTCTTTCCTGGGCCCCACGAACTTCTTCGCCTGGGCGTTGTCGGTGATGTTCCTGGTGTTCAGCCTGCGCGCGCTGCTCTACAAGCCGTTCGTCCGCCAGATCCGCACCACCCGCCAGATGCAAGAGTTGCAGCCGCAGATCAAGGCGCTGCAGAAGAAGTACGGCAAGGACCGCCAGCGGATGGCGCTGGAGATGCAGAAGCTGCAGAAGGAGCACGGGTTCAACCCGATCCTGGGCTGCCTGCCGATGCTGGCTCAGATCCCGGTGTTCCTCGGGCTCTACCACGTACTGCGTTCGTTCAACCGGACCCAGCACGGGTTCGGTCAGCTGGGCCTGTCAGTCGACGAGAACCGCGCCACCGGCAATTACTTTTTCAGTGCGACCGACGTCGGCCACTTCCTCGATGCCAATCTGTTCGGCGCGCCCCTCAGTGCGAGCATGATCCAGACCTCGGGTCTGGAGGCGTTCAAGAACTTCGACTTCAGCCGTCCCGCGGTCATCGCGGTGGGCGTGCCCCTGATGCTGCTGGCCGGTATCGCCACCTACTTCAACAGCCGCGCCTCGGTCGCCCGCCAGAGCGTGGAGGCGGCGGCCAACCCGCAGACCGCGATGATGAACAAGCTCGCGCTGTACGTCTTCCCACTCGGCGTTGTGGTCGGCGGACCCTTCCTGCCGATCGCGATCATCATCTACTGGGTGTCCAACAACATCTGGACCTTCGGTCAGCAGCACTACGTGTTCGGCAAGATCGAAGAAGAAGAAGAGGCGAAGAAGGAAGAGGCGCTGGCTCGCCGTTCGGCGAACGCACCGGCGCCGGGCGTCAAGCCGACCAAGCCGAAGAAGAGCGCGGCGGCAGCCACCAACGGGTCGGCAGTCGAGTCGGCCGAGTCCACGGACAGCACCGAGTCCGCCGAAGACATTGCCGATGCGGTTGGCACCGAGACCGACTCCGGCGCGGAACAACCGACCGATGGCGGTGCGACCAATCACACTCCGCGCCCAGGGGCGCGGCCCAAGAAACGTAGGCGTTGACCGGAGATCGATCCGGCGAAAGAGGGAGAGACACATGGCGGAAGCCGATACCACTGACGTGACCGACACCGACACCGACACCGGTACCGACGTAGCGGTGGACCAAGACGTCGAACAAGGCCCGGAAAAGGGCGAGGAAAAGGGCGAGGACTTAGAAGATCGCCTCGTCGCCGAAGGCGAGATCGCGGGCGACTACTTGGAGGAGCTGCTCGACCTGCTGGACTTCGACGGGGACATCGACCTCGACGTCGAGGGCAACCGCGCAATCGTCAGCATCGACGGCGGCGAGGACCTGTCCAAGTTGGTCGGCCGCAAGGGCGAGATTCTCGATGCGCTGCAGGAGCTGACCCGCTTGGCCGTGCACCAGAAGACGGGGGAGCGCAGCCGGCTGATGCTGGACATCGCGAACTGGCGCCGCGGTCGCCGCGAAGAGCTGAGCGCTCTGGGCGACAAGGTGGCCCGCCGTGTCCTGGACACTGGCGAGCGTGAAGAGTTGGCACCGATGACGCCGTTCGAGCGCAAGATCGTGCACGACGCCGTCGCGGGTGTTGACGGTGTGCACAGCGAGAGCGAGGGCGTGGAGCCCTCGCGTCGCGTTGTCGTTCTGAAGGGCTGAAGTTACATCGATGTAGTTCGATGCCGGAGGCCGAGATGACCGGAGGATGTTTCACGTGAAACATGGCGTTGCGCCCCTACCTCCGACGGCCGCCGGTGTCGTCTTCGGAGACCGGGTGGACCTGGCTCACCGCTACGCAGATCTGCTGGCCGGCCCCGGGGTCGAGCGTGGCCTGATCGGTCCCAGAGAAGTTGAGCGATTGTGGGACCGCCACATCCTGAACAGCGCGGCGGTCGCCGAGCTCATCGAGCCGGGTGCCCGCATCCTCGACATCGGAAGCGGGGCCGGTCTGCCCGGTCTGCCGATTGCCCTCGCCCGTCCGGACATCCACGTCGCGCTGATCGAGCCGATGCTGCGCCGGACCGAGTTCCTCGAGGAAGCGGTCGCGGCGCTGGGCCTGTCGGTGGAGATCATCCATGGCCGGGCCGAAGAACCGGGCGTCCGCGCCCGAGCCGGGGGAGCGGATGTGGTGGTGTCGCGCGCGGTCGCGTCGCTCGACAAGCTCACCCGGTGGAGCCTCCCGTTGTTGCGCCCCGGCGGTCGGATGCTCGCGATGAAAGGCGAGCGGGCCGAGGAGGAAGTGGTCGAGGGACGTCGGGGGATGGCGTCATTAGGCGCAACCGACGTGAGGGTGATGAGATGTGGCGAGAGCTATTCGGATCCGCCCGTGACCGTGGTGATCGCGGTCCGGGGGGAGCGAGCGCGAGGCGGGAAACGGCCCACGCGAACCTCGGAGAGAAGAGGATCATGACTGTCCCACCCAACCCCGATCCAGCGGGGGCGGCGGGCGTCGATGTTTCACGTGAAACATGGAAGACGCCAAATGACTACGAGACCCCGATCGGTGCCGCGGCCGAACGCGCCATGAAGGTTCTGCACACGGTCGCCGGTCAGCTGCCTCGGCCCAATCGCCGCCGGGTTTTCACCGTCGCCAATCAAAAGGGCGGGGTGGGGAAGACGACGACCGCGGTCAACATGGCCGCCGCACTCGCGGTGCAGGGACTCAAAACCCTGGTGATCGATCTCGATCCGCAGGGCAACGCCAGCACCGCGTTGGGGATTGCCGACCGGCACTCGGGCACGCCGTCGTCGTACGAGGTGCTCCTCGGCGAGATCCCACTGCAGGCGGCCATTCGTCAGAGCCCGCACAGCCCACGGCTGTTCTGCGTGCCGGCAACGATCGACCTCGCCGGCGCCGAGATCGAACTCGTCAGCATGGTCGCCCGGGAGAATCGGCTGCGCACCGCGCTCGCTGCGCTCGACGAATCCGACTTCGACTACGTCTTCATCGACTGCCCGCCGTCACTCGGCCTGCTCACCATCAACGCGCTCGTCGCGGCACCTGAAGTGTTGATTCCGATCCAATGCGAGTACTACGCATTGGAGGGCGTCTCGCAGCTGATGAACAACATCGAGATGGTCCGGGCCCACCTCAATCCGGGACTGTTCGTGTCGACCGTTCTCCTCACCATGCACGACGGCCGGACCAAACTGGCCGACCAGGTCGCCTCCGAAGTGCGCCGCTACTTCGGCGACAAGGTCCTGGGAACCGTGATCCCACGCAGCGTCAAGGTCTCCGAGGCGCCCGGCTACAGCATGACGATCATCGATTACGACCCCGGTTCACGCGGTGCGTTGAGCTACCTGGACGCGAGTAAAGAACTCGCGCAACGGGCGACCCCGGCATAGTGGAGGCACAGTTATGACCCAGCCGTCAGCGAAGAAAAAGGGCGGTCTCGGCCGCGGCCTGGCCTCCCTCATCCCGACCGGTCCGGCCGATGGCGGCCCGCGGTTGGGTGACGCCGCGGCCGATGTGGTGATCGGCGGTGGCCTTCAAAATGTGGACAGCGTGGGGGCGGTCTATCGCGAGATCGATCCTTCGGCCATCGAGCCCAACCCGCGCCAGCCGCGCCAGGTCTTCGATGAGGAAGCCCTCGCCGAGTTGGTGCACTCGATCCGCGAGTTCGGACTCATGCAGCCGATTGTGGTGCGGTCGGTCGCGGACGCCACAACGGGAGCGCCGAGCCGCTACCAATTGGTGATGGGGGAGCGGCGCTGGCGCGCCGCCCAGAAGGCCGGAATGGCGACCATCCCGGCGATCGTGCGGGAGACCGCCGACGACAACCTATTGCGTGACGCACTGCTGGAGAACATCCACCGGGCTCAGCTCAACCCGTTGGAAGAGGCGGCGGCCTACCAACAGTTGCTCGAGGAGTTCGAAGTCACCCACGACGAACTGGCTACGCGGATCGGGCGGTCGCGTCCGGTCATCAGCAACATGATCCGGTTGCTCCGGTTGCCGATCCCCGTCCAGCGACGGGTGGCCGCCGGTGTGCTCTCGGCCGGGCACGCCCGGGCGCTGCTCTCCCTGGAAGCCGGCCCGGAGGCTCAGGAAGAACTGGCCGCGCGCATCGTCGCCGAAGGCTTGTCGGTGCGTGCCACCGAGGAGGCGGTCACCCTCGCCAATCGGTCGGACGCCAAGACGCCCGCGGCGCCGCGCCGCAAGCCGATCCAGATGCCCGGACTCCAAGATGTCGCCGAACGGCTGTCGAGCACCTTCGACACCCGGGTCACCGTGAGCCTCGGCAAGCGCAAGGGGAAGATCGTCGTCGAGTTCGGGTCGGTCGACGATTTGCAACGCATTGTGGAGATGATGAACCGCCCCGGAGCCTGAAAATCCAGGTATCACGACACCAGCCAGTTCCGTCACAGTGACACCAGCGTCGGCCAGCGTTCGCTGCCGAACCCCTGGATCGAGGAATCGCACAGTGCACCAACACTTTTCGCCCCCACTGGGCCGGCGATTCAGTTGCCCAGCCACCACTGGCACGTTCGGTGCCGGCTCTCCTATCCTGAAGGGGCCGTTGTGCACATTTGCACCGCTTGAAAGCCGGGGAGGCTAGTGTCCGTTCGCATCATGCCGCTGCGGCTCGAAGCGTTCGAGCAATTACCGAAGCATGCCCGTCGGTGTGTGTTCTGGGAACTCGATCCCGCGACGCTCGACGCCGGTGCCTATCTTCCCGACCCCGAGTTCGAGAAGGAAGCGTGGCTGTCGATGGTCATGCTCGAGTGGGGATCGTGCGGTCAGGTCGCCAGCACGACGCCCGCCGAAGGATCAGAGTCCGACGACGAGGAGCCGTGCCTCGGCTTCGTCCTTTACGCGCCCCCGCGTGCGGTGCCGCGCGCGGCGCGCTTCCCGACCGGACCGGTCAGCGCGGACGCAGTGTTGCTGACGTCGATGGGCATCGAGCCCGGGCAGACCGACGGGCTGACGCACTCCTTGATCAGTCAGGTAGTCAGCGAGCTCGTCCGCCGCGGTGTGCGGGCGCTGGAGGCGTTCGGTCGGACCGCCGACGCCACCGAACTTCTCGTCCCCGGCACCGCCGATCCCGAGCTGGCTCCGGCGATCGAAGCGCTGGGGGACTGCTCCTTCGACCAATGCATGATCGGTGCCGACTTCCTGCTCGACGCGGGATTCACCGTCGTCGCCCCGCATCGGTACTTCCCGCGGCTGCGGTTGGAGCTGAACAAGGGGCTCGGCTGGAAAGCCGAAGTCGAGGAAGCTCTGGAGCGTCTGCTGAAAAGTGCACAACTGCAGCAGCCGGTCGGAGCCGGCGCGGACGTTCGCGGCTAGCGAGTTAGAGCGCGGGCCGGGCCTGCTCGACCGACAGCTCGTGGGCCAGAAGTTCGGCGAATGTGAAGGTGCCGGTCGGCCGGTCGTTCTTGCCCAACAGGTACAGCCGCTTGACGGCGGCCAGGATGCCCTCGGCGACGGAGTCGCGGGCCTGGTTGGTCACCAGCATGGAGCGGTCCCACGGGTTGGAGATGTATCCGACGTCGACCTGGACGGTGGGCATCCTGGTGAGCCGCAGCAGATCCCAGGTCCGGCCGTGTGTCCGGCAGTCACGTAAGCCGGTACGCGCCACAACTTCTCGCTGAATGAAATCAGCCAGGTTGCGGCCGATCGTCGACACCGAGCCGTGCGAACTGCCGAAGTAGAACGAGGCGACGCCATTGGCCGACGGGCTGGGCTGCGTTTCACACCGCAGGCTGATCATCAGGTCGGCACCGACGGTGTTGGCGGTGGCGGCGCGCTCGGCGTCCAGCGGACTGCGGCTGGCCGGCCGGGACAGGAAGGTCTCCATGCCGATCGCTGTCATCCGGCCTTCCAGCCGACATGCCAAGTCCCACAGGATGTCTGCTTCACTGATCGGACCGTCCGGCCCGTTGGTGATCAGGCCGTGGTCGTTGCCCCCGCGGCCCGGATCGATGATGATCCGCTTACCCGACAGCCGGGGACCGGAGCGGCGGACCAGCTCTTCTTCGCGGATGGCGTGCAGCGAGCCGCCGGTGACGCGGGAACCCAGAAAGTACAAGGAGCGCAACGTTTCCGGGCCACAGATCCCGTCGGCGGCCATGCCGTACTCGCGCTGGTAGGACATCAGCGAGTTGTGCGTCTGCAACCCGAAGTAGCCGTCCACCAAAGCGGTGTAGAAACCGAGCTCCTGCAGCTTGGATTGCAGCGTGGCCACATCGTCGCCGTACATCGGGGCGCCGAACTGGTGGACCAGGGTGCGTGCGCCGAGCCGATACGAGGCTTCCTTGAGAGCGCGGTAGGTGGCCTCGCCGACAATCCCGTCGACCAGCAGACCGCGGCGCTGCTGAAACGCGCGCACCGCGTGGTCGAGGTCGTCGTCGAACATGTCGGCCACGACGTGCCGCCCGGTGGTGAGATCCTCGTCGGGGTTGTCCACCAGACCCAGCGCAGCCAACGACGCGCGGATTTCGACGACGGCGCCGCTGCGGTCACCGCGGCGCAAGACATCATCTCGACCGCTCCGGTCCCAGGAGGGATCCCCCCCGGCACCGTGGCGAAGACTCGACATACAGGGCCCTTCGGTCACCGTTGTCAGCGGGCTACTCAAGCCCTGACGATTGCACACAGGCTAGGAAGCATTGTCTCAGAACCCTGCCGCATTCCGGAAAACGGCAGGCGAAGCCGCCTATAACGGAATCGTCTCGGTCAGATCTAGACGAGGTCAGCGATCTCGCGCAGCAGGGCCGCTTTGCCCTTTGCGCCGACGATGCGCTTCACCGGCTGACCATCCTTGAACAGGATCATCGTCGGAATCGAGACGACCTGGAAGTCGCGAGCGGTCGCCGGGTTGGCGTCGACATCGAGCTTGGCCACCGTGAGTGAGCCGGCCTTCTCGGAGGCGATCTCCTCGAGGACCGGGGCAACCATGCGGCACGGGCCGCACCAGGTGGCCCAAAAGTCAACGAGGACAGGGGTATTGCTGGAAAGGACGTCCTGGCTGAAGGAGTCGTCGGAAACCGTTACGGTCGCGCCGCCGTCGCTCATTGATGTGCTCCAATCATTTCGGTGTGTGCAGTGTCGTCGGCATCGGCCAGCCATCTCTCGGCATCGATCGCAGCCGAACAGCCCATCCCCGCGGCGGTGATGGCCTGCCGATAGGTGTGGTCCACCAGGTCGCCGGCGGCGAACACGCCGTCCAGCGACGTTGCGGTGGTGCGGTCACCGACCAGCACGTAGCCCTCGGGATCGAGGTCCACGGCGCCGCGCACCAGCTCAGAGCGGGGATCGTGGCCGATCGCGACGAACACACCCGTCACCGGAAGGATCGACTCCTCGCCGGTCAGCACGTTGTGGACGCGCAGGCCGGACACCGTGGTGTCGCCTTCGACGGCGTCGACCGCGGTGTTGGTGAGGAAGGTGATCTTCTCGTTGTCGCGGGCCCGCTCGAGCATGATCTTGGACGCCCGGAACTCCTCGCGGCGATGCACCAGGGTGACGCTGCGCGCGAAGCGGGTCAGGAACGTGGCCTCTTCCATCGCCGAGTCGCCGCCGCCGATGACGGCGATGTCCTGCTCTTTGAAGAAGAAGCCGTCACAGGTCGCGCAGGCGCTGACGCCGCGGCCGAGCAGTTCTTGTTCGCCGGGTACGCCGAGGTAGCGGGCGGCGGCGCCCATCGCGAGGATGACCGAACGGGCGAGGTAAGTCTCGCCGTCGCCGGTCACCACCTTCTTGACGGGGCCGTCCAGTTCGACCGCCTCGACATCTTCCATCCGCAGGTCGGCGCCGAAGTGCAGGGCCTGCTCGCGCATTTCGTCCATCAACTCCGGACCGGTGATGCCCGAGCGGAAGCCAGGGAAGTTCTCCACCTCGGTGGTGGTCATCAGTGCACCGCCGAAGGAGGTGCCTTCGAAGACCAGGGGCTGCAGCTGTGCGCGCGCGGCGTAGATGGCCGCGGTGTAGCCGGCGGGGCCTGATCCGATGACGATGACGTCATGAACTTGGTTGGCGCTCATTCCAGCCTTTCTGCCCGGTCCCGGGCTGCAGGCGAAAAGCCTGCGCATCGGGTGCCATGTGGGCACCTGGTCAAACAACAGGGTAGGCCGCGCTGTTCCCCGCCGTGCACTATGGGCGGCGCACCGTGGTGTCGGCGATCAGTCCGGTGGCGACCGAGCTGCATGTCGCGGCGACCGTCACCCCGATGATCACGTCGGGTTGATCGCCGGGCAGCACCAGCACGATGGCCGGCCGGCCGTCGACCTGCACGGTCTCGGCGCCGAGCACCTGCACCGAACTGGGGTAACCCAGTGCGCTCAGGCACGCTGCCCGCCGCTTGGGGTCGGTCAGCGGACCGAAGTCGGGACTGCGGGCGATCAGCGCGTTCAGCTCACGACTGGATATCGGCATCGTGGGTGTGACGGTGATCAAGCTGGCGCTGGTGAGAGTGCTGGCAGTGGGGTCGGTGGACTTGAGTAGCGCCGCGGTCCCGAGGCCGACGGCGGCCAGCACGGCCACCACCCCGATACCGGCCGCGATCAGCCGCCCGGTCCGGACGGCGGGACGCCGGGCGTGTGCGGCCCCCTGGGTGGGCCCCGGAGTGACGGTATGCGTGGGCTCCACCTGACCCAGTGTGCCGGGTTAGCGGGGCGGGCAGGAGCGCAGTAGCCCGGTCAGCCGGGTCCGCCCTCGGGCGCAGCGGCTCTTCACTGTGCCCTCGGCGACACCGAGCAGCGCGGCGGCGTCGGCCACCGAATACCCGTGCATATCGACTGCGAGCACGGCCGCGCGTTGCTCGGCGGGCAGCCGCATCAGCGCGCGACGCACCACCAGCACGGTGTCCACCTGAGCGGTGCGATCTCCGATCGCCTCGTTGTCGGTCAGCGCGATCGTCGGCTGCGCGGCGGTGCGGCGCAGCCGGTCCAGGCAGGCGTTGATGACGATGCGGTGCAACCAGCTGCCAACGGCCGCGTCGTGCCGGAAGGCGGCGGCGCCACGGTGGGCGGCCAGCATGGCGTCCTGTATCGCGTCGGCGGCGTCTTCGGGGCTGCGGGTGGTCCGGCGGGCCAGCCGGTACAGCCGGCGGTGGTGGCGGTGAAAGAGTTCTTCGAATGCATAGCGGTCGCCGGCGACATGGGCGGCCAGCAGCTCGGCGTCGCTGCGAACGACGGGCGGGCCGAGAAAGCTGGGCATGGCCGGACAGTAGGAAAACGGGTGCGGCCGGGCACTTCACCCGGGTCCGGGCCTGTTAGCAAACCCGCGAGTCTAGGACGCTGCCTTGACGGTCAGCCCGGAGATCTCGGTCTTGTTCTTGCCGTCGGTGGTGCCCATCGTCGAGATCCACACCACCAGATACGTCGTCGGCGACTTCGCGTCGACCTGAATCGTGTTGGCGCCGGCCTGCAATGTGGTGGGCTGGGTCAGTGCGGTGGTGTCGTCGAGGCTGCCCGGGTTGGCCGAGGAAGCCGACCGGATCTGAACCTGGGTGCCGGTGCTGGGCACCGTCAGCGACACACCGCCGACGGTTGTCGACTGCGGCAGTTGCAACAGCAGACCGACGCCGTTCTTGAAGTTGGGGAACGGATTTGGATCGGTGTAGGTGTCGGTCGTCCAGCCGGTGCCGGGGCCGCCGGTCACGGCCAGGTCAGCCTTATCCGGGTTGTCGGCACCGCCGCCCGGTGAAAAGACCGTCACCTTAACGGGTTTGACCGTACTGCCGCTGGCTGACTCGCTCTGGCTCTGAGATGTCGACGGGTTCAGGCCGAGCTGATCACCCTTGAGGCCGCCACCGACGTCGCCGAAGACGCTGGACAGCACCGAGGCCAACACGATCAGCGCGATCACCAGGATGCCCGCGCCGACCCCCACCCCGATGAGCAGATTGCGCCTGCGGCGGGCCTGCGCCTCGGCCTCGGCTCCGACGGCAGGCTGCGGGGACGGCGGACCAGACGGTTCGACCGGCTCGATCAGATCGGTCCGGTCGGCCAGCGCGGTGGCTTGCTGCAACAGATTCAACAGTGTTGGCGCCGAACGGATCCCGCCACCGACCTGAACCGAGTGAGCCGCTGCCGCCGAGATCTGGAAGGGAATGGCGCCGTCGATCGCGCGGGGTTCCAGTGCCTCACCGGCGGGGTCGGTCTCGGCGGGCTGCAACCCGCTGGGCACGCCCGTCTCCGGCAGCGGCCAGCGATCGACCAGCAGGGCGTACAACGCCGCGCCGATCCCGCGGATGTCGTTCTCCGGGGTCGCTCCCGGCAGCGTCGCGGGAAACGCCAGTGCCACATCGCCTTCGATGCTGACCCGCACCCGACTGGGGTGATCGATCGACAGCGCGACGCCCGACCCGTGGGCGGTATCGGCCGCGGCGGCCAGCGCCTGGACGGCGCGCGCGCCGCCGATGGGGGAGGGGGAGGTGTCGGCCACTTCCTTCAGCGACCCGCCCCGGATCCACTCCGAGACAACCAGACCGCCGGCTCCGGTATTGGCGACGTCGAGCACCCGGGCGATGCCCGGTCGCTCGAGACGGCTGAGTTTGAGTGTGCGGGAAAGGATTTCCTGCACCTGTGCGTCGGTCATGGTCCGGTCGGGGTCGACGAACGTCAGCGCCACTTGCCGGTCCAGTGCGGTGTCCAGCGCCTGCCAGAACTGCAATCCCGGTGGGCCGCCGTGGAACACCAGCAGCCGGTAACGCCCGCCGGCGATGCTGGCGCCGGGGATGAGGTGGGTCTCGTCCTCGTCGGTGGCCGCGGTGGATTCCGTGGCCGGTTCGTGCGGGGGATCGAACGCCGGCACTGTGCCGACCTCAACCTCGTCGGGCACATCGGGCTGGAAATCGTCGGCGGCCTGACGCGGGATCTTCGTGGTCGCGTCGCCGGTGGAATCGGCGGGAAGCATGCCCGAGGGTTGGTCGTTCACCTCCGGTCCTTTCCCCGTAGCGTCCGCCGTTGTCTCGTACCGGAGTGGCCGGTGCCCGGTTCCGGACGAATTGCTGTGCTCAGGGTACGTGACCGGGGTCGGGACCTGCGGCCGGTCGAGTGCAGCCATCGGTGTGACGACCAGCGGCGGGGTCCGGGTGATGCGGCGTTTGATCGCGCCCCAGGCGGCGACGGCGTCGGGCACCCGCGCGGTCAGCATCACCGCGGCGACGATCGGGAGCATGATCAGGCCGAGCACCAGCAGCCGCAGCAGCGAACCGACGCCCCCGGCGTGCTCGGTCAGCGCATGCAAACCCAGCAGCCGGTCGATGACGTAGGCGACCAGTCCGGCCAGCAGTGATGCGGCGGTGGTGACCAGGATGGTTCGGACCACGTCGAGGCTCAGCAGCTTGCCGCGCGGCGGCTTCAGCGTCCGGGTCAGCAGCAGGTAACCCAGGATGGCGCCGGCCAGAAAGCCGATGCCGTTGGCCAGGCCCAGGTAGCCGGCGACGAGCTCGGAGTCCCCGGTCATGTGCGGTGCCAGCAGTGACGTCCCGATCTTGACGCTGGTGATCGCGATGATGATCAGGATCGGCGTCCACGGCTGTTCGCGGGCGTAGAACACCCGCAGCTGCAGCAGCACCAGCGCGTAAGGGATCAGGGTGAACGCCGACAGGCTGATCGCCATGCCGAGGTAGTTCGCGTCGACCTCGCCGAACTTGCCGTAGGCGAACAGTGCGCTGCCCATCGCCGGACCACCGACGGTCATGAACGCCACGATCGGGATCAGTGTCACCATCGTCAGCCGGGTCGCCAGCGACAGGTCGGCCAGCACGGCGCGGCCGTTGTCGGCGGCGGCATTGCGGCTCAGCCGCGGCATCACCACGGTCAGCACGGTGACGCCGATGATGCCGAACGGCAGCATCAGCACCAGCCAGGTGTAGTTGTAGATCGCCGGGCCCGACGCGGCCGCGGTGCTGGCGATCTGGTTGCCGACCACCAGGCCGATCTGACTGATCAGCACGTAGAGCACCATGGCGCCGGCCATGGTGCCGAACCGCTTGAGCCGATCATCGAGCCCCCACAGCGGGCGCAAGCTGATCCGCTCGGCGCGGATCGCGAGCAGCAGAACCGCGGTCTGAGCCACCACGCCCAGCGTCGTTCCGACACCGAGCACCAGCAGCTTGGCATTGCCCATCTGAACGGGATCGATCGAGAGCGGGCCCGGCACAATGAGATACAGGCCCAGGGTGGCGATCGCGACCACATTGTTGACCACCGGCGCCCACGCCGGTGGCCCGAACACGTTGCGGTTGTTCAGGATCGCCATGAACACTGACGACAGCCCGTAGAAGATCACTTGGGGCAGAAGCAGATACGCGAACGCCGTGGTCAGCGGCAGGTTGACCTTCGGGTCGTGGCCGAGCATCAGCCGCACCAGCAGCGGGCCCGCCGCCACCGACAGGATGGTGGCCACCAGCAGCAGCGTGGTGGCCAGGGTGACAAGCCGGCGCACGAAGGCCTCGCCGCCGTCGGCGTCGTCGCGTTCGGCGCGGGCCAGGACCGGGACGAAGATCGCGGTGAACGTCGCCTCCAGCACCAGCGCCGCGATCAGGTTCGGCAGCTGGTTGGCCACCGTGAACGCACTGGACAGCGCGGCGCCGAGGATGGCGGCCAGCAGCACGATCCGGATGAACCCGGTGATGCGGCTGATCAGGGTGGCCAGCGCCATGCCCCAGGAGCGGGACACCACCGCGGCGTCGGAGAGCTCGGCCCGGACCGCGCGGGTGCGGGGGCCGGGCCGCACGTAGGCGACCGGCCGTCCGGGCGGCGGCTTCATCGGCGGCCCTCGGCGCTGGACCGCCGTGGGCGGTCGAGGTCGGCGGGGTCGGGCTCGCCGCGGAAGCGGTGGTAGAGCCGGCGCCCGACGAGCAGCGCCAGCACCGTGCCACCGATCAGCGTGATCGCGAACAGCACCTTGCCGTAGGCGTTGGAGTGCACCGACAGGCGTACCGGCTCACCCAGCTGCAGTCCATCGGGGGTGCGCAGCGTGACGTCGACGGCGACCCGCTGGGTGAAGTGCACCTCGATGGGAACCCGCAGCGGCAGATAACCCGGCGGCACCTCTTGCTCGCCGAGGTCGGTGACGGTCATCCCCGGTGGGGCGTCGACCTGCAGGCGCACCCGGATCGGGACGGCCAGATCGTTGCGCACCGCCAGCGGCAGTGGGCTGTGCTCGGTGGCCAGCGTGTACGAGCCACCCGGATTGACGATCGTCACCGCACCGAACAGGTCGCCGATCGTGGTGCCGACCGCCGCCAGCCGTTGCCGGGCCAGATCGTTGCGCTCCTCGGGGGGCTCGGTCTGACTCAACGCGCGCAGCATGTCCTCGCGCAGCGGCGCGGTGTACTGCGGTCCGGTCAGCCCGGTGCGCGGGTCGGTGGTCAGCGCACCGGTCAGGCCCCACAGCCGGCTGACTTGACCGGCGATCGACGAGACGACGTCGTCGTCGAAGCGGCCCCGGCCGTCACCCGGAAGGTCGGCGCCGGGACTCGCGTCCGCGGCCGCCGCCGTCGACTGCTCGATCACCGCGTCCAGTGGGCGCGGGACGGCCAGCCCCGAGTGGATCGCGGCGGCCAGCGCGCTCAGCATCGACTGCGCATCGGTGGGTTGGGGGCTCCACTTCAACGGTGGCAGCAGGATCTGGGCCCGCGGTTCGGCCGTCGGCTGCAGCGTTCGCCACAGCATCGACGCGACGGCGTCCTGACGGCGGGCGACCGTGGAGTCGTGGTTGAGCGGCACGGTCAGTGACGAGTCCAGGTAGGTCGGCAGGTCGGGGTCGGTCCCGACGGCGGCCAGCGCGGCGCCGACGGCCGGATCGAATGGAGCCATCACGACCTGCGGCGACAGCCGGTGCGGTGTCACGTCCGCGATCATCGGCTCCCCGGTGGCGGAGTCCTGAGCGGTGCAGTCCGCGGCCGCGATCGCCACCGTCGGACCCTGACCGCTCAGCAGGTCGACCGCCGGCGGGGTCAGCGGACCGTCACCCAGGATCGTGGCGCCGCGAACGGACGTGACGCCCAGAATCTGGTCGATGATGTCGCTGGCGGCGCCGGTCGCCGCGGAGTCGAGCCCGGCGTCGCCGACCCGCTGCAGTGCGCCGAGATCGGCCTGCGCATACGGGGTGGAGGCGACGCACATCCGTTTCGCCAGCCCACGCAGCTTGTCCAGCCAGGCCACCGCGGTGGCCTGCCCGGTGCCGGGGTGGGCGGCCGCACCCAGCCCGTCGGGCGCGTCGGCGACCACGTAGCCGGCGGTCATCGCGTTGACGGTCACCAACAGGTCGGGGTCGACGGCCAGGCACACCGAGCGGGTGGTTTCGCCGCCCGGATCCACGGCCGGGCTGGTGGCGAACTCAATCGCCGACAGCAGCGTGTCCAACCGGCCGCCGGCGGCCAGCGACACCGCTAGGTCGTCGTTCATCAGCCGCACCGGTGTGGTGCCGCCCGGAACGCCGGGTGCCAGGCGGGGCTTGTCGGCCAGCGGCCACAGCATCGTCACCGCGACGGGCTTGGTGGTGTCGGGGGGTACGACGTCGGCGACGGTGTCGGCTGCGGGGGCGGCCCCTTCGGGCGGCACGCCTAGAACCGGCAGCAGGAACCGGGCGTCGTCGAGCCGGGCAGCGTCACCGTAATCGGGTGTGCCGTTGACGTTCACCAGCAGCGGGTACACCCCCGGCCGGTCGATGCCCAGTGTCGGCGCGTCGCGCGAGCGGATCGGATAACTGAAGGTGAAGCCGACGGCCTGGCCGCGCTGCATTTCAGCCGAGACTGTGGTGAATTCGCCGACGGGCTGGAATTGGTCGTTGGCGCCGTCGAGGTTGGTGCGCAGACCTGCCGATGAGGTCACCGCGCCGGCGTGTTCGAGGCGGGCGACGACATCGCGCACCGGCCGGTCGCCGACGTTGGTGACGGTGCCGGTGACGGTGACGGTCGGCTCGCTGGTGGTGGTGATCAGATCCGGCGTGACGCTGTCCACCCGAACTTGCAGGAACGGCGCCGATCCGGGTTCGCCGGCAGCGGCCGGCGCGGTCGTTGGCAATGCGAGCAAGGCAAGTACACCGAGGATCACCACGATCCGGGGCAGACTGCCGGCCCGCCTCGGCATGGTCACGTTCCCGGTCCGCAGCCGTTCGTCCGCGGGCCGGATTGACGCGGCCCGGCGTCGTCGGAGCGACGGTTGCGGGTGTGCGAATGCGTCTGGGGGCGCCGCCGCGGGGTGGTGCGAGGCAGCGGGGGCAGCGCGGCGACGCCGTCGGATTGCAGGAGCTGGATCAGTTCCCCGGCGACCTCGGCGAGCCGGCGCTCATCGGCGTAGGCCAGTCGCTTCGGCAGCTCCCCGACGGGCACCCAGGCCACCTCGGTGACTTCGACGTCTTCGTCGCACAGCTCTCCGCCGGAGAACTGCAGGAGGTAGTGGTGCACGGTCTTGTGGACGCGGCGGCCTTCGGTGACGAACCAGTAGTCGATGCTGCCGAGCGCGGCCAGGACCTGACCGCGGATACCGGTTTCCTCGGCGACCTCACGGATGGCGGTCTCTTCTGCGGTCTCGCCTTGTTCGATGTGCCCCTTGGGCAGTGACCACAGCATCCGTCCGCGCCGGTCGACCCGGCCGATCAGTGCGGCCACCTGACCTTCGGGCGGCCCGTCGATGCCGTCGATGACCAATCCGCCCGCGGAGGTCTCGTGAACGGTGCGCAGCCGGGCCGGGGCGCGACGCGCCGATCGGGGCCGGCCGGGTTTGCCCGGACGGGGCTGGCCGTTGCCGTTATTGGCGGCGGGGGAGGGGACTATGGCGTCGGAGGTTTCCGTGGTTGTGGTCTCCGCTGCGGTGGGATTCGCCGGACCTGCCGCGCGACGGCCACGGCGCCGACCCCGGCGCCGTCGTGGTTTGGCCTGTTCGCCGTCCGACACCCAAGCGATAGTAGCTGGCACACGATGCCGTCCCGACCGCACTCGCCGGTAGACCAGTAGGCTCACGCCACGTGTCCGAAGCCACCGATGACGTCGAGCTGCTCGCCCGGGCTCTCGTCGCGCTCAACCAGCAGGGTGAGCTACTGCGCGAAATCGGCGCGCGGTTCGCCGCGGCGGGCCACGAGCTCTACCTGGTCGGCGGCAGTGTCCGCGACGCTGTGCTGGGCCGGCTGACCACGGACCTCGATTTCACCACCGACGCCCGGCCGGAGATCGTGCAGCGCATCGTGCGCCCCTGGGCGGATGCGCTCTGGGACACCGGTATCGATTTCGGCACGATCGGCGTGGGCAAGGGCGACGAGCGGCTGGAGATCACCACCTTCCGCGCCGACAGCTATGACCAGGTGTCGCGCAACCCGCAGGTCAAATACGGCGACCGGCTCGAGGACGATCTGGTGCGGCGCGATTTCACCATCAACGCGATGGCAGTGCGCATCACCGCCGACGGTCCCGGCGACTTTATCGACCCGCTCGGTGGTCTCGCGGCCTTGCGGGAGCGCATCCTCGACACCCCGTCGGCACCCGAGGTGTCCTTCGGTGACGACCCGTTGCGGATGCTGCGCGCGGCGCGCTTCGTCTCGCAGCTGCAATTCGACGTGTCCGAGCGGGTGCGGCGTGCGATCTCGGAGATGGCCCCGCAGCTGGGGCGGATCACCGTAGAACGGGTGGCCGTCGAGCTGGACAAGCTGCTGCTGGGCGTCGACCCCGTCGCCGGCCTCGACCTGATGGTCCAGACCGGCTTGGGTGAGGTGGTGCTCCCCGAGATCGGTGGCATGCAGATGGCCATCGACGAACATCATCAGCACAAGGACGTCTACCAGCATTCGTTGACGGTCTTGCGCCAAGCGATGGAATTAGAAGGTCCCAGGGGGCAGGAGCGCAGCGACTCGGGGGATGAGGGTGGGCCCGATCTCGTCCTGCGGTGGGCGGCGCTGCTTCACGACATCGGCAAGCCGACCACCCGTCGCCACGAGGCCGACGGCGGGGTGAGTTTCCATCACCATGAGGTGGTCGGCGCGAAAATGGTCCGCAAGCGGATGCGGGCGCTGAAGTACTCCAAGCAGATGGTCGACGACGTCTCGCAGCTGGTGTATCTGCATCTGCGGTTCCACGGCTACGGCGACGGCAAGTGGACCGATTCGGCGGTGCGGCGCTATGTCGCCGACGCCGGGCCGCTACTGCCCAAGTTGCACAAGCTGGTTCGCGCCGACTGCACCACCCGCAACAAGCGTCGGGCGGCCCGTCTGCAGGCCAATTACGACCAACTCGAGACGCGGATCTCCGAGCTGGCCGCCCAGGAGGATCTGGCGCGGGTGCGCCCGGATCTGGACGGCAACGAGATCATGCGGCTGCTCGACATCCCGGCCGGCCCGCAGGTCGGACAGGCCTGGAACTTCCTCAAAGAGCTGCGCCTGGACCGCGGGCCGCTGCCCCACGACGAAGCAGTGGCCGAATTGCTGTCGTGGTGGAACGCGAAGGACGATCCCGCCGTCTGAGAAGGGTATGGACTACTGCCTGGGATCTGGCGACGGAACGGCGACGATGTTCAGTGGGCAGCCCGCCGTTGACATCGACGGTGATGGTGATCTCGACGGGGTGCGCCTCGATCTCGACGGTGACGGCGTCTTCGACGACGGGCTGGCAGATTTCGATGACGACGGCCTGGCCGACCACGCCGCACTCAACCTCGACGACGGGGTCGAAAGTCTCTATACCGACGACGGTTCCGGCACCTGGGCGCTGACACCGGCCGGGCCGGGCGGTCCGTTGCGCTGGTTCGGTCTCGACGGGGTCGCGCACACCTCAAGTGGCGCAGTCGATTTCGATGGTGACGGCCGGATCGACCGGCTGATGGACGTGGACCGCGACGGGTTGGCCGACCGCGCGCTGCGCGCCGGTCCCGACGGAGGTTTCGACGTCGGCTACCTCGACACCGACGGGGACGGCCACTGGGATCTCACGCTGGTCGACACCAACGGCGACGGTGCCTCCGACAACGCCAGCGCGATGTAATCGCTGTCTGCGGACACCACGCAGACGCCGCCCGACTCGAGCAGTTCGCGCGCGGCGCCCCACAGCAGCGGCTGGTGGTAGAGGAAACCCTGGCCCGTCCGTGCCCCGAGGTCCAGAAGGGTGTCGCGCTCGGCGATCGTTTCGATGCCCTCCACGACCAGATCCAGCGCCAGCGCGCTGGCCAGTGACACCACCGACTGCACGACGGCGCGCTGCTTGGCGTCGCCCTCATCGAGCGCCGCGGCGAAGGAGCGGTCGAGTTTGATCTGGTCGACTGGCAGGGTCCGCAGCTGGGTCAGGGACGAATAGCCGGTTCCGAAGTCGTCGAGGGAGACGCTCACCCCGGCCTCACGCAGCCGGGCCAGGGTGGGATGGGCCACCCGCAGGTCCACCAGGGCGTGCTCGGTGAGTTCGATGATCAGCGATTCCGGCGGTAGCCCGGCCACATCGAGCAGGTGCAGCACCTCTTCGGCGAACCCGGGCTCGCGGACCTGCCGAGGTGAGACGTTGACCGACATCGTCAGGTCGAGCGCCAAGCCGTCGGCTCGCCATCGGGCCAACGTGCGGATCGTCTCCCGCAGCACCCACCGACCGATCTCGACGATCATGCCGTTGTCTTCGGCCAGCGGAATGAACGCGCCGGGCGAGAGCACCGGCAGCCCGGGGCGGTGCCACTGCAGCAGCACCTCGAAGCCGATGACGGCCCCGGTGTCGAGCATGACGATCGGTTGGGCGCCCACGCGCAGCTCGTCGCGTTCCACCGCGTGCCGCAGCGCGGTGTCGAGGTCAAGGCGCTGGGCGACCTCGGCTTCGAGAAGGGAGTCGAAGACGTTGATGTGACTGCCGTCGGTGAGTTTGGCTCGGTACATGGCGACGTCGGCCTCGCGCATCAGCTCGGCACCCGACACCGTGGATTCGTCGGCGAAGGTAATCCCGATGCTGGCGTCGACGAACGCCTCCTTGCCGTCGATCGTGTACGGCGCACTCAGCGTGGCGCGAATCCGCTCGGCCAGCGCGATGGCCTGGGCCCGATCGGGCAGCTCCGTGCAGAGCACGACGAACTCGTCACCGCCCAGGCGGGCCACGGTGTCGGTGTCACGAGTCGTTCCCGACAGCCGCCGCGCCGCCTCGATGAGCAACTCGTCACCACCGGCGTGCCCGATCGAATCGTTGACCATCTTGAAGCGGTCCAGATCGCAGAACAGCAGCGCCAGTGGGGTACCGCGCCGGCGGGCCAGCAGCAGACTCTGCGACAGCCGGGCCAGCAGCAGGCTGCGGTTGGCCAGTCCGGTCAGCGCGTCATGGCTGGCCTGGTAGGACAGCCGCCGCGCGGAGGCGTCGCGTTCGAGGGCCAGCGTCACCAGATCCCGGCAGCGCACCAGCGCGGTGTGGGCCAGGTCGTCGAGGGCTTGCGCGTCGCCGAACACCTCGAGCATCCCGGCGGCGTCGGCGGTGTCATTGACCGCCCCGGTCCAGGCGGGCGTCGCCGACACGTCCGCGCCGATGGGGTAGACGACGGATCGCGGGCCCATCGCAATGCGCACGGCCGGTGCCCCGGAGACTTCGGCGGCCAGTTGCACGATCTGGCGCAGCACCGACGGCACCGGGTCGGCGGTGGCGATTCGCTCGAGGACGCGAGCCTGCCCGCGTTCCAGGGCCGAGACCCGATCAAGTCGGTCTTCGGTCTTGCGCAGCGCTTCCCGCTCGTCGTCGAAAGCCCTTCGGGCGGAACGGTACTGGCGCACAACGTTGGCGGCGACCCACCAGAGCAGCGCCGCGGCGAGCACGAGCGCGGCGATCAGCATGGTCAGCTGGATGACCCCGCCACGCAACAGACCCTGCTCGGTCAGGCGATCGACTCGGTGCAGTCCGGTCGGGCTGCCGGCGGCCAGCGCATGCGTCGCTTCGGACAGTACTTCGGTTTTGGGCAGGATCGTGCCGGCCCATTCGGCGCGCTCGCCGGCGGGCAGGACACCGGGCGGCGCCTCGGCGATCACACTGTCCAATGCGTCCAGCGCCCAGCGGTATTGGGGGGTAGCCGCCTCGGCGGCGGTCAGCCCGTTCGCAGCGATCACGCCAAGGCGCTGGGCGAGCAGCGCCCGGGCCACCTGAACGTCACGGCGCGGGACAACACCGAGAAGGTACTGCTGGGCTTGTTCGACGTAGGTGAGTGAGTCGCGCACGGTGAAGAACGTGTTGGTGCTGACCGCTTCATTGCGGGCGTCGAGGTGGGACAGCGCACGCTGCTGTGCCGAGGACTGAATGCCGACCACGACCAGTGCGA
This sequence comes from Mycobacterium sp. RTGN5, assembly GCF_033804465.1. NCBI lineage: Bacteria > Bacillati > Actinomycetota > Actinomycetes > Mycobacteriales > Mycobacteriaceae > Mycobacterium > Mycobacterium sp. RTGN5. The sequence goes on from NZ_JAPZLA010000001.1 coordinate 141,408, forward strand.
TCAGCAGCAGCACGAGGACACCCGCGACGACCTGTTGGCCGCGGTTGAGGGTCAGTCGCGGGCCGGGCGGAGTAAGCCACTGGTCGCTGATCATGAGCCGGGGCCGCTGGGCGCTTTGACGGTGATCGACGCCAGGCTCCAGTTCCACGCGTCGAGCACCGACGACAGCGGGGTGCCGTCCGGGAACACGATCCGGATGGGTCCACCCTGGTTGTAGGGGATCGGCGCACCGTCTCGGTCGGTGGCGATCAGCGCCTGCGACTCGATCATCGGCTTGGCGGTGCTGATGTAGTGGTAGTCGTCGAGTCCGATGGTGTCGATGGTTGCGCTGTCAGGGATTCCGGCCTTGTCGAGGACCGCGGCCAGAGGCACGCCTGCGTAGGTTTCCCGTCGCTTCACGAAGGGCTCGTCGAGGGTGACGGTCCGGCTGCCCAGGGCGTTGAGCGCGTCGAGGGTCAGTGACAGCGTCGGCGCGCTACCGCCCTTGACGGTCAGGACGGGCTCGGCGGCAGCGGGAGGGTCGATCGTCGCGCCGCCATACGGGTTGGAGCTAGGCAGCGGCAGCGTCGCCGAGGCAGGCGGCGGTGGTTGACCGGAATCCGCGGGAGTGGGGGCGGACGCGCAGCCGGCCGGCCCCAGGAGGCTCACCGTCCCCGCCGCGACGGCGGCAAGGAGGCGGGAGCGCATGAAGGGCGATGATACTGCCCGCGGCAACCATTTACCGCGTTCGTCAAAATGCGCTCAACACGCCCAACGATACGCAAAGCGAACAGACAGCAAATAACAAAGTGAAACTAGGTATCGGCCTTGCAGTGCGTTATCTACCCTTACCCGGAGGTCCGGCGAAAGCTTGAGCGATCTCTAGCCACCTCGCGGCGTCGGCGCCGTCGGCCACGATGTCGAGCTCGGCGCGCGGACGGCGCTGGGTGACCAGACAGCAGAAATCCATCGCGGAGCCGGTGACTCGTTGGCCGGCATCCTCCGGACCCCACGTCCAGTGGGTCCCGTCGGGGGCGGTCAGATCGACGCGGAACGGCTCGGCGGGCGGGGTCAGCCCGTGCACGCTGAACGCGAAATCGCGAGTGCGCACACCCAGATGGGCGATCGATTTCAGCCTGGCTGACGGCGCGACGGTGGCGCCGACGGCGTCGGCCACGTCGAGGCCGTGCGCCCAGGTCTCCATCAATCGTGCGGTCGCCATCGACGCCGCACTCATCGGCGGCCCGAACCAGAGCAGCTTGCGCCCTTCGGTGACCCCGCGCAGCGCCGTGTGCAGCTCGGTTCGGGTCTGTCGCCACTGCGCCAGCAGCTGATCGGGCGGGGTGAGCGCCAATTCCTCGGCGGCTTTGTCGACAAAGCCCAGCGGATCGGCCGACGCCGCGGTCAGCAGTTCGCCGAACGCGGGTTCGTCGGTGATCGACGTGAGCGACGCTCGATCCGTCCACAGCAGATGGGCGATCTGATGGGCGAGCGTCCAGCCGGGTGCCGGGGTGGGCGCCGCCCAGCCGGCCGCGTCCAGCGGGGCGACCAGTGCGTCGAGGGCATCGCTTTCGTCGCGCAGGTCGTCGACGATCGGGTCTGCGGCAGTCACGAATCGAACCTATAGCGATTTCGGCGCGCTTTCGTTCGCTCAGCGGCGGTTTGCGCGCCGAAATCGCGGTGTTTAGGGGCGGCGGCCCACCGTCGCGTGCGCCGCCAAACCGACCAGATAGATCGCCGAGCCGGCAAGCGCCAGCGCAGACGAATGGCCGTCGACGGGGATCACTGATGCCGCCAGCGTGGTCGCGACAATGAAGGACACCCAGAACACCGAGTCCTGCACAGCGAAGACGTGCCCGCGCAGCGCGTCCTCAACGTCGATCTGCATTGCCGTATCGGCGCACAGCTTCACCATCTGGCCGGCCAACCCGAGCAGGAATCCACACGCGATCATCACGGCCAACTGCAGTGTGGCACCGGCCAGTTGGATGATCGCCGCGCACACCAGTGCTGCGTTGGCGGTGGCGTATCGGCCCCACCGTTTGATCGAGAGCGGGGTGAAGAAGTTGGCCAGGAAGGCGCCGCCGCCGGTGGCCGCGACGAACACGACGGCGGTGCCGAGACCGGCGACGGAGTGAGTGTCGGTGTGCCGCACGATGACCAGCACCAGCAGGGTGTTGATGCCGAACACCATGCGGTGGCTGGCCAGGCCGGCCAAGGTGGCCGCGACGGTCGGCGTGGTCAGCACCGTGCGGGCGCCGTACAGCCACCCGGTCGCCACCGCGTAGACCACCGACCCGTGGACGGCGCGCGCGGTGTCGTCGGGCCCCAACTGGTGTCGGGGAAAACGCAGTGACAACGCGAACGCGACCGCGACGGGAATGGCCACCAGCGCCATGGTCGTGGCGGCGCCGGTATCACCGGAACCGAAGAGCCACCGGGGCAGGAGCATGAAATTCGCGCCGAGGAAGGTGGCGGTGGCGCCCGTCGCAGTGGCGACGGAGTTCATCGTGACGACCTGCTCACGCGGGACGACGTGCGGCAGCGCCGCCGACAGCCCGGAGGTGACGAACCGGCTGAACCCGTTGACGATCAGTGCACCGCAGAGCACGGTCGTGTCGCCCGCCCGGACGGCGAGCAGCACCGCGACGCAGATCACCAGCACCAGCCGCGCGAGGTTCGCCGCGACCAGTACCGCGCGGCGATCCCAGCGGTCCAGCAGCGCGCCCGCGAAAGGGCCGACGAGCGAGTACGGCAGGAACAGCACAGCGAAGGCGCCGGCCACCGCCCACGGGCTGGCCGCCCGCTCGGGGTTGAACAGCAGTCCGCCGGCAAGGCCGGCCTGAAACAGGCCGTCGCCGAACTGGCTCGCGGTCCGAAGCTCCAGCAGCCGCCAGAAGTCGGGCAGGCTGCGCACCGACCGCCATAGCGAAGCGGATGCGCGGCTGTCGACCATCGCACCAACAGTACAAATATCCACACGTGCCCGTTACCGCAGCAACACCTCCGTGATGCCATGATGGTGGGGTGTCACAGCACGAGGACCCCGAAGACTTCGTGGCGCCTGCGGCCAACAGGGTGCGGCCCGGGACCCTGCTGCTGGCCAACACCGACCTGCTGGAGCCGACGTTTCGGCGCAGCGTGATCTACGTCGTCGAGCACAATGACGGCGGCACGCTGGGTGTGGTGCTCAACCGTCCCAGCGAGACCGCCGTCTACAACGTGTTGCCGCAGTGGGCGAAACTCGCCGCCAAGCCCAAGACCATGTTCATCGGCGGGCCGGTGAAACGGGACGCCGCGCTGTGCCTTGGCACGCTGCGCGTCGGTACCGATCCGCAGGGCATGCCCGGGCTGCGCCACGTGGCGGGCCGGATGGTGATGGTGGATCTCGACGCCGATCCCGACCTGATCGCCCCGGCCATCGAAGGGGTGCGGGTCTTCGCCGGCTACTCGGGCTGGACCATCGGCCAGTTGGAGGGCGAGATCGAGCGCGACGACTGGATTGTGTTGTCCGCGTTGCCTTCCGATGTACTGGTGGAGCAGCGGGTGGATCTGTGGTCGCGGGTGTTGCGGCGGCAGCCGCTGCCGCTGTCGTTGTTGGCCACCCACCCGATCGACGTCAACCGGAACTGATCTGCGCCGCGCCGCGGCCCAGCCGGCTGGCGATCACTGCGCAGACGAACAGCTGAATCTGGTGAAACAGCATCAGCGGCAACATGATCAGACCCACGGTGGCGGGCGGGAACAGCACCAGCGCCATCGGTAATCCAGAGGCCAGACTCTTCTTCGACCCGCAGAACAGCAGCACGATCGCGTCACCGCGATCGAGCCGGGCCAGCTTGCCGGTGATCCACGTGCACGCCAGCACGATGGCCAGCAACAGCGTGCTGACCGCCGCGACGGCCACCACCCGCCAGGGCTGCACACTGCTCCAGATGTGATCGACCATCCCCACTGAGAACGCGGCGTAGACGATCAACAGGATCGAGCCGCGGTCGACGACCTTGGTCAGCACCGCGTGCCGGGTTACCACCGGAGCCAGCCACGGCCGCAGCAGCTGGCCGACGACGAATGGCGCCAGCAGCTGCAACACGATGTCGAGCACCGCCGACCCGTCGACCCGTGGCGCCCCGCCGATCGGCATCAGCACCAGGACGAGAAGCGGGGTGAGCAGCACCCCGACGATGTTCGACAGCGAGGCACTGACGATTGCCGCAGGCACATGCCCGCGTGCCATCGAGGTGAAGGCGATCGAGGACTGCACCGTCGAGGGCACCAGGCAGAGGAACAGCAGACCGGCGTAGAGATCGTCGGTCAGCACCGACGGGACGAGCGCGCGGGCGGCCAGACCCAGCAGCGGGAACACGACGAACGTGGTCGCCAGCACCAGCAGGTGCAGTTTCCATTGCCGTACGCCGTGCCACGCCTGCTGCGGCGAGAGCCGCGCGCCGTACAGCAGGAACAGCAGGGCGATGACCACTTTGGTGGCCACCGAGAGCACGTCGGCCGCCGACCCGCGGGCGGGCAGCACGGTGGCCAGCGCGACCACGACGACGAGCAGCAGCAGGAACGTGTCGACGGAGAGCCGTGACAGCTGTGCCCGCATCAGGTCGTCGCGGGGCTCACTTGCAGGACAGCGTGCAGCTTGCGCAGCTGCCCGCGCAGCTGGCGGCGGCTTCGCGGCGCGCGGCGTACCGAGCGCCCTGCCAGGAGCCGGCGGCCACCGTTCCCACCGCGCCGAGCACGCAGACGATCACCACTGTCAGGGCCGTGTTCGCCGGCGCCGCCAGAGCGGCTGACCCGCCGGCGACCAGCATCACGGCGGCGGCCAGCTGCGTCGGCGCAACCGAGCGCAGTACCCGCGCGGTGACGTCGGCGGAGGCCGGCCGGGACAGCGTCCACAGGCCCGAGCCACCGATCAGGACGGCCATCAAGAGGCACACCACGCCGACGACGAACATGGGGCCACAATACGAGCCCGGGTTCAGTGTTGCGCGAGTGGATCCGCGGGAGCGGGGGGCGGGAACAGCGCCGCGAGGGGGTTCGCGGGGTCGGGCGGCGGGGGTGCGCCCGGCGCGGGCGGCGGAGGCGGCGGGGCGATCGGGGACGTGACCTTGAAGCCGTTCACGATGGCGTCGGTCGCGTCGGCGGTGGCGACCACCTGGTTGGCGGCGGTGGTCACGTACAGCGAGACCAGATAGCGGTCGGGTCCGGACTGGACGATGACGTGACGGCGCGAGGTGTTCAGCGTCATGTCGTTCTCGCGGTACGTGCCTTCGATGATCGACGACGGGAAGCCGTTGAAGTCGGCCATCGATGCGTCGGTCGCCTGCCAGGTCATCAGCTGCTGGCTGTCCAGGTAGCCGTGGGTGATGGCTTCCTTCGGGTCGAAGTTGCCCACCAGCTTGTAAACCTTCAGCTGGACGTTGGAGGTGTACAGCCCGTCACCGCCGAGGCGGTCGGCCAGCACGGTGAACGCGTCGGGCACATTCGGGTCGGGTACGACGCTCCAGCCGCGTGGCATGGGCAGCACCAGGTTGAGCCCGGTGAAGCCGGCCGCCTTCTGCGGCTCCATCTTCACGCCCTTGTCCTTGAAGTAGTCGGCGAGCGTGCCCGACGCAGCCGGGACCAGGGTTTCCGGCGCGGCGACCGGGACCGGCGCGGCGGCTTGCGGCAACACGGCCACCGGTGCGGCCTGCGGCACGGCGGCCACCTGTCCGGCGGCCGGGACGGCGTTGGCGGCGGCCACCTCGGGGGCGACGGTGACGGTCTGGGTGACGGTGACCGGGGCCGGCGGCATGGGAAGGATCGGATCAGCGGAGGCGCTGGCGCCGGTAAATCCGAGGACGGCGGCCGTACCTGCAGCCACACCACCAATTACCACCCGCCAGTTACGGGCAATCGTCATCATCGCAGCTGTCCTTCTCGACACATTCGGGCCAGGTGAGACCCTTGCCAGGGGCCGACTGTAACCACCTGCCGAGCCACGCGGATAGGGCTGGGACCGAGCTGGAACCAACCGTCGACCGCACTGCAATACAACCGATATCGCGTCGTTGCCTCGCCTGCGATGGGGGTCACAAACCGCTCCGGCGGGCCGCGGCGTCACAGTCCGCCGCAAAGGGGTGCAAAGCCTCGCGAGCGGCCCTTATACCCTGTGTGACGTGACCGAATCGCCGACCGCCGCAGTCTCGGACCCCGACGGCTCCGACAACGATGTGCCGCGGTACCGCTACACCGCCGAGCTGGCGGGGCGGATCGAGCGGGACTGGCAGGAGAACTGGCAATCGTGGGGCACGTTCAACGTGCCCAACCCGGTCGGCTCGCTGGCCCCCGCCGACGGTGCGGCCCTTCCCGACGACAAGATGTTCGTCCAGGACATGTTCCCCTACCCCTCGGGCGAGGGGCTGCATGTCGGACACCCGCTGGGCTACATCGCCACCGACGTCTACGCGCGCTACTTCCGGATGACCGGACGCAATGTGTTGCACGCGTTGGGCTTCGACGCCTTCGGCCTGCCTGCCGAGCAATACGCCATCCAAACCGGCACCCACCCTGCCATCCGCACCGAAGCCAACATCGTCAACTTCCGCCGTCAGCTGGGCCGGCTGGGGCTCGGGCACGATCAGCGCCGCAGCTTCTCGACCACCGACGTCGACTTCTACAAGTGGACGCAGTGGATCTTCCTGCAGATCTACAACGCCTGGTTCGACACCGATCAGAACAAGGCCCGGCCCATCGCTGAGCTGGTGGCCGAGTTCGACAGCGGCGCACGCAATCTCGACGACGGCCGGCAGTGGTCGACGTTGTCGGCGGGGGAGCGGGCCGACGTCATCGACGGCTACCGGCTGGTCTACCTGTCCGATTCGGTGGTGAACTGGTGCCCCGGGCTTGGCACCGTGCTGGCCAACGAGGAGGTCACCTCCGACGGCCGCAGCGAGCGGGGCAACTTTCCGGTGTTCCGGAAGCGGTTGCGGCAGTGGATGATGCGCATCACCGCCTACTCCGACCGGCTACTCGAGGACCTCGAGGTGCTGGACTGGCCGGAGAAGGTCAAGGCCATGCAGCGCAACTGGATCGGCCGCTCCACCGGCGCGTCGGTGCTGTTCGGTGCCGATGGCGCCGACATCGAGGTCTTCACCACCCGGCCGGACACTCTGTTCGGCGCAACCTACCTGGTGCTGGCCCCCGAGCACGAGCTGGTCGACACGTTGGCCGCCGCGCAGTGGCCCGATGGTGTGGATGCCCGGTGGACGTTCGGTGCGGCGACGCCGGCCGAGGCGGTGGCGGCCTATCGCGCGTCGGTCGCCGCGAAATCCGACCTGGAACGTCAGGAGAACAAGGTCAAGACCGGCGCGTTCATCGGCGCCTATGCGACCAATCCGGTGAACGGCCAACAGGTTCCGGTCTTCATCGCCGACTACGTCCTGGCCGGCTACGGCACCGGGGCGATCATGGCGGTGCCGAGTGGGGATCAGCGGGACTGGGAGTTCGCGACCGAGTTCGGGCTGCCGATCATCGAGGTGGTCACTGGTGGCGATGTCGCGGTGGCGGCCTACAACGGTGACGGAACGCTGGTGAACTCGGGCTACCTCGACGGCCTGAACGTGGCGGACGCCAAGAGGGCGATCACCGAGCGGCTGGAGACCGACGGTCGCGGCCGCGCCCGCGTCGAATACAAGCTTCGGGATTGGCTTTTCGCGCGGCAGCGGTACTGGGGTGAGCCGTTCCCGATCGTGTACGACGCGGACGGGCGAGCACATCCGTTGCCCGATGCGGCGCTGCCGGTGGAGCTGCCCGACATCGCCGACTACTCGCCTGTGTCGTTCGACCCCGACGATGCCGGCAGCGAGCCGTCGCCGCCGCTGAACAAGGCCACCGAATGGGTGCACGTCGAGCTGGACCTGGGCGACGGCCTGCAGCCCTACACCCGCGACACCAACGTGATGCCGCAGTGGGCCGGCAGCTCGTGGTACGAGCTGCGCTACACCGATCCGCACAACGCAGAAGAGTTCTGCGCCAAGGAGAACGAGGCCTACTGGATGGGTCCGCGCCCGGCCGAACACGGCCCGGCCGATCCCGGCGGGGTGGACCTGTACGTCGGTGGTGTGGAGCACGCGGTGTTGCACCTGCTGTATTGCCGCTTCTGGCACAAGGTTCTTCACGACCTGGGCTACGTCACGTCGCGGGAGCCGTACCGCCGCTTGATGAATCAGGGCTATATCCAGGCGTTCGCCTACACCGATTCCCGCGGCGCCTACGTCCCGGCCGCGGACGTCGTCGACCGCGACGGCAAGTTCTTCCTGCCCGGCCCCGACGGTGAGATAGAGGTCTTCCAGGAGTTCGGCAAGATCGGCAAGAGCCTGAAGAACTCGATCTCTCCCGACGAGATCTGCGATGGCTACGGCGCCGACACCCTTCGGGTCTACGAGATGTCGATGGGCCCGCTGGAGGCGTCGCGGCCGTGGGCGACCAAGGACGTCGTCGGCGCTTATCGGTTCCTGCAGCGGGTGTGGCGCCTGTTGGTCGACGAATCTACCGGCGAAGCAAGGGTTTCCGAGCATGAAGCGTTGGACGAGGACACTCTGCGGCTGCTGCACCGGACGATCGCGGGAGTGTCGGATGACTACGCGAGCCTGCGCAACAACACCGCTGCGGCCAAACTCATCGAGTACACCAACCACCTCACCAAGGAGGGCATCAGCGCTCGCGCTGCGCTGGAGCCGCTGGTGCTGATGGTGGCGCCGCTTTCGCCGCACCTGGCCGAGGAGCTTTGGCAACGGCTGGGCCACCCGAAGTCGTTGGCGCACGGCCCCTTCCCGCTCGCCGACCCGCAGTATCTGGTGACCGACACCGTCGAATACCCCGTGCAGGTCAACGGCAAGGTCCGCGGCCGCATCACCGTCGGGGCCGACGCCGACAAGGCCAGCCTCGAGGCGGCCGCGCTGGCCGACGAGAAGGTGCAGGCGTTCCTGGCCGGTGCCACCCCGAAGAAGGTCATCGTGGTGCCGGGCCGGCTGGTCAACCTCGTCGTCTAGCGATTTCGGCGCGCTTTCGTTCGCTCAGCGGCGGAAATCGCGCCGAAATCACCCGATCCGGCCGCGCTGCCGGACCACGACCTGATGGGTGTGTGCGTCGGGCGGCGTGGCGATCACGTCGGCAACGATCCGCGCCACGGTCTCGGCCTTGAGATAGTTCGCCGGGTCGTACTGCCCGCCCTCGTAGGCGACCAGATCCTCCTGCATCTCGGTGGCGACCCGGCCGGGGTGCACGCTGGTGACCCGCAGACTGGGCTCGTCGGCGCGCAATGAGTCGGCGAACGCCCGCTGCGCGAACTTGCTCGCCGAATACGCCGCCAGCCCGGGCGAGGCGTTGAGTCCTGCGCCGGAGTTGATGAAGACGACCTGCCCGCGGGCCGCTCGCAGCGCGGGGAGTAGCGCCAGCGTGAGGGCGACCGGACCGGTCACGTTCACCTCGAAGCAGGCCCGCCACTGCTCGGGTATCGACTCGTCGAACCGCCCCGGATGGGCAACGCCCGCGTTGTGGACCAGCACATCCAGCTCGACCAGCGGCTCGGCGGCGGCCTCGATGCCGTCTTGGTCGGTGAGGTCCAACGGCCAGGTGGTGGCCCCGAGACGGGCGGCGACGGCGTCGAGCCGGTCGGACGGCCGGCCCGCCAGTAGCAGCGTGTGGGTGGGCGCCAGCGCCTCGGCGATCGCCGAGCCGATACCGCCGCCGGCACCCGTAATCAACGCTGTTGGCATGCGCGTAACCCTACCGACCTGCGATTCCCAGGCGCGAGACGCAGAATGAACCCGTGGCAGACCCGAGTTTCGGCCCGACGCAGCTGGCGGCCCGCGCCGCCTACCTCCTGCGCGGTAACGACCTGGGCGTGATGACGTCCGCCGCTCCGCTGCTGTACCCGCACATGTGGAGCTGGGATGCCGCGTTCGTCGCCGTCGGCCTGGCCCCGCTGAGCGTCGAACGTGCCGTCGTCGAACTCGACACGCTGCTGTCGGCGCAGTGGACCAACGGGATGATCCCGCACATCGTGTTCGCCAACGGAGTCGACGGATACTTCCCCGGTCCGGCCCGCTGGGCCACCTCGGCGCTGGCGGCCCACGCCCCGCGCACCCGGCACACCTCGGGGATCACTCAGCCGCCGGTGCATGCGATCGCGGTGCAGCGCATCCTCGACCGAGCGCGCACCAGGGGCCGTTCGACAAGGGCTGTTGCCGAGGCGTTCCTGGACCGCCGGTGGGCGGATCTGGTGCGCTGGCATCGTTGGCTGGCCGAAGCTCGCGATCAGGACGAGCATGGCCGCATCACCCTGTACCACGGTTGGGAGTCCGGGATGGACAACTCCCCGCGGTGGGATTCCGCCTACGCCAACGTGATTCCCGGGCCCATCCCGGAGTATCAGCGCGAGGACAACCACATCGTCACCGACGCCAGCCAACGTCCGTCGGACACCGAGTACGACCGCTATCTGTGGTTGCTCGAGGAGATGAAGTCCGTTCGCTACGACGACGATCTGCTGCCCAAGGTGATGAGCTTCGCCGTTGAGGACGTCTTCGTTTCGGCGATCTTCTCGGTGGCGTGTGACGTGCTGGCCAACATCGGCGAGGACTACAAGCGGCCGAATGCCGATGTGCGCGACCTGTATTCGTGGGCCGAGCGGTTCCGCACCGGCGTTGTCGAGACGGCCGATGGAAGGACCGGAGCGGCAAGGGATTTCGACCTCAGAACCGGCAAGTGGATTGCGACGGAGACCGCCGCGCAATTCGCCCCGCTGTTGTGTGGCGGGCTGCCGCACGACCGTGAGCGGGCACTGCTGCGAATGCTGGAGGGCCCGCGGTTCTGCGGCCATCCGGATCTGAAGTACTCGGTGATCCCGTCGACGTCACCGGTTTCCAAGGACTTCCGGCCCCGCGAGTACTGGCGCGGCCCGGTCTGGCCGGTGCTGACGTGGCTCTTCTCGTGGGCGTTCGCCCGCCGGGGATGGTCGGAACGGTCTCTGTTGCTTCGCCAAGAAGGACTGCGACAGGCCAGCGACGGCACCTTCGCCGAATACTACGAACCGTTCACCGGCGAGCCGCTCGGCAGCATGCAACAGTCCTGGACCGCCGCCGCCGTCCTGGATTGGTTGGGCTAATTAAGTTTCGGCCCGCTCGGCCAGCCGCTCCAACGGCCGAAGCGCCTTGGCCAAGGTGTCGCGTTCCTCGTCGGTCAGCTTCGACAGCAGGGCCGCCAGACTCGCCCGCCGCACGGCCAGCGCCTCGCGGTGCTGCACCAGTCCCTGCGGGGTGACCTCGACCAGAACAGCACGCAGGTCAGAAGGATCCCGCGAGCGCTTGACCAGGCCAAGCTTCTCCAGACGACGGATCGCCACGGTGGTGGTCGGGGTGCGCACCCGCTCGTGCGCAGCCAGCTCGGTCATTCGGATCGGACCCTGGTCGAGCAGGGTCAGCAGGATCGACAGCTGGGCAAGCGTGAGGTCCGCGCCGGCGGTACTGGTTTTGTGGTCGGCGCGGCGCAAGACCGAAAACAGCTTGGAGAGGACCCGCTGCAGGTCACCAGACAGGTCGGTGACCTGCGACTCGGCCTCAATCATAGTTCGCTAGTCTAACCTGTGCGTGACCGTCAACCGCGAGTTATGCCGTTTTCGCACGCAATTACAGAACTTGGGACAGGAACCGCTGCAGCCGGTCGGTCTCGGCGGCGGTGAATATCTGGTCCGGTGGGCCGGATTCGACCACCTTGCCGTGGTCCATGAACACCACCGAATCCGCCGTCGAGCGGGCGAATCCCATCTCGTGGGTGACCACCACCATCGTCATCCCGTCCGATCCGAGTTCGGCGATCAGCGCCAGGATTCCCTTGACCAGCTCGGGATCCAGCGCCGAGGTGGCCTCGTCGAAGAACATCACCTGCGGGGCCATCGCCAATGCCCGGGCGATGGCGACCCGCTGCTGCTGCCCGCCGGACAAGGTGGCCGGCCGCACTTCGGCCTTGTGCCGCAACCCGACCCGCTCGAGCTGGGCCAGCGCCAGCTCCCGGGACTCGTCGGCGGACAACCGCTTGAGCTTGCGAGGCCCCAGGGCGACGTTGTCCACCACACTGCGATGCGGGAAGAGGTTGAACTGCTGGAACACCATGCCGATGCGCTGACGGAGCTTGTCGGGATCGTCGCGCAACACCGACTTGCCGTCGAGCAGGATGTCACCGCGATCGGGTTCGTAGAGCCGGTTCAGCGTGCGCAGCAGCGTCGACTTGCCCGACCCCGATGGACCGATGACTGCCGATGTGCTGCCGGCGGGTACCTCGAGGTCAACCCCGCGCAGCACCGAGTTCGCACCAAGCGTCAGGTGAATATCGTTGGCCGCCAACGACACCGGTTCAACTGCCGCGGCCATCACACCATCTCCTGGCTCGTGGTATTCGGATCGAGCGGGTCTTCGTCGGCCGCCGTCCGCCCGCGGCGCAGCCGGGTGTCGATGAAGTTCACCAGGTGGGTCAGCGGAATCGTCAGCAACAGATAGAACAGCCCGGCCGCCACCAACGGCGACAGGTTTCCGGTCTGGGCGTTGAGATCACGGCCCACCTGGAACAGCTCACGCTGGCTGGCCACCAGGCCCAGGAAGTACACCAGCGACGAGGCTTTCAGCAGCGAGATGAATTGATTCACCAACGCGGGCAGGACCCGTCGCACCCCCTGCGGCACGACCACCAACCGCATCGAGGAGGTGTAACTGAACCCGAGCGCGCGGGAGGCTTCCATCTGCCCGGCATCCACACTCTGGATGCCGGAGCGGAAGATCTCGCCGATGTAGGCGGCGGCCATCAGCCCGAGCGCGGCGATGCCCAGCGGGTAGGGGTCATTTCCGGTCAGCTGGCCGACAATCGGCCCGACACCCAGACCGATCAGCAGGATGATCACCACCTCCGGCAGCCCGCGGAAGATGTCGGTGTAGATCCGGGCCGGCCAGCGCAGCCACCGCGAGCGGGAGATCCCGGCCACGGCCAGCCCCATCCCGAGCACCAGCCCGATGACGGCGGCACTGACCGTCAGCAGCAGGGTGTTGGGCAGCCCGGTCGTCAGCAGATCGGGGATGGCTTTCTTGTACAGCTCCCAATCCAGGAAGGACTCGCGCAGCTGGGTAAGCACCGATTTCGGCGCCCGCGCGGTTTCGGCCGGCTTCTGCTGGGCGGCGGCGATCACGGCGAAGTCGGGCAGCTGCGGCACCGGCGCGGCCTTGGAACCCGGTTTCCAGCCCGGCGGCAACGCCCGCGGCACCCAGTCGGAGTACAGCTTCGACCAGGTGCCGTCGGCGATGACGGCATCCAGCCCGGCATTGAGCGCGTCGATGAGCGGCTTGTTCTCCTTTGCCACCGCGTAGGCGACGAAATTGTCCAAGCTGAACGTGTTTTCGACGATCTGTGCGGGATCACCCGGCTGCACGGTGCCCTGCGCCTGCTGGGACGGCGCCACCCACGCGTCGATCTGGCGGGTCTTCAGGCTGGCGTAGACCGTGTTGTAGTCGGGGAACTTCACCGGCTGCAAATGCAGCGTGTCGACGAGGTAGGCCTCCTGCACGGTGCCCTGCACCACCCCGATGCGTTGGCCGGGCCCGAGCTTGTCGAACCCGGTGATCGGCGAACCGGACGGGACGACCAGGGAGAAATAGCCGAAGTCGTAGCCGTTGGTGAAGCCGACGGTGCGCCGGCGCGCGTCGGTGGTGGTGATCGAGGACGACCCGACGTCGAACCGCCGGGCGGCCACCTGGGCGAGCAGGCCGGAGAACTCGGTGCCCACGAAGGTGACCTTCAGACCGAGCTTGTCGGCGATCGCGCGAAGGAGTTCGTTGTCGAACCCGGTGAACTGACCCTTGGAGTCGATGCAGATGCTCGGCGGCGCATCCGACAGCGTGCCGACGGTCAGCGTGCCGGGGGTGGTCAGTCCGAGCGCGTCGCGGTTGACCGCGGTGAGTGGCTCGGTGGTGGCGGTGGTGTATTTGTCCTCGGCGGGCCCCTTGGCCGCGGCCGCCAGGTTGGTGGGCAATGCGCTGGCCGACTCCACACCCGGGGGTGCGCACTGGTCGGCGCCCGCGGGCGCGGCGGCAACCAATCCGAAGATCATCAGCAGGACCGTCAGCATCGCCGCGAACCGACTCGAGTGAAAAGTCATCATTAGAAAGGTACTGCCGGCGGCACTCCGGGCACGGCTTGTGCTCAAACGGAATCCAAGTCGGCGAAGACCCCGCGGCGGCGCAGCTCGACGGTCAGCACGTCGGCCATCAGGTCGGTGCGGTCCAGGCAGGCTTGGCGCGCCGCGGCCGGGTCACGTCGGCTGATGGCGGCGAATTCGGTCTCGTACAGCGGCATCAGCTGCTCCGGGCTGTCGGGGTGGGTGGCCCAGAACTCTTGCGGCATGAAGCTGCGCGACGCGCTGACGGAGGCCTTCAGCCGCGGGCCGGCGTATTCGTCGACGAGGATGTCCCGGAACACGTTGGCGCCGTCGAGGTACTCCCGGGGACCGGGCGCGGCGCGCATGATCGCCATCGCCTGTTCGAGTGCGTCGAGCACCTTCTGCTGCGGGTTGGTCGCGGCTCGGGCGGACACCGCGCCGGTCAGCAGGCCGTGCACCTCGTGGTGTTCGCGCAGGATGTCGGCGTCGAAGCGATGGACGAACGCGCCGCGGTGATAGCGCGACTCCAGGATGCCGTCGTGTTCGAGTTGGACCAGGGCTTCTTGCACCGGGACCCGGCTCAAGCCGAGGGTTGCGGCGATCTCATTGCGGTCCACTCGATCGTCCGACCGCAGCCGGCCGGTGAGAAGCAGGTCGAGGACATGCGCGACGACCAAGTCCTTCTCTTTGATCCCATAGCGTTTGGGCATCGCTCTCTCCGCGCCGTGTCGGACACGTACTTGCGGGCAATCTTCCCGGTTTCCGGCGCGGATCTCGCTGAATCTCCGGTAACGAGACTGTGAGTCTCGTTACGCTCCGGTGATGACGACGACGGAACTGCCCGAGACGTACTACGCGGACACCCCGATGCGCAGCGGTCGCGTCGCGGCCGTGGAACATCTGCAACGGCCGGGGCCGGTTTACCGGGTCGGCGGCATGTGGATGATCACCAGTTATGAGGGCGTCCGCTACGCCCAGACGCATCCAGACCTGTTCTCGTCGGCGAAAGCCTTCGACGGGATCGTGAACATGATTCAGATGATCCCGATCGCGATCGATCCGCCCAAGCACGCCGACTACCGGCGGGTCCTCGACCCGATGTTCGGGCCCAGACGGATGGAGGCGATGGACGGTGATCTGCGTGCGCAGCTGCGGGGGCACATCGATGCGTTCGCCCCACTCGGGCGGTGCGACGTCGTCGCGGACCTGTCCTACAAGTTTCCCACCCAGGCGATCCTGACTCTGTTCGGGTTGCCGCTGGAACACCTCCCCAAATTCCTGGAATGGGTGACCGGCATCATCAAGGGTTCCGATATCGCGTCGTTGGGTCAGAACCAGCCCCAGCACGTGATCGATTGCGCGATGGCACTTTTCGGCTTCCTCGCCGAGCAGCTCGAGATCAAACGCACCCACCGCGGCGACGACATGCTCAGCAACATCCTGGCCCTCGATGGCGACGAAGCCTGGACCGACGCCGAGATCCTGGGCCTGTGCTTCCTGATCATCCTGGCCGGGCTCGACACCGTTACCGGGGCCATCGGGTTCTCCTTGCTCGCCCTGGCCAATGATCCGCGGCTGCGTCACCGGCTGATCGCCGACGCCTCTCTCATCCCGCCGTTCATCGAAGAGATGCTGCGCCTCGACGGCCCGGTGCCCGGGGTACCTCGCGTCACGACCGCCGACGTCGAGGTCGATGGCGTGCACATCCCGGCGAACTCGCACGTCATGCTGATGCTCTTCACCGCCAATCGTGAAGGCCCGCATGCCCACGGGATGGACCTGACCACCAAGCCCACCCACCTCGCCTTCGGCGGCGGCATTCACCGGTGCCTGGGCTCGCACCTGGCCCGCCGCGAGCTGCGGCTGACCATCGAGGAGTTCCACGCGCGCATCCCGGATTACCGGTTGGCCGGCGAGGCCACTGTGTTGTGGCCCGCCGGCACGTTCGGCCTGGAGTCGCTGCCGCTGGAATTCGACCCCTGCTAGCGGCTCTAGCTCAGCGGTTGTCGCGCCAGCGGATCAAGGTCTCGGCCGGGCCGAGGTTGTAGTCGGGCCCGTCGGTGCCGACGGTCAGCAGTGTCACGCCCAGGCCGGCCAGCGCTTCGGCACTGGCGATGATGGCGTCGGGGTCGCGGCCCTCCACTCCCGAGGACCGTTCGATGCTGGCCGCATCGCGGCCCACATCGGAGCAATGCCGATCCAGCACCTCGGCCTTGATCGGGTAGGTCTCGGCGTTGGTGAACCCATGCCAGATGTCGCCGTGCTCGGCGACCAGGCGCAGGGTCTTGCGCTCACCCTGACCGCCGATGAGGATCGGGATCTCCCGCGTCGGGGCCGGGTTCAGCTTGGCCAAGCGGGATTTGATGCGCGGCAGCGCACCGGCCAGATCGTCGAGCCGGCTACCGACGGTGCCGAAGTCGTAGCCGTACTCGTCGTAGTCCTTCTGCTTCCAGCCCGACCCGATGCCCAAGATCAGCCGGCCGCCCGAGATGTGGTCGACGGTGCGGGCCATGTCGGCGAGTAACTCCGGATTGCGGTAGGAGTTACACGAGACGAGGGCGCCGATCTCGACGCGGGAGGTCTGTTCGGCCCAGGCGCCCAGCATGGTCCAGCACTCGTAGTGAGCGCCCTCGGGATCACCGTAAAGCGGGAAGAAATGATCCCAGTTGAAGACGACGTCGACGCCGATGTCCTCACAGCGCCGGACGGCATCGCGGATCTGGTTGTAGTCAGTGGAATGCTGCGGCTGCAGTTGCACGCCGATGCGAATGGGAAAGGTCACGCTTCAACCGTACGTTCGGCTCCGCGCCGATATTCCCATTCCGTGCGAACGGCTCAGCCGCCCAGCACGTCGCGCAGGATCTGAACCAGCGCGCGGGGCTGGTCGCCCTGCACCGAGTGGCCGGAATCGGGCACCACGATCACCCGCTGGAAACCCGGTGCGGTGCGGGCGAATTCGTCGGCGTCCTCGTCGTTGACGAAGAACGAGTTGGCGCCGCGCACCAGCGTGATGGGCATCGCGATCGATGGGACGTCATCCCACAAGCCGGCGAACGACTCGGGCAGCCCGCCGCCTTCGCCCGCGCCTTTGCGGAACGAGTCGTAGCGCCACGTCCAGGTGCCGTCATCCAATTGTTTCGAGTTGTGAAAAACGCCGCGGCGCAGCGACTCTCGGCTTCGGGTGGGCGAGGCTGCGATGGTGACGTCCAACATGGCGGCGAAGCTCGGGAACGTGCGCTCACCTTGGACCAGTGCGACCGCGCCTAGCTGCGCCTTGGTCATCTGTTCGTGCCGTTCTGGCGCGGACGGGGTGACGTCGACCAGCACCAGTTTGCGGACCAGCTCGGGTGCGGCCGTCGCCAGCCGCAGCGCCGTCAGACCGCCCAGCGACATGCCGACCACCAGGTCGGCGTCGGGGGCCAGCTCGCGCACCACCGGCTCGATCACCTCGGCGTTGAGCTTGGGACCGTAGTCGCCGTCCTCGCGCCAGGCCGAGCGGCCGTGGCCGGGAAGGTCCACGGCCAGTGCGGGAGTGCCGAGACCGAGGATGACGGTGTCCCAGGTGTGGGCGTTTTGGCCGCCGCCGTGCAGGAAGACCACGCGGACGGGGTCGGTGCCCCAGCGCACGGCGCTGACGGTTCCGCGGTCGATGCGCTGTACTGGCGGCAGCGCACCGTTCGCCCCCGCCTGCGCGGCGTTCTCGGGCAGCAGCGCGAATTCATCGAGGCCGATCAGTTGGTCATCGGAGATCTCGGTCATGTGACGACTTTAGGACTCGCCGAGCGGGAGTATGAGGGCACGTCGGGTATCTCCGACGCGGGGCCGAGAGGGGTCTTCGGTGAAATCAGTCAAGCGGCGGGTGTTCCTGGCCGGCGGTGCTGGAGCGGTTGCCGCGGTGACGGCGCAGGCGGCAGTCGCGTGCTCATCGCCGACGCCGCCGCCGGGGCCGCCGCCCGACACGGGCACCGCCGGATTACCGGAGGCAGTCGCGAAACTGCGCGCCAAGTACCTGGCCGATTTCGAGCCCGACTACGTCGACAACGCGATTGTGCCGTTCCTGATGAACCGGGTCACCGAGGGAGGTCGGCCGGTATTGCCGATGATCGACGTCGCGCTGACCAAGGAGAACGCGCTACCTCAGGACTTGTGGGGTTTGTTGAGCAAGACCTGGCGCCCCAACCCGGAGGAAGGCGTGACGGTCTTTCTGCAGGGGCTGGAAAAACGGGGGCCCGACAACCGGCGCAAGCGGATCTACATGTCAGCCGTGACGCCAGATCTCTACCGGGCGGTGTACCAGCCGAAGGTTGTCGCGTTCTGGGACCAGTTGTTCTCGCCGGCGAACGCCAACAAGCCGTTGATGCGCGTCTATCTCGATACGTTCTGGGATCTCTACTGGGACCTGCACCTGGGCGTCAGAGGGGCCGACATCCCCCCGCAGGTGAAGGAAATCGGGACGAGTTTTATGGCGGTGCTGGCCTACCGCGACGTCACCGAGCCGATCGTCCACGACAACTACATGACGGTTCGCAAGAATCTCGACTTCCTGAAGTCCTGGATCGACGCCCGCCTCGGCGACATCACATCCGGCAAGACCCCTAACCCCAAAGCGACGTTCGCCTGGTACTGGCTCACCAACGGTGAAGAGAGCGAGTACTTCAACCACAAGGACGTCGTCTTCGAGTGCTTCCACAACTTTGTCGCGTTCAGCCAGTGGGGTAACAGCCTGTTCAACGTCATGACCAGGCTGGGCCGCGACGGCGGCGATCCGCAGGCGAAAGAGTGGTTCACCAAGACCATGGCCGGCGCCCATGACGTGGGTGTGCCGTTCCCGCCGCTGGAACTGCTCGTGATGGAGCTCTTCCGGGTGATCTCACCCAATGGCGGCAGTATTTCGGCGCTGACGGAAACCAGTGCCCCGCCGTTCGAGCGGTACAGCTACATGGTCAGCCCACACGCCGCCACCAGTCACGATCCGGTGCAGTGGGCCAATCCCGACGCGTTCGACCCGGACCGCTACACGAAGGCACCGACCAGTGCGCAAATCGACCAGGCCCGGATCAACCAGATGGGGCTGGCCAACTGCCCGTTCAACCCGGTCGAGTGGCCGGTCCGGGACGGACGCTCGGCAGCGTTGCGCAACAGCGGTTTCGGGACGGTGTTCGGGGTGGTCGACGGCCAGCCGATGCCGGTGTGCGACCACGCGGGTTTCGCGCCGTTCGGTTTCGGCTACCGGCGTTGCCCCGGTGAGCAACTGACGACAATGGCGTTCGAGGATCTGCTGCGGAAGGTGTCGACCGACCGGCTGGACTTCGTCAAAGTTCGCGCCGACGGCGCCGAACAGTTGCCGGTCGGCCCGTCAACGGTGATCGCCGACGACATGGGCTTCGTCCGCGGGGCTTGATGCCACTCCCGATATCGCCACCGCCCGCCCGCTGATTCCTCCCCCATTCGAATCAGCGGGTGTTGCGGTGGCGACATCGGGGGCTCACCGTCACTGCTCCCCCCACGGTGACGGCTCCGGCACGTAGCCACTGATGCCATGGTCCCCGCTTCCAGAGCACCTTTGCCGGACAACAACCACGCTAGGCAACGTGGCCCTCGCGCCGATACAGGGATTTCCCTGGACTTTGCTGGCGGGGGATCTAGTTCGGGCCGTCGGGCTCGGGTTTGGCCGCTAGTCGAGCGAAGAGCTGCGCACGGGAGCGGATCCCGAGCTTGCGGTAGACAGTGCTGAGGCGCATCTCGACGGTCTTGGTCGACAAGAACAGTTCGGCTGCGATCTCGCGGTTGGACAGCCCGGCCGCGGCGTGTTTGGCGACGCTTTGCTCGGCGGCGGTCAGGCTGGTTCCGGCCGACGAGGTGGACGACGAGCGCTTCAGCTGAGTCTCGGCGCGAACGGCCCACAACGGACTGCCCAGCTCTTCGAAGGTACGCAGGGCCGCGGTCAATGAGGTACTGGCGGCCACCCGGCGTCGGCGACGGTGTTGGATCTGCCCGAGGAGAAGTTGGGTTCTGGCCATTTCGAAGGGCATCGGCACCTTCATGTGGTGCTCGACGGCGAGCAGGGCGTGCTCTTCTGCCGCATCCAAATCGCCACGGGCGGCAAGGATCTGCGCTCGCCCGCGCGCGCCTGCGCCAAGCATCCAGGGCCGATCGAGCCGAGTCCCGTTGTCTTCCAACGCCATAACGAGTCGCTGCGCCTCGTCGATCTGCCCAGTGGCGGCCAGTGCCTCGATGGCGTCCGGCAGGTGGGAGCCCACCATGATCTCGGTGCCGTGCTCGGGATCGAAGGTGTCCAGCACCGGTCGCAACGTAGTCAATGCGGCTTCGTGATCACCGAGCGAGATTTCCACGAAGGCCAGAGCGGATGTCGGAGACAGCGTGTAAAACGCGAGGCCGCTGTCGTTCGCCGCGTCGATCGCGGCACGGACGAGGAGACGGGTGTCCTCGGTGCGGCCGGTGTGGGCGGCGACGGTGGCCTGACAGGTCAGGGCCGTGATGGCGGTCAGATGACCACCGATCTGGTCGGCGAGCCCCCGCATGTCGTCGGCCGTGCGCGCGGCGTCGTCGTAACGGCCCAGCCACACGTCGATCATGACGAGCTGTTCACTGGCCCAGACGACGTCGACGTCGCTACCGCGTTGGTCGCACCGGCGTTTGACGGCGATCATCTTGGTGCGAGCATCGTGCAGATCGCCGATCCACGCGCGGTGCAACGCTTCGATTGCGCTGGCTTGCAATGTCGCCGGTGCGCCCCCGGCAGGATCCTCGAGCTCCATCGCGGTGTGCAAGGTTGGCATGTCGGTGCCCAACCCGTAGATGAAACCCACCTGCGTGGTCAGCGTCAGCGCCTGACTGCGCAGGCCCCCGTCGCCGAGTGTCTCGGCGTCGGCCAGGGCGGCGCGGGCGTGGTCGAGCGACGTCTTCAGGTCTCCGGTCAATCCGACGGCCAGCGACAACAGCAGAAGTCCCTGCAGTCGCAACGCCGGGATGTCGCCGGCCTCGACAATCCCGGCGCTGAGCACGTCGATGGCACGGACCAATCCGTCGCGATAGCCGAAAACCGCTCCGCGCAGGAGCAACGCAACGGCGCGCAGAATGCCTGCCGGAAACGCGTCAGCGATCGATCCCAGTCGTTCGTCGGCGGTATCAAGGGCGCCGGCACGAAAATGGAACTCGGCCGCGCGCAGCCTTCGGACGGCTGTGTCACCACCCAAATTGATGGCGAGGTCGATGAGTTCGGCTGCGCCGCTGTGTGATCCGCGGGCGGCGGCGGTGTCCGCGGCCGCATCCAGCGCCTGCAGCGCCTCGTCGTCGGCGCCAACGGCGGCCAACGCCAGATGGCGGGCCCGAAGTTCGGGCTGATCGGTCACCGCCGCCAGGCGCCGGTGCATCGCGCGTCGCTGCGCGCCGCTGGCCTGGGTGTACACCCCGTGTGCGAGCAGTGGATGGACGAACCGCACCAGGTTGCCGTCGAAGGTGACGATGCCGCGGGCCTCGACATCTTCGAGCAGGTCGATCATCTGCTGGACGCTGATCTCGGTGACCAAGGCCAAATGCGCGGCCGTCGGGTCGATCGTGCAGGCGGCGGCCAGCAGCACGTGCGTGTGTTGGGCGTTGAGAGTGCCGAGGTGGTGGGCGACGACCGAGGTCAACGAACCCGGCATCGCCACGTCCCGGTGCGCGGACGGATCGTCGACGGTTCGGGCCAGTTCGAGCGCGAAAAACGGGTTGCCACCGGAAATCCGGTGGATCTGAGTGATCAGCGGCCGAGGCAGCGTGCGGTCCAGGCGTTCCCGGATCATGGCGTGCAGCGCGCCCAGACTCATCGGGGCCAACGACGCCCGGGCGACGACAAGGGGATGGGGTAGTTGCAGCCACGAGCTGTCCGCGCCGTCCGGGTCCCCAGTGCGCACGGTGCCCAGGACCCCGACCGGACCCTTGAGGCGGCGGATCGCGAAAGCGATAACGGTCTGGCTCGGGGCGTCGAGCCATTGCAGATCGTCGAGGGCGACCAATACCGGGGATGTCGATCCCAGATGCTCGAGCAGTGACAGCCATGCCGCCGCGACCACCCGCTGGTCGGTGGGCGGGCCGTCGTCGGCGCGCAGCAGCACCCGGTTCAGCGCCACCTGCTGAAGAGCGGGCAGCGTGGCGAAGTCCGCCGGCTCGACATCTGCCAGCAGGTCGGCCAGTGCCGCGAAGGCAAGCTTGGCCTCGGCGGCCGCACCCCGGGCGGAAAGCACCCGCACCCCGTGCGCCTCGGCGAGGCGGAGCGCGTCGGCCCACGCGGTGGTCTTGCCGATGCCGGCGACACCCTCGAAGACCAACCCGGCCGGACCGCTCACAAGCTGGGTGAGCAGTTGCCCCACCTGCCGCGACACGTTGTCACCGCGGCGGGTTGGTGCAGGCACGACGACAATGATCGCAGCTCAGCGGGGTTACCGGTGGCCGAGTTCGAGTTCCGGACGGACTTCAGGCCAGCGCTGGGCCGAATTGCTCCGGAACCCGGATGTGTTCGCGCACATCACCGGTGATGCGGTCCGGTGGCCAGTCGACCCGCCGACATGCTTCCAGCACCGCCTCGGCGGTGTCGGCGGCGAAGACGCCGTACACCACGTCATCCGCCGGCACCGAAACCGTGACCAGTAGCTGCACCGCAGATCCTTCGGCGCTGGCTGTCGCCGTTGCCGCGTCAAGCCGCGCGGCGACGTCCTCCGGCGTGGCAGTCGTCAACTCGCTTGCGTACCACTCCGCCAAAAAACGCAGGGGCGGCGGGGCGCAGACATCCACGTCCACGACGTTAATGCCGCAGACGGGCCCACCGAATCAGGGATTTCCCTGGACTTCGGGTGAATCCTGACGATTACTCGCCGGCGATGAACTCTTCGAGCTGCGTCCGCGCAATGTCGTCGGGCAGCTGCTTGGGCGGGCTCTTCATCAGGTAGGCCGAAGCCGGGATGATCGGGCCGCCGATACCGCGGTCCTTGGCGATCTTGGCCGCACGCACCGCGTCGATGATGATGCCGGCCGAGTTCGGCGAGTCCCACACCTCGAGCTTGTATTCCAGGTTCAGCGGCACATCGCCAAAGGCGCGGCCCTCGAGCCGCACGTAGGCCCACTTGCGGTCGTCGAGCCAGGCGACGTGGTCCGACGGTCCGATGTGGACGTTCTTGTCTTCGATCTTGTTGGCCAGCGAGCCGGTCAGGTTGGACGTGACGGCCTGGGTCTTGGAGACCTTCTTGGACTCCAGGCGCTCGCGCTCGAGCATGTTCTTGAAGTCCATGTTGCCGCCGACGTTCAGCTGATAGGTGCGGTCCAGCGTGACGCCGCGGTCTTCGAAGAGCTTGGCCATCACACGGTGGGTGATGGTCGCGCCGACCTGGCTCTTGATGTCGTCGCCGACGATCGGGACACCTGCGTCCTCGAACTTCTTGGCCCAGACCGGATCAGAGGCGATGAACACCGGCAGCGCGTTGACGAACGCGACCTTGGCGTCGATGGCGCACTGTGCGTAGAACTTGTCGGCCTCGTCGGAGCCCACCGGCAGGTAGGACACCAACACGTCGACCTTGTTGTCCTTGAGAATCTTGACGACGTCGACGGGCTGGTCGTCGGAGAGTTCGATGGTCTCGGCGTAGTACTTGCCGATGCCGTCCAGGGTCGGGCCGCGCTGCACGACGACGTCGGTCGGCGGCACGTCAGCGATCTTGATGGTGTTGTTCTCCGACGCGTAGATCGCCTCCGACAGGTCGAAGCCGACCTTCTTGGCGTCCACGTCGAACGCGGCGACGAACTTCACATCGCGCACGTGGTACGGACCGAGCTTCACGTGCATCAGGCCGGGGACGGTGGCATTCGGGTCGGCGTCCTTGTAGTACTCCACGCCCTGGACCAGTGAGGATGCGCAGTTACCGACGCCGATGATGGCGACCCGTACATCTGTCGATGCTCCGTTGTGCTCCGTCATGGGACGTTCTCCTAACTCGTACTTCTGCTGGCTGCTGTTCAGGTACTTCGGTGGCCGCGTTCAGGCCTGGTCTGGATGGCTCTGGGCCACCCGCTCAGCGGCGATCAGCTCGTTGAGCCACACGACTTCCCGCTCGCTGGACTCCAGACCCAGCTGATGCAGTTGTCGGGTATAGCGGTCGAGCGAATTGCTCGCTCGGGCGATGGCCTCCCGCAGACCTTCGCGGCGTTCTTCCACCTGGCGCCGGCGGCCTTCAAGGATCCGCATCCGTGCCTCGGCCGGTGTGCGATTGAAGAACGCCAGGTGCACACCGAAGCCGTCGTCGGTGTAGTTCTGCGGACCGGTGTCGGCCACCAGCTCGGCGAACCGCTGGCGTCCGGTATCGGTCAGCTGGTACACCCGGCGGGCGCGGCGCAACACCGTCGCTCCCGCGGGTGCGGTGTCCTCGACGATCAACCCGTCGGTCTGCATCCGGCGCAACGCCGGGTACAGCGAGCCATAGGAAAAAGCGCGGAACGCCCCCAACAAGCCCGTCAGTCGCTTGCGCAGTTCGTAGCCGTGCATGGGGGACTCGAGGAGAAGACCCAAGATGGCAAGCTCCAACATCGGGTCACCTCCTTTGCTAGGCCGTTACGACGCTTCGACACCTCTGGCGATAGTATCGGAGCGATATATTCGGCGCTACTTGGATGCGGTTCAGCGCCGAGCGTCATGCCAGGGTCACGCGAGGTGACTAGGGGTAGTTGATCCGCTTGATCGAACCGTCGGCGTTGAGCTCGATGTAGCCGCTGCCGAAGTCGCTCGAGACGTAGATCGAGATGGAGACCGTGCCGGGAGCGGTTGAGTCGCCGCTCGGCTCGACGATCAGATAGGTGTTCTTCACGTCGGAGGGCTTGATGTTCAGCGTCTCAGGCGCTCCGCGCAGCACGCCGACCACCACCTTGGCGTCGAACTTGGCCAGATCCACCACGACGGCGCCGTTGCCCTTCGAGCCTGTGCTGGGGTCGTCCCAGCCGCCGCGATAGAAGTAGTTGAGCGTGCGGCGGTCATCGGTGGGATCGGGCCGGTCCAGGGAGGCGTAGTCCGAGTAGATGACCAGCCGGTAGCCGTTGGTGTCGCCGAACTTCTTCTTCATCTGCTCGAGCAGTCCGGTCAGGCCGCCGAGCGACTGCAGCTGGCGTGGCGGCGTCAGCACGACGGGCGCCACACCGTCGGCCTTGGCGCCGGGGTCGGAGGTGAAGTTCAGCGGCGACGGGGTGTTGCCGTACAGCCCCCAACCGATCCCCACGCCCAGCAGGACCAGCACTGCGGCGACCGCGGCGCGGATGCCCCAACCGCCGCCGGTACCCCCGACTCGGGCCAGCCGCGGTTTGTTGAGCGTGGGCAGCTGCACCGGCGAATTGCCGGTCTGAAGATCGCCGACCAGCGACTTCAGATCACCGAGGGTGGCGGCGGTGGTGGCCGCCTTGACCCGCTGCTGGTGCTCGCTCATCGACAGCTGGCCTTCGGACAGCGCGGTGTCCAGGATCTGGCAGGTGTCGTTGCGGTCAGCGTCCTTCGCTCGCGTGCTGGCCGTCTGGGAAGTCGCCACGGCGTTGATCGTAAGAGTTCGGCAGGCAAGAGCGCAGACCAGGCGCGAATTCCGGGCCACTCGCGACCCGGTTGCACGCCGGTGCCCAGATCCCCGACGTACTCTGGTCAACGTGCGATTGCAGCGACAGGTGGTGGATTACGCCCTTCGGCGACGCTCCCTGCTGGCCGAGGTCTACTCCGGCCGCACCGGTGTGACCGAGGTCTGCGACGCCAATCCCTATCTGTTGCGCGCCGCCAAGTTTCACGGCAAGCCCAGCTCGGTGATGTGCCCGATCTGCCGCAAGGAGCCGCTCACGCTGGTGTCCTGGGTTTTCGGTGATCACCTGGGCGCGGTAAGCGGGTCGGCGCGCACCGCCGAGGAGCTGGTATTGCTGGCGACCCGGTTCGACGAGTTTTCGGTACACGTGGTGGAGGTATGCCGCACCTGCGAATGGAATCACTTGGTCAAGTCCTATGTGCTCGGAGCGCCACGTCCTACCAACGGGACGCGGGGACGCCGGAGCACCCAGACGGCGCGCTCCGGCGCGCGTACGGCCAGTGAATAGCGAAGGGCGTCGCGACGGGCCTGGCACTGACAACCGAATGGGATCAGGGTCCGATGATGCGTCCGGTAAACACGAGGCGCCGACCAACAAGTTCCCGGTAGCCGGCGCCAGCGATTCACCCGGTCCGGCCCGCACCGCGCCTCGCCGGCAGGTGCCGCCTGACGACCGGCTGACATCGATCATGGAGCCGATCCGCGACGACACGGTGCCGCTGCGCGACCCGATCGACGTCGTCAAGGCGGCCATGGACGGCACGCCCCCGCCGAAGTTCCCGCCGCCACCTCCACCGCCGAGGACCGGGGGACCGGGCGGCCCGCCACCGCCGAAGCCGCCGAGCTTCTCCCAGCAGGTCAACTGGAAGTGGGTGCGCCGCTCGATGTACATCGCGGTCGTGCTGGTGGTCGTGCTGCCGCTGATCACCTTCGGCATGGCCTACATGATCGTCAAGGTGCCCCAGCCAGGTGACCTGCGGACCAATCAGGTGTCGACGATCCTGGCGAGCGACGGCTCAGAGCTGGCGAAAATCGTTCCCCCCGAGGGCAACCGGGTCGACGTCAGCATCGACCAGATACCGGTTTCGATGCGTAACGCGGTGATGGCCGCCGAAGACCGCGACTTCTATACCAACCCGGGCTTTTCGTTCTCGGGCTTCGCCCGGGCGATCAAGAACAACCTCTTCGGCGGTGACCTGCAGGGCGGCTCGACGATCACCCAGCAGTACGTGAAGAACGCGCTCGTCGGCGACGCCCGGTCGGGTATCGGCGGCGTGGTGCGTAAGGCCAAGGAACTCGTCATCTCCACGAAGATGTCGGGCGAGTGGTCCAAAGACCAAGTGCTGCAGGCGTACCTGAACATCATCTATTTCGGCCGCGGCGCCTACGGCATCTCGGCCGCCGCGAAGGCGTACTTCGACAAGCCGGTGGAACAGCTGACGGTCGCCGAGGGCGCACTGCTGGCGGCACTGATCCAGCGGCCGTCGACGCTGGACCCGGCGATCGATCCCGACGGCGCGGCCAGGCGCTGGAACTGGGTGCTCGACGGCATGGTGTCCATGGGTGCGCTGTCCAAAGAGGAACGCGCTCAACAGGTCTTCCCGCCGACGGTGCCGCCGGAGCAGGCCCGCGCGGCCAATGTCACCACCGGACCTAATGGCCTCATCGAACGTCAGGTCAGCAAGGAACTGCTCGATCTGTTCAACATCGATGAGCAGACCCTGAACACCCAGGGCCTGCAGATCACCACGACGATCGACCCGCAGGCGCAGCAGGCCGCCGAGAACGCGGTGACGAAATATCTTGACGGCCAGATGCCGGATATGCGCTCGGCGGTCGCGTCTGTCGATCCGAAAACCGGTGGAGTGAAGGCCTATTACGGTGGCTCGGACGCCCAGGGCTTCGACTTCGCCCAGGCCGGGTTGCCGACGGGCTCGTCGTTCAAGGTGTTCGCGTTGGTGGCCGCGCTCGAACAAGGCATCGGGCTGGGCTACCAGGTGGACAGCTCGCCGGTGAACCTCAACGGCATCACGATCACCAACGTCGAAGGTGAAGGCTGTGGTGTCTGCAACATCGCCGAGGCGCTCAAGCGATCGCTGAACACGTCCTATTACCGGTTGATGCTCAAGCTCAAGAACGGTCCGAGTGACGTCGCCGACGCCGCGCACAGCGCAGGCATTGCCGAGAGCTTCCCTGGCGTGGATCACACGCTGTCCGAGGACGGCAAGGGCGGACCGCCCAACAACGGTGTCGTGCTGGGGCAGTACCAGACCCGGGTGCTCGACATGGCATCGGCGTACGCGACCCTGGCCGCCTCCGGCGTCTACCACAAGCCGCACTTCGTACAGAAGGTCGTCAACTCCCGCGGCGAGGTGCTTTTCGACGCCGGCACCTCGGACAACAGCGGTGAGCAGCGCATCCCGAAAGCGGTCGCCGACAACGTGACTGCGGCCATGCAGCCGATCGCGGGCTGGTCCAACGGGCACAACCTGGCCGGTGGGCGGGCGTCTGCGGCCAAGACCGGAACCAATCAGCTCGGCGACACCGACGCCAACCGCGACGCCTGGATGGTCGGCTACACGCCATCGCTGGCGACGGCGGTGTGGGTGGGCACCACCGACGGCACCCAGCCCTTGGTCACCAAGGGCGGTGGCCAGGTGTACGGCTCCGGCATACCGTCCGACATCTGGAAGTCGACGATGGATGGCGCGCTGAAGGGCACCGACAACGAGACGTTCCCCAAGCCGACCGAGATCGGCGGCTATGCCGGTGTCCCGGCCGCACCCCCGCCGCCGCCTCCGCCGCCGTCGATACAGGTGATCCAGCCCAGTATCGAAGTCGCACCGGGCATCACGATTCCGCTCGGCCCGCCGACGACCATCACCGTGCCCGCCGGCCCGCCCGCGCCGCCCGGCGTGCCGGGGGCTCCGGATGCGCCGCCGCCGGCCGTGCCGGGTGACCCAAACGCTCCGCTCCCGCCTCCGCCGCCGTGATCGACGGCGGTGTTGGTGAGGACCAACCGCAGGACTCTTTGGCCGACCGGCCGGCCGATGCGCCGGCCGGCGGTGTGTTAGTGGGTGCGGGCCGAGCCACGGTGTCACCACAACCGCTGGCCGCCGACCTGCGCAGTGTCAACGACCGTGACAAGCCAAGCCGCACCGATACTTTGGGCGCCGCGCTCTCGGAGGTGGTGGGCGGCCCGGTGGGCCGGCACGCACTGATCGGCCGGACTCGGGTGTTCACCCCGCTGCGGGTGATGTTCATGATGGCGCTGGTGGTGCTGGCACTGGGTTGGTCCACCAAGGCGCCGTGTTTGCAGACCGTCGGTACGGGGCCGCCCGATCAGCGAGTGGCGAACTGGCAGAACCAACGGGCCTACTTCGAGCTCTGCTATTCCGACACCGTGCCGCTCTACGGCGCGGAGTTGTTGAGCCAGGGGCGTTTTCCGTACAAGTCGAGCTGGATCGAGACGGATTCCAGCGGCCGGCCGCAGACCCGGTACGACGGCAAGCCCGCGGTCCGCTACATGGAGTATCCGGTGCTGACCGGGGTGTACCAGTACGTGTCGATGGCGTTGGCCAAGACCTACACCGCGGTCGCCAAGATGGCGTCGCTGCCGGTGATCGCCGAAGTGGTGATGTTCTTCAACTTCGCGGCGTTCGGTCTGGCGCTGGCATGGTTGGCGACGGTGTGGGCGTCGTCGTGGTTGGCGGGCCGACGCGTCTGGGACGCCGCGCTGGTGGCCGCATCGCCGGTGCTGGTGTTCCAGGTGTTCACCAACTTCGACGCGCTGGCAACGGCTTTAGCGATCGGCGGTCTGCTGGCGTGGGCACGGCGGCGGCCGGTGCTGGCCGGCGTCTTGATCGGGCTCGGGGTGGCCGCCAAGTTATATCCGGTGCTGCTGTTGCTGCCGCTGGTGGTGCTGGCGATCCGCAGCGACCGGGTGCCCGAGGCCGCGAAGACGGTGGTGGCCGCGGTCGGTGCCTGGTTCGTGGTCAATCTGCCGGTGATGGTGCTGTTTCCGCGCGGCTGGTCGGAGTTCTTTCGGCTCAACTCTCGGCGCGGTGACGACATGGACTCGCTGTACAACGTGGTGAAGTCGTTCACCGGTTGGGACGGCTTCGATGCGAATCTCGGGTTCTGGCAGCCGCCGGTGATCCTCAACGCCGTCATCGCGGTGGTGTTCCTGTTGTGTTGTGCGGCAATCGCCTACATCGGGCTGACCGCGCCGCAGCGGCCGCGGGTGGCGCAGCTGGCGTTCCTGACCGTGGCAGCGTTCCTGTTGGTCAACAAGGTGTGGAGTCCGCAGTTCTCGCTGTGGCTGGTGCCGCTGGCGGTGCTGGCGCTGCCGCACCGGCGAATCCTGTTGGCGTGGATGACCGTTGACATGCTGGTCTGGGTGCCGCGGATGTACTACCTGTACGGCGAGGGCAACAAGGGCCTGCCCGAGCAGTGGTTCACCGCGACCGTGTTGTTGCGCGACCTCGCGGTGGTCGGGCTGATGGTGTTGGTGGTACGCCAGATCTACCGGCCGGACCTGGATCTGGTGCGCTGGAACGGCCGGGTCGACGATCCGGCCGGGGGAGTGTTCGACCGTGCGGAAGACGCACTCCCGCAAGGGTTCCCACGCTGGCTGCGCCCACGGGCAACGGCCGCCGTTCCGCTCGAACAGCAAGAGGCACCGGATGCAAGTCGCGATAGCGCTGTTCCCGCGTAATACCGCACTGGACGCGATCGGCCCCTACGAGGTGCTGCAGCGGATCCCGTCGATCGATGTCGTCTTCGTCGGGCAGCAGCGCGGTGAGGTCCGCAGCGACAACGGCATGCTCGGGCTGACCTGTGACGCCACCTTCGACGAGGTCAGCCGACCCGACGTGCTGGTGTTCCCCGGCGGGATCGGCACCCGCACCCTGGTCGAGGACACCGGCGTCCTCGACTGGATTCGTGAGGTGCACCGGCACACCGTGTTCACCACGTCGGTGTGTACCGGCAGCCTGATGCTCGCCGCCGCGGGCCTGCTGACCGGACTGACGGCGGCCACGCATTGGCGCGCCACCGAGCTGCTCGAGTCGTTCGGTGCCATCTACACCCCGGACCGCGTCGTCGAGCACCTGCCGCAGCGCCTCATTACTGCAGCGGGCGTCTCGAGCGGTATCGACATGGGGTTGCGGCTGGTCGAGCTGCTGGTCGGTCCGGAGGCCGCCAAGGCCAGCCAGCTGATGATCGAGTACGACCCGCAGCCGCCGTTTGACGCCGGCGCGTTGGGCAAAGCCTCGGATGCGACGGTGCAGCTGGCGTTGGAGTACTACGGCCAGCGGAGCTGATTTCGCAGATCAGGGCCTATGCCTGTAACCTGGCCCAGTTGCCGACGCAGGCGACTCTCCTGCCGCGGATCGACCGCGGCCGTTAACGACCATAGGAGGTGATGAGGTTCCATGCGTCCATACGAAATCATGGTCATCCTTGACCCCACTCTCGACGAGCGCACCGTAGCTCCGTCTCTGGATACGTTCCTGAACGTTGTCCGCACTGACGGCGGCTCGGTCGACAAGGTCGACATCTGGGGTCGGCGCCGCCTGGCGTACGAGATCGCCAAGCACGCCGAGGGCATTTATGCCGTCGTCGATGTGAAGGCCGAACCGGCCACCGTGTCCGAGCTCGACCGTCAGCTCAACCTGAACGAGTCGGTGCTGCGGACCAAGGTGATGCGGACCGATAAGCACTAGTCACTGAGTGGATACCTCGCCGCGCGTCGGAGCTGTTACGTAGGCTCGCGGTGAATTCATCCGCCTATGCCAGGAGGACCTTGTGGCCGGTGACACGACCATTACCGTCGTCGGAAATCTGACCGCCGACCCCGAACTTCGGTTCACCCCGTCCGGTGCAGCTGTCGCCAATTTCACGGTGGCGTCTACACCGCGGATCTTTGACCGCCAAAGCTCGGAGTGGAAGGACGGCGAAGCGCTGTTCTTGCGCTGCAACATCTGGCGTGAGGCGGCCGAGAACGTGGCCGAAAGCCTCACCCGGGGTTCGCGGGTCATCGTGACCGGTCGGCTCAAGCAGCGGTCCTTCGAAACCCGTGAGGGTGAGAAGCGCACCGTCTACGAGGTCGAGGTCGACGAGATCGGCCCGTCGCTGAAGTACGCCACCGCCAAGGTCAACAAGGCCTCGCGCAGTGGTGGCGGAGGCGGCGGCTTCGGCGGCGGCAGTGGTGGCGGCGGCGGTGGCGGGGGTTCCCGTCCGGCGGCAGCGGCCAGCGATGCGCCCGCAGACGATCCGTGGGGCAGCGCCCCGGCGTCGGGCTCGTTCGCCGGTGGCGACGACGAACCGCCTTTCTGATCTAAAAACCTTTGCGCGCCACAAGCGCGCCATCTGAAGAACGAAAGAGATTGACCCATGGCCAAAACCAATAAGCGGCGTCCGGCACCGGAAAAGCCGGTCAAGACCCGCAAGTGCATTTTCTGCTCCAAGAAGGGGCAGGACATCGACTACAAGGACACCCAGTTGCTGCGCACCTACATCAGCGAGCGCGGCAAGATCCGCGCCCGCCGGGTGACTGGTAACTGCGTGCAGCACCAGCGCGACATCGCGATCGCCGTCAAGAACGCACGTGAGGTTGCTCTGCTTCCGTTCACGTCGGCGGCACGGTAGAGAACGGAAGTATCGAGATGAAGCTGATCCTGACCGCTGAGGTCGAACACCTCGGCACTGCCGGTGACACCGTTGAAGTAAAAGACGGGTACGGCCGCAACTACCTGCTGCCGCGCGGCCTGGCCATCGCGGCCTCCCGCGGTGCGCAGAAGCAGGCCGACGAGATCCGCCGGGCCCGCGAGACCAAGACCGTGCGCGACCGTGCGCACGCCGACGAGATCAAGGCTGCCATCGCAGCCCTGGGCCCGATCCAGCTACCGGTGAAGGCCGGCGCAGGGGACTCGGGCAAGCTCTTCGGTTCGGTGACCGCCAACGACATCGTCACGGCGATCAAGAAGGCCGGCGGTCCCAACTTGGACAAGCGCACCGTGCAGCTGCCCAAGGCTCATATCAAGGCGACTGGCACCCACACCGTTGCGGTGCATCTCCACCCTGAGGTGAACGTCGACCTGACCGTCGACGTCGTCGCACAAAGTTAGCCATACGCGTCAATTCCCCGAGTGGCGGCCCTTCGCGGTCGCTCTCGGGGAATTGCTGCATTTCTGGCGAACACATTTTGGCGGGGATTCCCAGCAAATCTAACCGGCCGTTAACCTTGTGCATAACCTCCGGCAACACAACACGCCCGAGATCGCAACCGAGGCCGACACGCCGGGGAACTTGCCATCCACAGCATGTACCAGGGACTACCCTGCTCTCATCTGGGCAGATGGCACAAAATTGGTTAGTAGTCCACAGGTTCTCCCCAACGACTCAACACTAGTTTCCCGAGCTATCCACAAGCCACTAACAGGTTCATCAACAGGCTTGGTTTGCGAGGGCTCCAGCAACGTCTAGCGTGAGCCGTCGGCGGTGCCGGTCATCACCGCCGCGACGAGTACTTGTCGGGGGTGTGGGGTAGACCTCCGATTGTGCATCGAACTGACGTTCGACCGGCTTTAGACGGAGGTGGGGATAACCCGATGGCGGTCGTTGACGATCTCGGACAGTCCGGAATGGGCAGTCCTCCTCCGTCCGAGGATTTCGGTCGCCAGCCCCCTCAGGATCTCGCTGCCGAGCAGTCGGTGTTGGGCGGCATGCTGCTGTCCAAAGACGCGATCGCCGACGTGCTGGAGCGGCTTCGCCCCGGCGACTTCTACCGCCCCGCCCATCAGAACGTCTATGACGCGATTCTGGACCTCTACGGGCGCGGTGAGCCCGCGGACGCGGTCACTGTGGCCGCCGAGCTGGATCGCCGTGGTCTGCTGCGCCGTGTTGGCGGTGCGCCTTATGTGCACACCCTGATCTCGACGGTGCCGACCGCGGCCAACGCCGGGTACTACGCGGGCATCGTGGCCGAGAAGGCGTTGTTGCGGAGGCTGGTGGAGGCCGGCACGCGGGTGGTGCAGTACGGCTACGCCGGTGCCGAGGGCGCCGATGTCAACGAGATCGTGGACCGTGCGCAGGCCGAGATTTACGACGTCACCGAGCGACGGACCGCCGAGGACTTCCTCCCACTGGAAGACCTGCTGCAGCCGACGATGGACGAGATCGACGCCATCGCCTCCAACGGCGGAATTTCCAAGGGTGTGCCGACGGGCTTCACCGAACTCGACGAGCTGACCAACGGGCTGCATCCCGGTCAGATGATCGTGGTGGCGGCCAGGCCCGGTATGGGCAAGGCCCTCGCGCTGGACACGCCCCTGCCGACGCCGACGGGCTGGACCACGATGGGCGAGGTCAAGGTCGGGGATTACCTGATCGATGCCGACGGACGGCCCACGCGGGTGGTGGCGGCAACCGACATCATGGTCGGCCGGCCCTGCTACGAGGTCGAATTCTCCGACGGCACAGTGCTGATCGCGGATGCCGAGCACCAGTGGCTGACGGACACCCGGGCGTCGCGGAAGTCGGCCGTCCGGACGACGCGCGAGATCGCCGAGACGCTGCGTCTGAACCACTTGGTGACCAACACCAACCCGCTACAGGCCGCGGATTGCGAGCTGCCCGTGCCGTCGTACACCCTTGGTGCGGGGCTGGGAGACGCGACCAGCACGGATCCCGAGATTGTCATGCGTGTCGAAGCCGAGGGGATCGAGGGTGCGGCTCTCAAGGCCACGCGCATTCCCGCTGGGCACCGCCGTGCGTCCGAAGCCCAGCGACGGGCGTTGCTCGCTGGACTCTTGGACACAGCCGGATCGGTGGGCAACGATGGGGCCGTCAGGTTTTCGACGACGAACCAGCAGCTCGCCGATGATGTCTTCGAGCTCATCGTCGGCCTTGGTTACGGTTGCCGGCGTGAAGACAGTTCCACACTGAGCTTCTGCACAGACGACGTCGTCTTCCAATTGCCACGGAAAGCGCTGCTGCACAAGGAACGACGAGCCGGCGGCACAGCACTCGTGTCATCGCGCTTCATCACCGACGTTCGGCCGATCGCCAGCGTTCCGGTTCGGTGCGTCGAGGTCGACAACGGCGACCACATGTACCTCGCGGGGAGGGCGATGGTCCCGACCCACAACTCGACGTTGGGACTGGACTTCCTGCGGTCGTGCTCGATCAAGAACCGGCTGCCGAGCATCGTGTTCTCACTGGAAATGAGCAAGTCCGAAATCGTGATGCGGCTGCTGTCGGCGGAGGCCAAGATCAAGCTGGCCGATATGCGGTCGGGCCGGATGACGGACGACGACTGGACGCGCCTGGCGCGCCGGATGAGCGAAATCAGTGAAGCGCCTTTGTATATCGATGATTCACCGAACCTGACGATGATGGAGATCCGCGCGAAGGCCCGCCGGCTGCACCAGAAGGCGGGTTTGCGACTGATCGTGCTCGACTACCTACAGCTGATGACGTCGGGCAAGAAGGTCGAGTCGCGCCAGCAGGAAGTCTCCGAATTCTCAAGGCAGATCAAGCTTTTGGCGAAGGAACTGGAAGTCCCGGTGGTGGCGATGAGCCAGCTGAACCGCGGACCTGAACAGCGTACTGACAAGAAACCGATGTTAGCTGATCTACGTGAGAGCGGTAGCATTGAGCAAGATGCCGACATGGTGATTTTGCTACATCGGCCCGATGCCTTCGAGACTGATGACCCGCGCGGTGGTGAAGCTGACCTGATTGTCGCGAAACATCGTGCAGGACCGACGCGTACGGTCACGGTCGCGCACCAGCTGCATCTTTCGCGGTTTACCAATATGGCAAGGTAACTGCGATTTGGCTGCGATGTCCACGAACTCGCTGGAACACTGGCTGCCCCACTATCGGGGCGCCGCCACGCGGGCTTATCCGCGGTATGTCTCCGACCGGCCTGCTGAAGGTCGCATGCTCGTGTCAGGTATTCACCACCGGGGGGGCCAATCGAGCGGTTGCCGACAGCTCTAAGGATCCCAACATCGAATCCCACGCCACCCTGTGGCGTACGCAATACGTCGATATCGGGCCGATCCATGGGATCAGGTTTGCGCCGGGGCACTCGAACTCCGAGATCACGTTCTACATCATCGAAGCAATCCGGCTCAGCCTTACTATGATTGTTCTCTTCTTGCGCGCCCTGTGGTGGGTTGCTGCCGACGTCACTAACACGTGCAACGTCACGCCCAACACTCGCACACTTCTCCTGGGGCTTCCCGCCCGAACCAAGCGAAACAAACTGTGCTCCTGCAACTCTGGACAAGTGACCCGCGAACGCACGCACCCAGAGCCCGAAGGGCTTTTCAACAAGTCACCGGGTACCCCTGGCATTCGTTGTTCGTGAAGCAACAGGACTTGCGGGGAAGCCGCCATTGCGCTGAAGAACTCTGCTGGTGGCGCTGGCAGACATAGTTGGGCTTTATAGGTGTGTGCATCATCTGTGATAGAGGCGGGTCGTCCAACAGTGGGTGATGACGTTGCAGCAGAGAGGAGTTCGCTGCAATGCCTGGCGTGGTGTCAAGTTCGTACTGGATCTAGGCGACCACCGTTGCCGGGTGAAGAAGGGTGCTGCCGTCCTAGTTCTCGCAACAGGAAACGCCTGTTCGACGACCTCGCAAGAGGATGCCTCCCTCACCGTCGGTCTCGACGATCGCAGGTTTCGTGGTGGCGTCATTGCCCTAACGTGCCGGACGTTCGCCGCTGTCGAAACGACATACACGGCATACAGGTCCCAATATTACGTTCGCAGCGACCGCATCAAATGCCTCCCGCCCATCTCCAATCGAGCCGCACAGTCAACCACCGCAGACGGCCGAGCAGAGCTCACTCAAAAGCCCACGCCGACAGCCCCCAAACCCGGGTGGCTGCGTGCCTAGGACGGCATCCGCCGCGTCGATCAGGAGACTAAGGAGTAACGCCGCCACTGACTAGTGTTGGACAGCTCCGGCGACCAGATTGCTTGGAGCCGCACAACCGACAGACGGCGTTGGCCGGCTCTCAGTACCGGCAGGAAACCGCCTCTCCACCACCACGGATAGGACCCGACTGCGTCCCGTCCCGCAGAATCGAGCCCAACCGAACTCCTCGGCTTTGCCGCCGCCAGCATCGGCGATATGGCGAACTGTGCGTAGCACTCGGAAACCCGGCATCACGAACACTAGGGTTGGCGGGTGTGGCAGAGTCCGAGATATCCGAGACCGCAGACCAACACGTGGCCCGGTTCCAGTTGCCGGGGACGTCTGCATTCCTAATCGGAACCTTCGATAAAGGGATAACAGTTCTAAGCCAGCAGGCGAGGGCACTCAACTTGGCATGGGCGCTTGTGGAGTCTGGAGCGTTGCCAGTTGACCGAGCGTCCAGTTCCTCGGAAGCCGAGGACCTTTCGCGCAAACGCGTCGCGGTGATCGGTGCAGGCTTTGCCGGGCTCTCCTTTGTTGCCGGACTCCTTAAAAAGCGGGTCAATGCAGACATCATGATCTTCGAGCGTCGCGACACAGTACTTCCACTGCAGCACGGCAGCGACTCGAGGTGGCTGCACCCGCACATCTACGACTGGCCGAGCCGGGGCAGCGAGGCCTATAGCGCTGCGTTGCCTGTACTTAACTGGACAGCCAGCAGAGCGTCAGATGTAGTAGTTCAGGTCTTAAAGGAGTGGGCGGATATTGCAGGAAGTGAGCAGCCAGCCCCTGAAGGCACAACTTCACCAGCGCCGACAGTCACCGTCTTTTGCAACACCCGCCATATTCAGGTGTCCAACGACGCCGACGCGTTTGCGATGACTGTGGAGTGGATTGGTGAACAGCGAGATAGCGCCGATCCGTCGATTCCTGCTACAGGAAGGCCTTTTGCGCTCGGCGCTTCCGAACCGTTCGACATAGTGGTTCTTGCGGTTGGATTTGGACTGGAATCGGGTGCTCGTATTGTCTACTGGCGCAACGAAACTCTGGCCCAGCCGCATTTGGGTCAAGCTCGAAGTACCTACATCGTGTCGGGCTCCGGCGATGGAGCGATGATCGACATGTTCAGACTCCGCATCTCGCACTTTCGTCAAGATCGAATTCTTGCGGAACTCTTTTCCCAGCAAGACGCGCTTCTAAGCCGCCTCCGCCGGATCCAGGACGCAGCGCCCGATGGTGCTGGTTTTGACGAACTGCGTGCAGTGTGGTCGGACGGTTCGTTGACCGCAGCTACCACCCAGGTTCAAGAACGGCTTCGAGAGCGCCTTCGGCAGGACACTGTAGTGCTCTTGCGGGTAAGAAACCCAAGCTTCGCGAATCTATTTGTGGATAAACGCGTTTCGTTTCAGAACAGGCTGCTCGCCTACCTGCTGTACAGATGTGGAGCATTCACCCCGGTCATAGCACCGAAGGATGCGGACTTGAGTCGGCTTGCTAAAGAACACG
Source organism: Mycobacterium sp. RTGN5 (assembly GCF_033804465.1). NCBI lineage: Bacteria > Bacillati > Actinomycetota > Actinomycetes > Mycobacteriales > Mycobacteriaceae > Mycobacterium > Mycobacterium sp. RTGN5. The sequence goes on from NZ_JAPZLA010000001.1 coordinate 179,615, forward strand.
CGGTGCCCGACCACCGGATAATTATCCGCCACGGCACCGAGAAGAAGGCCGGAATCAAGGACGTATTAGCTGACTCGCTTCACGCCCTGGTTGATCGTTGCTTCGACGATCCGGCCAACTTCCATCAAGAGGATATCCCGGTGTGGCCGGGCGGTTACTTTGATATGCCAGGCCTGACAGAGTTCAAACCCGGTGGGCGTCGACGCACAACGAACGTTGTTAAAGGTCATTGGCGCAAAGAGTATTTGCCAAGCCCGACGGAAGCGATTGCAACCGCCTTCTGCTCTGCAGTCAACGGGCTTGTGGCCAGCACGACTGAATCATCGGCGCGACTTCGGGTAACCCTGCACCGCACGCTGTATTTCGGCGACGAGGTAGTTCTCCAGCAGTGCTGCGACTACCCAGGTTTAGTGGTCTCGCCCGAGAGTCGACGGGCCGGCCGAACGTTTCCGGTCCACAACGGCACCATCGGCGCAGCGTTTGTGCTTGACCGCGTGGTGCGCTCAAAGAAGGATGCGACGAAGGCAGCGCTCAGGGCGGATATGAAGGCGATGAGCTTAGACGAGGCTTCGCAGACCATGTCGAGCCGCGTTGCGTCTATTGCTGCGATACCGCTACTAGGGCGTGCGCACCCCCGGTTCGGGCCCGCGGGGAATGTCGTGGGGGTTGTCTATCTTGATAGTTACGACGAGAACGTTTTCGTTGACGACGAGATACTGGGCCAGGTGATTCGTATGTGCAGCAGCTTCCTAGCAGCGCTGCCCACAGTCGCGCAAACAACCTCGGGAAGGATCGCGAACACAGAGTTTTGGCGGCCATCAGACCCGGTTGACGACTCAGCGCACAGTATCGATCCGTCAACCTGGCAAGGCCTCGAATTGGCGACGATAGGCGTCCCTCGTACCGACCGGCTCACACACCTTAACTTTGACTTCTCTGATTTCATCCCGGTCGAGCGAGCATGACTGCCCGCACACATGAACTGAAGAGCTGGTCAGAGTTCTTTCGGCCAATCGTGTCGGGGGAGCGCGCGCACGAGTTGCGGCGCAATGACCGTGACTACCGTGTGGGTGACCGGTTGATACTTCGTGAATATGATCCCGAGGCGGGCACGTATTCAGGTGAGTACTGCGAGGTCGTCGTCACTTCGATTACGTCTCGTGATGTTCCCTGTGCAGTGTCTGACCAGGGGCTTAACCCCGATTTCTGCATACTGTCGGTGCGGGTAGTCCCGTCCCGCGCCGAAATCTGAGTGCTGTCAACGTGGCCAGGGTCAGGGCCAGGGCGGCACGCGTGGTGAAGAGATTTCGACACCCGATGATTCCGCTAGCCGCGGGACCTGGTAGCTCCCGTAGCGAACTCGAGACAAGGCGAAGCCCCCACCGCGATGGTCAAAGTTCGCTGTCCTCGGGACCATGGATCGCTGGTATGCCCTGCCGAAGCTGCCGGTTCTTCTCAGCGTCGAGCAATGCCTGTGAAAAGCCTGGCCTCGCATGAAGCCCGTCCAAGAACACGCGGACGGCAAGATCGACGGTGTCTTGTAACGACTTCGTTCCGGTGAAAAGCGAAGCCATGCCCAACTCGAACCGTACGCGATCCGTCACTCGGTACCCCGAAGGAGTACCAGGGTCCAGCTTGGGCTTTGGCCCGCGGCGGGACTCGCGTTGTGTCGTTCCTGACATCTACTTAACCTTTGGCCTACGGTGTAAACCTAGAAACAATGTTTCTGAGTTTAGCTGCTTGGAGGGGTCGATCTGGCGTGAATGACCAGTTGCTGTACCAAATCGGATCGGGTGGCGCGTCAACGAATCGTGCCGACGGCCTGCGGGACCGCGTCTTGTGAGCAACACTCTTCGGATGGCGTCGGACCCCAACCGTTGGCCTGCGCGGGATGTGCTTCGGAGGCTGCCCGACAACTTGCTGCGTTACTTGTCAGAGGGGTCTGACAACCTTGCTTTCGGGTACACGAACTGAATTACGGAACAACGAGTAGCTAGCGACTCAAGGCACGACTTGAGACGAAACCGTCAATCGAAAGGGCAACATGACTATCGCAAGTTTCTCGGTTCCTGAGAAGCAGGAATCTCCATTGATCGAGAAGTTGCGCCAGCGCCTGAGTGCAGTCGGCGTGGTTTCGTACTCAGTGGAACTGGCGGGGGCAGGCGAACCAACGCTTGATCTCGATGGAAATACGTTCGTGGGGGATGTGGAAATCGAAGATGGAGTCAACTCGTATGTCTCAGAGCATACGCGGTCAGTAAGAGCGTAACCGCCGGGCGATTTCGGACTCCCCAGAGCTCAGGTCTGCAAAATACAATATGCCTATAGTGCTGCTAGTGGGTACGCCGGGTAGTCTCCTTTCAGAGACAGGCGCGCGCATATCGACCGACGACAATTGCACTGTGATCGATATAGAGTCGGAAATGCTAGCCAATCTAAATGACCAAGATCGACGAGCGGTCAATACCCGAAAGAGTGGGTCAAACCGTTCCGATATGGCTGCTTTGACCAGGGCCTTTCCTCGAGCAAAGGTACTATCGCTCTGGAAGAGCGCCCTCGAGGCATCGGTCACCGCGATCGTTCCCGAGCATATTACCGTGCTTGTCTGTCATCTGACGCTTTATCGAAGCGACCGTAGCGAATTCTATTCAACTGCTGCGTTGATCGCTTCGGTACTGGGCGAGCACGGCCTTGAAGTCACCGAGGTCATTCAGTTGATCGATGATGTATTCGACATGTACGAACGTCTCAATGTTTCATCGGGCGCGCTTAATGCCGAGTCAGGAACACTTCGCTGGAGATCGTTCTCGCTAAAGGCCCTACCAGCGGCGCCGGCGCGGTCTAATGCCGAAAATCTATCCTTAGACAAGCAGACCGAGTTGGAAACATGCATACAGACCTTGACTTTGCTCTTGAACTGGCGGCACCAGGAGGCGCTGTCAGCAGAATCCTTAGCGCATGCTCTCGGTGCACGTTTCACCGTACTCGGCGTAAAGCACCCCTACGAGGTGCTTCGTTCTCTGGTGCAAGCTCCTGATAATGGCGGAAACCGGCCGAGAACCGTGTATGTATCGCACCCGATTAGTGCCTATCGACGTGACGTAAACCAAAAGCTTCTTAGCGGCGCCAATGATGGTGATCTTTGGGCCGACGGCGTACGCGAGTGCAACGAAATTCCTGCTCTTGTTGGCGAGGACGGGCAACTTGTAGGCATCATGCCGACTGCAATTGACGAGTTGCGCTTCTATCCCCTGCGGCGAGACGCGAAGTCTCTTGTCGATCGCTCGCCGTACCTGGGCCCTCGGTGGCCCTTGATGCAAAATGGAGTCGGCCTGATTGCTACGGGCAGCGGACAGGCACTATTCGACGATGACGTCGAGCACCGTACTGCGATCTTGGCCGAAGATAGCCCAATCGCGACGGAGGTATTTACAGGCGAACTGACCCGCTTTCTTGAGGGATTTATCTTTAATGAAATTCCTTATCGAGATCATCTAATCGTTGCGAACTCCGACGCATTACTGGTACATCGCCCTTTTGCCGACCGTGCCAGATTGTCATCGGGGGTGGAGCACGAAGTTCGACACTGGCGCGACAGGCAGAGGAATGGTGAAGAGTCGATACGCCTCGTGATTCTCCATTCGTCGCTAGAATTACGACAGCTCAGTCAGCGCTGGCTCGGGGCCGAATGGATCGGGGACGACAACGCCCGAACGAAGGCCAGGAACTCTGCGACGGATGGTATCGGTGCGTACGCAAAGCAGTATCTAGGCGATGACTACGAATTGGAATTGGCTCAGTCGTCGGCGGTACTTGAGGGAACTCCGCTAGATTTCGAGCATCTCGGCGGGCGATTAGAATTCAGCACGCATGAATCCGTATTAAGCCTACGGAAGGAAGCGGTCGTTGAAGGTTTTACGCGGTACTTACTCGAGCGTCTGGCGTTGCTTCCGGGCATGCTTGTCGGAGGTGTGTGCATCTTCCTCCTGCCGATAGGAGTATTGCCTAACAGTGCAACCTTTGCGCGGGTGCGTGAGTTTCTCGCAGCGGATGATGTCGAAGCAGAAGCCAGCGTTGAGGTACTAGGCAGCCCGCACCAATTGGTAGGGATATCACGAATTCTTGCCGCCCAGCCTGTGATGCACGAGTTCTTTGGTTTAGATGTAGATCAGATCGACGCCGCAACTCAGCGTCAACTAGGTAAACAGCAACTTTCGCTCGAAGAGCGTCTTGCGGGACGGATGCCGGCAGCTTGTGCTGGCGCGCTTACATTTTACGAGCGTTGCACCAAAGAAGAGGCAGACACGTAGGGCCCATGCCCTTTTCCCCGGCGGACCGCAGCAATCGTTGTGACCGGCGATCCGGTTGGTGCCGGAATGATCGTCGATGGCGCGCAGGCACTGCAGATGCTCGCAGAGGAAGCTGAGCGGAATCTTGAAATGAGCTGTGTAGTAGGCACTTTCGAACTAACACGACGAACCACTCAAACTTGAGCCTGAGCGCAAGCGAATTGTGACGCAGCCGATATCCGATGTACCCCATTACGGTCGCAAAGAGGTGTTCCTGTTGGGCCTGGCCCCCGGTCGCCAGTTGGAGGTGGGGGCGAACCAGCGGTCCATGACCAGCGACGGCTGGAATCCGTTGAGCAAGTAGTCGATTGGTGATCGCCGGAGAACTCATGATCGGCGCGGTCGAGGCGTTCGAGCGCCTCGGCTATGAACAGGGCCGCGCACTCCTCGAACAGGCGCCGACCCAGGGCATCGACACACTGGAGGATCCGCCACGCGAGCTCGTTGATCTCTTCGAGCATCTGGATCAGCTGCCCGCGCCCAATTCGATTGAAAACGTTGTACTTCACACTGCATGACCTCACGCACCTCGGTGGAAACATTAAGCCCCAGATCATTCCGATCCCGGCTGTAGGAATCGAAGCGGTTCGTGGGAGCGATGCCGGCGCAGATGCTGTGAGACAACCCGCAAAGGCCCCGTTCGCCCCTCTCCAGGAGTGCAGCCAAACGCGAGAACCCACGACATACCGCGGCAGTCGCGGGGCAGCACGCGTGTAGGTGCTGCCACTGGTTAAAAGGAGATCAACGCCGGTCTAATGGTGGGCCGTGACAGGATGCTTCAGCGTGACACGCCCCAACTTCCTGGTCATCGTGGCCGACGACCTCGGCTTCTCCGACATCGGCGCCTTCGGCGGCGAAATCAACACCCCCAACCTGGACCGCCTGGCCCACGCGGGTATCAGGCGGACCGATTTCCATTCGGCCCCGGCCTGCTCGCCGACGCGGGCGATGTTGCTGACCGGAACCGATCCCCATGTCGCCGGAATCGGCACCATGCTCGAGATGGCCGCCCCGGATTTCCGGGGCGCCCCCGGCTACGAGGGGTATCTGAACGACCGGGTCGTGGCGCTGCCGGAACTGCTGCGCGACGCCGGCTACCAGACCCTCATGGCAGGCAAGTGGCATCTAGGCGACACCATCGACAGATCTCCGTGGGCACGGGGATTCGACCGCTCCTTCGCCCTGTTGCCGGCCGGAGCCAGCCATTACGGCACCCGTGAGGGCGGCGGGTTCTCGGCCGTGCCGACGATATTCACCGAAGACGATCAGTTCGTCACGGTAGGGGAGGACTTCTACTCGTCGGATACCTATACCGACAAGCTGCTGCAGTACCTGCGCGAACGTCCCGAGGGCCCGGACGACCAGCCCTTCTTCGCCTACCTGCCCTTCCAGGCGCCCCACTGGCCGCTGCAGGCCCCGCGGGAAACCATCGCCGAATACCACGGCCGCTACGACGCCGGACCGGACGCACTGCGCGAGGAGCGGCTGGCTGCGCTCACACGACTGGGCCTGTGCCCACCCGACATCGAGCCGCACCCGGTGGTGGCCGACGGCGCCCCCGAATGGGCGGAGATGACCGACGAGGAACGCGCCGTGTCCGCCCGCACCATGGAGGTCTACGCCGCCATGGTGGACAGGATGGACTGGAACATCGGCCGGGTGGTCGACTACCTCGACAGCACCGGCGAGCTCGACAACACGGTCGTGATCTTTCTGTCGGACAACGGCGCGGAGGGAACGATCGTCGAAGCTATGCCGCTGCGCGGCGCCGGGATCGCCGCATTCGTCGCGAAACACTGTGACAACAGCCTGGATAACCTCGGCGGTCCCACCTCCTACACCTGGTACGGCCCGCGCTGGGCGCAGGCCGCCACCGCGCCGTCGCGGCTGCACAAAGCCTTCACCAGCGAGGGCGGTATCCGGGTCGTGGGCTTCGTCACCTGGCCGGGCTTTACCCGGCAGGGGGCGATCGGCACGGCATTCACGACCGCCATGGACATCGCCCCGACCGTGCTGGAGCTCGCCGGCGCCGAGCATCCCGGTACCGCGTACCGGGGTAGGGAGGTCGAGCCGATGCGCGGCCGATCGATGGTGCCCTACCTGTCCGGACAGACGGACATGGTGCACGATACCGACACCGGCACCGGGTGGGAGTTGTTCGGCCGCCGCGCTATTCGCCAGGGCGATTGGAAGGCGCTTCACCTGCCCGCGCCCTACGGCCCGGGCACCTGGCAGCTCTATGACCTCTCACGCGATCCCGGCGAGGTTGACGATCAGGCCGCCTCGCGACCCGACAAACTGGCCGACTTGCTGGAGTTGTGGGACCGCTACGTCGAGGAGAACGGGGTGATCATCGGGCCCGTGTCGCTCTTCGAGGTCGACGCGGAGGCGCTGTGACCCGCACGTGCGACACGTCGAGTTGAGGATTCCGCGCGGCGCCTAAACTCTTGTCATGCCAAGAAAACTCACTGATGAAGAAGTTGAGGCGTACCTGGATAGCCGCCCGGGCTGGGCGGTCCTGAGCACCATCGACAAGGATGGATTTCCGCACTCGGTACCCCTTGGATACTTTCGCCTCGGCCGCGACATCATCATGGGTGTGCGAGATGGGACTCGCAAAGTTGCCAACGTCGAAAGCAACTCGCATGTGAGTGTCTTGCTCGAAGACGGCTCTACCATGGCCGATATCCGGGGAGTGCTGCTCCAAGGTCGCGCCCGTATCGTTCGCGAATCAAGCGAAGCACTTGAGCTCTCGAGGGAAGGTGCTCGGGCGCGGGGCGTGCCCGAGGCCGACTGGCCCACCGAACCCAGACCGGGCGCCGCCTACATCCGCATGACTCCTGTGCGAACAGTGTCTTGGGATTACGCGCATCCGACCGCGGACGAGGCTTAGCGCCGGCCACGCCACCGTGGGAGGCATCGTGCTGCGACAGAGCCAGAGCGGGGGCGGTGTCCACGGCACCCTGGTCACCGCGAACTCCTATGCAACCGGAGTTCTGTCTTCATTGCACGAAGGTCGACCAGCCGTGGATGCTCGGCCGCCAGGCTGGCGGTCATCGCCATCTCAGCTTGGGCTAGCAGCATGTCTGCCGCGTCGAAGTCGCCCAGGCCTGCCATCAGCGCCGCCAGGTTGTGCTGTACGAGCGCTACGTCAGGGTGCGTCCCGCTGAGTGCGGACTGCAGGATTCGCAGGCCCCGTTCGTAGCAGTGGCGGGCCGCGGCAGCATCACGGGCTGCGGCGATGGTCACCGCGAGGTTGGCGCAGACCATTCCGACTTCGTAATGGTCTATGCCCAAGGTGTTTTCGAAGATGTGCAATGCCCGCCGATACACCGCTTCGGCGGCTTGTGGGTCGCCGGCATCGTGGAGCAGCGCTCCGATCGCATTCAGGTCACGGGCCACGTCGGGGTGATGTTCGCCGACCACGCCGATGCGCAGTTTAAGGCCGCGATGTGCGTAGGCGAGACCCTCGGCGAACTGCCCTCGCGAATGCGCGAGCCCACCGAGGTTATGCAGCAGCACGGCCAGCCCCTGCTCATCTGCGACAGGCTCGACGTCCAGCACAGCGCGTAGGCGCGCATAGTGGGCCGCGGCATCATCGAAGCGGCCGGTGTGCTTCGCGGTGACACCGCGCATGTCGTGGATCGACAGCACGCTGCTTTCGTCGGGTGCCAACACCCGGCCGGCGACGACCAGTGCATGGGCCAGTCGGGCCTCGGCCTGTTCGAAATCGCCTTGGGTAGAGGAGATTCGAGCTAGCGAGATCTCGATGTCCACCCACAACGCCATCAGCTCGGTGTCGTCTGTAGCGGCCAGGGGTGACGCCACCTTGCAGGCCCGTTCGGCTAGAGCTTGGGCTTCGGTGAAGTCTCCTGCGAGTTCCGCCGCGTCAACGCATGTCAATAGAAGATTGGCCAGATCAGGGGAATCCGGGCCGAACGCCACAGTTGCGGCGTCGACCGCGACTGCTGCCAGCCGACGGGCGTCATCCAGTCGCCCGGCATCCAGCGCGTCCAATGCCGCATTGTGCTGTGCTCGTGCCACCTGCGCCGGCCCGGATTCCACCATCGGGCTGGTCCGTCACACCCGGCCGCGCACTGCGGGGGCGAGGCTGTGTTTGGTCCAGATCACGTGCTTGGGTCGTGCTGCGATCAGGCTGTGGTTGACGCTGATGGCCCGCTTCGGCCGTGCCGTCGTCAGGCTGTGGTTGGGGTTGAGTGCGCGCTTGGGCCGTGCCGTCGTCAGGCTGTGGTTGGGCTGGAGCGCGCGCTGCGGCCGGGTGGTGAGGAGAGTGGTTGCGTTCATGGCCTGCTCCTGGATATGGCGGTGTTGTCGGCGAGGGCGTGAACCAGCATCCGCGGCAGCCTCAAATAGTTCTCAAATGACCGGGCCCTGGGCCGACTCACCGGCGATACCTGAAGGTCAAAGCAGGTGCGGCGCGTGCGGCGTGGGTATCTTGGGTGTCTGACTTAAAGGCAGGTCGTTGGGGCAATGGCGGGTGATCGATTTACGACGCAGCGCGATGAGGGCGACGTGCTGCCGATGCTGTTGGCTGCCGAGGGCTTTGACGAAGCCAGGCAAATCGGGCGCGGTGGGTTCGGGATTGTGTACCGGTGTGTGCAGGTCGAATTGAGTCGCGTTGTTGCCGTCAAAGTGCTGACCGCTGATCTGGAGGACAACCGCCCCAGGTTCATCCGCGAACAGCAGGCGATGGCCCGGCTGACGGGCCACCCCAATATCGTCCCGGTCCTGCAGGTCGGCGAGACTGCGCGAGGGCAGCCCTTTCTGGTGATGCCCTTTTACTTGCGAGGTTCCCTGCATGCGCGGATCGCTGAGGCTGGCGTCGTGGGCCTCGACGAGGTTCTGCACGCCGGGGTGAAGCTCGCCGGGGCACTGGATTCGGCGCACCGTCAGGGCATCGTGCACCGTGATGTCAAGCCGGCCAATATCTTGCTGACCGACTATGGCGAGCCCGCGCTCACCGACTTCGGTATCGCTCATCTGGCCGGTGGGTTCGAGACGGAGACGGGCGTGTTTACCGGGTCGCCGGCATACACCGCGCCGGAGGTGTTGTCTGGGCAGCCAGCGAGTGAGGCGTCCGACGTGTACGGGTTGGGTGCGACGTTGTTCACCGCGCTGACCGGGCATGCGGCGTTTGAGCGGCTCGATGGTGAGCAGGTGGTGGCGCAGTTTGTGCGCGTCACTGCGGGGCCGGTACCTGAGATCGACACGCACGACATGCCCGCGGACGTCGCGGCGGTGGTGGTGTCAGCGATGGCTCGTGATCCGCAGGCGCGGCCTACCGCTCGCGAGTTGGGTCAGCACCTTCAGCAGTTGCAGGCAGCCCGCAACTCAGTTGTTGATGAGATGGCGCTACATGGCGGCGGCGATAGTCATCGGGCCACTCGGCAACGGCAGGTTGAGCATTCGACCGAGGCCGCTGCGCGTGGGCCTGCCGGATCGGGCCGTCGGCGCGCACTCGGTTGGGCAGGTGTCGTGCTGCTGCTGATCGCGGCGGGCATCTTCGGGTTCGTGCACTGGCGCGGTGAGCCGGGCAGCGCTGACGGTGCGGAGCGGAACACCGCATCTTCGCCCGCGGGCGTGGTCCCCGAGATCGCGGCGATGTTGCCTGCAGGCATCAGCACGGCCGGCCGGTTGACCGTCGGCGTCGAAGTGCCCTTCGCGCCCTTTGAGTTCAGGAACTCCACCGGCGACATTGTCGGATTCGATGTCGACCTGATGAATGCGGTCGCACAGACACTCGGGCTGACAGCGGAATACCAAAACCTGGCCAATTTCGAGGACATCGTCCCCGCGGTCCAGCGAGGTGACCTCGAAGTAGGGGCAGCCGGGATCACGGATACCCGCGAACGTGAAAAAGAGGTCGATTTCGTCAACTATTTCCGGGCCGGCACCTTGTGGGTGCAGCGGCCAGGGCCGCCGATCGATCCCACCGCCGCGTGCGGACTCAAAGTCGGGGTCCAATCGGGCAGTCTCCAGGCGACCGACGAGGTTCCGGCGAAAAGCGATGCGTGCGTGGCAACGGGACTGAAGCCGATACAGACGGTGGTCTTCATGCTTCATAACGAACTCACCCAGGCGTTGCTCAACGGTGAACTCGATGCGATGTCGCTCGACTCTCCGGCGGCCGGGTTTGCGATCAAGCTCAGCACGGGCCGATTGGTGGCCGCTGGTGAGGTATTTGACGTTGCGCCGTACGGCTGGGCCGTTGCCAAGGGCTCAGGACTCTCGGAGCCGCTGCGACGGGCACTTGAGCATCTGATGGAGACCGGGGAGTACCGGAACATCGCCGCGAAATGGGGGATTGAGAGCGGCATGGTTGACAAGCCCACAATCAATGGGGCCACCGGGTAAAGGGATGGCGCAGAACGATATCCGGGCCGGCATACTCGGGGCGTGTGAGATGCGAGTCGGCGAGACAGCGGTGCAGCTCGGCTCGCATAAGCAGCGCGCAGTATTTGCGATGCTGGTGATCCACCGCAACCGTACGGTCGGGATCGACGAATTGATCAGCGCCGTCTGGGGGGATGCGCCGCACTCCGGAGCGCGGGCCGCGCTGCAGACGTACGTATCCAATCTGCGTGCTCTGATGGCAGGCAATGGGATTGACACCCGCGCCGTCTTGGCCAGGACACCACCGGGGTACCGATTGTCGGTTCCTGACGACGACTGTGATGTCGGTCGATTCGGAGTCGAACGGACCGATGGCATCGCTGCTCTCGTTGACGGCCGCTTCGGGCAGGCCAGCGAGCATCTGTCAGCCGCATTGTCGCAGTGGCGTGGGCCAGTGCTTGACGACCTGCGTGAGTTCACCTTCTTTGAAGCGTTCGCCACTGCGCTGTGCGAAGAGAAGCTGACGACGCAGATAGCCCGCGCCGAAGCTGAAATCGCTTGTGGCCGAAGCCACATGGTCATCAATGAACTCGAAACCTTGACTGCCGAACATCCCTACCGTGAGCCGCTGTGGCTGCAACTCATGAGGGCGTATTACCTAACTCAGCGCCAAGCCGAAGCGCTCGACGCCTATCACCGATTGAAAACTGCACTGGACGAAGATCTCGGCATCGATCCAGATCCTGTGGCGCAGGCCTTGCATGGACAAATGTTGCGTCAGGAACCACTCGATGCCGCCAAAGGTGCCCAGCTGCGCGCCGATGCCACCATCAAAGTCCTCGGGGAGTCGCTGGCCATCCTCACCGAACATCCAGACGGCCCGGTACTTCGTGGCGCTGACGGGACTGCGCTTCCGTTGCGCGCGTTCAGCACTCGAATTGGACGCAGCCCCGACAACAACATCGTGTTTGACGATGCGAAGATCAGCCGGCATCACGCGGCCATCATCGAGACCGGCAGCGGCTTCGTCATTGCCGACCTGAACTCCACCAATGGTGTGTACGTGTCGAACCGGCGTATCCATCCCAGTGCGACACTCTCAGGCGGAGACCTGATCCGCATCGGCGACCGTGAATTTACCTTCGAACTCAGTGTGCCGAATCTGTTGCACGATGATGACTGATCCCTGGCGCTGTGCGGAGTGCGCTGGGTTTCGTCTCGGCTGATGGCCGAAGGTGGGTAGCGATCACCGAGCCGCGGCCGTCCCACACCAGTGACCCCTCTTCGTCCAAGGGCAGACGCCAAACCGGAAACCGGCGTTCCCAAATAGCCACGTCCGCGATAACGTCGCTTCATGACGGTGACTGGTGAGCGTCCGGAGATCCTCCTCGAGGACGTCGACTTCAACCGGCGTGACCACCCCGACCGGCCGTTGCGGCCCATCCCGCCTGGTCGCGACCAGTTCGCCGACCAGTGGCGTTTTATGCGCGAATTCATCTTCGGCGAGTGGATCGACGTCGCCAAAGAGCTCGAACCCAGCGACCTCACCCGCATCCGTGACGATTATTTCTGGCAACGCGACGAACTCATGATCGGCGCGGTCGAGGCGTTCGAGCGGCTCGGCTACGAGCAGGGCCGCGCACTCTTCGAGCAGGCGTTGACCCAGGGCATCGAGACACTCGTGGATCCTCCACGCGAGCTCGTTGACCTCTTCGAGCATGTGGATCAGCTGCCTGCCCAATTCGATCTCGTCGCCGCCGAACGAGGCCGGATGCTGGCGATGTCGAGCACTGTTGCCGCCACAACGATCATCCGCGGGTGGGCGTTCTACGAGACCGCGATGACCGGGGATATCTCAGCAGCCACCGGCGCCACAGGCCGATTCGCCGACGACGGCCCACGCCGCTTCATCGAAACCGCCCGGGTATTCGCAGAATTCACGCTGCCCGACATCTTCGACCGCCATTCGGACGCATTCCAAGACGTGGTGCGGGTGCGGTTGATGCACGCACTGGCCAGTCGCGGGTTGCGGCGGAAGTGGGGTGACGACGTCTATCTCAAGTTCGGCGAACCGATTCCCGTGACGTCGTTGCTGGGGTTCGGCAGCGGCATGCTGCTCGGACGTCTCGTCGACCATGCCTTCGGGCGCAAGCTGACTCCGCAACAGCTCGAGGATCTCGCCGAATATTCGTCGTTCTCCGGGCGGCTGTGGGGAGCCCCGGAACCGCTGCACTCTCCAAACGGCATCGAGCTGATCAAATCGCTGAATTATGTTCTCGCCAGGGGTGGCAACCCATCCCCGTGGCGGGCCGAGCTCGTCGACGCCATCGCCGGTCCCGTACACCTGAGGACGCTGACGGAAGCGCTGCCCGCGCTTGCCAAGAAGGTGGCCGCCCGCTACGCCAACCAGATCACGGCCAGCATCGCGCTGACGCCGGCAGGCGTCGTGTTCGGATACAAGCAAATCGAGGCCATGGTCGCGGGGACGCTCTTTGAGCCCCTGGGCTACAACTTCGAACGCCGAGTGCGCATCTTCACGCACCTCACCAAAGTCAACGTCGGCATCGCCATGGTGGCCGACAGGCTGCCGTGGTCCAACCCCATCCGTGAGCGCAGGAAGAAGAGCGGCGCGGCTGCGCGCGAGCGGATCGCCGCGCTCAGCAAGATCGCCCGCGGTCGGCACATCCCGCTGACCTTCAGCCACCACGACCAGTCGACAAAGGGTGAGGGCTTCACCGGCTAGTCCGCCCGACGTCACGCCCGCCCTGTCCCACAGAACCGACGCAGCCAGGCCGCGACTACCATCGAGGTTCATGACGGAAGGACCACCCCCACCCGCGTCGGCGCAAGGCCAGGCCGGCGAGGTCCCCCCGCTCGATGTCGATGGCTCTGGAATTCTTCCCCCGGTTGAGGACCAGGTGCGCCGACGGTTTCGGCTGCTCGAACGGCTGGCGCCGTGGTTGGGATCGCGGTGGGCGGTCGAGTTGTGGTGCACTCCACCGATTCTCGAGTCGAGTCTGCGCATGCCACCGGGGGTGTCCCCAGGCAGCCCGGTAGAGGCGTATTGGGATGGGCATCGAGTCGCTGGTGAGGAATGGGGCGAGGGGCCGCCGGTATACCTCGTGCACGGTTGGGGCGGGCAGCGCCCGCATTTGGCCATGTTCGTCAAACCGCTGGTGGAGGCCGGGTATCGGGTCATTGCGTTCGACTTGCCCAGCCATAACGATTCCGAGCCAGGTGCGCTCGCTCCCGGGCGCACCACATCCGCAGAGTGTGCCGCCGCGATCGCGGCCATGATCGAGACCCATGGGCCCGCCCACGCGGTGGTCGCTCACTCACTCGGCGCGAACGCGACGGCATTGGCCGCAGCAGATGGCACACCGGTAGGACGCCTGGTCTTCTTCGCACCCATGGCCGATTTTCCGCTCTATCTAGACCTGTTCGCCGCACGCCACGGCTTCGGCCGACGTATCCGCGCGGGCCTGCACCGTCGTCTGGAAAAGCGAATCGCCATGCCGCTTCGTGAGACGAATATGACCGGCGTCGGTCGACGAGCCAACTACCCTCCGCTGCTTCTCATCCACGACCCCGACGACCCGGACAGCCCGTATGCCGCCAGTGCGCGACTGGCCGCGTCATGGCCGGGCGCCCAATTCCTGACCACAAAGGGGCTCGGCCGCCTGGCCCACTACCGGGTCCTGCGCCACCGCCCTGCCATTACCGCCGGGGTCGAGTTCATCGGCGAGCGAGCGGACGGCACGAGCCAAGATCAGTAGGCGGCCTCAGCCGGAAACGTCGACGCTGAGAGCGAAGTCGAAGTTCCCCACACCGTGTTGGGCGAGACCGATCATGACCAGGCCCGTTCCTTCCAGGTAGTGCGCCATGTTCAAGCCACCGACGTCCAGTGGGCGCAGCTTGAGACTTTCGACGAACTCGGCCACTGCCGCCTTGGCCCGCGCGTCGTCACCGGCGATGAGGACGTCCAGCGTCTGACTCTTGGCCAGGACAGCACCGAAGGTGGTGTTGAATGCCTTCACTACGCTGGCGCTGGCCGGGGCTGCTGCGGCGACTTGCTCTGCGCTCGAGGTGTCCTCGGGCGTGGCAAGCCCGTCGGCAGCGGCATTGACGGGGTTGCTGATATCGATGATGACCTTGCCCGCCAAGGCATTTCCGTACTGGGTGACGACCGGAACGACGTCGGCGTACTTCAGCGCCACGATGACGATGTCTCCGGCCGGGACGGCGCCGAACTCTCCCGTCGTGGCCCCGCCGAGAGCCGTGGCGAGGTCAGCGGCCCTGGACTTATCGCGGCCGATGATCTCGACGGTGTTGCCGCCGGCGACTGCCAGCGTGCCGATGGTGCCGGCCATGTTGCCGGTGCCGATGATGCTGATGCTACTCATGTGATTTCCTAACTTCTCTTTTGAACTAAACGGGTGAGCGTGCCGCCCGCAGGGCGCAGGGCACGGTCGCGGTTGTCACTGCTCGTTGGTGCGTAATTCCCAGGGCGGCATGCCGATTGCCTCCGCGAGGTTGCGTTGTAGCGCAACGCCAGCAGGCAGCGTGCGGTAGAAGATGCTCACCTCGGCGATCTTGGCGTCCTCGTCGAGCAGGACGAAGAAGATTCCGTTGACCGCGGCGTCTCCGACTTGCAGACGGAAGTGTGCGGCGTGGTGGGTCTCGCCGCTGAGGACCTCCATGTAGGTGTCGTCAGACGACAGTGTGTTGACTTTCTTGATGGTCTGCACGGCGGCGTCGCGGCCGGCGACTGGCTCATCGCCGAACGGTCCGTATAGCCGCACGTCCTCGGCGAGCAGCCCGGCGAGTGTGTCCTCGTCGACGCCGCCGTGGATGCAGTCGACGAAGGACTCCAAGGTGGCACGGTGCGGGGCGAACGTGGTCATGGCTACTCCTCGTAGTGTGGGTATTCGGTTGTCGTGCTGAGGTTTTAGCTGCCGGTGAAGTAGTGACCGTTGTCCACGTCGGCCATCAATGTGGGCTCAACGGGTTCCCAGCCGAGGGTCTGGCGGGTGATGACGCTGGTCGCCGGGAAGGTTCCGGTGACCAGATTCATGAACTGGCCGAAGTATCCCGGCAGCATCAGGACATCCATGGGGATGCTCGCGGCGGGCAGGCCCACACGGCTGCCGATGGCCTCGGCGATGTCGCGGAACGCGATGCCCTCATCGTGAACCGCGTGCCAATATCTGCCCGCCGGACCCTTCTCCAACGCCAGGCGGAAGAGGGAGGCGACATCGCGAATATGCACGGCGCACCAAAGATTCGTGCCGTCTCCGGGGTAGCCGGCGACGCCCTTCTCCTTGGCGAGTGCGATCAGCCCCGGCAGGAAGCCGGCGTTATCGGTCGTGCCGTGCGCAATGAGCGGGAGCCGCACGATTGAGGATCGCACCCCCTGCTCGGCGAGGCCGATCACAGCCTGTTCCACAACGTTACGAGCCCGCAGCGTGCCCTTGTCCTCTTCGCGGCTGGGTAGGGCTGGGTCTTCTTCGGTGGCCGGTCGGCCCAGGTTTCCCGGCGAGCCGATGCTGCCTGCTGCGACGAGTGGCTTTCCGGTTCCCGCAAGCGCCTCGCCGTAGGCGAGCATGATTGGGAGCTCGGCGGCGGCCACAGCGTCCATCCCGCCAATCGGAAGCAGGTCTTGCCTGTGCGCGACGTGGATGACGCCATCAGAGTCCGCGGCCGCCTCCTTGAGCCCGTCGAGGTCCTCGAGGTCGCCGCGTCGAACCGTCGCCCCGAGCGCGGACAGGGCCTCTGAGGATGCGTCCGATCGGGCCAGGCCGGTGACCACGTGCCCGGCGGCGAGGAGCTCGGGGATGATGTGCGAGCCGGCGTGACCGGTCCCGCCGGTGATGAAAACGCGCATGTTGCTCTCCTTTTGACGGTTGGCGCCGAGGAAGAATTGGCGTGCGTGACGGAGTGGGCGTGCTCCAGGGCCTGCGCCAGCACGTCCCGTCTAGACTCAGGCGAAAAGGTTGACTCCTCCACCATAGAGGATTTGGTAGATGTGTCAACCAAATGGCGAAGGGGCGGAGGCTGATGGAACCGAACTGGCTGAACGCGGGCGAAGCGCGTGCCTGGCAAACCTTCGTCGATGCGCACTATCGACTTGAGTTCCATCTGACCCGACGTCTGCAGGAAGCGGGCCTGTCCGGGGCCGACTACGAGGTGCTCGCGGTCCTCTCGGCTCTCGACGGGGACCGCATGTCCGCCCGCGAGCTGTGCAACGCACTGGGCTGGGAAAAGAGCCGTCTTTCCCACCAGGTCCGGCGCATGCAGAGCGACGGGCTGATCAGCCGGGAACCCAATCCTGGCGACGCTCGTAGCACCATGGTCTGTCTGCTGCCTGCCGGTCGCGCCGCCATCGAGAATGCGGCGCCTGGGCACGTGCAGGACGTCCGCCGGAACTTCGTCGACCTGTTCACCCCGGCTGAACTGGAAGCGCTCACCGCCCTCAACCAACGGGTCCTGGACCACCTGGCCAAGGACGGCGACGCCCCGCCGATGTGAACGAGCTCGCGGTGCGGCTCAGCCGGAAACGGTGACGCCGAGCGCGAAGTCGAAGTTCCCCACCCCGTGGCGGGCGAGGCCCATCATGATCAGCCCCGCTCCTTCCAGCCAGTGCGCCATGTGCAAGCCACCAACGTCCCGTGGGCGCAGATTGAGACTTGCGACAAACCCGCCCACGCTCGCCTTGGCCCGCGCGTCGTCACCGGCGATGAAGACGTCCAGCGGCCGGCCTTGGGCCAGGACAACACCGAAGACTGTGTTGAATGCCTTCACCACACTGGCGCCGGCCGGTGCCACCTTGGCGACTTCCTGCGCGACCGATGTGTCGTCGGGGATGGCCAGCCCGTCGGCCGCGGAGTTGAAGGGGTTGCTGATGTCGACGATGACTTTGCCCGCCAAGGCATTTCCGTACTCAGCGACGACCGCAACGACGTTGGCGTAGAGCACGGCCACGATGACGATGTCGCCGGCCGGGACAGCGCCGAACTCCGCCGTCGTGGCGCCGCCACCGAGGTCCTTGGCCAGCTCGGCGGCCTTGGTCTGATCGCGGCCGATGACCTCGACGGTGTTGCCGCCCGCTACCGCCAGTGTGCCGATGGTGCGCGCCATGTTCCCTGTACCGATGATGCTGATGTTGCTCATAAGATGTCCCGTTCAAGCTAGTAGTTGAAATGGTTTACGTCGCAGCTCAATCCAGCCCAAGGAGCTGTTGCATCCGCACACCGGACGGCAACGGACGCCACCAGATGGTCACCTCGGCGATCGTGCCGTCCGCGTCGAGGAGGAACCTGTCCATCCCGTCGACCACGGTGTCGTCGATCTGCAGCCGGAAGTACGCGGCATGGTGCGTCTTGCCGCTGAGCACTTCTTTGTAGGTGAGGTCGGTCGCGATCGCGCCGACCGCCCGGATGGCTTCCAGGACTGCCTTGCGGCCGGCGACTGGCCGGTCGCTGAGCGGTCCGTACAGCACCACGTCCTCGGCGAGGATTTCCGAAAGTGCGTCGTTGTCTGCGCCGCCATGCATGGCGTCGACGAACGACTCCACGGTGTCGCGGTGCGGGGCGAATGTGGTCATATCGCTGAAACACCGCCGTCGACAACCAATTCCATGCCGTTGACGTAACTCGAGTCGGCTGAGGCGAGGAACAGCGCGACGGACGCGATCTCCTCGGGGCTGCCCATCTTGCCCCGAGGGATCTGGGATTCGAACTGCGCCTTCATCGCCTCGTCGAACAACTCCTCCTGCTTGGCGGTGGCGACCTGGCCGGGCGTCAGCACGTTCACCCGAATCTTTCTGTCCTTCAACTCGTTCAACCACACCCGCGCGTAGGCGACCAGCACGGCCTTGCTTCCCGCGTACACACTCCACTCCGGATAGCCCTTGAGCGAAGCGTTCGACCCGGTCATGAAGATCGAGCCGCCATCGTTGAACAGTGGCAGCGCCTTTTGCACCGTGAACAGCGTGCCGCGCGCATTCAGCCCGAAGGCGGCATCGAACTGCTCCTCGGTGATCTCGCCGAGCCTGCTCTGCTCGCCGGTCCCGGAACTCGCCCACAACACGTCGATCGAGCCCTTTTCCCGCTTGACCACGTCATACAAACGGTCCAGATCGTCGAGGCTGGCCGAGTCGGCCTGCACGCCGGTCACATTCCGGCCGATCTGCGCGACGGCATCGTCCAGCGCATCCTGTCGTCGCCCCGAGATGAAGACGTGAGCGCCTTCGTCAACGAACAACTTGGCACCGGCCAACGCCAAACCACTTGTCGCGCCGGTGATCACCGCGACCTTGCCATCAAGTTTTCCCACGATAACTCCAATCATCGAATACTGCCGAACCTATGTACACCGATCGGCGTGCTTAACGTATCGAAGGACTACCCGGTATGCAAGCTATGTACACCGATCAGTACCAAACTGGGCTAAACTGCGTGCATGACGGAGCTGGAAAAGGGGCCGCAGGGCCTGCGCCGCGGCAGGGGCGCACGAGAGCGCATCCTCGGCGCGTCACGACAACTGTTCCGCGATCAGGGCATCAACAGCACCGGCCTGGACCAACTCTGCGCGGTGGCTCAGGTGTCCAAACGCACCTTCTACCAGCACTTCAGCAGCAAGGATGAGCTGATCGCCGAACACCTACGCCGATTCGATCCCGACGTCCTGCCCGAGGTGTTCGACCGCACCGATCTCACACCCCGAGAACGGCTCCTCGCCGCGTTCGACCTTCACGGGCCGCTGTGCCCGTTCATCGCGGCGGCCGTCGAGATCAATGACCCTGGCCACCCGGCCCGGGTGCACGCGGCCGACTACAAGAAGGCTTTCGCCGCGCGGCTCACCGAAACCGCGCGCGAGGCCGGCGCCGCCAACCCCGACCAGCTTGGTGAACAACTGGCGCTGCTCTTGGACGGCGCTTCGGCCCGCAACCGAGTTCTCAACACAGAAACGTTCGAAACCGCCGCCGCCATCGCAGCCGTTCTCATCGACAACGCCATCCCCGACCCGTCAGTCCCGAGTCACTAGCCGTTATTGCCGGCAGCGCCGATCCGCTCGACGGCGTATTGCGCTGCCTGAGTGGTCATTCCGTTGAATCCATAGGTGATGTGCGCAAAGCCCGGCTGGCCACCAGGCGTGCCGTCGCATATGGAGTCACCCGGTGCGCACAGCTCCAGGGTCTTCGGGGTATAGCTCGGTCCGATGGTCAGATCGGGTGCGCTGTACTGCGCCAAGAACTCGGGTGACGGCGTGCCGAACAATGTCACCGCGGCGACGTGGTTCGCCACGCTCGCCGGCAGCGGCTGCGGCGCGACTGCCGCAGGCACGCCTGCCGGGACCTGGTTGGCCGTCACGTAGCCGGCGACGATCGCGCCCTGGGAGTAACCGCCGAGCACGATCTTGGTACCGGGGCAGTTCGCGGCGGTGGACTGGACGTGCGACCCGGCGTCGCGGACGCCGTCGATGACGGTACGGGCGAACTCCTCCCGGTTGGCGAAATCGTCGCTGGCGGCATAGTTCACCGGGTAGACGTCGAGCGTCCGCGGCCCGAGCTGTTCACGCAAGGCATCGACGTACGACTGGCCGACGCCGCCGACGCCGGGTGCCTCGCCGGTGCCGCGCGCGAAGATGAGTGCCACATCGGGGCAAGCGTCGGCAAACGCGGGAGCGGCGGATATGGAGCAGAAAATCGCTCCGGCGGAGACGACGGCTGCGCTGAGAAGTCGTGGCAGATGACGTATTGGCATGAGGTTCCTCGCGTTTAGTGAGCGCGAGCCGATCGGTCGCACCGCAAAGTCGGCGTACCCCCGCGTGCGATGGTCCAACCCTGCTGCAACAACTTGGCTAGACGGTACCGCCCGACCCGCCGTCGCCGCCGGGCCCGCCGTGGCCACCGGCAGCGCCGGCGCCACCGGCCCGACCATTCCTAGCGTTACTCGAGCCACCGCTGGTGCCGTACGCACCCACGCCGCCAGCGCCGCCGGACTTGGTCCCGGTAGGTCCGCCGTATCCGCCGCCAAGGCCTCGACCTCCAGGTCCTCCTTGGCCGCCGATGCCGCCGGGTCCCGCGTGGCCGAGCAGTCCACCCGCTCCACCGGTACCACCTCTGCCACCGCTGCCCCCGGTGCCGCCTGTGCCGCCGGGACCGCCCGTCCCGCCGTTGGCGCCGGTCCCGGCCTGGCCGCCCTGACCGCCGAAGCCGCCGAAGCCGCCATTGCCACCGCCGCCGCCGTATGCGCCGGCGCCGCCATTGCCGCTGAGAAATCCGCCGCGACCACCGTTGCCCCCGGTGCCCCCGTTGCCTCCGGTGCCGCCCGGTCCACCGGCACCGCCCGTTCCGCCGGCAACCCCGCTGTCGCCAAACTTGCCGATGCCGCCGGTGCCACCCGCCCCGCCGGTGCCGCCGTGGCCGGCTCCTCCGCCGTCGCCGCCATTGCCGGTGAGCAAGCCGCCGTTGCCGCCGTTGCCGCCGTTTCCGCCGGGGCTGGCGTTGTCACCTGAACCGGCCGGTTGCGTGCTGGTTCCGTCAGTGCCGTCGTCCCCATAGGCGGCCAGGCCGCCATACCCACCCGAACCGCCGTTGCCGAACAAGCCCGCGCTGCCACCGTTTCCGCCATTGCCGGGAGTCGCTGCACCGGAACTGCTTCCGCCAGTGCCACCCGAACCGCCGTCGCCGCCGAACAGTCCGCCGTTACCGCCGCTGCCCCCGAGTTGGTTGGCCGCGCCATGGGCGCCGTTTCCGCCGCTGCCCCACAGGATGCCGCCGTTCTCGCCCGCTTCACCCGGAAGCGCACCGTCCGCGCCGTTGCCGATCCACAGCGTGCCGAAGGGGTCCCTGATCGCGAAGCCCGCCAGCGGGCTCGCCGAGGCGGAGATCACCTTCGCGCTGGGCTGAGAAGTGTCCGGCCCATTGCCATGTCGCCGTGAGCCAGCAAGCGTTGACGTTGGCAGTGGCACGGCGATCAGACCGGTGCGTCGCAGAGGCGCTGCGATATCGGTCTGTATCAGCGTGGCCCGAGGGCTGACGGGTGTGACCGTAGGGGACTGCTGCACAACAGATTGCTTGGCGATCGGCACAGCTCTTGGCGCACCGCCATAGGGTTCCGACGCTACGGTCAGCTCCAGCTTCGGTGCCGCGGGCAACGCCCCGGCGATCAGGTCGACGGGTGCGCCGGACAGCAGAATGGTCACCGCTGCGACGGCCAATCCGGTCGGGACGAGACGAACGCCCGCGCCCCACGGTGAGGCTGGTGCGCAAACGGTTTGTGCCGCTTCAGTCTTCATGCCCGTATTCCCTTCGACGCCATCACAGGGTGAACCCCCGTTGAGAAGTGTGCGTCGGCGCGTGGGCCCGACGGATCGGGAGAATTCCCTACATTTCGCGCGAAGTATCCCCGGCGCCATAGAACAGATATGGGGAGCATTCCCGATTTGTCGCGCCCGCTCTGCGGCGGACACTAACCACCGTGAGTGACTACCGCGCTCGGTCCGGTTGCAGCGAGTGAGCCGCAGCTTGGGTGCGGTTCTCGACGCCCAGTTTGGTCAGGATCGCCGCGACGTGGTGCCCGGCGGTCTTGGGACTGATGGACAGCTTGGTCGCGATCTCGGCGTCACTGTGTCCGGCCGCGATCAGTGTGAGCACCTCACGTTCCCGGCGAGTCAACCCATCGGGATCGGACAACGTGTCGGAGTTGCGACCGCGACTCCTGGTGCCGCGCAGTGCAGTCAGGCGCTGTTGGGCGCGCCGCGCCGCCGCCTTCGCTCCGAGGCGACGGAATGTCGCCAGCGCTGCCTCAACCGCGGTGGCATCACCACCGAGCTGCGCGATGGCCGCGTCGTAGGGGCAGGCGCGCCGTGTCCACTCTTCAGCGGCGGCCTGCCAGTCCCCGTTGATCTCGTGCCGGTAGGGCGTGATGGTGTGGGCCGTCGGAGGAGTATCGAGAGGCTGACCGGCCAGATGTGCCCAGCGCAGCAGGGGATCGACCAGCCAGGGATCCGCCCGGCCACTTGTGGCCGCGACCAGCCCGCTTTGGGCCTCGGCTCGAGCGGCGTCGTCATCACCGGCCAGCCAGGCAGCTTCGGCGCGCGCGGCCCACACGAAGCCGGCGCGGAAAAGGTCGTCGGCTCCCGCGGCCTCGAGAGCCTCGTCGAGCAGCGGCCCGACACGATGAGTACCGCGACGGGCCTGGATCAACGCGACCGTGGTGAGCGGCATCAGGTAAATGAGGGGAGCCAGCGTGGGGCGCGTGAGCACATCATCGGCGCTCGCGAGGGCGCGGTCCCAGTCGCCGCGGTTCAGCTCATTGAGGGCCCGGGAGCCCGTGAGCAGCGCTGCGAAAGTACCCACATCGTGCTCATGACAGAACTCAAGCGCCTCGGCGATGACGCGATCGGCCCGGTCCACATCGTGATGGAGCGCCGCCGTCCAGGAGATCAACCCACCGATGATTCCGACATGCTCGGCCAGCACCGTCGGCCCCATTGCGCCCCGCCACTCAGCCTCGAGCTCGTCCCAGCCGGTGTCGGTCTCCAATACGACGTGCAGCGCCGCGTAACAGCGGGCCCGCGCCACCACCTCGGTATCGCCGATCTCGGTGCCCACGGCAATGCACCGAGAGACGTAATCCGGGCACACGGGGTTGTAGCTGGACACGGACAGCGCGGTCATATTCGCCAGCGACCAGGCCAGTTGTGGGGACGGTCCGAGGTCTTCGAGCATGCGCAGAGACGCCAGGCCGGTCTCGACAGCCTCGGCGGTGCGCCCCATCGCCCACAACATGTGGGATAGCCACCGAAGGTCTTCACCCTCGCCGGCTCGGTCCCCCAACTCATGACGTTGTGCGACAGCGGCGCGGTAAGACTGCACGGACACCAAGCCGAGGCCGCTGAGGTAGCTGGCCAACGCATGTTGTTCGAGCCAAACGACTTTCTGCTCGGCAGGGGTGTCGACGGCGTGGCGCAACACCACCTCGTAGAGCTCAGTGGCCTGCCGGTTGGCGCGTAGTCCCGCGGCCCGCTCCGCGGCGGCTACGCCGTAGCGAATGACGGCCGCCTGGTCGCCGGCCTGGTCAGCGTGAAAGGTCATCGCCGGCAACGTGTTCGGATCCACGGGTGGCGTCGCAAGAGCAGCCAGCGCACGGGTGTGCAGAGCCTTGTGCTGATGGTCGGGGATTTGATCCAGTGTTGCGCGGCGGGCCAGCTCGTGGCGAAACCCGATCGCGTCCCAGTCGGTGACCAGCACCGCGGCGTCGAGGCACTCGGCCAACCCGACGCTCGCTGCGGGACACACACTCTCCAGCAGCGCGGGGTCGACGCGCGGTCCGCACACTGCGACCGCCTGCGCCGTTTCGCGCCCCGCTGCCGACAGCCGACTCATCCGGCCGCGGACCGCATCAGACACGCTGTGCGGCAAAGCATTTTGTCCCAAAACGTCGTCCCCGGCCGCCAACACCTCACTGGCGAAAAACGCGTTTCCGCCGGTGATCTGGTGCAACTCTTCAGCATTGACGCCGCTGCCGGCAGCCAGCACCGCCACGGCGTCGCGACTCAGCGGCTTTAATCCGTAGCGACTGACGGCAGCACAGGTCGCCACGTCGCCCAGCGTGATCGACAACGGATGTTCCCGGTCGAGTTCGTCATCGCGGAAGGTCACGATCAACAGCAGTGGCAGCGAGTCGATCCGGCGGGCCAGGAAGCGGATCAGATCGAGGGTGGCCCCGTCAGCCCAGTGCGCATCCTCGATAACCCACACCCAGCGGTGTCCGTCGCGCAACAGCGCCAGTAGGCGCCGATACAGAGCGCCGGTGTCGCCGGATTCGATCGCTGCGTCCAATGCGGCGGCCGCGGCTGGGCCCACTCCGACGAGCGCGTCCAGCAGTGGGCCCAAGGGTCGCGGCGCAGCCAACGGATCGCACCAGCCCCGCAGCACGCGTAGACCGCTGTCGAGCGTCGCGGTAAAGCGGGTAACGACCGCGGTCTTACCGACCCCGGCCTCGCCGCGCAGCAATACCACCCGGCCCACGCCCCGGTTCGCTGCCCGCGCCAGCCCACCCAGTTCGGTGAGCACCGCGTCGCGTTCCAGCAACCCCCCCACTAGATGCCCGCCTCGTTCCCGCCAGTGTGTACCGGTGCCGTCATGCTCGGCACGGCAAAATAGAAATGCACCCTATCTACCGCACAACACTGTAACTCCGTGGCTTCGGCTGCGCGCCTGATAGACAGCCTGCGATCGCGCTCAGCGCGGGTCGGTTGCGGCCAACCGACCGAGGACTCGAAGGAACGTTCGCCGCTCGTCGGCGGACAGGTCGCGCAGCCAGTGTTCCTCGCCGCGCTGGATCTCCTTCTGGACGGCGTTTTTGACGGCGCGGCCCGCGTCGGTGATCGCGAGTAGCCGCACGCGGCGGTCGTCGGGATCGGGCATGCGCTCGATCAGGCCGCGCTGTTGGAGTTCGTCGAGGTCGCGGATGATGCGGGTCTTATCGGCGCCGATGGCCGCCGCCAGCGCGGTCTGCGTGCGCATCGGAGACGCGTCGAGCGCTGACAGCACGACATAGCCCCACATCGACACGTCGTGGGCCGCGAGCACCGGCTCCTCCGCGGCGATCAACTCACGAAGCAGCGGCGCGACCATGGCCGCGAGATCGGGGCGCCGGGGTTTGTCCGCCACTGCGCCATCATAGGCATTGCGCTATCGTAGACACACGCATACCGTAAGCAGATGCCTACTAATGAACATCGCATTGCCGTGACCAAGTCGATCGAAGTCGTCGACACCGTCCGGCCCGCTGATCTCGACCGCCCGACACCCTGCGCCGGCTGGAATCTCGCTGATCTGCTCGCCCACATGACCGTCCAGCACCGCGGATTCGCCGCCGCAGCCCGGGGTCACGGTGCTGACGTCAACAACTGGCGGGTGGAGACGGTTGTCGATGCGGTCCGGGTGGACCCCGCCCGCGCCTATGCCGAAGCGGCCAATGACGTCCTCGAGGCATTCGGGGCCGACGGGGCCGACGACGCTCCGTTCGCACTGCCCGAATTCGGCGAGAACGCCGTGTTCCCCGGATCGATCGCGATGGGCTTCCACTTCGTCGACTACGTCGTCCATGGGTGGGACGTCGCGGCCACCCTCGGTGTCGACTACGAACTGCCCGCCGACGTCCTCGCGGCCGTCCTGCCGTTGGTGCTTGCGGTGCCCGACGGCGAAGTCCGTGACCTCGACGCAGTCCCGTTCGACGCGGCGATCGAACCCGTCGACGGCGCAAGCGATTTCGACCGCATCCTGCGTCATCTGGGCCGTAGCCCCGACTTCACCAACCGCGAAGCTTCCGGTACAGCGTCCCGATGATCGAGTGTCGCAGCGGCCACAACGCCACTGACTCGATGAGTTTGAATGCGCTCTCCGCGATGGACGGCGGCACGTGGTCGGGATCCATCAGGTCGTTCTCCGCGAAGGGACTGGCGTCCGCCGCCACCATGGTGGCCGTCAGTGCGCGCAGCGAACGGCCGGTACCCCGCAGCGCTTCAATGCTCGACAGGAACCCTCCGCTGCGCTCCATCTCATCGCGGAATTCCTCGACGGACACGCCAAGATGCTCGGATACCAGAGCGTCTCGTATCCGCAGGATTTCGCCCTCGACCGCGGAGCAGTCTTCCCGTCCGGGAAGCGCTTCGATGGCCACATCGCATTCGCTGTCAAAGCCCAGCGACCTGTTGTTGAAATTCGAGGAGCCGATACGAAGCAGCCGGCCATCGATCACCATGACCTTCGAGTGCACGTAGACCGACACGCCCTTGCCTGCGGCCGGCCAGTAGACGCCCAGGCGCCCATGGGAGTCCGCTGCCTTGAGTAACCGGAAGAGCAGTTCCCGGGCGCTGTCCATCGACTCTTGCTCCAAGCGGCTCTCGGAGCTGCGCGGCAGAATGATCACGACGTCGGGACCGTCCGGCTCGCGCAGGCGCTCGGCTATCGCCTCAGCGATACTGCGCGCCGCGAAGTACTGATTCTCGAGGTAGATGACGTCGCGTGCGGCGGCGATCGCCGCGAGATCGAGCGACTCGACCTCTCGGACTTCGTCGCGCTGTGGCAGCGCGGGAAGCGTGCGCGCCACCCCGACCTCGACGTTGCGCAGCCCCGGGTTGAGCCCATCGGGCCAGGCCGGCGGCGAATCATCGAGCGTGGGCAGTACGCGGCCGGTCGCCGCCTCCCACCGGTCCCGCGCCTGCTCGGCGAGCACGCCCGCGGCGGCACCGTCGACCGCGGCGACAACCTCGTGGCGTGGTCCATACGGGTCACCTGGTCCGCGCCTACGGGGATCCACCGGCCGATGCTCGGAGGTATCCCAACGCCCGAGCGTCAAGTCCAGGCCACCGCAGAATGCCACGGTGTCGTCGATGACCACGATCTTCTGATGGTGCACCGCACCGGTCGGGTGCGCGCCGTCGACAGCGAAATGCATACGTGCCGAGGTGAATTGGTTCAACAGACTCACGGGCGCCACCCCGAACCAGAACCCGTCGAAGGCGGGCAGCAGGCGAAGATTGGACTTCAACAGATACACGTTGAGGCCGCGCTGCCGCCACAGCAGCCAGTGCAGCAACAAGCCGAGTTGATTGGGCCCCTCCAGCGTCTGCTCGCCACGTTCGAAGGCGGTGCGGTAATCCAGGTCCCAGCCGATGACGACGATCCGGTGGCGAGCGCCCAACATGGCGGCCTTCACATGCCGCAGGTAGTCGGCGCCGTCGATGATGGCGGCGAAGCGATCTGCCTGTGCCGACTGCCAGCAGGTGTCTCCGGGCACCAGCAAGGCCTTCTCGCCTGCCGGCCCGTCAGTGTCCACGGATACGATCCTTCCCTATCCGAGGCGGGAAGCGCGAGGTCAGCGCTTCACGTGCACGGGGACCCGCGACCAGCCAACGACGTTGGCCATGTGCACGCGCGCACATCCGTCCCAGTCGACCTCATACCGAGGCATCAGCGTCAGCAGCTTCTCGAGCGCGATCCTGCTTTCCATCCGGGCTAGCGCCGCGCCCAGGCAGCTGTGGATCCCGTATCCGAAGCCGAGGTTTTGTGACTCCGTCCGGTCACGGTCGATGTCGAACGTGTCCGCGTTCGCCCAGGCATCGGGGTCGCGGTTTGCGGCCGCCAGCAACAGGAACACCGGCTTGTGCGCCGGGATCGTCACACCCCGGATGGTGACGTCTTTCATCGAGCGCCGAACGTCGTACTGGACGGGGTTGTCGTAGCGCAACAACTCCTCGATGGCAGCAGGGATCCGATCCGGGTCTGCCGCGAGCCGAGCCCACTGGTCTTGCTCGCGCCCGAACACGTGCACCGCGCTCGCCAGCAACTTGGTCACCGTCTCCGAACCGGCCCCGCCCAGTTGCAGTGCGAAACCGATGATTTCGGCGTCGGTCAGCTTGGTCTTCGCACCACCGGCGCGTTCGATATCGGCATCGATCAGCAGGGTGAACAGATCCTCGCGGGGGTGGGCACGATGATCCGCCAGACATTCGACCAGAACCGCCGCCTTCTGCAGGTTCGCCTGGCGCCCTTCTTCGCTCATCTCGACCTGACCGGGTTCGCGGTGCAGCGAGATGTCGGACCACAACCGGAATTTCTGCACGTATTCCTCGGGGACGCCGAGCATCGATGTGATCACTTCGGCGGGAGACGGCGCGGCCAAGCTCTCGACGACATCGAAATCGTCACCGTCGATTGCCGCGATGTACCCGTCGATGATCGCGGCGATCATCGACCGCTGCGTCTCGATCGCCCGGGGGGTGAACATCTTGTTCAGCACACTGCGCATATACCGGTGATCGGGTGGATCCATGAGCTGCAGAATGCTCGTACCTGCCGGCGGCCCACCGGCGCGCACCATTGCCAGATCAACCCCGAACGCCGACGAGAACGTGGCGTGGTCCTTGAACGCCGCGGCCACATCGCGATGTGTGCACAGCGCATAGAAGTCGTACTGCTCGCTGTAGTAGACCGGGGTGTCGTGGCGCATCCGGTCGTAAATCTCGTAGGGGTTGTCGAAGAACTCCTGCGAGAAAGGATCGAATACCAGCGCGGCCGTCGTCACCAGCTGACTGTAAACAGCGAAGCCGGCTAGCGGGCCTGACTTGCGGCACTCCTGTGCGCGTGGCCGGCGGAGCGCTGGCTGGGTGTGGACTTCTTCGCCGCGGGTTTGGCTTTGGCGGCCGGCTTTTCGGAACGAGCGGCGACCACGCTCGCCGGTGAGCGGGTCAACGAGTGGCCGACGGGCACGCGCCCCACCGCGGACGCCGTCGCCGTAACCGGCGAACCCACGATGGATGACCCGATGTCCACTACCGCGTCGAATCCTGTTTTCGCCGTAGCGATTACCGTCTTGATGACCTGGGACCCGAAGTTGAACACGGCAAGGGCCGGCGCGAACGCCAGTCCACGCACCGCTGACACCACCGCCTTGGCGATACCAGAACCCGAGGCGTCACCGAGCTGGGTGAGCAGCTTGCCGAGGCTGCCGAGCGCGTTGTCGAGCTGGAAGGTCAGTTCATCGGTGACGATCCCGCCGATGTCGAATCCCGCGTCGCCCATCGACTTGACCACGCCGAGTCCGTTGCCGATGAGCAGGCCGCCGGTGTCGATCGCCGCCGTAAGCAGCCCGGTGTAGCTCGACGGTGCCAGTGGAGCGTTGGCCGCCGTCGCCCCCGCGATGAGCACGGTGCGCAGCGATCCGGTCAGGGCCGTCGTCAGCAGTCCGCCGACCTGAGTGGTGGTCCCGGTGATGACGGCATTGATCCGCCCCAGATTGTGCGCGAGCATCGCGAACGCGTCGACGCAGAACGGTTTGAGGATCGCCAGCGATCCCAGCTGAGTGGGGTCGCTGGTGGCGTTCATCAACCGGGTGAAGAGCACATCCCACATCGTGACGATGTTGTCGACGACGCCGATGAGCCCCCGTCCCGGGCCGCCGGCTGCCGTGGCGAGTTGGGCGGTTCCGTCGAGCAACTCGGCTTGGACGTCATCGATGGCCGCGTTGATCTCGGCCGGGCTCACGACCAGCCGGATGTCCGCCGTGGCGACGCTGACCGGCTGGTGCGCCGTGATGGGTAACGGGGCAAAGGCGATCGCGCTGGCCGTAAGGAGTGAAACACCAAAGGTGAGGTAGGAGCGGGCTGAGATATCCACGAGCAGAGCCTTTCTGGTGATGTCACGCCGCGAGTTGGTTCACGACGCCGGAGAAAACATGGGGCAGGGTTCGGGCGGCGGGCACGATCCGGGAGCGGATCAACGGCACCGACCCGGCACACAGCAGACCCGCGGTGAGCAACCGGTAGCGCCGGGTCAACCCACGCCACTGCCTGTCGTAGTCAGACGTGCGTTGTGCGACCACACAATTCACCAAGAGTTCGGCGGCACCGAATGCCATGCCGACGCCCTCGCCGGTCAAGGCGTCGATGTAGCCGGCGGCGTCCCCGACGAGTAGCACCCGTCCGGCCGTTCGGCTGCGGGCCTTCTGTCGCAGCGGACCGGCGGCGCGGTCGGGGCCGCGGGCGAGACCAGTGATCCGGTCGATCAAGGCGGGAAATTCGCGAAGGTGGCGGTCAAATCCGCCGCGGGACGAACTCAGGATCGCGATGCCGACACAATCGTCGGCCACCGGCGTCACGTACGCCTCGCTGCAAGGGCCCCAATGCACTTCGACGCGATCGCTCCACGGCGCCGCCTGCACGTGGTGGCGGATTCCCCACCGCCGCGCTCCGCGGCAGGGCTGCGACAGTCCCAGTGCTCGACGGATCGGCGAGTGCAGACCGTCCGCGGCCGCCAGGTATCGGGCTTGCAGACCGGCCGCACGCACCGACGTAGCATCCTGGCTGATCGGTCCAATGTCGTCGTACACGAATTGCACCCCCGCGTCGCGGGCAGCGTCCAGTAGGGCGGCGTGCAACACCGTCCTTCGCACGCCCCGACCGGGGCCGGCCCGGAATGTCGCCTCGATCCGTTGGTCTCCGTCGACATAGGCGATGCCCCGCAGGGGCATCCCGGCCGGGGCCACTCCGAGACGCGCCAGATGCTCAACGGTGTGGGGCATCATGCCTTCACCGCACGCCTTGTCTAGGGTGCCGCGGCGGCGTTCGACAACGACCACGTCGAGCCCTGCCCGAGCGCCGTGGATCGCGGTGGCCAATCCTGCGGGGCCGCCACCGGCGACGAGAAGATCTATCACCGCAACCTCGCCAGTGCCGTGTTCTCGACGTCGAGCCGCGTCTTCAGCAGCGCCGCATTGAGCACCGTGAACACCGCAGCGGTAATCCACGCGCTGTGCACCAGTGGCAAAGCGAAGCCCTCGACGATCACCGCGACGTAATTCGGATGCGGGATCAATCGGTAGGGCCCGCCGGTGATCCGAGCCGCGCCGGGAACCACGATCACCCGGGTGTTCCACTGGCGTCCGAGCGTGGTGACGCACCACCACCGCAAGACCTGGGCCGCCACCACCAGCGCGAGCATGGAGAACCCCAGCGGCGGGAGGAACGGTCGGTGCAGCGCGATGGCCTCGACTAGGCACCCGGCGAGCAGACCGGTGTGCAGGATGACCATCACCGGGTAGTGTCGGGAACCGAACTCGGCGCCACCGCGTTCCGCACTCCAGCGTCGATTCCGTTCGGCGACAACCAGTTCCGCCAGTCGCTCGGCACCGATCGCGGCGACCAGCAGTACATACCAGATCATGATGGTCGCCGCTCAGCGCCAGCGCAGCAGCACGAGTTCGGAGCAGAACCCCGGGCCCATGGCCATCATCAGACCAGGCGCACCGGCCGGCGGCCGCTTGGCGATGGTGTCGCGCAGGACATGCAAAACCGACGCCGACGACAGGTTGCCCACTTCCGCCAATGACCGCCAGGTCAACTCCAAGGCGTCCTCGGGCAATCCGAGGGAGGCGGTGATGGCCTCGATCACCTTGGGGCCGCCGGGGTGGCTCACCCAGGTGTGAATGTCGTCGACCGCCAGATCGTGGCTGGCGAGGAAGCCGGTGACGTCATCGGCGAGGTAGCGTTCGACGACCTTGGGGACGTCGGGGGAGAGCACCAGCCGGAAGCCGCTGGCATCGATGTCCCATCCCATTGTGCGCAGCGAGTCGGGATAGAGATGGCTGCGTGAGTCGATGATCTCGGGACCCGTTCCCTTGGTGGCATATTCGTCACCGACGGCGACCACCGCGGCGGCTCCGTCACCGAACAGGCTGCTGCCCACCACCGTTGCCATCGAGGGTTCGGTCTTGGACACCAGGGAACACAGCTCGACGGCCAGCAGTACCGCGACACCGTCGCGATGGCCACGCAGGTAGTCGTTGAGTCGGGCGATACCGGCGGCGCCCGCCACGCAGCCCAGCCCGAACATCGGGACGCGCCGGACATCGGGCCGCAGGCCGACCCGGGCGGCGATGCGAGCATCGAGCGGCGGTACCGCGATACCGGTGACGGTGGTCGTCATGATCATGTCGACCTCGGACGGATCCACACCGGCGTCCTCGAGGGCGCCGCTCAACGCGGCAGCGCCGAGCTCGACGGCGTGGGCGATGAAAATATCGTTGGCTGTGCCGAAGTCGGTGATCCCGGCATACTCCTCCAACGGCAGGACCATATGACGGGTGTCCACCTTGGCGCTCTTGTGCAGTGCGCGAATGCTGTCCGCATACTGCTGATAGCCCGGCAACGTGAGCAGTGCCTCGGTGACTTCGGCTTGGGTGTAACGGTGCTCAGGCACCTCTCCGCGCACGGCGGCAACAACACTCATGACAATCTTCCTTTCTCGAGGACGCGGCGGGATGTCACGTCGTTCATTGGGGGATCGGGAACAGGGTTATCAGGAAAGGCGGGTTCGGGGATCTCGCCGCCGTCATGCAGTCCGACGCGGCGATGCAAGCGCGCCAGCGATTTCGGGGCCCACCAGTTCCATTCACCGAGCAGGTGCATGAAGGCAGGCATCAGCACCATGCGCACCAGCGTCGCGTCGGCCAGCACCGCCAGGGTCAAGCCGAGTCCGAACATCCGCATGAACGACACCTGCGCAGCGATCAATGCGGCGAACGAGATGGCCATCACGGCAGCGGCGGCGGTTACCACCCGGCCGGTGTGCGCGATCCCCAGTGCGACGCTCGCATCGTTGTCCTCCCGGCCGCGCGGAGACGCGAGCCAGAACTCGCGGATGCGGGAGACGAGGAACACCTCGTAGTCCATCGACAGGCCGAAGGCGATGCAGAACAACAACACTGGGACATTGGCCACCAGCGTTCCGGTCGACGTGGTTCCGAGTCCGCCCAGGTGTCCATCCTGGAAGATCCACACCATCGCGCCGAATGCCGCGGTCAGCGAGAGCAGGTTCAGGACAAGCGCTTTGATCGGGATTGCGACGCTGCCGGTCAACAGGAACAGCAGGACGAACATGATGGCGGCGATCACGCTGAGCACAACAGGCAACCGTGACGTGATCGCGTCGACGCTGTCGCTGTTGGTCTGCGCCGTGCCGGTCAGCAGCACGTCCCGACCACCGGGTGGAGGCACTGCGTGCAGTCGATCAAGCTGTGCCGCCCAGCGATCCGAGAACAGCGGCGCGGTGCTGTACACCGTCAGCAGGGCGTGGTTGTCGACGTCGACGGGCAAGGACACCGCGGAGACATCGGCGACACCGGACAACCGATCCCGGTAGGCCAGGATCTCGGCGGGCGTCAGACCCGAGGTGTCGGGCAGCACGACGGCGACGGCGGTCGCGGAATTGTCGACGAAGTCGTCGCGCAACCGGTCACCGACCTGGTGGGCGGACGAGCTCTGCGGTAACACCCGGTCGTCGGGAAAGCCCCATCGCACACCGGCGAACGGCGCGCCAAGCAGCAACAGCAGCACGACGACCGCCAGTCCGAACGGGATCGCTCGGCGCATGACCAGGCGTGCCCAGCGGTACAGGAACTGCTGCTGGACGGGCTTTTCGGCCCGCCTGCGGTGCTTGGTGATGCGGGGGCCGAGCAGCGCGATCGCGGCGGGTGTGACGAGCAGCGCCGCGAGGGCGGCGAACACCACGGTCGCGACGCCCGCGTAGGCGAACGACTTGAGGAAGTGCATCGGGAACAGCACCATCACCGCCATCGACAAGGCCACGATCGTCGACGAGAACAGCACGGTGCGCCCAGCGGCGGACATCATCGTGGCTAGGGCGGTCTCACGGTCGGCGCCGCCTTGGATTTCGTCGCGGTACCGGTTGACCATCAGAAGCGTGTAGTCGATCGCCAGCGCGAGGCCCAGTGCGGCAGTGAGATTCAGGGCGAATATCGACACGTCCGTGAACAGTGTGACGATCCGGAGCACCGCCAGCGCGCCGACGATGGCCAGCACCCCGACCGCGACGGGAACCGCGGCCGCCAGCAGTCCGCCGAAGACCCACACCAGCACCAGAAAGCTCAGCGGAATCGCCAACGATTCCATCCGAAACAGATCGTGCTGGGACTGCTCGGTGATTCCGGCGTTGACCATGGCACTGCCGCCGGCTTGTACGGTGACGCCGTCGCGATCGTGAACGATGTTGTCCGCCAGCGCCTTGGCGTAGCCCGGGGCATCCGTCTCAGTTCCAGAAATCCCGGCCACGATCAGCGCGGAGCGGCCGTCTTCGCTGACAAGGCCCGCGAGACCGGTCGGCGGCGCCGTCCACGCCGACGTCACCGTGGTGACATGTGGCGACCGGGTCAATGCGTCGACGATCTGTTCGCCGACCTGTCTGGCAGCCTCGCTGCGATACCCCGGCGCCGTCGAGACGACGATGACCATCTGCTGCGCGCTCTGATGGAAATCGTCGGCCAACATCGCCGTGGCTCGTGACGATTCCGAGGAGGGATCTTCCATGCCGCAGGCACACAGTGAATGAGCAACGGGCACAGCCAAAATCGCTGCTGCGACCGCCACCAGCATGGCCGTGACAAGGAATCGCCGCGGCGCGGCGAGGGCCAATGTGGCCACCCTGCGTAGGACGGAGCGGTCGGCCGGCTGAGTCATGATGCCCCCTGGTTGATGATGTCAACAGGTGATGACTTAGCACGCTATGCCCATGCGGGAGCTATGTCAACGGCTGGTGACATAGCGGGTATGCGAGGGCGCTCCGGTGGGTTGTCCCGGTGCGGATTACTCGGAGTAGGAGCCGACCAGGAGCTGACGAATCAGTGGTCGGGTCCAGTGGATCAACTCTTCCCGGCTGAGATTGACCACCGCCGGGTTGGCCAGCACGTACCGCGTGGTCGCCAAGCCGATGACGAGTGCACCCATCAGGCCGGCACGTTGTGCGGGGTGATCGGGGGCGACCGCCGCGAGCACGGGTCCTACCTGCGTGGCGAATACCTTGCGCAACGTGTCCGCCGCCGTCTCGCTGGTCATGGCCGCACGCAGCAGGGCGATGAACGTGGTGTCCTGCTCCCACACGGCGAAGAAGCGCGACAGCAGGGCGTCGGCGATCTCGTCATGGTGCAGCGTGGTCAGGTCGGGCAGGTTGATCGTGAATTCGGCCGCTTCGGCGAAGAGTTCCTGCTTGGTGCCGAAATAACGAATGATCAGCGCCGGATCGATGCCGACGTCTCCGGCGACCGCACGCAACGTGGTGCTCTGGTAGCCGTCAGATCCGAATCGGAGCCGAGCCGCATGCAGAATGTCGGCGCGCGTCTGCGCGGCGTTGCGCGATCGGCCCGTGCTCATCCGGTGAAGGATATGCCGTGGTGTCGGGCGCTGCCCCTGTTTGGCTGACCGGCCGGCCTATCTCACACTGAAGTGGCGACTTTCCGGGTCAGGTAATCGATCTGGATATGGATCGCGTACAACACCAGGGCGGGCAGCACGATGAACGGAATGTTCTCGCCGATGAACTTGAACCACAACCCGAACGCACCCTGCCCGATATCTCTGAAGCCGGCGCCGACCTCGGCGATGAAGTAGACCGCGGTACTGCTCATGAGAACGGCGATGCCGGCGAACGCCAGCCACAGCGAGCGAATCCGCTTCTCGATCGGGAGTGATTGTCGGACAAGCCGAGTCCACATGGTGATCAGCACGATGCCGGTGGTGACCCCGACGACCTCGAGGGCGAAGGTCCACGGATTTCCGCTGGCGTAGCGGGTATCGGCGAGGCCGTATTGCCACCAGAGCCACTTGATGCCGGGGTCGCTGGTCGGGGTCCACCAGCCCAGCGGGTGCCCGATGAGAAAGACCAGCTCGTAGCAGATCTGGCTGAACGCGGTGTAGGGCAGATAGAACAACGTGAGCTCGGCGGCCTTCTCCTCGCGCATGCGGTGCTCGCCCGGTGCATCCCAGAGAAGGACAAGGGGGATCAGAATCGCCGGAATGCCGAACAACAGGTTGGCGATGACATCTGAGGTGAAGTTCGGCTCGATGAGGCCGATGCCCACCCCGATGGTCATGCCGACGAACACCAGCCCAGTGAAGGCACCCGCGGCCAAGTACATCCGCACCCGATGAGGCGCCCATGGGCTGGCGAGATTCGGCTCGCGTGCAACAACATTGGTCATAGCGACACCTCTCCGATATTCGGTCGTGGCGTGATGCGCACGGGAATGTTCCCCTGGCGCGGCAAGCCGGTGATGCGGTCGTATTCGTGACTGGTCGGGATCAACCGGGCCACGCTGCTTCCGCGGTCGCGGACCTCGCCGTCTTCGGCAGGCAGGCCGCCGAAGGCATGGTGCGTGGCGACGACGTCGTGACGGAGACTGTCGTCTGCTTCGAGAACGCTGGGGATGCTGTCGTGCGGCGAGGTAACCGTCACCAGGTCACCGGATGTCAGCCCCAATGCCGCGATGCTGTCCGGATGCATGTAGGTGGGGTTGTAGGCCTTGCCGTGATTCAGCTCCGGCAGAGCGATACCCGAGGAGTTCATGAAGTTGTTGTGCCGCCGCGGCACCAGCCGGTACGGGAAGTTCGCATCAGCCCTGGCTGTCCGGTAGTCCTCGGCTAGATATTCGCCAAGCTCGGTGAGCATGTAGTCATTTCCCACGTCGAGCTTCGCCGTACAGTCCGGGTCTTTTTCGGCAACGATCGCTTCCACGTCGAAGATCGCACCGTGCGGATGACTTCGGACTTCGTCGAGCGGAATGCGCGAGGTCTCGCACATCTTTCCGAACAGCTCTTCGGTGGTGATCTCGGTGTCGCCGTTGAAATTACAGACGATGGGCGGCGACTCCATGAACCTGCCGCCGCCACCACCGAAGAAGTTGATGAACCACAATTCCAGGTCCATCCGCTTGGCGAGGCCGAGGAAGAACTGCCATTCCTCGATGAGGTCGGAACCAGTAGGTGGCTCGACGAGCCGTGGCACATACTGTGCGTAGGGAGCTGGTATCCCTGTCCCGCTGGTGTAGTACTTGATCAGCTCGCTGCCCATCGTCATCGCAGGCGTTTCCATCTGCATCCTCGGCGCGATGACGTAGTCAGCCAGCCGCGATGTCAGCGACATCTCAGTGTCAAGGGTGACGAGCAACTCGAGGCTTTCCAACGCCTGCAGGGTCTTTCGTTGATCGGGCCAGGCAGCCATGGGATTGCCACCGATGCAGATGAGGGCCTTCACCTGCCCGTCCCCGTCCATCAGAATCTCGTCTGCCAAGGCGGCAGTCGGCATACCGCACACCGCATCCGTCAGATCGCGCACCCGCAGCTGCTCGCCGTACCCCCAGCCTTCATAGGGCGGGTGCGCCTGGGCCTTGGCCGTGAATGCAGGCATGAGGGTGTTCGGCCGGAGCACCCGTTCCCCGGCGCGCTGCCACCTCCCGCAGATGGACGTCAGGCACAGACACAGATATTCGACGACGTTGCCGTGCATGGCCATGTTGGCCCCGGTCCCAGCGTTCACCATGCCGCCACGACTACCGTGCGATGCGAATAGCCGTGCGGCGTCGATCAATTGCTGCTCGTCAATGTCTGCCCGTTCGGCGACGTGGGCTGGCGTAAAGGCGGCTACCGCCTCGACCAGTGCGGGGAAGCCGTCGACGTGCTCCTCGATGAACTGCCGGTCACACAACCCCTCGGTAATGATGATTTTGATGATCCCGGCGAGGATCGCCGCGTCTTCGCCGGGGCGGGGTTGGATGTGAATGGCCGCCCGGGCGGCGGTCTGTGACCGGCGCGGGTCGATCACGATCAACTTCATCCCGCGGCTTATCGCCGCTTTCAGGTTTTGCGCGGGATTTTGGCCGGGAATGCCGATCGCCTTGGACACCAGCGGATTGGTGCCGATCAGCAGCCAGCTGTCCGCCTCGCCGAAGTCGACGTCGCCGCCGAGCCAGTGGCCGTGGGCGGCGAGTGCGATCTGCTTGCCCGGCTGATCGATGGTGTTGGCGGTGAAGAACATCGGAGATTCGATGGCTCTGATGAAGGCGTTGGCCATCAGCGCCGACGCGGGGTAAGGCAGGCCGTTCGTGCCGAGATAGAGGGCGACCGAGCGCGACCCGAACTGGTCGATCAGGCTCTGCAATACCGTTGCGATCTCGTCCATCGCCTGTTCGGATTCGATCGGCGCAAACCCGTCGTCGCCACGCTTCTGGCTATGGAGCAGCCGCTCGGGGTTGTTGTGAATCTCGGGTAGGGCACGGCCCTTGGCGCAGCTGTAGCCCTTGAACAAGGGGTTGTCGGGATCGCCGGTGACCTTGACGAGCCGGCCGTCGGTGACCGTCGCCAGCACCCCGCAGTGCGCCGAGCAGATACGGCAGATGCCGGGTTGGGTGGTCGTCGACATGGTCCTGGCTGTCCTCATCGCTGATACTGATGTAGCCGCTTTCGGGGAATTTATCCCGAGCGGGAAAATATCACGCTTTGATGGTGCTCGGAATGGAAAGGCGTGACGTGCAGGACGCAGCGGGAGAGACCGTGAAGCCCCGGCAGCGCGGGCGGCCGCGACAGATAACGCGCGAGCGGATCATGTCGGCAGCCCGCACCGTAGCTCCGGAGCAGCTCACGATGCAGGCCGTCGCCGACGTACTAGGCGTCGACCCCAAAGCCCTCAACTACCACGTGGGGGACCGCGAAACACTTCGTGAGCTGGTCGCCGTCGACGCGTTCACCGTGGAACTGAGCCGAATGGAGATACCGACCGGCGCTGACTGGCGCGACGTTTTGCGCCGTTATGCGGTCGCCCTGCGCGAAGCCCACGTCGCACTGGGCGTCCTGGCGACCTACTTCCGGCTGCCCGCCAGCAGCCTCGGCGCGCTCGAACCTGTCGAGCGTGTTCTTCAGGCATTGGTCGATGCGGGATTCTTCGTGGACGATGCGGGTCACATACTTCGGCTCGTGAGCGAGCTGGGCCACGCTGCGGGTCGTGAAGCGGTCTTTCTCTCCCAGAGTCGAGAGCACCCCTACGTCTCAGAAGTGGCGACGGCGTTGGATACCGCTGCCGCCGACCACTTTCCCGTGCTCCGACAGGTGGTGGCTGCCCGCGATGCCGACGCCGCCGACGAACAGCACCTGGACTTCAGCCTGAATGCCATCTTTGCCGGGCTGCGGCGGGATTTATCGTAATGATCTGCGGCGCAATAGTTCCGAGGCTACCCAGATAGCAAGTCCGCCGAGGGAGAGCGCGATGCCCAAGGATGCGACGCCGGTCCAGCCGGCATGC
Organism: Mycobacterium sp. RTGN5; assembly: GCF_033804465.1. NCBI lineage: Bacteria > Bacillati > Actinomycetota > Actinomycetes > Mycobacteriales > Mycobacteriaceae > Mycobacterium > Mycobacterium sp. RTGN5. The sequence goes on from NZ_JAPZLA010000001.1 coordinate 218,975, forward strand.
GCGTACACGATCCCCGACAGCGCTCAGGTAGCAGGGTCGGTCACCACTGCCGGAATTCAGCAGTCGCTCGGCGCCGCAATCGAGGCTCGTCGCGGTATGCAGATGTTGCTCCCAGGCTCCCGGATTTAGGCGGACCCAGACCGCCTAAAACAAGGCGTCGCCGACGTTTCCGATTCAAGGAATCGGCATCTGCCATCGCGATAAGATCGCCGATGGCTGAAGACGGCTCGGCTCCATTTATCGGCATGCCGGCAGATGGCTCGGCGAAGAAGTCGCGCGCAACACCGTGGATTTCCGCACTGGTGCCGCTCACCCTCGTGGTCCTGCTTCTCGCAGCGGGAGCCTTCGCGATCTCGCAAGCCGTGCGCCCGTGGCCAGGACGCGCAGCCGCGCCACCAACACAGCCCTACCTGGATTTCGGCATGTCTTTCGCCGATCGCCTCATGATGATGAGCCCGCAGACAGTTGACGTTGATTCGCGCCGAATAGTCGAGGTTTCCACTGAGCACTTTCACGATTCCTATTTGCAGTGGCGCGGTGATTTCCTCAAATCCGTCCTGCAGGACGGGACCCTTGTAGAGGGCCCGTTGATCGTTGCCGGATCAGCCACAGCTGCGGCATTGAAATCAATCGACGTCTCTAATGGAAAGGCTCAAGTCCTCGTCGCTGCCAAGGGAACGGTTACGGACCACGTTGGTGAAATGACCCCGCAGCACTGGCACCTACTGCTCACAGTCGAGCGAACAGATGGCACGTTGAAGACATCTCAAGTCGAGGTCGTGCGATGACGTTCCCACGAACGGGCTGGTGGGTTGCCAACATCTTTCTTGTAATCGCCACCGCCACCGCAGTTGCCGTGGGGCTTTGGCAGTTTGACCAGAAGAATCGAATCCCCCCGCCCGTCGACGAACAACTAGTCGTTCGGCAGGAACTCATCGCGGCGGCAAGCAGCAACATGGAGACGTTCCAGACCATCCGTGCCGAGACCGCCGAGCAAGACGTCGCTGCGGCGGCGGCGGTGACCACGGGACGGTTCGGGGCCGACTTCAGAGCTGGATCGGCCCAGCTCGCAGCCGATTACAAAATGGGGCACATCAGCGCCACTGCGGTGGTGCAGCAGGCGGGCGTGGTCAGCATCGATGGTGACACGGGCGTGGCGCTTGTTTTCGTCAGCCAAACCACGACGCTCGATGGGCAGCCATCGCCCTTGACTATCAATCAGGCGGTGGAGGTCGGACTGCGGAAAGTCAATGGAGTCTGGCTTATTGAACGGGCTGACGGGAAGTAGCTCAGCGCGCAGGCAGTCCCAGCACCCGCTGCGCGATGATGTTGCGCTGAATCTCTGACGTGCCACCGGCGATCGTTCCCGCGTACGTGGTGACGTACCGCGCGAACCAGCTCGCGCCGAAAAGCTCCGGGGCGTAGGCGTTGTACGGCGCAGTCAAACCCGGATCGCGCAGGCCGTCTTCGCCCGCGGCCTCCAGCGCATATCGCGCCGCATTCTGCTCGGCCTCCGAACCCAGCACCTTGAGCACCGAGACCGCCGGCACATCCCGCTCGCCCCGCGCCGCCTGACTCACCGCAGTCGACCCCAGCAATCGCAGCGCGTAGTAATCCATCACCATGGACCCGTACCGGTCGCGGCTGATCTCGCCAACCGGCTCGAAATCCTCCAGCATCTGTTCGAGCCGATTCGCGAACGCCATCCACATCATCGTCCGCTCATGCCCCAGGGAGCCGTTGGCCACCTTCCAGCCCCCGTGCAACGGCCCGACGAGGTTCTCCGACGGCACCTGCACGTCGGTGAAGAACACCTCGTTGAAATCCAGCACCGACCGGTCATGCACCGACGGGAACGGCCGGCACACCACACCGGGACTCGAGGTGGGAATCATCAGCGCACTGATTCCCTTGTGCCGGGGCGCATCCGGATCGGTCCGCACGAACGTCAGGATCACATCGGCATCGTGGGCGCCCGAGGTCCACACCTTCTGCCCGTTGACCACGAAATGGTCGCCGTCCAGCACCGCCTTGGTCGACAGGCCGGCCAGGTCCGACCCGGCGCCGGGCTCACTCATGCCCAGCGACGCCGTCATCTCGGCCCGCAGGATCGGCACCACCCACCGCTGCTTCTGCTCGTCGGTGCCGAACGACAGCAGCGACGCCGCGATGATCCCAACCCCCTGCGGGTTGAACACGTGATAGATCCGCCGGTGCGCCAACTCCTCGCGGTGCACGAACTGCTGCAGCACGCTCGCGTTGCGTCCACCGAACTCCGGGGGATTGCCCGGCAGCAACCAGCCGCGGTCGAACTGCAGCCGCTGCCAGCGCCGAGCCCATTCCGGCACATGCGATGTCGAGCGGGACCGCTCCGCCGCCTCGGCCTCCGCGGGCAGATGCTCCTCGAGGAACTCGATGAACTCCGCACGAAACGCCTCGACATCGGGGTCGAAGGTCAGCTGCACCGACCAAACATATCAAGTACTTAACATTCCTCGCCCGGTGCGCTATGACTGATGGGATGCTCGACGCAGAGAAGATCCTCATCACCGGCGCCACCGGCAAGATCGCGTTTCCGATCGCCCGCGCCCTCGCCCGCGACAACGAGGTCTGGGGCGCCGCCCGCCTGCGCGACGATAAAGACCGGGACCGTCTCACCGCCGCCAACATCACCCCCGTTGCCCTGGACATGAGCACCGGCGACTTCTCCGCTCTGCCCGACGATTTCACCTATGTTCTTCACGCCGCCGTCGACCCCGGCGCGGATAACTGGCCCGACGCGGTCGACACCAACGCCCAGAAATCGGGCGACCTGCTTTACCACTGCCGCAACGCCAAGGGGTTCGTGTTCTGTTCGACGGGTTCGATCTACGCCTACCAGGGTCAGCGCCCACTGACAGAAGCCGATCCGCCGGGCGTGCCGCTGCGCGCAAACTACAGCTTCTCCAAGATCGCTGCCGAGCAACTCTGCACCTGGATCGCTAAGCAGTACCGCATCCCGCTGACGATCATCCGTATCTGCTCCACGTACGGTCCCGAAGGCGGGGCTCCGGCTGACCGGCTCAATCTGATGTTGGGGGGCAAGCCGATTCGGCTGCATCCCGACAAACCCAACAACTACAATCCGATTTACGAAGACGACTACGTAGAGCTCGGCATCCGCGCCATGGAGGTGGCTGACACCCCGCCGATCGTCGTCAATTGGGCCGGCAGCGAGACTGTCAGCGTCGAGGACTACTGCGCCTACATGGGGGAGCTCGTCGGTGTCGAACCGATCTTCGACTACACCACCGAAGCCCACACCCCGCTGTGGCCCGACGTCACCCATATGCACCGAGTGCTCGGCAGGACGAAAGTTTCCTGGAAGGACGGATTTCGACGCATGATCGAGGCACGCCACCCCGACCTCCTACCAGCGCACCGGATGTAGGGATGCGAATGTCACTGCCCGGCAACCCCTCCGATGAGACACCCGGCGTCCTCAAAACCGGCAACGGCGATATCACCACGCTGTTCGTATCGATGGCCCGCCGCCACCCCGACGGCGCCGACGCCGACTACCTGCGTTGGCACACCCTCGACCACCGCCCCGAACAACACCGGCTCCACGAGGTGCGTGCCTCGCTGCGGCTGGTCTCCACGCCCGAATGCCGCAAGGCCCGCGCCGCCAGCCGAGGACCCTACGACGAGATCGACCACGTGATGACGTACTTCTTCAGTGCGCCAAGCGGACTCGACGGCTTCCTGGAACTCTCGCACGCACTCGGTGACGCCGGCCGAAAGATGCCGCTGTTGCCGCCGGTCGAACGTGGCGTCTACGACGTCGAGCAGCGCACCGCAGCGGCACGCGTCAAGGTGGGCGCCGGCATCCTGCCCTGGTGGCCGGTCACAGGTGTGTACCTCCTGCTCGAAAACGGCGAGGCGCCCACCGAGCACCTGGTCGATGTCGACGGCGTCGCCGGAGTCTGGACCGCAACTTCAGGAGATGTCGACCCGAAGTTGGCCAGCGCCAAGCCCGGTCAGCGCATCACCTACTGCTTCCTCGACGACGACCCGGTCGCGGTCGGCCACCGGCTGCAACCCGTGGTGCACCAGCGCAACACCGAACCGCTGCTGGCCGCCCCCTTTCATCCGATCGTGCCGCATGAATGGGACCGCTATGTGCCCTGAGAGGAACGCCCGATGCGCATCGGATTGATGGTCGGCTCGGATAAGGAACGCGACCGCAAGGATCGCCTCGAAGGCCTGCTCGACGACGGAAGAGCCACCGAGGCACATGGTTTCGCGTCCTTCTGGATTCCACAGGTACCCGGATATCTCGACGCCATGACCGCGGTCGCCCTGCTCGGCCAGGTGACCGAGCGCATCGAGATCGGCACCGCGGTGGTGCCGATCCAAACCCGGCACCCGCTGATCATGGCCCAACAGGCGCTCACCACCCAGGCGGCCTGCGGCGGGCGGTTCGCCCTTGGGCTCGGACCGTCCCACCACTGGATCATCACCGACCAGCTGGGGCTGTCCTACGACAAACCGGCGAAGCAGGTGCGTGACTACCTCGACGTCCTCGCTGCGGCAGTCCAGGGTCCGGGCACCGTCGACGTGGACAACGACACCTACCGGGTGCACAGTCCCGTCGACGTGACCGACGAACACCTACCCGTCCTGTTGGCCGCCCTTGGTCCCACGATGCTGAAGATTGCGGGGGAGCGTGCCGAAGGCACCATCCTGTGGATGGCCGACGAACGCGCCATCGGCGACTACGTCGTCCCGGCGCTGGCGGCCGCCGCAGGGACCAAGGTGTCCCGCGTCGTCGCAGGTGTCCCCATCGCGTTGTGCGCCAAAGACGAGATAGCCGAAGCGCGTACGTACGCCAGCGAGGTCCTCGGGCACGCCGATTTCTCGCCCAACTACGTGCGGCTGCTGGAGCACGGGGACGCCCAGGACGTCGGCGACACCATGGCCGCCGGCGACGAGGGCGCGATCGCAGCCCGCTTGCGCGGTTACCGCGAGGCCGGAGTCACCGATCTCGCCGCCCGGGTCGTGCCGTTGGGCCGCGACGCCCATGAGCGAAGCAAGAGTCGAGAGCGCACCCAGGCGTTCGTCGCCTCGTTGATCGATGAATTCGCCTCCGACGGCGGCTGAAACGGCAAAGTTGGGATTGGTAGCACCTGCGCCAGCGTCAACTCGACACATCGCCAATGCGGCGGTGTGTAGAGGAGTGATGATGATGCGAGTGTCCAGCGTCGGGGCGGCAGTCGTCGCGGCCGGTGCGATAGTCAGTGCCGGCCTCGCGCTCAATGCCGCGACCGCTCAGGCGGATCCATTCGCCGCCCAGCCCCACAGCTGGTGCCCCGGACAAGCACTGCCATTCCAGAACCTTCAGTGGGACATGGGTGCGTGCCATACCTGGTACATCGTGCCCTTCGGGCAGGGCAATGTGCGGATGGTCGACTTGCAGGGACAACCGCTCGACAGCTTTATTTCCGCGGACGGGCCTGCGCCGATCCTCACGCCGCCGCCTCCGCCGCCACCGGCGCCTCCCCATCCGTTCTGCAGCCCGCGTGGTGCCCTCATCATCATTCCGCCGATCTGCGACGAGATCGGTTACTGAACGCCTCTGACCGCGAAACCACAGCAGGTGCACTCAGGGAAGAGCCATACCCTTGTGCACATGGAATTCGGCATCTCGACCTTCGTCAATGACGACACCATCGACACCGTGACCCTCGCCCGCGCAATCGAAGAGCGGGGCCTGCACTCGCTGACGATCGCCGAGCACACCCACATTCCCGCCAGCAGGCAGTCTCCGTACCCCGGGGGTGGTGACCTGCCGTCGTATTACTACAGCACTCTGGACCCGTTCGTTACGCTCGCCGCCGCAGCTGCGGTCACCACCAGCATCGAGTTGATCACCGGGATCGCCCTGCTCATTCAGCGCGACCCGATCATCACGGCCAAGGAAGCGGCCAGCATCGACCTCATCTCCGGCGGCCGGTTCGCGTTGGGTGTCGGCGCAGGCTGGAACATCGAGGAGTTGCGCGATCACGGCACCGACCCCAAGACCCGCGGCGCGCTGATGGACGAGCGCATCGAAGCCATCAAGGTCCTGTGGACCGATGACCCTGCCGAATATCACGGCAAATTCGTCGACTTCGACCAGGCGTATCTGCGCCCGAAGCCGGTCCAGAAACCGCACCCGACGATCTACATCGGCGGCGATTCCGAGGCCACGGTCAGGCGGGTGATCCAGCATGAAGCCGGCTGGATCTCCAACCCTGCTCCGGCCGAGCACCTGGGCATGCGGATCGAGCAGATGCGTGCCGGAGCAACCCACGACATTCCGCTGACGACGTTCGGCACACCGATCGATCCGGAGTACTGGCGCGCCCTCGACGGACTGGGCTACCGCCTGGTGAATCTGGCACTGCCGACGAAAACGCGGGACGAATCGCTGCGACTGCTCGACGAGTACGCCGAGAAGGTTGCCCAGTACCGCGGCTAGGCCTCAGTAGCCCCGTTTCCCAGTGTTGTGGAGTACGGTCCCGTGTCGTACTGTCAACTAGGTTGATTAGCCGCCCTATAGAAGTTTCGTCGCCGTCAGCGCCTGTCGCCGCTCATGAAAGGGTCACGGATGCAGCGGGTTTCGATCGGACGCCGATTGGGCAAGCGCTGGATGCTGTTGGTCGCGGTGGTTGTCGTCGCGGTGGCCGGCTTCGCGGTGTATCGCCTGCATGGCATCTTCGGCTCCCAGGACGTCACATCCACGCCGAGCGGCGCCGGCAACGACATCGTTCCGTTCAACCCCAAGCGCGTGGTCATGGAGGTCTTCGGGCCGCCGGGCACGGTGGCGACGATCACCTATACCGACGTCAACGCCCAACCGCAGCGCGCCGACAACGTCACCCTGCCCTGGGCCTACGACACCACCACCACCCAGCCTGCGGTCTTCGTCAACATCTCCGCCCAGGGCGACAGTGACTCGATCGGCTGCCGGATCAAGATCGACGACGCCGTCAAAGACGAGCGAACCGTGAACACCCTGAACGCCTTCACGTACTGCCTGGACAAGTCCGGATGAGCCACCGGATCCCGGACTTCATCCGGCGGTTCTCGGTGGTCATCGCGCTGTTCTGGCTGGGCCTGGCCGTGGTCACGAACGTCTTCGTGCCGCAGCTGGAGACCGTCGCCGAAAAGCACAATGTGTCACTGAGCCCGCAGGATTCGCCGTCGCTGGTGGCCGCCAAACGGATCGGCAAGGTGTTCGGCGAGTTCGACTCCGACAGCTCAGCGATGATCGTCCTGGAAGGCGACCAGCCGCTCGGCGCCGACGCCCACCACTACTACGACGGCCTGATCAAGAAGCTCGAGCAGGACACCACACACGTCCAGCACATCCAGAACTTCTGGGGAGATCCGCTCACCGCGGCCGGCTCGCAGAGCGCCGACGGCAAGGCTGCGCTGGTGCAGCTGTACCTCGCCGGCAACCAGGGTGAGTCGCTGGCCAACGAGTCCGTCGACTCGGTGCGCGACATCGTCAACAACAGCCCGCCGCCGCCGGGCCTCCGCGCGTACGTCACCGGCGCCGCGCCCCTTGTCACCGATCAGTTCGAGGTCGGCCGCCACGGCACCCTGAAAACCACGCTGATCACCCTCGGGGTGATCGCGGTGATGCTGTTCTGGCTCTATCGCCGCCTCACCACGGTCTTCTTCGTCATCTTCACCGTGATGATCGAGCTGACCGCGTCCCGCGGATCGGTCGCCGTGCTCGCCAACGCCGGCATCATCGAGTTGTCGACGTACTCGACCAATCTGCTCACGCTCTTGGTGATCGCCGCCGGAACCGACTATGCGATATTCCTTCTCGGCCGTTTCCACGAGGCCCGGTACGCCGGGCAGGACCGGCTCTCGGCATACAACTCGATGTATCACGGCACCGCGCACATCATCCTGGGCTCGGGCCTGACGATCGCCGGCGCGGTGTTGTGTCTGATGTTCACCCGGCTGCCCTATTTCAACAGCCTGGGCGTGCCGGCCGGCATCGGTGTGATGATCGCCGTGATTGCGGCACTGACCCTGGCGCCGGCCCTGCTGGTCATCGGTCGCCACTTCGGCCTGTTCGAACCCGCCCGCCCGATGCGCACCCAGGGTTGGCGACGCATCGGCACCGCCATCGTGCGCTGGCCCGGCCCCATCCTCGTGGTGACGGTCGGCATCGCCCTCATCGGTCTGATCGCCCTGCCGAACTACAAGACCAGTTACGACGCCCGCGGATACATGCCGGCAGACGCGCCGGCGAACGTCGGCTACACCGCCGCCGAACGCCACTTCACGCAGGCCCGGCTCAATCCCGAACTGCTGATGATCGAAGCCGACCACGATCTGCGCAATTCCACCGACATGATCCTGCTCGAGCGGGTCGCCAAAGCGGTCTTCCACACCCCGGGCATCGCACAGGTGCAAGCGATCACCCGCCCGCTGGGCACGCCCCTGGACCACACGTCGATACCGTTCCAGGTCAGCGCCGGCAGCCTCGGGCAGATCAACAGCCTGCCGTTCCAGCAGGCCCGCAGCGCTGACTTGCTCAAGCAGGTGGACGTGATCAACAACTCGATCGACATCCTGCGCCAGCAGTACGCATTGCAGCAGCAGTCCGGGGAAGTCACCGACGAGCAGACCAAGGCCTTCCAGGACACCGTCACGACCGCGCAGGACCTGCGCAACAAGATCGCCAACTTCGATGACTTCTTCCGGCCGCTGCGCAGCTACTTCTATTGGGAGCCGCACTGTTACGACATCCCGGTCTGTGCGGCGGTGCGCTCGCTTTTCGATGCACTCGATGGCATTGACGCGCTGACCGACCAGCTCGGCAACGTCGCGGGCAGTATCGCGAAACTCGATGCGCTGCAACCGAAGCTGCTGGCGCTGATCCCGCCGCAGATCGATAGTCAGCAGACCAACCGCGACCTGACCCTGACTAACTACGCCACCAACTCGGGCATCAACGACCAGTCGCAGGCGGCACTGCAGAACTCGACTGCCCTGGGCCAGGCCTATGACGCCTCGAAAACCGACGACACGTTCTATCTCCCGCCGGAGGCGTTCACCAACCCCGAATTCCAGCGTGGCATGCGGCTGTTCATGTCACCGGATGGCAAGGCCGCCAGGATGATCATCACCCACGACGGCGATCCCGCTACACCCGAAGGCATTTCGCATATCGACTCGATCCGCAACGCCGCCCAGGAAGCGGTCAAAGGCACGCCGCTGGCGGGGTCCAAGATCTTCATCGCCGGCACCGCGGCCACCTACAAGGACATCCAGGACGGCGCCAAATACGACCTGATGATCGCCGGGATCGCGGCGCTGAGCCTGATCCTGCTCGTGATGATGTTCATCACCCGAAGCATCGTCGCCGCCTTCGTCATCGTGGGCACCGTGGCGCTGTCGTTGGGTGCGTCGTTCGGCCTGTCCGTGTTGATCTGGCAGGACATCTTTGGGATCCACCTGTTCTGGATCGTGTTGGCACTGGCCATCATCCTGCTGTTGGCGGTGGGGTCGGACTACAACCTGTTGTTGATCTCGCGGTTCAAGGAGGAGATCGACGCTGGGCTGAACACCGGCATCATCCGGTCGATGGCCGGCTCGGGTGCCGTGGTGACGGCGGCCGGCTTGGTGTTCGCCGCGACGATGGCGTCGTTCATCTTCGCCGACTTGCGGATCCTCGGTCAGATCGGCACGACGATCGCGCTCGGTCTGCTGTTCGACACGCTGATCGTCCGGTCGTTCATGACCCCGTCGGTCGCGGCCCTGCTCGGCCGTTGGTTCTGGTGGCCGCTGAAGGTGCGACCCCGCCCCGCCAGCCGGATGCTGCAGCCCTATGGGACACGGCAATCGGTCCGTCAGCTCCTGCTGTGGGACGACGACGACGCGATAGCCAAATCGCGGAAGTGACGAAAGTCAGGCGCTACCAACGGTAATGAGTTCATCGGTCGACTCGGGCTCCAGTACCGGAATGTCCTGCAGCTTGCGCTTCATCCCCGCGACCTTGCGTAGCTGAACCGCCATGTTCATCGAGGTCAGCATCGGGATGCCACCGATGAAGGTCCGAAACGACGGGTGACCGCCGTCGAGATGCAGCATGAACAGGCAGCCGACCACGTAGAAGAACCCCATGGTGAACAGCGCTGCGGGGATCCCGTAGGCCAACGGGGATCGCGCATCGGCGACCAGTTCGGAGGCGTAGTCGAATTCGTCTCGCGTCAACGGCTCACGCTTGCGGACCTTGGCCAGCACCGCCTTGTGGGCGCCCACCTGGTCACCCATCGGGTGGGAGGTCCGTCGCTCCAGTCGGGTGATGTACACGAAGACACAGCTGCCAAAGACGATCGCCATGACAGCGGCGAGGATGGTGAGGTCACCCCACGGGCCGAGATTCACGTGGTCGCTCCTTCGATCGGTGGGCGTTCTCCCCTAAAACGCTACCTGATCTAAGTATTCTTCCCGGACCTCACAGGAACCCGACAGGTTCTGCGATTTCGGCGCGCAAACCGCCGCTGAGCGAACGAAAGCGCGCCGAAATCGCTCAAGAAGTGCTCCGACGCTGGCGCTTCTCGTACACGGCGTGGTCCGCGTGGTCGAGCACGGTGTCGATCGAACGTCCATCGCCAGGGCGGTGGGCTGCGCAGCCGATCGTCAATCCGACTGCGACCTGGGTGCCGTCACCGAGCGTGACCGGTTTGCGGTCCAGATCCTCGGTGATCCGGTCGGCCAGCCGTGCCAACTCCGGCTCGTCGGCGGAATGGGTGATCACCAGGAATTCGTCGCCACCCCAGCGGGCGACCATGTCGTCGTCTCCGACAGCGTCGCGCAGGCGACAGGCCACCTCCACCAACAACCGGTCACCGGCGCGGTGGCCGTGCTGATCGTTGACGGCTTTGAATCGCTCGATGTCGCAGAACAACACCCCGTAACCCGCTTCACTGGCTTCAAGCCGTTCGAGACGGCCCCAGCCGGCCGATCGGTTGGCGATCGCGGTGAGTGGATCGGTGGCGGCTTGGCGAGCCAGATCGGCCTCCCGGATGCGGTCGGCGGTCACATCCACGATTTGAGATACGAAGTAGCGCGGCGAATCTCGTGGGGCATGCACGATCACCACGGTCAGGGCGCCCCATACAATGCGTCCGTCCGCGGCGATGTAGCGCTTGTCGATGCGGTACGAACGCCGGCGTCCCTCCAGACAATCGGTGAGCAGGGACACATCGGCGTCCAGATCGTCTGGGTGGGTGATCTCCTGAAAAGTGAGTTCCGCCAGCTCCCATTTGCTGTACCCGAGCATCGCGCGCAGGGCCCGATTGGTGCGCAGGAACGCGCCGTCCAAACCGACGACAGCCATACCGATCGGCGAATGGGCAAGTGCCAGTTCAAATCGCCGCTCGCCCAGGAGGTCGACTTCGGTGCGAAGCAGATCCGCTGGCGCAGCGGTAGCCTCGGCAGGCTCAAACCCATGACCGACGGGCCGTGGCCGACTGAGGTAAAAACCTTGCACCGCGGTGATGCCGACGGCGGCGACAGTGTCGAGCTCGCCTTGGCTCTCAACACCTTCGGCGATCACCGTCGCGCCCATCTGTCCGGCGAGCTCGGCGATAGCGTGCGCCAGCCGTCGCCGGGCGTCGTCAACGTCGATGTGTCGAGTGATGGACTGGTCGATCTTGACGAACTCGGGGCTCAACTCAAGTACATGCGAGAACGAGGAGAAGCCGGCGCCGACGTCATCGACCGCGATCCGGACGCCCCGTGACCGGCACGGCTCCAGTGCTTCCTCGAGCTCTCCGTAATCCAGCACAGCAGAATGTTCGGTGAGTTCCAGCACAATTCGCGACGGGTCGACGTCGGCGAGTATCTGGACCCACGGCGCCACCAACGCCGCTCCCGGTGAGATATTCACTGCCACGAACACCTCGTTGGGCAACCGCGGCACCATGGACATGACCCGGTCCAGAATGGCGGTCTCCAGTTCGATCCCCAGGCCGAGCAACGCCGCCTGTGCCAGAAAGGCATCGGGGCGGAAGGGGGCGTGGGGAAAGCGTGCCAGCGCCTCCACGCCCATCACCTTGCCGGACGTCACGTCGTGGACAGGTTGGAACACCACCTCGAAGTCGCGTTCGTACACCACCTTTCGGACTACTGCGCGCTGGGCGGCAGTGGCGTCCGGCCCCTTGTCCGGCGATTCGATCAGTGTCCCAATGAGTTCGGCGACTTGCTTGACGACTCGCAGGTCGATATCGGCGAGGTACGGCTTGGCCTCTCGGCTGACCGCGCACACCATCCCGATCGTCGCGCCGTTCGGGCTGAGCACCGGCACGCCGACGTAGGCGCCGAGATTCCATTCGCCGGTGACCGGCATTGCGGCGGTCGTCTGATTGGCCGCCGTGTCCGGGATGATCGCGGGCAGCCGTCCGTCGATAACGCGAACGCAGTACGAATCCGATAGCGAGGCGCGGTCACCCGCCGAAAGATTCACCGGTTCGGTGTCGCCGTCGAGCACCTCCATCGTTTGCATGCCATCGCTGAAGGAGGACAGCCACGCGGTGTCGAGGCCGAGGCGAGTCCGCAGCAGGCTCAAGAGGGTACGGACCAGTTCGACGGGGATCTCTGGCCCGTCGTCTGAGAGAGGCTCGCCGTCCCCCTCGAACCGCATAACCACTAGTAGACCCCACCGCCAGCCAATCTGCACTGGAATGCCAGGGTCGATAGGAGTGTTGCGCGGGTAGCAACTTTCGACGACGGGGAGGCAATGACTGATGGGGCGAGCGCACATCCAGCCGTCGACACCAGCGCGGGCCTTGTTGCCTGCGGTACTGGCGGTGCTGTTCGCAACCGGGTGGGCCGCCAACCACTTCACGGCGCTGCTACCGGTGCTGGCTCGGAGCGAAGGATTGGGCCGCACCGCACTTGACGGCGCGTTCGGTATCTACGCAGTCGGATTGCTGCCCGGTCTGCTGGGTGGCGGAACATTGTCCGATCGGTGGGGTCGCCGGCCGCTGCTGCTGACGGGTGCCGCCGTCGCGGGGGTGGGGAACCTCGCGCTGTTGTGCTGGCACGACGAGATGGGAATCTTCATCGGCCGGCTCATCGTCGGAGCGGGTGTCGGGGTGGCGATGAGCGCAGGCACCGCGTGGAGCGCCGATATCGGTGGCGGGTCGGGATCGGTGCTCGCCGGTGTGTCACTCAGCGCCGGATTTGGTTGTGGCCCGGTTGTTTCCGCGCTCCTCGCACAGTTTTCGGCGGCCCCGGTCGATGCGCCGTTCGCGGTCTCGGTCGGCTTATCGGTCGCTGCCGTACTGGCTGGCGTGGTGCTGGCCCGCCCATCTGGCGGTTCCGGCCGCGCCACGTCGGAGCGGGTGGTTCCCGCCGACGCCGGCAGCGGGCAGGGCGTGGTGGCGGCACTCGGCGCGGCGCTGCCGCTGGCGGTGTGGGTCTTCGCCAGCGCGACGGTGGCCATGGTGACGATGGTCGAGCGGATGCACTATCGCTTCAACGGGCCGCTGCTACCCGGGAGCGCCGCGGCGTTGACGCTGACGTCAGGTGTTCTCATTCAGATGGTTGCGCGGCGGCGGGGATGGGGCCCGCGCTCCGGTGCAGCGGGCGCGCTGGCCGCGGCAATCGGATATGGCACGGTCGCCGCTGCCGGGGCGACACCCCCACTTGCCGCCTTCGTGGCCGTCGCGCTCGTGCTGGGTGTCGCGTACGGCCTGTGCCTACGGCAAGGCCTGGTCGATGTGGAGACCCTGTCGCCGCCCCGGCTGCGCGGAACGCTGACCGGCATTTTCTGGGCCGTCACCTATCTGGGCTTCGGCCTGCCCGTGCTGCTGGTCACGATCGAGCCTGCCGTCGGTATCACCACGCCGATGATCGTGCTCAGCGTTGTAGCAGTCGTTGTCGCGGTGTTGCGCGCGTCATCGGCCAAACGCACTGCAGCACATACTGTTCGGGATGCGACGACCGTGTAGGTGTCAATCCTCTGAATAAAGGCCGGACTTCAGCTAATTTGACCCAGTGAGACTGCTCATTGGTTATCTGGCCACCCCCGGCGGCGCCGACGCTCTGGCGCTGGGTGTCCGTCTGGCCAGAACGTTCGACGCCGAACTGGACATCTGCGCGGTGCTTCCCGTTCCCATTCCGCTCAACATGGAGTACCAGGGTGAGCTCGGCGACCAAGCCGAACAGTGGCTCGACGAAGCGCTGGAGACCGTGCCCGAGGGCATCACCGCGCACACCCATGTGAGCTTCCACGAATCCTTCGCCGAGGGCATCAGCGCCGAAGCCGAGCGGTTGGCCGCGGCGGCGATCGTAGTCGGCGGGGCCGGTGGTGGCCTGGCCGGTGGATTCTCGCTGGGCTCGGTCGTCAACGAACTCTTGCACTCGGCGCCGGTCCCCGTCGTCGTTGCACCGCGCGGCATCCGGCACTCGGACGTCGAACGAATCCGCAGCGTCACCTGTGCGGTCGGGATGCGCCCGGGCGCCGAGCATCTCCTCGACATGGCGGTGCGCGTCAGCACCGCGGCGGGAACACCGTTGCGGCTGGTGTCCCTTGTCCCGCAGGACGAGTACGGGTCGCGCAATCAGGCCGGTCCGGAGACGATTCGGCAACAGGCGCTCGACCACGCCGCCGCAACCCTGGCGACCGCCAAGTCGTCGCTGGCCGAGGGATTTCCGGTCTCCGTGATGGTCGCCGACGGCGCCACGGTGGAGGCCGCGGTGGAGAAACTCGATTGGCGCGACGGGGATCTGATCATGGTTGGCTCCAGCCGACTGGCTCAGCCGAGGCGGCTGTTCCTCGGCTCGACGGCGGCGAAGATGCTCCGGGTCTTGCACGTCCCACTCGTGGTCGTTCCCCGTCAGGAAGGGTAAACCCATGTCTGCGAGCACATCCCCGCCCAAGTCGCACCTGTCGAGGTCCCTGGGTCTGTGGGCCATCGTCGGCCTGGGTCTGGGATATATGACCCCCATGACCGTCTTCGACACCTTCGGGATCGTCTCGGGGGAGACGAATGGTGTGGTGCCACTGGCCTACATCGTCGCCCTGGTCGCGATGGTGTTCACCGCGATCAGTTACGGCCGGATGACCCGCGTCTATCCGTCAGCCGGGTCGGCGTACACCTACGCGTCGGAGACGATCCATCCGAACTTCGGCTTCGTCATCGGATGGTCCTCGCTGCTGGACTATCTGCTCCTGCCGATGGTGAACGCCGTCATTGCGCGCATCTATTTCGAATCCTTCTTTCCTGGCGCGCCGTCGTGGATTTTCGTTGTCGTCTACGTCGGCGGCATCACCGCCCTGAATTACCTGAGCATGAAGGGCACGTCGCGTGTCAACGGCATCCTTGTGGTCTTCCAGGTGGTGCTCATCGGGGCGTTTTTGGTCCTGGCATCGGTGGCGCTGAGCAAGGGCGTCGGCCACGGCACGATCTTCACCCTCGACCCGCTCGTCCATGCGGGCGTCGAGATGCAGGCGGTGATCGCCGGCGCGACGGTTGTGTGCTTCTCGTTCATCGGCTTCGACGCGATCACGATGTACGCCGAGGAGGCCAAATCGCCGGATGTCGTGCCCAGAGCCATCGTGCTGGCGTTGTTCATCGGTGGCGCCATCTTCTTCGCTGCTGCCTGGTTCAGCCAGTCGGTGTTCCCGACCCTCGATGGCTTCGAGACCACCGACGACACGCTGCCCGAGATGGCACTGAAGGTCGGCGGCATGCTGTTCAAGGTTTTCTTCGTCTCGGCGGCCCTGGCCGCGGTCATCGCGTCGAGCCTCGCCTCACATGCCAGCGTGGCGCGGATGATCTATGTGATGGGCCGTAACGGCAAGGGGCGATTCGGCCGGTTCCTGTCGCACATCGACCCGCGGTTCCTCACTCCGACCCACGCCGTGATCATCGTGGGCATCGTGTCGCTGCTCGCGGTCAAGTTCACTCTCGAGTTCGCGTCGTCGATGATCAACTTCGGCGCGCTCATCGCCTTCACCGTGGTGAACCTGACCATCATCGTGTACTTCGCCTTCCGGTTGAAGCGGCGTCGCACACCGAAGGAGATCGTCACCAACATCGTGCTGCCGGCGATCGGGATGTTCCTTACCGGCGTGCTGTGGGTCAACCTGCATTTCGACGCGCTCCTGTACGGCGGGATCTGGCTGGCGATCGGGATCCTGGTGCTCGTCTACCTCACCAAGGGCTTCCGTGAGCAGCTGACGATGCGCATCGAAGAGGAGACACTCGCGGAGGAAGGCACGCCCGTCGTGCACGTCAAACACGGGCAGGAGTGACGTAGGTGCGGCCTTGGTCCGTGGGTTGCCGACTCACTGAACTTCTCCATCGGTGTCGTGCCAGGGGCTGACTGAGCGCACACTGGGGACGATTGTTTAGGGGAAGACGTGGGGGTGGGGAGCCGGTGCTTGTTCCGGACGTTGCGCGGGAGGGGTCATTGGTGCCTCTGCTGACGGATGGCGACATGGCGGCACCGATGGCAACCCAGCACCAACAGACGGTTCTGGTGGTCGACGACGACGCGCGTCTTCGTGACCTGCTGTGCACGGTGCTGACCCCGCTGGACCGCGAGATCCTCCAGGCCGGTTCCGGGGAAGAAGCGCTCACCGCGCTGCTGCAGGGCAAGGTGTCCGTGATCGTCATGGACATCAACATGCCGGGGATGGACGGGTTCGAGACTGCGCAGCTGATCCGAGGCGCGGGCGAGCACACGTCGACGCCGATCATCTTTCTCACCGGTCAGGCGGACGACAAGGACCTGCACCGAGGCTATGACCTGGGCGCGGTCGACTTCTTGCTCAAGCCGGTTTCCCGTCGGGTGCTGTACGCGAAAGTCAAGGCGCTGCTGGAGCTGGACCAGTCTTTTGCCCGCCTGCGCATCGAGGCGGCAAGCCTCCACGAACAACAGCTGCAGGTTGCGCGCTCCGCCGAGATCCGGCAACGGGAGGAGCTGGCCCTCACCCGTCGGCGGGAGAGGCTGGCCAACATCTTCGCCGAGGACAGCCTCGATCTGGCGTCCTTGGAGAAGACGATCGTCACTGAGCTGAGCCAGATGTTCGCGGCTGATTGCTTGCTCCGCCTGCCGGTTACCGACGACGGTTGGCACGATTCGTTCTCACACCCGGAGTCGGGTGGGATTCCGGAACTGCCGCAGACGTGGCTTGTCGGGCAGCTGGTCGACGGGGTCCAAGGGCTGAGGTCACGTGGGCAGGTCATGGTCGGCCAGTTGACGGCCCGAGGTCAGCACGTCGGCTTCCTCTGTGTCGGGCGAACCGATGGCAGGGCCTTCTCGGAGGTTGAATTCGCACTGTTCCGAGGTGTAGCAGTGACAGCTGCGCTGGCGATTTCCAATGCCGTGCTCTACCGGGTCCAGGCTGAATACGCCGCCGTCATGCAGGCCACTGCCGACGCGATCCTCGCTGTCGATGCCTCGGGTGCCATCCGCAGCTGCAACAAGGCCGCCACCGCGCTGTTCAGTGGCCATTCCGACACGTTGATCGGCCGCTCCATCGTGGAGCTTGCCGTCGACACCGACCGAGACCGGTTGCGCGAACACTTGGACGGCACTCTGGCGATGCACCAGGAAGTCTCGCTGGAGATGGCGTTTGCCGCCAACGCCCGCCGCCCCGTTGACGTCCTGATCACCTTGTCGCCGGCCGGCGACGCAGCCGATCGGCACGTCGCGGTCGTCGTCCACGACTTGACCGAGATCAAACAGGCCCAGCTGGTGATCAGCCACCTCGCCAGCCACGACCCCCTTACCGATCTGGCCAATCGGCGACAACTGAACGAGCGCCTCGCCGACCTTTCCCGCCAGAAGGATCGGGGGATCTTGACCGCCCTGCTGTACCTGGACATCAACAGGTTCAAGTCGGTCAATGACACCTATGGTCACGACACCGGGGACGAGCTGCTTGTCGAGGTGGCCGCGCGGCTTCGGTCGGCGGCGCGCAGCGACGACCTGGTCTGTCGCATCGGCGGCGACGAGTTCATCGTTCTGCTCGACGATGTGCCGTCGATGACCGCTGCGGTTTCGGCCGGTAACGAAATCCTGGAGGCGGTTCAGGAACAGCCCGTGCGCTGTAATAACGTGACCCTGACCCCGTCGCTGAGTATGGGTATTGCCGGACTTGGCGCGAGCGCGCACACGCCCGAGGAGCTGCTGTCGCAGGCCGATATGGCCATGTTCGAAGCGAAGAAGAATCGACTGGACGAATGCGTGCTCTACACCGATCTGATCGGGTCACGACATAAGGGGAAGATCGATCTACGAGCGGAGGTGCCCGGTGCGATCGCGCGATCGGAGTTCCGCGTGGCTTACCAGCCGATCGTAAATTCAGCCACTGGAGCGCTTTTCGGTCTTGAAGCACTGGTCCGTTGGCGGGTCGGTGGTGAGGAGATGCCCGCGGAGGAGATCATCACCTTGGCCGAGAGCGCCGGGCAGAT
Source organism: Mycobacterium sp. RTGN5 (assembly GCF_033804465.1). Lineage (NCBI taxonomy): Bacteria > Bacillati > Actinomycetota > Actinomycetes > Mycobacteriales > Mycobacteriaceae > Mycobacterium > Mycobacterium sp. RTGN5. Next base: position 237,460 of record NZ_JAPZLA010000001.1, read on the forward strand.
CGGTCAGCTGAGCCGCTGGATATTGGCACGTAGCTTCGAAGACTACGCAGCGCTGGGTAGAAGCGACCTGAAACTGCATGTGAACCTCGCGCCGGATCACGTAGCCGAAGGCAGCTTTCTCGATGACCTGATCGGAGTTCAGCGCGCCAATCAGATACTTCCGGAAAGCATCTGTCTGGAACTGGCCGAGCTCACATTCTATGGTGATCCCGCCGCTGCGCGTCTGGCACTGCGCAGGGCTCGGAGCATCGGATTCAACTTGGCGATAGACGATTTCGGCATAGATCACGCGAGCATGACCAATTTGCTGCACATTCCCGTCGACTGGTTGAAGATCGATCGCACATTCGTCGCCCAGGTTCACGACGACCAGCGGGTGCAACGACTGGTGCGCAGCCAGATCGCCCTGGCCGCCTGCATGCAGGTCGATTTAATTGCCGAAGGTGTCGAAAATCAAGAACAGGCCGATTGGCTTCGGGAAGCGGGATGTGTTCTGCAGCAGGGCTTCTGGTATGCGCATCCGGTCGAGGCGGCAGACCTGGCCGCGAATGTAGCCAACTTTAGCGCACGCGAGAATGAGGATGGATGACCGGTACTGAGATGACGGGCACTGAGAAGGCCTCGAGGATGTCGCTTCGACAGCTGGTTTGGGCGTGCGTGGGCACCATCACTCTCGTCTTCGTCGCCTCTATGTCGATCTTTCTCGCCGCACGCTTTTCGGTGGCGGATTCCGTGCATGAACTCAGCGGGAGGGTGCTGCCTGCGCAGGACGACGTTTCGGCGTTGAGTCGGGCGTATGTGGACCAGGAGACTGGCTTGCGGGGTTTCATGCTCACCGGCAACCCATCATTTCTCGATCCTTACAACCAAGGCAGAGCCGAAGCCGATCGGCTGGTCGCCAACTTGCGTACGCATTTAGCCGGCGATGTCGAAGGAAACCAGCTACTGAGCGCGGTGGTCGCTGCCGCCGCGGACTGGGCCGCCCAAGCCGCCGAACCCGAGATCAGGGCCCGTCGCGCTGGTCCCGTCGCGCCGGCTCAGCTCGATTCGATGACGGGGATGGGCAAGGACCTGTTCGACGCGTTGCGGACGCAACTGTCGGCCCTGCAGGCCCGTGCCGGTCAGCTGATCGATGCCCAGCTGGCTCAGGTGAATTCCGCGCAGCTCATCGCAAATTGGGCCCAAGGCATAGCCTCCGCCCTGATGTTTGCTGTCGTGGGTGCCACTATTTGGCTGTCGCGGAGGCTGCTGACCCGGCCGGTCAACAGTGTGCAGAGTGACGTGACCGCGGTCGCCGCGGGCGCCTACGATAGACCGATTCGCAGCCTTGGACCGCGGGAGATCGCCGGGCTCGCCGCCGCGGCGGAAACCATGCGCAGCAATATGAACGTCGCAAACGCGAGCCTCGCCGACCAGGCCATCCTGAGCGAAAAAGCACGCCGTTCCAAGGAGATTCAGGCTCACCTGTTGACCGAGGTGCAGGGAGCCATCGACCCGGCGACGGCCTGCGCGACGATCGTCACGCGTACCGCCGAGGCCGTTGGCGCCCAACACGGGGCACTGTATCTACGGCAGTCCGACGACGACCGGTTCGCCCTGACCGCCTCGTATGCGTTCCACCGTCGCAAAGACATCCCCACTTCCTTCGGGCTCGGAGACGGTCTGGTCGGCCAATGCGCGCTGGAAGGCAACAGGATCGAGGTCACCGGTGCACCTGGTGATTACGTCGAGATCGTGTCCGGATTGGGCAAGACCGAGCCGGTGTCGCTGATTTTGATCCCCATCAAGTTCGAGTCAGAAGTACTCGGCGTCTTGGAACTCGCTGGGCTTCGGCTGTTCTCAGATGACGACATCGAGCTCCTGGAGAGCATCGCCCTCGGCGCCGGGGTGACCATCAGCGCCATCGAGGCGACGCAGAAGACGCGCGAGTTGCTGAAGCTATCGCAGGCGCAGACAGAGGAACTGCAGGCTCAGGAAGAAGAGCTGCGGACCGCCAACGAGCAGCTGATACAACGCGAAGATCAGTTGTCCTCACAGAACGCCGAGCTGGAGGAGACCACCGAGGAACTGCGCTCGCAGCAGGAAGAGCTGCGGGCCACTTCGGAGCGACTCGAGACGCAGGCCCAGACCCTCGAGGGCAAGAACTCCGAACTGCACCGTCTCAGTCAGACTCTCGAAACCAAGGCTGAGGAACTGGCGGTGTCGTCCCGGTACAAGTCGGAGTTCCTGGCGAACATGTCACACGAACTGCGTACCCCGCTGAACAGCATCTTGATCCTGGCCGGCCTCCTGTCTGAATCAGACGAACCGCTCAACGACAAGCAGCAGGAATTCGCGGAAACGATCCAACAATCCGGCAAGGATCTGCTGAATCTCATCGACGAGGTTCTCGATCTCGCCAAGGTCGAATCTGGATCGCTGCACCTCGAGCGGGAGGTGATCGAGGTGGGCGAGCTGGTCGATTTCCTGGAGCGGACGTTCCGCCCGATCGCGGAGCACAAGGGTGTGACGTATCGAGTTGTGGTGGGTGCGGACACGCCAGGGCAACTCACGAGTGATTACACGCGGGTGAAACAGATCGCGAAGAATCTGGTGGCCAACGCGATCAAGTTCACCGACAACGGATCGGTGACCGTGGAGCTGTCCGGAGCCGGCGACACGGAAGGCAAGCCGGGCAACGGGTTTGTGTCGCTGGCGGTCGTCGACACCGGCATCGGTGTCGACCCGAAGGATCACCATCTGATCTTCGAGTCGTTCCAGCAGGCCGCGCGAGGAACGACAAGGCGGTACGGGGGTACCGGTCTCGGGTTGGCGATCAGCCGAGAGCTGGCGCGCAATCTCGGCGGCGAGATCACGCTGCGCAGCGCGCTGGGACAAGGATCGACGTTCACCTGCTATCTGCCGGTCGATGCCATGCCGGCCGGCGACGCTGCGCAATCCGAAATCCCCGCCGCCGCACCGGCGGCCGTCCGGTCCAACGGCGCGCCCTCCGCGGAAGACCGGAGCGCTCTGGGGCGCTTTGAGGATGTGGATGTTTCCGCCGTCAGCTGGCCCGAGGGAACCAAACCCGTTCTGTTGGTGGTCGAGGACGACCCCACCTTTGCGGCGATGTTGGCCGAGCTTGCCAAGGAAGCCGGGTTCGATGCGGTCGTCACCGAAAGCGGCCGAATGGCCCTCGCGCTGGCGAAGAAACGCAAGCCCGCCGCCATCACCTTGGACATCGGCCTACCGGACATGGCCGGCTGGGTTGTTCTCGACGTCCTCAAGCATGACCTCGCCACGCGTCACATCCCGGTCAATCTCATCTCAGGCTCGAACGACGACGGACGCGGGCGCCGGATGGGTGCCATCCACACCCTGAGCAAGCCCGCCGATATCACCGCGCTGCGTTCGATGTTCACGGCCGTCGCCGATTTCCTGAAGCCGGGACCGCGGCACGTGCTGGTTGCCGAAGACGACGCCAGCCAGCGTCAGGTCGTCAAGCACATGATCGAGAGCGACGATATTGCGATCACGTGTGTCGGTACCGGTCAGCAGGTGTTGGCCGAGCTCGCGGGAACAACCTCCTACGACTGTCTGGTTCTCGATCTCGGGTTGCCCGATATCGACGGGATCGATCTCATCGAACAGATCAAGGTTCAGCTCCAGGAGAAGAGCCTCCCCGTGATCGTGCACACCGGACGAGAGTTGACCGCAGCGGAAACGCAGCGCCTCGAGGCCCTGGCGTCCGCGATCGTGTTGAAGAACGCCAAATCGCCCGAGCGACTGCTGGATGAGACCGCCCTGTTTCTTCATCGCGTCGCCAACGACATGCCCGATTCGGCGCGCGAAATCCTCTCCAACCCAAGGCGTATCGACGAATCCCTGGAGGGCAATACAGTTCTGCTCGTCGACGACGACGTCCGGAACGTATTCTCGCTCGGCAGCGCGTTGAAGCGGTACGGCATCAAGGTGATACCTGCCAGCAATGGGCAAGAAGGGCTCGACGCACTCGCCGCCCATCCTGAGATCGGGCTGGTGTTGATGGACATCATGATGCCCGTCATGGACGGCTACGAGGCGATGCGCCGGATCAGGGCCGAGGTCCGCTGGCGCAGCCTTCCCGTCGTCGCGCTCACCGCGAAAGCCATGAAGGGCGACCGCCAGAAGTGCTTGGACGCAGGCGCATCGGACTATGTCACCAAGCCTGTCGACATGGACCAACTCACATCGGTGCTCCGGGTGTGGCTGGCCAGCCGGCCACGGACAGAGCGGAAATCGTCAAGCAACAGTGAGTAATCCCGCGGAAATGCCAGACGCGAATCGATCCCAGGAACTCACTGCGATCGAGGCGGAAGCGTTCTTCTACACAGTGTTCGAGCATCTCGGCTACGACTTTCGCCATTACTCCGACGCTTCGCGAAACAGAAGGCTGACGGCTTTCGTCGGGAAGCATTCACTGGGCACCATCTCCGAAGCGCAAGGCCGGGTCCTTCGCGACCCGGCGTTGCTGTCGTCCTTTCTGGCGACGATGACGGTTAACGTCACCGAGATGTTCCGGGACCCGTTGGTGTTCGCGAAGATTCGAACAGAATTGCTGCCCAGACTGGCCACCTATCCGAGCATCCGGATCTGGATCGCGGGCTGTGCTACCGGCGAGGAAGCGTATTCCATGGCGATCCTGCTGGACGAGGCCGGCCTGCTGGATCGGACGACGATCTACGCCACCGATATCGACAGCGACTCGTTGCGGGCCGCCGCGTCGGCGATCTACCCGGCGGATGCGATGGTCGGCGCCACCCGTAACTACCAGGCCAGCGGCGGGGAAAGACCGTTCTCGGACTGGTACATCGCGAAATACGACCGCTGCATTCTCAGCCCGACGCTGCGATCACGACTGGAGTTCTTTTCGCATAACCTCGCCACCGACAGCGCATTTGGCGAGTTTCACCTGATCATGTGCCGAAACGTCTTTATCTATTTCGAGGAGACACTTCAACACAGAGTTGAGCGGGTCTTCTGGGACAGCCTGGCGCCGTTCGGCAATCTCGTCATCGGTCCACGCGAAGGCCTCACCGGTGACGGCACACGACTGTTCAAGCCACTGGACCGTCGGCTGGGCGTCTACGCCAAGAGCCAAAACCAGCATGCCCGGCCCTGATGTCATCGTCATCGGCGGCAGCGCCGGTGGAATAGGCGCGTTGCGGGGCATCTTCGAGACGCTCAACGACATCGGCAACAGGGTGGCCGTTGTGGTCTTGCACCGCGCGCCCCAATACGGCGGGCTCGCACTAGTGCTGCAGGGATTCACCGGGATTCCGATTCACGAACCGAGCACCAGTCCGTGGGCATGCCCGTCGGGTGCAGTGACGCTGGCCCCGGCCGGCTACCACTTGGTGGTGGGCAATGAGCGCCGCCGGTCGGGGCGGCCGCAGACTCCTATCGAGCAATACGACACCGGTCCCGGTGTGCGCGCGCACCTGACGTTGGATGCACCAGTTCTGTGCTCGCGACCCTCGCTTGACGTGCTGTTCGCAAGCGCAGCCACACTCGCCAATTCGGTGACGGCCGTTTTACTTTCGTGCGCCAGCGAGGACGGTGCCGAGGGCTGCGCGATTGTCAAAGCGGCCGGGGGACGCGTCGTGATTCAGGATCCAGCCACCTGCGATGCTGCGGTGGCGGTCAATGCGGCGATGCGCAGAGTGGATCCCGACCACGTCGCCGATCCGCAGGGGATCGGACGCTGGCTGTCAGCGGAACCGCACGCTCATCGTCGCTAGCCCGAAGATCTTGCGGCCATCGGACTTGGCCCCGACGAGCACGACACCCGAACGGGTTTCCGGGTCAAGCGATTTGATCTTGCCGCTGAACTCGATGTCCGCGCCGTCTTTGGCCGACACGATGGCAGGCTGGGACAGTCGCACCGCGAAGCGGGTAACTGCACCCGGGTCACCCGACCAGGTGGAGTGGAAACCGGCACCCAGACCCATGGTGAGCATTCCGTGGGCGATCACATCCGGCAGCCCGGCCAGCTTGGCGATGCCCTCGTCCCAGTGAATCGGGTTGGCGTCACCGGCGACGCCGGCGTAGTTCACCAAATCGCCTCGGGCCAGGCGGGTGTGGTGCACCGTCAGCTCGTCTCCGGCCTTCACATCGTCGAACGACGGCGTCCCCGGTGTGCGGGTCAACCCGCCCTCGGAGATCCGGATCTCTCCGGCTGGCCGCACCTCTTTCTCGTATGCGCCATCGGCGTCCGGAATGTCGAGGATGTTCATGTCGTGCATCATCGCCTTCTGCACGGCCGCCTTGACCCCGGCGTCGATGTCCTCAGCGGTCACGCCGACCACCGTGGTGTGCAGGGTGTGTACCCGCTCGCCGTCAGCGTCGGTGAAGGTGTTCGTGACGGTGATGAAGTCTCGGCCCGCGGTCCGGCGGACCGCGGTCAGCTCGACGTCGATGGTCAGTTCGTCACCGGCCACGATCGGGCGGTGCTGCTCGAAAACTTCTTCGGTCTGCAGATAGGTGTCGTAGCCGACGACGATCTCTTCGAACATGCGGCGATTGCATTGCATGCCGGGCGCGGAGGTGAACGTCAGCGGCGCGATCACGTCCGAGTAGCCCAGCTCCGCGGCGGCGGCGACGTCCCAGTGCGCGGGGTGGTAATCCTGCACCGCGCGGGCGTACTCGCGCAGCTTTTCGCGGCCGACGAGGTAGGTGCCGTCCATCTGGTAGTAATGGCCGACCCGCGCTTCAAGCGGCGACGTACTTGCTGGTGCGGTCATAAATTGCTCAACTTTTCTGTCGGCGGTTCGCTGACACCGACCAAAGCACACTAACGCGCGTACACCGGGGCGATACACGCCGATACGATTCGGCTGTCCAGCGGAAGCGAGCGTACGGCGGTTGGGGTGAGCCATGACCGGAGCGCCGACGGCCTGCCCCTATTGCGGGGCTGACCTCGACGGCACTGGAACCTGCGCGCGCTGCGGAGGCGTGACAACGCCCATCGCACTGACCGGATGGCGCCCGGACCCGTCCGCCCGCCACGAGGGACGGTATTACGTCGCGGGCCGGCCTACCCAGCGCGTGCGCAACGGAAGGGCCGAATCCAGCGACCCCACCGGTGGTCAGATGCTGCCCGCCTATGTCGAGGTGCCGGCCGCCCGGTCCGGCATTCGCATGACGTGGCTGGCGACCGGGGTGACGACCGCAGTGATCGTCATGGTCGCCGCCGTCATCGGTGTACTGCTGTGGGCCCGGCACCGACCGGCGCCGCCGCCGGAAATCGATTACGTGCAGGCACTCGAAACCGCCGGGCTGATGAACCAATTCAATTCGCAGGCCAATGCCGTGGCCCATGGGCATGACGTATGCGCGCAGCTGGAACATGGCGGGCCGCAACAGGGTCTGCTGGCCGACAAGATCGCGGTCGACGTGTTCTGTCCGCAATTCAACCAAGGTTTCCGCATTCTCGAATCAGCCAAAATCTCCGGGGTTTTCGTCCTCACCGACAGTCTGGGCATGGGTTCGATCGAAGCGGACGGTAAAACGTGCCACGGAACGAACGGGTACGCCGACGTCGGCCGCACAACTCCGGTGACCGTGAAGAACGGCAAGGGTGAGATCCTCACTTCGACATCGTTGGGCCCGGGGACCGGGGATAGCGCAACGTGCACGTTCTCCTTCACCTTCCCCATCACCGAGGGCCAGGACCGCTACGTCGTATCCGTGGGCCACCGAGGCGAATTCAGCTACAGCTTCGAACAACTCCGATCTCACGGACTCCAGATCCGGCTCGGCCGCTAATCCGGCGCGGGGCTGGCCTGGTAGTGGGCGATCCGCCAGCCGTCGCCGACGCGGGTGACGACGACACCGAGGCGCAGCTCGACAGGATCCCGATCCCGGAACGCGAATGTCGCAGCCAGGTAGCCCAGCGCTGCGTCGTCGGCGAGGCGACGGGATTCCAGGATCCGATACTCCACCGTCATGCCCGCAGGCTGGGAGTCGTAGTAGGCGAACACCCCGTGCGGTCCGACGCTGAACGGCCGTAGTCCCTGAAAGATGGCATCGGCGGTGAACACCGCGGCAACCGATTCTGGGTCGTGTGTGTCGATTCCGTGTTTCCACTGATCCAGCACGCCGCGCAGGATCACCGCGGAGTCCTCGGAATCGCTAGTGCCCGGCACTTTGCCCTCCGTCCACATGGAGGATCTCACCGGTGACGAATCCTGCCCGCTCCAGATACAACACCGCGCCGACCACATCGTCGACCTCACCGATCCGGCCCATGGGGTGCAGCTGCGCGAGCGCCTCATAGGTGGACGGGTCGTGCATCGGGGTGCCGATGACACCAAGGGCGACCGTGTTGAACCGGATGCCTCGGCCGGCGTACTCGATGGCCAGGGCTCTGATCGCGGCGTTGAGGCCGCCCTTCGTCAGCGACGCCAGCGCCGAAGGCACCTGGGAATTGGCCTGATCGACCAGGCTCGTGGAGATGTTGACGATGTGTCCGCCGGCATCCATCGCCACCACTGCGGCTCGAGTCATCTCGAAGAAGCCGCGCAGGTTCACTCCCGTGATCGCGTCGTAGTCGGCGTCGGTGTAGTCGGTGAACGGCTTGGAGATGAAGATGCCGGCGTTGTTCACCAGTGTGTCGACGCGACCGAAGCGCTGTAGCGCCGCGTCGATGACGCGCTGTCCGACGCCAGGATCGGCGATATCGCCGGCGACGGTGAGTACCAGTGGGTCATCACTCGCACCGATGGTGCGGGAGTTCGCGACGACCGCATAGCCCAGGTTGCGATAGCCCTGCACCAGGCCCGCGCCGATCCCCTGCGAGGCGCCGGTGATGACGGCTACCTGTGTCGGAGTGTCCATCTTGGAAATCCTTTCCTCGCTGTGTCCCTGGGTCAACATCCCTGGTGGTCCGGCGATGCCGGGCCAGGACGACCGATCATCTCCCTGCTGAGAGGCTGCGCCTATTAGGCTGCAGCGATGGAGTTGCGGCAACTGCGCTACTTCGTCGCGGTGGCCGAAGAGTTGAACTTCGGCCGCGCGGCCCAGCGTCTGCGGATTGCCGGGCCGTCACTGTCCCAACAGATCAAGGTCCTCGAGCGCGATCTCAAGGTAACGCTGTTCGATCGCGACCGGCGCTCAGTGGTGCTCACCGCTGCCGGTGCCGCGCTTCTGCCGGAGGCCAGGGCGCTGATCAGCCAGGCCGACGAATTACGCAGGCGCGCATCGAATTTCGGGGTGTCGCAACCGGTTCGCATCGGCTACGTGAACTGGTGTCCGACCGATTGGTCCGAGCGGGCCGCGGGAATCGCGGAGCTGCGGGTGGACACCTGGGTGATGCCGTCGCATGCTCAGGCCGCCCGCGTCGCCGATGGCAGCCTCGATCTGGCGATCTGCTGGGTCCAGAACACTGATCTGGAAGCGTTGTCACTCGAGGCGCGGCTGCTGGGCGTGGATCCGCTCTACGCGCTCGCTCTCGGCCCAGACGAATCCCCGGTGGAAGCCGCCGACACCGTGGCTCTTGTCGATGCCGATGCCAACAGTTGGTCGTCGTGGAATCGCTATGCCGAGCATTTCGCCGCCGCCACCGGCGCCCGCATCATGCACACCGACGACGGGGGCGTCACCGGCCCGACGTTCTTCGAGCACATCCGTGGCCTGCGACGTCCGGTCCTCAACAACCCCAGAGGCCAGAACGAACCGCTGCCCAAGGATCTGGTGCGGCGTGCGGTGGTCAACCCGTCACCGCTGTGGACGTGGTCGCTGGTGTGGCGCCGCGACGACGACAATCCCGTGGTCCACGCCCTGGTCGACGAATTCACCCGCGGTATCGGCGATTTCGGGGTGCGCGACCCGTCCGTCTGGCTGCCTCCCGACGATCCGCATCAGCCCGGCGACCACGGCTGCGGCTAATACCACCAGCGCGGCGACCACCAGTGCGGGCCGGAACCCGTCCCGCAGCAGCGGGCCCACCACCACCGGTCCCAGGATCTGACCGACCGAGTATCCCGCGGTCAACAATGCGACGGCCCGGGGATAGCGCAACAGCCGGGCAGCCGCCAGCGCGAGCGTGCTGATCCCGATGAAGGTGCCACCGAAGAGCACGGCACCGACCAGCGCGGCCGCGACCCCGCCGAATACACCGGCGGTCGCGATCCCAGCCGCCTGCGCGCACAGTGCATTCACCAGAAGCCACGAATGCGACCACCGAGCGCTGAGCACCGCCCACAGTGCCGCCGAGGGCACGGCGGCCAGACCTACCACCAGCCACGTCGCGCCGCCGAGCCAGTGCGGCGCGTCCTGCGTCACCGCCGCCACCAGGAATGTGCCGGCGATGATGTAGCCCACGCCCTCGAGGGTGTAGCTCACCGCGAGCAGCATGAAGGCTCGGTGTGGCGGTCTGATTCCCGCGTCGGCTGCGGCCGGTGGGGCGATCGGGGCCGGCTGCATCGTCCAGGCGAGGCCAGCCAGCACCGCGGCCAACGCCGCCGAGGCCCACCAGGCCAGCTGCCACTGCCCGCTGGCTAGCACCAGGACCGCTGACAGGGCGATGCCTGCGCCGATTCCGCCGAAGCCCCAGCCGGCCAGATGCGCTGGCCGCCCGTGCAGATGCTCCAGCAAGGTGTTGACGGCGATCACGAACACCAGCGCACTGGCGAATCCGGCCAGCGCGCGCAGGGCAGTCCACTCGAATGCATTGGTGGCCAACGGCATTCCCGCCAGACTGGCAACGAGGACGGCCAGAGATAACCGGCAGGCGACGACCGACCTGGCCAGGCGCGGCCAGAATGAACCGGCCAGCGCACCGGCCAGGTATCCGACGTAGTTGGCGGTGGCCAGGCTGGCGGCGGTGTGTGGTGCGAGGCCCGCCTGTGCCGTCATCAGCGGGAGGATCGGGGTGTACACGAACCGGCCGATGCCCATGGCCGCGGCCAGTGCCGCTGCGCTGCGCACGACATGCGTGTGGTGTTGCATTGGGCCATCGTGGAATCCACCCAGGGCGGTCGGCCACGACTAGCGGGCTCACAGCTGGGAGGAGTTGGCTCCGAGTATCAGGGCAAAGTTAGCTGGGTCTAGCGGGATTAACTCAGCCTCCTCTAGGGTTGTGGCCATCAGGACTTGGGAAAAGGGAGAACTTCGATGACAGAACAGATCACCGCATTGGTAACCGGTGCCAACCGTGGATTGGGACGGCAGCTGGCCGCCGAGCTGGTCTCGCGCGGCGCCAAGGTCTACGCCGCAGCCCGCCGGCCGGAGACCGTCGACCTGCCAGGCGTGGTGCCGATCCAACTGGATATCACCGACCCGGCATCGATAGCCGCCGCGGCAGCTATCGCCGGCGACGTGACTGTGCTGGTGAACAACGCGGGCGTCTCGACAGGGGCAGATCTGCTCACCGGGCCGATGGATGACATCCGCTCGGAGATGGAAACCCACTACTTCGGAACGTTGAACGTCATCCGGGAGTTCGTGCCGGTCATCGAGAAGAACGGCGGCGGGTCCATCCTCGACGTGTTGTCGGTGCTGTCGTGGTACCACGCGCCTGCGTTCGGTGCGTACTCGGCGGCCAAGGCCGCTGGCTGGGCGATGACCGATGCACTACGAACTGAGCTTGCGCCCAGGGGAATTCACGTCGCGGCCCTGCATGTCGGCTTCATGGACACCGATATGGCCAGCGATGTCCCCGACGACCAGAAGATCTCCCCGGCGGTGGTGGCGAAGCAGGCCGTCGACGGACTCCTCGGCGGCCAGGCGGAGATCCTTGCGGACGACCTGTCGCGTCAGGTGAAGTCGGGGCTGGCCACCGCGAACAGCTAGGCCACCGGAGGGTAGTCAGGCAGGCGAAGACCGTCCGCGGCGCCGGTGGTAAATCGGTTGCCAAGCACCTTTGTGGTGGCTTTGCCCGCAGGACTGGCGACGATCCGGGCGGCTGCGTGAAGAGCTCGGATGCCGGCGCCGGTACGTGGGTTGGCGCGCCTGAGCACACTGCGCCGGATGACCGGTGACGCGTCGACGACGTGTGCGCGCATGAACTGCTCGTAGCGTGCGAGGGCGGTGCCGGCGTCGCCGGTGCGAGATAGTTCGCCGGCCAGCACGTAAGCCCCGATCATGGCAAGGCTGGTCCCGCCCCCACCGAAGGTCCCCGGGCAGAAGGCGGCGTCGCCCAGCAGAGCGACACGCCCCTTGCTCCAGACCGGTGCGAGCACTGTGCCGACTGCCGAGAAGTACAGCGAACGGCGCTGGTCCAGGTCGGCAAGGATGCGCGGGGCCAAGCCACCGACATCGGCGAAGGTCTTTCGCAGGATGGCGACCTGGTCGTCCTGATCCAAGTCGTCGAGTCCGCGAACATCCGACATGAAGGTCAACATGGCGCGGGTGGTGCCGAGGTTGTCCGGCCGCACGTGGACCGAACGAGACTCGGGTACGTGCTGCCAACCCCACCATTGGTCATCGGTGCCGCGGCGGGGGAGCGTCGCGTAGGCGACGTACATTCCCAGATCTTCGGCGTCAGCGGTCGTGACATACCGCCGGGAACGCGAATTCAGTCCCTCGGCGATGACGACAAGGTCGGCCTCGATAGACGCGCCGTCCCGCAGGTCGACGGTGACGTTATCGCCGTGGTCGGTGAGATCGGCTATCTGGGAATCGAATCGATAGTCGGTGCGATCGCTGGTGCGCTCGATGAGGATACGGGCGAGCTCTCCGCGCAAGATTTCGAATTCGGCTGTCGGCCCGTCCATTTCCCCGGTGGCACTCACCGGGAACGAGGCGACCGGAGACCCGTCGTCGCGCAGGAATCGCATCCCGACTTCGCCGGTATTGGCCGCGCGGATGGCATCTTCGATCCCCATGCGGCGCGCGATCTCGCGGGCGGCGCCGCGCACGTCGATGTTCTGTCCCTCATCGCGACGCTGAGAGAAGCGCTCAATGACGGTGGTGCGCCATCCGCGTTCGGCTAGGTGGTGGGCCAATGTGGGGCCGGCGATCCCGGCTCCGGAGATGACAGCGTGGCGACTCATGTCCCTCCAACGTAGCCGGGAAGCGGTCTCAGTCGTCTCCTGCCGCGACCAGCGGCCGCAACCGCACGGCGGGGTTGTCCTCCTGGAAGCCCTGCAGGCGCCACTTGGTGGTGAACAACGCCAGCATGACGCCGTCGGTTCGGGTGAGGACTTCCATCGACACCTGCTTCTCGACGAACGCCGCGTCGTCGGGATCGACGGCGCGGGCCACGGTGTAGGGCAGCCCCTCCAACGAGATGGGCGCGTTGAATTCGGCGGCCATCCGGTGGCTGGTGACCTCGAATTGCAGCGGACCGACGGCGGCGAGCACGGGTGCCTGATCACCGCGCCGGTTCGAGCGCAGAACCTGCACCACGCCTTCCTGCTCCAGCTGCTCGATGCCTTTGCGGAATTGCTTGTGCTTACTCGGATCGGTGCCACGGGCGACGGAGAAATGCTCGGGGGAGAAGCTCGGTATCGGCGGGAACTGCACGGGAACATCCCGGAACAGGGTGTCCCCCGGACGGAGGACGTTCGCGTTGGCCAGGCCGATCACGTCGCCTGGCCAGGCGTCGTCCAGTGTCGAGCGCTGCTGCCCGAACACCGACTGCGCGTACTTGGTCACGAAGGGCTTGCCGGTGGCGGCGTGGGTGAGGACGTCGCCGCGCTCGAATGTCCCCGAGCACACCCGGGCGTAGGCGATGCGGTCGCGGTGGGCCGAGTCCATGCCCGCCTGAACCTTGAAGACGAAGGCGCTGAACGGCGCGTCGACCGGCCGCACATTGCCGTCGACATCGACCTGTCCGCTGGGCGCGGGTGCGAGCCGAACCAGGTTGTCCAGGAGCTGGTTCACCCCGAAGTTCAGTGCGGCCGAGGTGAACAGGACGGGGGTCGTCACGCCCTGCAGAAAGAGTTCCTGGTCATGATCGCCGTCGTCGGAGGAGAGCAGGTCACACTCTTCGACCGCGTTGTCCCAGTCGATACCCGCGGCGTCGTGGCCACGGTCCGGTGCGATGTGCTCCTCGGGTGCGGCGGTGGCACCGCCGGCCGTGCGGGTGAACCGAATGAAGTTGCCGGTGCGGCGATCGAGAACACCTTTGAAGTCGCCCGCGATACCGACCGGCCACGTGAGCGGGGTGGGTTTGAGCCCGATGCGCGCCTGGATCTCGTCGAGCAGCTCGAGCGCGTCGCGGCCGGGGCGGTCCCACTTGTTGATCACGGTGAGGATCGGGAGGCCGCGGTGCTTACACACCTGAAACAGCTTGAGGGTCTGCGGTTCCAGGCCCTTGGCGGCGTCGATCAGCATGACGGCGCAATCGACCGCGCTGAGAACCCGGTAGGTGTCTTCGGAGAAGTCGGCGTGGCCCGGGGTGTCGAGCAGGTTGATGACGCAGTCCTGCCCGTCCGGCGAGCGGTAAGGGAACTGCAGTGCCGTCGAGGTGATGGAGATGCCCCTGGCCTGCTCCATCTCCATCCAGTCCGACACCGTCTTGCGTCGTCCGGCTTTGCCGTGGATGGCGCCGGCTTGCGTGATCACCCTGGCGTGCAGGACCAGCGCCTCGGTCAGTGTCGACTTACCGGCGTCGGGATGGCTGATGACGGCGAAGGTCCGCCGACGACCGGCTTCGGCCGCAAGACGCAGTGCCGCGGCCGTCCCGGTTGGAGGGGTGCGGATATCCAGGTCGTGATCGCTCATTACGTCGTCGATCGTATTTGCCGACGAGGGAAAACCTCTAATCGTGCAGTGCTGCTCAGGCTGCGATCGTGGCTTCTGCGGCCGGAGTGAGGTGGGCGGTGATGGTCTGGTAGTTGTTTGCCGCCCAGGCGCTCATGAACACGTTCATCTTGACTGCCATCCCCTGGCCCTTGGTCAGGAACGCACTGTCGTTGACGTACACGATGTTGTTGACCGTGTCGATGCCCAAGACGGTGATGGCGTGATTGGCCGTGACCACCCCGCCCGGCGCGGCGCTGCCCCAGGCGATATCGGCGTTAACCGTCACGATGACCGATTCTCCCGAGGTCAGCGCCGCTTTCATGTGGTCGATGGCGGCCGTGCCCTGACCCTTGGAGAACTGGGTCGACGTCGCCGTAATGCCGTGATTCTCCAGCAGTGCTAGCGCGTCGGCGTACGCGACGTAGGTGTCCGCATCCCGGTCGTAGATCATCTTGCCGGGTGTCACGGTGCTCGGGGTGGTGGTCGCCTCGACGGTGATCTGCTCTGCGGTCGGCATGTTGTCGATGCCCCGAAGTTGCCCGATCACCATGGCCGTGGACATCAGGACGCACCTGTTGGTGTTGCCCTGGGGGACGAAGTAGACCTCTTTGGCGGCCGGATTGCCGATGAGTCCGGGCGTATCGTCCGGCGGGATGTCCGGCTGCTGCGGCTGCCGGTTGGGGCCGATGATGGCCTCAAGGTCGTAGCGCAGGGTGGTCAGGTTGTCCTGGATGCCCTCGATCTGGTGCTTGACGAGCAGCTCGATGTTGCGACGCAGGGTGTCGAGGTCTCGGCGCACGCCGTTCAGACCCGCCACGATGGCCTGCTGCACCTGGGCCGGGCTGGGAATCCGTTGGGCCGGCGCCTGTTTGGCCGGTGTCTGTTTGGCCGATGCCGTGGGCGTGACCGTGGTCTCGCTGGCCGCGGGAGTCACCGCAGTCAAAGTGCTTGCCGCGGGCGGGGTGCGCTTGACGGTGCGCAGTTGCACCACCGGTGCCGGCGAGTCGTTGGAGGAGCTGATCGTTCGGGCCGGTTTGGGCTTGGCTGATGTGCCGGTCGAGTTCGCTGCGGCCGGCCGGTGCGTGCGGCTTGAGGCCGAGGAACTGCTGGTCGACGTGTGTCCCGCGTCATCGGGTGCGGCCGCCGCCACTGCGGCGCCGGCGCCGGAGGCGATCAGCAAACCGGCACCGACCGCGAATCCGAATGTCGTGATTCGCCCAGCCCGCTTTATGGAAGTCACGCCAGGCCCCCGTCCGTATCGTCGCGAATGAGAGTTATCAACGCAGAGTGGCCGGTCATGCAGCGATGGCTTCATCGGTGGCTTGCGCTGTGGCAGGGGCCAATTCGGCGATGATGGCCGTGTAGCGACTGGCCTGCCAGGCATCCAGGAAGTCTTCGATCGACATCGTCAGGTTCTGTCCCGCAGGATTCGCACCGTCGTTGAGGTAGACAAGATTCTTGGTGACGTTGATTCCGAGCAGCACCGCCTGGTGCTCGGTGACCCATGGTTCCAGGCTGGTCGGGTTGCTGGAGATGACCTTGCCGCTGATGCTCACGATGACCGAGTTACCTTGCGACAACGCGGTTTCAACTGTGTTCAGCGCCCGCTGCTGCTGGCTCTTGGTGTAGTAGACGGTCCGCACTTTGAGGCCGTGGGTCTCCATCAGCTGGACCGCGTCGGAGGCCCACACCCAATCGTAGGTATCTGTGCCCAGGTACATCTTCCGATCGGGTTGGGCGACGCTGTCGGTGTTCATGGCTTCGTCGATGATGCTCTGCGCGGTCACGGTCTGGCCCTTGAGCGCGCTGATCACCATCGCCGCGGCCATCAGGCTCGCGGTCTGGGCACCTCCGGCCGCCCAGTACTGGGCGTTGGCCAGGTTGCCGTAGATGATCTGCTTGTTGGGGTTGAAGACGCGCTCCAGGTCGATGCGCAGCACCACCAGGTTGTCCTGGAAGCCGACGATCTGGTTTTGGACGAGCACCTGGATCTTCTCGCGCAGCTCGTCGAGACTGCGGCGTACAGTGCCAAGACCTGCGACGACGGCCTGCTGGAATTCGGCCGGAGTGGGAAGTGCGGCAGCCCGTTTCGGTGCTGTCAGTTTGGCCGGGACGGCGGCGACGTCGTCGGTCGCGGGGACTGCGGGTGCACTGGCCGCCGCCGGCGTGCGCTTGCCGGTGTGCAGCTGCACCACCGGCGCCGAGGTGTCGCCGGCGGTGCTGACGGTCCGGGCCGGCTTGGGTTTGGTCGCCGTTTTGGTCGCGGGTCGCGCCGATCGGGCCGACGGTGATGAACTGCTCGACGCCGACGAGTTGCTTGACGCGTGCCCGGAGTCATCGGGGGCGGCCGCGGCCACCGCGGCACCAGCGCCGGAGGCAATCAGCAAACCGGCGCCGACCGCGAATCCGAACGTCGTGATTCGCCCAGCTCGCTTGATGGATGTCACGCCGGCCCCCGCCCACATCACCGCGAATGAGAATTATCGTTGCTGACAATAGCTGCGCGTCGCGGATCTAGTCCAGCATTATGTCCGGTTGCCGGAAAGTGGCAGACCCTGACAGCAGTTAATAGTTCAGCGATCAATTATCACCGCGGCCTAGGCCGCCAGTGCGGTCAGCGAGCTTGCCGTGGCCACGGCGGTGATGGTGGTGTACGAGTCGGCCGCCCACGCGCTCGTGAACACGTTCATGGAGATGGCCATGCCCATGCCCTTGGTCTGTTCCCAGGCGCTGTCATTGACGTAGACGACGTTCTTGTTCGTATCGATTCCCAGCACGGTGACCAGATGATCACCCTTGTATGCCGTGTCGGGAGCTCCGCTGCCCCAGATGATGTCCGCGTTGACCGATACGGCGACCGCGTCACCCCGAGTCAGTGCCGCCTTGAGATTCGTCAAAGCGAGATCGCGTTGACCCCGGGTGTATTCGGTCGAGTTCGCGGTAACCCCATGCGTCTGCAGCAGCTGGAGCACATCGGTGGTGCTGACGAAGGTGTCCTTGACGCGGTCATAAATCGGCTTGCCGGGAGTCGAGTAACTCGGCGTGGTGGCCGCCTCGTTGACGATCTGTTCCCAGGTCGGCATCGTGTCGCGACCGTACAACTGGCCGATGAGCATCGCCGCCGTCGACAAGGCGCAGGTATTGGTCTGGCCTTGGTAGATGAAGTAGCCCTCCCTGCTGCGCGGCGTGCCGATTACTCCCGGTGTTTCATCCGCCGGGATATCGGGATTGGTCGGGCGACGGGCCGGCGCGATGATCGCGGCGAGGTCGTAGCGAAGAGTGGTCAGATTGTCGCGCAGGTCGTCGATTTGGTGCCGGATCAACAGCTCGATATTGCGGCGCAGGGTGTTGAGATCCTTTGCGATGTCCAGTGCCGCCTGCGGCGCCCGGGGTGGCGTCGGAATCCGTTGGGCCGAGGTCTGTTCGACCGAAGGAGCGGGAATCGAGGCGGGTTCCTCGCCTGCGGGGACGGACGTCGGCGCGGTCACCGCGGAGGCAGCAGACGTGCGCGTGCGGGTGTTCAGGTGCACCACCGATGCCGAGTGGTCGCTGGTGGCGCTGACCTTGCTCGTCGGCTTGGGTTTGGCCGGCTTGCTCGTCGCGGGTCGAGCCGATCGGGCCGATCGGGCCGACGACGATGTGCTGCTCGTTGCCGACGAGGTAGTGGTCGACGTGTGCCCCGACTCGTCGGGCGCGGCACTCGCGACCGCGGTTCCGGCACCGGCGGCGATCAGTAAGCCTGCGCCGACCGCGAACCCGAGAGTCGTGATTCGCCCGGCGCGCTTGATAGGTGTCCCCTTGATGGTTGTCATAGTGGCTCCGCCCGAATCACCGTGAACAAGAACAGCTGAGGCCGCCAGATTGGTGATCATGCGGCGATGGCTTCGGTCGCAGGCGACACAGTCTGCGTCGTGATTGGTGCCAACTCTGCGGTGGTGGTGCTGTAGAACGAGGTGCGCCAGGTGTCGATGAATTTGTCCAGCGGCATCGTCAGCTTCTGACCACCCGCAGGCAATGCACCGTCGTTCAGATAGACCACGTCGTTGGTGATGTCGATCGCGAGCAGCACCACCGGATGCTGTTCGATTGCCTGCGGCCCGGGATCGGCGACTGAGGTGGTCGGGCCTGTGATTGTCACGATGACGGACTTGCCTTGAGCCAACGCGGATTCAAGGGCGTTGAATGCTTGTCGTCCTTGATTGAGGTTGTAGTACGTCGTCGTCATCTTGATCCCGTGGTTTTCGGCCAGCTGGTACGCATCGGGCGCCCAAACATAGTCTGACGTGGTCGGACCGAGGTACATCTTGCGGTCTGGCCGAACCGTGCTGTTGGTGGCCATCGCCTCGGCCACCAAGGAAGCCGCGGTCACTGTCTCACCGGTGAACCGGTTGATCGCCATGGCCACGGCCATCAGGTAGGCGGTCTCGTCTCCCTGCGCCACCCAGTACTGGGAGTTGGCGGGATCGCCGTAGACAAGCGGCTTGTTGCTGAACACGCGCTGGAGATCGATGCGGAGATCCAGCAGGCTGTTACTGAAGCCGGTGATCTGGTTCTGCACGAGTGTTTCGATCTTCTCGCGGAGGTTGTCAAGGCTGCGACGTACGGTGCCGAGGCCATCGGCGATCGCCTGCTGGGCTTCGGCCGGAGTGGGAAGTGCGGGAGCGCGTTTCGGCGCCACCTGCTTGGCCACCACCACCGCCGCGGGGCCGGCGGCGATGTCGTCAGCCGCGGAGACTGCGGGTGCGCTGACAGCAGCCGGCGCGCGTTTGGCGGTGTGCAGCTGCACCACCGGCGCCGAGTGGTCGCTGCGGGCGCTCACCGTGCTGGCCGGCTTGGGCTTGGCTGTCGTGCCGGTCGAGGGGCGGGCCGATCGGGCCGACGATGATGCGCTCGACGCCGTGGAACTACTCGAGCCGTGTCCGGAATCGCCGGGGGCGGCAGTCGCCGCCGCGGCGCCGGCGCCGGAGGCGATAAGCAAACCGGCGCCGACGGCGAACCCGAAGGTCGTGATTCGCCCAGCCCGTTTGATGGAAGTCACGTTGGCCCCCGCCCACATCGCCGCGCATGAGAATTATCGGCGCTGACAATAGCGGCACATCGCGTAGCTAGTCCAGCTTTGTATCGGTTGCTACCCGCTGCGACTACCCGGGCCGCAGTTAACAATTCGTGACGCGCGCACGCCGAGCATGCGTCTACCAGAGATCGCCCACGCGCCAGTCGCAGATCAACGGTGATGATCCCGAGAGCCGCTGAGCACTGGTACCGGTGGTCGGCAAGACGAAGATCCGATCGTCCGGGTGGTAGGTGTCGATCACTCCGTCGGGGGTGTCGGCTTGAGTGTGTCCGGTCCACGGTTGCCAGCCCCGGGCAGCGTAGAACGGTGCCGCGCTCTCGACTGCGTTGAGAGCACCGAGCTGATGCTGCGCGCGGATGAGTGCTTCGGCGTGATCCATCACGAGCCGCCCCACGCCGCGGCCTTGTTGGTCGGCGCGAACAGCGACACTTTCGACGTACCCGGTAGCGAAGGCGTCAGTGCCGTAGCGCAGGGTGCGAGTCACCACCGAGGCGTGCGCAAGTAGGCCTTCGTTCTCGGTGATCAGCACGTGCACGCCGTCGACACCGTGGAGCCAGTCATGGGTACGGAAATTGGCTCCGAATGCCGCTCGGACCAACGCCTCAGCGGCATCCATGTCGCGTTGAAGCAGGTCGCCGCGCTCGGCGATCACGACATCCGTCACCGGGCCAGAATGCCACGCGCTGAGCGTCAGACCCTGGAGGCAGGCTGCGGTACGCGTTTCAGCGGCGTGCGAGGGGGCTTGCTGGGCACGGCCTTGATGGCCGTGCTGCGGGTCTGGCGCGCCAGACGGCGGTCAGCCCGCTGAATCCTGCGGTCTAGTACCCGCAGGTCACGGTCAGTGAGCGCGCGATTCCGGTGGACCAGAAGATCGAGCTGTTGCCAGCTCAGTCCGTCGAGGTCGCCGTCGGCGTCGTGGGTGGCAACGACGATCGCGCCGGGCAGCAGTGGCACCGATTTCGCCGTGAATTTCGTTGTTGCCAAGAATAATTCAGTAGCACGCTCATTCACCCGGCTCTGGCATCCCGGTCGTGACGGGCTGAACCAGAAGTCGAACTGCCGGTCGGTGCTGGTCAGGCAGTGCAGTTGGTGATCTTGGATCAGTAGATCGATATCGGCCTTGGTGTAGGCACGGGTCTCATAAACGGGGCCGTTGGTGCTGAAGTAAAGGACTGTATTCATAGTGGTATTCCATCCGCGTCTTTCTTCGCTGGTCAGGGAGGTGCAGATGCATCAGCACCTGTTACTAAAGTTACCCATGTTGCAACTGGGACAAACATCGGTATCGATGTGGAAACAATGTGTTTTGGCTGACAACGCCCTTTACAGCTTGGCGTCGTCTTCCCAAAGCAGCAGTTGGCGCACGGATTCGCGGGTGCCATAGGGGCGCAACATCGCGCTGGCCGGCCGTGGTCGCACGCGCAGTGGCCACCAGAACCAACGGCCCAGCAGCGCAGCGATCGACGGGGTCATGAACGACCGCACGATCAGCGTGTCGAACAGCAGACCCAGACCGATGGTCGTGCCGATCTGGCCGAGCACCAACAGGTCGCTGAAGATGAATGAGGCCATGGTGAAGGCGAATACCAGGCCGGCGGCGGTGACGACGCCACCGGTGCTGGCCATCGCGCGGATGATGCCGGTGTTGAGCCCGGCGCCGATCTCCTCCTTGAACCGGGATATCAGCAGCAAGTTGTAGTCCGATCCCACCGCCAGCAGCAGGATCACGGCCAGTGCCAATACGACCCAGTACAGCGGCATACCGAACAGGTACTGCCAGACCAGAACTGACAGTCCGAATGAGGCGCCAAGCGACAATGCCACCGTGCCCACGATGACCACCGCGGCGACGATGCTGCGGGTGATGAACATCATGATGAGCAGGATCAGGCTGAGCGCGGCGACCCCGGCGATCACCAGGTCGTACTTGGCCATGTCCGCGATGTCTTTATAGGTCGACGCCGTGCCGCCGATATAGATGCTCGAGCCGGCCAGCGGAGTCCCCTTGATCGCCTCCTGCGCCGAGTGCCGCATCGCATCGATATGCGAAAGCCCCTCGGGCGTAGCGGGATCCACGTCATGGGTGATGATCATCCTGGCGGCCTTGCCGTCGGGGGAGAGGAACAGCTTGAGCCCGCGCTGGAACTCGGGGTTACTGAAGGCTTCCGGCGGGACGTAAAACGAGTCGTCGGTCTTGGCGGCGTCAAACGCCTGACCGAGAGCCGTCGCGTTCTGCAGCGCGGCCGCGGACTGGTCGTAGAGGCCCGACTGGGTGGCGTAGTTCGTCATCGTCAGGTCGCGGTTGGCTTGCTGACTGTCGATGTTCTGCGGGATCAGGGCGAGCAGCTTCGGCTGCAGCGCATCCAGCTTGTCCAAACTCGCTGTGACATTGGCTAATTGGTCCGTCAGCGCGTCGATGCCGTCGAGAGCGTCAAAGACCGATCGCAGCGCGGCGCAGGCCGGAATATCGAAACAGTGTGGCTCCCAATAGAAATAATTACGGAGCGGTCGGAAGAAGTCGTCGAAGTTGGCGATCTTGTTGCGCAGGTCCTGGGCTACCTCGACGGTTTTGTGAAACGCCTCGACCTGCTCGTGCGTGGCCTCGGAACTCTGCTGCTGCAGGGCGTACTGCTGGCGCAGGATATTGATCGACGTGTCGATCTCGCTCACCTGCTTGACCAGGTCGGCGGCCCGGGCCTGCTGGAACGGCAGGTTGTTAATCTGTCCGAGGCTGCCCGCGCTGATCTGAAATGCCAGCGAGGTGTGGTCCAACGGCGTTCCCAGTGGGCGCGTGATGGATTGGACCATCGCGATGCCGGGCGTGTGGAAGACGGCCTTGGCGACTCGCTCCAACAGGATCATGTCGGTGGGATTCCGCAGATCGTGATTGGTCTCGATCATCAGCAGCTCGGGATTGAGCCGGGCCTTGGAGAAGTGCCGCTCGGCAGCCGTGTAGCCGACGTTGGAAGGGGCATCGCCGGGCATGTAGGCGCCGACGTCGTAACTGGTCTTGTAGCCGGGCAGGGCCAGCAGACCGATCAGTGCGATCGCCAGGGAGACAACGAGGATCGGACCGGGCCAGCGCACGATGGCCGTGCCGATGCGCCGCCAGCCGCGGGTCTTCGCACGGCGTTTGGGATCCATCAGCCCGAAGTGGCTGCCGATGGTCAGCACGGCGGGGGCCAAGGTCAGCGCGGCGATCAGCGCGATGAAAACCCCGATCGCGGCCGGGATGCCGAGGCTCTGAAAGTAGGGGTTCCGGGTGAAATTCAAGCAGAAGACCGCGCCGATGATCGTCAGGCCCGAACCCAGAATGACGTGTGAGGTGCCGCGGTAGGTGTCGTAGAACGCGGTCTGCCGGTCGACACCCGCCGACCGCTCTTCGTGATAGCGGCCGACGAGGAAGATCGCGTAGTCCGTGCCGGCGGCGACGACCAATAGCGTGAGGATGTTGGTCGAGTACGTCGAGAGTCCGATGAATCCGGAGTTGGCCAGCCACGCCACTATCCCTCGGGCCGCGGACATTTCGATGAGGACGGTGATCAGCATCAAGAGCATCGTGACCAGCGAGCGGTAGACGATCAGCAACATGAGTGCGATCACCCCGATGGTCAACAGGGTGACCTTCGTGGTGCCCTTGTCGCCCGTCTCGAATTGGTCGGCGACTTGCGGTGCCGCACCGGTGACGTACGCCTTGACGCCGGGCGGTGCCGGGGTGTGGTCGACGATGTCGCGGACGGCGTCGACGGAGGCCAATGACAGCGCTTCGCCTTGATTGCCGGATAGGAATACCTGAACGTAGGCGGCCTTGCCATCGGGGCTTTGCGCTCCCGCCGCTGTCAGCGGATCTCCCCAGAAATCCTGGACGTGCTGGACGTGCTTGTGGTCGGCCTCGATGCGCTGGATCAGGTTGTCGTAGTACAGATGAGCGTCGGCTCCGAGTGGCTGCTGGCCCTCCAGCACGATCATCGCCGCGCTGTCGGAATCGAACTCACCGAAGACCTTGCCGATCCGCTGGAACGCCTGCAGCGACGGCGCGTCGGGTGAGCTCAATGCCACGTTGTGGGCTTCACCGACGACTTCGAGCTGCGGAACGAGCGCATTGGACAGTGCCGCGATGACGAGCCAGACCAACAGGATCGGCGCGGCGAGCGTCCGGCACGCTCGCGCTGCCCGGTGCGTGAACGAGCGGTCGGTGACCTGCTGCTCGCTCATCCGGACTTGTCCAGGCAATAGGTGAAGGCGTTCAACGTGTTGACCGATCTTTCGTCTTTCACTACGTCGTCGATCTTGATACGGCAGCCGAGCGAATCACTGTCGCCCTGGGCGGCGACGTTGACGAAGACCGCCGGCTGGGTGGTGGTGGTGTCGTACGACCAGGGCAGCGACACCGCATCGGCACGCTGTGGTTGGGCGTTGACGTCGGTGTAGGTGATCGTCGCGACGGTGCCCGGCGGGCCGAAGACCTCCATGACCACGCGCTTGGGATTGAACGGGACGATGTCGTTGCCGGCGCCGCTTGGCGTGGACGTGACGTCCTCCGCACCGAAGATCGCGTGCAACCGGTACACGGCGAGCCCCGCCGCGGCCACCACTGCCACCGCGACCAACAACATCCAACCCCGCCGGGCCAGCGATCCGATCGGAAACCTGTGCACCCGTAGGCCTTTCGATAACCGACGACACGAACACTGGGCGGGGGAGCGATCGGTTCCCGGGCGGCCGGGATCGCTTGTTCTAGACGGTACGGTACGGTACTGGTCTCATTGGGGCAAGGGTTCCCTAGGTCAGCGGTCTGGTGAGGCTGGGGATGAGGACGTTGTCGACGAAGGCTTGCACGGTCGTCTGATTCGGCGGGTGGTTGGGCAGGATCGACCGGAAGATCAGGTAGCCGGGCAGCAGGTCCCAGAGTTCCTCGGTGATCGCGGCAGCCTGAATTTCACCCCGGTCGACGGCGTGCTGCAACACCAACGCGATCAACGCCTTGCGCTGGTCGAGGAACTGGTGCTGCATCGCGTCGCGCAGTGCCGGATCGCGGGACACCTCGACCATCACCGCACGCATGGTGGCGGAGTGTTGGGTGGCATGCGCGGTGATCACCTCGCCGAGACGCAGCAGATCGCCTCGCAGCGTCCCCGTGTCGGGGACCACCGCCACCTGGCGGCAGCCCTCGATGAAGGCGGCCAGAACCAGCTCACCCTTCGACGGCCAGCGCCGGTACACGGTCGCTTTGCTCGCTTTGGCTGTCGCCGCGACGGCGTCCACGGTCAGCCGCTCATACCCGTGCTGTTGCAACAGCTGCAGCGTCGCGGCCAGCAGTTCGGCCTCACGCGGCGACCACGGAGAAGACTCCGCTGGGGATTCGGCAATCCGGGTCACAGCGCCCACCATAGAGCGCAAGGGGCGGTACGGTCCAGGACAGTACCGACCCGGCATCCCTCAGGAGGACATCACTGTGGAGTTCCAGGGGAAGGCTGCCGGGTTTCAGGGAAAGATCGCCGAGGACATCCGGGACTCCGTGCCCGACTGGGGACCGTATCGCGGGGCGTCCGCACCCGAGGGCGCACCCAACGTCCTCTACCTGTTGTGGGACGACACCGGAATCGCGACGTGGGACTGCTTCGGCGGTCTGGTCGAGATGCCGAACATGCGGCGCATCGCCGACCGCGGCGTCCGGTTGACGCAATTCCACACCACCGCGTTGTGCTCGCCGACGCGGGCTGCCCTGCTCACGGGACGCAACGCCACCACGGTCGGGGTGTCCTCGGTGGTGAACATGACCGAAGGTTTCCCCGGACAGAACGGGCGCGTTCCGGCCGAGACCGCGTTGGTGTCCGAAGTGCTTGCCGAGCGCGGGTGGTCGACGTACGCGGTGGGCAAATGGCATCTCGCCCCACCGGAGGACTGCCATGCGGCCGGGTCGCGACGGTACTGGCCACTGAGCCGCGGCTTCGACCGCTATTACGGCTTTCTCGACGGCATGACCGACCAGTGGTACCCGAGCCTGGTCAGCGACAGCCGGCCGATCGATCCGCCGGCCACCCCGGAGCAGGGTTACCACCTGTCAAAAGACCTCGCCGACAACGCCATCGGGTTCCTGCGCGACCATCGGTCGTCGGCCCCGGATAAGCCGTGGTTCATGTACCTGTGCCCTGGTGCCGGCCACTCACCGCATCAGGTCGCCGCCGAATGGGCCGACAAGTACCGGGGCCGATTCGACATGGGCTACGAGCGCTATCGCGATATCGCCCTGGCCAACCAGAAGGCTCTCGGACTGTTGCCCGAGGACACCGAAGTGTCCCCGATGAATCCCTACGCCGAATGCACCAGTGTGGACGGGTCGCCCTGGCCCGAACACGACACCGTGACGCCGTGGGATTCGCTGTCCGACGACCAGAAGCGGGTGTCCTGCCGGATGGCCGAGGTGTTCGCCGGATTCCTCAGCTACACCGACGCGCAGATCGGCCGGGTCCTCGATTACCTGGAAGACACCGGACAACTGGACAACACGATCGTCGTCGCGATGTCCGACAACGGTGCCAGCGGTGAAGGCGGACAGTCGGGGACCCTCGATGAGTTCACTCCGATGCGTGGTGGGGTCGATTCGCCGCCCACCCTGGAGAGGTACGCCGAATTCGGCGGCCCCGGCACGAAGATGAACTACTCAAACGGCTGGGCGATGGCCTTCAATACGCCCTACAAGCTGTTCAAGCGTTATGCCTCCCACGAGGGTGGGATCGCCGATCCCTGCGTGCTGTCTTGGCCGAGCGGCTTGAGCTCGCGCGGCGAGGTGCGCGACCACTACGTCCACGTCAGCGATATCACGCCAACGGTCTACGACCTGCTCGGCATCGACGCACCCGAGCTCGTCAAGGGTATTGCCCAGGTGCCATTGGATGGAACGAGCTGTGCTGCCGCACTCCGTAATTCGGAATCACCCCCCGCCAAGCACACCCAGTTCTATTCGATGATGGGTACGCGCGGCATCTGGCATGACGGCTGGTTCGCCAACACCGTGCACCCGCCGACCGTGGCGTCGGGACTTCCGGGCTGGTCGAGGTTCGACCAGGATCGGTGGGAGCTATTCCGCATCGAGGACGATCGCAGTCAGATCCACGACCTGGCCGCCGACCATCCCGACAAGCTCGACGAGCTCAAGGCCTTGTGGCATACCGAGGCGCTGCGCTGCAACGGATATCCACTCAACGATCTGAGCGTGTCGGAACTTGTTGCCCGCGGGGTGGCCACTGCGACAGCGGCACCCCAGCGCGTCCGGTTCTACTCCGGCACACCCGCCGCCCACACCCCGCTGAGCGGGCTGATCCGTGGCCGCAGCTTCGCGCTTCGCGCGCCGGTGTCGATCGACAGCACTGATGCCCAAGGCGTGATCTTCTCGCAAGGCAGCCGGTCGGGCGGCCACGCACTCTACCTCGCCGGTGGCCGCGTGCACTACGTCGCCAACGTCGGTGGTGAGGAGCAGACCGTCACCTCAGATGTTCCGATTCCTCTGGGGCGGTGCGTGTTCGGCGTCTCCTTCACCCGGACGGGTCCAGGGCCGGGCCCACTCGAGGTGGTCGGTGACGTCGTCTTGACCGTGGACGACCGTGCGGTCGCCACCCTTGCCGGAATGCGGATGGCCGGCCTCGATCCCAAGCAGACCATCTCGGTTGGGCGCAGTGTCGCCTACTCGGTCTCGGCCGATTACGCCTCACCCAACCCGGTGCGCTCCTGTGTGGTCGACCACGTGACAATCGACTTCGCCGAGGCCGCTGAGCACCACCCCGATGCCGTCGCCGAATTGGGATATGCGCGGGACTGAGGCCGTTGGCTCACCGATAGGCACGCAGGTTGCGGTTACCATGAACCTGCTTTCAGCCGAGTCGATACCCGAGGTGCCCGTGAAATCGTTGAAGACACTGGCGAGCATCGGTGCGGTGTTGATGAGCGTGCCGCTGGCCGCCCCTGCCGCGGCGGAGCCCGCCGTCGCGACCATGCAGTGGATCGTCGTCGGGGTTCCGACCGCCAGCGCCACCACCGGCACGCTGACCGCCTTCCAGCGGGTGGGCCAGGACTGGAAGGTGGTGCTGGGCCCCACGCCGGCGAAGGTCGGTGAGCTCGGTGTCGGTGCTCCCGCCGATGGTGTCTACCGCACCCCGGCCGGAACCTTCGCGTTCGACCAGGCCTTCGGCCGCGAGTCCAACCCGGGCACCAAGATGCCGTATTTCCAGGCCACCAATCAGGACTGGTGGGACGAGGACGGTAAATCGCCGACGTACAACACCCATGTGCGCAGCTCGGGACAACCATCCGGGATCGCCGAGAACCTCTACGACTCCGGACCGGTCTACGACTACGCGGTGAACATCGCGTCCAATCCCCAACGCATTCCCGGCAAGGTCGCCGGGATCTTCCTGCACGTGACCAACGGCAGCCCCACCTGGGGGTGCGTCGCGATCGGACGCGAGGAGATGAAGTCGATCCTGAATTGGCTTGACCCCTCGGCGAACCCGCAGATCACGATCGGCGTCGGAGACCCGTCGTTGATCCCGGCCCAGTCGTGACACCGGCGGCGTCCCGGCGCGACGTATTCAAATACGCCGCCGCGGCGTTCGCCGGCATCGCCGCCACGGAAGTCCTCGGTGCCCCGAAGGCTTCCGCAGAGGGGTTGCGGCTCATCGATTTTGCGGTCCGACTCGTCTCACCGGAGCAGATCAAAGCCGCGGGCTTTGACGGCGCGTTGGTGTACGTGTCCGAACTGCGTCCCGGCGCGACATTCGATTTCAAGCCGGTCACCCGGGACTACACCGACGGGCTGATCGCGGCGGGTCTGCATGTCGTCAGCTGCTACCAGTTCGGCAAACCCGGCTGGCCAACGCCATCGGACTTCACCCGCGGCTTCGACGGCGGCGTGGCCGACGCGCAGACCGCACTGCGGCTGCACGGCGCGGCAGGGGGACCGGATTCCGCGCCGATCTTCTTCAGCGTCGACGAGGACATCGCCGCCGACGCATGGAAATCCACTGCAAGCCAATGGTTTCGCGGCATCAACTCAGTGCTGGGAGTCGAACGAACCGGAATGTACGGCGGTGCCCGCCAATGCAGCTGGGCCGTCGGCGACGGTGTCGTCGGGCACTCCACCACCCCGGGATATCGCTGGGTGTGGCAGACCAGGGCCTGGTCGGGTGGGGTGCGGGAGCCCGCCGCCGTGTTGTTTCAGCGCGAGGTCGTCACCGCGTCGGACCCGGGCCAGATCATCGACGGGGTCAGTGTCGACGTCGACGACGTCCTGGCCCCCGACTTCGGCCAGTGGGACCTGGCCCGCTGATCAACTGTCCTTGAAGACGAAGTTGTTCTCGAGCGGATTGCGCGGCACATCCAGCTCATTGCAGGCGAACTCGGGATCGGGGTAGCCGATCGAGACGCCACACAGGATGCGCATCTCCTCGCCGATGCCCAGGTGTTCACGCAGGACTTCGGGATAGCCGGCCACCGACACCTGCACGCAGCTGCCCAGCCCGCGTGCGGTGAGGGCGAGCAGGAAGGTCTGCAGGAACATGCCGACACCGATGGCGTCGACGGGGTCGAGATCGCGGTGCATGCACACGATGCCGGCCAGGGGAGCGCGGAAGAACTCCCAGTTACGCAGGACCGCAAGGCGTCTGGCTTCCGCGTCGTGGCGCGCGATTCCCATCGTCCCGTAGACCAGGGCGCCCAGTTCCCGGCGCCGATCGGCGAATGACTCCGGCAGTTCCGGCACATGTGGGGCGGCGATATCGGCTTGTTCGAGCAGGGCCTCGGCCAACCGGTCACGGGCCGGACCCGACGCGAAGACCACGTGCCAGGGCTGGATGTTGGAGTTGGACGGCGCGCGAATCGCCAGCTCCAGCGACTCCACCACCAACTCTTGCGGCACCGGCTTGTCGCGGAGAAACAACCGGATCGACCGACGATCGGTGATCGCCTTCTCGAGGTCGTGCATCGCATCCTGCCTTTGGTCAGTCGCGGACGATCAGGACAGTCTTGCCCGGACTGCGGTGTGGTCGCTGGCCGCTCTCGAATGCGGCGCGGCCATCCTGCAAGGGAAAAGTGCCTGCGATCGCGATGTGCATCGCGGCGGCGTCGACGAGTTCAGCGAGGTGGATCAGCTGCGGGCGGTCGGGGGTGACGATGAAGAACACGGCCTTGACGTCGAACGCCTCGGCCTTGCCGGGCGGTGGCGGTGCCGAGATAGTGACCAATCGCCCGCCGGGTCGCAGAATTTCGAAGGAGCGCTCCAGCGTCTGGCCGCCGACGGTGTCGATGACCACGTCGTATTCCGCGTCCGGACCGTCGAATTGTGCGGTGCGGGTGTCGATTACCGTCGTCGCCCCCAGTTCGGCCATCAGCTCGGCGACATCGCTACGGACGGTCGTGGTCACGTCGGCACCCAGCCGGGCGGCGAGCTGGATGGTCAGCGCGCCGACCCCGCCGGTACCGCCGTGGACCAGCACGCGCTCGCCGGGTTGGACGGCGGCGTGGTCGACCAGCGCTTGCCATGCGGTGAGGCCGGCGAGCGGCAGCGCGGCGGACTGCACGTGCGAGCACGTCGTGGGCCGGGCGGCCAGGCAGTCGACGGGCACGGCCACGTACTCGGCAGCGGCGCCGTCACGGTCGAACGGGATCAGCCCGTAGACCTCATCACCGACGGTGACATCGGTGACGTTCTGGCCGGTGCCCGTCACGACGCCGGACACCTCGTGCGACGGGATCGTCGGGGTGCGGTCGACGCCGGCACGAGTCCAGGTTTCGTCCCAGGTCAGCTCGTCGAACGTGATCGCCGCGGCGTGCACCTCGATGAGGACCTCGCCGGCAGCGGGCACCGGAACCGGTGCCCGCTCCACGACCAAGACCTCGGGTCCGCCGCGGCGGTGGGCCCGCAGCGCGGTCATGTCTGTCATAGTCGGAAGTCCTTCTGTGCAAGCCAATTCAGGTCGGGCCGACTAGATGGCGGCGGTGTCAAGCACGGCTACCCGGGTGACGTACAGCGACGTCAAGAGTGACCAGAAGTTCGGTTGAGTGTTGTCCGCCACGGTGGTGTCGTAGATCTTCGTGCCATCCGGGTTGAGCACCAGGTCGTAGGACTTCCAGCCATCGAGGGCTATCGCCGGGCCGAGGATCGCCGCGGTGACAGCGTCCAGTGCGATCAGCTGCCGCCGTTCGTCGGTGCTGTTGAGCAGGTAAACACGCCCGTCGCCAGGCCCGACGAGCACGTGGCCGATCCCTCCCGGCATATCGGCCGTACCGGTAACGACGCCTTCGCCGTTTATCACGACGAACTTGCTCGTGTTCGGATAATCGCCTGCGATGGTTGGCAGGTACACGCTGGAGCCATCAGCGCTAGCGACGAGCCTGCCGAACCCCGGCACACTCACCGGATCGCCGACCATGATGCCGTTGGATGTGTCGACGACGGTGACGAACGTAGGACCGGTGTAGGCGCCTGCTGCGACGAACAGGCGGTTGCCGCTCGGGTCGGGCACCAATGCGGTTGTCTCCCCGGTGGTGGCGCCGGGCAGAGCGAGGGTCCCGACGACGTCGCCGTTGCTCGTGTCGTAAACCGTCACCCGCGGAGACGAGTTCTCAGCGGTGATCACACTGACCCGAGATCCGTTGTCGCTGAACATCGGCGCGTAGACAGAGTAGATACTGGAGCCGTCGGCCGTTGCCGTCCACGCGACGCTGCCGTCGGTGAGATCGATATAGGTGATCGAGGTCGTCGTACCCAGTGTGACCGCCTGTGCGGCCCCGGTGCTGTCAGGGCTCATCACGACGCCCCCGGCCGCAGCACCCGTGAGAGTCACTCGACTGATGAGCGAGATGTCGGCGGCGTCGACTACCGCGATGTATACGGTTTGCGGCTTACCGTCCGCCAGGTTCGCGGTTTGAGTGGTCAGGCTCAACCGCGATCCGTCTGAGCTCAGGACGAGTCCGCCGACCACACCACCGCCGGACAGGATCAGCGGAGTGCCGGCGACGGTGCCGGTAGCGGTGTCGATCGCCGTGATGGTTTGGGTGAAGCCCACCGCCGAGGTGGCCTGGTAGAGGCGGCTGCCGTCGGGGCTGAGCACCGGGCCGCCGAAAGTCCATCCGGCGAACTTCACCGGTGTGCCGACGACGGTGGCGGTCGAGGTGTCAATAGTCGTTACGTAGGACGCGACGGCCGAGCCGCCACTCCACACCGTTGACGTCATGTACACGCGAGTGCCATCCGGACTGACGACGAGCGGTCCCGCGGGTTCGCCCTGGAAGTTAATCGGATGGCCGACAACGGCATTGGTCTTGGCGTCGATCACGGTGAGTGTCGAGTACGACGGCGAATGCCAGCCGAAAAAACCTGACGCGATGATCGGAACGGTGACTTGGTAGAGCTGCGTGCCGTCAGGGCTGAGCACCGTGCTCGGCGGGGCGTTGCTCAGGGCGAAGCCCGTCGGCACGCCGATCAGGCGTATCCCGGTGGTCTGGGGAAGAGTGATCGGCGGAATCAACTTTTCAAACACGTTGCGGAGCGGCGTGTTGTTCACCAACAGCACCGCTGCGCGCAGGATCGCCAGTTGTATCCCCCGGACCACCGCTACCGGATTGGGCGGCGGCGGCAGCGCCGTCGCGGCAGCGTGCACGCTGGCCGCCGGACTGGCGGCGATTGCCCGCCTGGACGGCAGGGGTGTCGACGAGCCCGTCGTGAGGCTGCTGAGCACCGAAAGACTCACGGGCGCAGAACTTTTAGCGGGCTTTGACACTGCAGCGGCCGAAGGCACGGCCCGCGCCCGCTGGACTGCTGGGGGACGCGCTTGCCGGACGTGCGCCGAGTCCGGGCGCTGGGTGTGTTGCGGTGACGAGCCGGTGGACGATGCAGTCCCGGTATCAGCGTCCGCGACGCCCGAACCCCCGGCGATCGCGACTCCGACACCGACAGCGCCTGCTGCCAGCCATGTGTACGGCTGCCGACGCGCCATTCATGTCTCCCCGGATTGTCGCCACTACTCGCGCGTCGAACGATAGCTCCCGAAGGGGCAGGAGACGGTCGATATGGCCGACGATCGACTGATCGCCGGCCATATCGGCCAACGTCAGAACCCCTTGCGCGCCAGCCAGTCCAGGGCGACATCGGCGACCTCACGCCAGCCGCTGTCGATGGTCAGCGAGTGACCCTTGCCCTCGAACTCGTGGAATTCGGTGTCCGAGCCACCCTTTTCGTACAGGCCGAACACCTCCTTGGTCACCTTGAGCGGAACGGTGTGGTCTTCGGTTCCCGACGTCAGCAGCAGCGGGCCCCGATCGACGAGGTGGGTGTCCACCTTGGCCGGCGAATCCTTGTGGAAGTTGGCGGTGGCGTCCTCGAACAGCGGACGGCCCGGGCCGGGAATCGTCCATTTGTCGTGCAGCTCGTCGGACTCCTGCTCGGTCAGGGTGTTGCCGAAGGCGTAGTGGAATTGCTTGTCGGTCAGGGACACGGTCCGGTGCTTGTTGGACGGGTTGCCGAGCACCGGGAACGCCGACCGCAGCTGCGCCCACGGCAGAGCCTTCACGCCCTTGATGGGCGCGGGGTCGATCGCGACGGCGGCGGCGATGTGGCCGGCAGCGAGGAGCTCCTGCGCGATGAGCCCGCCGAACGAATGCCCGACGACGACCGGCTTCACCTCGTGCTTGCCCCCCGCGTCGATGATCTCCGCGTAGTGGTTGACGATCTCGGTGATACCGATGTCGTTGAGGGCGTCGGCGTTGTCACGGGTGGCGGCGACAGTGTCGGAGTCTCCCGGCCAGCCCGGGGCCGAGACGGCGTAGCCGCGTTCGGCGAACAGCTCCAGCCACGGCTGCCAGGCGCTGGAGTGGATCCACAGGCCGTGGATGAAGATGACGGGATTGGGCTTGGTGCTCAAGTCGATCGGTTCCTTTCAGGGTTTTTCAGATCTACAGGGTGGTCACGTAGCCGCCGTCGATGCGGACGTCGGCGCCAATGATGTTGGCCGAATGCCCGCTGGCCAGGAACAGCGCGAGATCGGCGACTTCTTGGGCGGTGGTGAAGCGGCCGGTGGCCGAACCGGCGACCACGGAGTCCACCACCTGATCCGGGGTGGCTCCGCTGGCCGCGGCGAACTGCGCGGCGATGCCGCCCTCGGCCAGCCACAACGGGGTGGCGACCGGGCCGGGGCTGATCGTGTTGACCCGGATCCCATTGCGGCCGAATTCCTTCGACACACTCTTGGCGAAGTTGGCCAGCGCCGCCTTGGTGGCGCTGTAGTCGACGATGTTCCATTCCGGCAGCGTCGCGTTGACCGAACCGATGAACACGATCGAGCCGCCGCCACGAGCGAGGAGGTGCGGAACGGCCTCTCGGGTGGCCCGCACGGCGGACAGGAAATTCACCGACAACGAGGCCAGCCAGTCCTCGTCGGACACCGAAAGCAGCCCGTCGAAACGCGGCGTGACCGCTCCGGTGTTGTTGACCAGGATGTCGACGCCACCGCGTTGCGCTGCGGCGGCGACCAGAGCCTTCGGTCCCTCCGCGGTGGACAGGTCGGCGGCGATGAAGGTGGCCGAGCCGGCGGTCTCCAGTGCCTCTAGCTCGGGGCTGTTGTGTCGCGCACCAGCGATCACGTGAGCGCCCGCAGCAGCCAAAGTCTGGCTGATTGCCAGACCGATACCCTTGCTTGCGCCGGTGACGACGGCGATTTTGTCGGTGAGGTTGATATCCACGCTGATACTTTGCCTCACGATGCTGTGGCTTAGCGCTCCAATGTGAAGACCACGTCGTAGAGCCCGGGATGTGCCTGGCCGTAATCGGCATTGCGGTCCAAGAATCCCGCTGCGCGTAACCGTTCGATCACCCGCAGCGCCGCCTCGAGGCTGTCGCTTTGCGCGTAGTTCACCACGCGGGTGCCGTCCTGGCTGCGGTGCAGGCTGGCCGAGCGCCAGCCCGGCGTGGTGCTCGCGAATCGTGCTGCCTCTTCGAGTGATTCGATGAGCGGCTGCTGGCCACCCTCGGGCACGGTGAAGGTGTTGATCTGGGTGATGACTCCGGCGCCGGTTCGGATGAACGGCATGGTGACCTCCTGTTGGAGGCGCTGCGAAACCGGAGGTTCGACACGGCCCACCGCAATGCCCGCGCCAAGCCGCCGGCACGTCAGCGCCAGTTGCTTGCCGAGGGTCCGCTGGGCGGTACGGAGCTTCCTTGCGGAAGTGAGCGGGCTTACCGGGTGCCGCTCCTGGTCCTTTTCGACGCTTGCGAGACTACGCCCGCTCAGACGGTATGGCTCGGCGCGACGGACGGTGCGGCCGCAATGGCGTTGACGACGAACTCGGCGGCCTGATCGGTCATGCCGTTGCTCTTGTAGGCACTGTGCGCGGATCGGTCCAAGCCGCCGGGGAAGCACACCGGATCCCCGGAAGCGCACAGTTCGAGGGTCTTGGGCTCGTACAGCGCTCCGATGGTGATCGGCGGGGCACCGTGATCGGCCAGGCCGAGGACCCAGTCCGACGGTGTCCCGAACAACACCACCGCCGTGACGTGAGTCGCGACCGCAGGCGGCATCGGCCCGCTGATGCCCGTGGGTAGGACGAAGCCGGCCGGCACGGTCTCGGTAGTGGTGTAGCCGGCGACCGCCGCACCTTGCGAATAGCCGCCCAGCACAATCTTGGTGTCGGGGCAGCTGGCCGTCAGGGACTCGATCTCATTGCTGGCGTCGGCGACACCCTCGGCCGCTTGCTGGAAGTCCAGCGAGGCCGGGTAGCTGACCGGATAGACACCGATGGTGTCCTTGCCGTTCAGTCGGGCGGTCAGCGCGTCGACGAAGGCTTGGCCGGTGGCGCCGACTCCGGGCGCCTCGAAGGTGCCGCGGGCGAACACGACCTCGACATCGGGGCATGAATTATCCGCGGCGGCAACGGCTGTCGCCTGCGGTCCCATTAGTGCGGCGATCGAAATGCCTGCGGCGGCCAAGCTGTTGAGCTTCATGATCGTTCCTCCCGGGGCGGTGTCTTGCGCTGTTGCCCTAAGAGTCCCGCGAGCCGGTTGGCAGGCACATCGACGCTGGCCGCCAATCGGTGTACCGGCTAGCGGTAAGAGATCAGATGAACTGCTGGCCGCCGTCGATGTCGTAGGTGGCGCCGGTGAGCGCACCGTTGACCATCAGGTGCACCGCCAGCGAGGCGACATCCTCCGGGCCGACCACCCGCCCGATGGGAAGCGTGCTGCGTAGCTCGGCGCGGCGGTCGTCGAGCTGGTCGCCGAGCAGCGCGGCCGACAGCGGGGTGTCGACGAAGCCCGCCGCGATGAGGTTGACGCGGATCGGCGCAAGCTCGAGTGCCAGGGCCGCGGTGAACGGTGGCAGGGCCGCGGTGGCGGCTGGGACGATGCCCAGCCGGTGGTCGATGCGGCGACCGCCGGTTCCCCCCATCAGCACCAGTGAGCCACCCGGTCGCATCTTGGGTTTCGCGCTGCGTGCCACCTCGAGGCCAAGCACGACATGGGAGCTGAGCGCATCGCGGATATCGCTGGCAGACATCTCGAGCATCGGTCGATAGCTGGGCCCGCCAGCGGTGACCAGCACGTGGTCGACGGCGCCGGGTAATCCGTTGAAAAACGCGCGCAGCGCGTGGGAGTCGTTGGCGTCGAACGCCGCGCTCTGTCGGGCGCCGACATCGAGGGCGGCAGCTTGCAGGCGTTCCGGATTGCGTCCGGTCAGCACGACCTCGGCGCCGTGGGCGCGGGCCCGACGGGCGGTTTCGAGTCCGATGCCGGCGCTGCCACCGATCAGGACGACGGTCTGCCCGGCGAGTTCTTCGATCATCGTCCCTAAGTTACGTCGGTCACCGCCCCAGGTCAGTAGGACAGCAGGTTGTCCTTGAACAGGGCGTGGTCGTAGTGGGTGCGCACCAGGCCGCGGCGCTGCAACTCCGGCACCAGGCCGTCGACGACCTCGATGACGTACTTGCGGGTGAGCCGCATCCCCGGCGCGGTGATGAGGAAGCCGTCCCCACCCACTTCGGCCATCAATGCCTCGAGCTTGTCCGCGACCGTGCTGGGCGATCCAACCAGGGCGTCCTCGGTCGACAGATACGCCGCGGTCAGCTCTCGCAACGTCTTGCCGCTCCCGCGCTGAATGAACGCCTCCAGAGAGCCCTTCTCGCCGTTGGTCTCCAGATCATCCGGTAACGGCTTGTCGAAATCGAACTTGGTGAAATCGATCTCGACGATCGCGGCAAGGTGAGCCAGCGTCCGCTCGATGTAGTAGTCGTTGGTGACAATGCGATTGAGCTTCGCGCGGGCTTCCTCATCGGTGTCCGCGAGATGCGGAGTGATCAGGAACAGCACCTTGATCGAATCCGGATCGCGACCGTATTCGACTGCACGGCGGCGGATGTCGTCGCGGTAGTCAATCATCCCTTGCGGGTCGGCGGCCGTTCCGACGACGGTGTCGGCGTACTTGGCCGCGAAGTCCTTGCCCTGCGGCGAACCACCGGCCTGAGCGAGCACCGGGTGATACTGCGGCGACGGCACGGTGTTCAGCGGGCCGCGACTGCTGTAGTACTCACCCTTGAAGTCGATGGTGTGCACCTTGGTGTAGTCGGCGAAGGTGCCCGTCTCCCGATCGCGCACCACCGCGTCCGGCTCCCAGGAACTCCAGAGCTGGCGGACCAGGTCGACGTATTCGTGTGCGCGGGCGTAGCGCTCGTCGTGGCGGGGCAGCTGGTCGAGTCCGAAGTTCTGCGCCGAGCGGTCCTCGGCGGAGGTCACCATGTTCCAGCCGAGGCGCCCGCCGGTCAGGTGGTCCAGGGTGCTACACAGCCGCGCCAGCAGGAACGGCGGATAGAACGTCGAGGACAGCGTCACGACAAGGCCGAGATGCTTGGTGACGTTGCCCAACAACGGAACTAGCGGCGCAGGGTCATGCTTGGGGGAGTGCAGCGCGTGCTTGAGCTCACGCTCGAAGCTTCCGCCGTAGGTATCGGAGACCATCAGCTTGTCTTCGAGGAGAAGGTAATCGAACTTCGCGCGCTCGAGGTGCTGCACGAGTTCGATGTAGAAGTCTCCCGACCAGTCCGCACCGCCGGTGGAACCCCACTGCTCGTTCCATCCGTCGACGCAGAAGTTGGCAAACCAGCCCAGATGAAATTTGTTGGTACTCGTCACGTGATTCCGCCTACTCTCCGTCGAGCAGACCATATTCCTGAGCAGGGCGGTGCGCATCCGCTGCAGGCGCCGATGCCAGCGATTGCAGCTGCGCCTCGCTGCGCTCGATGGCTGCGCGCTCGGCGGTGAGGTCGAGCCCGCGGGTGACGATGAAGTAGCTTCCCGAGGACACCACCAATCCGGCCAGCCAGGAGATGTCGATGCCGCCGAGCCATGCGCCGAGGGGTCCGGTGAAGAACGGCAGCACCGCGAACGGCAGCATCGCTGCGAATCCGAGGAAGTAGGCCGCCAGCCCCCGCCAGGACCACCGGCCGTAAACCCCGTTCGGGCTGAACAATTCGGTGATCGCGTAGTGCCCGCGGCGGACGAAGAAGTAGTCGGTGAGGTTGACCGCTGTCCACGGCACCAGCAGGAACAGCATCAGCGACAATGCATTTGATGCGGCGTTGATCACGTTGTCGCCGAATCCAAGACCCACGACGAGGTAGATGACGATGGCGGCAACCGTCACGCCGATGCGAAGCCCGCGTGACGGCGTCACGCGCCGGACCAGGTCGACGCCGGTCAGGAACTGCAGGGTGACACTGTAGGCGGCGGTGGCGATGCAGACGATCAACGTCGCCGCCGAAGCCAGCGCCAGCACGGCCCCGAAACCGTGGAACACGGTATTACCAGCCTCGTTCAGCGCCACCAGGGCGTCGCTGGCGTTGTAGCGTGCCGACAGCCAAGCCCCGACCGAGATGAGCCAGAGTGCTGAAACACCGGCGCCCACATAGACACTCGCGACGAGCGATCGTGACGGTGTCTTCACCGGCAGATACCGGGTGTAATCCGATACGACCGGGGCCAGTGCGATGTTATAGGCCGCCGACACGGCGAAGACGGTGAAGAATGCCGACGCGACGAAGCCACTGTCCGTCGCGGGAGCGGCCGTGCCGCCTGCCTTGCCGATCAGAATGGCCACCGTGAACACCGAGACCAACGGCACGGTGATGTAGAAAACCCACCGGGATACCCGATGCAGATGGTCATGGCCGGCGACCGCGAACCCACCGCCGACGATATTGATGACCAGACCGATCACCACCGGTGACCAGCCGAAGATCTGGCTCAGGCCCTGCGCGGTCAAGATGGTGTAGACCACGCCGAACGCCAGGTAGCAGGTCAGTGACATGGCGACCACCACTACGACGCCGTAGAACCCGAATTGCGCACGGGATTGGATGATTTGGGGCAATCCCAGCCGCGGCCCCTGGGTCGCGTGGAACGCCATGAAGAAGGTCCCCACGATCAGGCCGAGTGCCGAACTCAGGATCGCCCATCCGATGCTCAGCCCCAGGGCGGGACCGGTGAAGCCCAGCGCGATCGTGAAGAAACTCCAGTTCGCGATGAAGAACAGCGGGCTGACCCGCCACGCGCCGCCGCCCCGCTCGGCCGGCGTAATCCAGTCGATGGACCGGGATTCGATGGCAGAGAAGCGTTGTGGCTCTGTGGGTATGGCCGCGGGGGGTATGGTCGCCGACCCAGTGGGTGGCGCGATCTCAGTTGACACGGAAGTCAATGATCACGCTGCCAACCCGGGTCGGCTAGTTATTGCGTCGAGCTGATTTTTTAACCCGATGGTCAGTGCGCGGCGACGTAGCCGGGTGGCACCGCACACCCACAGCTCTCACCACGGCTGAGACTGACCTCGAACAACTCTGGGGGACTGGTGCTTTCCGGGCGCAGGCCTAAGGCCAGGTCGAGAGCCGCTTCGGTCATCGATTCCAGTGGCTGCTGCACCGTGGTCAAGATGATCTGCCCGTAGGCATTTCGGTTGTCGCCGTCGAAGGCGACCACGGCGACGTCATCGGGCACCTTCAGCCCGGAATCGGCGAGGGCCCGCAGCACAGCTGCCGCCTGCCCGTAGGTACCCACGACCACACCGTCGGGCGCAGATGAACTGGCGAGGTGCTCCCGGACCATCCGATAAGCGCCCTTGAGCGTGAGGTCGGTGGGGATGTGCCGGGTGTCGGCACCCACGACTGACCGGTAGCCGGCGTAGCGCTGGTGCACGGTGTCGCGGTCACCGGAGGTGGTGTCCTGCTCGGTGAACCCGCCGACGAAGGCGATCGCCGTGCGGCCATGATCGATCAAATGCTGGACGGCCAGCCGCCCGGCCTGAACATGGTCAGCCGTCACGACTTTCGACCCGACGATGTCGCGGTTGGTGTGCACCCAGATCACCGGTATTCGCGCGAGGCGGCAGATTCGAGCGCACGCGTTGCCGTCGAGGATGCCGGTGACCAACAGGCTGTCGACACCGACATCGGCGAATCCGCGCACCAGCTCGGCCTCGGTGGCCACGTCGAAGCCGGTGTTGCCGGTGATGACGAGCTGGCGGCGGCCCCGGCCCTGGCGAGTGATAGACCCGGCCAGCGCGGCATAGAGCGGGAACGTCAGATCAGGGACGAGCAGACCGATTTGACCCCAGTGGGACTGCCTGCGCAGACCGCGCGCGTGTCGATCCGGCCGGTAGTCGAGATCGTCCATCGCCTCGGTCACCCGTGCCCGCAGCGCTTCCGACACCGGGCGCGATCCGGGATTGAGCACGTAGCTGACCACCGCTGTCGACGTGCCTGCGCGACGCGCGATATCGGCGATCGTCACACGCTTCGTCTCGTCCTGACCAGTGCGCACAAATCGTTTAGAGTAGGCGGCTCGCGAAGGAACGCAAATCGGTTAGATCATCGCGATCCGAACTATCTGCCTCGGGTGTCAGTGCTGGTAGGACTACTCGCCATGGCGTTTGTTCAGTTCAGTGGCGTGACGTATCACGATCCGGAGTCGGCCCATGCCAGCTACGTGCTCTACACCGGAGCCGACGGCGTCACCCGGCTGATCGACCTCAACGGCATCGTTCGCCATGAGTGGCCGCACGCGGGAGTTCCGGCCCGCATCATCGACCCCGCCCTCAACGGCGGGCGCATCGGCGACATCGGTGTGCAATTGAGCCAGGTTGACGATTCACCCGGTGGTATCTACGCCAACCGCACCGTCGGCCAGCTGTCCTGGGAGGGAGACACGCTGTGGGAATGGGGAACTGAGGCACCCGGCGGTGCCGCGCGACAGAACCACGACTGGCAACTTCTCGACAACGGCAACCGGCTGCTGCTGGTGGCGCTACCTCGCGTCGTCGAGAAACTCGGCCCACAGGTCGTGGGCGATCAAGGAATCTACGAGGTCGCACCGGACGGCAGCATCGTCTGGGAATGGAAGGCCGGCGACCATATCGACGAATTCGGGTTCAGCGTCGAGGGTTTGGACTACCTGCGTCGCAACGTCGCCCGCGAGCCCGACAACATCTGGGGCTACTTGGAAATCAACAGCGCCTCGACCCTCGGCCCCAACCGCTGGCATCGAGCAGACCCCGATACCGTCTTCCAGCCCGACAACATCCTGATCAGCTCCCGCAAGGCCAACATCATCGCCTTGATCGACCGGCGCACCGGAGCGATCGTCTGGCGCCTCGGGCCCTACTTCGACGAACCGGCCGGCGCGCAACACCAGCGCATCAACTCGCACTCGCTGCCGCGGCCGCTGGATCAGATCTCCGGGCAGCACAACCCGCACTTCATCGCCGACGGGCTGCCCGGCGCAGGCAATCTGCTCGTGTTCGACAATCAGGGCGGCGCCGGGTATCCGCCTGCAGCCCTGGGCATCTACGCGGGCTCACGGGTGTTGGAAATCGACCCGCAGACCCGCGAGATCGTGTGGCAGTACACCGCCGAGGATTCCGGCCGACCGGCCTGGACCTTCTTCAGCTCGTTCGTCAGCAACGCCCAGCGCCTGCCCAACGGCAACACCCTGATCACCGAGGGCATGCAGGGCCGCATCTTCCAGGTCACCCCGTCCGGGCAGGTGGTGTGGGAGTACCTCACGCCCTACGAGGACTATGCGGTCGCCGGCGAACCGGAGGTCAAGATCCCCACCGTCGACGGGGTCGATCGCCGAACGCTGACCAGGCTCATCTACCGCTCACAGGCCGTGCCGTTCGAGTGGGTGCCGACAGGCACCGGGCGGTCCCAGGACCCGGTGGACAGGCGCTCCCCGTGACTGCCGCCCTGACCGACGTTGTCCCGGCCCGGCGGCTGGTGCACACGTCGCTTGGCCGTGCGGGCGCGACGGCGCTCGGATTGGGCCTGGCCGTGGCGGTTTGGTCGATCGTCGCGGCCACCGATGTGTTCCCGCGGGCGCTGTTTCCCACCGTGGCCGCCATCGCCCGCGCGGGGTGGTCGTTGTGGGCGTCCGGTGACCTCAGTGCCGATATCCTGCACAGCCTGCAACGCGCGGTCGCCGGATTCGTGCTCGGCACGGTCCTCGGTTTCGGGCTGGCCGTCTTGACGTCGGTCACCAGTGCGGGCCGTCGGCTGTTGCAGCCCGTCCTGCGGCTGTTCGCGCCGATCCCCACCATCGGCCTGGTCCCGCTGGCGATCCTGTGGTTCGGCCTGGGTGAGAGCAGCAAGGTGTCCGTCATTGCGCTCGGTGTGTTCGTGCCGGTGTGGATCAGCAGCCACGCCGGCCTGTCCAGCACACCCGAAGATTTCCTCAAGGCCGCGCGATGCCTTGGCGCGAATCGGTGGTTGACGCTGTACCGCATCGTCATTCCGGAAGCCGTGCCCGACGTCGTTGCGGGCCTGCGGGTCGGTGCGGCGATGGCGTTCGTCGTCATCGTCGTCGCGGAGATGACCGGTACCACCAACGGTCTCGGATTCCGGATCTATCAGGCACAGTTGTTCTCTCAAGCCGACCAGTTGATCTTCTGCCTCGTGGTGCTGGGGGTGCTCGGCGCCGTCAGCGATCAGCTCATCGCCCGCCTCACGGCCCCGCTCATTGCCTGGTCGGTCGAAGAGCGATGACATGACTGTGCAAGCCCGTGACCTGACCGTCCAGTTCCCCGGCGGCGCAGCGCCGGCCTTGCGCGATGTCACCCTCGACATCGCCGCGGGCTCGTTCACCGTTCTGGTCGGGCCGTCGGGCAGCGGCAAGTCGACATTGTTGTATTGCCTGGCCGGTCTGCTCCAGCCCACCGAGGGTCAGGTGATCGACGACGAAGGGCCGGTCACCGGCCCACAT
Source organism: Mycobacterium sp. RTGN5 (assembly GCF_033804465.1). Lineage (NCBI taxonomy): Bacteria > Bacillati > Actinomycetota > Actinomycetes > Mycobacteriales > Mycobacteriaceae > Mycobacterium > Mycobacterium sp. RTGN5. Next base: position 280,527 of record NZ_JAPZLA010000001.1, read on the forward strand.
CCCCGCCGCGGCATGGCATTTCAGCGCGACATCCTGTTCGCCTGGATGACCGTCGAATCCAATATCCGGTTCGCCCTGCGCGCCAACGGCGTTCCCGCCCGGCATCACCGGGCGCGCGTCCGCGAACTGCTGACCGCGGTGGGTCTTCCGCTGGACGTCGCCGGCCGCCGTCCCAGCCAACTCTCCGGCGGCCAGCGTCAGCGGGTCGGGCTGGCGCGCATGCTGGCCGGTGAGCCCGAGGTCATGCTCATGGACGAGCCGTTCGCCGCGCTCGATGCGCAGACCAGGCTGCGCATGCAAGACCTCGTCGTCGACCTGTGGTCACGGCTGCGCCGCACGGTCCTGTTCGTCACCCATGACGTCGACGAGGCGATCCGGTTGTCCGATCGCATCGTCGTGCTGGCCGACGGCGAAATCCGCAGTGCTATCAACAACCCGCTGCCACGCCCGCGGCCCGCGGACAGCCTCGCCGACCTCGCCGGTTACAGCGATCTGCGGCGTTGGCTGCATCACCAACTCGACACCCCCACCAAAGTCCCTACCAGCAAGGAGCATTGACAGTGACTTCCATCCGACGCACCACAGCCGTGGCAGCGCTCGCCGCACTCGCGATCACCTCGGCGGGGGCCACGGCCTGCTCGTCGAGCACGTCGTCGAGCCCACACCAGCTCACCGTCGCCTACGTCGTCGACCCGTCGTGGTCGCACGTGCCGGTGGCCCAGAAGGCGGGCTACTTCACGTCGCACGGCCTCGATGTCAAAGTGGTGAACTTTTCCACTGGGGTCGAAGCGCTGCAGGCACTCACCGCAGGCCAGGTCGACGTGGCCACGGCCGCGGCGGTTCCCACGTCGGCAGCGCTCACCAAATCACCGCAACTGCGGATCGTCGCGGATGGGTCCCGGTGGAACGGGTTTCGGCTGGTCGCCCGCAAGAGTGCCGGCATCACATCGCTGGCCGACCTGAACGGCAAGACCATCGGCACGCCACTGGGCACCAGCGGCGCGTTCTTCGCCTCCAGCGTGTTGCAACACACCGGCGCCGACGCCAAGTTGGTTCAGGTCGCCCCACCGGCCATCGTCACCGCGGCAACCCAAGGCAACGTCGACGCGGTCTCGATCTTCCAGCCCTACCAGACCCAGGTGATCCAGGCCCTCGGCAATGACGCTGCCGTGCTACAGGATCCCGATTCGTTCGTCGACTACTGCCTGTACCTGTCCACCGAAGAGACCACCAACGGCAAGGCGGCCGACCTGTCCGCGTTCTTCGCAGCGCTTGGTGAGGCAGGCAAGGACCTGACCGCCCAAAAGCCGGACGCGATCACCGCGGTGTCGGAGGCGACCAAACTCGACGCCGCGCTCGTCTCGGCTGTCCTCAAGGAGTACGACTTCACCCTGCAACTCAAGCCGGAGCTGGCCGATGAGCTCACCGCACTGGCGAATTGGGCGAAGTCGAACGGCAAACTGGACGCCAACGTGACGCTGCCCGACTACAAGTCATTCTTCATCGGGAAGTTCATCGGGAGCTAGCACGCTCGGCGTACACCTGCCTAGGTCAGCCAGCGGTCGACGAGGTTGGCCCAGCGCTGCGAGATGGCCTTGTCCATCTCGTCGCGCCGGCGGCGGGTGTTCACGTCCTCGGGCTCGATCTGACCGATCGTCAGGCGCGCCACCTCGTCGACCTGCTCACGTTCCAAACCGAAGGTGAGCAGGACGTCGAGATCGGTATCGGTGTCGAGTTCATCGGGCAGCGTGGAGCGAGCGAGCAGGACGGCGGGGTTCTCCTCGCCGGCCTCCAGCAGCATGGCAACGAGACTTGCCTTGGCGACCTTCACGAGGCGGAGCTACACCGGCCGGCGAACCGACAATTCAATGCCGTTGTCCCGCATGACCTTGCGGCACTGCTCGGGTGTGTAGTCGAAGTTCTGCAGGTCCTTGATGTAGGAGGCCGGTTCGGCGAGGCCCTCGACGTGCGGGTAGTCCGAACCCATGAGGAGGTGCTCGACGCCCAGCAGCTTCTGAAGGCTGGCCAGTTCGTCCTCGTAGAACGGGGACACCCAGACGTGGCGCTTGAAGGTCTCCCGCGGGTCTTCCTGGTAGATGAACGGGATCTGACCCCAGGACTTGGTCAGCTTCTCGAAGAGGTGGAACACCCAGGTCGAACCGCTCTCGATGCAGGCCATCCGCAGATTGGGGAAGCGCAGGAACAGACCATTGTGCAGATGATTGGCGAAGGTGTCCTGGATCGCGTCACCGCTGAACAAGCTCCGGAAGCCCAGTAGCGCCGCAAAGGACATCATGTAGTCCGACTCGCCCCACGCCGGCATGAACTTCGAGTAGTACGTCTCGCCCGAGTGATAGCACACGGTGACACCGGAATCGTTGGCGAGCTGCCAGAATTCGTCGAACATCGGGTCGCCGGGAGGGCGCATGCCGACCTCGGTGGAGATCGGCCCGGGAATCATGACGATGAACCGGGCGTCACGGCTTAGTGCCCACTCGAGTTCGCGTACCGCGGCGTCGGGCCGGCACAGCGTGATGTAGGGCGCGGTGAAAATCCGCTCCTGGTAAGCGAATCCCCAGTCGTCGTCCAGCCAGCGGTTGAACGCCTTGAACGTCGCCACCGTCGCGTCGAAATCGGGTAGCAGTGCCTGCTCCATCCCGACCCCGAGAGTCGGCAGCATGATGCACCCCTGCATGCCCTGCTCGTCCATGGCCGCCAGGCGTGCATCACGGTTCCGGTACTCCGGCCGGATTGGCTCCAGCTCACCGAAGAGCGAATTCAGGTCGGCGCCATGAGGATTGCGGCCGCGGAAGTACTCGTCGAGCGCGCCGGGCTTACCCACCGGGTCGAACGTCGGGTTCGGAATGAACCTGTTGACCCTGCCGCCGACGAGCAGGCGCTGCTTGCCGTCGAGTTCCGCCCACTGGATGGCCCGCTTCTTGAACTTCGGCTCGATGTAGCGGGTGAAGGCGTCTTCGGCCTCGTAGTAGTGGTTGTCGCAGTCGAAGAACTTGAACGGAACTGCAGTGGTCATCGCGCAGGGTCCTTTCCGGCTATTTCCGTGGCAGGCCGAGAATCATCGAGGCGATGATGGTCAGCTGAATCTCTGCCGTGCCGCCGCCGATGAGCTCGGACGGCATGTCGAAGTAGGGCTTGATCACCGCGGGATCCGAACCCTCCAGCATGGCAAGGCGTCCGGTGAGACCCAGTGTCGCGGTCGAGGCGCGTCGCAGCAGCAACACCATCGCGTACTTGGCGATGCTCGACGTCGGGCCGGGGCCCTGACCCTGCACCAGGCGCAGGGTCTCGCGCAGCACCATGGCCTTGATGGCGGTGGTGTGCGCTTCGATTCCGCCGAGTGCCTGCACGGTGGCGTCGTGATCGGGCCCGTCGACCTCGGCCATCCGGCGAAGCGCCGTGGATCTGTCGATGTTGACGTAGTTGCCGATTGCGGTGCGTTCGACGGCCATGGTCGCCACGGCCAGATCCCAACCATGTCCGGGCTCACCGACCAGCATGTCGTCGGGGACGAAGACGTCGGTGAGGAAGACTTCATTGAAATGGGCCTCGCCGCTGGCCTGCTTGATCGGGCTGATCTCGATGCCGGGTGAGGACATATCGACCAGGAAGTAGCTGATGCCACGGTGTTTCGGCGCTTCGGGGTCGGTGCGCGCCAGCAGGGCCCCGAACTGGGCGACATGTGCCGACGAGGTCCAGATTTTGTGACCGTTGACCAGCCAGCCGCCGTCGACTTTCTGGGCCCGAGTGACCAGCGAGGCCAGGTCCGAGCCGGCGCCCGGCTCGCTGAACAGCTGGCACCAGCGTTGGGTGTTGCGCATCATCGGCTCGGCGAATCGTGCGCGCTGCGCGTCGGTTCCGCTGTTGAGGATGGTCGGCAGGATCCACTCGGAGATGCCGAGTGAGGGCCGGACCATGCCGGGTCGCTTGTCGAACTCCTCGGTGATGATCACCTGCTGGACCGGGGAGGCATCCACCCCCCACGGCGCGGGCAGGTGCGGAGCGACCAGGCCCGCGGCAGCCAGCAGGTCGCGCTGAGAGCCGAAGGCCAGTCCGGGTGCCCGAACGTCGTCGGTCGGGGTCTCGTTCTGCAGCTTCGCTGCCTCGTCGAGCGTCGTCACCAGGCTCGCCCGGAACTCCGATTCCACATCGTCACCGAGATGGATGGCGGTGGAACGCTTCAGCGTCCGGGCCAATTCGCCGGCTTCCCGGCTCCAGCGCGTGACCGACCCGAGTGACGCGGCCAGGCTGGTGGCCCGCCGCCAGTACAGATGGGTGTCGTGCTCCCAGGTGTAGCCGATCGCGCCGAACATCAGTAGCGCATCGAGCATCAGGTCAGGACCGGCGCAGACGGCCATCAGTGCGGCCGATGCCGCGGCGAGCCGATGTTGCTCGATGCTTTCGTCGACGGCGCGCACCGCATCCCAGGCCGTCGCGGAGGCCAGCTCGGCGTTGACCAGAAGGACCGCGGCTTTGTGCTGCAGCGCCTGGAAGGACCCGACGGGCTTGCCGAACTGCTCGCGGGTGCGGATGTAGTTCACCGCGGTCTCGACGCCCTTGCGGACCGAGCCTGCCGACGCGCATGCCGTCAGTGCGGTGACAACGCAGCGTGCCCGCGTGGTGTCGATCCCGGTCACCACGGCATCCGCCGGATAGTCAGCCAGGGTGAGCACGCCGATATCAGTGCTCAGGTCGGTGCCCCGCTGCTGCTCGACAACCATGCCAGCACCCGCGGAACTGATGTCAAGCGCAAACCACAGATCTGCGCCGTCCTCATCGCGGGCGGGCAACAGGAGCCGTTGTGCGGCAACAAGACCCAGTGTGCTGCCGATCGAGCCGCTCAACCGCCATCCGGCGCCGTCGCGCACCGCCGTGACGGTGGCGTCCTCCGGCAACACGACCGCCGCCGGCGCCCCGGCGGCGAGGTCGGCAATCAGCGCCGCGGCCGAGCTGTCGGCCAGGCTGGCGACAGCACTGGCGGTCACGGTGCTCAGCAGCGGGCCGGGCAGCAGCGCCGCCGCGGCCGCTTCGATGACGCACGCCATGTCGGCGAGCGTGCCGCCCTGGCCACCGACCGCCTCGGGAAGGTGCACCGCGTGGAAGCCGTTGGCGGTGAGCTCCTCCCACCACGTGGGCAATTCACCGGCCGCGATCGAGTCAAGGGCGGCCCGGGTCTTGTCGATTGGGGCATGCCGGGCCGCGAACTGACTCATAGCTTCGGCCAGCTGCTCCTGCTCGATCGTGATTGCCAGCCTGGATGACAGCGTCATGGGGCCTTAACTCTCCAGTCCTAGAATCCGGGCCGCGTTGCCGTACAGGAACTTCGGCCACACCTCGTCTTTGAACGGCACCTTGGGCATATCGCTGAAGATGCGTTCCAGCGACAACCCCATCGGGAAGTAGCCGGCGTAGATGACCTTGTCCGCGCCGCGGGTGTTCGCGTAGTCGATGATCTCTTTCGGGTAGTACTTCGGCGCGAATGCCGATGTCGAGTAGTACAGGTTCGGCCACTTGAGCATCAGTTTGACGGCCAGGTCCTGCCAGGGTTCACAGCCGTGCCGGGTGACGAACACCAGGTCCGGGAAGTCGAACATGACGATGTCGATCCGCGAAACTTCCTGCGGTGCCATCGGAATGCGCGGTCCGGGGACGCCGGCGCAGCAGAAGATCGGGAGGCCGAGTTCGACGCAGGTGGCGTAGACCGGGTACATCTTCGGATCGTCGATGGGCACCTGCGGGAACGTGCCGGACGGGAAGCACGACACGGCGCGAATGCCGTAGGTCTCGTATTCGCGGCGGATATTGGTGACAGTGCCCATGACGTCGTTCGGGTCGGCGACATTGCCCGACGCGATGAAGCGGTCGGGGAACATCTTGAGCGCCAGCTCTGCCGCGGAGCCCTCGCTCACCCCGATCATCGACTTCTCGATGCCAAACCGGTCCATCTGCTGCAAGAGCAGCGACACGGGGTCGTCGGTGGGCAGGCCCTTGGGGACGTCCTTGAACATGTACTCGACCGGGAAATCGAAGTCCTCTTTGGACTCGCGGTCCTTGGTCTGTTTACGGATGAAGTCGTACTGAGCGGTTCCCTCGTGGGGAAATCCGATCATCGTGTCGATCACCGGCAGACCAACCGGTCCGGCCATCGGGTCCTCCCATCACAGCGCGACGGACACCGCCGCACACTCCATAGTGAAACACGGTTCTACTTGATGTCAAGATTGGGATGGTGTTCTACCTGGTGTAACCGACCTGTCGTGGGGCAAGATGTCGTAGCATCGCAGAAGGCTGTTCTTGAGGAGGTGGCACCATCAACGCATCAGTTCCCGACCTGGTGCCGCCCGCCGGACGCGTCTTCGCACTGTCGGACATGACCAGCGGTCAGCTGGCCCGCCGAGCCAAGATCATCGAAGAAGTGATCGGTTTGATCGCCGAGGTCGGCGCCGACGCGGTTCAGATGCGCGATGTGGCGCAACGCTCGGAGGTTGCGCTGGCCACCCTCTACCGCTACTTCAGTTCGAAGGAAAACCTGTTGGCCGCCGCCCTGGCGGATTGGCAGAAGCGGCTGACCCGACGAATCTTGGCCGGCGGCGGCCCGGCGGGCAGCGACCCGTTGCCCGGGATCTTGGACTATCTGCGACGTGCCCAGCGCGCGTTCAATCGCAGTCCGGAGATGACGACGCTGATGCTGCAGCTCACGACATCGACGGATCCCGAGGTGAAGTCGGCGATCGATCAGATGGAGCGCACCAACGTCGAGCTGTTCAACCGCCTGCTGGTCGGCGTTGCGCCCGAACTCATTCCGAAGGTCAGCTTCGGTCTCAACGCCGCGCTCAGCGCCGCGCTCGCCGGATTTCGCGCCCGACGCCTGACATTGGACGAATCGCTGGATCATGTGGAGTGGGTCGCCCGTGTGCTGCTGTCCGAGGCGCAGCGGTAGTTCCCCGGCTAGGCTCGGGCGATATGACTTTGTCAGCTCAGTTGTGGTCCGACAACGCCGATCTGGCATCCGAGGTACTGACGCATCCATTCGTGCGCGGCATCGCGGATGGCTCTCTGCCGAGGGAACGGTTTGCGACATACGTGGCACAGGACGCGTATTTCCTTGAATCCTTCGCTCGTGCTTACGCGTTGGCGCTGGCGCGCTGCCCAGATACATCGACGTTGCTTGCGCTGGCCGATCTGATCGCCGGAGTTCGGCAGGAGCTGGGACTACACGCGTCCTATGCCGCCTCGTGGGGCATCGATATGGCCGGCGTGCGGCCGCTGACTGCGACGTTGGCCTACACCGAATTCCTTCTCGCGACGGCGGCGACCCAAGAGGTGGGCGTCATCTACGCGGCGATGACACCCTGTATGCGGTTGTACGCATGGCTCGGCCGGTCGCTCGACCCTGACCGGGCCGGGGCCTACGCGCAGTGGGTGCGGACCTACGCCGACCCGGACTTCGAGAACGTCGCGGCCCTCCTGGAAAGCCTGCTCGACAAGCAAGCCGACGACACCCCGGCGGTACACACTGCATACCGCCGAGCCATGCGCCTCGAACTGGGGTTCTTCGAGGCAGCGCTAGTAGCCACCTAGAAGTCGGCGGGATCCGGTCGGACGATCGAACGCGGCGTCAGACCCAAACTCCGGACATGTGACGCAATTTCACGTAGCGGCGCGACCCAGACATCCGAGCAGGACACCACGTGTTCGACGAGCTCCTCGAGTGCGGCTGCGCGGGAGGGTCGACCGGACAGGAACGGATGGTTCGTCAGCACGAAGCAGCCGCCCACCGAGCGCAACCCCTCGAACTCCAGCCGCCAGATCTCCGCGGCCTTGCGGGGGCTTTCGATCAGGCCGCTGCCGGAAATCTCTGGCAGATAGCAGTATTGCTCCCAATCGTCGAGGGCCCACTGCACGGGGATCTCGACGAGTTGGCCAGCCGCGCCGGCGCGAAGTTCGTACGGATGATCGGCGTCCATCAGGCTGGTGTCGTACAGGAATCCTCGTTCGGCCAGCAGCGCGGGGGAGTGCCAGTTGAGCTCCCACATGGGGGCGCGGAAGCCGACCGGCTGTTCGCCGGTGAGGGCGGCCAGCGCCTCGCTGCCGCGGTCGAGAATGGCGGCTTCCTGTTCGGGAGTCTTGCCGGTGAGGACCTCGTGCAGATACCCGTGATGGGCGACCTCATGGCCGGCGTCCGCAATCGCGCGGACCACATCGGGATAACGCACCGCGGTGTACCCGGGTACGAAGAACGTCGACCGGACGTCGTGGCGGGCCAGCATCGTCAGCAGTCTCGGCACTCCGACCAGCGGACCGTATGCCTGATGCGACATCACCGACATCCGATCGCCGTGTGCCGCATCGATATTCAGGATCGCCGATTCGGCGTCGACATCGAAGGTGAAGCAGGCTGCCGCCCGCTTGCCGGAGGGCCAGTCCACGGGTTGCGCCGCCGTCACGCTCATACTCGGCATCGGGTGCTTCCTCCATTGATTTGAATGGTCTGTCCGATCAGGGCTCCAAGCCGCGGTGACGCGAGAAAGGCGACGGTGTCGGCGATTTCGTCCGGCCGGCCGACGCGCCCGACCGGGATGTCCAGGGCGTAGCGCCGGTGCATCTCGCTGAGGGCGACGCCGGCGTCGGTGGCGTCCACCTCGAGTTGTGGGGTGTCGATCACTCCCGGTGCGACGGCGTTGACGATGATGTTCTCGCGAGCCAGCTCACGGCCGAGTGTTTTGGTCAACGCGATCAGGCCTGCCTTCGACGCCGCGTACGCGGTTGCCCGGGGCCATCCGGTGACTCCCCATTCCGAGGCGATGATCACGATACGGCCGCCGCCGAGCCGTCGCATCCCGGGCAGCACCGATTGGATGGTGTGGAACGTCCCACTCAGGTTGGTGTCGACCACTTTCCACCAGTCGGCGTCGTCGTGGTCGACGAGGGCTGCCATCGACATGTAGGCGGCGTTGCAGACAAGCACGGAGATCGGACCGTGCCGTTCTTCGACTTCGGAGACGGCGGCGGTGATTGCCTGGGGATTCGATACGTCCGCCGGCACCGGGAATCCGCCGACCGCCCGCATGGCATCGGTCATCTCCTGGCTCTCCCCGGGGCCGTTGACACCCACGTAATACCCGTCGGCGGCCAGCCGTTCGGCGATCGCCCGGCCGATTCCCTGGGTGGCGCCGGTGACCAGTGCGATCTGGTGGGTGCCCATCAGATCACCGCTCCGCTATTGGGGGACAACACTTCTCCGGTGCAGTAGGCGGGGCCGTCGATCAGGAAGCGCACGGCGTAGGCGATCTCCGCTGGGGTGCACAGCCGGCCTGCGGGCAAGGTGGCCAGGTAAGCCGGGTCGCGCCAGGGAGAGTCCGCGGCGAGCAGCGGGGTGTCGGTGGGGCCGGGGGCCACCGAATTGACCCGCACGCCATGGGCGGCGACCTCGGCGGCAAGGCTGCGAACGAATCCGACGACGGCTCCTTTTGCGGCCGCATAGTGCGCATCACCATCCCCACCGCCGATCGCCAGTTCCGAGGAGATCGCCACGATTGCCCCGCTACGGCGCTCGATCATCTCGGGTAGCACCGCACGCACGGCATTGCGAAACCCGCCCAGATGGACTCGCAGCATGTTGGTCCACGCGGCGGTACTGATCTGCGACACCGGTGTCATCTCGTACTGACCCGCCGCGTTGACCAGCGCCTCGATCGGTCCGAGCTGGTCTCGAATGGCACTGACCGCAGCGTGCACTTGACCAGCGTCCGCAACGTCGACCGCTATCGACGCCGCGAGGCGAGGTGCCTGCCGCAGATCCAGGCCCGCGACAACCCAGCCGTTATCGGCGAGTTCAGTGCTGACGGCCGCGCCGATTCCGGAGGCGGCCCCTGTCACCAGCGCGACGCGAGACATGCGAGAACAGTACGGAAGGGCCGGACTCGGCGCTGGCTGTGAAAATGAAGGCGGGAAACAACTTCCCGCCACTTTCAACATATAGCGCACCAGGGGGCTTGCGGCAAGACCCCGGGTGTACCGCAAAATCGCTGCCCTACGCCAAAACTCACTGCACAGGGGGCATGCGCATGCGTCAATTTGAAGATCACGCCGTCGTGATCGCCGGGGGTGGCCCCACCGGGTTGATGTTGGCCGGAGAGCTGGCGCTGGCCGGGGTGGACGTCGCCGTCGTCGAGCGCCGACTGACTCAGGAGGTGACCGGCCAGCGGGCCGGCGGCCTGCACAGCCGGACCATCGAGGTACTCGATCAGCGGGGGATCGCCGACCGATTCCTGGCGGCGGGGCAGGCACTGCAGGTCGCCGGCTTCGCTCAAATCAGGCTGGATATCAGCGACTTTCCCACCCCGCATCCGTACGGCCTTGCCTTGTGGCAGAACGGCATCGAGCGACTGCTGGCCGACTGGGTGGGGGAGCTGGCAGTGCCGATCCTCCGCGGGCTCGAGGTGTCGGGATTCTCTCAGGACGACACGGGTGTCGACGTCGAGCTCTCCGACGGACGGTCGCTGCGGGCCCGGTATCTGGTTGGCTGCGACGGCGGGCGCAGCAGGGTGCGCAAGGCGGCGGGCATCGACTTCCCTGGCTGGGAGCCCACGGCGAGTTATCTGATCGCCCAGGTCGAAGTGCGCGACGAACCGCAGTTCGGCATCCACCGCGACGCCATCGGCATCCACGGCCTGGACCGGCAGAACGACGGCGAACCCGTTCGGGTCATGGTGACCGAACGGCAGATGGGACCGTCCACCGAACCCACGCTGGCCGAGCTGAGTGCAGGACTCATCGCGGTCTACGGAACCGACTTCGGAATACACAGTCCCACTTCGATTGCCAGGTTCACCGACGTGACGCGCCAGGCGGCGGCCTATCGCGCGGGACGGATCCTGTTGGCCGGCGACGCCGCCCACATCCACCACCCGGCGGGCGGGCAAGGTCTCAATACCGGTGTGCAGGACGCGGTGAATCTGGGCTGGAAACTGGCTCAGGTACTCAACGCAGGTGTGCCCGACACCCTGCTGGATACCTATCACGACGAACGACATCCGGTGGCGGCCCGTGTACTGCAGACCACGATGGCGCAGATCGCGCTGCTGCGTACCGATGACCGCACAACGGCGTTGCACGACAACGTCTCCGAACTGCTCAGCTTGGACGAGCCCCGCAAGCGGTTCGCCGCACGCATGTCCGGCTTGGACATCCACTACGACCTGGGCGATGGGCATCCGCTGCTCGGCAGACGCATGCCCGATCTCGAACTGCTCACGGCCGCCGGACGGGTGAGCGTTTTCACACTCCTGCATGACGCCAGGGCGTTGCTTGTTGACGTCGGCCAGCCCGGCGGCATCGATATCACCGGTTGGTCGGATCGAATTCGCTTGGTACAGGCCGACTACGACGGCAACTGGGAGCTTCCGGTCCTCGGGGCGGTGAGTGCCCCCACCGCGGTGTTGATCCGCCCTGACGGGCATGTGGCGTGGGTGGGCCAGGGTTCCGCGGACGGGCTCACCGACGCGCTCACCAGGTGGTTTGGGCCGGCCGCCGCGTCGGAGTAACAAGACGAGGCGTTGCCGACGATCTAATTGCTGACAAGCGTGGAGGGAAAGTCATTGTGATTGGGCGTGTGGGATCGGTCGTGCTCGCGGCAGGCATCGGGCTGGCCGGGTTGGCCACCGGGACCGCATCGGCGGCGCCGGGATGCGCCGATTTTCACTGGATCGGCGCGGCGGGGTCCGGTCAGCGTGAGGGCGCGGCCCTGACCGCCAACGGCGGCATGGGCTCGGTGGTGTACCAGTCCTACCAGCAGCTCAAAGCACAGCTCGCAGCCGACGACCACACCATTGACGCCGAGGCCGTGCAATACCCCGCGGCGCCGGTGCCGTTGGAAGGCGGAATCAGCGGCTGGCTGGGCTTCCTCGGCAGCGTCGGTGACGGCACCGATGCGACCGCCAAGCAATACAAGGCGTTCACCGACCGCTGCCCCGACAGCAAGGTGGTCCTGGCCGGCTACTCGCAGGGCGCCATGGTCGTCCACCGCAACCTGTACGAACTCGCCGACGACCCGCACCTGGCGGGCGCGCTGCTGATCGCCGACGGCGACCGGCTGCCCATCGACAACACGATCAAACTGGGGTCGACCGCGCTCACGCAGGGCCATGGTGAGGGCGTCGCCCAGGACCACTCATTCCTGGCGTCCACCAATACTTCGACGTTGCCGCCGGCGATCGGCGTGCGCACCATCAGCGTCTGCGATGTCGGCGATCCGGTGTGCGACTACGACCCCGACACCAGCAAGGTGACCGACGCGGCCATCGCCATCCACACCGCGTATGCGCCCGCCCTGAGTGGACCGCACGCGTGGGGTGCACCGCTGTACAGCGTGGTGCGCACCGCCGAGACTGCGCCGTCGCTGGAGCTGACCGCCCACACCGCCTGATCGGCGCCGGGATGAGGCCGGGATGAGTTTGTGAGCACCTAGCCGTTCTGGCCGTCAGGGAGCTGTTCAGCCCCCGCAAGCCAGAAAGGGCTCATCATGAAAATCGTCGTAATCGGTGGTACCGGCCTGGTGGGGTCGAAAGTGGTGCAGGCGCTGTCCAGCCGCGGTCACGACGCCGTCGCCGCTGCTCCCTCCACCGGGGTGAACACGATCACCGGCGAAGGACTGGCCGAGGTGCTCGCGGGTGCCTCTGTCGTCGTCGACGTCTCCAACTCCCCGGCCCTGGACGACTCGGCATTGGAGTTCTTCCGCACGGCCACCACCAATCTGTTGACCGCCGAGCAGAACGCCGGCGTCGTGCACCATGTCGCGCTGTCCGTGGTGGGCACCGCCGAGCTGGCGACCCAGAGCGGCTACTTCGCGGCCAAGCTCCTGCAGGAGAAACTGATCAGCGAAGGGCCCATTCCGTTTTCGATCGTGCATGCCACCCAGTTCTTCGAGTTCCTCAACACCCTGGCCGACTCCGCGACCGTGGACGGCACGGTGGTCATGCCGCCGGCGTACTTCCAGCCGATGGCCGCTGTCGATGTCGCCGAAGGCGTCGCGATCGCTGCGGTCGGTGAACCCGTGAACGGCATCGCCGAGATCGGCGGCCCGGACATGGTTTTGCTTCCCGACCTCATCCGGACCGCACTGGTCGCCCGCGGTGACAGCCGCACAGTCGTCGCTGATCCCGCCGCCCAGTATTGGGGCATCGACATCGGCGAGCGCACCCTGGTGCCCGGGACGGGCGCGACGCTTTTCGACACCCGGTTCGAGGATTGGCTTCTCGAAGCCGCCGCCAAGTCCTAGGGCCCGGCCGCGGTGTGGAACCGATCGCGATACGCCTTCGGGGACAACCCGAAATGGTTACCGAAGACCCGCCGCAGTGTTTCCGGACTGCCGAAGCCGGCCAGGCGTGCGGTCTCGGCGATGCTGTGTCCGGCGTCGAGTGCGGCGCGCGCTACATCGATGCGCACCGCCTCCACGTACTGGGCCGGGGTGGTGCCCAGTTCCGATTGGAAGAGCCGGGTGAGCTGACGGGTGCTCAGAGATGCATGGGCGGCAAGACGTTTCACGCTGAGGTCGCCGGCCGGATCGGCGGCGATGGCATCGGTCACCGGCCGCAGCGGAGAGCTCGGCGCCGGATCCGCCTCGACGAGCACCGAGAACTGGGATTGTCCGCCAGACCGTTTGAGGTACACCACCAGTGAGCGGGCCACTTCGCGGACCAGTTCACTGCCGTAATCCATCTCGACCAGTGCGAGCGCCAGATCGATGCCCGAGGACACCCCCGCCGAGGTGAAGACATTGCCGTCCCGGACGAAGATGGCATCGGGTTCGACGCGGACCTCCGGAAAGGCGCGGGCAAGCAGCCGCGCGTGCCGCCAGTGCGTCGTGGCCCGCCGCCCGTCGAGCAAGCCGGCCTTGGCGAGGATGAACGCCCCGGTGCACACCGAGGCGAGTCGTCGGGTCCGGTCGGGGACCGACTCGAGAGCGGCAACCAGATCCGGGTCGATCGGACGGCCCACCAGGACGTCTCCGCCGGCCACCACCACCGTATCCGCGGCTTCGATCGCCGAAATCGTCTGGGTCACCGCGAATTTGATACCGATCGAGGTGGTGACGTCGCAGCCGTCGGTCGACGCGATGGCCAGCTGGTAGTCGGCACCGAAACGGTTTGCCTCTGCGAAGACCTCCGCCGGGCCGGTCGCGTCGAGGAGCTTGACACCGTCGAAGACGACGATGACCACGAGGCGTGGACCGGACACCCAGCCATTGTGTCGCTTTCTGAGGGAAACGTGGCTGAACAGACACCGCACCGCGGCGGCTCGGCGGCGCACTCTGGCATTACCGACAACCAAGGAGCCTGCCATGACCGCCACGACCGACCACACCATCGCCGGGATCGAGATTCCCGATACCCCACTGGTCCGCGACGTCACCGAGTTCATCCGCGACGCCGAAGACGACCTGCTCTTCCACCACTCGCGTCGGGTTTTTCTGTTCGGGGCGTTGCAGGGTCGCCGGCGCGGGCTGCAGCCGGACCTGGAGCTGCTCTATGTCGGGGCGATGTTCCACGACCTCGGCCTCACCGAGGCGTACCGGAACTCCTCCACGCTGCGCTTCGAGGTCGACGGCGCGAACGCGGCCCGCGATTTCCTGCTGGAACGCGGGGTCGACGAGGCAGCCGCCCGAAAGGTGTGGTTGGGCATCGCGCTGCACACCACCCCGGGGGTGCCCGAGTTCCTGGAGCCCGAGACCGCACTGGTCACTGCGGGCGTCGAGACCGACGTGCTCGGCATCGGCCGTGCCGACCTCGACCCCGAGATGATCGCGAGGGTCGTCGCTGCCCATCCGCGTCCTGATTTCAAGAACCGCATCCTGCACGCCTTCGACGACGGGATGAAAAACCGCCCGGCCAGCACATTCGGCACCATGAACGCCGACGTCCTGCAGCATTTCGACAGCTCGTTCGTCCGCGAGGATTTCGTCGACCTCATCCTCGCCAACAGCTGGCCGGAGTAGCCGCGACCACGGGCAGGGGACTACGGACTACGGGTTTTCAAGGGTTCGCTTCCAGGGTGCGGCCGCGAGGCTGAGTTCATGACCGCCGAACGATTCGCCCAGGACGCACAACCCCTGTTCGACGCCCTGCTGCGCCGAGCCAGGGGACTGACCAAGACCACCGCGGACGCCGAGGACCTGGTGCAGGACACGCTGCTGCACGCCTTCGTGGGCTACCACACGTTCCGCGAGGGCACGGACTTCAAGGCCTGGCTGTTCCGGATTCTCTACAACCGCTGGGTGAGTACCTACCGGGCCAAGCAGCGCCGGCCTATGGAGGTGCCGGTCGACGACGTCACCGAGGGCGACCTGGCCGACAGTGCGGCCCGGTTGTCCACCGCGTCGCGCTCGGCTGAGGCAGAGGCGTTGAACCGGCTGCCCGACCACGAGATCAGGTCGGCGATGGCGACCCTGCCCGCGGACTTCCGCACCGCACTGTTCTACGCCGAGGTACAGGGCCACACCTTCGCCGAGACCGCCACGATCCTGAACGTGCCGCGCGGGACCGTCATGTCGCGGGTGTCCCGGGGTAGGCAGCGGCTGCGCACCGCTCTCGCCGAGTCCACCCACGCACCGGTTGCCCAAATCGCATGACCACCACCGTGATGGAACTGACCGGTCAGACCGCCGTGATCACCGGCGGCACCGCCGGCATCGGGCTGGCATGCGCCCGGCTGCTGGCCGGCGCCGGCGCCTCGGTGATCGTCACCGGCAGAGACCGTCACCGCGGCCAGATCGCACTCGACCGAATTCCGGGCAGCGCCCGGTTCATCGCGGTCGACCTTGCGGACGTCGCCTCGGTGGCGTCGCTGGTGGACCAGGCCGGCGATGTCGACATCCTGGTCAACAATGCCGCGAGCTTTCCCGGGGCGCTGATGGTCGAACAGGACATCACCAGCTTTGAGACGACGTTCGACACCAACGTGCGCGGCACGTACTTCCTGACCGCGGGGTTGGTCCCGGGAATGCTGGCCCGACGGCGGGGCAGCATCGTCAACGTCACGTCAATGGTTGCGTCCAAAGGCGTCGCCGGGGCGTCCACGTACGGCGCCTCGAAGGCTGCGGTGGAATCGCTGACCCGTTCGTGGGCTGCCGAGTTCGGCCCCTACGGGGTCCGCGTCAACAGCGTCGCACCCGGACCCACCAAAACCGAAGGCGTCCAAGCGCAATGGGGCGACACCAATGAGGAACTGGGCCGGGCTTTGCCGCTTGGCCGCACCGCAGACCCCGAGGAGATCGCCCACGCGGTGCTTTTTCTCGCTTCACCACGTTCCAGCTTCATCACCGGTTCGACCCTGCACGCCGATGGCGGCGGAACCGCCGTCTGATCCCGAGGAGAAAACATGTCGAAAACCTATGACGCCCAGTGGGAGAACGCCCTGACCGTCGTGCAAGACGTGCACCCGCCGTTCATTCCGGACGGTGCCGACGTGATGACCGTTGTCATCGAATACCCGCCGGGCAGCGCCGGCGCTCCGCCGCACCGCCATCCGAGCGGACCCGCGTTCGGCTACATGCTGGAAGGCGAGATGCTGTTTGAACTCGAGGGGCAGCCACCTCGTGTCATCCGCGCGGGCGAAGCGTTCTGGGAGCCCGGCGGCGACGTCATTCACTACTCGGACGCCAACAACCGAGACGACGTCAAAAGCCGGTTTGTCGTCACAATGGTGTGCGTCCCTGGGCGGCCGA
Organism: Mycobacterium sp. RTGN5; assembly: GCF_033804465.1. Classification (NCBI taxonomy): domain Bacteria; kingdom Bacillati; phylum Actinomycetota; class Actinomycetes; order Mycobacteriales; family Mycobacteriaceae; genus Mycobacterium; species Mycobacterium sp. RTGN5. The sequence goes on from NZ_JAPZLA010000001.1 coordinate 297,268, forward strand.
TGCTCGAACTGGTCGACGAGAACGAACTGGCCGCGCGCAGCCATCTGCGGGTGCCCGCTCAGCCAGCCACCGGAAGGGACTGAAATCCGATGTCACGCATCCTGCTCCAGACGACGATCACCGCACACTCCGACGACTGGGACGTCACCCGGTTCTCGCTGCTCGCCGACGAGCTGCGGGCCGCCGGGCACGACGTGGTCGCGCGTAACCGCGCGCGCCGGGGCGACGATCCGGTGCTCGGCCATCTCGACGACTGGGCCTTCGATCAGCTGTGGCTGATGGCAGTCGACACCGGCGACGGCCTGACCGACAACGAAGCCGAGGCAATCGTGAGGTTTCGACTGGGCGGTGGCGGTGTGCTCACCGCCCGCGACCACCAGGACCTCGGCTGCTGCCTGACGCGCCTCGGATCCTTGGGTCAGCTCAACGAGTTTGCCGACCCGGGCGTCGACCAGAGCCACCTCTGCGACGACCAGGACACCCCGACGATCTCGTGGCCCAACTACCACTCCGGCGCCAACGGCGACTACCAGCCGGTGTTGGCTGTTGACCCGGTGCACCCGCTGCTGCGGACCGCGCGCACGGCCAGCGGACGGATCGAATGGTTCCCGGCGCATCCGCATGAGGGCGCGGTGCTGGCGAACGGCCCGTACGCCACGGTCGTGGCTGAGGGCCGCAGCAGCGCGAGTGGCCGTCGCTTCAACCTCGCCGTCGCGCTCGACGGCGAGACGACACTCGACGGCGCTCCGATCGGGCGTGCGGTGGCAGAATCGACCTTCCATCACTTCGCCGACTACAACTGGGATTTGGACTGCGGTGCACCGTCATTCGTCAGTGAGCCGCCCGGCAGCCAGATCCGCGAGGACCCAGCCCGGCTGGCCGTCTTCAAGGACTACGTCCGCAATGTCGCGGATTGGTTGCATCCGACCGTCCGCAGTGGCACCGCGGATGAGCGTTTGGCCCACGCCTCGCTGTCGTAGTCTGACGGTCGTGAGCGACCATGAAGTCAAGATGATCATCCTGTCGACCGACGACCTGGATGAGTCGATCCGGTTCTACCGCGACACCCTGGGCATGGGACTCAAATTCAGCGACGGCACCCATTTCGCCGCGCTCGACGGCGGTCCCGTCACCCTCGCACTGGCGACGGAGGTCGATCACCCGATCCCCGGGCAGGTCGTCGTCGGGATCAAGACCGCCGATGTCGACGCGGCGGCCAAGGCCGTCGAGGCGGCCGGCGGCGGCATCGTCAAGGGCCCGTACGACGACGCGCACGAGCGTCGCGCCGTGGTCTATGACAGCAAGGGCAACGGCCTGGTCTTCTACAGCCCGCTCGCGTCCAAGTAACCCCGAACGGAGACGTCGCATGAGCGAACTTCAAGACCGCCAGGATATTTCGGATCTGCTGATCCGCTATGCCACCGGTATCGACCGGAGGGACTGGGACCTGTTCCGGACGGTCTTCACCCCCGACTGCCAGCTCGACTACGGCCAGATCGGGGTGTGGGACGGGGTCGAGGCGGTCACCGAGTTCATGGATGTCGCGCACGCCGCCGCCGGATATCTCATGCACCGCATCAGCAATATCGTGATCGATCTGCAGGGCGATACCGCCGTCACCCGCTGTTACGTCGACGCGTGGATCATGGCTGCCGACAACAACTCTGGAGTCAATGCCAGAGGCTTTTACGATGACGATATCGTGCGCACCGACGCCGGCTGGCGCATCGCCCGGCGCACGTTCACCACCGTGCAGGTGGTGTTCTGATGAGCGACGACTTCTCGGCCAAGTACGGGCCGTGGGCGCTTGTCGCAGGAGCGTCCGACGGCGTGGGCGCGGCCTTCGCCGACGCGTTGGCCGCCCGCGGCGTCAACGTCGTGCTGCTGGCCCGCAGGCAAGCGGTGCTCGACGAGGTCGCGACCGGCATCCGCGACCGCCACGGCGTCGAAACCAGAACGCTCGCTATCGATCTCGCTGCGTCGGGTGCGACGTCCGCGGTCGCCGAGGCAGTCGCGGACCTCGAGATCGGGTTCCTCGTCTATTGCGCCGGCGCGGATCCGGACTTCCGGCACTTCCTGTCCAACTCGATCGAGGCGGCCGAGGCGATGGTGCAACGCAATTGCGTGGTGCCCATGCAGCTCTGCCATCACTTCGCGGCGCCGATGGTCGAGCGGGGCAGGGGCGGGATCGTGGTGTTCGGTTCCGGCGCAGGCTTCGTCGGTGGCCCCAACATGGTGGCCTACGGGGCGTCCAAGGCCTTCGACATGGTGTTCGCCGAGGCGCTGTGGAGTGAACTGCACGACAAGGGCGTCGATGTGATCGGACTGATCCTCGGCAAGACCGACACGCCCGCGCTACGCAAGCTCGAGCACCAACGCGGCACGCTCGCTTCCGAAGACGACTCCCCGGCCGACGCGGTGCCGGTCAGCGACGTCATCGACGAAGCATTCGCCAACCTGACCAACGGGCCCACCGTGCTGGTCGGTGAACAGATGCGTGGCGTCGGGCAACTGCTGGGCTCGATGAACCGCAACGATGCGGCGCGGCTGATGGCCCAGTCCGTCGCTGCGGCAATGGGATCAGACTGAGTCGAACGTCGGCGCAGCTCAGGGCGCCGGATGTTTATCGATCGCGGATCTGGATAGCTATATCAGTACCAGGCACGTAGTTACCAACGATCGATGCACGATTGGAGCACGAAGCCATGAGGTTGACTCATTTTGCTGCCGGAGCCGCTATCGCTGGTGGATTGGCCGCCAGCGCACTGGGATTGAGCGCCGCGTCCGCGAGCGCCGACCCGGGGTGGACGCCGCCCGGGCCTGTTCAGCCGGCAGTGCCGCCAGCCGGCCCGGAGCCTGCAAGCGCACCAGCCTGGGCGCCGCCCAAGCCCGCTCAGCCGGCTTGGTCCAACGGCCAGGCACAGGTGTGGGACGCCGGGTGGAATCACTGGGGCGTCTGGGTGAACAACGTCTTCGTTCCCACCTTCTGATCTCCGCGTAACGCCGCGGGGTGCCATCCGACCGCCTGGATGGTGGCACCCCGCGGCGTTCGCATGCGCGCAGTGCCTATGGTCGAACGGTGACGATCACTTATGACGAGGCGCTGCGGGAGCAGATCCGCGGTCACCTGGCCGGCCACGCTCGCCGCGCGGTGACCGACCCGACCAAGCGGCATGCTGCCGTCGCCATCGTGCTCGTCGATTCCGAGACTGGCGAGGACCGGGTGGATCCCGCACCCGTCGATGACTGGATCGCTGGCCGCCCCATGGAGCCAGGCCTGGACGGGCGCATGGTCGGTGTCTCCGGCGGTGCGGCATTCCTGTTATGCCGCAGAGCGTCTCGGCTGAGCGCACATGCCGCGCAATGGGCGCTTCCCGGTGGCCGGCTGGATCCGGGGGAGACCGTCGTGGATGCGGCGCTGCGGGAACTCGACGAAGAGGTGGGCGTGCGGCTGCCCGAGTCGTCGGTGCTCGGATTGCTCGACGACTATCCGACCCGGTCGGGCTACATCATCACCCCGGTGGTGATCTGGGGCGGCGGACGGCTGGATCCGCGTCCCGCACCCGACGAGGTCGTCGCGGTCTATCGGGTGGGGTTACACCAGCTGCAGCGGCCGGACTCGCCGCGGTTCATCACGATCCCGGAGAGCCCTCGGCCCGTGGTCCAGATTCCGTTGGGCAACGACCTCATCCATGCGCCGACGGGTGCGGTGCTGCTGCAGCTGCGGTGGCTGTGCCTGGAGGGCCGCCACGACCCGGTCGACGAACTCGAGCAGCCGCTGTTCGCCTGGCAGTAGCTGGAGAAAGCAATACCGCGCGGCCCCAGAGGGACCGCGCGGTACGTGGACAACAGTGATCAGGCAGGCGGGTAAACGCCCATGCCCTTGGCCTTCTCGGTCTGCCAGAAGATGTCGGAGATCTTGTCGATGGTCGCGAGCAGCTTCTCGGCCACCGCGGCGTCGGTCGACTTCTTGACGTCGCCCGCACCGTGCACGCCGTCCCAGAACAGCTGGTGCAGCTCGGGGAACTGCTCGAAGTGCTCCTTGGCGAAGAAGTCGGCCCACAGCACCGTCAGGTGATGCTTGACTTCCTCGGCGCGCTGCTCCTTGATGATGATGGCGCGCGTGCGGAAGTGCTCGTCGTCGGAGTCGTTGTACTTCTGGATCGTCTTGAGGCACGACAGCGCCTCGATCTTGGCCTGGGCGGGGTCGTAGACGCCGCAATACAGGTCGCAATGGGCATGGGCAGGGGTGGCGTTGGCGAAAAGTCTCTGCAGCATTGCCTTAACTTACCCTTTCAACATGGCCGAAAACCATGGGCTGGGGTACTGGCCGCTGCGCCGGTTTCTGGTGGTCGAGGACTCCATGCACCCGACCCTCCGCCCAGGTGACGGGCTGTTGTCGGTTCGCGGCGGCAGACCCCGCTCGGGCCAGCTCCGCGTCTTTCCCGATCCCACGTTGTCGACCCGTTGGCTCGTCAAACGCGTCGGTGAGGTACAGGGCCGCGGCCGCAGCGCGATGTTCGAGGCGTGCTCGGACAATCCTCGGGCGCCCGGCGTCGTCGACTCGCGCGAATTCGGCTGGGTACCGGCGGTCGGCTCCTACCGAGTGGTGTGGACGGTTCGCGGCGGCTGACGGCCAGGTCATGGCCTGTCGGGTTTCGCCGCCGCGCTCCTGAGGTACTCCCACGGAGGTTCACCTCAGAGCCGCGACCACCAGGCCAAACGAAAGAGAGGCCGCATCATGGGCTTATCAGACAAGATCAGCAATAAGGTCGACGACGTCGCAGGCAAGGCCAAAGAAGGACTTGGCAAGGCCACCGACGACAAGAGCACCGAGAACGAAGGCAAGCTCGATCAGGCCAAGTCGAGCCTGAAAGACGCCGGCGAAAAGGTCAAAGACGCCTTCAAGAACTGATTCCGTGTTGGCGATGGTCGGCGTTCGCGCCGGCCATCGCTGGCTTTTCTGACAGTGAAGGCTCGGTATGCCACAGCGTGACCCCCCACCTGTTCCGGCGGACGCCACCAAGGCGACCGAGGACCAGCGTGTGGAACAGCAGCAGCTTGATCACCAAAATGACGACCCTGACGCGCCTGGGCACGATCTCGACAGACACGACATCGCCGACGAGACGTAACCCGTTGCACAGCAGTGACCGCCGACGGCACACTGCGGTGTGCCCATCGGACTGATCTGCGCGATCCCCCAAGAACTCGCCCACCTGCACACGCTGCTGCGCGACGCGGTTCCGGCGCAGGCAGCCCACACCGAATTCGTCACCGGGACGTTGGACGGCTACGACGTCGTGCTGGTGGGCTCCGGTATGGGGAAGGTGAACAGCGCGGTCGTCGCGACCGTGCTGGCCGACCGATTCGGTTGCGGCGCAATAGTTTTCTCGGGTGTTGCCGGCGGCCTTGACCCCGCACTCGCGGTCGGCGACGTGGTGATCGCCGACCGGGTGATCCAGCACGACGCGGGACTGGTCGAAGACGGCGGCCTGCAGACCTACCAGCCCGGGCACGTGCCGTTCATCAACCCGACCGACCGGCTCGGCTACCCGGTTGATGAGGACCTGCTCGCCGCGGCCGTCGACCGGCTCGCAGACTTCACGCTTCCCGCACTGTCCGGAGCAGCCGGCGGTGCCGACCAGCCTGCGGCCATCCGATTCGGCACCGTGTTGTCCGGCGACCAGTATCTGCACAGCGACCTGACCAGGGCGCGCCTGCACCGCGAATTCGGTGGCCTCGCGGTCGAGATGGAGGGTGGTGCCGTGGCTCAGGTAGCCGAATCGTTCGGGGTGCCCTGGCTGGTCATCCGCGCGCTGTCGGATCTGGCCGGGCACGATTCGCGATTCGACTTCCTCACGTTCGTGGACGAAGTGGCCGCATCGTCGGTGGCGATACTGCGCCGGCTGCTACCCGTGCTCAGTCCGTTCGCCCGGCGTCGACCAGCCGGATAACCGCCACGCCTTCCTCATCGGAGGCGTCGAGGTCCACCTCGACGTCGAATCCCCAGTCGTGGTCGCCGGCCGGGTCGTCGAGGATCTGCCGTACCCGCCAGATACCGGGCTGGCGGTCGATGATCAGAAGCGCTGGGCCACGGGCGTTGGCACCGATGCCCACGTCGTCGTGCTCGGCGAAGTACGCGTCGCTGACCTCCGCCCAGCGCTCACCCGTCCAGCCAGAGCCGCTGTCGAGTTCACCGAGGTCGTGCCAGCGGCGCCTGGCGAACAGCTCCACCCTGCGGAACAGCGCATTGCGGACCATCGCGGTGAACGCCCGCTCGTTGCCGGTCAACGGGCGGGGGCGGGTCGGCACCGAGACGGGGGCGTCATGCGGCTGGTCCGGGTTGGTGAGCTCCTCCCATTCGTCGAGCAGACTCGAATCAACCTGGCGGACAAGCTCTCCGAGCCACTCGACGAGGTCGGTGACCTCGTCGGTCCGTGCGGCAGCGGGCACGCCGGACCGCAGTGCCTTGAAGGCGTCGGACAGATAGCGCAGCACCGCTCCTTCGGAGCGGGTCAACCCGTACACGCTGACGAACTCCCGGAAGGTGAACGCGCGCTCCCACATCTCGCGCACGACCGCCTTTGGGGACAGCCTGGCGTCGGCGGCCCACGGGTTGCTCTCCAGGTACACCGCATAGGTGTGCTGCAGTAGTTCGTCGAGCGGTTTGGGGTAGGTGACGTCGTCGAGCAGCTCGATGCGTTCGTCGTACTCGATACCCTCGGCCTTCATCGCGGCGACGGCCTCGCCCCTGGCCTTGTTCAGCTGCGCCGCCAGGATTGCGCGGGGGTCCTCGAGGGTCGCTTCGATTACCGAAACAACTTCTAAGGCAAAGGTTGCAGAGTTTTCAGTCGCCTGGTCGAGCACGTCGACCGCCGCCAGGGCGAATGTCGACAACGGCTGGTTGAGGGCGAAGTCGGCGGGCAGGTCGACGGTCAAGCGGTAACGGCGACCGTCATCCTCTGGCTGGTCGAGCCGTTCGAGCACGCCGGCCTGCAGCAGCGAGCGGGCGATGCCGACCGCCTCGCGGATGTGCTGGAGCTGGCGCTTGCGTGGCTCGTGGTTCTCGGTAAGCAGCCTGCGCATCGCGAGAAACGGATCACCGGGACGGTCGACGACATCGAGAATCATCGCCGTCGACACCCGCATGTTGCTCGTCAGCGGCTCGGGCGTCGCGTCGATGAGCCGGGTCATCGTAGATTCACTCCACGGCACCATGCCCTCGGGTGCTTTGCGGCGTACCAACTTTCGGAGCTTCTTCTTGTCGTCGGCGGCCTTGGCGAACTGCTTGAGGTTCTCCACCTCGTGGTCGGGTGCCTGCACGACGACGGTTCCGGCGGTGTCGTAGCCCGCCCGGCCGGCACGACCGGCGATCTGGTGGAACTCGCGGGCCTGCAGCAGTCGGGTGCGGATGCCGTCGTACTTCGACAACGCCGAGAAGACGACAGTCCGGATCGGCACGTTGATCCCGACGCCAAGGGTGTCGGTGCCGCAGATCACCTTCAGCAGACCGGCCTGCGCCAGCTGTTCGACCAGGCGCCGGTACTTGGGCAGCATGCCCGCGTGGTGGACCCCGATGCCGTGCCGGACCAGTCGCGACAACGTGGAGCCGAACGTCGTGGTGAAACGGAAGCCACCGATCAGCTCGGCGATCGCTGCCTTCTCCTCCTTGGTGCTCACGTTGACGCTCATCAGCGCCTGCGCCCGTTCCAGCGCCGAGGCCTGGGTGAAGTGGACGACGTAGATCGGCGCCTGCTTGGTGTCGAGCAGATCGCCGATCGTCTCGTGCATCGGTGTGGTCGCGTAGCTGTAGAACAGCGGAACGGGACGTTCGGTATTGGCGACGAGTTCCGTCGGGCGGCCGGTGCGGCGGGTCAGGTCCTCACGCAGGAACGTGACGTCGCCGAGCGTGGCCGACATCAGGAGGAACTGGGCGTGCGGCAGCTCCAGGAGCGGCACCTGCCAGGCCCAGCCGCGGTCGGGGTCGCCGTAGAAGTGGAACTCGTCCATCACCACCAGGCCGATGTCAGCATCGGCCCCTTCGCGCAGCGCGATGTTGGCCAGGATCTCAGCGGTGCAGGCAATCACAGGAGCGCCGGCGTTGACCGCGGCGTCGCCGGTCAGCATGCCGACGTTGGCCGCGCCGAAGACGTCGCAAAGCGCAAAGAACTTTTCGCTGACGAGCGCCTTGATGGGGGCGGTGTAGTAACTCTGGCTTCCCGCCGCCAGCCCCGCATAGATCGCGCCGGTGGCCACCAGCGACTTACCTGAGCCGGTCGGCGTCGCCAGCACCACATTCGAGCCGCTGATCAATTCGATCAGCGCTTCCTCCTGCGCCGGGTACAGCGTGGTGCCGCAGTCCTGTGCCCATGCCGCGAACGAGGCGAACACCTCGTCAGGGTCGTCGCGTAGCGCGCGCAGGGCCGACAGATCGCTCGGACTCGTTGGCGTAGGTATGCCCGTCAGGTTACCGGCGTGTCAGCGGCGGATCCCCGCGCACAGCCGATCCCAGTTGCCCGACGCGATGCGGGCCCGGTCGTCGTCGCCGAGGTCGGCTTCCTCGAGGAACCGGCGGGCACCGGAGTCGGCGGCGAACTTATACGGATAGTCGGTGGCGAACATGATCCGTTCGGCACCGATGACCTCGGTGGCCCAGCGCAGGTAGCGCTCGCTGAACACGCCGCCCGGCGTGACGTACACGTTGGTGCGGAAATAGTCCGAAATGGGCCGGCTCAGCTTGGCTGCCGCCGACAGGTTGTCGATCCGGTCCAGGTAGAACAGCACCATCTCGCCCCAATGTCCAAGGATCACTTGCAGATTGGGAAAGCGGTCGAAGACACCCGCCAGGATCAGCCGCACGACCTGAACCCCGGTGTCGAAATGCCAGCCGAGACCGAATCGGGCGAAGGCGTCATCGACGGAGTCGGTGAATCCGCTGTAGTAGGCCGCGCGGACACTGGGCACCGGCTCCTGCGGGTGCAGATACAGCGGGGCATTCAGCGCCGAGGCGGCCTCGAAGATCGGCCAGAACCGCGACTCGTCCAGGCTGTGGTCGCCGGTACGCGGAAACACCATCGCCCCATTGAGCCCAAGCTCGGTGACCGCGCGTTCCAGCTCGCGGGCCGCGCGCGTCGGTGCCGAGGTCGCCAGTGCGGCGAAACCCTGGAACCGGTCGGGATTCTCCCGCACCGCGTTGGCGATGAGGTCGTTGGTGATGCCCTGCAGAAGCGCTGCGGTGGCGGGCGGCAGATCCTGCACGCCAGGCGTCGACAGCGACAACACCTGCACGTCGAGACCGGTTGCGTCCATCGCGGCCAGCCGGTGATCGTCGAGGTCAATGAGGCGTCGCTGCAGGTCCAGCGGCATTGCCGACTGCTGCGGCAGCTGTTTCAGCAGGTCCGTCGTGACGAAGTGTTCTTCTAGGCCGATCGTCTTCATACCGGCGTCCTCTCGGTATCGCGGTCCCCGTATTCGTATCTACGCCTGGTTTCTGGGAGCGCTCTCAGCGACGCCGCACCGGGCTACTGCGGATGGGTCGCCAGATATTCGCCGACCGGGATGGGCGCATCGGCGGCGTAGCCGATCGGCAGGACGACGTCACCGTCGACGGTCACGTAGTAGACGTCCCAGCGGTAGAAGCCCGCGAAGGAGGCGGGGTCGTTGGCCAGCACTGCCGCGTAGTCCTTGACGGCCGCCACGTACTGGTCGGCGTGGTTGTAGCGGTAGATCGCGTGATCGGGGTCGGTGCTGAACCCGTTGGCGGCCAGATAGCGGCCGGCCGCCATGATGCTGTCGCGAGGTGAGCGGATGTCCCCGCCGTCGCCATACCCGGCGAACGTCGACGGCAGGAACTGCATGGGACCGTCCGCGCCTGCGGTGCTCAGGCCGGAGATGCTGCCGAACCGGGTTTCGATGAGGTTGATCGCGGCCAGGTAGTTCCAGCCGACGCCGCTGGCCGCCTCGGCCGCGCGGTAGTAGCCGAGCAGCTCGTCAGCCGGGGCCGGCGCCACGATGTGCCAGGCCGGCAGGGTGTCGTGTGCGTGCGCCATGGAGGCCAGCTGCCGCCGTGCGTCGACATTGCGGTCGTAGGCCTCGCCCAGCGCCGCCGGGATCTTCGGGCGGATGATGCCGTCCCATTCGGGATGGCGCCCGATGGCGCGGTAGGCGACCTGCTGGCGGCGGGCGGAGGCCACCAGCGCGGCCTCGGGTGTCGACGGGTCGCGGATGGTCAACTCGTCGGCGACCAGGTCATCGGCCAACTGCGCCGGATCGGGTGCCAGCCGGGGTTGCGCACCCGCGGGCGTTGCGTCATCGGTCCCGGCGGTCGGCGAATCCAGCGCCGCCGCGGGCACCGACGATGCGGGGGAGTGCGCGGCGGGCGTGGCCGACGGAGGTGCTGGTGAGGGTGCGCATGCGGCGACGGCAAGCAGGACCGCGGCGGGTAGGAGGGTCCTGATTCGGGTGCGCACTGCTGCAGTCTGTCGTACTGCGACGACGAGGACAACGGATTCGGTCTGCGATGATGGGGTACATCATGCGGATGAATTTCAGCTTCGCCGCGGCCGGATTGGTGGGCGTGGCAGTGACAGCGGCGGTGGCACTAGGCGCTGCCGGACTCTCAGCCCCGGCACCGCGAATCACGTTGGCCGACAACACCGTCAGCGTCGATCCGCCGGCAGTTGCGGCCGGTGACGGATCGCTGGCCGACGGTCAGATCCTGACCCCGTTCGATGTGCAGAACCCCGCTGTCGGCCGCCTCGATCCGCAGCTGCTTGGCGCGATCCAGCAGGCCGCCACCGCGGCCTCGGCCGAGGGCATCACCATGACCATCACCTCCGGCTGGCGTTCGCCGGAATTCCAGCAGCGCCTGCTCGATACCGCCGTCGCCCAGTACGGCAGCTTGGCCGCCGCCCGGGAGTACGTGCAGACCCCCGAGGCGTCCAAGCATGTCATCGGCGAGGCGGTCGACGTCGGCGGTGTGGGCGCTGACCAGTGGCTGATCGCCAACGGCGCGCGGTTCGGGCTGTGCCGCATCTATGCCAACGAACTGTGGCATTTCGAGCTGGCCACCGATGCAGCGGGTAACTGCCCGCCGCTGCTGCCGAACGCCGCGGGCTGATTCGGCGGATCAGGTCCGGCCGATCAGGCCCGGCCGTTCGCCGCGCGTAGTTTGATCGGGACCATGAGAAGTCTGGACGAAATCCGCGGTGCGCTCGAGGCCTGTTACACGGCGATCGAAGGCCTCTGCGACGAGTTGAGTGACGCCAATTGGACGGCACAGTCGCTGTGCCCGGACTGGGACATGCGGTCGGTGGTCCAGCACGTCACCAGCATCGAAGCCGTCATGGCCGGGTGGCTGCCACAGGACGACGCCACGCCGCCCAAGTTCGACCAAGCCGCGGAGTTCCTGGCCGGGACCGACGATCCTGCGGTTCTTGTCGAGAAGGTGCGCGCGGTCTTCGACAGCAGGCGCCGCGATCTGAGCGCTCTGAGCGAAGCCGACCTCGACCGGCCGTCGTGGATGCCGACCGGGCGCGGCACCTATGGACGGTTCCTGGAGATCCGGATCTTCGATTTCTGGGTGCACGTCCGCGACATCACGATTCCACTGGGCCGCCTGACCGATGATGGCGGCGTCCCGGCAGAGATCGCGCTGGCCCAGGTGGAGGGCTCGATCGGATACATCGCAGGCAAGAAGGTGGGTGTCGCCGAGGGCAGCAGCATCGCCTTCAAGCTGGCCGGGCCGGTTGTGCGGGAGATCGACGTCGCTGTCAACGGGCGTGCCAAACAGGTTGACCACCTTGATAATCCGGATGCCACGCTCAGCACGGACTCCACGACGTTCATCATGCTCGCCTGCGGGCGCATCGACCCGCAGGCTCAGATCGACTCGGGTGCGGTCAGCTGGACCGGCGACGCCGAACTCGGTGAGCGGGCCGCCCGCAACCTGAGGTTCACGATGTGACCAGCCGGCCGGAGTCCGTCGACTTCCATTTCGACGTCATGTGCCCGTACGCCTACCAGACGTCGCGATGGATCCGCGAAGTGCGGGACCGGACCGGGCTGGTGGTGAACTGGCGGTTCTTCAGCCTCGAAGAGATCAACCGCCAGGAGGGCAAGAAGCACCCGTGGGAGCGGGACTGGTCCTACGGCTGGTCGATGATGCGGATCGGGGCGCTATTGCGGCGCCAGTCGATGGCGGACGTGGAGGCTTGGTACCAACGAGCGGGCCGGGCCCTGCACGTCGACGGGCACAAACCGCACGACCCGGCGGTGGCGCGGCACCTTCTCGACGAGCTCGGGTTCGACCCGGGTTTGGTCGACCAGGCGATCGCCGATCCCACCACCAGCGATGAGGTACTGGCCGACCACCGCAGGGTGGTGGCGGCCGACGGCTACGGCGTGCCGACGTTGTTCTTCCCCGACGGGCAATGCCTGTTCGGCCCGGTGCTCATCGACCCGCCGACGGGAGATGCCGCGGTGCGGTTGTGGGACGCCGTCGTGGCGTGGACGGAATTCCCGCATCTGTACGAGCTTCAGCGGCCCAAGACCTCAGCCGACGAACAGCTGATCACCGAGACGTTCCGGCCGTATCTCGAGGCGCGCGACTGGGTATCGATCAATCGCGGCGAGGTCATCAGCTTCGGGGACTAGCGTGGCTCGAATTCAGTTCTGCACGTTGGCTTTATCCCCAGTCTCGGGTTCATCCACAGGCCTCGTTGGCGAGCCTATTTGTGTCGGCGGCCCGGCGTAATGTTTCGAACATGAGTTCGATAGATGCGGCGCTGGATGCGCTCGACGCCGCGGTCGAATTGGTGGGGGCCGCTGATATCGAGGAATTACCGGCACCGGAACGCTTCGCGCCGATCGAACGCCTCGAAACCGCGGTACGGCGCCTGGTCGCCGTCTCGCACACCCAGATCACTCATCTCGAGCGTTACGAGGGCTGCCCGCCGATCCCGATCGTGCTGGCTGATGTGTTGCGGATCAGCCGGCCCGCGGCCAACCGTCGGGTCCGGGATGCTGAACAGTTGACGGCGCGCACCACGTTGACCGGCGACCCGTTGCCGGCCTTGCTCCCGAACACCGCCTCGGCGTGGGAGGCCGGGGACCTCGACGGTGAGCATGTGCGCGTGATCCAGAAGTTCTTCCGCGACCTGCCCGACCATGTCGGCCCGGTCGACGTCGACAAGGCCGAGAAGTCCCTGGCCGAGTATGCCCAGAACTTGCGGCCCGATCAGCTGGCGAAGGTGGCCGATCGCCTCGCGACTCACCTCAACCCCGACGGGAAATTCTCCGAGGAAGACCGGGCCCGCAAGCGTGGCTTCCTGTGGTGTGGGGGTCAACGCGCCGATGGCATGAGTGTGGGAAAGCTAACCGCTGCACCCGAACTGCGCGCGATGCTGGACGCCTGGCTGGCCAAATTCGCCGCACCACAGCCCGACGATCTACGCAGTCACGCCCAACGCCAACACGATGCACTCTCCGAGTTGGTGGGCGGCCGGCTGGGCGATCCGAAACTCGGCCAGCACAACGGGTTACCAGTCACGGTCATCGTCACCACCACCCTGCAAGACCTTCAAAGGGGTGCCGGCCACGCGGTCACCGCCGGCGGCACGCTGATCCCGATCTCGGACCTGATTCGCATGGCCACTCCGACGAACCCCTATCTGGCGGTCTTCGACGGGGTCACCGGAAAATCCTTGTGGCTGGGCAGATCCAAACGCTTGGCCTCAGCCGATCAACGCATCATGTTGCTCGCCAAATACCGTGGCTGCACCGCACCCGGCTGCACCGTCAACGGCTACAACAGCCAAGTCCACCACGCCACCAAAGACTGGAAACACGGCGGCACCACCGACATCGACCACCTCACCCTCGCCTGCAAATGCGACAACCTGCTGGTCGAAAACGACGACTGGACCACCCAACAACTCCCCAATGGCCAAACCCACTGGAGTCCACCGCCGGGCGTCCCACTGCGCGGCGGCACCAACGACTACCACCACCCCGAACGCTTCCTGCCCAAAGACGATGAAAAGGACTAGGTCCGGCTAGGTCCGGTCGTCGCGGTCGTCATTCGACGGGTCGGACAGAGCGAGCGTGAAGATCAGCGACATCAGCACGAGAATGATCGCCGCCGAGAACATGTCGAACCACGCAACCGGGACAACCCCCGATGTCGTTGCGTGCGGCGCAATTCCACCGCGAGGGTGAGCAGAAGCAGCGGCAGTACCTGGGCCAAGGTGGCCGCGGCTCTGCTATCCACCAACACGACAGTTACCGGGTGCGCCACGCGAGTGTCCTCTCGATCATGGGCAGTGTGCCATCGCGACACCGAGTCGCCCGGCATGATCAACGCATGCGTGTCAACCGGATCATCGCCGACCTTGTGGTCACCGACCTCGACGCGGCGAAAAGCTTCTACACCGACTACCTCGGGCTGGGCGAGGAAGAATTCAACCTGGGCTGGGTCGCCCGCTACACCTGCCGTGAGACCGGCGCGAACGTACAGCTGCTCACCAGCGACGCGACCGCGACCGAGGCGCCGGTCGTCTCGGTGATGACCGATGACGTCGACGCGGCCTACGCCGAAGCCCGTGAGCGTGGCTACGAGATCGTCCACCCGCTGACGACGGAGTCGTGGGGAGTGCGGCGGTTCTTCGTCCGCGATCCGGGTGGCAACGTGCTCAACGTTGTGGGACACCCGCACTGAGCGGCTAGCCCGTGGGTGTCGCGCCCAGGATCCGCTGCAGGTCGCCCTTCATGGCCTGCAGCTGCGCGCCCCAGTAGCCCCAGCTGTGGGTTCCGCTGGGCGGGAAGTTGAATACCGCGTTGTGCCCACCGGCGGCCAGATACTTGCGCTGGAATTCCTTGTTGGTGTTCAGCGTGATGTTCTCGAGGTACCCGGCGGAGAACAAACCGCCGGCGTTGACGTCGTCGCCGTAGTCGAGGTCGGACGGCGCACCCGTCCCGCAGTAGACCCATACCGCGGTGTTGTTGGCCACCAGCCTGGGAATGTTGACCATCGGGTCGTTTCGCTGCCAGGCCGGATCACTACTCGGGCCCCACATGTCCGTGGACCGGTATCCGCCGCCGTCCTTCATGGCCAGACCGATCAGCGTCGGCCACAGACCCAGCGACGGATTGAGGAACCCGGACAGCGAGCCGGCGAAGATGAATTGGGTGGGATGCCAGATCGCCAGCGTCAGGGCTGCGCTGCCCGACATCGAGAGTCCGACGACCGCATTGTTGATCGGGGTGATCGCTTTGTTGGTAGCCAGCCAGGTCGGGAGCTCCTGCGTCAGAAAGGTTTCCCACTTGTAGGTCACCGTCCCGTTGGACCCGGCCGCGGGTTGATACCAATCGCTGTAGAAGCTTGATTGGCCGCCGACGGGCATCACCAGCGACAGGCCGGATTGGTAGAACCACTCGAAGGCCGCGGTGTTGATGTCCCAGCCGCTCGCATCGTCGAGGGCGCGCAGGCCGTCCAACAGGTACACCGCGTGGGCGCCGCCGCCCTGGAATTGGACCCGGATGTTGCGGCCCATCGCCGGGGACGGCACGTCGAGTTGCTCGACCGGCAGGCCCTGCCGCGAGTAGCCCGCGGCCGGCGCCGTCTGTCCGGCCAGGCCCACCACTCCGGGCGCCAGCAGGACTGCCATCGTGACGACCGAGAACCGCTGCACCCAGCGGACCGCAGCGCGCACCGAAGTCATCACGTCAGCACGGTAGCAACGCAACGGGTCCCGGCCTGGCCTGGCACACCTGCCGTAATGGCTTCGTGATCAAAGGAATTCGGCCCGCCGAATCACGCGGCCCTGGCACGCACCCCCAGTACCGGCTGTCGGCTTTCCTGATCGCAGAAGTCCGCCGCCCACGGCCAGCGACCGCGGCCGTCTGCCCACACGAGTTGCAGCGCGCGAATGGGACCGTACAAGGCGACCGCGAAACCCATGTGCGCGTCGGGATGGTCGACCTCGACGACCTCCAGCATGGGACAGCCGCACAGGGTGAACTGTTGGCCCGCGGTGAGGTCCACGCCGCGAAGAATGTGTTCGGCCGACCCGTTGAGCACCCGAAGGGCCCGTTGCGGCGACACATTGGTGATCAGCAACTCGGGGACGTCGTAGTCGCTCAACCCGATCGTGTACGCGAACGGCATCCGCTCGGACTCGACGTATTGCACCGTCCAGCCTTTCCGCAAGATCTTTCCGCGCACTTCGTCGAGGTAGTCGGCGACGGTGCTGCCCGGGTGGTCGCATAACCAGCACATGACGGTGTCCCTTTCGGCGGTGGCTTCAGCGCTTACCGACACCATGCACCCAGGGTCTGACAAAAATCGAACACACGTGCGTCTCCTCAGCGGGGAACCCAGGCACCGCCGTGCAGCACGTCGGTCACCGCGAGATCGGCGTCGAGTGCGACCAGGTCGGCGCGCGCGCCGATGCTCAATTCCGGGGATGGAAGCCCAAGGGCGCGAGCCGGATTCACCGAGGATTGCCGGACCGCGACCAGCAGGGCCTCGTCGCGGGGCAATCCGCTGCGGGCGACCGCAAACCGGAACACCCGGTCCATCGTCGCGGTGCTGCCCGCGATCGTGGAGGTGCCGGCCAGGCTCGCGACTCCGTCGGCGACCTCGACCTCCATCCGCCCGATCTGATAGCGCCCGTCGCTGACCCCGGCGGCGGCCATCGCGTCGGTGATCAACGACAGCCGGTCGGGCCCCGCGTTACGGGTCACGTGCCGGTAGAGGGCAGGGTCGACGTGCACTCCGTCGGCGATCAACTCCACGGTCACCCGCGGGTCTTCCAGGAGTGCGATCACTGGGCCGGGCTCGCGGTGGTGGATCGCGCGCATCGCGTTGAACAGGTGAGTCCCCACCGTGGCGCCCGCGGCGATCGCCGCTCGGGTCTGCTCGTAGGTCGCCTCGGTATGCCCGACCGCAGCCACCGCGCCGGCGGCGACGATCCGTTCGATCGCCGCGACACCGCCGCGTCGCTCGGGTGCGAGGGTGACCATCCGGATGGTCCCGCCACCAGCTTGCAGCACGGTGTCGAGCTCACCGGGATCCGGATCTCGGAGCAGGACGGGATCGTGCGCCCCGCAGCGTTCGACGGCCAGCCACGGCCCCTCCAGATGGATGCCGGCGATCAGCCCGTCGCGCACGTGGTCGGCCAGCACCTCGACCTGATGCAGCAGATCGGCAGGCCCGGCCGAGACCAACGACGCGATCAGGGCGGTGGTGCCGTGCCTGCGATGCAGGTCCACCGCGGCCACCGTGTCAACGCGGGTCGCCACCGAGAAATCCGAACCCCCACCACCGTGCACATGGGTATCGACGAAACCGGGCACCACTGTGTCGAGCGTTCGGTCGGCGGACCCGGGCGGCGCACCCGTTCCGATGGCTCGCACCGTGGTGCCCGAAACCTCGATCCAGCCGGGTCGCAACAACTCTCGGCCGGTCAGCAGGGTTTGGGCGGTGAGTAACACTCAGATGCCCTGCCACTGAGGCTTGGACAGGTAGGTCTCGCGGTAGTAGTCGGCCAGCTGCAGCCGCCGCGCCGCGCTGCCGTCGAGCAGCACGGTGACGTGGCGGTGGTGCTGCAGGATGGTGGCCGGCCACATCGCGCTCACCGGTCCCTCGACGAGTTGGTGCACCGCCTCGGCTTTGGCGCGACCGGTGGCCACCAGGATCAGGTGACGGGCGGCCATGATGGTGCCCAGCCCCTGGGTGAGGCAGTGCGTGGGGACGCGGTCGACGTCGTTGTCGAAGAAGCGGGCATTGTCGATACGAGTCTGGCGCGTCAGCGTTTTGATCCTGGTGCGCGAGGCCAGCGACGAACCGGGCTCGTTGAAACCGATGTGGCCGTCGGTGCCGATGCCCAGGATCTGCAGGTCGATACCACCTGCTGCCTCGATGGCCTGCTCGTAGTCGGCGCAGGCCGCCGGGATATCGGTGGCCAGGCCGTCGGGACCGGCGACCGCGCCCGGGGCGAAGTCGACGCGCGAGACGAACACCGCATCAATCACGGTGCGGTAGCGCTCGGGATGATCGGCGGGCAGCCCGACGTACTCGTCGAGGGTGAAGCCGCGGGCCTGACGGAACGTGAGGCGCCCCGCTTCGTAGCGGTCCGCCAATTCGTCGTAGATCGCCAGCGGCGATGAGCCGGTGGCCAGCCCCAGCACCGCCGTCGGCTTGCGCGTCAGCAGCGCCTCGATCGCGTCGGCGGCGATGGTGCCGATCTGGCCCGCGTCCTCGCAGATGATGACTTCCATGACCGAAGCCTTATTTCGCGGCAGTGAAAAGTGCCGAACCAGAGGTGATTTCGGCACCCGTGGCAACTGCGTCACCAACGACCACGTTACCCGGTTCGCGCTCGTCCATGACCACCACCGGAACAATGGGATTCAGGCCCGCCGCCACCACCGCCGGAACGTCATAGGTGATCACCGTCTGGCCGGCGGTCACGGTGTCGCCCTCGGCGACGTGGGCCCGGAAGCCCGCACCCTTCAGCGTCACCGTGTCGAGCCCGAGATGAACCAGAACGCCGACGTTCTCGCTCGTCATGATGATGTACGCGTGCGGCATGAGTTTGAGGAGCCGCCCGCTGACCGGTGCCACCGCGTCGATCACCTCGTGCGGCGGATCGATCGCGGCGCCGTACCCCACCATGCCCTGGGAGAAAACGGGATCGGGCACATCGCCGAGGGCGACAGCGCGTCCGGATACCGGCGCATGGACGGGTGTGGTGCTCACGAATACTCCTTGCCTCTGTGGTCGTAGACAATAGAGAGTCGGCACATCCGGGCGTGGCGAAACCGCATCTCGCGTGCTTAGGTTTGTCTAGGCTTCGGCTGTGCTGCGACAAACGGAGGTCGTCCCGTCATGAGCGAAACCACCAAAGATTCAGGGGCACAGCAAAAGTCGGGACTGCGCATACCTGGCTTCGCACAGCTGCAGCGCCTCGGCAAGAGTTTGATGCTGCCGATCGCCGTCCTCCCGGCGGCGGGCATCCTGCTGCGGCTGGGCCAAGACGACCTGCTGGGCCGGATCAAGGCACCGGTGATCGGGCCGTTCTTCCAGGCGATGAGCGCCGCGGGCGGGGCGTTGTTCGACAACCTGCCGCTGTTGTTCGCCATCGGCGTGGCGATCGGCTTCGCCCGCAAGGCGGACGGTTCGACCGCGCTGTCAGCCGCGGTGGGATACCTGGTGATGCAGGCGGTGTTCAAGACGATGTCGCCGTTCGTGCTCGCCGGCCAGCTCAACAAGGCCGGTGAACAGGCGCAGATCGACTACAAGGTGTTCGGTGGGATCGTCGTCGGCCTGCTCACCGCGTGGCTCTTCGACCGCTACCACACGATCGTGTTGCCGTCCTATCTCGGTTTCTTCGGTGGCCGGCGGTTCGTGCCGATCGCGGTGTCGGTGGTGTCGCTGTTCCTGGCGTTCGCGCTTAGCTACTTCTATCCGGTCTTCGATGCCGGCCTGACCGGGCTCGGCAAGTTCATCACCGGCGCGGGCGCACTCGGCGCATTCGTCTACGGATTCGCCAACCGCATGCTGATACCGCTTGGTCTGCACCACATTCCGAATTCGTACATCTGGTTCCTCTACGGTGACTATCAGTCGCCGGGCGGCAAGGTCGTCACCGGCGACATTCCGCGCTTCACCGCGGGCGATCCGACCGGCGGCGCGTACACGGCGGGCTTCTACCCGATCCTGATGTTCGGCCTGCCCGCCGCGGCGCTGGCGATGATCCACGTCGCGAACAAGAAGCAGCGCAAGGTCGCGGTCGGGATCTTGGCCGCCGCCGCGCTGACCGCGTTCCTCACCGGTGTCACCGAACCGCTGGAGTTCGCCTTCATGTTCGTGGCGTTCCCGCTCTACGTCGTGCACGCCGTGCTGACCGGACTGTCGCTGGCCATCGCCTACCTACTCGATATCCATCTCGGGTTCTCGTTCTCGGCGGGCCTGATCGACCTTGTGCTCTACGGCAATGCGCCCGCGGCGAAGAACATCCCGCTGTTGATCGCCATGGGCCTGGTGTACTTCGTGGTCTATTACGTCCTGTTCCGGTTTGCCATCACGAAGTGGAACATGCGGACCCCTGGGCGCGAGCCCGACGCGGCGTTCGATGCCGAGGAGCGGGCCAACCTCGGCGAGGGCGCGGAATCGGCCACCGCGGTCGACGCGGGAGGCGCCGTCAAGACCGCTCCCGCCGCCGTCGACAGCAGCAGGGCCGAACAACTCATCGCGGCCTTCGGCGGCCGGGAGAACCTCCGCAACGTCGACGCCTGCATCACCCGCCTGCGGATGGAGGTGGTCGACACCGGCAAAGTGGACCAGGGCCGGCTTCGCCTACTGGGCGCCGCCGGGGTGATCGAAATCGGCAACAGTGTGCAGGCGGTGTTCGGGACCCAGGCCGAGGCGCTCAAGAACGAGATCACCGACGCCCTGTAGAAACTGGCAGCGTAGAACTGGCAGCGAGAACCTGGCAGCTTCGCATCCGGGGTGTCCAGATCGCGCCGAGGAAACGCATAGGCTTCGAAGCTTTATCGATCCGTGTTCCTACTGTGACTCAAGTGGCCCATTGTTACCGAAGTGACATTTGTGGCTCTTGCTCCTGAGCCTCACCCGCCAGAGCGAGGAACTCCATGACTGTTCGAACATTCGGCGCCCAGGTACTTGCCGTGACCGCCGGAGTGTTCGTCGCCGCCACGGTCTGGCCGGCTTCGGCACACGCCGACCCGGCCGACGCCAGCGGTGCTTTGAGCGCGGTCGGCATCGGGAACAACGGCCCGATCACCCAGTTGATCGAGCAAATCGGACAACAGATCTGCCCGCTGATCGTGAAGCCGGGTGGCGACCTGGTTTCCAACGCCACGACCGCGAGCGGCCATGGTGGCCTCGCCTCCCAGGTCACGGGCTTCGTCGCCGAGCAGGCCATCAAGTCGCAATGCCCCGCGGCCATGACTCAACTGGCCAACGGAAACTTCGGGCCGATCATGCAGCTGATGAGCACCGCCAACCAGGCATCGGGGACGCTCAACACGCTGAGCGGGACGGCGGCGCCTGCGATGCCTGCGCTCCCGTCCGTCCCATCGCTCACGTTGCCGACGGCCGGCGTGCTTAGCCCCTGACCAGGGCTGCGGTCCAGCTCATCACTGCTAACGGCGGTAGCCCCGGCGTCGATAACGTGGTTAGGTGGCAGTGACTCCTTAAGGCGGAAAGCACGTGACGGTGAAACGACGACGGATCTTTATCGCAGCAGCTGCGGCGACGTTGGCCTCAGGCTCGGTGGCGTTCGCCGCACCTGCATCCGCGGACTGCCCCAGCGGAACGGTGCAAACCCGATTTCCCGGGGTGTGTGTCGCCGGCCAGTCGGGCGGCCAGGTCCCCCAGTCGATCGGTCCGTCGGACGTGACGTCCAACTATCAGCCGAACCAGATCCCCACGATGAACGGGATCCCGTGCAACTGGTCGCATTCGGTCACCTGCTGGGGAATGGCGCAGAACGGCGGCTAGTTCAGGCGGCGCGTCCGGCGCGCAGCGCGTCGATCCCTTCATCGAGCGCGGCTTCGAGGTACGTCAGATCGCCGGTGGCGAGCATGATTCCGACGCCACCCTGAATCCCGGCGAGTAGCGCGGCAGCGGCCCGCTCGACGTTCACCGAACCGGCGATCTTTCCCTGCTCCTGCATCGATCGGATTCCGGTCGCGATGGCGCCGCGCCATTTAGCGATCAATTCGGCGGTGACGGCCTCGGCTCCTGGGGTGGTGCGGCCGATCTCGGACATCAGCACCGCGATCGGGCAGTTCTGACCCTGCCGTCGATAACGGTCGACCACCGCATCGCGCCACCGCTGCCAGGCCGCCCATGAGGTCAAAGTGCCGAGGTGTGGCTGCTGGTCGTCGAGCACCATCTGTGACTCGAATGCCGCGACGGCCAGCAGCAGCTGCTCCTTGCCGCCAGGAAAGTAATGGAAGAGTTGGCTTTTGGACGTGCCGGTCTGGTTCATGATGTCGTCGAGCGTGGTCAGCGCGACACCGCGGGCGCGGATCGTCGCGGCGGCTCCCTGAATGATCCGCTGCCGGGTGGCGCGGCCCTTCGGCGTCAAATTCTGGACTTGCAGGTCCATTTTTATTGGCGGAGCATGTGGACTCATGAGTCCAAAAGATACCCGGTTCGCCGGGCGCAGAGCACTTGTCACCGGATCCACAGGTGGCCTCGGGGTTGCCATTGCCGGGGCATTGGCGGCCGATGGCGCGTTCGTCGTGGTCAGCGGGCGGGACAAGGCCCGCGGCGACGCCGTCGTCGCCGGCATTCGTTCCGCAGGTGGGGAGGCGGCCTTCGTCGTTGCCGACCTGAGCGCGGGAATCGGTGCGGTCCGAGAGGTCGCGGACGCGGCCGCCGAGGCCGCGGGTGGCGGCATCGACATCCTGGTGAACAACGCCGCCACGCTGCTGATGCCGACGCCGACGGCGGACATCGCCGAACAGGAACTGCGGGATGCGTTCACCGTCAACGTGTTCGCACCGTTCCTGCTCACCGGTGTGCTGGGTCCACGAATGGCGGAGCAAGGTCACGGCGCCATCGTGAACATCGGTTCGATCACCGGACTGCGTGGCTCAAGCGGGTCGGCGATCTACAGCGCGACCAAAGCTGCGATCCATTCGTTCACGAAGTCGTGGGCCGACGAATACGGTCCCGCCGGCGTGCGGGTCAACGCCGTGGCGCCCGGCCCGATCGGCACCGAACGGCAGGCCGAGTTTGTCGACCACATCGCGCCGGTGCTGAGCCGCCTGCCGTCGCGGCGGATGAGCACCCCCGAGGAGGTGGCTGCCGCGGTGGCGTTCCTGGCCAGTGACGACGCCGCCAACATCCACGGCGCGATCCTCAGTGTCGACGGCGGCTGGGCCGCAACCTGATCCCGCGTCAGGACGACGGAATCTGGCTGGCCGCCTCCTCGAGCCGTTCCAGGGCGAGCTGCAGCGCATCGGTGAATTCGTGGATGTCGCCCGCGATTTCGGGCGTCGTCGACACGCCGAAATCCAGTGAGCCGCAATAGCTCAGGCAGGTGATGTTCAAGCCGACGTCGAGCATCAGCGGTCCGATGGGCACCAGCGATTCGACCCGCGCGCCGGCCAGGTAGAGCGGGAAGTCCGGCCCCGGCACGTTGGAGACCACCAGGTTGATGGGCACGACGCGGTCGCCGAGATGGGAGGCCGAGTAGGCCCGCACCGCCAGCCCGAGCAGTCCGGGTGGGGTCGTCTCGGTCAGCCCGACGAGCTGATGATCGGACAGCGTCTTGGCCATCTCCTTGGCGCCGCATGAGCTTTCGTAGATCGCCATGAGTCGTTCAACCGGGTCGGCGATATCGGTGGACAGGCGCACCGTCGTCGAGGTCATCTGGTTTCCCGCGGTGGACGCCTCGGTGTGGGTGGATACCGGAACCTGGGCGACCAGTGGCCGGTCCGGCAGCTCACCGCGGGCCTGCAGGTAGTCCCGTAAGGCACCTGAAATGATCGCCAGGACAACGTCATTGATCTTCACATCGAACGCGTTCTTGACGGCTTTGACCCTGTCGAGCGACAAACTGGTGGAGGCTATCCGACGCTGCATGCCGAGCTTGGCGTTGAATCTGGTCGACGGCGCGTCGAAGAAGTTCGGCGGCTTGTTCTCTACCGAACGGGCGGCCAACTGCTGAGTCACCGTCTGCTGGATCACCCGCGCCACCCGGTAGGGGGTCATCACGGCGATGTTGTACAGCGCACCCAGCGCCCGCCTCTCGATACCGGGCAGGCGCCCATGGGTGTCGGGATCCGCGACGGCGGGCGGCCGCGGTTCGGCGGTGACGTCGAGCAAGATTTCGCTGAGTCCCGCGCCCGACACGCCATCGATGACGCAGTGGTGAATCTTGGTCAGGTAGGCAACGCGTCCGCCTGGCAGACCCTCGATGAACCACATCTCCCACAGCGGGCGGTCACGGTCAAGCTGATACGACATCAACCGTCCGACCAGGGCGTCGAGTTCTCGCTGCCCGCCCGGCGCCGGAAGCGCAACGTGCCTGAGGTGATAGTCGATGTCCAACTCGGCGTCTTCAACGAGCCAAGGCCGGTCCAGACCGTGACGCGCACCGGCGACGCGCTGGCGCATGATCGGCAGCTCGGGCAGCCGGCCCAGCATCAGCTTGCGCACCGTCTCGAAGCTGAAGTCCGGCACACCGCTGGGGTCACAGATGCCCAGTGCACCGATGTGCATCGGGCTGGTCTGGGTGTCCGCCCACCAGAAGGCCGAATCTAGGCCGGAGAGG
This sequence comes from Mycobacterium sp. RTGN5, assembly GCF_033804465.1. NCBI lineage: Bacteria > Bacillati > Actinomycetota > Actinomycetes > Mycobacteriales > Mycobacteriaceae > Mycobacterium > Mycobacterium sp. RTGN5. The sequence goes on from NZ_JAPZLA010000001.1 coordinate 321,585, forward strand.
CGCCGCACGGTGTCAGTGCTCATTCCGGTCGGTGTTACCAGGATCACCATTCGGCAAACGGTCCGCAGGCTGGGCGTCCGGCATCCACACAGTATTGCGAACCGGGCCGGCAGCCGCAGCGCTGATACGCTGCCAACGGTCACCGGTGCCGAAATCCCGGTGTAGCGGGGTCCGGCCCGGCTGACGAGGTGGCGTCGAAGAAGTAAGCGAAGAGTCGGAAATGGGTGTCGTGCGAACCGGAGAAATCAGAGCTCTGACCGGTCTTCGCATCGTCGCCGCCATGTGGGTGGTGCTCTTCCACTTTCGCCCGCTGATCTGGGAAGCCTCCCCGCGCCTCAAGGACGACCTCGCGCCGCTGTTCGACGCCGGGGCGCAAGGCGTGGACCTGTTCTTCATCCTCAGCGGCTTCGTCCTGGCCTGGAACTACCTCGACCGGATGGGGTCGCACTGGTCCGGCCGGGCCACCCTGCACTTCCTATGGTTGCGGCTGTCCCGGGTATGGCCGGTGTACCTGGTGACCATGCACATCGCGGCCGCGTGGATCATCTTCACGCTGCACGTCGGCACCGTGCCGTCCCCGGACGTCGAGAAGCTCAACGCGATCAGCTACGCGCGCCAGCTCTTCATGGTGCAGCTGTGGTACGAACCGTTCTTCGACGGCACCAGCTGGGACGGGCCGGCCTGGTCGATCAGCGCGGAATGGCTGGCCTACCTGCTCTTCGGCGGGATCATCCTGGTGATCTTCCGGATGGCCCGGGTGACCCGGGCGCGCACTTTGCTGTTGCTGGCCTTCGCCGTCGCCCTGCCGCCGACTGTCCTGCTCTTGGCCAGCGGTCACCTCTACACCCCGTGGAGCTGGCTGCCGCGCATCGTGGCGCAGTTCCTGGCCGGCGCGCTGGCCTGCGCGGCGGTGCGCCGCCTGCACCTGGGCACACGCGCGCGGCGCATCGCCGGGTACGCCGCGATACTGCTGATCACCGCGATCGTCGGCATCCTCTACTACTACGACGCGAACCCTGTCGCCGGCATGGTCGACCCCGGCGGGATGGTCGCCCTGTTGTTCATGCCGCTGGTGGTCACGCTGTCGATCGGTACCGGCAGCCTGCCGGCGCTGCTGTCCACCCGGCTGCTGGTCTACGGCGGCAAGATCTCGTTCGGCCTCTACATGGTCCACGAGATCGTGCACACCTCGTGGAACTGGGCGGTGCAGGAATACCAGATCGACCTGCCCAAATCGGTGCAGAAAATCGTCATCGTCGGCCTCATCGCCGCCGCAGTCGCCTTTGCGATGCTGCTGTACCACTCGGTGGAGGAACCTGCCCGGCGCTGGATGCGCAGAATGGTCGATTTCCGCGACGTCAAGCACGATGTGCACACCGGCCCGCCAGCGGCGGAGGGTGGCCGGCTGGCCTCCATCGACCAGGCGCGCGATGCCCGTCCGCCGCAGTCCTCGGCCCGCGCCGGGTAGCACCCCGGACCCAGCCTTGCTGTGCGCCAACGCCTTCCGTGCCTGTAGTCTGCCTGGGTCGGGCGCGAAATTCAGTGAGGTGTCATTGACCCGCATGCAGGGACTTATGCGTGTCACCACGGCGGGTCTGTCAGCCGTCGTGGTGTCAGCCGCGATTCTCGGCTACTCACAGCCGTCTGCGGGCTACGCATTGGCCAGCCGCGGCACGGAGTTCAGCCGTATCGCGGTGATCGGTGACTCGTACACAACCGGTACCGACGAGGGTGGGCAGGGCCCGCAATCGTGGACCTCGCGAGCCTGGCTGCTGCTGGCCAGCCAGGGGGCCAGGATCAACGCCGACGTGGCCGCAGAAGGCGGCGCTGGCTATGGGATCCGCGGTAACCAGGGCAGCCTGTTCGAGGACCTCACCACCCGAGCCGTCGATCGCGACGACGCCCTGGTGGTGTTTTTCGGCTCCCGCAACGACCAGCCCGTCGACATGCACCAATATCCCGGGCTGGTCGGCGACACCTTCCAGATCGCCCGCCGGGCGGCGCCCAAGGCCAAGTTCCTGGTGATCGGACCGCCGTGGCCGACTGCTGACCCGCCGGGCGAAGTATTCGCCCTTCGGGACACCCTGCGCGTAGAGGCCAAGGCCGCGGGCGCGGTCTTCATCGACCCGCTCGCTGAGCATTGGTTCGTCGGACGCCCGGACCTGATCGGTCCCGACGGCGTCCATCCCACCGACGCGGGCCACGCCTATATGGCCGACAAGATCGCGCCGTTGATTCGCAGCCAGCTCGCCATCCCGTTATAGGTGGTCAGTTCAGGGCGCGATCCACGGCTGGCTGTCGCCGATGTTGTTGGAGTCGACCTGGTAGCACTGCTGTGGGGTGTTGAACCCGAACGCACCCCCGGTCTCGCAACGCTGAAAGAAGCCGCTGGGATCGATGGGTCCGTCGCAGCGCTGACCGCCACCCCATGGCGTCCACGTTCCCTGGCACCCCGCGCTGGCCGTGGGTGGGTTGATCAGGCCTATACCGATGACCGTGATCGCGCATGCCACCACTGAACCGAGTTTCGTCACTGTCCACCTCCTCGACCTCGAACCTCAAGTGAAGTTCGGATACCCAATACATCGGGGAGGCAGACAGCGTCGTTAGCGCATGTGCGGTTCAAGCAGGCTGGTCCACCCCTTGACCAGCTGATCCCATTCGCCCTGGCAGCCGTCGGCGCGACCCTCCGGCAGCTGACCGGAGCTGACGATGTCGGCGTTGGCGTCCGGGTTGGATCCGTAGATCCAGCACTCGAAGTTGTAGGCGCGAGCCTGGTCTGGGGTGTGGACGTCGGCGAACGCCTCTTGCTCGAGCGGGCCGCCCTCCTTGCTGAGCACGAAGTACTCGCGGGCGGTGTCCTTGGCGGCCTGGACGAAGTCCGGATCGACATGTCCGTCGTTATACGGCGCCAGCAGTTCGTAAGCGGCCAACTGATCGGCCACGTCTTCCTCGCGCCCGGTGACCGGAAGGTCGTAGATGTCGATCACCATGTGGCCGACCTCGTGGAAGAACGACCCGATCGCGATCCGCCGCGCGCTCTCCTCGGGCTTGGGGTCGGCGGCGAAGATCTTCAGGCTCTGGGCGACGTCTTCGTAGCAGAGCGTCAGCTTCTTGTCGCTGGGACTCCAGAAGTCGTTGGCTTCACCGCATTGCGCTCCGACGACCGGGATGTCGTTCGGCAGGACATACCAGTCGCTGACCGACTTGGCGATGGCGTCCAAAAAGTGGGTTTTCTCCATGAGATCTCGCCCGACGATGGCCTCCGGAGTGGTCGCCTCCTCGTAGGTGACGACCAGTTGACCGTCCTTGCCTCCGGGCGTGGGGTCTCCGGGCGTGGGGTCCCCGGTCTTCCCCTTCGGTGCGGGGTACCCGGCGGATTGCCTGGCCTCAGCCTCTCCAGCCGTGGGGGCGTCGACTGCCGGCGCCGCCGACCTCGTTGGCGCCTCGGCCTTCGCCGGAGCCGGGGCGTCGCTGCCGTGGTTGGCGCCGCATCCCATGGCGAGTAGACCGACGACCACCACCAATGCGCTCGAGCGTGCCATCGCGACCTCCTCTGTGACCCCCGCGAGCGCGGTCGCACCGACCGTGCAGCATCAGTATGGGATCGTTTTCGTGATGCGCAGACGCTTATGGCTACAGCGTCACCGGCTCACACCGCTCGTGGCGACGGCGGCGGTGGTCATGTTGGTGTTCGCCGCGGACCGGCCGACACCGCCGCTGCCGTACGACCTGATCGCAGGTCCGTTTGCCCGCCTACTCGCCCAGGCCGTCGACCTGGGCCCGGCCCGCACCGAACGCGTCCAGCTGACCGCCGAACTGCAAGCGCCCACCGAGCCGATCGCGCTGAGCAAGTGGGCCGGCTCGCACGGCCTGGCAGTGCGGTGGCGCGGCGGTGATCCGTGGGCGATCGTGGAGGGCGCGCCGCAGGCGATGGCCCGCGCGCTGGACGTCGCGGTGCACGACTACCGGCGCACCAGCGGGCGCGTGTTTTATGCCTCTCCGCAACAGCCGGCCGTCCCGCAGCAACTCAGCGGCGAAGTCGCCGAGATGGGGCGGATTCTCGGGTACACGCCGTCTCACGAAGGCACGCCGCCGAGCCTGCCGCTCGACGTCCCCGGCGGGGGGCTGGCGCCGACCGAGCTACTCACCGCCTACAACGCCAACTTGTTGACCGCTGCCGGATACACCGGGAAGGGGCAGACGGTCGTCGTCTTCGCCTTCGACGGCGTCGACCAACACGACCTCGACAAGTTCTCGGATTGGTTCACGCTGCCGAAGTTCAGCCTGGAGGTGATGGGCGGGATGCCGGCCGAACGCCACGGTGAAGCCACCATGGACGTCCAGTTGATCCATGCGATCGCGCCGTCCGCCCGGATCGTTCTGGTCAACGCCCGTCCCACCGCGGAAGGCGATGCGGCGTACGAGAAGCTCGGCAAGCTGATGGAGGACGTGGACGGCAGCTACCCGGGTGCGGTGTGGAGCTTCTCGATCGGTTTCGGCTGCGATCGCCTGCTCGCCCGAGCGGATCTGGCGCCGGTGCGCTCGGCCCTGGCCCGCGCGCACCGCAATGGGACGACGGCCTTCGTCGCCAGTGGCGACCTGGCCGGGCTGGAATGCAAAGGGGGACATGACTGGTCGGATCCGCCGAGCCCCGACGACGTCGGCGTCGACGTGTTGGCGTCGTTGCCGGAAGTGACCGGTGTCGGCGGAACCACGCTGTCCACCGACGCCGAGGGGGCCTGGCTGGCCGAACAAGGCTGGTACGACGTGCCTTTGACGCAGGGCAGCGGCGGCGGTGCGTCGGTGTTGTTCGCCCGCCCGGCGTGGCAGGAAGCCACCGAGCACGCCGGTCCGCGGGACAAGCGGCTGGTTCCCGACATCGCCGCGGTCGCCGATCCGTTCACCGGGGTCAAGTTCGTCTCCGACGGGCAGATCCAGGTCGGCGGCGGCACCTCGCAGGCGGCGCCGATCTGGGCCGGACTGGCGGCGATCATGAACCAGTTCGTGACTGCCCGCGGGTTGCCGCAGCTCGGGGATTTCAATTCGCTGCTCTACGAGATCGCCAACGAGGCCCAGGTGCCGGCCTTCCGCGACATCTACCTCGGCGCCAACGCCGTGACACCCGTCGTGCCCGGCTACGACATGATCACCGGGTTGGGAACGCCGAACGTCGACAACCTGATCAAGGCCATCCTCGTGCTGGAGTCGTTGCACCGATGACCGACACGGCAGCAGACTCCGACGACGACGGCTCGTTCGCGGGCTACGCGGTCCCGGCAGGCAGCTACCGGGCCCGCAACGACCGCGGCCCGGGGTACTTCGTGACCATCGGAATCTGGGTGGCTGTGATCGTCGCGGTGATGATGGCGTTGAGCGTTGTCGCGACCCGAATCACCCCGGCGCCAACCACATACCACTGCCCGCCGGACTGCGGTCGCCCCCCGAACGGCCTTCCGGTGGCGACCAATCCCCGCTTCTTCGCGGCCGATGGGTCCTTCTCGGTGTCCTACCCGGCGTCCGGCACCGCCTACGACGTCACCATGGAACCCAACGGTGTGCGGGCGGAGTTGAACGCCGGCGACGGCGGGACGCTGCGGTTGTTCAGCCAGCCGGCGCAGGGCCGCGATGCCCGCCGGGTGGCTGAGGACGTTCTCGGTCAGATGTTCCCCGACGCGGTGAAGTCCTACGAGCTGCCCAACGCGATCCTGGGCTACGAACCCGGCTACGGCGAAGTCGCCGACGACTGGCCGAAGGGCACCGCGACGGGCGCGCAGCGTCTGCGGATCATCGTCGTCGTCGCGGTGAAGAACGACCTGGCCCTCATCGCCGGCGCGATCGGGCCGTTCCACCAGTTCGGGCCTGAGGACGGACCGGGCCCGCCGTCGCCGGCGAACCTCGACATCGCCAAGGATATGGGCAAGTACGTCAACAGCTTCATGTGGCGCGGCGACCCGCCCCGCTGATGAAAGCGGTTAATCCTGAACGGCTTTGGCGACCGCGATGCAGGTGGTCAGCCAGCCTGGTTCGGTTTGCTCGCCATCCTGCACCGCCCACATGGCATTGATCACCATCCGCACCACCACCCAGGCCCGCGCCCGGTCCTCGTCGAATTCGGCCGCGTCGACCAGCGTGTAGAAGCGCCGGCGGATCCCCTCACGGACGTCGCCGGCCAGCTCGTCGAAGCGGTTCCACAACATCGGCGCGATCTCGTAGTGCGGGTCGCCGTTCACCGGTTTGGGGTCGATGACCAGCCAGGGCTGCCGGTGGCCGACGAGCACGTTCTCGTAGTGCAGATCGCAGTGGATGACCCGTGCGCTTGCCGCGGCATCCGCCGTCAGGTCGGCGCATTGGCTCAGCGCCTGTTCGACCAACCGGCGCGGGATCGGTGCGCTGCGCGGCAGTTCGGCGAGTTCGGTGGTCCAGCGGTCAAGGTAGGACGTGAGCGGCCGCAACTGCGGCAGGGCCGGGACGTGGATGTGCCGGTAGAGGCCGGCCACGACGCGGCAGGCGTCGATGTCGGTGAGACCGGTCAGGTCATTGTCGCCGAGGCGTTCCAGGAGCAGGGCGCGGCGGTGCGGATCAGCGCGCAGGAGGCGGACCGCGCCGTCGCCGCCCCAGCGTCGGAGCGCCAGGTTTTCGTGTTCGGATTCGTCGTCGGGAAATCCGAGCTTGAGCATTGCGGCCGCGCCGTCCGGTGTGCGGACCGGCAGCACCAGCGAGCAGTAACCGTGGGTGGTGGGTCCGTCGGGCCGAAGCTGCCACTCGGCGACGACGTCACGGGCCAGTCTGGGCAGCGACTCGATCCACGTCGCCCACCGCGGCCCGCGGCCGGCCATCGCCCGCACCCCGGCGGGGAGGTCGGTCACGTGTCGGGTTCGTCGGGGTGCTCGCTGGGTGGGGGTGGCTTGTTCAGCCAATCCTTCAGCCGAAATAGCTGGCTGGCCACGATTCCGAGGCCGACCAGCAGCAGTCCGACGACGATCCAAATGGTCATCGCCGTCGAGCCTACGCACTGCGGAAAGCTGAGGCGGTCGCCGCCGCCGCGCGTGGCATCCTGGCGGCGTTGCCGCCTATCCTTGCCCGAGTGTCCGAAATGTCCGTCGACCAGGTGCGCGCACTGCGTGCCCGCCTCGACGGACTGACCATTCGCGACGCGACCCGGCTGGGCCGCAGGCTGAAGTCGCTGCGCGGGGACGTCTCGGCGGCGACTCTGGCGCAGATCTCTGGGCAGTTCACCGCCGCCGAGGCGCTGATCGCCACCCGCACCGCCGCTGTCCCGGCGATCACCTACCCCGACCTACCGGTCAGCGAACGGCGCGGCGAGATCGCCAAGGCCATCTCCGAGAACCAGGTTGTAGTCATCGCCGGCGAAACCGGCTCGGGTAAGACCACCCAGCTGCCCAAGATCTGCCTGGAGCTCGGCCGCGGCGTCCGCGGGACCATCGGCCACACCCAGCCGCGCCGCCTGGCGGCTCGCACGGTGGCCCAGCGCATCGCCGACGAACTCGGTAGCCCGCTGGGCGAGACGATCGGCTACACGGTGCGCTTCACCGACCAGGCCAGCGATCGCACATTGGTGAAGCTGATGACCGACGGCATCCTGCTCGCCGAGATCCAGCGCGACCGGCGTCTGCTCCGCTACGACACGCTGATCCTCGATGAGGCACACGAGCGCAGCCTCAACATCGACTTCCTGCTGGGCTATTTGCGCGAATTGCTGCCCCGCCGGCCGGATCTCAAGGTCATTGTCACCTCCGCGACCATCGAACCGCAGCGGTTCGCCGCGCACTTCAACGGTGCCCCGATCGTCGAAGTGTCCGGGCGCACCTACCCGGTCGAAATTCGATATCGGCCGCTGGAAATGCCCGTGGTGAAAGATAATTCGGATGATCCCGACGACCCCGACCACGAGATCGTGCGCACCGAGATCCGCGATCAGACCGAGGCGATCGTCGATGCCGTCCGCGAGCTGGAGGCCGAGCCGCCCGGTGACGTATTGGTGTTCCTGTCCGGGGAGCGGGAAATCCGGGACACGGCCGAGGCGTTGCGCGATCTAAAGAACACCGAGGTGCTTCCGCTGTACGCGCGGCTGCCAACGGCCGAGCAGCAGAAGGTGTTCCAGCCAGCGCGTACGGGCCGGCGAATCATCTTGGCCACCAACGTGGCCGAGACGTCGCTGACCGTACCCGGTGTCCGCTACGTCGTCGATCCCGGTACCGCGCGCATCTCGCGCTACAGCCGGCGCACCAAGGTGCAGCGGCTTCCGATCGAACCCATCTCGCAGGCTTCCGCCGCACAGCGGGCCGGTCGCTCCGGGCGTACCGCACCCGGGGTGTGCATCCGGCTCTATTCCGAGCAGGATTTCGTGGCGCGTCCGCGGTACACCGATCCGGAGATCCTGCGCACCAACCTGGCCGCGGTGATCCTGCAGATGGCGGCACTGCAACTCGGCGAGATCGAAAGCTTCCCCTTCCTGGATCCGCCCGAGCAGCGCAGTATCCGGGATGGTGTTCAGCTGCTGCAGGAACTGGGCGCGTTCGACTCCGCAGGCGCGATCACCGACATCGGCCGCCGGCTCGCGCAGTTGCCGGTCGATCCCCGGTTGGCCCGGATGATCCTGCAGGCCGACACCGAGGGCTGCGTGCGTGAGGTGCTGGTGTTGGCCGCGGTGCTCTCAATTCCCGACCCCAGGGAGCGACCCGTGGACCGCGAGGAGGCGGCCCGGCAGAAGCACGCCCGGTTCGCCGACGAGCACTCGGACTTCGTGTCGTTTCTCAACCTGTGGCAATACCTTCGCGACGAGCGAAAAGCCCGATCCGGCAGTGCCTTCCGGCGAATGTGCCGCGAGGAGTTCCTGCACTACCTGCGGATCCGGGAATGGCAGGACCTGAACGGTCAACTGCGCAGCATCGCCCGTGACATCGGGATCCGGGAGTCCGACGATCCAGAACCGGCCGACCCGGCACGGGTCCATGCCGCCGTGGTCGCCGGATTGCTGTCGCATATCGGTCTGCGCGAAGGGGATTCACGGGAGTACACCGGAGCCCGCAACTCCAAGTTTGTGCTTGCCCCTGGATCGGTGCTGACCAAACGGCCGCCGCGCTGGATCGTGGTGGCCGATCTGGTGGAGACCAGCAGGCTGTATGGGCGCATCGCCGCTCGCGTCGAGCCCGAGGTGGTCGAGCGCGTGGCGGGACATCTGGTGCAGCGCACCTACAGTGAACCGCACTGGGATGCCAAGCGCGGCGCGGTGATGGCCTTCGAGCGGGTGACGCTCTACGGACTTGCGCTGGTGCCCCGGCGGCGGGTGGGGTACGCCACCGTCGACCCGGTGGTGTCGCGCGAACTGTTCATCCAGCACGCGCTGGTGCTGGGGGAGTGGCAGACACGTCACCACTTCTTCGCTGACAATGCGAGACTGCGGGCCGAGCTGGCCGACCTGGAGGAGCGGGCCCGCCGTCGCGACCTTCTCGTCGGCGAGGACCAGATATATGCGTTATACGACAACAGAATTCCGCAAGAGGTGGTCTCCACCCGGCACTTCGACGGGTGGTGGAAGAAGCAGCGGCACCAGACCCCGGAGCTGTTGACCTTCACTCGTGACGACCTGCTGCGCGTCGACGATGACACCGCCGAGCGGCCGGACAACTGGCGAGCCGGGGACTTGTCGCTGCCGCTGACCTATCGGTTCGAGCCCGGGGCGTCCGATGATGGGGTGACCGTGCACATCCCGGTGGGGGTGCTGGCTCGGCTGGGCGGCGACGAGTTCGGCTGGCAGGTACCGGCATTGCGCGAGGAATTGGTGACCGCGTTGATCCGGTCGCTACCAAAAGACCTGCGGCGCAACTTCGTTCCGGCTCCCGACACTGCGCGGTCGGTGCTCGCCGACATCCAGGCGGGCCACGAACCACTACTGGAAGCCCTGCAACGCGAATTACACCGGCGTACCGGCGTTCTGGTGCCGATCACCGCGTTCGACCTGGACAAGCTGCCACCCCACCTGCGGGTGACGTTCGCCGTCGAAGCGGCCGACGGTGCCGAGGTGGCCCGCGGTAAGGATCTCGAGGTGCTGCAGCGTGAGCTGGCGGGCTCGGCCCGACAGGCGGTGGCCGATGCGGTCGCCAGCGACCTGGAACGAACCGGGCTGCGCGCCTGGCCCGACGACCTCGATCGGCTGCCGGAGGCGGTCGAGCGCACCGTCGGTGGTCACCTCGTGCGGGGCTACCCGGCTCTGGTCGACGCCGGCGCGGGAGTTGACGTGCGGGTGTTCGCCACCGCGCCCGAACGCGACGCCGCGATGAAAGCCGGCATCCGGCGCCTGCTGCGGTTGGCGATGCCCTCACCGGTGAAATCGCTGGAGAAATCGCTGGATCCGCGCACGCGCCTGGTTTTGGGGGCCAACCCGGACGGGTCGCTGGCCGCGCTACTCGAAGACTGCGCCGATGCGGCCGTCGATCTCCTCGCGGCTCAGCCGGTCTGGACCAAAGCAGATTTCGCGGCGCTGCGGGACCGGGTGGCCGCGGCGCTGCCGTCGACCACGAAGGACATTGCGGCCCGCGTGCAAAAGGTGCTGGCCGCCCTGCAGGAGGTGCAGCTCGCGCTGCCGGACAAGCCGGCGGCCGCACAGGCCGACGCGGTCGCCGACATCCGCACGCAGCTGGGAGGTTTGGTCGCCAGTCACTTCGTCACGATGACTGGCGCCGCCCGGCTGGCCGACCTGACTCGCTACCTGACCGCGATCGCTCGCCGCCTCGACCGGCTGGCGCAGGCCCCGCAGGCCGATCGCGAACGGATGCAACGGGTGCACGCCGTCCACGACGCCTACAGCGAGTTGCTTGGCGCGCTGTCGCCCACCCGTGCCGCGGCGGCCGACGTCCGCGATATCGCATGGCAGATCGAAGAATTCCGGGTCAGCCTGTGGGCCCAGCAGTTGGGCACCCCCAGACCGGTCAGCGAACAGCGCATCTACCGCGCTATCGACGCCGTGCTGGCGTGACGGTGAACACATGCAAGAGGGGCACCCGAATCGGGTGCCCCTCTGTTGGATCCGTTGCGGATCAACGGTTATCCATGCACAGACGTGTCAACGTGCGGCGCTGTCGCCGTCGGGCCGATGTTGTTGACCCAGGTGTTGTGACCCAGGTCGGCCTGCGCGGGTGCGGCAAGGCCAAGAACGGCGGCGGTCATGGCGCCTGCGATGGCAGTGGTGATGGCGTACTTCGTCATGTCTATTCCCTCTTCCTCAACGGCCGGAGTCGATTTCCGCGCCGCTGACAGTGCCAACGTCACTGGGGGCCGCAGTAATTCCACTGGCAGCAGATGATCGTCGGTTGGCAGGAATTCGCCTGTGTCCACCGATTGGGGGACACCGGATTCCACCCGGCGATCCACCGGATGCCGGACAGACATCGCTGCCAAGATGCGAGATCGTTTACTCACTGGCGAAACGCGAAGGCCAAGACCACGTCAAAGACGACAAGAGGACACGAACTGTTATGACCACCATGACCTGGATGAAGCGATTCGCCGCCGGTAGCGCATTGGCCGCGGGCTCCGCACTGTTCGCCTTCGGTTCCGCCACCGACGCCCTCGCCGAGAGCGGCTCGTTCAACAACGGCCCCAACATCAACCAGCCGGGCCATCACCAGACTTTCCCCGGCCAGCACAATTTCCCGGTGCCGGGCTCGATCGCGCACCACCACCACCAGTGGAACCGCGCCGGCTGAACACCACCCAATAGACCCCCCAACCTCGGGCGGAGAAGCTTCATGCTTCTCCCCCCGACGGTTTTGTTCAGGCTCGTTTGTCAGGCGCGGCTCCTAGCATGGGGCGATGCCCACACCCGCGACGAAGCCCATCGACCTGGTCCTTGCTGGTGGCGGCGTGAAGGGCATCGGCCTGGCCGGTGCCGTGGTCAAGCTGATGGAGGTCGGCTACCGCGCCCACCGCATCGCCGGCTCGTCGGCAGGCTCGATCGTCGGCTCGATCGTGGCCGCGGCCGCCAAGAACGACCGATTGACCCCGGCCGACGTCCGGGACCTCGCGCTGAGCATCGACTATCGCAAGTTCCTCGACCCCGGCCCGGTCGAACGTGTCCCGCTGCTCGGGCCATCCTGGGCGATCCTGCAGGGCTCCGGGATGTACCAGGGTGACTACGCTCACAATTTCATCGCCGATCAGCTGCGCGACCTAGGCGTCACCACCTTCGGTGACCTCCGGCTCGACGACGACCAACTGCCCGAGGAACGTCGCTATCGGCTCGTGGTGACTGTCGCCGATGTCACAACTGGCCAGTTGGTGAGGCTGCCGTGGGACTATCGCCGGCTGTACGGGCTGGACCCCGACGAGCAGTTGGTCGCCGACGCGGTACGCGCCTCGATGTCGATTCCGTTCTTCTTCCGCCCGGTGAAGCTCACCAGTGCGACGGGCCGCGAGTCGACGCTCGTCGACGGCGGCCTGCTGTCGAACTATCCGATCGACTCGCTGGACCGCCCCGACGGCAAGAAGCCGCGCTGGCCGACCCTCGGGGTGACGCTGCTGCCCGACCTGCCCCAGAACAACGACAAGGTCATCCCCGCGCTGGCCCCGCTGCGGCACCTCGGCGGCCCCAGCCTCCTCGAGGACGTCATCACCACGATCCTGGTCGGCCGCGACCAGGCCTACCTGAACCTGCCGTGGGTGAGCTGCCGGACCATCCGGGTGGACTCGACGAAGGTCGGTGTGCTGGATTTCCACATCAACCAACGCGAGATCGACGCGCTCTACGCCGAGGGCCACGACGCCGCCACAGCGTTCCTGTCGACCTTCGACGAGCGCGAATGCCTCGAACGATTCCGCTGACCGTCCTAAGTGATTGCGGCGGCAGGGATCTGACGGCAGGAATCGAGGAGCGCGCCGAAGCCGTCGTCGTCGGCGTCATCGGCCGGAACGGGCAGGTTGATTCCGGTGCACAGTCCCGAATACCACTGCGTCAACACGGCGGGGATCTCGTCGTAGGTGCCCTGCGGCACCAACTCTCTCATCACCTCGTCGGTGAGAACGGTTGGCAGGGCGTCCCATTCGGATCGTTGGGCCATCGCGCTCAGTGCCGCGCCGACGTCGGCCAAACCGAAATCCTCCAGCTGTCGTCGGTAGGCCGGTGTGCTGTACAGGAAGGCCAGCTCGGAGCGTCGCTGTTCGCGCAACGCATCGACCGCGTCGGGGGTGGCGGCGGTCATGACGTGCGGGTTGGCGACGACGGCCAGCTGCCCGCGGCCGGCACGTGATGCGCCCTCGGCGAGCGCGGGCAGCGTGCGGGATTTCAGGACGACGGGATGGGAGTTGGTCGGATGGCAGACAAAGCCGTCCGCCAACTCCCCGGCCATGGCACACATCCGCGCGTTGACGGCGCCGGTCCAGATCTGCGGGGCGCTATGGTCGAGCGGACCGGGGTTGAAGTAGGGCTGTAACCGCTCGAATCGATAGTGCGGCCCAACGTAATCGAGCTTCGCGCCGGTCTGGAAGGACGCGAAGATCGCGCGTAGTGCCCGAATGTAGTCGGCGAGGCGGGCTACGGGTTCGGACCACTGAGCCGAGAACCGGCCGACGATGTTGCCACGCACCTGCGACGCGATGCCGAGCTGAAACCGGCCACCGGAGTACTTCGCGAGATCCCATGCCGCATAGGCGGTGATCATCGGGCTACGCGGAAAGGCCAACACCATGCTCGTGCGCACGGTCACCCGCTTGGTGTGCTGCAGGGCGAACGCCGCGACGGTGAAGGGGTCATGGATGGTTTCCGAGATGTGGATGACGTCGAAGCCGAGTCGCTCGGCGCGGGTTGCCCACGCACCGATTTCGCCGGGACCCATCGTGGCGGGCGCCGAGGTGACCAACTCCATCTGGCTCATCGCGGCTGAGCGTACCGACCGGCGTCCCCCGATCGGTGGACAACGGATTCATCCCGGCTAGGGGCTGGTCGCCCGACAGACATCAGGGTCCTCGTGCGCGATTCTTAGATCACCCGGCAAACCGGGGGAAGCACGAACAGAACGAGCACGATCATGACGATCACGACAACCACCAAGACCTCGACGGCAATCTGGTTCAAGCGCATCGCCGCAGGCGCAATCCTGGCCACCGGCTCCGCGCTGGTCGCACTGGGAGGCGCGAGCGACTGCTACGCCGACACCGGCGGACCTCACATGAGCCAACCGGCGCCGCACCCGGCGTTCCCGCACCAGCACAACCAGCCGGTCCCCGGCTCCTCGATCCATCACCACCACCAGTGGAATCACCATCGCGGCTGACGAGCCAGGTGTACCACGGAAACCGTTCGGGCGGAGAAGCTCTCAGCACTTCTCCGCCCGAACGTTTCGTTGTGCGTTGTGGTCAGACCGGAAGGCCGTCGGCCACCCGCGATCCGCCCTCGGCGCTCGCATTGTCGAGGATGAAATCCGCGATCCGCGACCGGTGCTGTTCGGCACTGCCCAGCAGTGCGGCATCGGTGGTGGCGCGCTTGAAGTACAAGTGCGCCTGGTGTTCCCAGGTGAAGCCGATACCGCCGTGCACCTGAATGGTGTCGGCAGCGATGTGGCTCAGCGCCGCCGATGAGGTGGCCTGGGCGATGCTGGCGGCAAGGGCCGGGTCGTCGGAACCATCGCTTAGTGCCCACACCGCGTGGTAGGCGGCGGAGCGGGCGTGTTCGAGGTCGACCAGCATGTCGGCGAGCTTGTGCTTGATCGCCTGGAATGAGCCGATCTGCCGGCCGAACTGCAACCGGGACTTGGCGTACTCGACGGCCAGATCCAGCAGATGCTGTGCGGCACCGACCTGTTCGACGGCCAGCAGCGCCGAGCCCACCTGCAGCGCGTGGGTGATCACCCGTTCGGCTTCCTCGGGGCCGGCCAGCAGCCGGGCCGGGGAGTCGGTGAAGGTGATCGTGGCCTGTGGGCGGGTCAGGTCCAGGGTCATCAGCGGTGTGCGCTGGGTGTCCTTGGCGTCCACCGCGTAGAGCCCGATACCGTCGGAACTGGTTGCCGCGACCAGGATTTCGTCGGCCGCCGCACCGTCGACGACGCGCTGGACGGTTCCGGAGACCGTGTCGCCATTGGCTGTTACGGTCACTGCGGCCGGATCGAACGCGCCGGCCGTGTCGGCGACGGCGAACGCCGCGGTACGGGTGCCCTCCACCAGCTGGGCCAGCAGCTCGTCGCGTGCCGGGCCGCCGGGGCTGGCCACCAACGCGGGAATCGCCAGATACACGGTGCCGAACAGCGGACCGCACGCCAGGGTGGCGCCGAACTGCTCCACCGCAACAGCCTGATCGACCAGCGAGCCACCGGCACCGCCGTCGGCCTCGGGCACCGAGAGCCCGAGCACGCCGAGCTCAGCGCCGAGCCGGTTCCACACCTTGGTGTCGAAGGGCACCTCGGCTTCCATCAGCCGGCGCACCGTCGACTCGTCGAAGTTGTCGGCGCAGAACTTGCGCACCGCGGCGCGCAGCTGCTGCTGCTCCTCGGTGAACCTGAACTCAGCGTTGTCATCCACGCGGGATCTCCTTCCACGGCATGCCGGCATCGGCACGCAGGTCACCGGGCAGGCCCAGCACCCGTTCGCCGAGGATGTTGCGCATCACCTCGGTGGTGCCGCCCTCGATGGTATTGGCGCGGCTGCGCAGGAAGCGCTGCTGGATCGGCCCGCGCCAGTCGCCGGCGTCACCGGCCTCGTCGGCCAATGCGTAGCTGTCGTACAGAATCCCTTCGGGCCCAAGCAGATCCATGCACCATTCATAGATGTGTTGGTTGAGCAAGGCACCGACCAGCTTGCCGACCGAGGCCTCCGGTCCGGGGCCGCCTGAGGTGGCCGAGGCGCGGGAGCGCTCCGAGGTCAGCCGCTGGGCTTCCGAGCGCAACCACAACTGCGCCAACCGGTCCCGCAGCACGGGGGTCTGCAGGTCGGGTCGTGAGGCCCACAGCGCCACGGCGTCCTTGATGGTCCCGCTACCGCGGCGGCTGCCGCTGGCACCCAGCGCGCTGCGTTCGTTCATCAGCGTGGTCATCGCCACGCCCCAGCCGTTGCCGACCGCGCCGAGCCGGTGGGTGTCGGGGATGCGGGCGTCGGTCATGTAGACCTCGTTGAACTCGGCCTGCCCGGTCATCTGGCGCAGCGGGCGGGTCTCCACGCCGGGGGCGTGCATGTCGAGCACGAAGTAGGTCAGGCCCTTGTGCTTGGCGATATCGGGGTCGGTACGCGCGAGCAGCAGACCCCAGCGGGCCCGGTGCGCCAGGCTGGTCCACACCTTCTGCCCGTTGAGCACCCACTCGTCGCCGTCGGGCACGGCGGTGGTGGCCAGACCGGCCAGATCAGACCCGGCGCCCGGCTCGGAGAACAGCTGGCACCAGATGTCTTCGGTGGTGGCCAGCGGCCGCAGCAACGCCTTCTTCAGGTCGTCGGACTGGGCGTGCTCACGCACCGTGGGGGCGGCCATGCCGTAGCCCATCGGGTTGAGGCCCAGCGGCACCGGGCCGCCGGCACCCTGCAAGATTCGATCAGCGACAGCCTGCACGCCACGCGACAGGCCGAGGCCACCGAGGCCCTCGGGAAAGTGCACCCAGGACAGGCCGGCGTCATAACAGGCGCCGAGAAATTCCGGAATCGGGACGTTCTTCGGGTCGTGGTCTGCCACGACCCGCCGGGCCAGGTCTTCGACCCGCTCGGCATCAGCGACGGTGCTCATTCCGACACGATAAGGAACCGCATGTCGGCAGTTGTTGGCAGGTGTCAAGTTTTGGTCTGGCGGGCGGCGTCGAGGCTGCGGTGAGAGTGTGGATCCGACCCGGAAACAGGCTCTGAGCGCAGACTCGATGGGATTCGGCGGCCGGGATTCGGGCAACTAGAACGTGTTACAGTTCGGCCGCGGCAGGAGGTTGCATGACAGTAACGCCGAACCGGTCAGGTTCCTTTTATCTGGTGACCGTGGCCTACGTCCTCGCGGTCGGGGTCGGTGCGGCCTGGCTGCTGTGGGGTCCCGCGACCGGCCGGTTGTGGCTAGATGCATTCATTGCCGACGTGCTGGCCACGCTCGTGGTGTTCGTCTTCTCCCGCGCGTATCGCAACTCCAGCTTCTATGACGCCTTCTGGAGCGTGATCCCGCCGCTTCTGCTGATCTTCTGGTGGGCCGCGGGCCCGCTGGGCCTCGACTCGCTGCGCTGCTGGCTGCTCACGATCGTCGTCATGTACTGGGCGGTGCGGCTGACCGGCAACTGGGCCTACAGCTTCCCCGGCCTGCACCACGAGGACTGGCGCTACCCGATCCTGCGCGAGAGCGCCGGCCGCTGGGAGTTCCTCGCCGACTTGTTCGGCATTCACCTAGTGCCCACCGTGCAGGTGTTCCTCGGGATGGTGCCGGTCTACGTCGCCGCCACTACTCCCGGCCCGGGACTGATCTGGCTGAGCTGGGTCGCATTCGCCGTGGGCATCGCGGCGGTGACCCTTGAACTGGTGGCCGACACCCAGATGCACCGCTTCGTGCGCGACAAGCAGCCCGGCGCGGTGATGGACCGCGGAGTGTGGTCCTGGTCGCGGCACCCGAACTACTTCGGCGAGATCAGCTTCTGGTTCGCCCTCGCGCTGTTCGGGGTGGCTGCGGCCCCGGCTTCGGCGTGGTGGCTGTTTATCGGGGTCATCGCGATGCTGGCGATGTTCTTGGGTGCCAGCATCCCGATGATGGAGAAGCGCAGCCTGGCGCGGCGCCCGCAGTATCAAGCCGTGATCGACCGAGTACCGATGCTCATTCCCCGCCCACCCCGAAAGGCCGTCGTATGAGCCAGAAGCCACGCATCGTGATCGCCGGGTTCGGTGACAGCGGGTTGCTCACCGCGATCAAGCTGGGCCGCCACGCCGACATCGTCGGCATCTCGGCGAAGCCCGCGCTGCTCAGCGGTCAGGAGCTGGGATTGCGGCTGGCCCGCCCGAAGGACTGGGCCCGCGACAACTGGGTCTCGTTCGACAAATACCGGGCGCTGGACCGGGTGCGCACCGTGCAGGCCACTCTCACCGGCCTGGATCTGGAACACCGCACTGTGCTCGGCACCGCGCCGGACGGGTCGCCGGTCACCGAAACCTATGACGTGCTGATCATTTCGACCGGGGTACGCAACGGGTTCTGGCGACAGCCCACCCTGCAGACCCCCGACGAGATCGCCGCCGACCTGACCGCCGTCCACGACCGGTTCGGTGCGGCAGGTTCGGTGATCATTGTCGGCGGAGGTGCCGCGGCAGTGAGCGCCGCCGCCAACATCGCCACCGCCTGGCCGGGCAAAAAGGTCGACCTCTACTTCCCTGGCGAGCGGGCCCTGACCGAGCATCATCCGCGAGCATGGGAAAAGTTGCAGGGCAAGCTGATTGGGCTCGGTGTCGGCCTGCATCCCGGGCATCGCGCGGTGCTGCCCGACGGTTTCGACGGTGACGAGATCACCGACGCGCCCGTGCAGTGGAGCACCGGGCAGCCGGCGGCTCCGGCCGACGCGGTGTTGTGGGCGATCGGGCGGGTCAAGCCCAACACCGAATGGCTGCCGCCCGAACTGCTCGACGAGCAGGGCTTCGTCAAGGTCACCCCGGAGCTGCAACTATGCGGCCACCACCATATGTTCGCCATCGGCGACGTGGCCGCGACCGATCCGCTGCGCGCGTCCGCGCGGGCCCGCGCCGACTCCTTGCTGGCCCACAACATCCGCGCCACCCTCGACGACCGCCCGCTCAAGCGGTACCGGGCGCCGAGGAGCCGCTGGGGCTCGATCGTCGGGATCCAGGCCGACGGGCTGGAAGTGTTCGCCCCCAACGGCAAGGCCTTCCGATTCCCGGCCTGGTCGGTCGACAGGTTGGTGATGCCGTTGTTCGTCCGCCGCGGCATGTACAAGGGCGTGCGGAAGAACCAGCCGCTGAGCTGAAAGGGCTGGTGCCGGCGGTTCCCGGCCGAACTGACAGCGACGCGATCGACGGTAGGCTCCCTCCGTGGCGATCTTCGGCCGGAACACGGCGCGGCAGCGTCTGAAGAGGGCGACGCAGCGCGCGCTCTCCGTGCCGACTCCTCACACCCCCACCGATTGCGCACCGTGGGTCATCGGCGGGTTGTGGCCGCCGGAGCTGGAGACGGTCACGCGAGAGACGGCGATCGTCGCCGAACATCTGAAAAACGATCTGCAGCGAATCGCCGACTCGGCCAACGAGCGGCTGCGCGGGTTGCGTCACGCTGATCTTCCCGACTTCGCCCGCCGCGCCGAGGAAGTCCGCATCATCGATGTCGCCAGGTCCTACGCGGTACAGCGTGTCGAGTCGACTATTCGGCAATTACGTTCTGGAGCAGTTGAATTCGACACGGACCCGGCGATTCCCAAAGCCGCACCGCCCGTCGCATCGTTACCTGAGCCTGGCGAGGCCGAGCCGGTGGTGGTCGAACCGATCGAGATCCAGCGGCCCGCTGTGACCGCCGATGCCGTCGAACCCGAACCTGAACCCGAACCGGCATCCGAACCGGGTGGCGAGCATCTCGAGTGGCTGCTGGAATTCGTGGCCCGCCAGGAACCCGGCCTGCGGTGGGCTATCGGGGAGCGCGCCGACGGGACGATTCTGCTGGTGACCGACCTCGCGCAGGGCTGGATCCCACCGGGCGTCGCGTTGCCCGCGGGGGTCGAGTTGCTTGCGCCGGCGCGGCGCGGCGGCCGCGTGAGCGAGCTCCTCGGCGATGTCGTGCGATCGGTGGCCTATCACCCCGGTGATTCGTTCGCCACGGGTCGCGGCGAGCCGACGGCGGCGTCGCCGACCGCGCGGGAGCTGCCCCGCGTCGACGATCTGGGTTGGAAGCTCGTGGAGGCCACCCACTGGCGCGACGGTTTACCGAGGCTGGTGCACACACTGGCCAAGGCAGGCGCGGCGCGCACGGGGGTGCTCGACGCCGAAGTGGACGTCCTGCGCGTGCATTCCGACACCGCGCGCTATCAGCTGACGGCCCAGTATCCCGACGTCGACTCAGCCCTGCTGAGCAACTGCTTATTACTGGCTGCGACCGAGGCGATCGCGCTCGGCGATGAGCTGTCGGCCAACTATCACTTCGCCTGGTTCGAGGCGTTCAATGCGCCGTTACCCACTCAGTGGGGCACCTAAACGTGACGTGTGAGACAGACAGAGGTTGCTGGGGCAAATTTCAGTCCCCGTAAAAAGAATCCCTGCAAAGTGAATTGACGCAGGTAGTGACGCTCGACATACTGGCTGAGTGGCGGGATCCGGCAGCGATCACGAGCTTAGCGACAGGGATCTCGTTGATGCGGTCTTACAGGAGCTGAGCGAAGCTGCCGAGCGTTGGGAGGCGCTCGTCGCGCAGGCCGAGACCATCACGTACAGCGTCGACCTGGGGGATATACACGCGGTGGCAAACTCCGACGGCAAACTTATCGAACTCACGTTGCATCCCGCGGTGGTGACCGACTACAGCCATGGTGAGCTCAGTGATCGGCTGAACCTGGCGTTCGCCGCACTGCGCGAGGAGGCTGAGACCGACAACCAGGCGCGCTACGGCGCCGGGCTGCGGTGACTCGTGCCGCTCAATCTGTCCAACCGGGACCAGAACTCCGGCCACCTCTTCTACAACCGGCGCCTGCGGGCGGCCATCACCCGCTTCTCGGTGCGGATGAAACACGACGACCGCAAACAGCAGGCCGCGGTCGCGCTGTCGGTCGTCTTCGTCGTGATCGGCTGCGGCTGGATGGCCCTGCTGCATTTCATGAAACCCGCTGGGCTGGTGGGCCAGTCGAACATCATCGGTAACCGCGACACGGGTGCGCTGTACGCGAAGATCGACGGCCGGCTGTACCCGGCGCTCAATCTGACGTCGGCGCGGCTGGCGACGGGCAGCGCGTCGGCGCCGACATGGGTCAACGCCGGCGAGATCGCCAAGTATCCGACCGGGCCGATGGTCGGGATTCCCGGTGTCCCGGATGATCTGACTGTCTCGGCGAACCCCGTCTCGGCCTGGTCGGTGTGCGACACCGCCCCGACCCGGGGCGGCGGACAGTTGCCGGTGGTGACGGCGATCGCCGGTCAACTCTCCGCCGCGGGCCGCGCCCAGTCGCTGCGCCCCACCCAGGCAATCCTGGCCACCCACGGCACCGGCACGTACCTGATCTGGAACGGGCAGCGGACGCAGATCGACCCGGCCGACCGCTCGGTCACTTTCAACCTGGGGCTCGATCCGGGTGCCACCCGGCCGATCGACATCTCCAACGCACTGTTTGACGCCATGCCGGCGACCGAACCCCTTGTGGTACCGGTCATCCCGGAAGCGGGCACACCGTCACGCCTGCTCGCGGGCTCGACTGTGGGCAGCGTCCTGGAGACGAAGGATTCCAACGGCACGGTCAGTGGTTTCTACGCGCTGCTGCCCAACGGCGTCCAGAAGATCACCGGCTTCGTCGCCGACCTGCTGCGTACCGCGGACAGCCAGGGTTCGACGACCCCGCAACTGATCTCGCCCGACAAGCTGGTCGACATTCCCGAGGTGACGGCGCTCAGCGTCGACTTCTATCCGACCGGCAAGCTGGATTTCGTTGACACCGATGCCAATCCGGTGACCTGTGTCGGTTGGCAGAAGCAGACCACGGACCGTCAGGCCGCGGTGACGTTCTTCACCGGGCGTGGGCTGCCGACGCCGGAGAGCATGGACTCGCACATCGTGCGGTTGGTCCGCGACAGCCGCGATCCGGACTCCGTCGAGGCCAACCAGACCCTGATGCTGCCGGGCTCAGCGAACTTCGTCGCATCCACCAGCGGGGCCATCACGTCGGACACCCGCGAAACCCTCTACTGGGTCTCGCCGCAAGGTGTCCGGTACGGCATCGAATGGGACCAGAACACACTGCAGGCACTGGGATTGGACCCGCGCCGCGCAGTCCAGGCGCCGTGGCCCATCTTGCGGACCTTCGCGGCAGGCCCGGCCATCAACCGCGCCACCGCGCTGTTGGCCCGCGACACCATCGATCCCGGCGGCGCGGTGGCCCCGGTAGCAGCGCCCGGCCAACAGAACGCGGGAGGTTAGCGGTGTCGAAAAAGGGATTCGTCCGCGCCCGACGTAAGCCGGCGCCGAGTGTTCCGCCGGCGCGGGTGGCGGTCGCACCGCCACTGGCACTGCCCGAGCGGGAGCCGCGCAACATCCTGCTGATGATCGCGCTGCCCGCGTTGCTCGTCGGCATCATCGGCACGCTCGTGGTGATGTACACCTCCGGTGTCCGCTCGCTGCAGTCCGGGTTCTTCCCGATGATCGGCCTGGTCGGGTTCGGCGCGTTGATGTTCAGCGGGCGGATGGGCCGCGGTCGTCGCATCAGCTGGGGCGAGCAGGAGAAGCAGCGGCGAATGTACTTGCGCCAGCTCGACGACGACCGCGACGAGGTACAGCGCGCCGCGCAGGAGCAGCGCCACAGCCAGCTGTTCGTTCACGGCGACCCGCAGGAACTCGACACCGTGATCGGTGGCCCGCGGATGTGGGAACGCCGGCCTGCCGATGCTGACTTCCTCGATGTGCGGCTGGGTATCGGCGTGCAGTCGGCCGCCGACTCCGCGGTGTCGCTGCAATGGCCGGAAGTTCCCGTCGGTGAGGAACTCGAACCGGTGACCGGTCGGGCGCTGCGGGATTTCATCCTGGAACAGAGCAAGATCCGCGGGATCGGCAAGGTGCTGAGCCTGCGTGCACGCCCCGGGTTCAGCTTCGTGGGCGACGATCCCGATGAGCTGCATTCCTTTATGCGGGCGGTGCTGTGCTCGCTGGCTGTCTATCACAGCCCCAACGACATCAAGCTCATGGTGGTCACCCGGCACCCCGAATTGTGGTCGTGGCTGGTGTGGTTGCCGCACAACCAGCACGACGAGATGTTCGATGCCTGCGGTCTGCGGCGGCTGGTTTTCACCTCGCCGACTGAACTCGAGGATGCGCTGGATTCCGAGTTGCACCGTAAGGGTCGGGGGCCGTGGACGCCGCCGAGTGGATCCAGCCCCACGACCATGCTATCGCCCATGGAGGCGGCCTCCGGCAGTGCGCTGGGTCCGCACTGGGTGATCGTCGACGACAACGTCGGCACTCCTGAGCAGTGGGAAGGCATTACCGGCCAGAAGGGAATGGCCGGAATCACGGTGCTGCGCTTAGCGTCTCGGCCAGGTACCGGGGTCGGCTTCGCCGACGAGGAGGAGCGCTTCGCGTTGCGTGAGGGCCGGCTTCGCCACCGCGGAGCCTTCTATGCCGTCGCCGACATGCTCGCAGAGAGCACGGCCGACCGCTATGCCCGCGCGCTGGCCCGGTGGTCGCCGATGTCCGCGGGCGAATTGTCCGAGACCGACAGCCAGGGCGGAGAGCTGTTGCGGGCGTTGGGAATCACCGATCCGCGCCGTCTCGATGTCGATCGGCTGTGGGCGGACAGTCGAGGCAGAGGCGATGCCAAATGGGCGGTGGTGCCGGTCGGGATCAAGCCCGGTGGAGAACTCCAGTACATCGTGCTGCGAGCCAAGGATTTTGGTGGCTTCGGCTTCCACTCGGTGGTGATCGGGACCTCGGGCTCGGGCAAGTCGGAGTACTTCCTGTCGCTGTGCAACGGGATCGCGCTGACCCACTCGCCGGAGACGTTCAACGTCATTTTCGTCGACATGAAGTTCGAGTCGGCCGCCCAGGACCTCGAGGGGTTGCCGCATGTGGCTGGCTCGCTGTCCAACCTCGGCAAGGACGACCGGCATCTTGCCGAGCGGATGCGCAAGGCCGTCGACGGTGAAATCGCCCGGCGATACCGGCTTTTCAAAGACGCCGGCGCTCGTGATGCCAACGAGTACGAAGAGATGCGGCTGGCCGGCCGCGATCTCGAGCCGGTGCCGATCCTGCTCGTCATCATCGACGAATACCTCGAGCTTTTCCATAATCACCCCGAGTGGATCGATCTGGTCATCCACATCGGCCAGGAGGGCCGTGGCTGTAACGTCTTCTTCACCCTCGGCGGCCAGCGGCTGGATCTGTCGTCGCTCAGTAAAGCCAAGAGCAACATCGCCTTTCGGGTCGCTCTGCGCGCGGAGACTGCCGAGGATTCCCGCGATGTCATCGGCAGTGACGCGGCGTTGCACCTGCCTTCCAAAGAAGCCGGCTACGGACTGCTGAAGGTCGGGCCGCGGGAACTCGAACAATTCCGGTGCTTCTATGTCTCCGCGCCTTTCGTGGTGCCGAAGAAGGTGGTGAACACCGACACGACGGTGGACGTCAGCTTCACTCAACCGCGACCGCTGACCTGGGAGTACCAGCCGCTGTCTGCGGAGGACAACGCCGCGCTGGCGGATGCCGACGCACCGGATGAACCCGACGAATTCCTCTACCACTCAGACGGTTTCAAGAAGAAGAAGCTGCTCGACGTCATCCGGGAGTCCTTGGTCTCGCACCCAGTCCGAGCGCCGCACCAAATTTGGCTGCCGCCACTGGAAGTCGGCGAGACCGCCGATGTTCTTGTGGAGCGCTGGCGGGGTAAGCCGTGGTGGGTTGACTACGGCCAGAACCCGGGGCTGGTCATCCCGGTCGGCATCGAAGACTTCCCCGAGGACCACGCCCAGCGCGTGCATGTCATTGATGCCGAGATGGACAACATCATGGTGGTCGCGACCGCGCAGCGCGGTAAGTCCACGACGCTGATGACACTGGTCACCTCGGCCTCGCTGATGTACCGGCCCGAGCGGGTGACGTTCTTCTGCCTGGGTGCCTCGCTCTATCCGGTCGAGGACCTGCCCCATGTGGCCGGCGTCGTCAGCCTCAGCGACACCGAGGGAGTGTCCCGCACTCTGGCCACGATCGAAGGCCTGATCCGGGCGCGGGAGGCGTCGTTCAAGCGCTATCAGATGGACATCGGGGAATTCCGCGAGCGCCGGTTCGGAGCGGCGGGCGGTGGCGGCACCGATCCCGACGACAAGTTCGGCGACATCTTCCTGCTCATCGATAATTTCGGCGACCTGTACGACAAAGACAACGGGATGGGCGATCGCGCCATCTCGATCGCCCGCCAGGGTCTGTCCTACGGCATACACGTCGCCACCAGCGCCAGCGGCTGGCTGGTCGGCCAGAAGCAGGCCCTACTGAATGTGTCCAACGCCCGGATCCAGCTGCGCCTGAGCAACCCGGACGAGACCCAGATGGGCACCGGCATGGAGCACCGCCGGGCCGCACGAAACACCCTGGACCGTCCCGGTTTCGGCGTGACGCGGCTGAGTCAGGAACTGTTGGTCGGCCTACCCGAGATCGTTGGACCCGATGGCGAGCGGATCGCCACCCGCCAGGTCGGCCAGGTGATCGCCGCTCAGACCGGCGCCGGCCGGGTCGAGACGCTGGCCCGGCTGCCCGAACATATCGCCCTGCGGGAGATCGTCGTGGCGTACCCGGGCACCGCCGACAGCCTGGACATCCCGTTCGCACTGGGGGAGAGCGCACTGCAACCGGTGGCACTGCCAAGCCGGCAGGCACCCAACCTGCTGGTGGTCGGCAGGCAGGGGTGCGGAAAGACCAGCAGCCTGGCCGCCTTCGGGCAGGCCATCGCCGCGCGGCTGTCGCCTGAAGAGGCGCAGATCACGATCGTCGACCCGAAGACCAGCCTGATCGGAAAGATTCAAGGGGCGCATGTGCGGGCATACGCATATACCCCCGACGATATCGACCAGGTGCTCGCCGAATTGGCCGAGATCATGCGGGACCGCTTACCGCCGTCCGGTTTGAGCCAGGAGGAGCTGATGACCCGCTCGTCGTGGACCGGTCCGCACCACTTCGTGCTCATCGACGACGAGCAGGAATTGCGGCCCAGTGGGGCCATCGGCAAGGCCGCCGCGACTGCGCCGTTGTGGCCGCTCATCGAGCGGAGCCGGGAGATCGGATTGCACGTCATCGCCACACGGCTACCGGGCAACTGGGCCGGCGTCTCGGCGATGAGTCCGTTCCTGCAGAAGCTCACCGGATCGCGGGCCCCGACGTTGTTCATGGACAACGACCCGCAGACCGTGAAGGTGTTCGGCCGCACCAGTGCTCAGCAACTCCCGCCGGGCCGCGGATTGCTGGTGACTACCGACGGCGCGATGGAGGGGGTATTGGTTGGTACACCCGATTGAGCGACTGTCTGTGGGTTAGCTGCAAACGCAAAAGACATAAGTGGCCTTAGGTCGCCAGCACACTCTAATATGGGGCAAGATCGCAGGTGATCCTGTGATTACCGGAGGGAGAGCAACATGGTTTTGAATGTCAACGCTGCATCGGTGTCAACCTCTGCGGCAACTGAGAACGGCATCAGCGCGGAAATGGGCGCGGCCACGTCGGCTGCCTCGGAAGCACTGATGGGTGTCCTGCCGATGGGCGCGGACCTGGACTCCGCCGAGTTCGCTGCGGCGCTCAACGCCGCCGGCGCCTCGTACGTGGGCACCGCCAGCGAGCACCTGGCCAACCGCGGCATGTTCGCCGGCTCGCAGGAGCTCGCGGCGGCCACCTATACCGCGACCGACATCCTCAATAACACGGCGCTCGGCCTGGGATAGCTCGATGCCTGATCCGGGATGGCCGGCGTTATCGCCTGAAACCAATTACCTTCGGCTGGTGGGGCCGGGGGCTGGTGGCACGGCGACCACGATGGCCAACGGGGCGGCCTGGCAGGTGCTGATGGGCAGCAATGAGGTGGCCTTCTCAATGTCGCAGCTGAACACCGCCGTGACGTCGCTGAACTTCGAAGGCGTCGGCGGGCTCAGCTCGATGACCACCGTCACCGGGCTCAACACCGCACTACAACTGCTGGCCGGTTGGGTTCAGGAAAAGCCGCCCATCGCCGCCAGCGCGGTGTCGGCCTACGAGACCGCGGTGTCGACGATGATCCCGGCGGAAGTCTCTGTCGCCAACCGCATGGAACAGGCCACCGACGTGGGCATCAACCCGTCGGTCCTCGGAGCGCTGACGCCGGCGATCGTGGCGCTGGACACCGAGTATTTCGGCGAGCACTGGCCGCACAACGCCGGCGCCGGAGCTTCCTACGGGGCCGCATTGGCCGCCCTGGTGGCGGCCCTGGCCATACCCCCGCCGTTCGCGCCGCTCGGCGCGTCACCGGCTGCACCCGCCGCGGCGGCGTCAGCTGTCGCGCAGGCGGCCGGAACCACGGGCATGCAAGCCGCTACCCAAGGAACCGGCCAGGTGACTCAGATGGCCGGCCAGACCGCAGCCGCGCCCGCTGCGGCCGGCAGCGAGATGAGCTCGATGATGCAGCCGATGCAGGCGGCGATGGGTGCCATGCAGCCGCTGATGGGCATGTTCCAGGCCCCCATGCAGGCCTTCCAGGGCCTGTCGAGCCTGCCGCAGTCGATGATGGGCTCGCTCGGCGGGATGATGAACGGAATGAAGGGTGCCGACGCGGCCATGCCGGCCGCCGACCTCGTCAAGGCCAGTGCACCCGCGGGCGGTGCCGGTATGGGCGGCGGAGGCATCGGTGGCGGTGGTGGAGGCGGCGGCGGTGTGCCCGGTGCGGGGCTGACCAGCTATACCCGCCCCACGAGCAGCTTTGCTCCGGAGAACTCGGGCCGGCCGACGTCGCTGAAGACCGGTCTGCTCAGCGCCGCCGAGGTGCGTCCGACCGCGGCACCGATGGGCGGCGGCGGTGCCATGCCCATGTCGCCCGCCAGTGCGGGGATGCTCGGCCAGGGGAAGGGCGAGAACAGCAAAGACGACGTGGCGCACGCGCGCATCGTCATGGAAACGGTTCCGCAGCGGGACCCGCGGCTCAGCTAACGGTTTGGTACTAGGGGGTGCGTCCGTCAACGTTTGCCAGAGGGTGAAGTGACAGCTGGTCTGCCTTCGCCCGATACTCGTCAACACAACCTCTGACCGAGATCACCACCAGCAAAAGGAAGAAGCACATGACATTAGTCGTCACACCGGAAGTGCTGCGCAGCACGCAGCAGGCCATCGAGTCCGCACTCGAGCACGCCGCGTCGATCGCCAACGGGTACCTCAGCAGCCATGAAGGCCTGGGCTCGGCGGTCTGGGGTGGGCAGGCTCAGCTCGCGTCGGTCAACACCGCCGCACAGATCAACCACGATCTTCAGCAGACCGTCACCGGCGGCACTCGGCTGGCCCACGGCCTGAGCCAGGCGGCTTCGTTGATGGAGCAGCATGAGGCCGACGCCGCCCACAGCCTGACCAGCTTCGCTGCCAACTCCTGATCCCCAGACCCTCACGGAAGGACTTCACCAATGTCGGACAACATCACTTACAACCATGGCGGCGTCGCCGATTTCGCCTCTGACGTCGGCTCGCGGTCGGCCCAGCTGATGGAGATCCACGACGATATCCTGCAGCGCACCAACGCAATCGCCGATTTCTTCCAGGGCGCGGCGGCGGGCTCGTTCCACGAGGCTCAGATGCAGATGCTGCAGGGCCTGCAAGGCCTCGTCGAGACGATGAACCAGCACGGCTCGACGATCAGCAGCGTGAACGACAGTGCCCATGCGACCGACCTCCAGATGGGCAACCTCTTCTAACCGGACTTCTCAGCCGGTGGGGGCGCACGTCGGTGCGCCCCTGCTGTCTGTCTTGGGGGAACCATGTTGACGACGACTCTGGACGGCCTGTGGGTATTGCAGGTGCTGTCCGGCATCGAAGTGGTGGCACCCGAGCTCGGTCTGCGGCCGCATCTGCCCAGCATCGAGACTCGCCAGATGGCCCTGACGCACCCCGTCGCCGACGAGCTGCGGGCCGCCGGGGTCATCACCGACGCGGGGACGGTTGATGAGGCCGTGCTGGAGTGGCTGACGGTGTTGTCCCGCCGGGACGTCGCCCTGCTGGTCTACGCGCAGACTCCGACGCACGAGATCGAACCGGAGCGGGTGCTGCTCGCCCGCTTCGCCCAGTGGTGGGTCGTGCTGGAACGCAACGGCATCCTGGTGCGCCTGTCGGGGGTCGGCACCGCGACCTCAGAAGAATCGGCTGGCATGCTGATCAACGCGCAGATCGTGCGGCTGTGCGGCGAGATGAAGGCCGCGGCGCTGCGGCCGGTCACCCTCGATGTGCCCGAACTGCTTGCCGCCGTTCATGATCAGGTGAGTCTTCGGTCCTATCTGCTCGACCGGAGGTTCGACGGCGATCAGGTCACGATGCTGACTCTGGCGGCCGACACCGAGCGCTCGGCGCAGGCCTCAGTGGTGGCGATCCAGTCCGGGATGCCGACCGGGCCTGCGCGCTCGCACATCGATCAGGGGGCGGTCACCATCATCGATACGCCGCAGGGCAGATTGGTGTCCGAACACGTCACCCGCGGTGGAAAATCGTGGATGATCGTGTCGCCGGGATCAGCCGCCAACATCGCCACCGCGGTGTTGAAGATGGTCCGCCGACTTCCTGCCGAAGACGAGTGGTTCTCACACAGAAAGGTTGTCTAGGTGACGAATCCCTGGAATGAGCCGGGGCGTTCCGCCGATCCCCGCGACCCCGCCGGCCGAGAAGCCTTTGGGGCCCACCACCGTCCGCAGCAGGACTCGGTGTCGGGCACGTTGCGGATCTCCGACATGGTGGCACCGCGCAAGATCCCACCCGGCTCGGGTTGGCGCAAGTTCATCTACAACATCTCGGGCAAGACCATCAACCTCGGTGAGTCCCCCGCCGAGCGGCACTATCGCGAACTGCGCGAACGGATCCGCAGGCATATTCGCAAGCAGTACGTGATCGGGTTCGTCTCCGGCAAGGGCGGCGTGGGCAAGACGACGATGACGGCGAGCGTCGGCGCGGTCTTCCGGGAATGCCGCCCGGAGAACGTGGTGGCGATCGACGCCGCACCCGGCTTCGGCACACTGGCCGGCCGCATCGACGAGGCGCCCCCGGGCGACTATTCCGCCGTGCTCAATGACACCGACGTGCAGGGTTATGCCGACATCCGAGAACACCTGGGCCAGAACCAGATCGGGCTCGACGTGCTGGCGGGAAACCGAGTCTCCGATCAACCCCGCCCACTGGTCCCGGCGATGTTCAGTGGGGTGCTGTCCCGGCTGCGCCGTACCCACAACGTGATCCTGGTGGACACCGCCGACGATCTGGAACATCCCGTCATGAAGGCGGTCTTCGACGCCTGTGACACCCTGGTGTTCGTGTCGGGTCTGACCGCCGACACCTCGCTGCCGGTCACCCGGTCGATCGATCTGTTGCGCTCGCTGGGCTACCACGAATTGGTGTCACGCAGCATGGTCATCCTCAACGACAGTCGCAACAGCCACGACTCGGATGCCCGGAAGTATCTGACCCAGCGGTTCAGCCAGTCCGGCGCAACCGTCGAATTCATGCCGTACGACCCACATCTGGCCAAGGGCGGCATCATCGACGCCCAGCACGAACTTCAGAAGAAGACGCGGCTGCGCCTGTTCGAGATCACCGCCGCGCTGGCCGACAAGTACACGCCGGACGCCGATAGGCCACGCTGATGGCCAAGGTTTCCTTCCCGGCTCGCTGCGCTGTCGCGGTGATCTGCGGCGAACACCTTGTCTCCCAGGTCTATCCGGCCTCCGTGCCGGTCGAGGTGTTCATCGACAACGTTGTCGAACTGCTCAACGAGGAGCTCAAAAGGCGCGGTGTTCCCGGCTTGGACCCCGGCATCGCCTATGAGCTGAACCGGGCCAACGGAACCAGGCTCGACGTCACGAAGACGCTGGACGAACTCGGCGTAGAAGACGGGTCCACGCTGGTGCTGGTGCCGGCGCAGGAGGGCGAGTCCTTTGAGCCGCAGTACGAATCGCTGTCGACGGGACTGGCGCGGGCCGGTAAGCGACTGTTCGCCCCGGTGACTGCCGACACCGCCGCGCACACCGCGATGGCTGTGCTGGCGATGATCGCGCTGTCTGTTCTGGGACTGGGTGTGCACACTCGCCTGCACACCGACTCCGTGATGCCGGCCGTGGTGACCGGTGCGGCCGGTCTACTTCTCGCCATTGGCGCCGGTTCGATCTGGCGGTGGTGGCCACAGCGCACCGATCTGCTCAGTGGCTTCGGTTTGCTCGCCGTACCACTGTTGGCGGTCGGATTCGCTGCAGCGGCTCCCGGTGACGTCGGAGCGGCGCACGTGTTCATCGCGACGTTGGCCGCCGCTGTGTTGACCGTCGGTGTGGTCACGATGACCGGCCGCCACCTGACGGTGGCCGCGACAGTGGTAACCCTGTGCGGCGCCGGCGGATTGGTCGCCTTAGCCCGGATGTGGGATTCCGTCCCGGCGCAACTGTTGGGCATGTGTTCGCTGATCGGACTTCTGCTGCTTCTGACACTCGCGCCCACGTTCGCCTTGTGGGCGGCGCGAATTCGGCCGCCACACTTCGGATCCATCACCGGCCGAGACCTGTTCCGCCGTAGCGATGGTCTGCCGGTCGACACCGTCACACCCGTTGACGACGAGACCGAGGACGAGCCGAACCCGGACACCACGCCGTCGGGCGCGATCATCACCGCAGCCGCTCAACGCGCCAACAGCGTGCTCACCGGCATCTGTGTGGCCACTGCGATCGCGTTGCCCGCGGCGGTGTGGGCGACACTGATGCCCGGCCGGGCCAAGAGCAACGCCGCGGCGGTATTGGCCGGGCTGTTCGTACTCATCTTCATCAGCCGTGGCCGTGCCTTCGCCGACAAGCGACAGGCCGTCGCGCTGGTGTGCGGCGCGGCCGCGGCGCTGAGCGTCGGCGTGATCCGCTACGTCCTGCACGAGCCTGCGGATTCGGGTGCCGCGCTGCTGTGGGGAACGCTCGCTCTGGCGATCTTCGCCGGCGCCGGTCTTGGTGCGGCGCTGCTGGTGCCGGTGACCCGCTTCACCCCGCTGGTGCGGATGGTCGCCGAATGGCTTGAGCTGGCGGCGATTGTGGCGGCCTTCCCCCTGGCCGCGTGGATCGGCGGCCTGTTCACCTGGGTCAGAATGCGATGACGGCGCCAGTGGGGCAGCGAATCGCTGCGACGGCGATGGTTGTTCTGCTGACCGGAATCATTGCCAATATTCCGGCAGCGCAAGCGATTCCACCACCCAGTGTGGACCCGTCGATGGTTCCGCCGGACGGTCCGCCGCATCCGGATCAGCCCATGCGGCAGAGCAACATCTGTGCGCGCACGATCACCGTGGCCGATCCGAATGTGGCTTTGCCGGCACCGAATCTGGCCATGCTCAATGTCGGCAAGGCCTGGCAGTACTCGACGGGGAACGGCGTACCGGTGGCGGTGATCGATACCGGGGTCAATCCGAATCCACGCCTTCCGGTGGTGCCCGGCGGGGATTACATCATGGGCGGCGACGGTCTGATGGACTGCGATTCCCACGGCACGATCGTCGCCTCGCTGATCGCGGCCGCCCCACACGGCGGACCGCCACCGGCGCCGATGCCGCCCACCCCGGCCTTCCCGCCGCCTGCCGGTCCGCCGCCGGCCATCGCCGCCCCGCCACCGCCGGGCTCGCCCCCTGCGCCGCTGGCCCCGCCCCCTCCGCCGGTGCCGGTGACGGTCACCCAGACCATGCCTGCGCCGCCCCCGCCACCACCGGCCGAACCGCCGCCGCCGCCGGATCAGCCGTCCAACGGCCCGGGCGACCCGGACCCGAACGGGCCTGACGATCCCGAGGTGCCACCACCCCCGCCGGGGGCACCTGACGGGGTCGCCGGGGTGGCGCCGAATGCCGTGGTGATCTCGATTCGCCAGTCCTCGCGGGCCTACGAACCGGAGAACCCGGGACCCGGTGACAACGAGGCACGCAAGAAGGCTGGCACCGTGGCGACGTTGGCCAGTGCGATCGTGCACGCCGCCAACATGGGCGCCAAGGTGATCAACATCAGTGTCACGTCCTGCGTCTCGGCCGCCGACCCGCTTGATCAGCGCGCGCTCGGTGCGGCGGTCTGGTACGCCGCGACGATCAAGGACGCGGTGATCGTCGCGGCCGCCGGCAACGAGGGGGAGGACGGCTGCGCGCAGAATCCGTCGTTCGACCCGCTGGACACCTCAGATCCCCGCGACTGGCATCAGGTCAAGACGGTCTCGTCGCCGTCGTGGTTCTCCGATTACGTGCTGTCGGTAGGTGCTGTCGACAACACCGGCGCGCCGATC
The DNA here is from genome assembly GCF_033804465.1 of Mycobacterium sp. RTGN5. Taxonomy (NCBI): domain Bacteria; kingdom Bacillati; phylum Actinomycetota; class Actinomycetes; order Mycobacteriales; family Mycobacteriaceae; genus Mycobacterium; species Mycobacterium sp. RTGN5. The sequence continues at coordinate 354,709 of NZ_JAPZLA010000001.1, forward strand.
AACAAGAGCCTGGCCGGACCGTGGGTTGCCGCGGCCGCACCCGGTGTCGGAGTCATGGGCCTGTCCCCGCAGACGGCGGGGCCGGTCAACGCCTACCCCCCGGTGCGTCCCGGTGAGAAGAACATGCCGTTCTGGGGCACCAGCTTCTCGGCGGCGTATGTGTCCGGGGTCGCGGCGCTGGTGCGGGCCAAGTACCCGGACCTCACTGCCAACCAGGTCATCCATCGCATCCTGCAGACCGCACATAATCCACCGCGCGGGGTGGACAACCAGGTGGGCTACGGCGTCGTCGATCCGGTTGCGGCACTGACCTTCAACGTGCCCCCCGGTGACCGGCTCGCCCCTGGCTCGTTGACCCGTGTGATGGCGCCTCCGGCACCTCCGGCACTGCCCGACCATCGGGCTCGCAACGTCGCCCTGATTTTCGCCGGTGCGGTCGTCGGCGCCGTGCTGCTGGCGAGCATCATCGCCCGCGCGAGGCGGGCGCGATGAAGCGCCACGGCGTCCAGCTGACGGTGATCCTTGCTGTCCTGGCATTCGGGCTGACCGGATGGATTGTCTACGGCTACATCGGCGCCAGTGTGGGCTTGGCGCTTGGGCTGATCCTGTTCGCGATTCCGTGGCGGCGCCAACCACTGTGGTCCTGGATCGGCCTCTATCTGGGTCGCAATCACCCGATCCCGCTGACCGAGCCGGTGACGGTGGCCAACGACCGATCCGGCGGCGGAGTGCGCTATCAGGACGGGGTGGCAATAGTCGCCGTTCAGTTGCTCGGGAGGGCGCGTATCCCAACGGTCTTCACGGGATCGACCGCCACCCGAACCCGTAACACCATCGACGTCAGCGAGCTCATACCGGCGATGCACCAGAGCCTCGGCCTGACCATCGAGTCGCTGTCTGTGGTGACGGCGGGCTCTCGGCGCCGCAGTACCGGCGACTATCCACGGGTCTACGACACCCTCATCGGCACCCCGCCGTACGCCGGCCAGCGGGAGACCTGGCTGGTGATCCGGTTGCGGGCGCTGGCCAACGCCGACGCCCTGCAGCGGCGCACCACGGTGGGCACGGCAGCGCTAGCTGCTGCCCAGCGGATCGCGGCGAGCCTACGTTGCACCGGAATTCGCGCGAAGGTTGCGACCGCAACCGACATGGTGGAACTGGAACGCCGGTTGGGGCGCGCCGCGCTGGAGTCGCACAATCAACGCTGGCGCACCGCACGCAGTGATGCAGGCTGGCTGACCACCTACGCCTACCGGCCGCGCGATATCAACGCCGAGATACTGGCTCAGGCCTGGTCGCTGCGGGCCGACGGGATCATCCAGAACGTCACGCTGTTTCCCGACGGAACCGCCAGCGCGACGATCACCGTGCGCAGCGCCCAACCCCCGACGGCCCCGCCCAGCGTCATGCTGAAGACCCTGCCGGGCGAGCAGGCCAGTGCTGTGGCCGCCAATCTCTGTGGGCCACGGCCGGAATTGCACGGCATCACCCGCGGGCGCGCTCCGGTCACACTGGTGTTGCCGATCGGACCTTCGGGTGTGCTGTTGGGCAAGGTGAACGCCGGCGACCGCATCCTGCTTCCGCTCGGGGATCCCGGCGAGTTCAGTCGTGTCCACATCGCGGCCGACGACGCCGTCGCTAAACGCATCATCATCCGCACCGCAGGGGCGGGCGATCGGATCACGGTGCACACCACGGATCTTCAGCGCTGGGAGAGCGTGCGCATGCCGCACATCGCGGTGTCGGATCTGCCGCGGCCGGCGTCGGGAACCACCGTCAGCGTGGTGGACGGGACGGTGGCTCCGGCCCCGCGGCCGAACACCGTGATCTCGGTCGGACGTCCCGGCGAGACGCAACGCGGGACGGCCGACGTCGTGATCACTCAGATCGGTCCGGCTACTGTCGAGGTGAATGCCGCCGGGCAGGTGTACATGGTGGAGGTAGAGCTGTTCCGCGCCGAGAACCGTTATGTGTCAAGCGAACCGACCAGCATGCGGTCCGAAGAACTGGAATTGGCGGACTAGGCGGTGACCAGTAGCACCGACACCGCAGCGGCCCGCAGGCAGTTCGACCAGGCGATGGCCGCGATGGACTCCGACCTGACCACCGCGCTTCGGCATTTCCGCGACGCCACCGGGATCGACCCGTCGATGGCCGATGCCTGGCTGGGCCGCATCGCCGCGGGCGATGACGCGCTGGACACCCTGCAGCAGCTGTATGCCTACGGGACGCGTCTGCACCGGGAGACCAATCGGCTCGGTGTGCGACTGTCGGCGCCGATGAAGGCCGGTCCGTATCTGTCGGTCAACGTCACCGAGTCATCGCATGCCGGAATGGCACTGGCCAGCGGCCTGATTGACGACGGGCAGTTCGAGAAAGCCCAAGCGGTGCTGGAAGATTCGGCACTGCTGGACACGTGGGAGAACCACCAGTGGCAGCAGTACGTGCGGGCCTACCTCATGTTCGCCACTCAGCGCTGGCCCGACGTGATTGCCGAGGCGGCGCGGGTGCTACCGCCGCAGGCGATCATCATGTCCGCGGTCACGGCGGCCACCAACGCGCTCGCCGCGCATGCTGCAGCACATCTGGGTCAGGCCCGGGTGGCACTGGACTGGGCCGACCGGGTGGAACTGCGGTCTGAGCGCGGCACCGAAGCTCGCAGACACAGCCTGCTGGACACCGCCGTCACTGCCATCGATCCGCTTGAATTCCCGCTCATTGCCGCCGATCTGGCCTACGTGCGGGGTATGGCGCACCGTCAACTCAACGAAGAGGACAAGGCGCAGATCTGGCTGTCCAAGGCCACCATCAACGGTGCGCTGATCGAGCCGGCCAAGCAGGCGCTGGCCGATCAACGGTTGCAGCTGGTCGTCACCGATGAGGACACGATCAACAGCCGGACCAACAAATGGGACGCCACCACCGAGCAGTCGGAGAACGAGCGAGCCGAAGAGGGCAACGCCGAGCGTCGCGTGGAGTTGCTCGCCGAAGGCCGTGCGCTGCTGAACAATCAGGTGGGACTGGCCGACGTGAAGCGGGCGGTCGCCGAGCTCGAAGACCAGATCGAGGTCCGCGCGCTGCGACTGGCGCACGGCTTGCCGGTGACCAACCAGACCAACCACATGCTGCTGGTCGGCCCGCCCGGTACCGGTAAGACGACGACGGCCGAAGCACTTGGCAAGATCTATGCGGGCCTGGGGATCGTCCGGCATCCGGAGATCGTCGAGGTCAAGCGGGCCGACTTCTGCGGGGAGCACATCGGTTCGTCGGGCCCGAAAACCAATGAGCTGATCAGTCGTTCGCTGGGCCGGATCCTCTTCATGGACGAGTTCTACTCACTGGTGGAGCGTCATCACGACGGGCGACCGGACATGATCGGCATGGAAGCGGTGAACCAGCTTCTGGTCGCACTGGAGGTGCACCGCTTCGACTTCTGCTTCATCGGGGCAGGCTACGAGAAGGAAGTCGACGAATTCCTCACCGTGAACCCGGGTTTGGCGGGGCGGTTCAACCGAAAGCTGCGGTTCGAGTCCTACAGCCCCGAGGAACTGGTCCAGATCGCGATCCGCTACGGCGAGCCGCGCGCCACGGTGATCGAGCCGGCCGCGCAGGAGGCCCTCAACGCGGCCTGTCGCAAGCTGCGGGCCTACCTCGCCCCGGACGGCAGCCACGGTGTCGACGTCATGCAGAACGGCCGGTTCGCCCGCAACGTCGTCGAGCGCGCCGAGCGGTTACGGGACTCCAGGGTGGCCGCCCAGAACCGCACCAGCCGCGGATCGGTGACGATCGAGGACCTCGAGACCCTGCGGAGCCAGGATCTTGTCGCGGCGGTGACGGTCGCCTGCGCGGAAAAGCATGTGCCCATCAGCCTCTGAGGTTGGCCGCCGCCGTGGCTAGGGCGCGCGCACTCTGATAGCGCTTGTCCGGATCCTTGGCCATCGCCTTGGCGACCACGTCATCCATCGCCGCAGGCAGCCATGGTGCGAATTGAGTGGGCCGCGGCGGATCACGGTGTAGGTGGCAGTTCACTACCTCGTCTTTGGACACGGCGTCGAAGAACGGCGGCTTGCCTGTCAGTAGCCGAAACAGCGAGCAACCCAAGGAATAGACATCGGCACGCCCGTCGATCGCCTTGCCCCGCAACATCTCCGGCGACGCGTAGGCCGCCGACACCAGCACCTCCCCGTTCTCGACGAACGGGGGCGTACCGAAGTCGGCCAGCAGGGCCCGGTCCTGTTCTGCCAGGAGGAAATTCGATGGCTTGACGTCGCCGTGCAGCACACCGCATGTATGCGCGTAGTCCAGTGCCTCGGCGACGCCGGCGATGATCTGCACCGCGTGATCCGAGGGCATCCGCCCCGCCCGCAGCTCGGTATCGGCGTCACCGCCGGGTACGTATTGCATTGCGATCCAGGGTTTTCCGGAATCCGTCTGGCCACGGTCAAGCACCGCAACGATATGGGGATGGACAAGGGCCGAGGTCGAAGGGTGGCCGGATTCGAAGACCTTCAGCGCGACATGGTCAATCCCGTTCCAGGCGAGGTAGACCGTGCTCGTGCCGCCGGTGCCGAGGACCGACTCGACAGTGAGGCCGCCGACCCTAGCGGGGTTGGGGTCCACGGTTGGGGGTGGTCGCAAAGAATTGGGAAATGACGGCTGCCACTTCGACGAAGGCCCGCCGGGTGGATCCCGACATCTCGCCGCTGTTGTTGATCACTCCGCCGGGGCGCAAACCGGGATCGAACGGCACCTCCACCACCGCCTGGCGCCGGGAGCGGAACTGGTCGGCCAGTACCCCGCGGGTGCGCTTGTCCGCATGGCCGTCGGAATCGTTGAGCACGATCACCGAACGCTGCATCAGCCCGGTCTTGCCATGGGCGGCAAGCCATTCCATCGTCTGTGCGGCCGCCGACGCGCCATCCGGCCATGGTGAGGACACCACGATCAGCGCATCCATGTCGCGCATTGCTTCCTGAGTAACCGGCGCGTCCATGGTCGAACCGCAGTCGACGATGGAGATCGTGAAATGCCGGTCCAGGCGCATGGTGGCCTCGCGGTAGATCGCCGGGTCCAGAATCCCTCGGCGGCTGCCGTTCTCGCCGGCCAGGACAAACAACCCCGACGAATTGCTGCCCATCCGGGTCAGAACCTCGGCGAAGGACTGCAGGTTCTTGTTCTTGGCCAGCTCCCAGTAGGAGCCGCCGGCCCGTGGGTCGATGCGGCTGCCGAGGCGGCCGAACGCGGTGTCGGCGTCGACGGCCACCACCCGATCCCCGCGTCGCAGCTCGGCCAGCACGGACCCGACGCTGGCGGCGACGGTCGTCTTACCGACACCGCCCTTGCCCAGCACCCCGATCTTGTAGTGGCCGCGCAGCGGGGCGGCCACCATGGCCTCCATCGCCGTCTGACGCTGCTCCTGACGCGACGGGCCGGGATTCACCAGCCCGAACGTCGCCGCATGGACACCGCGTCGCCAGCCGTGGGTCGGTTTGGGCTTGGCCGGGCGTGGCGGCGGGGGAGCCTGTAGCGGGGGATAGGGCCGCTGGACGGGCGGGGGCGGTGACGGCGGCAGCACGATGCGGGGGATCCGCTCGGTCGGGGGCCCGGAGCGGTCGCGCAGGTGATCGTCGCGGTCGGTCATCGTGTCCAGTATCGCTGCTCGCTCGAAATCGACGTTTTGGCGGGACTTACTCGCACTTCCGCGGCCAAATGTCGGGTTGGGCGAGGAGGCGGCGGCAACGGTCTCTAAGAATCCGACCAGAGTTTGCGCAAAGTCCCAGGCCGGGCTTTGGCCCAGGTCGCCGTCGCAGTGACAACTGCTGATGTGAGGAATCCCGCACCTGGAGCCGCACCGGCCTACGCCCTCAGCAAACAGCGCAAAATGGCCTCCGCGGGGCACCCCGTCCAAGCCGGGGTGTCGATACGGGCGATCACATCCCCAAAATGGGTCGGTGACAATGGATTCCGCAGCTAAGTCCCCTCGGCGGCCGACGCTTGGCGTCAGACGGGAGGGCAACCAAGTAAGCCTAGACTAAGTTGGCATGTCAGCGGGGGTTTGACATATCGTTTTACAACTTGTTGACACCACAGTGGAGCCCCGTTCAGAGACGCACGGAGGAATCCCTGGCGGGGCGCGGTGACGTCGACGAACCACCGCGCAACAGAAGCTTGTGAAGGGTCAGGTGCGAATGCCCAGGAGTGTCGGGCTGTACAACCCCGCCTATGAGCACGATTCGTGCGGCGTCGCCATGGTCGCGGATATCCACGGCCGTCGCAGCCGCGACATCGTCGACAAGGCCATCACGGCGCTGCTGAACATGGAGCACCGCGGCGCCCAGGGCGCAGAGCCGAACACCGGCGACGGTGCGGGCATCCTGCTGCAGGTTCCCGACGCCTTCCTGCGCGCCGTGGTCGACTTCGATTTGCCCGAGGAGGGCAGCTACGCCACCGGCATCGCCTTCCTGCCGCAGTCGTCGCGCGACGCCGCAACGGCATGCGAGTCCGTCGGCAAGATCATCGAGGCCGAAGGCCTGACGCTGCTCGGCTGGCGCGACGTGCCGACCGACGATTCGTCTCTCGGTGCGCTGGCCCGCGATGCGATGCCGACCTTCCGGCAGGTGTTCATCGGGGGTGCCTCCGGGATCGACCTAGAACGCCGTGCTTACGTGGTGCGCAAGCGTGCCGAGCACGAACTGGGCACCAAGGGCCCGGGCCAGGACGGTCCCGGACGCGAAACCGTGTACTTCCCAAGCCTTTCCGGTCAAACCTTCGCCTACAAGGGCATGCTGACCACCCCGCAGCTCAAGGCTTTCTACCTCGACCTGCAGGACGAGCGGCTTACCAGCGCGCTGGGCATCGTGCACTCGCGCTTCTCGACCAACACGTTCCCGTCCTGGCCGCTGGCGCACCCATTCCGCCGGGTCGCCCACAACGGCGAGATCAACACCGTCACCGGCAACGAGAACTGGATGCGGGCCCGCGAGGCGCTCATCAACAGCGACGTGTTCGGTTCGGTGCAGGACCTCGACAAAATTTTCCCGGTCTGTACGCCGGGCGCATCGGACACCGCGCGCTTCGACGAGGTTCTCGAGTTGCTCCACCTTGGCGGCCGCAGCCTCGCTCACGCGATGCTGATGATGATCCCCGAGGCGTGGGAACGCCACGAGTCGATGGATCCGGCGCGTCGCGCCTTCTACGCGTATCACTCGTCGCTCATGGAGCCGTGGGACGGCCCCGCCGCAGTGTGCTTCACCGATGGCACCGTGATCGGCGCCGTCCTCGACCGCAACGGCCTGCGTCCGTCCCGGATCTGGGTCACCGAGGACGGCCTCGTCGTCCTCGCGTCCGAGGCCGGCGTGCTGAACCTCGACCCGTCGACCGTAGTGCGCAAAATGCGCCTGCAACCCGGCCGAATGTTCCTGGTGGACACGGCGCAGGGCCGCATCGTCTCCGACGAGGAGATCAAGGCCGAGCTCGCCGCGGCCGAGCCGTACCAGGAGTGGCTCGACGCGGGGCAGTTCCACCTCGACGACCTGCCGCCGGGTGACTACGTCCGCATGCCGCACCACCGCGTGGTGCTGCGGCAGCAGGCTTTCGGCTTCACCTACGAGGAGCTCAACCTGCTGGTCGCGCCCATGGCGCGCACCGGAGCGGAGGCGCTCGGCTCGATGGGCACCGACACGCCGGTCGCCGTGCTGTCGGCGCGTCCGCGCATGTTGTTCGACTACTTCCAGCAGTTGTTCGCCCAGGTGACCAACCCGCCGCTGGACGCCATCCGCGAGGAGGTCGTCACCAGCCTGAAGGGGACCGTCGGCCCGGAGGGTGACCTGCTCAACCCCAACGCTGACTCGTGTCGCCAGATCATTCTGCCCAACCCGATCCTGCGCAACGCCGACTTGTCGAAGCTGATGTGCGTCGATCCCGACCACGAGATCCGCGGCCATAAGCATGGCCTGCGTGCCGCCGTCATCCGCTGCCTCTACCCGGTCGCCCGGGGGGGGCAGGGGCTCAAGGAGGCGCTCGACGACGTCCGCGCCAAGGTCTCGCAGGCCATCCGCAACGGCGCGCGCATCATCGTGCTGTCCGACCGCGAGTCCAACGAGTCGCTGGCTCCGATCCCGTCGCTGCTGAGCGTCTCTACGGTGCACCACCATCTGGTGCGCGACCGCACCCGTACGCACGTCGGCCTCGTCGTGGAGGCCGGCGACGCCCGCGAGGTGCACCACATGGCCGCCCTGGTCAGCTTCGGTGCCGCGGCCATCAATCCGTACATGGCGTTCGAGTCCATCGAGGACATGTGCGACCGCGGCGTGATCGCCGATATCAGCAGCGATAAGGCCAAGGCCAATTACGTCAAGGCCGCAGGCAAGGGCGTGCTGAAGGTGATGTCCAAGATGGGCATCTCGACGCTGGCTTCTTACACGGGCGCCCAGCTGTTCCAAGCGATCGGGATCAGCCAGCAGGTGCTCGACGACTACTTCACCGGCCTGTCGTGTCCGATCGGTGGCATCGACCTCGAGGACATCGCCGCCGACGTCGCCGCCCGTCACAACCTGGCTTACCTGGATCGCCCCGACGAGCGCGCGCACCGCGAGCTCGAAGTCGGTGGCGAATACCAGTGGCGCCGTGAAGGCGAATACCACCTGTTCAACCCGGACACGGTGTTCAAGTTGCAGCACGCCACGCGCACCGGCCAGTACTCGATCTTCAAGGAGTACACCAAGCTGGTCGACGACCAGAGCGAGCGGCTCGCCTCGCTGCGCGGATTACTCAAGTTCCGCACAGGTGATGATGCCGTCCGGCCGCCCATTTCCTTGGATGAGGTCGAGCCCGCCACTGAAATCGTGAAGCGATTCTCCACCGGCGCAATGAGTTACGGCTCAATTTCCGCTGAAGCACACGAGACGCTGGCAATCGCGATGAACCGCCTCGGTGGCCGGTCCAACTCGGGCGAGGGCGGCGAGGCCACCAGCCGCTTCGAGCACGACGCCAACGGTGACTGGCGCCGCAGCGCGATCAAGCAGGTGGCTTCCGGCCGCTTCGGAGTCACCAGCCACTACCTGACCAACTGCACCGACATCCAGATCAAGATGGCGCAAGGTGCGAAACCTGGTGAGGGCGGCCAGCTTCCGGGGAACAAGGTCTACCCGTGGGTAGCTGAAGTGCGGCACTCCACGCCTGGCGTCGGCCTGATCTCGCCGCCGCCGCACCACGACATCTATTCGATCGAGGATCTGGCCCAGCTGATCCACGATCTGAAGAACGCCAATCCGCAGGCCCGCGTGCATGTGAAGCTGGTGAGCGAGAACGGTGTCGGCACCGTCGCCGCCGGAGTGTCGAAGGCCCACGCCGACGTCGTGCTGATCTCCGGTCACGATGGCGGCACCGGTGCCACGCCTCTCACGTCGCAGAAGCACGCGGGCGCACCGTGGGAGCTCGGCCTGGCCGAGACCCAACAGACGTTGCTACTCAACGGACTTCGCGACCGCATCGTCGTGCAGGTCGACGGCCAGCTCAAAACCGGCCGCGACGTCGTCGTCGCCGCGCTGCTCGGCGGCGAGGAGTTCGGCTTCGCCACGGCACCGCTGGTGGTTGCGGGCTGCATCATGATGCGGGTGTGTCACCTCGACACCTGCCCGGTTGGCGTCGCCACCCAGAATCCGCTGCTGCGCGAGCGCTTCACCGGCAAGCCCGAGTTCGTCGAGAACTTCTTCCTCTTCATCGCTGAGGAGGTGCGGGAACTGATGGCGCAGTTGGGTTTCCGCACCGTCAACGAGATGGTGGGTCAGGTTGGTGCGCTTGACACCGCGCAGGCGGCGGAACACTGGAAGGCCCACAAGCTGGACCTCTCGCCGGTGCTGCACGAGCCCGACTCGGCGTTCATGAACCAAGACCTGTACTGCAGTTCGCGCCAGGACCACGGCCTCGACAAGGCGCTCGACCAGCAGCTGATCGCACAGAGTCGCGAGGCGATCGATTCCGGCACACCGGTGCGCTTCTCGACCACGATCGCCAACGTCAACCGCACCGTCGGCACCATGCTCGGCCATGAGCTCACTAAAGCGCATGGAGGACAAGGGCTTCCGGACGGCACCATCGACATCACGTTCAACGGGTCGGCGGGCAATAGCTTCGGCGCCTTCGTACCCAAGGGCATCACGCTGCGGGTGTGCGGAGATGCCAACGACTACGTCGGCAAGGGGCTGTCCGGCGGCCGAATCGTGGTGCGGCCGTCCGAGAACGCCCCGAGTGACTTCGTTGCCGAGGACAACATCATCGCGGGCAATGTGATCCTGTTCGGCGCGACCAGCGGGCAGGCGTTCCTGCGCGGTCAGGTCGGCGAGCGGTTCGCGGTGCGCAACTCGGGCGCCCACGCGGTGGTCGAAGGCGTCGGCGACCACGGCTGTGAGTACATGACCGGTGGGAAGGTGGCGATCCTCGGACCTACCGGCCGCAACTTCGCCGCGGGCATGTCCGGCGGCATCGCCTACGTCTACGACCAGCATGGCCATCTCGGCGACAACCTCAACACCGAGATGGTGGAGCTGGAGCGCCTGGACGCAGATGACATCGAGTGGCTGCGCGACATGCTCGTCGCTCACGTCGACGCCACTGATTCGGCCGTGGGACAACGTATTTTGTCGGACTGGGAGTCTCAACTGAAGCACTTCGTGAAGGTGATGCCACGCGATTATCGGTCGGTTCTGACCGCTATCGCCGAGGCCGAGCGCAACGGCGATGACGTCGATAGCGCGATCATGGCGGCGGCGGCGGCGGCCAATGGCTGATCCGCGCGGTTTCATCAAACACACCCACCGCGAGACACCGCAGCGCAGGCCGGTCCCGCTGCGGCTACGCGACTGGAACGAGGTCTACGAAGACTTCTCCCACGACGCGCTGCGGGACCAGGCTTCGCGCTGTATGGACTGCGGTATCCCGTTCTGCCACAACGGCTGCCCGCTGGGGAATCTGATTCCCGAGTGGAACGACCTGGTCTACCGGGACCGGTGGCGCGACTCGATTGAGCGGCTGCACGCGACGAACAACTTCCCCGAGTTCACCGGCAGGCTGTGCCCCGCGCCGTGTGAAGCGTCGTGCGTGCTGGGCATCAACCAGGATCCGGTGACGATCAAGCAGGTCGAGGTCGAGATCATCGACAATGCCTTCGCCGAGGGCTGGGTCGTGCCGATGATGCCGGACAAGTTGACCGGCAAGAAGGTCGCGGTCGTCGGGTCGGGTCCCGCGGGCTTGGCTGCCGCGCAGCAGCTGACCAGGGCCGGGCACCAGGTGACGGTCTTCGAGCGGGCCGACCGCATCGGCGGCCTACTCCGCTACGGCATCCCCGAGTTCAAGATGGAGAAGCGCCACATCGACCGCCGGCTCGAGCAGATGGAGGCCGAGGGCACGCAGTTCCGCACCGGGGTCAACGTCGGCGTCGACCTCACGGTTGCGCAGCTGCGGCTGAACTACGACGCCGTGGTGCTCAGCGGTGGTGCGACCGATTGGCGCGACCTGCCGGTTCCCGGTCGCGAGTTAGACGGCATCCACCAGGCCATGGAGTATCTGCCGTGGGCCAACAAGGTCCAGCAGGGTGATCCGGTGGTCGACGAGGACGGTCAGCCGCCGATCACCGCCAAGGATAAGAAGGTCGTCATCATCGGTGGCGGCGACACCGGCGCTGACTGCCTGGGCACCGCTCACCGGCAGGGTGCGGCCAGCATCCATCAGTTCGAGATCATGCCGCGGCCGCCAGAGACCCGCGCCGACTCGACGCCGTGGCCGACGTACCCGCTGATGTTCCGGGTGGCCTCCGCTCACGAAGAGGGTGGCGAGCGGGTGTTCGCGGTGAACACCGAGAAATTCGTTGGCGGCGAGGGCAAGGTCACCGGCCTGCGTGCCCACGAAGTGGAGATGAAGAACGGCAAGTTCGAGAGGGTGGAAGACACCGACTTCGAACTCGAGGCCGACCTGGTGCTGCTGGCGATGGGCTTCGTCGGGCCGGAACGGCCGGGGCTGCTCACCGACCTGGGCGTGGAAATCAACGACCGTGGCAACGTCACCCGCGACAACGACTTCGCCACCTCGGTGCCGGGTGTCTTCGTCGCCGGTGACATGGGCCGGGGCCAGTCACTGATTGTGTGGGCGATCGCCGAGGGCCGGGCCGCGGCCGCCGGCGTCGACCGCTACCTGATGGGGCAATCCGCGCTGCCGGCACCAATCAAGCCGACGGCCGCCCCGCAACGCTGAGCGACCCACGTCGCTCAGACCCCATTAGTCACTGCTGCCACATGCGAATCATCCGATTATTTACCGGCGCGCCTATTGCAGTTTGCGGTGTGATCTGTATCTAATTGCTGGAGTGGGTGCTGCGGTAAAGTCGCGACCCGATAAGACCGAGATTTGACCACAGGAGTGATCCTTGTGTACCTCAACCCGATATCTCGTACGCGGGTCCGGCGTATAGCCTGGTCCTTCTTCCGCCATCCCGTGAAGTGCCGCGAGTTCCCGGCCAAGCACGAACGCCTGGTCACTCCCGCAGATCTCATGCATTACGGGTTCTAGCAACGGATTTTGCCGGCCCCTGGCGCTGTCTGGGCTTTGCCCGCCGTTATCAAGCCGTTATCTAGAGCCCCGAATCGCGGATAGTCTCGGCGAGCGGTTCCAGCACCGCGGGATCGTGCGGCGTCGGTATGTAGACGATCGCCAGATCGAGCCCTTCGGCACCCAGCGCGGCGGCTTCGTCGACCACCTTCGCGTAGTCGCGGTCCTCGCCGAGCCGGACGTGCGCCGACAGCATGATCTCCGCCGGGTCCCGGCCGATGTCCGCGCAATGGGAAGCCAGCACGTCCCGCTTGTGGGCGAACTCCTCGGGAGTACCGCCGACGAAATTCCAGTGCTGGGCGTACTTGGCGGTGATGCGCAACGTGCGCTTTTCCCCACTGCCGCCGATGCAGATCGGCGGGTGCGGCCGCTGCGGGCCCTTGGGTTCGTTGCGCGCCGCCTTGAGCTGGTAGTACTTACCGTCAAAATCGGTGGTGTCCTGACTGAGCAGGCCGATGAGTACCTGACAGCCTTCTTCGAAGCGGTCGAATCGTTCCTTGATGCTGCCCAGCTCGATGCCGTAGGCCCCGGACTCTTCCTCGTTCCAGCCGGCGCCGATGCCTAGCTCCAGGCGTCCGCCCGAGATGATGTCGACGGCGGCCGCCATATTGGCCAGCACGGCTGGGTGCCGGTAGTGGATTCCGGTGACCAGGGTGCCCAGCCGCAGTCGGGTGGTCGCCTGCGCGAGCGCGGTCAGCGTGGACCAGCCCTCCAGGCACGGTCCTGCCGAGTCGGAGAAGATCGGATAGAAATGGTCGAACGTCCAGCCGGAGTGGTAGACGTCGATCCCGTCAGCGGTCTGCCAGACCGCCAGCATGTCGGCCCACGTGGTGTTTTGCGGTGAGGTTTTGAAAGCGAATCGCACTGTGCCGATCGTAGTCCGATCCGGCGACCGGAGCTTCTAGCCGACGTCGACCGGGCTCCGCGACGTCGACGGCAGCGGGCCGTAGTAAATCGCGTCGCTGGTGCGCTCGGGTTGCGGCCGCATGGTCTTGGCCAGCCCGTGTACGAGCAGCCACTGGAGAGCCCCGACGAGGAGCAGCGGCCACACCGCACCGGCCAGAACCACCGGACCGACAGTGATGTGTCGCGTCGGCGTCTCGCGGCCGCGTGACCAAGCCGCGAATGCGATGGCTGCTGCGCCGACGAGCGCGGCGACACAGAGGTACATGATGACCCACTGGATAGTCGACATGGGAGGTCAAATACCCAGGCCGGTCTACGGGTAAACGACCGGGATGACGTGCGAGCGCGCGTGGGCGATCGCGTCATCGAGGGAATCGATCAGGTGGTTTTCGTGGCGCAGGACATCGAGGATGCCCATGTTGGCCAACAGGGCCATGTGCTCGGGCTGGACACCCTTGATGATGACGGTAATGCCGCGCGACTCAAGATCTTCCGCGATCTCGGCGAGGGTGTGGGCACCGGTGGCGTCCAACATTCCCAACTGTGACATGCGGATGATGACGACCGACACGTCCGGGTAGGCGGTGATCGAACTCGAGAGCCTTTCGGCCGCTCCGAAGAACATCGCGCCGTCCAACCGCAGCAATGCAATCCGCTCGTCTCCGGGCTGATACGGGCCGGGCAGGTCCTCGCGGACCACGCTGCTGCGGTGCGCCACTGTGCGCAGCGCGAAAAACGCCGCGACGACGATGCCGATCTCTACCGCCTCGATCAGGTCGAAGCACACAGTGACGACGGCAGTCAGCACGAATGTCAACGCGTCCGAGCGGGTCGAGCAAACGACCTTGCGTATGGTGCTTGCCGAGATCATCCGAAACGAGGTGACCATGAGTACACCGGCCAAGGCGGACAACGGAATTGCCGCGACAGGTCCGGTGGCCAGATACACCACCGCGAGCAACAGCAGCGAGTGCACGATGGCCGCCACCCTGGTGTGGGCCCCGGCCCGCACATTGACCGCGGTGCGGGCGATTGCGCCGGTGGCCGGCATGCCGCCGAAGAGTCCAGACGCCATCGAGGCCAGGCCCTGCCCGACCAGCTCGCGGTCGGGATCGTAGGGACCGGTCGGCGACATGGTGGCCGCCACGCGCGCCGACAGCAGTGATTCGATCGCGGCCAGCGCGGCGATCGCCACCGCGGCGCTGATCAGTGTGCGCAGCGCGGCGGGGTCGGCATGCGGCATGACCGGCGCCGGCAGATGTGATGGCAAGTTCCCTATCGTGCCCACCGGAAGATGGAAGGCGACCACGATGACCGTGGCCGCGACCACCGCGGCCAAGGATTCGGGAATCCCGCGATGCAGCCGCGGCAGACCCACCATCAGCACGGTGATGAAGCCCACGACGCCCAGGGTGCGCCACGCCGACGACCAGTCGGCGTGGGAGATGACCGTCCAGGCCGCGGGCAGAGTGCGTTGCCCGGCTGGGCCTGTGACGCCGAATGCGGCCGGCACCTGCTGCAGGAAGATGATGACCGCAATGCCGAGGGTGAAGCCCTCGATCACGGGCCACGGAATGAATGTCACCGCGCGACCGAAGCCGATGACGCCGGCAGCCAACACGATCACCCCAGCCAATACCGTGACGAGCGCGATGCTGCCGATGCCATGCTGGGCGACGATCGGGGCAAGCACCACCGCCATCGCGCCGGTCGGTCCAGACACCTGGACGTGTGAACCGCCGAACACTGCGGCAACCAGACCGGCGACCACGGCCGTGATCAACCCCGCGGCCGCCCCGACGCCGGAGCTGATCCCGAACGCAAGCGCCAGCGGCAGGGCCACCACACCGACCGTGACCCCAGCGATGATGTCGCGTCGCCAGGATCGTGGGAGGTCGGCGTAGTCGCTGCGGCGTGGCAGCAGCCGGGAGATCTGGCCGGCTGCCCTCGCGATCACCGCGGATTTCCGACCGGCGGCAGTGCGTCAAAGGCCGCGAGCTGTTGGTGTCGCGCGCGCAGGGTGTCGGCCAGAAAGCTACGGGCGGTGACGAGCAGCTCCCGGATCGAGGGATGAGCGAGCTCGTAATAGACCGCATTGCCAGCACGTTCGGCCGAAACAACGTGGTGGCGTTTGAGGACCGCCAGGTGCTGGGAGAGGAGCGTGGGCTCGATATCGGTGGCGGCGAGGATCTCGCTGACGGCGGTGGGCTGGGAATTCGCCGTCAGAATCTCCAGGACGCGGATCCGGGCGGGGTGGGCGAGGGCCTTGAAGAGGTTCGACTTGATTTCGTAGAGCGGCCGCTCGGTGCCGCCGGGAAAGCTGGTGGGCACGGCGATCCTCGATTTGAGTACTTGATGGATTGAAGAAACTCTCAATAGGTTAGCCGGGGTGGCCGCGTAAAGCCAACTCGTGCGGCCGACCCGGGCACACTGGAGGCATGGACCCGGTGGCCGCGCTGCGCGAGATCGCGTACTACAAAGACCGGGCGCGCGAGGATTCCCGGCGGGTGATGGCCTACCGAAAGGCCGCCGATGTCGTCGAGGCCCTGGACGAACCGAGCCGCGAGCGGCACGGCCGCGCCAACAGCTGGCAGTCGCTGCCCGGTATCGGACCGAAGACCGCGAAGGTGATCGCGCAGGCCTGGGCCGGCCAGGAGCCCGATTCGCTGGTCGAATTGCGAAGCAGCGCAGCCGACCTCGGTGGCGGTGAGATTCGGGCCGCATTGCGCGGTGACCTGCACCTGCATTCGAACTGGTCGGACGGATCGGCCCCGATCCACGAGATGCTTTGCACCGCCGCCGCGTTGGGCCACGAGTACTGCGCGCTCACCGACCACTCACCGCGGCTGACCATCGCCAACGGGCTGTCCGCCGACCGGCTGCGCCAGCAGCTCGACGTCATCGACGAGCTGCGCGAGGAACTGGCGCCGTTTCGGATTCTCACCGGAATCGAGGTCGACATCCTCGACGACGGCGCCCTCGACCAGGAACCTGAACTGCTGGAACGGCTCGACATCGTGGTCGCCAGCGTGCACTCCAAACTGGCGATGGACGAACCGGCGATGACCCGGCGGATGGTGCGCGCGGTGTCCGACGCGCGGGTCAACGTCCTAGGCCACTGCACCGGCCGACTGGTGACGGGCAACCGCGGCACGCGGGCGGAATCGAAATTCGACGCCGAGAAGGTGTTCACCGCGTGCCGAGACAACAACACCGCCGTCGAGATCAACTCGCGCCCCGAGCGCCGTGACCCGCCGACCCGGCTGCTCAAGCTGGCGTTGGAGATCGGCTGCGACTTCTCGATCGACACCGACGCCCACGCGCCGGGCCAGCTGGACTTCCTCGGCTATGGTGCGCAGCGCGCGCTCGACAGCGGTGTTCCGATCGACCGGATCATCACCACCTGGCCCGTCGAGAAGCTGGTGAGCTGGGCAGCAAGTTAATTGCCCACCGGCGACAGGGCGCGATCCCGGCTCGGCCAGGGCTGCGGTACCGGGCGCGGTCGCACCCGTTGCGGCCACCAGAACCAGCGGCCGAGAAGTGCTGCCAGCGAAGGTGTTAGCAGCGAACGCACCACCAGCGTGTCGAACAGCAGGCCGAGGCCGATCGTCGTCCCCACCTGACCGATGACGATCATGTCGCTGATCGCCATCGAGATCATGGTGAAGGCGAACACCAGGCCTGCTGATGTCACCACCGATCCGGTGCCCGCCATCGAGCGGATGATGCCGGTCTTGAGCCCGGCGTGGTATTCCTCCTTCATCCGGGACACCAGCAGCAGGTTGTAATCCGCACCGACCGCGAGCAGCACGATGACAGACATCGGCAGCACCATCCAGTGCAGTGGGATGCCGATCAGGTGCTGCCACAACAACACCGAAAGACCAAAGGCACTACCAAGGCTCAGCACGACCGTGCCGACGATGACCGCCGCGGCAGCGATGGCACGGGTCAGCACCACCATGATCAGGAAGATCAGGATCAACGATGCGACCGCCGCGATGAGCAGGTCGTAGTCGGCGCCCAGCTGCATGTCCTTGTTCATCGCGGCGCTGCCGCCCACGTAGACCGTCGAACCCTCCAGTGGCGTGCCCTTGATGGCGTCGACGGCGGCGATGCGCAGCGGTTCGATATGCGACGTGCCCTGCTCGCTCAGTGGATCACCCTGGTGATTCACCGTGAACCGCACGGCGTGACCGTCGGGTGAGATGAACAGCTTCATCCCGCGCTGGAAGTCGGCCGTTCCGAACGCTTCCGGAGGCAGATAGAACGTGTCGTCGTTGTGCGCCGCGTCGAACGCCTTGCCCATCGCCGTGGCGTTCTCCTGCTGGGCCATGTTCTGATCCTGCTGAGCCTTCTGCGCCTGATACTGGTTGAGCATCATTTGCTTCTGGTTCTTCATCGTCTGAATCTGCGCCGGCAGCACCGCGGCCATCTGGGGCGTCAAGTCGGCCATATGCTCGATGTCGGGCACCAGGTCCTGAAAGTCGTCCGACATTTTGCCGATACCGTCGAGGCTGTCGAAAACCGACCGCAGCGCCCAGCACATCGGGATGTCGAAACAGTGCGGTTCCCAATAGAAGTAGTTGCGGAGCGGGCGGAACTGGTCATCAAAGTCGGCGAGGTGATCCCGAACGTCGGCGATGTCAACGGACGTGCCCTTCATCTTATCCGCCATCCGACGCGTCACGGCGGCCAATTCCAGCGTGATGCTGTACATCTGGCTCATCGAGTCGATGGACACCTGCATGTCATTGGCCTGTTTGAGCGTGTTCTCCAACACCGTCTGCTGATAGTCGTTGTTCAGCAGCTGGCCGGTACCGCTCTGGCTCATCGTGTAGGCGAGCGAGGCATGTTCGATCGGCTTACCGTCGGGCCGGGTAATCGTCGTCACCTGCGCGATGCCGCTCACCCGTGCCATGGCTTTGGCGATCTTGTCGATCACCAGGAAGTCCGCGGGATTGCGCAGATCGTGATCGGCCTCCACCAGCACCAACTCCGGGTTCATCTTGGCCTCGGAGAAGTGCCGGTCTGCGGCCGCCTGACCGACGTTGGCCGGGATGTCGGCGGGCAGGTAGATGCGATCGTTGTAGGTCGTGTGGTACCCGGGCAGCGCAAGCAGGCCCACGAGGCACAGCACGATGGCGAAGACCAACACGGCCCCGGGCCAGCGGACAGTCGCCGCACCGACTCGGCGCCAGCCGCGAGACTTGCTCTTGCCCTTCGGTTCCAGCACTTTGCCGAAGCGGGTGACGATCGAGATGACCGCGGGTCCCAACGTCAGCGCGGCGGCGACCACGACCGTCATGCCGACCGCCAGCGGAATGCCCATGGTCTGGAAGTACGGCAACCGGGTGAAGTGCAGGCAGAGTGTCGCACCGGCGATGGTCATCCCTGATGCCAGCACCACGTGCGCCGTGCCGTGGTACATGTCGTAGTACGCCGACTCGCGGTCCTTGCCGTTGCGCCGCGCCTCTTGATATCGACCGATCAAGAAGATCGCATAGTCGGTGGCCGCCGCGATGGCCAGTGTCACAACCATATTCGTCGCGAACGTGGTCAGCCCGAACACGTTGTGAAAGCCGAGGAAGGCGACGGCACCTGTTGAAGCGGACAGGCCGACGATCACCATGCCCAGCGTGATCAACGTCGTGACGAAAGATCGGTAGATGAGCAGCAACATGATGGTGATGACGCCGAACGTGAGCGCCTCGATCGTCTCCATGCTGGCATCGCCGACCGCGTTCTGATCCGTCGTCGTCGCCGATGGACCCGCCACATAGGCCTTGACCCCGGGCGGCGCGTGGGCATCGGCGACGAGATGTCGTACGGCTTCCACAGATTCGTTGGCTAAGGCCTCACCCTGGTCGCCGCTGATATACACCTGGACGTAAGAGGCCTTGCCGTCGATACTTTGGGCCCCGGCCGCCGTGAGCGTGTCACCCCAGAAGTCCTGGACATGCTGCACGTGCGTGGTGTCGGCGCGCAGGTCGCGAACAATTTCGTCGTAGAACGCGTGCGCGTCGGGACCCAAGGGCTTGTCACCCTCGAGCACGATCATCACTGAGCTGCTGGTCTTGTACTCGCCGAACACCTCACCCACACGTTTGATCGCGATGAGTGAGGGTGCGTCGTTGGGGCTCATCGACACCGCGCGCATCTTGCCCACCTCGGCGAGCTGAGGCACAGTGCCGGTCAGGATTCCGATCAGGGCGATCCACGCCAGCACGATCGGGATCGCGAAGATCCGGATGAATCGTGGCAGCGCGGGGCGTTTGACGGTCCGGGCCGGCGGGGCGGCGTCGCGCGGAGCGTCGTCGAGGAGCGTGCTCATGCGATGCCCTCGCAGGCTCGGGTCTCGCATGCCGGTTCAATTATTCGCTTGCAAGCGGCGCTCATGCCGCCTTCACCAAGCAGTACGTCGCGGCGTTCACTCCCTGGGCCGTCCTTTCGTCCTTGACTTCGTCGTCGACGAGGACGCGACAGCCGATCGATTGACCGTCCCCCTGCACCAACAGATTTGGCATGACCGACGGCACCGTCGTCTCGAGCCGCAGGGACCACGGCAGACTGACTTCACCCGTCCGCTGCGGCAAGCCATTGAGATCGGTGTAGTTGATGACTGCGCTGTCTGCCGAGCCGAAGACTTCGTAGACGACGACTTTCGGATTGAACTTGGCCGCGGTGTCCGAACCCACCGGTGTCACCACCGCGCCGTCGGAGCCGAATACCGACCGAAACTGGCTCACGCTCGCGACGCCGACCACGACGGCCACCACCATCAGAGCGGGCAGCCAGATGCGTTTAAGTACCGCAATCACATTCAGGCCTTTCCACGATGTGACGGCCGCAAGTCGGGCGACGGCGGGGTGACCTAGCTAGGCAATCTAAGGGGATAAGTGGATAGAGTCAATCCGGTTCTTGGTTTTCGTAAGGCAGGTCACTAAACTCGGCGGCGTGGTTGACAAACCGTGCCGCGGGCTGCGCAAGGACGCCGAGCGCAACCGGCAGCGGATCATCGAAGCCGCGCGTGAGCTATTCGCCGTGCGCGGTTTAGAAGCGACGCTCAACGACGTCGCCCACCACGCCAACGTCGGGGTGGGCACGGTGTACCGGCGGTTCGCCACCAAAGAGGAACTGCTCGACGCGATTTTCGAAGACGGTATCGACCAGGTCGTCTGCCTGGCGGAATCAGCTCTGCGGCAGGATAATTCGTGGGACGGTTTCGTCTGGTTCGTCGAGCAACTCTGCGAATTGACGGCACGGGACCGCGGTCTGCGGGAGATGGTCTACAGCTCGGCCTACGGCGGCCATGGCGTCGAGTGCGCGCGGTTGCGCCTCACGCCGCCGATCTCGAAACTCGTCGAACGGGCCCGTGACGACGGCTATCTGCGACCGGATGCCGAGCCCACCGACATGCCGATCCTGGGCATGCTCGCGGGCACCGTCAGCGAATGGGCCGGTCACGTCGACCCCGAACTGTGGCGGCGGTACGTAGCTCTGCTGCTCGACGGCATGCGCCACCACGAGGGGCGGCAGCCGCTGCCCGTCAAGGCGCTGTGCGACGACCGGATGGATGCGGCGATGCGCGGGTGGCACCCTGCCGGCTAATCCGGCAGCTGCGGCATTTCCCATCCGGGATCACGGCCTACCAGCACGCCCCGGATCAGCACCCCATTGCCGTAGCGGCGACGCACCTGATCGACCGCCGCATCCAGGTCCACCATGTCAGCGCGCCCGCCGGCCAATGGCAGCTCCAGCTGCTGAGCCCCGCCGGAGTCGATATTGGACACCGCGAACCCGATCAACGTGATGCCCCGCTCGGCGATCAGCGGCTCGGCAGCGGCGACCAGACCACGCGCGGCGGCCAGGATCGGTTCCGTCGACCCCGTGGCTCTGGCCATGGTGTGCGAGCGGGTGACGCGGGTGAAGTCGTCAAAACGTAAGCGCAACACCACGGTTCGGCCAGTTCGTTGTGCCGAGCGCATCCGGCGGGTGATCCTGTCGACGAGCCCGATCACCACGGCATCCAGCTCGGCGAGCGTCCTGCGCTGACGACCCAGCGCACGCTGGGCGCCCACCGAACGGCGGCGGTGCGCGGTGTTGACCCGGCGGCGGTCGATATTGCGCGACAGGCAATACAGCTGCCGCCCCATCGCCGGTCCGACCATCGAGCCGAGCATCGACTCGGACAGTTCGGCGACCTGGGCGACGGTTTCGATGCCGTGCGATCCCAGCTTGTCGGCCGTCTTGGGGCCCACGCCCCAGAGCCGGCGCACCGGCAGGGGATGCAGGAACGCCAGCTCCGCGTCCGGCCGCACCAGCAGCAGACCGTCCGGCTTGGCTTCCTGGCTGGCGACCTTGGCCAAGAACTTGGTGCGGGCGATGCCCACCGTGATGGGCAACCCCACCCGGTCTCGCACCTGTTCGCGCAGGCGCGCCCCGATCTCGATCGGATCACCCGACAACCGCTGCAGCCCGGCCACGTCGAGGAAGGCCTCGTCCACCGACAGCGGCTCGACCAGGGGTGTGGTGTCCCGGAAGACCTCGAAGACGTCGTCACTGGCTTGGCTGTACGCCGACATCCGCGGTGCGACGACCACCGCGGTGGGGCACAGCCGCCGGGCCTGGTGACCGCCCATCGCGGTGCGCACCCCGTAAGCCTTGGCCTCGTAACTGGCGGCCAGCACCACACCGCCGCCCACGATCACCGGACGACCGCGCAGCGTGGGGTCATCGCGCTGCTCGACCGACGCGTAGAACGAGTCGAGATCAGCGTGCAGGATGGTCGCCTGACCGCCGCCGGACACGAACATATGTTCGCATGCGGGTCCGACAGCTAGGCCGGGGGTGGCAGTGCGTCAGGCCCCGGCGGTGGCGGCTCCGGAGCGGGCGGCGGCGGTGGCGGCGGTGGCGGTTCGGGCGGCGGAGGTGGGGGTGGCGGCGGCGGTGGCCACATCGGCAGCGTGATCGGCGGCAGGCCGGGAATGTTGATCACGTTGACGTCCGGTGGTGGTGCGTCCAGCGGCGGGGGAGGCGGCGGCGGGACCGCATCCGGCGGCGGAGCGGGCGGGATCCCGTTGCTGGTGTTGATCGTGATGATCGATCCCGGAATGGTCTTGCCCGTCGGGGTGGTGCCGACCACCGCACCCCGCGACGAGAAGCTGTTGATCGGGGTTGGCAGGTCGGCGACCTGGAAACCGGCGTCCCGCAGTCGTTTCCGCGCAGCGTCGAAGCTCAGGCCGGTGATGCTGGGTACTGTGCTGCCCGGGCCGCCTTCGACGTAGCGCGGGCTGGTGGGCGGCAGTGCGATCGGGCCGAAGTCTCCTGCAACCGGCTTCATCGCCAGGAACCAGGTTCGCGCCGGCTCGTTGCCGCCGTACAGATTTCCGTAGCCGCACTTGCGCAGCGGGAATGAGCACAGCCCGCCGGGGTTGGTGGAATCGTCGAAAATGTAGTTCGCCGCGGCGTACTGGTTGGTGAAGCCCAGAAACCCTGACGAGCGGTGCGATTCGGTGGTGCCGGTCTTGCCCGACATCGGCAGGCTCCAGCCCACCGAGCCGGCCGAACCCGCCGCGGTGCCGCCGGTGACGTCTTTGGACAGCCCATTGGCGAGCGTGTTGGCCAGCCCGTCCGGCACAACCTGCTCGCAGGACTGGGTCTCGACGGACACTTCGCGGCCGTCGCGGTCGAAGATCTTGTCCACCGGACTGGGCGGGCACCAGATGCCACCTGATGCCAATGTGGCTGCCACATTGGATAATTCGAGTGCATTCAACTCGAACGGGCCGAGGGTGAACGAGCCGAGGTTCTGGCGTTTGATGAAATCGGCCAGGCTCTCGTTGCTGTCCGGGTCGTAGGCACGCGCGGTGCCCGGTTCGGCGTAGGACCGCAATCCCAACTTGACCGCCATGTCCACCGCGCGTTGCACGCCGACCTGCCCGATCAGCCGGGCGAATGCCGTGTTGGGCGACTGAGCCAGCGCATCCGTCACGCTCATCGGGCTGCGGTAGTTACCGGCGTTCTTCACACACCAGGTCTCCTTGGGGCAGCCCGGGGTGTTACTGCTGCCCAACCCTTTGCCCTGGAACTGTGCCGGAACCTCGAGCTGCGCATTGATCCCCATGCCCATGTCGAGGGCGGCCGCGGTGGTGAAGATCTTGAAGATCGACCCGGCACCGTCGCCGGCCAACGAGAAGGGCTGGGGCTGCACGGTTTGGCCGGCGTCGAGCTGCAGGCCGTAGTTGCGGTTGTCACCCATCGCGAGGACTTTGTGGCTGGTCTTGCCGGGCTGGATGACGCTCATCACGCTGGCGACCCCGTCCAGCGTCGGGCTGGCGACGGTGTCGATCGCCTTCTTCACGCTGTTCTGGACGTTCGGGTCCAAGGTGGTCCGGATCAGGTAGCCGTTGCGCGCCACATCATCCTTGGACAGCCCCGCGCGGGCCAGATATTGCAGCACGTAGTCGCAGAAGAAACCGCGGTCGCCGGCCGCGATGCAGCCCTGCGGCAGGCTGTTCGGTTGGGGCAGGATGCCCAGCGGTTCCTGACGGGCGGCGCGCAACGCGTCGGCGAACCTCGGCTCGTTGTCGATCAGCGTGTCCAGCACCAGATTGCGGCGAGCCAGCGCGGCTTCGTGGTTGGTGTAGGGGTTCAGTGCACTGGTCGACTGCACGATCCCGGCCAGCAGTGCGGCCTGCTGCCAGTTGAGGTCGGTGGCATTGACGCCGAAGTACGTTTTGGCGGCGTCCTGCACCCCGTAGGCGCCGTTGCCGAAGTAGACCAGGTTCAGGTACCGGGTGAGGATCTCGGGTTTCGAGAGCGCTCTGTCCAGTGCCAGCGCCATCCGGATCTCACGCAGCTTGCGCGCCGGTGTCGTCTCGATCGCCGCCCGCCGTTCGGCATCAGTCTGGGCGTTGACCAACAGGTTGTAGTTCTTGACGTACTGCTGCTCGATCGTCGACCCGCCACGGGTGTCGAGATCACCCCTGAGGTAACCGGCGAGACCGGTCAGGGTGCCCTGAACATCGACGCCGTTGTGATCGGCGAAGCGCTTGTCCTCGATCGATACGATCGCCAACTTCATGGTGTCGGCGATCCGATCGCTGGGCACCGGCCAACGGCGTTGCGCGTAGATCCAGGCGATCGGGTTTCCCGCGGCGTCGACCATCGTCGAGACCGTGGGCACCTCGCCGGTCATCAGGTCCGCGGAATCCTGCGCCGCTACATCGGAGGCATGGTTGACGACGATCCCCGCACCGCCGGCGAGCGGAAAGAGCATGGCCGCCACCAAGACACCGGCCAGCACGCAGCACAGCGCGAGCTTGGCAACGGTGGCCCCCGCAGAGGGCGTAGTGGGGTGTGGCTCCGGCACCCCGCAAGACTAGGGCCACCCGGACTGGACGCGAATCCAATATGCGAAGCCGGAATCAAACCGAGGCCGCGGAGGCCCCAGAGACCTTAGTCCCGCCGTAGATGCTGGCGATCCAGATGTGGGCAAGGGCTTCCAGGGCGGGGCCCTCCGGCAGCATCGGCTGCTGGCCGCGCTGGGCGGCGACCACCACGCGCTCGTTCATCAGGTTGAGCGCCGCCGCCAGGTCGCGCGCCGGGATGGTGTTGGGCGCCGCCCCCCGCTCCCGCTCCTTGGTGATCAGCCCGGCGGTGTAGTCGATCCAGCCGGTCATGAACGTCGTCCACATATCCCGCAGCTCGGCGTTGGCGGTCATGGCGTCGAGGCCGGCGAGCACAACCGCACGATGGGGACGCAGCGAGTCGAAGAAGGCGTAGATACCGTCGCGCCAGCCTTGCTGGGAGTCCTCGGTGTCGCTGTCGGTCGGTTGCTGTTGCCGGGCGCCGGGGGCGGTGATCGCACGGGCGAACAACCGCACGAGCACCGCGTCCTTGGAGGCGAAATAGAAGTAGAACGTCGGGCGGGACAGGCCTGCACCCTTGGCGAGGTCGTCCACCGAGATCTCGGTGAACGGCCGCTGCTCGAGCATGTCTTCCAGCGTCCGCAAGATGGCCGCCTCGCGATCGTCCCCCGAGGGACGGGTCGCTCGACGGCCGCGAATGCGGGTCGGACTGGCAGCTGGCACGGCCATTACTTTACAGGGTGTTGAATTTTTCAACAGACCGTTGACCTATTCAACACAGTGTTGATAGCGTGACCGGCATGACTGAACACGTCGATGTCGTGATCGTGGGCGCCGGTATCTCCGGGATCAGCGCTGCCTGGCATCTGCAGGACCGCTGCCCGTCGAAGAGCTACCTGATCCTGGAGCGCCGGGAGAATCTCGGCGGCACCTGGGACCTGTTCAAATACCCCGGCATCCGGTCGGACTCGGACATGTACACCCTCGGCTTCCGGTTCAAGCCATGGACGTCGGAGCAGTCGATCGTCGACGGCCCGTCGATCCTGCAGTACCTCAAGGACGCGGCCCACGAGAACGGCATCGACAAGCACATGCGCTTCGGCCACCAGGTGTTGGCTGCCAACTGGTCCGACGCCGAAAGCCACTGGGAGCTGACGGTCAACGCCGGCGGCGAAGAAATCCAGATCACCTGCTCGTTCCTGCTGGCCTGCAGCGGCTACTACAACTACGACGAGGGCTACAGCCCCGAATTCCCCGGCGCGCAGGACTTCGGCGGCACCCTCGTGCACCCGCAACACTGGCCAGAAGATTTGGACTACGCGGGCAAGAAGGTCGTCGTGATCGGTAGCGGTGCGACAGCCGTGACCCTGATCCCCGCGTTGATCGACAGCGGCTCAGGCAAGGTCACGATGCTGCAGCGGACCCCGACTTATATTGCGCCGCAACCCGATAAGGACAAGTTCGCGGGCCGCGTCAACCAATTGCTGCCGCCGAAGGCTGCTTACCCGATCGCGCGCTGGAAGGCCATCGGCCGCAGCACGCTGTACTACCAGCTCGCGCGCCGGTTCCCGAACTTTTTCCGCAAGCAATTGCGGACCCTGGCCGAGCGGCGCCTACCCGAGGGCTACGACTTCGACAAACACTTCAGCCCCTCGTACAAGCCGTGGGATCAGCGGGTGTGCGCAGCGCCCAACGGCGATCTGTTCCGCGCCATTCGCAAGGGCAAAGCGGATGTGGTCACCGACACCATCGTGCGGTTCGACGCGACGGGTATCGAGCTGACCTCCGGGGAGCATCTCGATGCCGACATCATCGTCACCGCGACCGGTCTCAACGTCCAATTCTTCGGTGGCGCAAAGGTTTTACGCAATGGTGCGCCTATCGACATGGCGGGGTCGCTGGCCTACAAGGGCATGATGCTCACCGGGCTGCCGAACGTCGTGTTCACCTTCGGCTACACCAACGCCTCGTGGACCCTCAAGGCCGACCTGACGTCAGAGTTCGTCGCCCGGCTGCTGAACTACATGGATGCCAACGGCTTCGACACCGTCGTGCCGCAGGATCCGGGCGACACGATAGAACGTCGACCGTTCGTCGATCTGGCGTCGGGCTATCTCCGGCGCTCACTGCACGAGCTGCCGAAGTCGGGGTCGGTGGCGCCGTGGCAGGTGCACCAGAACTACTTCCTGGACCTGCGCGCGATCCGTCAGGACAGGATCGACAACGACGCCTTGCACTTCACCAAAAACCGTGTGGTGAAACCGGTTAACGCCTGACGGCTCAGATAACCACGATGCCGTCGTCGTCGCTGTAGGCCAGCTCGCCGGGAGCGAAGCTGACGCCGCCGAAGCTGACGGTGATATCGCGTTCACCGGCACCGGTCTTGGTGCTCTTGCGGGGATTGGTTCCCAGCGCCTTGATGCCGATGTCGAGCGTGCGAAGCGTCGCCGCGTCTCGCACGGCGCCGTGCACGATGAGCCCCGCCCAGCCGTTGGAGCGGGCGAGTTCGGCGATGAGATCACCGACCAGCGCGGTGTGCACCGAGGCATCACCGTCGATCACCAGGACGCGGCCGTCGCCCGGCTCGGACAACACCGATTTCAACAGGGCGTTGTCCTGGAAGCAGCGGACCGTGCTGATCGGTCCGGAGAATTCGGCGCGGCCACCGAACTGACGGAACTGGACATCGCAGCTGCGCACCTCGGGTCCGATGTCGTCGACGAGGTCGGCAGTGGCGCGGAAAGTGACGGTCATGCTCACTCCGCGTGCCGGTGGCGCAGGCGGCGCACCAGCAGGGCGAGCAGCAGGGTCGCCGCAATGGCCACCGCGAACGGCAGCGGAGAGCGCCCGGGCGAGGGGGCGGGCACCGGCACCGGCGGCGACACCGGGTTGGCGGCCTGCTCCACCGATGACTTGGCGTTGGCTGCCGCGGCGCGGGCGCCCACAGCGAGCGTCGGCGAGCCATTGTCGGCGGCGAGCGTCGGCGAGCCATTGTCGGCGGCGAGCGTCGGCGAGCCATTGTCGGCGGCGAGCGTCGGCGAGCCATTGCTCTCGGCCTTCTTCGCCGGCGCAGTTGTGGGCGGAACCTTCTTGGCGGGAGCGGTGGCCCCCGCGGCCTTGGCCGGCGCCTTCTTGGCGGGCGCCTTCTTCACCGCCTTCTTCGCCGCCTTCTTGGCCGGCTGCTTTTTGGCAGCGGCCTTCTCTGGGGGCGGCGGCCCCGGCGGCGTGGCGGCCCGGCTCTCGTCGGGCTGATCCTGCGCATCGGCCATCTGGCTGCTCCTTTGCAATATCTAGTCGCGAACGCCAGCAGTGGCACCCATCATGCCAGGCGGGGGCCGGCTGTCCGGCCCTGCTCACCGGCGTGGGCCAGCGTCACGATCGGCGGAGCCGCGACCACATGACGCCACAGGCGATCACTGCCGCGGCGCCGAGAACGAAGGGCCAGACCGGGAGGGCCCGCTCGGAGGTGTGGGTCGACGCCGCCGCAGGCGGGCCGGGTGTACCACTGCCAGCCGCGGTCAAGGTGAACGACCAGGAGCCGGACACGACGTGGCCGTCGGCAGAGGTGACCCGGTAGTTCACGGTGTAGCTCCCGGCCGGGCCGAGCGGGCGCACGCGTGTGCTGACCACCGCGCCTTGTACCTGCGGGGTGCCATCGGACCAAAGGTTCCCGTCGGGTCCGACGACGGTCATCGCGGCGAAGTCGGTGTGCAGCGCTTCGTTGAAGGTGGCGCTGACTCGCGACGGTGGGCTGGCCAGCGATGCATCGGGCGCTGGGTCGGCGGCAATCCGCACGGCGTGAGCCGAGGCCACCGCCATTCCGGTCATCGCCATGCCGGCGATCAGCAGGGCGGTCGCGAGAACGCGCCGGATGGCCGTCAAGTCCGTCGGCGGGCCACCGCGACGCCGACGCCGATCGCGGCCACCAGCAGGGCACCGCCGGCCAGGGCGCGGGCGGTGTTATCCGCGCCGGCAGTGGGTTCGGCGTGCTCACCCGAAGTCGGCGCGGCACTGACCGACGGGGCTGTGGTGGGTGCGGGGGCCGCGGGCGCCGCGTGCCGCTCCTTGGGAGCAGGCGGAGCGGAAATCAGCGCCAGCACCGGCGCTGGGTAGTCGGGCTCGTCGCCGTTGGGCAGCGGCGGCTGGTTCCAGTGCACGACCGTCCCGTCGGCGTACGTCTGATCCACCGGGAACGTCGCGGAATCGTTGTCCGGCAACTTGATCGAGATCGCGAACAACTCGAACTGGCCCACCCCGATGCCCGCGTTCGGCGCCGCGGTGAAGGTGACGGATCGGTACGTGCCGGTGCCGGCGTCGCGGTCCAGGGCAGCGGTCCAGCCGGCCATCACATCGGTGCTGGCCGACGCGACGTCGGGCAGTGAGATTGTGACTTTCGTAGTGGGAGAGCCCTTTTCGGATTCATTCGGCACCTGGAAAGTGACCAGTGCGTAGTCGCCGCGCACCGGGTGGTCGGCATCGACGTGGACGTGCGCGTCGGCCGTCGCCGCAGTTAACCAAGAACCCAGGATCAGCGCGGCGGTGAGCGCGCCCGCCTTAGCGAGGCGCATCACAGCACGCCGAGGCGCGCCATCAGGTCGGCCTCGATACCGTCGAGCTGCTCGGCGATCGCAGCATGGGCGTCCCTGCGCCGTGGTCCTGGCATGTTCTCCGCGGCGGTGACGGCCGCGGACAACGCGGACAGTCGTTCGGTCAGCGCGGCGACGAACTGTTTGGTCTCACTATCTTTCGGCTTTTTCTCGGCCACCTGCCGCAGCGAGTTTTCGGCGCCGCCGATGCGCGCCGACAACTGCCCGCCGACCCCGGAGAACTGACCGAGCTGGCTCAGTGGCACGCCGAGACGATCGGCACGGCGTTCGTCGATTGCCCCCCGTGCCGCGATGGCGGCGCGGTAGACCACGGGCACGACCACAGGGGCCAGCAGCCGGGACACCGTCAGCGCGCGCCGGATCCGGGTGGGGGACAGAAGTTTGCCTTCGCGGGCTGCCTTCAGTTGCGCTTCGGCAACTTTGACCGCGGTTCGGTCGGCGTCGCGCGCGACCTTCAACTGGGCCCTGATCGCCTTGTTCTCGGAACGCTCGGCGGATTTGATGCGACGCACCTCGTTTTTGGCCGAATGCTTGGCATCGAGCTTGGCGCGGGCCTTGATCGCTCGAGCCTCCGCGCGGCGCGTCGCACGGCTTTTGCGCTTGGTGAACAGGCCCATACCTGATGCCTCCAGAGTAGGTCGTCGGCGATCGGCGAGGCGCGCTCGCGATCGGGTCAGCTAACCCTATCGCCCGGCCCAACGGGCCCTATCACGACCTGCGGATATGCCACAATGATCTGCAAACCATCCGACGCGGCGCCACCTGCGCCGCTAACTCGAGGAACGTCGTGAACCGCTCGCCAATGAGGGCCGCAGCGATTAGCTGGGTGATCGCGTGCGGTTTGCTCTGCGGCGGTACGGGCGTGCTCTGGGCGACACCGGCCGGCGCCGACCCCGGCACGGTTGGTAACAGCCACGACAGGCAAGGCGCCGGTGGTGGTTCCGATAGCAACGATGCGCGCCCCGGGGGCCATCGACCCGGCGGCCCAGGAAAGCCCCGCGGCGACGACGCCACGCCGGGTTCGGGTAGTCGCGGCCATTGGCATCCCGGCCATCACAACTGGCCACATTCCGACGGGTCGCATTCAGACTGGTCGCAGCACGGCTGGCCGCATCGCGGCAGGTGGCTGCGCCTGCTGCCCCCGGGGAAGGCGGAGGTTCCTCCGTTCTCGCTACCACCAGACCCGCAGATGCATCGGCCGCCACCGTCCGTCGGGATGCCTCAAGCGCCGAGCCTGACTGCCCCGGCGCCCGCTGCGGTCGGCGGCGGTGGCGGTGGCGGCGGAGGTGTCATTGACCTCCGGCCGCGGACGATTCCGCCGCCCGGAGAGCCGGGGCTGCCGGGGGAGCCTCCCGTCGCCAGCGCCGAGCACGGGACGGTCGGGCCCATCAGCCTGGAGCCGCCGCCCATCACGATGCCGCCGATGATCGGATTGCCGCCGCCGGCATTCCCGCCGCCGATGCGCCCGGGCGGCCCGAGTACCGAGCCGGGCCCGCGGACCGGTCCCGGTCGGGAATCCGCCACGACCCGCGAACGGCCGCCCGCCACGTCCGCCGGAGCCGGTACAGAAATGCCACCGTCGACTAGGGTTGGCTATCCCAGATACCTCCAAGAGGCCAAGATGGGCGAGGTTGCGGCGGTGGCCCTGCCGGGTTTCGCCGGAATCCTCGCCCTGACCGCACTCGGTGGGGTCGTCGGGTATCGCCAAGCAAGAGCCGGCCACGTCGTGCGGACTGCGGGGACCACCCGATTCATGCAGTGACGCGGACCGCGTGCGATCGCAGCCCAGTCGCCGACGGAGAAGGGGGATGAGGTGTCGGCCAGTCGCCGGGTTACCACGGCAGTCAACGACGTCTTGGATCTCGCGCCCCGCCACGGTGAAATCTCCCTGACCCGGTTGGTTGCCGCCGTCAGCGAGGACCGCGACCGTCTCATCGAAGTCACCATGGCCGACTTGCCGGCCGGGGTCTGCGGTCAGTGGCGTCAATACGCCGATCACGACGTCTTCCTGATTCAGCATGGGCTGCCGACCTGGGACCGCACCTTGGCCCATGAGCTGGGCCACCTCGTGCTCGGCCATTACGGCATCCCGGTCACCGAGGCCGCCCGCGATGTCGCGGAGCTGGCCAGCGACGACCTCATCGGTTACATGCTCAACCAGCGCACCGGATGTATGGGCCCGGGCGGTGAGGACGTCGAGCAGGAAGCCGAGGATTTCGCGGCGCTGCTCTTGTATCGGCTGGGCCGGTCGCCGTCGGACCGGTCCTCGATCGTGCAAGTTCGCCTCGGAGAGGCGTTTGGTTGATCGTCTGGGTGATCGCTGGTCTGCTGGGAATGGCGACCGGCCTGCGCATCGGGTGGGCGCTGGTCAACAAGCAGTCGGTGGTCAGCTCGGCGATGATCGTTGCCCTTGGCAGTCTGGCTCTGGTCGCCGCGTTGAACTGGCCACCGTTGACGCTGCTGATCGACAGCGCGCTGCACTGGTCGAATATCTCGATCGGCCTGAGTCAGGTGGCTTTGGTCTGGTGTGCGGCGGGCAGCTGCGTGATGATCACCAGCGTCGCGTCGACCCGCAGCCCCGCCGTCATCCGCCGGATCGCGGCGGCGCAGTACGCCATGGCCGGTGCGATCAGTGTCGCCACGTTGGTGCTGTTTTTCCTGTCGGGTCAGCAGCCCGAGACATCTCCCGAGGAGTACCTGCGGCGCAATCTCGGGTCGGCCAACACCTCGCTGCCCTGGCTGCTGCCGCTGCTGTACGTGATGCTCGCCTTCACGTTGGCGCTGTGGGCCGGAATGCGGCACTCCAACCGGACCCGCCGTGGCCGCGCGTTGTTCGTCTTCACCGTGGGCATCGCGCTGCTCGTGGCGGCCTGCGCGTTCTTCCTGATCCGGGCCGTCGGCACCTCGCATCTCGTGGGCGTGGGAACCGCGGCGACGCTGCTGGGCGCCGCAATGGCGATCGTCGCAGCGGGGTCGCTGTTGCCTGCCGTGGAGGACTGGTTCGGTGGACGACGTGAATTGCGTCTCATCGACCCTCTGCTGACCGAACTCGAGCGGCGGCAGCCGGATGTCGGGATCGGCGAACGACCGCGCGGCCCACTGGTTTTCCGGGTGGCTGAGCGATTGTCACTGATCTCCGACGCCCTGTACCTGGAAGCCACGATGGCCGCGCATCTGGCGGCCGCCACGCCGGACGGCGCGGGGGTCGAGGTGCTGGCGGATGTCGAGCGGCCGACGGTCAGACCCGACGCACAGGCGATGGCGATCGCCAAGTGGATCCATGCCGGACGGCGTACGCCGCGAGTGGCGCGCCCGGCAGGGCAGGGGCAGTTCCCAGGAATGCGCTGGCTTGGGCAGCCAGAGACCTGCTCGGATCGCGAATGGATCCTCGAGATCGCACGCCAGTACCGCACGTTGGACAGTGAAGCCGCGCGGCGCTGACCGGAATCTAACGTTGCCGAAACTCCTGTGACAGGAGCGACGGGCTAATCGTCGAGGTGTTCCCGACGACGCAGCTCATCCACCTTCGACACGATGTCCTGCTGGGCCTCTGGGGACAGCCCGACGGTCCGTGCGGCAATGCGCCGCACACCCTCGTCGCGCATGTTGGCCAGCCAGGTCAGCTCCTTGTCGAGCTTCTCGTAGTACTCGTCGTCGGTGAAGTACTGCGGCTTGATCCGGAAGAAGTTGGCAAGCGCCGTCATGGTGGTCGACGACGGGTTGGTCCGGTTGCCTGAGCGCAGCTGCGACAGGTACGGAGCGGACATCGTGATGCCTTCAGACTTCAGCGCGGCGATCACTTCCGCAGAGGTATGAGGACCCCGGCCGGGGGGATACACCGTGTCGAACAGGCGATTCAGTCGGGCCGAGAACGTCGTGCTCATCTTTGTTGACCTCCACATGCAGAAGAGCGGTCATTTCCGTTGGCTTATTTGCTGATCATCGTAGCGACACATCCGCTGACAACCAAGTGCAAACTACCGGATAATTGACGCACGCGGACATTTTCGGCGTACTGGCAAACATTCATGCGGGCATTTTCTCAGGTCGCTACCTGCTCAGCGCCCACGCTGAGGCAAAGAAACGCATGGTGGCAGGCCTCTTGGCGTAGCAGCTGACCGATAATCGCTCGCTCAAGAACCTGAGAGTACCCTGAGCAACCGAGGGTATCGAGTGCTGTTGCGGAAATCTACTTTGCTGTAAGTGCGGTTATGCCGACTCGCCACCCGCCGCCCCACCCTTCGACGCTGGTGCGGCGTCGGTGCGGAGCACGGCGGGTCGCAGGCGTGGCGGCAGTGCGCGAGTCGCAGCCGCGGCCAGCGCGACGAGGACCACCGAAATTCCGATGCCGACGATGGCGGGCGCCGTGGGGAATGCCCCGTCGATGAGCATCGACACCCCGAACACCAGGAACAGGGCGGCTGCGCCCAGCTGGATGAGCCGCTCGGGCAGGTGCTTGCCGGCCAGGGCTCCGACCAGGATGGCCAGCGCGTCGGCGGCGACCATGCCGATGGTCGACCCGATCCACACCCCGACCCAGTCGTTGTCGGCGGCCAGGGTGATCGTCGCGAGCATCGTCTTGTCGCCGAGCTCAGCTAGCAGGAAAGCTGACGTCACGGCGAAGAAGGCCGGCGCGGTGGTCCGCTGGGCCCGGGAGGCCTCGTCGTCGGACAGCTTGTCCCCACGCAGCGTCCACAGCCCGAACATAACGAAGGCAACACCGGCGAGGATGCCGAGCACATGGGTGGGCAGTGCGGCGCCGAGGTAGTGGCCGACAGCGACGGAAATCAGGTGCACGGCCGTCGTTGCGACGGTGATACCGCTCAGCACGACCCACCAGCGATGGCGCAGCGCGAACGTCATGGCCATCAGTTGTGACTTGTCGCCCAATTCGGCGACGAAGATGACGGCGAAACTCAGGAATAGCGCGGCGAGCACCCAGCACTCCTCATTCGGGTGGCTGTCGTCAGGGGCGGTACAGATGCCTCCGGCCGACAACCACTAACGGTTTTCACGGCCGAAGGTCTCGCCCACCGGCGCTTACGCCGGCCGAACAACCGGGCCCTGCGGTATGCGCGCCAGGCCAGTATGTCGATTGTCCGATTGGGGGCTACTCCCCTTCGCTGGGGCCAACAATACGGGCACTCGAACGGTGCGCGCAACTCTTACGAGTCGAAAACCCAACAGCAGCAATAAATTTGGGATACCACGCAAGAAAGTTCGGGCACCCTCAAAACCGGCTACGCGGCAAGGAGCATCGCCAGAATCGCAGTGTCGGGGTGGCTGATCGGGTCGACGCCGACCCGGCTCACCATGCTGGTGATGGTTCCGTCCGACTCGGCCTCGACCCACGCCGCACGGTGCTCTAAGCCCAGGTGAGGAATGCCCGGCAACAGAACGCAACCCGATGCTGCTCCAGAGCATTCCGGAAGCGACGGCATGGTCTCGGATGGTGGGTGAAGCATCAACAGCGCGGGTGGCTGCCTGTCAGCGAAATGCCCTGGCGGGACTGCAAACTCGCCCACCACCGGACCTTCGGCGAGGACCAGGCCGACGGTGCCCGGCTGCGGCATGTCGGGCAGCTCCTCCCGAACGCCGAAAATGGTTGTGGTGGAGAGCAATCCGGGCAGCGAGGCAACACGTACCGCGACCATCAGGAGTTGCGCCCACTCCTTCGTCGAGTTCGGCCAGCGGCCGGATACGACGAAGCCCTTCAGGGCACCGCGAGAATGAAAGGGGGCGATTTCGACCGCACGCCCGGAACCATTTTCCATCTCGCCTCCGCGACATTCGGTATGTCAGTGCGACACGACAGCGGGTCGGTTCAACTCAGGATGCGGCACGCAGCGCATGGCGGCAAGGCGACACGGGTGCGAACTAGGTGCGGATTCGGCGCGCGGCCGGCGAAGCCGGGGCCGGCTCAGAACAAGACGATGACGGCGAGGATGCCCAGCAGGACGAGGGCGATGACCCCGGCGCGCAGGGCGGCCAGCATGTACGAGCGGTTACAGGTCGCCGATGAGACGTGCCAGTGCGACGGCTGGGACGCAGACTGCGCCCGGACTGATTGAGATGCCATCACACCGTCCTGACCTGCATGTTCAACTACCGCCCCCAGTGAAGTTAGTCACACGCTCTTCTGTGAGCGCGATCATAACCCCTCCTGTACCCCGAGGAAAATCGTCTCAACCACGGCACCTGAACACCGGTTGAAAAAGTTGGCGGTTTGTTGATCGAGAAAGGGGGTATCCAAGATCACAGTTGGCTTGCGGGTCTCGGCGTGTCGCTCGGCGCGTCGCAGCGTCTCTTTGGACGGTTAGCGAGGCAACAGATTTCGCTCGCCCGTTACCAAGTTGTTGATCAGGGCGCTTCCGGGTTGTCGGGTTATCCACAGATACTGCCTGTCTCCGTGGCGAGATGGTGCGCTCAGTGCCCATTCACCACTGCGGAGGCCTGTGGATAAACCTGTGGAAACTGTGGATAGTCCAGTCATTGCTGCACGTCCCAGATCGCCGAAGATGCACTGCGTGCCACAATCCGCACCCATTGCGGCCCTGCCGCGGCACTCCGGACTCCAGTTGCGCTCGCTAGGCTGGTCCGCGTGATTCAGGTGTGCTCCCAGTGCGGGACACGGTGGAACGTGCGCGATCGCCAGCGCGGCTGGTGCCCGCGCTGCAATGGCGCCCTGATGGCACCGGTCAATCCGCCAGATCCGCGCTGGAGCCCAGGCGCCACGAGCCACCCGCCGGCCAGGCCACCGGGATCCCAGACCGGTGGACCGCGGCTGCCGCAGGGTTTCCGCTGGATCGCCGTTCGGCCAGGTCCGCCGCCCCCGCCGCGTCGTCGTCGTCGTCCGCTCGGGCCGACGCCGCGCTACGCCTACATCCCGCGGTGGGGCCTTGGCGACCATCTCGTGCCGTCGGCGCCGGGCGAGGACGAAGCCGTCAAGCAGGGGCCAGCGCCCGTCACCGTCCGCGCGGCGCTGCTCTCGGCGATCACCATCTTCGGCCTGGCAGCGGCGCTCCACATCGTTCGCTACGTGCTGCTGTTGATCAACCGGACGTCGCTGCTGTCGCCTCTGGTCGCCGGCGCGGCGCTGTGGCTCGGCGTGTTGGCCAGCTTGGCCGCGATCGTGGCAGTGATCCTGACCGCCGTCGTCACGACGTCGTGGTTGATCACCCGCCGCGCTGCGGTCTATCAACACCTCGGGCAGGACGACCCGCGACCGGCCTGGGCCCTCTGGGCCGGATGTCTGGTGCCGGTCGCCAACCTTGTCTGGGCACCGCTCTACGTCATCGAACTCGCCCACGCCGAACAGACGCAGGCCCGGCTGCGCGGACCGATCGCGGCCTGGTGGATCGCCTGGATCCTGTCGACGGCGGTATCGATCTTCGGGATCGCCACGAGTTTCACCAACAAACCGCAGGGGATCGCCGACAACACCGTGACGATGATCGTCGCCTACCTGCTGGGTGCGGGTGTGCTGGTGTTGTTGTGGCAGGTATTCGACGCCTTCGTGCGCAAGCCTGTCGAACGGCCGCTGCACCGGTGGGTGGTGGTGGGCCAGGACCAGCCCCCGGCGCAGCCTGCCGAGGCCGAATCGCCGCCAGCGCCCGAATCGCCGCCAGCGGTTGAGCCGGACCAACAGGAACCGGCAGCATAGGCGTATGCACTCGGCCGCCGAACCGCACGGCGGGCAGCCCTTCGTGGTTGCCCACCGTGGCGCTTCGGCCGAGCGGCCCGAGCACACGCTGGCTGCTTACGAGCTCGCGCTGGCTGAAGGCGCCGACGGAGTCGAGTGCGACGTCCGGCTGACCCGCGACGGCCATCTGGTGTGTGTGCACGACCGGAGGGTAGACCGCACGTCGACAGGTACGGGTCTGGTCAGCGAGATGACGCTGGCTGAACTCAAACGGCTGGATTGGGGGGCGTGGCACAGCAGCGCGCAATCCGACGATCCGCCGATCGGCACGGGTCTGCTCACCCTCGACGACTTGGTCCGCCTGGTGCTGGACTGGAACCGGCCGGTGAAGCTGTTCGTCGAGACCAAGCACCCCGTGCGCTACGGCGGGCTGGTGGAGAGCAAGGTGCTGGCCCTGCTGCATCGCTACGGCATCGCCGCGCCGGCCTCGGCGGATCTATCCCGTGCGGTGGTGATGTCGTTCTCGGCTGCGGCGGTGTGGCGGGTCCGCCGCGCGGCACCCCTGCTGCCGACCGTGCTGCTGGGCGAGACCTCGCGGTATCTGGGCGGCAGCGCCGCCACGACAGTCGGGGCGACGGCCGTTGGGCCGTCGATCGCGACGCTGCGGGAGCATCCCGAGCTCGTCGACCGGGCCGCTGCCCAGGGGCGCGCGATGTACTGCTGGACCGTCGACCACTACGAGGACATCGGCTACTGCCGCGATCTGGGGGTCGGCTGGATCGCCACCAACCATCCGGGACGCACCAAGGCCTGGCTCCAGAACCCGTTGGCCGTCCCCGGCGACTAGGGCTGCGCGTCGAGCACCTGCTGCGGGATCGCCGAATCGGTGCGCAGCGCTGAAAACAACTGATCGGCCGCATCGGAGTCCCACACCACCACCGAGCCGGAGTCGCTCCCGGTGAACTCGCCGATCGGCACCGTGATCGCGGTGGTCGAGCCGTGCAGCGCCCAGCCCAGCAGCGCCAGGTCCCAGACGTGGTCACCGTTGTCGACGGTCAGTGACCCGACGGCGGCGTGCGGCACCGAATACCAGCGCCACGGATTGAGCCACGCCCCGGGGCTGCTGGCCTTGTGCATCACCGCGGCCATGAACTCGCGCTGGTGGACCATCCGGTCCAGATCGGCGCGCGGGGTCGCCCGGGATCGCACATAGCCCAGGGCGTTGCGCCCGTCGAGGGTCTGGCAGCCGGCGGGCAGGTTGATCCCGGCCAGCGCGTCATCGATCGGATCGGCCGGGCACACCTGGATGCCGCCGAGGGCGTCGACCACCACCGAGAACCCGTCGAAACCCACCTCGGCGTAGTGGTCGAGACGCAGGCCCGTCGCCTGCTCTACGGTCTGGGCCATCAGCGGTGCGCCGCCCTCGGCGAAGGCGGCGTTGATCTTGTCCTTGCCGTGGCCGGGGATGTCCACGTAGGAGTCGCGGGGGATCGAGACCATCGTGGTGGGGGCGCTGGAGCCGAGCGCCGGGATGTGCACCACGAGGATCGTGTCGGTCCGGCCGTTACCCAAGTCGCCGCCGGTGGTCAGTTCGGCCTGCTGTTCCGGAGTCAGTCCGGCTCTGCTGTCGGAGCCGACGAGCAGCCAGGTGGTGCCTGCGCCCGCGGCGGGCCGCTCGGCATAGTCGAACACCGCAACCCGGTGCAGGCTGGTGTCGATCCAGACGGCGCCGCCGACGAGGCCGCCGGCCGCGAGCAATAGCACGACGACCAGGGTGACGAAAACCCTTCGGCCCCAACGCCTTTTGCGTTTCGGCTTCGGCGGTGCGGTCGCCGGGGGAGTGGGCGGTCGCGAAGCAGGCGGCCGCGAAGTGGGCGGCGGCGGAGGAGGTCGCCGCGGTGGCGGGGGTGGAGGCGCCTGCCGCGGTGGGGGCGGTGGCTGTCGGGGTGGCGGTGGCGTCGGAGCTCGGGGTGGTGGTGGCGGCGGACGGCGATCCGGGTCGCGCCGGATCACCTGGGACGGCTCATGCGGCGGCCGCTGAGAAGGTGGCGGCGCTTGACGCGGTATCCGCTCGGTCGGCGGATCCGGCGGCCAGTGCTCGCTCACCAGGTCAATTTACGTGTCTGGCTTACTTGAGCCAGCCAAGATGACCGGCGAGTGCGACGTACCCGACGAACGCGACCGTGTCGATGACGCCGTGCGCGATCACCAGCGGCCACAACCGGCCGGTGCGGCACCAGGCGTACCCGAAGACCACACCCATCACGAGATTGCCCAGCCCGGCCCCGAAGCCCTGATAGAGGTGGTACGCCCCGCGCAGCACGCTGGAGGCCAGGATCGCCCGGTTCTGACTCAGGCCCAGCTGTTTGAGCCGGGTGATCAGGTAGCCGACGACCACGACCTCTTCGGCGAAGCCGTTGGCGAACGCCGACAGGATCAGCACCGGGATGCGCCACCAGGTGTCGTGCAGCGCGGCGGGCTCCACGTCGGCCGTCATCCCGAGCCAACGGCCCGCCAGATACAGCAGCAGGCCTGGGATACCGATCAGCGCGGCCAGGCCGAGTCCACCCAGCACGTCGACGCGCCAGCGCAGCCGTCCCAGCCCGAGCCGGGTCGGCGTGATGCCGCTGCGCCACAACAGATACAGGCCGAGGGTGCCCCACGCCACCAGCTGGGCGATCGACGCCAGGTTCAGGCCGAGGTTGATCAGGTCGTAGCGGGACAGGTTGGGGTTCAACCGAACTCGGTGCCCGGCAAGCCCGGAGAGCACCGCATCGAATAGCTGCAGCATCGCGATGACAGCGCTGACGCCGAAGGTGACGGCGAGCATGACGGCGACTTCGATGCGAAGGCCACGCCGGTCGGTGGCGAGGAACTCGTCGCGGGTGGTGCTCACCCCGCCACGGTAATGGCCCTACATCCGCCGTGCGCGCAGCCCGTTGACGAACGGGCAACCCATCAGCAGTCGGATGGCCCGGCCCAGGCCGGGCACGTCCTGCACCGGCTCGCCGAACGGCAGGCGCACGTCATGGTCACCGTCGCTGCCCTCGACGCGCAGCCGGACGCCATAGCGGTCCAGCCCCAGCGGACGGACCCGGCCGCGCCGCAGCGGCGCGGGCAGCTTGCCGGCCAGCCGGGCGAGCACCTCGGGGTGATCGCTGTCCAGATGGCACAGCCAGGCCGACTCGAACTCGCAGAACGGGTCCGGCTGGGCGACCATCAGATCGTGCAGCCCGACGGTCTCGGCGCCGGCGGCGTCGGCGACCACCACGGATTCCACCTCAAGCAGGAGCAGGACCTGCCCCGATCCGATGTCCAGCAGTGCCGGGTTGGGGTGATCGGTGGCGATCATGTCGACCATCGTGCGCACCGCGTGTTCGGGCACGCCTTGCACTCGGCCGCGGATCCACACCAGCGACCGCACGGGTTCGCGCAATGGCAGCGGGGCGAAGTCGGTGAGTTCCAGGACTGCTGCGACGCCATCGGTACCGGCCGCGCGGGCACGGACGGCCAGCGCCGATTCGATCGGCAGGCTGACCGCGAAGGAGCCGCCGGGCAGCAGGTGGTGAATGGGTGTCGTGGCCGGGGCGACATCGTCGGCGACCAGCATCGCGCCGGCAGCACGCGCACAGGCGCTGCGGACGCGTTCGGCGGTGGACGGCGTAGTGAGCGTCGCTGAGGTCATCGCGCACCCTTCCAGTTAGTGAGGTAAGCCTAAGTTAACTATCGCCGCCGGGTCACGCAAGGCTTTCCCTTACGACCGACCCGATAGGGTTGGACCGTGGCCCGCATCGCCTACCTCGGTCCCGAGGGCACGTTCACCGAAGCGGCACTTCTCAAGATGTGCGCTGCCGGTGTGGTTCCGGGCGGCGATCCCGCGCAACCGCAGCCGAC
Source organism: Mycobacterium sp. RTGN5 (assembly GCF_033804465.1). Taxonomy (NCBI): domain Bacteria; kingdom Bacillati; phylum Actinomycetota; class Actinomycetes; order Mycobacteriales; family Mycobacteriaceae; genus Mycobacterium; species Mycobacterium sp. RTGN5. Next base: position 395,730 of record NZ_JAPZLA010000001.1, read on the forward strand.
GGACAGCACCCCGGCGGCCCTGGCCGCCGTCCGGGACGGCACAGCCGATTTTGCGTGTGTACCGATCGAGAACTCCATCGAGGGCAGCGTGCTGCCCACCCTCGACAGCCTGGCCACGGGCGCGCCGCTGCAGATCTACGCCGAGCTGACGCTGAACGTCGCGTTCAGCATCGTCGTGCGCGACGGCAGCGACCGCGACTCGGTGCGCACTGTCGCGGCGTTTCCGATCGCCGCCGCGCAGGTGCGCCGGTGGCTGGCCGAGCATCTGCCGGAAGCCGGTCTGATTCCGGCCAATTCGAATGCCGCGGCCGCCAAGGAGGTGGCTGCCGGTCGCGCCGATGCCGGTGTGAGCACGGCGCTGGCCGCGCAGCGCTACGGCCTGTCCACCCTGGCCGACGGGGTTGTCGACGAACCCAATGCCAGGACGCGGTTCGTCCTCGTCGGTCGCCCTGGCGCACCGCCCGCCCGCACCGGCGCCGACCGCACCTCGGTGGTGCTGCGGATCGCCAACACGCCTGGTGCGCTGGTGTCGGCGATGACCGAATTCGGCATCCGCGACATCGACCTGACCCGGATCGAATCTCGGCCCACCCGAACCGAACTCGGTACCTACGTCTTCTTCCTGGACTGCGTCGGCCACATCGACGACAGCGCGGTCGCCGAGGCGCTCAAGGCCTTGCATCGGCGCTGTGCCGACGTTCGCTATCTCGGCTCGTGGCCGACGGAATCGGCGGCCGGTGCGACGCCGCCACAACTCGACGAGGCCGGCCGGTGGCTGGCCCGACTTCGTGAGGGCGATCCGACATGAGTGGACGGCTGATCCTTCTGCGCCACGGGCAATCCCACGGCAACGTCGAGCGCCGCCTCGACACCCGCCCGCCCGGGGCCGATCTCACCGACCTCGGCCGGGAACAGGCGCGCGATTTCGCCATGGCCCGCAGCCGTCCGCCCGGCCTGCTGGTGCATTCGGTCGCCCGGCGGGCCGCCCAGACCGCGGCCGAGATCGCCACTCAATTGCGGCTGTCCGCCGAGGAATTCGACGGTATCCACGAGGTGCAGGCGGGCGAACTGGAAAATCGCAACGACGACGACGCGGTCGCGGAGTTCAACGCGATCTACCAGCGGTGGCACCAGGGCGAGCTCGCGGTCCCCATGCCCGGCGGGGAAAGCGCCAGCGATGTTCTGGACCGCTACCTCCCGGTGATCACCGACCTGCGGCTGCGCTATCTGGACAACCACGCGTGGTCCGAGGACATCGTCGTGGTCAGCCACGGCGCGGCGATCCGGTTGGTCGCGGCCACGCTGGCCGGTGTGGAGAGCAGTTTCGTGCTCGACCACCATCTGGCCAACACCGAGGCGGTGGCCTTGTCGCCGATCACCGACGGCCGCTGGAGTTGCGTGCAGTGGGGAGCCCTCAGCCCACCGTTCTACCCCGAGCCCGACGTCCACCCGATTGAGGACGCGCTGGAATCCGTCGACCCCATGGGCTGACAGGAATTACCCAGCCAACCGGCCCATAGTTTGCTGAAAGCAGTCGCAGCCGACCGTGTCGCAATCTATTACCAAAGTATGAAAAACCAGTTCGGGAGTTTCACATCCGTCCTCGGTGCACTCCGCGCGATGCAGCGCGTGGCTTATCAGCGTTCCGTGGCAATGTCCCAGGCCAGCGGCGCATTCTCGACAGCTTCGTACCATGCTTCGTTCCTAACATCGAGGCCCGTCAAAACGTCGTTGCCACGCGGGGTCAGAGCCCGTTGTTTTCGCCCGTAGCAAAAGTTGCTATGCAATTGCTGGTGAGGTGAGATATCTTGAGTGTCCTCCGCCCTTCGGGGGTGGGCGGCTGGTGAACTGCCGGGCCAGCCAGCGACGCAATAACCAACCCGGCATGAAAAGTAAGGACAGATCATGATGTCAGGTCGTTTGACTCGGCAGATTGCGCTTTGTGCTGGCGGGCTCGCGATCGTCGGCATGGGCACACTGACCGCCTGCGGTAAGGACAAGGACAAGGCGCCGGAGAGCACCACGCCGACCACGACGACGAGCGCTCCCGCGCCGTCGCCCACGGAGAAGGCTGTGTCGCCTGGCGGCCCCAACTCCTTCACACCCACTGTCAAGGCTCCGCCGGCACCGACCGCGCTGCCCGGCAACGTCATCACCGGCGGCAACTGAGCCACTCGGTCCGCATCCCTCCGCAGTGACCTGCCGCCGACAGTGATCGGGGTACATCGCCTTCGCGCGCTGTCAGTGGTGGGACTGCTGGGGGTGCTGACCGCAGCCGCAGTACTGGTCGCTGATCTCCATCGGTCCTCGGCACCCGCCGAGTCCGGGGTGATCAGCGGCCCGTACGCGTCTCTGCTCGCCAGCTCGGTCGACCTCGGTCCGGCACACACCGACCATGTCCAGCTGACCGCTGCGCTGCGCGACGATTCACGCCCTGACCTTCTGATGGGATGGGCTGTCCGACAAAACCTTTCGGTGCGCTGGCGGCCGGGAGACAGCTGGGCGATCCTGGAAGGTGCACCCGCCGCGGTGTCTGGCGCCTTCGATGTCGACGTCCATGACTACCGGGGTAAGCGCGGCCAGGTGTTCTACGCCTCGCCCCAGCAGCCGTCCGTTCCGCAATCACTCAACGTGGAGGTGGCCGGGCTCGGCCGCATTCTCGGCTACACGCCGCACCGCGAGTCGAAGGTCTGGATGCTTCCGCTCGAGGTCCCTGACCAAGGTCTGAATCCCAGCGCGCTGCTGCGCACCTACAACGCGATGCCGTTGCACGACAAGGGCTATACCGGCAAGGGCACCACCGTCGTCGTATTCGCCTTCGACGGCTTCGACCAAGCCGACCTCGACACCTTCGCGACCAGTTTCAACCTCCCGAAATTCACCCCGGATGTCGTGGGCGGCATGCCGCCGGCCCGCCGCGGCGAGGCCACCATGGACCTCGAGGCGATCCACGGCATCGCGCCGGACGCCAAGAAGGTATTGGTCAACGCCCGCTCCACCGTCGAGGGTGACGGGTCGTACGAGAAGATCGCGAAACTGATGGAGGACACCGCGCGGAGCTATCCGGGTGCGGTGTGGAGTTTCTCCATCGGCTGGGGCTGCGACAAGCTCATCACCGCCGCCGACCTGGCGCCGGTGCGCGCGGCGCTGTCCGCCGCGCACCGCTCCGGCACGACCGCGTTCGACGCCAGCGGTGACCTGGCCGGCCTCGACTGCAAGGGCGGCGACGAGTGGTCGTCGCCGCCGAGCAACAACGACGTCGGGCTCGATGCGGTGGCGTCGATGCCGGAGATGACCGACGTCGGCGGCACGACAGTGTCGACCGACGCCAAGGGCGGTTGGCTGGCCGAACAGTCATGGTTCGACCCGCCGCTGTCCCAGGGCACCGGTGGCGGTGTGTCGGCGCTCTTCGATCGCCCGGACTGGCAACAGCATCTGAATGTCCCCAACGGTGGCGGCAAGCGGCTCACGCCGGACATCGCTGCCGTCGCCGACCCGTTCACCGGCGTGCAGATCGTGTTCAACCAGCAGGTGATCATCGGCGGCGGCACGTCGCTGGCGGCGCCCGTCTGGGCCGGGATGACCGCATTGATGAACCAGTACGTGGTCGACAAGGGCGGCTCGCTGATCGGCAATATCAATCCGATTCTGTACACCATCGCCGAGGGCACACCACTGCCGGCGTTTCGCGACGTCGTCCTCGGCGGCAACGCGGTGGACGATGCGGGCCCGGGCTACGACCTGGTCACCGGCCTTGGCACGCCCAATGTCGAAAACCTGGCGCAGAATATTCTGGTGACCCAGAAAGTGGTCGGATGACCCACCCGGACGACGACGACGAAGTGCCGACGATGGAGTGCGGCGTCTGCCAGATCGACGTTCCGGCCGGAGCGTTCTGCGGTTACTGCGGCGGTCACCTGGCCTCGGAGCCCACGCGGGGACCGCGCTGGCTGCGCTCATTGCGCGGTGACGTCTTCGGCGCGTCTCCCGGCGAGAGCGTGATGCGGCCCGCGATCGCCAGCTCCCTGTTCCCTCATCTGCCGCAGCGGTCGCGCACGCCATTTCGGGTGGGGCTCGCGCTCGTGCTCGTCGGGCTCGTGCTGTTCGCCGTCATCAAGATGCCGGCAGCGCTGATCACCGTCGCCGCGCTAGGGCTGCCGCTGCTGTTCGTGCTCTACCTCAGTGAGTCGTCCGTCTACCGCGATATGTCCGTCTGGGCGGTCGTGTTGGCCGGCACGCTGGGTGCGGCCCTCGGCGTCGGCTGGGTGCTGCTGACCGGCCAGATGGTCGCCCGCGCCTATGGTGTCCCGATGGCCGCCGGCCTGGCGATCCACCACCTCATGCGCGAGGGGGTGGCGATCCCCGCCGGGGGCATGATCCTGATGCTGGTGCCAACCGTCCTCGTCCGCCTGCTTCAGCCTAAGTCGCGAGAGTCGTTGGACGGCTTCGTTATTGGTGCGCTGGCGGCACTGATGTTCGCCGCCGGATCGACGTTGACCCGGTTGGCTCCGCAATTCGCCAGCGGGCTGCTGGTGCACAGCAGGCCGTTCCTGAGCCTGCTCGTCGAAGCCATCCTCTGCGGCGTGACGATCCCGCTGACCGCCGCCGCGGCCGGCGGCACCGTCGGCATTGCCCTGTGGTTCAAGGGGCAGCCCTCCAACCCGCATGAGCATCCCGGCCGGATTCGTGCCGCGCTGTGGGTCCTGGCGGTCGTGGTCGTGGTGATTCACACCTGCGCCGCGGTCACCGACATCATGGGAATGCCACAACTGCGGATGCTCATAGTCCACGTCGTCCTGACCCTGGTCGTCGTGGTGCTGCTGCGGATCGCCGTGCAGCTCGCGCTGATGCACGAAGCACCTGATCCGATCGAGCAGGACGAGCCGCTGCTCTGCATCCACTGTCATCACGTCGTGCCGGACATGGCGTTCTGCCCGGCCTGCGGCGTGGCGACGCGGGCGTCGTCACGTGCGTCGAGGAACGAGCGTCGCGAGGCCCGGCCGGTGCGTCAGGTCGCCACGGAGGGCTCGTGACCACACCCTCGGCTGCTCCCGAGTCGGAGCAGTTCCTTGGCTACGCGCTGCCGCCAGGCACCTATGTCGCCCCCGAGATTCGTCATGTCCGGTTCAGCCGCACCGTCGGATTGTGGGTCGCCGGCATCGTCGTCGTCGCCCTGACACTGGTCGGGGTGTCACTGATGGTGACCAAGAAGGCGCCGCGCTACATGTGCCCGCCGGAGTGCGGTGCCCCGCCGATGGGCACACCGGTCACGGGGCTGCCGCGCTTCACCGCGCCGGACGGGTCGTTCTCGGTGTCCTACCCGGTGCCCGGTTCGGCATACGAGGTCGAGACCAAGGGCAACGGGGTGACCGCGAAGTTCACTGGCGGGGATACCGGTGTCCTGCAGTTGTTCTCGGAGCCGGCCCGCGGTCGCGACGCGCAGACCATCGCCAGGGATCTGCTGAAGCAGAAGTTCCCCGACGCCAAGATCGCCTACGAGATCCCCAACGCGATGGTCGGCTACCAGCGCGGGTACGGGGAGGTGGCCGACTCGTGGCCGCAGGGCACCAGCAACAGCTACATCCGCATCCGCACGGTGCTGCTGGTTTCGGTCAAGAACGACCTGGCGCTGGTGGCCGGTGCGGTCGGCCCCTATCACGCGTTCGGCCCGGACTTCGGCCCCGGCCTGCCGTCGGGCGCCAACGTGCAGATCGCTCAGGATATGGGCAAGTATGTCAACAGTTTCATCTGGAACGGCGACCCAGCGCGCTGAGAGTGGTTTAGCCCCAACCTAATTCGTGCAATCGATCGTCGTCAATGCCGAAATGGTGTGCAATCTCGTGGATTACCGTGATCGCGACTTCCTCGACCACGTCGGCTTCGGTGTCGCACATGTCCAGCAGCGGCTCGCGGTAGATGGTGACTGTGTCCGGAAGTGATCCGGCGTAACTGGAATCGCGCTCGGTGAGCGCGACGCCCTCGTAGAGGCCCAGCAGATCAGGATCTTCTGGGTGGTGATCCTCGACGAGTATCACGACGTTGTCGATCGCCTTGGCGAGTCCGGGCGGAATCAGATCCAGTGCGTCGCCGACCAATTCCTCGAACCGTTGCCGGTCCATCTGTACGGGCACTAAGCCGGCGGAGGAACGGCGTCAGCTGGTCCGGGCGGCGGGCCCGCGGGCGGGGGTGCCGCGGGGAGCGGCGCGTCGGCGGGGGGAGGGCCATCCATCGGGGGTGCGTCGACGGGCGGTTGGCCTGGCTGCGCGGGCACGAACTGGCCGTTGAGGACGTTGCCGTCCTGCGGCGGCGCGCCCGCGGTGGTGCTGGGCGCCGCCGTCGTGGTGGGTGCCTGCGACTGTTGTGTCGCCTGTTGCGGCAGGTGCTGGGTCTCGCTCGACTGACTGGACTGACTGGACTGACTGCTGTCGCTGGTCGACGGCGAGTACTGCGTCGTCGGGGCAGACGGCAGCAACGGGATCGACGGCAGGCTCAGCCGCTCCTGCGGAATGTCCGGCGGCGGGGTCGGCGGCATCCCGTTGATCAGCAGCGCACCCTTGGCGGGGTTGATCAGCGTCGCCCACCCGCCGTTGCCCAGGGTGGCGCCGATGCTGCAGGCCACCTGGTGGCTGCCCGCGGTCCAGCTCGGCAGCGAGATCGTGCTGTAAATCAGCGTCAGGGTGGTGGAGCGCAGCTGCAGGGGTGCCAGGTACGCGTCGGTCATCCGCGTGCAGGCGTCCTTGATGAACCCGTCCTGGTCGGCCTCCGACGGAATCGCCCCGGAGAACTTCTCGGCCAGATTCACCGAGCCGGTGACCTCCATGGCGTGCGGCGCGCCGCAATCGACGGGCACGTCGGTGGGCTGGCTGGTGGGCGGGTCGATCCCGAGGCAGGTGCCGGCCGGCCAGACCTTGGACTGGTCAACCTCGGCCACCCGGCCCTTGACCCCGGTCTGCTGACCGTCGGGTCCGGGCAGCTGCAGCCCGCACAGCATGCGCCGCTCGCCGTCCTGCTTCCACGCCTTGTCGCCGGACCACAGCATGCTGATCGTGAACTTGCTGTTGGGATCGAACTTGTCGCCGAGGTAGCGCTCAACGGCGGGCTGGCACTGCTCGAGGCTGATCTGCTGGATGCGGGCGGCGGTCGGCGGCGCGGCGTCGGGTCCGTATTCGGTTCCTGGATATGTCCGCATGTCGACCGATTCGGCGACCTCGAAGCGGTGGTCGTTCTTGCAGTCCACGATGGTGGCCGAGTCGGGGTCTTTGCCCGGCCAGTTCAGGCAGCTGCCGGCCTTGGCGTTGGCGAATGCGGCGGTGCCCTTGGCGCCCGACAGCGGGTCGGAGCCCGCGTACCCGGCCAAGCGGTTGTTGAGCCCGATCGGCAGGGCGGTCACAACACCGGCGATCAGCAGGGCGCCGAGCGCGGTCAGCAGTAGTACCCGACGGGTCGAGGCGGCCTGGAAAGTGCCCAAAAAAGTGCGCCGCGGCGCGCCCGGTTCGGGCAGCTCTGGCGTCACGTCCCCGCGGTCGGATAACTGCAACATCGCCTCCATTGTGGCAGCCACGGCGAGGCGTGTGACAAGTGATGCAGTTGTACTGTTATGGGGTTGTGCTGTGCGATCGGTCGGAGGGGCCGACGCGGCGGCCGACGGCAATAGCTAGGGTTGCGGGCGTGATCGACCTGAAACTGCTGCGCGACGACCCCGATGCGGTACGGCGGTCCCAGCTCAGCCGTGGTGAGGACCCGGGCCTCGTCGACGCCCTGCTGCTCGCTGACACCGCGCGCCGGGCGGCGATATCGACCGCCGATTCACTGCGGGCCGAGCAGAAGGCCGCGAGTAAGAAGGTCGGTTCGGCGTCCCCGGACGAGCGGCCCGCGCTGCTCGAACAGGCTAAAGAACTTGCAGCTGCGGTCAAGTCGGCTGAATCTGAGCAGACCCAAGCCGAAGCGGCTTTCAGCGCCGCGCACATGGGCCTTCAGAACGTCATCATCTCCGGTGTTCCGGCCGGCGGCGAGGACGACTTCGTCGTGCTCGAGGTGGTGGGCGAGCCGCCGCAGATCGAGAACCCGAAGGACCACCTCGAGCTCGGTGAGGCGCTGCGGCTCATCGATATGGAACGCGGCGCGAAGGTGTCCGGTTCGCGGTTCTACTTCCTGACCGGCCGCGGCGCGCTGCTGCAGCTCGGCCTGCTGCAGCTGGCGGTGCGGTTGGCGACCGACAACGGCTTCACCTTGATGATCCCGCCGGTGTTGGTGCGCCCCGAGGTGATGGCCGGCACCGGCTTCCTCGGCGCCCACGCCGACGAGATCTACCACCTCGAGGAGGACGACCTGTATCTGGTCGGCACCTCGGAGGTGCCGCTGGCCGGCTATCACTCCGGCGAGATCCTCGACCTGTCCGATGGCCCGCTGCGCTACGCCGGGTGGTCGTCGTGCTTCCGGCGCGAGGCGGGCAGCTACGGCAAGGACACCCGCGGCATCATCCGGGTGCATCAGTTCGACAAGGTGGAGGCCTTCGTCTACTGCCGTCCCGAGGACGCCGAGGCCGAACACCAGCGGCTGCTGGGCTGGCAGCGCCAGATGCTCGAGCTCATCGACGTGCCCTACCGCGTGATCGATGTTGCTGCCGGGGATCTCGGGTCGTCGGCCGCACGCAAATTCGACTGCGAAGCCTGGGTGCCCACCCAGCAGGCCTACCGCGAGCTGACCTCGACGTCGAATTGCACGACGTTCCAAGCCCGCCGGCTGGCCACCCGCTACCGCGACGAGAACGGCAAGCCGCAGATCGCGGCGACGCTCAATGGCACGCTGGCCACCACCCGGTGGCTGGTCGCGATCCTGGAAAACCATCAACAGCCAGACGGCAGCGTGCGTGTTCCCGCCGCCCTGGTGCCTTACGTTGGGACGGAGGTCCTGCAACCGTGATCGAACTCGACCTCGACGAGGTCAAAAGCTGGTTCGGCTTCGGCGTCGCCGGAAACTTCGCCGGGCATCTCGAACAAGCCGGTGAGGCAGTCGATTTCGTCAACGTCGCCAGCGAGGGCGTCGCCCCCAAGGGCATCTTCCCGTGGTACGCGCCCGGCCACGACAGCTTCCTGGGGGAGTTCCCGCTATCGCACGATGCGCTGATGGTGCCCGAGACGACCGAGGCTGACGGCCCGCTCAACCTGCAGATCGAGCCCGAGGTCGGGTTGGCCTGTGACGTGGTGTGGGAGGGCGACAGGGTCGTCACGCTGCGGCCGTTCGCGCTCGGGGCGTTCAACGACTGCTCGATCCGCCGCCCCAACGCACCCAAGATCAGCCACAAGAAGAACTGGGGGCGAGCGTCCAAAGGTGTTGCGCACCAGTTCTTCGACATCAGCGATCTGACTCCGGACGGCCCGACCGCGACGTTGCGGCTGCTGTGCCATCTGCGGACCGCCGACGGTGCGCACCATGAGTACGGCGTGGACAGCCCGCTGTTGGGCTACTCGTATTACGGCGAGGTGCTGCTGGACTGGATCGTCGAGCGGCTGGCCAACCAAAAGGGTTCGCCCGAAACGCCTTTGGAGGATGTCGGCGCGCTGATGGTGGCCTCGGGTCGGCCGCAGCGGGTGCTCATCGGCATCGGCGCGACGCGCTACACCGAGCTGGGGGAGTCGACGTATCTGCAGCCGGGTGACGAGGCGATCGTGCGCGTCTACGACACTGAGAGCGACGCGGCATCCGAACTGCGCCAACTGGTCTGGTCGCCCTAGCCGTCAACCGCTAGATGTCGTGACTGCCCAGCCACGACTGGATCCGCTCGGCGACAAGGCGCCAGCCGGGCTCCAGCATCATGTTGTGGCCCATGCCGGCGAACATCTCGGCCGTGGTCCCGTAATCGCGGGCCGTTGTATGGACTTCGCGGGGCCTGACGCTTCGGTCCTCCTCGCCACCGAGCACCAGAAGGGGTGTGCTCACCCGGCCTGGCCTGAAACGAAAGCGTAAACCGCCGCCGTGTGACCCCTCCGCTTGCAGACGCTGTGCGCACTCCACGATCACGGATTCCGGTGTGGTGTCGCAGAAGAAGTGCTTGCGCGCAAGCAATGGAGTGTTGACCAGCTCGGCGGTGGTGCCGACGGTGTAGGCCCGAAGGGAGACCAGGGGACGAGCGCGCGTGATGCGGAACGCCACCGCGGCCCGGTGCGCCGCACGCGACGGCATCGAGGCCATCAAGACACCGGCCGGGGCGCGATGCTTCTCGAGGTACTTCTGCGTGACGAACCCGCCCATCGAATGCCCCACGACCACTGGGCTGGAGCCGAGTTGGGCCGCCGCGGCGGCGACGTCACCCACGTAGTCGGCGATGGTGCATGAGTTCAACGGCCCGGGGGCCGGGCTGCCGCCGTGGCCACGCAGACTCACCGCGGCGGCGAGGAAGCCCTGACCGGCGAAGAAGTCCAGAAAGTTGTCCGCCCAGCACCACGCGCCGTGCCAGCCGCCGTGCACAAAGAGCAGCGGCGTCGGATGGGCTGCAGTGCTGGCACCTTTGGTGACAACCTCGAGCATCCGCTGAGCTTAGGTGGCCTTGAGCAACTCATCGAGCGTTGTCAGAAACTCCCGCGGTTTCACCGGGGTGAATGCCGGACTCGGAGTGGTGCCGGGCACGTCGAGAGTGACCAGCGTCGACTTGACCGGCCGGTAGATGTCCAGCGGCATCCAGCGTCGCAGATCCGAACTGCCCCAGAGCCGGAAGCGTTGCATCCACAATCCCAGCGGCTCGGCTTTGTAGCCCTTGATGGCCTGTAGCGGGATCACCTTGGCGGTGCCCGACGGAAAGTGGTAGCGCCGCAACGTCAATGCGAAGCGGTCCAGTTGAACCAGACCGTCATCGTAGTGCTGCGGTGGGGCGCTCATTGCCGGGAGCTCCGCAATTCGTGGCCCTTGGTTGTCAGGCAGCGGCCGTTCTCCAGGTTCCACTGCCAGCCGTGCAGGTTGCACGTCAACGTCGAGCCTTCCACCACACCGAATTTCGACAGATCCGCCTTCAAGTGGGGGCAGCGACGCTGGACGGTCCAGCCGTTCAGCTCGACGTCGCTGGAGTCGTCGTGCGACTCGGCGAACCAGCCGTCGGCATAGGCGATCCGCTCGTCGGTCAGACACTTGAAGAAGGTGTACAGATACTCGTTGTACCCGCCGACCCGCCACGCCCGGAACCGGGTGGACAGGAAGATGGTGTTGACCCAGTCCGGCTCGTCGTCGCGCAGCACCGTGCGCACCAGCTGCGGCGCGATCTCGAAGCCGTAGCGGAATTTCTCGTCCGCAATCGGTTCGCGCACAGCACGTTTCGGAAAATCCACCACAATGGTCTCTGCGCCCAGCCGCAGCTCCACCGCATAGCCGATGCCATCGCAGATCTGATCGCTCTGCAGCATGATCGGCTCGAACTTCGCCCGCAATGGTTCCAGCAGAGACTCCCCGGCGGCCGGTGCCCACCGCGCCTTCTCGGCGGCCAGCACCGGCGCCATTCGCTCGGCGTAGTCGGCGATGTAGTCGGCCTTGCCGGTGGTGAAGATCGCCTCGACTTCGGCCGTCGGCAGCGGATGGGTCAGCGAATCGAGTTGTGTGCCAGTGAATTCGGCCACCGATCCAGGAATCATCAGCAGGCCGCCGTCATTGCCGTTGCGCCGCATCTGATCAAGGAAGACCATCTGGTCGGGGAAGATGTTGGCGGGGTCGCCGTGGTCGTCGTTGAGGTCGCGCAGCGCGGAATCCAGGAAGCAAGGCGGCCCGGCCGACGGGATCACCCACGTCGCGTCGATATCGGAGATGAACTGCCGGCAGCGGTCCATACCGCGCTGGCGCTTCTGCGTGCCGAACGACTCTTTGGCCCGTGCGGGCATGTCGTAGACCATCGGGTACCAGATCGCGCCCGAGTACTGCAGCATGTGCACGTCGATGTGGCCGAAGGCGTCGGCCAGCACGTCCGCCGCCAGCGGCCGTGAGTCGTTCATGTTGAACACCGTTGTGGTGCCATCGGACACGATCAGTCCGGAGTCCCCGATGGGCCCGTCGGCCGGAGCCCGCAGCGCGACGATCATCACGTCCAGCTCGCCCTTGGGCCCGCTGATTCGATGCTTGACGGAGTCGGCGGTCTCGTAGAAGCGGTGGAAGCCCACCTTCTCGAGTTCGCGTCTCAGGTCGGGCACCGGAAAGTCCGGCAGCAGCACGACGGCGTCCTTGTTGACGTACTCGGCGAGCAGCTTCGGGTCGAAATGATCCTTGTGCAGATGTGAGACGTAGAGATAGTCGCAGTCGCCGATAGCGGCCCAGTCCAGGCCACTGTTGTCGGGGAAGACGAACCATGACGCGAAATAAGCGGGGTTCAGCCACGGGTCGCACAGGATGCTTCCCGCCGCGGTGTCGATCCGAAAACCGGCGTGGCCGATGCTGGTGACCTGCACAAATCCCCTTTCCCGTGGTCGCTGCACCCGAAACGAGCTTAGCGGTCCGTGCACGGCCGGCATCCTGCGCGGGCTAGGCTAATCGCTGTGGAACCGGTATACGGGACTGTCATCCAGCTCGCCCGCCTGGCCTGGCGGGTACAGGGACTGAAGTTCACCGTGACTGGAGTCGAGAACCTGCCCGCCACCGGTGGGGCCGTCATCGCCATCAACCACACCAGCTACTTCGACTTCACCTTCGCCGGCCTGCCCGCGTATCGGCAGGGCCGCGGCCGCAAGGTGCGATTCATGGCCAAGCAAGAGGTCTTCGACGCGAAGGTCACCGGCCCCATCATGCGCAGCCTGCGACACATCCCGGTGGACCGGGACAGCGGTGCCGCCTCCTTCGACGCGGCCTGCCTGGCGCTGAAGGACGGGGAGCTGGTGGGGGTCTATCCGGAGGCGACGATCAGTCGCAGCTTCGAGCTCAAGGGTTTCAAGTCGGGCGCGGCACGGATGGCGATCGCCGCCGACGTGCCGATCGTCCCGCACATCGTGTGGGGCGCTCAGCGCATCTGGACAAAGGGCCATCCGCGCAATTTGTGGCGGCCTAAGGTGCCGATCACGATCGCGGTGGGCGAACCCATCGCGCCGACGTTGCCGGCCAATGAGCTCACCGCACTGCTGCACTCGAGAATGCAGCACATGCTTGAACGCGTGCAGGACACGTATGGCCACCCGGCCGGCGAGTTCTGGGTGCCGCACCGGCTGGGCGGCGGGGCGCCGACTCTGGCGGAAGCCTCCGATATGGAAGCAGCCGAAGCCGCGGAAAAGGCGGCCAAACGAGCGCAGCGCGGTGATCCGCCAGGGCCAGCGGGGTAGCAGTCATGGAACCCGTTTTCCGCACCCTGGAGATCGTCGCCTCGATGGCGGTCAGGGCAGCGGGAACCAAGATCACCTTCGAGGGCCTTGAGAACATTCCCGTGCGCGGTGGTGCCGTGATCGCGATCAATCACACCAGCTACGTCGACTTCCTGCCCGCGGCGCTGGGCATCCGCCGCCGCAGGCGCCGGGTCCGGTTCATGATCAAGGCGGAGATGCAGGACGTGCGGGTGGTGAATTTTCTGATCAAACACACGGGGACCATCCCGGTGAACCGGCGGGCCGGTGCCGATGCGTATGCCGAGGCGGTCCGCCAGCTGCGCGCCGGTGAGCTCGTCGGGGTCTACCCCGAGGCCACGATCAGCCGGGCCTTCGTCCTCAAGGACTTCAAGACTGGAGCTGCGCGGATGGCGCTGGAGGCGCAAGTGCAGATCGTTCCCTGCATCGTGTGGGGACCCCACCGAGTGTGGACGAAGGACCATCCAAAGCAGTTGCGCCGTAACAAAATTCCGTGCACTGTCCGGTTCGGCCGACCGCTGCTGCCGGTGGGTCCGGCCGCCGAGCTGGAAGCCACCCTCCGGGACCAGATGAGTACTGTCCTGCGTGAGGTGCAGCTGGCCTACCCTCATCCGCCCGGCGAGTATTGGGTGCCAGAGGTTCTCGGTGGCGGGGCCCCGAGCCTGGACGAGGCCAAGCGACTCGATGAGGCTGAACTGGCCGAACGTGCCCGCCGTACAAGGGAGCATCACTGATGCTGCCGGCGCTGATCGCCACCGATGTGGACGGCACCTTGCTCGACGACGACGAGCGCGTTACGGCGCGTACCCGCCAGGCCGTCCGCGCGGCGGTGGCCTCCGGTGTTCAGTTCGTGTTGGCGACGGGCCGCCCGCCGCGGTGGATCCCGCCCGTCGTCGAGGCGCTGGGTTTCGCCCCGATGGCGGTGTGCGCCAACGGTGCGGTGATCTACGACTCCGATCAGGACCGCATCATCTCCGCGCGCACCCTGGCCGTCGACGCGCTCGCTGAGCTCGCCGAAATCGCCACCCGGGTGATTCCGGGGGCGGGCCTGGCCGTCGAGCGGGTCGGCCGCAGCGCGCATGACTCGGCGACACCACAGTTCGTCAGCTCGCCCGGTTACGAGCACGCCTGGCTCAACCCGGACAACACCGAGGTCTCGATCGAAGATCTACTCAGCGCGCCCGCGGTGAAGCTGCTGATCCGCAAGGCGGGTGCGAGTAGTGCGGAGATGGCCGCCGAACTTGCCAAACACATTGGCATCCAAGGCGATATCACCTATTCCACGAACAACGGCCTGATCGAGATCAATCCCTGCGGGACCAGCAAGGCGACCGGCGTCGAAGAAGTCGCACGACCGCTGGGTATCACCGCCGAGGATGTGATCGCGTTCGGCGACATGCCCAACGATGTGCCGATGCTGCTCTGGGCCGGCCACGGCGTCGCGATGGGCAATGCTCACCCGGAAGCGATGGCGGCCGCCAACGAGGTGACCGCGCCCAATACCGACGACGGGTTGGCGCGCGTTCTCGAACGCTGGTGGCTTTAGCTTGCGGGTGCTTCGAGCACCGGGTTCGCGGCGCGGGTGAACCGCTCCAACTGAACCGGCGGCCCCTCGGCGGGCGGCGGCGGCATCACCAGGGTCAGCGCGTCGACCACCCGCAGGATGTTGTGGGTCTGCCGGTCGAAGTTGAGGGTGCCGTGCTGGAAGTTCTGCACGATCCATTCGGGTTCCTGGATCTCGCCACTGGTCGGCAGGCCCAGCGCGCCGCGCTCATAACCCAGCGATGCCCACGCCTCGTAGATCGCACCGGTCAGCGGCTGCGCCTCGGTGCTCGGCGACCAATAGATCGCGCCATGCTCGAACGTCACATACTTCGCGGCGCCGTCGGCGGAGGACTCGGGAGACGTCGGCTCCCCGAGAGGTCCGTCCTTGCCGCCCATGGCTTCCCACTTGCCGAAGATCGCACCGCCGCGCATTGATTCGACGAGGTCAGGCGGCCGGTTGAAACGAGCTGCGATGTCCCGAATCTGGCTGAGCGCGGCATAGCCGGCGTTGCCCGGGCACTCGGTGTTGCCGACGTCGCGGTGGGCGAAGATCGTCGGCAATGTCGGGGTCGCCCCGGCGGGGAAGAAGGTGTAGTCGCCGCCGGCCGAGCTCAGGGTCACGGTGCCCAGCGGGTTGACCCGGTCCAGGCCCATCCGCCAGCCGAGCAGCCTGCCGACCGTGCGGACCAGGATCTCGGTGGGCGGAACGTCTTCGAAGTCGCCGATCATCGACACGCCCCACACATCGCGGTTGAATCCGCCGGTGTGCGAACCGAGTACGTCTTTGGTGATGCCGCCGGCCCGGCCTTCGAAGACCTGACCGTACTTGTCAACCAGGGCGTTGTAGGCGATGTCGCACCAGCCCAGGGTGCGGGTGTGGTACGCGTAGATCGACCGGACGATAGCCGCGGAATCTTCCGGTGCGTAGTCGTTGCTGCCCGCGGTGTGGTGTACCACTGCTGCGCGAATTCCGTTGCCGTAGGCGGCATTACCGCAGCGCATATGGTCGTCGGCGCCCCACTGGGCGCGGCTGATGATGTTCGGCGGCTGGCCCGGTCCCAGCGCGGCCGTCGGCGGCTGCCACTGCGAGTCGACGGGCGCCTTCGGTGGGGTGATCAGCACGGCCGAGATGTTCTGGGCGAAGGGCTGTTCGGCTGTGGCGGGCACGTAGCCGAGTTCCTTGCCTGCGTCGAGACCGGTTTCGGGCGGCGCGCTGGTGATCGGTGCGTTGGCCGGACGGGTGACTGCGATCTGCACCGACGTTGTGGTGCCCACGAACACCGGGTCGGTGCCGCGCGGTCCGCCGTGCTGGGTGTCGTCGGCGTTGGACTCGAGGGTCTCCGCGTCGTACCACGGGCCCCAACTTCCGTCCGGTCGCTTGGCGCGCACCCGCGCCGATGTTCCGGTGAGGTCGGTACCGGTCAACGCCACCATCGAGAACGGCGCGGTCTGGCTGATTTCGCGGATCGTCTGACCGCCACCCAGTCCGGTCAGCGGCTGCTGGGACAGCACGGTGTCAGCGGCGCTGGGGCCGTCTTTGTGATCCGAACCGGGCACCCCGGTGACCGCCCACGGCAAGATGACGACGGTCGCCGCGATTGCGGTGAACACGATCGACGGCGCGGGTCGACGGGACAGCACAAGGCGATGTTACGTATGTGCTCTCTGATACCAGTGTTTCGACACGGGCCAGTGTGAAGAAAGTGATGCCTGAGACCTGCAACGGCACCGCAGGGGCCTCTCCGGGTTCACTGACCTAGCGGCCTGACCCACCCTGCGGTGCCGTTCCGAAGCAGGTCTTTGTTATCCCGCCGGAGGTGCCGCTGCCGCGGGGGCAGCAGCCGCCGCGGAGGCGCCTTGCATCGCTTGGGTAATCGACGGCATGACTACGCCTTTGAGCAGGTCGATCGCCTGTCCGACGCCAAGCTGGTTGGCGGCGCTGCTCAGGTCGCTGATGATCCCGCCGGACGCGGCCGGTGCGCTGGGCATGGCCAGCGAGGGATCGCCGAGGATCGGATAGGTCCCAGCGGCCGGCGTGCTGATCGGAATCTCACTCGGCAAGCCGAGGCCGGTCGCCGACGGGCTGGTCAACCCGGGGGTGGCCAACGACGGGGTGCCGACACCGAGCTGAGGGGTGGTCAGCGCGGGATTGGTCAGTCCGGGGTCGGTCAGCGAGGCCGACGCCGACGGCACAGTGACCCCCGGGGTGGTCAGGCCAGGCGTGGTCAGACCAGGTGTGGTCAGACCAGGTGTGGTCAGGCTGGGGGTGGTCAGACCGGGCGTGCTGACGCTCGGCGTGGTCAGGCCGGGGGTGGTCAGACCGGGCGTGGTCAGACCGGGAGTGGTCAGACCAGGCGTTGTGAGGCCCGGCGTGGTCAGGCTCGGGGTGGTGAGCCCGGGCGTGGTCAAGCTGGGCGTGGTCAGACCCGGTGCCGTCAGGCCCGGCGTGGTGAGGCCGGGCGCAGTCAGGCTCGGCGTCGTCAGCGTGGGGCCGGCCTGCGCAGGTTGGGCGCCGGCCGGGCTCAGGCCCGTCGGTAGGGGTGGCAGGTTGATCCCGAACTGCGACAGACCCTGTTGCAGCGCGGACATCAACTCGTTCGGCAGGTCGGTCACCACCGCGGCGCGGACGAACTCGCGCTGTTCGGGTGCCTTCTGCGGGGTAGTGGTCAGTTCGACCACGCCAATAGCGGCAATAGGACTTGCGACGGCCAATGCGGCGACTGCGCTCATGGCTGTCGAGAGCTTGCGTCGGCGGCTGTTAGGCACGGAAGTCTCCTCAATATCTAGACAACGTTCGTGTCTGAACTAAATTCGTAGGGCCCGGAATTCGGCCGTGCGCCGAATCTGAAGCCAACGTGATCGATGGTACGAGTGTGACTGCTGTGACTGAAGTGACGATGCTGAATCGTGAGCCAATTGCGACCTGCATTCGGTACGAGCCCACTTGATTTCCGGCTGCCACCCGGGCTTGCGATGCGGGTCACACCGACCTGGTCCGATAACCTAGGGCCCGATGACTGAGTCAGAATCCCGGGTCGCTTCGCTCCTGCCCGCCGGTCTAGAGTCCCGGGCCGATCCCAGCTCCTTCGACCTCTTCGTCGTTGGCTCCGGCTTCTTCGGACTGACCATTGCCGAGCGGGTGGCCAGCCAGCTCGGCAAGCGTGTGCTGGTCGTCGACCGCCGGCCGCACATCGGTGGCAACGCCTACTCCGAGCCCGAGCCGCAGACCGGCATCGAGATCCACAAGTACGGCGCGCATCTGTTCCACACCTCTAATACCAAGGTGTGGGACTACGTCCGGCAGTTCACCGACTTCACCGGATACCAGCACCGGGTGTTCGCGATGTACGGCGGGCAGGCCTACCAGTTCCCGATGGGACTGGGCTTGGTGGCGCAATTCTTCGGCAAGTACTTCACCCCCGACGAGGCACGCCAGCTGATCAAGGAGCAGGCCGCCGAGTTCGAGACCGACGCGGCTGCCAACCTCGAGGAGAAGGCGATCTCGTTGATCGGCCGCCCGCTCTACGAGGCGTTCGTCAAGGGCTACACCGCCAAGCAATGGCAGACCGACCCCGTCGACCTCCCGGCCGCCGTGATCAACCGCCTGCCGGTCCGCTACAACTTCGACAACCGCTACTTCAACGACACCTACGAGGGCCTCCCGGTCGAGGGCTACACGAAGTGGTTGGAGAACATGGCCGCCGACGACCGCATCGAGGTCCGGCTCGACACCGACTGGTTCGACGTCCGCGATGCCCTGCGGGCTCAGAGCCCCGACGCACCGGTCATCTACACCGGCCCGCTGGATCGCTACTTCGATTACGCGGAAGGGCGGCTGGGCTGGCGCACCCTGGACTTCGAGATGGAAGTGCTCCCGACCGGTGACTTTCAGGGCACCCCGGTGATGAACTACAACGACCTCGACGTGCCCTACACCCGCATCCACGAGTTCCGTCACTTCCATCCGGAACGTGACTACCCGACCGACAAGACGGTCATCATGCGGGAGTACTCGCGATTCGCCGCCGACGACGACGAGCCGTACTACCCGATCAACACCGAAGCCGACCGCGCGGTGCTCGCCGCCTACCGGACCCGCGCTCGGCAGGAGACCTCGTCGGAGAGAGTCCTCTTCGGCGGCAGGCTGGGCACGTACCAGTACCTGGACATGCACATGGCGATCGCCAGCGCGCTGAACATGTACGACAACATCCTGGCGCCACACCTGCGCGACGGTGCGCCGCTGGGCCAAGACGAAACCGAAAGCGGCACAGCATGAGCGAGATTCCGTCCGGACCGATCGCGGCCGGCGAAACCAAAGCAATCAGCCTGCTGGCCCGGGTGATCCTCCCGCGACCGGGCGAGCCCCTCGACGTCCGCAAGCTCTACATCGAAGAATCGGACACCAACGCGCGCCGGGCGCATGCGCCCACCCGCACCACGCTGGAGATCGGCGCGGAGTCCGAGGTGTCTTTCGCGACGTACTTCAACGCCTTCCCGGCCAGCTACTGGCGGCGCTGGTCCACGTTGGAGTCGGTGGTTCTGCGGGTCGAACTGACCGGGTCAGCGCGCGTCGACGTCTACCGGTCCAAGGCCACTGGGGCCCGAATCACCGTGGGCGGCACCGAGGTCAGCAGTCCGGACGCGACGACGCCGACCGCCGCGGAGTTCGAGATCGGGCTGCACCCCTTCGAAGACGGTGGCTGGATCTGGTTCGACATCACCACCGACACCAAGGTCACCGTGCACAGCGCGGGCTGGTACGCACCCGTGCCTGCGCCTGGCCGGGCCAGCGTCGCCGTGGGGATACCGACTTTCAACCGGCCCTCGGATTGTGTCAATGCGCTGGCGGCGCTGACCTCGGATCCGTTGGTGGACAACGTGATCACTGCGGTTATCGTCACCGACCAAGGCACCGACAAGTCCACCGCGCACCCCGACTTCCCGGCTGCCGCCGCCAAGCTCGGCGACCGCCTTTCGGTCCACCACCAACCCAACCTCGGTGGTTCCGGCGGCTACAGCCGGGTGATGTACGAGGCGCTGAAGAACACCGATTGCGAACAGATCCTGTTCATGGACGACGACATCCGCATCGAGCCGGACTCGGTGCTGCGGGCGTTGGCGCTCAACCGGTTTGCGAAGACGCCGACGCTGGTCGGCGGGCAGATGCTCAACCTCCAAGAGCCCTCACATCTGCACGTGATGGGCGAGATGGTCGACCAGGCAAACTTCATGTGGTCGGGCGCGGTCAACACCGAATACGACCACAACTTCGCCAAGTACCCGCTCAATGACGAAGAGGAGTACCGCAGCAAGCTCCTGCACCGCCGTGTCGACGTCGACTTCAACGGGTGGTGGATGTGCATGATTCCGCGGTCGGTAGCCGAGGAGCTCGGCCAGCCCGTGCCGCTCTTCATCAAGTGGGATGACGTCGAGTACGGGTTGCGGGCAGGGGAGCACGGCTATCCCACCGTCACGTTGCCCGGTGCGGCGATCTGGCACATGGCCTGGAGTGACAAGGATGACGCCATCGACTGGCAGGCGTACTTCCACCTGCGCAACCGGTTGGTGGTGGCCGCGATGCACTGGGACGGCAACGTCAAGGGCCTGATCGCCAGCCATATGAAGGCGACACTCAAACATCTTCTGTGCCTTGAGTATTCGACCGTTGCCATCCAGAACAAGGCGATGGACGATTTCCTCGCCGGACCGGAACACGTCTTCTCCATCCTGGAGGCGGCGCTGCCCGAGGTGCGGCAGATGCGGGCGCAGTACCCCGACGCCGTCGTGCTGCCCAGTGCGACTGCGCTGCCCACCCCGTCGGATAAGCGGTGGCGCAAGAAGGTGAACATCCCGACCAACCCGCTGTCGATCTCGTTGCGGCTCACCCGCGGGGTGGCCCACCAGCTCAAGCAGCACGATCCGGTGCACCACGAGCGCCCGCAGATCAACGTCGCGACGCAGGACGCCCGATGGTTCTCGCTGTGCCGTGTCGACGGTGTCACCGTGACCACTGCCGACGGCCGAGGTGTGGTCTACCGGCAGCGCGACCGCGCGAAGATGTTCGCGCTGCTGAGTGCTTCGACGCGTCGCCAGGTGCAGCTGGCCCGCAAGTTCAACCGGATGCGCAAGGTCTATCGCAAGGCATTGCCGGTGCTCGCCAGCAAGGAGAAGTGGGAAACGGTGCTGCTCGAGAACACTTCCACCCATGCCTGACGGCAGCGTCCCGGAACCGGTCGCGCCCCGCGCCAGCGGCGAACTCGCCGTCCTGGTCGCCGTCCAGTCGAGGCTGGGTACACCCGCGGTGATCGAGGTGGCCCGGTCGATGTCCCATTTCGGTGAGCACGCCCAGGGCTGGGTGGCGCTCTCGGCGCTTGGCGCGCTGGCCATGCCGAAGCGCCGGCGTGACTGGGTGCTCGTGGGCGTCGGCGCGGTGGCCGCCCATGCCGCCGCGATCGCGATCAAGTTGGTGGTCCGCCGTAAGCGGCCCAACCATCCGGCTGTCGCGGTCAACGTCGGCACGCCGAGCGCGCTGAGCTTTCCCTCCGCCCACGCCACCTCCTCGACCGCCGCGGCTATGCTGCTGAGCCGGGCCACCCGTTCACGGCTGCCGTTGGCAGTGGTGCCCGCGATGGCCCTGTCGAGGCTGGTGCTCGGCGTGCATTACCCGACGGACGTCATTGCCGGGGCGGCGGTCGGCGCCGTTGTCGCGAAGACGGCCGGCTGTTTTGCTTCACCGCAGAAGGAGAAGCGGAAGTGAGCGCCCATGAGTGAGGAAGCCAAGCAGGTCGCCGGACCACCGAGCAATCTGTTCACCGGAATCATCAAGGCCATCCGACCGCGCCAGTGGGTCAAGAACCTGCTTGTACTGCTTGCCCCGATCGCGGCGCTCGGCGGCAACGTGCAGTACGACTACCAGCAGGTCGCAATCAAGATCCTGATCGCGTTCGCGGCATTCTCGCTGGCGGCCTCGTGCATCTACCTGGTGAATGACTCGCGTGACGTCGAGGCCGACCGTCAGCATCCGACCAAACAATTCCGCCCGATTGCCGCGGGCGTAGTTCCCGCATCGCTGGCCTACACCCTGGCCGTCGTGCTGGGCATCAGTGCACTAGCACTCTCACTGCTGGCCTCGGTGAATCTGACCATCGTGATCAGCGTGTACATCGCGATGCAGCTCGCATACTGCTTCGGGCTCAAACATCAAGCGGTGTTGGACATTTGCATCGTGTCGTCGGCGTACCTGATCAGGGCCATTGCCGGCGGAGCAGCAGCGGGCATCCCGCTATCGCAGTGGTTCCTGCTGGTGATGACATTCGGTTCGCTGTTCATGGTGGCCGGAAAGCGTTATGCCGAACTGCAACTCGCCGAACGCACCGGCGCCAAGATCCGCAAGTCGCTCGAGAGCTACACGGCCTCCTACCTCCGGTTCGTCTGGACCGTGGCGGCCACCGCGATGGTGGTCTGTTACAGCCTGTGGGCCTTCGAGCGGGACGGCGCGAACGCGTCGTGGTACGCGGTCACGATCATTCCCATCACCATCGCGATCCTGCGGTACGCCGTCGATGTCGACGGCGGAATGGCCGGTGAACCTGAGGACATCGCGCTGAAGGATCGGGTGCTGCAGCTGCTGTTGCTGGCGTGGATCGGGACCATCGGTGCCGCGGTCATCCTCGGCTGAGACGCCGACCTCAGCGGCCGACGCCGGGCCACTGAAAATGCCTTGGGCACCGGCGTTCCCGCTGCGCTCGTGGGCCCGCGTCAGCTTGTGGCTGAGCGTCGTGGTTGTCGCCGCGTTGTGGTTCTGGGGGGCCTGGCAGCGACGCTGGATCGCCGACGACGGTTTGATCGTGTTGCGCACGGTGCGCAATCTGCTGGCCGGCAACGGGCCGGTGTTCAATGCCGGTGAGCGGGTGGAATCCAACACCTCCACGCTGTGGACCTTTCTGACCTATTTCGGCGGACTCGTCGGCGGACCGGTGCGGCTGGAATATGTCGCGCTGGCGCTGGCGCTAGGCTTGTCCGTCGCGGGTGTGGTGTTCGTAATGATCGGCACCGCAAGACTATTCGCGCCCGGGCTGCAGGGGCGGCGGGCGCTGTTGCTGCCTGCCGGCGCCCTGGTCTACATCGCGATCCCGCCCGCCCGTGACTTCGCCACCTCAGGCCTGGAGAACGGCCTGGTGCTCGCCTGGATAGGCCTGCTGTGGTGGATGATGGTGGCCTGGTCGCAAGCGCCCCGGCGCCAGGGCAGCGGCCCCGTCTTCACCGCGACGCTGGCGTTCGTCGCCGGCTTGAGTGTGCTGGTCCGTCCCGAGCTCGCCCTGGTCGGCGGGCTGGCGTTGGTGATGATGCTCGTCGCCGCCCGCGGCTGGCTCAGCCGGCTGCTCATCGTGGTCGCCGGTGGCTTGTTCCCGGTGGGCTACCAGGTTTTCCGGATGGGTTACTACGGGCTGCTTTTCCCGCAGACCGCGTTGGCCAAGGACGCCTCCGGTGACAAGTGGGCGCAGGGCCTGATCTACCTGGCCAACTTCAATGCGCCCTACGCACTGTGGCTGGCTGCGGTTTTGGTGATCGCGCTCGGCGGAGTCCTGCTGGCGGCACGCAACACCGGCAGCCGCGCGCAGCTGGCCGGCAAGTCCGGCCGACTGGCCAGCCGGATCCAAAGCCCCACCGCCGTGGTCATTTTCATGCTCGTGAGTGGTCTGGTGCAGGCCTTGTACTGGATCCGTCAAGGCGGCGATTTCATGCACGGCCGGGTTTTGCTGACGCCGGTGTTTTGCCTGCTGGCTCCGGTCTCGGTGATTCCCGTCGTGCTGCCCGACACCATCGCGGCAACCCGGGACCGGGGCGTGGTGCTGGCCGGCGCGACCGCCGCGTTGTGGCTGGGCGTGGTGGGCTGGTCGTTGTGGGCGGCGAACTCGCCGGGCATGGGTCCCGACGCCACCAGGGTCACGTATTCGGGCATCGTCGACGAGCGGCGGTTCTATTCTCAGGCAACGGGTCACGCGCATCCGCTGACCGCCGCCGACTACCTGGACTACCCGCGAATGCGTGCGGTCCTGACCGCGATCAACAACACTCCCGACGGTGCGCTGCTGCTGCCATCGGGGAATTACGACGTGTGGGATGTGGTGCCGGCCTACCCGCCCCCACCGCCGCCGCCCGGTGTCTCGATGGATGCGTGGCGCCGCCAAATAGCCCCGCACACAGTCTTTTTCACTAACCTGGGGATGCTCGGCATGAACGTCGGGCTGGATATCAGGGTGATTGACCAGATCGGCCTTGCCAATCCGATTGCGGCGCATACCGCGCGGCTGGACGACGGCCGCATCGGTCACGACAAGAACCTCTTCCCGGATTGGGCCGTTGCCGAGGGCCCTTGGCTCAAGGAGCATCCGTACGTCCCGCCGTACCTCGACGAGGGCTGGATCACCGAGGCCGGGGTGGCCCTGGGTTGCCCGGAGACCGACGCGATGTTGAATTCCATCCGGAAGCCGTTGGGGATTCGCCGGTTTGTGTCGAACGTTCTGCATGCGCTCGACTTCACCCGTTACCGCATCGATCGAGTGCCCGAGTACGAATTGCAACGTTGCGGACTGCCGGAGCCGCCGTTGAAGGGGACGCGGTACACCGGCTTGCCGGCGACCGGCCCGTAGCCTCGCCACGAACTGGCTGACAGTCGCGTCAGGTTTTGGCGTGTGGGGCCAAAGTGGGCCGAGTGCAAGCTGTTACGCGCAGCGAAAGAGCTTGGAGCTCAACTGAAATGTGGCCGATATCTCACTGACGTGGGGTTTAGGTCAGCAGGTTTCACGAATACATCTCCGACCCGGTAGTTTAGTTTGCCAGCCGGGCTCTCGCCGGTAACGCTGCGGTCAAGTCGCGGCGATACACAGTCAAGTGTGACAACGCTTGGCGAACCAATGTCAGTGTCGACAGCGGTTGCGCCATGCCGTGAATGAATGAGTTGAGCAACCGATGGTTCGTGCCGTGAGAGCCTCCCTCGTCACCGCCCTGCTGCTGGCCGCGCTGGCAGCAGTCATGGGCGTGCCGAGCGCGAGAGCGTTCTCGCGGGACGGCCTTCCGGTGGAGTACCTCGACGTGTATTCGCCGTCGATGAACCGAAACATCCGCGTGCAGTTCCAGGGCGGCGGAGCCGCCGGGCCGGCGACATCGGGCTCTAGCACCCACGCGGTCTACTTGCTCGACGGACTGCGCGCGCAGGACGACTACAGCGGCTGGGACATCAATACACCGGCGTTCGAGTGGTTCTTCGGCACGGGCGTCTCGGTGGTGATGCCCGTCGGCGGGCAGTCCAGCTTCTACAGCGACTGGTACACACCGTCGAGTTTCAACAAGCAGCCCTACACCTATAAGTGGGAGACCTTCCTGACCAGCGAGCTGCCGCAGTGGCTGGCCGCCAACAGGCAGGTCTCGGCGACCGGCAACGGCGTGGTCGGCCTGTCGATGTCCGGCGGCGCCGCGCTGATCCTGTCGGCCTACCATCCGCAGCAGTTCATCTACGCGGCCTCGCTGTCGGGCTTCCTCAATCCGTCAGCCCTCCTCATGCAGCAGGCGATCCGGGTAGCCATGCTCGACGCAGGCGGCTACAACGTCGACAACATGTGGGGCGCACCGTGGGACCCCGCGTGGAAGCGCAACGACCCGGTGCTGCAAGCCGCCACGATCGCCCACAACGGCACCCGGCTCTGGATCTACTGCGCACCCGGCGGCCAGAGCGATCTGGAGTCGATGGCATCGGCGAGCAACAAGGATTTCCAGGCCGCCTACACCGCGGCCGGAGGCACCAACGCGACGTTCGATTTCCCGCCGTCCGGCAACCCTTCGTGGCCGTATTGGGGAGCGCAGTTGGCGGCATTGAAACCCGACCTCATCGCCACAATCAGCCGGTGAGAGGGCGGTCACGACAACATCTCTGAAGAGGAACGATCACGTCACTTGTGGTTGACTACCAGGGCACGGCTGCGTTGATCGCATGCGGTGCCGCCCCCAAAAAAGGATGGAAATAAATGAAGTTCGCTGAGAAGTTGCGAGGCGTTTGGCTGCGCCGGCTGACAGTCGCTGCCGCGGCCGCCGCCGTGCTGCCCGGCCTGATCGGCGTCGTCGACGGCTCCGCAACGGCGGGAGCATTCTCCAAGCCGGGACTGCCGGTCGAGTACCTCGAAGTGCCGTCCGCAGGCATGGGACGCGACATCAAGATCCAATTCCAGAGCGGTGGCCCCAACTCTCCTGCGGTCTACCTGCTCGACGGTCTGCGGGCCCAGGACGACTTCAACGGCTGGGACATCAACACCCCGGCGTTCGAGTGGTACAACAACTCCGGCCTTTCGGTGATCATGCCCGTCGGTGGCCAGTCCAGCTTCTACTCCGATTGGTACTCGCCGGCCTGCGGCAAGGCCGGTTGCCAGACCTACAAGTGGGAGTCGTTCCTGACCCAGGAGCTGCCCGCGTATCTGGCCGCCAACAAGGCGGTCAGGCCGACCGGCAGTGCGGCCGTCGGTCTGTCGATGGCCGGTTCGGCCGCGCTGACCCTGGCGATCTACCACCCCGAGCAGTTCACCTACGCGGGCGCGCTGTCGGGCTTCCTCAACCTCTCCGAGGGCTGGTGGCCGATGCTGGTCAACATGTCGATGGGTGATGCCGGCGGCTTCAAGGCCAACGACATGTGGGGTAAGACCGAAGACCCGAACAGCGCCTGGAAGCGCAACGACCCGCTGGTCAACATCCAGCAGTTGATCGCCAACAACACCCGCATCTGGATCTACTGCGGCGACGGCAAGCCGTCGGATCTGGACGCCGGAACCAGCACAGGCAACTTGTTCAACGCGAAGTTCCTCGAAGGGTTCACGTTGCGGACCAACAAGACCTTCCGCGACACCTACCTGGCCAAGGGTGGCACCAACGGGGTGTTCAACTTCCCCGCCAACGGCACCCACCAGTGGAACTACTGGGGCCAGCAGCTGCAGCAGATGAAGCCCGACATCCAGCGCGTGCTCGGCGCAACGCCGACCGCCTGAGCTTCAGGAGTCGACTACACACCATCGGCGGCGACCTTCGGGTCGCCGCCGTTGGCGTATCCAAACCATCTGAGCCCAAACCGTCCGAGTAGGGGTTGTGATTCACTACCTTTGCAGGTGGTGCGGGGCTACACACGTGACTAGTCGACTTGAGGTGACCATGATGAGTCTGTCGGGCCTGTTTCGGGGAGTGTGCGCCACAATTCTGGCGCTCGGACTCATGAGCGCCACTGCGCCGGCCTCCCACGCCACTGACGTCGAATACCTGATGGTCCCGTCAGGGGCCATGGGCCGCGATATCCCGGTGGCCTTTCTGGCCGGCGGCCCGCATGCCGTGGTGCTCCTGGACGCGTTCAATGCAGGCGATCCCGTCAGCAACTGGGTGACCGCGGGCAACGCGATGAACACCCTGGCCGGCAAGGGCGTCTCGGTGGTCGCGCCGGCCAGCGGGGCGTTCACTCTCTACACGAACTGGGAGGCCGACGGCACCCGGCAGTGGGAGACCTTCCTGTCCGACGAGCTGCCCAACTGGCTGGCGGCCAACAAGGGCCTGGCTCCAGGCGGGCACGCGATCGTCGGCGCCGCCCAGGGCGGCACCGGAGCCCTGATGGAAGCGACGTTCCACCCGGACCGCTACCGCTACGCCGGCTCGATGTCGGGCTTCCTGACCCCGTCCAACACCTTCCTCAACGGCGCGATCACGGCAGGCATGAACGAGTTCGGCGGGGTGAACACCCAGGCCATGTGGGGCGCCGCTCAGCTCGGCCGGTGGAAGTGGCACGACCCTGACGTGCACGCCCAGCTACTGGTGGACAACAACACCCGGCTGTGGGTCTTCAGCCCCCAGACACTGACCTGCAGCGACGTGCCGGCGATGATCGGCTATTGCGATCAGGCTCAGGGCAGTAACCGCACCTTCTACGCGCACTACCGCTCCCTGGGTGGCCGCAACGGCCACTTCGACTTCCCTGCGGGCGGCAACCACGATTGGGGCAACTGGGCCGCTCAGCTGGCCGCCATGTCAGGCGACGTTTCGGCCGCTATCAAATAGGTCACCAATGCGGGCGAACTGTTAGCTTTCCGCAATCTCTCGGAGCTCTGGGCCACGTAGGGGCAGCCGGTAACGTGGAGGCGTGCAGCGCTCGCTCGTGATCATCCTCGTGGGCCCCACGGCCTGGCTGATGGCGGCGTGCAGTTCCGGCGAGGATTTGGTGACCACCGCCGCGCCACCGGCGACCTACGGCGTCGTTCACGGCCAGGGCGCGATCCCGGGCCCGGACGTCGACCTGCAGTCCACCAAGCTTGATGTCACACCGGCACAGCGTGGCTTCCTCGATGCACTCACCACCGCGGGTGTGCACCCGTCCAGCGAGCTGGAAGCATTGAGTATCGGCTCCCACGTCTGCCAGGCCCACGCGGCCGGTCAAAGCGATCAGGCAGTCTGGGACTACATCGCTCCCATGGTGCGCAGCGACGTCAGCGACTCGGGGCCGTCAGCGCCGCCGCACACCACCCCCGACCCGCGGGTGGCCCCAGAGTCGCAGGTGGCCAACGCCACCGCGGACTACATTCGGATCGCTACCCAGCGGCTCTGCTAACAGGAAGACAACGCCCCTTCCCATGGCTCGAACCTCCCGGACTAATGCCCGGCGTAGACGTCATCGCATCCTCGGCCTGGTCGCCGCTGGGGCGATGGCCGTCGTCGTCGCCCTCGTCGTCGCCATCATCGTCATCATCGTGCGCCGGCCGGAATCCGCGCCGACGGCCGTGCCGCCGACGGCCCTCCCGCCGACGAGTTCGCCGGGGCAGCACAAGCCGCGCCCGGAGTTCCAGGATGCGAGTTGCCCGGACGTCATGCTGATCGCCATCCCCGGTACCTGGGAGTCGTCGCCGACGGACGACCCGCTGAACCCGACCCAGTTCCCGCTGTCGCTGATCGGCAATGTCACCCGGCCGCTCGCCGGCCAGTTCGGCGGCGACCGGCTGGAGGTGTACACCGTTCCGTACACCGCGCAGTTCCACAATCCGCTGTCGCAGGACAAGCAGATGTCCTACAACGACAGCCGCGCCGAGGGCACCAGGGCGGCGGTCAAGGCGATGACCGACATGAACAACCGCTGCCCGCTGACCAGTTATGTGCTGGCCGGTTTCTCACAGGGCGCGATCATCGCCGGCGATATGGCCAGCGATATCGGAAACGGGCGTGGCCCGGTCGATGAGGATCTCGTCCTCGGTGTGATGTTGATCGCCGATGGCCGCCGCCAGGTGGGGGTCGGGCAGGACATCGGTCCCAACCCGCCCGGTCAGGGCGCCGAGATCACCCTGCACGAGTTTCCCGCGCTGTCCGAGATGGGCCTGACGATGACGGGGGAGCGCCCGGGTGGCTTCGGTGCGCTGAACAACCGCACCAACGAGATTTGTGGCGTCGGCGATCTGATCTGCGCGGCACCGCAGGAAGCGTTCAACATCACTAACCTGCCGACCACGCTCGACGTGCTGGCCGGTGGCGCCGGGCAGCCGGTGCACGCGTTGTACAACACGCCGCAGTTCTGGAACCTCGACGGCCAAACGTCCACGCAGTGGACACTGAATTGGGCGCACAACCTGATCGACAATGCGCCACACCCGAAACACGGATGACGTGGGAGCTGCGGTGGTCGACGATTTGGCCGCTGCCGCGACTACGCCTACATTAAGAAGAAAATAAGAGCTGCACGCGTAGTGGCCTCCTCGGCCGACGGGGCGGTCTAGGTCCCAAAGGGGACCCGGATCGCTATGTACGATCTGGGAGGTTTGGGCCGCTACGCAGGGCGACCGGTGGCGCGACGTCATGCGCTGCCGCCGCGGGCCCGACACAGATGTGTTCTGACAGGAGATTGGTATGCCGTTCCACAATCCGTTCATCAAGAACGGCCGGGTCACCTTCCCCGAAGGCGCCAGTGTGGTCAAGCACGTCGAGCGTTGGGCCAAGGTCCGCGGCGACAAGGTTGCCTACCGCTTCCTGGACTTCTCCGTCGAACGGGACGGTGTCGTGCGCGAACTGCGCTGGGCCGACTTCGGTGCCCGCAACCGGGCTCTGGCCGCGCGTCTGCAGCAGGTGACCGAGCCCGGTGATCGGGTGGCCATCCTGTGCCCGCAGAACCTCGAGTACCTGATCGCGTTCTTCGGCACGATGTACGCCGGCCGCATCGCCGTACCGTTGTTCGACCCGTCCGAACCGGGCCACGTCGGCCGGTTGCATGCCGTGCTGGACGACTGTGGCGCGTCAGCGATCCTGACCACCACCGCCGCCGCCGAGGGTGTTCGTAAGTTCTTCCGTAGCCGCCCGGCCAAGGAGCGGCCCCGCGTGATCGCCGTGGACGCGGTACCCGACGAGGTGGGCGCGACCTGGGTCCCCTGCGATACGGCCGACGAGAACACCATCGCCTACTTGCAGTACACCTCCGGCTCCACCCGGATCCCGACCGGTGTGCAGATCACCTACCTGAACCTGGCCACCAACGTGGTGCAGACGATCGAGGCGCTCGAGGGCGAAGAAGGCGACCGAGGAGTCTCCTGGCTGCCGTTCTTCCACGACATGGGCCTGGTCACCGTGCTGCTTCCGGCGATGATCGGCCACAGCTTCACCTTCATGACACCCGCCGCCTTCGTTCGTCGGCCCGGTCGCTGGATCCGCGAGCTGGCTTATCGGGAGGGCGACACCGGGGGCGCCATCTCGGTGGCCCCGAACTTCGCCTTCGACCACGCCGCGGCGCGCGGTGTGCCCAAGGACGACGAAGAGCCGCTGGATCTGTCCCATGTGAAGGCGATCCTCAACGGCAGCGAGCCGATTTCGGCCGCCACCGTGCAGCGGTTCAACGATGCGTTCAGCCCGTTCGGCTTCCAGCCCAAGGCCATCAAGCCGTCCTACGGCCTGGCTGAGGCGACCCTGTTCGTGTCGACCACACCGTCGTCGGAAGAGCCGAAGATCGTCTCGGTCGATCGCGACGAACTCAACACCGGTCGTTTCGTCGTGGTGCCCGACGACTCGCCCAAGGCCGTGGCACAGGCCTCGGCGGGCAAGGTCGGCGTCGCGGAGTGGGCAGTGATCGTCGACAACGAGGCCGCCTCTGAGCTGGCTGACGGGCAGATCGGCGAGATCTGGATCAGCGGCCAGAACATGGGCACCGGCTACTGGAACAAACCAGAAGAGACCGTCGCGACGTTCCACAACATCCTCAAGTCCCGGACCAGCCCTTCGCACGCCGACGGCGCGCCGGACGAGGCGACCTGGGTGAATACCGGCGATCTCGGCGCCTTCCACGACGGCGAGCTCTACATCACCGGCCGGGTGAAGGATCTGGTGATCATCGACGGCCGCAACCATTACCCGCAGGATCTGGAGTACTCCGCCCAGGAGTCCACCAAGGCCGTGCGGACCGGGTTCGTCGCCGCGTTCTCGGTGCCGGCCAACCAGCTGCCCGACGAGGTGTTCGAGAACGCCCACGCCGGGCTCAAGCGCGACGCCAACGACAGCTCCGAACAACTGGTCATCGTCGCCGAGCGCGCCGCAGGTTCACACAAGCTCGAGTTGGCGCCGGTCATCGACGATATCCGCGCGGCCATCGCGGTGCGTCACGGCGTCACGGTGCGCGATGTGCTGCTGACACCCGCCGGCGCGATCCCGCGTACCTCCAGCGGCAAGATCGGCCGTCGGGCCTGCCGCTCGGCCTATCTGGACGGCACCCTACGCAGCGGGAAGGTGGCCAATGCCTTCCCCGACGAATCGGAATGACGACCGAAGGAAGTTCTCGACCGATGAAGGGGTGGCCGCCCCTTCGCACGAGGTGAGGCCTCATGTCTGAATCACAAACGCCCGAAACGCCCGAAACGCCTGACACACCGGATATTCCGGATATTCCGGCGCCCCGCACCGACATGACGGTGCCGGAGATGCGCGAATGGCTGCGCAACTGGGTGGCCAACGCGACCGTGCAGAGCCCCGACGCGATCGACGAGTCCACTCCGATGGTCGAGCTGGGTCTGTCCTCCCGAGACGCGGTCGCGATGGCCAGCGATATCGAGGACCTCACCGGTGTCACGCTGACCGCCACGGTGGCCTTCCGCCACCCCACGATCGAGTCGCTGGCCACGGTGATCATCGAGGGCGAGCCCGAGGTGGAGTTCGACGGCGAGAGCGAGGACTGGTCACGCGCCGCCGGTGTCGAAGACATTGCGATCGTGGGCATTGCCACCCGATTCCCGGGCGATATGAACACCCCCGACGAGATGTGGGCGGCCCTGTTGGAGGGCCGTGACGTGATTTCGGATCTGCCCGAGGGCCGCTGGTCGGAGTTCCTCGCCGAACCACGGATCGCCGAATTGGTGGCCAAGGCCGCGACCCGCGGCGGCTACCTCAGTGACATCAAGGGCTTCGACGCCGAGTTCTTCGCACTGTCGAAGATGGAAGCCGACAACATGGATCCGCAGCAGCGGATGGCGCTCGAGCTCACCTGGGAGGCGCTGGAAAACGCCCGCATCCCGGCGTCCAGCCTGCGCGGCACCGATGTCGCCGTGTACATCGGCTCGACGAACAACGACTACCAGTTCCTGGCGGTGTCTGATCCGACGACCGCGCATCCGTACGCGATCACCGGCACGACGAGCTCGATCATCCCCAACCGGGTGTCCTATTTTTACGACTTCCGCGGCCCGTCGGTCTCCGTCGACACCGCGTGCTCAAGCTCGCTGGTCGCCGCCCACCAGGGTGTGCAGGCGCTGCGCTCCGGGCAGGCCGACATGGCCATGGTCGGCGGCGTCAACGCGATGATCACCCCATTGGTGACGATCGGCTTCGACCAGGTCGGCGGGGTGCTCGCGCCGGACGGCCGGATCAAGTCCTTTTCGGCTGACGCCAACGGATATTCGCGTTCCGAGGGTGGCGGCATGCTGGTGCTGAAGCGACTGTCCGACGCCCGCCGTGACGGCAACGAGATCCTCGCGGTCATCGCAGGCAGCGCCATCAACCACGACGGGCGCTCCAACGGCATGCTCGCGCCCAACCCCGACGCGCAGGAAGACGTGCTGCGCAAGGCCTACAAGAACGCCGGAATCAACCCGCGCACAGTCGATTACATCGAGGCGCACGGCACCGGCACCATCCTGGGTGATCCGATCGAGGCCGACGCGCTGGGCCGGGTCATCGGCCGTGGCCGCCCGGTGGACCAGCCAG
Source organism: Mycobacterium sp. RTGN5 (assembly GCF_033804465.1). NCBI lineage: Bacteria > Bacillati > Actinomycetota > Actinomycetes > Mycobacteriales > Mycobacteriaceae > Mycobacterium > Mycobacterium sp. RTGN5. The sequence continues at coordinate 428,822 of NZ_JAPZLA010000001.1, forward strand.
CACTGCTTGGCGCGGTGAAATCCAATCTGGGACACCTGGAGTCGGCCGCCGGTGCGGCGAGCCTGGCCAAGGTGGCCTTGTCGCTGAGCCGCAACAAGGTGCCGCCGTCGATCAACTACGCCGGGCCCAACCCGTACATCGACTTCGACGGTATTCACCTGCGGGTGGCCGACAAGGTCACCGACTGGCCGCGCTACAGCGGGCATGCGATCGCCGGCGTGTCCGGGTTCGGCTTCGGTGGCGCAAACGCGCACCTGGTGCTGCGCGAGGTGTTGCCCGCGGATCTGGTTGAGCCGCAAGCGGAATCCGAATCAGTCGAGCAAGCTGGGAAGTCTCCGGACGCCGACGCCGTGTACGTCGGCGGGGTGCGGATGGACGAGTACGGCGAGTTCGTCAACGCCGACGCCGACGCCGACGCAGATGACGGCGACGACGAGTACGCGGCGGCAGACGCATACGCCGTTGACGGCGAGCCCGACCTGCCCGGCCTGACCGACGAGGCGCTGGAGCTCATCGAGGCTGCGCGCGCTGAATGGGAAGCAACCGAAGACAAGCCTATTCCGGTTGTTCCGCTTGCTGTTTCGGCCTTCCTGACATCGCGTAAGCGCACGGCGGCAGCCGAGCTGGCCGACTGGATCGACAGCCCGGAGGGTCGCGCGACGTCGCTGGAGGCCATCGGTCGCTCGCTGTCGCGGCGTAACCACGGCCGCTCGCGCGCCGTCGTGATGGCGCACGATCACGACGAGGCCGTCAAGGGCCTGCGCGCCATCGCCGAGAGCAAGCAGAGTCCTCTGGTGTACAGCGCCGACGGGCCGGTGACCAACGGACCGGTATGGGTGTTGGCCGGATTCGGTGCGCAGCACCGCAAGATGGGCAAGAGCCTGTACCTGCGCGACGACGTGTTCGCCGAGTGGATCAACAAGGTCGACGCGCTCATCCAGGACGAACGCGGCTATTCGGTCGTCGAGCTGATCCTCGACGATGCGATCGACTACACCGACGAAACCTGCGAATACCCCATCGAAGTGGTCCAGACGGTGATCTTCGCCCTCCAGATCGCGCTCGGTGAATTGCTCAAGCACCACGGCGCGAAACCCGGTGCGGTGGTGGGCCAGTCGCTGGGCGAGGCGGCCGCTGCCTACTTCTCCGGCGGCCTGTCGCTGGCCGATGCCACCCGCACCATCTGCGCCCGCGCGCACCTCATGGGTGAGGGCGAGGCCATGCTGTTCGGTGAGTACATCCGGCTGATGGCACTGGTGGAATACTCCGCCGACGAGATCAAGACCGTGTTCTCCGATTTCCCGGGTCTGGAGGTGTGCGTCTACGCCGCCCCGACGCAGACCGTCATCGGCGGTCCCCCGGATCAAGTGGACGCGATCATCGCCCGCGCCGAAGCCGAGGGCAAGTTCGCCCGCAAGCTGCAGACCAAGGGCGCCAGCCACACTCAGCAGATGGACCCGTTGTTGGGCGAGCTGGCCGCCGAGCTGCAGGGCATCGCGCCGCATCCGCTGCGCCTCGGGTACTTCTCGACGGTGCACGAGGGCAGCTACATCCGCCCGGGCGGCGACCCGATCCACGATGTCGACTACTGGAAGAAGGGGCTGCGACACAGCGTCTACTTCACCCACGGCATCCGCAACGCCGTCGACAGCGGCCACACCACGTTCCTGGAGCTGGCGCCGAACCCGGTGGCGCTCATGCAGGTTGGGCTGACCACGGCCGCTGCGGGGCTGCACGACGGGCAGCTGATCGCGACCCTGGCCCGCAAGCAGGACGAGGTCGAGTCGATGGTCGCGGCGATGGCCCAGCTCTACGTCTACGGCCACGACCTGGATCTCTGGACCCTGTTTTCACCGGGTGCCACCCCGGCCGACTATGCCCATATCCCGCCGACCCGGTTCCGGCGCAAGCCGCACTGGCTGGATGCGCAGTTCACTGGCGACAGCTCGGTGATGATGCCGGGTAACCACGTGGCCACGCCTGACGGCCGCCACGTCTGGGAGTATTCGCCCAAGGGCCAGACCGACCTGGCTGCATTGGTGAAATCCGCTGCGGTACAGGTGCTTCCGGGTGCCAAGCTCACCGCTTCCGAGCAGCGGGCCGTGCCCGGCGAGGGTGCCCGGCTGGTGACGACGCTGACCCGCCATCCCGGCGGTGCGTCGGTCCAGGTGCACGCGCGAATCGACGAGTCGTTCACTCTTGTCTACGACGCCATCGCCACTCGCGGGGGTGCGGCGTCGGCGCTGCCTGCCGCCGTGGCCACCGGCATCGCGGTCTCGACGCCCGCAGTGGAGAGCGTCGAAGCTGAGGACGATGCAGACATCCTGCAGGACAACCTGACTGCGGGCGCCGGCCTGGCCGCCGGCTTCGCCAAGTGGTCGCCGGAGAGCCCTGAGACGGTGCACGACCGGCTCGCGGCCATCGTCGGCGGGGCCATGGGCTACGAGCCCGAGGACCTGCCGTGGGAGGTGCCGCTGATCGAGCTCGGCCTGGATTCGCTGATGGCAGTGCGGATCAAGAACCGGGTCGAGTACGACTTCGACCTGCCGCCGATCCAGCTGACCGCGGTGCGCGACGCCAACCTCTATGCGGTCGAGACGTTGATCGAGTACGCGATCGAGCACCGCGATGAGGTCGGCGAACTGCACGAGCATCAGCAAGGGCAGAGCGCCGAGGCGAACGCGGCGGAGATGAACGCGCTGCTGTCGGCGAGCAAGACGGCCGTCACTGACGTACCAGAAGCGCCGGCCGCGCCGGTCGCCGAGGAGCTCGTGATCCCGCCGCCGCCAACCGATCCCGCGGGACCGGGGGCCGGGGCGAGCGAAGCGACGGGAAAGGCGAAGTCGACGGCGGCCGCAGCTGCTGCCAAGGTGCTCACCCAGGAGGCCGTCGCCGAGGCACTCGGTGCCGACGTGCCGCCGCGCGACGCCGCCGAACGCGTGACGTTCGCGACGTGGGCGATCGTCACCGGCAAGTCGCCGGGCGGCATCTTCAACGAGCTGCCCGCACTCGACGACGCGACCGCGACGAAGATGGCCGGCCGGCTGTCGGAGCGGGCCGAAGGCGTTATCAGCGTCGAGGACGTGAAGTCCGCCAAGACGATTGAGGAACTGGCCACCACCGTTCGCAGTGAGCTCGAGGAGGGTGTGGTCGACGGGTTCGTGCGCATCCTGCGCGCGCGATCCGACGACAGCACTCGCGTTCCGGTGTTCGTCTTCCACCCGGCCGGCGGGTCCACGGTGGTCTACGAGCCGCTGATGAAGCGGCTGCCTGCCGACACTCCGATCTACGGACTGGAGCGGGTCGAGGGCTCGATCGAGGAGCGTGCCGCGGAGTACGTGCCGAAGTTGATGGAAATCAACGGCACGGGTCCCTACATCCTCACCGGTTGGTCGCTGGGCGGGGCACTGGCCTACGCCTGTGCGGTCGGGCTCAAGCGCAACGGGTGTGACGTCCGCTTCGTCGGGCTGATCGACACCGTGCGTGCCGGCGAAGACGTGCCGCAGACCAAGGAGGAGATCCGCGCCCGCTGGGATCGGTACGCCCTGTTCGCCTCGCGCACGTTCAACGTCGAGATCCCCGAGATCCCTTACGAGCAACTCGAACAACTCGACGACGACGGTCAGGTCAGGTTCGTCCTGGATGCCGTCAAGGAGGCCGGGGTCGACATCCCTGGCGGCATCGTCGAGCACCAGCGCACGTCCTACCTGGACAACCGGGCGTTGGACACCGCGAACATCGAGCCGTACGACGGGCACGTGGCGCTGTACATGGCCGATCGTTATCACGACGACGCGATCATGTTCGAGCCGCGCTATGCCGTCCGCCAGCCCGACGGCGGGTGGGGTCGGTTCGTCGCCGACCTGGAGGTCGTGCCGATCGGGGGCGAACACATCCAAGCGATCGACGAGCCGTACATCGCCAAGGTCGGTGCTCATATGAGCGAGGCGATCAGCCGGATCCAGAGCGAAGCGATTAACAACACAGCCGAGGAGAACGAGGCCAAGTGACCGCCAGTACAACTGCCGAGAAACTCGCCGAACTTCGCGAAAAGCTGGAGCTGGCCAAGGAACCGGGCGGCGAGGCGGCCGTCGCCAAACGCGCGAAGAAGGGCAGCACGAGCGCGCGTGCGCGGATTCACGCCCTGGTCGACCCGGGCAGCTTCCTCGAGATCGGTGCCTTGGCCAAGACGCCTGGTGACCCCAACGCCTTGTTCGGCGATGGCGTCGTCACCGGGCACGGCACCATCAACGGGCGTCCGGTCGGCGTGTTCAGCCATGACCAGACCGTCTTCCAGGGTTCGGTCGGCGAGATGTTCGGCCGCAAGGTGGCCAAGCTGATGGAGTGGGTGGCCATGGTCGGCTGCCCGATCATCGGCATCAACGACTCTGCGGGGGCGCGCATTCAGGACACCGCCACCTCGCTGGCCTGGTACGCCGAACTGGCCCGGCGGCATGAAATGCTGCGCGGCCTGGTCCCCGAGATCTCGATCATCCTGGGCAAATGTGCCGGGGGCGCGGTGTATTCGCCGATCCAGACCGACCTACTGGTGGCGGTTCGCGACCAGGGCTACATGTTCATCACCGGCCCGGACGTCATCAAGGACGTCACCGGTGAGGACGTCACGTTCGACGAACTCGGCGGCGCCGATGTGCAGGCCCAGCGCGGCAACATCCACAAGGTGGTGGACACCGAGGCCGACGCCTTCCAGTACGTTCGCGATTACCTGGAGTTCCTGCCCGCCAACACTTTTGATGATCCGCCGGTCATCAACCCTGGCCTTGAGCCGGAGATCACCCCGCACGACCTGGAACTCGACAGCCTGGTTCCCGACGCCGACAACGTCGCCTATGACATGCACGAGATCCTGCTGCGGATCTTCGACGACGGCAACATCTTCGATATCGGTGAGCAGCGCGGCCCGGCGATGATCACCGCGTTCGCGCGCGTCGACGGGCATCCGGTCGGTGTGATCGCCAACCAGCCGATGTACCTGTCCGGTGCGGTCGACACCGAGGCCTCCGACAAGGCGGCCGGCTTCATCCGATTCTGCGACTCGTTCAATCTTCCGTTGGTGTTCGTCGTCGACACTCCTGGCGCCATGCCAGGGGTGGCGGAGGAGAAGAACGGCATCATCAAGCGTGGTGGCCGGTTCTTCAACGCCTTGGTGGAGGCCACCGTGCCGAAGGTGACCATCATCATCCGCAAGGCTTACGGCGGCGGATACGCGGTGATGGGCTGCAAGCAACTGACCGCGGACCTGAACTTCGCGTGGCCGACGGCCCGGATCGCCGTCATCGGCGCCGAGGGTGCGGCGCAGCTACTGGTGAAGCGGTTCCCCGATCCCACCGCGCCCGAAGTTCTGAAGATCCGCGCGGATTTCATCGAGGGCTACAACCTCAACCTCGCCACGCCGTGGACTGCGGCGGAGCGCGGTTACATCGACGGCGTGATCGAGCCTCATGAGACCAGGCTGTTGCTGCGCAAATCGTTGCGGCTCTTGCGCGGCAAGCAGGTCAGCCGGGTGCAGCGTAAGCACGGTCTGACCCCGATCTAGGCCCCGGTCGGACGATCCTCCGGCACTGTTTTGTCAAAGTTGACGAAACCTGGCTGGCCGGGGGCCTCGCCGAACTACCGTGGCCTGGTGACCACCGAGCACATCGTCCTGGCCCCCACCGGCCAGGATGGCCGCCACGTTTACACCTGCCCGCTGTGTGAGGCCATGTGCGGCTTGGAGATTCAGGTCTCTGAGGGCCGCGTCGCCGGTATCCGGGGCAACCCCGACGACGTCTGGAGCCGCGGGCACCTGTGTCCCAAGGGCGCGTCGCTGGGCGCCATCCACGAGGACCCCGACCGGGTCCGGGCCCCGATGATCAAGGTCGATGGGGAGTGGCAGGAGGTCAGCTGGGATGCGGCGTTCCGGCGCTGCACCGAACTGCTGGCACCGGTGATCGCCGAGCATGGCATCGGGGCGGTCACCTGCTACACCGGCAACCCACTGGCGCACTCGTTCTCCCTTGGCCGCTACACCGGCGTGCTGCTCGGCATGTCCGGCATCCCGGTCAGCTACTCGCCCGGCACCGTCGACCAGTGGCCCAAGAACCTTTCTTCGCACCTGATGTACGGCAACTGGTGGGGCTTCCCGGTGCCCGATATCGAGCGCACCCATCTGCTGGTGGTGATGGGTGCCAACCCGGCGGCTTCGCAGGGTTCGCTGCTGGCCGCCCCGGACGTGATGGGCATCATCGGGCGCATCGACACCGTGATCGTCATCGACCCGGTGCGCACCGCGACCGCCGCCAAGGCCGACGAGTGGCTGCCGATCACCCCGGGCACCGATGCGGCCCTACTGTTGGCCGTCGTCCATACATTGTTCGACGAGGACCTGGTCCGGTTGGGCCGGCTGGCTGAGCACATCGACGGCGTCGACACGTTGCGGGAGGCTGCCGCCGACTGGACGCCGGAGCGCGTCGCGTCGGTGACCGGCATCGGCGCCGACCGCATCAAACAACTTGCCCGTCAACTCGCGGGCACGGAAAGAGCCGTTGTCTACGGGCGAATCGGCTTGTGCAATCAGGAGTTCGGCAGTCTGGCCAGCTGGCTGGTCGACGTGGTCAACATCCTCACCGGCCACTTCGACAACGCCGGCGGTGCGATGTTTCCCCGTCCCGCGGCGTGGACGGTCACCGCCCAGCCACAGCCGGGGCTGGAGGGCGGGCTGCCCGAGTTCGGCCGCTGGCAGACTCGGGTGCGCGGCGCCAAGGAAGTGCTCGGCCAGGTGCCGGTGTCGTGTCTCGCGGAGGAGATCGAGATTCCGGGTGAAGGCCAGATCCGGGCGCTGATCACGGTGGCGGGCAATCCGGTGCTGTCCACGCCGCAGGGCCACCGCCTCGACGAGCTGCTGCCCGGACTCGACGCGATGATCGCAGTTGACCTGTGGCTCAACGAAACCACCCGGCATGCCGACGTCATCCTGCCCGGGCTCTCGCCGCTGGAGCAGCCGCACCACGACGACCTGATCCTGATGTTCGCGATCAGCAGCATCGCCAACTACTCGGCACCGGTGTTCACCCCCGACGACCCGGACCGGCCCGAGGAGTGGGAGATCCTGGTACGGCTCACCGGCCTGTGCGCGGGGACGCCGGCCGAGGACGTCGACGTCGCCGCCATCGACGACGGCTTCTTCGACTACCTGTGCTTCACCCAGGGACTCGACGGCGCGGAAATCAGAAGTCACTACAACTCCACCGGTCCGGCGGGAGGTCCGGAACGCATTCTGGATCTGACGCTGCGCACCGGGCCGTTCGGCGATCGCTACGGTGAGAACCCCGACGGGCTGAGCCTGGCGAAACTGAAAGAACACCCCAACGGACTGGACTTCGGGCCGATGATCGCCCAGGTCCCCGAGATCCTGAACACCACCGAGAAGAAGATCCGGCTGGCGCCGCAGTATCTGCTCGACGACGTTCCGCGCCTTGCCCGCCGCCTGGAACGGGAGCCCGACGAACTGGTGCTGGTCAGCAGGCGCCACCTGCGGTCGAACAACTCATGGCTGCACAATGTTTCGGCGCTGATGAAGGGTCGGGACCGGTGCACGCTGCTCATGCATCCGAAGGACGCCGCCAGTCGCGGGGTATCTGGGGGCGACACCGTCACCGTGCGGTCGTCGGCGGGACGCATCGAGGTGCCCGTCGAGGTGACCGAGGCCATCAAACCCGGTGTGGTGTCGATGCCGCACGGCTGGGGGCACGGCAAGCCCGGCACCCGGATGTCGGTGGCCAACGGCTCGCCCGGCGTCAACACCAACATCCTGTCGCCGCCGACGTTCCTCGACGAGCCGTCCGGCAACGGTGCCCTCAATGGCATACCGGTGACGGTCAACCTGACCAAAACCGGTTAGCCGCAACCTGATTCGACCCGCACCACCACTGCCGCGTGCGGTGCGACGGGCCCGGTCCGCAGGTCACCCGTTGTGGTGCTGTCGATGTGGGTCCACAGGTCCCGCACGCGATAGCAGGCGGCTTGGGGCAGGCCGACGGCTATCGCGGTAGTGGTGATCGAAGCCGGCTGCGAATCCGGGTTCACCAACGCGACGGCAACCGCGCCGCCGGCGAGTGGCTTGACCATGACCCGGCCGTCCTGGGGGAGCGGGTGGCCCGCCACGGCGAGCCCATCCTGGTCGACGGCGATGATGTCGCGGTTGGTGAGAATGTCGCGAGTCTCCTGCGACATCGAGCGAATATCGTTGCCGGCCAGCAATGGTGCAGCCATCATCGCCCACAGCGAGACATGGGTGCGTTGCTCGTCAACCGTCATGCTCGGCCCGACCTGACCCGCCAGGGTTTCGGACATCCCCGGGTGGCTGGTCACGAAGTCGGGCCAGGAGATGCCGGCGACCAGCATGTCGGGGTCGTTGAAATAGCCTGGCCGTTCGCGGGGCGCCAGCGGGGTGGCGGCATCGACTTGCTCTTTGATTCCGAACACCGGACCGGCGTTGCCGAACGTGCTGCGCCACAACGGAACCAGGTCGATGGTGGTGCGCGCCATGTCGGCGATCCCCGACCAGTCGTAGTCAGACCTGGCGTCGGGGCCGCCCGACACGTTGGCGTTGATGCTGTAAAAGATGGGTCTTCCCGTGGCGCGCAGTGCATCTCGCATGGCAGTGAAGGCGCTGACCTGGTGCGAGTGGTCGGTATCGGCGCTACACCAGTCATATTTCAGATAGTCGACGCCCCACCGTGCGAAAGTCGCCGCATCGGCCGACTCGTGGCCCTCGCTGGTGTCGCCCGGCCCAAGTCCGCAGAGTTGGTAGCTGGGGCTGGCGTAAAGGCCCAGCAGCATTCCGCGGTCGTGGGCATACTTCGCCACCGCGGCGATACCGCCGGGAAACCGCGCGGGATCAGCCTGCAGATTGCCGTCCGCGTCGCGACGGGGGGCCGACCAGCCGTTGTCGAGGTTGACGTAGCGGTAGCCGGCGTCGCGCATCCCGGAGGACACCAGAGCATCGATGGTCTGCTCGACGGTCTTTTCGCTCAGCGGGATTCCGGAGTTCCACGAGTTCCACCCCATCGGCGGTGTGCGGAACGACCCCACCTCGGGGGCCGGCGGCGAGCCGCATGCCGCGACCAGGACTAGGCAGCCGAGGATCGACGGTAGGCGGCGCATAGCGCAAGACTAGGAGCCACTGCACCAAAGTGTGCGTGCGCACGGGCGATCACTTGTTCGGCTTGGGTCACATCAGCAGCGACCAGCAACAACTGATCGCTGCTGTAGCCGTGGCCAATTCGCACCAGACTTGCGGCGTTCCGGTCCATGGCCACTACTCGATTGCCGGCCGCCAGCAGTGACCGAGCCAATGCGGATCCGCGGTCGGATCCTGCTTCGGAAACCAGAACGAAAGGACTGCTTTTGGGGGAGTTCCGTTGAATTGCCATGGCACCAAGTCAACGGTCCCGACGTAAGTGGACGCTATGCCGCGGCTGCGAAATCGCGGTGGACAGCTGACTGACACCATGTGTACAGCCTCGTGTCGCACCCTTGTCCCGTGCCGCCGAATGGGCCGACGCCGACACCTACGGTCCCGTCACCGATCTTCATGCCGCGGTTGCCGGACCCGGACTTCGGCAAGTTCGGCCATGGTGTGTCGCTCCTGGGCGGCTGGCTGCCGACGACGATCGAGATCGTGACGGTTGTGGCCGTCATCGTGGCGCTGGGGTGGCGATCCCGGCGGTGGCGGCTGCTGTGGGTGCCGGTAGCAGTGGTCGTCGGTGTCGCCGTTTCCTTCGCTGCCCGGGCCTGGATGGATTCCCAAGGCCTGGCCTCGAATCCGGCACCGCTTGAGCTGTGGATCTGGACCGCGGTCACCGCGGTGGCGATCGTGGTCGCGATTCTTGGCTGGACCAGCGCATCGTGGCGCCGCCGCGCGGTGTCGTTACTGGCGATCCCGCTGACACTGCTGAGCACGCTCGTCGTTCTCAATCAGTGGGTCGGCTACTACCCGTCCGTCCAACGCGCCTGGGGTGACCTGACATCGGGGCCGCTGCCCGACCAGATCAACGAGAGCGACCTGCCAGCGCTACGCAACACCCACCCCGTGACGGGCAAGGTGCTGGTCGTCGACACACCGGACACGGTCAGCGGGTTCAAGCATCGCAGCGAATACGTGTACCTGCCGCCGGCCTGGTTCGCCGGTTCCGCGCCGCCACAATTGCCTGCCGTCATGATGATCGGCGGCGAATTCGGCAACCCCTCGAACTGGATCCGCACCGGGAATGCGGTGGCCGCGATCGACGATTTCGCCCGGGCGCACGGCGGCAACGCCCCGGTATTCGTGTTCGCCGATTCCAGCGGCAGTTTCAACAATGACACCGAGTGTGTGAACGGCCTACGTGGAAACGCCGCCGACCACCTCACCAAAGAGGTTCGACCGTACGTTGTTTCGACGTTCGGGACCTCGACCGCCGCGTCGAATTGGGCGGTCGTCGGTTGGTCGGCCGGCGGGACCTGCGCGATGAATCTGGCGGTCATGCATCCGCAACTCTTCGCCGGTTTCGTGGACATCGGCGGCGACCGCGGCCCGAACTCGGGAGACAAGCAGCAGACCATCGACCGTCTCTACGCCGGCAATGCCGCCATGTGGGACGCCTTCGACACCCGTACCGTGATGAGCAGGCACGGGCCGTACATCGGCGTCGCGGGCCTGTTCAATGACTCGCAGGAACCACCAGACGACAAGACCAAAAACCTTCCGGATCACCCCCAGGAACGCCTGGCGCCGGTGGGTTTCGGCGGCCACGGAGACGAAGACCAATTCCGGGAGAAGGGCGCGCTCCCTGACTTGTGCGCGGCAGCGGTGGCGGTGCACATCAGCTGCACCCTGCGGGTGTACGTCGGCTATCACACCTGGCAGTTCGCCGCCCAGGCGTTCGTGGACTCGCTGCCCTGGATCACCCAGCGCCTGGGTTCATAGCTGACTCAAAAGATTTACCAAGCTTGGACCGGAGTCGGGCTGGAGTAATGGGTCCTATGACCGCAACACTTTCCCTGCCCAGCACCGTGAGCGCCGGTGCGGATTCGCCGGTGACCGGCCGCTTCGGGCTGTCCGGCACGGCCTGGCGGCGCATCGCGCTGGGCGCGCTGCTGGTGGCCACGGCCATCACCTACCTGTGGAACATCACGATCAACGGGATGGGCAACGGCTTCTATGCCGGTGCGGCGCAGGCCGGCTCGAAGAACTGGGAAGCGCTGCTGTTCGGGTCGGTCGATCCTGCCAACTTCATCACCGTGGACAAGCCGCCGGTGTCCCAATGGGTGATGGGTCTGTCCGGCCAGATCTTCGGGTTCAGCAGCGCCAGCATGTTGGTACCGCAAGCGCTGATGGCAGTCGGTGCGGTGGCCCTGCTCTACGGCGCGGTACGCCGGATCTCGGGGACAGCGGCGGCCCTGCTCGCCGGCGCGGCGTTCGCGCTGACTCCGGTCGTGGCGTTGATGTTCCGCTACAACAACCCCGACGCGGTCATGGTCCTGCTGATGATGTTCGGCGCCTACTGCACCGTCCGGGCGGTGGAGCGGGCCAGCCTCAAATGGATCATGTTGGCCGGTGCCGCTCTGGGTTTCGCCTTCCTCGCCAAGATGCTCGAGGGATTGATGGTCGCGCCAGCGATCGGCCTGGCCTACCTCGTCGTCGCGCCGACGTCGCTGCGCCGCAGGCTGGTTCATCTGTCGGCAGCCGTCGGCGCCTGCCTGTTGTCGGCAGGTTGGTTCGTCGCGCTGACGCTGATGTGGCCGGCCTCGTCCCGGCCGTATCTGGCCGGCTCGACCGACAACAACTTCATGAACCTGGTGATCGGTTACAACGGCCTGGCGCGGATTCTCGGGCGTAACCACGCCGGTGGCCCGGGTGCAGGCGGTCCCGTTCCTACCCACGCGCGGGTCGGCGTGTCCGCTACCGACGGCCTCAGCCAGCACGGCGGCTTCGGCGGCTTCGGCGGCTTCGGTGGTATGGGTCGGCAGAATCCCGGCCTCGCAAGGCTTTTCACCGGTGAGTTCGGCTTCGAGATGGGCTGGCTGCTGCCCGCGGCGTTGCTCGGACTGGTGTTCGTCCTGGTGGTGCGCGCTCGTGCGCCGCGAACCGACCTGATCCGGGGCGGGGCGGTGCTTTTCGGCGGCTGGTTGCTGGTCGACGGCCTCGTCTTGAGCTACATGAAGGGAATGGTCCACCCGTACTACTGCCTGTCGGTGGTGCCCGCGATGGTTGCGCTGGTCGCGATCGGAGGCCGCGAGATGTGGCGCAGCCGCGACCGCGTGTTCGGCCGAATCAGCTTGGCGGCAATGATTTTGATGACCGGCCTGTGGAGCTGGTGGCTGCTGGGACGCAACGGGGACTGGGCACCCGCGTTGCGCTGGGTGATTTTGGCAGTGGCCGTCGTCGCGACGGTCGTGCTGCTGGTGGCACTGAGTACCCACCGGCGCCGGCTGGCAGCGGCAGCACTGACCCTCGGCGTCCTCGCCGGCGCAACCGGCTCGGCCGCTTACACATTCGCCACGATCGGCCAGTCGCACGACGGCGGGATGGCCCAGGTCGGCCCGGCGCAGCCGGCGCGCAACGGCGCGTCGGGGCATGGCCGTCACGACCAGGATCAGGACAATGTGGAGCTGGACGGCCTGCTGGAAGCGACCAACACGAAATGGTCGGCAGCGGTGAACGGATCGTCGGCTGCGGCCGGTCTGGAGTTGGCGACCAACACCGCGGTGATGGCCATCGGCGGATTCGGTGGCAGTGACCCGGTTCCCTCACTGACTCAGTTCCAGGCTGACGTCGCCAATCACCAGATCGGCTACTACATCGCGCCCGGCAATCAGGGCGGGCCCGGCCGCGGTGGCCAGCACGCCGACATCACCGCGTGGGTGGCCGCCCACTTCACGCCCAAGACCGTCGGATCCGACACTGTGTACGACCTGACTCCGTAAGCTCAGCCCCCATGAGCGATATCGATGTCGACGCGATCCGCGCCGCCGGGGCGGCCATCGGCGAGGCCATCAGTGTCTTCATGCTGAACCCGGACACCTTTGAGAAGAGCCTGGCCGCGGGCTACCCCGACCCGTTCGCGGCGTATTTCGCGGGTCGCGGCGGGGTGCTCGGTGATGCCACCGGCACCACCGTCACTGCGGTGTTCGCCGTCTTCGAACCGAACCTCGCGCGGGCGTGCTGGGAAACGGGCGTCGCCGTGCACGACGCGTCGGAGAGCTGCCGCCTTTACTGGGATCAGCTCGCCAATTTCGCCCGGACCTACCTGAGCGGGACGCAGGGCCTGGACCGGATTGCCACGCTGGGCGAGAAGGTGATCGCGGAGGCGCCCGAACCCGGCCTGCCGCTGTACGCGGGCTGGCGAGCCATGCCGCTGGCCGACGACGCGTGCGCGCGGGCGCTGCAGGTGATGTTCGTGCTCAGGGAACTGCGGGCTGCGGTGCACTTCAATGCCCTCACGATCTCGGGGATGAGTCCCGTCGAGGCGCACATCCTCAACCACGGGACGGATTACGCCGCCTTCATGGGCTGGCAGCCGCCCTTCGTCGACGCGGCGGGCAAGCAAGACGTGTACGACGAGGTCGAAGAGCTCACCAACCGGCGGATGGCGCAGATCTTCGCATCCGCACTGACCGTTGCCGAGGCCGACGAACTGGCGAGGCTCAGCGTGGCCGCTCTGGCCTCGCTCAAGGCGAGCGCACCCGCGCCCGTCGGCGCCTAGTGTTTTGGGAACGACTTCCGCTGATCGGCGGCCCGCTGCGAGCGACGCGGGTGGAAGCCACCCGGGCCAGCGTCGCGGTGCTCACCAAGATCGCTGAGCTTGTTATCGAGCAGATCGACCTGACGGCACTGGTCCGCGACAGCGTCGACATCGACGCGATCGTGACCGATGTCGACATCGATGCGATCATCGCGCGTATCGATCTGATCGGGCTGGCAGACCAGATCATCGACGGAGTCGATCTGCCCGCGATCATCCGCGAGTCCACCGGAAGCATCACCGCCGAGGTGATCACGGATGTTCGCTCCCAAACCGCACAGGCCGACGACATGATCTCCGGCTTCGTCGACCGGATGCTCGGGCGGGAACCGGGCGCCCAGGAACCCCGGTGACCAATGCCGGCATCGTGTCCCGAGGCCTTGCCGCTGTCGTCGACATCCTGGTCGTCCTGGTCACGATGGGTGCTCTCTATGTGGGGTTGGCGCTGACGACGCTGATCGCCAATCCGGCCTCGTTCCGGTTCCCCGCGCCGAACCTGATCTTCTCGACCACGGTGACGCTGGCGGTGTCGGTGCTGTACCTGACCGGGTGCTGGACGGTGTCCGGCCGGACGGTGGGCACGGTCTTGTTGGGCGTTCGCGTGGTGGACCGGCATGCCAAACCCCTACGGATTGCTGTCGCGGCGCTGCGGGCGTTGGCCTGTGTGCTGTTCCCGGTGGGGCTGCTGTGGGTCGCCGTCGATCGGCAGCGCCGGTCGGCGCAGGACATCGTGCTGGGCAGCCGGGTGATTTACGACCGTCCCAGCCCTGGCGCTCCGGTTCGATAATCGGCACATCGACCTTTAAGATGCCCCAATGCCGTTAGCTGACGGCCAGGTTGTTGCTGGTTACACCATTCTGCGGACGCTGGGGGCCGGAGGCATGGGTGAGGTGTACCTCGCCGCGCACCCCCGGCTGCCACGGAACGACGCGCTGAAGGTGCTCGGATCCGCGGTCAGCTCCGACGAGGAGTACCGGCAGCGGTTCATCCTCGAGGCCGACATGGTCGCCACGCTGTCGAACCCGCACATCGTGACGATCTACGACCGCGGCGAGTTCGAGGACAAGCTCTGGATCGCGATGGAGTTCGTCGACGGCACCGACGCATCCCGTCTGCTGGCCGAGCGCTATCCGTACGGCATGCCACCCGATGAGGTCGTGCGCATCATTTCCGGGATTGCCGACGCGCTCGACTACGCGCACGGTCACGGTCTGCTGCACCGCGACGTCAAGCCGGCCAACATCTTGCTGGGGGTTCCCGGCTCGGGCGACAAGCGGGTCATGCTGGCCGACTTCGGCATCGCCCGCTGGATGGGCCAGACGAGTCAGCTGACCGGGACGAACATGACGGTCGGAACGGTCGCCTATGCCGCCCCCGAACAGCTCAAGGGTGAGAACGTCGGCGGGCAGGCCGACCAATACGCACTGGCCGCGACCGCCTACCACCTGCTGACCGGCATGCCGCCGTTCACCCACACCAATCCGGCGATCGTCATCAGTCAGTGCCTGAGTTCCGAGCCGCCCGCCATCGGTGCGAAGCGGCCCGAGTTAGCTTGCCTGAGCCCAGTTTTCGCCAAGGCGTTGGCCAAGGATGCCGGCAAGCGATACAAGCGCTGCGGCGACTTCGCCCGAGCGTTGGAGCGCGGCCTTGGCACCGCCGAACGGGAACACCACGCGAGCGACGTGACCAGCCAGGCTCTCGAGGTCAAGGCAGCGCGTCGGGCCCGGCACGCCAAACCGGAGGCAGCGCCGTCGCGCCGCCGGCTGCTGATCCCGGCGCTTGTGGGTGCCCTCGTCGTCCTCGCAGGCGCGGCCGCGGGGCTTTCGCTGTTGTTAGGCAACCGCGACGTGAACAACACCGCGACCACCCAGGCGCCGCGGACCGCGTCACCGCCACCCGCCGTGTCGGGCCGGATGGACCTGCCAGTCGTGGTGATCGGCGCGAACTGCGCTGTGATGGGCGCGGCGGCCGTCAGCGAGAAGGGTGCGCCTGCGTATTGCGCGCACGCCACCGCCGGGGCCGTGACCACCGTGTGGTCGCTGCAGCCGGAGAAGCTGCTGACCGGATCGGGCTAGAGCGCAATCGGCCGACGGGGGCGTCGGCCGATCGCGCCATCGGCGTGGTTACAGCGGGATCCACTGCCCCAGGAACCAGAAGCCCCAGCCGGGGCCGTTTCCGGCCGGCATCGGCTGCACCCATTGACCGTTCCAGTTGAACGGCTGGTGGTCCTGGCGTGCCTGGTCGACGTTGCGGTTGTGCCAGTCGTCCGGCCCGTTGTTCCAGTTGTTGTTCGGGCCGTTGTTGGGTCCATTGTTGGGGCCGTTGTGCCAGTCGTTGTTCTGTCCGTTGTTATGCCCATCGTTGTTGGGCCCGTTGTTCCACCCGTTGTTGGGTCCCTGGCACTGCTGGGGTCCGGGCCCACCGCAACCGGGATCGGCGCTTGCGGTGCCGATTCCCAGCCCGAACAGTCCGGCGGCGCCGATGCCGGCGGCTGCCGTCGAGGCGAGCACCATGCGTTTGAGGTTCATCGTCAATCTCCGTTTCGTTGCTCACATGCCTTTCGTTGATGACGCTATGGGGCACGGATTTGTGTCGGCTGTGATGTCGATGGGCGCGGCCTGAGGGAGTAGTAACGTATCGAAAACGATTCAGTCTCAACAAATTTGCCCGATTTACAGGTGCCATGGAGTTTATTGACAGCGGACTGTACGAACCTCCGCGGATGTGGCACATGGCATTTCGGCGCGTCAATAACTGATCATGTCCGATGTGAATACACGTAATGGCATGTTGCTGGCCTCGTTCTCGGCCGTGGTGGTGCTGGGCGCGGTGGCATGCGGGTCCAAAGGTGCGACGACGCCGGCGACCGTCACCGTGACCTCAACGCCGACGACCACCACAACGACCACCCCCGCGTCTCATCACCAGCAAAACTCCGGCTCAGGCGGCGGCCAGCCGCAGCAGACGGTCATCGAGACGCAGGCACCGCAGACCGTCGTGGCAACTCAGGACCCGCAGACGGTCACCAACACCGAAACGGCAACGCAGACTGAAACATCGGTGGCGACATCCATTGCCACCGCCACCCAGACGGTCACGGTGGCACCGAATCGTCAGAACGGGCCCAACGGTTTCGGCAACCGCAATGGCGGCTGACGCCAACCGCTAGGTGCGTTCCTTCGGCAGGGTCTCACCGCGGAAGAAGGCCGGGGCCTTGAGGTTCCACACGATCATCAGGACCACGCCGAATGCCAGGCTGAGTACACCGACGACGAACGCGGTGCCGATACCTAAGATGGAGCCTCCCGAACCGGTACTCGGGTCCGCCATCAAGTAGGCCTCGGTGACGCCTACCGGGATGAGGACCAGCGCACCGATGCCGGGCAGGATCACCTGTCCCATCGCGGTGCGCCACGACCGAAAAGCGGTGCGCCAGAAGTAGACCACCGAGGCGATCGCCACCACGGAGTAGTAGGTCATGATCGCGATCCCGACGCTGTAGACCGAATCCGCCACCACGCTGTCGCTGACCACATCGAGCGCGCAGTAGATCGCCAAGCTGGTCAGGCCGATCACCCAGGTCGCGAACTTCGGCGTCGAACTCACCTCGCTGACCGACGCGAAGCGATCGGGTATGGCCTTGTAGGTCGCCATCGAGAGCAGCCCGCGGGCCGTCGGCATGACGGTCGACATGGTCGCCGAGAACGCGGACAACCCGACGACCAGCGCCGCGATCATCGCGCCGCGCTCTCCGATCGACTGGGTGGCAAGCGTGGTGAAGACATCGTCGACGTTGGCTTCGTTCGTCAGGCTCGTCGGGCTGTTCGGGTCGATGCCCGCGAAAGCCAGAGCCGCCACGCTGAAGATCACGTAGGTGACAACGGTGATCAGGATCGCCGTCACCCCACTGCGGCCGGCTTGTGCCGATGTCCCTGAGGTCTCCTCGGACATGGCCAGTGAGGCGTCGAAGCCCCAGAAGATGAAGATGGCCACCAGGAATCCGCCGAGCAGGCCGCTGAAGTCGTGGATTGCGAACGGGTTGAACCACTCCCACGAGAACAACTGCGCATCCGGACTCTGCTGACCGCGGAAGACCGCGACGAGCATGATGATCGCGAACAGCAGAAGGCCGCCGTATTGGACGATCGTCAGGATCAGGGTGGTGCGCGACGACTCCTCCGCGCCGCGGGCGACCAGCCAGGTCGTCAGCAGGATGAAGATCGTGGCCACGATGATGTCGAACCACACCGGCGACTCGTCCATCCCGAGCCACACCGCGGTGGCATTGGTCAGGATGCCCGCGGCACCGACGCCGGCCAGGATGGAAGACAGCATCAGCGCGAAGCCGCCCATCCAGCCGATGTGCGGCGCGATCGCCTTGGAGCCCCAGGTGAATACGGTCCCGGCGTCCGGGGCGGCGTCGGTGAGGTGCTTGTAGGCCAACGCCACGAAGTACATCGGGATGACCGCGATGATGAAGACGATCGGCAGCTGATAGCCCGACTCTTCCGCGCCATGCCCGAGCGCACCCGTCAGCGAGTACGCCGGCGCGGTGGCCGCCAAACCGATCGCGACGGCACCGACCAGCGACACCGACCCCTTCTTGAGCCCCTTGGATCGCAGGCCATGCATCAACGGGTCGACGATTGCTGCGTCTTCAGCCATGCGCGGATTGTGCCATCCGGCCTGGCTGGACGGGCGATCTAGTGAGTATTGCAGACCAGCATCTGGTCAGTGCTGCCCGACTCTCTTCGAGACGGCATGACGGGCAGTGCCGGCGCCGGTTCGTGCCGAGTTTGAACTCTGTTGCGGCGCTGACGCTTTACCGGCCGAGGGCACTGACGTGATCTGCCGGCCGGGCCGGGAGGCCGCCTTGGCCGTGCGGTGTGGTGCGGTGGTTGCTTTTCTCCCGGCAACAGGCGAGGGGATCGGTGGGCGCGGAAGCAGCGAGAGTGCACCCAGGACGGCGCCGATGGGGGCGACCACGACTGCGCCGGCGATGGCGATCACAGTGATGAGCGGAGCGAGCGCCATTCCCACCACCGGAATCCGGTAGATCACGTTTTGCGCCAGCACTCCGGCGGCCACGAAGCCGAAGACGATGCCGGCTCCCGCGCCGGCGAAAACCCGACGGACCGCGTTCTCGAGGATTGCGCCGATGTCGACCGCGTTGGCCGACGCCGCCGCGCGAGTTGGTGGGGCGATATCGACGGGCGCCGGGAGTGCAGCGAGCTGAACGGCCACGGTGGAGATCCGGGGCGCCGTCAACGACGTGGGCGGACTGATTGGCATGCTCGTGGTCGCCGCCGCCACGATTGCGCCAGCGGCGATGAGCGCGGCCGCGGTCGACCTGGGCCGACCGGTATTGCTGTGTGCCATGGTTCCACGCTGACAGAAGTTGCTCAACGCGTCTTCAGTACCGCGCTACTGCATTAGGGCTTGATCCGGATGGGTCCCGGTTTCCACAAGCCGCTGCGGGTGGCTGTGCCCAGGTCGATCTGCGCGGGCTGGGCGTCGACGATCGTCTGGAACTGCCGTAGCGAGCCCCAGTCGCGGCCCCAGTCATGCGACAGATACGTCGACATCACGTGGGCGCGGAGCAAGAGATCGCTGATGCCGAGCAGGCCGCCGTTACGGCCGTCCTCCCAGGTGTCGGTGTCCTGCTTCTTGGCGGTGTAGTCCGGGGTGATCCGGAACTTCGGCACCTCGGTGACACCGTTGGCGTGCAGCATCGGCTGCTGGCACGGGAAGGCCAGCCCCACCGCCCAGTCCATCAAGACCGGCTGGGTGGAGCCGACGAACTCCTGCACCGACCGCAGCTCGGGAACCCGCGGCGGGGTCACCGCGAGCCAGTCGCCCGGGGTGAGGGACCGGTCGGCGGCCACGATCCGCACCGTGGTGGCGTCGGCGGGGATCTCGGAGCGGGCGAACCGCAGGTTGCGCCACGACGGTGCGGGGCCGAGGTCGTAAGGGGTCACCCGGCCGACCGGCACCGGGGCTCCGTTCGGTCCGGGCTTGCCGTACTCCAGTTCGACGGTCTGGCCGTCGGTGAAGCCGTTGAGCACGCTGCGGCCGGCGATGGTGCCGGCGGCGGTGACGACGACGAGCGGGTGGCCACTGTCGTTGGGCGGCAGCTGGTACCACGCCGAGTTCAGTGTGGCGTCCTGTTGCGGGCCGCCGACGTAACTGCCGGCCAGCGCGACCCGCGCCGGGTCGAGCCCGTACGGCAGCGGCACGGTCGACCCGTTGACGCCAGGGGTGTCGAGCTTGATCGGCTGGTCCCAGTCGTAATCGGTGCCCGGCTGTGGGTTAGTCATCCGAATGGCTTCGGCGACAATGTGTTCGGGTACGCCACTGGGTGTGAAACCGACCGGGTTGGTGCCGCCAAGCGGCCCCAGCGGGCCGTAATCCCCGGGCAGCGGGGTCAGGAAGCCGGCGTTGGCGTCCGGTTCGACCAGCACGTCGTCGGCCAGCCCGCAGCCGCCGGAGAACGAGCGCAGGTTGGCCCACGCGTTGGAGTAGGTCGGGTACTGACGCACCACACCCGCGGCCATCGAGCCGATGAACACCAGCACCATGAAGCCCGCGGCCAGCGGGATGGGCGCGGTGGTGACGGCCCGGGCGAATCGGCCCTCACCGTGGTCGCGGGTGTTGAAGTGCAGCCACACTGTGTAGATCGCCGACAGCGCGAACAGCGCGAAGAAGATTGTGCTGACCGTGATTCCGCCAATTCGCGGCATCGCGTTGTTGAACGGCACACCGTAGCTCGACACGTACCACCAACCGTTGGTGGTGGCGAAGCACAGGGCGAGGACGAACAGCACCGCGGTGACGACGGTCATCCGGTTGCGTGACCACCGCAGCACCTTCGGTGCGGCAAGCACCGTGGCCAGCGCCGCCATGGCCGCGCCGACCGCGGCGAACAACCCGAAGTGATGCACCCACTTGGTCGGGGTGAACATCAGGAAGAACACGGTTGCGAAGATGACGCCCATCAGCCGCCAGGCCGGTCCCCGGGCCACCCCGGGAATGCGCTTGCGGCGCAGGATGATGAACATCGAGACGAACAGCGACAGCGCAGTGATGAAGAACCCGAATCGCCGCGACAGCGACCCGTCAACGGTCGGCAGGATCAGGTAGTAGTAGCGCAGGTTCTCGGTGTACCAGGCCTGGCTGGGCCCGATGTCGGTGCGAATCCTGGTCGCTTCCAACACTGTTGCCAGGGTCTGGTCGGCGAAAACGACGGTCAGGATGATGGTGCCCGCGGCCAGCAGCGGAAGCACCAGCGGCCAGGTGCCCACGATAGCGCGGCGGCGCACCAGGATTCGCAGGATCGGACGGCCACCGGCGATCAGTGCGGCGACCGCGATCAGACCGGTCGGCTGGATGCCGAGCGTGAACGCGGCGCTGACGATGGCCAGCGCGGCCGGGGTCAGCCGGCCCGAGATGACCGCGCGCTCGATGAGCACGTAGGTAATCAGTGCGCCGGTGGCGATCTGTCCTTCGGGGCGCAGGCCGTTGTTGAACGGCATCCACGCAGCCATCAGCACCAGCCCCGCGGCCCACAGGGCGGGCCTGCTGGCGATCACCGCAGGCCCCAACCGGGGCAGCACTTCACGGGACAGCAGCAGCCAGCACACCAGCGCACAGATCAAGTCCGGCAAGCGCATCCAGATGCTGGCGTCGCTGACGTGGGTCATCAGCGCCAGCACGTTGTAGAACCAGCCGAACGGATCTTCGGGGCTGCCGAACCAGCGGAAGTAGTTCGACATGTAGCCGGCGTGATCGGCGACCCGCGCCATCTGCAGGATGTAGCCGTCGTCGGAGGAGTTGGCGCCGATCACGTGCCAGATTAGGAAGCCTGCGACCACGGTCACGTCGACCGCGGTGAAGGTGCGCCAGCGCTGCGGGATCCACGCATGCATGCGGTGTCCGTCGAGCCGATCCAGTCGCCACAGCGCCAGCAGTGCGATCACGGTGGCGGCCATCGCCAGCAGCATCGCGGCGAGCTTTAAAGCCGTTGGTGTGGTGGAGAACCGGGTGTCGACCGTCGCCGAGAAACTCAGCCCGGGTGGTGCCGGGCCGGTCAGGTCGGTGAACACCCCGACGATCGCAGGCCGCAGGTTGGGATCGGCGAAGCCGCTGCGCATCTCCTTGCCGGTGGCCGTATCGGTCAGTCCGACGAAGGTGGCGAACGTGCCATCACTGTTGGAGGTGATCTCGATGCGTGAGCAGCCGTCGATGCGGGCCCGCGGGACGCTGGCGACCACGACATTGCGGTCGGTGATGTCGACGCGTTGGGTGCTCACGTTGACGAACAGCGAATTCAGCGCTGCCTCTTTGCCTTTCTGCGGTGCCAGCCCCAGCACCAGGCCGCCCGCCGGCGGCATGGACCGGATCACCTCGCACGGCACCGTCGCCGTCAGCGACACCGGCGCCTGGGAGATCAACGGGGACGTGACGTTGCTCAGCTGACCGGCCTGCGGCCAGTTCAGCGTCGCGGTGGTCTGCTCCACCGGCAGCAGCGGGGTCAGTACCGAGAGAATGAAACCCACCAGCCCGGCGATCATCGCCACCCAGCGGGTGACCTTCACGTCGCGGGCCGAGTCGCGGGCATTGGCGGCGAGAGTCTGTGTCATGGCAGTGCCCTGATGGGTCCGCTACGGCTCCAGCCGAATACCGTCTTGGCGCCCTGCTCGACGACGGCGTTGGGAGCCTGCCCGGACGGGACCAGTCGGATGTAGCGCTCGAGAGCGCCCCAGTCGCGGTACCAGTCGCCACTCAGGTACGTCGGGACCGTCGCGGTGGTGAGCAGGCCCTGGATGAACAGGAAAGGCCCACCGGCGCGGGCGGATAGCCACATGTTGCTCGACACGACCACCTGCTTGAGGTTGGGCAGGATCCGGTACTCCGGGAGTTCGGCGACGCCGAGGTGTTCGGAGAACGGCCGCTGGCACGGGAAGTTCGCCGCGGTGGCGATGTCCATCATCACCGGGGTCTGCGAGCCGAGGAATTGCTGGGCGGTCTGCAGCACCGGTACCCGCGGCGGGGTGAAGCCGAACCACTGGTCGGTGCTCAGGTTCGGGTCGTCGGCGACGATGCGCGCGACGTTGGCCTCCGGCGGCGCCCACGCCATCGGGAATCGCAGATTGCGCCAAGCTTTTTGGGCGATCACGTCGATGGGTTGCACCGAGTTGAGGGCTTGGAAGCTGCCGTCGGGGCGCTGCACACCCCATTGCAGTTTGAGGGACTGGCCGTAGTTGAACTGGCCCTCTTCGTCGTAAAACCAGATCGCGCCGGCGGCCGCGACGGTGACCAGCGGGCGGTCCGGGGTGCGCGGTGGCAGCTGGTACCACGCCGAAGTCGCCTTGGCCGCAACGGTGTTCTCGTTGTAACTGCCCATCACCGGTGTGGTCTTGGGGTCCAGTCCGAACGGAAGGAATACTCGCGAGCCGTTGACGCCGACCGGGCCGTAGCCGCCACCGGTGCCGGCCGCAAACGCGATACCCGCGTTGGGCTTGTTGGGTGAGCCGTCGGAGTTGACGGTGCCCGGGTTGGCCACGAACGGCTCGGCCGGTTCGAGAGTGTCGCTGATCCCGTTGGGGGTGAAGCCAACGGGATTGTCGCCGCCGAGCGGGCCGTACTGGCCCCACTTCTGTCCCGGAACCGGTTGCAGCACACCGGCATTGGGGTCCGGTTCGACCAGGACGGCGTCGGCCATGGCACAGCTTGCGGAGGACAGGCCCGACTTCAGCGCGGACAGGTTGGCCGACGCGGTGGTGTAGACCGGGTAGCGCTGCGCGAAGGCCTTGGTCATCGAGCCCACCTCGAGCAGCACCATGATGAGCGCGACCACCAGGAGTGGGGTCGAGGCCAGTGCCCGGTTACGCCCGGTGTTCTTGACCTCGGTGTGGCCGGTGTAGTCCATCCGGAAGTGCAGCCATCCGGCGATCAGGCCGGTGAGGATTGCCAGCGCAAGGAACATCGTCGTCACCGGCTGGTGGGCGATGACCGGCTGACGGTCGAACCACGGCACGCCGTAGCTGCCGACGTAGAACCAGCCATTGGTGCCTGATGTCGCCCACGCCAGGGCGAAGAGCAGTGCGGTGACGTACAGCGCCAGGTTGCGTCGGTTGTGCAGCCCGACCCGGGCGAAGGTGAATGCGGTGACCGCGCCCAGCGCCCCTGCCAGCCCGGCGAACGCACCGAATTGGACGGCCCACTTGGTGGGGGTGAAGGTCAGCAGCAGCAGGCCGATCGCGGTGCTGCCGATCAACCGCCACACCGGTCCTCCTGCGACACCGGGCACGTGGCCGCGGCGCAGCAGCACGGTCAGCATGCCGAACAGGCACAGCATCATCACCAGGACGGCGAAGCGGCGGGTCAGCGAGCTCTCCACATTGTCTTCGACAGTGAGGAAGTAGTACCGCAGGAAGTCCTGGTACCAGGCGATGGTCGGCCCGACAACGTATTTGATGCGGGCGGATTCGGCGACGGCGGCCAGGGTCTGGTCGCGGAAGACGACGACGAAGATGACCGACAGCGAGGCGGCCAGCGCAGCCAGCGGCGCCAGCAGGCCGTCGTTCGGACGGCGGGCCTTGATCACCCGGGCGACGGCGCGGGATCCCACCAGCAGCGGGGCGAGGGCGATCAAGCCCTGCGGGGCGAGCGTCACGCTGAACACCGCCACGACGATGGCGACGGCGGCTGGAACCAGCCGCCGGGTGGCGATCGCGTTCTCCACCAGAATCCACGTCGCGAGTGCGCCGAACGCGATCAGCGGTTCGGGCCGCAGCCCGTTGTTGAACGGCAACCAGGCGGCCAGGAATACCGCGGCGGCGGTCCAGACGGTGACCCTGTTGAGCGACAAGCGCCTGCCCAGTCGCGGCAGCACACAGCGGCTCAGGATCAGCCAGGTGCCGATGCCGGCCACGGTGGCGGGCAGCCGCATCCACACTCCGGCGGTGCTGATCGCCGCGAGGTGGGCAAGCACCGACTGGTACCAGTCGAACGGTGCCTCGGTGGCGCCGAAGAAGCGGAAGTAGTTGGCGGTGTAGCCGGCCGATCCGGACACCCGCGCGATGGTGAGGTTGTACCCGTCGTCGGAGGAGATCGCGCCGATGACATGCCAGAGCAGCAGCCCGCCGATCACCCCGATGTCGGCCAGCCAGGTGGACACCCCGACCCGCAGGAAACGCCGCCATGCTCCCGGCACCCGCCGGCCAGAGGCACGGTCCAGCACACCCAGCGCGATCACCGATGCGATGACGCAGGCGATGCCCAGCACCATCACCGCGATCTTGAGCGGGCTCGGGTGGGTGATGAACCGGGTGTCGATGTCGACCCGCGCCGACAAGCCCGGCTGTGGGGCCACCTTCAGGTCCGTGAAGATCCCGTCGATCGCCGGCTTCTTCTCGGGGGCCAGCGTGCCGGTGGCACCGGGAATGCCGACGAAATCGGCCCCAACGCCGCCAGGACCGGCCCAGATGTGCAGCTCGCTGCAGCCGCCGGCGGCGATCGCCGGACGCGGCGCGACCGCGGCGACGGTGTCACGGAACGCGACGACGACGGTCGTGGCGCTGGCGCGCACGAACAGCCCGTTGCGGCTGGCGTCGATGCCGGCCGGCGGGATCGTCGAGAAGACCAGACCGCCGTCGGCGGGCAGCTTCGCGATGACCTGGCACGGGATCGTCACGTCGAGCGACTGCGGGGCGCCGGACACCAGCGGTGCGGTGATATCGCCGACCATGCCGTCCGAGCCGGCTGCCTGCGGCCACTGGATCGTGGCCGTGGTTTGCGTGACCGGCAGCAACGGCGCCACACCGCAGAGCAGCACACCGAGGATTCCTGCGACGACGGCGACGAGCCGGGCGATCCGGGGTGAGTCGGCTCTGTCGGTCGGCACGAGGCTCGATGTTAGGCGACGAACTTGAGTGGGTTCGGCAGGCCTGCGGGCGGCACAGCGATTCGAGACGGGATCGCTACGTCGCCCGCAACGGAGCTGGGCTCCACAACCCGCTGCGGGTGGCGGTACCCAGGTCCAGACGGGCCGGCTGCGCGTCGGGATAGAACGGGTTCAGTCGCTGCAGCGCACCCCAGTCCCGGAACCAGTCGTTGCGCAGGTAGCTCGGCACGGAGGTTGCGCGGTACAGCAACTCGCTGATGCCGAGCGGTCCGCCGCCGATGTTGTCCATCACCGGCGAGTTCGCCTCGGCGCCGAATCGGTCCGGCATGATCCGCCACTTCGGCGGCTCGATGACGCCGTATTGATGGCCGAACGGTCGCTGGCAGGGGAAGGCCAGTCCGACAAGCCAATCCAGCAGGACCGGATCCTGCGAGCCGACGACGTCCTGCAGGGTGCGCAGCTTCGGGATGCGCGGGGGAGTCAGCGCGATCCAGTGCTGGGGCGACAGGTCGTCATCTCCTGCGACCAGCCGGATCATGGTGGCCTCGCGCGGGATCGCGGCCAGCGGGGCACGTAGGTTGCGCCACGCCGGTGCCGCACCGACGTCGCCGAAGTTCACTGAGCCGCCCGGTTTCCCGTCTGCGGCCTGCTGGTCGGTGGCCCACTGCACCTGGACCTCGTCCTGATCGAAGCGGCCGGCGGCCGCCACCACCAGCAGCGGGGAGGAAGCCCATTCGGCGGGCAACCGGTACCACGCTGAGCGCAGCACCGCGGGCTGCTGCACGCCGGAGCGCCAGCTGCCCATCACCGGAGTGCGGGCGGGGTCGAGGCCGTAGGGCAGCCGGGCGCGCGAACCGTTGACCCCGCCGACCGCGTCGGTACCGCCCTCGGTTCCGGCCTCGCTGCTGGTGACCACACCGTCGGTGTCGGCGAAGTTGCCGCCACCGGGTGGTTCCATGACCGGGTCGGCCGAGACGTCGGCAGGGATACCGCCGGCGGTGAACCCTTCGGCCGTCGTCGCACCGAGCGCGTCGCCGACCGCCACGCCGGGGATCGGGGTGAGCACGCCGGCGTTGGGATCTTCTTCGACCAGCACGTCATCGGCCAGCCCGCAGGTCTTGCCGGCGACCGCCTGCAGGTTAGAGCGGCCGACCGACCACGCCGGCCACTGTTCGGTCATCCCCAGCGTCAGCGATCCCACCTCGAAGACCACGAGTAGCCAGGCCATGATCGCCAGTGGCGAGCCGACGAGGCTCGACCACCACCGCGTGCGTCCGGTGCTGCCAGCCCCGGTCTGGTTGTCGCGGCCGGAGAAGTGGAACCAGGCCGCCACCAGCAACGTGAGGACAGTCAGCCCGAGCAATATCGTCGTGAAGCCGAAGTGCCACTCCGGGAACTGGTTTGACCATGGCACACCGAAGTTGGACACGTACCACCAGCCGTTGACGCTGGCGAACGACAGACCGGTGATGAACAACACGGCCGCGGCGAACAGCGCCCGGTTTCTTCGGGATCGCAACACATGGGCGGTGACGGCGACGGCGGCCAGCGCACCCAGCGAACCGGCCAGCCCCGCGAACACGCCGAAGTGATGCGTCCATTTGGTCGGGGTGAACATCATCGCGATGAACGAGATGATCGTGATCCCGATGATGCGCATGCTGGGGCCTGCCGCGGTCCCGGGGATGTGGCCTCGGCGCAGGATCATCGCCACCACCAGGCCCAGCGCGAGCAGCAGGGCCAGCACCGCGAACCGGCGGCTGATCGAGCCGTCCGGGCTGGCCATGAACAACCGCTCGTAGCGGATGTGTTCGTCGAACCAGCTGAGGCTGGGCCCGACCGCCGACTTCAGCATGTTGGCCTGCACCTCGCCGACCAGCGTCTGGTCCCGGAAGATCAGGATGATCGTCACGGTCCCCGCGGCCAGGATCGGGGCCAGCAGCGGCAGCAGGCCGAACCGGCGGGATCGGCGGTGCAGGATCGTGCGCAGTGGGCCGATCGCCACCAGCAGCGCGCCGATCGACGCGATGCCGGTCGGGCCGGAGAACAGCGTCAGTGCGCCGACGATGCAGGCGAACGCGACCGGCAGCAGGCGGCTGGTGGCCACGCCCCGTTCGACCGAGCACCAGGTGAGCAGGATGCCGAGGGCGATGATCGGTTCGGGCCGCAGGCCGTTGTCCAGGGGCAGCCAGAACACCAGGAACATGCCGGCAGCGGTCCAGATGGCGGCGCGGCTGGTCTTGACGGCGTGGCCCAGTCGGGGGATCACCTCACGGCTGATCAGCCACCAGCACACCAGTGCCATGGCCAGCGTCGGCAAGCGCATCCAGACGCTGGTCGTGGAGACGTGTGCCCACAGCGCGAGCAGGTCGTAGTACCAGCCGAACGGCGCCTCGGGCGTGCCGAACCAGCGGTAGTAGTTGGCCATGTAGCCGGCGTGTTCGGACACCCGGGCCATGGTGAGGATGTAGCCGTCGTCGGAGGTGTTGGCGCCGACGAAGTGCCACCACACCAGGACGGCGAACACCACCCCGTCCAGGGCGCTCAGTGACCACCAGCGTGACGGCAGGAAGCGCCGCTGGCGCACCCCGTCGGCGCCGTCCAGGAGGTGCAGGGCGATCAGCGCGATGAGTGTCATCGCGACGCCGAGCACCATCGCGGCCATCTTCAGTGCCGTCGGTGCGCTGCTGTAGCGGGTATCGATGGTGGCCGACACGTTCAGCCCGGGCGGCGCCGGGCCGGTCAGGTCGGTGAAGACGCCGACGATCTGGGGCCGGAAGTCGTAGCCGCTGCGCTCGCCCTTCAGCGGGGAGCCGGGATGGTCCCCGTCGGGACCCTGGGTGAGGCCGACGAACTCGGCACTCACCCGGTCGGCGTGGGCGGTGAACGTCAGCTTCTGGCACGCCGGGCTGAGCACCTGTTTCAGCGGCGCGACGAGGACAGGGGTGTTGCGGACCACGACGACGAGGTCGTCGTTGGCGCGCTGGATGAGCAGACCGCGGTCGACGGCCTTGGGGGCCTGCTTGGGGACGGTCGATAGCAACACGGTTCTGGTGGGACTGTTCAGGCCCGCGGCCGCGCTGCAGGGGATGTCGATGGTCAAGTCGGTGGCGACGTAGCTGATCAGGGGCGCGGTGACGCTGTTGAGCACGCCGTTTTGCGGCCAGTTGAGTTCGGCAGTGGTCTGCTTGACCGGCAGCAGCGGCGTCAGGATTGCCAGCGCGGCGCCCAGCAGCCCGGCGACGACGGCGACAAGACGGGCGGTCCGGTACTTGACCTGCTGGTCATCTTGGGCCCGCGTCTGTTCCACGGAGCTAGATGCTAATTGGCCTGCCGGGTGGTCCATCGCTATGGATTCCGGATGGCCAGTACGAACGGCCCGATCGTCTTGACCGTGAAGTGCGGTTCGCTGAACAGCTTGCCGTCGAAGTCGACGGTGTAGCGGCGCACGTTGGGCTGGTTGGGGTAGACGTCCTGGGCCAATCGCAGCGTGTAGGTGTCATTGGCGCCGCGGCGCATGAGGAAGACGGTCGGTGGCGGCCATGGCAGCGTGTCCAGCGCATGGACCAGCTGGTCGGCGTTCTTCAGGTCGGCCCAGGACTCGATGGCCGCGGCCCGCTTGTCGAACTCGGCGAGCGGGTTGGCGTAGTGCGAGGTCAGCCCCTGGAATCCGTAGTAGGGGTAGTACGACAGGAAGCTGTAGTCGGCGGTCAGCACGACGGTGTTCTCGCGGGGCCGGCCGGTGGCCTTCTGGATGGCGGTGTCGACTTCTTCGTAGTACTTCTCGGCGCCGGGCGGCCGGCGATCGCCGCGCTGGCCGTAGCCGTCGGTGTCGGTGTAGGCGACGGTCAGATCGGGCCGCAGGACGTCGGGGATGTCCTGGCTGAAGCCGATGGCGCCGATGAGCCCGATGGCCGCGCCGACGGGGATGACCTTGCGGTTGGTCCGCGCCGCGATCGCGAGAGTCACCTCGATGAAGCCGAACACCCCGGCCGCCGACAACAACACGGTCAGCGTCGGCTGCAGCCGGAAGGACAGCAGGGTGGTGCCGAGCAAGGTGGTCAGCATCGACAGCGCCGACCAGGCGTAGACCGTCAGCACGCCGATCCCGAGCGCGGCCGCCCGCACTGAACTGCGCGCCCGCCACACGAGCCACAACGTCCCGAGCATGCACAGCGCACCGAGCAGCGAGAACTGCAGCATCGGGAAGGTCAGCACCGCGCCGTCAGCGGGCAGGTAGTGCTGGGCACTGCCGGTGTCGCTCATCGGGCGGCGGATCGCCTGCAGTACGAACGGCAGCCAGGTGATGGCTCCGATGGCGACGGTGATGACGCCGATGACCACGAGCCTCAGCAGTGGTTCGATGCTGCGTCGCGCGATCGCCACGACGATGCCCATCACCCCCACGGTGAAGGCGGCGTAGCCGAACAGCAGCGTGTAGAAGGTGGCGGAGACGCCGAGGAACAGCCCGACGCCGGCGATGGCGGCCCAGCCGCCCCGCCTGGTCTTGCCCCTGAGTCCCGACCACGCCAGCACGAACACCGGTGGAATGAGGACGGTGATGATCGCCGCGTAGGGCTCGGGCGCGCTGTAGGCCAGGGTGACCGCGGTGGTCGCGACGGTGACGATCAGCGCGTATTCGAACCGGATGAGTGCCGACCACAGCGCCATCGCCAAAACCACGGCGATCGTGATCGAGACGATGGCCCACGGCTTGAACATCTCCCAGCCCGGCGTGCCGGTCAGGGCGGCGGCCCGGCCGCCGAGCCAGAACCACCCGGCCGGGTAGAACGGCGGCAGACCGGTGTAGGTCATGTCGTGCAGAGCCGGGCTTTCGGTGAGCCGGGTGAGGTATTCGGTGCGGAACTGTTGATCGACCGAGATGCCGAAGAGGTAGAGGCGGCTCGCGCCCAGCGGCATGCCGAGGGTGACCACGGTGAACGCCGACAAAAACACCGCGGCGGCGATGCGCGCCACCCAGTGGCGCCCCTTTCGCCACACGAATCCCGTCCCCAGCAAGAGCACCAGGCAGCCGACCTGGCCGACGGTGGTCAGCGCGTGCAGCTGGTTCGACGACGGGAACGCCGGCCACTGGACCCGGGATATCGCGATCAGCGCGATGGCCGAAACAACCACGGCCACAGCAACTGCCGCAATCATCTGGCCCGCGGTGGCCAGCGCGCTCCTCATCGGTTGTTAAATCGGCAGCTTGCGGAAGATCGGCCGCGGGATGTGTCGCAGCACCGACATCAGTACGCGCACCTGCCCGGGCGCCCATACGAGATCTTTACCCTTGGCCGCGGACGTCACGGCCAGTTCGGCGACGTCTTCGGCGTTCACGGTGAAGGGGGCTTCCTTGGCGCCGGTGGCCTTCCAATGGTCCAAGGTGGTGGTGGTGCGCACCTGGCCCGGCCGGATGACCAGAACGTGAACCCCGAACTCGCGCAATGCCTCTCCGAGCCCCAGATAGAAGCCGTCCAGGCCGGCTTTGGTGGAGCCGTAGACGAAGTTGTTGCGGCGCACTCGCTCGCCGGCCACCGATGACATGGCGATGATCTGCCCGAAGCCTTGCGCGCGCATCTTCTCGCCGATCAGCACGCCCACCGAGACGGCGGCGGTGTAGTTGATCTGGGCGCTCAGTACCGCCTTGGCCTGGTTCTGCCACAGCTCTTCGGCGTCACCGAGGATGCCGAACGCGACGATCGCCACGTCCACATCGCGGTTGGCCCAAGCGGATTCGATGACGGCGGGATGGCTTGCGGTGTCGAGGGCGTCGAAATCGAGGTAGTCGACCGACTTGGCGCCGGCTGCCTCCAGCTGGGCGATGGCGGCGTCGCGCTTCGGTGCGTTCGGCAGATCCGCAAGGACGACCCGGGCCTTGGCGTTGCGCAGGTAGCGCGCGACGATGGCCAGGCCGATTTCGGAGGTTCCGCCCAGCAGCAGGATGGTTTGTGGATTGCCAGTGGCGTCGATCATGTCTGTGGGGAGTGCCTTTCTACAGCAGTTCGAGTCGGCGGGCCATGTCGGAGGCGAACACGCCGTTGGGATCGGCCTTGCGGCGCACCGCAATCCATTCATCGATCCGCGGATACATTCTGTGGAACTTCTCGGCGTTCACCCGAGAGTCCTTGGCGGTGTACACACGACCGCCGAATTTCATGACGCGGTCGTCGAGCTCGTTGAGGAACCCGTTGACGCCGGCGTTGTTGGGGAAGTCCATGGCCACATTCCAGCCCGCCATCGGGAAGCTCAGCGGGGCAGGATTTCCCGGGCCGAACAACTTGAACACGTTCAGCGCGGAGTAGTGGCCCTGAGTCTGGATCCACCGGATGATGTCTTTGAACTCGTCCAGCGCGTTGGGCGGTACGAGAAATTGGTGTTGCGCGAAACCGGCTGGGCCATAGGCATATTGCCATCCGGTCGTGATGTCCAGCATGTGGTAGAACTGCGTCAAGTTGACGATCTTGTTCTGGTAGTCGCCGCTCATGCGATAGAACGCCTCGCCGACAAGGTTGAGTGACAGCTTGTTCATCACGCTGACCGGGAAGAGGTTCGGTACGGCGGGCAGCTTGGGCGCACTGAACTGCAGCGGGTTCTTCGCCAGCTTCGGCGGGAGTTGGTCCAGCCTGGCCAGACTGCCCCGGCTGACCGCCGCGCGGCCCAGCTTCGGCGGCGGGTTGATCAGATCGAACCAGGCGCTGGAGTAGGTGTAGTTGTCCTCGCTGCCGTCCTGGTGGACCGCGACGGTCTCGTCCAGGTCGGCGGTGGCGATACCGTCGGCGATGAAATACGCGGTCTCCGTGCGGGTCATGGCGATGCGGGCCCGGATCACGATGCCGGTCAAGCCGTTTCCGCCGACCGTGGCCCAGAACAGCTCACTATCGGGTCCGTCTGGCGTGAGCGTGCGGACTTCGCTGTCGGCCATCAGCAGGTCCAGTGACAGCACGTGATTGCCGAAGCTGCCCGCGCTGTGGTGGTTCTTGCCGTGGATATCGGATCCGATGGCGCCACCGACGGTCACCTGCCGGGTGCCCGGCAGAACCGGTACCCACAGACCGAACGGAAGTGCGGTCTTCATGAGTTGGTCCAGGCTCACCCCGGCGTCCACGTCGGCCACGGCGGTGTCGGCGGACAGGGAATGGATGCGGTTCAGCCGGGTCATGTCGACGACGATGCCGCCACCGTTGCCGGCTTGATCTCCATAGGAGCGGCCCAGCCCGCGCGCCACAATGCCCCGGCGCAGGTACGACGGGCTGGTGGAATCGGCGTCGGCAACCTGCCGGATGGCAGCGGCGATCACCTCCACGTCGGGAGTCGACAGCACCTGCGCCACGCTGGGTGCGGTCCGGCCGAACCCGGTGAGGGAACGCTGCGTCAGGGGGAGTTCGGTAGCCATGTCAGTGCCAAAGGTTACCCGGCGGGATTACCGCAACCGGAATATCACTGCTCGCTGGACCACGAAGTTAATGACGGTGGCGGTGCCCTGCGCGATCACGAAGGCCACCGGAACCTGCCAGGAGTGGCCGGCGAACTTCAGATAGAACAGGTAATTGATGCCGACCTGGACCGCATAGGTCAGCGCATAAAGGGCGACCACGGCGATGAACCGGGCCGTGCTGGGCGCTGCCTGGAACGTCCATCGCCGGTTGATCAGGTACGCGGTGGTGGTGCCCGCGATGAAGCTCAGCGTCTTGGCCACGTTGACCTGCAGTCCGAGCTTGAGGAACAGCACGTAGAGCCCGAAATCAACGATCGCCGACAGTCCGCCGGTGAGGATGAATCGCACCACCTGGGTTTTGAGGCTCAGGGGCGTCGACGGGGCTAGTTCGGCCACGCCGGAAGCTTATCCATTGTCCCGGGTCGCTTCGCTCCTGCCCGCCGGTGCACGATGGTGGGGTGCAGGATCTCATTGACGCCTGGGCGACGCTGCTGTCCCGGCATACCGACAACCCGGCGGCGGCCGCGGTGGGTCGGGCCCTGGTGGCCTCTTGGGAGGAACCACACCGCCGCTACCACTCCGTCGAGCACCTGCGCGACATCCTCGGTCACGTCGACGAGCTCGCCGCATTCGCCGACGACGCGGACGCCGTGCGCCTGGCGGCCTGGTACCACGACGCGGTGTACGCCGGCCGTCCCGACGACGAGGAACTCAGTGCCCGCCGCGCCGAGCTGGACCTGTCTCGGCTGGGACTGCAGCCGCAGTTGGTCGACGAGGTCGCGCGCCTGATCCGGCTGACGATCACGCATGAGCCCGCGACAGGCGACCACAACGGCGAAGTGCTCTCCGACGCCGACTTGGCGGCGTTGGCGGTGCCGAGGGACCGCTACGTCCGCAACACCGCGGCCATCCGTGCCGAGTACGACCACGTGCCAGGCGACGCGTTCCGTCGCGGACGCGTACAGGTTCTGGTGGCACTGCTTGGCGGCGCCGGGGTGTTCCGCACCGAGTACGCGCGCCGCGAATGGGAAGCGTCGGCACAGGGCAACCTGCGTGCCGAGTTGGCGACTCTGACTGAGTAACGAGTTTTCGGGCCGTTCGGCCCTACAGGCGGTCTGTACTCGCCGGGGAAAATCTGCACATGACAGGCGAACAGGACGCGATCACCGTACTCAGCGATGACGAGAGCTGGGATCGGCTGAAGAGTGTCGCGCTGGGGCGGCTGGTGACGAACGTCGGCGGTGAGCTGGAAATCTTCCCGGTCAACTTCGTGACCCAGGGTCACACGCTGCTATTCCGGACCGCCGAAGGCACAAAGCTTTTTGGCACGGTGATGAATGACAAGGTGCTCTTCGAGGTCGACGATCACAACGTCGTCGAGGGCTGGAGTGTCATCATCCGCGGGACCGCACGTGTGCTCACCGCAGCCGATGAAATCCACGAAGCCGACCGCGCGCAGCTCTTGCCGTGGATCGCTACCGAGAAGCTGCGCTACGTGCGCATCACGCCACATGAGGTGTCCGGCAGGCGTTTTGTCTTTGGCCCGGAACCTGAGCACGGGTCATACCCCAGCTGACGCACCAGGACAGCTCGAACGTCGACTTGTTGCGCCGGGATGGCCGTTTCTGCGACAACAACTCGACGTTCGGCAACCACCTAGACCCAGTACGGCACGCGGGCCCGGTACTGCCGCAACGCAAATGCCGCGACCACCCAGCCGATCAGCGTCAGCGCAATCACGACTGCCCAGTGCCGCAAGTGTTGGTCTGCGCCCAACAGGGGAGCGCGCAGGATGTCGAGGTAGTGCAGCAGCGGGTTCAGCTCGATGATCTTCGCCCACTGGCCGGCGCCCTGCTGCTGGAGTGTGGCGTCGTTCCAGATGATCGGCGTCATGAAGAACAGCAGCTGCACGACCGAGAACAGCAGGGGGCCGATATCGCGGTAGCGGGTGGCCAGGATGCCGAAGCAGAACGACACCCACACGCAGTTCAACATGATCAGCAGCAGCGCCGGAATCGCCGCCAGATCGGCCCACGACCATGGTTTCGGGAAGATGATCGCGATCACCACGTAGATGACGATGTTGTGCCCGAACAGAATCATCTGCCGCCACACCAGCCGGTAGACGTGCACGCTCAACGGCGTTGGCAGCTGCTTGATCAAACCTTCGTTGGCGATGAACACGTCCGAGCCCTCGAGGATCGCGGCGTTGATCATGTTCCAGATGATCAGTCCGAGCGTCACATAGGGCAGGTGCTCGGACAGTTCGAGGTGGAACAGCTGCGAGTACAGCCCGCCCATCGCGACGGCGGTGGTGCCGGTGGCGATCGTGATCCAGAACGGGCCGAGCACCGAGCGACGGTACTTCTGCTTGATGTCCTGCCAGCCCAGGTGTAGCCACAGCTCGCGCTTGCGGAACCCGTCGTGCAGGTCGCCCCACGCACGGGTGAACGTCTTCGACTGTGCCGCGGCGTCAATGAATGTCATCTGCTGAACCTTTCCCGCCTACCCAAGCGCCGCAATCGAATCCATTCGGCGAATCCCGCCGGATCTCGGCGCTGCACCAAGAAGAACCATCCGAATCGCAGCCACTCCTGCGGCACCAGCTTGCGTTGACCGCGCTGTGCCTGCAGGTAGCCGCGGTTGCGATAGGTGAAGTACCGCTTGGTCGGATCATCCGGATATTGGGTGTGCATCTTCCCGCCGAGGATCGGCTTGAACTCATCACTACCTTGAGGATGCAGGTACGTCGCATCCAGGCATGTTCCGAACGGTAGACCCGACAAGACCAGTCGTCGGTGCAGGTCGACCTCGTCGCCCCGGATGAACAGCCGAATATCCGGTACGCCAACAGCTTCCAAAGTCGCCGCGCGGAACAGCGCCCCGTTGAACAGTGACGCGATGCCGGGAAGCAGATCACCGGAGCCGTCGACGCGCAGTTCCGAGACTCGCCGGCGCCACACCAGGCCGCGACGCAGCGGGAAGGCCAGCCGGTCAGGATCGTCGATATCGCACACCATCGGCGACACCTCGGCCAGCCCGTGACGGTCGGCGCAAGCCAGCAGCGTGGCGAGGACCTCGGCGTCTTTGGGGCGCCCGTCGTCATCGGCCAGCCACACCCAGTCCGCGCCAAGCGTCAGTGCGTGCAGCATGCCCAGCGCGAATCCGCCTGCGCCGCCCAGGTTTCGGCGTGAGCCGAGGTACGTGGACGGAACCGGCTGCCCGGCGACCAGGTCGCGTACCCGTTCGTCGGAGTCGTTGTCGATGACGATCAGGTGGTCGACCATGCGGCTCTGCGTGCTCAACACGTCCAGCGACTTGGCCAGCTCATCGGGACGGCGATGCGTGACGACGACGGCGCACACCATGCCGGTCACGGGGTGGCGACCCCGTCCGACCAGTCGCTCTTGTGCTCCTCGAGTACCTCGCGGACATGCCGTGCGGCGTCCTCACCCTCGTACGCCCGCACCACGTCCTCGATGCCGCCGGTCATCTTGATGGTGCCATGGTCGATCCACATCGCGTTCTTGCACAACCGCGCCAGGAACTCGTTGGAATGGCTGGCGAACACCAGGATTCCGGACCGCTCGACCAGGCTCTGCAGACGCGTTTGCGCCTTCTTCAGGAAGTCGGCATCCACCGCGCCGATGCCCTCGTCGAGCAGAAGGATCTCCGGGTCGATGCTGGTGACCACACCCATGGCCAGCCGCACCCGCATGCCGGTGGAGTACGTCCGCAGCGGCATCGACAGGTACTCGCCGAGCTCGGTGAAGTCGGCGATCTCGTCGACCTTGGCCGCCATCTGCTTTCGCGTCTGGCCGAGGAAAAGGCCGCGGATGATGATGTTCTCGTAGCCGGAGATCTCCGGGTCCATCCCGACGCCGAGGTCGAACACGGGCGCCACCCGGCCGCGAACGGTGGCCGAACCACGGGTCGGCTCGTAGATGCCGGACAGCAGCCGCAACAGTGTCGACTTGCCGGCACCGTTGTGGCCGACCAGGCCGATGCGATCGCCCATCTTCAGCGATAGCGTGATGTCCCGCAGTGCCTCGATGACGACGACGTTCTCGGTGTTGCGTCCGATCGCGCCACCGGCCGCCCCCAGGAACGTCTTCTTCAGCGAGCGCGCCTTGGCATCGAAGATCGGAAACTCAACCCAGGCGTCGCGGGTTTCGATGAAGGGATCGTCGGCAGCCACCGTGAGTCTCTTGTTAGAGGTACTGCCCGGTGCCGTGACCGGGAGCTCCGGGCGGGCCGGCCTGCGCGATACCGGGCGGCAGCGCGCCCTGGCCGCCGCGCATTTGCTCCAGCTGGGCACGGGCGGCCATCTGCTGGGCGAACAAGGCGGTCTGAATTCCGTGGAACAAACCCTCGAGCCAGCCGACCAGCTGTGCCTGCGCGATGCGCAGCTCGGCATCGGAGGGGATGGTGTCTTCGGTGAACGGCAGCGCCAGGCGCTCCAGTTCGTCACGTAGCTCGGGGGCCAGGCCGTCTTCGAGTTCGCGGATAGACCTGGCGTGAATCTCGCGCAGCCGGCTGCGGCTCGCATCGTCCAGCGGCGCGGCCCGCACTTCTTCGAGCAGCTGCTTGATCATGGTGCCGATCCGCATCACCTTGGCCGGCTGCTCCACCAGGTCGGTAATGGAGCCCTGGTCGTCGTCATCGGCGTCGGGCGCGTTGATGATCTCGATGTTGTCGTCGTCTGTGTTCGTCGTCATACGGGTGAGCGTTCCCTCGTGTCCCACTGTTTATTGGGTGTCCGGCGGTGAAGATCCGCGCCATTCATAGATACGGGCCTCGCCGTTGTCGTAGATCTTCGCCCACGACTTGGACTTGTCTAGTGACACTAGCCCGTCGGGCATGACGAACCCGCGGACGACCGGCGTACTGGTCAACACATAGCGGATGTTCAGCGCCTTCACGGCCTCCGCGATTCGCGGATCATGGTCGGCGTCGTCGGCGTAGGCCCAGAAGATGAAGCGGTTATAGCCAGGCCCCTGTTGCACGGGGTAGTCGTAGTGCGTCCACAGCGGGTGCAGTCCCGCCACCGCGTACATCCAGGCGGTGCCGTCGACATTGGCATCGCCGATCACGGTGTCGCGGGCCCCGGGCAGGGTCGCCAGGTAGGCCATCGCCTCCAGGTCTTTGTTGTCGACGATCACCCGGTCGTACTTCTCGCCGATCAGGTAGCGGTGCCGCGGGAAGTAGAGCCAGGCCAGCCCGGCGGTGACGGCCACCAGCAGCACCGCGGTGGCGCCGAGCCAGAATCCGCGGTCGGGATCCCGGGTTGCGGCCCAGCGCTGCGTCAACCGGCGTGCGCCGGCGACCACCAGCAGTGCCGCGGCATACAGCGCGACCCCGGCCATCGCGGTCAAGAGCAGCGTCACGACCGCGGACAGCCGGCGCGGGTCGCTGTAGAACAGGTCGCTGTACTTGCCGATGATCGCCCCGAAGGGGCCGCCGAACGGCGCTCCGGAATGCACGATCGCCACCATCATCAGCAGCCATACCGCGGCCGGCCACCAGACGCGCTTGATCAGCAGCAGCACGAAGCCGGCCGCTGCCAGCGCGATGAGGATGTTCTGGATCGGGAAGTCGTTGAGGTGACGGGTGTGCTGGACGATCGCGTTGAACAGCGTCCGCTTGCGGCCCTGATAAGTCAGGAAGGCATGTCCGGCGATGACCTCGGCCTGCTGCAGCACTCCGAGGAATTGCGGCAGCAGCACGGCCAGGGTGGGCGCCGCGACGGCGGCCAGCGTGATGAAGTCGCGCAGCCGGCCCTGTACCGGTCGCCACAGTGCATCCAGTAGCCACCACGCCACCACGAACGTGACCACGACCACGCCGCCGGTGATGTGCACCGAGAACACCCCGACCAGCGCGATCACCGCCAGCGGAATGCGATCGCGGTGCCGCAGCGACGACGTGATCAGCACGAACGCCGGGACCGCGAGGCCGTAGGCCACCATGTTGGGCATCGAGGCGGTGTCGAATTCGACGTAGGGCAGCGCGGTGAACGACGCCGACAGCGCGCCCGCGGTGGCCGCGGCGCCGGCCGTACGCCACTGCGTCGTGCGCGGGCGCAGCAGCTGCCACGTCAGCAGCGCGGCGCTGAGCGGAAACAGCCACACCGCTGCCGCCAGCGAGCTCAACGTGTAGGCGGTCGTTGGCGCGGCCCCGATCAGCTGGGCCAGGACGGCGCCCAACGCATGAAACACCGAGGGGTAATAGAGGGCGGCGTGGGTTTCGACGTTGCGGAGCTCGCCCATGTGGGTCGACGACGCCTGGCCGGTTTCGAGGATCCATCGGACGGTGTTGGCGTGCCAGACCGAATCCCAGTTGCTGGGGATGGACTGCCAGTTCGGCATGCCCCGCCAAGCCGCGACGGCGATGAAGAGTGCGCCGAAAATCACCCCTGCCGCCACCGTCAGGGCGGGCCACACCGAGGGCGCTCCACCAGCCGAGTCGGTGGCCCGATACCGGGCGAGCAGAATCCGCAAACCGAACACCGCCGCCGTCACGATGGCCAGGGCCAGCAGCGCCGTCCAGGTATTCCACCGGATGCCGATCGCGCCGAACGGGATGATGGCCAGGCCCACAACGCCGTACGTCAGCACCGGTCCAACCCCGAGTGCGACGAACCAACGAAGCCGTGCGGCCAGTGCCACCACCGCACCGGGCAGGATCAGCAACAAGACCGCGATCATCAGTCCGAACGCGAAGCTCACTGGACTAGTATGGCTGGCCAGGTGATCCTGCCTTCGGGGACCGCAGGCGCCCTTGCTGTCTCGATAGCGCTATCACCAACGCTTTAAGGTGGTCTCCATGGCATACGACGTCGCCCGGGTGCGTGGTCTGCACCCAGCGCTGGGCGACGGGTGGATGCGCTTCGACGCTCAGGCGGGGATGTTGATCCCCGAGTCGGTCGCGACAACGGTCTCCACGGCGTTCCGCGGTTCGGTGCCCAACACGGCCAGCCCGCACCCGGCCGCCCGGCGCAGCGTGGCAGTCCTCGAGGCTGCCCGCCAGGCGGTGGCCGACCTCGTCAACGGCGATCCGGGCGGAGTGGTGCTCGGCGCCGACCGCTCGGTCCTGTTGACCTCGCTGGCCGACGCGTCGTCCTCGCGGGCCGGCATCGGCTACGAGGTGGTCCTCAGCCGCCTCGACGACGAGGCAAACATCGCGCCGTGGCTGCGCGCGGCCAACCGGTACGGCGCCAAGGTCAAATGGGCCGAGGTCGACATCGAAACCGGTGAGCTGCCGCCGTGGCAGTGGGAGAGCCTGATCACCCCGCCCACCAAGCTGGTGGCGATGACCTCAGCGTCGTCGACCCTGGGCACGGTCACCGACGTCGGCGCGGTCACCAAACTCGTACACGACGTCAACGGACTGGTCGTGGTGGACCATTCGGCCGCGGCACCGTATCGGCTGATGGACATCGACGAGATCGAAGCCGACGTCGTCGCGCTCAATGCGCCGGCTTGGGGTGGACCGCCGATCGGCGCGCTGGTGTTCCGTAACCCGTCGCTGATCGACACGTTCGGGTCGGTGTCGATGAACCCGTACGCCAGCGGGCCGGCCCGGCTGGAATTGGGCGGGCACCAGTACGGACTGCTGGCCGGTGTGGTCGCCAGCATCGAATACCTAGCCGGTCTGGACGAGTCGGCGCGCGGCACTCGCCGCGAAAGACTTGCGCTGTCAATGCAATCCGCGGGTTCTTACCTCGGCGGGCTGTTCGACTATCTGATGTCGTCGCTGCGGTCGCTGCCCTTGGTCATGGTGATCGGCCGGCCCGAGGCGCACATCCCGGTGGTCAGCTTCGCGGTCACCGGGGTCCCCGCCGAGCGGGTGGTCCAGCGGTTGGCCGACAACGGAATCCTGGCCGTTTCCAACGCCAATTCACGCGTCCTGGACCTGATCGGCGTCAACGACATCGGCGGCGCGGTCACCGTCGGGTTGGCGCACTACTCGACAATGGCCGAGGTCGATCAGCTGGTGCGCGCGCTGGCGTCGCTGGGCTGACGCTGCGCCGGCGCACTAATCCAGCGTCAGCAGAACCTTCCCGAACGTCTCACCAGAGGCCAGCACCCGGTGCGCTTCGGCGGCATCGGTAATGGGGAACCGGGCACCGATGATCGGACGGACCCGGCCGTCGCCGATCATCGGCCACACCCAATCCACCACCGCGTCGACGATGGCGGCCTTGCCGTTGGCGCCATCGACGGGCCGTCCTCGCAACGACGTCGCCATCACGCTCAGCCTCTTGGGGACCATCTTGGCAATGTTGAGTTCGGCTTTGATCCCACCCTGCATGCCGATGATGACGAGCCGACCGTCCGGCGCGAGCGCGTCGAGATTCCGATCGAGATAGGCCGCGCCCATGATGTCGAAGATGACATCGGCACCGCGACCACCCGTTGCGTTATTGACGCGCACGACGAAATCCTCGTCGCGGTAAGAGATTTGCGTGTCGGCGCCCAGTTCAGCGCACAGTTCGAGCTTGGATTGCGAGCCCGCGGTCACCGCGACCCGGTTGCCGAGCGCCGTGGCCACCTGGATCGCGTGAGTGCCGATACCGCTGGCGCCGCCGTGGACGAGGAGCAGTTCACCGGGCGCCAGGTGCGCGGTCATGACGATGTTCGACCACACGGTGCAGGCCACCTCGGGCAGCGCGGCCGCGTCGGTCACGCTGATGCCGGACGGAATGGGCATCACCTGACGGGCCGGCACCGCAACGTACTGGGCATAACCGCCACCGGCCAAAAGTGCGCAAACCTCTTGTCCGACAGCCCATTCCGATACGCCGTCCCCAACGGACTCGATCACGCCGGAGACCTCAAGGCCCAGGATGTCGCTGGCTCCGGGCGGCGGCGGGTAGTGCCCGGCCGCCTGCAACAGGTCGGCGCGGTTGACGCCCGCGGTGCCGATCTTGATCAACACCTCGCCAGGTCCGGGTGAAACATCAGGAACTTCCCGCCAGATCAGGCGGTCGGTGGATTCAGCGACGATGGCCAGCATCGAATCAGGTTACTCCCGAGTCATTTCGACGACGTACGG
Source organism: Mycobacterium sp. RTGN5 (assembly GCF_033804465.1). Classification (NCBI taxonomy): domain Bacteria; kingdom Bacillati; phylum Actinomycetota; class Actinomycetes; order Mycobacteriales; family Mycobacteriaceae; genus Mycobacterium; species Mycobacterium sp. RTGN5. The sequence continues at coordinate 471,009 of NZ_JAPZLA010000001.1, forward strand.
CGCTGTGTCGCTTACGATTGCGCTATGGGAGGGATTATCGCGGGGCGGACCGCCAGTGAGATGCCGGGGTTGGATATAGCCGAGCAGAGAGCTTGGCAGAACTTCCTCGACGCAGCACTGCGGCTGTACGGAACACTGAATCGCGGACTCGTCGACAAGCACAAGTTGAGCTTGGTCGACGTCCGCCTATTGGAAATATTGGACAACTCCGAAACCGGCGCGGCGCGGATGGGGGATTTGGCCGAGCAGTTGATGTCGCTGCCAAGCCGGGTGACCCGTCAGATCCGCCGTCTCGAGGCGGCCGGGCTGGTCCATCGGGAGGCCAGTCCCGACGACGGGCGCGGAGTCTTGGCCGGGATCACCGACCAAGGTCGTGCGGTCGTCGAGGAGGCGATGCTGACGTACGCGACAGGTGTCCGGGAAAACTTCCTGGGCCCGCTGTCGCGTCCGCAGATGGCGGCAATGGGGGAGAACTGTCGCCGAATCAGCGCCTCGCTGAAGGGCGGCGGCAACTCGACCAAGATCGGCCGCGTTTAACCGGTTCGGTGCGGGGTCGCTACGCTTGTCGGCGGTGGCGTGGCAGAGCGGCCTAATGCACTCGCCTTGAAAGCGAGAGACGGCTAACACCGTCCGGGGGTTCAAATCCCTCCGCCACCGCCATTGTGGTTTTGCCGGGGTGGGTCGGGCCGGTTGTCGAGGCTGCGGTGAAGTTCGGCGTTGATGGCCTGGGCTTCTGCGAGTTGGTCCTCGAGGATGATGATGCGGCACGCGGCATCGAGTGCGGTGCCGTGGTCGACGAGTTCGCGGGCTCTGGCCGCGATCCGCAGTTGATAGCGGGTGTAGCGGCGGTGCCCGCCCTCGGAGCGTTGCGGTGTGAGCAGTTTCGCCTCGTCGAGGCTGCGCAGAAATCCTGGGGTGGTTCCCAGGATTTGGGCGGCGTTCCCCATGCTGTATGCGGGAAAGTCCTCGTCATCGATCTTGTCATTCGGGTGACCGTCGGCAGGTCCGTTATTCGCTTGTTCCACAACGCCTTTCAAAATACCTTGCTGGGCCTTTCAAATACCTTGCTAGCTCATGAAGAAGGGCCGGCACCCCGGAGCGCATATCGCACCGGGGCCGCCGGCCCTGAGGAGATAACTACCATCTATCGACACTGCTGAAAAAACTGCGGCATCGACCCGACTGACAATCGCGGGCGATCCGACGGTGACTCCTCCCTTCTTCCACGATGTGCGAGACGTATTGCACTCGCTGGTATTGCACTTGCTGTCACGGGTAGTTCGTCTCTCCCGTGCCCCACACCCTCTGCTCTGTCTACGAGAGAAACTATAACCATGCTGACAGCGCATGTCTATCCCCGTCGGATGAGATTTTCTCCGTCAAGGTGGGGAAATGTTCTAAGATCCGGATATGACGACTTCGCAGGACGCCGGTGACGTCGGGACGGATGCGATCCTGCGTCACATCGACGCCGAAGCTGATTGCGTGAGCATCGAAGTGACGTTGTACCTGCCTTGGGGGGTGGTGACGGGAATAACGGTGCCCAGTAAGTACTTTGGGCACTACGTCGCGAACTTCTTCGCCAGAAACGAAGCCCGAGATGTCGCCGGGCGCTTAGAGGCGCTGGAGGCTGAGCAGGACAGGGTGTTTCTTCATCTGCGCAAAGCCCGCTGTTACGTCGCTGGCACCGTGGTCGAGCATGACTCGCTGCGCATCCGGCTTGCCGATGTGTCCGCGTGGACTGTCGCCGGTATCTCCGCACGGTCAGCCGGAACGCCGGTCCCGCGCTAAGCGCTCCTCCTGACCCCCGCCCCGATCGGAGCCACCTGTGGGGCTGGCTCCGGACTTCTGTGGATCCGCTGGGGACGCGTGCTTTTTGGGCCAGGTGGGGCATACAAAGGTAGAAAGGCGTACGAATGCTTGCCCGGACTCCTCATGACCAGGGGCCCGGCTAGCCGGTGTCGCCCCGAGATGTTCTGAAAGGTGCTGGTCAACATGTCCTCCCCCAAGAAGCTTCGGAAAAGCTTAGCTCTGGATAAGAGGTTGCTGGGTACCGTGGTGGGTGGCAGCGCTATCGCCATACTCGGCCTGTTCGGGCTGACGCATCCCGCCCCGGTCTCGATAACCGGAAACGTCACCGCCGACTCTGGCGACGAAACAAAGTTCCCGGCCTTCTCCTCGCCGGCGGTCCCCGCGATGAACGCTGGTGCGACGATCGTCACCCAGGCCACCGACGAACCGTCGGCGCTGGCGACGTCGAAAGCAGTGCCGGCCATCAAAGCCGGCAGTTAGCAGCCGCTATTCGCCGGTGAATTCCGGCTTCCGCTTGCCGAACATCGCCGAGATGCCCTCGGACAGGTCCTTGGACGGCAGGAACGCTGCGTTCCACGCGGCCACATAACGCAGGCTGGCCGCCACGTCGGCGGTGCGCTGCTCGTCGAGGACGTCCTTGATGCCGTGGGTGACCAACGGTGAGTTGGCGGCGATCTCTGCTGCCGTGGCGTGCGCGGCGGCCAGCGTGGCCTCGGCGTCTGAGTAGACGTCGTTGACCAGACCGATCTTCTCGGCGCGCGCGGCGTCGATGTCCTTGCCGGTCAATGCCAGTTCGCGCAGATGCCCGTCGGACAGGATGTAGGGCAACCGGGCCAGGCTGCCGACGTCGGCGACGATCGACAACTTGACCTCGCGCACCGAGAACTTCGCGTCGGCGCTGGCATAGCGGATGTCGACCGCGCTGATCAGGTCGACGCCGCCGCCGATGCACCAGCCGTGGATCGCGGCGATGGTGGGGGTCCGGCAATCCGCCACCGCGGTGATCGACTGCTGCATCCGCTTGAGCTTGGTGTGGAACTCCTTGCGCGGGCGGGCCGACACCTCGGTCGACATCGCGCCGCCGACGGTGTCACCCATGGCGACCAGGTCCAGCCCATAGCTGAAGTTGCGGCCCGAGCCGCTCAGCACGATCGACCGGACGTCGGGATCGGCGTCGAGGTCGGCGAAGACCACCGGCATCTCGGCCCAGAACTGCGGGCCCATCGCGTTGCCCTTACCCGGGCCGATCAGCGTGACGTGGGCGACGTGGTCCTTGACCTCGACAGTGAGGGATTCATACGGCTCGCTCATGACCATGAAGGCTACGGCGCGACGCCGCCTGCGTCACTCGAGGGTCACGTGCGGGCGCCGGGCCGCGATACCGGCACCGAGCGCGAAGAACGCGACCAGCAGGGCGACCACGCCGATGGCGATGGGCGTCGAGTTGCCGACCAGGCCGGGCAGGTTCTGCAGGATCAGCACGAAGGAGATCACCAGGCCGACCAGCCCCAGACCGGGGGCGATGAACGCGCGCCAGGTGGACACCTCCAGCTCACCGGCCCGCTTGCGCCGGGTGAAGAAGACGAGCACGGCGACGGTGGTCGCGATCAGCAGGGTGGTGACGCCGACCGTGGAGATGCCGGCCAGCCAGGTGTAGAACTGCGTCACCGGGTCGAGCTGGAACAGGATCGCCACTCCGATGGCCACCGCAACGACGATCGCGTCCACCCCGGACGCGATGTGCGGGGAGCCGTGGGTGGCGTGTGCCTCGCCGAACTGACCGGGGAACACCTTGCGGTTGGACAGCGTGAACACGTAGCGGGCGACGATGTTGTGGAACGACAGGATGCAGGCGAACAGGCTGGTGACGAACAGCACCTGGACGATGTGCAGCCCGGCCGTGCCGAGGTACTGCTCGGTGGCGTTGGGCAGCAGGGCGGACGGGTCGGCCTGTGCCTTCTCGACCGCCGTGCCGTCGCCGACGGCGGAGATCAGCGCCCACGTCGAGACCGTGTAGAACACCCCGATCAGGATGACGGCCAGGTAGGTGGCCTTGGGGATGGTGCGCAGTGGGTCGCGCGCCTCGTCGCGGAACACCGCGGTGGCCTCGAAGCCGATGAAGCTCAGGATCGCGAACAGCAGCGCGATACCCGGTGCGCCGGAAAGGATTTCGGACGGCGTCACGATCCCGGTGGACAGGCCGTCCTGGCCGCCGCTGAAGACGACGGCGGCATCGAGCGCCAGCACGATGGCCACTTCACCGATCAGCAGGACGCCGAGAATGTTGCGGGACAGGTCGATATTGAAGTGCCCGAGCCCCGTCACGATCGCGAACGCAACGAAAGCCCAAATCCCCCAATGGATACTGGGCAGGCCATACGAGGTGAACAGCGCTTGGGCGCCCTGGCCGATCAGGCCGTAGACGGCGACCTCCAACGTCAGGTAGGAGATCAGCGCGACGAACGCGAAGCCGAAGCCGGTCACCCGGCCCAAGCCCTTACCGATGTAGGAGTAGAACGCACCCGCGTCCGGGACGTAGGGCGTCAGTGCGGTGAAGCCGACCGCGAACAGCAGGATGATCAGCGTGCTGACCACGAAGATGGCGGGAAAGCCGATCCCGTTGCCGCTGGCGATGCCAAGCGGCACCGGACCACCCATGACGCCCAGTGGCGACGCGGCGGCCACGACCAAGAAGACGATGCCCCAGACACCAAGCGTCCCCCGAAGCTTGCGGTGTGGGCGGCCGCCGGCCGTATCCACAGCAGCGGGAGCGCTGCCAGATTCCTCGATTTGGTTCGACATGATGCCCTTTCACGCCCTTTCAGTGGGCTCGCGCCTGCAGACGCTAATCCCGAAGGGGGTTGGATCAGACACTTCGGATCAGCCGGATTCGATGCGCGAGCCCAAGCGATCCCGCTGGTCCCAAACCTTGCTGGAACTCGCGTTCTCGCGTATCCCCAATTAGGTGAGTGGAACAGCGCCGTCGCCGGCCAGCGCGACATTCGGCGCGGAGGAGGAGTTCTTCCTCGTCGACGCGGTCTCGGGGGCGCCGGTCGGGCACAACCTGGCGGTCATTGACGCGGCCCGTGCCGAAGGGCTGCGACTGACCGCCGAGTTTGCCAGTTGCCAGGTGGAGACCGACACCTCTGTGCACACCTCGTCGGCAGAGCTTCGGACGGAACTGACGGAGTTGCGTAACCTTGCCGCCTTGGCGGCGGCCGGTGTCGGCGCCAGACTGCTGCCCGCTGGGGTGCCTCCGGTCGGCACGCCGCCCTTCACGCTCACCGACAGCAGCCGCTTCGAGTGGATCACCGAGTCGTTCGGCAGCCTGACCTATGGTCAGCCGATCTGTGGCTGTCACGTGCATGTTGGGATGCCCGACCGTGAAACCGCCTTGCAGGTAGGCAATTACCTCCGGCTGTGGCTACCCGCGTTGTTGGCGCTCACTGCGAACTCAGCGTTCTACGCCGGTTTCGACACCGGCTATGCGAGTTGGCGTGCGGTACAGCAGACGGGGTGGCCGGTGTCGGGACCGCCGCCGTACTTCCGCTCGGTGGAGCACTTCGACGAACTATTCGCGGTGCTGCAGGAGACCGGGGCGGTCCTCGATGAGCGGATGCTCTATTGGGATGTTCGTCCGTCCAGCCACCTGCCGACGGTCGAAGTGCGGGTCGGCGATGTGGCGGCCACCGTCGAGGAGGCCGTCACCCTGGCGACGATGATCCGGGCGTTGGCCATCACCGCGCTCGGCGAACTCCAAAGGGGCCGCACGGCACCGGATATCGGCACCGAAACGGTGGTGGCCGCCAAGTGGAGGGCCGCGCACGACGGGCTGACCGGTCATGGGTATGACCTTGTGCACGGCCGGATCGCGACGGCGCAGTCGGTACTGGAGTCGCTGGTCGAGTGGGCCGCGCCCGCGTTGGAGGATCTCGGCGAACTCGGCAGTGTCAGGCAGTCGTTGCAGCGCCGGTTCGTCGACGGCAACGGCGCGGTGCGGCAGCGTCGCGCGGGTGGCCTGGACGCTCTGGTGGCGCAGCTGGCGGTGACACCTGTTGCGGTGGGCGCGCTTTAGATCGAGAAGTCCTCGCCGTGCCAGACCCCGGCCTCCGGGGGACGGATCACGCGTTCGGTTCCCGGGCCGTCGGCCTTAGCCTCCAGCTTCGAGACGCGGCTGAGCAACGTATGCAGGCTGACGCCGAGCGGGTCGGGAAAGTTGGATTGATCAGTGCCGGAAGGTGTTCCACCCGGGTGCCCGATGATCTGTCCGGGGACCCCGACCACCACCGAACCTGGTGGCACTGCCTTGACCACGACGGAGTTTGCGCCTATCTGACTGCCCTCGCCAATCGTGATGGCGCCCAGCACTTTTGCGCCCGCACCGATGATCACGTTGTCTTCGACGGTGGGATGACGCTTGCCCTTGTCGAGGCTGGTGCCCCCGAGGGTGACACCGTGATAGATCGTGACGTCGTTGCCGACGACCGCGGTTTCGCCGATCACCACACCGGTGGCGTGGTCGATGAACACGCCGGTGCCCAGCACCGCGCCGGGGTGGATCTCAACCCCGGTCAGGATGCGGCCGATCTCGGCGAGTACCCGCGCGGGAAGTTTGGCGCCGCGCTGCCACAGCCGATGGGTGATGCGGTGGGTCCACACCGCGTGCAGTCCCGGGTAAACCAGGATGATCTCCAGCGTCGAGCGCGCGGCGGGATCGCGTTTTTTGACGGACCGGACGTCGCTGAGGATCTTCCAGGGCATGGGTCAGTCGGCCAGGTCGGAAAACAGCACGGTGCTCAGGTAGCGCTCGCCGAAGTCGGGCAGGACGACGACGATGAGCTTGCCTGCGTTCTCCGGCCGGCGGGCGATCTCGCGGGCGGCCCAAACCGCCGCGCCCGAGGAGATGCCGACCAGCAGGCCTTCTTCGCGAGCCAGGCGCCGGGCCAGCTCGAGTGCGTCGTCGTTGCCGACGGTGACGATCTCGTCGACGATGTCGGTTTCCAGCACGGGCGGGACGAACCCGGCGCCGATGCCCTGGATCGGGTGCGGACCCTTCTGCCCACCGGACAGGACCGGTGACGCGGCCGGCTCGACGGCGACGATCTGCACCGACGGCTTGCGTTCCTTGAGGACATCGCCGACGCCGGTGATGGTGCCGCCTGTCCCGACCCCGGCGACGAAGATGTCCACTTTCCCGTCGGTGTCCGCCCAGACCTCCTCGGCGGTGGTGGCGCGGTGGATGGCCGGGTTGGCCGGGTTCTCGAACTGCTGCGGGACGAAGTAACGCTGGTCGGACTTGGCCAGCTCCTCGGCCTTGGCGATCGCTCCTGGCATGCCCTCGGGGCCGGGCGTGAGAACGAGTTCGGCGCCGTAGGCGCGCAGCAACATCCGGCGTTCGATGCTCATCGTCTCCGGCATCGTCAGCACACATTTGTACCCGCGGGCGGCGGCCACCATCGCCAGCGCGATGCCGGTGTTGCCACTGGTCGGTTCGAGGATGATGGTGTCCGGCTTGATCAGGCCGGCCTTCTCGGCGGCGTCGATCAGCGCAACCCCGAGGCGATCCTTGACGCTGCCCGCCGGGTTGAAGGATTCCAGTTTGGCGACCACATCGGCCACCGCGCCATCGGTGACCCGACGCAGCCGCACCAACGGGGTCTTACCGGTCAGCTGAGTGATGTCATCGGCGATGCTCATGAACCTTCTCCAATGAATTGACGCAAGGACCGCCGGTCCGCTTGGCCGCAGCCTAACAGGTAGCCGCTATGGGAGCCGTGGTGTCTGCGCGGGATCGAATCACGCCGATGAAAACCCTTGAGCGTCGTTGCCATTCGCGGTCTAGTCGTTTCCCTATTCGAAGGCATGGCCGTGAAGTTCCTACTCCTAACCCTCATCACCCATCACCCGGATCCCGCTACGGGGGAGAAGGCGAGCGCCGCTGACCGGCTGCGTGCGGTCGTCGATTCCGCGGTGCTCGCCGAAGAGCTCGGATTCGACGGTTTCGCGGTGGGCGAACGACATGAGGACCCGTTCATTTCGTCCTCGCCGCCGGTGGTGCTGAGCAATATCGCGGCGCGGACGTCGAAGATCGGATTGTTCACCGCGGTAACGACGTTGAGCCTGCTGGACCCGGTGCGGGCCTTCGAGGACTACTCGACGCTGGACAACCTGTCCGACGGCCGGCTGGAGCTGATGATCGGCAAGGGCAACGGGACCGCACAGGCCGAGCTGTTCGCCGTCACCACCGACGACCAGTGGGATCGAAACCGCGAGGGGTACGAGCTGTTTCGATTGTTGTGGGACAGCGACACGGTGACGTGGTCCGGCCGGTTTCGGCCCCCGCTGGTCGATGCGAAAGCTCTGCCGCGGCCGCTGCAACCCCGGATCCGGATCTGGCACGGCAGTGCGACGAGCGCGGACTCGGTCGATCTCGCCGCACGCTACGGAGACCCCATATTCTCGGCCAACGTGACGTACCCGGTCGAGCCCTACGCCGAGCTGGTGCGCCACTACCGGCAGCGATGGGAGTTCTACGGGCGTGATCCGCAGGATGCCCTCGTCGGTGCGGGCACTGCCGGGTTTCACATCGCCCCGACGTCCCAACAGGCGCTGGCCGAATACCGGCAGGCCTTCGAGACGCGGCTGGCGTTCCAGCGGCGGGTGGGGTTGCCGGTGGTCTTCGAGTCGATCGAGGATTTCGTGGAGCGCAGTTCGGCGCTGATTGGCAGCCCGCAGCAGGTGATCGACAAGGTCGGTCGCTATCACGAGCAGCTCGGCCACGAGGTGATCCACCTCAGTGCCGACAACGACGGCGTCACCCCCGCTCAGAAACGGCGCACGCTTGAGTTGTTCCAGTCCGAGGTGGCACCTGCACTACGTACCCAGATACCAAGCAGGCCATTGGCATACGGCAAACAGGGTGTCGGGTGTCGGTGAGCGGTCGTACGGTGGGGGCATGGAAGCTCCTCCGACCGATGAACTGGACAGTGCCGAAGCATCGCTGAAAGTGCTACAGCAGGTGGTGCACGGTATCGCGACCGCCGACCTGACGAAGCAGACTCCGTGCCGCGAGTTCGATGTCGCCGGGCTGACCGATCACCTGTTGAACTCGATCACCCTGTTGGGCGGGGCGGCCGACGCGGAATTGCCGGAGCGCAACCGCGACGACTCCGTCGAGGAGCAGATCATCGGGGCCGCTCGGGCGACGCTGGATGCCTGGCATCGGCGGGGGCTGGACGGCAGGGTTCCGTTCGGCACCAACGAGGCGCCCGCCCAGTTCATGGTCGGCATCCTGTCGCTCGAATTCCTGGTTCACGCTTGGGATTACGCGTCAGCGGTCGACCGAACGGTCGATGCGCCGGACGTGCTGACCGAGTACGTGACGGAGTTGGCGCGGCGCATCATCACCCCGGAGGGGCGGGTCAGGGCGGGCTTCGACGATCCCGTCGACGTCGCCGCGCACGCCTCCAAGCTGGACCGACTGGTTGCGTACACCGGCCGGGTGCCTGTCAGCGGGTCGTGATCCAGGTCCGGGCGAAGGCCAGGAACGCGTCGTTCTCCTCAGGGGCGCCGATGGTGACCCGCACGCCGTCGGTGCCGTACGGGCGGACCAGCACGCGCGCGTCGGCGGCCTGCTCGACGAAGTCGGGCGTCTGCTCGGGGGACAGGGGCAGCCAGACGAAGTTGGCCTGCGACGGCGGGAAGGCGTAGCCCAGCTCGGCCAGCGCGGCGCAGACCCTGCGGCGTTCCTCGACCACGGCGTCGGTGCGGGCCAGAAGCTCGTCGGCGGCGTGCACCGAGGCGATCGCGGCGGCCTGCGAGATGGTGGTCGCGGTGAACGGCACGTAGACCTTGCCCAGCGCGGTAATGATGTCGGGATCGCCGACGGCGTAGCCGATGCGCAGGCCCGCCAGGCCGTAGGCCTTGGAAAAAGTGCGCAGCACAACGACATTGGGGTGGCTTCGGGCCAGGCCGAGACTGTCGGGCAGCATTCCGTCGCGGATGTACTCGACGTAGGCCTCGTCGATGGCGATGAGGATGTCCGACGGCACTGCGGCCACGAAGCGGGCCAGCTCGTCGGGGTCGACGACGGTGGAGGTCGGGTTGTTCGGGTTGCAGACGAAAATCAGCCTGGTGCGGTCGGTGATCGCAGCCAGCATGGCGTCCAGGTCGAAGGTGTAGTCGCGCAGCGGCACCTGAACCGCGGTGGCGCCGGCCACCCGCACCTGTAGGGGATAGATCTCGAAGCTGCGCCAGCCGAAGACGACCTCGTCGCCGACCGACGAGGTGATCTGGATGAGCTGCTGGCACAGGCTCACCGAACCGGAGCCGACGGCGATGTGCTCGGGGGCGAAATCGACGTGCTTGGCCAGCTGCTCCTTGAGCTCCACGTAGCCGTTGTCGGGGTAGCGGTTGATGGTCTCGGCGGCCGCGGCGATGGCGGCGCGCACGCTGGGCAGCGGCCCGTCCACGGTCTCGTTGCTGGCCAGCTTGATGGCGCCCAGCACCGTCTTACCCGGGGTATAGGCCGGTAGATCGGCCAGTTCGGGGCGCAGGCGGGCGGTCATTCCGTCAAGTCTAGGGGGCAGTGCGTGCTGCTTTGCCAGGACCTATGGCGCCTGTGTACTCTCATCCATCGGCGGTTCGGGGCATCAATCAGGCTCCGGTACGCTCAGGTAGTTCAGGAGGCGTGCCAGAGCGGCCGAATGGGACTCACTGCTAATGAGTTGTCCCTCTTAAAGGGGACCGGAGGTTCAAATCCTCTCGCCTCCGCCGCGGCTGATTCGTCAGCCACGAACAATTGAAGATGTACGGCGCCCGTAGCTCAACGGATAGAGCATCTGACTACGGATCAGAAGGTTGGGGGTTCGAATCCCTTCGGGCGCACTTTGCGGTACCAGAGCCCCGGCCCTCGGCCGGGGCTCTTTCTGTCGGCGGCCCCCGGTGGGCGGCCCGTTGCTCCGCTGTTGGGACGGGTGCCCTCCACGCCGCGAGTGATGGATTCTGGCAACTTGGTATTAATTTGCCATCCATCGATGAGGGCGGCGTCTTTGCCAAGAACGACAATGTCGGATATCCAGAAGGGGACGTCATCGCCCGAAGATATCGCAGCGTATCGAAGTACACGCTTTTCCTCGACCGAAGGCGCAGCGGCATTTGATCGTGGATCGAGAATGCTCAAAAGCGTTGCTGAAATAGAACGCCAACGAGAGGTCTCGCGCACAAGTCCGGTGACGCTGGCGTTAGCTGCTGGACGAGTTCGTGAAAACTGGCTCAGTTCAACGACTTCACGCATCTTGTTGCGCAGTTATGGATGTGCGTACCACCCCGCGGTGAGTCAACGCCATCCCTTCTTGTCGCTGCTGATCCCTGCCAGCCAAGTAGTGGCTGCGATTTGAATTCATTTATCCGGCGTCGTTAACGCGACTTGGCCGAATACAGGCCCGCGTTCGCTTCGAGGTGTACTTTCATGAACTAGCTTGACTTGTCGGGGAGGACATCTGAAATGGAAATTCGACCTATCTATCTCACAACGGGGATGGCAGCAGCCTCGGCAGTGGGGATTATCCTTGCTGCCGCCTTGACGGCCAGCCCGGTATACGCCGATGTTGGGTCCTTCGGGCCCCGCCCGGAAGCGCCGGGCCCCAATATTCCTGGCCCCAATATTCCCGGACCGGACATCAACGTCCCCAACGTTGATGTTCCCAACGTCAACTTGCCGAACGTCCCTGGCAATATCAACATCCCCAACGTTGATGTTCCCAACGTCAACTTGCCGAACGTCCCTGGCAATATCAACATCCCCAACGTTAATGTTCCCAACGTCAACTTGCCGAACGTCCCAGGCAACGTCAACGTCCCCAACGTCAACGTCCCAGACGACATCGTGAATCTTGACATCCCAGATGTCGACATCCCGGACCTCAACGTCCGAGATGACATCGCGGACATAGTCCCGAATTTCAACCCTCCGAATGTCAATGTCCCGAATGTCCGTGGCGGTGGTGGTGGCGGCGGCGGCCGCGGTCGCCGGTAGATCCCGTCCCACGCTGATCGCAGTATGTGCTGCCGCACGGCAATAAACCCTGCTGGCAATGGATCTTCGTCCCTAATTGATCAAAGGAGTCCGTCATGTTGCTCAATGCCCGTCTGGCCCGCCGCGCTGTTGTCGGTGCGCTCGGCACCGGCGCAGTCGTCGGTGCGATGTTCGCCGCTGCTCCGTCTGCGCTGGCCGATCCCCCCAATTGCACTGCCGGTGATCTTGCACAGGTAGCGGCGGGTGTCTCAGCGGGAACGTCGGTTTACCTGTTCAGTCACCCGTGGGTGAACGACTTCTTCACCGGCCTGCAAGGCCAGCCCCGTGACCAGATCCGGACCCAGGCGCAGGACTACCTTGACGCCAATCCGCAGGAGAAGGCCGAACTTCAGGCCATCCGCCAACCACTGGTCGACCTGAAGGCCCGCTGCGGCTCTGGCACCGACGCCGCCACGTCTTGAGCTGGTTTCCACTCGGGTGACGAACGCCGGAGTAACCTTCCTGGCTGCGGGCTCGCCGACGAACGCATACGAAATTGAGAGACTGCGACTCGGCCTGGAATGACTTCTGGCGCAAGCGGTTGCCGTCACTACTCGTTTCCACGAGCGCTTGCGACCCGACATCACCGCCGTCCCCATGGAAGGCGTCGAGCCCTGTCATGTCGTTGTGACGAGCCGCGCCGGTGACCGCAGCCATCTGGTGGCGGCATGTCACAGACTCGCCGCGGTACACCTCGACGCCCCAGCGCTCTACTAGCGTCGCCGCGACACCGTGAGGACAGATTGCTACCGTAGAGCGGTTCTTCTCATTCGAAGCTAATTTTCTGCGCCGTTTAGACGGGGGTGCTGGACGGGCGGCTCAACGACGGGCCGCTTGCAGGGACTGCTAATAGGGGCAACGCCTTGCCGGCATATTTGGAAGCTTCCGCCGTGTTCAGCCGCCATCTCCGTGACTGGTGGAGCGAGCCGGTCGACTACCCCGCGCAGGTGCAGTACTTCACCAAGCGGGTGATGTCCGCGCCGATCAAATTGGGGATCGGCGTGGGCACCGGGATCAACGGGGTGATCTCGCTGCTGATCCTGCTTCCCTCGGCACATACCGTCGCCGCGCGAGCCGTCGTCGCCATGTTCGCCGTGCTGCAGCTGTTCTGGGGGTGGGTATGGTGCAGCCGACCGTGGCCGTCGCGGCGCACCTCTCTCGCGTTCGTCATCTCCGCCGACATCGGCATTGCCGCAGCTGCGGTGGTGGGCGCAAGTTGGCTGTTGGGCTTGTTCGCGTTCAATGCCTTCGCGATGATCTCGGTGTATCTGCTGTTCTTCGACGGACCGAAAGTCCTTGCCGGGCACACATTGTGGATACTGCTGTCGACGACAGCCTTTGCCGTGCAGTTCAGCAGCGGCGCCCACCTGGATGGTATTGCTTTCACGGCAAAGACACTCGCGTCGGTGTCGCCGGTGGTGGCGACTTCCCTTGGCATCCAGTTCGGGATCTGGGCTCTTCGCAACGACGCCAATGATTCGGTCACCGATCCCCTGACCGGCTTGCTGAATCGACGTGGCCTGCACCTGAATGTCGGCGATCTGTTGCGCGACGCCACCCCGATGGCTACCGAACTGGCGGTGGTGGTCGTCGACCTGGATCGCTTCAAGGAAATCAACGACACGTTCGGCCACGCAATCGGTGACCAGGTGTTGATCCGCACCGCGCGATGCATCACTGCTGCGGTTAGCAGCAGCGCCTTGGTAGCCCGCACCGGCGGAGAGGAATTCGTCACCGTCGATCTCGTCGGTCCCGGACAAGCACAGGGGGTCGCCGATCGCGTGAGGGATGCGATCGCCGCGCCGACCGATCACGCGGTCACCGCCAGCGTCGGCGTCACCAGCGTTCCCGTTGTGAGCTTCGCCCCGGGAGTCGATCCCGTGGCATTGCTCGAGTCGATTGTCCAGCGCGCCGACCACGCGATGTTCGAGGCAAAACGCAACGGCGGCAACGCAACAATTCACGCGCCGTCAGTCGGCGAAAAGGGATTGCGCTAAGCGCACTTTGTGCAACTGCACCGACTCCTCGGTCGGCAGCCACTCCGCGAGAACATCCCGCCACTCGGTGTCGGTCGAATCACCCGTCCACGCGATGTAGCCGTCGGGCCGAGCCAGCGCAGCAGGCCCGTCGTCGGTGCGCTCGGTCTGCAACACCCCGGAGACCTCGACGGGTGCTGCACCGCGCTCGCGGATCAAGACGAACCACGGGGTGCGCTGCAATTCCGTCAGCCGCTCCTCACCAAGTGGGATCTGGGTGGCCCGGGTGCCCACCGGCCCCCGCCGCCCGTAGCGCAACCCCGTACCCGCGAAACTGCCGGCCACCGCGTCCCGCACGAACGGCACACGAAGCAGCCTGGGCGCCAGCAGGTTCCGCATCGCCCGCGCCACCCGGGAATGCAGCGTCACCCCGCGGGCCATCAGTCCCGATTGGCGCAGCACCCGTCGGCCGATCGGATGACGTTCGTCCTGATAGCTGTCGAGCAGACCGTCGTCGGCACCACCGAGCACCGCGTCCAGTTTCCAGGCGAGGTTGGCCGCATCCTGGATACCGGTGTTCATGCCCTGCCCGCCAATCGGGGTGTGCACGTGCGCGGCATCGCCGACGAGGAACACGCGGTCGTGCCGATACTGCGCGACTTGTCTTTCATCGCAATGGAATCGGGACTTCCAGCTGATCTCGCGCACACCCATGTCGGCCTGCATGGCGCGATTCAGAACGTCGATCACCTCGGCGGAATCCACCGATTCGGTATCGGGCACCTGGTGGTCGCGATCCCACACCATCGCGCGATACCAGGTGCCGTCGGCGTCGCTGCGCCCGTAGGGCGCCAGGAACCCGAACACCTGCTCCGTGCTGCCCAGCTTCAAGCCGCCAGCCGGCCCGTGCGCAAGCTTCACATCGGCCAGTACCACCGACGACAGGACCGTCTTGCCAGGGAAATTCGCACCGACCAGTCTGCGCACCGTGCTGTGCGCGCCGTCGGCTCCGATCACGTACTTGGCGCGCCAGTGGCTCACCGGGCCGTCGCCGCCGTGCGCTCGTGCGGTGACGATCACCGCGTCGGCGTCCTGCGCCAGGCCCACGACCTCGATGCCGCGGCGGATGTCGGCCCCCTGCGCGTCGGCATAGCCGGCCAACTCCGCGTCGACATTGGTCTGCGGCGTGATCAACACGAACCGGTACGGCGAATCCAGATGCGTGAGATCGAGGCGCGCACCGCCGAAGATCGACACCCGCTCCGCGCGTTGCCCCTGCGCCAACAGGCCGTCAGCCAGCCCGCGGGCGTCGAGCACCTCCAGCGTGCGAGCCATCACGGCGAACGCGCGGCTCGACGGATTGGTCGTGGCCCAGCGTTCCAGCACGGTCACCGAGCGCCCGACCCGCGCCAGGTCACCGGCGACGGTCAATCCCGCCGGGCCCGCGCCCACCACCAGCACATCAACGTCATAGTCAGTCATCGGACCGCTCCTTCCGGGTCGGGGTACCAGCGTCGGATGTCGTCGGGCGTGGCCTTGGCCGCCTGGTTGAACACGAACCGGCAGTCCGGCTGGGCGACATGGGCGGCGTTGACGATCGACTCGAACAACAGCGTGTTGTCCGCGACCAGACGCACCCCGGCGCCGATGAGCACGGCGTCGTAGCGCTTGGCATCCAGCCACTGGCGGGCCTTCTCGGCGCCGGCTCCGCCGAAGTCGATCAGGCAGTTGTCGACCTGGTAGCCGGCCGCGCGCAGCGCCGCCACATTCTCGTCGTTGGCGGCCCGCAGCGCGGTCTTCGACAGCCCGCGGAACTGCGCGAAGTCTGGCGATGAGTAGTCGATCACGTCGGGATCGAGACCGATCTGGATGGCAGTGACGGTCATGACGAACACCTCCTCAACAGTTGTTGAATTCGACGTTAGAGCGAAGTCCTAGGTCTGTCAACAGTTGTTGAATACACTGGCCGTCATGACGGCGAAAACGCGCGACGGCGAGGCGACCCGGGCGCGAATCCTGGCCGAGGCGCGGTCGCAGTTCGGCGAGCGGGGTTTCGAGCGCACGACCATCCGCTCGATCGCGTCGGCGTCCGGCGTGGACCCCGCGCTGGTGATGCACTACTTCGGCAACAAGGCCGAGCTCTTCGCCGCTGCCTCCCGAGCCGCGATCACCTTCCCCGATCTGACCGGCGTGACGCCCGACCGCGTCGTCGACCAGGTGTTGCCGATGTTCGTCGAGGTGTGGGGGCCACACGGACCGTTCCTGCCGCTGTTGCGCTCAGCCGCTACCAACCGGGTGGCCGCCGAAGCACTACTCAGCGTCTTCGTCGACCAGGTGGCCCCGGCGCTGGCCGCCGTGGTGCCCGACCGGCCGGCCGAGCGAGCGGCCCTCGTCGGCTCGCAGATGCTCGGTGTCGCGGTGGGTCGCTACGTACTCGGGATACCGCCGTTGGTGGCCATGGACGACGCGACGCTCGCCGAATGGCTACGCCCCGTCCTCGCCCATTACCTCAGCGATCCGGCACCGTGACGGAGATCAAATTGACGAGGCCCTTCCCATGGCCCAGAGTTAACAGAGTGGGAAACGTAAGTGAAGTTATGTTGATCGAGCAGCTGGTGGATCGCCTGGCGGCGGCCTACTCCGACGTACCGCGTAACGACGTAGCCCAAACGGTTGCCAACGCGCACAATCATTTCCAGCGCAGCACGATTCGCGAATTCATCCCACTACTGGCCGAGCGTCGCGCTCGCGCTGAACTCGCGCGCCGAGAATCGCTGCTGGTCTGGTCGTCGTAGCCGGCCGGAGCTAGACAGCCCCGGCGTTCTCGCCCTCATCGGTGTACTCAGGACCGCTCGGCTGGGGCGCATTGCCCGTGCCGCCGGCGTCCTGGCCTTCTTTCCAGTACAGATCGTCGGTCGGCAGCGGCGCGGGGCCGGTACCGCCGGCATTCTCATTGGCGTCCCAGTAGTACGGCTCGTTGGGATCCGGCCACAACAGGCCGCTGCCCGAGTCATCAGCAGAGGCCGTCGCGGCGGCCGAGAGCGTGATT
Source organism: Mycobacterium sp. RTGN5 (assembly GCF_033804465.1). Taxonomy (NCBI): domain Bacteria; kingdom Bacillati; phylum Actinomycetota; class Actinomycetes; order Mycobacteriales; family Mycobacteriaceae; genus Mycobacterium; species Mycobacterium sp. RTGN5. Next base: position 487,921 of record NZ_JAPZLA010000001.1, read on the forward strand.
GCGGTCATCGCCAGGGCCGCAAGCCCCACCGATGCCAGTTTTGCGCGCACCACCACGAACGGATCTCCTCCTCGTTAGGCGTCAATAGTCGCCGATTTCGCCCTGCGGCAGGAGAATTCTGCACCAATTCGGGGGCGAGGGGAACCCGATGTGCGCTAGGGACGCAAGCTGACGTCGTGCAGCGCGGCGCGCGGAGCCAGATGCATGTCCGCGGAGTGGGTGGGGCGCAGGCGCCGCGCGACGTAGCGGACGGCGAAGATCTGAGCCGCTCCGATGACAACGAAGGGCCACAGCGCACCGGCCGCGGCCGATAAGAAGCCCCGCGCGATGTCACCGGGTGGGTCATAGGACTGAAAGTGTGGGCTGACCAACCACACGGCGACCGCGACGAGCAACGCTGCCACCACGTACATGTCCATCCACATGACTTGAGAGTCCCAGAGACTTCTTAAAGGGAGGTGTCCCAATCGTGTGAAGGTACTGAGAGGCACCCAATCGGCACGTGATCGTTATCACTACGTGATGGTCAGGCCGCCGTCGACGACAATTGTCTGTCCCGTCACATAACCCGCGGCCGGAGACGCCAGCCATATTGCGGTAGCGGCCAATTCGGCGGGATCGCCGAGTCTGCCCACTACGATCCGTGGCAGCTTCTCTTCCAGATAGCCGGGCTGGTATTCGTCGGTCATTTCGCTCTTGAAGAAGCCCGGCGCCAGAGCGTTGACGCGAATTCCCTTGCGGGAACCCCATTGTTGGGCCAAATCCCTGGTCAACCCCATCACCCCGGCCTTCGACGCGCTGTATGCGGCTTGCGGCAGACCACCCGTCGTGAGGCCAAGAATGCTGGCAATATTGATGATTGAGCTTCCGGGCTGCATCACCCGCCCACACGATTGGGCCATCCAGTACGAGCCATTGAGGTTGACGTCGATCACCTTGCGGAACTCGTCAGGAGTTTCACGGGTGGCCGGCACCGCGGTGCCGACCCCGGCGTTGTTGACGAGCACATCAACCCGGCCGAACTCGTTGATCGCCGCGTCGACCAGCTGTTGGCATTGCTCCGGGTCGGCGACGTCGGTCTTGTGGATGTGCACCTTGCGGCCGGCCTGTTCGACGAGGGCCGCCGTGCTGGCCAGCTGCTCTACCCGCCGGGCGCCGAGCACCAGGTTGGCGCCCGCTTCGGCGAATCCCTGCGCGAACGACACGCCAAGTCCCGACGAGGCGCCGGTGACGATGACGACCTTGTCGTCGAGGCGGAAGGAATCCAAGATGGTCATGACGGGTTCCTCAGCACTTGGCGGGCAATCGCATACTTGTGCACCTCGGTCGGGCCGTCGTAGATGCGGAACGCCCGCATGTCGGAAAAGATCATGCCGACCGGGGTTTCGTCGGAAATGCCCATACCGCCGAGGACCTGCACGCAGCGGTCGGCGACCTTGAACAACTCCTCCGACACGTACGCCTTGACCATCGAACTCTCATGGCGGCCCTTGGCCCCGGTGTCCAGCGCCCAGCAGGCCCACCAGATCGCCAGCCGACATTGCTGCAGCGCAATCTCGTTGTCCGCCAACATGAAACCGACGCCCTGATGCTCACCTAGTGGCCTGCCGAAACCGGTGCGGGTGCGGGCATGCTCGATCGCGATCGAGTGGGCCCGCGAAGCGGCGCCCAACCATCGCATACAGTGCGTCAATCGCGCTGGCGTGAGCCGCAATTGGGCGTAGCGCAACGCCTGGCCGACCTCACCGAGTACTGCTGACGCCGGCAACCGCAGGTTGTTGAACTGGATCACTCCGTGACCCTCGACGTAGTTGCGGTCCATCGTGTCCATCACGCGTTCGAGCTCGATGCCCGGTGTCTGTCCGTCACAGAGAAACAGCGTCGGGCCGTCCGCGCCATGGGAATTCGGCGCGACCCGCGCCATGATGATCCAGGTTCGGGCCTTGTTGGCCCCGGTGATCAGCCACTTGCGCCCGTTGATCACATAGTCGGTGCCGTCGAAAACCGCTTCGGTGGCAAGCTGATTCGGGTCGGAGCCGGCCCCGCCGGGCTCGGTCATCGCGAACACCGACCGCTGCCTGCCGTCGATCACTGGAACCAGGAACTCCTCGGCCTGCTCCTCGGTGGCGATCTTGGACAGCACGAACATGTTGCCCTCGTCGGGGGCCGCACAGTTCAGCGCGACCGGCCCGAGTGTCGACCAGCCGGCGGCTTCGAACAGGACCGCCTGGTCGCGGTGCGACGGCTCGCGACCGCCGAATCGGTGTGGCGCCTGGAAGGTCAGCAGGCCGGCGTCGCGGGCCAACCCGACGAGCTCGGTACGCAGCTCCTCATTGGGCCCGTGCCGGGTGACACGCGGATCTCGTTCGTAGGGAACGATTTTGTCGACGACGAACGCGCGTATCTCGTCGCGTTGCGCCGCCAAGTCGCTGGGAATCTCGAAATCGATCATCGTTGTCCCTCCATCAGTGCCAAAGCCCGCTCGAAGAGGCGCACGGTCGCGATGTGTAGTTGGTCCCCAATTTCCTTGGGCGCCAACCCTGCAGCAGCGCGAGCATTCGATCCCTCCAGGATGATGCCGAGCTTGAAACAGGCCATCACCGTGTACCAGTCGATCTGGGACAGGTCGCGGCTGGTGTTCTGCGCGTAGCGCTCGACCAGTTCGTCGGGGGTGGCCAGTCCGCCGACGCCCATCATGACGTTGTTCAGTACCGTGTCGCGGCCGGGCGCATACCAGGTGGCCAACATCCAGCCGAGGTCCAGTAGGGGATCGCCGATGGTGCACATCTCCCAGTCGACGATGGCCACCACCTCGGGACCGGTCGGCGAGAACATCACGTTGGCGGCGTGGTAGTCGCCGTGCATGATGCCCGGCTGCCAGTCAGCGGGCTGGTTCTGTTGCAGCCAGGTGGCGACGGCATCGACGTCGCCGATGTCGGGGCCCGGGTAGTTCTCGATGCCGCTGTAGGACTCCAGCTCGGAAAGCCACCGCGGCACTTGACGTTCCAGGAATCCTTCCGGCTTGCCGAAGTCGGCAAGGCCGACCGCGACATGGTCGATGGCGCCGAGCTTGGCGACCGCCTCGGCCATCGACAGGCCCATCTCGTGGCGGATGGCGGCGTCGCCGGCGTGCAGAGCTGGCAACTCGGCGCCGGCGTTGAAGCCCTCGATCGGCTCCATCAGATAGAACACCGCGTCACCGAGCACCGCGGTGTCCTCGCACGCCGCGATCAGCCGGGGGTGCGGGACGTCGGTGCCGGACAGGGCATGCAGGACACGGGTCTCGCGCAGGATCACTTTGTTGCTCACCGGCCGCAGGTGGCGGGGCCCGCGGCGGAACACGTACTCACGGCCCGAACGGGTGAAGCGGAGCATGACGTTCTGAGTGCCGCCGGTGACCTCGGAGACGTTGGCCAGGGGGCCGTCACCCAGCCCCTGCTCCGACATCCACGCGCTCACTGCGCTCAGGTCGTCCACCCCGGTGAACCTACCGTACGGTTGGTTGAGCCAGTCCCTTCGGCCACGGCAACCGGCTGTCGATGGTGTGGAACACGCTCCAGCCGATCACCGTGCCCAGCGCGATCGACAGGATCGCCGCGCCGGTGGCCCCGAGGCTGGCCACGCCGATGTTGCCGCCCGTCGCGGCCTGGCTCGCCGACTCGAAGCTCAGCGCACCGGGAACCAGCGCCCAGAACGCCGCCAGCATCATCACGATCGCTGGGGGAGAGGTCCTGATCCGGGAAGCCAGCATCGCGAACGGGACGGTGAGGAACGCGCCGATGAAGCCGGAATAGGCTGCGTCAACAAACTTTCCAGCGATCGCCTGGCCGACCAGCGCGACAGCAATCGCGGCGAATAGCCACATCAGTGACCCGCGCGGCGCGGAGAGGTACACGTACAGCCCGATCGCCACCACGATGATCGCCACGTACAGCGACCAGGGGCCCATCTGTGCCGATGGCGCCTGCGGCTGGACTTCTCCCGCGATGCGCACCCCCAACGCCACCCCGAACACCAGCAGCGCCAGCTGGGCGATCCCGTAGACCAGCCGGCTGGTGCCGCCGATCAGCTGGTTGCTGGCCAGCTCCATTGCGCCGATGGTCAATGCCATCCCGGGCAGCATCGCCACGAGTACTGGCGCGATGACCCGCAGCAGCCCGTCGTTGGCGGTATCGGCGACGAACCACGTCGCCAGGACCGTCACCACTGTCGCCGCGAAGGTGGGCAGCACTGGACTGAGCGACGGGAACGGGCGGCCCAGTTGGGCGATGGCCCCGACCACCAGCCCAAGAAACAGGTACCCCGGCAGCGATGCCCACGTGGGGTTGATGACCATGCCGAATCCGACTGTCGTGACGGCATATCCGAGGGTTGTCGTGACGGGCCCGAAACGCGGACGCATGGTGCGCGCCAGCCCCGTCGCCGCGATCGCATCGGTGGGCGTGATGGCGCCGACGGAGGCCAGGGTCGCGATGTCGTCGATGCGCCCGGCCATGTTCAGCTGCGCGGAGTACGTCGTGGACGTGTCGACTTCGTAGCCGACGGTGCCCACCTGGATCATCAGGACGGTGGGCAGCACGACAATGCGCACCGGCTGGGTGGTGTACTGCGCGGCGATCTCCAACAACCGCGCGGTCACCAGCTGAGTCGGCTGCTCGACCTCGAGCAGGGCGATGCCGATCTCCCGCAGCATCGCCGCGACCTCGGCCTGGTCGTGGGAGTCGGGCGGACCAAGCGACTCCGGGGGCGTCTTGCGGATCTTGTCGAGGATCCGAGTACGCCGGGCCCGTCGTTTTTCGTCCATACCCGCATCATTGCGGATGCGGGGCTGCCCCTGGCGTCGGCTCGGCGGGGTCTGGCGTTGCTTGCGGCTGGCGGTTTTTCTGCCACGGCCAATACCCGGTGATCTCCAGCTCGAGCGAGAAACTGAGGAACGTCCGGATCAACACGATCCCCGCCAGCACGGCCACGCTGCGGGCGTCGGGCGTGACGGCCACGGTGCGGATGATGTCGGCGGCCACCAGTAATTCCAGGCCGATCAGGATCGAGCGGCCCAGCTGCTGGCGAAAGGCCCGGTAGGCGTCGTCGCCCTTGCGCAGCCGCCGAAGGACGGCCACGGCTGAGAGCAACGCGCCGAGCGCGATCACCGCAACCCCGACAGCGTCGATCGCTTTGCCGACTGTCTCGATGACCTCGTAGAAGCTCACCGAAGAATTATCGGGCCGGCATCACCGCAGTCGCCGTTGCCGCGCCGCCCTGTTGACTCGCCCGCACCGACACCTGGTCACCCGTCTTCAGCGGCTGCGGCGGTTTGCGGGTGTCGGCACCGAGCACGTAGGTCTGGCTGAAGCCGTCCTGGCTGCGGATGGTGACCGAGGTGTCGGAGGCGGCGGTGACGTCGCCGGTCTGGGTCAGCTCGGTGTTGAATCCGCCTTCGCCGTCGGAGACGACGTTCTGGCCGTGCAACGACCGCTGGAAGCCACCGGGACCGCCGGGGCCACCGGGCCCACCCCAGCCGGGCGGACCGCCCGCGTGCCCCTGACCCTCACTACCGCCGGTGGCGGCATAGACCACCACACCACCGACCGCAGCCAGGACGGCGGCAATGCCGACGGCAGCCACCGTCGTACGGGTTGACCAGGTCTTCGGGCGGTCCGTGGGAGCGCCCCACACGGGTTGCTGTTCGACACTCATGCCACCACGGTGGTGAGCCAACCTGGGCATCCGCTGTGCGTGCGATCAGCGCGCACTGTGCACGCTGTTTCACAGCCGACACATAGCGACGCCATAGGAATGACTCATCGACGCTCCCATACTGGAGAACATGACCTCTTCAGCGGCTGAACGTGTGGTGATGCGGCGAGCCGACGGAAACCCGATCACGGTTCTTGTCGTCGATGACGAAACTGTGCTCGCCGAGATGGTGTCGATGGCACTGCGCTACGAGGGCTGGAACATCTCCACCGCCGCCGACGGCGCTTCGGCGATCGCGGCGGCTCGCGGGGCGCGCCCGGACGCGGTGGTGCTCGACGTCATGCTGCCCGACATGAGCGGGCTGGACGTGCTGCGCAAGCTTCGTGAACAGAACCCCCAGTTGCCGGTGCTGCTGTTGACCGCCAAGGACGCCATCGAGGACCGCATCGCCGGCCTGACCGCAGGCGGCGACGACTATGTCACCAAGCCGTTCTCCATCGAGGAGGTCGTGCTGCGGCTGCGCGCGTTGCTGCGCCGCACCGGTGTCACCACCGAGGACAGCGGCGCCCAGATCGTCGTCGGTGATCTGGTGCTCGACGAGGACAGCCACGAGGTGACTCGCGGCGGCGAAGCTGTCGCGCTCACCTCGACCGAATTCGAGCTGCTCCGATTCCTCATGCGCAACCCCAAGCGGGTGTTGTCGAAAGCCCAAATCCTGGACCGGGTTTGGAGCTACGACTTCGGCGGTCGCTCCAATATCGTCGAGCTCTACATCTCCTACCTGCGCAAGAAAATCGACAGTGGGCGCGATCCGATGATCCACACATTGCGCGGCGCGGGCTATGTTCTCAAGCCTGCGAGCTAGCACCCGGTCGCTCAGCGCCCGGCTACTTATCGGTCAGGTCTGCCTGCTGCTGGCGGTCTGTATCGGCGTCGGCTCGGTGACGGTGCTGGTCCTGCACCAGTACCTGATCGGTGAGGTCGACAATCAGCTCCGGGAGATAGCGCACCGGTCGGCGATCATGTACGGCGAACCGCCACCCCCGCCACTGCCGCCCTCGATGCGGGACAACCGACCGCCGTGGCCACGGCCCGGACCCGGCCCCGAATTCCTCGATGCCCCCGGCCAGCCCATCGGCATGGTCGCGGCCGTCATCAGCAACGGCACCGCGGGCAACGCCGGCGTGCTCGGACCCGGCGGGGTGCGTGCGGCGGTACCGACCAGCGCGCTGGGGCAATTGGCGCAGAACGACGGTCTACGCCATCCCGTGACACGCAGCCTGGACGGTCTTGGCCGGTATCGGGTGGTCGCGGTGCGCAGCAGGCTGACCGGCGAGACCCTGGTCATCGGGCTGAGCATGGACAACGTCGACGCGACCCTGCTGCGGGTGGAGCTGACCTTCGTGGTGGTGACCGCGTTGGCGCTGGCCGTGGCCACGACCGTGGGCATCGTGATCAATCGCCGTGCGCTGGCGCCGCTGACCCGGGTGGTGGCGACCGCCGGGGAAGTGGCGAATCTGCCGCTGGATCGCGGTGAGGTGGAGTTGCCCGTGCGGGTCGCCGAAACCGATCCTGACACCGAAGTGGGCCGGCTGGGCCTGGCGCTGAACCGGATGCTCGATCACATCTCGACCGCGCTGTCGACGCGGCAGGCCAGTGAGAGCAGGGTGCGGCAGTTCGTCGCCGACGCCAGCCACGAACTACGCACGCCATTGGCCGCGATTCGCGGCTATACCGAACTGGCACAACGGAAAAGGGACGAGGTGCCCGACGACGTCGCGCATGCGATGGGCCGGGTGGAGTCCGAAGCCGTACGGATGACCCACCTCGTCGAGGACCTGCTGCTGCTGGCGCGGCTGGACTCCGGCCGCCCGCTGGAAAGCGAACCGGTCGATCTGTCCCGACTGTCAGCCGATGTCACCAGCGATGCCCACATCGCAGGGCCGGAGCATCAGTGGAACCTGGACGTGCCATCGGATCCGATCTATGTCACCGGCGACGATGCCCGACTGCATCAGGTGGTGGCCAACCTGCTGGCCAACGCCCGCACCCACACCCCGCCAGGGACGTCGGTGACGCTGTCGCTGCATGCCGAACCGGACCAGGCGGTGCTGCGGATTGCCGACGACGGGCCGGGAATTCCGGCCGAGCTGCAATCCGAGGTGTTCGAGCGCTTCGCCCGCGGTGACACGTCGCGCTCCCGCAAGGGCGGGTCGACCGGACTGGGTCTGGCGATCGCGTCGGCGGTGGTGCGGGCGCACAGCGGCAGTATCGAACTGCGCAGCGTGCCCGGCTCGACCGAGTTCACGGTGCGATTACCGCTGGCCGCCGAATCATGATCCGCGCCCGACATTACGGCGGGCTGGCGGTGCTACTGCTCGCGACGGCCGTGCTCTACGTGTGGAATCTCGGTGCCAGCGGATGGGCCAACGCCTTCTATTCCGCTGCGGCCCAGGCTGGTTCGGAGAGCTGGACGGCCTGGTTGTTCGGGTCGAGCGACGCCGGCAACGCGATCACCGTCGACAAGACGCCCGCGGCGCTGTGGGTGACGGGCTTGTCGGCGCGGCTGTTCGGCGTCAATCCGTGGAGCATTCTGGTGCCGCAGGCGCTGGCCGGGGTGGCGGCGGTCGCGGTGTTGTACATCGCGGTGCGACGGGTCAGCGGGCCGTGGGCGGGCCTGCTCGCCGGTGCGGTGCTGGCCCTGACCCCGGCGGCGGCGCTGATGTTCCGGTTCAACAATCCCGATGCGCTGCTGGTGCTTTCGCTCGTCGCCGCCGCCTACTTCACCCAGCGGTCCCTGGACCGCAACGCGGCGTGGTGGTGGCCGCCGCTGGCCGGCGCCGCGGTCGGGGTCGGCTTCCTGGCCAAGATGCTGCAGGCGTTTCTGGTGCTGCCCGCGCTGGGGGTGGTGTTTCTGATCGCCGCCGACGCGCCGGTGCGGGCCAGGGTGGCGCGGCTCGCTGCCGCGGTGGGCGCCTTGGTCGTCTCGGCCGGTTGGTATCTACTGCTGGTCGCGCTGTGGCCGGCGAGTGCGCGGCCCTACATCGGTGGTTCGCAGCACAACTCCATCGTCGAACTGGCCTTGGGTTACAACGGTTTGGGCCGTCTCACCGGCGACGAGACCGGTGGGCTTGGCAACCTCAACCAGGACGTGGGCTGGGCGCGGTTGTTCGGCGCGGAGATGGGCACCTACATCGCGTGGCTGATCCCCGCAGCCGTCATCGCGATCATCGCGGGCCTGGTCATCACCCGGCGGGCACCGCGCACCGACGCCACTCGGGCGGCGCTGCTGCTGTGGGGTGGGTGGCTGGCGGTCACCGCGGTGGTGTTCAGTTTCGCCAACGGAATCCTGCACTCGTACTACACCGTGGCGCTGGCCCCTGCGATCGGTGCCGGCCTGGCGATCGGCACCACCCTGCTGTGGCGGCACCGCGCCGATATCCGGGCCGCCACCACGCTGTCCGGGATCGTCGTCATCACGACGATATTGGCTTATATTCTGCTGCAACGGGATTCGCAGTGGCTGCCCTGGCTCCGGGTCGCTGTCGTGGTCGTCGCCATCGCCTGCGCTCTCCTGCTGCTGGTGGTGGTGCGCCTGCCCCGGCGGGTGGGTACAGCGGTGGGCGTGCTGGCACTGGCCGCCGCCATGGCCGGACCGATCGCCTTCTCCCTGGCCACTGTCGCCGCACCGCACAGCGGTGCCATGCCGTCCGTCGGCCCGTCTGACGGGCGCGGTGGCCCGCCGGGCGGAATGTTCGACGCACCCAAGCCTGGCGCCGCGTTGACCACTGCGTTGAGCCAGGACGCCGACGAATACACCTGGGCCGCGGCCGCCGTCGGATCGAGTAATGCCGCCGGATACCAACTGGGCACGGGATTGCCGGTGATGGCCGTCGGCGGCTTCAACGGCACCGACCCCGCCCCCACCCTCGAGCAGTTCCAGTCCTATGTCGCACAGCGTCGCATTCACTGGTTCGTGAAGAGCGCCATGCCTGGATTCGGGTTCGGCAACCGGTCGGGCAGCGACGCCGCCCAGCAGATTCAGAGCTGGGTCAGCGCCAATTTCACCCCGCGCGACATCGACGGCGTCACCGTCTACGACCTGTCGCAACGATTCACAGCGGCCACATAGCAAACACAAATTCCCCGCCCACCGCGGCAGCCGACGATCTAGGCATGACCATCACCGACGTCCGCGTGGCACGCCGACGCAACGCAGCCTTCATCGCCGCCGAGCGCGGCGTTCCCGTGCTCGATGTCGTCGTGCCGGTGTACAACGAGCAGGCCGCGCTGGCCGACTCGATTCACCGGCTGTACCGCCACTTGCGCGAGGACTTCCCGTTCTCGTTCCGCATCACCATCGCCGACAACGCCAGCATCGACGCCACCCCCGAGGTCGCCGCCGCGCTGGCCGCGGAACTGCCCGAGGTGCGCATCGTGCGCCTGGAGCAGAAGGGCCGGGGGCGGGCGCTGCACGCGGTGTGGTCGACCTCGGACGCGCCGGTGCTGGCTTACATGGACGTCGACCTGTCGACCGACCTGGCCGCGCTGGCCCCGCTGGTGGCCCCGCTGGTGTCCGGGCACTCCGACCTTGCCATCGGCACCCGGCTGGGCCGCGGCTCGCGGGTGGTGCGTGGGGCGAAGCGGGAGATCATCTCGCGCTGCTACAACCTGATCCTGCGCTCGACGCTGTCCGCGAAGTTCAGCGACGCCCAGTGCGGATTCAAGGCGATCCGGGCCGACGTCGCGGCCGAGTTGCTACCCCACGTTGAGGACACCGGCTGGTTCTTCGACACCGAGCTGCTGGTGCTCGCCGAGCGCAGCGGCCTACGCATCCACGAGGTTCCGGTCGACTGGATCGACGATCCCGACAGCCGGGTCGACATCGTGGCCACTGCTGTTGCTGACTTGAAGGGAATCGCACGCTTGCTCAAGGGTTTCGGTACCGGCCAGATCCCGGTCCAGGCGATCAGCGCCCAGTTTGGCAACCAGGCCGGCGCGCCTAAGTCGCTGCTCAACCAGGGCGTGCGGTTCGGGGCCATCGGTATCGCGTCGACACTGGCCTACCTGGTGTTGTTCCTGCTGTTGCGCCCGATCGGGCCGCAGGGTGCCAACCTGGTCGCCCTGTTGGTGACCGCGATCGCCAACACCGCGGCCAATCGGCGGTTCACCTTCGGCGTGCGCGGCAGTACCGGTGTCGCGCGACACCAGTTCGAGGGGTTCGTCGTCTTCGGTATCGGGCTGGCCCTGACTAGTGGCGCGCTGGCTCTGCTGCACACACTCGGGGAGCCGGCCCGCATCGTCGAACTGCTGGTGCTGATCGCGGCCAACCTGTTGGCCACCGTGGTCCGTTTCGTGCTGCTGCGCGGCTGGGTGTTCCACCCCCGTCGCACCGGCCAGATTGTCGAGGTCGCAGAATGACCGTCCTCGCTGAAAACGTAGAAGGGCCGGTACTGGTGGATCCGGAGGAAGCACCCCGCGCGGCACGGCCGCGATGGGTGCGCCCGGCGCTGTTCGGACTCCTGGCTCTGACCGCCGTGCTCTACGTGTGGGGCCTGAGTGCCGCCGGGTGGGCCAACGAGTACTACGCGGCCGCCGTGCAGGCCGGCACGCAGAGCTGGAAAGCCTTGCTGTTCGGTTCGATCGACGCCGGCAACGCGATCACGGTGGACAAGCCGCCGGCCTCGTTGTGGGTGATGGCGTTGTCCGGACGGCTTTTCGGATTCGGCACGCTGTCGATGCTGGTGCCCGAGGCCCTGATGGGCGTGGCTTCCGTCGCGCTGGTCTACGGCGCGGTGCGCCGGGTCAGCGGTTACGGGGCCGGGCTGCTGGCGGGTGCGGTGCTGGCGCTGACGCCGGTGGCGGCGTTGATGTTTCGCTTCAACAATCCCGACGCACTGCTGGTGCTGCTCATGGTGGTCGCCGGCTACTGCGTGATCCGTGCGCTGGACGGCAAGCCCACCCGCTGGATCGCCCTGGCCGGTGTCGCCATCGGGTTCGCGTTCCTGGCCAAGCTGCTGCAGGCTCTGCTTGTCACCCCGGCGTTGGCCCTGGTGGTGCTGGTCGCGATTCCGGGCAGCGTGTGGCAGCGGCTGCGTGACCTGGCGGTCGGTTTGGTGGCGATCGTGGTCTCGGCCGGCTGGTATCTGGCACTGGTCAGCTTGTGGCCCAGTGACTCTCGGCCCTACATCGGCGGATCCACCAACAACAGCCTGCTGCAGCTGGCCCTGGGCTACAACGGTCTTGGCCGGGTGTTCGGCGGCGACGGCAACCCCGGTGGCAGCTCGGATTCCGGCGGCGGCGCGGGCGAGGGTGGGGGCCCGATGGGTGGCGGGATGTTTGGCGGGTCCACCGGCATCACCCGGATGTTCGACGCCTCGATGGGCACCGAAATCAGCTGGCTGCTGCCGGCCGCGCTGATCGGATTGGTCGCCGGCCTGTTGTTCACCCGGCGTGCGCCACGCACCGACCGCACTCGCGCGGCGCTGCTGTTGTGGGGCGGCTGGTTGCTGGTCACCGTTGTGGTGTTCAGCTTCATGAAGGGGATCATGCACCCCTATTACACGGTTGCCCTGGCGCCGGCGATCGCCGCAGTCATCGGCATCAGCGTTCGAGAACTGTGGCGTGGCAAGCAGTTTGTGTCATCCCGGGTGGTGCTCGCGGCGATGCTGGTGAGCACCGGGGTGTGGGACTTCATCCTTTTGGATCGCACGCCCGAGTGGCTGCCCTGGCTGCGCTGGGTGGTGCTGGCCGGCTCGATTGTAGTGGCCGCCGTGTTGCTGGCAGGCGGACATCGCCTCGGTCGCTGGACGGTTGCGCTGGCCGCGGCGGGTCTGCTCGTCGGTCTTGGCGCGACGGCCGCCTACACGGTGGAGACCGTGGCGGGCAACCACAACGGACCAATTCCGACCTCGGGTCCGGCCCGTTCCGACGGGGGTATGGGCTTCGGTGGCCCCGGTGGTATGGGTGGACAACGGGCATCCGACAACGCCGAGCTGAAGAGCATGCTCACCAAGGCCGACAACCGTTGGGCTGCAGCCACTATCGGGTCGATGAGCGCGAGCCCGCTGGAGCTGGGCACGGGCGCCTCGATCATGTCGATCGGCGGCTTCGGTGGTGGTGACAACTCGCCGACGTTGGAGCAATTCCAGGCCTACGTCGGTTCGGGGCAGGTCCACTACTTCATCGTCAGCGAAGGCCCCGGTGGCGGCCACCACGGGCCGGGCGGCGACTCGGGCGCGGGCACTCAAATCACCAAGTGGGTGCAGCAGCACTTCACGGCGACCGATGTGGGCGGCACCGAGGTCTACGACCTGACCGCGCCGAACTGATCGGAGCAATCGCCTCCCAGGGCGGCCCGTACTTCGTACCATCTGATGTATCGGGTGGCGGGAGTACGGGTCATGGGCAACGCAGCACACATCGGTCGACTCGGAGCACTGGCGGTGGCGCTCGGGGTAGGTTCGGCAATCGCGAGCATGCCGTGCATCGCCGCAGCTCAACCGTCGGATTCGCCGTCGTCCACGTCCGGGGCAACCGCGGGGCCACACACCGGTAAGCCGGCGCGCGCAGGGGGCGGAACCACCCGCACCGCGGCGAAAGCGACTGCGCCGAAAGTGACAATAGTCAGGCCCATGCGTAGCGGCGTGCCGGTCCTATCGGGCGCAGCCAAGCTTCCCACCCCCGATCAGGCTCTGCAGACGTTGACGTCCGCACTGGAGTTGGTGGGCAGCGAACTGCAGCGCATCGGGCGCGGTCGGCCCACCGGCTCCGTGTCCGGGACCGCGGCCACCCCGGCCACAGGCCCGAACCTTCTGGCGAATCCAGGTGCTGAGCTCGGCGACACGGCCGGATACGGGAACAGCACGGTGAGCGTGCCCGGTTGGACGGCGACCGGTACTCCGACGGTGGTCAAGTATGGCGAACTCCGCAACGCGTGGCCGGTCGGTCTGAGCTTCGCCTGGCCCAATCTCCCAGCGATCGTGTCATTCCCGAGCGTCCATGCCGCACCGCCCGGTGGCGGGAACCAGTTCTTCGGTGGTGGCGATGTGGCCAGTTCGGCGCTCTCCCAGACGGTGGACCTCAGTGCCTCGAGTGCGGAGATCGACGGCGGCGCGGTGCCGTTCAATCTCAGTGGTGAACTGGGTGGCTACTTGCTGGACCCGTCCTTCGCCACGGTGAAAGTCACGTTCCTGGACCAAAATCAGCTCTACCTCGGAAGTTCTTCGATCGGACCGGTGTCCAACCTGGATCGCTTGGGACAGACCGGCTTCCGCCAGCGCGCCGCCACCGGGACGGTCCCGGTGGGCACGCGGAGCGCGATCGTGACTCTCACCATGCACGACCTGAATCCGGTCGTGATCGGTTTCACCGCCAGATACAACAACGCGTACGCCGACAATCTGTCCTTCAGCATCGGCACAAACCAGCCTGCGCCGCCCGCACCGCAGCCGCCGGCGTCCAACGTCGGGCAGCTCGACCACGTGTTCCTGGTCTACATGGAGAACAAGGGCTACAACGACATCGTCGGAAGTCCCAATGCGCCGTTCCTCAACAGCCTGATCAACGCATACGGCTTCGCCGACAACTACTACGCCGTGACCCATCCCAGCTTGCCGAACTACTACGCGATCGCCGGCGGGCAGGTCTTCGGAAAGACCTACAACTGCGAGTCGGTGTGCATCAACGACCCGAACAATCTCGCCTTCACCATCGACAACGCGGGTAAGACATGGGCGGCCTACGCGCAGGGCATGACGCCGGGCCAACCACTGGTGTCGACTGCTGCCTATTCGACGGACCAGACCCCCTGGCCGGCCTTCGCCGGAATCGGCGACAACCAGGCCTACGCGGCCGCGCACATGTTCCCGTTGACCCAGATGGCCGTCGATCTTCAGTCGGACGCCACCACACCGGACTTCGTCTGGTTCGCCGCCGACGAGGACTCCAACGGTGAAGGTCCGGTCGACACCTTGGCGGGCGCCGGTCACTTCCTGGTCTCCCAGATCGACCCGCGCCATCAGTACAACGTCCCGGCGCTCGATGAGTTCTTGCAGGAGAACGTGCCGACGATCCTCAACTCGCAGGTCTGGCAGACCACGAAGTCGGTGCTGATCGTCACGTTCGACGAGGACAACAACAACATCACGCTGGGCTTCGGTAACGAAGGCAACCACGTCGTCACCGTGGTGATCGCATCACCGCTGGCGGTCAGCGCGGGCGGCATGAAAGGCGGCGCCTTCGTCGTCACTGACCGCTACGACCACTACAGCACGCTGCGCACCATCGAGGATGCACTCGGGTTGCCGACGATGACCAACAACGACGAGTACGCCACGCCGCTCAACGGATTCTGGACCTGAGGCTGTCGCTCTAGGCAAGGATTGTGGGTATGGAGCATAAGCCGCCCACCGCTGTCATCGAGGCCGCGCACGCTGAGCATCTGACGTCCCTGCCTTTCGAAGACACCGCTGATTTCGCCGACGCCGATCGCGGCTTCATCGCCGCGTTGACGCCGTGCTTGGTCAAAGCCGCCGACGGGCGGGTGGTGTGGGACAACGACGCCTACGGGTTCCTTGCCGGTGACGCGCCGACGTCGGTCCACCCGAGCCTGTGGCGGCAGAGCACACTCGTCGCCAAACAGGGCCTCTACGAGGTGGTCGAAGGCATCTACCAGGTGCGTGGGCTGGACCTGTCCAACATCAGCTTCATCGAGGGTGACACCGGCATCGTGGTCATCGACCCGCTGGTGTCCACGGAGACCGCCGCCGCAGCGCTGGCGCTCTATCGCGCGCACCGCGGTGACCGGCCCGTCGTCGCCGTGATTTATACCCACTCCCACGTCGACCACTTCGGCGGTGTTCTCGGGGTGACCAGCCAGGCCGATGTCGACGCGGGCAAGGTCGCGGTCCTGGCTCCGGAGGGGTTCACCGAGCACGCGGTCCAGGAGAACGTCTACGCCGGTACCGCGATGGCTCGCCGGGCCGGCTACATGTACGGCGCGGTCCTCGACCGCGGACCGCAGGGTCAGGTCGGCTGCGGGTTGGGGCAGACACCGTCGACCGGTGAGGTCGCGATCATCGTCCCCACCGTCGACATCAAAACCACCGGTGAGACGCACACCATCGACGGCATCGAGATCGAATTCCAGATGGCCCCCGGCACCGAGGCGCCGGCCGAGATGCATTTCTACTTCCCGAAATTCCGGGCCCTGTGCATGGCCGAGAACGCGACGCACAACCTGCACAACCTGTTGACCCTGCGCGGTGCTCTGGTCCGCGATCCGCACGGCTGGGCGGGGTATCTGACCGAGGCCCTCGACACGTTCGCCGACCGCGCCGACGTGGTGTTCGCCTCGCATCACTGGCCGACCTGGGGACAGGACAACATCGTCGAATTCCTGTCCCTGCAACGTGATCTCTACGCCTACCTGCACGACCAGACGCTGCGTCAGCTCAACCAAGGCTTCACCGGGATCGAGATCGCCGAGACCTTCCAGATGCCGCCCGCGCTGCACAAGGCGTGGCATGCACACGGCTACTACGGGTCGGTCAGTCACAACGTCAAGGCCGTCTACCAGCGCTACATGGGCTGGTTCGACGGCAACCCCGCACGGTTGTGGGCGCATCCGCCGGAAGCGATCGGACCCCGCTACGTCGAGGCCATGGGTGGCGCCGACAGGGTGGTCGAACTGGCTCGGACGGCGGCGGATTCCGGTGACTACCGTTGGGCGGTAACGTTACTCGATCACGTCATTTTCACCGACGAGAACCATGCCGGTGCCCGAGAGCTCTACGCGGACACGCTTGAGCAGCTGGCGTACGGCGCCGAATGCGCGACGTGGCGCAATTTCTTTCTCTCCGGGTCCACCGAGCTGCGCGACGGTAACTTCGGCACGCCAACCCAATCGGGGTCGGCGACGCTGCTCGCCCAGCTCACGCCGGAGCAGATGTTCGACGTTTTGGCGATCAGTGTGAATGGGCCGCGGGCCTGGGATCTCGACATCGCGCTCGATGTGACCTTTGCCGACCTCGGCGCCAATTACCGGCTCACCCTGCGCAACGGTGTGCTGGTCTACCGCGAGGCTCCGGCCGACGAGTCGACAGCGACCGCCACCATTCGGCTGGCCACCAAATTACGGTTATTGGCCGCTGCGGCAGGCGATTTCACCTCGCCGGGCCTGGAAACCGCCGGAGATGCCCAGGCGCTGCAGGCGCTTCTCGGTGCACTGGATCAGCCCAATCCGGGCTTCAACATCATCACGCCGTAGCCCTAGGGAGACTCGCGGGGCTACGTGAGTGGCTAGGCCACGTCGATGACGACCTTGCCGATCGCTTTGCGGTCGGCAACGTAGCGCAGCGCGGTGGCCGCCTGCTCCAGTGGGAACCGCGCACCGAGGTACGGACGGAGGCGTCCGTCGGCGAACAACTGCGCCAGCTCGGCATCGTCGCGCGCGATCTCCTCGGGGTAATCGGTCATGAAGGTCCGGATCTCCATGCCCTGCACGGTGATTCCCTTCAGCAGCACCAGGTTCAACGGGATCGCCGGTATCGAGCCGGCCGCATAGCCCAGCGTGACGAACTTCCCGCCACGGCCCAGGCTGCGCAGCGCGGGCTCGGAATAACGACCACCAACCGGGTCGACCACAATCTGGGCGCCACCCTCCCCGGTGATCTCCTTGAGCCGGGCCTTCAGATCCTCGGTGTCGTAGTCGACGACGGCCTGCGCCCCGCGCTGACGGCACACCTCGAGCTTCTCGGCACCCGAGGCCGCGGCAATCACCTTGGCGCCCATCAGAACCGCGATATCGACAGCGGCCAGGCCCACTCCGCCGCCGGCGCCGAGTACCACCACCCAATCGCCGGGAGTGACCGGTGCGACCGTGCGCAGGGTGTAGTACGCCGTCCGGTTGGTGACCCCGAATGCCGCGGCGTCGGCATAGTCGACGCCGTCGGGGATGCGGGCCAGACCTCGGGCGTCCACCAGCGCCTGCTCGGCGAAGCCACCCACGAAGGTGGTGGCCGATACTCGATCACCGATCCGGTAGTCGACGCCATCGCCGACAGCGAGTACCTCGCCCGCCAACTCGCTGCCCGGGCTGAACGGTGGTGGCACCTTGATCTGGTACTTGCCGGCAATCAGCAGCACATCGGGGTAGTTGACCGCCGCGGCGCGCACCCGGACCACCACCTGCCCGGGACCCGGTGTGGGGTCGGGCAGTTCGTCCAGGACAAGGTCTTCCGGGGTGCCGTACTCGCGGCAGACGACGGCGCGCATCAGCGCTCTCCTTCCGGCACGCCGAGCCCGCGCAGGCAGAACCCGACGAGGTGGCTGATGTCCTTGCGACCCGGCTGGTCGGTGGAGTCCACATAGCGGCGCATCGTGCCGACGGTACACACGAACACCGCGTCGGCATCACGCCGGGGATCGGCACTGCCCAGATCGCGGATCGGCTCGATCAGCAGCTCGCGCATCGCGGCCATGGTCTCCTCCTCACCAAGGCGTCTCTTGTCCGAGTCCGACATCTGGCCGACCAATGCCCGGCTCATCCCGATCAGCTCGGGGTCGGCCACCTGCGCCAGCGCGCCGCTGATCCATCGGCTGATCTTGCCCGCCGGCGTGCTCTCCTTGGCCATCTGATGCTGGAGATACGAAACCACTAGGCCCACACCGCGTTCCATGACCGCCAGCATCAGGTCGTCCTTGCCGGCGAAATATCGGTAGAACGCCTTGTTCGACACCCCGGCCGCGGCGACGATATCGCTGACCCGCGGGGCATCGGGGGAGACCCGCTGCATCACCGAGATGGCAGCGGACAGGATGCGCTCCACCTCCTCGGTGGCCTCCCGCTGCCGATCGTCTAGGGCCCGCCCCACGGCGGCCGCGGCGCGGCTGGTCACGGCGAAACAGGCAGCGCGGGAATGCGATCGATCAAATGGCCGTACTTCTCGCGGGCCCGCTCGATGCGGTTGGGAAGGAACTCGCTTGGCCAGATCGGGTCTTCGGCCTCGTACCCCTTGAGGATCTGTCGAGCCAGGTTCACCTTGTGTGCCTCGGTGGGCCCGTCAGCCAGGCCCAGCGTGATGCCGCCCAACAGCACATTGGTCAACGGCATCTGGTCGGTCAGCCCGAGCCCGCCGTGGACCTGGATCGCTCGCAGGCCAATGGACTTCAGCACGTTGGCGGTCTGGATTTTGCAGGCCGCGATCTCCTCGCGGGCGGCACGTTCTCCAGCGGTGTCGACGAGCCAGGCGGCGTGCAACACCATCAGGCGGAACTGGGTCAGCTCGACGAAGGAATCGGCGACCATCTCCTGGATCAGCTGTTTGTCGGCCAGCACACTGCCTTGGGTGAAGCGGCTTTTCGCGCGGCGTGCCATCATGTCGATGGCGCGCTGGGCCACCCCGATCGAGCGCATCGCGTGGTGCAGTCGGCCGCCGGCCAGGCGGGACTGCGCGACGTGGAAGCCCTGCCCCTCCCCGCCCAGCATCGCCGAGGCGGGTACCCGGACGTTGTCGTAGTGCACCAGGGAATGGCCGGGGTCGTGGGGGTACGAGCCGACCAGGTGGTGCGTGGCCTCGATGGTCACGCCTGGGGCGTCGGCAGGCACCAGGAACGTCGACGCCCCGGTGTGCACCGGCACGTCGGGATCGGTGATCGCCACGACGATGAAGAACGACGCCACCGACGCATTGGACGACCAGTACTTGCGGCCGTTGATGATCCAGTCGTCACCGTCACGCACCGCGCGGGTGGTGAACACCCGCGGATCGGAGCCGCCCTGCGGTTCGGTCATCGAGAACGTGGAGAAGATCTCGCCGGACAGCAGGCCGGTCAGGTAGCGGTCCTTCTGCTCCTGGGTGCCGAACCGGGCCAGGATCTCCGCATTACCGGTGTCGGGTGCCTGGGTGCCGAAGATGATCGACGACCACGTTGCGCGACCGAGGATTTCGTTGATCAGTGTGAGCTTGACCGCCCCGAAACCCTGCCCGCCCAGGTCCGGCCCGAGGTGCGGCGCCCAAAGGCCCTGATCGCGGACGCGCTGCTTGAGCGGGTCGACGATGCGGCGGCGCTCCTCATCGAGCGGCAGGAATTCGCAACTGGGGAAGATCACTTCGAGCGGTTCGATGTCCTCGCGGACGAAGTTCCGGATCCACTCGAGCTTCTCCTCGAACTCCGGTTCGGTGGAAAAGTCCCATGCCATGTGTTGACTCCTTAGGGGATGCCGCCGTCGGCCCGAAGGATCGAGCCGGTGGTGAAGCTGGATGCGTCCGACATCAAGAACAGTGCGGCGCCGATGATTTCGGACGGCTCGCCGGCCCGTTGCAGGGCATGCCGGCGGAACGGGTTGTCGGCAGACATATCCCAAGCCTTGCTGATATCGGTGAGGAACGGCCCGGGCATCAGGGTATTGACCCGCACCGTCGGCCCGAACGCCGCGGCCATCCCCTCGGTCATCGCGTTCAGGCCGGCCTTGGCCGCCGCGTAGGGGAGGAACGCCGGATCCGGCCGCAACGATCCGTGGGTGCTGACGTTGATGATCACTCCGCCGCCGTCGGCGACCATGCGTTCACCCACCAGCGCCGAAAGCCGGAACGGCCCTTTCAGATTGAGGTTGACCACGGTGTCGAACAACTTTTCGCTGACGTTGCTCAACGTGTCGTAGGTTGGCGACATGCCGGCGTTGTTCACCAGCACGTCGAGCTTGCCGAACCGGTCGTAGACCGCCGCCACCAATCCGTCCAGCTCATCCCAGCGGCCGACATGCACGCCGTACGGCATTGCGGTACGGCCGGTTTCGTCCTCGATCTCCTTGGCGGTGGCCACACACGCGTCGTACTTGCGGCTGGCGATGACGACGTCGGCACCGCAGCGCGCGGCGGCCAGTGCTATCTCGCGTCCCAGGCCCCGGCTGCCGCCGGTGACCAGCACCACGCGGCCGGTCAGGTCGAAAAGAGTATCTGCGTAACCCATTTAAGCCTCGCCGGACTGGGCCAGCTCGGCGGCGGTGGCGATCAGGCCGGGCACCATGGCGCCGAATGCCTCAGTCATCGTCGGGTCGCCCTTGCCGCTGGTGACCGCGGCGGCGTAGGTCTTCTCCAGCACGATGCCGAGCTTCCAGTTGGCCAGCACCAGGTAGTAGTGGATGTTTTCGGTCGACAGGCCACTGATCTTCTCGTAGTGCGCCAACAGCTCACCGCGCGTTGGCATGCCTTCCATCGGTAGGTAGAAGCCGGTGTCCTTGGGCTGCTCGCCGTCGTAGCCGAGCAACGCCCACGCGACGTCGAGCAACGGGTCGCCGATCGTGGTCATCTCCCAGTCCACGATCGCGGCCAGCCGGCCGGGCGCTCCGTGGGCATACATCACGTTGGCGAACTGGTAGTCGCCGTGCATGATCCCGGGGGTGAAGTGCGTGGGCCGGTTGTTGCGCAGCCACTCCGCGGCCGTATCGAGGCCGGGCAGTTCGCGCACCTGGAACGACGCGAGGAACGCCAGCCAGCGATCCACCTGGCGGTCGTGAAACCCGTCAGGCTTGCCGAACCCCTCCAGGCCCTGAGCCTTCCAATCCAACCGGCCGAGTTTGGCGGCGCCCTCGATCAGCTGGAAGGCCAGGTCGCGACGGGCGTCGAGGTCGGTGTCGAAGGGGGCCTCCCAGCCGCCGTCCATCGGGCTCCAGCCGTCCACCTCTTTCATCAGGTAGAAGGGCTTGCCCAGCACCTCACCGCTCTCGTCGGCGGCGATCAGCTCGGCGTGCGGCACATCGGTGCCCTTGAGCGCGCGTTCCAGGCGGATCTCGCGGAGCAGCTCGCCCAGCCTGCGCTCATCGGCGCGGGGCCCGGGCATCCGCAGCACCATGCCCTGACCACCGCGATTGATGCGGTAGAGCATGTTCTGCGATCCGCCCTTGAGAACCTCGGCGGAGGGTTCTTCGCCGGCACCGGGGGCGTCCTGGGTGTCGAGCCACCGACCGAGTAGGGCGGTGTCCAGGTCTACGGGGTTTTCCGTTCTCGTCATGGAACTCCTCAATCTCCATTCGGAGAATAGCATTCTCCGAGCGTCGAGCCACTAGCGTTGGCGGACGCAGAACGAAAGGGGCGACGATGGCCGGTCCGCTGGATGGCATCAGAGTTGTCGAGCTTGGCGTGTGGGTCGCCGGACCCGCCGCCGGAGGAATCCTGGCGGACTGGGGCGCGGACGTCGTCAAGATCGAACCACCCACCGGCGACCCCGCCCGTCTGTTCGGCCGGATGCTCGGCCTCGACGACGGCAGCAACCCGCCGTTCGAGATGGACAATCGGTCCAAGCGCAGCATTGTGCTCGATCTGACCACCGACGGCGGCCTGGCGACCGCACGCCAATTACTGGCGGGCGCAGATGTTTTCATCACCAACGTGCGCCCCGATGCCTTGAGCCGGCTCGACCTGGACTATCCGAAGGTGGCCGCGCTCAACCCCGCTCTGGTGTACGGCCTGATCACCGGGTACGGCGAGAAGGGGCCGGAAGCCAACCGCCCGGCCTACGACGTCGCGGCCTTCTGGGCCCGTTCCGGGGTGGCCGACCTGCTCACCCGTCCTGGCGACAGCCCGCCCTTCCAGCGCGGTGGCATGGGCGACCACATGACCGGGATGACGCTGGCCGCCGCCATCAACGCCGCACTCGTGGCGCGTGCCCGCACCGGCGAGGGGCAGCTGGTCACCACGTCGCTCTACCGCCAGGGCACCTACACCGTGAGCTTCGACCTCAACACGTTCCTGCTGAGCGGGCGGCCCATCGCGATCGGCCAGCGCGAGACGATGTTCAACCCGTGCATGAACAACTACCTGACGGGGGACGGGAAGCGGTTGTGGATCGTCGGGTTGGAAGCCGACCGGCACTGGCCGTCGTTGTGCCGGGCAGTGGGTCATCCAGAATGGTTGGAGGACAGCAGGTTTACCACCGCCCGGGACCGTGCGATCAACTCCCGCGAGCTCATCGCGACACTCGACGAGATCTTCGCGACCAAGACGAGGGATGAGTGGGCGCAGGCGTTCGAGGCCGAGCCTGAACTGTTCTGGTCGCCGGTGAACTCGATGGAAGACGTCCTCGGTGACGAGCAGTTCCACGCCGCGGGCGGCTTGGTCGATGTGCCCGACGACGGCGGGTCGCTGCCGATGATTGCCACACCTGCGGATTTCCACGGCACTCCGTGGGCGCCGCGGTCGGCCGCCCCAAAGCTGGGTGAGCACACCGAGGAGATCCTGGCGGAGTTACAACAACGCTGAGTACTGTAACGGTCATGGATTTCTCCCGGGTCGAGCTGTCCGCCGAGGACGAGGAGTTCCAGCGCCAGGTGCGCGCGGATCTGGGCCGCCTGGTGACCGAGGACGTCATTGCCCACGATCGGGAGACCGGCGAGAACTTCCACGACGGCCTGCATCTCGCGCTTGGCGATCTCGGGTATCTGGCCAAGGACTTCAACAGCGAGGCCGACGGCGGCTTCAGCGCCGTTCAGCGCAGGATCTTCGACCTCGAGATCGGCCGCGCGCACGCGCCGTGGTTCCACTGGCCGACCACCATGATGGTGGCAAGGACCCTGGTCAAATTCGCGGACCCGGGCCTGCTCGCCGAGATCCTGCCGTCGATGCTGTCGGGCCACACCCGGCTGTGCCTGGGCTACACCGAGCCCGAGGGCGGGTCCGACGTGGCGACAGTCAAGACCAGGTCCGTCCGCGACGGGGACGCGTGGATCATTAACGGCGCCAAGATGTTCACCTCCAACGCGCACAACGCCCAGTACGTCTTCCTGATCACCAACAGCGATCCGGAGGGCCCCAAGCACAAGAACCTGACGATGTTCCTGGTGCCGCTCGACTCCGCCGGGATCGAGATACAGGGAATTCGCACCGTCGATGGGGACCGCACCAACATCACGTACTACAGCGACGTCCGCGTCGACGACAAATACCGCATCGGTGAGGTCAATGGCGGCTGGGCGGTCTTACGTGACGCCCTCAACTCCGAACACGGCACCGTCGAACGCAATAACGAGGGGCTGCAAAAGCTGGCGACGATGAGCGAGCACATCCTGTTGACGGCTGAAGCCGTCGACCGGGTGGCCGCCGTGGCACGGATCGACGACGACTCCGTCGCCTACCGACTTGGGCGCGCGGCCGCGCGTCTGGAAGCCGCGTTGAGCGCCCCGGCGATGTCGGGGCGCGTATTGATTGCCCAGACGATGCGCGACACCGCACCGGATCTGATGGACATCCTGGGTATCGCCGCCAGCCTGCCTGTCGGTACCAAGGGCGCCGCCGATGACGGCGGCGCGGAGTATGTCTTCCGATTGGCTTCGCCCGTAGGCATTTACGGCGGAACGCTGGAGATCTTCCGCAATATGATCGCCCAGCAGATCCTTGGCCTCGGCAGGCCCGCCTACGCGCCGCCGGTCAAGCGCTAGCCGACTCCCGCACCACGGTGTGGACGAACCCGAGCTTGTCGACCACCGGTGGGCTGATCTCGAACGGGTAGAGCGGACCCTTGCCCATCGCGGTGTTGACCCGGTTGAAGAACAGCGAGATCCACTTCCAGTCGTCGAGCAGTTGGTCGATTGTGGCCACCGCGTAGGACTCGAGCGGAATGACGTCGCGCGGCGCGGCGAAGCGCACCCGGTCGGCGTGCAACACCATGCCCGCCTCCCGGCTGGTGTCGATGGTGTCCGTGATGTGCAGGTAGTGCGCGAAGCACTCGGCGAAGTCCTCCCACGGATGCATGGTGGCGTACTCCGAGATGAACGAGGACCGCCAGTCGGCCGGTGCGCCGAATTCGTAGTGCCGGGTGATGGCATCGGCGTAGCTGGCCCGCTCGTCGCCGAACAATTCCCGGCAGCGCCCCAGGTAATGATCCGCGCCCGCGCCCGTTTCGACGAGGACGTTCTGGTAGTAGTGGCCTGCTTCGTGGCGGAAGTGTCCCAGCAGCGTGCGGTATGGCTCGCCCAGTTGCACGCGCAGCGATTCCCGGTATGCGTCAAGGGATTCCACCAGATCGATGGTGATCACTCCGTTGGCGTGGCCGATCGTGATCCGCTCGCTGGTGCTGTAACTCGACAACAGATCGAACGCAAGGCCGCCCTCGCGGCGCCAGTACGGTTCGACCGGCAGGCCGAGGTCGTCGAGTTGGTAGACCAGCCGGCGTAGCGCCAGGGTGGCCGTCGGGAGCTTCTCGCGGGCGATGGTGTCGTCGGGATCAGGTTCGCGCCGGATCAGCGAATGAGCCAGGCAGCGCCCGCGGGCCGCGACGCCCACGGACTCCGACGTCAGCCAGTTGCAGGCCAGCGGTCCGGACTGGGTGCAGAGCGTCCACGCGGCACCGTCGACCACCGCGGCTTCGTCGTTCAAGGCCACCATCGACCTGCTCGGCAGGTGAAGGCCCACCGGGGTGCCGCACGACTGACACGTGCCGCCCTCAAACGGAACGAAGTTGTGGCACACCGGACAGACGAAGGCGCGCATGGGCTTTATCGTTGCACGGGCGCCAGTACGAAAGGACCATCTCACTCATGCAGTTGCTGCTTGTCAGGCACGCGTTGCCGCACCGGACCGAGGCCGGCGAAGGAGCCGATCCCGAATTGTCCGAGGAAGGCTGGCACCAAGCCCGGCGGCTGCCCGACGCGCTGGCGCGATTCCCGCTCACCCGCCTGGTCAGCAGCCCGCAGCGCCGCGCGATCCAGACTGCCGAGCCCGTCGCGCAGGCGCGCGAGCTGACCCTCGACATCGACGAGCGGCTCGCCGAGTACGACCGCGGCCTGTCCCACTACGTGCCCATTGAGCAGGTGCGCACCGAACGGCCTGAGGAGTGGGCCCGCATGGCCGAGGGCAGGCTGCCCAGCAGCGTCGACGAGGGCGAGTTCCGGGGACGGGTGGGCGCGGCGCTCTCCGACATCGTCGCCGCCGCCGAGCACGACGACACGGTGGCCGTGTTCAGCCACGGCGGGGTGATCAACGTGATCCTGCACGAGCTGCTCGGCACCACACGGCTGCTGTCATTCCCGATCGACTACGTGTCGATCACACGCCTGCTCTATGCGCGCAACGGGTTCGCCACCGTGGCCGCGGTGAACACGACCGAGCATGTCTGGGACCTGTTGCCGCGCAACCAGCGCTATTAGCTATACATAGCTGGTGACTTCACTCGACGGGCTCGACCTGGCGGCATTGGACCGGCACCTGCGTGCCGTGGGTATCCCGCGCACTGGTGAGCTGCGCGGGCAGTTCATCTCCGGCGGTCGTTCCAATCTGACCTTTCTGGTCTTCGACGACGCCTCCAAGTGGGTGCTGCGCCGCCCGCCGCTGCACGGCCTCACCCCGTCGGCCCACGACATGGGGCGCGAATATCGGGTGGTGGCCGCGCTGGCCGGCAGCGCGGTGCCGGTGGCGCCGGCCGTCACCTTGCGTGACGACGACTCCGTATTGGGTGCGCCGTTCCAGATGGTCGAATACGTGGCGGGCAACGTCGTTCGCAGCCGCGTCGAACTGGACGCCCTCGGTGGTCCCGACGTGGTCAGCGCGTGCGTCGACAGTCTGATCCGGGTGCTCGTCGACCTGCATGAGGTCGACCCGGATGCCGTGGGCTTAAGCGACTTCGGCAAGCCCAGCGGCTATCTCGAACGGCAGGTGCGGCGCTGGGGTTCGCAGTGGCAGCATGTCCGGCTGGACGACGACCCGCGCGACGGCGACGTCGAGCGGCTGCATGCCAAACTGGCGGACACGGTGCCCGAGCAGAGCCGCACCTCGATCGTGCACGGCGACTACCGGATCGACAACACCATCCTCGATGCCAACGACCCGACTGTTGTTCGCGCTGTGCTGGATTGGGAAATGTCCACCCTCGGCGACCCGCTCTCGGATGCGGCGCTGATGTGCGTGCACCGCGATCCGGCGCTCGATCTGATTCTCAACGAGGAGACAGCCTGGACCGCACCGCAGATGCCGTCGGCTGAGGAGCTCGCGCACCGATACGCGGTAGCATCGGGACATCCGTTGGCGCACTGGGATTTTCAGATGGCGCTGGGATACTTCAAGCTGGCGATCATCGCGGCGGGCATCGACTTCCGCCGGCGGATGGCAACCGAGCGCCCCGACGGCGACGACCGTGCCGGGCAGGCCGTAGCCGTCCTGATCAGTCGCGGCCTGGAGACGCTCGCCTAGTTGTTCCTGGCGGCCTTGAGGTTCTTCTTCGCCGCACGGCGCAGCTGGAAGATGCGCGCCGCCCCGGCAAGGACGGTCACCAATCCGCCGGACACGGCCGCCATGAGGATCGCCACCCCGGCAGGCAGCGACCAGCGCCAGCCCAGGAACGCAAACGATGTCGACTCGGTGTTCTGGGCGATGAAGATCAGCAAGATCGTCAGGATCAAGAATCCGACGATCAGCGAGGACCACAGGGCTGCGGTACGGGTGAACTTGACTTCGGACACCGACAGCGGCGGGCTGGGCGCGGGCGGCTCAGGAGCCGGCGGCGCCGGCGGAACCGGCAGCGTCGGTTCGTAGCGCGGGCCTGGAACTTCACTGGTCATCACTCCATCTTTGCCCCTTCTGAGCCATAAGGAAACAACCGGGGTTTAAACCTGGGCGGGTGGCGGTCACTGCCGTTACTGTCTGTGAAACAGGTCGGGGTGAAAGGACGCTCAATGAGCGCGTCGCGGGGCGGAAAGCGACTGTGGTTGGTAGCGGCTCTGTTCATGCTCGTCCTGCCGGGGGCAGCGGCGTGCGGCAGTGCCAATCCACTCGGCGGCGGATCGGCATCGGCTGACCTGAAAACTCTCGTCGTCGGCTCCGCTGACTTCCCGGAATCGAAGATCATCGCCGAGATCTACGCCCAGGCATTGGAAGCCAACGGTTTCACGGTCGGACGGCAATTCGGCATCGGCAGCCGCGAGACCTACATTCCCGCAGTGCGCGATCATTCGATCGATCTGGTGCCTGAGTACACCGGAAACCTGTTGCAGTACTTCGATCCCAAGACCACGGTGACCACACCCGACGAGGTGGAGCTGGCGTTGTTCCGGGCACTCCCGGGTGATCTGTCGATCCTGAACCCCTCGCCGGCCAACGACACCGACACTGTTGCGGTTTCCGAATCCACCGCACAGAAGTGGAATCTCAAGACCATTGGTGATTTGGCGGCGCACTCCCCGGAAGTCAAGTTCGGTGGTCCGTCGGAATTTCAGAGCCGCACCGAGGGGTTGCCCGGGCTCAAAGCCAAGTACGGACTGGACATCAAGCCGGACAACTTCGTTTCGATCAGTGACGGCGGCGGCCCCGCCACGGTGCGCGCGCTGGTGGACGGCACCGTCACTGCCGCCGACATTTTCAGTACCTCACCGGCGATCCCGCAGAACAAGCTGGTGGTGCTGGAGGATCCGAAGAACAACTTCCTGGCCGCCAACGTGGTGCCGGTCGTCAGTTCGCAGAAGAAATCCGATGAACTGAAGAAGGTGCTGGATGCGGTGTCGGCCAAGCTCACCACCGAGGGCCTCATCGAACTCAACACCGCCGTGTCCGGAAACTCCGGGGTCGACCCCGACGAGGCGGCACGGAAGTGGATCCGCGACAACGGTTTCGACAAGCCGATCGGGAAATAGATGATCACCTTCGAGACGGTCACCAAGACGTACCCGGATGGCACCATTGCCGTCGACAGCCTGAGCATGGAGGTGCCGACCGGCACCCTCACGGTCTTCGTCGGTCCCTCGGGCTGCGGCAAGACCACCTCGATGCGAATGATCAACCGGATGATCGAGCCCAGCTCGGGGACGATCACGGTGGACGGCCGCGACATCGCAGGAGTCAACCCGAACAATCTGCGACTCGGCATCGGCTACGTCATCCAGAGTGGCGGCTTGATGCCGCACCAGCGGGTGATCGACAACGTCGCGACGGTGCCGGTCCTCAAGGGTGAGTCGCGGCGGACAGCCCGCAAGGCGGCCTACGAGGTTCTGGAGCGAGTGGGCCTGGATCCCAAACTGGGGGACCGCTATCCGGCGCAATTGTCCGGCGGTCAGCAGCAACGCGTCGGTGTCGCCCGCGCGTTGGCCGCCGATCCACCTGTGCTGCTGATGGACGAGCCGTTCTCGGCGGTCGATCCGGTGGTGCGCGATGAGCTGCAAGCCGAAATCCTGCGTCTGCAAGGCGAATTGCACAAGACCATCGTCTTCGTCACCCACGACATCGACGAAGCGATCAAACTCGGTGACCGGGTCGCGGTGTTCGGCCCCGGCGGCACCCTGCAGCAGTACGACGCCCCGGCACGGTTGTTGTCCAATCCCGCCAACGAATTCGTGTCGGGTTTTATCGGCGCTGACCGCGGTTACCGCGGCCTGCAGTTCCGGCAGGCAGAAGGGTTGCCGCTACACGATATTCAGACGGTCAAAGAGGGCGAGATCGACGCGCTGACGCTGGCACCCGGCGACTGGCGGCTGGTGACCCGCGACGACGGCCGCCCGTACGCGTGGCTCAATGCCGAGGGCGTCGAGCTGCATCGGGGCGGTAAATCGTTGTACGACAGCACCATCGCGGGCGGATCGCTGTTCGAGCCGGGCGGCACGCTGCGGCTCGCTCTCGATGCGGCGCTGTCCTCGCCGGCCGGCTTCGGGGTGGCCGTCGACGACGCGGGTCAGGTGATCGGCGGGGTGCGGGCCGACGATGTGGTGGAAGCGCTGGAAAAGCAGCGGGACCCGGCGGGGCAGGAGCGAAGCGACTCGGGGGGTGGCTGAGCATGAATTATCTGCTGACCCATCTCGACAAAGCGTGGGCGCTGACCCTCATCCACCTTCGGCTGTCGCTGGTTCCGGTGGTCATTGGTTTGGTGATCGCGGTGCCGCTGGGTGCCTACGTCTGGCGGACCACCGCGCTGCGCCGGCTGACCACCGTGACGGCGAGCATCATCTTCACCATCCCGTCGCTGGCGCTGTTCGTGGTGCTACCGCTGATCATCCCGACCCGCATCCTCGACGAGACCAACGTCATCGTCGCACTCACGCTCTACACGACCGCGCTGCTGGTGCGGGCCGTGCCCGAGGCGCTCGACGCGGTACCCGCCCAGGTGCGTGATGCCGCCACCGCCGTCGGCTACACAAAACTGACCAGGATGCTGAAAGTCGATCTGCCACTGTCGATTCCGGTTCTCATCGCCGGGCTGCGGGTGGTTGCAGTGACGAACATATCGATGGTGTCGGTGGGCTCGGTCATCGGGATCGGCGGCCTGGGAACCTGGTTCACCGAGGGTTATCAGGCCGACAAGAGCGACCAGATCGTCGCCGGCATCATCGCGATCTTCCTGTTGGCGATCGTCGTCGACGTGCTGATCCTGCTGACCGGCCGGCTCATCACGCCCTGGGCGCGGGTCAAGGTGTCGTCATGAACTTCCTGCACCAGGCGCTCGCCTACATCTTCACCTCCGCCAACTGGGAGGGGAAAGCCGGTCTCGGGGTGCGCATCCTCGAGCACCTGCAGTACACCGCGGTGGCCGTCGTCTTCTCCGCGCTGATCGCCATCCCGATCGGGATGCTGATCGGCCACACCGGGCGCGGCACCTTTCTGGTTGTGACCGGGGTCAACGCGCTGCGCGCACTGCCCACCCTCGGTGTGCTGCTGCTC
The DNA here is from genome assembly GCF_033804465.1 of Mycobacterium sp. RTGN5. NCBI lineage: Bacteria > Bacillati > Actinomycetota > Actinomycetes > Mycobacteriales > Mycobacteriaceae > Mycobacterium > Mycobacterium sp. RTGN5. Next base: position 518,247 of record NZ_JAPZLA010000001.1, read on the forward strand.
GGCGTGCTGCTGTGGGGGTTGGGTCTGCTGCCTCCGACCGTCGCGCTCATGCTGCTGGGCATCCCGCCGCTACTGGCGGGCACCTATGCCGGGATCGCCAACGTCGACCCGGCGGTCATCGACGCCGCCCGGTCGATGGGGATGACCGAGACTCGGGTTTTGCTGCGCGTCGAAGTGCCCAATGCGCTGCCGCTCATTTTGGGTGGGCTGCGCACCGCGACCCTGCAGGTGGTTGCCACGGCGACGGTGGCCGCCTACGCCAGCCTGGGCGGGCTCGGACGCTATCTGATCGACGGGATCAAGGTCCGCCAGTTCTATCTGGCCTTGGTGGGTGCGCTGCTGGTGACGGTGTTGGCGCTGGTGCTCGACGGGCTGCTGGCGCTGGCGGTGTGGTCCTCGGTGCCCGGCACCGGGCGATTCCGGCGGATGCCGCAACCACTGCTTGACGACGAGGTGAGTTTCGATGCGCAAGGACCTGCGTCACGGAAGGGCCGCAGTTCGCGACCTGGTTACGAACGGAGCGGCCCGTCGCATACGGTAGACGGGTGAGTGCAGCCAACGACGCGACAGAAAGCGCCTGGCCGGCCATCCTGACCTGGCGCGCGCACGACGATTCGCGGATGGAATCGGCCCGAGTCCAGCTATCGGGCAATCGGATCAAGGCCTACGGCCGCATCGTGGCCTCCGCCGCGGCAACCAATCCCGCCTTCAGCGCGTCCTACGACCTGGTGACCGACGAATCCGGCGCGACCAAGCGGCTGTCGCTGAGCGTGACCCTCGCCGAGCGGGATCGCCAGCTGTCGATCGCCCGCGACGAGGAAAACATGTGGCTCATCACCGACCACCAGGGCCAGACGCGGGCCTCCTACGAAGGCGCCCTCGACGTCGACGTCGTGTTCAGCCCGTTCTTCAACGCGCTGCCGATCCGGCGCACTGGTCTGTACCGGCGAACCGATTCGGTGACCTTGCCCGTGGTGTACGTGAGTTTGCCCGACCTGACCGTCAAGCAGGCCGCGATCAGCTACAACAGCCTTGGCCCGGACAGCGGGGAAGGCATCAAGCTGCACTCGCCGGTCGCAGAGACCACCATCACCGTCGACAACGACGGATTCATCCTCGACTACCCAGGACTGGCAGCGCGGATCTGATCACCCCGCCGGCACGACCGGCGGCGGCCAGTTCTTCACGCCAGTTCTCCTCGCCGATGGCGATGGTCACGATCTGCGGGCGCGAGAAGCTGTCGTAGCGGATGCGGGCGGCGTGGCCGGCCTCGACCAGCTCGGCCACCGAACTCTTGGAAGCCAACGATTCACGGGCCTGATTGAGCAGCTCCAGCGCGCGATCCAGAGCCGGCAGCAGTTGGTCGGTGTTGGCTTCGCACATCGCGCGCACCAGGTCGGGGGCGGTGGCCGCGACCCGGGTGCCGTCGCGGAACGAGCCGGCCGCCAGGGCAAAGGCCAGCGGTACTTCGGCGGCCGTGATGGCGAGTGCTTCGGCAAGCAGGTGCGGCAGGTGCGAAATGCTCGCCGCCGCCGCATCGTGCTCGTCGGATTTGGCGGGGACGACGACGGCGTGGCAATCCAAGGCCACCTCCATCACCTGCGCCCACACCCGTGCGTCGACGTGCTCGTCGACGCTGAGAACCCATGGCGCACCGGCGAACAACCGCGCGTCGCCGGCGGTCCAGCCCGAGTGTGCGGTGCCTGCCATCGGGTGGCCGCCGACGTAGCGGTCCAGCAGACCGGCCTTGCGCACCTCGGCGAGAACGGCGCCTTTGACGCTGATGACGTCGGTCAGCGGGCAGTCTCCGGCGACGTCCTTGACGTGGCCGAGCAGCAGCGACACCGCCGGCATCGGGACGGCGAGCACGATCAGTGCGTCACGGTCGGCGGCCCAGTGCAGGGCCTCGGTGAGGTCGGTGGTGGCGGCGAAGCCGTCGAACCGGGCGCCCTGGGCACCCTCGACGGATCGGTTGTAGCCGAACGTCTCACGGCCGGCGGCCACCGCCGCGCGCACGAGCGACCCGCCGATCAGCCCGAGGCCGAGGACGCACACGGGTGTCTTCGTCACCTGTCCAGGTTGGCACATCAACGCGCCACGACCGATGGGTACCTGGTCAAAAGGCCTGATCAGCGACTACCGTATGCGCCCATGGAGGCACAGCGAGCGCAGAACAGCCCGGGGTCGGACACCCCGGATGGCTTCGCGATAGCTGTAGTTCGCGAGGACGGCAAGTGGCGTTGCTCGCTGATGAGTCCGACGGTGCTGACCAGCCTGAGTGCCGCGGAGACGGAGTTGCGAGAATTGCGCAGCGCCGGCGCGGTGTTCGGGCTGTTGGACATCGATGACGAGTTTTTTCTGATCGTGCGGCCCGCTCCGTCGGGCACTCGGCTGCTGCTGTCGGACGCGACGGCAGCCCTCGATTACGACATTGCCGCCGAGGCGCTGGAGACGTTGGACGCCGATATTTCAGCCGAAGACCTCGAGGATGCCGACCCCTTCGAAGAGGGCGACGTGGGCCTACTGGCCGACATCGGGCTGCCCGAGCCGGTGCTGAGCGTGATCCTCGATGAGACCGATCTCTACGCCGACGAACAGCTCGGCCGGATCGCGCGCGAGATGGGTTTCGCCGACGAGCTGGCAGCAGTGCTCGACCGCCTCGATCGGTGAGTCACTCGCAGGATGAGCGCTTCGTTCGCTTGGCGATCGATGCTGCCGGTCTAGCCGGACCCGAGGACGTGCCGATCGGTGCGGTGGTCTTCGGGCCAGACGGCACCGAGCTGGCCCGTGCGGCCAATGCCCGCGAACAGCTGGGCGACCCGACTGCCCACGCCGAGATTCTGGCGCTACGGGCGGCGGCCCAGGTCTACGGCGACGGGTGGCGGCTGGAAGGGGCGACGCTGGCGGTGACCGTCGAGCCGTGCACCATGTGCGCGGGCGCACTGGTGATGGCGCGGGTAGCGCGGGTGGTGTTCGGGGCGTGGGAGCCCAAAACCGGTGCGGCAGGCTCACTTTGGGATGTGGTGCGAGACCGGCGGCTGACGCATCGGCCCGAGGTGCGCGGCGGCGTGCTGGCCGACGAATGCGCGACGCTGCTCGAGGGGTTTTTCGCTCGTCATCGCGATTTGGGTTAGCCCGGCCGCGGCACGTAAGCTCGTCGGCGGTGGCGTGTCCGAGCGGCCTAAGGAGCACGCCTCGAAAGCGTGTGACGGGTAACCCCCGTCCGAGGGTTCAAATCCCTCCGCCACCGCCATAGCCCTCCAGAGCATCTGCGCTGGTAGGTGCGTCCCTTCAGATAACTCTGGGACCAGGCTTTCAAGCTTGGCTGTTGGACCCAACAAGTGACCCGGGCACCCGCCGGAAGATACGCACCGATCGGCGCGTGCGAAGAACGTAGTGCTTGCGATCAACGCGGCGGTTATTCGCGAATCAATGCGCCGAGCCCCCTCCGAGTCTCTAACGTGAGATTCGAGGTCGATCTGTCAGGTTTCGGGGGAAGCTTTGTCGTCCATACGCGCAGATGTCATTGTTCTAGGAGCGGGAGTCAGCGGCCTAACGGCGGCTCATGACTTGATTGAATCAGGATACGGCGTTCTTCTGATAGATGACTACGCCGATCCAGGGGGAAATCACATATCGCGCGACTATGGTCCCTATACCTTCGACATCGGATCAATCTTTTTCTGGACGAATAGCCTCCTTCCAGCCATGTTTGAAGGCATCGCCCATGGATGGGTGCCGGCGAAGTTCGACGCGTGTCGCATTACTCCTACGGGACGTGTATTGCGTTACCCGTTCGATGTGAAGGAAGAATTACTCACGCAGTCGCCTATGTTTATTGCGAAAGCGCTTCTAGACATCCTGCGAGCACGCATTTTTGAACGAAAAAGGCGCTCCGCACTAGACTTCTCGAGACATTATCTCGGGGATTCCCTGCTGCAAACCAGTGGTCTGGCAAACTATATGCGCCGTTTCTATGGAATTCCCCTTGAAGAGATCAGTTACGAATTTGCACGGCGACGGATGGGTTGGATTGCAAGCAACGGCAGCCTGCGTGGTCAACTCAAAAAGGGCCTGCCAGGCCTGAAGCGTCGCCGTGCTTCGGAGCAGGCGGAAATTAGCTGCCATGTCCGGCCCCGCAAAGGCTTCGCACCTATGTATCGCACGGCGGTGGATCAATTAAGGGCAGCTGGTCTCATCGTGCGCTTGGACGCGGGTCTTACGAGCATTGTGAAGGACGGGCCGGGGTTCCGCGTAGCTGCCGGGGATGAGGTGTTTCTTGCTCCCCGGCTGGTCAACACCATGCCACTTTCAAAAATTGCTGCGCTGCTGGATTGCTCCACAGACGACCCGCCGGAATCCAGTGCCTTGGTCACCCTCTGTTGCCGCTTCCGTGGTGAGCGACGGTTCGAGGGGAATGTCCTCTACAACTTCCGCGACGACGGACGGTGGAAGCGGCTGACGATGCACTCCGACCACTACGGGATCGTCGACGGCTGGCAGTTTTTCGCCGTAGAGGTGATCACGCGGCGGGCCCGCGAATGCGCGGCCGAATTGTTCTCCGATTTCCGGCGTTCCACCGCGAAGGTAGGGCTGTTCGCTGGCGACCTGGATCTTGTCGGCGATTTCCGGACGGAGTTCGCCTACCCGGTCTTCGACCACGAAGCCGCGGCAAAGAAGGCGAACGTGATGCGGAGGGTCAAGAAACTGGGCGTCGAATCAATAGGCCGGCAGGGCGACTTCGACTACATCCCCAGCGCAAACGAAGCGATCGCCCTCGCGCGCAATAAAGTCGCCGCGGGCGGCCGTTCCGCGGCGACTGGCAGGGACTAGGTAGCGATTGTGCCGATGCCGGTCGTCTAGTCCTGAGCCTCAAGCAGATTGGCCAGCCCCCGATCCTGCGATACCGCTGTGAATCATCGGCGATGCAGCGCGGTTCCCAGCAACCTGACCTACCCTGGCGATTTGGAGACGTGGCCCGCAGGCAGACGTCATAGCGAAACCGCTTGGGGGTTTGTGATCATGACGACCGCTTCAACCAGTACTCGACGGTTGCTTTATGCCGCAATCGGATTGGTGATCGCGGCGGCCCCGGCGGCCGCCGCCTTCGCCGGCGTCGGAACCCCTGCCCCGCGGATGGCCGCGCAGTGCCAGGACACCGACACCGAGGACAGCTTCTCGGAGAACTGCGCCCCGACGGTCATCCCCGATACCAGCGACCAGCTCACCGAGGCCGAAGTGGCCGAGCCCGGCTTCAACTCCCATCCCGGCGGTGGCGGCGGTGGTGGGGGCGGCGGCGGCCACCGCTGATCCCTACTGTCGCGCGGATTGGTCCGCGACGGTCCACGCTGTGTGGTGAGCCGGTGTAATGGGCACCCGGGGTGAAACCAACGCGGAGGTCCTCAATGGAGCTGATTTCGCCGACTGATTCGATGTTCTTGCTGGCCGAGTCGCGCGAACACCCCATGCACGTCGGCGGCTTGCAAGTGTTCGAGCCACCCGAAGGTGCCGGCCCGGATTTCCTGGCCGACATCTACGCCGAGATGCTCGCCCAGGACGACGTGCAGCCGACGTTCCGCAAGCATCCCGGTGAGCTATTCGGCGGCATCGCGAACCTCACCTGGTCCTTCGACCGGGACATCGACCTCGAATACCACCTGCGCCGCTCGGCCCTTCCCTCACCCGGGCGGGTCCGAGAACTGCTCGAGCTCACCTCGCGGCTACACGGCAGCCTCCTGGACCGGCACCGCCCGCTGTGGGAGACCCACCTTGTCGAGGGGCTCAACGACGGGCGGGTCGGGGTCTATACCAAGGTCCACCACTCGCTGCTCGACGGTGTGTCGGCGATGAAGCTGATGCGCCGCTCGCTCTCGACGGATCCGCAAGACACCGAGGTGCGGGCGCCGTACAGCCTCGCCCCGCGGCAGCGCACCAAAGAGAAGCGCGGATCATCGCCGCTTGGCGAGCTGAAGAAGTTGGCCGGATCGGTCGCCGGCCTGGGCCCCTCGGCATTGACCGTGACCCGTGCCGCCCTGCTGGAACAGCAGCTGACGTTGCCGTTCGGGGCGCCCAAGACGATGTTCAACGTGGCCATCGGCGGGGCCCGCCGGGTGGCGGCGCAGTCGTGGCCGATCAAACGCATTGTCGCCATCAAGGACGCTGCCGGCGTCACCGTCAACGACGTGATCCTGGCGATGTGCGCCGGCGCGCTACGGGCCTACCTGATCGAGCACGACGCGCTGCCCGACAAGCCGCTGATCGCGATGGTCCCGGTCAACCTGCGCTCCGAGAACGACCACTCCAGCGGCGGCAATCAGGTCGGCAGCATCCTGTGCAGCCTGGCCACCGACCTCAGCGATCCTGAGCAACGTCTGGCCACCATCCATGCGTCGATCAGCGGCAACAAGGAAGTGTTCTCGCAGCTGCCCAGGATGCAGCAGCTGGCCCTTTCGGCGTTCAACGTCGCACCGTTGGCGCTGACCCTGCTGCCGGCGCTGGCGGCCGCGACCCAGCCGCCGTTCAACATCGTGATCTCCAATGTGCCGGGTGCCCGCGAGCCGTTGTACTGGCGCGGAGCGCGGCTCGACGGGAACTACCCGCTATCGATCGCGCTGGACGGTCAGGCGCTCAACATCACGCTGTCCAACAACGCCGACAACCTCGACTTCGGGCTGGTCGGCTGCCGGCGCAGCATCCCGCACCTGCAGCGGCTGCTGGGTCATCTCGAGGACTCGCTGGCCGGGCTCGAAGAGGCCGTCGGGGTGTAGCAAAACGAAGAAGCGGCGGTGACCCCTCAGGGCACCGCCGCTCCGTCTGGCCCCCCGCTACGGGCAGGTGACCTGGATTTCGAAGGGCTTGGTCACCGGCTGCATCGGGTTGGCCATGTCCACACCCGTCGCAGTTCCGCTGATCTTGTACGTGTTGCCGTCCTTGGTGGCGGTCGCGCTGGCCCCACCGGGCACACCGGCCGTGTAGCCGAGCGTCACGCCGTTGACGTTGCCGAGCCCGACAGACGTCACGCTGGAGCCGTCCGCGGACAGCACCGCCGCGATACCCGTCATCGCCTCGCCGATCGCGATGTTCATATTGCCGCCTGCTGCCGCGCAGACGACCGAACCCTGGATGTTCTGCGCCTGGCCGTCGATCGTGACCTTGGTGCTGCCGGCACCGGCGGTCGCGGTTGCCGTCCCCGCCGCGCTCGATGAGGCCGCTGCCGACGTCGTAACTTTCGCGGTCGTCGTCGACGTTGATTTGTTGTCGCTCTTGGAACACCCGGCCAGACCCGCCACCACGATTGCGGCGCCGGCTACGGTCACCACTAATCCACGCTTCACCGATGTCTCCTTAAGTAGGCGTGATCCGTCGCCATTGGCGGATCATCGAGTGAAGTATGTGTCGCGAATTCCCGCTGGTGGCAGGAATGAACGAAATATTTGCCTGACAGCCGACTCGCAGAAAATGTCTCGCGTATCGGGCAAATCCGCAACGGCGCAAGAAAAGTCGGTATCTTCACCGCCATGCAGACGTTGCGCACACCTGACGAGCGATTTGCTGAAATCCCCAATTTCCCTTATTCGCCACGCTATTCGGAGCTCGACGACGACGAAGGCGGTCGCGTCAGGGTGGCCTGGATCGAGGACGGACCAGCTGAAGCCGACCCGATCCTGCTGTTGCATGGCGAACCGTCGTGGTCGTTTCTGTACCGCACGATGATTCCGGTTCTGGTCGCCGCCGGACATCGCGTTGTCTGCCCGGATCTGGTCGGCTTCGGCCGTTCTGACAAACCCACCCGCCGTGACGATCACACCTACGCCCGGCACGTCGAGTGGATGCGCGCGCTGGCGTTCGACGTCCTCGATCTGCAGCGGGTGACGCTGTTCGGTCAGGACTGGGGCGGGCTGATCGGGCTTCGGCTGGCGGCCGAGAATCCGGACCGGTTTGCCCGCATCGTCGTCGCCAACACCGGGCTGCCGACCGGCGACTTCAACATGCCCGAGGTGTGGTGGCGATTCCGCGAGGCCATCCAGACCTCCCCGAGCATCGACGTGGGTCGGTTCGTCGAGTCGGGCTGCCAGCGGCCGATGGCCGACGACGTGCGCGAGGCCTATAACGCGCCGTTCCCCGACGACAGCTTCTGCGCGGGCCCGCGGGCCATGCCGGGGCTGGTGCCGACCACCCCGGACGATCCCGCGTCCGAGGCCAACCGGAGTGCGTGGGCCGCCTTGTCCGCGGGGTCGACCCCGATGCTGGTGGCATTCAGCGACGGCGACCCCATCACCGGCGCGATGGCCCCGATCTTCCAGCAGATGCGAGGGGCCCAGGGCGGCGAGCACCCGACGATTCACGGCGCCGGGCACTTCCTCCAGGAGGATGCTGGCGAGGAGCTCGCGGGCCACATCGTGCGGGTCCTCGGGCGGGGCGCTGGTTAGATACCCCCGTGCCGTTTTTCACCGTCGACGCCGAGCTGCCCGGCCGTCGTGGGCGCACCGGCGTGATCCACACGCCGCACGGCGATATCCACACCCCGGCGTTCATCGCGGTGGGCACCAAGGCCACGGTCAAGGCGGTGCTGCCCGAAACGATGCGTGAGCTCGGTGCGCAGGCCGTGCTCGCCAACGCCTACCACCTCTACCTGCAGCCCGGCTCCGACATCGTCGACGAGGCGGGCGGCCTGGGCGCGTTCATGAACTGGCCGGGGCCGACGTTCACCGACAGCGGCGGCTTCCAGGTGCTCTCACTCGGCGCGGGGTTCCGCAAGGTGCTGTCGATGGATGCCAACCGGGTGCAGGCCGACGACGTGATCGCCGAGGGCAAGCAGCGCCTGGCCCGTGTCGACGACGACGGGGTGACGTTCATCTCGCACCTCGACGGCTCGACGCATCGGTTCACCCCCGAGGTGTCAATGCAGATTCAGCACAAGATTGGCGCCGACATCATCTTCGCGTTCGATGAGCTGACGACGTTGGTGAATACCCGTGGCTACCAAGAGGAATCGGTGGCCCGCACGCAAGCGTGGGCGGTGCGCTGCCTGACCGAACACCGCCGGCTCACCGCCGCGCGTCCGGAGCGACCCAGTCAGGCGCTGTTCGGTGTGGTGCAGGGCGCGCAGTACGAGGACCTTCGCCGCCAGGCGTCCCGGGATCTGGCGGGCATCGTCGACGCCGAGGGGCGCGGCTTCGACGGGTACGGCATCGGGGGAGCGCTGGAGAAGCAGAACCTGGCCACGATCGTCGGGTGGTGCATCGACGAGCTGCCCGACGACAAGCCACGGCACCTGCTCGGGATCAGTGAGCCCGACGATCTGTTCGCCGCGGTCGCCGCCGGCGCCGACACCTTCGACTGTGTGTCGCCGTCGCGGGTGGCGCGCAATGCGGCGATCTACTCGCCGACGGGCCGGTTCAACATCACCGGCGCGCGCTACCGCCGCGATTTCACCCCGATCGACGCCGACTGCGACTGCTACACCTGCGCCCACTACACCCGGGCCTACCTGCACCATCTGTTCAAGGCCAAGGAGATCCTGTCCGCGACCCTGTGCACGATCCACAATGAGCGGTTCATCATCCGGCTCGTTGATCGGATTCGGGCCGCGATCGTCGCGGGCGAGTTCGATGAACTGCGCGATCACGTTCTCGGGCAGTACTACGGACATTCAACGCGTGCACAATAGGTAGATGACTGCACCCGCCGAGCCACAAGCGCTGCTGATCAAACTGCTCGACCCGGCGATCCGCGCCGACCCGTACCCGGTGTACCGCGAGATCCTCGACGGCGGCCCGATGCAGATGCCCGAGTCCACGCTGCACGTCTTGTCCAGCTTCGCCGACTGCGACCAGGTGTTGCGGCACCCGGACTCGTGCAGCGACCGGATGAAGTCCACCGCCGCACAGCAGGCCGCCGCCGCGGGCGAAACGGTCCGGCCGTTCGGCACCCCCGGATTCCTGTTCCTCGACCCGCCGGACCACACCCGGCTGCGCAAACTGGTCAGCAAGGCGTTCTCGCCCAAGGTGGTCAAGGGGCTGGAGTCCGATATAACCGGACTGGTCGACGACCTGCTCGACAAGGTCGACGGGACAGGTCAATTCGACGTCATCGACAGCTTGGCCCACCCGCTTCCGGTGGCGGTGATCTGCCGGCTGCTGGGCGTGCCGATCGAAGACGAGCCGCAATTCAGCTCGGCCTCAACGCTTCTGGCCCAGGGGCTGGACCCGTTCGTCACCTTCTCTGGCGAGACGCAGGGTCTCGAGGAACGGATGCAGGCCGGGCTGTGGTTGCGCGGCTACCTGCGCGAGCTGCTCGAGCGACGGCGCTCGCAGCCGGCCAACGATCTAATGTCGGCGCTGATCTCCGTCGAGGAATCCGGCGATCAGCTGACCGAGGACGAGATCGTCGCCACCTGCAACCTGCTGCTGATCGCGGGTCACGAGACGACGGTGAACCTGATCGCCAACGGGATCCTGGCAATGCTGCGCAACCGGGAGTACTGGACGGCGTTGAGTGCCGACTCCGACCGGGCCTCCGCCATCATCGAGGAGACGCTGCGCTTTGACCCGCCGGTGCAGTTGGCCAGCCGGGTCGCGGGTGCCGACATGGAGATCGGGGATATCGCAGTTCCCAAGGGGGACATCATGATGGTGCTGCTGGCCGCGGCACATCGCGATCCCGCGGTCTTTGAACGCCCCGACGAGTTCAACCCGAACCGCAGCTCAATTCGCCATCTGGCGTTCGGGCATGGCCCGCACTTCTGCCTCGGCGCCCCGCTGGCGCGGATGGAGGCCGCGGTGGCGCTGTCCGCGGTGACACGGCGTTTCCCGGATGCGCGGCTGACCGGCGAACCGGACTACAAGCCGCACGTCACACTGCGTGGCATGGCCCGCCTCGACGTCGCTGTGGGCTAGCCGAACAGCTGGGCCAGCCGGTTGCGGTCGACGGATCCCTTGGCGGTCACCGGCAGTTCATCCACCGGCGAAATCTGTTCCGGCACTTCGAACCGCGCCAGCCGCGACGCGCAAAACGCCTGCAGCGCCTCATCGTCGACCGTTGCTTCGGCCCTCAAGACCACCACCGCGGCCACCTGCTCGCCGTACTTGTCGTTGGGCACCGGGAACACCGCCGCCTGCACAACGTCGGGATGGGCCAGCAGCACATCCTCGACCCGCTCGGGTGAGATCTTCTCCCCACCCCGGTTGATGATGTTCTTGATGCGCCCCTGAAGTGTCAGCACGCCAACATCATTCACCGATCCAAGGTCACCGGTGCGCAGCCAGCCGTCGGCGAACGTGGCTGCGGTGGCCGCCGCGTCGTTGAGGTAGCCGCGCGCGACGGCGGGCCCGCGCAACCAGACCTCACCGGTATCGGCGATGCGGAGTTCGGCGCCCACGGGCGCCCCGACCGTCTGCAGGCGGGTGTCGGTGTCGGCGGTCGCGGGCACCGCGCAGGCCTGGTGAGTTGCCTCCGTCATTCCGTAGGCCGGCAGCACCGGTGCCCCGAACGCCGTCTCCAGCCGCCCGGCCACCGCGGGAGGTAGTGGGGCGCTGCAACTGCGCAGAAACCGCAACTGCGCACCCGCCGCAGCACCGGCGGGTGCGACATCCAGTAGGACCTGGTAGATCGTCGGCACCGCGGTGACCCACGTAGCTCGCGTGGTGGCCAGCTCGTCGAAGAACGTGTGGGGCGAAAAGCGCGCCTTCTCAGGCAGTCCCAGCGTTCCGCCGCTGGACAAGGTCGCCAGGAGTCCGGCCACCAGCCCATGACCGTGGAACATCGGCATCACCGCGACGGTGGCGTCCTCGGCGCGGAGCCCGTAAGCGGAGACGACGTTGTTCATCGCCGCCGCGAGCGCGTCATGGGTCCACGGCACCATTTTCGGCTTGCCGGTGGTGCCCGAGGTGAACATCACCATGGCGTCGTCGGCAGTGAGGCCGATCGCCGACGGATCGCCACCGGCGGCCGGGGCGCCGCTGATGGTGCACTGCGATCCGTCGATGCCGACGGCGATTTCGGGCGCGCCGTCCAGTGCGGCGGCCGGGGTGTCGGTCAGCACGGCACGCGCGCCCAGCCGTTGCATGCGGTCCTGCTGCTCGGCGGGTGGCAGTGCCGGGTCCAGCGGAGCGATCACCAGCCCGGCGCGGGCGGCACCGAGCAGTCCAACGATGTAGGCGACGGTGTTCGCCGCGCGCAGCCCGACGACATCACCGCCGGCCAACCCGATGCCCGCCAGTGCGTTTGCGGCCTGCTCGATCAGATCGGCCAGCTCCGGGTAGGTGATGGAACGGTTCTCGGCGGTGATGACCAGCGCAACCGCTCCCGGGGTGGTCGCGGCGGTACGCGCGACCAGGTCACCCAGCTTCATAATCGTTCTCCCGTCAGATGACGCGTGCGGTTTTCAGGTTCTCGATCTGGTCTGCGGTGTAGCCGAGGTCGCTGAGCACATCGATTGTGTGCTCTCCCAGCAGTGGCGCGCCGGTGATTTCCGGGGTGAAGTCGGAGAACTTCACCGGGCTGCCGACGGTCAGGTACTTGCCGCGGCCCTCCTGCTCGACTTCGACCACGGTGCCGCTGGCCCGCAATGCCGGGTCGTAGGCGATCTCCTTCATGCTCAGCACCGGTGCGCACGGCACGTCGTACTTGCGCAGGATGTCGACGGCCTCGTACTTCGTCTTGTCGGCAAGCCACTTCTCGATGTCGGCGAAGATGTCGAAGACGTGCGGCTGACGGGCCTCGGCGGTGCTGTACGCAGGGTCATCCACCCATTCCGGCTTGCCGAGCGCTTCGCAGGTCTTCGCCCAGTTCTGCTCCTGGATGGTGAAGTAGATGTAGGCATTGGGATCGTCTTGCCAGCCTTTGCATTTGAGCACCCAGCCGGGCTGGCCGCCACCGCCGGCGTTGCCACCGCGCGGCACCGTGTCACCGAACGGGGTGTTGGGGTACTGGGGGTACTCCTCCAGATAGCCGACCGCCTCGAGGCGTTCCTGGTCGCGCAGCTTCACCCGGCACAGGTTGAGCACCGCGTCCTGCATGGACACCGAGACCTTCTGTCCCACACCGGTCTTCTCACGGGCCAACAGCGCGGTGAGGATCCCGATCAGCAGGTGCATGCCGGTGTTGCTGTCACCGAGCGCCGCGGAGCTCACGGTCGGCGGACCGTCCCAGAACCCGGTGGTCGACAGCGCACCGCCCGCGGCCTGCGCCACGTTCTCGTAGACCTTGAGGTCCTTCCACGGTGACTCCTCGTTGAAGCCCTTCACCGAGCCGAAGATCAGCTTCGGGTTCAGTTCGTGGATGTGCTCCCAGGACAAGCCCATTCGGTCGAGAGCACCAGGGGCGAAGTTCTCCACCAGCACGTCGGCCTCACGGATCAGCTTCTCCATCACCGCCAACCCCTCCGGGGTTTTGGTGTTGATGGCCAGCGAGCGCTTGTTGCTGTTGAGCATGGTGAAGTACAGGGCGTCGTGATTGGGGATGTCGCGCAGCTGGTGGCGGGTGACGTCACCGCCGTCGAGGCGCTCGACCTTCAGGACGTCGGCGCCGAACCACGCCATCATCTGGGTGCAGGCTGGCCCGGCTTGGACGCCGGTGAAGTCGATCACCTTGACGCCGGAAAGAGGTTGTGGTGCTGGAGTATTCATCGGTCGTCCGTTTCGGTCAGGCTTGAGTGGGCTGCAGTGCGCTACGCGGATTGAGGTTGGTCAGGTGGCCGCTCTCGGTGCCGGCCGACGGATCCAGCTCGCAGTCGATGAGTGCGGGCCGCCGTGACGCGACCGCGGCGGCCAGGGCGGCGGCCAGGGCATCGGGAGTGTCGACGTGGTAGCCCGCGCCGCCGAACGCTTCGATCAGCCGTTCGTGATGGGCGCGCGGTGCCAGCACCGTGGGCTCCGGGTCGGTGCCGTAGGGGTCGATACCGTCACCGCGGTAGACCCCGCCGTTGTTGAGGATGACGACGGTGATGGGAAGGCCGTAGCGGCAGATGGTTTCGATTTCCATCCCGCTGAACCCGAAGGCGCTGTCGCCTTCGATGGCGATGACGGGCTGGCCGGTCTCGACGGCAGCCGCGATGGCGTAGCCCATGCCGATGCCCATGACGCCCCAGGTGCCGCAGTCCAGACGGTGCCGCGGCACCTGCATGTCGACGACGTTGCGGGTGATGTCCAGTGCGTTGGCGCCTTCGTTGACCAGATACACCTCGGGGTGGTCGCGGACGAAGTCCCGGATCGGGCGCAGCGCGTTGTAGAAACGCATCGGCTGAGGGTCTTCGGCCAGCCGGCCGGCCATGGCGGCGGCGTTGTGCGCGCGCTTCTCGGCGAGTTCGGCCGGCCACTGGTCCGGGCACGTCACCGGGTGGTGTTGCAGCCCCGCGTTGAGCGCGGTGATGACCGATGTGATGTCGCCGGCTAACGGGACCGTCGTCGGTTGATTGCTGTCGAACTCGGTCGGGTCGATGTCGATCTGGATGAACTTGGTGTCGGCGGACCAGTGCGGGGCCTCACCGTGTTGCAGCAGCCAGTTCAGCCGTGCGCCGACGAGCACCACGACGTCGGCGCGTGCCATCGCCAGTGACCGTGCGGCCGCGGCTGAGAGCTCGTGGTCGTCGGGAATCAGGCCCTTCGCCATCGACATCGGCAGGAACGGAATGCCGGTGGTTTCGACGAACGAGCGGATCTGCTCGTCGGCCTGGGCGTAGGCGGCGCCCTTGCCCAGCACGATCAGCGGGCGCTGCGCGCCGGCCAACAACTCCAACGCCCGCACCACCGCGTCGTGCGAGGGGGATTGGCCGGGAGCGGGATCGGCGATCTTCCACAGGGTCGCCGCGCCGGCGGACGCGTCGATGGTCTGGGCCAGAACGTCACCAGGGATGTCGAGGTACACCCCGCCAGGCCGGCCCGACACCGCGGTGCGGAACGCCCGGGCGATGCCGCGCCCGATGTCCTCCACGCGGTCGATGCGATAGCTGGCCTTGGCAAGGGGTTTGGCGATGGCCATCTGATCGAGTTCTTCGTAATCGCCGCGCTGCAGGTCGACAATGGCTCGGGTGCTCGATCCGGCGATGTGGACCATGGGGAAGCAGTTCACCGTCGCGTTGGCCAGCGCCACCATTCCATTGAGGAACCCGGGGCCCGAAACCGTCAGGCAGACACCCGGTTTGCCGGTCAGGAAGCCGGCCGCGGCGGCGGCGTGGCCGGCGTCGGACTCGTGCCGGAAGCCGATGTAGCGGATGCCTGAGGCCTGCGCGAGACGGGCGAGGTCGGTGATCGGGATGCCGACCACGCCATAGATGGTGGCAACGTCGTTGAGTTTGAGCGCGTCGACCACGAGGTGGAACCCGTCGGTCAGTGGACCGTTCTGCACGTCAGGCGAAGTCATGGTTGAAGTGTGCTCGGCACGGGCGGCCGGGGCTAGAGCGCTAGCCGGACATTTGGCGGTAGGGCTAGCCCCCAGTGGGCAGCGGGATCGTCACGCTGATCGTCGTGCCTGCGCCGTCCTCGCTCACGATGCCGAGGCGGCCGGACAGCGCCTCGACGCGGTCCTTGAGGCCGATCAAGCCCGACCCGTCGCCGGCACCGGCGCCGCCGATGCCGTCGTCGGCGATGCGCAGCGTCAGCTCAGCCTTGGCCGCGCGCGCCCACACGGTGACTTCGTCGGCCTTGGCGTGTTTGGCGGCGTTGGTGAGCGCCTCGGCGACCACGTAGTAGGCGGCCACCTCCACGGATTCGGGCAGCCGCCGGTCGACGTCGAGGTCCAGGCTGACCGGGACCGCGGAGCGCCGGGCCAGGGTCTTGATCGCCGGCCCCAGCCCGCCCCTGGACAGGATCGCCGGGTGAATGCCCCGCGACAGCTCCTGCAGGTCGGTGTGCAGCTCGCCCAGTCCGTCGATGATCGCGGCGAGCTGCTCGCGGATCTCGGTCGACTCCTCGGGTACGGACGCCTCGAGCGCGCGCAGTTCCAGCCCCAGCGACACGATGCGCTGCTGGGCGCCGTCGTGCAGGTCGCGCTCGAATCCGCGGCGGGCCTGATCGGCGGCGGTGACGATGCGCGCCCGCGACGCCTGCAGCTCGAGGCTGATCCGGATGGCTTCGGCCGCACGTAGCCGGGCCTGGCCGACGAGGACGTTGGTCAGCAGCGCCAAGGTCAGGAACACCACGACCGCGGGCACCAGGCTGCCGCTGCCCTCGTTGACGTGGAACCACACGTAGGCCATGGCACTGGCCAGCGAGGTGGCCACTGCCAGACCGAAGCCCCAGCCGGCCGAGACCACCAGCACGCCCAGCAGGAAAATCGCCCCGAAGGCGTTGTCGGGGGCCACGCGTTTGAGCACGTGCACGATCGCCGTCTCCGCGGCGATGAACGAGAGCGCGGTGAGCACACCCCACACCAGTGCAGGCGGGGTGGGTCGGATCAGCAACGCCAGCAGGCGATCACGCAGCGGCGCGGCGGGGCGGGTATCTGCAGCTGAGGAGGGTGTCATGGTTTGGAAACGATGGTAAGGGGCACACGCCGATCAGGTACCTGCAAGGCGAGGTTTACCGCTAGCAGCAATGCCAAGTCCCGACCGGTTCTGCCATCCTCGAGATATGTTCGGCTTCGGAGGTTCGTGATGCGCTGCTTGATCGTCGATGACAGCGCTCAGTTCCGGACCACCGCCAGCACGATTCTGCAGCGCGGCGGGATCGCTGTGGTCGGCATGGCGACGAACACCGCTGATGCCCTGCGGCGTTACCAGGAACTGCGGCCCGACGTGACCCTCGTTGACGTCGACCTCGGTGTCGAAAGCGGATTCGACGTCGTCCGAGCACTCCACGAGGTCGGGGCGCCGGCGTCCGGGATGATCCTGATCTCCACGCATGCCGAATCCGACCTCACCGACCTGATCGCCGTCAGCCCGGTATCGGGGTTCCTGCAGAAGTTCGCGTTTTCCACGGCCGCGGTGCGGGAGCTAGTCGGCGACGGGTAACTGACTGCCGCTCAGAGTGATTCGAGATAGACGATCACCGCGCGCACCCGGCGATGGTCGTGATTGGTCTCTGGCAGGTCCAGTTTCGTCAGGATGCTGCGGACGTGTTTTTCCACGGTGCCTTCGGTGACGAAGATCCGCCGGCCGATACCGCCGTTGGACAGCCCTTCGGCCATCAGCGCCAGTACTTCTCGTTCGCGACTGCTCAGCGCTTCCAGCGGGTCGTTACGCCGGCGGGCCGAGACCAGTTCGGTCACCAGTGCCGGGTCGATCACCGACGCACCGTTGACGACGCGGCCGACGGTGTCGAGGAAATCGTTGACGTCGGTGACACGGCTCTTCAACAGGTAGCCGATCGCGTGGCCGCCCGACAACAACTCCAGGGCATGGTCGACGTCGACGTGAGCCGACAACACCAGGATCGCGGTCTTCGGTGCTTCTTCACGAATCAGCCGGGCCGCGTCGAGACCTTCGGTGCTGTGCGTGGGTGGCATCCGGATATCGGTGACCACCAGGTCAGGGTGCTCCCTGCGCACCACGTCGAGCAGCTCCGTGCCGTCGCCGGCCTGCCCGACGACCTCCAGACCCGAGCGACTGAGCAGGCTGGCCAGCCCCTCTCTCAGCAGCACATCGTCATCGGCCACGACCACGCGTGTGCCTGCCATTCGCCCTCCCGACCCGTAATTGGCCTTCAGTGTCTCATCCGCGGACCACGGGCATTACCGCTAGCCGGTAGGTCGAAATGGCGGTCAGCGTTGACGACATCGACGTGTCGATTCGACAAAGTAACCCTAGGCATAGCGCTTCATGAGCCAAGGAGACCGGCAATGCACATCTCGGGCAACACCATCTTCATCCCCGGATCCACCAGCGGCATCGGACTGGCGCTGGCCCTGGCGCTTGCGGCCAAGGGCAACACCGTCATCGTGGGTGGCCGCCGCACCGACCAACTGGATGCGATCACCGCGCAACACCCGGAGTTGGGTGCCGTGCATATCGATGTCGCCGACCCGGCCAGCATCAAGAAAGCAGCCGATCGAGTGCTCGCCGACTATCCCGCGCTCAATGTGGTGATCGCGATGGCCGGCATCATGAAGATCGAGGACTGGCATCAGCCGGCGTCCTTCCTCGACTCGGCGGAGGCCACCGTCACCACCAACGTGCTCGGGCCGATCCGGTTGATCGCGGCGTTCATCGAACATCTTCAGCAGCAACCGGATTCGACGATCATGACCGTGTCGTCGGGGCTGGGGTTCGCGCCACTGCGAGTGACGCCCAGCTACAACGCCGCCAAAGCCGCGATCCACATGCTCAGCGAGTCGGTGCGACTGCAGCTCGCAGACACCAGCGTCAAGGTCGTCGAACTGGTTCCGCCCGCGGTGCGGACGGGGTTGCTACCCGGCCAAGAGGACAGCGAGTTCGCAATGCCGCTCCAGGAGTTCGTCGACGGGGTCATCGAACTGCTGGAAACTCAGCCCGACGCGCACGAGATTCTCGTCGAGCGGGTGAAGTTCCTGCGGTACGGGGAAGCACGCGGCGACTACGACCAGGTGGTGGCGACGTTGAACGCGTCTGACCCGCACGGGAATTGATGCCCACTCACCCGGCCAGTTCGCCGATCACCGCCCGGGCCGCCCGCTCGCCGGCGTCGACGGCACCCTCCATGTAGGCGCTCCAGTAGGTCGCGGTATCGGTTGACGCCCAATGGATCACGCCGATGGGCGCGCTCAGGGCGGGGCCGTATGAGGTCCACACATGGGGACCGAGGTTGGCGTTATAGCAGCCGCGCGTCCACTGCCGATCCGACCACTCACCGTCGACATAGAACTCCGGCTTCGCGGCCTTGCTGCCGTAGTGGCGCACCAGTTCCGCGATCAGTGCGGCTCGGCGCTCGTCTTCGGGCAGGCGTCCGAAAGTGCGGGCCTGTTCGCCTTCGAGGAACATCAGGATCACCCCGTGGCCATCGCCGGGGACGCAGGTGTCGTTGGACATCCGGGCCGGCCCGGCGTCGGAGATCAGCTGGCCGTTCAAACCATCAGCGCGCCAAAAGGGTTCGTCGTAGCCGACGAATGCCTTCATCGACGAGCCGTTGGGCAGCCGTTGGGTGAGCTGGTCACGAACACCGGAAAGCGGTGGGTCGTACATGATCCGGCCGGCAAGCGTCGGCGAGATGGCGACGATCACCCGGCGGCCACGGGCGACCAACCCGCCGCGGCAGTGGACGGTGACGCTGGTGGTGGAGTGCTCGATCAGTTGAACCGGAACATTGAGCACGATGCGGTCGCCGATCAGGGCGGCCAGCCGGTTCGGGATCTCGCTGGTGCCACCGACGAATCGGGTGGTCTGGGCGCCGCCCTCGGATTCGGCGAACAGCTCCGAGGTCACCCCGCAGGTCTGGATGGTGAACAACAGATGCAGGAAGGACACCTCGGCGGTGGGCACCGCGAGGATCCCGACCGTGCAGATCTCCAACAGGGTGCGCGCGACCGTCGACAGTCCCTGCGCGTCGTACCAGGCGCCCGCCGTGATGGCGTCCCATTCCGCGGCACGTGGTGCCAGCCACGGCGCTTCGACCGGAACCTCGGTGGCCAGCCCGTCCAGGCGGCGCAGCACGCGCTCGAGTTCGGCCAGCTCGTCGGCGAAGCGGGTGTGAAACTCGTTCTCCCGCAGCACACCGGTGTCGCCGAACTCGTAGGACGTCTCGCCGTCCTCGAACTGCGAATAGGTCTCGACTCCGAGCTCGGCCGCCAGCCGGAACATCCGCTCGTGGGTGTCGCCGATCCACTGGGCGCCCAGTTCGACCGGCAGTCCGGGCAGGACTTCCTCGGTGAGGATGCGGCCGCCGACGCGTTCGTCGGCCTCGAGCACTACCGGCGTCAGTCCGGCCTCCAGAAGCTTGCGTGCGGCGATCATCCCCGAAAGTCCGGCGCCCACAATCACGACGTCGGCGTCGATGTCCTTCTGCTTCGGCATGGTGGACACTGTGACACAGGGCTGCTCCGGCTACAGCGGATTGAGGACCCGATCCAGGAACTGCCGGGTGCGCTCCTCTTTCGGATTCCCGATCACCTCGGCCGGTGGTCCCTTCTCCAGGATGACGCCGCCATCGGTGAACAGCACCTGGCTGGAAACCTGCCTGGCGAACTGGATTTCGTGGGTGACGATCACCAGCGTCCAGCCTTCGACCGCCAGGTCTTTGATCACCGAGAGCACTTCGCCGACCAGTTCGGGATCCAGTGCTGAGGTCGGTTCGTCGAACAGGACCAGCTTGGGCTTGAGCGCCAGCGCCCTGGCGATACCGACCCGCTGCTGTTGTCCGCCGGACAGTTGATACGGATACTGGTCCTTCTTGGCGGCCAGCCCGACCTGATCGAGGAGTTCGATGGCTTCGGCGACCGCTTCCTCCTTGGGCCGCTTCTGCACGATCACCGGTCCCTCGATGATGTTCTGCAGCACCGTCTTATGTGGAAACAGGTTGTGCCCCTGGAACACGAAGCCGCTGCGCGATTGGAACCTGCGCACCTCGGGTTTGGGTGTCGGCGTGGCGAAGTCGATCTCGATGTCGTCGACCCGGATCACCCCGGCATCAGCGCGGTCGAGCGCGTTGAGCGTGCGCAGCAGTGTCGTCTTACCCGAGCCGGACGGACCGATGATCGCGGTCGCCGTGCCCCGCTCCACGGTGAACGAGACCCCTTTGAGCACCTTGTTGTCGCCGAACGCCTTCTGCACGTTGTCGGCGACGACACGGTATTCGACGTCGCCGTTGGTGGTGTCGGTCATCGCGCCACGTACCTTTCCAGTCGGCGTTCAAGGCGGCTCTGGCCGAACGAGAGCACCAGGCAGATGATCCAGTAGTACACAGCCGCGGTGCCGTACAGCGCGAAGAATTCGAAGGTGGGCGCGGCGGCCACCTGTGCGGTGCGCAGCAATTCGGTCACCAGGATCGTCGACGCCAGCGACGTATCTTTGACCAGCGAGATCAGTGTGTTCGACAGCGGCGGCACCGCCACCCGGGCCGCCTGCGGGAGGATGATCCGCCGCAGCGCACCGGTGTAGTGGTAACCGATGGTTTCGGCGGCCTCCCATTGACCCTTGGGAATGCTCTGGATCGCCGAGCGGATGATCTCAGCCGCGTAGCCGCCGACGTTGAGGCTGAACGCGATCACCGCGGCGAGGAACGGTTCGAGTTTGATCCCGATCTGCGGCAGGGCGAAGAAGATGATGAACAACTGCACCAGCAATGGGGTGCCGCGAATGATCGATATGTAGAACCGCGAGATGTTCGACAGCACCGCATTCCTGGACAACCGGCCCAGGGCCACCACGAGCGCGATCACCAGGCCGATGATGAAGCTGATGACGGTCAGCGGAATGGTCACGGTGATGGCGGCCTTGGCCAGCGGCCACAGGTTGTCTCCGATCAGCTGCCATACCGAGCGGTGCGCAGCGTCGGCCCCGTCGGCGGCAGGTGCTCCGGTGGCGTTGGCCTTCAGGTATTTCTCCGAGATCGCGGCCAGCGTGCCGTCGGCCCTCAGCTCATCGATGGCCTTGTTCAGCTCCGGCAGCAGGCCGCTGTTCTTTCTGGCCGCGAAGCCCTGCTCGCTCTTCTCCCCGATCGTGGCGCCGATCTTGACCGACTGGTTGTTGGTCTCGGCTTGGTAGGCGTGGAAGGCGATGCTGTCGTTGACGACGGCGTCCACTCGGCCCTGGTTGAGCAGGGTGATCGCCTGGGTGAAGCCCTCTACCGGGGCCACCGTCGCCCCGGCGTCGCGGGAGACCTGGGCCCAGTTGCTGGTGATGCTCGCGCCAACGGTCTTGCCCTTGAGATCATTCAGCGACTTGATCGAGTCGTCGTTCGCACGGGTGATGATGACGCCTTCACCCACCGAATAAGGCTCGGACAGGTCGTATTTGCTCTGCCGCTCGGGAGTGATCGTGACTTCGTTGGCCACCACGTCGAATCGGTTGGCCTCCAGCGCGGCGAAGATCGAATCCCACGGCGTCTGGACGAATTCGACCTTCTTGCCGAGCTTTTGGCCAACCGCGTTGGCGACGTCGACGTCGTAGCCGGCGAGTTGTCCGGTCGCGGGATCCTGGAAACTGAACGGCGCGTACGTGCCCTCGGTGCCGACCCGCAGCACACCGGAGGACAGCGGGCCGCCACTATCGGACTTGGATCCGCAGCCGCCGAGCAGCACGGCGGCGATCATCGCGACGGCCAGTAGCGCAGCGCGTGGGAGGTACCGCATTGGGCGAACAGTAATGCGGCCAGGAATGCCCGCCAAGGGTTGCGATCAAACGGGTTGATATACCCAGGGCGCGCGGGGGAGCCCGGCTGGGTCGAAGCTTTTCAGCAGATCGGCCATATCGGCGGCCGGCCAGCCCAGGGATTCGGTGATCAACCCGAACGCCCGCGGCACGCCGAGTTCAGCCAAGGTCACCGCGCCGTCGCGCTTGGCCAGCCGTTTGCCTTCGGCGTTGACGACCAGCGGCACATGGGCGTAGACCGGCGCCGGATATCCCAGCAGCCGCGCCAGGTACGCCTGCCGGGGCGACGACGACAACAGGTCGTCACCGCGCACCACCTGATCGATGCCGGATTGCGCATCGTCGACCACGACGGCGAGGTTGTAGGCCGCGACGCCGTCACCGCGACGCAGCACGAAATCGTCGACGACGCCGGTGTAGCTGCCGTGCAGCAGATCGGAGACGGTGTACTGGCCTGTATCGGCGCGTAGCCGCAGCGCGGGCGGCCGGCCGGTCCCGCGCTTGGTGGCGCGTTCGGCGTCAGTCAACTCGCGACAGGTACCGGGGTAAGCCCCTTCGGGTGCGTGGGGTGCACGCGGCGCGCTGAGGATATCTTTTCTGCTGCAATAGCATTCGTAGGCCAGACCCCGACCGGCCAGCTCGTCGATCATCGTGTCGTAGCGGTCCCGTTGCCGGGATTGCCACTGCGGCTCATCATCCCAGGAGACACCGATGGCGGCCAGGTCGGCCAGCTGTTGGTGCGCCACATCGTCGTGGGTGCGGTCGTCGAGATCCTCGATGCGCATCAGGAAGCGCCGGCCCGTCGAGCGGGCGAACAGCCACGCCAGCACCGCGGTGCGCAGGTTGCCGATGTGCAGGTCGGCCGACGGGCTGGGGGCGAACCGGCCCGCGCCCGGAGTTGGGCCGGTCACGCCCGCAATCTAACTCAGTTGTGCACCGGAACCGAAGTCTCGGGCTCGGCTTTCGTGGCACGGGCGGGCCGCGTTCGGACGTTGATCGGCCACCAGAACCACCGACCCAGCAGCGCGGCGATGGCCGGGGTCATGAAGGACCGCACCACGAGGGTGTCGAGCAGCAGCCCGAGGCCGATCGTGGTGCCGATCTGGCCGATGATGCGCAAGTCGCTGACGACCATCGAGGACATGGTGGCGGCGAATACCAGGCCGGCCACCGTGACCACGCTGCCGGTGCCACCCATCGCGCGGATGATGCCGGTCTTGATGCCGGCCGGTAGCTCCTCCTTGAACCGGGACACCAGCAGAAGGTTGTAGTCCGAGCCGACCGCGAGCAGAGCGATCACGACCATGGCCTGCACCAGCCAATGTAGCTCGATGCCAAGGATGTACTGCCAGAGGATGATTGACAGCCCGAAGGCCGCACCCAACGACACCAGGACCGTTCCGACGATCACCAGTGCCGCGACCAGGCTCCGTGTCATCACCACCATGATCATGAAGATCAGGCACAGCGCCGCGATTCCCGCGATCAGCAGGTCGTATTTCGAACCGTCGTCCATGTCCTTGAACGTGGCCGCCGTACCCGCCAGCGAGATTGTGGCATCTTCCAGCGGGGTGGCCTTGACCGCTTCGATCGCCGCGACCTTGATCGGTTCGACGTGTGAAATGCCTTCGGGCGAGGCGGCATCACCGCGATGCGAGATGATGAACCGTATTGACTTACCGTCCGGTGACACGAAACTCTTCATCCCACGCTGGAAGTCAGGGTTGTCGAACACATCCGGTGGAAGATAGAACGAGTCATCGTTTTTGGCGTCGTCGAACGCCTTGCCCATGGCCGTCGAGTTCTGGCTCAGCTCTTCGAGCTGGTTCCACATGCCTGACATCGTGCTGGACGTCGTCAGCATCATCTGCTGCATGTTCTGCATTGTGGTGATCATCGGCGGGATCGTGGTGAGCATCTCCGGCAAGAGGCGGTCCAATTCGCCCATGCTGACGATGAGCTTGTCCGTGGTGGCGGTCATGGTGTCGACGCCGTCCATGGTGTCGAATATCGAACGGGTGGACCAACACAGTGGGATGTTGTAGCAGTGCGGTTCCCAGTACAGGTAGTTGCGGATCGGACGGTAGAAATCATCGAAATCGGCTAGCCGGTCTCGTAATTCGTGGATCGTTACCTGGAGTTCGGTGGTCTGGCCGACCATATCGTGCGTCACGCCGGTCATCCTGGCCATCAGGTCGTACATGCGCTTCATCGTCGCGACGGTGGTGCCCATCTCGTCGGCCTGATGCTTCATGTCGGCCATCCGGTCCTTCATCAACTTCATGTTCTGGACCATGCCGACGTTCTGCATGCTGACCAGGAATGGGAGCGATGTGTGGGCGATCGGCATCCCGTCGGGGCGGGTGATCGTCTGGACCCGCGCGATACCGGGAACCCGGAAGACGGCCTTGGCGATCTTGTCGATCACCAGGAAATCAGCCGGGTTTCGTAGATCGTGGTCAGCCTGAATCAACAGGATCTCGGGGGTCATCCGAGCCTGACTGAAGTGGCGGTCGGCGGCCTGGAAACCTTCGTTGGCGGGGATGTCGTTGGGGATGTATCGAGTGTCGTTATAGCTGGTGCGGTATCCGGGCAAGGCGGCGAGCCCGAGCAGGACGATGGCCAGCGAGGCGGCGAGGATCGGGCCGGGCCATCGGACGGTTGCCGCGCCGATCTTGCGCCACATCCGGATCCGCATGGTGCGCTTGGGTTCCAGCAGCCCGAACCGGCTGCCGACCGTCACGACGGCGGGGCCCAGTGTCAGCGCGACGGCGACACCGGCCACGATGCCGGCGGCGCACGGTGGACCCAGTGACTGGAAGAAGGGCAGGCGGGTGAAGCTCAGGCAGAACGAGGCACCGGCAATGGTGAGGCCGGATCCCAGCACGACAGGGGCCGTGCCGTTGAACATCTCGTAGTATGCCGCGTCGCGGTCGGCGCCGGCCTGGCGCGCTTCCTGGTACCGGCCGACGAGGAAGATCGCGTAGTCGGTGCCCGCCGCGATCGCCAGTGAGACAAGAAGATTGACGGCGAATGTCGACAATCCGATGACGTGGTAATAGGCCAGTGCAGCCACGATCCCGCGTGCCGCCGCCACCTGGACCAGCACCGTCGCGATCAGCAGCACCACCGTCATGATCGAGCGGTAGAAGAACAAGAGGATCATGATGATCACGGCGAAGCTGACCAGCGCGATCTTGGCCATACTGTGTCCGCCGGCAGCCTCGATATCCGCCTGCAGCGCAGCAGGTCCGGTGACATAGGTCTTGATTCCGGCAGGCAGCGGCGTGTCGGCCACCGCCTTACGTACCGCGGCCACCGACTCATTGGATTGGGTCGTACCCATATTGCCGGCGAGGTTCAGCTGAACGTAGACCGCCTTGCCGTCGGCGCTCTGCGCCGCCGCCTCGGTCAGCGGATCGCTCCAGAAGTCCTGGACGTTCGTGACGTGAGAGGTATCGGCCCGAAGCTTCGCAATGATGTTGTCGTAGTGGTGGTGCGCGTCCGGCCCCAGCGGTTGATCGCCTTCCAGCACGATCATCACGACGCTGTCCGACTCGGACTCGCCGAAGGCCCGGCCCATCTGCGTCATCGCTTGTGCCGACGGCGCATCCGGTGTGCTCATCGGCACCGCCCGCATCTTCGCCACGGTTTCCAGCGGCGGTATGGCGATGCTGGACACGACGACGACGCCCAGCCAGGCAAGGATGATCGGGATGGCCAGTCGCCGAATCCAGCGGGGCAGCGGCCGGGGATCCCTTAGCGATGACGGCGGTGTCATGCCGACTTCACAAAGCAATAGATGTAGGCGCTCACCGCGTCCGCGGTCCGTTCCATCTTGACCTCTCCATCGGCGGTGATGCGGCACCCGATCGAGTCGCTGTTACCCTGCGCGAGAACATTTCCCGCCATCGCGGGCGCGTTCGTGACGATCTCCACCGACCACGGCAGCGTTGCCCCGTTGACCTGGTGTGGGGTTCCGCTGTCATCGAGATAGTTGATATCGGCCACCGCCCCTGGCGGCCCGAAGACTTGGTAAACAACGCGTTTGGGGTCCGACTTCCGCTTTTCGTCGGACATGCTGCCGGCGTAGGTCGGAAGCTGATGGGAGCCGAAGATCCCGCGCACTCGTGACACCGCGAAAACGCCGACCGCGAGTACCACGACGAGCAGCAGCGGAATCCACGCTCGCCGCACAATAGCAAGAATCCTCATACCCGGCCGGAAGCCTCCGCAGCGATCTGCCAGCCGGCGCTGGTCTCCTGCTGACGCCAGAACTCGGCGAATCGTCCACCGCGCGCGTGGAGTTCGTCGATGCTGCCCTGCTCGACGATCACGCCGTCGTCGACGAACAGGACCTGGTCGGCGTTGCGGATGGCGTCGAGCCGGTGCGCGATGATGACCCGGGTGCGCTGATGCGGATCATCGCTGATCGCCTGGGTGATCGATGCCTCGTTCTCGGTGTCCAGCGCGCTGGTCGCCTCGTCGATCAGAAGCACCCCGGCCGGTTTGACCAGGGCGCGCGCGATGCTGACGCGCTGACGTTCACCGCCGGAGAGCGCGGTGCCCGCCTCGCCGACCTTGGTCAGCGCGCCGTCGGGCAGCCGCTCGACGATGTCGTCGACACGAGCCAGCGCCATGGCGCGGTGGACACTGTCGTCGCCGGCCTCTGGATGCCCGACCCGGATGTTGTCGGCGATCGTTCCGTCGAACAGGTACGGGTGCTGAAACACCACACTGACCAACGCCCGCCGGGCCTCAGGATCGATGTCGGTGACGTCGGTGCCGTCGACGAGGATCTGGCCGCGCACGGGCGTGTGCAGCCCTGCGATCAGGGACAGGATGGTGCTCTTGCCCGACCCGGACGGCCCGACGATGGCGGTGGTGCTGGCCGGCTCAAGGGTGAAGGTGACGTCCTTGAGCACCTCGGAGCCTTGGTAGCCGAAGCCCACCGACCGGAATTCGATTCGGGGCGGGCGGGATTCACCGGACGGGAGCGGGCCGCGCTGCGGCTGCTCGTCGAGCGGTGCCGTGGTGACGGTGTTCAGGCGCTCCAGCAGGCCGCGCGACGACTCCATGGCGCTGGACAGATCGGCCAGCACCGTGAAGGGCTCGAGGAAACGCACCATCACGATCGCCAGTGCCACCGCCGCGGGGGCGTCGAGGTCGCCCCGCAACGTCAGCGTCGTGATCGTGCCTGCCAGCAGGATCAGCGCTATCTGGCTGGCCACGCTGAACAGAAGCTGACCGGGGATCTGGAACAGCAACAGCCGCAGGGTCGCACCCCGCACGGCGGTGATGGCCTCACCGGTCTGGCTACGCGCTGCCGTGACGCGGCGGCTGGCGCGCAACGCCTGCTGGGTACGGGCGAACTCGACGAGACGTTCGGTCAGGGCACTGTGCGCGCTGGTGTCGGCGGCGTCGGCGGCGCGGACCAGCCGCTGACTGGCGGCAAGCGCGCCGATCATGAACGGCAGCGCGATCGCGGCGGCCACCCCGACCTGCCAGGAGACGAAGAACAGCCCGATGGTGATCGCGGCGGGCAGTAGCAGCGCACCGATGAACGGGCTGAGCAGGTTGGCGACGAAGCCGACGAGTTCGGGAGCGCTGGCGGCGATGGCCTGGCGGGCCACGGCGGTGTTGTCGGCGGTGAACCAGCGCAGGGGAGTGTCGGTGAGCCGGTTGGCCATTGCGTGCTGGGTGGTGTCCGCCAGCGTGAAGCCGATGCCGTAGCCGATCCGTGCCAGGGTCATGTCGACCACCCACCCGCCGACGGTGACCGCGGTGAGGGTGCCGACCCAGGGCCAGGCGTCGGCCGGCTGTGAGCCGAACAGCGCGACGAGCAGTGGCACGAGCAGCAGCGCGCTCGCCGCGCGCAGGATGACCGAAATCAGCGACAGCACAACGTAGATGCCGAGCTGCCCGCGAAGATGCGTCGGGATCAACCGGATCAGAGAGCGGATCATCGGGCGGCCTCACTGGTCAGTGCACCGCTGGGGGCCGCGGTGCGGGCCAGCCGGCTGTCCCACAGGCGGCGGTAGCGACCGTCGGCGGCCAGCAGCCCGGTGTGGGTGCCGATCTCGGCGATGCGGCCGTGGTCGAGGACGACGATCTGGTCGGCGCCGGTGATGGTGTGCAGCCGGTGTGCGATCACCAGCACTGTGCGGTTCTCGATCAGCGAGCTCAGTGCTTGTTGCACAAGGTATTCCGACTCGGGGTCAGCGAACGCGGTGGCCTCGTCGAGGATGAGGATCGGGGTGTCGGCGAGCAGGGCACGGGCGATGGTGAGGCGTTGCTTCTCGCCGCCGGACAGCTGGCTGTCGGCCCCGAGGACCGTGTCGTATCCGCTCGGTAGCCGCAGGATTCGTTCGTGAATCTGTGCGCTGCGTGCCGCATTCTCGATCTCCACCGCGCTGGCATCCGGGCGGGCAAGGGCGATGTTGTCGCGGACGGTACCGGCCACGAGCTGCACATCCTGGAAGACGAATCCAACTCCTCTGTAGAGCTCGTCGGGTGTCAGTGACCGGATGTCGCGGCCGTCGATGCGGATCGCGCCCGCGTCCACGTCGTGGAACCGTGCCAGCAGCGCCGCCAGGGTCGACTTGCCCGAACCGGACGGACCCACAAGAGCGGTCACCGTGCCGGGATTCAGTGCCAGGGTCACATCGTGGATCACCGGCACGCCGGGGCGGTAACCGAAGCTGATGCCGTCGAACGCCACTCCGGGGGCGGTCGAGGACGACGGCGCATCCTGCTGCGTGCTCAATTCGGTCGCGTCGAGCGTCACCGCGATGCGCTTGGCGGCCTGGGTGCCCTCCCTGATGCCACCCAAGCCGTACGCGATGCCCAGCAGGCGGCTGCCAAACGTGGTGCCCAGCACCAGGAATGGCAGAAGCGTCGCCGGGGTGGTCCAACCGGCGACGACGAACCCGGTGCCCGCTGTGACGATCAGCCACAGGAAGGTACTGGGCCGGGTGACCAGATCCATGAAGGTCTTCTTGCCGATGAACGGCCGCTGCCACTCGTTGAGGAAGGCGATGTAGTCGTCCAGGCGCAGGCGGAATGACGATGCCGCCGCACCGCCGAAGACCCGGATCACGGGCTGGCCCTCCAGGAAAGCCGCCGACTCGCCGTTCATTCGCTCGGCCCACTGGGAGGCCTCGGTGATCTTCGGTCCGCTCTGGTACACCATCGTCGCGGTGGTCACGATGTAGACGAGGATCGGCAGGAACAGGATCAGCGCCATTCGCCAGTCGACGGAGAACAGGTAGATCAGCACCGCGATCGGTGCGACGACGGCGGCGACCGCATCGCATACGGCGTGGGTCACCAGGTAGTGCAGCGACAGGGTGTCGTCCTGGATGAGTTTCTTGACCGAGCCGGAGCCCCGATCGGTGAACCAGCCCAACGGCATTCGGGCGAGCTTGTCCAGCAGGCGCCGCCGCACTTGGGCGCTGAACCGCATGTCGACCACGTGCAGCCACAGCACGAGCACCGCGCCCAGCGTGGTGCCGGTGGTCAGCAGCACCACGAAGACCGTCACGGTGTTCCATACCCGGGAGTGGTCTGCGCCGCTGAGCAACAGCTGAGCCAGCTCGACCAGCACCACGAACGGGGCCAGCTGCACCAACGTGAGCAGCGCCTGGAGCACGCCCGCGACGATCAACTGCGATTTCACCGGTGCCAGTAGGTCTTTGCCCGCTTGCGAACGCCACGTGCCCTTGGCGGCGGCGACGGGCTGGGCTGCCGCCGGCGCGACGGCGGGGGCTTCTGCTGGGGGCGTCGCCGCGTCGTCGTCGCGACTGCTGCCCATCTCGCGGCCCTGCGTCCAATACGCCTGGGCCTTGAGCTCGGTCTTGGGGAACCCGAAAGTGTCCTTCAGTCGCTTGCGCAGATGCTTGAGCGCGCCGGCCTCGGGGCCCGCCCACGCCGACCAGTTCGACCAGTCCCTGTCCTCGATGGCCGCGGCCAGCGCTGTGTCATCAGTTCTGGGCACCCAGTGCAGCCGGCGGCGCGGATGCTCGGTGAGCGGGATGAGCTCGTCGTCGTCGCAGTGACGTTCGAGATACACCTCGATGTCGACGTCGGGGGGCAACGCGGCGAGGATCGAGTTGATCGCTGGGATCGATGCCGAGTCGCCGATGAGCAGGAAGCCCGCAGGCAGCTCCTCGGGGACTTCGAACCGGGTTGACCCGAGGGACACCACCGGGATGGTCATGCCCGGCTCGGCCTTGGACGCCCAGGCGCAGGCCGGCCCGGCCGGCTCGTGCAGCACGACGTCGACGGCGAACCGGCCGGCGTCGGGATCGGCCCAGACGAGCGTGTAGGCGCGTTGGAACTCGGTCTTTCCGCCTGCCGGATCGGGGAACCAGAACCGCAGCCATGCCGTCGGCCCCACGCTGACATCGGCGAACACGGTCGGTGACGACATGGTGATCCGGATGCAGTGCGGGGCGATGTGGGCGGTTTCCTCGACGGTCGCGACGTGATCGCGTCCCCCGAAGCCGCGCAGCATCGCGCCTCCGATGCCTCGTCCCATACCGGTGTCCTCTGCTAGCAGCGTGAAGTGGTTAGCCTAACCTAACCGACCTGCGTCGAGGACTGCACGGGCCTTGCCGTTCGGCGAAATCCCAGCGGAATTGGCTTACCCGTCGCGTGTGCAATTTGGGAGCCGAAATCATTTTCAGCCGGCCGCTTATTTCGGCAATTAACTAAGGCGAGACTAACCAAATTCGGTCGAAGTCAGCCTAGCCTTAACTTATTTGCCGCAGAGGGGTGAATGTGCCAATCTTCAAGCAAGACAACCCGTTCTGACCACGATAAGCGGCGCGCAGCCGGCGCATCTGTATTAGGTTCATCGAATACGGTATTGATTGCGGTCCGGAAAGATTTGACAGGAGAAAGTCATGCAAGGCGACAGCGAGATTCTCACTCTCCTCAATCAACAGCTGACGAGCGAACTGACGGCGATCAACCAGTACTTCCTGCACTCCAAGATGCAGGACAACTGGGGGTTCACCGAGCTGGCCAAGCACACCCGCGACGAATCGTTCGACGAGATGCGCCACGCCGAGCGCGTCACCGACCGCATCCTGATTCTCGACGGGCTGCCCAACTACCAGCGCATCGGCACGCTGAACATCGGCCAGACGATCCGCGAACAGTTCGAGAGCGACCTGGCCCTCGAATACGAGGTGGTCAACCGGCTGAAGCCGGCCATCGTGCTCTGCCGGGAGAAGCAGGATTCCACCACGGCCAACCTGTTCGAGTCGATTGTGTCCGACGAGGAAAACCACATCGACTACCTCGAGACGCAGCTCGAGCTGATGAACAAGCTGGGCGTGGAGCTGTACTCGGCGCAGTGCGTCTCGCGGCCTCCGGGCGCGCTCGGCTAGCGGGGCTCCAGTCCCGGAATGATCTCGCCGAGACTGAATGTCAGCGGGCGCTCGAGCTGCTCGTAGGTGCATGAGCGCGGGTCGCGGTCGGTCCGCCAGCGATTGAACTGCGCGGTGTGCCGGAACCGCTCGCCCTCCATGTGGTCATAGCGCACCTCGACCACCCGCTCGGGTCGCAGCGGCACGAACGACAGATCTTTCCCGGCGTTCCATCGGGACCCGGCATTCTTCTGGGGCGTGCGTTCGCCCCTTTCGTGCGCGGCCCAGTTCCACGGGTGGCCATCGAATTCGGTTACCAGAGACTGCAATTCGGTGAATAGCCGACGGCGCTCGGCCATCGGAAACGCGCCGATGACACCCACCGACGCCAGCGTGCCGTCGTCCTTGTAAAGCCCGAGGAGCAGCGAACCGATCGCATCCTCGCTCGACTTGTGCACCCGGTAGCCCGCGACCACACAGTCGGCGGTCCGCTGGTGTTTGACCTTGAACATCACCCGCTTATCGGGTTGGTAGGTGACCGTGAGCGGCTTGGCGATCACGCCGTCGAGGCCCGCTCCCTCGAATTCGGAGAACCATCGCTGCGCGGTCGGCAGGTCCGTGGTGGCCGGCGTGACGTGGAACGTCGGCCCGGCGTCGGCCAGCGCCTGCACCAGTGCGGCGCGCCGCTCACTGAACGGCCGGCCGGTGTAGTCGTCATCGCCGAGCGCGAGCAGATCGAAGGCGACGAACGATGCCGGGGTCTTTTCGGCGAGCATGCGTACCCGGGAGTCGGCGGGATGGATCCGCTGCTGCAGGGCATCGAAGTCCAGGCCCGTCCCGGTGGCGATGACGATCTCGCCGTCGATCACGCATCGCTGCGGCAGCTCGGCCAGCGCGGCACTGACCAGTTCCGGGAAATAGCGCG
This sequence comes from Mycobacterium sp. RTGN5, assembly GCF_033804465.1. Classification (NCBI taxonomy): domain Bacteria; kingdom Bacillati; phylum Actinomycetota; class Actinomycetes; order Mycobacteriales; family Mycobacteriaceae; genus Mycobacterium; species Mycobacterium sp. RTGN5. The sequence goes on from NZ_JAPZLA010000001.1 coordinate 550,762, forward strand.
TCATCGGCTTTTCGTTGCGGCTACCCAGGACCACGTCGTCGCCGTCGCGAAAGCACACCGACCGGAAGCCGTCCCATTTCGGTTCGTACGAGGCGTCCGGCGGGATGGCGGGCACCGACTTGGCGAGCATCGGCGACACCGGGGGATTGACGGGCAGCTGCATCGGTTCATTCTCGTCTCGTGCGGTGGCTTCGCGCCGGTAAGTTGAAAAGGGTGAGCGGACCCCAATTCAACCCGTCGCGCTGATGGCGGCCAAGGCCGAAGAGATCGACGTCGACGGTGTCGCCGTCCGGCTGACCAATCCGGACAAGGTGTACTTCCCCAAGCTCGGGTCGAACGGCACCAAGGGCAAGCTGGTCGAGTACTACCGGACTGTAGGGGCCGGCCCGCTGCTGACCGCACTGAGGGACCGGCCGACGCATCTGCAACGCTTCCCGGACGGCATCGAGGGCGAAGAGATCTACCAGAAGCGCGTCCCGGAGAAGCATCCCGAATACCTGCAGACCTGCCGGGTGACGTTCCCGTCCGGGCGCACCGCCGACGCGCTGAAGGTGACCCACCCGTCGGCGATCGTCTGGGCCGCGCAGATGGGCACAATCACGTTGCACCCGTGGCAGGTTCGCTGCCCGGACACCGACCACCCCGACGAGCTGCGGGTGGACCTCGATCCCCAGCCAGGGACCGGCTTCGCCGAGGCTCGCACCATCGCCGTCGACATCCTCAAGCCGGTGCTCGACGAGCTCGGGTTGGTCGGCTACCCGAAAACCTCCGGAGGGCGTGGGGTACACGTGTTCGTGCGTATCCGGCCGGACTGGGACTTCGTCGCGGTGCGCCGCGCCGGGATCGCCCTAGCACGCGAAATGGAAAGGTGGGCACCAGATCTGGTGACCACCTCGTGGTGGAAAGAGGAACGCGGCAAGCGGGTGTTCGTCGACTACAACCAGAACACCCGCGACCGAACGTTCGCCAGCGCGTACTCGGTGCGGGCGACGGCGATCGCGACCGTGTCAACGCCGCTGACGTGGGAGGAATTGTCCAGCGCCAACCCGGACGACTTCACCATCACCACGGTGCCTGCGCTGATCGCCGAACGTGGCGACCCCATGGAAGGCCTGGATTCGGTTGCCCAGTCGATCGATTCACTGCTGGCGATGGTGGCCGCCGACGAGGAGCGCGGTCTGGGTGACCTGCCGTACCCGCCGAACTATCCCAAGATGCCGGGCGAACCACCGCGCGTGCCGCCGAGCAAGAAGGTCGCGGCGAACTGGGATGACGACGGAAATCCGGTCTAGTGGTGCGGATCGCCATCAGTGGCGCTCACAGTATGGGCAAGTCCACGCTCGTCCGGGACTTTCACCTTCAGCACCCCGAATTCGTGATCGAAGACGAACCCTATCGCTATCTTGCGGCTCACGGTGAGCGTATTCACTTCGCGGAGAGGGCAAGTCAGCGCTGCAACACTCTGATGACGCAGCACGCGATTGATCGCATCAACAGTGCGCGGGACACGCGGGCCGACGGTGATGTCATCTGCGATCGCAGCTGTCTCGACTTCATTCCCTACTCGGAGTACGCGCGGGCAATGGGCGGCCAGGAAGGCGTTCCTGAAAACGAAAGGCGCGCAACGGTTGAAGTCCGCGCTGACATGCAGGGGAAGAATAATCTGAAATTCACTTCAGACATCACAGCCGCCTACATCGAGGAGCTTTGGACCACCGTTCTCAACAGTAGTGCGCTGCAGAGCTACGACCTGATCGCCTTTCTCCCCCTCACCGGCGACCCACGGATTGATCCGTCCATGGAAGACGACGGGATTCGCTCGGTGGAATCCTTCTACCGCAATTGGATTGATACCGCCTTCAAGAAGTTGTATCGCGAGGAGCTGCCCCGGCGCGGCCCGCTGCCTTGCCGATTTGAGGAACTAACCGGGGACAGAAAAGAACGGGTGAGCGCGCTGGAGCGAATCATCGATGAGATGCGCGGCTCGGAGTAGGGCGAGTCCAGCGACGACTCATCTATCGGTAGTAGATGTCAAGCCGCTCGATCAGCCCGTCCTGGATCTTGAAGACGTCAGCGGCATGGACGTAGTGGCCCGGTGTGCCGAGTGGGCTGGATGCCCTGATCTGCAGGATTTCGGCGTCGCCGTCGGTGAACTTGGCTTGGATCTCGGTGGTTGCTTGTCCAGCGAAGACGACGGACTCGTAGAAGTTCCGGATCGCGTCGATGTCGGTGAAGAGACCCGCCGGGTGAAACAGCGACGCGGTCGGTGAGAAGAGGCTCATGAGTCGTTCGATGTCGGCCTGGTTGACCGCCTCAATGTACTGCTCGGAAATGGCTCCAGGAGCCTTGTCACGTGGGGCCACACACGTGAGTATCGAGGGTCTTGTCGACCTATTCGCCGATTCCGAAAGATCCAGCTCGTCTCGTCGTTAGGGTTGAGCTGCGTCTTGGGGGAGGGGCAGTGATGGCTACGACAGCGTATGCGGGACGGGTTGGCGGACTTGCGGTTGCGGCCGGGCTGGGTCTGGCCATAGCGACCGTCAGCCTCGGGGTGGCGTCGGCGGCCCCGTCGGATTCATCGGCGTCCTCGGGCCGAAATGAGTCACCCGGACACTCGAATAAGGCTGCGGATAAGAAACCCGTTGCCAATCAACGACTTTCGGCTTCCCCTCGACCGAGGGCTGTAACGCGCGGCGTCCCGCGGCCAGCTACGCCTTCGCCCGACTCGCCCCTGTCGTGGACAGTGCTGGCGGTCACGCGACGACCCGAGGCGGCCGCTGCCGCCGTCAACGCGGCCCCGGTGATCCAGAGCGTCGCGCTGAGTGCGCCGACACCGGCAACCGGAGCGCTGACCGGAACGGTCACCGCCAGCGACCCGAACGGCGACAAGATCACCTACCGGGCCAGCACGTCGGGCAGGGGCAAGGTGACGATCACCACCGCGGGCGTCTTCACCTACACGCCGACCGCGGTGGCTCGCCACAACGCGGCACTCAGCAACGCCGACGCCCTGCTGACCGCCGACACGGTGAACGTCGTCGTCACCGACCCGGCCGGATTGACGGCCACCAATGCGGTCGTTGTGCCCATCGTGCCGAAGAACGCCGCGCCCACCGCCAAGACCACCGTCAACGCCCCCAACCCCAACGCCGGGGTGGTCTACGGCAAGGTCACCGGTACCGACGCCGACAAAGACCGCCTGCTGTACACCGTCAGCCCGATCACCGCCAAGGGCGGCACTGTCACCATCAACGGCGGTGGCGCGTTCACCTACACACCCACTCCAGAGGCCCGGCATATCGCCGCGGCCGGGACCGACAAGACCGACACCTTCACCGTCACGGTCGACGACGGCCATGGCGGAATCCTCGCGGTCCCGGTCACCGTGGCGATCAGCCCGAAGAACACCGCGCCGACCGGCAAGGCCGCGATCGGGCCGCGCGACGTGAACACCGGTGTGGTCACCGGCGCGTTGGTCGGCGGCGACGCCGACGGCGACGGGATCACGTTCGTGGGGTCGGTCACGACGACCAAGGGCTCGGTCGTCGTCAACGCCGACGGCACCTTCACCTACACGCCGACCGCTGCGGCGCGTGCCAAGGCCGCGGTGTTCACCGGGCCGACCGCCGACAAGATCGACACGTTCTCGGTGACCCTCGCCGACGGGCACGGCGGCACCACCAAAGTCGCGGTCACGATCACCGTCAGCCCCAGCAACACGATCGCCGGCAACGGTCTCACCACGTTCTGTGGCTGCACCCTGATGCCCGCCGACACGATCTTCCACGCCGACATCAGCGGCCTTCCGGTGCAAGCGAAATCCGCCACCTGGCTCGACGTGCTGGGCGCCGGCCGAGGTGCCACGCTCGGTGCCGGCTGGGGCAACATGTGGATGAAGAGCACCGGCGGCATGCCGGTCAACGTGGTGGGCGCGACGCACCCCAAAGAGTCCGTGGTCTTCAACCGCGGCTACTCGACGAGCGGCCCCAGCATCGACAGCAGGCCGTACGCGATTCCGAATCGGCCGATCGTCGAGGGCATGCCGTCGCTGCCGGCCTGGGACCGCCACCTCCTGGTATTTCAAGAGGGCACCTGCATCTCGCAGGAGCTCTACAACGTGGCCAACGGCGTCGAGATGCCGGCCAACAGCCCGCTCGACGGTTTAGGCAATGCCCTGTACCGCGCTCGCTACGGGTCGAAGTGGATCGCCGAGGCGGGGGTGCATTACGACATGAGCTCGTCGCTGTACCCGGCCACCGGGTGGGCCAACGCCTCGCGCCTGCCCTACCTGCCGCTGATCCTGCGCCCCGACGATTTGGCCCGCGGCAGCATCGACCACATGCTCGGCATCGTCATCGCCAAGGACAAGGGCACCGGCTACACCTGGCCGGCAGGGGCGGGCGACGGTACCGGCGTCAACCCGGACGGCGTGCCGATGGGCAGCGTGCTGCGGCTGCGCGCCGACTTCGACATGTCGGGATACTCGGCCACCACCCAGGTTGTCCTGCGGGCGCTGCAGGAACACGGCGCCGTCGTCTATGACTCGACCACGCCGGGTCGGGATGGTGCAGGGCTGCTCGCGATGAGCAACGGTTGGGCCGGCACCGAGCACCTCACCGCTCAGGCCGAACTGGACACCGTGCCGATGAGCGCCTTCGAGGTCGTCGATATGTCCGGCATCCTGGTCGATCCGGCCACCGGCTGGCAGATTCACACGTGACCGTCGGGCGGGTTGGCTATTGCCGCGGCAACCTCCTGTGGTAGACACTCAGCAAACTAGCGACTGTGCAATCGGCTGTCGCCGCCTTGGGTGCACTTGGGGGAAAGCGATGAGGCACGATGTCAGCAGGCGGACCCGCCAGCCGTACGCGTGGCTGGGCGCCGGCGCGGTAACCCTGGGCATCGGCGCCGCCCTGGCCAGCGGATCCGCGGTCGCCTACGCCGACTCCGGCGCAGGGGCGGGCGCGGGTAAGGCATCCTCGTCAGCCAGTGACTCGACGGGCGCGAAGAAGGCCACCGCCCATTCGGCGCGCAGCAGTGAAGCCACCTCGTCGCGCGGATCCACCAGCACGCGCAAGGCGTCGAAGGCCGCGGTGAGCAACGCCCCCGCGGCCGCTAAGCGCGTGCAGGCGACGGCCGCTACGAGTCCCGCGGCCGTCCCCGCCGCCGCCAACGCGACTCCCAGCAGCACCTCCTGGCTGCCGTCGACGCCGCCGGTCGTGGCGAATGTCGCGGTGGGTCTGGCCCTGCAGCAGATCGCGGACGCACGGTCGTTGTTGCAGCAACAGACTTGGGGCAGTGGCAATTTCGCTGCAGGCGTGGTGTCAGTCGCCCCGCAGATCCTGCTCACACAAGCCGCGTTGGCGCTGAACACCTGGCAGGCCACAATCACGCCGGCCCAGTCGCTCTACGCCAGGACGTCCGGCGTCCCGATCGTTCACGAGCTGGCCGGCGTCAGCCTGTTGGGCGCGCTGCTGCTTCCGACGCTTGCCACCACCGCACTGAGCAGTGCCGGTCTGTTCCTGCCGCTGGTCGGCGCCTTCGAGGGAACGGGCGGCATCACGCCGGTGCAGAACCTGGTCAGCACGGCCGCCCTGAACGGCCGGGTCTACGCCGTGGTCCCGGTCACCATGCGATCCACCACCGAGCCGATCGTCTACATCTCGGTCAACGGCGGACCCAGCACGCCGGTCCTCGTCGACTCCGGTTCGTCGGGCCTGGTTCTCACCGCCGCTTCAGTGGGCGACGCCGTCCCCCTCGGCGCACCGACCGGTACCGGCACGAGCGGCTACAGCGGCGGGCTGTCCTACAGCTACACGACCTACACCACGACGGTGAACTTCGGCAACGGCATCGTCTCCGGGCCCACCAACGTCAACATCGTCGATGCCGACGACGCGGCGGCGGCCCTGTCCTTCTTCCATCAGCTCGGCGGTGCCTCCGGCGTGCTCGGAATCGGCGCCAACGCAGCGGGCCCCGGGCCGGTCGGTATCCCGACCACCGCGCTGCCCGGTGACCTCAGCCAAGGCGTGTTCCTTTATCAGGGCTTGTTGCTCGGCGTCGCCGGTGTGATGGTGTTCGGCCCCAACCCGCTGCCGACCCGGACCTCGGTATCCGGCGCGCCCGATGCGTATCTGAACGTCAAGATCAACAACGGGACGCCGACGACCGTCGGGGCGATCATCGATTCCGGTGGCGTGTACGGCACCATCCTGTCCTCGATGGTTGGCGGTGGCAGCGTGCCGGTGGGAACCAGGATCTCGGTCTACACCCCGGACGGGGTGCTGCTGTACTCCTACATCGTCACTTCGCAGAACCGGCCGACGGTGATCACGAGCGGACTGATCAACACCGGGTACGCGCCGTTCCAGCACGGTCCGGTCTACCTCGACTACACCACGCCCGACGGCATGGGTTCGACGCATTTCGACTACGCCTGATTCTTTGGCGCTCAACGCGAATCGGTTGAATCCGCAAAGTCAGCAAACTGATAACTGACAGTTTCGGCAATTCCCGGCCCCGTGCCGCTCGACGGGTTTACCCTCCGCAAAGGCGCTGTCGCCGTTGGTCGGGAGGTAGACAATTATGGGTGCTTCACGCTTTGTTGGGCGGGTTGGCGGATTGGCGGTGGCTCTCGGAGTCGGTGCCGCACTGTTCTCCACGGGATACGGGGTCGCATGGGCTGACAACCCGGCGGGATCGTCGGCGGGAGGCGGGAATTCCTCGACATCCGGCTCCTCGAGTGCGGGGGCCAAGGGCTCGTCCCACGCCACTGCATCGTCGAAGCGATCCGGGACGGCCGGATCGAGTCAGACCGGAAGTACCGGTGGCGCCAAGAGCAGTGCGAAGCAGTCGAACTCCGGGGCAGGCCAAGGCCAGACGGTCACGGCAGCGTCGTCGGGCGGAGCCGGTTCAGCTGAGCTGACGGCAAACTCGCCAAGTGCGACCGCGCAGTCGGTGTCGGCCACGCCTATTGCCACCCGCCTGACCAAGGCGGTGCACACTGCGGCCGATCAGTTGTCCGGCGGACTGCCGACGGTGCCCGCTGATTCGCCACTGGCCCTTGCCTTTGCGGCGCTCCAGCGCCGGGAGACCGCCGCGGCCCACAGCATGACGTCGGCGTTGGCCACGGCGTCGCTGACGCTCAGCAACCCCATCAGCATCAACCAGTCGCTGGGCATCATCGACGGTATTTACAACGGCAGCACCGGAGCGACGACAACGTCGACCAACCCGCTCACCTACACCCTGATCAGTGGTCCGAGTGCGGGTGGCAAGCTCACGTTCTCGAACGTGAACGACACCAACTACGTACTCGGCAACTTCACCTATCTGCCCAACCAATCGATCCTCACCACGGGTAGTGAGCAGTTCAAGATCCTGGTGGCCGAGAAGACCCAGTTCGACAAGATCATCGAAAGCATCCCGATCCTGGGCGGCCTCGCCGGACAGGTGATTGTCGTCCTGCACCGGACCCCGATCCTCGGTGAGCTCCTGGCTCCCGTGATCGGGTATTCCCAGATGGTCACGTTCGTGCCGAATCCCGGGCTTGATAACCCGCTCGGCGATCCGCTGGCGTTCACCTACAAGATGCCGTCCTTCGACGGCACACTGATCAGTCTCAACTGGTTCCCGGCCTCGACGCTGGGACCCGACGGAGTCCCGGCCGGAGACCTGGCACCGACCGTCCTCAACGGCCCCGGCCTGGCGACCGCCGGCCAGACGGATCCCTATACGCCATACGGGATCAGCGGGCTCACCCCCGGCGTGCAATCGTTGCGCAACGACGGTTACAACGTCGTCTCCTGGGATCCCCGCGGGGAATTCGCCTCCGGCGGTATCCTGCAGCTCGACAGCCCCGCGTTCGAGGGCCGCGATGTCAAAGCGATGATCAATTGGATTGCGACGCAACCCACCTCGGATCTCAACGCGCCCAACGATCCCAAGGTGGGCATGGTCGGCGGCTCCTACGGCGGTGGCATCCAGCTGGCCTCGGCGGGCACCGATTCCCGCATCGACGCCATCGTGCCGGGCATCGCGTGGAACTCGCTGAACGAGGCGCTCTACCCCGACGGCGCCTTCAAGACCGCCTATTCCTCACTGCTTTTACTGTCGCTGGTGTTGAGCAATGCGCGGATCAACAACCAGATCTATCTGGGCGTCATCAGCGGCATCCTGACGGGCTTCATCAGCAATACCGCGCAGGCCGTATTGTCCAGCAGCGGGCCCGATTTCGTGGTCGGCAACATCACCGCGCCCACGCTGTTCGAGCAGGGCACGATCGACGTCTTGTTCACCCTGCAGCAGGCCATCCAGAACGCGCAGGCGCTGCAGCCGGGCGTGCCCGCCAAGATGATCTGGTCCTGCACCGGCCACGGGGTCTGCCTGACGAAGCCCGACACCACCGGCACCCGCAACCTGGACGCGGCGCTGAATTGGCTGGACGAGTACGTCAAGGGCGATGTGGTGTTGGCGTCGCCGAACTTCCAGTACACCGACCAGAACGGGAACTGGTTCCAGTCCACCTACCTGCCGACCGCAGGAAGCCAGTTCTTCGGCTCGAATTTCACCGCGGCCACCGGGGCTTCCGGCGGCACATTGGGCCTCGTGCCGATCGTCGGTGGTTCGGGGCCGGCGCCGAAGGCCTCGATTCCCTATTCGCTGGGGTTGGCGTCCAAGGCCCGCAATGCCATCAACGTCAATCTCGACCTCACCGGGCTGGATCAGACGGTCGGCGCGCCGACGTTGACGTTCGACTACCAGGGTCTCGGCAACAGCCGCTTCGTCTACGCCCAGCTGGTGGACAACAACACCGGCTTGGTGGTGGGCAACCTCGTCACGCCGGTGGCGGTGACGCTGGATGGGCGCAGCCGCAGCGTGAGCGTCGACATGGAGAACATCGTCTATACCTCGGATGACCCGGTCACCCCGGGAGATCTGACGCTGCAGATCACCAGCTCGGCGACTGCGTACGAGAACTTCACCGCGTTCGGTGTCATCAACATCTCCAATATCGGCCTGACTCTGCAGACGCCGGCGGTCATCACCCCGGAGCCGTAGCAATAATCGGTGCGGCCCGATGGCAAACTTTCGTGTGGCTGACGCCTCCGTAAGTTGTTGGTGCGTGCAGGAATTCGACTAAAGTGCCCCTTGTTGCTAAACGTGCGACGGGGTCGGGGCGCCTCAAGTCGTAAAGGATCAGCACGATGACACTGACGAAAATCGCAGCAGCAGCGGCACTCTCCGGAGCGCTGGGTTTGGCCGGCCTTGGCTTTGGCGCCGGCTTTGCCTCCGCGGACCCGGGCCACGGCCACGGGCACGACGACTGGCGAGACGACGATCGCGGACCCCATGACTGGCGTGGCCCGTTTTACTTCGGGCAACCGTCGGCCTGCGTGCAGGCCACCGGCCCGTTCGGTTATCTGAGTGGCGGCCTTTGCGTCTAGCTTGACGGCACGACGCCGCGGGCCTTGGGCAGGTTGAGGTCGTTATAGGTCGCGATTCCCGGCGGAGCCGCGACGACAGCGGCGATGGCATGGATCGGCGGCATCGCGGTCATGATGTGGCCGAGCACGAAGAAATCCTCGAGCGTCTTGGCGTTCTCGATCATGTCGGGCGGCGGCAGGAACCCGACCTGCATATTGACGGTCGGGCGTCCCTCGATGGTGATCTTCCAGCCATCACCGTCGAGCTGCCAATCGGGCTCGAGGGTCTGGCCCTTCTTCCACCGCACGTTGATGTCGATGACGGTCTTGCCGTTGGCGATACCCTGCCAGCTGGCGTAGACACCGGCCACGTGGCCGGCCTTGATGGTCCACGACGCCATCGGCAGATCCTCAGTGGTCTGCGCGTATTCGGACACGCATTTGATCTCGTCCAGCTCGACACCGAGCGAGTCGGCAACCAATTGCACGGCCTCGGCGAACACCGCGGTGCCCTTGGCGGCCATCGGCTGCAGTGCGGGATCGTCGATCGCCATATCGAATCCGACAGGGCGCTCTGTCTCGGGGGAGTCGTACAGGGTGGTGTCGGCTGTTTCTTGGATGATGACCTTGTCGACGCGATCGCACGCGGTGGCGGCGACGATCGCCAGCAGCTCGGCGAAGCCGGGGCTCACGCCTGAACCAAACATCGTCGACCCACCGCTTTTGCATGCCTCTTCGATGCGGGCGCGGCCCGCGCCGAGGTTCTGACCGGTGATGAACGACGCCGAGGCGACCACGTTGACGCCGGCCGACAGGATCCGGACCAGCTCATCGACATCGATCCACATCGGGTTGTAGATCACGCAGTCCGGCTTCAGCGCCAGCAGGGCGTCGATGTCATTGGTCGCGGTGACTCCCAGCGGTTCGATGCCGACCAGTTCCCCGACGTCGCGGCCAGACTTCGCGTCTGACCAGGCATAACAGCCGACGAGTTCGAGGGTGGGATTGGCAGTGATCGCCTGGACGGAGCTTTTGCCGACATTGCCGGTCGTCCACTGGACGACCCGATAGGGGGAGGTGTTGTGCACTCGCTCAGCATAGGGGGCGCGCCCACCGCCCAAACCAACGATTGGGCGGAGAAGTTCGAGAGAATTGCGCCAAAACGTCGATCTCGACGCGGGGCCGGTTACTCCGACTCGTCGACCGCGACGGTGCCTTGATTGCGCCGACGCAGCCGATGATTCGTCTTTCCGGTCGGACGCTTGTTGCGCAGGCCGCCGGCGGAGTCGGCGTCTGCCTCTGCCTCTGTCACTGTCTCGGCGGCCGACACCTCGGCCGGCTCGTCCTCGGTTGCCGTCTCTTCGATCGCGGTGGTCTCTTCGATCTCTTCGGCTGCAGCGGGCTGGTCGGCCGATTCGCCGTCGGACGCGTCAGCCTCGGCCGTCTTGCCGCGCTTCTTCTTCTCTTTCTTGGGCTTTGGCGCCTTGGCCGGCAGCTCGGCGGTGCGTGCCAGGTAGAACGCCAGCAACGCCAGGATCGCGATCGCGGCGGCCGCGCCATACACCCCGAACAACCATGGTCCGCCCTTGTCCAGGCTGACCCAGATCTCGGCGACCGCTGCCCCGACGATCAATACGCCGGCCAGCACGTACAGGATCATCGACCACACCCGCAGCCGCAGCCCCAGCTGGGGCGTACCGAGCTCAGGCTGGCGGGTTCGCAGCAGGGTGAGCAGGACGGGCAGGGCGGCCAGCGCGATCAGCACGCCGGTGACGATGCGGAGCACGGTGCCCAGCGTGTGGGACGTGTCGCCCATCAACTCCCACCACCGCGGCAGGACGAACAGGAAGTACAGGACGCCGGACAGTACCCACAACGCGATGTGCGCTGCTGTCGCGACGACGCGCATACCCCTCCTCAGGCGAAAATCCGAGGTGCGACCAGGCGCTTTGATCCCCCGATCGCACCTCGGACAGGTGCGGAGGATAGGGGATTTGAACCCCTGAGGGCTATTAACCCAACCCGCGTTCCAGGCGAGCGCCATAGGCCACTAGGCGAATCCTCCGTCGGCAATGGTAGCCGACTGAGGAAGGCTCTCGCCCCGGCTGCCTGACGGGCCGGCACCCGGCGGGTATTACACTCGCGATGGACCCCGCGCGGCGTCTATCCTGTGAACTCCCCCAGGGCCGGAAGGCAGCAAGGGTCAATGGGCTCTGGCGGGTGCGCGGGGTCCCCCTCTTGAAAGGCGCACGGTGTCGTTTTTGTCCCTGGGCCCCGACGAATTGCAAGCCCAGCATGAATTGCAGCGGCAGAACTACGCCGACCTGCAGGCCAAGAAGCTGTCCCTGGACCTCACCCGCGGCAAGCCGTCGGCACAGCAGCTCGACCTGTCCAACGCGCTGCTGAGCCTGCCCGCCGAGCAGTACCGCGACGAGGACGGCACCGACACCCGCAACTACGGCGGCCTGCACGGACTGCCCGGGCTGCGAACAGTGTTCAGCGAGCTGCTCGGCATCCCGGTGCCCAACCTGATTGCCGGCAACAACGCCAGCCTGGAGCTGATGCACGACATCATCGTGTTCTCGTTGCTGCACGGCGGCGTGGACTCGCCGCGGCCGTGGATCGAGGAGCCGGTCGTCAAGTTCTTGTGCCCGGCACCGGGATACGACCGCCACTTCGCGATCACCGAGAGCTTCGGCATCGAGATGATCAGTGTTCCGATGCTCGAGGACGGCCCCGACGTCGACCTCATCGAGGAGCTCGTCGCCGCCGACCCGGCGATCAAGGGCATGTGGTGCGTACCGATGTTCTCGAACCCGACCGGAACCACCTACTCCTGGGAAGTGGTCCGCAGGCTGGTGCAAATGCAGACTGCCGCACCGGATTTCCGGCTGTTCTGGGACAACGCCTACGCGGTGCACATTCTGACTCTGGATTTCCCCCGGCAGGTCGACATCCTCGGACTGGCGGAGGCGGCCGGTCACCCGAACCGGCCCTACGTGTTCGCCTCGACGTCGAAGATCACCTTCGCCGGGGCCGGCGTGAGCTTCTTCGGTGGCTCGCTGGGCAACATCGCCTGGTATCTGCAGTACGCCGGTAAGAAGTCGATCGGCCCTGACAAGATCAACCAGCTGCGGCACCTGTTGTTCTTCTCCGACGCCGACGGGGTGCGCCTGCACATGCTGCGCCATCAGCAGCTGCTGGCGCCGAAGTTTGCGCTGGCTCTCGACATCCTCGACAAGCGGCTGTCCGAGTCCAAGGTCGCCTCCTGGACCGAGCCCAAGGGCGGCTACTTCATCAGCCTCGACGTGTTGCCAGGGACGGCCAAGCGCACCGTCGCACTGGCCAAGGACGCCGGCATTGCGGTCACCGAGGCGGGCGCGTCGTTCCCGTACCGAAAAGATCCGGACGACAAGAACATTCGCATTGCGCCGACGTTCCCGCCGGTGTCGGATCTCACCGACGCGATCGACGGGCTGGCCACCTGTGCGCTGCTGGCCGCCACCGAGTCCCTGCTGGGCGCCACCGCTGTCACCCAAGGTCGGTAACCTTCACCCGTGGCGCTCTACCGCAAGTACCGGCCGGCAACCTTTGCCGAGGTGGTGGGCCAGGAGCACGTCACCGAACCACTGTCCACCGCGCTGTCAGCGCATCGGATCAACCACGCGTACCTGTTCTCCGGTCCGCGCGGCTGCGGAAAGACGTCGTCGGCGCGCATCCTCGCTCGCTCGCTGAACTGTGAGCAGGGCCCGACGCCGACGCCGTGCGGGGTGTGCGACTCGTGCGTGGCGCTGGCCCCCAACGGCGGCGGCAGCGTCGACGTCACCGAACTCGACGCCGCCAGCCACGGCGGTGTGGACGACACCCGCGAGCTGCGGGACCGGGCGTTCTACGCGCCGGCACAGTCGCGCTACCGCATCTTCATCATCGACGAAGCGCACATGGTCACCACCGCTGGTTTCAACGCGCTGCTCAAGATCGTCGAGGAGCCGCCCGAGCATCTGATCTTCGTGTTCGCCACCACCGAACCGGAGAAGGTGCTGCCGACGATCCGATCGCGCACCCACCACTACCCGTTCCGGCTGCTGGCACCCCGCACGATGCGCTCGCTGATCGAGAAGATCTGTGCGTCCGAGGACGTCAAGATCGACGATGCGGTGTTCCCGCTGGTGATCCGCGCCGGTGGCGGCTCGCCCCGCGACACGTTGAGCGTGCTTGACCAGCTGCTCGCCGGTGCCCAGGACAACCACGTGCACTATCAGCGGGCGCTGGCGCTGCTGGGCGCCACCGACGTAGCGCTGATCGACGATGCGGTGGACGCGCTGGCCGCCGGCGATGCCGCTGCGCTGTTCAGCGCGGTGGAGTCGGTGATCGACGCCGGTCACGATCCGCGCCGGTTCGCCACCGACCTGCTCGAACGGTTCCGGGATTTGATTGTGCTGCAAGCGGTTCCGGATGCGGCCAGCCGAGGTGTCGTCGATGCGCCCGATGACATCCTGGACCGGATGCGTGACCAGGCCACTCGCGTCGGCCCCGCCACGCTGACGCGGTACGCCGAGGTGGTGCACGCCGGACTGGGGGAGATGCGCGGCGCGACGGCCCCGCGACTGCTTCTGGAGGTGGTCTGTGCGCGGTTGTTGCTGCCGTCGGCCAGTGACACCGAGGCGGCACTGCTGCAGCGCATCGAGCGCATCGAGACCAGGATGGACATTTCGATACCCGCGGGCGAGGCCGCGATGAGCAATGGCGCACCGGCCGCCGCGCCGGCCAAGCAGTTCGTGCGTAAGACGCAGGCGCCACCGCCCGCTGCCGAGCCGACGCCGACGCCGACGCCTACGCCCGAGCCAGCCGCCAGGCCCGAGCCAGCCGCCAAGGTGGAACCGGTCGCCAAGGTGGAACCAGCCGTGCGGCCCGAACCGGTCGTCGAGCCCGTCCGGCCGGAACCGGTTGCCACGCCAGAGCCCGTCGCCACGCCAGAGCCGGTCGCGCCCCAGCCCGTCGCGAGGCCTGAGCCCGTTGCGCCCCAGCCCGTCGCGAGGCCTGAGCCCGTCGCGACGCCTGAACCGGTGGCCGAACCGACCGTGCCACCGCCGCCCGCTACCGAGCCCGCCGCGCCACCCGCGGCTGCCGCCGCCGGTGAGCCTGGTGCCGCGGCCGTGCGCAGCATGTGGCCGACGGTGCGCGAGAAGGTCCGTGACCGCAGTAAGCCGGTCTACGCCATGCTGGATGCCGCGATCGTTCGGGCCGTCGATGGTGACACCTTGGTGCTGGGACACCCGTCGGCGCCACTGGCCAAGCGGCTGAGTGAACAACGCAACGCCGACGTCATCCGCGATGCCCTCAAGGACGCGCTCGGCGTGGACTGGCGGGTGCGCTGTGAGGTCGGCCTCGGCCAGCCGGTGCAGGATGCCGAGCCGCTGCCGCCGGAGCCTGAGTCCGACCCGGTCGAAGCGCAACTGGCTGAAGAGAACAGCATGATCGCCGAGGTCGGTCGCGACGACGACGCCGCCCCGCGGCGCGATCCCGAGGAAGTGGCCCTCGAGCTGTTGCAGAGCGAGTTGGGCGCCCGCAAGATCGACGGCTGACGATCCGCGTGCCCAGCTTCCTGATCGACGACAACCTGGGGCTGCACCCCGACGAGAAGCCGTGGAGTGAGTTCCTGCCCCGGGTGGGCATCACCACGTCCACCACCACGGACCTGCCAGAGCTGGACCGTAGTGTGGCCGCTCACGAGCCCGACATCGTGTTCATGCCGATCGCGGATTTCCACCGAGTGTGGGCGGCCGGCGATCGGTACTACCGCGGCTTTGCGATCGTCACGTCGAAATTCACCGGGGGAACGGCACTTCCGAGCGTTGTGGTGGTGCGCAAGGACGATCCCGCCACCGGCATTGCCGACCTCGCCGGAGCGTCATTCGGGTACATCAACCGGTCGTGCAGCTCGAGCTACTTCGCGCTGGCAATTCTGTTGCAGCGCATCGGATGTTCACTCGACGACGTCGGCACCCTGCGGCCAACCCCGCCCTGGCAGGGACAGATCGACGCCGTCGTCTCCGGCGACGTGCGCGCCACAATCGTGCTCGAAGACGTCTGGAAGTCCACGCCGGCCAACGCCGACACGACGAAGATCATCGGCCGCTACGACAACGCCACCGGTGCTGTGATCGTGGTGCGCGATGGCCTCGACGAGAGTGTTCTGCACACCCTGCTCGACGCTCTCGTCGCGTGGCAGCCGAAGCCCGAGGCCATCTTTGGCGGATTCAAGCCGTTCGCCGATTCCGATGTGGCGGGCTTCTTTGCCGATCTGGATCAGCTGCCCGCGACGCTCTGACGGGAGCGGCTCACGCCGGGGGGATTCGTCGTGACGGAAGCGGACTGGAATAGACGACGCTCGTGGTGATGCTCCCCAGCGTGGCGAGCTTGCCGGTGATCCGTTCGAGGTCGGTCATCGACCGGGCGAGAACCTTCATGATGAAGCAGTCGTTTCCGGTGACGTGATGGGCCTCAACGACTTCCGGGAGTACTGCGAGGAGGTCGTGGACGGGCTTGTAGTTGCCGGAAGGAAAGGCCAAGCGCACGAACGCGGTGATCGCGTACCCCAGGGCCTGGGCGTCGACGGTGGCGGTGTATCCCGTGATGATTCCCGCGTCGACCAGCCGCCGCACGCGATCGGCCGCCGAGCTGGGGGACAACGAGACGGCCCTGGCGAGATCGGCCATGCTGATGCGGCCATCGGTCTGCAGTGAAACGAGAATCAACTCGTCGGTGTGATCGAGAGTCATCCGCTGATTATTCGGCACACGCGCCATGATCCCATCGGTTCGCCGGTACATCGGCTCGATTTCCGTCGATCACCCGTTCCGGCTGGACGCCCGGCGATGTTCGATCGTAGGTATGACTGTGACTGCCCGAGAGTTCTTCGCCGCCAAACTCGCGTTCGAGACCGACCCTGCCGACCTCGCCGCAGCGCGCCAGGCAGGGGTATCGCCGGTCGTGGTGGACACCCGGTCGCTGGCCGCATGGGACCAGGGCCACATCCCGGGTGCCAGGCACATCGCTGGCGACGAACTGCGCCAGCGTGCCCGCCTCGAGCTGCCGGATTTAAGTGCGGACATCGTCGTGTACTGCTGGGGGCCGGGGTGCAATGGCTCGACCCGCGCCGCCCTCACTCTCACCGAATTGGGTTACACCCGGGTGCGCGAACTCATCGGAGGATTCGAGTATTGGGCGCGGGAAGGCCTCGCCATCCAGAATCGGCACGGACGCACGCGACGCGCTGTGGATCCGCTGACCGCCCCTGAAGTGACGCCGGGGCTTGGCGATTCGGTGTGCACCCTGTGAACCTGCCCGACGGGTTCTGTGTCTTTCCTGTGCTGCGGAGCGCGCCTGCGCGCAGGCCCCTACCGTCGACGCATGAGCATCGAGACTCGTCGACTAATGGCTACGCTCGCCGGATGCGGCGCGATCGCTGTCGCCATGTTCGGCCAAAGTCCTTCTGCGGCAGCAGATCCTGATGTGCCACCGCCGCCGCCGAACTGCACGGCCGCCGATATGGAAGGTGTGCGGATGGGTGTGCAGGCCGCGACCTCGGCCTACCTGTTCACTCATCCTGACGTCAATGCCTTCTTCACCAGCATGGCCGGAGTTCCTCGGGCCCAGGTGCTCGACCGGGTAAAGGCCTACATGGCCGCCAACCCGCAAACGGCAACCGACATCACCAGCATCCGACAACCGTTGGTAGACATCAAGAATCGCTGCGGCGGCCAGCTGCCCGGGTCGGCCGTTTAACTCCCAACCAGAAGGTCAGGAGGTCCACCACGGGCGCAGCGGCAGCCCGCCGTCGCCGCCCCGTTCGTCAAGCTTGACCGCCAGCACCTGGTGCAGCTGAACCACATTCGTTTCGAAGCCAACCCGCGACCCGGCCATGTAGAGGCCCCACACCTTGGCGGTGGCCAGGCCGACTTCCTCGACGGCCTCGTCCCAGTGCTCGACGAGGTTGCGGCACCAGTCGCGCAGCGTCATCGCGTAGTGGTGACGCAGGTTCTCCTCGTGAACCACTTCCAGACCCACGTCCTGGGCTTCGGAGATGATGCGCCCGGAGCCGGTCAGCTCCCCGTCGGGGAAGACGTAGCGGTCGATAAAACCACCGGCGCTGGGGCCAGTCTTGTTGTCCGGGCGGGTGATGCAGTGGTTGAGCAGGAGGCCGCCGGTGCGCAGCTTGGTGTGCAGGAACTCGAAGTACGCCGGGTAGTTGGCCACGCCGATGTGCTCGGTCAGGCCGATCGAGGACACCGCGTCGAAACCGCTCTCCACCACATCGCGGTAGTCACTGTGGCGTACCTCGGCCAGATCGGCCAGCCCCTGTTCGGCGATTGCCTTCTGCGCCCAGACGGCCTGCTCTCGAGACAGCGTGACGCCGATGGCTTTCACCCCTTGCCGCGCCGCGTAGCGAACCATGCCACCCCAGCCGCAGCCGACGTCGAGTAGCCGGTCGCCCGGCTGCAGGCGCAGCTTCTCGAACACCAAGCGGTACTTGTTCTCCTGCGCTTCCTCCAGCGTCGCGTCCAGGCTGGGATAGCAGGCGCAGGTGTAGGTCATCGCCGGGCCGAGCACCCACTCGTAGAACGTGTTGGACACGTCGTAGTGGTGGTGGATGGCGTCGGCGTCGCGCCTCTTGCTGTGGCGCAGGCCCTCGGCGAAGCGGCGCCACCGCGGCAGCGCCTCCTGAGGCGGCGGGGCGATCGGCTTGAGGTGCTCGATGCCGATGGAGCGCACGATATCGACCAGCACCCGCGGCGGCGGCAGCTTGAAGTCGAGGTTCTGGGCGAGCGCCCGGAGCAGCTCGTAGGGGTCCCCGGAGTGCACGCCGTGCATCTCCAGGTCACCGGCGACGTAGGCCCGGGCCAAGCCCAAATCACCCGGGGCGGTGGCCAGGTAGGTGGTGCCGCGCGGCGTGAGCAGGTCCAGGCCCAGCTCGGCATCGGCAGGGCCGGCGGTGCTGCCGTCGTACGCGGTGAACTTCAGCGGCAGCTCGCCGCCGGCGGCGAGGATCTCCAGGATTTCGGACAGGCTGAACCTGCCTGGCACATGGGCTGCGTTGTCACGGTCGGTCGTCATTGTCGTTGCACCGCCTTTGCGTAGAGGTCGAGCAGCCGCGAATCGGGGTCGTAGGTCTTTTTTACTGTCTTGTAGGTTTCGCCACCGTAGAGGTCGTCAAACTCCTCACGGGTGTAAAAAGCGTCGGAATACAGCGACTTGTGGCCGTGGAGCCTGCTGATCTTCTCTTCGATGAGCCGATTGGTGTGGCCAGGGCTCGGTCCCGCGGGCACCGATGACCAGAATCCGATATTCACATAGGTGTGACCCGCCCGCAGTGGGTACAGCGGCCAGCCTCCCGTGTCGTGCAGTCGCAGCGGGCACAGCCAGAGCGGTTCGATCGGAACGTCGGTCAAGAACCACTCCAGGAACTCTTCGGTCCGTTCGATCGGCACCTCGACGTCCTGGACCACGCGTTCCAGGGGCGGGCGGCCGTTGCGGGCCTCGATCCGGTCGGCGATGTTGAACTTCTGGTCGTAGCCGATGAGCTTCCAATAGAAGCTGCTGCGCCGGTAGCGCCGTGGCCAGAACCGGCGAAGCTTCGGGTTCTGCGCCCCGAACGCGCGCGAGCACCAGAACCAGTCGGTGTCCCAACGCCACAGGTAGTCGTGGATGGTCAGGCGGTCGTCCTTCACACCGTCGGAGTGCTGAATGGACCGGTAGTAGATGTCCTGGCCGGTGTAGTCGCTGACGCCGCCGGCGGTGGCGGTCTGCATGCCCAGGCACAGGTAGCTCTCGTCGGCGCTGAACACCACGCCGTCGAGGTAGTCGACGCGCGTGCCCTGGTATCCGCCGGTCTCGATGATGCGGTCCATCGCCGCGACCAGGTCGGCCAGCGTGTGAAACCTCAGGTGCTTGAGCGCCACGAACGGCTTGACCGGTTCCAGCTCGATCCGCAGTCGCACCGAATAGCCAAGGGTGCCATAGGAATTGGGGAAGCTTCGAAACAGGTCGGGGTGATGCTCGCGGCTGGCGGTGATCACTTCACCGGAGCCGGTGAGGATGTCCATTTCGATGACCGACTCGTGCGGCAATCCGTTGCGGAACGACGCCGACTCGATGCCGAGCCCGGTCACCGCACCGCCGAGGGTGATCGTCTTGAGCTGCGGGACCACCAGCGGGCACAGACCGTAGGGCAGGGTCGCGGCCACCAGGTCTTCGTAGGTGCACATTCCGGCGACGTCGGCGGTCTTGGCGGCCTGGTCGACGGAGATCACGCCGGTGAGTCCGGAGGTGTCCAGTCCGGGGGCGTTGCGTTTGGCGCGTGCGCGGAACAGGTTGGACGTGGGTTTGGCCAGGCGTATCGAAGCGTTCGTAGGGATGGCGTGGTAGCTGGCCAGCAGCCGGTCCACACCCTTGGCGTGAGCTGTCAGTGCTGCGGAAACAGGCACATGACTACGCTAGTCCGCAGCCACAGCCGATGCGACCGCATGGCTGGTGGATCACACCGAACCACCTTCACTCGAGGAGTATTACCTGATGGGACAGGTCAGCGCCGCCAGCACGATCTTGATCGACGCCGAACCAGCGACCGTGCTCGCCGCGATCGCCGACTACCAGGGCGTCCGCCCGAAGATCCTGTCACCGCAGTACAGCGAGTACCAGGTGCTGCAGGGTGGTCAGGGCCCGGGCACCGTCGCGAAGTGGAAGCTGCAGGCCACCAAGTCGCGGGTGCGTGAGGTGCAGGTCGCCGTCGACGTCGCCGGTCACACCGTCATCGAGAAGGACGCGAACTCGTCGATGGTGATCAACTGGACCGTCGCACCGTCCGGCCCGGGCTCCAGCGTCACCGTCAAGACCACGTGGACCGGCGCGGGCGGCATCGGGGGCTTCTTCGAGAAGACCTTCGCACCACTGGGCCTGCGCCGGATTCAGGACGAGGTGCTGGCCAACCTGAAGAAGACTGTCGAGAGCTAGCTGGCGCGGGCCGCCTAACTGGTCCTGGCAGGTTGGGTGGCCAGGAACGCGGTGATGCCCTGGACCACAGCCGCCGCGATCTTCTGACGGCCCTCCGGGCTTTCCATCAGTGCCGAGTCGGCGGGGTTTTTCATGTTGCCGCATTCGACCAGCACCGAGGGGTATTCGGCCAGGTTCAGCCCGGTGAGGTCGGAGCGGCCGTAGAGGCCGTCGGAGCCGATGTAGTTGGCGGCAGGCAGCCCGGAGGCCACCATCTGGTCGCGCATGATCCTGGCGAGCTGAACCGACGGGCCGGACTGCGCCTGGTTCAGCGGCGGGTTGGAGTAGTTGACGTGGAAGCCGCGGCCGGTCGTCGGGCCACCGTCGGCGTGGATGGAGACGACGGCGTTGGGCGCCAGGGCGTTGGCCATCGCGGCGCGTTCGTCGACGCAGGCCGCGACCTGGTTGTCGTTACCGCGCGACATCGCCGTGCGGACACCGAGCTGGGTCAGCATCTGGCGGATCAGCAGCACGGTGTCCCAGTTGAAGGTGTGCTCGGGGAACCCGTCGTTGGTGCTGGTGCCCGACGTCTGGCAATCCTTGGTGCCACCGCGGCCGGTGGGCACCTGCTTGGTCAGCGATGCGTCGTTGGCGCCGTTGTGGCCGGGGTCGAGGAAGACGATCATCCCGGCGATGTTGGGTGCGGCGTGGGCGAGGGGGCTGGTCACCGTCGACGCGACCAGCAACATGGTGGTGCATGCTGCGGCGACGACACGCGTACGGGTGGACATAAGCACGCGCGTCACCGTAACTCTTTGCCGTCTACGCTTGAAGTCGCTGACCGCCCTAATCCGCAGGCGCAACCAAGTCGAGACCCAGACGCAAGGAGACTGTCATGCAACCCGGTGAGATACCCAACCTGGAGGGATTTCGCGAGCGGGCGGAGGAGATGCGTGACCAGCTGATGCCGGGTCTGCAGGCCGCGCTGGCGCAGGCTCAGGAAATGCAGCAGAAGCTGATGGAAGCCCAGGCGGCGCTGGCCGCCGCGGAGGTGCACGGCCAGGCCGGCGGTGGGCTGGTGCAGGTGACCATGAAGGGCAGCGGGGAAGTCGCCGCGGTGCAGATCGACCCGAAGGTCGTCGACCCCCAGGACGTCGAAACGCTGCAGGATTTGATTGTCGGCGCGATCGCCGACGCGGCACGTCAGTTCGCGATCCTGGCGCAGACCCATCTCGGTCCGCTGGCCGGTCAGGTCGCACCCGGTCTGCCGGAGGCCTGACTTCTTTGTTTGAAGGCCCCGTCCAGGATCTGATCGACGAACTCGGCAAGCTGCCGGGCGTCGGTCCCAAGAGTGCGCAGCGGATCGCCTTCCACCTGCTGTCGGTGGAGCCGCCGGATATCGACCGGCTGACCGCGGCGCTGGGCAGGGTCCGCGACGGGGTGCAGTTCTGCGAGGTGTGCGGCAACGTCTCCGACGCCGAACGCTGCCGGATCTGTGGCGACGCCCGCCGCGACGGGACGCAGGTCTGTGTGGTCGAGGAGCCCAAGGACGTCCAGGCCGTCGAACGCACCCGTGAGTTCCGCGGGCGCTACCACGTGCTGGGCGGTGCGCTGGACCCGTTGTCCGGTATCGGACCAGATCAATTGCGAATTCGTCAGCTGCTCAACAGAATTGGCGAACGCGTCGACGGGGTCGACATCACCGAGGTGATCATCGCGACCGATCCCAACACCGAGGGTGAGGCGACTGCCACCTATCTGGTGCGGATCCTGCGTGACATTCCCGGGCTCACCATCTCACGCATCGCGTCGGGCCTGCCGATGGGCGGTGACCTGGAGTTCGCCGACGAGCTGACGCTGGGCCGTGCCCTTTCCGGCCGCCGCGTAATGGCCTAGTTCTTTCGCGAGATTGAAGCCACGCAGAGGCTTACTCGCACTCTCTCTGTGTGAGTTCAATCTCGGCGAGATGTCAGTGGCCGCGCCGATGATGACGCGATGGGCGAGGTGTTCATCGGCAGCGAAGCCCTGGCGAGCGGTGCCCTGACACGCCACGCGCTGCAGCGGTTCCACGACAGGCTCTTGCCCGACGTTTACCACGCTCGCGGACAGCCTGTCTCACTGCGGGATCGCACGATTGCGGCCTGGCTGTGGTCGCGGAGGCGGGCCACCATTGCGGGCGCTGCGGCCGCCGCTATGCACGGGGCGGAGTGGATCAACCCTGCTGAACCCATCGAGCTGATCTGGGACAACGGCCGGCCGCCGCGCGGCTTGATCGTGCGCAACGATGCTCTGGTCGATGACGAGGTCACCCGGATCGCCGGTCTTCCCGTCACTACCTTGGCTCGCACCGCTTTCGACCTCGGGCGGTATCTCCCCAGGGCATTGGCCATCGCAAGGTTGGACGCGCTGATGCGAGCGGATTCGTTCTCCGCCGAGGACATCCTGTTGTTGGCCAAGCGGTACCCGGGTGCCCGCGGGGTCAGCCGACTCCGTGAAATCGTTCCGCTCGTTGACCGCGGGGCGGCATCTCCGAAAGAGACGTGGTTGCGCATATTGCTGATCGACGCCGGCTTACCCGTGCCCACAACGCAGATCCCGCTCTACGACGAACGGGGCTTGGTCGCCCTGCTCGATATGGGCTGGGAGGAGTTCAAGGTGGCCGCCGAGTATGACGGGGACCAACACCGCACCGACCGCGGCCGGTACGCGTGGGATCAGAAGCGATCACGGCTGGTCGCCGGCATGGGATGGGAGGCCGTGCGGGTGATCAAGGAGGACCGCCCGGATGAGGTGATCGCCCGAGTACGTGATGCGTTGATATCGAGGGGTTGGTGGCCATGACCGTCCGCGAGATTGAAGCCACGCAGACGGTTACTCGCACTTCTTCTGCGTGAGTGCAATCTCGGCGAAACGAGGGAGATCAGGCGCGGCGGGGGGCGGCGAGTCGCTCGCGGCGGAGCTGCTCGACCTCGGTCAGCTCCAGCGGCGCCAGCGGCCCGACGACCCGCGACAGCAGCAAGTCCGCCAGCTCGGGATTGCGCGCCAGGCACGGGCCGTGCAGATACGTCGCAATCACGTTGCCCTGCACCGCGCCGTCGTAGCCGTCGCCCGCGCGATTGCCGGCACCTTTGACCACCGCCGCAAGCGGCCGCGCATCCGGCCCTAAAACCGTTCCACCGCGGTGGTTTTCGAAACCGGTCAGCGGTTTGGTCATACCGTCGAGCAGCGGGTTGGATACCACTTCGCCGATGGTACGGCTGGCCTGTGGCGACGTCGTCACATCCAGCAGGCCGACGCCCTCGACCCGCTCACCGGCCGACGTCTCGTACCAGTGACCCAGCACCTGGATCGCCGCGCAGATCGCCAGCACCGGAGCGCCGCGGGCCGCGGCGCGCTGCAAACCCTGATGTGTCAGAAGGTGTTTGGTGGCCAGCCGCTGTGCGTAGTCCTCCGCGCCGCCGAGGGTGTAGAGGTCTAGCGAGTCGGGCACCGGGTCGGCCAGCGTGATCTCGACGATCTCGGCGGCAATCCCGCGCAGCCGCAACCGCTGTCGCAGCACGACGGCGTTGCCGCCGTCACCGTAAGTGCCCATCACGTCGGGCAGCACCAGCCCGATTCGTACCGTTGAATCAGCCATGCATGCGCCCCAACGTCCGACTCAGTTGCAGGAATGCGGTGTAGTTCGCCACCACCTCGACGTGCCCCTTGGGGCATGAGGCGATCGCATCAATGGTGTTGTGCACCAACGTATGCGGCACGCCCGCATAGCCCAGCCGCACCGCCAGGTCGGTTCCGCGCTCGCCGGCCGCGACGACGGGCACACCCTCGAAGTGCTCGAAGTTGACGTCCCACAGCCAGGACAGGTCTTCACCGTCGGGCACCTGGCCGTTGACCGAAATCACCACTCCCTCAGCGGCTGTGTCGACCATCGACAGCGCCTCCTGCCACCCGGCCGGGTTCTTGGCCAGCAGGATGCGCGCGGTGTGCTCGCCCATCGGCACGGTCCGGTAGCGACCGGCGACTTCGTCGACCGTCGAGACGGCGGCCACCGCCGCTGCAGGATCCGCGCCCAACGCGACTGCGGCAGCCACCGCCTGAGTGGCGTTGCCCCGGTTGACTTTTCCCGGCAGCGACAGCCGCATCGGCAGCTCCAGGCCGTTGGGCCCGTAGATTTTCGCCTCGTCGTACCACCACTGCGGACTGGGCCTCTTGAAATCTGTTCCGGTGGAGTACCAATGGGAGTGGTCGCGCACGATCACCTCGCCGCTGCGCGGGCAGCTGACCGAGTCATTGGCCCAGCCGGCGCCGGCAGCCACCCACACCACGTGAGGGCAGTCGTAGGCCGCCGAAGTCATCAGCACGTCGTCACAATTCGCGACGACGATCGCATCGGGGTGACGGGCCAGCCCGGCGCGCAGGGTCCGCTCGATGTGGTTGATCTCACCCACCCGGTCCAGCTGATCGCGCGACAGATTCAGCAACACGATCACCGCGGGGTCCACCGCGTCGGCGACGTGCGGGACGTGCATCTCGTCGACCTCGAGTGCGGCCAGCGACGCGTCCCGGGAGCCGGCCAGCGCGGCTACTAACCCGGCGTCCATGTTGGCGCCCTCGGCATTGGTGGCGACCGGCCCCAGAGTGGCCAGTGCGGCCGCCGTCATCCGGGTGGTGGTGGACTTGCCGTTGGTGCCGGTCACGACGACGGTCCGACGGCCGGTCCCGAGTTGACCGAGGATCGAGCGATCCAGGGTCATCGCGACCAGGCCACCGATCATGGCGCCGGCGCCGCGGCCGGTCGCCCGGGAGGCCCAGCGCGCGGCGGAACCAGCGGCCAGCGCAGCGCGGCCCCGCAGTGTCATCGTCGGCTTAGGCATTGGGACGCAAGTTTATGCGGAGTGGACGCGGTCGGCCGACACGGATTCGATGTCCCCGGCACTGTCGGACCTGCGTGCCATCCTGACTGTGTGAGCCACACCTGGGGTCGACCCGCCCGCGAGCAGGGCGATGGTTGGGTCGTGGTCGACGTCGAGACCACGGGTTTTCGGCCTGGCCACGCCCGCATCATCAGCCTGGCCGCCCTGGCGCTGGACCCCGAGGGGCGCGTCGAACATTCCGTCGTCAGCCTGCTCAACCCCGGCGTGGATCCCGGCCCCACCCACATCCACGGCCTGACCGCCGAGATGCTGGAGGACCAGCCGACGTTCGCCGATATCGCCCCCGACGTCATCGAGCTGCTGCACGGGCGCACCCTGGTCGCCCACAACGTGGCGTTCGACTACGCATTCCTGTCCAGTGAGGCCGAGCTCGCCGAGACCGCCCTGCCGGTCGACACCGTCATGTGCACCGTCGAGCTGGCCCGCCGCTTGGACCTCGGACTGGAGAACCTCCGGCTGGAGACCCTGGCCCGGCACTGGGCCGTGCCGCAGACCCGCGCGCACGACGCTTTCGACGACGCCCTGGTGTTGTCCCGGATACTCGCCCCGGCTCTGCAGCGAGCCCGCGAACGCGAGGTCTGGTTGCCGGTGCGGCCCGCGACGCGCCGCCGCTGGCCCAACGGTCGGGTCACCCATGACGAACTTCGGCCGCTGAAGATGCTGGCCTCCCGGATGCCCTGCCCCTACCTGAACCCCGGGCCGTACCGGCGGGGCGGCCCGCTGGTCCAGGGCATGCGCGTCGCATTGTCAGCCGAGGTGAGCCGCACACACGAGGAACTCGTCGAGCGGATCATTCACGCCGGGCTGGCCTACGCCGACGCCGTCGACCCGCAGACCTCGTTGGTGATTTGCAACGAGCGGACACCCGAGCAGGGCAAGGGGTATCTGGCGCGCGAGCTCGGGGTACCGGTGGTGTCCGACCGGCAGTTCATGGACTCGGTCGCGTCGGTGGCCAACGGCACCGGGATCGACGACTTCGCCCCCTCGGTCGACCAGGGTCAGCAGTTCGCGCTGTTCTGAGGGCTCGCTTCGCTAGCATCGCCATCGGGGTGGTGATGTAGGTGGACGATCGAAGGGGCATGCCGCGATCGGCTTTGCCCATCCTGTCCTCGGCGATCAGCTGTCTTCTGCTCGCCCTGGGGTTCGCCTTCAACTGGGGTGGCGACAGCACCGTTCGTATCGTCGACGCGCTGGCTTTTGCTGCCTTCGGTCTCTACGCGGCCGTGTGTTCGACGCTTGCGGCCCGCGCCGCCCACGGACGAAACCGCACGGCCTGGACCACCATGGCGATCGCGCTGTATGCGTGGGCGGTGGGGGAGCTCACCAGGGCGCTGTACACCCTCGTCTTGAAACCGGTGTTTCCGTCGCCGGCGGAGTTCCTCTACCTGGTATTCGTCGTGCTGATCTGTGCCGCGTTCGTGCTGTTCCCGGCCGAACCGACACAGGGCTCGCGCACGCGGGTGCTCTTCGACGCGCTGATCGTCGCCATGTCGTCGTTCATCGTGTTGTGGGTGGTTGTGCTCGGCAACGTGTACCAGTCCACTCGGGTGGACAGCGTCATGCAGGGGCGCGCGCTGCTGTACCCGCTGTTCATCCTGTTCATGTTCGTGGCCGCGGTGGTATTCGTCGCCAGATCCGGGTCCGGCAACAGGGTGGTGATGTGGCTACTCTTCGGCGCCGTCACCCTGATGGCGTTCTCTGGGGTCACTTTCGCATTCCTGCAAGGGGCCAACCGCTATCACCCCGGGCATCTCACGAGTATTGGCTGGGTGCTTGGGATGTCGTGCTTCGGTGCGGCCGCGCTGCTGAGCCGCCGACCGCGGGTACTCGCGCCACCAACAAGCGCACCGCAATCCTCGATCGCCCTGTGGTTGCCCTATGTGCCGCTGTTACTCGCCGGCACCATCGGGCCGGCAATCGTTATGACTGGTGTCCTGCGGATCGGGGTCCCGGTGCTGATGGCGTTCCTCTGCATCCGGCAGGTGCTCTCTGGCTGGGAGAACCGCCGATTACTCACGGCCGCAGCCGATCAGGCGTTGCGCGATCCGTTGACCGGGCTGGCCAACCGCACTCTGTTCCAGGACCGGCTGGCGCACGCGATGGCATTGCGGCGCCGCGACGACCGTGTGGTGGCAGTGGTCTCGCTTGACCTCGATGACTTCAAGCTGATCAACGACAGCATGGGACATCCTGCCGCAGACAGTCTTCTGATTCGCGTGGGCGAGCGCATCGCCAGTTGCGTGCGGCCCGGCGACACCGTGGCGCGGCTCGGCGGCGACGAATTCGCGCTGCTCCTCGAGGGTGGGGCCGACGAGGCGCACCTGGTGTGCGAGCAGGTGATCGCGGCATTCGACACCCCATTCGTCATCGACGGTCACGAAGTGCTGATGCGGCTCAGTGCCGGTATGGCAGTCACGTTGCTAGCTGAAACAGAGCTCGCGCCAGAGGAATTGGTGAAGCGCGCTGATATCGCGATGTACTTCGCCAAACGCTCACGCAATTCGACGGTACACACATTCAGCTCGGACATGACGTTGCTCGATCCGGGCATCGAGGAAGTGACGAACACCGGCGAGAACCATTCCATCGGAACCGGCGCGGCGCAGGTGCGGTTACTCGGCGAACTGCGGCGCACCATCGA
Source organism: Mycobacterium sp. RTGN5 (assembly GCF_033804465.1). Taxonomy (NCBI): domain Bacteria; kingdom Bacillati; phylum Actinomycetota; class Actinomycetes; order Mycobacteriales; family Mycobacteriaceae; genus Mycobacterium; species Mycobacterium sp. RTGN5. The sequence continues at coordinate 578,754 of NZ_JAPZLA010000001.1, forward strand.
TCGCGGCGGACTCGAGATGGTCTATCAACCCAAGCTTGACTTGAACACCGGCCGTGTCGCCGGGGTGGAAGCGCTGCTGCGCTGGCCCCACCCGCGGCTGAAAGTGCTTCGGCCGGCAGCGTTTATGCCGCTGATACTGCGGCACGGTTTGATGCGTCCGGTCACCGATCTGGTCTTCAAGAAAGTGCTCGATGATGCCGCGCGATGGGTGTCGATGGGGTTGGAGGTCCCTGTCGCGGTGAACCTGTTCGCGCCACTGCTGCGCGACCTGCAACTGCCTGAGGCGGTGAGTGCCGTTCTGCGAGAACGTGAGCTCCCGGCCCGGTTGCTGACCATCGAGATCACCGAGGACTTGGTTCTCGACGAGGTGGGCCGGGTCACCGGTGTGCTGCAACGACTGCGTGACGACGGGGTCCGGATTGCCATCGACGACTTCGGCAGCGGCTATTCAGCTTTGAGCTATCTGCGCGATCTGCCGATCGATGAAGTCAAGTTCGACCGCCATTTCATCGCGTCAGTGGCCACCGACGCGAGGGCCGCCGCGGTGGTCAGCGCGGTGATCGACCTGAACCACAACCTCGGGATCACCGTGGTAGCCGAAGGGGTCGAGGACGCTGAGACCGCGGACTGGTTGCGCGCGCATCACTGTGACATCGGGCAGGGCTATTTCTTCGGCAGGCCTGTCCCCGCCGCTGAGGTCCCAGGCCTGGTAGCCCAGTACGCGCACCGGCCTCCAGGCTGACCTCATAGCCTCCTGTGTGTCTGGACCGAACACCCTGAGGTTTGCGTGAAATCGAAATATGTTGGCGTAGCTTGAAGTTGGGCCCAATGACAATTTGTTTTTGACAGAAGGCAGCTTCGACATGAAAAAAGTACTCGCCGCCACCATTGGGGCGGCGGCAATCGCGCTGCTGGCGATATTCGCCGTCACAGCCACCATCGACGGCTCCACCTTCAGCCGAACCTCTGCTGATTCCGGGCAGGAGTCGAAATTCCCGACACCCACACCGCCGGCTCCGGCCGAGGTTTCGGGGGCCGTGACCACGACGGCGCGGTCGATCCACTGAGCCAACCGCTCCGTAGTCGACACCCTTGACCCACTACGGTCGTAGTAGTACTGTCACACCCCATGGCATCTACTACGACCGTAGTGAACCCGCGATCGGCGTTCGCCGAGCACGGCTACTACTTCAAGCCGGCAGCGATACTGACCATCGCGCTGGGGTTCTCCTTGCACCTGTACCGGATCATCTTCGGTGATGAGATGACCCTGCGGTACGTGCTGAATCCGACTACCGATGCGCTGCTGCTCATCCCGATGACCTACGCCGCGGTGACCGGCATCATGATCTGGCGGCGGGTCGACTTTGTGAACACGCCGCACAAGGTGTTCTTCACCTGGTCGCTGGCCTACTTCACCCTCAGCGTGCCGTTGCACGTCTACTGCGCCTTGATCAAGGGTGATGTCAGCTTCTATGTGAGGTTCTTCGATGTGTGGCTCAGCTACCTGCTGCTGCCGTTTTACGTCGCGCTGCTGACGATGTTCTGGCGGCTACGCTTGCGTCCCTGATGCCGCCAAATCCCGAACGCCGCACCGCCATCCTCGATACCGCGACTGACATCGTGGTCGATGTCGGTATCGGCGGCCTCACCCACCGCCAGGTCGACGAGCGTGCCGCCCTGCCTGCGGGGACCACATCGAACTATTTCCGAACCCGGCTGGCGCTGCTGGAAGCCACCGCCGCGCACGTCGTCGACCTGCACTGGCGGCACGTCGAAACGCTGCAGTCCGCGCTACCCGCACCGATGAACCGGGCGGGTGTGGCCGCGCTGATGACGCGGATGGTGGCCGATCCCGACGAAGCAGCGAAGCGACGGACCCTGGCCCGGTTCGAATTCTTCATCGAGGCGACGCGGCGGCCCGAATTGCAGCCCTTCATCTACGAGCTGCAACACGCCGCCATGAAAACGGCCGGACTGATTTTGGCGTCGGCCGGCATCGATGCTTCACCCGAGCAAATCGACCAACTGACCCGGCTTCTCAACGGGTTGGTGTTCAGCAATCTCACGATCGACCAGGCTGGCGGGCATGACCCGGCCAGGCTGATCGATCGTGTGCTCAGTGCGGTGTTTAGGACCTAGCTGAGCGCCTTGGCCTTCAGGGAGTCGAACTCCTGCTGGGAGATGGTCCCGGCATCCAGGAGTTGTTTGGCGTGCTCGATTTCCTGCGCCGGCGAACGTCCGGCGGCATCCCGGATGTAGTCGTCGGTCTCCTTTTTGACGGACAGCGCCGCATCCCGAGCGCGTTGGGCCATGCCCTGACCGCGCGCGACCAGGTAGACCAGCGCGGTCAGCCACGGGAACACGATCAGGAAGATCACCCAGACGGCCTTGATCCAGCCGGACGTCGTGTGATCACGCCAGAACAGGTCCACCAGGATTTGGAACAACACCAGCAGGTAGGCGATCCAGGCGAAGATGATCAGGAAGTGCCAGAGGAAATCCCATGTTGAACCCCAGTCCACGGCCCGCTCCTTAACTTGTTGGGATGACGCCGATTCGCGCAGCGCGGTTCACGGCCGAGACGACGGCCCGCAATGACGCCGTGGTGATTGACGTCGCAATGCCGACGCCCCATACGGTTCGTCCACCGATCGACGCCTCGACATAGGCCGCGGCCGCGGCCTCCTCGCCGGCCGACATCGCATGCTCGGAATAGTCCAGCACGCTCACGTCGAAGCCGACCGTGCCCAGCGCGTCGACGAACGCGGCCAGCGGCCCGTTGCCCTGACCGCTGATCTCGGTCTCCACGCCGCCGATCTTCACGACGGCCTCGATGACGTCCGTGCCGCCGTCGACTTCGGCGCCGACTACCTTCTGGCGGATACGTTCCAAAGGCCGGATCGGCGACAGGTATTCGTCGGCGAACGCATCCCACATCTCCTTGGGCGACACCTCGCCGCCCTCGCCGTCGGTGATCTGCTGAATCGCTTGGGAGAACTCGATCTGCAGCCGTCGCGGCAGCACCAGGCCGTGATCGGCCTTCATGATGTAGGCCACCCCGCCCTTACCGGACTGGGAGTTGACCCGGATCACGGCCTCGTAGGTGCGGCCGACGTCCTTGGGGTCGATCGGCAGATATGGCACCTGCCACAGCATGTCGTCGACGTCCGAATCTGCTTCATCGGCAGCGACCTTCATCGCATCCAGGCCCTTGTTGATGGCATCCTGGTGGCTACCCGAGAACGCGGTGTACACCAGATCGCCACCGTAGGGGTGCCGTTCGTGCACGGGCAGCTGGTTGCAGTACTCAACGGTGCGGCGGATTTCATCGATGTTGGAGAAGTCGATCTGCGGATCGACACCGCGGGAGAACTGGTTCAGCCCCAGTGTCACCAGGCACACGTTGCCGGTGCGCTCCCCATTGCCGAACAGGCAGCCTTCGATGCGGTCGGCGCCGGCTTGATAGCCCAATTCGGCTGCCGCGACGGCGGTTCCGCGATCGTTGTGCGGGTGCAGGCTCAAGATGATCGAGTCACGTGGGGTCAGGTGCCGGTGCATCCACTCGATCGAGTCGGCGTACACATTGGGAGTGGCCATCTCGACGGTGGCGGGCAGGTTGACGATCAACGGCACGTCAGGGGTCGGCTTTACGATGTCGGCGACGGCGTTGCACACCTCGACGGCGTATTCCAGTTCGGTGCCGGTGTAGGACTCGGGGGAGTACTCGAAGCGCCACTGGGTGCCGGGATACTTCGCCGCCTCCTGGACGCACATGCGCGCGCCATCGGTGGCGATCTTCTTGACTTCCTCACGGCCGGCACGGAATACGACCCTCCGCTGCAGGATCGAGGTCGAGTTATAGAAGTGCACGATCGCGCGCGGCGCTCCGGAACACGCCTCGAAGGTGCGGGTGATCAACTCGGGGCGGCACTGCGTCAGCACCTGGATGGTGACGTCGTCGGGAATGGCGCCCTGCTCGATGATTTCGCGGACGAAGTCGTAGTCGGTCTGGCTTGCCGACGGGAAGCCGACCTCAATCTCCTTGTAGCCCATGGTGACCAGCAGGTCGAACATACGGCGCTTGCGGGCCGGGCTCATCGGGTCGATCAGCGCCTGATTGCCGTCGCGCAGATCGACCGCGCACCACATCGGTGCACGCTCGATGACCTTGTCCGGCCAGGTGCGGTCCGGCAGAGTGATCGGCTCGATTTCAGCGGCGAACGATCGGTATCGATCGACCGGCATCGACGACGTGCGCTGGGTGTTCCAGGACGGCTGGTCGTCACGGCGCGGGCCGGCAGGGGTTTTGATGGTGCGGGCAGATACGTAGGCGTCCACAGATTCGATGGACGGTTTCTTGATGGTCACGATTGGGCTCCGGGGGTCTTGTTGTGGACTTCAGACCGGCGCATCGCGAAAACCCGCGACGGGAAGCCAGTCTGGATCAGACCCCGTCGCGGCGTCCGAGGAGGAGCACCCGCTGCACAGTTGAGTACTGTACTCCCGCCCTGCCAGCTGGCCAAAGTGCAATCGATGACTTTGTGTATGCAGCACCCGCTGAGCGCGTTCGTTCCGCACCCTAGCGTTCGCTGCCAAGGTAAATTGGCCACATCGTAAGCCGTGATCGGGGGTTATTCGTGCAACTGAGCGTTCGCTCCATGCTCGCGACCGGGGTTTCGGTGACGGCTGCCGCCGCCATCGTCCTGGCGCCGTTACCCACCGATCCGCCGACGTCGACGCACACCGCGTCCGTCGCCCTCACCGGCGCGTGGCAGGACCTGCAGGCGAATGTCACCGAGGATCTGGCCAACCTGAACGCCTTGCTCGCCGGCTCCGCCGGCACGCCGATCCTGTCGCAGATCGCGTCGAACTTCACCACCTATGGGCGGTGGATGGCCGGGCAGGACGGTGGCAGCCCCGCAAAGGTCGTGACGACGATCGGTGATCACATTGTCACCGTCGGTACCACTCTGGCCACTCTCGCGATTCTGGCGCCGCTCAGCTTTGTCGGCCCGTTTATCGCCCCCGGCGTCATGCTCATTCAGTTGGTCGCCGACACGGCCAAGTACCCGTCCACTCCGCAGACCGTGCTGCAGGCGGTTATCGACGCACCGGCCGTGTTACTCAACACTGCGTTCAACTGCTGCTCCACCCCGCTTTTCCAACTGGCGTTCGGGCTGCTGAACCCCGGCCCCCTCGGCTATCTACTGGGGTTGCGGTCGGCGATCGCAATGGCGCTACAGATCACGACGCCGTCGCCACCTCTGCCGTCCGCCAAGGCAACACGGGTGACCGACGACCCGGTTGAGCCGGCAGCGGCCGCACAGTCATCGCCGGCGCCTGCGCTTGGTCAGAGCCGTAAGGCGCAGTCGGACACCACTGCTCAACGGACTGCACGAACTGCCAAGCGACCCCATGCGCCGCGCAAGGCGGATGCCAGCGCGGGGCAGACATCGTCGCCGGGCAAGGGACAGGCGGCGCGTGCCGCTAGATCTGGGAATCCGGGAACGCGATAACCGACAGAAACCTGATCGGCACTTGGATCAGGTCCGCGGGACCGTGTGCGCCCTCGCCGTCGATCTGCAGCGAATCGCCAGGATGCAGCCGGTACACCGAGCGGCTGTGGGCGTAGTCCATAACGCCTTCGAGCACGTAGATGAATTCGGTGCCGGGATGCTGGAACAGCGGATAGGTCTTGCTCTTCTCCGACAGTGTGACCAGCAGGCATTCCAGCCGTTTGTGCTCGCCGCGCAGCGAGCCCAACAGTTCGTACTCGTGGCCCTCCCGGGTGCCGGTCCGCACGATCCGCGCACCGGTGCCGGACTTCACGAACGCCGCGGGACGCTCGACGTCGGCACCGCGGAACAGCGTGGTGACCGGGACGTCGAAACCCTTGGCCAACAAAGCCAGTGTGGACAGACTCGGCGAGGTCTGGGCGTTCTCGATCTTGCTCATCATCGCCTTGGAGATGCCGACCCGGAGCGCCATGTCGGCCACCGACAAACCCAGTTGCTGACGCAGCTGACGCACGTTGTGCGCGATCGCGGCCTCGAATTCCAGCTCGGCGACCGGCTCGTGCGGTTCGCGATCGCGGGCAGTACCCGACTGGTTGCGCAGCAGATCGGTCACAAGCCCGTCTCTATCGCATCTGCCCGGCGCCGACATAGGGATACGGGCTCTTCAACAGCTGACCGGCAGCGAAGCGAGACAACCGGAAGTCGGACTCCGGTATCCGCGGATCGTTGCTGCGGCCGTCGACGACCAGGTCAGCGACCAGCCGACCGACGGCCGGCGCGATTTTGAACCCGTGACCGCTGAAGCCGGCGGCGATGAACAGGCCGTCGCGCCCGCTAGCCGAGATCACCGGATTCCAGTCCGGTGTGACGTCGTAGCAGCCGGCGTAGCTGGTGGTGATCGCAGCGCCGGTGAAGCCGGGGAAGCGGGTGCCCACCTTCTCGACGGTGAGGTCGATGAAGTCCTCGGTGGCGCGGTTCAGATAGTCATCGGGATCGGCGGTCGCGACATCGGATAGATCGCTGTTGCCGAACAGCACATCACCGCCGACCTCGGGCCGAACATATTGCAGCGACACCAGATCGGAGAACACCGGCACCGGTCCCAGCTCGACGCCGGGGGAGATCATGACGATCTGCTCACGGACCACCCGAATCGGCACGTCGATTCCGTAGGACGCCAGGAAGGGCCGGGTCCACACCCCGGTTGCGACGACGACGCAGCCCGCGCTGATCCGGGTTCCGTCGGCCAGCCGCACCCCGGTGACGGCGTCACCGTCGGAATATAGGCCGGTTACCGTGGCGCCCTGGCAGATTCGCACACCGGCCGCACGGGCGGCAACGGCGAACGCCTGGGCGGTTTGGTAGGCGTCCCCATAGCCACCGCGAGACTCCCAGCCGAACGCGGCGAACGGCGACAGGTCGGCGAATGGCCACAGCTGGGCCACCTCGTCGGCGTCGATCTCCTCGGTCTGCACGCCGACGGCACGCTGCGCGGCCATGCTTTTACGCAACGAGTCGACATTGGGTTCACCGACGCCGACAACGTATCCGGTCTGTCGGAAACCGATATCGTCGCCGAAGATCTCCTCGGCCTTCTCGAACACCTCGAGGCCGACGGTGGCCATCGCGGCCAGTGAGCTCACCCCGTAGTGACACCGCACAATGCCGCTGGACTTGCCGGTCATTCCGGATCCCACAGTATTGCGTTCGACGACAACCACATTGGTGACGCCGCGTTGGCTCAATGCCCAAGCGGCAGCGCATCCCTCGATCCCACCGCCGACGATGACGACATCGGCCGTCTCGGTCACAGACCCGCCCCGGGAATCCAGGAGGTGCCGGCCAACGGAACCCGGGCCATCGCTGCCGCCTCGATCGTCACCGCGACGAGGTCCTCGGGCTCAAGGTGCAACAGATGAGCCTTGCCGCAGGCCCGCGCGATGGTCTGGGCCTCCATGGTGAGCACGCGCAGATAGTTGGCCAGCCGCCGGCCGGCGTCCACCGGATCGAGCCGGGCCGCCAGCTCCGGGTCTTGGGTACTGATACCGGCCGGGTCGCGGCCGTCCTGGAAGTCGTCGTAGAAACCGGCTGCGCTGCCCAGCTTTTCGTACTCGGCGGCATACTTGGGATTGTTGTCGCCCAGGGCGATCAGCGCGGCGGTGCCGATCGCCACGGCGTCGGCGCCCAGCGCCATGGCCTTGGCGACGTCCGCCCCGGTGCGAATACCACCGGACACGATCAGTTGAACTTTTCTATGCACCCCCAGCTCGGAGAGTGCCTGCACCGCTTGGGGAACCGCGGCCAGCGTCGGGATGCCGACGTGTTCGATGAAGACGTCCTGGGTGGCGGCGGTACCGCCCTGCATCCCGTCGACGACGACAACGTCGGCACCGGCGGCCACCGCCAGCTTCACGTCGTAGTAGGTGCGGGTGGCACCGACTTTGACGTAGATCGGCTTTTCCCAGTCGGTGAGCTCACGCAGCTCGTTGATTTTGATGGTCAGGTCGTCGGGGCCGGTCCAGTCGGGGTGGCGGCATGCTGACCGTTGATCAATTCCTTCGGGGAGGGTCCGCATCGCGGCTACCCGTTCGGAGATCTTCTGCCCCAGCAGCATTCCGCCGCCACCGGGCTTGGCGCCCTGCCCGAGAACGACCTCGATGGCATCGGCCTTGCGCAGATCATCGGGATTCATTCCGTAGCGCGACGGAAGATATTGGTAGACAAGATATTTGGACTGCCCGCGTTCCTCCGGCGTCATACCCCCGTCGCCGGTGGTGGTCGACGTACCGACCTCGCTGGCGCCGCGGCCCAGCGCCTCCTTGGCCGGGCCGGACAGCGCGCCGAACGACATGCCGGCAATGGTGACCGGGATCTCCAGATGCAGAGGATGTTTGGCGTGCCGGTCGCCGAGGATGACGTCGGTGCCGCAACGCTCGCGATAACCCTCGAGCGGGTAGCGCGACATCGACGCGCCCAGGAACAGCAGGTCGTCGAAATGGGGGAGTAAGCGTTTGGCGCCCCAGCCGCGGATGTCATAGATGCCGGTTTCGGCGGCACGCTGGATACCGGCGATGGTGGCGCGGTCGAAGGTGGCTGATTCGCGCAGGCCGAGGCGGGCTCGCTCGTCTTGGGTGTAAGTCATCAGTAAACCGAGGTGTTGTCGACGTGGAAGTGGTACAGCTGGCGGGCGGAGCCGTAGCGGGTGTAGGTGCTGGTGTCGTCGTCGTCGAACCCGGCGGCCTTGAGCAGACGGCCGAGCTCCTCGTGGTGTTCGGCGCGCATCTCCTTGGCGATGCAGTCGGCGCCGAGTGAGGCCACCTCACCGCGCACATACAGCCGCGCCTCGTAGATCGAATCACCCAGTGCCTCACCGGCATCGCCGCGAATCACCAGCCGACCGGCCTGAGCCATGAACGCGCTCATATGCCCAACACTGCCGCCCACAACGATGTCGACTCCCTTCATCGATATCCCGCAGCGTGCTGCCGCGTTGCCTTCGATGACGAGCAGGCCGCCGTGCGCGGTGGCGCCGGCCGACTGGGAGGCGTTGCCCTTGACCCAGACGGTGCCGCTCATCATGTTTTCACCCACGCCGGTGCCGGCGTTGCCGTCGACGATGACCTCGGCCTGCTTGTTCATCCCGGCGGCGTAATAGCCGACGTGCCCGTCGATTCCGATGCGTACCGGGGCGTCCACGCCCACCGCCACGTTATGGGCACCGGCGGGATTGGTGATCCGGAACTCGCCGGAGAGGCCGGGGGTGTGCAGGGCGGCGTTGACGTCCCGCAACGGGGTGGTGCTCAGATCGAAGGTCGTCATCGTGTCCACGCGTACACCACCTCGGGCTCGGGCTCCCAGATGACCGCCTTCTCGACACCGGGAAGGCCTGCCAGCGCGCGGTATTCGCTGCCCATCGCCACCCAGTCGTCAGTCTCGGCGATCACCGCGGGCTTGCAGGCGATCGCGTCGCGGACGACGGCGAACGAGTCGTGGTTGGACACCAGCAGCGTGTAGAAGCCGTCGAACGTGGCGCACAGTTCCTTCAATGCCGATTCCACGTCGCGGCCCTGAGCCAGCTGGTCGGCCACGAAGCGCGCGCCGACCTCAGTGTCGTTCTCGCTGTCGAATACGACACCCTGGGCCCGAAGGTCGCGGCGGATGGTGGCGTGGTTGGCGAACGAACCGTTGTGCACCAGGCACTGATCCGGGCCCACCGCGTACGGGTGCGCGCCGGCCGGGATGACCGCCGACTCGGTGGCCATCCTGGTGTGGCCCACCCCCTGCCAGCCCTGGGCATGGACCAGCCCCCACGCCTCGGTGAGCGCCTTCGGATGACCGACACCCTTGAGCACGGCCACGTTTCGGCCGAATCCGGCGACCAACGCGTGCGGGTAGTGCGCCGTGATCGCGGCGTGCAGCGCCTCCGGCGCGACATCGGCGGATACCAGGAGCGTCTCGTCGACGCGGTGCGCCGACACCTCGCCGAACGCGCCGTGCAGGGCCGCCGCGACCTGCTCGAGACTGTCGTCGACGTCGAGCACCGATACGGTGCCCTTCCCTGGCGGTGACCAGTGTGGATCGCCGTAGACGGCGACGCCGGCGGAATCGCTTCCCCGGTTGGACATTTCGCAGAGCATTCCGGTCAGAAGTTCACCGAGCCGGGGGTAGAGCTCCGGGTTGCGCAGGTGCAGACCCACGATCCCGCACATAGTGTTCCTTCCTCGCCGTCAGAAAGCGGTCAGGTACTGGTCGACCTCCCACGGGCTGACCGTGCTGTGGTAGGCGAAGAATTCGTCACGTTTGATCCCGGCGAAGTAGGCGGCCACCCCGTCCCCGACGGCGTCGAGCACACCGGTGATCACCGCGTCGCCCTCGAACTCGTCGACGGCGTGCAGCAGGGTGGGCGGCAAGGCGGTGCGGCCGTCGGTGCCGCCGATCGCGCCGGGGTCGAGGCTGCGCTTGATGCCGTCGATGCCCGCGCCGAGCGCCGCGGCGATGGCCAGGTAGGGGTTGGCCGACCCGTCGCCGCCACGCAGTTCGACCCGCTGGGAGTCCGGCACGCGGATGTAGTGGGTGCGATCGTTGCCGCCGTAGGTCGGCAGCTTGGGTGCCCAGGACGCTCCCGATGCTGTCGTGAGAGCGCCGGTTCGCTTGTAGGAGTTGACGGTTGGCCCCACGACTGCCTGAAGCGCGCAGGCATGGTCGAGGATGCCGCCGATGAACGCATAGGCGCACGCCGACAGGCCCAGTCCACGGTCGTCGGAGTCCTCGGGGAACACCGGGGTGCCGCCGCTGGTCAGCGACAGGTGCAGGTGCAGACCGCTGCCGGTGCGGTCGGCGAACGGCTTGGGCATGAAGGTGGCGACCATGCCGCGTTCGGCGGCGATCATCGACAGCAGATAGCGCAGGGTGATCACCCGGTCGGCGGTGGTCAGCGCGTCGGCGAACTGAAAGTTCTGCTCGAATTGACCGTTGCCGTCCTCGTGATCATTGGCGTAGTTGGACCAGCCTAGGGCGTTCATCGCCGTCGAGATGGCGGTGAGATGGTCGTACATCCGGGTGACGCCGCGGGCGTCGTAACAGGGCTGGGCGGCGGTGTCGGCGGTGTCGGCGGTGGCCAGGCTGCCGTCGGCGGCGCGAGTCAGCAAGAAGTACTCGACCTCGGCACCCACCCAGGGTTCGAAGCCGGCGTCGGCGGCCCGCTGGATCAGCGACTTGAGGATGATCCGCGGCGCGTACGGCCAGGGCTGGCCCTCGACATGCGGATCGCAGTGCACGATCGCCAGGCCCTCTTTGATGAACGGGACCGGGGTGAACGACGCGGGGTCGGGGATCGCCATCAGGTCCGGGTCTTTGGGCTCCTGACCGATCGCCCCGACAGCGTAGCCGGCGAAGCCGACTCCCTCCGTGGCCAACAGGTCGACGGCTTCGACGGGAACCAGTTTGGCGCAGGGCTTTCCGCGCAGATCGACGAACAACGCAAGAATGAATTTGGTCGCGGACTTCTCAGCCAGCTCGGCGAGGGTGGCAGACATGTTCTCTAACAGACTCTTTCGTGGTGGCGACGAGAAGACGATGGGTCGAGCCGGGCGTGGGAAGGAGTTCCACGCCCGGCTCGGGTCCCGTCAGGCGAACTCGAGCTCGTACGCCAAGTCGCGGTGCACGTGGGCGTCGATACCCTTCTCCTCTTCCTCGGGAGAGATCCGGATGCCCATCGTCTTCTTGATGCCCCAGGCGATAGCGAAGGCAATCGTGAACGAATAGACCATCACCGCACCCGCGGCGACCGCCTGTCGCCACAGCTGGTCAAAGCCGCCACCGTAGAAAACGCCGTTGACCTTGTTCGGCATGGTGTCGCTGGCGAGGAAGCCGATCAGCAGGGTGCCGATGACGCCACCGACGAGGTGCACACCGACGACGTCGAGCGAATCGTCATAGCCGAACTTCGACTTGAGTCCCACGGCGTAGGGGCAGATGGCGCCCGCGACCAGGCCGAGGATGATGGCGCCGACCGGCGTCACCGAACCACAGGCCGGGGTGATCGCGACCAGGCCCGTGATGGCGCCTGCGGCCGCACCGACACCGGTGACGTGGCCGTCCTTGATCTTCTCCACTGCCAGCCACGCCAGGGTGGCAGCGCAGGTGGCGACGAACGTGGTGACCATGACGATGGCTGCCGAATTGCCTGCGGCCAGTGCCGAACCGCCGTTGAACGCATACCAGCCGGCCCACAGCAGGCCTGCGCCGAGCAGGGTCAGTGGGACGTTGTGCGGCTTGCGCAGCTTGCCCCAGCTGGCGCCCTTTCCGAGCACGATGGCCACCGCCAGTGCGGCTGCACCGGCGTTGATGTGCACTGCGGTACCACCAGCGAAGTCAATTGCCTTGAGGTTGTTGGCAATCCAGCCACCGACCGAGTCCGGGGTGACAACGCCGTTGAAGGCGAACACCCAGTGCGCGACGGGGAAGTAGACCAGAACCGCCCACAGGGTGGCGAACACCATCCAGGCCGCGAACTTCATCCGGTCGGCCGCGGCGCCGGAAATCAGCGCCACGGTGATCGCGGCGAACAGCGCCTGGAACAACGCGAACAAACTGACCGGTAGACCCGAGATCGTGGTCTGCGACTCCATCAGGTTCTTCATCCCGGCGAATTCGGTGAAACTGCCCACGAACCCGCCGTAGGAAGTGCCGAACGTCATCGAGAACCCGAACAGGATCCACAGCACGCCGACGATGGCAACTGCGCCGAACGTCATCATCATCATGTTGGTCGAGCTCTTGACCGAGACCATGCCGCCGTAGAACAGCGCGAGGCCCGGGATCATCATCGTCAGTCCGATGATGCAACACAGCATGAAAGCTGTGGTCCCTGTATCCATCTAATCTCCTGCGGGTGGGCGGCCCTAGACGGTTGGGCCGTTCACCGGCAGTGAACGATGTTTCTGTTACGTGGACAGCTGCTGGGTGTTGCCGCCGCGTTAAACGTTGGCGCGCACGGCTACGCTGGCTGACCATGCACCGACGACCGCGCTGGGTCCTCACCATCACCGTGGTGGTCATTGCGATTGGTGTCGCCGTGTGGTCGAAATTTTTCGACGGGCCGCCCGAGAACTGCAAGCCGGTGATCGACCTGTTGGACTTCAGCCGGTCGCAAGCGGCCAAGATCGACTCCAAAGGCAATGAAGGTGTTCCGACGGTTGCCGAGGATGCCAACTACAAGGATTGGGCGGACGGGCTGGCCGAGCGGGCCCAGAAGGTGACCGATCCCGGGCTGGCGGCGCAGGCCACCGAGGTGGCTCAGCTGGCCAACCAGTTCGTCTCCGGATTGCCGACCCTGCGCGCCCAAACCCAAGCCCGGGCCCCCGGTGCGCCGGCCCCGCCGCAGGTTTACGAGATGTCGCTACTCAACGACAGGATCGTCGCCAAGCTCGGGGATCTGCGCAAAACCTGCTCCTGACGACGGCCATGCTGCTGACCAGTTGAGCACGATCTGATCCAGCGGCAGTCGCTCCCGCGGCCGGCTATCGCGTTCGGCGATCTCCGGGGCTAGGCGCGCGTAGTCGCCCTGGGATCCGACGGCTACCACTGCCAGTGGGCGTACTCCGTCGGGCAGGTCGAACGCCGCGCGGGCACCGTCGACGTCGAAGCCCGCCATCGGATGCACGATCAGGCCCCGGGCCACCGCCTCGACAGACAGGCTCGCGATCGCCGCACCCGCGTCCACCGCCGAATAGAGGGCGGTGCGATCGTCTTCGCCCTGGTCAGCGCATACCAGGATCAGCGCGCCCGCGGCGTGGGCGTAGCTGTTCCCGCGGCGCAACAGGGCGGCCACCGTGCTGAAGGTCTCGGTGTCCCGCAGCCCGACGACGAACCGCACCGGCTGCCGATGCCCCCAGGTCGCCGCCCAGCGAGCCGCCTCGAGTAGGGCGATCAGCTGCTCGGAGGTGACCACCGCGTCGGGGTCGAAGGCGCGCGGACTCCACCTGGCGGCGATCGGCGGGTGGATCGGCACCCGGGTCCGGGCGCGGCGATCGGCGGGCTGGTCTGTCACGGGCGCGACGTTACCGCCGATCGGGCCGGGAAAAGCAGGTGCTTCGACCCCTTATCCTTAGAGCCGATATCCCACACTTTCGAAAGGGCAGACAGTGGCGCTCGTCGTGCAGAAGTACGGCGGATCCTCGGTCTCCGACGCGGACCGGATCCGGCGCGTCGCCGAGCGCATCGTCGAAACCAAGAAGGCCGGCAACGACGTGGTCGTCGTGGTCTCCGCGATGGGGGACACCACCGACGAGCTGCTGGATCTTGCCAAGCAGGTCTGCCCGGCGCCGCCCGCCCGTGAGCTGGACATGCTGCTGACCGCGGGCGAGCGGATCTCCAACGCGCTGGTCGCAATGGCCATCGAGTCGCTGGGCGCCGAGGCCCGCAGCTTCACCGGCTCGCAGGCCGGCGTCGTCACCACCGGTACCCACGGCAACGCCAAGATCATCGACGTCACGCCCACCCGGCTGCGCGCGGCGCTCGACGAGGGCAAGATTGTGCTGGTCGCCGGCTTCCAGGGCGTCAGCCAGGACACCAAGGACGTCACCACCCTGGGCCGCGGCGGCTCGGATACCACCGCCGTCGCGCTGGCCGCCGCCCTGCACGCCGACGTCTGCGAGATCTATACCGACGTTGACGGCATCTTCACCGCCGACCCCCGCATCGTGCCCAACGCGCACCGCCTGGACACCGTCAGCTTCGAGGAGATGCTCGAGATGGCGGCCTGCGGCGCCAAGGTGCTCATGCTTCGCTGTGTGGAATACGCCCGCCGCTACAACGTTCCGATTCACGTCCGGTCTTCGTACACCGACAAGCCCGGCACGATCGTCACTGGATCTATCGAGGACATCCCTATGGAAGACGCCATCCTGACCGGAGTTGCCCACGACCGCAGCGAGGCCAAGGTCACCGTTGTCGGTCTGCCCGACGTACCCGGCTACGCGGCACGGGTGTTCCGCGCGGTCGCCGACGCCGACATCAACATCGACATGGTGCTGCAGAACATCTCGAAGGTCGAGGACGGCAAGACCGACATCACCTTCACCTGTCCGCGCGACATCGGCCCCACGGCGGTCGAGAAGCTCGCCGCGCTGCAGGACGAGATCGGCTTCACCAAGGTGCTCTACGACGACCACATCGGCAAGGTGTCGCTGGTGGGCGCGGGCATGCGTAGCCACCCCGGCGTGACCGCGACGTTCTGCGAGACGTTGGCCCGCGTCGGCGTGAACATCGAACTGATCTCGACCTCCGAGATCCGAATTTCGGTGCTGGTCAAGGACACTGAGTTGGACAAGGCGGTCGCCGCGCTGCATGAGGCGTTCGGCCTCGGCGGCGAGGAAGAGGCCGTCGTCTACGCCGGAACGGGGCGGTAGCCATGGTGAACATCGGAGTGGTCGGAGCCACCGGCCAGGTCGGGCAGGTCATGCGCACCCTGCTGGAGGAGCGCGACTTCCCGGTCACCAGCGTGCGGTTCTTCGCCTCGGCGCGTTCGGCGGGCAAGAAGCTGCCGTTCCGCGGGCAGGAGATCGAGGTCGAGGACGCCGCGACGGCCGATCCCTCGGGCCTGGACATCGCGTTGTTCTCGGCGGGCGCGACGATGTCGCGGGTGCAGGCGCCGCGGTTCGCCGCCGCCGGTGTGGTTGTCATCGACAACTCGTCGGCCTGGCGCAAGGACCCCGAGGTTCCGCTGGTGGTGTCAGAGGTCAACTTCGCGCGCGACGGCCGTAGTCGTCCTAAAGGCATTATCGCCAACCCGAACTGCACCACGATGGCCGCGATGCCGGTGCTCAAGGTGCTGCACGACGAGGCGCAGCTGGTGCGGATGATCGCCTCGACGTATCAGGCGGTTTCGGGCAGCGGCCTGGCCGGGGTCGACGAGCTGGCCACCCAGGCGCGCGCGGTGATCTCTTGCGTCGAGGAGCTGGTGCACGACGGCTCCGCACTGAACTTCCCCGCACCGGCGAAATACGTTGCACCCATTGCGTTCAACGTCATTCCGCTGGCCGGTTCACTGGTCGACGACGGCTCGGGGGAGACCGACGAAGACCAGAAGCTGCGCAACGAAAGCCGCAAGATCCTCGGCATCCCCGATTTGGCGGTGTCCGGGACCTGTGTGCGGGTACCGGTGTTCACCGGACACTCGCTGTCGATCAATGCTGAATTCGCCCAACCGATTTCGCCTGCGCGCGCCGCTGAGCTACTTGCCGGTGCGCCGGGGGTGAAGCTGGTTGACGTGCCAACGCCGCTGGCCGCCGCCGGGGTGGACGAGACCCTCGTCGGGCGGATCCGCCAAGATCCCGGCGTGCCGGACGGTCGCGGGCTTGCGTTGTTCCTCTCGGGAGACAACTTGCGAAAAGGTGCCGCACTCAACACCATTCAGATCGCCGAGCTGCTGGCCGCCGAGCTCTGAGGGGCTGATTCCCGTTGCGCCGAAACCCACGTTTGGGCGTGAAACTGCGAGTGGTCTGCGCCATTTCGTCGATCTCGGCGCTGGTGCTGGCCCCGACCGCGGCCGCTGACCCGCCCAATCCGGCGCCCGATCCGATCCTGGCGCCGCTGTCACCGGGCCAGGTGGTGCGCATCGGGCCGATCGCGGGCACCGGCACCCCGACCCGCGACTACGGAATCGGTGCCACCGATCTGTGTGAGTTCATGGAATTCCCAACCGAATTGCTGCAGATCTGTGGTGACAGCTTTGCCGGTCAGGGCGTCGGATTCGGCGGCTGGTTCTCGCCGGTCGCCCTGCGCGTCTCCGGCGACTCGGTCGACGATCCCGAAGGGGTGCGCTACACCGGGGTCACCGGCGTGGACAAGCCGCTCCTGGCTGAGCCGACCCCGGCGGGCTCCTCGCAGCTACCAGCCGGTGTGGTGACGATCAACCGGCAGAACTACCTGTTGGTGACCACCACCAAGGACCTGGTGCCGCAGACCTCGCGACTGGTGAAAGCTCAAGCTGGACAGGGTGGTTGGCAGACCGTCGCCGGTTCGCAGCGGCCCGCGGCCTACGCGGGTGGGCGCCAGACACAGATCAGCGGCTACTACGACCCCATCCCTACGCCCGATTCACAGACCGGCTGGGTGTACATCGTGGCCAACAATTTCGACCGGTCCGGCCCGGTGGTGCTCTACCGCGCCACCCCGGAGACGTTCACCGATCGCTCCCGATGGCAGGGCTGGGCGGCCGGTCCCGGTGGCGGCTGGAACAAGACGCCGACGCCGCTGTGGCCGGACATGATCGGCGAGATGAGCATGCGCGAGGTCGACGGCAAACCGGTGCTGTCCTATTTCAATGCCAGCACCGGCAACATGGAGATGCGGGTGGCGTATGACCCGACGGGTTTGGGCTCGGCCCCGGTGACGACGGTCGTGCAGGCGGGTGACTGGCCCGATCCGGTCGAGAGCCTGCCGTCACCGGATGACAATCAGCTCGCGCAGCCGTACGGCGGCTACATCTCGCCGGGTTCGACGCTCGACGAGGTGAGGGTTTTCATCAGCCAGTGGAATACGACGCCGCGGGACCGTGCGCCTTACCGAGTTCTGCAGTTCGCGGTGAACCCGTTCAAACCGTGGTGAGCGGGTTCATCAACTTCGCCCGTATTCGCACTACCTGAATTTGAGCAACTCCCAAGAGCAACACCGGCCATAGCAACCCTGACGCGACGACGAGTGGGACGCGAACACGGTCGCGTACGGTCTCACCTGCGTGAGAGGCTTCGGAGAACACCCATGCCAGGAAAGTGAACAAGGGCATGCCGGTGAGATAGAGATAGAACAGCACCGTGCACGCTCCTTGAAAGCAACCCCCGGGCAATAGTCGCAAAGTTCGCTGGCGCTGTCCAGTCGCCCGCCCGCACGGTCCACCCGGCGGGCCCTGCGATCGGGGCCGGTCATTCATAGCCAACTCAAAGGTCCGACCTAGCCCGCGCTGGGTAGCGGGCTCGCATGATCAATCCATGACCGAAACACCCGAGCGGGCCGACGAGCCCGCCACCAGTCCCGTCGCCACTCTCGAACCGCCGCCCGCGTACGCCGCGCCCGTCCCTGTTGCCACCCGGCCCAATCGGCTCTACCAGGCCGTCGCGTGGGTGGCCATCGTCGCCGGAACTATTTTCATCGTCGGCGCTGTTTTCTTTACAGGATTCGCTCTCGGACGCCACAGCGGCGGCGGAGGCGGTTGGCATCACCACCACGGCGGCGGCAATTCAAAGGAGTTCCACCACCGCGGCGGACCCGGGATGGGTCCGGGCATGGGGCCTTGGGGTCAGATGGGCCCTGGCGGGCCCGCTGGACCGGGCGGCCCTGGTGGGCCCAACGCCGGTCCCGGGTTCGCACCCGGCGGACCGGGTAGCACCGGCCCCGGCGCTACCGCCACCGCCACTCCGCGTCCCTGACGTTTCCACCGAGCTGCCCAGCGCCCTCACCCCCCGGAGGGCGCTGGGCTTTCGGCTGTGATGGGACGGCTCATCGCGGGTACCCGCTCCTCGAAAGGCCCACAGCCTGAGAGAGGGGCACGAGAAATGACAGAGAAGTACCTGACGACCGATGCCGGTGCGCCGGCGCCGAGTGTCGAACATTCCCTGACCGTCGGCCCGGACGGCCCGATTCTGCTGCAGGACCACTACCTGATCGAGCAGATGGCGAACTTCAACCGCGAGCGCATCCCGGAGCGGCAGCCGCACGCGAAGGGCGGCGGAGCCTTCGGTGAGTTCGAGGTGACCCAGGACCTCAGCCAGTACACCAAGGCCGCGGTATTCCAGCCAGGAACCAAGACCGAGATGCTGGCCAGGTTCTCGACGGTCGCCGGTGAGCGCGGCAGCCCAGACACCTGGCGTGACCCGCGGGGTTTCGCGCTGAAGTTCTACACCAGCGAAGGCAACTTCGACATGGTCGGCAACAACACCCCGGTGTTTTTCGTCCGTGATCCGATGAAGTTCCAGAACTTCATCCGGTCCCAGAAACGCATGGCCGCCAACAACCTTCGCGACCACAACATGCAGTGGGACTTCTGGACGCTCTCACCGGAGTCCGCGCATCAGGTCGCCTATCTGATGGGCGACCGCGGCATCCCCAAGACTTGGCGCCACATGAACGGCTACTCCAGCCACACCTACAGCTGGCTCAACGCAGCCGGTGAACTGTTCTGGGTGAAGTACCACTTCAAGACCGACCAGGGCATCGACTTCCTGAGCCAGGAGGACGCCGATCGGATCGCCGGCGAGGACGGCGACTACCACCAGCGCGACTTGTTCACCTCGATCGAGAACGGCGACTTCCCGAGCTGGACGCTGTCCGTGCAGATCATGCCCTTCGAGGACGCCAAGACCTACCGGTACAACCCCTTCGACCTGACCAAGATCTGGTCGCACGCGGATTACCCGCTGCATGAGGTCGGCAGGATGACGCTGAACCGGAATGTCGAGGACTACCACGCTCAGATGGAGCAGGCGTCGTTCGAACCCAACAACGTCGTGCCCGGAACTGGCCTCAGCCCGGACAAGATGCTGCTGGCTCGCGGCTTCTCGTACTCCGATGCGCACCGCGCCCGGCTCGGCGTGAACTACAAGCAGATCCCGGTGAACGAGCCCAAGGTCGAGGTACGGGCGTATTCCAAGGATGGGGCGATGCGCATCCGCAATGCAGGCGATCCGGTGTATGCACCGAATTCGATGGGAGGTCCGGAGGCCGACCCGAAACGGGCGGCTGAGGTGCACTGGGCATCGGACGGCGACATGGTTCGCACGGCGTATGTCCTTCGCCCCGATGACGACGACTGGGGCCAGGCCGGCACGTTGGTCCGCGAGGTGCTGGACGACGAGGCGCGAGACCGGTTGGCGCAGAACGTCATCGGGCACGTGTCCGACGGCGTGAAGGAGCCGGTGCTGTCCAGGGTGTTCGAGTACTGGCGCAACATCGACCCTGACCTTGGCAAGAAGATCGAGGAAGGTGTGCGCGCCGAACTGGCATGATCGACTCCATGAGTATCGATGTCATCTACACCGCGGAGTCGACGGCCAGCGGCGGGGGACGCGAAGGGCATGTGAAGTCTTCGGACAATCGGATCGATCTGGACACCAGGCCGCCGAAGGAGGCGGGTGGCAGCGGCGAGGGCACCAATCCCGAGCAGCTGTTCTCGGCTGGCTACGCGGCCTGTTTCCTGGGCGCTGTGCAGCTGGTGGCCCGCACGGAGAAGATCACACTCGACAGCGCATCGGGCGTCACCGCGCAGGTCGGCTTCGGCAAGGACGGCGACGGTGGGTACGGCATCAACGCCCATCTCATCGGTTACCTTCCGGGCCTGGAGCAGGGGCAGGCCGAGGAGCTGATGAACAAGGCACACCAGGTGTGCCCGTATTCCAAGGCCACCCGCGGCAATATCGACGTCACGCTGACCGCCAAGGTCTGAGTCGATGCGCACTACTGCCACGGCGGCCGCCGTGCTGCTCGCCGGTGTCTGCCTGGCAGCCCCGGCGATGGCTCGTCCGTCGGATCCGGGAGTGGTGTCTTACGCCGTGCTGGGCAAGGGTTCCGTCGGCAACATCGTCGGCGCCCCGATGACCTGGGAAGCGGTCAGCACCGACCCGGTGCAGGCGTACTGGGTCGACCTGCCGGTCTGCAATAACTGGGCCGACGTGGGGCTGCCGGAGGTGTTCTTCGATCCCGACCTCGCGTCGTTCAACAGCGCGGTGACCCAGACGTCGGCGACCGACCAGAACCATCTGGTCAAGCAGGCCATCGGGGTGTTCGCCACCGCCGACGCCGCCAACCGGGCGTTCCACCGCGTGACCGATCGCACCGTCGGCTGCGCCGGCCAGACCACGGCCATGCACCTGGATGACGGCACCACACAGGTGTGGTCGTTCGGCGGTGTCGCGCCAACCGCGACCGACGCGGTCTGGGTCAAACAAGAGGTTGGTACCGATCGGCGGTGCTTCACCCAGACCCGATTGCGGGAGAATGTGCTGCTCCAGGCCAAGGTCTGTCAGCCCGGCAACGGCGGCCCGGCGGTCAATGTGTTGGCCGGTGCGATGCAGAACACACTGGGTCAATAGCAAGGTCACAGAAGTGTCAGGGCGGGATCGAGGAAATTTGTCGGTGCGATCTGGAAGATGGATGTCATGACGTTTGTCGTCACGTCTGAGCCGGGTCGAGCACGCAGCGGCCCGGCCGCCGGCGAGCGCGTTCTGACCAGCGCATCCTCGGCCGCATTGCACATCGCCGGCGCTTCTTTGGAGCACGGCCCGATCGGCCGGGTCGGGCTGGAACTCGAGGCGCACTGCTTCGACCTCACCGATCCGCGTCGTCGGCCGGGTTGGTCGCAGCTCAACGACGTGATCGCGACGGTCGGGCCGCTGCCCGGCGGCAGTGCGGTCACGGTCGAGCCCGGCGGCGCCGTGGAATTGTCCGGTCCACCGGCGGACGGGCCGGTGGCCGCGATCGCTGGGCTGGTCGCCGACCGGGCGGCCTTGCGGGCAACGTTCGCCGAGGCCGGCCTCGGGCTGGCGCTGCTGGGCGCCGACCCGCTGCGCCGCCCGCACCGGGTCAACCCCGGCCCCCGCTATGAAGCCATGGAACGGTTCTTCACCGCCTCGCGCACCGGACGTGCGGGCGCGGCGATGATGACGTCGACCGCCTCGATCCAGGTCAACCTCGACGCCGGTCCCCGCGACGGGTGGGCGGACCGGGTGCGGCTGGCTCATGCGCTGGGCCCGACGATGATCGCGATCGCCGCCAACTCGCCGCTGCTCGCCCGCCGATTCACCGGCTGGGTCTCCAGCCGCCAACGGGTGTGGAGCCAGCTGGACTCCGCACGCTGCGGCCCGATCCTCGGTGCCAGCGGTGACGACCCGTGCACCGACTGGGCCCGCTACGCGCTCAAAGCGCCGGTGATGCTGGTGCACACCCCGGATGCGGTGGCGGTCACCGAGCATGTCCCGTTCGCCGACTGGGCCGACGGGCTGGTGCTCTTGGGTGGCCGCCGACCCACGATCGCCGACCTCGATTACCACCTGACCACGCTGTTCCCGCCGGTGCGCCCGCGGCGCTGGCTGGAGATCCGCTACCTCGATAGCGTGCCCGACGAGCTGTTGCCGGCGGTGGTGTTCCTGATGGTGACGCTGCTCGACGATCCGGTCGCCGCCGGGCTGGCCGCCGAGGCCGTCGAACCGGTCGCGACGGCGTGGGATCTGGCTGCCCGGGTGGGCCTGGCGGACAACCGGATTTTCGAGGCCGCCAACCGCTGTGTGGCTGTGGCCGCCGAGCGCGCGCCCGCGGAATTATCCGAGTCGATGCAGCGGTTGGTGCAGAACGTGGAGAGTGGCCGCTGCCCGGCAGACGATTTCGCCGACCGCGCCGTCAGCAACGGCATCGAGGGCGCCGTGCTGCAAATGGCCAAGGCGACACCGTGATCGGGCGGGAGACCCTGGCCCGCGATCTCGACCGGGCCCGCCAGCGCACCCTGGTACTGACCGACTTCGACGACGCTGAGTTGCATCGCCAGTACAACCCGCTGATGAGTCCGCTGGTGTGGGACCTCGCTCATATCGGGCAGCAGGAGGAGCTGTGGCTGCTGCGCGACGGTGACCCGCACCGGCCCGGCATGCTGCCCGCCAACATCGAAGGCCTCTACGACGCTTTCGTGCACACCCGGGCCAGCCGCGTCGACCTGCCACTGCTGTCACCCGCGGAATCACGGGCCTACTGCCGCCGGGTGCGCGCCGCCGCCCTGGAGGTGCTGGACGCCTTGCCGGACCGCGATGACGACGCTGAGATCGCGTTCCGGTTCGGCCTGGTGATCAGCCACGAGAATCAGCACGACGAGACCATGCTGCAGGCGCTCAACCTGCGCAGCGGCGCCCCGATCCTGGCGCAGCGGACCGCTCTGCCCGGCGGGCGGCCCGGCGTGGCCGGCACCTCAGTGCTGGTGGCCGGCGGCCCGTTCGTCCTCGGTGTCGATGTGCAGGACGAACCGCTGTCGTTGGACAACGAGCGCCCCGCCCATGTGGTCGACGTGCCGGCCTTCCGGATCGGCCGGGTGCCCGTCACCAATGCGGAGTGGCGGCAGTTCATCGACGACGGCGGCTACACCGAGCAGCGCTGGTGGTCGCCGCGCGGCTGGGAGCATCGGATCCAGGCCGACCTGAGCGCCCCCGAATTCTGGAATCGCGACGGAAGTCGGACCCGGTTCGGCCACGTCGAGGAGATCCCCGGCGACGAACCCGTGCAACACGTCAGCTTCTTCGAAGCCGAGGCCTACGCCGCGTGGGCGGGCGCCCGTCTGCCCACCGAGGTGGAGTGGGAGAAGGCCGCCGCCTGGGATCCCGGTGTCGGCGCGCGGCGGCGCTATCCGTGGGGTTTCGACGAGCCGAACCAGCGACTGGCCAACCTCGGCGGCGAGGCGCTACGGCCCGCGCCCGTCGGCGGCTATCCTGCGGCGGCGTCGGCCTATGGCGCCGAGCAGATGCTGGGCGATGTGTGGGAGTGGACCACCTCGCCCTTGCGTCCGTGGCCCGGCTTCACCCCGATGATCTATCAGCGGTATTCGGAGCCGTTCTTCGACGGGGATTACAAGGTGCTGCGCGGCGGTTCGTGGGCGGTCGCGGCCGACACGCTGCGGCCGAGCTTCCGCAACTGGGATCACCCGATCCGGCGGCAGATCTTCTCCGGTGTGCGCCTGGCGTGGGACGTCTGATGTGCCGGCATCTCGGGTGGTTGGGTGAGCCGGTGTCGATCGCCTCCCTGGTCCTCGATCCGCCGAGCGGTCTGCGGGTGCAGTCCTATGCCCCGCGCCGGCAGAAGCATGGACTGATCAACGCCGACGGCTGGGGCGTGGGTTTTGTTGATGACGAGGTGCGCCGGTGGCGCAGCGCGTCACCGCTGTGGGGGGACGTGTCGTTCGCCTCGGTGGCGCCCGCGTTGCGCAGCGGCTGTGTGATCGCCGCAGTGCGCTCCGCGACGGTGGGCATGCCCATCGAGGCCAGCGCGTCGGCACCGTTCAGCGACGGCAGCTGGCTGCTGTCGCACAACGGTGTCGTCGACCGCGGGGTGCTGCCGGTCAGCCGCGTCGCCGAATCGACGGTCGACAGCGCGGTACTGGCCGCGCTGATTTTCGACCGCGGTCTGGAGAACCTCGCCGACACCATCGTCGAGGTCGGCACATCGGATCCAGGCGCGCGGCTGAACATCTTGGCGGCCAACGGATCTCGGCTTGTCGCCACGACATGGGGCGATACCCTGTCGGTGTTGCGCCGCGAGGACGGGGTGGTGCTGGCCAGTGAACCCTATGACGACCATCCCGATTGGCAGGACATTCCCGACCGGCACCTGGTCGAGGTGAGCGGGGGACAGGTGTCGCTGACGCCGCTGAAAGGATCTTCGTGACGTTCACGCTGTCGAACTATCTGGCCGCCGACGCCGCTGCCCAGGCATTGCGCAACGATGTGCTCAACGGGCTGGCGCAGCAGCCGAAGTCATTGCCGCCCAAGTGGTTCTACGACGCAGTCGGCAGTGATCTGTTCGACCAGATCACCCGACTGCCCGAGTACTATCCGACCCGCGCCGAGGCGCAGATACTGCGCGCTCAGTCGCCGGCGATCGCCGCGGCAAGTGGCGCCGACACTCTGGTCGAGCTCGGCAGCGGCACCTCGGAGAAGACCAGGCAGCTGCTGACCGCCCTGCGCGACAACGGATCACTGCGACGCTTCGTGCCCTTCGATGTCGACTCGAGTGTGCTGGAATTGGCGGGCGAGGCATTGGCAACCGAGTACCCCGATCTCGAAATAGATGCCGTTTGCGGCGATTTCGAGGAACACCTGGCGAAGATCCCGACCGGTGGTCGGCGGCTGTTCGTCTTTCTCGGGTCCACCATCGGCAACCTCACGCCCGGCCCGCGCAAGCAGTTCCTGGCCGCGCTGGCCGATGTGCTCGATCCCGGCGACAGCTTGCTGCTGGGCACCGATCTGGTCAAGGACACCGGCCGGCTGGTCCGCGCCTACGACGACAGCGCCGGTGTCACCGCTCGGTTCAACCTCAACGTGCTGGCGGTGGTCAACCGCGAGTTGGACGCCAACTTCGACCTCGAGGCGTTCGAACACGTCGCCCGCTGGAATCCTGACGAGCAGCGCATCGAAATGTGGCTGCGGGCAACGACTCCGCAGCAGGTCAGCGTCGGCGGCCTCGGTTTGCGAGTCGACTTCACGGCCGGTGAGGAGATGCTCACCGAGGTGTCGTGCAAGTTCTGTCCGGATACCGTGACACAGGAACTGGCTGAGGCCGGGCTGCGACGCACCCACTGGTGGACTGATCCGGCAGGCGATTTCGGCTTGTCGCTGGCGGTGAAGTGAGCACACCCGACACGGTGGCGCAGGGCTGGCGCGATGCGCGGCTGCCCCCCGCCGGCGTGCATCTGGACAGTGCCGCGTGTTCGCGCCAGAGCCTGGCGGCGATCGACGCGGCCGCCGCCCACGCCCGTCACGAGTCCGAGGTCGGCGGCTACGTCGCCGCGCAGGCGGCCGCTTCAGTGCTCGACGCGGGCCGCGCCGGTGTCGCGGCGCTGACCGGGATGTCGCCCGACGACGTGGTTTTCACCACCGGATCGGGAAACGCGCTGCAGCTGCTGCTCGGCGTGTGGCCGATGGAGCGCACGGTGGCGGGCCTACCCGGCGAGTACGGGCCCAATCTCGCAGAGTTCGCCTCCCGTGGTTTCACTTGGCGGGCACTGCCGGTCGATGACCTCGGCCGCGTCGATCCCGATGCGGCACGAACGATGCTGGCCGACGATCCGCCGGCGATGGTCCACCTGACCGCGGTCGCCAGCCACCGCGGTGTGGTCCAACCCGTGGCCGCGGTCGCAGCGGTGTGCCGGGAGATCGGCGTGCCGCTGGTCGTGGACGCCGCCCAGGCGTTGGCACACATCGACTGCGTAGCCGACGCCGACGCCGTGTACTCGTCATCGCGCAAGTGGTTGGCCGGCCCGCGCGGAGTCGGCGTGTTGGCTGTGCGTCCGGCGTTGGCCGATCTGCTGCAGTCTCCGGAGTGGGCGGGGTCGCTGTCTGCCCTGCAGTGTCTGGAATTCGGCGAGGCCAATATAGCTGCACGGGTGGGCTTTTCGGTAGCCGTAGGTCTGCATGTGGCGGCCGGTCCGGAGGCGGTGCGGCATCGCTTGGCTGATCTCGGGCGGCTCGTCCGCACACTCCTTGCCGACGTTCCCGGCTGGCGGGTGGTGGAACCCGTCGACGAACCGACCGCAATCACCACGTTGGCGCCCACTGACGGCGCGGACCCCGCGCAGGCGCGGGCCCGGCTGATCGCGGAGCACGGCATCGTGACGACCGCAGCCGGCATTGAGCGGGCACCGCTGGAGATGACGACGCCGGTCCTGCGGGTCGCGCCGCACATCGACGCCTACACCGAGGACATCGAGGCGTTCGTCACCGCGCTGCGCGCCGTAACCTGAGGCGGCTCAGCGGATGAACTCCGCCAGCGCCGTACGCACCGACTGCATCGCGGATCCGGCTCCGAGTTCGATCAGTGCCGCCTCGGCGGTCATCGCAGCCAGTAATTGCGCGCTCTCCAAGGGATGCTGGCGGCCCAGGGCGTCGAAGTCTGGTTTGAATTTCCGGGCGAAATCAGCATTGCGTCGGGTGATCTCCTGCGCCACAGCGGGTTCCGCACGTGCCTCGAGCAACAACGCTCGGATGCCGCGTTGCTGCAGGCACATGTCGAGGTAGGCGTGAGCCCCGGTTATCAGTCGTTCGCGGCCCGGTGGCAGATCGACCAGCGCCTGCTCGATCTGCTCGGCGATGCGATCGTGAAACTCGCGGTGCAGGGCCAGTAAGTAGCTCGCTCGATCGCCGAAATGGTGGAAGAAGCTGCCCTTCGACACACCGGCTTCATCGACCAGGAGGTTCACGCTCAGCCCGGTGAGCCCCGTGCGCTCGGCAAGGCGAAGCCCCGACTCGATCAACTTGGTCCGGGTCGCCGCGGCGGCGGCCTTGCGGCTGACTGCCTGTTGTGGTGACACAGATCTGAGGATAGCATTTGTTGACCGACCGGTCGGTCAATGAAAGGACGAATGATGCCTACAGTCGAAACCCGGGTCGGCCCGGTGGCTTACTCCGATGAGGGCACCGGACCCGTTGTGGTCTTGCTGCATGCCGTGCTGCACGACCGCCACGACTTCGATGCGATCACGCCCGACCTGGTCCGCCGCTATCGGGTGATCGCCGTCGACTGGCCAGGACACGGTGAATCACCGACTCCTTCGGGCACTCCGAGTGCGGCCCTCTATGCCGATGTCCTCGAAGACCTGGTGGCCGCGCTGGATCTCCCGCCGGCGGTGTTCGTCGGAAGCTCGGTGGGTGGTTATTGCGCGTCGCGGCTGGCCATCACGGATCCCGCGCGGGTTGCCGGTCTGGTGCTGGTCGACACCGGCGGATTCCTCGGGGGACCGCTAGCCAACGCGTACTGCCGACTACTCGGGACGCCGGCGGTGATGCGCAGGGTCCTTCCCCGTTTCGTTCGCAGCTACCTGCGGGCGCAGAGCGACAACGATGACGCCGTCCTGCGCCGCGTCACCGCCCGCGCCCGCACTTCCGAGGGAGTCGCGCTCACTGCCGCGGTGTGGCGCAGCTTCGCCGCCCCGGACGCCGATCTGCGTGGCCGCGCGGAGCGCATCAGCGCGCCCACCCTGATCGTCTGGGGGGCACACGACACCGCGATCCCGCTGCGACTCGGCCGGGCCACCCAGCGCGCTATTGCCGGCTCGCGTCTGGAAGTGCAAGCCAGCGGCCATCTACCGTTCTCGTCACAACCCCGGGAATTCCTTGCGGTGCTCGCACCGTTCCTGCGTGAGATTCAGCCGTGCAGTTCCCGGTAGGCGGCGATGGCGCCGGAATGCAGTGGAATGAAGCCGGTTTGGACCATTGAGGGGGTGTCGAGGTATTGCAGCCCACGGACATAGGGCGGCACCAGACGCTCTGCGTCACTGGCCAGGGTGACCACCATCGCGCTGACCAGTTCGGTGGGAATGGTCTGGCGGCACAGCAATAGGTTCGCCACACCAATCGAGCGAATACCCGGTGGTACGTAGTTGCATGTCGGAACGGGGCGAAGCACGTACGGATAGCCGGACAGATCGCTCATCCGCCGCGCCAATCCGCTGATGTCGATGATCCGCAACGGTCGCACGCTATCCAGCTCGGCGATCGCCGGGGTGGGAACCCCACCCGACCACACCAGTGCGGCGATATTGTTCTCGGCCAGGTGGGCCAACGCATCCCTGAGACGGTAGGCCAACAGCTCCACCCTGCCGTCGAGTTCGGCCGCCGCGATGAGCACTCGGCTGGTCGCGGAGGCGCCGGAGCCATCCGGCCCGATGGAGATACGGGCGCCCTTCAGATCTGAAACATGCTGTACGGCAGCAGAATCAGGGACGATGACTTGGAGGTAGTTTTCGTAGACGCGGGCCACCGCCGACGGCGCTGTTGCCGTGGGCCCGGTGGCGCGATCACGTTCGGCGACATCGGCGAGCGCGAGGCCCATGTCCGCCTTGCCGGATCGGAGCAGGGCCAGGTTTTCCACGCTGCCCTCGGTAGGGACGACTTCGACGTCGATACTGGGATATCGGCGGTGGATCTGTTCGGCGAGGATCTCGGAGAACGCCAGATATAACCCGCCCGGACCACCGGCGGCCAAGCGGATATGGCCACTGGGTTCGCTTTTGAGGCAGCCGTTGGCGACCGCCGCCGCCCCGAGAATGAAGGTGCGACGGGTCAGGGTCGGGATGTTCACGCGGCCTCGTCCCCCCCGGCCAGGCGGAAGCGCACCAGAAGGCCACCTTCGGGCGCCTTCCCCAACGCGATGGTGCCGCCATGACCCGCGGTGATCTCCGCCGCAATGGCAAGTCCGAGACCCGTTCCGGCGATGTCCTTTTGGCCCCGTGGCCAGCGCGGCGTCCACTCGTGCCATCCGGCGGTCGTGCCGCCTAGCCACCGCAGCCTCCACAACCCCCGCAGCCGCCACACCCAGAGTGGTTGCTGCCGTTGCTGTTTGCGTTCAACTCGGCGTAGACGGCCTCGACCGCCTGATGCACCCCAACAATCGGGACCACCGCCGCCAGTGCGAGCTCATGCAGCTTTTCGCGGCTCTCCGTGGTTTCCTCTTTGCTCAGCAGCGGCAGTTCGCCCAGGGCGGCGAGCAGGCCGAGCGTCAGTGCGCGTGGCTCGGCGGGCCGGCCTGCGGCCGCATCGCGTACGGCCTGGATCGCGCGGTCCGCGAGACTGGCGGCCGCATTCTCGTCCGCCACGCCGAAGCGAAGGGTCGGGATGACGCCCAGCCGGTGACGTCGCTGTGGGCCAACCCAGCCGTACTGCTCCAACTGTTGGCGCACAAGCGCGTAGGTGTCCTGCTGGTCGATCACAACCAGCAGGGACCAGGACCTCGGGTCGTCATCGTCGATAGTTTCGAGGGCGGTCCGCAACACCGGATCGGCAGGCAGGCGACCCGTGTGCTGGGCCATCCCGTCGGCGTCTCGCAGATGACCACAGAGCAAGAGTTCGGTCAGTATGGCGCCGCGCAACGCGTAGCCGAGCAGCCACAACTTGCCGAAGTCGAAACGGTGCCGCCTACGGTCGTAGGCCAGCAGGTAAAGCTGTCCGTAGAGGGTGCGCGGTAGGTCCATGGCCGATCATGCGAACAACCCCGTCGGCCGCGGAAGTGCAACGAGCAGGATTGCGCTATTCCCTAGCGCAATCCACAGATTCAGGCCTCGTTGTGTGCGCTGAGCAGGAAGGCAGGCAGCTTCGTCCGGCCCTTGTCGTCGAGGCCGAATGGTGCGGCGGCCGCAGGAACATCGGGTATCTCGGGCTGGTACGCGTGGATGTACGCCGGCCGGATGTCGTCGATCACGAAGTGCTTGGACACCGCGGACCGCAGCTCGTCTTCGTCGACCTCGTTGGGCGTGGCCTCAAGGTGCGGTGGGAAGGCGCCCTTGGCAAAGACCAGCACGTACAGCTTTGCGCCCGGTGCGGCCGCACGGTGGATCGAAGACAGATAGGCGTCCCGTGCCTCGACCGGCAACGAATGGAACAGTGTGCTGTCGACGATGGTGTCGAAGCGGCCGTCGTAGCCGGTGAACGAGGTGATATCGGCGCACAGATACGTCGCGCTGCTCAGGCCGCGTTCTTCTGCGGCTTTGGCCGCTGCGGCGATGGCTGTCGGTGAGAGGTCGATGCCGACGACGGTGCTGCCTGCAGCGGCGAGCGTCAAGGACAACTCGGCGTGCCCGCACCCGGCGTCGAGCACGACGCCGGTGAGCTTGCCGTCCCGGATCAGTGCTGCCAACTCGGGTTGCGGCTCGCCGATGTTCCACGGCGGAGGGCCGGGGAAGCCGCCTTCCTCCCGGTAGATGCTGTCCCAGTCCATCAGTTCAGAATCCATGCCCGCCAACCTACTCCGCGATCACGTCCCAGGTGTGGACAGGTTCGTTGCTGTGCATCAGCTCGCAGTACCTGCGCAGCATCTCGGCCAGCGCCTGCGGGCGCGCCATACCGTCGCGCTGCAGCGCCTGCACCGTCGCGACCTGCCAAGCCGATCCGTTGCGGCCGGTCTTGGCCCGGCCCTCGATCACCCCGAGATAGCGGTCGCGCACCTCGGTGGCCACCCCCCAGCGCCGCAGGCCCTCATCGGCCATCGGCAGCAGCGTGCGCAGCACGAGTTCGTCGGGGGTGATCTCACCCAGGCCGGGCCAGTACAGCCGGGCATCCATCCCGTGCCGGGCGGACTCGATGAAATTGTCATGTGCTGCAGTGAAACTCATCTTCGTCCATACCGGGCGGTCCTCTTCGGACAGCACCCGCAACGCGCCGTAGTAGAACGCCGAATTGGCCATCATGTCGACGACCGTCGGGCCGGCGGGCAACACCCGGTTCTCCACCCGCAGATGTGGCCGGCCGTCCACGACGTCGTAGACCGGCCGGTTCCAGCGGTACACCGTCCCGTTGTGCAGGCGGAGTTCGGGCAGCTGCGGGGTGCGGCCGGCGGCCAGCTCGGCGACCGGGTCCTCGTCGGACAGCTCGGGTAGCAGGGAGGGGAAGTAGCGGACGTTCTCTTCGAACAGGTCGAAGATCGACGTGATCCAGCGCTCCCCGAACCACACTCGCGGCCGTACCCCCTGGGACTTGAGCTCGTCGGGGCGGGTGTCGGTGGCCTGCGCGAACAGCTCGATGCGCGTCTCGGCCCACAACTGGTGGCCGAAGAAATACGGTGAGTTCGCGCCGAGCGCCAATTGCGGGCCGGCCAGCACCTGGGCCGCGTTCCAGTTGGCGGCGAAGTCGGCCGGCGAGACCTGCAGATGCAATTGCATACTGGTGCAGGCGGATTCGGGGGCGATATCCTCCGCATGCAGGCTCAGCCGCTCGGGCCCGGTGATGTCGATGAGGATGTCCTCGCCGCGGGCGGTGAAGATCGAGTCGTTGAGCGCCTGGTAGCGCAGGGACGGGCTCATCCAGCTGCCGACCAGATGCTGCGGCATCAGCGTCGGCAGGATGCCGATCATCACGATGTGCGCATCATCGGTGTTGGCCTTGGTCTCGGCGGCGTTCAGACTGGCGCGCACCTCGTTCTCCAGTTCCAGCGCGGTGCGGCCGGGTAGCGGGCGCGGCGGAACGTTGAATTCGATGTTGTAGGCGCCCAATTCGGTCTGGTACGCCGGATCCGCGATGGCCGCCAGCACTTCCTGGTTGGACATCGCCGGCTGGTAGTCACCGGTGACCAGGTTGCACTCGATCTCCATGCCGGTCAGCGGGCGGTCGAACTCGAAACTGGACTGCGCCAGCATGGTTTCGAACACGTCGAGGCACAACTGCACCTTGCGCCGGTACTGCTGCCGATGCGCCCGGTTGAAGCTGGTGTGCTTGACCTCTTCCCCCACCGGGTCGATGCAACCCGTTCAGCGCGTGCTGCGCAAGCGAATCGGCCAGATCAGGCGCCCCGCCGGGCCACCAGCACCTGGCGGTCGAACGGGTTGGTGCTGACGTCGACGTCGAGACCGGCGTGTGCAGCAAGCGCGCGCAGCGCCGAAGGGCTGTAGGAACGCAGCGAGCTGATCAGCCCATCGTGGGCAAAGGGCCACCACACCAACGGCGCCATCACCGTCAGCTTGGCGATGTGCAGCAGCGACGGCATCCGGGGCAGGTCGATGACCAGCATCTTGCGGGCCACCCGGGTGCCCTCGGCGAGGACCTGCTTGGCCTGCGTGGGCGCAAGGTGATGAAACGACAGTGCGAAGACGGCGAGGTCGAACGCGCCGTCGGCGGCGTCGATCGCACGCGCGTCGATCAGGCCGACGGCTGCGCGAGGGTGGTCACCGAGATCGGAAGCTGCCATTGCCGCTACTGACTCGGGGTTGACGTCGGAGACGGTGACGTGGGCGGTGGGATGTTGTTCGAGCACTGTGCGCGACAGCGCGCCGTGGCCCGCACCGAGTTCGAGGATCGTGGGATCGGCGATGTCGGCGACTTCGCGCAGTACCAGCTCGGCGTTGCGGTCATGCTCGCGAAACAGGGTGCCGACCCGGTCCAGTGCCGTCACGATGCCGCGCTTGACGTCGTCGTCGATGTCGTCGCGGTCGAGGTATTCCGGACAGTCGGTCTCCAGCAGGCGATCCAGCCAGGAGGCGTCCGGGCCGCCGCGGGGCATGTCGGCGATGTCGGTGATCTCGGATGCCATGTAGGCCATCATGGACGAAAGGGCCGCTGCATCGGCAGCGCAGCACGTCAGAGGAGCACCGTTGGCCGACTTTGTCGCCTCGATTGACCAGGGCACCACCAGTACCCGCTGCATGATCTTCGATCACAACGGCGCCGAGGTCGGCAGGCACCAGCTCGAACACGAGCAGATTCTGCCGCAGTCCGGGTGGGTCGAGCACAACCCGGTGGAGATCTGGGAGCGCACCCAGACGGTGGTGAAGTCGGCGCTGAACACCACGAAGCTGACCGCCGGTGACCTTGCGGCATTGGGCATCACCAATCAGCGGGAGACCACGCTGGTCTGGAACCGGAAAACGGGCAGGCCGTACTACAACGCGATCGTCTGGCAGGACACCCGCACCGACCGCATCGCGGCCGCGCTGGATCGTGACGGTCGCGGGGACATCATCCGGCGCAAGGCCGGGCTGCCCCCGGCGACCTACTTCTCCGGCGGCAAGCTGCAGTGGATCCTGGACAACGTCGACGGGGTGCGCGCCGACGCCGAACGCGGTGATGCATTGTTCGGCACGCCCGACACCTGGGTGCTGTGGAACCTGACCGGGGGAACGAAGGGTGGCGTGCACATCACCGACGTGACCAACGCCAGCCGCACCATGCTGATGAATCTGGAGACCCTGGACTGGGACGACGAACTGTTGGGGCTCTTCGGGATTCCGCGTGCGATGCTGCCCGAGATCCGGCCGTCGTCGTCGCCCGAACCCTACGGAACGACGCTGGCGGGCGGCCCGGTCGGTGGCGAGGTGCCGCTGACGGCCAGCCTCGGCGATCAGCAGGCCGCGATGGTGGGCCAGGTATGTCTGGCTCCCGGGGAGGCCAAGAACACCTACGGCACCGGCAACTTCTTGCTGCTCAACACCGGCGAGAAGATCGTGCGAAGCGAGAACGGGCTGCTGACCACGGTGTGCTACCAGTTCGGAGATGCCAAACCCGTTTACGCCCTTGAGGGTTCGATCGCAGTCACCGGCTCGGCCGTGCAGTGGTTGCGCGATCAGCTGGGCATCATCAGCGGCGCCTCGCAGAGCGAGACGCTGGCTGCGCAGGTCGAGGACAACGGCGGGGTCTACTTCGTGCCGGCGTTCTCCGGATTGTTTGCGCCGTATTGGCGCTCGGATGCGCGCGGGGCGATCGTCGGACTGTCCCGCTACAACTCCAATGCCCATGTGGCTCGGGCGACGTTGGAGGCGATCTGCTACCAGAGCCGCGATGTCGTCGATGCGATGGAAGCGGATTCCGGTGTGCACCTTGAGGTTCTGAAGGTCGACGGCGGTGTCACCCAAAACGAATTGTGCATGCAGATCCAGGCCGATGTGCTCGGGGTGGACGTGGTGCGTCCGGTGGTCGCCGAGACGACGGCACTGGGGGCGGCTTACGCTGCGGGGCTGGCGGTCGGCTTCTGGGCGGATCCCGATGACCTGCGGGCGAATTGGCAGGAGGACCGCCGGTGGTCACCGGCGTGGAACGACGAACAGCGCCAGACCGGCTATGCCGGCTGGCGCAAGGCCGTCCAGCGCACGCTGGACTGGGTCGAGGTCTAGGTCAGGCGTTGCGGCCCAATCGGTACATGAAGCCGGCCAGCCCGACGGCGCACAATGCGCCAGCGGCGCAGATGACGATGGCGTACAGCGGGCCACCGGTTGTCGCCCAGTAGATTACGTAGGCGACAAGGAGAACGGCGCAGATAATGTTGCCTATGATTCCGGCGCGCCGCTGGCCGGGATTGACTCCCTGGCCACGCCGCGCCGCGAGAGCGACGGTGATGCAGATGATGATTGCGGCGAGTACGACGGCGGCAATCTGGGGTAACCCGGTCACGCGGTCAGACTAAGACTTGGGCGCGGTTTCGTGCGCTGTACGCCCGAAACCGCGCCCAAGCCAGAGCGTTTACTCTGATTCGCCGAGGATCTGATAGATCTCGCGACGCGCATTGTTGACGATGTCGATGATGCGCTGCTGCTGCTCGGCATTGGCAGCGAAAGCGGCTTGCCGTACGGCGCCGAACAACTGTCCGACGGCGGCACGGATGTTGACTTGCCCGGGGTCAGCGCCTTCAGTGATCTCGTCCCACGGAGCGGTCTCGATCTTGTCGGCGGCGGCACGGCCTTCGTCGGTCAGCTCGAAAAGTTTCTTGCTGCCTTCGGATTCCGTTGCCACCAGCAGACCTTCGTCAACCAGGAGCTGCAGGGTCGGGTAGATCGAGCCGGGGCTCGGCTTCCACAGATCCTGGGTGCGCTCGGCGATCTCCTGGATCATCTCGTAGCCGTGCATGGGCCGTTCGGCCAGCAGTTTGAGGATCGCGGCTCGCACGTCGCCGCGCTTACCGCGGCTGCGGCTGTGTCCGCGGCGACCGCCGCGTCCACCGGGACCGAAGCCACCGGGACCGAAGCCGCCGGGGCCGAAACCTGGGCCGAAGCCCGGACCGAATCCGCCACGCGGGCCGAAGGGGGGACCGTCGTGGTGCTCGCCGTGCTCGCGGAGCTGCTCGCGCAACTGGTCGCGGTGCTCACGCAACTGGTCGCGACGACCGCGGCGGTGACCGCGACCCGCGGGGGCAAAGCCGAAGCCGGGACCGAAGCCGGGGCCGAAGCCTGGGCGACCCATGTCAGGGCCGCCGAACTGGGGAAATGGGGTGTTCATGAAAGTTCTCGTTTCTGGTCTGGAAACGCCGAATGCGTTTCCGATACGTTGACGATATATCGGAAACTATCGGGATGCAACGGTCAATCTGACTTTTTTTCGATTTCCCTGATCAGCCAGCGGGCCCAGTCGGCCTCCATTGCTTCGGCGCGCAGCCCGAACTCCAGGGCCGCGCGCCCGTAGAAACCGGCGGGGTTGTCATCCCAGTCGATGGCGTCGCGCAGCTGCTCGTAGCGGTTGAGCTCGGTTTCGGCATGCTCGGCCACCGCCAGGACATAGGCCCTGGCCTGCTCGGTTGTCATCTCGCTGAGCAGGAACACGCGCAGCAGTTCGGCGCTGCGGTAGGGCGGGTCGTTCTGTGGGTTGGTCATCCAGCGCAGCAGGTCTTGGCGGCCGGCATCGGTGACGCGATACTCCTTACGACCGCGCGGACCGAGGTCGCTGACCTCGATCAGGCCCGCGTTGGCCAGCTTGTTGAGCTCGCCGTAGAGCTGGCTCTGGGTCGCGGGCCAGACGTTGGCCATCGAAATTTCGAACCGTTTGAGCAGGTCGTACCCGCTGCCGGGCTGTTGGGCCAAAAGGCCCAGCGCCGCGTACCGAAGACTCACCCGCTCATCGTAGGGCTCGACATGTCAGTTGTGGAGTATCTGACGGTTCACTATTGACATGTCATCAGTGGACTGTCAGAGTGGTCGACATGACGGAGATCACTACCGATTCAGCCAACTTGCCCACCGAGGGGCAGTTCTTCCAGCGCGGCAACTACGCGCCGGTGCCGGACGAACTCGCCGAAAACGACCTGCCCGTCGAGGGCACCATCCCGCCCGAGCTCGACGGCTGGTACCTGCGCAACGGGCCGAACCCGCGCGAGGCCACCGGCCACTGGTTCACCGGCGACGGGATGATCCACGGCGTTCGCATCGAGGGCGGCGCGGCCAAGTGGTACCGCAACCGCTGGGTGCGCACCGACAGCTTCATCGACCCGTTCCCGCTCTACCGCGAGGACGGAACACGTGATTTGCGGGCCGCGGTGGCCAACACCCACGTCGTCAACCACGCCGGCAAGACGTTGGCGCTGGTCGAGTCGTCACTGCCGTACGAGATCACCAATGAGCTGGAAACGGTCGGCTGCTACGACTTCGGCGGCAAGCTGGTCGACTCGATGACCGCTCACCCCAAGATCTGCCCGACCACCGGCGAGCTGCATTTCTTCGGCTACGGCAGCATCTTCGCCCCGCACGTCACCTATCACCGCGCCGATGCCAACGGCGAGCTGATCATCAATCGTCCGGTTGACGTCAAGGCGCTGACGATGATGCACGACTTCGCCCTGACCGCGCAGCACGTCATCTTCATGGACCTGCCGATCGTGTTCAACCTCGACGTCGCTATCAAGGGCGAGGGCGATATGCCCTACCGGTGGGACGACAACTACGGCGCCCGGCTGGGTGTGCTTCGGCGTGACGACCCGTTCGGCGAGATCCGCTGGTTCGAGATCGACCCGTGCTACGTCTTCCACGTCGCCAATGCTCACGAAACACCTGACGGTAAATCCATTGTGCTGCAAGCAGTTCGGTATGCCGAGTTGTGGCGCGACAACGGCGGCTTCGACGCCAACGCGGTGTTGTGGAGCTGGACCATCGACCTGCAGAACGGCACCGTCAGCGAGCGCCAGCTCGACGACCGGTCGGTGGAGTTCCCGCGGATCGACGACCGGCTGGCCGGTCTGCCCGCCCGCTACTCGGTCTCGGTCGGCGACGCCAGCCTGGTGCGCCACGACCTGAACACCGGCAGTGCGGTCGAACACCACTTCGCCACGGGCGTGGTGCCGGGTGGGCCGGGGGAGGCGGTCTTCGTGCCGTCCGCGTCGGGACCCGCTGACGAGAGCAACGGCTGGTACATGGCGTACGTGTACGACGCTGCGCGCGACGGCAGCGATCTGGTGATCCTGGACGCCTCCGACTTCGCCGGTAAGCCGGTCGCCCGGATCCAGCTGCCGCGCCGCGTTCCCTACGGCTTCCACGGCAACTGGATTCCCGCCTAGGCAGACGAGCCGCTTTGAGGATCCATTGAGGTCAAAGTTGGAACCTTGTCTCAACGAGCCAACCAGGGCTCAGAGATAGGGAGTCACCAAGACATGAGCATCATCGCCGCCACCAAGAAGATCGCCGCCTCGACCGTCATCGCCGCCTCGCTGGGTTTGGGTGGCCTCGCCCTGGCCAGCGGTATTGCGGCCGCGGCACCGGCAGACCACGCGGGTTCGGAGTCGGGTGCCCCGACGAAGTCCGAAGTCCACGCCCATGTCATCCCCGGGTTTGTGCCGAAGCCGGTCACCGGTGGCGACGACGACGTAGTCCACGCCCATGTCATCCCCGGGTTTGTGCCGAAGCCGGTCACCGGCTCTGAGGATGCGGTGATTCCTGCTCACCTGATCCCCGGGTTTGTGCCGAAGCCGGTCACCGAGGATCCGGTGATTCCTGCTCACCTGATTCCGGGCTTCACACCGGCGCCGATCGAGACCACCACGTCCCGCCCGGCCCTCGGCGGGCGGTGGGACACCCCCGGCTATGACTCCAGCTCCTGCACCGCGAGCCGCGTCGCCTGCCAGGAGTTAATTGATGAATAAAGACATGAACGACTGACGGGCAGTTCGGCCCGCCTCCAGAAACGTGGGGGCGGGCCGAATACGTGTCGGCAACTGGATTCCCGCGTAGCGGTACTTGCGCGTACGCCGGTCCGCCGCTGTTGGGACCATAGAGCCATGGGCGACTTCAGCGCGCTGCCCGGCACCGCGATCGTCGTCGGCGGCACCGGCGGGATCGGGGCGGAGATCGTCGCGATGCTGGTTGCCCGCGGGTCGCAGGTCGGCTTCACCTACTACGGCAACGAAAGCAAGGCAGTCGAACTCGTCACCGATGAAGTCAGCGCGCAGCAGCTGGACATCACCGACGCCGCGGAGGTGCGGCGGGTCGTCGATTCGTTCGCGGCGCAGGCAGGCGGCGTGCACACGGTGATTCACGCCGCCGGTGCCCACGTGCCGATGCGGCACCTCAGCACCGTCGAGACCGGGCGGTTCGACCAGCAGCTCGGCACCGATGCCGGCGGCTTCTTCAACGTCGTCGCCGCGGCTCTGCCGCATCTGCGCCTCTCGCGCGGCAGTCTGGTGGCGGTGACAACCGCAGCGACGCGACGGTTCGCCGTTCGGGACGGGTTGTCGGTCGCTCCGAAAGCCGCTATCGAGGCACTGATCCGGGGTGTCGCCGCTGAGGAGGGCAGATTCGGTGTGCGCGCCAACTGCGTCGGCCCCGGCATGCTGGTCGACGGCAACGCACGACGGCTGATCGCCGACGGCGATCTCGACGAGAAGGCCCTCGACGCCGCACGGCGCAACACCCCGCTGGGACGCTTCGGCGCCGCCACCGACATCGCGGAGGCGGTGTGCTTCCTCGCCTCCCCACGGGCGGGGTTCATTACCGGCCAAAAGCTCGATGTAGACGGAGGTTACGGTGTCTGATCGGCTGGCCGATATCCATGCGATGCGCGACGTGGTCGCCCTGTATTGCCGCGGCGTCGACCGGCTCGACCTCGAACTGGTGCGCCAGGCCTACCACCCCGACGGCATCGACCATCACACCGGTTTCGACGGGACGGTCGACGAGCTCGTACCGTGGCTGGGTAAGAGCCTCGAGTTTCTATCCGGGACAATGCATTTCATCGGGAACCATCACGTCGACTTCGTTAGCGATGACGTCGCGATCAGCGAGACTTATTTGATGGCAACGCATTGGGGCCGCGCTGACCAGGATCAGCGGGCCAATTTCACCACCGGTGCGCGGTACGTCGACCTCATGGAGCGGCGGGATGGCCGGTGGGCAATCGCCGAACGTTGGGCGGTGCGCGAGTGGACCCGTCCTGACGTGTTCGTCGTTCCCGAGCGGCCTGGCCCGCGTGGCCGGCGCGATGCTGACGATCCGCTGTCCGTGCTCCTGAAACGCTTTGGCCTGTAGGCAGTGCGAGTACCCTCAGCACACCATGGCGGTGAAATGGCTGGACGACCCTGAGGGGCACGACTACGACGCGGCGGCGGACTATCTGAGCATGCTCGCCGAGGATGCCACCGTGGCCGCTACCGTGAGCGCGCTGAAATCTGGGAAGCCGGTGTACCGCAAGGCCAAAGATATCCTGCGCGCCGCGCGGCTGGTGCTGCTGCCGCCGGATAATGCGCACGTAAAAGTCGATCTGGCCAAGATCGACGCGGGTAAGAAACTCTCGCCGATCCTGCTGGTGCGCGGCACCGCCGCTGATGCCCTTCAGATCGCCGACGGCTACCACCGTGTCTGCGCAAGCTTCATGACCGACGAGAACACCGATATTCCGTGCCGGCTCGTCTCGTGGGTGCACAAAGCGTGAGTTTCGGCTTCTCCACGCTGGTGCTCGTGGCGGTCGTCGGCATGGCCGGGCCGCTGCTCGCGTCCGTGCCGAGGCTGCGCATCCCGGTCGTCATCGGGGAGCTCGCGGTGGGATTGCTCATCGGCAGAACCGGATTCGGCCTCGTCGACTCCGCCGATCCGACCTTCAGTCTGCTGGCCGACATCGGGTTCGCGTTGGTGATGTTCGTGGTGGGCACCCATGTCCCGATCCGCGATGTCACCCTGCGGTCCTCGATTCCGGGGGCGGTCCTGCGGGCCGTCCTCATCGGGGCGGTGGCGACGGTGTTCGCGGTCGGGCTGGCCACTGTATTCCACACCGGCCATGCCGCGGTGTACGCGGTGTTGATGGCGTCGTCGTCGGCGGCGCTGGCATTGCCGGTCATCCAGGCGCTCGGCATCCAAGGCCCCTCCGTGCAGAGCGTCACCGCTCAGATCGCGATCGCCGATGCGACGTCAATCATCTTGCTGCCCTTGGTGATCAACCCGGAACGTGCACTGACCGCGGCCATTGGGGCGGTGGTGATCGGGCTGGGCGCGGGGGTGCTGTTTGCCGCCATGCAGTTTTTCGACCGCCGCGGGCTGCGCAAGCGGATGCACCGATATTCCCAGCGTCATGGCTTCGCGCTGGAACTTCGGATCAGCCTGATCTCCCTGTTCGCGCTTGCCGCGCTCGCGGTCGCTACGCATGTGTCGATCATGCTGGCGGGCTTCGCACTCGGTCTGGCGGTCAAGGCGGCGGGGGAGCCGCGGCGGCTGGCGCGTCAGCTGTTCGGCATCACCGAAGGACTGTTCGGTCCGCTGTTCTTCGTCTGGCTCGGTGCCTCGCTACAAGTGCGCGAACTCGGCGACCATCCCGCCTACATCCTGCTGGGCATCGGACTGGGGGTGGGTGCGGTGCTGGCGCATTGCGTCGGCCGGCTGACCGGTCAACCCCTGGCGCTGGCCGCACTGGCCGCCGCCCAACTCGGGGTTCCGGTCGCCGCGGCCACCCTGGGCACCCAGAATCACCTGCTCGCGCCGGGTGAATCATCGGCGCTGATGCTCGGTGCGCTGCTGACGATCGGGGTCACCTCGGTGGCCAGCGTGATCGCGGCGCGCCGCCAGCGGGAGCAACCTGCGTAACCGAACGCGTGTGCCGGGTGCCTGCGGCGGGTAGCCGACGTCTATGACCGCATCGAACGCCACCGAAACTCACCCCGATAAGGCACCCCGGGCGCGGCTGTGGACAAACTGGCTGCTCGCGCTGTCGACGATCCTTGGCGCGGCGGCCGTGCAGCTGTTCGCCATGGGCGCGGTGATGAGCACCTCGGCGTGCAGCGCCCCCAACTGTCCGAAACCGAGCGGATTCGTCTACGGCCTACTCACCTATGGTGCACCGGTGGTGGTCGTAGCCACCATCGTGGTGTCGTTCTTCACCGCGGGGCTGCGGCGCGGGTTTGTGGTGCCGCTGGTCGCCTGGCTGCTGTTGATTCTCGACGTCGCGATTCTCACCCTGACGTTCTCCTAGCCCGGTAGGCCGCGGGGCTGACCCCGTTGGCCCGTTTGAAGGCGGTGCTGAGGGCAAAGGGGGTGCTGTAACCCACCTTGCGTGCGACCGCCGCAATCGTGGCTTCTGAGGATTCCAACTGATCGGCGGCCAGTGCCAGGCGCCACGCGGTCAGGAACGCGATCGGTGGCTCGCCGACCAGCGCGGTGAACCGCCTGGCGAATGCGGCCCGTGAGATGCCTGCTGCGGCAGCAAGATTCGCAACAGTCCACGGATGTGCCGGGTGGTTGTACATCAGCCGAAGCGTGGGCCCGATCAGCGCGTCCGACTCGGCGGTCCACCACGGCGGTGCGGCGCCGGGCTGGTCGAACCACGTTCGCAGAAAATCGAGCAGCAGCAGATCGAGCAGCCGATCTAAGAAGGCCTCCTGGCCGGGCCCATCGCGCACCGCCTCGACCGAAAGTGACTGGGGCAGCGAGCTGTCCCACTGGGCGGCACGCAATACGGCGACGTCCGGCAGCGCATCGAGGAGTCGCGCACTGACCGCGCTGTGGCCTTCGTAGGCGCCGACGACAGCGCGCGTCGCGCCGGTTGCGCTGTTGCCCCACGTGCGGACGCCCAGTGCCATCGCGAATTTCAGGTCCTCACCCGACAGCGTGGTGCACCGCTGACCCGGGTGGATGACGACCTGGGGTGTGGTGGTCACGCTGTCGGCGAGGACGTAGTGCCCGGTGCCGCGCGCCAGCGCCACATCACCCGCGTTCAGGTGGATGGGAGCAGTGTCGCCGTCGGGCGACAAGACGGCGGCGCCTTCGGTCACGCAGATGAGGGTCAGCGGCGCCTCGTCCTGGATCCGCATCGACCACGGCGGGTCGAGGATCATCCGCAGGACGAATGCGCCATGTGCGCGGACCCCGTCCAGCAGGCCCACGAGCGCATCCATGTCGGCAGCCTAGTTGAGACGCATGCGTATGCAACAGCGACTATCGACGATGTTGTGTCTCATGTCGGCGGGGTTCACTGACCGGTATGTCGAGCACCCCTGTTGTCTTCCTGACCACCGCCGCGGCCGTCGGCGCCGCCGCCGTCGGCGGTCTGTTCTATGCCTTTTCCACCTTCGTGATGCGCGGCCTGGACCGGACCGGTCCCGCGGATGCGGTCACCGCGATGCGTGGCATCAATGCGGAGGCTCAAGCCAACGCACCCTTCCTGGCGCTGTTCTTCGGGTCGGCGTTGGTCGCCATCGTGGTGGGCATCGCAGCGTTGGGGCAGCTGCGCCTCTCTGGGAGCGGCTGGATCCTGGCCGGCGCACTGCTGGCATTGGTGCCGCTGGTCGTCACCGTCGCCGTCAACGTCCCGCTCAACGACCGGCTCGCCGCGACCGGGGTCACCGCGATCGCCTGGCCGGACTACTTCCGGGTTTGGACGCTCTGGAACCATGTGCGCACCGTCGCGCCACTGCTCGGCTCGGTACTGATGGTGATCGGTGTGCGGTTGCGCTAGCTCGGCGGCACGAACCCATCCGTCTGGGAGACGGGCGCAGGCGCGCCGGGCCGCGGTGGCGGGGCTGTGGGATAGGGCGGCGGACTTGTGGGATACGGCGGCGGTGGGGCCGCATAGGTCGGCGGTGCGGGCGGCGCGGATGGGCGCAGCCGAGCCAGTTCGCGGCGATGTCGTTCGGCGAGCACCGCCGCGAGAACGTAGTGCGGCGGGACGCCGGGCGGCGGCGGTGGTGAGATCCGGGTGGCGATCTCGCCCGCGATGCGATACGCCATATCGTTTCGGACTTCGGGTGCCAATTGCGGTGCCCGCGCGAGGAATTGGCGTGCCAGCTCAGCCTGGTCCGGGGTCAGGCCGGACAGTTCCAGCGAGGACGCCCACCACGTCAGCGCGGGCGGCATCACGGGCGGCGGGGGCAGCTTGGGGCCCCGTTCGCTGATCACGACGGTGCCGGCGAACACATCGCCGATGCGCTTGCCGCGCGGCGAGATGAGGCTGCAGATCACGGCGGGGCCACCCGTCAACATCCAGATCTCCACGAACCCCGCCAGTGCGCGAAACAGGGCCTGCCGGAACCGTTCCGGGCCACCGTCGTCGGACACCACCCGAAGGCCCATGGCCATCTTGCCCAGCGTCCTTCCGCGGGTGGCGGTTTCGAACACGACGGGGTAGCCGACGATCACCAGCACCGTGAAGATGATCAGGACCGCGGCGGACAGCGCCCCGTCGAACTGAGTGATCGTGGTTGCCCACAGCACGACGCCGATGATGTAGCCGATCGTGATCACGGCGATGTCGATCAGCGCACCCACGGCCCGCACCGGCAGCTGGGCGATCTGTACATCGAGGACGACCGCATCCCCGGTCACCACCGTCTCGGGCACCATGCCGACCAACGCTACTAGCATCGGCCGGATGGACGTCGACGCTTTCGTGCTGGCTCACCAGGACACCTGGAAGCGGCTCGAGGTGCTGGTGAAGCGGCGCCGTCGGCTGTC
Source organism: Mycobacterium sp. RTGN5 (assembly GCF_033804465.1). Lineage (NCBI taxonomy): Bacteria > Bacillati > Actinomycetota > Actinomycetes > Mycobacteriales > Mycobacteriaceae > Mycobacterium > Mycobacterium sp. RTGN5. Next base: position 622,623 of record NZ_JAPZLA010000001.1, read on the forward strand.
CGGTGCCGAGGTCGACGAACTCGTCGAGCTCTACCAGCGGGTCTCCACCCACCTGTCGATGGTCCGCTCGGCCTCGTCGGACTCGGTTCTGGTGGGACGGCTCTCGAGCCTGGTGGCCCGCGCCCGCGCCGCAGTGACCGGCGCGCACGCCCCGATGTGGCACGAATTCGCCCGATTCTGGACGGTCTCGTTCCCGGTGGTCGCCTACCGGGCGTGGCGGTGGTGGCTGGCCACGGCCGTCGTGTTCTTCGCGGTGGTGGTGATCATCGGAATCTGGGTCGGCGGCAATCACGAGGTGCAGTCGGCGCTGAGCACGCCCGAGGAAATCGAGCAGCTGGTCAACCACGACTTCGCGTCGTACTACAGCGATCACCCGGCCGGGTCTTTCGCGTTGCAGGTGTGGGTGAACAACTCGTGGGTGGCCGCACAATGCATCGCGTACGCGATCCTGCTGGGCATCCCGATCCCGTGGGTGCTGTTCCAGAACGCCGCCAACCTCGGCGTCATCGGCGGGCTGATGGTCGATGCCGGTAAGGCCGACGTGCTGTTCGGACTGCTTGTTCCGCACGGACTGCTCGAGTTGACGGCGGTGTTCCTGTCCGGGGCCGTCGGTATGCGGCTGGGCTGGACGGTGATCTCCCCGGGTGATCGGCCCCGCGGCCAGGTGCTGGCCGAGCAGGGCCGGGCGGTGGTTGCGGCGGCGATCGGGCTGGCGGGCGTGCTGCTGGTATCGGGGTTGATCGAGGCGTTGGTGACGCCCTCGCCGCTGCCGACGTTCGTGCGCATCGGCATCGGGGTGGCTGCCGAGGTCGCGTTTCTGTCCTACGTCGTCTACTTCGGCCGGAAGGCCGTGCGCGCGGGTGAGACCGGGGACGTCGCGGACGCTCCCGACGTCGTCCCCACGGGCTGAGCGCTACAGCCGGCCGGTGGCCTTCATCGCCAGGTAGCGGTCGGCCAAGGCCGGCGCCAGGTCCTCCGGCGGCGCGTCGACCACCTCGACGCCCTTGTGCCGCAGCCTGCTGGCGATGGTCCGGCGATCATTGCGTGCCCGCTCGGCGGCCGCCGCGTCGTAGACCTGGGCAGCGTCGGCACGGCCGGCCGCGAGTTCATCGACGCGCGGATCGGACACTGCCGCCACGATCACCTTGTGTTTGGCCGACAGCTGCGGCAGCACCGGCAGTAGACCTTCGTCGAGAGCCGAGGAGTTGAGGTCGGTCAGCAACACCACCAGCGCCGTGCGGCGCACCCGGCGCTGCACGGCGGCCACCATCGCGGTCGCATCCGATTCGATCAGCGCCGGCTCCAGCGGCGCCATCGCCTCGACCAGCTGGGCGAGCAGCTCGGTCCGTGAGGCGCCGAACACCGCTGCGCGGGTGAGCCGGTCGTGGGCGAGGAAGTCGACGTGGTCGCCGGCCCGCGCGGCCAGCGCGGCCAGCAGCAGCGCGGCGTCCATCGACCAATCCAGCCGCGGCCAACCACTGGGGTCCAGTGAGGTGGGATCCACGCCGACCCGGCCCGCCGAGGTGCGGCCGGTGTCGAGCACGATCACCACCCGCCGGTCACGTTCGGGTCGCCAGGTACGGACCACCACGTCGGCGCGACGCGCGGTGGCTCGCCAGTCGATCGAGCGGACGTCATCGCCCACGACGTATTCACGCAGCGAATCGAATTCGGTGCCCTGGCCGCGGATCAGCACCGGCAGTAACCCGTCGATCTCACGCAACCGGGCCAGCCGGGACGGCAGATGCTTACGCGACAGGAACGGCGGAAGGATGCGCACCTGCCCGGCGACCGGATGTGACCGCTGCCGGCCTGCCAGGCCGAGTGGGCCGATCGAGCGGACGGTCACGCCGTCGGAACGCAGGTCGCCGCGGCGCACCGGTCGCAACTGTGTTGCGATGGTGACGGTTTCAGCGGCCCGAACGGTGAGCTGATGTGCGCGGGGTTCGGCGCAGGCGCTCGGCGGCCACGCATCGCGAAGGGCACCACGGAACCGGCGCGATCCGGCGTTGTGCACATGCAGGACGGCGTCAACGGGTTGACCCAGCCGCGCCGACGAGTCACCGGCCCGGCTCAACCGCAGCGCACGCGGGCTACCCGCCAACGCCACGTCGATGGTCACCACCGTGAGTAACACCAGCAGCACCACGCCGAAAGTCGTCGCGGGCCAGGGTGATAGCGCAATCGGGAGCACACCCAACAAGGCGATGAGCCCGGTGCGCCCGGTGAGCACCATTAGCGTGGCACCGGCACCGCGGCCAGGATGCCGTCGAGCACACCGTCAGGGGTGGCTCCTTCGAGTTCGGCTTCCGGTCGCAGCCCGATCCGGTGGCGCAGTGTCGGCCGGGCCATGGCCTTGACGTCGTCCGGCGTGACGTAGCCGCGGCCCGACAGCCACGCCCACGACCGTGCCGTGGCCAGCAGCGCGGTCGCCCCACGCGGTGACACTCCGAGTTGCAAGGACGGCGAATTCCTTGTCGCGCCAGCGATGTCGACGATGTAGCCGAGAACCTCCTCAGCGACCAGCACCTGCTTCACGGCAGCGCGACCGGCGGCCAGTTCGGCAGGGCCGGCCACCGGGCGGATGGCACTCAGGTCGCGCGGATCAAAGCCGCCGGCATGCCGGGACAGGATCGCGATCTCCTGGTCACGCGGCGGCAGAGGTACGTTCAGCTTCAGCAGGAACCGGTCCAGTTGCGCCTCGGGCAGTTGATAGGTGCCCTCGTATTCGATCGGGTTCTGGGTGGCCGCCACGATGAACGGATCAGGCAGCAGCATGGGCTCACCGTCCACACTGACCTGTCGTTCCTCCATCGCCTCGAGCAGGGCCGCTTGGGTTTTCGGTGGCGTTCGGTTGATCTCGTCGGCCAGCATGAGGTTGGTGAACACCGGCCCGGCACGGAAGGCGAACTCCGCGGTCTTGGCGTCGTAGACGAGAGACCCGGTGATATCGCCGGGCATCAGGTCGGGCGTGAACTGCACCCGCTTGAACTCCAGCTGCAGTGCGGCGGACATCGCCCGCACAAGCAGCGTCTTGGCCACGCCAGGAACACCTTCCAGCAGAACGTGACCGCGGCACAGCAGGGCGATCACCAGCCCGCTGACCACGGCGTCCTGACCGACGACGGCTTTGCCGATTTCACTGCGCAGGGCCAGGAGCGCTGCGCGGGCCGCATCGCTCTCGGCGGTGGAGGGGGGAGGTGGGGCAACGTGCGTCACGACTTCGTGACCTGCCTTTCGATATCGTCTAGTGCCTGGGCCAGGTGGAGCAGGTCAGCATCGGTGGACGGTGGTGGGCCGAACAGTAAGTGGTGCACGGTGTTGGCATCTCCGGCGCAGCGCGCAGCGACCGCGTCGAGCACCGCAGCGGGAGAAGCGTTGGGGCCCAATCCCAGTCGTGGCGCGAGTCGCTGTAATGTCGCGGTGCGCAGCGCTTCGGCCGCTCGATCGCGCGCCCGGCGGGACCGGTAGAGCCGCGCGCGTCCCTCGACGGTCTCCGAGGCACGCACCACCACAGGCAGCTTTTCGGCGACCAACGGACCCAGTCGGCGGCCCTGCCACACGGCCAGGAGCAGGACGACCAGGCACAGCTGCCAAACGATCCAGGTCACCGCGTCGGGCATGAGGTCGGTGAGTGACGTTCCCTCCGCACCGCTTTCACCCTCGGCATGCTGCGGTGCGTACCAGATCAGTCGCGGCCGGCTGCCGGCAAGGTTCATCGCCAGCGCGGCATTGCCCTCCTGCAGTAAGCCACCATTGGTCATGAAGTCCGCGCTGCCGACGACGGTGACCGTGCGGCCGTCGGCGTGATAGCGCACCAGCGCCCCGCCGTAGCACCGGGTCAGCTCGGTATCACCGGCTTTCTCGTAGGTGTCGGTTGAGCCCAGGTCCACCGTTCCGGCCCGATTGGCTTCCGGCAGATCGCAATCGGGTTCCATGGAGAGCACGCTCGCGCCACCGAGCCGGACGTCGGGAGCCAGCGCCTGCCGCGCGCGTGAGGTTGGTTCCAGCAGCAGCCGGTCGCCGGGAACATCGGCCAGCCGGCTCAGCAGATCGCCACCCCGGGTGTAGTAGGTCTCGGCCGCCAGCAGCAGTGTGTCCGGCCGGGCAGCCCGCTCCACGTCGGCCACACTGGCGGCCACGACGACGTCGACACCGCGGTCTCGAAGCAGGGTGACCAGTGCATGTGCGCCGTCAGAGCTCGTCGATTCCGGATCCATCCGGCCACCCGGGCGTGGGGCGGTGAGAAAGGCGCCGATGGCGGCGATGGTCGTTATCGCGATCAGCGCCAAGGCAATCCAGCGCCCGGTGCGCCAACGCTGGCCGATGGTGGCGCTCACCGCAGTGGCGCCCAGTTATCGGGGACAGCATGCGCGGTCGCACCGACGCCGCTCGGGCCGGCGTGCTGGCGCAGTGCCTCGTCGAGATCGGCGACCATGCGGTAGTTGTGTTCGGTGCCGGGCTGCTCGCCGTAGGTGACGTCGTTGAACGCCGTTGCCGCGCGCCGCAACTCGGCGTCGAATTCTCCCAACAGCTCACCTGCGTCGCGGGCGAGCTCGTTGGCGGTGCGGCCAGGAACCGGGTTGAGCATCCCGGTTTCCTCGAGCTGGCGGCCGATCGCCCGAAGCCGGTGGCGGATGGCTGCGGCCCAGTTGCCCTGGTTCGCATAGGCTTCCGCGGTCGCTCGGTGTTCGGCGGCGCTAAGGTCGTGGGTGCCGAACAATCCGGCGTCGCCACCCCGCTTGGTCCGCATCGTGCGCCTGGCGATCCGCACCGCGACGATGAACGCGGCCAGCACCACGATCGCCAGCACCGAGATCGTCAACCAGCCACCCGGAATCGAGGACGCCTCGAGGAGCAGCCGGTACAGCAGCTCCTGGATCCAGTCGCCGAGCCGGTCCATCAACGAGGCCTTGGGATAGATCGGCTTGGCGAGCTCACGCTGGGCCGCCTCGTGGGCGGCTTCACGGTCAATATCGATGATGGGCATGGTATTCGGGCGTCACCGCGAGAGGGGTGAGCCAGAGGTTGTCGGCGGTCACGGTGTCGGCGGGCCCGGCGTTGGCGCCGGTCTGCAGCACCAGATCGAACGCCTCGGCACGGATGCGAATATCGGTATACAGCAACACCACCACACCGGCGGTGAACGGCGCGGTGACGATCTGGCCGATCGCGGCGCCGACGGCGATCAGTGTGGTCGCCAGGACGATGGGTCCCGCGGAGGTCTCCCCCATCAACATCACTTGTCCGGCGATGCTGAACGGAACCGAGACCGCTCCGGCGATCACACCTGCCACCAACGAGGCGAGCAGCCGTATCCCGAGGACACGCCAGAAGTGGTTGCGCACCAAGCCAAACGAGCGGCGGATCGAGGCGATGATGGGCTTCCGCTCCAACACGACGGCCACCGGCGCGAAGGACAGGGCGGTGTACAGGTAGGCCAATGCGACGATCAACCCGAGCACAAGTGGGATGCCGACGATCGCCGCTGCGGTGCCGTTGCCGGCCACGGCAATTCCGGCGATAACCGCTCCGACCACCCCGGCCATCAGTAGCGCGGCCAGGATTTCCAGCGCGCTGAAACCGAGCAGGGCGAGCAGCCGACCGCGCACCCGCTGCCAGGCTTCGCCGACGGTGATTTTGGCGCCGAACACCGCCCGCCCGACCACGACGGTGAGCATGCCGGACAGCAGGATTCCGCCGAGGAAGGTGGCCACCGCACCGGTGAGGCTGGACAGCACGGACCCCACCAGCACGGGTGTGGACATTTCTTCGCCAGATGCGCCGCCCACCTTGCCGCCCATCGAGATGATGGGGCCCAGCTGCAGGATCAGCGCCAGGATCTGGGTGACGACCACGACGACGGTGGTCAGGCCCAGTGTGGCCTTGGGGTTGGCCCGGATGTAGCCGACAGCGCCGTTGAAGAGGTCGCTGAGCGATAGCGGCCGCAGGGGGATGACACCCGGTTTGGCTGCCACGGGCATCGGCGCGCCGTATCCGGGCGGCGGGTATCCGGGCGGGCCGTAGCCCGGTGGCGGATAACCAGGCGGTCCGTATCCGGGCGGGGGATAGCCCGGCGGGCCATATGCCGGAGGTGGATATCCGGGCGGGCCGTAGCCCGGCGGCGGATACCCCGGTGGCGGATATCCGGGCGGGGGATAACCCGGCGGGGGGAACTGTGGTTGACCAGGCCATCCGGGTGGCGGTCCAGGCGGTCCGGCAGGTGGTGCCGTCACCGGTCAACGCCCGCGACGTCGTTGCTCATGAGCCCATCCTGTCGACAGGCGGGGTATTTCTCAACGTCCCGCCCATCTCGGTCGCGTAGCGTTTGCCCCATGGCAGAGCTCAAGGCCCGGTTGAGATCAGACCTCACCGACGCGATGAAGGCCCAGGACAAGTTGCGCACCGCGACGCTGCGACTGCTGCTCGCGGCGGTCCAAACCGAGGAGATCTCGGGCAAGCAAGCACGTGATCTCTCCGACGACGAGGTGCTCAAGGTTCTCGCCAGGGAGGCCAAGAAGCGCAGCGAGTCCGCCGAGATCTACACCCAGAACGGTCGCGGTGAGCTGGCGGCCGAGGAGCACGCCGAAGCCAGGATCATCGACGAGTACCTGCCGACCCCGCTGACCGAGGCCGAGGTGGCGGACGTGGCGGACACGGCGATCGCCCAGGTAGCCGAGGAGCTCGGCGAGCGCCCGTCGGTCAAGAACATGGGCTTGGTGATGAAGGCGGCCACCGCGATCGCCGCGGGCAAGGCCGACGGCTCGCGGCTGTCGGCGGCAGTCAAGGCGCGTTTGTAGGCGTGCTCCGTTTCACTGGGTGACGCCGGGGTACCCGTCGCGCATGACGCGCTTCGGATACACCCTGATGACCGAGCAGAGCGGCCCCAAAGATCTTGTGCGTTACGCCGTTTCGGCTGAACGGGCGGGCTTCGATTTCGAAGTGTCGAGCGATCACTTCTCGCCCTGGCTGACAACCCAGGGGCACGCGCCCAACGCCTGGACCGTGCTTGGAGCAGTGGCCCACGCCACCGAGCGGGTCGCCCTGTACACCTACGTGACCTGTCCGACGATGCGCTACCACCCGGCCGTCGTCGCACAACAGGCCGCCACGTTGCAGATTCTGGCCGACGGCCGATTCATTCTCGGCCTTGGTGCCGGCGAGAACCTCAACGAGCACGTCGTCGGCAAGGGCTGGCCCACCATCCAGCGCCGCCACGACATGCTCAACGAAGCGATTGTGATCATCCGCCAACTGCTCAGCGGAGAACTCATCGACCACAAAGGCGAGTACTTCCAGGTCGATTCCGCGCGTATCTGGGATGTCCCCGACGAGCCGGTCACCCTTGGTGTCGCGGTGTCCGGCGAGCGTTCGTTGGATGCGTTCGCCACCATGGGCGACCACATGATCGCCGTCGAACCGGACAGCAAGCTCGTCGACGGCTGGCACTCCGCGCGGCAGGCCACCGGCCTGCTCGCGGGCGGCAGGGTGATCGGGCAGATCCCGATCTGCTGGGATCCGGACCGGGACGCCGCGGTCAAACGGGCTCATGAGCAGTTCCGCTGGTTCGGCGGCGGCTGGGACGTCAATGCCGATCTGCCCACACCGGCCGGGTTCGCCGGCGCCACCCAGTTCGTCACCCCGGAGGCGGTTGCGGAAAACATCCCCTGCGGGCCGGACCTCGACGCCATCGTGGATGCGGTAAGCGCCTATTGGCAGGCCGGATTCACCGACATCGCCTTGGTGCAGATCGGTGACGAGGGTCAGGACGACTTCCTGGCGGAGGCCGCCGAACCCCTGCTGGAGAAGCTGCGCGACGCGGCGAATTGACCACGTGACACCCCCCACTATGGGGTTGAAACCGGCTTCACCGGGTATTCCGGCCGGTCATGACTGATCGCACTTCTGACGAAGACGACCACGCCGACTACACGGACGACCACCAAGAGGAACGCAGAATCGACCGCCCCGGGGCCAAGCCCACGAGCGATGACGACGTCCGCGAGTTTGCCCCTGACGTGGCCGACACATCTGACCACGAACCCCCCGACTGACATCTGAACTGAGCGCTCTCGGAGCGGTTTTAACGATGAAGTAAACGGGCATCTAGTGCCCAACGCCGCCGTGCGAACTGTGCGTGGGCGATTGCGCGAAAGGCCAACGTTGACCATTCTTTATTCCGACGTCCAGGACGCGGGTAGTGCCACACCCGGCGTGTATGCGCCGCAACATGATTCACAGTTGCTGATCGAGGCGATGGCACGCAGCGGCGTGGTGTCGGGAAGTCGGGTGCTGGACCTGTGCACAGGAAGCGGCGCCGTCGCGATCGCCGCCGCGCAGTTGCGCGCCCGCAACGTCACCGCATTCGACATCTGCCCGCACGCTGTGGAATACGCAACGAACAACGCCGCACAAGCTGGTGTCCACATCGACGCGCGAGTGGGGATGTGGGTCGATGCGGTTGTCGCCGGACCCTACGACGTCGTGGTCTCGAATCCGCCGTATGTACCAACGGGTCCCGATGCCGATCTGGAGAGTATTCCCGCTGAGGTGGGTCCTCCGACGGCGTGGAACGCCGGCCTCGACGGCCGTGAGGTGTTGGACCCGCTGTGCGACAACGCCCCCGAGCTACTCGCCCCAGGTGGCACGATCCTGATCGTGCAATCGGAGTTGTCCGATACCGACCAGTCGCTTCGTCGCCTGCGCAGTGGCGGATTGCGCGCCGAAGTTGTTCTCAGTCAACTCATTCCGTTCGGCCCGGTGTTGAAGGCGCGGGCGAAGTGGATGGAGAGCATCGGCATGCTGCCCGTCGGCCGGCGGGAAGAGGAAATCGTGGTCATCCGCGCGGACAAGCGATGAGCGAGGGCGGACCCTCGCAGGTGCGGATCGTCGACGGCGGCCCGATGATGGTGCAGGGTCCAGTATGTATCGAAATGCCCGATGGAACCGTCGTCGAATCGGACCGGTTCATGGTCGCTATCTGTATGTGCAAGCGCAGCAAGACCTATCCGCTGTGCGACACCAGCCATCGGCGTCGCGAGCGCACCGCGCCGTCAGTCCAGCGGCCGGCGTAGCGAACTCCGCCCGCTAGTCCAGCACCGCATGAGGTGATCGGCCAGCCGATCCTCCAACAGTTCGTGCGCCCGGATGCCGAAGACGACGTCGCGGTTCAAAGCGGGCTCCCGGCTCACCAAGTCCCCGACGACGTCGGTACGAACCACCTGCTCGTGCACCGCGTCGGCCTCGACATGTTCGCGATAGAAGTGCACGCACGCGTCCGGGGCCCCCAGGCGTTCCAGGGCGTCGGCCAGCCGGCGCGATCCTGGTGACGAGGTGATCTCGGTGGAGGCGAAGTGTCCGATCGCTGCGCCTCGGTACTCGCGGTGCAGGCCGAACAGCGACATCAGGTTCACCAGCGCCAGCGATACAGCAGGCACGGCGTCGATGTAGCCCAGGTACGTGGCGTCCAGGCCGGCAGCGACCATCAGGTCGGCGAACAGCTGCTGGTGCACGGCATGCGCTCTGCCGGCGCCGAACTCGTCGAACTCGACTGCCACAAACGAGGCCTTGGCCTGGCCGGTCAGCCGCGGGATGGCCCATGCATGCGGGTCACCCTCCTTGAGGTGATAGAGCGAGCGATGCACGAAGTACTCCTGCATCTGCTCCCAGGTCCCGCTGCTGCGCAGGTGGTAGGACGGGCCGGTGCCGTCGGCCGGTTCGGTCGACAACCGCTCCATCTCGGCATCGGCCGAATCCTCGGGGTCGATGTCACCGACGTCGCGCTGGACGGCGGTCAGGAACGACTCTTCGAGGTGCGCGCGCAGATGCAGCAGGCCGGGGTTCCACTCCCAGCCCGGATCGACGCCGGCGAACCCCCTGTAGTGCAGCTCGTAACAGACGTAGAGCGCGAGCTGCACGTCGATGCCGTACGGGTCGGAGTCGCGCACCGGCGCGTCGATCCGATGCAGATAGTTTCGGGGGGCACGCTCGGTCAGCGACTCGACGACAGCCAGAGACAACGGTCCTCGAGCTTCGGGAAGGCGTGGCTCTAGCGAGATCGGGGCGAGCGTCACTCCTCTCTTTTTCCCGAACCGGGGAGGAGCTAAACCCCGTGCGTCACTGTAGTTGCGGGTGCAAGCGGCGATGACCGCGTCCGGGTCGGTGACACTGACCAGCAGGGTGCGCAGCCGTCGAATCGGATCTCCAGTTGTAGCGTTGGCATGTCTCGATATCGAAGGGCGCTCATCAGATGGATGCAGATGTCATCGTGGTCGGGGCCGGCCTGGCCGGTCTCGTCGCCACCCACGAACTGACCAGCCGCGGGAAAAGGGTCGTGCTGATCGACCAGGAGAACGAAGCCAACCTCGGCGGGCAGGCGTTCTGGTCGTTCGGCGGTCTGTTTCTGGTCGACAGCCCCGAACAACGGCGCCTGGGTGTCAAAGACAGCTTCGAGCTGGCGTGGAACGACTGGTCGGGCAGTGCCCAGTTTGACCGGATCGACGACGAGGACAGCTGGGCGGTGCGCTGGGCCCGGGCCTACGTCGAGTTCGCCGCGGGGGAGAAGCGCTCATGGCTGCTCGGGCACGGCATCAAGTTTCTGCCGACCGTCGGCTGGGCCGAACGCGGCGATCTGCGCGCCGACGGGCACGGCAATTCGGTGCCGCGTTTCCATGTCGCCTGGGGCACCGGTACCGGGGTGGTGGAGCCGTTCGTCACGTCGGCACAGGCTGCCGCCGGCCGCGGGCTGGTGACGTTCCGGCACCGGCACCGAGTCGACGAACTGGTGATCGAGGGCGGCGCCGTCACCGGCGTACGGGGTACCGTGCTGGCGCCCGACGACGCCCCCCGTGGCGCGCCGTCCAACCGGGATTCGGCTGGAGAGTTCGAATTATCCGCTCAGACAGTCATTCTCACGACGGGCGGCATCGGTGGGAACCACGACGTCGTGCGACGGTACTGGCCGAAGCGGATGGGCACCCCGCCGCGCTCGATGATCACCGGTGTACCCGCCTACGTCGACGGCAGGATGCTCGACATCGCCGCCGACTCCGGGGTGCGCATGGTCAATCGGGACCGAATGTGGCACTACACCGAGGGTGTCCAGAACTGGGACCCGATCTGGCCGGGCCACGCCATCCGGATCTTGCCGGGGCCGTCGTCGATGTGGTTCGACGCGTTGGGCCGGCGGCTGCCCGAGCCGTACCTGCCCGGCTACGACACCCTGGGGACTCTCCGCTACCTGCGCACCACCCCGGAGATCGCCGGCTACGACCACAGCTGGTTCATCCTCACCCAGAAGATCATCGAGCGGGAGTTCGCCCTGTCGGGCTCCGAACAGAATCCCGACATCACGAACAGGGACCGCGCCGGGTTCCTCAAGGAACGGTTGTTGAGCAAGGGTGCACCTGCGCCGGTGGAGGCCTTCAAGCGTCATGGCGCGGACTTCGTGGTCGCCGACGGCCTCGACGAGCTGGTGGCGAAGATGAATGCGCTGACCGACGAAGCACTGCTCGACGCGGGGCGCATCCGGGAGCAGCTCGAGGCCCGGGATCTGCAGATGGCCAATCCGTACGCCAAAGATGCTCAGGTACAAGGGATCCGAAACTCGCGGCGGTACATCGGTGACCGGATCGGCCGGACGGCCGCACCGCACCGCATCCTGGACCCGGCGGCCGGCCCGCTGATCGGAGTGAAACTGCACATCCTGACCCGAAAGACCCTCGGCGGCATCCAGACTGATCTATCGTCGCGGGCGATCGGTCTTGACGGCAATCCGATCGACGGCTTGTACGCGGCAGGCGAGGTCGCCGGCTTCGGTGGCGGTGGCGTGCACGGTTACAACGCGTTGGAGGGAACGTTCCTCGGTGGCTGCCTGTTCTCGGGCCGCGCCGCGGGTAGGGCAGCCGCAGGGGCATTGTGATGGCGAGGTGGCGATGGGCGAATCCGGTTCTCGACGTTGGCAATTGAGCCGTCGGGCATTCTTGGCGTCAAGTGCGGCGGTGGGAGCCGGTGCGGCACTCGGCGCGTGCGGACATAGCAGCGCCCCGGCGGCGCCGCTGCAGACCCAACCCACCGTGGTGCCCACGGGGCTGACAGCCGCGATCGACGCCGCCGAGGCTGCGCGCCCCCACACCGGCAAGACCGTCACCGTCGCCCTCAACCCGGGGCCGGTCACCGTCGACCTTGGCGGGCGCGTCGTCAACACGCGAGGCTATGCCGACACGATTCCGGGCCCGTTGATCCGGGCGAACGTCGGCGACGAAATCGATGCCACCGTGACCAACAAGCTGGACGGCCCGACATCGGTGCACTGGCACGGAGTCGCGCTGCGGAACAACATGGATGGCGTCGAACCCGCCACCGCGAACATCCCGCCGGGCGACACCTTCACGTATAAATTCTCGGTTCCCAACGCGGGCACCTACTGGGCGCATCCGCATACCGGCGTCAACGCGGACACGGGGCTATACCTGCCGTTGATCGTCGACGACCCGAAGGCGCGCGCTGATTACGACGCCGAGTGGATTGTGGTGCTTGACGATTGGACCGATGGCGTCGGGAAATCACCCGAGCAGATCTACGACGACCTGCGCAAGGGTGTGATGAACATGGGTGGGGGCACCAGCAAGCTCCTCGGCGGTGATCCAGGCGACGTCGTCTATCCCTATTACCTGGTCAACGGCAGAATCCCGGAAGCACCAACAACTTTCACCGCGAAACCCGGGCAGCGCATCCGCCTGCGCATCATCAACGCCGGTGCGGACACCGCGTTCCGCGTCGCCTTGGCCGGGCACCGGATGACCGTCACCCACACCGACGGATTCCCGGTCGTGCCCGTCGAGGTGGATGCGCTGCTGCTGGGGATGGCGGAGCGCTACGACGTGATCGTCACCGCGGGCGACGGCGTGTTCCCGTTGGTCGCGCTGGCAGAGGGAAAGAACGCGCTGGCGCGCGCCTTGCTGACCACTGGCGCGGGCTCGGCGCCCGAGCCGGGATTCCAGCCACCCGAGCTGAACGGGCGGATCGGCACCGTCGACATGTTCACCGCCACCCCGGACGCGCGGCTGGCATTCACCAAGGCCGACTCCGACCTGACGGCCGAGCTCAGCGGCGACATGATGACCTACCACTGGGGCGTCAACGGTTCGTACCCGAACAACAAGCCGTTCACGATCAAGCAGGGTCAGCAGGCCACGATGACGTTCGCCAACAAGACCACCATGTGGCATCCGATGCACCTGCACGGGCACACGTTCTCGGTGATGAACGCCAATGGCGAGTTAGGGGCACGCAAGGACACCGTGATCGTGCTTCCCAACCAATCCGTCCGGATCGCCATCCTGGCGGACAATCCGGGGTATTGGCCGCTGCATTGCCACAACACCTACCACGCAGAAGCAGGGATGATGTCGACGTTCGACTACCTGAACTGAGGGTTTGCGGTTGCTGGCCTCATTTGACGTAAACGTCAATATGGTGAGATGTCTATCTGCGCTGCGGCCCGATAGTATGGCTCCATCAGGAAAGGGGGCCGACATGAGCCTTCGATACACATCGCTCCGAGTAGCGGCCGCGGCGTCGTTGTCGCTTGGTGCGTTGTTTGCGGCGGGTGGCACAGCATCGGCTGCTCCTCAGCCGACCGACCAAGGGTCGGATCTGCAGACGTACCTCGACAGCTTGACGACGTCCTACAACAACACCATCGGCAAATCGGTGGATGAGGCCCGTCAGACGGCCCAGGACCAGGCGGCGCAAAACGTCGGGCTGGCGATCGGGGTACCGATTGCCAATGGTGCGATCGGCGGCACTACCGCCGTGGCCGGAAGTGTCGGCTCCGCGCTGGTGTTCTCCGCGTTCCAGGGCGGCAACAATCCGTTCGCGGGCTTTAGCGCCGCGGCTGCTCCGTCAGCGTTGTCGGCTGCTGCGGTGCCGGCCGCCCCTGCATTGCCTCCGCCGCCGGCGGCCCCGGTATTGCCGCCGCCGGCTGCCCCGGCGTTGCCTCCGCCGCCGGCCGCCCCGGCGTTGCCGCCGCCACCGGCGATCGGCCCGCTGCCTCCGCCACCGGCGTTCGGCCCGCTGCCTCCGCCGCCGGCGTTCGGCCCGATGCCCGCGATCGGGCCGCCCCCGCTGCCGCCGCCACCGGCTTTGCCGCCGCCGCCGTGGATTCCGTTCCTGCCGGGCTCACCGCCACTGCCAGGTCCGCCTCCGCTGCCGCCGCCGCCAGGTTTGCCGCCGCCCCCGTTCTGATGCGGAGTTAGTTCACCCCCGGGCCTCCTTGGCTCGGGGGTGAACTATTTTGCGTCCCGCGAATTGTCTTGGGACACAAGCATTCGTCGAAAGAGCCGGTCGATGTCATCGGGGTCGCTGATGCTGAAGTCGCCGATTGCGTAGCGCCCTAGCAGTCCGGCGATAAACGTCTGGGTGATGGCACTCAGATCGTCGACGACGGATGGCGGCAGCTCATTGCCGGCCGGCAGCAGATCGAGCATCATGCCGCGGTACAGATCGATGAAACCCTCGTTGGAGCGCCGGACCACGTCGGCGATCGCGGGCTCCCGCGTGGCGAGCATGTTGAGTTCGTAGCGGGCTTTGGCCCGAGTGAGGTACGGCTCCTGCGCGGCAGAAGCCACCACGTCGGCCAACCGCATTGACTGCTGGCCCTGGCCCGCGGCGGCGTCTTGTGCCACGTGAAAGCTGCCGAGGTCGAGCTCGACGGCGCGTTGCGCGGTCGCGACAAGCAGCGCCGACCGCGTGCGGAAGTACGCGGACGTTGTTCCTTCCGCGACGCCTGCGGCCCGGTCGACCTTGATGTGGCTCAGGCCCTTGGCGCCCTGCGCGGCCAGCACGGTGATCGCCGCATCACAGAGGTCGCGACGCCGCTGGTCTCCGTCGGGTTTCCGTCGCATCGGTGACAAATGTAGCCGGGGTTCTATGAAAATAGAAAACGCCGTTATGGGCATGGCGTCGGTGCTACGTTCACGCCATGGCTGCAGCAGCGTTCGTCGGACGAATCGGGGGGCTTGCCGCCGCCCTTGGTGTGGGAGCGGGTCTTCTCCTTGCCGCCCAGGGCGTTGCGTGGGCGGATCCCGGATCCTCGTCTGCCGGCCCGGCGTCATCGTCGTCGGCCAAGGCGTCGGCATCGGCATCGGCGGCGCGACCCAAGGCGCGCGCGTCAGCCAATGGTCAAGCGGTGGCGTCGATTTCAAAGCCGCCAAGCGCCGCTGCCGCCAATCGCGTTCCGAAGGCGCCGAGTGCTGTCGCAGTCGCACTTTCGGTGCTGGGCGTTGCCCGTCGCGACGATGAGGCCACCGCCTCGTCTGCGGCGGCCACGGTAAAGCCCGCCACCACAACATCATTGACCACCGATACCGTCAGCCGCGCGATGTCAGCCAGGGCGACCGCCAACGCGGAGCCGCTATCCGCGGCCGCCACGCCGCCGGTCGACGAGAGCTTGTACAGCGGTCCGCCGCCGACGATGATTCAACGAGCGGTAGTGGCGGGCCTGCGTCTCATCAACTTCGTGACGACGACGCTCCACCTACCTTTCAGCCTCAGCGGCACCAGCGCGCAAATCCCGTTCTTCACCGACGGTGTGCCTGACTCCTTCCTGCTGGCCGGGATCAAGGCGGAGAAGACCGAATACGAGGGCATGGCGGTGTGGACGCTGACGCCGCGCGATCCGAGCGGGCAGTACGTCGTGGCCATCCACGGCGGCTCCTTCATCGGCCAGATCAGCATCTTCCACTGGTGGACCTACGCCGACATGGCCCGCGACACCGGCGCGACCGTCGTCGTCCCGCTGTATACCCTTGCGCCGGTTGGCAATGCGGCGACCGATATTCCTGTGATGGCCGACTTCATCAGCTCGGTAATCGCAGCGCACGGTTCGGACAACGTCAGCGTGGACGGCGACTCGGCCGGCGGCACCATCGCGTTGGCCGCGCTGCAGGAGATCGCCAAGCGGGGCGGCGTTCAGCCTCATCGGCTGCTTCTGTTAGCGCCGGCCCTCGACCTGGGCGACACGTTTGAGAACCCGGTGGATGACCCGCTGTTGGGAAATCCCGCCAATTCGCACGACAACAAGCTGTCGACGTGGGCGGGCGATCTGGACCCGAGTGATCCCATCGTCAGCCCGATCTACGGGTCGCTGGCAGGTCTGCCGCCGACCACCGTGTATTCGAGCTCCAGGGACCTGCTGACCCAACAGGCGCTGCGCCTTCAGGTCAAGGCGATCGCGGAGAGTGCCGACTTCACGTTCGTGCTGCGGGAAGGTCAGTTCCACGACTGGACGATCTTCGCGCCGCTGCCCGACGCCTACCGCGAGCGGGCCGGCATCTACCAAGCACTCGGATTGTGACGCGCGGAGCCAAGTAAAATGGCGAAACACGAGTCGGGTGGCGGGATTCGAACCCACGAGTTCTTCGCTATGGCCTGACGTAACGTGCACCGCCGCTGACTGACGTGAGTTCATTGCTGTTTCGCTGTATCTGGAGGAGCATCGGGCTCCACAGCTCGAAGGCAATGGGGTGGGGATGAATATCGACGCTGCAGGCTCATCGGATGGTGGCGAGTCGGCGATTACCATCGACGGTGCGGGCGTAATTCTGACGTTCGATGGCAACGCCGAAAAGGCCTTCGGTTACTGCGCCGATGAGGTGATCGGTAAGAACGTTCGAATGCTCATGCCTGAGCCGTACCGTTCTCGGCACGACGGGTACCTCGCCGACTACATTCGCACGGGCGAGGCCCACATCATCGGCATCGGTCGTAGGGTCACGGCGACCCGTAAGGACGGGTCGGACTTTCCCGTGCAACTATCGGTTACCGAGATCAAAATTGGTGGCGCGCAGGCGTTTATCGGAATCGTACGGGATATAACTGCGCAGGCTGCTGCAGAACTCGATAGCCGGTTGGCGCTTGATGCAGCATCCAAAATCGTGGCGGCACTGACCAGCGAACGCAATGTCGCCGACGCGCAGCACCGTCTTCTGGCCGATAACGCCGTCGACATCGTTGCCCATCTCCGAGGCCGCGAGGTGGCGTGGGTCTCACCGTCGGTAGAGGCGGCGTTCGGATGGCCGCGTGAACGGTGGATCGGCGTGGACTTCCCCTCCCGCATCCACCCCGACGACCTCGACGCGGTGCCGGGCGTGCTGCGGGACGTCGCTGCGGGCAGATCGGGTACGGCACGAGTCCGAATCCAGGCCGCTGACGGCGGTTATCACTGGGTCGTAGTAGGAGGGAAGCCCTACATCGACGTCGAGGGCAACACCGATGGGACGATATTTGCCGGGCGGATCATCGACCAGCAAGTCGCGGCCGAGCAGCAACTCACGGCGTCCCGGATGAGGTTCGAGGCGGTTATCACCAACATGCCCTCAGCAATCTCGGTATGCGATCTCCAACTCCGCTACACCTTGGTCAACCCGGCTTTCTGCCGGTTGTTTGGGCAGAAATCGGTTGCCGATGTGATCGGTCGAACCAAGGATGAAATCCTGCCGCGCGATGTTTTGGCAAGCACGCGACGTGCCGTCGATCGGCTCTTGGCCGGAGAGCACTTCTTTCAGGAAGAGTCGATCAATGTTGGGCCAGACAACATCTTGGTCATCACCCAACAGTTCCCGCTGCGCGATTCGGCTGGTGACATTTCCGAGCTGGTGACGATACGAACCGATATCACCCACCGCCGACAGGCTGAACAGACGGCTGCTGAACGCGCCATGTGGGAAGAACGCGTCCGGGCCGCGATTGGTGGCGACAGGGTGTTGGTCTATTCACTTCCGATCGTGAATATCTCGACCCGAGAAGTGGTCGACGAAGAGTTGCTGATTCGGGCCAGACACTCGCAGACAGGGGAGATTCTGTCCCCAGATAAATTTCTCCCACACTGCGAGCGGCACGGGCTGATGTCGGTGATCGATCAATATATGGTCGCGCGCGCAATCGACTTGGCGTGCACTGGGCGACGGGTGAGCGTCAACATCACCGGCGACACCATCGGGGATGCAACGGCAATGGTTGAGATTCTTCAGGCACTCGCCGCCGCGGGCCCGACCGTCACGGACAAGATCATGTTTGAGATCACCGAAACAACGGCTCTTGCTTCTCCGGCCATCGCAAAGACATTTTCTCTCGCCATGCGCAATCTTGGTTGCCGGGTGGCCCTCGATGACTTTGGGACCGGGTACGGCACCCTCACCGACCTACGACTTCTCGATCTCTACGCATTGAAAATCGATCAGAGCTTTGTCAAAAATATCTTGCAGGATCGCGACGACGAACGTGTCGTGAGCACCATTTCCTTCATCGCGCGTACCTACGGCTTGACCACGATCGCCGAGGGAGTTGAGTCCGAGGAGATCCTAGAGAAACTTGCCGCGATGGGAATAGACCGCGCCCAGGGATACGTCTTTGGCCACCCGGCCCCGGTCACATGACCCTCGATACACCGTCACGACTGGCAACCAACCCCGTCGCCGTCGCGAGCTTTGAGCACTAGCGCAACGTTGGCAGTGTTCCGTCGCGCCCTCGACTTAGCCGAATCGACTCTCTAAGAGATGCTTTGGCACTGGGACAGAAAAAGACCCGGACCAGAACCACCGGTCAGGGTCTCTCGCCTGCATAAACACGAGTCGGGGTGGCGGGATTCGAACCCACGACCTCTTCGTCCCGAACGAAGCGCGCTACCAAGCTGCGCCACACCCCGCGTGAAGCCACGACAGCGTATCGCACGTGCCCGGTGAGAAGCCAAACGGCTTTCGGCGGAGGAGACCAAAGTTCGCAGCGTGTCGCGGGATGGATCCGGGTTGTCGGTGGCGTTATGCACACTGACGACGTGACAGATACGTCGAGCAGCGAAAGGTGGAGCGGATGATGACCGCTTTGGGGGCCGTTGTGTACGGGGGATTTTTCCTGTTGGCTGCGCTGTGGCTGGTCGTGACCGGCGATTACGACGCCGTCGACGATCCGGACCACACCCAACCGCAGGAGCGTTCGAACTCGGCCAAGGCGCCGGCGTACACGCTCGGGTCGAGGTTGTGAGCAGCTAGCCAGTCGGCGTCGTAGTAGGTGTCGGCGTAGCGGTCACCGCTATCGGCGATCAGGGTGATCACCGAGCCGCCCACCCCGGCAGCAACCATCTCGGCCAGCAAGCCGAAGGCGCCCCACACGTTCGTCCCCGTCGACGGGCCGACCCGCCGGCCCAGCACCCGCGATACGTGATGAGCCGCCGCGATCGACGCGGCATCGGGAACGCTGACCATCCGGTCGACGATCTCGGGCAGAAATGACGGCTCCACGCGCGGGCGCCCGATGCCCTCGATCCGCGACGGCGATCCGGTGACGATGTCGCGCCTGCCTTGCGCGTACGAGGGAAAGAACGCCGAGTTCTCCGGGTCGACCACACACAGCTTGGTCTCGTGCCGCCGATACCGGATGTAGCGCCCGATGGTGGCGCTGGTGCCGCCCGTGCCGGCGCCCACCACGATCCAATCGGGGGTTGGATGCCGTTCGGCGCTCATCTGCTGATAGATCGACTCGGCGATGTTGTTGTTGCCCCGCCAGTCGGTCGCCCGCTCGGCGTTGGTGAACTGATCCAGGTAATGCCCGCCTGTTTCGTCGGCGATCCGCTGCGCCTCGGTGTAGACGTCACCGGGCTGCTCGACGAAGTGGCACCGGCCGCCCTGCGCCTCGATCAGCTTGACCTTCGAGGCGCTGGTGGATGCCGTCATCACCGCAACGAACGGCAGGCCCAGCAGCGCGGCGAAATACGCCTCCGACACCGCCGTCGACCCCGACGACGCCTCGACGACTGTGGTGTGTTCGTCGATCCGGCCGTTGCACAACCCGTAGAGGAACAGTGAGCGCGCCAGCCGGTGCTTGAGGCTGCCGGTGATGTGCGTCGATTCGTCCTTGAGGTACAGCGCGATATCCGCGCTGGCGCACCACGACATCGGCAGCGGATAGCGCAGCAGGTGGGTATCGGCACTGCGCCGGCTGTCGGCCTCGATCAGCCGAATGGCGTTGTCCACCCAGCCACGGGGGCGGGTGTGAGCGGCGACGTTGGTCATCGCCGGCTGCTACAGCAGGCCGGGCTCACCGCACGGAGGCGGTCGGGCTGGACCGCACCACACTTCGCGTCTCGTCGTGCCCGCCGGTCGGCGCGCCCACCAGTGTCAGCAGGGTGGCCTCCGGGCGGCAGCAGAATCGGAACGGCGAGAACGGCGAAGTGCCGATGCCCGCCGACACATGCAGGGCGCTGTTCGCACCCCAGCGGGACGCCCCCTTGGCGCGGGAGCGATCCAGGTCGCAGTTGGTGACGATCGCGCCGTAGAACGGCAGGCACAGCTGTCCGCCGTGGGTGTGCCCGGCCATGATCAGCTGATAGCCGTCGGCGGCGAAGCGGTCCAGCACCCGGGTGTAGGGCGCGTGGGCGACCCCGAGGGAGAGGTTCGCCGTCGGGTTGGGCGGGCCCGCGATGGTCTCGTAGCGGTCCCGACCCAGATGAGGGTCGTCGACGCCCGCGGCCGCGATCGTGAGCCCAGCGACCTCGATGTCGCGGCGGGTGTGGGTCAGGTCCAGCCAGCCGCGCTCGGTGAACGCCGCCCGCAGGTCCTGCCACGGCAGGGGCTTGCCGTGGATGCGGCTGTCCCTGTCGTACAGGTACTTGGCGGGGTTCTTCAGCTTCGGGGCGAAGTAGTCGTTGCTGCCGAACACGAAGACGCCCGGCACCGACAACAGGTCACCGACCGCCTGCACCACCGCCGGCACGGCCTTGGGGTGGGACAGGTTATCGCCGGTGTTGACCACCAGGTCGGGCTCCCAGCGGGCCAGCTCACGCAGCCAGGCCTGCTTGTGCCGCTGCGTCGGGCGCATGTGGATATCGCTGAGGTGCAGCACCCGCAGGGGCGTGGAACCGGGGGAGAGCACCGGCATGGTCACTTCGCGGACGACGAACGCGTTGCGTTCGATCACCGTGGAGTAGCCGAGCGCAAGCGCGGCCGAGCCGGCGGCGACGAGGGCGGACGACTTCACTGCGGACGGCACAGCCATACCGGCAAGAATACTGCCCCCCGCTGAGGTTCATGAGGTCGAGCGGCCGGTGAGAATTGCGAACCCGGTCCCCGAGTTACGGGGGCGGCGGTGGCGGGGCCAGCAGCGGGACCGTGATCGGGGGCAATCCGGGGATCTCGACGACAGTTTGACCGAACGGAGCACCGTCGAGTCCCGGTATCGGCAGGGCTCCCGGCGGCGGTGGCGGCGGTGCCGGTGGGATTCCGTTGCTCACCTGGATGGTGACGATCGACCCGGGAACGGTCTGCCCGCTGGGCGACGTGCCGACCACTTCCCCGGCGGGCGCCAGGCTGTTGACCGGGTTGGCCTGATCGGCGACCTGGAATCCGGCGTCCTTGAGCCGGTCACGCGCGGAGCCCTGCGGCAGGCCCGAGACGCTGGGCACCCGCGAGCCGGGGGCGCCGTCGACATAGCGCGGATCGGTGGGCGGCAGCGCGACGTCGCCGAAGCTCTGGGCGAGCGGCTTCATCGCGGTGAACCAGGTCTTGGCGGGCTCGTTGCCGCCGTAGAGGTTGCCGTCGCCGCACTGTCGCAACGGCCACGAGCACAGGTCCGACGGAGTGGGCGAGTCGTCATAGATATAGGCGGCCGCCGCGTAGTGGTTGGTGTAGCCGACGAAGCCCGAGGACCGGTGTGCCTCGGTGGTGCCGGTCTTGCCCGACATCGGCAGGTTCCAGCCCGTCGAGCTGGCCGACCCGGCCGCGGTGCCGCTGACGTCGTCCTTGCTCAGTGCATTGGACAGGGTGTTGGCCAGCCCTTCGGGCACCACCTGGTCGCAGGTTTCGGTGGTGACCGATACCTCGTTGCCGTTGCGGTCGAGGAGCTTGTCGATCGGGTTCGGCGGGCACCATGTGCCACCGGAGGCCAGGGTCGAGGCCACATTGGACAACTCGAGCGCGTTCACCTCGATGGGACCCAGCGTGAACGACCCGAGGTTCTGGCGCTTGATGAAATCGGCCAGGCTCTCATTACTCTCCGGGTCGTACGGACGCGCGGTGCCCGGCTCGGCGTAGGAGCGCAGCCCCAGCTTGACCGCCATGTCGACCGTGCGCTGCACGCCCACCTGGGAGATGAGCTTCGCGAAGGCGGTGTTGGGCGAGGTGGCCAGCGCGTCGGTGACGCTCATCGAGCCGCGGTAGTTGCCCGCGTTCTGCACACACCAGGTGTCCCGCGGGCAGCCCTTGGCCCCACCGCTGCCAAGGCCCTTGGCCTCGAATCGCACCGGGGCATCCAGGTTGGCGTTGATGCCCATGCCCATGTCGAGGGCGGCGGCCGTGGTGAAGATCTTGAAGATCGACCCGGCGCCATCACCGGCAAGCGAAAACGGTTGCGGCTGCATGGTTTCGCCCTGCGCCGAGTTCAGGCCGTAAGTCCGGTTGCTGACCATCGCGACCACCGGGTGAGCGGTCTTGCCCGGCAGCACGACGCTCATCACGCTCGCGATGCCCTGGATGTCGGGGGCGGCGATCGAGTCGACGGCCGACTTGACCGAGTTCTGGACGTCGGGGTCCAGCGTGGTCTTGATCAGATACCCGCCCCGGGAGAGCTGGTCCTTGGTGATGCCCGCGCGGGCCAGGTACTCCTGCACGTAGTCGCAGAAGAATGCGCGGTCGGCGGCGGCGATGCAGCCACGTGGCAGCTCGTTGGGCTGCGGCAGGATCCCCAGCGGCTGCTGCTTGGCCGCGCGCAGCTCGTCGGCAAATTTGGGCTCGTTGTCGATCAACGTGTCGAGCACGAGATTGCGGCGGGCCAGCGCGCCGTCGGGATTGGTATACGGGTTCAGCGTGCTGGTCGACTGCACCATCCCGGCCAACAGCGCGGACTGCTGCCAGTTCAGCTGCGAGGCGTCGACACCGAAATACGTCTGGGCGGCGTCCTGGATGCCGAAGGCGCCGTTACCGAAGCTGACCAGATTCAGATAGCGGGTCAGGATCTCCGGCTTGGTGAACGTCTTGTCCAGCGTCAGCGCCATCCGGATCTCGCGCAGCTTGCGCGCCGGAGTGGTTTCCACCGCCGCCCGCTTCTCGGCGTCGGTCTGCGCGATCACCAGCAGCTGGTAGTTCTTCACGTACTGCTGTTCGATTGTCGATCCGCCGCGGGTGTCGACATCGCCGGAGGCGTAGCCGGCCAAGCCGGTCAGCGTGCCTTTCCAGTCGACACCGTTATGTTCGGCAAACCGCTTGTCCTCAATCGAAACGATTGCCAGTTTCATCGTGTCGGCGATTTTGTCGCTGGGAACTTCGAAGCGGCGCTGCGAATACAGCCACGCGATGGGGTTGCCCTTGGCGTCGACCATGGTCGTCACCGCGGGCACTTCACCCTCGACGAGTTGGGCCGAGCCGTTGGCCACTACGTCGGACGCGCGGTTGGACATGAGCCCCACGCCGCCGACCACGGGAAACAGGAGCGCCGCGAGTATCACGCTGGCCAATAGGCAGCACCAGGCCAGCTTGATGATTGTCGCGCCGGCCGGAGGGCGTTCCGACATGTGTAACAGAGTAACTAGGACTCCAGAGGTCTTGCGGAGCGTCCCCTGCGGGGCAGATCATATCGAAGGGTATTTACGGGGGGGTCAGAAAATGCCAGTTCATGATCGGTCTGGACGGTCGTCCCAAAAAACATGAGATCTAACTGTTGCGCAAAAGATACCTGACCACCTAACTTAAACAGACAGTGCGATTCAGGTAACACTCCTAGTCGCGATGTGGCGTAGATCGCATACGCGGCCTACACCAGAAGATTGTCAGCCGCCGTAGGCGGCCGGACGAAGGGGATCGTCGGTGTCAGGTATTCGGACTGCTGTGCGCAAGCCAAGCGCAGCGATGTTGAACGGTTCCGTCCAAGCACTTGAGGCGGAAGCTCGGATTGCATGGGTGTCACGGGCTTTGTGCCGGTCAACCGACCCTGACGAGCTGTTTGTCCGCGGTGCGGCGCAGCGTAAAGCCGCAGTGATCTGCCGTCACTGTCCGGTCATGGCCGAGTGTGGCGCGGATGCGCTGGACAACCGCGTGGAATTTGGTGTGTGGGGCGGCATGACCGAGCGTCAGCGCCGCGCATTGCTCAAGCAGCACCCAGAAGTGGTGTCTTGGGCGGAATTCTTCGCCGCGCAGCGCAAGCACCGCAGCGTCAGCTAACTTCTGAGCTTCCCGGCTCACGGACCGCAGTCGTTACGCGGTCTCGCCAGTGATCTGATCGGCGATCGCCTGCAAGGCGTCCAGATCGGACACGTCAAATGGCAGCGACGGGACGCCGACCACCGCGACGTGCGGGTTGGCTCCGGTGAATCGCGACAGCAACCGGATTTCCCGTTTGGCGGTCTGCGCCCGGTCGGCGTGAATCCGCAGCACCGCCGCCGCCAGCTGATCACCGTTGTTGTCTGCCGCAGCGGCTTCCAATTCGGCGACGCCGTCCACGGCCCGCTCCGCGGTCAGCCCGCACAGTGTCGGATGGGTTCGGTTGAGGATCAGCCCAGCCAGTGGCATGCCCTCCGCGGAGAGCCGGTCGACGAAGAACGACGCCTCCCGAAGCGCGTCGGGCTCGGCCGCCGAGACCACCACGAACTGAGTGCCACGCCGCTTGAGTAGCTCGTAGGTGCGGTCCGCCTTCTCGCGGAAGCCGCCGAACGTCGAATCCAGTGATTGGACGAACTCCGAGGCGTCGGACAGCATCTGCGAACCCAGGATGGTCGACATGGCCTTCATCGCCAGGCCGACCACGCCGGTCACCAGACGCCCGAAGCCCCGCCCCGGGGCCAGCAGCAGCCGCCAGAGGCGACCGTCCATGAAGCTGCCCAGCCGTTTGGGGGCGTCGAGGAAATCCAGCGCGTTGCGCGAGGGCGGGGTGTCCACCACAACGAGGTCCCAGCGGTCCTGCGCGAGCAGCTGGCCGAGCTTCTCCATGGCCATGTATTCCTGCGTGCCGGCCAGCGACGTAGCGACGGTTTGATAGAACTGGTTGTCCAGAATCGCTTGTGCGCGATCGGTTCCCGAGTATTCGATGACCATCTCGTCGAATGTGCGGCGCATGTCGAGCATCATCGCGTGCAGTTCACCGGATACCTCGGGAGCCAGCGGCACCCGCTGCGGGGTGTTGCCGAGGTCCTTGATTCCCAACGCTTGTGCCAGCCGCTTGGCGGGGTCGATCGTCAGCACCACGACGGCACGGCCGTACTCGGCGGCCCGCACCGCCATCGCCGCGGCGGTGGTGGTCTTGCCGACTCCGCCTGCGCCGCAACACACCACGACTCGGTTGGATCTGTCTTCCAGAATCGACTTCAGGTCCAGTGCTGGCGGTGTGCCGCTCATCTGCCGACTCCTTGTTGTGCAAGCGTTTCCGCCAATTCGTACAAACTTCCCAGATCTACGCCGTCGGGGATCGTCGGCAGTTCCAGCCGCGCCACCTTGAGGCGGTCCAGCAGCTCGGCACTCTCGGCGCGGGCCCGAATACGGCTGGCGTGCTCGATCGACTCGGTCAGCAGTCCGGCGAAGTCCGCATCCGACAACGTGATTCCCACCCGGTCGAGCCCGGCGCGCACCGCGTCGGCGTCGATGTCGCCCTCGGCGGCCTTGGCCAGATCGGCGGCGGGCAGGAACGGCGGGATGTTGCGGTTGACGATCACGCTGCCGATCGGCAGACCCAGCGCCTTGAGCTCGTCGATAGCCTCGATGGTCTCCTGGATGGGCAGCGCCTCGAGCAGGGTGACCAGATGGATCGCGGTCTGATCGGAGTGCAGCAGCTTGACCACGCCGTCGGCCTGAGAGTGCACCGGTCCGCCCTTGGCCAGATCCGAGACGGCCTTGGTGACGTCGAGGAACCGGGCGATGCGCCCGGTCGGCGGAGAGTCGACGACGATCGCGTCGTAGGCAGGCTTTTTGTTGCCGTCCTGGCGCACCACCGACTCCTTGATCTTGCCGGTGAGCAGGACGTCACGCAGGCCGGGCGCGATCGTCGTCGCGAATTCGATGGCGCCGATGCGGCGCATCGCCCGGCCAGCCAGACCGAGGTTGTAGAACATGTCGAGGTATTCCATGAACGCGGCCTCGATGTCGACGGCCAGCGCGTTCACGTGTCCGCCGCCCTCGGCGGTGGCGATCTTCAGCTCCTCGTAGGGCAGCGGCGGCACGTCGAACAGCTGCGCAATGCCTTGGCGCCCTTCCACTTCCACGAGTAGGACCCTGCGCCCCCCGGCGGCCAGGGTCAGCGCCAGGGCGGCGGCGACCGTGGTCTTGCCGGTACCGCCCTTGCCGGTCACAAAGTGCAAGCGGGCTTTGGTCAGCCGGGAGGGCCAGGCTAGAGAGCTGCCATCGCTCGGTGTGGTCGCCATCAGAGCATGCTAGCCAAGCCCGTGCAGGCCCCTGTGAGTTTGGTCCGAGCGATAGGCTTCGGCCATGAGCCAACCGACGACATGGGAATACGCCACGGTCCCGCTGCTGACCCACGCGACCAAGCAGATCCTCGACCAGTGGGGTGCCGACGGCTGGGAACTGGTCTCGGTCCTGCAAGGGCCCACCGGGGAGCAGCATGTCGCCTATCTGAAGCGGCCTAAGTGAGCGCATCCGCGCGACTCGCGGACCTCGGACTGACACTGCCGACAATGGTCAAGCCGCTGGCCGCCTACGTTCCGGCCGTGCGCACCGGCAATCTCGTCTACACCGCCGGACAGCTGCCGATCGAGGCAGGCAGTCTCATCCACACCGGCAAGGTCGACGCCGACGTGACCCCGGAACACGCCCGCGAAGCCGCCCGTCTGTGCGCGCTGAACGCGCTGGCTGCCATCGACGCTCTGGTGGGTCTCGACAACGTGACCAAGGTGGTCAAGGTCGTCGGGTTCGTCGCTTCGGCACCCGGCTTCACTGGTCAGCCTGGCGTCATCAACGGGGCCTCGGAGTTCCTCGGCGAGGTGTTCGGCGAGGCCGGCGCACACGCCCGGTCAGCAGTCGGGGTGTCGGAGTTGCCGCTGAACGCGCCAGTGGAAGTAGAGCTCATCGTCGAGGTGGCGTGAGCGACGTCCCGGCGGAAGGCCCCGTGGCCCATCCGGCCTACGGGGTCCTGCGGCCGGTCACCAGCACGGCCTCGGTGCTGCTGTGCAACAACCCGAACATCATGACGCTCGACGGCACCAACACCTGGGTGCTGCGCGGGCCGGGCAGCGACGAGATGGTGATTGTCGACCCGGGCCCCGACGACGACGACCACATCGGCAGGCTGGCCGAGCTCGGCAAGATCCCGCTGGTGCTGATCAGTCACAAGCACGAGGACCACACCGGGGGAATCGACAAGCTCGTGGCGCTGACCGGCGCGGTCGTGCGTTCGGTGGGCAGCGGCTTTCTGCGCGGCCTGGGCGGCCCGCTGACCGACGGCGAGGTCATCGACGCGGCGGGGCTGCGGATCACGGTGATGGCCACCCCTGGCCACACGGCGGATTCACTGAGCTTCCTGGTCGACGATGTTCGGGGCGAGCGCAGCGACGGGAAGGGGGCGGTACTGACCGCTGACACGGTGCTCGGCCGCGGCACCACCGTCATCGACGACGAAGACGGCAGCCTGACCGAATACCTGGATTCACTGCGCCGGCTGCAGGGCTTGGGGCGCCGGACGGTCCTGCCTGGACACGGGCCCGACCTCGAGGATCTGGCGGCCGTCACCACCATGTACCTGGCGCACCGCGAGGAACGTCTCGACCAGGTGCGGCAGGCTCTGCGGGTGCTCGGTGACGACGCCACCGCACGCCAAGTCGTCGAGCACGTCTATACCGACGTCGACCAGGAACTGTGGGACGCCGCCGAGAAATCGGTGCGCGCCCAGTTGGACTACCTACAGAGTTGAGCGCTCAGCGCGCGCTCTAGCGGGCTCGCCGCGCCAATCTTTCGCTGTCGCTGATCAGCACGCTCTTGCCCTCCAAGCGGATCCAGCCGCGGTGGGCGAAGTCAGCCAGCGCCTTGTTGACCGTCTCGCGCGACGCCCCGACGAGCTGGGCGATCTCCTCTTGGGTGAGGTCGTGCGTGACACGCAGCGCGCCGCCCTCCTGGGTGCCGAAGCGCTGAGCCAGCTGCAGCAGCTGCTTGGCGACCCGACCCGGCACGTCGGTGAAGATCAGGTCGGCGAGGTTGTTGTTGGTGCGACGGAGCCGGCGTGCCAGCACCCGCAGCAACTGCTCGGCGATCTCGGGACGATCGGCGATCCACGCCCGCAGCGCATCGCGGTCCATCGAGACGGCGCGCACCTCGGTGATCGTGGTGGCGCTAGAAGTCCGCGGGCCCGGGTCGAAGATCGACAATTCGCCGAACATGTCCGACGGGCCCATGATCGTCAGAAGGTTTTCCCGCCCGTCGGGGGAACGGCGGCCGATCTTCACCTTGCCGGAGATGATGATGTACAGCCGATCGCCAGGCTCGCCTTCGGCGAAGACTGTGTGTCCACGCGGGAAGTCAACCGGCTGCAGCTGTTTCGTCAGCGCGGAAACCGCGCTGGGTTCAACTCCCTGGAAGATTCCGGCCCTCGCCAGGATCTCGTCCACGTCGCCCCTCTTAAACTCTTCGATGATGTGAAATGCGCAGGCCAGCTGTATTGCTGGGCAATATCAGTCTAGTCGTAGCCGGTCTTGCGACGTGCCAACGCTACACACGATTCGCGTACTGAGTCCGGTGAAACTGCGTATTCGGCCGTGCATGGGCAAATGGATGCGTGGGCAAACCGGGCTCGTCATCGCTCAGGCGGGAATGCACCTCGGCGTGTCGATGCTGGGTTTCGGCTTTGGGCGGTGCCTGCGGCAACGCCTTCCTGGCGGCCTGCTCCAAATACTTGGCGACGTCGTCGGCGGCGGTGCGCTCGGTGGTCAAGGCCTCTTCGAGGCGCTGTAACCCGAAGGTGGACAGCATCAAAAGCCCGGGGACACATACCGCGAGCAACCAGGTCACGGGGGAAAGTAAACACGGGCAAGGTCTCAGCGGGATCACAAATTGTCACCGGTCAGCCCGCGGCTTGACGGACCCCGTCAGTACGCTTGCAACGTGACCACCGACAGCCCGCCGACCAGGCGCAAAACCGCTCGCGGCGCGGCCAAGACACCGGCGCCGACGACGGCGGAGGCAAAGAAGTGGGATTCGGAGACTCACCTGGGCCTGGTCCGTCGTGCCCGGCGGATGAACCGGACGCTGGCCACCGCTTTTCCCCATGTCTACTGCGAGCTCGACTTCACCAACCCGCTGGAGCTGGCCGTCGCCACCATCTTGTCGGCGCAGTCCACCGACAAAGGGGTCAACCGCACCACCCCGGCCTTGTTCAAGCGGTACCGCACCGCCCGGGACTATGCGCAGGCCGACCGCGCCGAACTCGAGGAACTGGTCCGACCCACCGGCTTCTACCGCAACAAGGCCAACTCCCTGATCCGGCTGGGCCAGGAGCTCGAGGAGCGGTTCGACGGTGAGGTGCCGCGCACCATCGAAGAACTGGTCACGCTGCCCGGGGTGGGCCGCAAGACCGCGAACGTGATCCTCGGCAATGCCTTCGATGTCCCCGGCATCACGGTGGACACCCACTTCGGCCGGCTCGTGCGCCGGTGGCGCTGGACCGCCGAAGAAGACCCGGTCAAGGTCGAACACATCGTCGGTGACCTGATCGAGCGCAGCGAGTGGACGCTCTTGAGTCATCGCGTGATTTTTCACGGCCGCCGCGTCTGCCACGCCCGCAAGCCGGCATGCGGTGTGTGCGTGCTGGCCAAGGACTGCCCGTCGTTCGGCCTCGGGCCCACCGATCCTTTGGTTGCCGCTCCGTTGGTGAAGGGACCCGAGACCGAGCATCTGCTCGCGTTGGCCGGGCTCTGACCGTTCGGTAGACACTGCATAGATGACGACGTCGACCCGCTGGACGCTGCTGGTGCTCGCCGTGGTGGCGGTGCTGGTTACGGCGTTGGTCGTCTCACTCGATCACACCCCGCCGGGAACCGGGAGCACATCAGGC
Organism: Mycobacterium sp. RTGN5; assembly: GCF_033804465.1. NCBI lineage: Bacteria > Bacillati > Actinomycetota > Actinomycetes > Mycobacteriales > Mycobacteriaceae > Mycobacterium > Mycobacterium sp. RTGN5. The sequence goes on from NZ_JAPZLA010000001.1 coordinate 652,653, forward strand.
GCGCAGACGGCGCGAACCCACCGCGAGGCCGACACGCCCGAGGCGCTCGCCGGGCCGCGCCAGCGGGCCGACCTGCCACCGTGTCCAGCCGCGGCCGACAATCCCGGCCCGAATGAGCTGCGCGGCATCGTTGTCGAGTGCGCCGCCGACGGAGCGAAGGTGGATGTGGCCCGCGCCTTGGCCGGTCGCCCGGTGGTACTCAACCTGTGGGCTTACTGGTGCGGACCGTGTGCGGATGAATTGCCGGCGATGGCGGACTACCAGCGCCGAGTAGGTGCGGATGTCTCTGTGGTGACGGTGCATCAGGATGAGAACGAGACGGCGGCGTTGCTGCGCCTGGCCGAACTGGGCGTGCGGCTGCCCACCCTGCAGGACGGCCAGCGCCGGATCGCCGCGGCGTTGGGCGTGCCCAACGTGATGCCCGCGACGGTGGTACTGCGCGCGGACGGTAGCGTTGCGAAAATCCTGCCGCAGGCGTTCACCAGTGCCGACGAGATCGCCGCCGCGGTGAAGAATGCACTGCAGTGACAACAGATGAGAGAGACGCGCCGGTGACCTCCTGGGGTTCCTCCCGCTCGGCGGGATCGGTCGAGCTCACCCCGGAATTCCGGCCACCCTGGCTGGCCCCGCTGGTCGACAACGTCGACCGCGTGCCGCAGGCGTACCGCCGAAAGGTGCCACCTGACTTCCTGGCCGCGGTCACCAAGGCTCGAGACGCAGGCCCCGGACGCGACGCGGCAGTCCTCGTGTTGTTCTCCGGGCCGAGCTCCGGCAGCGCGGGTGGCCAGCTGCCCGATGACGCTGACCTGCTGCTGACCGTTCGGGCCGGCTCGCTGCGCCACCACGCCGGCCAGGCCGCATTCCCCGGTGGGGCGGCAGACCCCGGCGATTCTGGACCGGTCGGGACCGCTCTGCGAGAAGCGCAGGAAGAGACCGGCATTGATCCGGGTCGCCTGCATCCCCTGGCCTTGCTGGAGCGAATGTTCATCCCGCCCTCAGGTTTTCACGTCGTGCCGGTGCTGGCCTATTCGCCGGACCCGGGGCCGGTGGATGTCGTCGACCGGGCAGAGACCGCGCTGGTCGCGCGGGTTCCGGTGCGTGCCTTCGTGAATCCTGAGAACCGGCTGATGGTGTACCGCACGGGGACCGGTCCCGGTTTCGCCGGGCCGGCATTTCTGCTCAACCAGATGTTGGTGTGGGGATTCACCGGCCACGTAATCTCTGCGATGCTCGATGTGGCCGGCTGGTCACAACCATGGAACACCGAGGATGTCCGGGAGTTGGACGAGGCGATGGCGCTCGTAGGTAGCAGTGAGGAGCCTCGGTGACTAGTTCACAATGGCTGGACATCGCCGTTCTGGCTGTGGCAATCGTCGCCGCCATCTCGGGCTGGCGGTCCGGTGCGTTGGGCTCACTGATGTCGTTCGTGGGCGTGGTCCTCGGTGCGATCGCCGGGGTCATGCTGGCCCCGCACATCGTCAGCCACATCAGTTCGCCGCGCGGCAAGTTGTTCGCTGCACTGTTCTTGATCCTGGCTCTGGTGGTGGTCGGTGAGGTGGCCGGCGTGGTGTTGGGCCGCGCAGTGCGCAGCGCGATCCGCAATAAGGCGGTGCGCACCGTCGACTCGGTGATCGGCGTGGCGTTGCAACTCGTAGTGGTGATGGTCGCGGCGTGGCTGCTGGCCAGCCCGCTGACGTCCTCGGATCAGCCCAACCTGGCCGCGGCCACCCGCGGCTCGAAAGTGCTTGCCGAGGTGGACAAGTACGCGCCCGAGTGGCTCAAGACGGTGCCGAAGCGGATGTCCGCGCTGCTGCGCACCTCCGGCCTGCCGGATGTCCTGCAGCCCTTCGGTCGCACTCCCATCCAGGCGGTGGACGCCCCGGACGCATCGCTGGCCGACAGCCTGGTCGTCGCCAACGCAAGGCCCAGCGTGGTGAAGATCCGCGGTGTCGCGCCGGGGTGTCAAAAGGTCTTGGAGGGCACCGGTTTCGTGATCGCCCCGAACCGGGTGATGTCCAATGCGCACGTGGTCGCCGGGTCCGACAGCGTCACCGTGGAAGCCGAAGGGCAGACGTACGACGCGACCGTCGTCTCCTACGACCCGAACGAGGACATCTCGATCCTGGATGTGCCGAACCTGCCGCAGCGCCCATTGGTGTTCGCCGACCAGCCGGCCAAGTCCGGCACCGACGCGGTGGTGCTGGGCTATCCCGGTGGCGGCGAATTCGCGGCCACCCCCGCGCGGGTGCGGGAGACCATCGAGCTCAACGGGCCCGACATCTATCGCACCACCACGGTCAACCGCGAGGTGTACACCATCAGAGGCACTGTGCGCCAAGGCAATTCCGGTGGTCCGATGATCAACCGGGCCGGCCAGGTGCTCGGTGTGGTCTTCGGCGCGGCGGTGGACGACAACGACACAGGATTCGTGATGACCGCCAACGAGGTGTCGCGTCAGCTCGCCAAGATCGGCAATACCGCGAAGGTGCCCACCGGGGCCTGCGTCACCTGATCGGGCCGTACACCTGGTGCAGGAATCGGCGCAGGTGTTCGTTGACTTCCTCGGGGGCTTCCTCGTGGGCGTAGTGCCCGACACCGGCGACGGCGACGAACCGCCCGCGCGGCGCGTAGTGCTGGGTCCGATTGACTGCGTCGGCGAGCACGTACGGGTCGGCTTCCCCGCGCAGATGCAGGAGTGGCACATCGAGCTGGCGGTCCATCGACTTCATGAATCGCCAACCCTCGCTGCGTAATTGGCTGCGTACGGCCCAGCGCTGGTATTCGAGTGCGGAGTGCGCTGCCGAAGGAATCTGAATTGCCTGGCGCATGTGCGAGATGGTCTCCGAAAAATCCTCGGAGGCGAGCCATTTCCCGGATGCACGGCTGCGAACCAAGTGCTCGAGCGCCTCGGCGTTGTGGCGGATGAGCCTTCGCTCGGGAAACGTCGGCAGCTGGTAACGCAGCAGCGTCGGCAGCAGCGCCCGGCCCTGATCGCGCCGGGTCAACGCCGAAGCCCGCAATGCGGCCGGGTGCGGTGAGCTCACCAGCGCGATACCTCGCACCATCCGCGAATGCAACACCGACGTCGCCCAGCAGACCAGTCCGCCGTCAGCGTGACCTATCAGGGTGGCCGAACCGTGGCCGAGCGCGCGGATCAGTCCCGTGGTGTCCCCGGCCAACGTCCAGCCGTCGTAGCCGCGCGGTGGTTTGTCGCTGCCGCCGTACCCGCGTAGATCGACGGCGACCACCCGGACGCCGGACAGGCCGCGCAGCTGATGGCGCCAGGACCACCAGAACGAACCGAAGCCGTGCAGCAGGATCACCAGCGGCCGTGACGTGCCGGCCGTCGATCCGGCGCCGGTGTGCGGATTGCCGCCGTTGTTCGATTCGACACAGTGGAACCGAATTCCGTTGGCGTGAACGTCGAAATGACGCCACGGCCCCGCGATGCGGGTGACCGACGGATCCGGTTGGGCTATCACCAGCCCGATGGGTCTTTGGGCGGTGTGCTGCCGGTGGCGATGGCCTTGTCGGCCACCTTGTCATGGCCGGGTGTGAGCGCGTCCCGGAGCTCGCCCACCGATTCGATGGTCTGCTGTGGGCCGCGGATCTTTCGCACCTTGAGATAACCCAGCAGGGCGAACACCGCGGTGGTGACCACCATCAGCAGGAAGACGATCAGGAAGGCCACCCAGCGCCACAGCCAGGTGTCGAGCAGCTCGGCGAGGAAGAAGAAGAGGAAGAACGTCGAGTAGAACAGCACGACCAACGCGAGGATGAAGAAGACGCTGCCGGTCAGACCCTTCTTCACATCGCGGGTGATCTCCGCCTTGGCCAGCTCGACCTCGGCGCGCACCAGGGTGGAGACCTGTGCGGTGGCGTCCTTGACCAAGTCGCCGATGGAGGGATTGGCGGGTACCGCGTTCGGGTCCACCAGCGGGATCGAGGTGACGGTGGTGGGTACCCCGTTCGTGCGATCGCCATTGCTCACGGCTGTCCTCCAACTGTTCGCTGTCGTCGCGGTTCATGTTGCCATGCCCGGCTCGCAGCCGGATACCCACTGAGCTGTTACGCAAGTTACGGGTGTGACCACGCTAGACTCGCGCTGTCGGGGTGGACGGTAATGGAGGTTGCTAGTGACGACCGCGCAGCGTGTTCGGCTGAAGGCGGGGGCTGTTGTACTGACCCTTGGTGCGCTGATCGCTGCCATGGCGCCGGCCGCCGCGGCCGACGGCAAGGTACCGATGGGCGGCGGGGCAGGCATCGTCGTCAACGGCGACACCTACTGCACGCTGACCTCCATCGGCACCGACAACACCGGTGCGCTCATCGGGTTCACCTCCGCGCACTGCGGTGGCCCGGGCGCCCAGGTCGGCTCCGAGGACCGGCCGGACGACGGCGTGATCGGCACGATGGTCGCCGGTAACGACAACCTCGACTACGCGGTGATCCGATTCGATCCCGCCAAGGTGCAGCCGGTCTCGAACTACAAGGGCTTCGTCATCGACGGCATCGGTCCCGACCCGACCTTCGGCGAGATCGCCTGCAAGCTGGGCCGCACGACCGGCTACTCGTGCGGCGTCACCTGGGGGCCGGGGCAGGATCCGGGCACCATCGTCAATCAGGTGTGCGGCCAGCCGGGTGACTCCGGTGCGCCGGTCACGGTCAACAACAAACTGGTCGGCATGATCCACGGCGCGTTCAGCGAAGACCTACCGACCTGCGTCGTCAAGTTCATCCCGCTGCACACGCCGGCGGTGACGATGTCGATCAACGCGATCCTCGGCGACGTTGCCGGCAAGAATCGCCCCGGCACCGGGTTCGTCCCGACGCAGGATGCGCTTCCCTCCTAGGGGTTGAACCGATCAGGCCTTGCTGGCCCGGATCGCTTCGAACACCGTCGGGTCCAGCAGGGTCGAGGTGTCGCCGAGCTCGCGTCCCTCCGCGACGTCGCGCAGCAGCCTGCGCATGATCTTGCCGCTGCGGGTCTTGGGAAGCTCTGGTACGACATGGATTTCGCGCGGCTTGGCGATCGGCGAGATCTCGCGGGCCACCTCTGCGCGCAACTCGTCGACCATCTGCTCGTTCGACATCTCGGCATGGTGAGCCTTCAGGATCACGAAGGCGCAGATCGCCTGCCCGGTGGTCTCGTCGGTGGCGCCGACGACGGCCGCCTCGGCGACACCGGAATGCCCGACGAGTGCTGACTCCACCTCGGCGGTCGAAATCCGGTGCCCCGAAATGTTCATCACGTCGTCGATGCGGCCGAGCACCCACACCTCGCCGTCGCTGCCGTAGCGGGCACCGTCGCCGGCGAAGTACCAGCCCTGCTCGGCGAAACGCGCCCAGTAGGTTTCGCGGAATCGTTCCGGATCGCCCCAGATGCCACGAAGCATCGCCGGCCACGGCTTGTCCAACACGAGGTACCCGGTGGCGGGTTCACTGCCTTCGGCGCTGTGCTGCAGTTCATTTCCGTCGTCGTCGACGATCTTGGCCGAGATGCCCGGCAGAGCGCGCATGGCCGAACCCGGCTTGCAGTCCGTCACGCCCGGCAACGGCGAGATCATGATGGCGCCGGTCTCGGTCTGCCACCAGGTGTCCACGATCGGCGTTGCACCGGCGCCGAACACCAGGCGGTACCACCGCCATGCCTCCGGGTTGATCGGCTCGCCGACCGACCCGAGTAGGCGCAGGCTGGACAGGTCGTGGGCGAAGGCGAGCTCGCGGCCCCACTTCATGAACGTCCGGATCAACGTCGGAGCGGTGTAATAGATTGTCACACCGTACTTTTCGATGACCTGGAAGTGGCGGTGCTCGTCCGGGGAGGCTGGGGTGCCCTCATAGACCACCTGGGTCGCACCGTTGGACAGTGGCCCGTAGACGATATAGGTGTGACCGGTGACCCAGCCGATATCGGCTGTGCACCAATAGATGTCGTTGTCCGGCTTGATATCGAAAACGTTGTAGTGGGTGTAGGACGCCTGGGTCAGATAGCCGCCGGAGGTGTGGATGATGCCCTTGGGCTTGCCCGTGGTGCCGGACGTGTACAGCAGGAACAGCGGGTGTTCGGAGTCGAACGCCTCGGGCGTGTGCTCGGTGGACGCCGAGTCCACCGCTTCGTGCCACCACACGTCGCGGCCGTCGGTCCAGTCGACGTCGATACCGGTGCGGCGCACCACCAGAACGTGCTCCACGCACTCCTGGCCCTTGACCGCCTCGTCGACGGCCTCCTTGAGCGACACCGCGTTCCCACGCCGGTATTGGCCATCGGTGGTGATCACCAGTTTGGCCTCGGCATCCTCGATACGGGCCCGAAGCGCGGTCGCAGAGAAACCCGCGAAGACCACGCTGTGCATCACGCCCAGCCGTGCACAGGCCAGCATCGCCACGATGGCTTCGGGAACCATCGGCATATAGATGGCCACCCGGTCGCCGGCGGTCAGACCCAGTTCGGTCAATGTGTTGGCGGCCTTGCAGACCTCGTCTTTGAGCTGGGCATAGGTGAGCACCCGCGAATCGCCGAGCGGTTCGCCCTCCCAGTGGATGGCGACCCGATCGCCGTTGCCCGCCTCGACATGGCGGTCCACACAGTTGTAGGCGACATTCAGCGTGCCGCCGACAAACCACTTCGCGAACGGGGCTTCGGACCAGTCGAGCACCTCGGCGAATGGCGTAGCCCACGACAACCGGTTGGCCTGTTCGGCCCAGAACGCCAACCGGTCGGTCTCGGCCTGGTCATAGAGAGCGGCGGTGGCATTGGCGGCGGCGGCGAAATCGGCCGACGGCGGGTAGCAGGACGGAACTTCGGTGTGCGCCTCTGTCATATCTGTGAGCGTAGTCACCGAACATGGCGTCGGCACCGACACCTCACATTCGCAACGACCCGGTTACCGGCGGGCGTACTCCCGCCGATAGCGTGACCGAACGTGAGTGATCTCCTGGCTCCGCTCCTGGATCTGCCCGGCGTGGCCGACGCCGCCGAGGCGGCTCGCAACGCCCTGGCCAAGGCCCACCGGCATCGCACCAATCTGCGGAACTGGCCTGTCACCGCGGCCGAGTCGGCGATCCGTGGAGCGAGGTCGTCGTCGGCACTCGACGGTGGCGCGGTGCAACTGGATGGCTCCGGTGTGGAGCCGAACGATCCTGTCCTGGCGGGTGCATTGCGCGTCGGGCAGGCGCTGGAGGGCGGCACCACCAACATCCTCGGAGTGTGGCAGCGCGCCCCCTTACAAGCTCTCGCCCGCCTGCATGCGCTGGCTGCGGCCGACCTGATCGACGAGGGACTGCTGGGCCGGCCACGACAAGATCCGGAGGTCGCTGCGCGGCTGGATCTGGTCACCCGACTGGTGACGGGTGGCAGCACCGCGCCCGCGCCGGTGCTGTCCGCCGTCGCACACGGTGAACTGCTGACCCTGGCCCCCTTCGGCCCCGGCGACGGCGTCGTCGCCCGGGCGGTATCGCGCCTCGTGACCATGGCGACCGGTCTCGACCCGCATGGGCTGGGTGTGCCCGAGGTGTACTGGATGCGCCGTGCCGACGACTACCGGGCGAGTGCTCGGGCCTTCGCGACGGGCGCACCCGAGGCCGTCGGCGCCTGGGTGCTCATGTGTTGTCAGGCCTTGGAAGACGGTGCCCGAGAGGCGATGTCGATCGCGGAGGCAGCGTCGAAATGATTCGGGTCGAAGTGATTCGGGTCGAAATGATCGCGTCGAAATGATCGGTACGCAGCGAAGCGGGCGGCGATCCGAATCTCTTCGGCTCGCCGCCCGCTAGCACGGTTACCTGGTTACCAAGCGTGCCAGGTGGGTCGCGTGGGTTGGCCTCGGCGGTTTTGCGATGCGCTTCGTTGACATCCCCACCCAAGGGGACGTTATGTCCGTTCGCTTTTCGCAATTACGCAAGCCCGCAACACTTCTGCCATATCGCGGCGTGCTCCGCGTGGGTGCCGGGAACCGTGCTGGAACGCTTGAGTTGGGAGATAGTGCCTTCTCTTCCGGCGCTATCTTGGCCTTCCCAGGCGTCCGTGCTTCCTTTGTACTCCGTGACCCCCATCACAGCAAGGGGTTCGTAGGCAACGGATTGGTCGCGTTAGAGAGACAGCCGTCGTAACACCGAATATGTCAGCGCCCCAGCGGCCAGTGCGCTGATTCCCAACGCCGCGGTGGTGGCCACCGCCGCCCCCGACGGCGCCGGAATCCGGTCCCGCAGCGGCACCGGCCGCAAGAAGGTCAGCACCGGCCAGTCACGGGCCGCGGCCTCCTTGCGCAACGCACGGTCGGGGTTGACGACGGCGGGATGACCGACGGACTGCAGCATCGGCAGGTCGGTGATCGAATCGGAGTAGGCGTAGCAGTGTTCGAGCGAGTAGCCCTCAAGGGCGGCCAGTTCGCGGATGGCCGCACCCTTGGCCTCGCCGTAGCAATAGAAGGCAACCTCGCCGGTGTACTTGCCGTCCTCGATGACCATCCGGGTGCCCATCGCGTGGGTGGCGCCCAACGCGCGGGCGATCGGGGCGACGATCTCTTCCCCCGACGCCGAGACGATCACCACGTCACGACCGCAGAGCCGGTGATCGGCGATCAGCTCGGCAGCTTCGGCAAAGACCAGCGGGTCGACGATGTCGTGCAGGGTTTCGGCGACGATGGCTCTGACCTGTTCGACATCCCAGCCTGCGGACATGGCGGTGACGTAGGAACGCATCCGGTCCATCTGGTCGTGATCGGCACCGGACATCAGGAACAAGAACTGGGCGTAGCTGGACTTCAGTACGGCTCGTCGGTTGAGCAGGCCTTGGTCGAAGAAGGGTTTGCTGAAAGCAAGCGCGCTGGACTTGGCGATGACGGTCTTGTCTAAGTCGAAGAAGGCTGCGGTGCGAGATGGGGTGCCGGCTGCCGGCCTGTGTTGGGGATCCATTAGCTGGTCGGCGCCCGAGACGGGGACGGTCACCCCCTCAGAATAGGGCCGGTGTCGCACGGGGTCTGAGGCCGAGACAAAGTGGCAGGCCAAGCCACGTGTCGTACCCTGCATTTTCACAGCGAATACATGGTTTCGAAGTGGTAGCAACACTTGCGCGACTCCACATTGTCGTGTGTATAGTAAGTATTACTCGGCTTATGCCGGGTGTGCATCAGCCCGACCCCCCGGGGCTGATACACGACGACCCTCGCCTCCTCCCCCCCTGGCGGGGGTCGTCCCTTTTCTCCAGCAAAAATTTCCATTGATCCCGGCAAACTCGAGAAATGTTGCCGGGATCATATTTTGCTACCCGTTTGACCACCCTCACCCACTCTCGGGTGTTGCCGTTCATCCCCAGATCTGCCTCCATCCACAGTTGGGCCTGACATCCCTGGCGCGCTGTGTCCGGGCATTCGACGCTGGGATGGTGAATTCCAATTCAGGCGTCGCCTTGATCCTCGTCGCCGAATCCGACCTACGTGAGCAGGCCGACCGGGTGGCCGCCGCCGCTGGGCTGCGACCGCTGGCGGCATTCGCGCCGCTGACCCGCAAGGCGTGGTCGGCGGCCGCCGCGGTCCTGCTCGACGCAGAATCGGCCCGGCAGTGCGAACCTGACGGGCTGCCGCGGCGCGACGGGGTGATTCTGATTACCTCGGCCGAACCGGATGGGCCGACCTGGGCGGCCGCGATGGCCGTTGGCGCGCAGCACGTTTGTGCACTTCCAGCTCAGGACGACGAGTTGGTGGGGCATCTCGCCGATGCCGCCGAGACAGCAAGGGAAGGTCAACGCGCGGGCCGGGTGATCGCCGTGACCGGCGGTCGCGGTGGTGCCGGCGCCTCGACGTTCGCGACTGCACTCGCACAGATCGCGTCGGCAGCTCTGCTCGTCGACCTTGATCCCTGGGGTGGCGGGATCGACCTGCTCCTCGGAAGTGAGTCGGTGCCGGGGCTGCGCTGGCCGGACCTGAGTCTGCGCGGCGGTCGGTTGGCGTGGGCCGCCGTCCGGGACGCGCTGCCGAACCACCGCGGGGTGAGCGTGCTGTCCGGCGCGCGGCACGGTCATGAGATGGATGCCGGTGCGGTCGACTCGGTCATCGATGCGGGCCGTCGAGGCGGAATGCTTGTGGTCTGTGATTTACCGCGGCGAATGACCTCCGCTGTTGCAGGCACCCTCGACTGCGCCGACCTTGTTGTCGTGATCACCACGTGCGATGTCCGTGGCGTCGCGGCTGCCTCGGCGTTGGCCCCGGTGCTGCGGGGGATCAACCCGAACGTGGGCTTGGTGGTGCGTGGTCCGACCCCCGGTGGGCTGCGGGCCGCTGAGGCGGCCGAGGTGGCGGGGCTGCCACTGCTGGCGTCGATGCGTCCCGAACCCTTGCTTGCCGAACGCCTCGAGCACGGCGGTTTGCGGCTGCGGCGGCGGTCCCCGCTGGGCGCGGCCGCCCGTGCCGTACTCCAGGTGTTGCCTGCCGGTGCCTTGGTGCGGGCGGCATGAGCGCCTCGCTGGTGGAGCGGGTCCGCGAGCGGCTGGCCGCCGAGTCGTCCTCGTTGCGGCCCGCAGCCGTTGCCGCCGCCATCCGGGCCGAGTCCGGGGGAGTGCTCGGGGACACCGAGGTGCTGACCAATCTTCGGGTGCTGCAGACCGAGCTGACGGGCGCCGGCGTGCTGGAGCCCTTGCTGCGCGCGCCGGGAACCACCGACGTTTTGGTCACCGCACCGGATGCGGTGTGGGTCGATGATGGCGACGGGTTGCGGCCCACCACGGTGCGATTCGCCGACGAAGCCGCGGTACGCCGGCTGGCTCAGCGGCTCGCCGTGGCCGCCGGCCGGCGCTTGGACGACGCTCAGCCGTGGGTCGACGGACAGCTGAGTGGACTGGGCACCGGCGAGTTCTCGGTTCGTCTGCATGCCGTGTTGCCGCCGGTCGCCGCGGCGGGAACCTGCTTGTCGCTGCGGGTGCTTCGGCCGGCCACCCAGGACCTTGCGGCATTGAGCGCGGCGGGTGCGATCGTGCCGGCGGCCGCCCAGCTGCTGACCGGCATCATCGACGCTCGGCTGGCCTTCCTTATCTCTGGCGGCACCGGCGCAGGCAAGACCACGCTGTTGGCGGCCGCGCTCGGCGCGGTGTCGTGCAATGAGCGGATCGTGTGCGTGGAAGACGCGCCCGAACTCGCACCACCGCATCCCCACCTCGTGCGGTTGGTGGCCCGCGCCGCCAACGTCGAGGGCGCCGGTGAAGTCACGATGCGACAGCTGGTCCGCCAGGCCCTGCGCATGCGACCGGACCGAATCGTGGTGGGCGAGGTGCGCGGCGCCGAGGTTGTCGATCTGCTGACCGCGCTGAACACCGGCCACGACGGCGGGGCGGGGACCGTGCACGCCAACAGCCCGGCCGAAGTGCCGGCACGGTTGGAGGCGCTCGCCGCCGTCGGCGGGCTCGACCGTGCCGCGCTGCACAGTCAGCTGGCTGCGGCAGTGCAGGTCGTGGTCCACGTTGGTCGTGGGCGGGACGGGGCGCGCAGGCTCGGCGAGGTCGCGGTGTTGTGCCGCGCGGACACCGGCGCGGTACACGCGGTGACCGCATGGCACGCCGACCGCGGTTGGCAGCGCGGTCAACAGCAGCTGGAGATGTTGATCGAAGCGCGACGGCAGTGACCGGAATACCGGTGGCGGCCGTGCTTCTGGCGATCGCTGTGCTGGCGGCACCTCCGCCACCACGGTGGCGGCTGGGTCTGGTGACGCCGCGGATCGGTGTGCGCGGCCCCGCGCTGGTCGTCGGTGCCGCCGTCATCGCGGTAGTCCTGCCGCTGACGGCTTTACTCGCGTCGATTGTCCTGGGTGTCACGCTGATCGCTCGCAGGCGTCGTCGCCACCGGGCCCACGATCGCGCCCTTGCTGGCCAGATGCTGGCGGGCGCGCTGGAGGCTCTGGTCGGGGAGTTGCGGGTCGGAGCACATCCGGTGCGCGCCTTCGCTATTGCCGCCGGTGAGTCGGATGGCCCGATCGGCACGGCATTGCGTGCGGTTGCCGCGCGGGCTGGGTTGGGCGCCAACGTCGGGGCCGGACTGCACGCCGTGGCCGGCTCGACATCGGTTCCCGGGCAGTGGGATCGGCTCGCGGTGTGCTGGCAATTGGCCGCCGACCATGGTCTGGCGATGGCTGCGCTGATCCGCGCGGCCCAACGCGACATCGTCGAACGCCAGCGGTTCACCGCCCGGGTCGAGGCCGGCTTGGCCGGCGCTCGGGCCACCACCGCCATCCTGGCGGGACTGCCGCTGCTCGGTGTCCTGCTGGGCGAGTTGATCGGTGCGCATCCGGTCCGGTTCCTGCTCGGCGGCGGGGTCGGCGGTGGCCTGCTGATCGCTGGCACCGTCCTGGTCTGTGTGGGGCTGGCATGGGCCGACCGCATCACGGATCGCCTGCTGACATGACCACCGCCGCAGTGCTGTTGGCTGTCGCGCTGCTACTCGCACCGGGTCCGGCTGCAGTGCGCCGCCGCATCGGATTGGGCCCGGTTCGCGCCGCGCCGGTTCGGTACCGACGCATCGCCGATCCGCTGGCCACCGCGTCCGCGCTCGACGTGTTTGCGGTGTGTCTGTCCGCCGGAATGACGGTGGCGGCGGCTGCGGCGGCGACGGCACCGTCGGCCCCGGTTCGGCTCGGTGCGGTATTGCGCCGGGCGGCCGACCTGTTGGCACTGGGGGCCGACCCGGACACCGCGTGGTCGCGGCCGGCCCCTTCCCGAGGTCGAGGAGAGGCAGCCGACGGTAGGGAAGCACTGGCCCGGCTCGCGCGGCGGTCGGCGTCCTCGGGAAGTGCACTGGCACAAGGCGTGGCCGAACTCGCCGAACAATCCCGCCAGGACGCCGGCCACGCCGCGTCGGCAGCTGCCGAGCGGGCGGCGGTGCTGATCGCCGGGCCGCTGGGGCTGTGCTTCCTGCCCGCATTCATCTGCCTGGGCATCGTGCCTGTGGTGGCCGGGTTGGCCGGTGACGTGTTCACGTCAGGGATCCTGTGAGGGAGAGGAAAGATATTGTTCACCAACATGATTCGACAGCTGAAGGCACGACTGGCGATAGCGGTGGTCGACGAGGCCGGCATGTCGACGGTCGAGTACGCAATCGGCACGATTGCTGCCGCCGCGTTCGGCGCCATTCTGTACAGCGTGGTCACCGGCGACTCGATCGTCGGCGCACTGACCAACATCATCAACCGCGCGCTCAACACGAACGTCTAAGCGGTGACGCGGGTTTCGCCACGGTCGAGGCGGCGCTCGCCATCGCCGCACTGGTGGTGGTGCTCGTCGTCTGTGCGGGCGGCCTCACCGCGGTGTCGATGCAGGTGCGCTGCATCGACGCCGCCCGGGAGGCGGCGCGGCTGGCGGCCCGCGGTGACGAGACGGGTGCGGGCGTTGCGGCCCGCGGGGTCGGGCCCGCCGGGGCGACGCTGCAGCTGCGTCGCGATGGCGGATTCGTCGTCGCGACGGTCAGCGGTCACTCCCGGCTGCTGCCCGGCGTCGTCATCAGGGCCGACGCCGTTGCGGCCGCCGAACCTGGCCCGTGACGACACCGGTGCCGGCACGGTATTGGCCGCGATCCTGATTGCCGCCATGGTGGCGATCACCCTGGCCGGTGTCCAGATCGGCAGTGCCGTGGTGGCGCGACACCGGGCGCAGGCGGGCGCCGACATGGCCGCGCTGGCCGCGGCCATGTGGCTGCCGCGGGGTCCCGACAGCGCGTGCCGGCAAGCAGCCGCGGTGAGCCGCGCCATGGGCGCGGCGCTGAGCGGCTGCGATGTCGACGAGCTCGACGTCGTCGTCGCGGTCGACGTCGCGACCGGGCGGCTACTCGGCGGCCGAGCCCACGCCGCGGCTCGGGCCGGGCCCGCCGGCTAGGCGTTCGTCAGCTTGGCCTCGACCAATTCCGCATCCGTTGGCAGTCGCAGCGTGATCAGACCGGCGAGGACGTCGTTGTCAACCTCCATGCGGTTGACGGTGACATGCATCGGCACCCAGCCGCTGCCGACCGCGGGCAGCCGCAGTACCCGGCTGGTGCTGCCGGTTTCGAACTCCTCGGCCATCGGGATCAGCTCACCGCGATCGTCGGGATGGAACTGGACGCTGTGACGCCAGTCGTAATACGGACACGGGTCGTCGAGCCACTTCAGCAGCTGCCAGTTGCTGAGGTCGATAAGCGCGCGGTGCACGCCCGTCTGCGAGAGGCCGCCGATGATCCGTTGCGCCAGCGGATCGGATGGCAGGACTTCCTCGTCCACGCCGCACCGCAAGTTCATCGCGCGGGCGATGAGATGTTCGGTACCGTCCTCGGCTTCCTCAATGGCTGTGCGCGCCACGAACCCCGTCCGAATAACCTCACCGCTATCGGTGAAAGTCCAAGTGGTGCAATATGTTCGGCCAGGATCCTCGTTTTTGGCCAACGCCAGCACGTTGGACTCGTCACTGTTGAAGCTTCGGTCAGGAAGATTCTCGGCGAACGCAATATCGTGGGTCGGTGCCTGCGTGGGATTCCGGCCCGCATTGACCAGCGATTCGACAGTGTCGGTGGCGATACCTTGCGTGATATCCCACTTCAGCGGTCCGGGTATCGGCCGTTCCGGCGGCTCGGCATCGGCAGGCCCGATCCACGTGTGCACACCATGCATCCTGCCGTCGGACATCCGCACCGGCTCGGTCCGGATCACCCGATCGCTCTTCGGGGTGATACTGGCCAGGCTGTTGCCGGTCGCCACGGTTTCGACGATGGCGGTCTGGATAGCAGCCAGATAGGGACTGCGGCGCAGGTAGATCGCCAACGGCACCAGGTTCTTCATCTGCCGGCCCTGCGCCACGACCACCGGTTCGGTGCCGAGCGTCTCCACGAGCAGCCAATCGTGGGTCATGGTCGCAGTTTAACGGCGCCATCTTGTCTTGACCTTGGGATGTCCAACCCGGGAATTCGCAGGTGAGATGCGGCAATTCCATCCAGCAAACCGCGACACTGTCGATTTCCTTGCGACGCGCTGTGGTCGTTCGGTATTTTTCGCTACGCCTCCAGCAGTGCGGGGCGCCTGCCAGTGGGTGTCTTCGCATCGAGGTGTCGACCGTTCGAGGGGTCCGGTCGCCACGACGATCAGGGATTACCGTCGGCCAATCGCGCCAGTACGAGTTTCAGGACGCGGATCGCACCGGCCTTATCCAGCGGGTCATTCCCGTTGCCGCACTTGGGCGACTGCACGCATGACGGGCAGCCCTGCGGGCACTCGCATGCTTCGATCGCGGCCGCGGTGGCCCCCAGCCAGGTGCTGGCCAATTGGTAGCCGCGTTCGGCGAAACCCGCACCACCGGGGTGCCCGTCGTAGACGAACACGGTGGGCAATCCGTCGGCACCGACGGCGGTGGACAGACCGCCGATGTCGCCCCGGTCGCAACTGGCCACCAGCGGCAACAGCCCGATCGCGGCATGCTCGGCCGCGTGCAACGAGCCCGATATGCTTGTCAGCTCAATTCCACTGTCCAACAATGCTTCCGGCGTGATCGTATACATCACCGCGGTAGTGGGCAGGCAGTGTTCCGGCATGTCGAGCTCGACGAAATCGATGACCTCCCCGGACAATCGCCGACGCAGGAAGCCGATCACCCGGTGGGTCACCGAGACCGGAACCAGGCCAAGGGTCACCGCGTCGTAATGCGCGCGTTCGCCGGGTCCGGTGATCGCGATGTCGGTGATCTCTCGCGCGAACGTGGCATAGCCAGGATCTTCGGCGTGCACGAACGCCACCCCGTCGGAGAAGCTCAGCGAGTCGACGAGGTAACTCTCGCCCTGGTGCAGGTACACGGCCCCGGGGTGAACGGTGGCCGGGGCCTGACCCGCGCCGGTGCTACCCAGCATCCGGCCGGTGCCGGCCTCGACGATCGCGATCTGACCGCCGGCCGAGCCCCGGATATCCACCGCAGGATGCGGATCCAGCCCGGCGGCGGGGAAATACTTGCCGCCGCGGCGGCGCAGCAATCCGTCCTCGACCAATTCGGTGGCCACCGGCTCGGCCTCCCAGCGGCGCACCTCCGCCTCGTCGAGCGGCATTTCGGTTGCCGCGCACAGCAGCTGCGGACCCAAAACGTAGGGATTGGCCGGATCGATGACGACGCGCTCGACCGGTTTGTCGAGCAGCGCCTCAGGGTGGTGCACCAAATAGGTGTCCAGCGGGTCATCCCGGGCGATGAGGACCACGAGCGCGCCCTGGCCTCGCCGGCCGGACCGGCCGGCCTGCTGCCAGAACGACGCCACCGTCCCCGGGAAGCCGGCCAGCAAGACGGCATCCAGCCCGGCGATGTCGATGCCCAATTCGAGCGCGTTCGTGGTCGCCAGCCCGCGCAGCTCCCCGTCGGACAGGGCACGTTCCAGCTCGCGCCGGTCCTCGGCGAGGTAGCCCGCGCGGTAGGAGGCCACGGTGTCACGCAGCTGCGGCGCGATGTCATCGAGGCGGGCTTGTGCGGCCAGCGCCGTCAGCTCCGCGCCGCGGCGGGACCGCACAAACGTCAACGTCCGCGCTCCCTCAGCAACCAAATCGGCCATCATGCGAGCGGCTTCGGCGCCCGCCGAACGCCGCACCGGCGCGCCGTTCTCGCCCAGCAGGTCGGTCCGCAATTCGGGCTCCCACAGCGCCACCGTTCGCGCACCGTGCGGTGAACCGTCCTCGGTCACCGCCGCCACCGTGTGCCCGATCAATTCCGCCGCGGTCTCACCTGGTGCGGCGGTGGTCGCGCTGGCGAAGATGACCGTTGGCCCCGGTGCCGACGCCGGCGCGTAGCGCTCGCACAGCCGCAGCAGCCTGCGCAACACCATCGCCACGTTCGAGCCGAAAATCCCACGGTAGTAATGGCATTCGTCGACCACGATATAGCGCAATCCGCGCAGGAACACCGCCCAGCGGGCGTGGTTGCGCAGCAGCGACAGGTGGATCATGTCGGGGTTGGAGAACAGCCACCGCGAGCGTTCGCGGGCGAATCTGCGCACCTCGGTCGGTGTGTCGCCGTCATAGGACGTCGGCGCGACATCGCCTAGTGCGGCCACCGCTGTGGTCAATGAATGGGCGGTGCGCAATTGGTCGTGGCCGAGCGCTTTCGTAGGCGACAAATAAAGTGCCCGCGCGCGCGGATCGCGTGCCAACGCATCCATGATCGGCAATTGGAACGCCAGCGACTTACCCGATGCCGTGCCGGTGCTTATCACGACATGACGTCCAGAGTGGGCGAGGTCGGCGGCGCGGACCTGATGCGACCACGGGCGGGCGATTCCGTGATCATGGAACGCGCGGAGCACATGTGGATCAGCCCAGGCAGGCCAGTCCGCGCCGTCGGCTTGGCGGGCGGGAAGCTCGGCGACGTGGCGCAGTGCCGCGGGCGACGATTCGGCACCGGCGATGGCCGCGTTAAGCAGCTCGCTGCCGAAACTCACCATTTGAAATCAGCCCTTTCGAAAAAGTGTGTACAACCCCGTATCGAATTGTTCATCAGTTAGTAGCACCGAGACTGTCGCAAGAGCCTCCGACGTGATTGGATAAGGGCGGTCGCAGCTTCTGTGTTCGTGTGTCAACACTCGCAGGATCGACGTTGCGATCGCGGTTCCTGCGAGGGTCTGTAGGTCGGGTGAGTTCCGACGACTCCACGAAGGATGGCGGTCGGAACGGGCCCGGTCAGCCGAAAACTCGGTCGGCCGCTCCCGGTTGGAAGAGAAGGAACGTACGAAAGATGCCACAGGGAACTGTGAAGTGGTTCAACGCCGAGAAGGGTTTCGGGTTCATTGCACCCGAGGACGGCTCTGCCGACGTGTTCGTCCACTACACGGAAATTTCGGGGTCGGGCTTCCGCACCCTTGAGGAAAACCAGAAGGTCGAGTTCGAGGTCGGTCAGAGCCCCAAGGGGCCGCAAGCCACAGGCGTGCGCGCCGTCTGATCAACAGCGACATCACGAAACACCCCCGAACGTCCCGGTGACGGGTATCGCCGGGGGTGCTTTCGTTCGTGGCCGTCCCACGGGAGGCTTTCTTCTGGGGAACTCGCCACGCCCGTCGGCAGCCGCACGGCTGCCGGTCGCTGACTGCCCTACTGTCGACTCGTGAGCCAGCTGTCGTTCTTCTCGGCTGAGTCGGTGCCCCCTGCGGTCGCCGACCTCACCGGGTTGCTTGCGGCAGCCGGACAGGTGGTGATGGTTGGCGGCGGGGCACGGCTATCGGTGGTGGTCGACGAACGGTGGCGGGCGCAGGCGCTGGCCGAGATGATCACCGAGGCCGGTCTGGAGGCCGAGATCACCCGCACCGACGAAGACAACCCGCTGGTACGCACCGCCGTCGACGTGCGGTTGGTGGGGATCGCCAGCGACTGGACCAGGGGAGCGGTCAAGATGGTGCCGCCCGGCTGGCTGCCCGGGTCCCGCGAGCTACGGGCCTGGACGCTGGCCGCCGGCGTCCCGGACGCCGATCGTTATCTGCTTGGATTGGATCCGCACGCACCGGACACGCATTCGCCGCTGGCGTCGGCGTTGATGCGGGTGGGAATCGCACCGACCTTGATTGGCACTCGAGGGGCCCGTCCGGCCCTCAGAATAAGTGGTCGCCGACGGCTATCACGCCTGGTAGAAACCGTGGGGGAGCCGCCCAATCTGATCGAGGCGTTGTCAGCGTGGCCGCGGATCTGAGAGATTCCCCTGCGAGGGCCAGTTTGCGTTGACCGGTCCAGAGTGCGAAATTGTCAGTTGCCCGCGGGTCGGGGGTACCTGTGGGCAAGACAGAAGTGGAGCGTAAGCGCAGTTGGCTGACGACGGAACCCGCCAAGGCGGGGGCAATGGGAACGTCCGGCGGCTCGTTATCGTCGAGTCGCCCACCAAAGCGCGCA
This sequence comes from Mycobacterium sp. RTGN5, assembly GCF_033804465.1. Lineage (NCBI taxonomy): Bacteria > Bacillati > Actinomycetota > Actinomycetes > Mycobacteriales > Mycobacteriaceae > Mycobacterium > Mycobacterium sp. RTGN5. The sequence goes on from NZ_JAPZLA010000001.1 coordinate 671,496, forward strand.
AAATCGCCGGGTACCTCGGCGCCAATTACATCGTCGAGTCGTCCCGCGGTCACATCCGTGACCTGCCGCGCAACGCCGCTGACGTGCCTGCTAAGTACAAATCCGAGCCGTGGGCGCGTCTCGGCGTCAACGTCGAGGACAACTTCGAGCCGCTCTACATCGTCAGCCCCGATAAGAAGAGCACCGTCACCGAGCTCAAGGGCCTGCTGAAGGATGTCGACGAGCTCTACCTGGCCACTGACGGTGACCGCGAGGGTGAGGCCATCGCCTGGCACCTGCTGGAGACGCTCAAGCCCCGCGTGCCGGTCAAGCGAATGGTGTTCCACGAGATCACCGAGCCGGCCATCCTCGCGGCCGCCAACAATCCCCGCGACCTGGACAACGACCTGGTCGACGCCCAGGAGACCCGACGCATCCTCGACCGGCTCTACGGCTACGAGGTCAGCCCGGTGCTGTGGAAGAAGGTCGCCCCGAAGCTGTCGGCCGGCCGGGTGCAGTCCGTGGCCACCCGGATCATCGTCCAGCGCGAACGCGACCGGATGGCCTTCCGCAGCGCCTCCTACTGGGACATCATCGCCGAGCTCGACGCGAGCGTCTCCGACCCGAACGCCACCCCGCCCCGCTTCACCGCCCGGCTGGTCAACGTCGACAGCAAGCGCGTGGCCACCGGCCGGGACTTCGACTCGCTGGGCGCGATCCGCAAGCCGGACGAGGTCGTGGTGCTCGACGAAGCCGCCGCCGGCTCGCTGGCCACCGGTTTGCAGTCCTCCAGCCTCGCTGTCGCGTCCGTGGAGGAGAAGCCCTACACCCGCAAGCCGTATCCGCCCTTCATGACCTCCACGTTGCAGCAGGAGGCCGGCCGCAAGCTGCGGTTCTCCGCCGAGCGGACCATGAGCATCGCGCAGCGGCTCTACGAAAACGGCTACATCACCTATATGCGTACCGACTCGACGACGCTGTCGCAGTCAGCCATCGATGCCGCCCGCACTCAGGCGGGTCAGCTCTACGGTGACGAGTACGTCCACCCCTCGCCGCGGCAGTACACCCGCAAGGTCAAGAACGCCCAGGAGGCGCACGAGGCCATCCGGCCCGCCGGCGACGTCTTCGCCACCCCCGGCGCCCTGCACCGCGAACTGGACACCGACGAGTTCCGGCTCTACGAGCTGATCTGGCAGCGCACCGTGGCCTCCCAGATGGCCGACGCGCGGGGAACCACGCTGAGCCTGCGTATCAGCGGCGAGGCCGCCGGGGGCCAGCAGGTCACCTTCGCCGCCAGCGGCCGCACCATCACCTTCGCCGGCTTCCTCAAGGCCTACGTCGAGACCGTCGACGAGCAGGCCGGCGGTGAGGCCGACGACGCCGAGAGTCGCCTGCCGCAGCTTCGCCAGGGTCAGCGCGTGGACACCACCCGGCTGACCGCCGACGGGCACGCCACCAATCCGCCGGCCCGCTATACCGAGGCGTCGCTGATCAAGGCTCTCGAAGAGCTCGGAATCGGCCGTCCCTCAACGTATTCCTCGATCATCAAGACGATCCAGGACCGCGGTTACGTCCACAAAAAGGGCAGCGCGCTGGTGCCGTCGTGGGTGGCGTTCGCGGTCACCGGGCTCCTCGAGCAGCACTTCGGCCGGCTGGTGGACTATGACTTCACTGCCGCCATGGAGGACGAGCTCGACGAGATCGCCAGGGGTCAAGAGCGACGCACCAACTGGCTGACCAACTTCTATTTCGGCGGTGAGCACGGGGTCGCGGACTCGATCGCCCGCGCCGGCGGTCTCAAGAAGCTGGTTGGCGTCAATCTCGAGGGCATCGACGCTCGAGAAGTCAACTCCATCAAGCTCTTTGATGACGAAGAAGGCCGCGCGGTCGTCGTGCGTGTCGGCAAGAACGGCCCGTACCTGGAGCGGATGGTCCTCGGCGAGGACGGTGAGCTCAAACCGCAACGGGCCAACCTCAGCGACGAGATCACTCCCGACGAACTGACCCTCGAGTTGGCCGAAACCCTCTTTGCGACACCGCAAGAGGGGCGCGTGCTCGGGGTTGATCCGGAGTCCGGTCACGAAATCGTGGCCAAGGACGGCCGATACGGGCCGTACGTCACCGAGGTGCTGCCCCCGCCGCCGGAGGAGGAGGGCGGTGTCGGCGCCAAGAAGGGCAAGAAGCCGACCGGTCCGAAGCCGCGCACGGGCTCGCTGCTGCGGTCGATGGATCTGCAGACCGTGACCCTCGAGGACGCTCTCAGACTGATTTCGCTGCCGCGGGTTGTCGGCGCGGATCCCGCCAACGGCGAGGAGATCACCGCGCAGAACGGCCGCTACGGGCCATACCTGAAGCGCGGCACCGACTCTCGTTCACTGGCCACCGAGGACCAAATCTTCGACATCACCCTCGAAGAGGCGCTGAAGATCTATGCCGAGCCCAAGCGCCGTGGCCGCCAGGGCGCTGCGGCGCCGCCACTGCGGGAGCTGGGCGTCGATCAGGCGTCGGGTCAGCCGATGGTGATCAAAGACGGCCGGTTCGGTCCGTACGTCACCGACGGCGAGACCAATGCCAGCCTGCGTAAGGGCGACGACGTGCTGTCGATCACCGACGAGCGGGCTTCGGAGCTGCTCGCCGATCGCCGCGCCCGCGGCCCGGTCAAGAAGAAGGCTGTTGCGAAGAAGGCTCCCGCGAAGAAGGCCGCGCGCAAGAAAGCCCCCGCCAAAAAGGCTTGAGCGCTAGACGCTTTCGCTCTCGCTGGGCCGGCTTGCCTCACTGGGCAGTACCAGGTTGATCGGGCGGGCCAGCTGTGTCGGTGCCCGTCGGCCGCGCAGCTCGACGATCTCGCCGACGTTCCAGCACAATGCTTCGGAGTCCAGGGCGCCGCTGACCGCGATCGCCGACGCCAGCACGTGACCGCCCTCGATCTTGGCCAACTCGGTCAGCCGGGCGGCTTCGTTGACCGGGTCGCCGATCACGGTGTACTCGAACCGCGCCTGCGCCCCGATGTGCCCGGCGATCGCCCGCCCGGCCGATACCCCGATGCCGAACTCGGTCTGGCCCAGCACCCCGACCAGCTCGTCATGCAGTTCCCGGGAGGCGGCCAGCGCCGCGCCGGAGGCGTCGGGATGCTCGATCGGTGCACCGAAGATGCACAGCGCCGCGTCACCCTGGAACTTGTTCACGAAGCCGCCGTGCTTCTTGACGGTGTCGACGACCACCCGGAAGAACTCGTTGAGCATGCTCACGACCTCGCTCGGCGGTCGCGACGCGGCCAGCTGGGTCGACCCGACCAGGTCGACGAACAGCACCGCGACATCGCGTTCCTGGCCGCCGAGTTCGGTGCCGCGCTCCAGGGCCCGGCGGGCGACGTCCTCGCCGACGTAGCGGCCGAACAGGTCGCGCAGCCGCTGCCGTTCGCTCAGGTCCCGAACCATGTCGTTGAAGCCGGCCTGCAGCAGGCCCAACTCGCTGGCGTCGTAGATCTGCATATGGGCGTTGTAGTTGCCGCGCTGAACCTCGCCGAGCGCCCAGCGCAGCTGGCGCAGCGGGTCGGCGATGGACATGGCCGCCAGCACGTTGCCGGCCAGTCCGATCAACAGCGCGAGGACCGCCATCAGCAGGATCGGCGTGAACAGGGCGTCGGCGGAGGCCGAAAGCAGCGAGAACTTGCTGGCCACGATCGAGAGCACGATGGCAAGCAGCGGCACCCCGGTGGATAGCAGCCAGGTCAGCACCAGCCGCTGGATCACGCCGGGGCGGTGAAACTTCTCCGGCACGCCGCCGCGCAACGCGGCGACCGCCACCGGCCGCAGTACCCGCTCGGACTGCAGGTAGCCGATGATCGAGGTGGCCGTGGCGCCGAGCAGGGTGGCCACCGCCAGCACGGGCGCGGCATGGCTGGCCACCGGCCAGCTGGCGGCGATGAACACCACCGCCCCCAGCATCCAGTTGGTCATGCTGATCACCGAGCGGTAGACGGGCATCCGCAGCGCCCGCAGCCGGGCCTGTTCGGTCACCGCAGGGACGTCCTCGGCCAGCAGCGCGTCGCGGCGTTGCCAGCGGAACACCGGGAGGAGCAACTTGAGGCTGATGATTGCGCCCACGGTGAACGAGATGAACAGGTAGCTGAGAAATACCACCAGGTTCGGCGTCGGCAGGTCCTGCAAAATGACGCGATCCGAGGGCGGCAACCCGAACCGCAGGAAACCCAACACGAGCAGCGCGCCGATGATGTCGGCCTGCAGCATGCCCAGCAGAAACACGGGCCACGGTGTGCGCGCAACCCACCGGACGAATCCACTGATTCGCCCCGGGCTGAGCTGCGCGGTGGTCACCAGCCCACCGTATCGGTACAGGGCGACCGATCTGCACCTTCGAAACCCGGTGGGCAGTGGTTGTGTCGTTGCTGAGCACTAGTGTTTGAAGCGATGTCTGGAGTTTTCACGCGGCTGGTGGGCCAAAGCGCGGTGGAAGCGGAGCTCGTGGGTGCCGCACGGGCGGCCCGCGGTGATTCCGCTCACGATGTGGTCGCCACCGGGACCATGACACATGCCTGGCTGATCACCGGCCCGCCCGGGTCGGGACGCTCGGTGGCCGCGCAATGCTTCGCCGCCGCCCTGCAGTGCACCGCGGAGGGCACGCCGGGGTGTGGGGAGTGCCGGGCCTGTACGACGGCGATGGCGGGCACCCACGGCGACGTTCGGCGCATCGTTCCCGAGGGCCTGTCGATCGGCGTCGACGAGATGCGCGCCATCGTGCAGATCGCCTCCCGGCGCCCCAGCACCGGCCGCTGGCAGGTCGTGGTGATCGAGGACGCCGACCGCCTCACCGAGGGCGCGGCCAACGCACTTCTCAAGGTCGTCGAGGAGCCGCCGCCGTCGACGGTGTTCCTACTGTGCGCGCCGTCGGTTGATCCCGAGGACATCGCCATCACCCTGCGATCGCGATGCCGGCACGTGGCGCTGGTGACGCCGCAGACGGCGGCGATCGCGCAGGTGCTCATCGACAACGACGGCCTGTCCGCCGACGAGGCACACTGGGCGGCGTCGGTCAGCGGCGGTCACGTCGGGCGAGCCCGGCGGTTGGCCACCGATCCCGACGCCAGAGATCGTCGTACCCGGGCGCTCGGGCTGGCCCGAGACGCCGCCACCCCGTCGAGGGCGTACGCGGCCGCAGAAGAGCTGGTCGCCACCGCGGAGGCCGAGGCGAAGGCGGTCAATGTCGGCCGCGACGAGGCCGAGACGGACGAGCTGCGAACGGCGCTGGGCGCCGGCGGCAGCGGCAAGGGCACCGCGGGGGCGCTGCGCGGGGCCACCGGCGCGATCAGGGACCTCGAGAAGCGGCAGAAGTCCCGCCAGACCCGGGCCTCGCGCGACGCCCTTGACCGCGCACTGATCGACCTGGCGACGTACTTCCGGGACGCGCTGATGGTGGCCAACGGCGCAGGCACGGTGACGCCGAACCATCCCGACATGGGCGAGCGGGTGGCGGCCATGGCCGCGCACGCGTCCCCGGAGCGGCTGCTGCGCTGCATCGAGGCGGTGCTCGCCTGCCGCGAGGCGCTGGCGACGAACGTCAAGCCCAAATTTGCGGTCGATGCGCTGGTCGCGACTGTGGGTCAGGCACTGCGTTCGGACCTGTAGACTCACTCCTCGGCTTTGAGAGTTGTGAAGCCACGCCGCCTTAGCTCAGTCGGTAGAGCGTCTCACTCGTAATGAGAAGGTCGGGGGTTCGATTCCCCCAGGCGGCTCCGTTATGCCTTGCCGAGTTGTTCGGCGGCGATGTTGCGGGCCGTGGCGGCCGCCGGGAAACCGGCGTAGCCGCTGGCGTGATAGATGACCTCGGCGAGCTCGTCATCGGTCAGCCCGTTCTGCTTGGCGATCCGGAAGTGCGCTTTCATTTCCTCGTCGGCCCGCAGCGCAATCAGAATGCCGAGCGTCACCAGGCTTCGATCGCGGCGGCTGAGCCCCTCGCGGGTCCATAGCCGGCCGAAAACGCTCTCGACGCCGATGTCCATCAGTTCAGGGGCAAAACCGCCGAATTCGACGTCGCCATCGGGCAGCGTTCCGGGCAGCATCTCCCGGAACACGCGTAGACCATCCTCACGCAAGTTAGACATGCAAACTACTTTGGCACACCGCGGGCCGTGGCGTCACTGTCGCGGCGCCAGATACCCCACTGGCCCTGACGCAAGACACAACGACAGCGCGGCGGTGGTGGCCCGCACCGTGATCGCATCGCCCGCACCTGGCAGCCGGACGAAGACCCGGTTCAGCCCGGGGTGCACCGGCACCTTGGTTTCGGGTCCCTCGGTCAGCGACATCTGCACCGAGCCCTCGCTGTTGGCCAGATAGTTGATCTCGGCCGTCCAGTCCGCGGGCAGCAGTGGACCGTCCAATGGCATCCGCACCGCGGCATCGGGTTGCACGAAATAGCCGCAACCCGGCACCGGGCCCACCGCGATGGTGCGCGTCCAGGTGACGTTGGCGTCGACCAACCGGCCGCTGGCGTTGAGCATCCGCAATTGTGTTGTGTACTTGGTGAATTCGGGGCGGTCCCGGATCAGAGCGAACATATGGCTGGCCAGGTTCTCCGGGTAGGCGACCCGCTGCAACACCAGCGGATCGACTTCCTGGTCCAGCAGCGGGGCCGACGACGACGCCCGCGCCTGAGCCAGTCCGCGAATCGCGTTCTGCAGGTACGGCTGCGCCGGGTTGTCACGCCAACTGGTCAGGAACGTCGCCGTCGAGTAGAAGCTGCTTGCCGTGAATGCCACCACCACGGCGGCGACCACCGCGGTGCGGGCGCGCGAGGCGTTCAGCCAGCCCGACCTCGCGCGGTTGGGCGCGCAGAGGCCCACCGCGGCGAGCAGCGTCAGCACGATCACCAAATCGGGGAAGTACCGCAGAGTCTGCGCGAGCTCCAGTGCGGTGAACTTCGACGAGCGCAGTAGATAGATCGGGATCTGGCAGGCCAGCGCGTATCCCGCGGCAACCAGCCAGACCAGCCCGACGCGTCGCTTGCGCACGAGTGAGACCACCAGCGCCGCAGCCAGCACCAGCCAGCCAAGCATCATCACCGAAACCGGCGGCACCCCCCACGGCGACGCCGGCGCCCAGCGTTGCCACTCCCACGGGCCGCCGGCCAATCCGGGCACGATCCCGTGAGTGACGGAGCGGCGCAACAGGTCCCATGTCATCGCCAGATCCGAGCTCCACCGGCGGTGGTCGACGACCAGCAGGTACAACGCCACCCACGCCGCCGTCAGCGCCAGTGCGGTCACCCACAACCGCTGGCCGCGGCGCCAGACCGTGCGCACCGCGGCCTTGTCCCCCTGCCCGTAGCAGAGCAGTGCGACCACCGCGAACGCGACGAACGGTATGACGGCCGATTTCTCGAAGAACAACAGCCCGCCCAGATACACCAGCACCCCGGTGATCGCATAGCGCTGATTCCCAGTGCGCACCAACAGGATTGCGTCGGCGCAGACCCAGGCCATAGCGGCCAGCATCGGCAGCGAGTTGAGAGCCGCTGCCCACCAGGCGAATCCGGGCACGCCCAGCGGGGTGAACAGGGCAAAGCACAACGGAATCAACAGCACCGGACGCCAGCCGAGGATCACGTACAAGGCCCGCAGCACCGACAGCGACACCAGCAGCTGCAGGACCACCAGGCTGGCGGCCGGCCATGCCCAGACCAGCGGTGCCAGCCGGGTGATGATGCCTGCCACCAGAAATGCGCCGGGCATGACGTGCCCGTCGTGGTCATCGAACAGGTACGACGGCGACAGCAGACCTTGGGTGCCGGCCCGGCCCACCAGGATCAGGTCATCCCAGTAGAAGTAGCCGCCGAATGCGAGTACGGCACGAACCACCAACTGGACCGCGATGAGAACGACGGCCGCCACCGCGACCGGTGACATGCGCGCCACCCGGGTCGGAACTGCCATCGGCTCGACTGTACGGCGTGACGGTAGCGTGACACCTATGCAGGTACTGGTCACGGGGGCGGCCGGCTTCATCGGTTCGACGCTGGTGGATCGCTTACTCGCCGATGGGCACGCCGTCGTCGGGCTCGACGATCTGAGCCGGGGCCGACCCCAGAACCTCGCCGGGGCCAGCGCCAACAACGGCTTCGAGTTCGTCGAAGCGGACATCGCCAGCTCCGATCTGATCGGGCTGTTCGAGAAGCACAAGCCGGAAGTCGTCCACCACCTGGCTGCTCAGATCGACGTGCGGCGCTCGGTGGAGGAACCCGAGTTCGACGCGGCGGTCAACATCATCGGCACGGTGCGGCTGGCCGAGGCGGCCCGGCGGGCCGGCGTCCGCAAGGTCGTCCACACCTCGTCGGGCGGGTCGATATACGGCGTACCGAACGACTACCCGACCAACGAGACCGCCCCGGTCGATCCCGCGTCGCCCTATGCGGCCAGCAAGGTCGCCGGGGAGATCTACCTCAACACCTTCCGCCACCTGTACGACTTGGACTGCTCGTTCATCGCCCCGTCCAACGTCTATGGCCCGCGCCAGGACCCGCACGGCGAGGCTGGCGTGGTCGCGATCTTCGCCAACGCGCTGCTGGCCGGCCGCCCCACCAAGGTCTACGGCGACGGGTCGAACACCCGCGACTACGTTTTCGTCGACGATGTCGTCGACGCCTTTGTCCGGGCCTCCGGTGCGGGCGGGTGTGGGCAGCGGTTCAACATCGGTACCGGGGTGGAGACCAGCGACCGGGCGCTGCATACGGTGGTAGCCAAGGTGATCGGTGCGCCCGACGATCCCGAGTTGGCGCCGGCGCGGTTGGGTGATGTGAAGCGGTCGTGCCTGGATGTCCGCAAGGCCGAGATGATCCTGGGCTGGCATCCGCAGGTGCGTCTCGAAGAGGGCATCGGCCGCACCGTCGACTACTTCCGCGCCTAGCTCTCCGGAACCCGAGCGCCCTCCAGTGCGACGGCGCGCGCCAGCCGGGCGTACTTCAGCTCGAGCTCCTTGAACCGCAGATAGGTGCTCATCGTGGTGAACACGAACGCGATGATCAGCGCGTAGGTGATCAGGTCGGCGCCGCGTCGCACACCCAGCCAGTTGGCCAGCACGGTGGTGTCGTCCGGCCGCAGGATGGCGTAGATCGCGAGGATCACGAACAGCACGTAACCGACCTTGACCCACGCCTTGGCTTTGGTGTTGGTGCGCGAGCGCAGCAGATACACCAGCAGCGCGATCACCGCCGCGATCAGCAGTACCTGGATCCAGTTCATCGGCGCATCCTTCCGCGCAGGAACCCGTCGAAGACGATGTTCACCCCGTTCAGCAGCGGCTGGCCCTTGGACATCGAGTACTCGGTGTAGAGGATCTCGACAGGCTCTTCGGCCACCCGCCAATGGTTTTCGACGATCAGAGCGATGAACTCGGTCGCGTGACTCATCCCGTTCATCGTGAGATTGAGGTTGTCGGCCACGGTCTTGTTGAACACCCGCAGCCCGTTATGCGCGTCGGTCAGATGCAGCCGGTGACTGCTCGGGCTCACCAGGGCCGCCGTGCGCAGGATCAGCCGCTTCAGCGGCGGGGTATGGCTGACGGTGCTGCCGGCGAATCGGGTGCCGATGACGATGTCCACGTCACCTTTGGCCAACCGGTCGATCATCACCAAGACGTCCTTGACGCGGTGCTGGCCGTCGGCGTCGAACGTGACGAACACCGCCGCGCCCGGTTTGGTGCGGGCGTATTCCACACCGGTCTGGATGGCCGCGCCCTGCCCGAGATTGACCGGATGCCGCACCACATGGGCGCCGGCGCACAGCGCGATATCGGCGGTGTCGTCGCGGCTTCCGTCGTCGACGCACACCACATGGTCGAAGGCTTGGCGCAGGTCGGCGATGACGTCGCCAATGACCTTCGCTTCGTTGAACGCCGGCACGATGATCCAGGCGTCGGGGTAGGGCGTGTCGATGTCCACAAAGTACACGCCGCGCCCTGTTGGTTCAGCGTGCGGCGCGTGCTTCAGCGTGCGGCGCGGGCCAGCGCGGCCAGGTGGACGACTATTCCGACCACCGGCCCGCACAGCAGGGCCACCACCGTGCGATCGGTCAGGTCCAGCGGCAGGGTCAGCAGTGCCGTTGAGACGACGGTGGCCCCGACCCAGCCGATCGAGTAGGCCCGGTGCAGGGCGGCCGCGACCGTGGCGGCTCCGGTGACGGTCAGCAGTGCGATCGCCACCGCGCCGGCGGTCAGCCAGGCCAGCAGCGCCCCGCCGGGGCCGTATTCGTCGCCGAACGCGACCCGGATCAGCCACGGTCCGAACAATCCGGCCGCCAGCACGCCGACGGTACCCAGCGCCAGCACCACGGCTGCGGGAGCGACCAGCGCCTTGAGCCGATGTCCGCGATGGTCGACGAAGTGTGCGATGAGATTGCCCTGCATCGCGGTCAGCGGCACGAGCAGCGGAGCCCTGGTCAACGTCACCGCCAGGATCACCACGCCGCCCGCCGCACCGAGGTCGCCGCCGGAGGTCGCCTTGAGCAGGACCGGGAAGCCCATGACGAGGATCGCGCTGGCGCCGGCAGCGGCAATCGAGTGGCCGGCCCCACGCAGGAAGGTCGCGGTGCTGACGGGCGTGTGCATCCGGGCTGCCGCGCGGGCACCCCGCGATACCGCCAACAGCAACAGCCAACCCAACGCGCCGGCGACCGTGGCCCACAGGAAGCCGTTGAGTCCCCAGCCCACGACGAACGCCGCCACGGCGACCGTCACCCGCATAACGGCATCGATGACCATGAGCAGGCCATAGCCGCTCCAGCGGCCGGTGCCGGCAAGCAATCCCAAAAGCGTGGCGTGGATACAGAATCCGGCCAGGCCCACGCAGAGCAGGCTCACCGACAGGGGCAGGGAGTCGCTGAACACATGGGGCGCCCACAGCGGCGACGTGCCCGCCATCGCGATGGCGGCGATCAAGCCGAGAACGGCCGCGACGCGAATGGGATGGGTACGCGGCCCGTCGGCGGTCTCGGCATAGTTGGCAGATCGTACTTCCCGGGTGGCTTCCTGCAGCAGCCCATAAGCGGCGCCGTTGACGAACCCGAACGCCCCCCAGAACACCCCGAATACGGAGAAGCCGGCCGGGTTCAGTGCGCGTGCGGCGAGATAGAGCACGGCATATCCGCACAGCGCGGAGATCACGGTGGCCACGCCGACGCGGGCCACGCTGCCGCGGCTGATCGCCCCGCTGCCGCCGACCTGGCCGGTGCCGGTGGCGTTCAACGCCTCGAAAGCCGCACCCGCGTCGGTCACAGCCGAGGAACCTCGGTCGAGTACAGCCAGCCGTCCCACAGCGGACGCAGTGACACCTCGGCGTAGTTGGCGGCAAGGCCGGTGAAATCGTCGGTCACCACGGTGCTGTGCTTGTGGCGAGCGGTCCAATCCTGCAGCAGCGCAAAGAATTTCTCGTCACCGATGGTGGTCCGCAGCACGTGCAGCGTGAGCGCGCCGCGCTTGTAGACCCGGTCGTCGAACATGTCCCGTGGCCCGGGGTCAGAGAGCAACAGATTGTGCGGCGAGTGCGCCAGCTTGGCGTAGTAGTGGCGCGCCCAATGGTCGGCGGTGTGCCCGCCGGAGTTCTCCGACCACAACCATTCGGCGTAGCAGGCGAATCCCTCGTGCAGCCAGATATCGCGCCAGCGCCGCACGGTGACGCTGTTGCCGAACCATTGGTGTGCCAGTTCGTGGGCGATCAGCCGTTCGGAGCTGCGCTTGCCGTCGCAGTGGTTGGCGCCGAAGATCGAAATACCCTGGGCTTCCAAGGGTATTTCAAGATCGTCGTCGGTCACCACAACGGTGTAGCCGTTGCTCAGCGGGTAGGGCCCGAACAACTTGATGAACAACTTCATCATCTGCGGCTGGCGACCGAAGTCGTGGGCGAAGTTGGTGCGCAACCGATCTGGCAATACCGCCTGCATCGGTACCTGGGCCTTGGGCATCTTGTGGGCGCCGTACATCCCGACCTGCAACGTCACCAGGTACGTCGAGGTCGGCTCCGGCTGTTCGTAGGTCCACACGGTGTGCGCGGCGCGGACCCGGCGCGACACCAGCTCGCCGTTGGCCACCGCGCGATACGGGCTGTCGGTGCTGATCTGGATGCGATAGCTGGCCTTGGCGCTGGGATGGTCGTCGCAGGGGAACCACGACGCCGCCCCATTCGGCTGCCCGGCGACCAGCGCACCATTGGACAGCTCCTCGAAACCGACTCCACCCCAATGACTTCGGATCGGTCGGGGAGACCCGCCGTAGCGCACGCTGATGGACATCGCCGCGCCTGCCGGTAGCGGTGCGGACAGCGTGATGTGCAGCTTTCCGTTCGAGGTGCTGAACTGGGCCGGCCGGCGGCCGTTGACTGTCACCTTCGTCACCGACAGTGCATCGGACAGGTCCAGGGTGAAGGTCTTCAGCGACGCCAGCGTCGCGGCGGTGATGGTGGCGGTGCCGGTGAGCCGGTTGATGGCGACCTTGTATTCCAGCTCCAGCTCGTAGCGCGACACCCGGTAACCGAAGTTGCCGTTGTTCGGCAGGTACGGGTCGATGACGGGCGGGCCGCCTTTTTTGGCGGCCTTCTTGGCGGGATGTTTCACGCGGCGCTGCCCTGGCGTTCACGCGTGGGCTTCTCGTCCCTTGGCTTCTTGCGCGAAATCACCCAGGGGGCAATGGGATTACCTTGCCAACGAGTCGACGGCGGCACCTCGTCCCCGCGCATCACCAGCGACGCCGGTCCGACGGTGGCGCCGGACCCGAGCCTGGCGGCAGGCAACGCCACGCAGTGCGGTCCGAGGGTGGCGCCCTCGTTGAGCACGACGGTGTCCATCCGCATGATCCGATCGTGGAACAGATGCGTCTGCACCACGCAACCGCGGTTGACGGTGCTGGCACGCTGCAGTGTCACCAGGTCGGCTTCGGGCAGCCAGTACGTCTCGCACCACACGCCGCGGCCGATCTTGGCCCCCAGCGCGCGAAGCCACAGGTTCATGACCGGGGTACCGCTGGCGGCGCGGGCGAACCACGGGCCTGCCACCGTCTCGACGAACGTGTCCGACACTTCGTTGCGCCACACGAACGACGACCACAATGGTTGCTCACCGGCCCGGATTCGGCCCACCACAAGCCATTTCGCGCCAACCGCGATGCCACCCGCGACCGCACCTGCCGTCAGCAGCACGATGCCGCCGCCAAGCGCGGCCCAGCCGTAGCCGAACTTCAACGCCAGCCCCTGGAGTGCGGCCAGCACCGCGACCCCGATGGCGAAGGTGACGATCACCGGGATCAGCCGGCAGGTTTCGACGCCTGCCCGCATGATCTTCAGCCGCACCGGCGGACTGTAGGTCAGCGAGGCGTCGGCCTGGTCGGCGTTGCGGCGCAACCGGATTGGTGGGCTGCCCAGCCACGACGAACCGGCCTTGGCCTTATGGGGTGCGGCCGAGAGCACGGCAACCAGACCGTCGTCGGGCACCCGCCGGCCGGGTTGGGTGATACCGGAGTTGCCGAGGAACGCGCGCTTGCCGACGGTGGCCTTCGCCACGTGGATCCAGCCGCCGCCGAGCTCGTAGGAGGCGACCATGGTGTCGTCGGCCAGGAACGCACCGTCTTCGACGACGGTGAACTTCGGCGTCAGCAGCGCGGTGGAGATCTCGGTGTTGCGACCGACTTTCGCGCCGAGAAGCCGCAACCACCACGGGGTGAGCAGGCTGGCGTAAAGCGGAAAGAGGTAGTTGCGGGCGGCGTCCATCAGGCGTTCGGTGGCCCACAGCTGCCAACCCACCCGGCTGCGCACCGGGTGGTAGCCCTCGCCAAGGCCGATGGCCAGCATTCGCACGCCAAGCACCGTGACGGCGGCATAGACGACGAGCGACACCAGAGCGGCCACCGGAATCCACGGCGCGGCTGCCCCGATCGCCGACGTGAGCGTGGCGCTGTGCCGGGCGGGCCACACCAGCACCGCCAGACCGACACCCAGCGCCACCAGCGGCACCGCGCCGAGCAGCACCGACGTCACTCCGTACATCGCCACCCAGTGCGCGGCCCGCGCGGGCCGGTGTTCGGGCCACGGATGGCGGGCCTTGCCCGATTTCACCGCCGGAGAACCCTTCCAGTACTGCCCGTTCTTGACCTTGCCGAGGACGCCGGAACCCGGCGCCACATCGGCGTTCTTGCCGATGACAGCGCCGGGGAACAGGGTCGTGCGGGCCCCGATGGACGCGTCGTTGCCGACGGTGATGGGGCCGACGTGGAAGAGGTCGCCGTCGATCCAATGCCCGGTCAGATCGACCTCCGGTTCGATGGAAACCCGGTGGCCGAGCTGCAACATCCCGGTCACCGGAGGCGCCGAGTGCAGGTCCACGCCTTTGCCGACCTTGTTACCCAGCGCCCGTGCGTAGTACACCAGCCACGGCGCACCCGCGAGGTTCTCCGCGCCGCTGGCGTCGCCGAGCCGTTCGGCCAGCCACACCCGCAGGTGCTCGGATCCGCCGCGGCGGTACGTGCCCTGCTCGAGGCCGGACAACAACATCCGCGCCCCCAGCACGGCGATGCCCATCCGGCCGATCGGGGTGATGAACAAGACGAAGGCCACCGCCAACAACCACCAGTTGATGCTCACCAGCCAGGGCAACGGTTGCACGGCCGCGGCGATGTTGTTGGTCAGCGCCAGCCAGGTCACCCACTGAAGCCCGGTGAGGGTCGCCAGCGGCACCGACAACAGCACCTGAGCGGCCTGCGTCGACACCGGGGTGGGCTTGACGTCGCGCGGCGTGACCGCGGGCGGCGGGGTCAGCTCTTCGAGGAACTCGGCAAGTGACCCGAGCCGGGGGTGGTCGTAGAGCTGGGCCACGGTCAGCTGCGGGTAGCGCGCCCGTAATGCCGCCACCAGCTGCGCGGCCGAGAGCGAGCCGCCGCCGAGGGCGAAGAAGTCCGCTTCCGGCCCCTCGACCACCGCGCCAAGGACGTCGCGCCACAGGCCGGCCAGCCAGCCCATGGTGCCACCGAGATCAGGTTCGGAGTCCTGGTAGCCCGGTGGCGGCCAGGGCAGCGCGTTGCGGTCGACCTTGCCCGAGGTCCGGGTGGGCAGCTCCTCGAGCAGCACCAGGCGCGGCACCAGGGCGGCGGGCAGGCTCTCGGTGAGGTGGGTGCGAGCGGCGGTGAGGTCAAAATTCGGGTCTGCGCTCGCGATATAGCCGACCAGCATCGGGGTACCACTGGCGGTGCGCCGGACCGCCGCGGCACCGCCGCTGACACCCGGCAGGTTCACCAGCGCGGAGTCGACTTCGCCGAGCTCGATGCGGCGGCCGCCGACCTTGACCTGATCGTCGGCGCGGCCCTGGAAATACAGGCCGTCGCTCTCCAGCCGGACCAGGTCACCGCTGCGATAGGCCCGCGCCCACCCCAGGGACGGCATCGGCGCGTACTTCTCGGCGTCCTTCTCCGGATCCAGGTAGCGGGCCAGACCGACGCCGCCGATCACCAGCTCGCCGACCTCGCCAAGGCCGACCGGCGCATCCTCTTTGTCGACTACGGCCAAGTCCCACCCGGGCAGCGGACGCCCGATACTCACCGCGCTGCGACCGTCAAGCCGAGCCGCACTTGCCACCACCGTTGCCTCGGTCGGTCCGTAGGTGTTCCACACCTCGCGGCCCTCGACCGCCAGCCGCTCGGCCAGTTCTGGCGGGCAGGCCTCGCCGCCGAAGATCAACAGCCGCACCGCTTCCAGCGCCTCGGCCGGCCACAGCGACGCCAGGGTGGGCACCGTGGACACCACGGTGATATCCCGTGACACCAGCCACGGCCCGAGGTCCATGCCGCTGCGCACCAGCGCGCGCGGGGCGGGCACCAGGCACGCACCGTAGCGCCAGGCCAGCCACATCTCCTCACAGGAGGCGTCGAACGCCACCGACAGACCCGCCAGTACACGATCGCCAGGGCTGATCGGGTTGCGCTGCAAGAACATTCGCGCTTCGGCGTCAACGAAGGCCGCGGCGCTGCGGTGCGTCACCGCGACACCCTTGGGGGTGCCGGTCGATCCGGACGTGAAGATGATCCACGCGTCGTCGCGGCCCAGCGGAGCGGTGGCGCGCCAGCCGCGCGAGGCGCCCGGTCCGCGGATCAGGCCCGCCGCGGTGATGATCGCGACCACACCGGCCTCGCCGAACACCAGCTCGGCCCGCTCGTCGGGGTCGTCGGCGTCCACCGGGACGTAGGCGGCGCCGGCGGCCAGCGTGGACAGGATCGCGACGTACAGGGCGTAACTGCCCGACGGCATCCGGATGCCGATCCGGTCGCCGCGACCGATACCGCGCGCCGCCAGCCATTCGACGCTTTCCTCGATGTCGGCGATCAGCTCGGCATAGGTGAGCTGCACTGTTCCGTCATCGATGGCCGCCGCCTCCGGGTACCGATTGGCGGTCTCGTAGAGGATGTCGATGAGGGTGCGTGGCGGCGGCGCCTGCTCGGACAACAGGTACTGCGGGGGAATCTCCGGCATCGCCACGACACTGGATCCTAGGCCGCATGGTTGACATCGCGGTGCCGGACGCGGCCTGCGGTCGGCCCGGTTTGCTGGACCACGCATCCACCTGACAGACTGCGTGGGAAGAGGGGAGTATTCCTTCGTCGCGGTGTCGTCACCACGGCGGTCAACGCTGGCCGTCCGGTACCGCGGGTCGCTTCGGCGGCGGAAGAGACCTCGGACGTTTTTTGACGCCCGGAGGTTATCGCCAGTGAATGTGTCCCCGCTCGAATGGTTGATCACCATCGGTGTGACGGTGGCCGTGCTGCTGTTCGACATCATCGTCATCGCCCGCCGCCCACACGAACCCACGATGCGTGAATGCGGCATCTATCTGTCGTTCTACGTCGGCCTGGCGCTGGCGTTCGGCCTCTGGGTGTGGAACTTCCACGGCGCGCAGCTCGGCCTCGAGTTCTATGCCGGCTGGCTCACCGAATACAGCCTGTCGGTGGACAACCTGTTCATCTTCATCATCATCATGGCCAGCTTCAAGGTGCCGAAGGTCTATCAACAGCAGGCACTGCTCGTCGGCATCGTCCTTGCTCTGATCTTCCGCGGCATCTTCATCGCGCTGGGTGCCGTTGCCATCAACCAGTTTTCGTGGATTTTCTACGTTTTCGGCGCGTTCCTGGTGTACACCGCGATCCGCCTGGTTCGCGATACCGACCACGACGACGATGCCGAGAACACCGTGGTGCGGCTGGCCAGGAAATACTTCCCGACCACCGACACATGGGACGGCCTGAAGCTCTATGTCAAGGAGAACAACAGGCGGCTGATGACCCCGATGTTTCTGGTCATCGTCTCGCTGGGCACCACCGACCTGTTGTTCGCGCTGGACTCCATCCCGGCGATCTACGGCCTTACCCGCGAGCCCTACATCGTGTTCACGGCAAACCTGTTCGCGCTGATGGGGTTACGCCAGCTGTACTTCCTCCTCGGCGATCTCCTCAACCGCTTGGTCTACCTGTCGCAGGGTCTGGCCTTCATCCTGTTCTTCATCGGCGTCAAGCTGGTGCTGCACGCGCTGCACGAGAACGAGCTGCCGTTCATCAACGGCGGCGAAGGCATCCACGTCCCGGAGATTCCCACGCTGCTGAGCCTGGCCGTCATCGTGTTGACGCTGTTCCTGACGATGGTTGCCAGCCTGATCAAGACCCAGATAGTCGACAAACGCTGAGCCTGTCCCATTCCATTCCGTTCGCGTCCGCCTGAGTGCAACCGTTGCCGGTGCTATCTCGTGTCGATAGCGTGGCCGACATGCCGGAGTTGCGGGTGTTCATCGCCGAGACCGGTGGTGCCTGGACCGAGTTGACCGAAGGTGGGCGTCCGGTGGTGCGGCTGAGCGCCCCGAACCTGCAGGAGGCTGCCCGACGCCGCCGCAGGCTGCCCGCCGACGTCGCCGTTGTGCTTGACCTGGCCGTGTCGGTTGCCGACGACCCGCGCACCGCGCTCGCCGCGATCTCCGATCGCGAGGACGATGCGGGTGTGCACTACGCCGGAACCGTCGACGGACTGGCCGGGCTGGTCGCCGACCTCGTTGTCGCCGGCGTGGCCGACGGGGTCACGCTGATCCCGGTCGGACCCGACGACTTGGGTCCGCAGGCACATGCCACCCTGAGCCGTATCCAGGACCGATTGCGGATCCGGGCCGCCTGAGCCGAACCAGTTCTACGCTGGGACGAATGATCGAAGTACTTGCGGACATGCCTGAGGGCGTCGCCGGCATCCGGGTATCGGGCCGGGTGAGTGGTGAAGACCTGAAGGCATTCAAGCCCACCATGGACGACCTGCTGAAGTCCGGCGAGGACATCAGAATCGTCGAGGTCATCAACTCCGATTACCAGGGATTCGGCCCTGGCGGTCTGGTCGAAGATCTCAAACTCGGGCTCGGCACGCTGTTCACCCGCCATGCCGCCTTCAAGCGCGTAGCGGTGGTCAGTGACAAGGAGTGGGTGGTCCACACCATTCACCTGGTGGGCTGGCTGGTGCCCGGTGAACTCGCGGTGTTCGGCCTCGACGAGCTCGAGCAAGCCAAGCAGTGGGCAGCTGGTAACTAGCTCTTCGTGTCTTCTGCGCCCAAACCGACGTTTGGCAGAAGAAATGCGAGTGGAAATCTGCAAAACGTCGATCTCGGCGCCAATGCGCAGGCCTCCAGCGGACGAACGGCGCGTCGAAATCGACGAAATTGCGAGGGCTTCTCGCAACTTGGCGGCGAAATGTCGGTTTCGGCGTTTGACAGTCGTAGCACCGTCGAAACAAACCGCACCTACCGTGACCGGATGCTGCGACGACGTTCGGCGCTGGTCGACAGGCTGGTGGTCGACCGGCCGGGCAGTCCGCAGCAGGCCATCCTCGACGAACTGCGCCGGGTGATCCTCGACGGGGCCACGCTGCCGGGCACGCCGATTCCCTTGGCGGAGGTGGCAGATCTGTTCGGGGTCAGCCAGATTCCGGTGCGGGAATCGCTGAAAACACTGATCGGGGAGGGGCTGGTCGCGCACCGGTCCAACTCGGGGTACACCGTTGCTCAGCTCACTGTCCAGGAACTGCGCGAAATGTACATCGTGCGTGAGACTTTGGAGGCAGCGTCGTTGGCCTCTGCGGTGGCCAATGCCACCGATGCTGATCGGGCGGCCATCGTGGCGGCGAACGACCTTCTGCAGCAGGCGATCGACAACGACGATCCCCTTACGTATCACCGCCAGAGCAGGCACTTCCACCTCGCGCTCACCCGTCCGTCAAGAATGTTCCGTCTGCTGCACATGCTCGAATCGGCGTGGAACATGACCGAACCCGTGCAATCGATGGTTCACGTCGCACCGTCGGATCGCGCCGCGCTGCATGTCGACCATCGTCAGATGGTCGATGCATTCCTCGCCGGCGATGTCGAGCAACTGCTCACGATCGCCGAGCTCCACGCCCAACGCCTCAACACCGTCATCGCCACCTTGCCCACCGACACCGGGCTCCTGCTGTCGGCGGATATATCTTCGGCGCAATAGCCAGGAATTTCGGAGGAAATACGGGGGAAACGCGCCGTCGATAACGTCCGGCCATGACCGACATCGACACCTCCAAGAGTGCCAAAGAACTGCCGCCCGGCGCCCTTGTCGGCGCGGGCGACATCGTCGAAGCCGCCGGTCACCCAGTCGGCGGCGGACTGATCAAACCGGGCTACGACCCGCGACTGACCAACGAGGACCTGGCTCCGCTGCGCAAGCAGAGCTGGAGTTCCTACAACATCTTCGCGTTCTGGATGTCCGACGTACACAGCGTCGGCGGCTACGTCACCGCGGGCAGCCTGTTCGCGCTCGGCCTCGCCAGCTGGCAGGTGCTCATCGCGTTGCTGATCGGCATCGTGATCGTCAACTTCTTCTGCAACCTGGTGGCCAAGCCCAGCCAGGCCACCGGCGTGCCGTATCCGGTGATCTGCCGCAGCGTCTTCGGTGTGCTTGGCGCGAATATCCCTGCCATCATCCGCGGTCTGATTGCGGTGGCGTGGTACGGCATTCAGACCTACCTGGCGTCGGCGGCACTGGATGTCGTGCTGCTCAAGCTGTTTCCCGGGCTCGCACCCTACGCCGACGTCAACAATTACGGATTCGCCGGCCTGCCGCTGCTCGGCTGGGGCAGCTTCCTTCTGTTGTGGGTCGTGCAGGCGTGCGTCTTCTGGCGCGGTATGGAGTCCATCCGCAAATTCATCGACTTCTGTGGCCCCGCGGTCTACGTGGTGATGTTCCTGCTGTGTGGCTTCCTCATCTACAAAGCGGGCTGGGGTGCCATCGATCTCAACCTTGGCGACGTGAAATACACCGGCTTCAATTCGATTCCAGTGATGCTAGGTGCGATCGCCTTGGTGGTGTCCTACTTCTCCGGACCGATGCTGAACTTCGGCGACTTCGCCCGCTACGGTAAATCATTCGACGCGGTGAAGCGGGGCAACTTCCTCGGCCTTCCGGTGAACTTCCTGGTGTTCTCGATCCTGGTGGTCGTCACCGCATCGCTCACGGTTCCGGTGTTCGGCGAGCTGATCACCGATCCGGTGACGACGGTGGCGAAGATCGACTCGACATTCGCAATTGTGCTGGGCGCGTTGACCTTCACCATCGCCACGATCGGCATCAACATCGTTGCGAACTTCATCTCGCCCGCATTCGACTTCTCCAACGTCAGCCCCCAGCGGATCAGCTGGCGTGCCGGCGGCATGATCGCCGCGGTCGGTTCGGTGCTGATCACGCCGTGGAACCTGTACAACAACCCGGAGGTCATCCACTACACACTGGAGATCCTCGGCGCATTCATCGGCCCGCTGTTCGGTGTGCTCATCGGCCACTACTACCTGATCCACAAGCAGAAGGTGATCGTCGACGACCTGTTCACCATGGCCGAAGACGGAACTTACTGGTACAAAAAGGGTTACAACCCGGCGGCCGTTATCGCCACCGCGGTCTCAGCGGTGGTCGCGGTGATCCCCGTGCTGGCCGGTAGTGTGCCCGGCATGCACACCGCCGCGCAGTACAGCTGGTTCATCGGCTGCGGGCTGGGACTGGCGATCTACTACGTGCTCGCGACGCGCACCAAGCTGGCCGTCGCCCCGCTTCCATGATGCGGATCTGGGTGATCAATCCCAACACCACCCAAGCGATGACCGACACGATTGCGAAATGCGCTGCGGCGGTGGCCGGGCCAGACGTGTTCGTCAGCGGCGTCACCTCCGAGATCGGGCCGGAGTCGATCGAAAGCCACTACGACGAGGCGTTGTCGGTGCCCGGCTTGTTGCGGGCCGTTGAACGGGGCGAGCGAGAAGGCGTCGACGGCTACGTGATCGCCTGTTTCGGAGACCCGGGCCTTGACGCCGCCCGCGAAGTTGCGGCCGGGCCGGTCATCGGCATTGCGGAGGCGGCGATGCAGGCCGCCAGCCACCTCGGCCGTGGCTTCAGCATCGTCACCACCCTGGCGCGGACCATCGGGCAGTCGGCACATCTCGCGGAACGTTATGGCATGCAGCGGTTCTGCCGCGGCATCCACGCCTGCGAGATACCGGTGCTTGACCTCGATACCGACCCGAACGCCCGCAAGGTCATCACCGAGGCATGCCGCGAGGCACTCGAGGTCGATCACTCTGATGCGATCGTGCTGGGTTGCGCGGGGATGGCCGATATGTGCGGGGAGATTTCGGCCGAGCTGGGCGTGCCGGTGGTGGATGGGGTGAGCGCCGCAACGCTGACGGTGCAGTCGTTGGTGACGATGGGTTTGCGTACGTCGAAACGAGGGGAGTACGCAACGCCGCCGGTCAAACGCTATTCGACGGGAGCCTCTCCGGCGGGGTGAATCTCGCGCCAGTGCTGGGCGATCTCGATACGCCGGGCGATCCAGACTCCGTCGTGGGATTGGACGTGGTCACAGAACCGTTCGAGCGCGGCCGTGCGCCCTGGACGCCCCACCACCCGGCAGTGCAAGCCGACCGAGAGCATCTTCGGGGCGCCCGCTCTGCCCTCCGCATAAAGAACATCGAACGCATCGCGAAGATGCGCAAAGAATTCGTCGCCGTTGGAAAACCCTGCGGCAGAGGTGAACCGCATGTCGTTGGTATCGAGGGCGTAGGGCACTACCAGATGGTTCTGATCGCGTACCCGCACCCAGTACGGCAGGTCGTCAGCGTAGGAGTCGGAGTCGTAGACGAAGCCGCCGTGTTCGATGACGAGCTCGCGGGTGTGGGGTGAGTCGCGGCCGGTGTACCAGCCCAGCGGTGCGGCCCCGGTGAGTTCGTTGAGGATGCGCACGGCCTCGGCCATGTGCGCGCGCTCGGTGTCCCGATCGACGTGTTGGTAGGACTTCCATCGCAGGCCGTGGCACGCGATCTCGTGGCCGAGTTCACCGAATGCGGCCACCGCCTCCGGGTTTCGTTGCATGGCAAGGGCTACCGCGAAGATGGTCAGTGGAATGCCGCGCCGCTCGAACACCCGAAGTACCCGCCACAGCCCGGCGCGGGACCCGTACTCGTAGAGCGACTCCATGCTCATGTGCCGGTCGGGGAAGGCCTCTGCGGGGGTCATCTCGGACAAGAACGTCTCCGAGGCCGGGTCGCCGTCGAGAATCGAATTCTCCGCGCCCTCTTCGTAATTCAGTACGAACTGCACCGCGATGGCTGCATCTCCCGGCCAGTGCGGGTGCGGCGGCGTGCGGCCGTAGCCGACCATGTCTCTCGGATAGCTCATGTCAGGTCAGGCGCTGACCGCCCACCTTTCCTGAACGTTGCGCAGCCCGTCGTCGGTCAGCCGGCCGAACAGCCGGAGCCGCGCCATGCCTCCGTCGGGATAGACGTCGAGACGCGCATCGGTGACCGGCCGTTGGACATTCAGCAGGAAGCGGTGCCTGGTGTCGGGTTGCAGCGGAGTGGTTTCCAGTAGCTCGAACCATTCCCCTGCGCCGTCGCGGCCCATCAACCTGGCAGCTCCTGGGGCATTGCCGAGGAAGTACGACGTGTCCAGCTCGACTGCGGTCGGCAGACCCTGGCCGGCCAACTGCACCTGTACCCAGTCATTGCCGTCGTCGCGGCGCCGTGAAGTCTCCCACCCGTCGCCCATGGTGCGTGCCGTTCCTGGCAGCAGCAGGTTGTTGGGCGAGGAGTAGAACATGTTGGAACAGGCCGTAACCCGGCCGCCGTTCTCCAGGGCGGCGAGGTCCATCGGCAGACCGTCGGCCAGTCGCGGGTCGAGCAACCCCTGGCCGTGCACTCGGAAGCGCGCCACACCGCCGTCGGGATATATCGACAGCCGCACATGTGTCCAACGCCGAGTTGAGGCGACCGTGAACGGGTTTCGGGTATTGCCGTTGACTCCGGTGCGCTCGACGATCGTGGTCCAGTCGGTGCGGTGCACAAGGTCGTCGACCGGTGGATAGCCCTCGACGAACGCCGCTTCGACCGAGATCTGCGGCGGGTAGTTACCGGTGAACCACGCGGTGTCGACCACCACGCCACCCACGATGGCCGGCGCCCCCAGCCGCACGATCGCAGTGTCGCGGTCGTCGGGGCGGACGCCGCGGCGGCGGCGGGTCTCCCAGCCGTCGTAGATCTGGCCCTTGTGCCCGAAGGTGGCCGGGCGGAACTCCGCCGGTCGCGGATTGATCAGATTCTCCCGCTCGGCGAACAGGTCGTCGTTCGCCCACAGCACCGCACCGCCCGCCGGCCGGGAAGCCAGATCGGGCAAGGACAGGAAGTGCGGCTGCGCCTGCGTTGGGTCCTGCACTCCGCCGATCACCTCACGAGCCTAAGTGCCGAGGTCGGTGGTCACCACCCGACGGTCACGGCCGGCTGGCGAGCATCCCCGTGACGATGCCGTGCAGCGCCCTGCGGACCTCGGCGCCGGTGACGTCGGGATCGGCGGCATTGGCGATCGTCATGGCCGCGGCATCGAGCGCCCCGATGAGGATGTGCGCCAGCGGACGTGCCGGTTGGGTCTCGAGTTCACCGGAGTCCATCGCGGCCTGCAGCAGTTGTTCGGTCATGCCCAGGCTGTAGCGCTCCGCGATGTCCCGAAAGCCGTCCCAGCCCAGCACATTTGGCGCATCGAGCAGAATCAGCTGACGGATTTCCCGCTCGGCGCTGATATCCAGCCAGGCGTCCACTGCCGCATGGAGGGCGGCCGCCGGGGTCGCGGGTTGCCGGGCCAGGGTGGCCGCGGCCAACCGGTTCATCACATCGGCTTCGACGGTCTCGACCACGTCGAGGAACAGTGCCGCCTTGTCGGCGTACTGGTGATACATCGCGCCCCTGGTGACTCCGGCCCGTTGGGCGATCTCCGGCGTCCCGACCTCGGCGTAGCCGCGTTCACCCCAGAGTTCACGTGCAGCGGTGCGCAACGCGTCCTGGGTGGTGGCGGAACGCTGGGCTTGGGTACGTCTGGCGGTCATGTCTTGTATTTCCGTGCATCCTGTCGGTATCTTACATGCAGACTGTCTGTTTGTTTGTCACTATCAAGGGAGATTGTCATGCACACCGTAGATGTCAGCGGCGGAACCATCCATTACGAAACGGCAGGACCGCCGACCGGCAGGCCGGTCGTGTTCATTCACGGCTACGCGATGGGCGGATCGCTGTGGCGACCGCTGAGCAGCCGGCTGGCCCGGGACGGCCTGCGGTGCATCGTGCCGACCTGGCCGTTGGGCGCACATCAGCAGGCGATGCATCCGTCGGCCGATATGACCATGCGGGGCGTCGCGGCCATGGTCGCGGAGTTCCTCGACGTGCTGGGCCTCGAGGATGTCGTCCTGGTCGGAAATGACACCGGCGGGGCGGTAGCCCAAGTGGTCGCCACCGAGCACCCCGATCGGCTCGGGGCCCTGGTTCTCACCAGCTGCGACGCGTTCGAACACTTTCCGCCGCCGATCCTGGCCCCGTTCATCACCGCGGCGAAGGTGCCGATGCTGTTCCGGGTCGCCGTGCAGGCCATGCGCTCCCGGATGGTCCGCCGGCGCGCATACGGTGCACTGGCCCACGCCAACCTCGATGCCCTGACCGCCGAATGGATCCATCGTGCCGTCCGTGACCCTGCGATCGCCGAGAATCTGCGCCGCTTCACCGGATCGCTGACCACCCAGACCACCCTCGACGCCGCGGCACGATTGCCCGAGTTCACCAAGCCGGCATTGATTGCATGGTCGGCCGATGACGCGTTCTTCCCCCAGTCCGATGGCAAACGGCTCGCCGATGCGCTGCCGGACTCACGGTTGGAGTACATCGAGAACGCCCGCACGTTCTCGATGATCGATGCCCCCGATGTGCTGGCCGCGCTCATCGCCGAGTTCGTCACCGCCACAAGCGCTGTCGGTCGCGACGCCGACGCGGATCGCTGCTAGATCAGATCAAACGAAGCCGGCGGATCCGGTCGGCGACCACCCGGGCCGACACCGCAGCCGTCGGCGCCAGCGCCTCAAAGGCGTGTGGGCACCCGGGATGCACGTGCAGCTCGGTCGGCACCCCGGCGGCGGAAAGCCTTGCCGCATAGGTGATGTCCTCGTCGCGGAAGATGTCCAGATCGCCGACGTCGATGTAGGTCGGTGGCAGTCCGGCAAGATTCTGCGCGCGTGCCGGTGCGGCGTAGACCGATACATCGTCACCGCCGGCGCGATCACCGAGCAGTGCGCCCCAGCCGGTGATGTTGTCGTCGTAGGTCCACGTCAGTAAATCCGGCGCCAGCTGCGGATCCGGGCTGGTGGTGTGGTCGTCGAGCATCGGATAGATCAGCAGCTGGGCCGTCAGGGCCGGCCCGCCGCGATCGCGAGCCAGCAAGCTGACCCCCGCGGCCAGGCCGCCGCCGGCGCTGTCGCCGGCCACCGCCAGCCGGGCCGGGTCGACACCAAGGGCGGCCGCGTTGTCGGCCAGCCAGCGCAGCGCGGCATAGCAGTCCTCGACCGGTGTCGGGTCTGGATGTTCCGGCGCGACACGGTAATCCACCATCAGCATGGGTGTGCCGGTGGCGGCGACGTAGGTGCGCATGACCGCGTCGTAGCCCGGCCGGGTCTCGGCCAGGCTGTAGATCATGCCGCCGCCGTGCAGGTAGAGAACAGCACCGCCGGACGGCTCCGACGTCGGGAAGTACCAGGCGAGATCGAGTTCGGTGCCGTCGGCGGCGGTCGCGGAATGGCGGGTCATCTCGACGCCGCTGACCGTTCCCCGCATGGCGCCAAGGGCTTGGAAGAACGGGGCGGCGCGTTCGCGGCGGGTGGCCACGTCGCCGATGGCGGGCGGCTCGAGTGCGGCGGCCGCAGCCATCAGCGGTTGTATCAGGGTGAGAAGTTCGGGATCCATCGGCAGGGTCACGGCTGCCAACCCTAGGCGCTGGGGTAGGTGCCGACGGGACGAATCAGCCCCAGTTGTCGTAGCCGCCTTCGGGTCCGAGCATCCGCTCGAGACGACTGCGGTTGATCCGGGCCAGCTCGTTGCAGACGACCTTGCGTTCGGTCTCCGGGTCGTGATGCATCCGGTCGCGGACGGCCGCGATGACCGACGCGGCGCAGACCTCGCGGGCCACACCGCCGATGTGCATGACGAAATCGAATCCGAACAGGGCGGCGTAATCCTGGACGGCCGAGGCGAGCTCGGCCATCACCTCGGGGGACTCGTGCCACACCGAGCATTGCTCGGCCTGCGACTTGGTGCTGCCCGGCCGGCGTCCGACATGCGGATAGGCCTGCAGGATGGCGTCGATCGAGCACTCCGACAGCGAGAACAGCAGGGCGTCGGCCCGGCGGAACAGGGCGGTGTGATCGGCGTAGGGGCGGCCACCCGACAGGTCGCGGGCCAGCGTCACGCTGTTGCAGCACTCGTAGAGCGCATGGACAGCCTTCTTGTCCGGCAGCTCGTTGAAGGCTTCGAGACCGATGCCCTGGTGCATTAACACCCGCTCATCATCGAAAAGCCAAACCACAACCGCGTTACTGATTGTTACAGCCAGGCTAATTTCTGTCAGAGGGGCTTAGTGCAGGTGCTCAGTGTCCTCCGGGGACGAACCGCTCCCGGGAGCGCTCCACCTCGGCCTCGGCCTCGGCGCGGCCGACCCAGTCGGACCCCTTCACGAACTTGCCCGGCTCGAGGTCCTTGTAATGGGTGAAGAAGTGCTGGATGGAATCGAGTTCGTCCTTGGGCACATCGCCGATGTCCTGGATGTGATCCCAGCGGTTGTCCCCAGCGGGCACGCACAGCACCTTGTCGTCGCCGCCGGCCTCGTCGACCATCTTGAACATGCCGACCGGGCGCACCTCGATCAACACACCGGGGAACACCGACAGCGGCAGCAGCACCAGCGCGTCCAGCGGGTCGCCGTCCTCGCCAAGGGTGTCCTCGATGAAGCCGTAATCGGCGGGATAGGCCATCGGGGTGTAGAGGTAGCGGTCCAGGCGAATCCGTCCGGATTCGTGGTCGACCTCGTACTTGTTGCGCTGACCCTTCGGGATCTCGATGGTGACGTCGAACTGCACCGTGCGACTCCTTTTCCGCTGGTCCTGCCCGCCGGCCCCGGCGACGCGGCCTAACCCTAACGCCAGCGATAGCCTGCGCATCAGGGTGGTTCGGCACAATGAGACCTAACAGAAGTCAGGAGAGCGATGAAGCGCTCCACGCACGTGGTGCTCGCCGTGGCGGTGATCGCGCTGGTCGCCGCCGTCGTCGCGGTGGCCGCTGTCCTGACCCGCGGCGGTGACACCAGCCGAGCGCAGGCGCCGACGCACCCACTCGTCACCGCCACCCCCGGCGTCATCCCGGTGTCGGACTCGGCCGCGGTACCCACGGCGGCAGGCATGACCGCCGCGTTGGCGGTCCCCGTCGCCGATCCGAACCTCGGCAACGTGACCGGCCGCGTCACCGACGCCAAGACCGGCAAGCAGATCTGGGAGTACCGCTCCGATGTGCCGCTGCTGCCGGCGTCGACCAACAAGACGCTGACCAGCGGGGCCGCGTTGCTGGCACTCAACCGCGACGAACGGGTCACCACCACCGTCGTCGCCGCTGACCAGACCGGCAAGCCCGGAGTCGTCGTGCTCGTTGGCGGTGGCGATCCGATTCTGTCGGCAGCCCCAGCGGGCCAGGAGACCTGGTATCGCGGCGCGGCCCGGATCAGCGATCTCGCCGACCAGGTCCGCAAGAGCGGCGTCACCGCGACCGCGGTGCAGGTCGACGATTCCCTGTACAGCGGGCCCGATTTCGCGCCCGGCTGGGATCCCGCCGACATCGACGGCGGTGACATCGCCCCGATGCAGTCGGTGATGATCGACGCCGGCCGCATCCAGCCGACGACGGTCGACTCGGCACGGTCGCGGACTCCCGCGCTGGATGCCGGGCGTGCCCTGGCCAGTGCCCTTGGGCTCGACCCGGCCAAGGTGACGATGGCCCCGAATCCGCCGACGGGCCGGCAGCTGGCCTCGGTGCAATCGGCACCCCTGATCGAACGGCTGCGCCAGATGATGAATGCCTCCGACAACGTGATGGCCGAGGCGACTGGCCGTGAGGTGGCCAAGGCGACCGGCCGCCCGGTCAGCTTCGCCGGAGCCGCCGACGCGGTGACCAACAAACTCGCCGCCGCCGGCGTCGACATGACCGGCGCCGCATTGTTCGACTCCAGTGGGTTGTCGGTGCTGGACCGGCTGACCGCCAAGACGCTCGACGAGGTGGTCAACGCCGCCGCCGGCCCCGACCAGCTGGCGATGCGTCCGCTGCTCGACGTGCTTCCGATCGCCGGGGGCAGCGGGACCCTGTCGGATCGTTTCCTCGGCGGCGATCCGAAGACGTCGTCGGCGGGCTGGCTGCGCGCCAAGACCGGTTCGCTGACCGCCATCAACTCACTGGCCGGGGTCGTCACCGATGACAGCGGCCGCGTCCTGACGTTCGCGTTCATCTCCAATGACGCCGGCCCGATGGGTCGGGTGGCCCTCGACGCGTTGGCAGGCGCCCTGCGCAGCTGTGGATGTGGTTCATGAGTGACTCAGCGAGTAGCGAAGGCGGATCGCGCATCGACTCAGCGGAGCTGACCGTCGGGCGGGCCGTCGACTGGTCGTTCGCCGGCAACGTCGGCGCCTGGCTGACCCGGCCCGGCCCGGCGTCCACCGACTACACCCGTAACCAGGCCATCGACGAGCTGGCCGTCGCCGCCCGCAAGGCCGAAGGCCCGGTGCGTGAGGTCACCCGGATGGGCGGCGACGCTCCCGTGCCCGAGGCTCGCATCGTCGATCGCCAGGGCTGGGTCCGCGCGGCTTCGGACTCGATGCGGGTGATGACCGGCGGGACGCAGACGCCCGCCAACGCCATCACCGGACGAGTCACCGGAGCTCAGACCGGCGCTGTGCTGGCGTTCATCTCGTCGGGCATCCTCGGCCAGTACGACCCGTTCGCCGAAACCGACAACGCGAACGACGGCCTGCTGTTGCTGGTCTATCCCAACGTCATCGCCGTCGAGCGCCAGCTGCGTGTCTCGCCCGCCGATTTCCGGCTGTGGGTGTGCCTGCACGAGGTCACCCACCGGGTGCAGTTCAGCGCCAATCCCTGGCTGGCACAACATATGTCGCAGGCGCTCGGGGTGCTGACCTCCGATGCCGCTGACGATGTGACGCAGGTGGCGGCGCGGCTCGCCGATTTCGTCAAGAAGAGGCGTGGCGGGGATCAGGGGCCCAACGACGCCGGCATCCTCGGCTTCATGCGGGCGGTGCAATCCGAGCCGCAGCAGGCCGCGCTCGACCAGCTGCTGGTGCTGGGCACCCTGCTCGAAGGCCATGCCGACCACGTCATGGACGCGGTCGGCCCGGCCGTCGTGCCGTCGGTGCAGACCATCCGCAACCGTTTCGACCAACGCCGCCAGCGCAAGCAGCCGCCGCTTCAGCGGCTGCTGCGGGCGCTGCTCGGCGTGGACGCCAAGCTCAGCCAGTACACCCGCGGCAAGAAGTTCGTCGACCACGTGGTGGACCGGGTCGGGATGGACCGGTTCAACACGATATGGACCAGCGCGCAGACGCTGCCGCTGCCCGACGAGATCGAAGAGCCGCAGCGGTGGATCGACCGAGTGCTGTAGCCGCGCTGCGGGCCGTCGTTGCCGGCTTCGCGACGGACTGCCTGCCCGGCACCACGGCGTGGTGCGTGGCACTGTCCGGTGGCCCGGATTCGCTGGCGCTGACGGCTGCGGCCGCCGCGGCCCTGCCGACCACCGCGCTGATCGTCGACCACGGACTGCAGGCCGGTTCTGCGGACATTGCCGAAACCGCCCGCCGCCAGGCCCACGACCTCGGCTGCGTGGACGCCCAGGTGTTGCGCGTCCAGGTCGGTACCGACGGCGGCCCGGAGGCCGCCGCCCGTACCGCCCGCTACGCCGCGCTGGACGCGGCCCGCGCCGAGGCGCCGGTGCTGCTGGCGCACACCCTCGACGACCAGGCCGAGACCGTGCTGCTCGGGCTGGGCCGCGGCTCGGGGGGTCGCTCGATCGCCGGGATGCGCGCGGCTGACCCGCCCTGGTATCGCCCGCTGCTCGGGGTGCGCCGGACCGCCACCCACGACGCGTGCGCCGAGCTGGGGCTGACCCCATGGGACGACCCGCACAACCACGACACCCGGTTCACCCGGGTCCGGCTGCGGACCGAGGTGCTGCCGCTGCTCGAGGACGTGCTCGGCGGCGGCGTCGCCGAGGCACTCGCGCGCACGGCTGCCGCGCTGCGCGAGGACACCGATGCCTTGGACGAATGGGCCGAGGGCGCCGTGGACCACATCGACGACGACGGCGACACCGTCGCCGTCACCGCCCTGACCGTGCTGCCGACCGCGGTGCGGCGCCGGGTGATCCGCCGCTGGCTGCTGCGTGGCGGGGCGGCCAACCTGACCGACAAGCAGATCCGCGCGGTGGACGCGCTGGTCATCGCCTGGCACGGACAGGGCGGGGTGGCGGTCGGCTCGGATCTGCGGCAGCAAAGATTGTTTGCGGCCCGCCGGGACGGCAGGCTGATGCTGTACAGCCAGCCGGTCTGAGATTGGTTGTTATGCCTCGGCCGTGGCACAGTGTGGGCGTGTCGGCGCACGAGCTGTACCCCGGGGACATCAAATCGGTCCTGTTGTCCGAAGAGCAGATTCAGGCCCGAACCGCCGAACTGGCCGCGGTCGTCGGCCGGGATTACGCCGATAACCTCAACGGCCAGGATCTGCTTCTGGTGACCGTGCTCAAGGGCGCGGTGATGTTCGTCACCGACCTGGCCCGGGCAATCCCGCTGCCCACGCAGCTGGAGTTCATGGCGGTCAGCTCCTACGGGACGTCGACCTCGTCATCGGGTGTGGTCCGCATCCTCAAGGACCTCGACCGCGACATCCACGACCGTGACGTACTGATCGTCGAGGACATCGTGGACTCCGGGCTGACGCTGTCGTGGCTGCTGCGCAATCTGGCCACCCGCCATCCCAAGTCCCTTCGGGTCTGCACGCTGCTGCGCAAACCCGACGCCGCCGTTCGCGGCGACGTCAACATCGCCTACGTCGGCTTCGACATTCCCAACGAGTTCGTCGTCGGCTACGGGCTGGACTACGCCGAGCGCTATCGCGACCTGCCCTACATCGGCACGCTGGACCCGAAGGTCTACCAGATCTAGAGGCGCATACTGACGGTCATGCCCGTGCGCGCCTCGGATGACCTACTGCGCCATCTGTGCCGGGCTCGCGATCACGCCGACCGGCATTACGACCAGCCGCTCGATCTCGAGCAGCTCGCCGCGGTGGCGGGCATCAGCAAGTACCACTTCCAGCGGCTGTTCACCGCGACGTACGGAATGTCGCCGGCCGAGCATCTTTCCCGCCGGCGGGTCGAGCGCGCGCAGGATCTGTTGCGCGCCACCAATCTCACCGTCACCGAGGTCTGCATGACGGTCGGCTTCACCAGCCTGGGGTCGTTCTCCACGAGGTTCCGCGAGCTGGTCGGGGTGAGCCCCAGCGAGTTTCGCCGCCGCTACTCCGATGGCGCCCCGCGGATCCCAGGCTGCTATCTCTTCATGGCCGGCCTCGCCGAGCGCTACCCACCGGCCGGCGCGGGCAGCGCAATCGAGGAGAAGCCGAGCGGGCGCGGCACCACCTAACGTCGTGGACATGATCACGAACATCTCACTGGTATCCGTCTTCGTCCGCGACATCGACGAATCGCTGGCGTTCTACACCGACATCCTGGGCTTCGAGGCCAAGGAGGATCTCCAGCTCGGGCCCGACTTCCGTTGGTGCACAGTGGTTCACCCGAATCAGCCTGAACTGCAGGTGCATCTGACCACGCCGAGCAAGCCGCTGTCCGACGACCTCATCGCGGCCTTCCAGCGCGCGCAGGCCGCCGGTGGTCTGCCCGGCCTCGGCCTCGCCGTCGACGACTGCCGCGCGACCTACGAACAACTGAAAGTCAAGGGCGTCGAATTCCTCCAGGAGCCCGAGGAGCGGCCGTACGGCGTCGAGGCGCTGATGCGGGACAACTCCGGCAACTGGATGGTGCTGGTGGAAGCTCGCGAGTACGCGCCCGAGGATTTCGACGGTTTCGCTGAAGCCAAGGCGGCATCCGCCGACTAGCTGAGCTCCCAGACCCCCGTCACCGAGAAGCTCACCGTCTGCTGGCCAGGCTGCAGCGGAACAGAACTGGCCATCGCACCGCGCGGCATCGGCATCGGCGGCGTCGGCGGCGTGGAGCCGCCGGGTACCTCCGAGATCGAGATGACCTTGCCGAGTGACAGCCCGGACAGTCCGGCGTACTGCTCGGCGCGCTGCTTGGCGTCGTTGAACGCCCGGGCCCTGGCATCGGTGACCAGCTTGGAATCGTCCTCGATGGAGTAGCTCACCGAGTTGATCCTGGTGGCGTCGCCGCCGGCGTTGACGACGTTGGCCAGCACCTGCGAGGCGGTGTCGAGCTTGCGGATCTTGATCTGGATCGAGTTGCTGGCCCGGTAGCCGGTGATCACCGAGTTGTCGCTGTACTGCGGTTGCAGGCTGACCTGCGTGGTGCTGATGTCCTTGGCGTCGATCCCGCTGGCATTGAGCGCGTTGAGCACCGAATTCTGGCGGTCGTTGGCCTGGTTCATCGCCGTGGTGACGTCGGCGGCGGCGGCCTCGACGCTGACGTCGGCGGTCAGGGTGTCGGGCACGCCCTGCACCTCGCCGGCCCCGACGACGGTGACCTGCCGCGGGTTGGCGCCGACGGGCCCCGCGGGTGCGGAATCGCAGCCGGTGAGCACAGCGGCGGCCGTTCCCATCGCAGCCAGCGCAACAACGACACGACGTCCGGCGATGGGCATGCCTGCCACCGTAGCGTGCAGCACTAGATTTTTGACATGCAGAACATTGCGCTCACCCACCTCGGCGGGCCCACCACCCTGATCGAAATCGACGGGTGGCGGATTCTGACCGACCCGACGTTCGACGCGCCGGGCCGGCGCTACACATTCGGCTGGGGCACGTCGTCGGTCAAGGTCGCCGGTCCGGCTCAGCAGCCCGAGGTCGTGGCGCCGGTCGATGTGGTGCTGCTCAGCCACGACCAGCACGCCGACAATCTCGACGACGCCGGCCGCGCACTGCTCGGGCGGGCGGGCACCGTCATCACCACGGTGCCTGCGGCGCGTCGGCTGGCTCCGCTGGCGGCCCGCGGCCTGGCGGACTGGGAGTCGACGACCGTGGAAGCGCCCGGCCGCGCACCGCTGACCGTCACCGCTACGCCAGCCCGGCACGGCCCGAAGTTCAGCCGGCCGATCGCGGGCAAGGTCAACGGTTTTGCGCTGCACCGCCACGGCGAGGACACCGCCGCGCTGTGGATGTCGGGGGACAGCGTGCTCTACGAAGGCCTGCGTGAGGTCGCCCAGCGGATTTCGGTCGACGTCGCCCTGCTGCACCTGGGCGGGGTTCGGTTCGGCTTTACCGGGCCGGTGCGTTTCACGATGACCGCGCGCGACGGCGCCGAGTTGATCCGCCTGCTGCGGCCGCGGGTCGCCGTGCCGGTGCACTACGCGGGCTGGACCCACTTCCGGGACCCGGAAACCGCTGCGCGCCAGATTCTCTCGGATCCCGACATCCGCTGGCTGACCCCTGGAGAGCGCACCGAGTTCTAGGACTGCTCGCCCACGTGATCGCCGATGGCCTTCATGATCGCCTCGCCGGCGCGGCCGAACAGGTCGTTGCGCTTGTTCTGGGCCCACGTATGCGACGCGTCCGGGGCGTGTAGCTGTCCCTTGAAGTGCGGCATGACTTTTCGGGCGAACAGCTCATAGGAGTGGTAGGTGGCCTGCGGGTCGGCCCAGTCATGGCCGAGCATCAAAAAGGTGCCGAAGCCACCGGAACGTTCCAGTAGATCGCTGATGTAGGCGATCGCGTCGTCGGGGGTGCCGATGCAACAGCCGCCACCGGCGGCGTAGTCGGCGACGAACTGCCGAGGGGCTTGTTCGGCGTCTTCAACTTCGTTGGACAGCGGGACGAACCCGGCGGCACCGAAGTAGTTCGCGAAATCCTGCAGGCCGTAGGTGCAGTCGTCGATGGCCTGATCGCGGCTGTCGGCCAAATGCATGATGCCCAGCACCCGCCAGGTGGCGCGGTCGGGCTCCGGCCGGCCGACCTTGGCGGCCTGGTCCACCACGATTCCCCAGGCGTCCTCCAGTGCCGCGAAACCGCCCGGCACCGACATCGACAACGACAGCAGTGAGGTTCCCAGCTGGCCGGCCAGTCGCGGTCCGGATGGGGAAACCATTGCTGCCGTTGATATTTCGGGGTACGGCCAGGTGTAGGGGCGGATGTGCAGCGCCGCGTCGCGCAGGGTGAACCAATCCGAGTGCCGGTCCACACGCTCGTCGGGTCCGGCGCGGAACAGCGCCAGGATGGCATCCAGCGACTCCTGCATCATCCGCCGCTGCTCCACCGGGTCGATGCCCATCATGTAGGCGTCCGACGGCAGCGCGCCGGGACCGGTGCCGAACATCACCCGGCCGCGGGTCAGGTGGTCGAGCAGCACCCAACGGTCGGCCACCATCAGCGGGTGGTGGTAGGGCAGCGACACCACGCCGGTGCCCAGCCGGATGTGCTTGGTGCGTTCGGCGGCCGCGGCGATGAACACCTCCGGGCAGGCGATCAGCTCGTAGCCGCCCGAATGGTGCTCGCCGAACCACGCCTCGTCGAAACCGAGACGATCCAGCGCGACGGTCCGCTCGAGGTCGTATTCCAGTGCGACGGTGGGGGATTGGCCGACGGGATGAAACGGTGTGAGGAACACTCCGAAGTTCAGCGGCCGGTCCGTCATGACGACTCCACTTCGCGTAGGAATTCCAGCAGGATCCGGTTCACGTCGTCGGGACGCTCCTGCTGCAGCCAGTGCCCGGCGCCCTCGATCCACCTCTCGGTGTACGGGCCGGCGACCACCTCGTGGGCGCGTGCCGGGTTCATCGTCGGCCCGATCGGGTCCGCGGTACCGCCGACGAACAGCGCGGGCACCAGGATGCGCGCGTCGGACAGCTGCGGCGTGGACGCCCAGTTGCGGTCGTAGTTCCGGTACCAATTCAGCGCTCCGGTGAATCCCGTTCGGCTGAACTCGGTCACATAGTGATCGAATTCGTCCTCGCTGAGCCAGCCCGGTGGCGCGT
This sequence comes from Mycobacterium sp. RTGN5, assembly GCF_033804465.1. Taxonomy (NCBI): domain Bacteria; kingdom Bacillati; phylum Actinomycetota; class Actinomycetes; order Mycobacteriales; family Mycobacteriaceae; genus Mycobacterium; species Mycobacterium sp. RTGN5. The sequence goes on from NZ_JAPZLA010000001.1 coordinate 707,127, forward strand.
CCGGTCCGGTCAGGTTGTCGAACGACCCGCGCATGGTGGCGGCCACATCGGCGGCCATCTCGGCATCGGCCTTGCCCGGCTCCTGGAAGCGCAGCATGTAGAAGTCGTCGCCGAACTTCTCCCGCCATCGCTGCGTGGGGCGGGTACGGGCCCGCGGAATCGGCGGGACAGACAGACCCGCGGCAGCTCGGACCCTGTCGGCGTGCAGGAGCGCGGTGTACCAGACCACCATGGCGCCCCAGTCGTGGCCGATGAACACGGCCTGCTTCGCGCCGACGTGATCGAGGAGTCCGACCAGATCGCCGGTGAGGGCGTGGATGTCGTAGGCCTCGACCTGCTCGGGTGCCGACGATCCGCCGTAGCCGCGCTGGTCGGGAGCAAGCACGTGGTAGCCGGCCTGGGCCAGCACCGGGATCTGATGCCGCCAGGAGTAGGCCAGTTCGGGGAAGCCGTGCGCCAGGATCACCACGGGGGCACCGCGATCACCGGCTTCAATGACCCGCAGCCGAACTCCGTCGCCGTCAACTAACCGTTCGGTTGGAGCGAGCACCGTGCCAGCCAAGCACAGCCGCTGGCCGCCCGGAAGGCCCGATTCGCCGCACAGCGAACACCGACTATCGGCGGCCGGAACCCTGGGGCCACTTGCCCACGTTGGTCTAGCGGTAGCCTGAACTATCCCAGCTGCGCATATCGGAAGGACCGGGCCGCTTAGGCCGATGCTTGATGAACCGCAAAAACGTGATCCGCACACTTACGGTAATCGCCGTCGTGTTGCTGCTCGGCTGGTCGTTCTTCTATTTCAGTGACGACACCCGGGGTTTCAAATCCGTCGACACGTCGGTGGCGACGGGGCAGATCAGCAGCGACAACGTCAAGAGCGCGCAGATCGACGACCGGGAACAGCAGCTGCGCCTCGAGCTGAAGAACGGCAATAGCGACACCGAAAACTCGACCAAGATCATCACCAAATACCCGACCGGGTACGCCGTCGACCTGTTCAACGCACTGAGCGCGAAGAACATCAAGACCAATACCACCGTCAACCAGGGCAGCATCCTGGGCTCACTACTGGTCTACATGCTGCCGCTGCTGCTGCTGGTCGGCTTGTTCGTGCTGTTCTCGCGGATGCAGACCGGCGGCCGGATGGGCTTCGGGTTCGGCAAGTCCAAGGCCAAGCAGCTCGGCAAGGACATGCCCAAGACCACCTTCGCCGACGTCGCCGGCGTCGACGAGGCGGTCGAAGAGCTGTACGAGATCAAGGACTTCCTGCAGAACCCGTCGCGGTATCAGGCGCTGGGCGCCAAGATCCCCAAGGGCGTTCTGCTCTACGGTCCGCCGGGCACCGGTAAGACGCTGCTGGCCCGCGCGGTCGCCGGTGAGGCCGGGGTTCCGTTCTTCACGATTTCTGGTTCGGACTTCGTCGAGATGTTCGTCGGCGTCGGCGCCTCCCGGGTGCGCGACATGTTCGAGCAGGCCAAGCAGAACAGCCCGTGCATCATCTTCGTCGACGAGATCGACGCCGTCGGTCGCCAGCGCGGCGCCGGCATGGGCGGCGGCCACGACGAGCGCGAGCAGACCCTCAACCAGCTGCTCGTCGAGATGGACGGCTTCGGCGAGCGGCAGGGCGTCATCCTGATCGCGGCCACCAACCGGCCCGACATCCTCGACCCCGCGCTGCTGCGCCCCGGCCGGTTCGACCGCCAGATCCCGGTGTCCAGCCCGGACCTGGCCGGCCGCAAGGCCGTCCTGCGGGTGCACTCGGCGGGCAAGCCGATGGCCCCCGACGCCGACCTGGACGGCCTGGCGAAGCGCACCGTCGGTATGTCAGGCGCCGACCTGGCCAACGTCATCAACGAGGCCGCGCTGCTCACCGCCCGCGAGAACGGCACGATCATCACCGCCCTCGCGCTGGAAGAGGCCGTCGACCGGGTGATCGGCGGCCCGCGCCGCAAGGGCCGCGTGATCAGCGAGCTGGAGAAGAAGATCACCGCCTACCACGAGGGTGGCCACACCCTCGCGGCCTGGGCGATGCCCGACATCGAGCCGATCTACAAGGTGACGATCCTGGCCCGCGGACGTACCGGCGGCCATGCCGTGTCAGTGCCCGAGGACGACAAGGGTCTGATGACCCGCTCGGAGATGATCGCCCGGCTGGTGTTCGCCATGGGCGGCCGCGCCGCCGAGGAACTGGTGTTCCGCGAGCCGACCACCGGGGCGGTGTCCGACATCGATCAGGCCACCAAGATCGCCCGCGCAATGGTCACCGAGTACGGCATGAGCTCCAAGCTCGGCGCCGTCAAGTACGGCACCGAGCACGGCGATCCGTTCCTTGGCCGCACGATGGGCACCCAGTCCGACTACTCGCACGAAGTCGCCCGCGACATCGACGACGAGGTCCGCAAGCTCATCGAGGCCGCCCACACCGAAGCGTGGGACATCCTCACCGAGTACCGCGACGTGCTCGACGTCCTGGCCGGGGAGCTCCTGGAGAAGGAGACGCTGCACCGGGCCGAGCTGAACGCGATCTTCGCCGACGTGAAGAAGCGCAAGCGCCTGCCGGTGTTCGACGACTTCGGCGGACGCATCCCGTCCGACAAGCCGCCGATCAAGACACCCGGCGAGCTGGCCATCGAACGCGGTGAGCCGTGGCCCAGGCCGATGCCGGAGCCGGCCTTCAAGAAGGCCATCGCCCAGGCCAGCGCCGCGGCGCAGGCTCAGCAGGCCGGGAGCGGAAACGGCAACGGCAACGGTGCGAACGGCACCCCGCCGCCCGGCCAACCCGGCTCGACTCAGCCCGACTACGGGGCACCGGCCGGCTGGCACGCCCCCGGCTGGCCGCCAGGGGGACCGCCGCCGCAGGGCGGCTACTGGTACCCGCCCCCGCCGCCGCAGGGGTGGGCACCGCCGGGTCCGCCACAGGGCCAGCCGTATCCGCCCTATCAGCAGCCGCAGCCCGCACCGCGCCACGCCGGTCCCAATACTGGGCCGCAACAAGATCCGGGTGACGACGGTGGCCGGTCGAAGGCACCGGACAACGGTTAAATGACGAACGGAGCTTCAATGCCGCAGCCGAATTCGGTCACGTTTGACGCCCCGGTGTTCGATCAGCCGCGGGCCGAGGCGGCCGTTCGCGAACTGCTGCTGGCGGTCGGGGAGGATCCCGACCGCAACGGTCTGGTGGACACCCCGGCGCGTGTCGCTCGCGCGTTCCAGGAGATGTTCGCCGGCCTCTACACCGACCCAGATGCGGTGCTGGAGACCACGTTTGACGAGCAGCACGACGAGCTGGTGCTGGTCAAGCAGATCCCGATGTACTCGACCTGCGAACACCACCTGGTGGCATTCCACGGAATGGCGCACGTCGGCTACATCCCCGGCGAGGACGGACGCATCACCGGGCTGTCGAAGCTGGCCAGGGTGGTCGACCTGTACGCCAAGCGCCCGCAGGTGCAAGAGCGGCTGACCGGGCAGATCGCCGACGCGATCATGCGCAAGCTCAAGCCGCGCGGGGTCATCGTCGTCATCGAAGCCGAGCATCTGTGCATGGCGATGCGCGGGGTGCGCAAGCCGGGGGCCATCACCACGACGTCGGCGGTCCGCGGACAGTTCAAGACGGACAAGGCATCCCGTTCCGAGGCGCTGGATCTCATCCTGCGTAAATGACGCAAACACACGGGCCGCGCACGCTGGTGATGGGAGTTGTCAACGTCACCGACGACTCTTTCTCCGACGGCGGACGCTATCTCGATCCGGCTCGTGCCGTCGAGCAGGGGCTGGCTTTGGCCGCCCAGGGCGCCGTGATCGTCGACGTCGGCGGTGAGTCCACCCGACCAGGAGCGGTGCGCATCGACGCCGCGGTGGAAGCCGCCCGTGTCGTCCCCGTCATCAAAGAGCTTGCTGCCCAAGGCATCACCGTCAGCATCGACACCATGCACGCGGCGGTCGCGGCCGCCGCCCTCGACAGCGGCGCGAGCATCGTCAACGACGTCTCCGGCGGCAAGGCCGATCCCGCAATGGCCCCGCTGGTGGCCGAGGCCAAGGTGCCGTGGGTGCTGATGCACTGGCGATCGGTGCGCACCGAGCATCCCCACGAGATCCCGGCCTACGGCGATGTGGTTGCCGAGGTACGCGACGAACTGCTCGCCGGTATCGAGGCAGCCGTCGCCGCCGGGGTCGAGCCCGAGAACCTGATCATTGATCCGGGATTGGGTTTTGCCAAGACCGCGCAACACAATTGGGCCCTGCTGCACGCATTGCCCGAGTTTGTCGCCACCGGTATTCCGGTGCTCGTCGGGGCGAGCCGGAAGCGGTTCCTCGGCACCCTGCTCGCCGACGACGACGGAGCCCTTCGGCCGCCGGACGGGCGCGAGACCGCCACCGCGGTCATCTCGGCGCTGGCCGGGCAGGCCGGCGTATGGGGTGTTCGGGTACACGACGTGCGGGCCAGTGTGGACGCGCTGAAAGTGCTACGGGCGTGGGAGGACACCGATGACTGATCGCATCGAACTGCGCGGCCTCACGGTGCGCGGCAATCACGGCGTGTTCGACCACGAACGTCGGGACGGGCAGGATTTCGTCATCGACATCACCGTGTGGATCGACCTGGCCGCCGCCGCCGCCAGCGACGACCTCGCCGACACCTACGACTACGGCACGCTCGCGCAGCGGGCCGCTGCCGTCGTCGGCGGGCCGGCGCGCGACCTGATCGAGACGGTCGCCGCCGAGATTGCCGAGGACGTGATGACCGACAAGCGGGTGCAAGCGGTCGAGGTGGTTGTGCACAAACCTGAAGCGCCAATCCCGTTGGTGTTCAAAGATGTTGCGGTCGTCGCGCGTCGTTCCCGTCGTCGGGGGCGGGGGCAGATTGTGCCGCTCGGAGGTGAAATATGACGCGGGTGGTGCTGTCCATCGGCTCCAATCTCGGCGACCGGATGGCGCGGCTGCAGGCCGCCGTCGACGGACTCGGCGTCTCGGTGCGCGCGCTCTCGCCGGTCTACGAGACCGACGCCTGGGGCGGTGTCGAGCAGGGCGCGTTCCTCAACGCGATCGTGGTCGCCGATGACCCCGGCGCCGACGAACACGAATGGTTGCGGCGCGCGCAGGCGCTCGAAGACGCCAACGAACGTGTCCGCGAACAGAAGTGGGGTCCGCGCACCCTCGATGTCGATCTCGTGTCCTGTCACGACACTTCTCCGGCCGGCGCCACCGAGGTGTTCTCCCGCGACGAGGGCTTGACGTTGCCGCACCCGCTGGCTCACCTGCGCGCGTTCGTGCTGGTGCCGTGGCTGGCCGTCGACCCGGATGCCGAACTCACCGTGGGTGGTGAACCGCAGCGCGTCGACCGGCTGCTGACCGAGCTCGAGCCGGTCGACCGGGACGGGGTCCGCCTGACCGGGCTGGTGCTGGGGTTGGGGCACCGCGACCGAAACGACCCGGAGTCCTCGGAGACCGACGCCTGATGGGGCCGACACGTAAGCGCGACCTGACTGCCGCGGTCATCGGCGTCGCGATCCTGACCTGGCTGCTGATGCGGATCCTGTACCACTACTTCCCGCCCATCACGTTGTGGACCGGGCTGTCGCTGCTGGCCTTTGCCGTGATCGAGGCCGGCTGGGCGGTGTCGGTGCGGGCCAAGATCGGTGACGGGCAGATCGGTGTCGGCGGCGGCCGGCTGCACCCGTTGACCGTGGCGCGCAGCGTGGTGATCGCCAAGGCCTCGGCGTGGCTCGGGGCACTGATGCTGGGCTGGTGGGGTGGCGTGCTCGTCTACCTGCTGTTCCGGCGTGCCGAACAGGTGGCCGCCAGCTTCATCCCGGGCGCTGCGGTGGCCGCCTTGAGTGCCCTGGCCCTGGTGGTCGCGGCGATGTGGCTGCAGCACTGCTGCAAGTCGCCCGGCGACCCGACCGACGACCCCGATCGCGCCCCCGAGTAGGCGTGAAACGGCGAATCGCCGCAGCTCGACGACACGCGGACGGACATCTCGCGGGTACAGTCACCCCATGACCGTTCTGTCCCGCGGCGCCAGGAATCGGCGCGGCGGCCGCAGGCCGGGTTGGCTGCTCTTGACGGTGTTGCTAGTCCTAGCCATTGCGGCCAGTTCCGCGTTGGTCTTCACCAACCGCGCCGAGCTGCTCAAGCTGGCGGTCATTCTGTCGCTGTGGGCAGCCGTGATCGCGGCATTTGTCTCGGTCATCTACCGCAGGCAAAGCGATATCGACGCGGCCCGGGCGCGGGACCTGAAACTGGTCTACGACCTGCAGCTTGACCGCGAGATCTCGGCTCGGCGCGAATACGAGCTGGGTGTCGAGTCGCATCTGCGTCGCGAGCTGGCCTCCGAGCTGCGCGCGCAGGCCGCCGACGAGGTGGCCGCCCTGCGCTCGGAGTTGGCCGCGCTGCGGGCCAATCTGGAGATCCTGTTCGACGCCGACCTCGGCGACCGGCCCGCGCTCGAGGGCGATCGCGGCGGGGACTGGACCCGCGACACGACGACCATCCCGGCGGTGCCCGGCCGTGTCGAGAGCAGCCGGATCACCCCGGTGCGCCCCGAGGACACCGGCAGCCGGCCCGTCACCGCCGAGAACCCGATCATCGACGTTCCCGAGGAACCGCTGGTCCCGCCCCATACCTATGCCGCGCCGGCGCCCCCGCCGCGCCGTCGCCGGGCTGATCCCGAGCCGGAGCCTGTGCTCGGCGGATCGCATCGCAGGCCATCGGAAAACGGTGAGTCGCCTGCCGAACGACCGTTCGCGCCGCCCCCGCCGCCAAGTCCGGAACCCCAATCCGACGTCGCGGCCGCGGCTGCGGCCCTAGCCGGGGACAAGCCCGCCAACCGCGAGGCGCCGGACTGGCGACCGATCAATGCGGAAGGGCAATGGCTGCCGCCCGGGGCGCCGGGCAGCAATTGGGTGGCGAACGCCGATAGCGGCATCGTCGTCCCGTCCGCAGCCACGGCCGACGGGCCCGACGACTCATCGCGCGGCAGGCACTGGACCCCGCCCGAGGAAGTCGCACCGGCCCCCGAACCACAGCCCGAGCCCGAGCCAGTCGCACCGCTGTCTCGCCATTCGGTCAGCCGCCCCGAGTACGGCCAGCCAGCCGCGGAGGCACCACCGGAGCCACCCGCCCGGCACCGGGGTGCGGCCGAGGAGGAGCCACGGGCCAGGACCCGCGATGGCTCGCAGACCGGCGGCCAGTCGGTTGCCGACCTGCTGGCCCGGCTGCAGGCCAACGGCACCCTCGAGGGTGGCGGCCGGCGGCGTCGGCGCGAGGACTAGTTAGGCGGGCAGATCCGCCAGGTTAGAGTTGTGAAGACCGTCCGGTACCCGACACAGGACCGGAACGAACACACTCATTGACGTCAGCGAGGTCGTCTACGTGGGGACCCCCAGCGGCTTACGCCCGGCCCGGCTCAAGGTTGGCATTGTCTCGGCCGGTCGTGTCGGCACCGCACTCGGCGTGGCGCTGGAACGCGCCGAGCACGTGGTGGTCGCGTGCAGCGCGATCTCGGCGACGTCGCGTGGGCTCGCTGAGCGACGGCTTCCCGACACCGAGATCCTGGCGGTCCACGATGTCGTCGACCGGGCCGAGCTATTGCTGTTGACGGTGCCGGACTCCGAATTGCCCGGGCTGATCAATGGCCTGGCCGCAACCGGGGCCGTGCGCCGCGGAACCATCGTCGTGCACACTTCGGGCGCCAACGGGGTCGCGATCCTGGCCCCGCTGGCCGAGCAGGGCTGCGTCCCGCTGGCCATCCACCCGGCGATGACGTTCACCGGCACCGACGAGGACATCGCCCGGCTGGCCGACAGCTGCTTCGGCGTCACCGCGGCCGACGAGATCGGCTATGCCATCGCCCAGGCGCTGGTGCTGGAGATCGGCGGCGAGCCGTTCGGAGTCCGCGAAGATGCCCGAACGCTGTACCACGCGGCCTTGGCCCACGCCAGCAACCACATCGTCACGGTGGTCGCCGACGCACTCGATGCGCTGCGTGCTTCACTGTCCGGCCAGGAACTACTCGGACAGGAACTCGTCGTCAACGCCCCCGGCGGCCTGGCGGAACGGATCGTCGGTCCGTTGGCCCGTGCGGCGCTGGAGAACACTCTGCAGCGCGGCCAGGCGGCATTGACCGGACCGGTGGCGCGCGGTGACGCCCCCGCTGTCGCCGGCCATCTCGCCGCCCTTGATCAGGTTAATTCTGAACTGGCGCAAGCATATTGCGCCAACTCGCTACGCACCGCACAGCGTGCGCACGCCCCCAAGGAGGTTGTTGAGGTGTTGGCCGAATGGTCAGGACAAGGACGGCGAGGGTGAGCGCGGGTCCGCAGTTCACCGCCGGGCAGCTCAACGTGTACCCGTCGCCCAAGGCGGTATCCGAGGTCACCCGCGCGCTGCGCCACACCGGGCGACGGGTGATGCTGGTGCCGACCATGGGTGCGCTGCACGACGGCCACCTGACGCTGGTGCGTTCCGCCAAGCGGGTGCCCGGCGCGGTGGTCGTGGTGTCGATCTTCGTCAACCCCTTGCAGTTTGGGCCCAGCGAGGACCTCGACGCCTACCCGCGCACTCTGGACTCCGACCTCGAGCTGTTGCGTGCCGAAGGTGTCGAGGTGGCGTTCACACCGAACGTGTCGGCGATGTATCCCGATGGCCCGCGCACCACGGTGCACCCAGGGCCGTTGGGCGCCCAACTCGAAGGTTCTTCGCGGCCAGGGCATTTCGCTGGGATGTTGACCGTCGTGCTGAAGCTGCTGCAGATTGTGCGGCCGGACCGCGCCTACTTCGGTGAAAAGGATTATCAGCAGCTGGCCTTGATCCGGCAGATGGTCGACGACCTCAACGTGGACGTCCGTGTCGTCGGAGTGCCCATCGTGCGGGAGTCGGACGGTCTGGCGATGTCGTCGCGCAACCGCTACCTCACTGCCGACGAGCGCGAACAGGCCAGTGCGTTGTCGGCGGCGCTGCTGGCCGGTATGTATGCCGCAGGCGGCGGGGCCGAGGCGGCGCTGGATGCCGCCCGCGCGGTCCTCGACGAGGTCCCCGCCTTCGAACTCGATTACCTGGAAGTGCGTGGGCCGCAACTGGAGCCGGCACCCGCTTACGGGCCGGGTCGCCTGCTGGTCGCCGCCCGCCTCGGTGCCACCCGGCTGCTGGACAACATCGCCGTTGACTTGGCGACCGACACCGCTCCGCCCGGTGCCGGCAATGGTCAACACAACGAAATTACCTGGAGAAATTGATGTTCCGGACGATGCTGAAGTCCAAGATCCACCGCGCCACGGTCACGCACGCGGATCTGCACTACGTCGGATCGGTGACCGTGGACGCTGACCTGATGGACGCCGCCGACCTGCTCGAGGGTGAGCAGGTGACGATCGTCGACATCGACAACGGCGCGCGGCTGGAGACCTACGTGATCACCGGACAGCGCGGCACTGGCGTGATCGGGATCAACGGTGCGGCAGCACATCTGGTCCACCCGGGCGATCTGGTCATCCTGATCGCCTATGGCACGATGGACGACGCCGAGGCGCGGACCTACCGGCCACGGGTGGTGTTCGTCGACGCAGATAATCAGCAGATCGACCTCGGTGACGACCCGGCATTCGTGCCCGACGACGTCACCGGCCTGCTGTCGCCACGAACGGTGGGATAACCGTGCTGCTGGCCATCGACGTCCGCAATACCCACACCGTCGTCGGGTTGGTCTCCGGTTCCGGTGATCATGCAAAAGTGACGCAGCAGTGGCGGATTCGCACCGAACCGGAAGTGACCGCCGACGAGCTGGCGCTCACCATCGAGGGACTGATCGGCGACGACTCCGAGCGCCTCACCGGCGCCACCGGGCTGTCCACCGTCCCCTCGGTCATGTACGAGGTCCGGCTCATGCTCGACCAGTACTGGCCCGCCGTGCCGCACGTGCTCATCGAACCAGGAGTGCGCACGGGGATCCCGCTGCTCGTCGACAATCCCAAAGAGGTCGGCGCCGACCGGATCGTGAACTGCCTGGCGGCCTACGCCAAGTTCTCCTCCGCCGCCATCGTGGTGGACTTCGGCTCGTCGATCTGTGTCGACGTGGTCTCGGCCAAAGGTGAATTCCTCGGCGGGGCAATCGCTCCCGGCGTCCAGGTGTCCTCGGACGCGGCGGCAGCGCGCTCGGCGGCATTGCGCCGGGTGGAGCTCACCAGACCGCGATCGGTGATCGGCAAGAACACCGTGGAGTGCATGCAGTCCGGTGCGCTGTTCGGATTCGCCGGCCTGGTGGACGGATTGGTCAACCGGATCCGCCAGGACGTCGACGGCTTCGCCGGCTCCGATGTCGCCGTGGTCGCCACCGGTCACACCGCGCCGCTGATGCTGCCCGATCTGCATACCGTGCAGCACTACGACAAGCACCTCACCCTCGACGGGCTGCGGATGGTCTACGAACGCAACCGAGACAACCAGCGCGGCCGCCCTCGCTGACTTCTAGCGATTTCGGCGCGCTTTCGTTCGCTCAGCGGCGGTTTTCGCGCCGAAATCGCTAGAAAAACGTGCGCACCAACTCTGTCACCCGGCCTCGACTGTCGAGCACCGGAATCAGCTGCCACTTGTCGAACACCGTGCACGGGTGCGACACCCCAAACGCGATCCAGCTGCCGACCTCAACCATCCCTTCGGCGACCGGCGACAACCGCAGGAACGCGTGCTGGTCGTTGAGCTTGACGACCTCACACCCCGCCAAGGCATCGTCCACCCAGCCGGAGTCGCGCCGAAGCCGTTGCGGCACAGGTAGATCCTGATCGAACGACACGTCGCGGCGGCCCATCGTCAGCAGCGCCAGCCCCGGCTCGGGCCGCGAGCATACCTGCGCCCACACATGTATTGCCGCGACGAACCCGCCGGGTTGCGCACCCGGCCTGGTCAGCGGCGAGGTCCGCAGGTACAGCCCATCGTCATTGGTCAGGTACGCACCGCTGCGCAGAATCGTGCGCCAATCGCCGGCGAAAGTCTGCGCCACCAGGTCGAAATGCGTACTGCCGCCGGCAGTCACGATGACGTCGGGCCCCTCGCATAACGGCGCCAGCCGCACTGCGACGGAACGCACCCACGTCAGGTAGTCCCGCACGCGCTCGACTCCGGTGGCCGACACATCATGGCCCAGTGCGGCTTCGTAGCCCGCCACCCCGATCAGCCGAAGGCGTGGGCTGGCGACCGCGGCGGCGGCCACCGCGTCGGTGGTCGGGTCGTCGCGGCAGCCGGTACGCGTGCCCACCGCGCCGAGCTCGACGCAGACGTCGACCGGGCGGCTGGCGCCGGCGGCGCGCAGCGCCTCGGTCATCAGCGTCACCCCGCGAACCGAGTCCACCCAGCAGATCAGCCGGAAATCGGGATGACGGTCCAGTTCGGCGGCCAGCCAGGCCAGCCCCGCGGCGTCGACGAGTTCATTGGCCAGCACCACCTCGCGTACCCCGAACGCCCGGAAGGTCCGCACCTGGCTGATCGTCGCGGCCGTCACCGCGCACGCGCCGGCATCGAACTGCCGGGCCAGCAGCTGCGGCGACATGTGCGTCTTGCCGTGCGGTGCCAGCTCGACACCGTGCCGGGCACACCAGCCGGCCATCGTGGCCAGGTTATGGCTCAGTGCCTCGGCGGACAGCACGCACACCGGTCCCGGCGGCCCGGCGTCGAACAAGTCGGGCGTACCCGCGCAGATTTCCGCCGCCGTCTGGCCGGCCCATGCGGCGGGCAAACCCTTGTATCGCCAGTCCACCCGGTCATCGCCAAGGGCGGCGACCGCGGCCGCGTTTATGAGGGACCCCATGACCTCATTTAAGCTGGCACGTCGTGAGCTCTGCAGATACTCCGGATACCGACCACACGGGCTCCGACGTCCCCGAGCAGTTCCGGATCCGCCAGGGCAAACGCGAGGCCCTACTGGCCGAGGGAAAAGACCCGTATCCGGTTTCAGTGCCGCGCACGCACTCGCTGGCCGAGATCCGCGCGGCCTACCCTGACCTGGCCGCCGACACCACCACCGGCAATCTCGTCGGCGTCACCGGCCGGGTGGTGTTTGCCCGCAACTCGGGCAAGCTGTGTTTTGCCACGCTTCAGGAAGGTGACGGCACCCAGCTGCAGGCGATGATCAGCCTCGCCGGCGTGGGCGAGGATGCGCTGGAAGCCTGGAAGGCCGAGGTCGACCTCGGTGACATCGTGTTCGTGCACGGCGAAGTCATCAGTTCACGCCGCGGCGAGCTGTCGGTGCTGGCCGATTCCTGGTTGATGGCCAGCAAGGCATTGCGTCCGCTGCCCGTCGCCCATAAGGAGATGAGCGAGGAATCCCGGGTCCGGCAGCGCTATGTCGACCTGATCGTCCGTCCGCAGGCCCGCGCGGTGGCCCGGCAGCGCGTCGCCGTCGTCCGTGCTGTCCGCAACGCGCTGGAGCGCCGCGACTTCCTCGAGGTCGAGACGCCGATGCTGCAGACGCTGGCCGGTGGTGCGGCCGCCCGGCCCTTCGTCACCCACTCCAATGCCCTGGACGCGGACCTGTATCTGAGGATCGCCCCGGAGCTGTTCCTCAAGCGGTGCGTGGTCGGTGGTCTGGAGAAGGTTTTCGAGCTGAATCGAAACTTCCGAAACGAAGGTGCGGATTCCACACATTCGCCGGAATTCTCGATGCTCGAGACTTATCAGGCTTGGGGAACGTATGACGATTCGGCGATCGTCACCCGCGAAATTGTTCAAGAAGTCGCGGACGAGGCGATCGGCAGCCGGCAAGTGCCATTGCCGGATGGGACAATCTATGACGTCGACGGTGAATGGCCGTCGATTCAAATGTACCCATCGTTGTCTGAAGCGCTCGGTGAAGAGATCACCCCGGACACATCACTCGAATATCTCCTCGCTATTGCCGACCGGCTGGACGTCGAGATCCCGCGGGATCGCGGCTACGGACACGGCAAGCTCGTCGAAGAACTGTGGGAGCACACGGTCGGCGACACATTGTGGTCTCCGACATTCGTCAAGGATTTCCCGGTCGAGACCACACCGCTGACCCGGCAGCACCGCAGTATTCCCGGCGTGACCGAGAAGTGGGATCTTTACGCGCGCGGAATGGAGTTGGCGACGGGCTACTCCGAGCTGGTCGACCCGATCGTGCAGCGCGAACGTTTCGAGGCCCAGGCCAAAGCCGCGGCCGCCGGGGACGACGAGGCCATGGCACTCGACGAGGATTTCCTGGCGGCGATGGAGTATGCGATGCCGCCGACCACCGGAACCGGAATGGGCATCGATCGTCTGTTGATGGTTCTCACCGGCTTGTCAATTCGGGAAACGGTTTTGTTCCCGATTGTTCGCCGACATGGCTGAAGTGCACCGATCCAATCCTTGTTGAATGCCGTTCGCCAATGTGGCAGATTGGTGGCACAGTGAAGAAGACGCCCAACTATCGGTTGTATGGCGCAGGCATAAGGATTCAGTGAGGCAATGGCCAAGAAAGTTACCGTCACTCTCGTCGACGATTTCGACGGTGCGGGCGCCGCGGATGAAACCGTCGAATTCGCGCTCGACGGTGTGAGCTATGAGATCGATCTTTCGTCAAAGAACGCTCAGAAACTCCGTAACGATCTCAAGCAGTGGGTCGAAGCCAGCCGCCGCGTAGGTGGCCGTCGCCGTGGCCGCTCGGGTCCGGCCGGCCGTGGACGGGCCTCGATCGACCGGGAGCAGAGCGCCGCGATCCGCGATTGGGCACGCCGCAACGGTCATAAGGTGTCGACGCGCGGACGCATCCCGGCCGACATCATCGACGCGTTCCACGCCGCAACGTAGCTATACCGGGCCTCTCGGCCCATCTGACCCCTCGGCCACCCGCCGCGAACGCACGCGTCAGCCCCGTTCGCTTGCGGCGAAGCGGCTGCCGGTGATTATCGGAAACGTTTCTTTGCCCTTCCGCGTTGGTGTGCTAGGTCCGCACCGTTAGGGACGCGGTATGGGTGGGCAAGGGAGGACGCCTCCCGCGGCCTCCCATTAGAGTGGACGACAGGTACGTGGTGCCTACCGCTGTACCTAATCGTGATGGAGAGCAGGTAACCGACGATGTTCGAGAGATTTACCGACCGCGCCCGCAGGGTCGTCGTCCTGGCTCAAGAAGAAGCCCGGATGCTCAACCACAACTACATCGGCACCGAGCACATCCTGTTAGGCCTTATTCATGAGGGTGAAGGCGTAGCCGCCAAGTCACTGGAGTCGCTGGGCATCTCACTTGAGGGTGTCCGCAGCCAGGTCGAGGAGATCATCGGACAGGGCCAGCAGGCGCCGTCCGGGCACATCCCCTTCACCCCGCGCGCCAAGAAGGTGCTGGAGCTGAGCCTGCGCGAAGCGCTGCAGCTCGGCCACAACTACATCGGCACCGAGCACATTCTGCTCGGCCTGATCCGTGAGGGCGAAGGTGTGGCCGCCCAGGTGCTGGTGAAGCTCGGCGCCGAACTGACGCGGGTGCGTCAGCAGGTCATCCAGTTGCTGTCCGGCTATCAGGGCAAAGAGACCGCGGAAGCCGGCACCGGCGGACGCGGCGGCGAGTCCGGCAACCCGTCCACGTCGCTCGTGCTCGACCAGTTCGGCCGCAACCTGACCGCGGCCGCCATGGAGGGCAAGCTCGACCCGGTCATCGGCCGTGAGAAGGAAATCGAGCGGGTGATGCAGGTGCTGAGCCGGCGCACCAAGAACAACCCCGTGCTGATCGGCGAGCCCGGCGTCGGCAAGACCGCCGTGGTCGAGGGCCTGGCCCAGGCGATCGTGCACGGCGAGGTTCCCGAGACGCTCAAGGACAAGCAGCTCTACACCCTCGACCTCGGGTCGCTGGTGGCCGGCAGCCGTTACCGCGGTGATTTCGAGGAGCGCCTCAAGAAGGTGCTCAAGGAGATCAACACCCGCGGCGACATCATCCTGTTCATCGACGAGCTGCACACGCTCGTCGGCGCGGGTGCCGCCGAGGGCGCCATCGATGCGGCTTCGATCCTGAAGCCGAAGCTGGCCCGTGGTGAGCTGCAGACGATCGGTGCCACCACGCTCGACGAGTACCGCAAGTACATCGAGAAGGACGCCGCCCTGGAGCGCCGGTTCCAGCCGGTCCAGGTGGGTGAGCCGACCGTGGCGCACACCATCGAGATCCTCAAGGGTCTGCGCGACCGGTACGAGGCGCATCACCGGGTGTCGATCACCGATGCCGCGGTGGTCGCGGCGGCCACCCTGGCCGACCGCTACATCAACGACCGCTTCCTGCCGGACAAGGCGATCGATCTGATCGACGAGGCCGGTGCCCGGATGCGGATCCGCCGGATGACGGCTCCGCCAGACCTGCGCGAGTTCGACGAGAAGATCGCCGATGCGCGCCGGGAGAAGGAGTCCGCGATCGACGCGCAGGACTTCGAGAAGGCTGCGAACCTGCGGGACCGGGAGAAGCAACTGGTCGCTCAGCGTGCCGAGCGTGAAAAGCAGTGGCGCTCAGGTGATCTCGATGTCGTGGCTGAGGTCGACGACGAGCAGATCGCCGAGGTCCTCGGTAACTGGACCGGTATCCCGGTGTTCAAGCTGACCGAGGAGGAGACCACTCGGCTGCTGCGCATGGAAGACGAGCTGCACAAGCGGATCATCGGCCAGGAGGACGCCGTCAAGGCGGTTTCCAAGGCCATCCGGCGTACCCGCGCCGGCCTGAAGGATCCCAAGCGGCCGTCGGGCTCGTTCATCTTCGCCGGTCCGTCCGGTGTCGGTAAGACCGAGCTGTCCAAGGCGCTGGCGGAGTTCTTGTTCGGCGACGACGACGCGTTGATCCAGATCGACATGGGCGAGTTCCACGACCGCTTCACCGCGTCGCGGTTGTTCGGCGCTCCGCCCGGATATGTCGGCTACGAAGAGGGCGGCCAGCTCACCGAAAAGGTCCGGCGCAAGCCGTTCTCGGTCGTGCTGTTCGACGAGATCGAGAAGGCCCACCAGGAGATCTACAACACCCTGTTGCAGGTCCTCGAGGACGGCCGTCTCACCGACGGTCAGGGCCGCACGGTCGACTTCAAGAACACCGTGCTGATCTTCACCTCCAACCTGGGCACCTCCGACATCTCCAAGGCTGTCGGGCTCGGGTTCACCCAGGGTGGTGGTGACAACAACTACGAGCGGATGAAGCAGAAGGTCAACGACGAGCTGAAGAAACACTTCCGCCCGGAGTTCCTCAACCGCATCGACGACATCATCGTCTTCCACCAGTTGACTCGCGACGAGATCATCCAGATGGTCGACCTGATGGTGAACCGGGTGTCCAAGCAGCTCAAGACCAAGGACATGGAGATGGAGCTGACCGACCAGGCGAAGGCGCTGCTGGCCAAGCGCGGCTTCGACCCGGTGCTGGGTGCCCGGCCGTTGCGCCGGACCATCCAGCGCGAGCTCGAGGACGCCCTGAGCGAGAAGATCCTCTTCGACGAGGTCGGCGCCGGTCAGCTGGTCACCGTCGACGTGGAGAACTGGGACGGCGAAGGCGCCGGCGAGGACGCGAAGTTCACCTTCGTCGGTGGACCCAAGCGTGCCGAGCCCGTCGAGCCGGACCTGGCCAGCGCTGGCACCGCCAGCGAGTAGAGCCAGGCAACAAGGCAACAAGAAGGCCCCCGACAATGTCGGGGGCCTTTTTGTGTGGCCATGTCGGACGGCCTGTGAATACTTCGCGACTGCACCGATTCGAGCGCCTGCGACCGCTACTCTCTGCTCATGCTTGTGGTTACCACCAACGACCTTCCGGGCTGGGAGATCCAGCGGGTATGCGGTGAGGTCTTCGGCCTCACCGTGCGATCGCGCAATGCCTTCTCCCAAATGGGCGCCGGCTTCAAGAGCATGTTCGGCGGCGAGCTGCAGGGCATGACCAAGAACCTCGCCGAAAGTCGCAACGAGGCGATGAACCGGTTGATGAACGAGGCCCGCAACCGCGGCGGCAACGCGATCATCGGAATGCGTTTCGACACCACCGAACTCGGCGATGTCTGGACCGAGATCTGCGCCTACGGCACGGCCGTGCAGGCTGCCCCGATCAGCGACGCCGCCAAGTACACCGCGCAGCAGCTGGGTTACGGCGCAACCTAACCCCGCGCAGGTATACCATCCTCGATGTAAGGACGAGTCGAGGAATCTGGTGAAATTCCAGGACGGTCGCGCCACTGTTGATAGTCAGACCCGAAGCCCGTCAATGTTCATCTTGGGACGCGCAGCTCCCTGAAAGGACTCCAATGACAACTCCGCACACACAGTCGGGCCGGTCTCGCGCTGTCGACCTGTCGGCCGCCAAGGCCGTCGTCTGGCTCTCGCTGACCGCGTTCTTCGCGCTGTTGGTCCTGTACTTCATCGGCGTCGACCAAGGCGCTACCTCGGTGTTCGGCGACAACATGTACATCCACGAATTCGTGCATGACGCCCGCCATCTGCTCGGCTTCCCCTGCCACTAATTAGAGGAATCCAGCAACCAAAATGGAAAAATCAATAATCTGGCGCGGCATTCTGGCCGGCGCCCTTGCCGGCGTGCTCGCATTCATCTGGTCGAAGATCCTCATCGAACCGATCGTCGGGCGGTCCATCGATTTCGAGGACGGCACCGCCGCGGCACATGAGGCCATGGAGACGGCGTCCGGTCACGGACATGCCCACGAAGAGGGCGGCGAGCTCTTCACCCGGGCGGTGCAGTCCAACATCGGTATGGGACTCGGGGTGCTGCTCTTCAGCGTGGCGCTCGGTGCGTTGTTCGCCGTCGTGTTCTGCGTGGCCTACAGCCGGATCGGCAACGTGTCGGCGCGCAAGCTGGCGGTGCTGACCGCAGGGGCGATGCTCATCGCACTGTGGGTGGTTCCCGCGCTCAAATATCCGCCCAACCCGCCGGCGACAAGCCTCGACGAAACCATCAAGCAGCGCGCTCTGCTCTACCTGCTGATGGTGGCGCTGTCCGCCCTGTTGATGGTCGCCTCGGTCTACCTCGCCTTCCAGCTCACACCGAAGTTGGGTGCCTGGAATGCAACTCTGGCGGCAGGCGGCGCCTACATCGTCGCGGTCGCGATCGTGATGCTCATCCTGCCGACGATCAACGAGACGCCGGGTCCGATGGTCAACGACGCCGGGACGATTGTGTTCCCGGGGTTCCCCGCGGTCGACCTGTACGAGTTCCGGTTGTATGCGCTTGGCACTCAGGTGATCGTCTGGACGACGATCGGCCTGTTCGGTGCGGCCATGCTGTCCCGGCTGCTCGATAGCAAGGAGCAGGAGCTCATCACTGCGTGAGCGACGCTTGCGAGGGAGCTGCGTGAGTGAGGTCGTCCGGCTGACCCTGGTGTCACATGCCATGACCGATGCCATGGCAGCCGGACGATTTCCGGCCGACGAAGCGCTGAATGCGCTTGGCCGGCGCCAGCTTTGCGAGCTCGATGTCGGTGCTGCCGACACGGCCCTGTGTGGGCCAGAGGCACGGACCCGTGAGACCGCCGAACTGCTCGGTTTGTCGGCCCTCGTCGATGCCCGGTTGGCTGACCTGGATTGCGGTCAGTGGCGCGGTTCGGGTCTTGACGAGGTGCAGCCCGGCCAGCTCGCACGCTGGCTCACCGAACCCGACAGCTGCCCGCACGACGGTGAATCGATCGTCGCGCTGATCGCCAGGGTGCGCGGCTGGCTGGCCGATATCAGCCGGACGCCGGCTCGCATCGTGGCGATCACCCATCCTGCTGTGATCCGCGCGGTAATCCTGAATGCGCTGGATGCGCCGCCGAAATCGTTCTGGCGCATGGATATAGCACCGGCCAGCTGCACCGCGCTGCACCATCGCGGGATGGTGTGGACGCTGCGATCAGCGGTAACGGGGCAGTAGCCCGAAGACCTGCTTGATGATCGTCATCGCCCAGCCGCCGGCGTTGAGGCTGTGGAAGCGGGGCCAATTGAATTGGAAGCTGACCACCCACGCCTGGCCGGTGCGGTCGACTGCGTACCAGCTGAACGTCATGTCGCCGGGTAGATTGCCCGCCTTGGCGGCGATGTAGGGCCATTCGGCTGTGTCGAGATCGATGCCAGCGGTTTCGGACATGACGTCCTTGACCTGGGTCGCACGCCCGACGGCGTTGCGCTGCAAGCCGGCGTGCACCCTGCAGATGTCCTCGGCGTTGCCGTACCACTCGGCGCCGTAGGCCGAGCCGGGCGCGTGGGTCCGATACGGGTCCGGGTCGTACGGCCGGGAGTCGGCTTCGTGCAACAGGTTTGCCCGGTCCTGTGGCATGGCGGCGGTCTTCCACTCCTGCCGCACATCTGGATTGCCCCAGCCGATCGCGAACAGTTCCCGCATGGTGGGGAACGGTGTCATGCTCGCCGGGTCGTGATGGCCGGCAGCGACAAGAGCCTCTTCGATGGCGTGGGTGCCGACGCGCCCGATCAGCAGATCGGTGGCCATGTTGTCGCTCGTGGAGATCATCTTGCCGGCCGCTTGGCGCACGGTGATCTGTGAGCCCGGCGGGAGCTTGTCGAAGCCCGACGTGCCGAGCTTCTTCCCCTCGGCGGTGATGGTGAGTTTGTCGTCCCAGTTCAAAGTGCCTGCGGTGATGGCACTTTCCACCGCGTACAGCACATAGGTCTTGAAAATCGAAGCGAGCGGCAGGGATTCAGTTGTGTTGGTGCCGGCCACCTTCTCGCATCGGCTGTCGTTGACCTTGGACACCTGCCACGAGTAGCGGGCGCCGGTGCGGCTCAGCGCGGTGTCGACGTCCTGCCAGGAGTCGATCTTGGGTTTCTCGGTGGTGACGACGAACCGGCTGACGAAGGTGTCATCCCCGATGCGGATGTCGATGTCCTGACGCGCGCCGTAGGACGTCAGCACGTGCAGGGTGGCGACATTGGCGCCGATGTCCGCCCCGGCGAGCGTGAAGGGCCGGTCCCACCACAGCGAGTCCATGCTGTGCGCGACCGGGTCCACCATGTCGTGGGTAGCGAGCGTCTTGACGTTGTCCGGACCGATCGGCCAGTCCGAGTTCAGCATGTCCATGACCTGCTTGGCCCGCACCGCGGTGGGCGTATTGAGGTCGATTCGGACACCCGCGCCGGCGTTGGCCGATGGTGCGGGTGCCGGTGCGCAGCTCGTTGCCAGGGCTGCGGCGGATGCGATCACGGTGGCGATAGCCACCGCGGTCCGGCGCACCTGGCGTGCGCTAGGCCTTGGCGCCGGTCCCGGCAACGTCCAACACAACCTCGAACTCGAGCAGATGGGCGCCCTTGGCCACCGGGTTGGCGCGTTCACCGGCGTGCGCCTGGATCGCCGGCCCGCTCGCCCATGCCTGGAAGGCCTCTTCGGTCTCCCAGGTGGTCACCACGAAGTAGCGGTCCTCACCCTTGACCGGTCGCAGCAATTGGAACCCGAGGAACCCGGGCTGGTTGTCGACGGCGTGGGCGCGGTTGGCGAACCGCTTCTCCAATTCGGGGCCGGCACCCGGTGGAATCTCGATTGCATTGATCTTCACCACGGACATGGCGCAAGGCTACCGCGCCCGCCGAGGGCGGTGGACGACCGCGCAAGATGAAACGGTGAGCACCGAATCACTGACGCATCGGGGCGGCACCGGCCGTCCGCTGGTGTTGGTGCACGGCCTGATGGGCCGCGGCACCACGTGGTCGCGGCAGGTTCCCTGGCTCACCCGATTCGGTGCGGTCTACACCTACGACGCGCCATGGCACCGCGGCCGCGACGTCGAAGATCCCGCACCCGTCAGCACCGAGCGGTTCGTCGCCGACCTCGGCGATGCCGTCGCCACCGTCGGCGGTCCGGCGGTCCTCATCGGGCATTCGATGGGCGGGTTGCACTCCTGGTGTCTGGCCGCGCAGCGGCCCGATCTGGTGAGCGCGCTGGTGGTGGAGGACATGGCACCGGACTTCGTCGGCCGGACGACCGGCGCGTGGGAGCCGTGGGTGCATGCGCTGCCGGTCGAATACTCCACTGCCGAACAGGTTTACGACGAGTTCGGACCGATCGCGGGCCGCTACTTTCTGGAGGCGTTCGATCGCACCGGGACCGGCTGGCGGCTGCACGGCCAGCCCGCCCGCTGGCTCGAGATCGCCGGGCAGTGGGGCTTGCGGGACTACTGGCAGCAGTGGCAGTCGGTCCGTGCGCCGGTACTGCTCATCGAGGCCGGTGACTCGGTGGCGCCGCCGGGGCAGATGAGCCGGATGGCGGAGTTGGCCGGTGCGGCCGCCGGCTACGTCCATGTGCCGGGTGCGGGTCACCTCGTGCACGACGACGCGCCGGACCGGTACCGGGCGGCAGTCGAGACGTTTCTAGCGACGCTCCCCGAGCGCACCTGACGACGGCCACACCGGGTGCTGTTCGAACCGGGTGCGGATGGCGTCGAGGTCGTGGTCGGTCCGGCGCGCGTCGGCGTCGTTGTCGAACAGCGGACCGACCATCGGTGCGCTCACCCGGAATTGATCGGCATGCAACCGCAGTTTGTTGAGGAAAGTGTTGAACGCAGTCATGGCAGTAATGATTCGTTAGATAAGATACTGCCAACAGTGGCAGTACTGACCTCATAGGATAAAATCCTGCCATGCCTTTGAAGAGCGTCTCGGCACTGGTTCTCGACGGTCTCGCAGTCTTCGAGTTCGGGGTGATCTGCGAGGTCTTCGGCATCGACCGATCCGGCGACGGCGTACCCAACTTCGATTTCAAGGTGTGCGGTCCGGAACCGGGCAAACCGCTACGCACCAGTGTCGGAGCGCAGTTGGTGCCCGATCACGGCCTCGACGCCCTGGTGGGTGCCGATGTGGTGGCGGTATCGGCGGTGACCGGCCCGATCGAGGCGTACCCGCCCGAGGCGCTGGCGGCGCTGCGGGCCGCGCATGCCGGCGGGTCGACGATCCTGACCGTGTGTTCTGGTGCGTTCGTCGCGGGGGAGGCCGGGCTGCTCGACGGGCGCCGCTGCACCACGCACTGGATGCACGCCGACGAACTCGCGCGTCGCTATCCGACTGCGATCATCGACCGCAATGTGCTGTTCGTCGACGACGGTGATCTGGTGACCAGCGCAGGCACCGCGGCCGGCATTGACGCCAGCCTGCACCTGGTCCGTCGGGAGCTGGGCAGCACGGTCACCAACATCATCGCGCGACGGATGGTGGTGCCACCTCAGCGTGACGGTGGTCAGCGCCAGTACATCGAGCAACCGATACCCGTGCGATGTTCGGAAGGTTTTGCCCCACAACTGGATTGGATACTGTCCAATCTCGACAAGCCGCATACGGTGGCTAGCATGGCCCGGCGTGCCAACATGTCGGCGCGGACGTTCGCCCGCCGCTTCGTCGAAGAGGCAGGCACCACACCGATGCAGTGGGTGACCGATCAGCGGGTGCTCTTCGCGCGCCGGATGCTCGAGGAGTCCGATTTGGACGTCGACCGCATCGCCGAGCGGGCCGGCTTCGGCACGGCCACCCTGCTGCGGCACCACTTCCGCCGGATCGTCGGCGTCACGCCGTCGGACTACCGGCGCCGCTTCGCCCGGTCCGCCTAGCTGCCTTCGCCAGCGAGGGCGAACCGGCCGTCGGCCGTCTGCTCCACCAGCCCGTCCACCAGCAGCGAATCCAGCGCGCGATCGCGCTGCGCGGTATCGGTCAGCCAGACCACATCCAGCTGCTCACGGATGACGGGGGAGGCGCTGGCCCGCAGCACGTCGAGCAATCGTCCGCGCACCTGCCGGTCGGTGCCCGCGTAGCGCTGAGAGGGCCGCGGCGCGGTGGTGGCCGGCGGGTACCCGGCCGAGCGCCAGGCGCAGACACTCAGCGGGCAGATCCCGCATTTGGGCGATCGCGCCGTGCACACGGTGGCACCGAGTTCCATCAGCGCAGCCGAAAACACCGGAGCCGTCTCGTCATTGGGCAACAGCACGGCCACGTCGGCGAGGTCGCGGACCGCCGGCGGGTTAGCGGCGTCGGCCAGTCCGTGCACCGCACGCGCCACCACCCGGCGCACGTTGGTATCCACAACGGGCACGCTCTGCCGGTAGGCGAAGCAGGCGACCGCGCGGGCGGTGTAGGCGCCGACGCCGGGGAGGGTGAGGAGCACCTCGACATCGTCGGGCACCCTATCGCCGTGCTCGGTGGCGATCGCGATAGCGCACTCGTGCAGCCGCTTGGCCCGTCGCGGGTAGCCCAGCTTCCCCCACGCCCGCAGTACGTCGGCGGCGCTGGCGGCGGCCGTCGCCGATGGTGTCGGCCAGCGCGCGACCCAGTCCAGCCAGATCGGCGCCACCCGGGCTACTGGAGTCTGCTGCAGCATCAACTCGCTGACCAGGATCTGCCAGGCCGTCACGCCGGGCTCGCGCCACGGAAGGTCGCGACGGGCATGGGAGTACCAGTCGACAACCTCAGCGGAATGGATGCTCATCGCATCGGGGAGCTGGGAACAGTGCAGAATGTGGGCCATGCCGAACACCAGCCCCGTAACCGCTTGGAAGGCACTCAAAGAGGGTAACGAGCGATTCGTCGCCGGCCAGCCCGAGCATCCCAGCCAGGGCATCGAGGACCGTGCCAGGTTGGCGGGGGAGCAACGCCCGACCGCCGTCGTCTTCGGTTGCGCCGACAGCCGCGTCGCCGCGGAGATCATCTTCGATCAGGGCCTCGGTGACATGTTCGTGGTGCGCACCGCGGGCCACGTCCTCGACTCCGCCGTGCTCGGCTCCCTCGAGTACGCGGTCGGCGTCCTCAACGTGCCACTGATCGCCGTGCTCGGCCACGACAGCTGTGGTGCGGTGAAAGCGACCCTGGCGGCTCTCGACGACGGGGTGGTGCCGGGCGGCTATATCCGCGATCTGGTCGAGCGGGTCACTCCGTCGATCCTGCTCGGCCGCCGCGACGGGCTGACCCGCGTCGATGAGTTCGAGGCCCGCCATGTGATCGAGACCGGCACGCAGCTGCTGGGCCGGTCCGTCCTCATCGCCGAGCGGGTCGCGGCAGGGACCCTGGCAATCGTCGGGCTGACCTATCACCTCGCCGACGGCAAGGTTGTGCTGCGTGAACACATCGGCGATATCGGCGAATAACCACTTTTTCAGCTAGCGAACAAGGCGACACGCCGAGCGGGGTCGGACAACTCGCGGTGACCTGGCCTTACCGTGAGAAGGTGCTGGATCTCGAACCGCGTGGACCTCTGCCCACGCAAATCTATTGGCGACGCCGTGGCCTTGCGATCGGCATCGTCGCGGTGGTTGCTGCCATCGTTGTCGGAATTGCCTTCGTGATCTTCAGCGGTGGCTCCGACTCGAAGAGCAACGTCAAGCCCACCACCGCGGCCCAACCTCAGACTCCGCAGCCCGACGACAAGTCACCCGTCGTCGCGCCGCCCCCACCTGCGGCAGGCCCGGTTGTGGCCGCGCCGATGGCGACTCCGACCGAGGCCGTCGCGCCGCCCCCGGTGCTGAAGGAAGGCGACGACTGCCCCGATTCCAACCTGGCGGTCAAGGGCATCACCAACCAGCCGCAGTACGCCATCGGTGATCAGCCGAAGTTCACCATGGTCGTCACCAATATCGGCCTGGTGGCCTGCAAGCGCGACGTGGGCGCGGCCGTGCTGGCCGCCTACGTCTACTCGCTGGACGGCAAGCGGCTGTGGTCCAACCTGGACTGCGCGCCGTCGAACGAGACCCTGGTCAAAACGTTCAATCCGGGCGAACAGGTCACCACCGAGGTGACCTGGACCGGAATGGGTTCGGCACCGCAGTGCCCGCTACCGCGCCAGCCGATCGGTCCCGGCACCTACAACCTGATGGTCCAGCTGGGCAATCTGCGTTCGGCGACCGTGCCGTTCATCCTGGCCGACGCGCCGCCGCCGGGTGCCGTGCCGCCTGCTGGTGAGCAACCGCCCGTGCCGGGTCAGGGCGAGGTACCGCCGCCAGCCCCGGCTCCGGCGGGATAGACCACCTTCTAGGCTGTTGCCTATGTCTGAGCGCCGGGAGCCTTCGGCGCGCACGCTCGACGACCTGTGCCGCTTGCGGGGCACCATGGCCACCTTTCGCGCCGGCCTCAGCGGTCAGACGCACCAGTGGACGATGCGCGCGCCGTCGGGAGAGGTGCTGGCCCAGACCGTTCGGGTGCACCGCGGCGGTCGGATCCGGCGAACGCTGTGGACGTGGTGGAACATGGCGAACATGCACGTCGGCGACGACATCCACGTCGAGCTCCGAGGCGCCGACGA
Source organism: Mycobacterium sp. RTGN5 (assembly GCF_033804465.1). Taxonomy (NCBI): domain Bacteria; kingdom Bacillati; phylum Actinomycetota; class Actinomycetes; order Mycobacteriales; family Mycobacteriaceae; genus Mycobacterium; species Mycobacterium sp. RTGN5. Next base: position 732,337 of record NZ_JAPZLA010000001.1, read on the forward strand.
TGTCGTGCTCGCGTACGTGAGTTCCGAGAACGACATCCCGGAGGTCGTCACGGTGCGCGACGAGTCCGGTGCGCAGCTGGCGAAAATGGTGCGGAACAGCAAGACGACGTTCACGGTGTCCGGCCGTGACGACCAACCTCTGGTCACGCTGGATTGTGACGGCGACGGCCCCTGGCAGGCCACCGATGCCGACGGCCGAGCGCTCGGAGAGCTACTCCCCGGAAAGCCGGACCCGTCGCGTAAGCCCGGGCTCGCGGAGTGGGCTCTGTTCACCGATCTGGCGCTCGACAGGACCGCCCATCAGAAAGGGCAACACCTGGGAATCCGTCGGGTGGTGCGGTATTCGTACGCGCCGCTGCTTCCCGGCCCGCTGCCCGCCGCGCTGGCGTTGCTCCCGCTTCTGGCGGGGTTGGTCTACTAGGTCGCCGGCTAGACGAGCCGGTCGGCGATCGTCGACTCAGCCAGCTGCGACAGACCCTCGCGGACGTGCCGGGCCCACATCGCGCCGATGCCCTCGACGGATTGCAGGTCGGTAGCGCTGGCCGCCAGCAGGCCCTGCAGCGAGCCGAAGCGCCGCACCAGCAGATCGACGTGCGCGAACTGCAGGCGGGGGATGCCGGCCATCGCGCGATAGCCACGCGCACTGAGCGCCGAATCCTGCGCATCGGCCGTCGAGGGATACCCGAACACCCGCGACAGTGAGGTGAAGTCCAGCAGCTCGGTGTCCGACAGTGAGTCCAGCTCGGCCAGCGTCGAGGCCACCTGAGCCTTGGACGGCGGGTCGGGGTTGGCGTGGTAGTCGCGCATGATCAGCTCGCGAGCGGTGTCGTTGCCGCCGAGCAGCTCTTCGAGCTGCAGCCGCAGCTGCCGGCCGTCGGTTCCGAGTTCGACTGCGTCGTAATCGATTTCGAGTCCGATGCGACGCACCATCTCCAGCCGCTGCACCACGGTCATGACATCACGCAGGGTGACGAAGTCTTCGATCTCGGCGGTGGACAACTGCCGGGACACCTCATCGAGGCGGGCCTTGTAGCGTTCCAGGGTCGCGATCGCCTGGTTGGCTCGGGACAGGATGGTGGCCGAGTCGGCGACGACGTGGCGTTCCCCGGACACGTAGACGGTGACGATGTTCATCGAGTGGCTGACCGAGACCACCGGATAGCCGGTCTGGATCGCGGCGCGCTCGGCTGAGCGGTGCCGGGTCCCGGATTCGTCGGTGGGGATCGTCGGATCCGGCACCAGCTGCACGTTGGCCCGAACGATCCGGCTGCCGTCGGTGGACAGCACGACGGCGCCGTCCATCTTGGACAGTTCGCGCAGCCGGGTCGGCGCGAACCGCACGTCCAGCGAGAACCCGCCGTCGCAGATCGTCTCGACCCGCTCGTCGTAGCCCAGCAGGATGAGCGCGCCCGTGCGACCGCGCAGGATGCGTTCCAGGCCGTCGCGCAGCGCGGTGCCCGGCGCCAGCCGCCCGATCGTCTCGCGCAGCGTGGGTGTCGGCTGGGCCGAGCCGTTGCGGTCGACAGTGCTCACAGCCACTTATTGTCCACGTCATCGAGGTCGTTACTCGACCCCTCCCGCCGAAGCTGCGTGACGACCTTGTCGTAGGGCCGTTTTGCGATCGTCAGCATGGTGCGCAGTGCGTCCCCGATCGTGGCCGATTCGATGGCTTTGAAGCCTTTTGGCACCGTGCCACAGCCGACCGGCACCAGGGCCTCGGTGAAGCCGAGCCGGGCTGCTTCGGCCAGCCTGCGGTCCATGCCGGTGACCCGGCGCAGATCGCCGGCCAGGCCCACCTCGCCGATCACCACGGTCGTGCTGGGCAGCGGCAGGTCGGCGTAGGCCGACGCCATCGCCATCGCCACCGCGAGGTCCGACGAGGGATCCATCAGCCGCATCCCGCCGACGGTGGACAGGTAGATGTCGGTGGCGCTGACTTTGAGGTTCGCCCTGCGTTCGAGCACCGCCGCGATCATCGCCGCGCGGGAACTGTCCACACCGCTGACCGCGCGCCGCTGTGGTGCGTTCTCTGGGCGGTAGGCCAGCAGGGCCTGGATCTCGCCGATCAGCGGCCGTTTACCGTCCAGCGTCACCGTCACCGCGGTACCGGGAACCGGGTTGGGGCGGTTGTCGAGAAACAACCCGGACGGATCGGAAACGCCTTGAATACCGTTGTCGTGCAACAGGAAACAGCCGACCTCGTCGGAGGCGCCGAACCGATTCTTGACACCGCGGACCATCCGAAGAGTCGAGTTGCGGTCGCCCTCGAAGTGCAAGACCACGTCCACCAGATGTTCCAGCGAACGGGGCCCGGCGATCGCGCCGTCCTTGGTGACGTGACCGACCAGCACCAGCGCGACTGCGCTGGACTTGGCCATCGCGGTCAGCGCCGTCGTCACCGCGCGCACCTGGGTCACCCCGCCTGCCGAACCGTCGGAGTCACCGGACGTCATCGTCTGCACGGAGTCGACCACCACAAGACTGGGCTGCACCGCCTCGATGTGTCCGAGCACGGTGGCGACGTCGGATTCGGCTGCCAGGAACACCTCGTCGTGGGTGCAACCGGTGCGTTCGGCGCGAATCCGGATCTGGCCCGCCGACTCCTCGCCGGATACGTACAGCGCGCGGCGCCCCGACAGCGCCCACCGATGCACGACTTCGAGCAGCAGGGTGGACTTGCCGACCCCGGGATCACCGGCCAGCAGGCTGACCGAGCCAGGCACCACGCCGCCGCCGAGCACCCGGTCGAGCTCGTCCACGCCGGTGGGGAAGTGGCGGGTGCGGTCAGGATCGATGGAACTGATCGGCACGGCGGGCGTTGACGGCACCACCGTGCGCTGCGACGTGCCGCCGGTGGCAGCCGACCCGGCGATTTCGTCGACGGTGCCCCAGGTGCCGCATTCCGGGCAGCGGCCTACCCACTTGGCCATGACATGGCGGCACTCGGAACAGCGATACTGCGAACGCGCCTTGGCCACGCCGTGACGCTATCGGGTGGCTGTGACAGATCGGCGGATTAACCGGGTCAAACCGCCCGTGTCAGTGCTTAGTGATGCCCGCCTGCGGGCTCGCCGCCTTGGCCTTCTACGGCGCCGGCCGCGATCGGCACGGCGACGGTGGTCTGGCCGGCCTTGTCGAAGTCGAAGGTGAACTTGTAGGTCAGTCCGTTGGTGATCGGCTGGGTGAGCGTGACTGCGGCCTTGGTCGGCTCCGCACTACCCAGCGGAGTCGCTTCGGTCTGGCCATCGGCGCTGCCGACAATCAGTGAGGCGCCCGCAGGGATGGCCGTGGCGCCGGTGACCGCGACGGTACCCACGTCGGAGCTGATGCTGATGAGCTTGTCGTTGGTGTCCGGGGACAAGTTTGCCGCCACGAAGATCAGCTGGACGGTCTGGCCGACGGGCAGGGCGGCACCGGTCTGCAATGCCTGCAGATGAATATTGCGCAGGGCGATGTTCGCGACATTCACAGTGGCGCCGTTGACGGCCGACTCCTGGTCCGCGGTCTGCGAGATCTGCCCCGCACCACAGCCCGTCAGAATCAGGCCGCAGGCGGCCAGGCCAGCGGATGCGGCCACGAGGCGATTCGTCAAGCGGTTCACAACAGCCTCCTGCTCGGCCTGTGTGGACGGCACAGTCGCGCCGCCGCGGTTCGACTATGCACAGTAGTAGGTAGCGCCGCCCGGCGGTAGCTGAGGGTTCGCGGTCCCGTGGCCGAAGTCGGCAACGGGGGTCGATGCGGGGTGTGCTGGGGGCCCGAGAAGGCCCTCGTGTTGCACGCTTTCGTCACCCTGTCAACCCCGACTCTTCACCCGTGGTGCCCCTGACCTGCATCGTTGTTCCACACGCTGTCGGCCGCCGTGCTAATATTGCAATGTGAAAGGGGCTCCAAACTGATGATTTTCAAGGTCGGAGACACCGTTGTCTATCCACACCACGGTGCTGCATTGATCGAGGCGATCGAAACCCGGACCATCAAGGGCGAGCAGAGAGAGTATCTCGTCCTGAAGGTTTCGCAGGGAGATCTCACTGTTCGTGTTCCCGCCGATAACGCCGAGTACGTCGGTGTGCGTGATGTGGTCGGACAGGAGGGCCTGGACAAGGTCTTCCAGGTCCTGCGCGCGCCGCACACTGAAGAGCCGACCAACTGGTCGCGCCGCTACAAGGCCAACCTCGAGAAGCTGGCGTCCGGTGACGTCAACAAGGTTGCCGAGGTCGTCCGCGACCTGTGGCGCCGGGATCAAGAGCGCGGTCTGTCTGCGGGCGAGAAGCGCATGCTGGCCAAGGCTCGGCAGATCCTCGTGGGCGAACTAGCCCTGGCCGAGAACACTGATGAGGCCAAGGCTGAGATCATCCTCGACGAGGTTCTGGCCACCGCTTCCTGACTGCCCTGAGGGGTTCGGTGTCAGACACGGTCGCGGTCGTCACGGCCGCTGGTTCCGGTGAACGGCTGGGTGCTGGCATCCCGAAGGCATTCGTTGATCTCGGTGGTCGAACCATGCTCGAACGCGCCGTCGACGGATTGCTGGCTTCCGGCGTCGTGGACCGCGTTGTGGTCGCTGCGCCCGCCGATCGGGTGGATGAAACAAAACTGCTGCTCGATGGCCGTGCCACGGTCGTCGAGGGTGGTCCGGAACGCCCCGAAACCGTCCGCCGTGCGCTGGACGCAATCGGGGATCCCGAATTCGTCCTCGTGCATGACGCTGCCCGGCCGCTGACACCGGTCGACCAGATTCAGCGGGTGGTCGCCGCCCTGCGGGACGGCCTGCGTGCGGTGATCCCGGTGCTGCCGGTCACCGACACGGTCAAAGCGGTTGACGCCAACGGGGTGGTGCTCGGCACCCCCGAGCGATCCGGTTTGCGTGCGGTCCAGACCCCGCAAGGGTTCGAGACCGCACTGCTGCGCCGCGCCTACGAGCGATCCGCCGGCGCCACCGTGACAGACGATGCCTCCCTGGTGGAGTACCTGGGCACCCCGGTGCACACCGTCGACGGCGACACCATGGCCTTCAAGATCACCACGCCGCTGGACCTCCAGCTGGCGCGAGCCGTGCTGGGCGCATGAGGATCCCGCGCGTCGGGCTGGGCACCGACGTCCATCCGATCGAGGCCGGCCGGCCGTGCTGGCTGCTGGGCCTGTTGTTCGACGGCGCCGACGGCTGCTCCGGGCACTCCGATGGCGACGTCGCTGTTCACGCGCTGTGCGACGCGCTGCTGTCCGCGGCTGGGCTTGGTGATCTGGGGACAGTGTTCGGGGTGGACCAGCCGCAGTGGCGCGGTGTGACCGGCGCGCAGATGCTGGCTCACGTCCGCGAGCTGCTCGCCGCCGCGGACTACACCGTGGGCAACGCGACCGTCCAGGTCATCGCCAATCGCCCGAAGATCGGCCCGCGCAGGGACGAGGCCCAGCGTGTGCTCACTGGGCTGCTGGGCGCGCCTGTGTCGGTGTCGGCAACCACCACTGACGGTCTCGGCCTGACCGGCCGGGGCGAGGGAATGGCGGCGATTGCCACCGCTTTGGTGGTCGCCGGATCAGCCTCGGTGCCAAATAACCCCGATTAGGCCGGTAAGCTGGCGCGTCGTGACCTCAAGCGGCCTGCGGCTCCACGACACCTATAGCGGTGCCGTGCGTGAATTCGTGCCGCTGCGTCCCGGCCACGCCTCGATTTATCTGTGTGGTGCCACCGTGCAGGGCTTGCCGCACATCGGCCACGTCCGCAGCGGTGTCGCATTCGACGTGCTGCGCCGCTGGCTGATGGCCAAGGGGTTCGACGTCGCATTCATCCGCAACGTCACCGACATCGACGACAAGATCCTCACCAAGGCCGCCGACGCGGGCCGGCCGTGGTGGGAATGGGCGGCGACCCACGAGCGTGAGTTCAGCGCGGCCTACGACGCACTCGGTGTGCTGCCGCCGTCGGCCGAACCCCGCGCGACCGGGCACATCACCCAGATCGTCGACCTCATCGAGCGCCTGATTGACAACGGCCATGCCTACACCGGAGCCGGCGACGTCTACTTCAACGTCCTGAGCTTCCCGGAGTACGGCAAGCTGTCCGGGCACAAGATCGACGATGTGCACCAGGGTGAGGGTGCAGGCACCGGCAAGCGCGATCAGCGTGACTTCACGCTATGGAAGGGCGCCAAGCCCGGCGAGCCGTCCTGGCCCACGCCGTGGGGACGCGGCCGGCCCGGGTGGCACTCCGAATGTGTGGCGATGGCCCACGAGTACCTCGGAGCAGCTTTCGATATCCATTGCGGCGGAATGGATTTGATCTTCCCGCACCACGAGAACGAGATCGCCCAGGCGTGCGCCGCCGGCGACGGCTTCGCTCAGTACTGGCTGCACAACGGCTGGGTCACCATGGGCGGCGAGAAAATGAGCAAGTCGCTGGGCAACGTCTTGTCCATACCCGCTGTGCTGCAACGAGTCCGGCCCGCCGAGCTGCGCTACTACCTGGGCAGCGCGCATTACCGATCGATGCTGGAATTCTCCGAGACCGCTCTGCAGGATGCGGTGAAGGCCTACACCGGCATCGAGGAATTCCTGCATCGGGTGCGTACCCGGGTCGGTGCCGTGGTGCCGGGCACCTGGACCGAGAAGTTCGCCGCCGCACTCGACGACGACCTGGCCGTGCCTGCCGCGCTCGCCGAGGTGCACGCCGCGCGGGCCGATGGCAACCGGGCCCTGGACTCCGGTGACCACGAGACAGCGTTGGCCAAGGCCCGCGAGATCCGTTCCATGATGGGCATTCTCGGCTGCGATCCGCTCGACGAACGCTGGGAGACCCGCGACGAGACCTCGGCGGCGCTGGCCGCAGTGGACGTGTTGGCGCGTGCGGAATTGAACCGCCGCGACGAGGCTCGCCAGACTCGGGACTGGGCTCTGGCCGACGAGATCCGCGACCGGCTCAAGGAAGCCGGCATCGAGGTCACCGACACCTCCGACGGGCCGCAATGGGCCCTACGCGACGAAAGCAGTAAATAAAATGGCTGGAAACTCCAAGCGCCGTGGTGCAATCCGTAAGGAAGGCACCAAGAAGGGCCCGACGGTCGGCTCGGGTGGCCAGCGCAGGCGAGGCGTCGAGGGACGCGGCGCCACCCCGCCGGCCCACATGCGGCCCCACCATCCGGCGGCCAGGCGCGCCGCGACCGCCGCCAAGCAGGTGCGCAAATCGTACAAACCCACCGACGAGACCGAGATGGTCCTCGGTCGTAACCCCGTGCTGGAATGCCTGCGGGCGCACGCCCCGGCCACGGCGTTGTACGTGGTGCTGGGCGCCGAAGCCGACGAACGGATGACCGAATCGGTCACGCTGGCCGCCGACCGGGGTATCGCGATTCTCGAGGTGCCGCGCAATGACCTGGACCGCTTGAGCGCCAACGGTTTACATCAGGGCATTGCCCTGCAGGTGCCCCCTTACAACTACGCCCACCCCGACGATCTGCTGGCCTCGGCCACGTCCGACGTCGAGCCGGCGCTGTTGGTCGCGTTGGACAACATCTCCGACCCGCGCAATCTGGGCGCGATCATCCGGTCGGTTTCGGCTTTCGCCGGCCACGGCGTGCTGATCCCGCAGCGGCGCTCGGCGTCGGTGACCGCCGTGGCGTGGCGCACCAGTGCCGGTGCGGCCGCACGGGTTCGGGTCGCGCGCGCGACGAACCTCACGCGCACGCTCAAGGACTGGGCCGACGCCGGTCTGCAGATCGTCGGACTCGATGCAGAGGGTGACACGACGATCGACGAGTTCGAGGCGACGGGCCCGCTGGTGGTTGTCGTCGGCTCGGAGGGCAAGGGGTTGTCACGGCTGGTGCGGCAGAACTGCGATGCGGTGCTGTCGATCCCGATGGCCGGACCAACCGAGTCACTGAACGCGTCGGTGGCCGCCGGCGTCGTGCTGGCCGAAGTCGCCCGCCAGCGCCGTCGCTAGGTCACCCAACTCGCATCGCGGCGCCCGCCCAGACGAAGTTCAAGTAGTCCAAACTTGAATTCAAGTAGTCGATTACGCGATCCCTGCTGCCCTCCCGGCGTCAACAATCGTCGTGGTTGAAATCGACGACAGGGGCTGGGATGAAAACGTCCGTCATGATGACTGCAGTAGCGGTTGCCGGGGTTGTGGCAGCGCCGTGGGGGGCACACGCCACACCGCCAGCGCAGACACCGGTCCGAATGGCCGGCGTTCAGTTGGCATCGGTCAGCTTCGCGCTGCCCGCATCGCCGGCCTGTGCCCTCGACGTGACGTGCGGCCGTGACGACCGCCGCCTCAGCGCGAAGACGCCCACACCGACGGCATTGGCGGCGGCCGCAGTCTCGCCGGCCGACGCCATCAACACGCTGGTGTTGGTCGTCACGCTCGGGGCCGTCGGTAACGGCCAGGACGCGACCGCCCCCGGGGGGACCGGCGGCAACGGCGGCTGGCTGATCGGCAACGGTGGCGACGGCGGCACGGGTGCCACCGGCCAGAAAGGCGGAAACGGCGGCCGTGGCGGCCTGTTGATCGGCAACGGCGGCAGCGGCGGCGCAGGCGGCGCAGGAGTCGACCGCACCGTCGTAGCCGATGGTGTCGGTGCCGTCGGGGGTACCGGCGGCACGGGTGGCAACGGCGGCAGTGCGGGGTTGTTGATCGGCAACGGCGGAAAAGGTGGCACGGGTGGCTTGGGTGGCCGCGGTGCTGACGGCATCGTCGGCACCGCCGCCCCAACCGGCACAGGCGGCTATGGGGGTACGGGTGGCGGCGGCGGCACCGGCGGCACGGCTGGCAACGGCGGTAAGGCCGGCATGCTGATCGGCGCGGGCGGCAAAGGTGGCACCGGTGGCGTGGGCGGCACCGGCGGAAAGGGCGGCACCGGCGGTTACGGCTCTTCGGTTGGCGATGGTGGCGACGGCGGATATGGCGGCACCGGAGGAAAAGCCGGCACCGGCGGGTCGGGCTCGGCAGTCGGCGGCAAGGGTAAAGACGGCACCCAAGGCGACGGTGGCTATGGCGGTGCCGGTGGCGACGGCGCCACCGGGGGCGGGGGCTACGGCGCCGACGGTGGCGACGGGGGCGACGGTGGCTACAGCGCCAGCGGCGACGGTGGCCATGGTGGCCACGGTGGTAACGGCACCGCGGGCGGCTCCACGGGCGGCCGCGGCGGCCGGGGTGGTGAGGGCGGCCAGAGCGACACGGGCAACGGCGGTGTCGGTGGCGACGGTGGCAACGGCGGCGACAGCCCTCGCAGCGACGTCATCACCATCGGCGGATGGAGCCAAGGCGGGGGCGGCGGTCGCGGCGGCAGCACCAACACCGGTGACGGCGGTATCGGCGGTCGCGGCGGCACCGGCGGTCATGCCACCGACGCAACCGGCGCCCTCGCGCCCGGCGGCTCCGGCGGCTCGGGCGGGTACTCGGGCGGTATGCCAGGTTATGGCGGCGGCGCGCCGAGCGGCTCGAGCGGCGGCTACGGCGGTGCGGGCGCCACCGGAACTCATGGCGCGCAGGCCAAGTCCGCTGCGGGTCGTCATCCCTAAATGACTGGGGCCTAAAAGATTCGGAGTGCGACCCACAGCGCCACCGTCGCGGCCACAATGCAGGCCGGGACGGTGAGCGCCCCCAGCCAGGTGAACTCGCGGGCGCTGGTCGGCTCGCCCTGTTGATGTAGTACCTTGCGCCACAACAGATTCGATAGCGACCCGACGTAGGTCAGGTTCGGTCCGATGTTGACCCCGATCAGGACGGCCAACACCCCGGCCGGGCCGCTGGCGGCGACCAGGGGGAGTAGCACCAGCACCGCGGGCAGGTTGTTGACGATGTTGGACAGCACCGCGGCCACCGCCGCGATCCCGAGCAGGGCGGCCAGCCCGCCGCCGGTGGGCAACAGATCCGCGGCGGCGTGGTCAAGGCCATTGACCATCACAGCCTTGACGACCACGGCCAGCGCCAGCACGAACAGCAGAAACGGCAGGTGCAGGGAGCGCGCGATTCCGCTAATTGTGCTGCGCCGCTGCGCCAATGACCGCACACCCAGCACCACCGCACCGGCCAGCGCGGCCCACGCCGGGGACAACCCGAGGAACGACGTCACCGCGAACCCAACCAGGGTCAGGCCCAGCACGACGAGAACGAACACCGGTCGGTCCGCCGCCGGTGGTGGGCTGTCGGTCTGCACTTCGGTGAGGTCGCGCCGAAACACCAGCCGCAGCAACACATATTCGACCGCCACTGCCGCGACCCATGGCGCCGCCATCAACACACTGAACCGGGTGAACGACAGTCCGGCCGCGCTGAACGCCAGCAGATTGGTCAGATTGGACACCGGCAGCAGCAGCGACGCGGAATTGGACAGGTGCGCGGTGGCGTACAGGTGCGGGCGAGGCGACACCCGCATTGTCCGCACCGTGGCCAGCACCACCGGGGTGAGCAGGACGACCGTGGCGTCCAGACTCAGGATCGCCGTCGTCGCCGCCGCCATCAGGAACACCTGGCCGAGCAGCCGGCGCGGCTTACCGTTGCTGCCGCGCGCCATCCACGTGCCCGCGGCCTGGAACAGTCCCTCGTCGTCGCACAGACTGGCCAGCACCAGCACGGCGGCCAGAAAGCCGACCACCGGAAGCATCCGGCTCACCTCGGCAACCGCGTCCGTGGTGGACACCGCGCCGACGGCGACGACCACGGCAGCCGCCGGAACCGCGACCACCGCCTCCGACAAGCCGGCCGGCCGAGCGATCGCGAAGACCAGCACGACCGCCAGAGCGACCAAGGCGACGATCAGCACGAGGCGATCAGGTCCACGGGTCGGCGCGTTGCCACACCGTCGGTAGGTGCAGGCCGACCCCGTCGCGCTCGGCCAGCCGCGAGAGCACGCGCATCGACACGTCGAGGTCGTCGCCCGCGTATGGCAGCGCGATCATCGGCTCGGTGAGCGGGCGAAAAAAGTCGTCCCAGTGGATGAGCACCACCTGGCGCGCACCAACGGCGGCCACCGTGTGCTCCCAGTACTGCTCGATGTAGTCCAGCGGCTGAACGCCGAGCTGACCGACACCCAAGTAGGCGATGTCGGCCCGGCGGCCGTCGAGCGCGCCGGGCAGGAAGCCCGCGCTGCCCTGGATCAGCAGCCGCCGATCGCTGGGTGAGTGATGGATCAGCGTCGACCAGGCCTCACCGCAGCGGAAGGCCGAAGCCTTCGCCGGCGGCACGACCGGTGTGGTGATCGCACCGGGAAAGCGGTCCGGTGGACAGTGGTGCGATTCGATCAGCGTCACGCCGAACGGCCCAAGGGTCAGCTCCTCACCCGAGGTCGCGATGACGATCTGGTCCGATGAAAACCCTTGTCCGCGAGCGATATTGGCGGCCGATTCGCCGCCGATCAGCCGCGCCCCGGTGCGGGCGGCCACGATCGGTGAATCCATGGCGTGGTCGAAATGGGTGTGCACCGGTAGCACCGCGGCCAGCCGGTTGATCTTGGCGCGGTTGAGGCAGTAGTCGATGCGCGAGTGCGACGGGGTCAGGCGGCGCAGCCCAACCTCGAGCAGTGTCGGGCGGGAGAAGAAGCCGTCGGTCAGCACCGCGGATGTCCCGTCGTCGACCAGCAGTGTCGACACCCCGAGCCAGGTGATCGACAGTGCGGCGTCCGGGTCGGCATCGGGCACATCGAAAAGGTTGCGGTAGTTGGCGATATCGGGTCTGCCGAGTTTGAGTCGCATCAGACGAATGCCGCCAATTCGACGCCGTCGTGCAGCAGGCGGTCGCGGACCGCGGTGGCGATGTTCACCGCGCCCGGCGAATCCCCATGTACACAAACCGATTCCACCCGCACATCGATGCTCGATCCGTCGACGGCCAGTACCTGTCCGCTGTGCACCATCCGGGCCACCCGCTCGGCGATCTGCTCGGGATCGTGCAGCACCGCCCCTTCTTCGCCGCGGGAAACCAGGGTGCCGTCGGGGCGGTACGCGCGGTCGGCGAATGCCTCGGCGACGGTGCGTAATCCGAGCCGCTGGGCTTCCTCGAAGAACACCGAACCGGCCAGATTCAGCACCGGAAGAGTCGGGTCGACGGCGTGCACCGCCTCGGCGACCGCGCGGGCCTGCTCGCGGTGGGTGACGATCGTGTTGTACAGCGCACCATGGGGTTTGACATATGTGACATCGGATCCGGCGACGCGGGCGAGGGCCTGTAGCGCGCCGATCTGATAGATCACCTCGGCCGTCAGATCGGCCGGCGCGACATCGATGAAGCGGCGGCCGAACCCGGCGAGGTCGCGGTAGCTCACCTGGGCCCCGATGCGCACACCGCGCTCGGCGGCGGCTCGGGAAGTGCGCGCCAGCCCCGCCGGATCACCGGCGTGGAAGCCGCAAGCCAGGTTGGCGCTGGTGACGATGTCGAGCATGGCGGCGTCGTCACCGAGTTCCCACACCCCGAACCCTTCGCCCAGGTCTGCGTTCAAATCCACGGACGGCACGACCCCAGCTTAAGCGAGTCGACCGATGCCGCCGAGGGACGAGGAGGAGGAGGAGCGAGCAAATATGCCTAAGCCGCGGCGGGGTCCACCTGGCGCCGGCTGATCGCCCAACACACCAGATAAATCACGAACGAGATCGTCGTGACGAACACCGACACCGGAACCCCGGGTGCCAGCGACAGCACAATGCCGAGCACCGCGGACAACTCGGCGAAGACCACTGACGCCGCGATCACCGCGGCCGGTGAGCTGAACACCCGCGCCGCCGCAGCAGCCGGGGTGATCAGCAGCGACATCACCAGCAGTGCCCCGACGATCTGCACGCCCTGCGCGGCCACCACGCCGACCAGTGCCGCGAAAACGATGCCCAGCACGCGCACCGGAACACCGCGTGCGGCAGCCACTTCCGGGTCGGCCGTGGCGAACAGCAGCGGCCGATAGCTGACGGCCAGCACGCCGGTCACCAACACCGTCACCGCCACCAGCAGCGCCAGTCCCGAATAGCCGACGCCGACGATCTGACCTGTCAGCAGAGCGAAGCTGGTGCCGGCACGGCCCGGATACAGGTGGATGAACAGCACGGCCAGGCCCAGCCCGAACGCCAGCACGACACCGATCGCCGAATCCCGCTCACGGGCCCGCTGGCCGAGGATGCCGAACAGGACCGCGGCCAACGCGCTGCCGACCAGCCCGCCGAGCCCGACGTTGAGGCCGGCCAGCAGCGCGAACGACGCGCCGGTCAACGACAGCTCGCTGGACCCGTGGACGGCGAACGACATCTGGCGCATCACGATGAACGGCCCGATCAACCCGGCCACCAGGGCCAGCAGCGCGGCCGCGATCAGCGCCTGCTGCACGAACCCCCGGCCCAGCAGATCAGCGGTGATGTCGAAGGAGAACAGGTGATCCAGCAGGTGCGCGAAGCGGTCATTCATGGGCGTGCCCATGGGTGTGGCCGGAGTGATCGAGGTGTTCACCGACCACGACGTAGCGATCGCCGACCTGCACTACCTGGATGTCGGCCTGGTAGAGCTCCGAGAGGGTCGCCGAGGTCATCACCTCCGCGACGGTGCCGATCCGGAATCGCCCGTTGACCAGGTAGAGCACTCGGTCGACGTAGGGCACCACCGGATTGATCTCGTGCGTCACGAACATCACCGCGGTCCCGGACTGGCGGCGCTGGTCGATCAGCTGGGCGACCAACCGGGCGCTGGCCGGATCGAGGTTGAGCAGTGGTTCGTCGCACAGCAGCAGCACCGGATCGCTGGCCAGCGCCTGGGCGATGCGCACTCGCTGCAGTTCGCCGCCCGACATCACGCCGACCGGGACCTTGGCCAGCTTGGTTGCCCGTACCTGGGTCAACGCCTGCTCGACGATGTCGTGGCGGCGCTGCCGCTCTTTTCGGGTCAGCGGTGCGATGCCCCAGTGATGGCCGTCCACGCCGAGGCGCACGAGGTCGCGGCCGCGCAGGCTCAGCCCCCGGTCGACCGATCGATGCTGGGGCACGTAGCCGATCCGCTCGCTGCCGGCTTCGATCGGGCGGCCCTCGATGGTGGCGGTGCCCGCACTCAGCGCCAGCTGCCCGAGCAGCACCTTGAACAGCGAGGTCTTGCCGGTGCCGTTGGGGCCAAGGATGGCGATGAATTCACCGGGGGCCACCTTCAGATCGAGGTGGTCCCACAGGACCCGGTCGCCGAAGGCCAGCCTGGCACCCGATAAGCAGACGGTCTCGGCACCCACAAGCAGTGATTATCGGTTCTGCTGCAGCGCGGCGGTCAACCGGTCCGCGGTATCGCGCTGCCAGGCCAGATAATCCTTGCCCTCGGGCAGCGTCTCGGTGACGGGGACGACCGGGATTCCGGCACTCTGGGCGGCCGCCTGGACCTGCTTGGTCACGTCGGTCACGGTCTGTTCGTTGAACACCACCGCGGCGACCTGGCGGGCCTTGATCAGGTCCAGCATGGAGGCCACCTCCACGGGGGCGGGGTCGGTGTCCTGCTCGACGGCGCTGGCGAACCCCTCGGGTGTCTTGTCGGTCACGCCGGCGGCCACCAGCAGGTAGTGCGCGACGGGCTCGGTGGCGACCACGGCTGCGCCGGGATGGCTGGCGTGGATGGCCTTCTCGGTCTGGGCGATGGCGTCGGCGTTGCGATCGAAGGTCTCGGCGTTCGATTTGTAGTCGGCGGCGTGCTGGGGGTCGTCCTGGGCCAGCTTGTCGGCGATCTTGGCGGCTACGGCCTTGGCGGTATCCAGGTCGTAGAAGACGTGTTCATTGGCCGGCTGCGACTCGCCGGGGGGAGTTTGCAGCAGCGAGTAGGCGTCGACCGAGGCCACTCCCTTGTGGCTGGCCAGGACGTCGTCGACCCAGTGGTCGTAACCGCCGCCGTTGAACACGACCAGCGAGGCGTCGGCGATGGCCGCCGCGTTGGCGGGGCTGGCCTCAAAGGAGTGCGGGTCGGCTGAGGCGCTGGTGATGATCGAGGTCACCTTGGCGTGGTCGCCGGCGACGGCTTGCGCGACGCTGCCCCAGACATCGGTGGAGGCCACCACGGTCGGGGGTTGACCCGGCGCACCGCCGGGCGACTTGTCGCCACCGCATGCGGCGACTCCCGCCGTCAGCGCCAGCACCGACACACCGATGACCACCCGGATCGCAGCAGTACGCACGATCGCTCCTCTCAACTCAGGTAACCCTAATACAAATGAAAACCGTTTCCAATAACTCTAAGCTATCGGTACCCGTCGAACGCAAGTCCATGCACTAGCCTCACGGAGCATGTCCCGAAGTCCCGCGCCGCGGCGGCGGGCCACCCTGGCCTCATTGGCCGCCGAGCTCAAGGTTTCGCGGACCACGATCTCCAACGCCTACAACCGCCCCGATCAGTTGTCGGCCGATTTGCGGGAGCGGGTGCTTGCCACCGCCAAGCGGCTGGGGTACGCCGGACCGGATCCGGTGGCTCGCTCGCTGCGCACCCGCAGGGCCGGCGCGGTCGGCCTGGTGATCACCGAGCCGCTGACGTATGCGTTCAGTGATCCTGCGGCCCTGAATTTCGTTGCCGGACTTGCCGAGTCGTGTGAGGAAGTCGGCCAGGGCCTGCTGCTGGTCGCCGCCGGACCGGACCGGAGCCTGTCGGACGGCACCGGCGCGGTGCTGGGCGCGGGAGTCGACGGATTCGTGGTGTACGCCGCATCCGACGACGACCCCTACCTGCAGACCGTGCTGCAGCGCCACGTGCCCGTCGTCGTAGTCGACCAGCCCAAAGACGTACCGGGCGCGTCGCGGGTCTGCATCGACGACCGTGCTGCCACAAGGGAACTCGCTGACTACGTCATCGGCCTGGGGCACCACGAAATCGGCCTGCTGACCATGCGCCTGGGTTACGAACGCCGCGTCGGGGAGCAGACAGCCGGGGTGGTGACCCCAGAACGCTTGCAAAGCTCCACCTTTCACGCTCAGAGTGAGCGGATCGGCGGCGTGCGGGACGCGATGGCCGGCGCCGGGCTCGATCCGGAAACTCTGACCATCGTCGAGAGTTACGAGCACCGGCCCGCCTCCGGTGCGTTCGCCGCCGAACTGGCGCTGCAGACCAACTCGCGGATCACCGCGTTGATGTGCACCGCGGATGTGCTGGCCATCTCGGCGATGGATTACCTACGTGCGCATGGCATTTACGTTCCCGGGCAGATGACGGTCACCGGATTCGACGGGATTCCGGAGGCGCTGAGCCGGGGCTTGACGACGGTGTCGCAGCCCAGCCTGGAGAAGGGCAAACGAGCCGGCCGGCTGCTGCACAGCCCACCGCGGGACGGCCTGCCGGTCATCGACGTGTTGCCCACCGAATTGGTGCGCGGACGAACGGCAGGCCCGCCCGCCTAGTGCGGCCCGCCGGCGCCGCCCTGACCGCCACCGCCGCCGACGCCGCTGTGCTGCGGATTGCCGGGAGTGCCAGCCGTGGCTCCGCCTTTACCTGCGCCACCGGCCCCGCCCGCGCCGCCGGGCGGGGAGCTGGTGCCGCCGGTACCTGCGTTGCCGCCGTCGCCCCCATGGCCGCCGCTGCCGCCGATCGCGGTCCCGGCGTCTCCCTTGCCGCCCTTGCCGCCCGGGCCGCCCTGGTTGGGCTGCGAGCCATCGCCACCCTTGCCGCCGTGTCCGCCGGCACCGCCATCGCCGCCCGTACGGCCGCTCCCGCCGTCGCCGCCGTCGCCGCCTATCGCGCCTTTGCCGCCAGAGCCGACACCGCTCCCGCCGCCGCCGGCGGGCGTCCCGGTGTTCGAACCGGCACCGCCGGCACCGCCGTCACCGCCGGCGCCACCCTCGCCGCCGGTACCCCCGGCGCCCTCGCTGCCGCCGGGACCGCCGTCGCCGCCGTAACCTCCGAAACCGCCGGTGGAGCCGTTCTTGCCGTCGGTCGACCCGGCGCCGCCCGCGCCGCCACCGCCGCCGACGCCGCCGGTGCCGGTGAGGGTTCCGCCGCTACCGCCCTTGCCCCCTGTGCCGCCGGGGCCGCCAGGGGTGAACTTGCCGTTAGTGGGCGCGTCGGGTGTGCCGCCCTGACCGCCTTTGCCGCCGGTGCCGCCGTGCCCGGCCGATCCGGAACCGTTGCCTCCTATACCGCCCTTGCCACCGGCGCCGGCTGTGAGACCGCTGCCGCCGGCCCCGCCGGCGCCTCCTGTGCCGCCCGCCCCGTCATTGCCGTTAGCGCCGGCTCGGCCCATGGCTCCTGCCTTCCCGCCCGCGCCGGCGTTGCCGCCGTCGCCGCCTTTTCCGCCGTCACCTCCGTCGCTACCGATCTCAGGCGTGCTGCCCCCAACGCCGCCGGTCCCGCCGGTGCCGCCAGCGCCTCCCTTGCCGCCGTTGCCGAACAGTGAGCCACCGGCGCCGCCGGTTCCTCCGCTCCCGCCGAGTCCGCCGCCGCCGCCCTGTCCCAACTTGTAGTCGGATTGAACGGAATTCGCCCCCGCCTCACCGGTGCTGCCCAGTCCGCCGGCCCCGCCGGCCCCGCCGTTGCCGAACATTCCGGCCCGGCCGCCGTTACCGCCGTCTTGCCCGACTCCACCGGCCGCGCCATTGCCGCCATTACCGATCAACCAGCCGCCGTTGCCGCCGTCAGCGCCGGGGGTGGTCGCGTTGGCGCCGTTGCCGATCGCGCCCAAAGTGATGGTCAGCAACAAGTTGTCGAGCGGATTGCCACCCGCGAGTGCCACCGGAGTCTTGGGAACTGCCGCTGCGCTCGCGGGCGCATTACTGCCCGAGCAGAACCGCGACGGCCAGCATGTGGGCGTCGCAGGCAGCGGAACCCCGACCGACGCCAGCCGCACCTGCGCCGTCGCGGACCGGATCGGCGCTGCGGAGTGTGGGTGCAGTGGCAGCGTCCAGACCAGTCCGGCGCCGACAATCACTGCAGCGCAGCACGAAACACGGTTGCTCATGACATCCCCCGTCGGTCGGTGGCGGATCCGATGGACCGCCCAGACCGATCGTCAGGGCTAAACGTGGTGAGGGCTAAAGTAGACCGCTACTCCAATCCAATTGCTTGGGACTACTCACGCCTGGCATGCAGCAGAACCGACAGCGCGGTGGCGACGTCGTCGGGGGAGTCGACGCGATAGCGGGCAAGCGTCTGACCCGGCCCGACCTTCACCCCGATATCGCCGTCGGTCAGTCGGCTGAACGCCTTCTCGTCGGTGACGTCGTCGCCGAAGAACACCACCGCGCTCGCGTCACTGCGCTCGCGCAGCTGATCGAGGGCGGCACCCTTGTCGGTGTCGATGACCGCGAACTCGCGCACGGCCTTTCCCTCGGTGAGGTGAATGTCCCAGTCCCGCACCGCATTCAGTGCATCGTCGAGCGCCTGCTGGGCGTGTTCGGGGGCAGCGTTACGGACGTGGAAGGCCACACTGACCGGTTTGATTTCGACCGTCGCGCCGGGATAGCGCTCGATCAGAGCGGTCATCGTCTGCTCGATTCTGGCCAGCAGAGCCTTCGCCGGTTCGTCGATCGCATCCAGGAAGCCGGCATCGAATTCCGAGCCGTGGCTGCCCACCAGGTGCACATCCGCGGGCCCGCCGGACAGCACCCGCAGATCGCGCAACGCCCGCCCTGAGATCAACGCGGCACTCGTTGACGGCAATGTCGCGAGCGCCGCCAAAGCCTCGGCGGCGGCAGGGATGGGCCGGGCGTCAGCCGGGTTGGACACGATCGGCGCGACGGTGCCGTCGAAGTCGGACGCCACCAGCAGTCGCGGAACGCGGGCCACATCGATCAGCGCGCGGTGTAGGTCCTCGGGAAGATCGGGCACGGCGGCCTAGGACTCGCCGTCGTCGCCGATCAGCAGGCGCACCGCAAGATCGAGTCGTTTGCTGACGTCGGTCGCCGAGGCCCGACGGGTTAGCCAGGCCAGCAGGTTGGACAGCCACACATCGGAGATGACGCGGGCGATGTGGTACTGGTCCTCGGTCGGCTCGCCGTCACTCATGGCCCGGGCGAACATGCTGTCGATGATCTTCTCGACGTGATCAACCTCACCGGCGGCCGAGGCGTCGGCGAACACGTAGGCCCGCGTCATCGCCTCGGTCAGCAGCGGGTTGCGCTGCATGGCCCGGTTCAGCTTGCTGACCATGAAGCTCAGTCGGTGGAACGGCGAGCCACCGGCAACCACCGACCGGTCGGTCTTGGAGTCGATGCGTTCGAATTCGCGCGCGAGCGCCGAGACCAGCAGATGGACCTTCGACGGGAAGTAGCGGTACAGCGTGCCGACGGCGACGTCGGCACGGTCGGCGACCGCCCGCATCTGGACGGCCTCGTAGCCGCCCTTGGACGCGATGGCCATGGTGGCATCGAGAATGCGCTTGCGGCGCTCGCGCTGGGCTTCCGAACCGAGCTCTGATTCGGCGAGAACTGACACCGGTAGCACCTCGCGTGGCTGCGAACCCGCCCCGCCTGCCGACGATTTCTGCGCTGGCGATGACATGGGCTCGGTCAGCTCCTTCCAAGGGCCGTTACTGGGGGAAACGATACGCATCGCTAGACTTCGTCGCGTATCTCTGCGTCCCCCAGGACAGCCGCGTGTCCTGCTGCGATGCCAGTCGACTTGACTGTTGATCGCTTGCACTATTAGAACACGTTCTAGTGGGCCTGGAAGATGTTCAGCGGCCCTTCTTCGTGAAACCTAGGAGCCGACGTTGTCTGCGACCACCACCGACGAACAGTTTGCCGCCCGGGAGTTGGTCCGCAGCTGGGCCGCATCGTCCGGCGCCGCCCTTCCGGCGGTGCGCGATGTCGAGCAAGGCACGCCAGACGCCTGGCGCCCGGTTTATCGCGGCCTGGCCGAGCTGGGACTCTTCGGTGTCGCCGTGGCCGAGGACGCCGGCGGTGCCGGCGGTTCCGTGCAGGACCTGTGCGCCATGGTCGAGGAGGCAGCGCGGGCGCTGATCCCGGGACCGGTCGCGACGACGGCGGTGGCCACGCTGGTGGTCACCGATCCCGAGCTGCTTGAAGCGCTGGCTTCGGGGGAGTCGACGGCGGGACTGGCGCTGGCCGCCGACCTGACGCTGGACGGCGATCGGGTGTCGGGCACCGCCGGATACGTGCTCGGCGCGGATGCCTCCGGCGTGCTGCTGTTGCCGGTCGGAGATCAGGTCGTCGTGGTCGACGCCGCTGCCGACGGCGTGACGGTCGAGCTGCTGGCGGCCACCGATTTCTCCCGCCCGCTGGCCAAGGTGACGCTGGACGCCGTCCCGGCCACCACGCTCGCGGTCTCGCGGCGCCGGTTCGACGACCTGACCGCCACGGTGCTGGCCGCTGAAACCGCCGGCCTGGCCCGCTGGACGCTGGATATCGCCGTCGAGTACGCCAAGGTGCGCGAGCAGTTCGGCAAGCCGATCGGCAGCTTCCAAGCCATCAAACACATGTGCGCCGAGATGCTGCTGCGCTCTCAGCAGGCCGCGGTGGCCGCCGCCGATGCGGCGGTCGCTGCCTCTGGAGACGACGAAGGCCAGCTCGCCATCGCCGCTGCCATCGCCGCCGCGATCGGTATCGAGTCGGCCACGGCCAACGCCAAGGACTGCATCCAGGTGCTCGGCGGTATCGGCATCACCTGGGAACACGACGCCCACCTGTACCTGCGCCGCGCCTACAGCATCGGCCAGATCCTCGGCGGTCGGGCGGCGTGGCTGCGCCGTGTTGGCGCGCTGACACTGGACGGTGCGCGGCGCGAGCTGCACATCGATCTGGACTCCGTCGCGCACCTGCAGCCCGAGATCGCTGCCGCCGCAGCCGAAGTCGCCGCCCTGCCGGCGAACAAGCGTCAGCCCGCGCTGGCCGAGACCGGGTTGCTCGCGCCGCACTGGCCCAAGCCCTACGGCCGGGAGGCCTCGCCGGCCGAGCAGCTGCTCATCGACTCCGAACTGGCCAAGGTCGACGTGCAACGCCCCGATCTGGTGATCGGCTGGTGGGCGATACCGACGATCCTCGAGGGCGGCACACCCGAGCAGATCGAACAGTTCGTGCCGGCCACGCTGCGTGGCGACATCATCTGGTGCCAGCTGTTCAGCGAGCCAGGCGCCGGGTCGGATCTGGCCGCTCTGCGCACCAAAGCCGTTCGCGCCGAAGGTGGTTGGAAGCTCACCGGCCAGAAGGTGTGGACGTCGGCCGCGCAGAAGGCGCACTGGGGCGTGTGCCTGGCCCGCACCGACCCCGACGCTCCGAAGCACAAGGGCATCACCTATTTCCTGATCGACATGCGCTCGCCGGGCCTCGTGGTTCGGCCGCTGCGTGAGATCACCGGCGACGAGCTGTTCAACGAGGTGTTCTTCGACGACGTCTTCGTGCCCGACGACATGGTGGTCGGCACCGTCAACGACGGCTGGCGGCTGGCCCGCACCACCCTGGCCAACGAGCGCGTCGCGATGGCGCAGGGCACCGCGCTGGGCAATCCGGTCGAGGAGATGCTGCAGATGGTCGCCGAGCGGGAGCTCGACACCGCGCTCGCCGACCAGATGGGCAAGCTGATCCTGTCCGCGCAGGCGGGCTCATTGCTCGATCAGCGGATCGCCCAGCTGGCCGTCGGCGGACACGACACCAGCGCAGAAGCCAGCGCGCGCAAGCTGATTGGCGTGCGGCACCGGCAGGCGCTGGCCGAGTTCCGGCAGGAACTGTGCGAGTCGGGCGGGCTTGTCATCGACGGCTTCGTGCACGACTTCCTCAACACCCGGTGCCTGACCATTGCCGGCGGCACCGAGCAGATCCTGCTCACCCTGGCGGGGGAGCGCCTGCTCGGCCTGCCCCGCTAGCCGTCAGGCCGCCCTACTCGTCGTAGGTGACTTCGACTGAATCGGAATTCGGCCGCGCCTGGCAGCTCAGGATCAACCCCTCGGCGATGTCGCTGGGCTCGAGGACGTCGTTGATATCCATCTTGACCTCGCCGCTGCGCTTGACCACCGCGCAGGCGCCGCAGTGGCCCTCCCGGCAGGAGAACGGCACGTCGAGTCCCTTGTCGAGGAGCACGTCGAGCAGTTTGGCGCTGCGTGGCCACGACACCGTGTGGGTCGTCCCGTCGAGCTCGACGACGGCGGTGGCCGGCGGCTCGTCACCGTCGTCGGTGATTTTCACCGTGGCGAACGGATCGGTGTCCAGCGAGCGGAACACCTCGATGTGCACCCGCTTGGCTGGGACCTTCAACGACTCGAGTGCCTCTTCGGCGGCCTTCATGAACGGTCCGGGCCCGCAGATGAACGCCTGGCGGTCGGTGTAAGGAGCCATCAGCTGGCTCAGTGCCGGCACGCTCGGCAGGCCCTGCACCGACTCCAGCCAGTGCACGACGGTCAGCCGATCGGGGTACTTGGCGGCCAGGTCCCGCAGCGCGCTGCCGAAGATGACGGAACTCTCGTCGCGGTTGGCGTAGATCAAGGTGACTTGGCCGCTGCCCTGCGACAGCGCCGACTTGCAGATGGCCAGCATCGGGGTGATCCCGCTGCCTGCGGCGATGAGCAGGAAGTCGGCGTCGAGTGTCTTGGGGACGAAGGTGCCCGACGGCGCCAGGACGTGCATCTTCATGCCCCGGTGCGCGTGGTCGCACAGCCAGTTCGACGCGTAGCCGTCGACAGTGCGCTTGATGGTGACGGTCAGGGCGTCGTCGGTGAACGGCGAACTGCACAGCGAGTAGCAGCGCGCCACCGAGCCGGTGCGGTCACTGGGGATGCGCAGCGTCAGGAACTGGCCGGGCGCGTAGCGCAGGCGATCGGCCGGGATGTCCGCCCCGGCGGGCACGCCGAACACCAGGGACCGCGAGTCACCGGTCTCCTCGACAACGTCGGTGACTTCCAATTCGAGCACGTGGTTGCCCAGCGGCTCGTCCGGTGGAACCTGCGTCACGTCGCTTCGCCTTCCCTCCAGCCTAACTAGAACAGGTTACAGAAATGGGTTTGCATATCGCTACCAGCCGCAGGCTCGCGCTGCTCGACACAAATCGTAACGTGTTCTAGTCTTGGTCCAGTAACGCACTTCCGGGAGGCATGCAGTGACGTCCATTCAACAGCGTGACGCGGAGTCGGTTCTCACCGGCATCGACGAACTGCTGCCAAAGCTGCGCGAGCGGGCCCAGGAGACCGAGGACCTGCGCCGCATCCCCGACGCCACGATCGCCGAACTCGACGAAGTCGGCTTCTTCAAGCTCCTCCAGCCCGAGCAGTGGGGCGGCCTGCAGAGCGATCCGGCGCTGTTCTACGAGGCCGTTCGCCGGCTGGCCAGCGCCTGTGGTTCGACCGGCTGGGTCGCCGGCATCCTCGGCGTGCACAACTGGCACCTAGCGCACTTCGAGCAGCAGGCGCAGGAAGACGTGTGGAGCGCGGATCCGAACGTGCGGATCTCGTCGTCGTACGCCCCGATGGGCGCCGGCGTCGTCACCGACGGCGGGTACCTGGTCAACGGTGCGTGGCACTGGTCGTCGGGTTGCGACCACGCGTCCTGGACGTTCGTCGGTGGCCCGGTCATCAAGGACGGGAGGCCGGTCGACTTCGGCAGCTTCCTGGTCCCGATCAGTGACTACCGCATCGACGACGACTGGCACGTGGTCGGCCTCAAAGGCACCGGCAGCAACACGCTGGTGATGAAAGACGTGTTCGTCCCCCGCCACCGGTTCACCTCGTTCAAGGCGATGAGTGACCTGAGTTCCCCCGGGCTGCAGAGCAACACCGCACCCGTGTACAAGATGCCTTGGGGCACAATACATCCCACGACCATCTCGACACCTATCGTGGGCATGGCCTACGGCGCCTACGCCGCTCACGTCGAGCACCAGGGCAAGCGGGTGCGTGCCGCCTACGCCGGTGAGAAGGCCAAGGACGATCCGTTCGCCAAGGTCCGCATCGCCGAGGCGGCCAGTGACATCGACGCGGCCTGGGGCCAGCTGTCGGGCAACCTGGCCACCGAGTACGCGCTGCTGCTGGCCGGCCAGGATATTCCGCTGGAGCTGCGCGCCAAGGCCCGCCGCGACCAGGTCCGCGCCACCCAGCGCGCCATCGCCGCCATCGACCGGCTCTTCGAGAGTGCCGGCGCCACTGCGCTTGGCACCGATACACCGCTGCAACGGTTCTGGCGCGACGCACACGCGGGACGGGTGCACGCCGCCAACGACGCCGAGCGCGCGTACGTGATGTTCGGCAACCAGGAGTTCGGGCTTCCGCTCGGCGACACGATGGTTTAGCGGGCCGACCCGATGACGTCCTTCATCCAGGAAGTGGAGTCTCAGCAAGAGCTGACCTTCGAATCCACCTCGCGCTATGCGCAGGTCCGTGACGACATGCGCCTGCACTTTCACGAGGCGGGCGTCGGCAATCCGCAGACCGTGGTGCTGTTGCACGGCGGCGGTCCTGGCGCATCAAGCTGGTCGAACTTCTCGCGCAACATCGCGGTGCTGGCCAAGCACTTTCATGTGCTCGCGGTCGACCAGCCCGGTTACGGCCACTCTGACAAGCACGCCGAGCACGAGCAGTACAACCGTTACAGTGCAACGGCTTTGCTGAACCTGTTCGATCATCTCAAGATCGAACGCGCCGACCTGATCGGCAATTCGCTTGGCGGCGGCACCGCGGTGCGGTTCGCGCTGGACAACCCCAAGCGCGCCGGCCGGCTGGTTCTGATGGGCCCGGGCGGACTGTCGGTCAACCTATTCGCGCCCGACCCCACCGAGGGTGTGAAGCTGCTGGGTCGGTTCACCGCCGACCCCACGCGTGAGAACATGGAGAAGTTCCTGCGCATCATGGTCTTCGACCAGAAGCTGATCACCCCCGAGCTGGTCGACGAGCGCTTCGCGATCGCGAGTACCTCCGAGTCACTGGCCGCCGCCAGGGCGATGGGAAAGTCGTTTGCCGGAGCCGATTTCGAGCTCGGCATGATGTGGCGCGACGTATACAAACTGCGCCAGCGGGTGCTGCTGATCTGGGGCCGCGAGGATCGGGTCAACCCGCTCGACGGCGCACTGGTGGCGTTAAAGCAGATTCCGCGTGTGCAGCTGCACGTTTTCGGGCAATGTGGACATTGGGCTCAGTTGGAGAAATTCGACGAGTTCAACAAGCTGACCGTTGATTTCCTCGGAGGTGGGGCATGACGCTAAAAGCGCTGGGCTACATGCGAATCGAGGCCACCGATGTGGCGGCCTGGCGCGAGTTCGGGCTCAAGGTGCTCGGCATGGTGGAGGGTGACGGGGCCATCCCCGATGCGCTCTATCTGCGCATGGATGATTTCGCCGCCCGCCTGGTGATCGTGCCCGGCGACCGCGACCGGCTGCTGATCTCAGGCTGGGAGGTCGCCGATGCGCCTGCGCTGCAAAGCCTGCGCGAGACGCTGGCCAAGGCAGGTGTCGAGTTCGTCGAAGGCACGCGCGAGGAGAAGTCCGAGCGCCGTGTCGAGGGTCTGGTCCGGTTCTCCGATCCCGCCGGCAACGTCCTCGAAGCGTTCCATGGTGCGCAGTACCTGGGGCGCCGGTTCGTCAGCCCCTACGGCCACAAGTTCGTCACCGCCGAACAGGGACTCGGGCACGTCGTGCTCACCTGCGACGACGACGCCGCCGCGCAGGCCTTCTATCAGGATGTGCTGGGCTTCCGGCTCCGCGATTCGATGAGCCTGCCGCCGCAATTGGCCGGCCGCCCGGCCGACGGCGACCCGATCTGGCTGCGGTTCTACGGCTGCAACCCGCGACACCATGCACTGGCCTTCATGCCGATGCCCAACCCGACCGGCATCGTGCACCTGATGGTCGAGGTGGAGAACTCCGATGACGTCGGCCTGTGCCTGGACCGCGCCAATCGCCGCAAGGTAAAGATGTCGGCGACGCTGGGCCGGCACACCAACGACAAGATGCTGTCCTTCTACATGAAGACCCCCGGCGGTTTCGACGTCGAATTCGGTTGTGAAGGACTCGAAGTCGAGGATGACGGCTGGATCGCCCGGGAGAGCACCGCGGTCAGTCTGTGGGGCCACGACTTCTCCGTCGGGTTCAAGTAGCCGATGTCCGCGGCGCCGATCGACCCCCGCACGTTCCGGCACGTGCTGGGCCAGTTCTGCACGGGCATCACGATCATCACGACGGTCCACGAGGACGCTCCGGTCGGGTTCGCCTGCCAGTCGTTCGCTGCGCTGTCGCTCGAGCCGCCGCTGGTGCTGTTCTGCCCCACCAAGCTGTCGAGGTCCTGGGCGGCTATAGAGGCCAGCGGAAAGTTCTGCGTCAACATCCTGCACGAGAAGCAGAAGGATGTGTCCGCCCGGTTCGGATCCAGGGAGCCGGACAAGTTCGCTGGAATCGACTGGAGCCCAAGCGCGCTCGGCTCACCCGTGATCGACGGCACGCTGGCTCATATCGACTGCACGGTGCATTCAGTGATTGACGGCGGTGATCACTTCGTGGTGTTCGGTGCCGTGCACTCGCTGTCCGAGGTGCCGAAGAAGAAACCGCGACCGCTGCTGTTCTATCGCGGCGACTACACCGGTATCGAGCCGGACAAGACCACTCCGGCGCACTGGCGCGACGACCTCGACGCCTTCCTCACCACCACCACCCCCGACACCTGGCTGTAGCGCGGATCAGCCCTGCTCGCCGATGAACTCGAGGATCGCCGTGGCCACCTCGCGGTGCACGGTCTCGTTGAGGATGTCGTGATGGGCGCCGGGGAATTCCCGAAGCCGTAGCGCGTCGATCTGCTCGGCGTAGGCCCGCAGCGCGCTCACCGGGGCGATGGGATCGAGCTCGCCGTGGATGGCCAGGGTCGCCACCGTCAACTTCGGCAGCTCACTGCCGAAGCGGTCCCACGCGCGATCGAGCTCGCGCGCCAGCGGCACACTGTCGGCCTCGACGAACGCCAGCGGATCGTTCTCCATCGCGTCCAGGTAGAACGGATCGTCGGACAGCCAGTGCGGGTCGAGGTCGAGTGAACTGTCGGTGTCGAGCAGCTCGGGCACCGGGACCACCGGCGCGCCGGAGATGATCCCGGCGCGGTAGCGCTGCGGCTGGTCCAGAAGCCGAAATAGGGTCACCACGGCCCCGTACGAATGCCCTTGTGCGATAAGCGGAATCCCGGGCGTCGTCTGCTCAGCCAACGCCGTGAGGCCCTCGGCGAGCGCGGAGCTGTCCTCGATCCGGCCGAAGTCCCCGCGCGCACCGGGGGAGAGACCGTGGCCGAACTGGTCGACCGCCCACAGATCGATCCCGGCCGCGTTGAGGGCGAAGCCCAGCCGGTGGTAGACGCCGGTGTGTTCGCCGAATCCGTGCAGGAAGATGACGGCCGCACGGGGTTCGAGTGCGGCCCAGTGTCGGTAGTAGGCGCGGCCAAGCTCGTGGTCGATGAACGGCATGCCATCAGCCCACCAGCTCCGAAGGCGTGTCGCAATAGTTGCGCTCACCGTGCATGCTCAGCCTAACGAGCCAGCCAGGGTCCGAGCCGGCGCAGCGCTTCGTCGATATCGCCAGACGGGCCGGCGAACGACAGCCGCACGAACGACCCGCCGCGCGCGGGGTCGAAGTCGATCCCGGGGGCGATCGCCAATCCGGTGTCGGCCAAGAGTTTCTCGCAGAAGGTCAACGAGTCGGTCGTGAAGTCCGAGACGTCGGCGTAGACGTAGAACGCCCCGTCGGTGGGCGCCAGCCGGGTGATGCCAACCTGGCGCAGACCGGCAAGCAGCGTCTCCCGGTTGGCCGCGTAGTGGTGCAGATGGCCTTGGGCCTCGGCTACCGCCTCGGGCGTGAATGCCGCCACTCCGGCGTATTGCGGGAGCACCGGCGGGCAGATGGTGAAGTTTCCGGTTAGGCAGTCCACCGCGCGCCGCAGCTCCTTGGGCACCAACAGCCAGCCCAGTCGCCAGCCCGTCATCGCGAAGTACTTCGAAAAACTGTTCGCCACAACGGCATTACGTGACGTCTGCCAGGCACACGAGGTTTCGGGTGCGCCGGGGTAGACCAGCCCGTGGTACACCTCATCGCTGATCAGCCGGGCTCCGGTCGCATCGCACCAGGTTGCGATGGCCGCGAGTTCTTCCGGCGGGATCACTGTGCCGGTGGGGTTGGCCGGGCTGGCCACGATCACGCCCTGCACCGGTGGATCCAACTCGGCCAGCATTTGCACGGTCGGCTGGAACCGGGTTTCGGGCCCGCACGGGATTTCCACCACCTCACAGCCCAGTGCCGACAGGATGTTGCGGTAGCAGGGATAGCCCGGGCTGGCGATCGCCACCCGGTCACCGGGGTCGAAGCACGCCAGGAACGCCAGCAGGAAGCCGCCCGAGGAGCCGGTGGTCACCACCACGTCGTCGGCGCTGACGTCGAGGCCGTAGCGACCGGCGTAAGAGCCGGCGATCGCCGCCCGCAGCTCCGGGATGCCCAGCGCGACGGTGTAACCGAGCTGGTTGGCCTCCAGTGCGGCCGCCGCGGCCGCGCGCACCGGTTCCGGGGCGCCGACGCTGGGTTGACCCGCCGACAGGTTCACCAGGTCACCGTGGGTGCGCTGGCGCTCCGCGGCGGCAAGCCACACGTCCATCACATAGAACGGCGGGATCCCGGCTCGCAGCGCAACGCGGTTGTTCACTCCAGTCAGGCTAGAGCACCTGGGATTCGAGCTGGCGGACTTGCTCAGACACCGAACCCAGCAACTGGGCGCTGCCGTGCGCCCGCTTGAAGTACAGCTGGATGTCGTGTTCCCACGTGATCGCGATGCCGCCGTGCAGTTGGATCGCCTCGCCGGCCACCTTGGTGAACGCCTCGGTGGCGGCCAGGCGTGCCAGCGCCGCTGACACCGGCGATGGCTGCGCGATCGCATCGCCGACGACGGCGCGTGCTGACTGCACCGCGACGTAGAGGTCGGCCATCCGGTGCTTGAGCGCCTGGAAGCTGCCGATCGGCCGGCCGAATTGCACGCGTTCCTTGGTGTATTCGACGGTGAGTTCCAGGCACCGCGCTGCGGCGCCGATCTGCTCGGCCGCGAGCAGGATCGCTGCGGTGTCGGCCAGTCCGGGATCGGTACCGATCGTCGCGGTGGAGCCCGGGGTGAGCCGGGCCAGCCGGCGGGTCGGGTCCATGGTCTGCACCGCTTCGGCGGTCACATCACTCCACAGGACCAGCGAGCCATCAGCTCCGGCTCCCTCGACACCCAGCACGACGTCGGCGACATCCCCGTTGATCACGTAGCCGGGGTCGAACACCACCGCGCCGATCGCGGCACCGGCGGCCAGCTGCTCGAGGATGTCGGTGTCGGGCTCGTCGGCGGCAAGCAGTGCCAGCTCCGCCAGCGTCGTGCCGAGCAGCGGCGTCGGAACCAGTCCGCGACCCAGCTCCTCGAGAACCGCTGCCGCATCGGCTAATTCACCGCCGGCACCGCCCAGTTCTTCAGGCACCACCAGGGCGGCGACACCGAGCTGCTCGCACAGCTTCGTCCACAACGATTCGTCGTAGCCGCGCTCGGATTCCATCGCTTCGCGGACCGCGGCTGGGGAGGCGTGCTTGTCGATGAGTGCCGCGACGGTATCGCGCAGCATCTGCCGTTCTTCAGTGGATGTCATTTCAGCGCCTCCAGCACTCGACGTCGATGAGTGGTCGGGTCGCCCCACGCCGAGTGCAGCGCCTGCACCCGCAGCAGCCACAGCGACAGATCGTGTTCGGAGGTGAACCCGATGGCGCCATGCGTCTGCAGCGACGAGCGCGCCGCCAGCAGTGCGGCATCCGAGGCGGCGGCCTTGGCGGCGCTGACATCGCGTGCGGTATCGGGGGACCCGTCGGCCAGCGACAGTGCCGCGCCGTAGACCAGCGGACGGGCCAGCTCCACCGCGATGTGGACGTCGGCGAGCTTGTGCTTGAGCGCCTGATAGCTGCCGATGACGCGGCCGAACTGGCTGCGCTGCTTGGCGTATTCGACCGACATGTCCAGCATCGCCTGGCCGGCGCCGATCAGCT
The DNA here is from genome assembly GCF_033804465.1 of Mycobacterium sp. RTGN5. Classification (NCBI taxonomy): domain Bacteria; kingdom Bacillati; phylum Actinomycetota; class Actinomycetes; order Mycobacteriales; family Mycobacteriaceae; genus Mycobacterium; species Mycobacterium sp. RTGN5. Next base: position 762,209 of record NZ_JAPZLA010000001.1, read on the forward strand.
GGGCGGCGGTGGCCAGCGCGCCGAATTCGTACGCCCGCGCGACATCGGCGTCGCGGGCCTCGCCGGTGGCGGTGACGTCGAACAGCCGGCGGCTGGCGTCGACGGACTCGTGCCCGTCGCCGACGGTGGCATCGCTGACCCGGCCGTCCTGTGCCAGCAGGGTGAGCCCGGCGAAGTCGGCGTTGACGGCGCGCGGCACTGCCGGTGGCAGCGCCACCGTTGCGATCAGCTCACCGGCAGCCAGCCCCGCCGAGCGATCATCGTCCGCGAGCAGAATCGGTGCCACCGCAATGGATTCGGTCACCGGACCGGGCACATTCCAGCGGCCCAGGCGTTCGAGTGCGACCACCAGGTCGACGGGGTGCGCCTCGATGCCGTCGTACTTCTCGGCCACTGCCAGTGCCGTGACACCGAGGTCGGTCAGCGCCGACCACACCTTGCGGGCGGGAGTGGTGTCACCGTCGGCCCAGGCCCGGACGGCGCCGGGGACGTCGGCAGCGCCCAGTGCGGCGTCGATACTGGCGGCGAAGTCACGCTGCTGTTCGTCGAGTGCGAATTTCATTTACTCTTCCCGGCGCTCTCTCTGGGCAGCCCGAGCAACCGCTCGGCGATGATGTTTCGCTGAATCTCGTTGGTACCGGCGTAGATCGGGCCGCCCAGCGCGAACAGCAGACCGTCGGTCCAGCCGTCGGTGAGCTCGGCATCGGCACCACGAAGCTCCAACGCAGTCTGATGCAGGGCGACGTCCAGATCGGACCAGAACACCTTGGTCACCGATGACTCGGCGCCCAGTTCACCGCCGCCGGCGACCCGGGTCACGGTGCCGAACGTATGTAACCGGTAGGCCTGCGCCTTGATCCAGGCGTCGGCCACCCGGTCGGCGAACGCCGGGTCGGCGCCCTTGTCACGCCACTGCGACACCAGCCGCTCGGCCGGCGCCAGGAAGCGGGCCGGGCTGCGCAGCGACATGCCGCGCTCGTTGCTCGACGTGCTCATCGCGGCGCTCCAGCCGTCGTGCACGCCGCCGATGACGTCGGCGTCGGGCACGAACACATCGTCGAAGAAGATCTCGCCGAACCCGGTGTCACCGCCCAGTTGCGCGATCGGGCGTACCGTCACGCCGTCGGCCTTCAGGTCGAACATGACGTAGGTCAAGCCCTTGTGGCGTTGCGCTTCGGGATCGGACCGGAACAGTCCGAAGCCCCGCTCGCCGAACACCGCCCGTGAGCTCCAGATCTTTTGACCGTTGAGGAGCCAGCCGCCGTCGGTCTGAGTGGCCGTCGACCGCAGCGACGCGAGGTCGCTACCGGACTCCGGCTCCGACCAGGCTTGGGCCCAGATCTCTTCGCCGCTGGCCATTTTCGGCAGCACCCGGTCGAGTTGTTCTTCGGTGCCGTGCGCGAACAGGGTCGGGCCCAGCATCGAGGTGCCGTTGGCGCTGGCCCGCCCGGGCGCTCCGGCGCGGAAGTACTCCTCCTCGTAGACCACCCACTGCAGCAGGCTGGCATCGCGACCGCCGTACTTCTCCGGCCAGGTGATCACCGACAGGCCGGCGTCGAAAAGGACGCGGTCCCAGACCCGATGCTGCTCGAACCCTTCGGCCGTGTCGTAGGACTTCGTTGGGAACGAGTCGGAGTTGGCCGACAGGAACGAGCGCACCTCGTCGCGGAACTCTTCGGTGGCGTCGTCGTAGCTGAGATCCATCAAACCATCTCTCGGAGTGTGGGTTTGACCACTTTACCGCCCGGGTTTCGTGGCAGGGTCGCCACGAAGACCACCGAGCGCGGGGTCTTGAAATTGGCCAGATGCTTTTTGGTGTAGTCGATGACGGCCTGCTCGTCGAGGTCGCTGCCGTCGCGGCGCACGATGAATGCTCGGCCGACCTCGCCGAGGCGTTCGTCGGGCACGCCGATCACCGCGGCGTCGGCCACGCCATCGAGGCGGGCGAGCACCTGCTCGATCTCGGCGGGGTAGACGTTGAAGCCGCCGCAGATGTACATGTCCTTGAGCCGGTCGGTGATTCGCAGATTCCCCGCCTCGTCGACGGTGCCGATGTCGCCGGTGTGCAGCCAGCCGTCGGCGTCGATCGCCGCCGCGGTGGCGGCCGGATCCTCGAGATAGCCGAGCATCACGTTGGGTCCGCGCAGCAGCACCTCACCCGCGCCTGCCTCGTCGGGCGAATCGATGCGCAGTTCGAAGTCGGCGATCGGGCGCCCGCAGGTGGTGGCCACGGTCACCGCGTCGTCGTCGGCGCGGCACATGGTGCCGAAGCCGTTGGCTTCGGTCAGCCCGTACGCGGTGAGCACGATGTCAAAATCGAGCTCGGCCTGCATCCGTTCGATCAGCACGACGGGCACTGTCGCCGCGCCTGTCACCGCGAAGCGCAGCGAGCTGAGGTCGTAGTCCTTGCGGGTCGGGTGGTCCAGCAGCGTCTGGAAGATCGTCGGCGGCCCCGGCACCACGGTGATGCGCTGCTCGGCGATCAGCCGCATCGCCTGCTCGGGGTCGAAGGTCAGCTGGGGAATCAGGGTGGCGCCGGTCTGCAGGCAGGCCAGGATGCCGGCCTTGTAACCGAAGTTGTGAAAGAACGGGTTGATGCACAGGTAGCGGTCGGCGCTGGTGAGCTGGCCGCACTCTGCCCACGCCGCCGGGGCTGCCAGTGACTGTCGGTGGGCGCACAACACGCCTTTGCTGCGCCCGGTGGTGCCTGAGGTGAACAGGACATCGGACGGGTCGTCGGGGTGCACCGCCGCGGCGCGGGCGTCGACCTCCGACAGCGCTGCTTGCGGGCCGGCCAGGAAGTCGTCCCAGGTGCCGGCCGAGTTGGTGTCGTCGGAGTCGATCGGGATGCGGACGATGTGCCGCAGTGCTGGCAGCGCTGCGCGGTCGAGGTCACCCACCCGGTCGGCGCCGAGGAAGCGGCCCATGCCGAACAGCAGCGGTGCCTCGGTGCGGGCCAGGATGTCGGAGGCCTCGGCGGCGGTGTAGCGGGTGTTCAACGGCACCATCACCGCACCGGCGTAGTGAGTGGCCAAACAGGCGATCACCCAGTGCCAGGTGTTCGGCGACCAGATCGCGACCCGGTCACCGGGGGCGACGCCGAGGCCGATCATCGCCGCCGCAGCGCGGCGAACTTCGTCGCGCAATTCGGCGAAGGTCAGGGTGCGTTCGGCGGTGACCAGGGCGTCGTGGTCGGCGAATTCGACGGCCATCCGATCCAGCACCCCAGGTGTGGTGCGCGGTTGGCTCGTCATCGAGACTCCTCAGGGCTTGATACCCGGTGCATCGTCCCCGGGCTAACAAAGCAAGTGCTTGGTAGGTTAGCCTACAAGGGTGATCACGGTCGAGGAGTTCCGGGCGGAGGTCCGCGCGTGGCTGGCCGACAATCTCGTCGGTGAATATGCCGCGCTCAAGGGCCTCGGCGGCCCGGGCCGCGAGCATGAAGCCTACGAGGAGCGACTGGCCTGGAACCGGCATTTGGCCGCGGCGGGCCTGACCTGCCTGGGCTGGCCGGTGGAACACGGCGGTCGCGGCCTGTCGGTCGCGCACCGGGTGGCGTTCTACGAGGAGTACGCGAAGGCCAATGCTCCCGACAAGGTCAACCACTTCGGTGAGGAACTGCTCGGGCCCACCCTGATTGCGTTCGGCACCCCCGAGCAGCAGCAGCGGTTCCTGCCCCGGATTCTCGACGTCACCGAGCTGTGGTCCCAGGGCTATTCGGAGCCGGGCGCCGGCAGCGACCTCGCCAACGTCGCCACGTCTGCGGTGCTGGACGGGGACGCGTGGGTGATCAACGGCCAGAAGGTGTGGACGTCGTTGGCGCACTGGGCGCAGTGGTGCTTCGTGGTGGCCCGCACCGAGAAGGGCTCCAAGCGGCATGCCGGGCTGTCCTACCTGCTGGTGCCGCTGGATCAGCCCGGGGTGGAAATCCGCCCGATCATCCAGCTGACCGGCGACTCGGAATTCAACGAGGTGTTCTTCACCGACGCCCGCACCGACGCCGACCTGGTGGTCGGCGAGCCGGGCGACGGCTGGCGAGTGGCCATGGGGACGCTGACCTTCGAGCGCGGCGTGTCCACGCTGGGTCAGCAGATCCGTTATGCCCGTGAGCTTTCCGGTATCGCTGAGCTGGCCAAGACCACCGGCGCGATCGACGATCCGTTGATCCGGGAGCGGCTCTCCCGGTCCTGGGCGGGTCTGCAGACGATGCGGTCCTACGCCTTGGCGACGATGGATGTCGAGCAACCCGGCCAGGACAATGTGTCGAAGCTGTTGTGGGCCAACTGGCATCGCGATCTCGGTGAGCTGGCCATGGACATCCAGGGTAAGTCCGGGCTGCTGTTGGCCGACGGTGAATTCGACGAGTGGCAGCGGCTGTTCCTGTTCTCCAGGTCGGACACGATTTACGGCGGCTCCAACGAGATTCAGCGCAACATCATCGCCGAGCGGGTGCTCGGCCTACCTCGAGAGGTGAAGGGCTAGTGGCACCATTGACGGAGGCTCCCAAGGAGATTGAGGGCCACGGTCTGCTGACCGGCAAGGTCGTCGTGGTGACCGCGGCGGCGGGCACCGGCATCGGATCAGCGACCGCGCGGCGCGCGCTGCTCGAAGGTGCCGACGTCGTCGTCTCCGATCATCACGAACGCCGGCTCGGCGAAACCCGGGACCAGCTGGCCGAATTGGGCCTTGGCCGGGTCGAGAGCGTGGTCTGCGATGTCACGTCCACCGCACAGGTCGACGCACTGATCGCCTCCACCACCGCCCGGCTGGGTCGTCTTGATGTACTGGTCAACAATGCCGGGCTCGGTGGTGAAACCCCGGTCATCGACATGACCGACGAAGACTGGGACCGGGTGCTCAACGTGACCCTGACGTCGGTGATGCGGGCGACCCGCGCCGCACTGCGGTACTTCCGCGCTGCCGGCCACGGCGGCGTGATCGTCAACAACGCCAGCGTGCTGGGGTGGCGGGCACAGCATTCCCAGTCGCACTACGCCGCCGCCAAGGCCGGCGTGATGGCGCTGACCCGTTGCAGCGCAATCGAAGCCGTCGAACACGGGGTGCGCATCAATGCGGTTTCACCGAGCATCGCGCGGCACAAGTTCCTGGAGAAGGTCAGCTCGACCGACCTGCTCGACCGGCTCTCCGAAGGCGAGGCGTTCGGCCGTGCGGCCGAGCCGTGGGAAGTGGCTGCCACTATTGCGTTCCTGGCCAGCGACTACTCGAGCTACCTGACCGGCGAAGTCATTTCGGTGTCGAGCCAACGAGCATGACCGAGCCGCCGGTCAGTCGTCGCGACGAGCTTCTGGTGCTCGCCGCGACGATGTTCGCCGAACGCGGTCTGCGCGCCACCACGGTGCGCGACATCGCCGATTCGGCGGGCATTCTGTCCGGCAGCCTCTATCACCACTTCAAGAGCAAGGAGCAGATGGTCGAGGAGGTCCTGCGGGACTTCCTGGACTGGCTGTTCGAGCGCTACCAGGAGATCATCGCCACCGAGCCCAACCCGCTCGAGCGGCTCAAGGGCTTGTTCATGACGTCGTTCGAGGCGATCGAAGACCGGCATGCGCAGGTGGTGATCTACCAGGACGAGGCCAAACGGCTGTCATCGCTGCCGCAGTTCGACTTCGTCGACCAGCGCAACAAAGAGCAACGCAAGATGTGGCTTGACCTCCTCAACGAGGGTGTCAAGCAGGGCGACTTCCGCCCCGATATCGACGTCGACGTGGTGTATCGGTTCATCCGGGATACGACGTGGGTGTCTGTGCGTTGGTATCAACCAGGTGGACCGCTGACAGCCGACGAAGTCGGCCGCCAATACCTCGCCATCGTCCTGGGCGGCATAGCCGCGCCCAACAACTGACAAGGAGATCGACATGGCCCCCGCATCACAGGCATACGTCATCGACGCCGTACGCACCGCGGTCGGCAAGCGAAACGGATCGCTGGCCCCCGTCCACCCCATCGACCTCGGTGTGGTGGCCTACCGCGGCATCTTCGATCGGGTCGACGTCGACCCGGGCGCCGTCGACGACGTGGTGGCCGGCTGCCTCGACACCATCGGCCCGCAGGCCGGCAACATCGCCCGCAATACCTGGCTGGCCGCCGGCTACCCCGAAGAGGTCCCCGGCGTCACTGTCGACCGGCAGTGCGGGTCGAGCCAGCAGGCGATTTCCTTTGGCGCACAGGCTATTATGGCCGGTACCGCCGACCTGATCCTGGCCGCCGGCATGCAGAACATGAGCCGCATCCCGATCTCGTCGGCGATGACCGTCGCCGAGCAGTTCGGCTTCACCTCGCCGACCAACGAGTCGGAGAACTGGCAGCACCGATACGGCGATCAGGAGATCTCCCAGTTCCGCGGGGCGGAGATGATCGCCGAGAAGTGGGGCCTGTCTCGTGAGGAGATGGAGGAGTTCTCCCTGAACAGCCACAACAAGGCCTTCGCCGCCATCCGCAATGGCAACTTCGAGAACGAGATCGTCTCGGTCGGCGAGTTCCGCACCGACGAGGGGCCGCGCGAGTCCAGCCTGGAGAAGCTGGCCGGGCTCAAGACACTGCGCGAGGGCGGCCGGCTGACCGCGGCGATGGCCAGCCAGATCTCAGACGGTGCCAGCGCGGTGCTGCTGGCCAGTGAGCAAGCCGTCAAGGACCACAAGCTGACCCCTCGGGCCCGCATCCACCACATCAGCGCCCGCGGTGCCGATCCGGTGTTCATGCTCACCGGCCCGATCCCGGCGACCAAGTACGCACTGGACAAGGCCGGCCTGACGATCGAGGACATCGACGTCGTCGAGATCAACGAGGCGTTCGCGCCCGTGGTGATGGCCTGGCTCAAGGAGACCAAGGCCGACCCGGAGAAGGTCAACCCCAACGGTGGCGCGATCGCTCTCGGCCACCCGCTCGGGGCCACCGGCGCCAAGCTGTTCGCCACCATGCTCAACGAGCTCGAGCGTCGCGGCGGCCGCTACGGCCTGCAGACCATGTGTGAGGGTGGCGGTACCGCCAACGTCACCATCATCGAACGGCTCTAGTTCTTCCCGAGTTTGTGTCTGCTCGCGATTCTCGTCGGCCGCGCGTCAGAGGTCGTGGATGACCACGCCCCGGATGTTGCGGCCGGCGAGCATGTCGTCGTAGGCGTTGTTGATCTCGCCCAGCTTGTACTCGTGGGTGACGGTTTCGTCGAGCAGCAGCTTGCCCTCGCGGTAGAGGCTGAGCAGCATCGGGATGTCGGCGCGCGGGTTGGCCTGTCCGTAGAGGCTGCCGAGTAGCCGCTTCTGAAACAGCGTGAACATCGTCATGGGCAGTACTGGTGTCACGTCGGTCATCGCGGCCAGTGCGGTCAGCACCACGGCGCCGCCCTTGCCGACGATTTCCAGCGCGTCGTTGATCATGTGGCCCTCGACGAGCCCGACGGTCAGCAGCGCGGAATCGGCCATCACGCCCTTGGTCAGCTCTCGAACGAGCTCGGTGCCTTCTGCGATGGACGTCGCAAAGTGGGTGGCGCCGAACAGGAATGCCTTGTCCCGCTTGCTTTCCACGATGTCGATCACGATGATCTTCTCCGCGCCGGCCAGCCGGGCACCCTGGATGGCACCGCTGCCGATCCCGCCGCAGCCGATCACCACCACGGTGTCGCCCGGCCGAACGTCGGCGGTGTTGACCGCCGAGCCCCAGCCGGTGGTGACACCGCAGCCGAGCAGGCAGGCCCGGCTCAGCGGAATGTCGTCGTCGATCTTGACCAGCGAGGCCTCGGGCACCGTGCCATAGGGTGCGAAGGTGCCCAATCCTATTGCGGCAAAGATGTCTTGGCCGCGGGCGTGCCGGCGGAAGGTGCCGTCGGGCTGCAGGCCCATCAGGATCTCGGCACCCATGTCGCACAGGTTCGACTTGCCCCTGGCACACCACCGGCAGCGTCCGCAGGCGGGCAGGAACGCCGCAACGATGTGATCGCCGACCTTGAGGTCGCGAACACCCGGGCCGACCTCCTGCACGATGCCCGCGCCTTCGTGGCCGCCGATCAGCGGGATCGGCGCGACCAGGTCACCGTCGCGGATGTGATGATCAGAGTGGCACAGCCCGGTGGCCTCGAACGAGACGAGAACCTCGCCGTCCTGCGGCGGATCAAGCTCGACTTCCTCGACGCTCCAGTCTTGCCCGTACTCCCACAGGATGGCGGCATTCATCTTCATGATGCACAAGGTATGACGCCGACGCCGTCTGCGGACGACGATTCGCGAAGCTAGCCTGCCAGCGTGAGCGCCAGACCGCCGAGCGCGACGATCCAGCTCGCGAAGCTGCCCACCAAGAAGTACTCGGTGACGTCGTCGATGCCGATACCGCCGTTCTCCCGGGCCTTTTGGGCGTTGATCTCCGGGAACCGGATGATACTTTTGGCCGCCACCACCGCGGTCGCGGCGGCCAGCTGCCCGGCCAGACCCAGTCCTAAGATCAGCAGCCGCTCCATCGGTCCGAGCAGACGCCCGCCCTTGAGTTGATCGGAGGGCTGCGGCTCGCCGGCCGGTTTGACCGAGCCCACCGACCCGAGCAGCAGTCGGACCAGCTGGTTGCCCGTCGCCAGCTGCAACAGAATGACCCCGGCCACCAACACGATTCGCGTCGGATCGGCCGACGCCAGCCCGGTCACCGGCGCCCAGCCCACCCAAGCCTTGACCAGTCCGGCCACCGGTGAACCCACTCCAGACAGCACAAACAGCACCGCCAGGATCGCGCCGAACAACACCAAGGGTGCCGCCTGCCTGCGGCCCCCGACCCGCTCGGCGTGGTGGCACGACAGCTCCCATGCCACGGCGCCTACCGCGGCAATGCCGATCAGCAGTAGATCGCCGAGGTGCCAGAGCCCGCATAGCGCGGCGGCCGCGACCGCGACCACCGGGCCGGTGACCGCGGCCGGCCAGAGCCGGGCGGTCAAGCGCCGCACGATGTCGGCGCAGCCGATGGCGATCAGCAGCACGGCAACGCCACTCATCGGAGGGCCCTTAGTTGTTCCGACGCCAGCACCAGCAGATCCAGCCCGTCGCGCCCGGTCCGCTGGGACACCGCGGAGGCGCTGATCCCTTCCATTGCCGCCAATTCCTTCTTCGCCTTGTGCTCGAGTAGCCCCCGCAACAGTCGCAGGGACCGGGCATCTACCGATCCAAGCAGGTGGTCCCGACACAACAGCGCGGCGTTGATGGCGTCGGGATCCGGTCCGGTGTCGCCGTGGCGGCGATATGCGGTGCGCACGGTCGCCAACGCCGGCTGCTGCTGGGCGGCCGCGGTCCATTCGATCGCTTCTCGCGCCGACCACCAGCCGGGGCCGTCCTGAATGCCGGTGCCGGCGTTGAGCACGGTCACCTCGCCCCAGCCGATGCCGAACCGCACATCGATGTCGGGTGCCACCGCCAGCCGCACCGCCAGGGCGGCGTCGATCGCGTCGCCGACCGTCGGATAACTGCCCTGGAACTCGTCACCGACGGTGAATGCCAGGGGAGTGCCGGCCAGCGCCTGGGTGATGCGGCGGTGCAGTTGGCCGCGGTCGGACGCGTGCCGCGAGTCCACGACATCGCCGATCAGGGCGGCACGCTCCGATGAAGCGTTACGCTTCACTCCAGTCATATGAAGAGTATAGCTTCATTTCACAAAAGTGAAGTAAATAGCTTTACTCGATGAACGCGGCGGCTGCCTGCAGGTGTTTGACGGCATCGGCGACGATGGTGTCGATCAACTCGGCGCAGGACGGCAGATTCTCGATGATCCCGGCGACCTGTCCCGAGGCCAGCACGCCCGCTTCGGTATTGCCTTCGACCAGGCCCGCCTTCAACAGCATCGGGGTGTTCGCGGCCATCAGCACCTGCGACCAGGTGAGGTCCTTGCCGCGGCGCATCGCCAGACCGTCGCGGATCAGTCCCGCCCAGGTCATCTGCGACATCTTCTTGAACTTGCCCGCGTTGCGCACTGCCGCGGTGAAACCACGTATCGGTGAGCCACTTTCGAGCTTCTCGACGAGTTCGGTGCGCAGGACGCGGTGCGGCATGCCGTCCACCCGGGTGGAAACGACGGTGCCGTCGAGTGCGGCCTTGAGGTAACGCTGCTTGACCTCCTCGGGCACCGTGGAATCCGAGGTCAACAGGAACCGGGTCCCCATCGCCACGCCGGCGGCGCCATAGGACAGCGCTGCGGCCAGGCCGCGCCCGTCGAAGAAGCCGCCCGCCGCGATCACCGGGATGTCCACCGCGTCGAGGACCGAGGGCAGCAACAGGGTGGTGGCCACGGGGCCGGTATGGCCACCGCCTTCGCCGCCTTGCACGATGACGGCGTCGGCACCCCAGCTCGCCACCTTGCGAGCGTGTTTGGCCGCACCCACCGATGGAATCACCACCGAGCCGGCTTCTTTGAGCCGCGCGATCAGCTCCTGCTTGGGAGCCAGCGCGAAGGATGCGACCTTGACGCCCTCGCGGATCATCAGGTCGACGCGATCTCCGGCGTCGGCGCCGTCGGCACGGATATTGACCCCGAATGGACGATCGGTGGAAGCCTTCACCTTGCGGATGGCTGTCGCCAGTTCGTCGATCGTCATCGTCGCCGAGGCCAGGATGCCCAGGCCGCCGGCGTTGGACGTCGCCGACACCAGTCGGGCGCCCGCGACCCAGCCCATCCCCGTCTGCACGACGGGATGTTCGATGCCGATCAGTTCGGTCAGCGGCGTCTTCAAAGAAGCGGACATCTTCCTACTTCACCTCTCGGTCCCTTAGGCCCTTAGGGTCGATGACCTCTTGGATCAGCTTCTGCTCTTCGCCGGATGGCAGGCGGGACGTCTCGGCCTCACCGAGGCCGTGCACCTCGAAGGACGTGTTCTCGACGACCTCTTCGGGATCCACGCCGGGGTGCAGCGACACCGCCCGCATCTGGTGGTCGGGCCCGTTGAAGTCGAATACACCGAGGTTGCTCACCACGCGGAAGACGTTGACGAAACGGTACGCCGGGTTGTCCGAATCGACCTTGTCCCAGCCGATTCCGGAGACGATGTCGACGGAATCACCGAACACCCGCTTGGAGTGGCTGCCGACCCAGTAGCTGGTGGCGTGGTTGATGGTGTTGCCCGGTGCGCCGCGCACACCGAACATCTGCCGCTTCGGATGCTGCAGCGGACCGAATGCCGACAGGTTCTGGTTGCCGTACCGGTCGATCTGGTTGGCGCCCATCACCACATGGCGTCGGCCCCAGGACAGCGTCTCGAAGACACGGCCGAACGGCATCCATCCTTCGATGGCTCCGGTGGCGCCCATCGCCGGGGTATCGGCGAAGATGCGAGCCTCGCCGTCGGTCAGCAGGATGTCGGGGGAGAACGTCAGGCGGGCGAGCCGGGCGCCGATCGACACCATGTTGGCCATCGGGCTGACCATGATCTCGCCGGCGTCGCGGAACAGCTCGGCGCAGGCGACGGCGCACACCTCGGCGCGGGTTGCGGAGATCATGCCTGTTCCTCCTTGAACTTACGGACGGCTGCTTGGTAATCGGCCTCGCTGCCCGACAGATAGGTCGAGACGAACGCGGCCCAGGTCTCGTCGGATGCCGCGGCCTCCGCATAGTGGCGCTGGAACTTCTCGTCGCGGCGGTAGTCGGGCTCGTTGGTGGTGAAGTGCGCGCCGTTGGGCGCCTCGACCACGCTGTCGACCATCATCCGGTTGATCAACAATGCCTGCGTTGGAACGGATTTCACCAGCTCTTCGGTGGACACCACCTTCTCCACCGACATCAGACGCTTCTGCGCCGACATCAGGAACAGGTCATCGAAGTACGGGTCGATGCCGGTGTAGGCCGCATTGCCCTGTGCATCACCGAGATTCAGGTGCACCAGGGCGACGTCGAGGTTCAGTGCGGGCATCGCGACGAGTTCTTCGTAACCCGAACCCGTGGGGTAGGGGGACTTGACGGTCTTGAGCTCGTCACCCCAGAACGCCCGAACATCACTGCCAAGGCCCGCGCGGATCGGCAGGAACGGCAGCCGCTGTGCGGCGGCCTGCAACCCGCACCGCAGCATGCCCTCGTCCATCTCGCGGGCTTCGATCGCACCCGTCGTGCGGACTTTCGCGAACCACGGATCGTAGAACGGCGGCGAGTCCAAGGACACGAAGCCGTAGCAGACGCGCTTGACCTTGCCCGCCGAGCAGAGCAGACCGAGGTCGGGGCCGCCGTAGGTGACGACGGTGAGATCGGTGACGTCAGTGCGCAGCAGCGCCCGGATGAAGGCCATCGGCTTGCGCCGGGAACCCCAGCCGCCGATGCCGATCGTCATCCCGCTTTCGACGACCGAGACGGCCTCGTCGAGAGTTGTTCTCTTGTCTGCCATTATTTGGCCCCCTTGTCCGTGCCAGCGAATGCATCGCGATGCTCATCGGACACACCGGACAGGTTCAGCTCGAACGTAAAGCCCTGTTCCATGCGGTATCTCGCGTTCGGCGGCTGGACGTCGATCAAGTTGAGCGCCTCCTTGGCGGCCCGGATCACCCGGGTGTCCTTGGAAGCGATGTCGCGTGCGACGCGCAGCGCGGCCTCGTCGAGATCGGCGCGCGGAACCACCTCGTGCACCGACCCGAAGTGGTGCAGGGTTTCGGCGCTCACGGTCGCGGCGGTGAAGAACAGCCGGCGCATCATGTGCTGGGGCACCAGGCGGGACAGGTGGGTGGCCGCGCCGAGGGCGCCGCGCTCCACCTCTGGCAGGCCGAACTTCGCGTCGTCGGAGGCGACGATCACGTCGGCGTTGCCGACCAGGCCGATGCCGCCACCGACGCAGAATCCGTTGACGGCCGCGACCACCGGCACCTCGCACTCGTACACCGCGCGGAACGCGTGGAAGCACCCGCGGTTGGCGTCGATCAGTGCGGTGAAGCCCTCGGTGTTCTGCATCTCCTTGATGTCGACGCCGGCGTTGAATCCGCGGCCTTCGGCACGAAGAATCACCACGTGGGTGCTCATGTCGCGGCCCGCTGCGGTGATGGCGTCGCCGAGCTCGAACCAGCCGCGGGAGGGGATCGCATTGACGGGCGGATAGTTCACCGTGACGGCGACAATGCCCGGTTCGACGGTACTGGTGGTGATGGTCATCGGAATACCTGAACCACTTCCTAGACGGGGTGGATACCTAAGCAAGCACTTGCTTGGTACGCTAGCACAGTGACCGACGCGGCTGACACTGGCATCAATCTGCAATTGAGTGGTCGAGTTGTCCTCGTGACCGGCGGTGTGCGTGGTGTCGGCGCCGGCATCAGCGCAGTCTTCGCGGCTCAGGGCGCCACCGTCATCACCTGCGCCCGACGGCCCGTCGAGGGATCCCCGTACGAGTTCCGTGCCTGCGACATCCGCGACGACGACGCCGTCAAGGCGCTCATCGACGGGATCGTCGCCGACCACGGTCGCCTCGACGTCGTCGTCAACAACGCGGGCGGCTCACCCTACGTTCTCGCCGCGGACGCGTCGGCGAAGTTCAGCACCAAGATCGTGGAGCTCAACCTGCTTGGCGCGCTGTCGGTTTCGCAACATGCCAACGTCGTGATGCAGGCGCAGGACTCCGGTGGGTCGATCATCAACATCACCAGCGTGAGCGGCAGGCGACCGACCCCGGGCACCGCCGCGTATGGTGCGGCCAAAGCAGGCATGGAGAGCATCACGACCACGCTCGCCGTGGAATGGGCCCCGAAGGTCCGGGTCAACTCCGTCGTCGTCGGCATGGTCGAGACCGAGCAGTCCGAACTCTTCTACGGTGACGCCGATTCGATCGCGGCGATCTCCAAGAACGTGCCGCTGGGCAGGCTGGCCAAACCCGAGGACATCGGTTGGGCCACCGCGTTTCTCGCCTCTTCAGCGGCGTCCTATATCAGTGGTGCGTCGCTCGAGGTGCATGGCGGCGGAGAACCGCCGCACTACTTGTCGACCACCACTGCCGACATCAAATAAGGAGACAACACACATGGGACTTCTCGGCGGCCGCGTGGTCATCGTGACAGGTGCGGGTGGCGGCATCGGACGGGAGCACGCGCTCGCGTTCGCCGCCGAGGGCGCACGCGTGGTGGTCAACGACATCGGCGTCGGGCTGGACGGTTCGCCAGCCGGTGGCGGTAGCGCCGCACAAGGTGTGGTGGACGAAATCACCGCGGCCGGTGGGGAAGCCGTCGCCAACGGCTCCAATGTCGCCGACTGGGCGCAGGCCGAGGCGCTGATCCAGACCGCCGTCGACAATTTCGGTGGACTCGACGTTCTGGTGAACAACGCCGGCATCGTCCGGGACCGGATGTTCGTCAACGCCACCGAAGACGAGTTCGACGCCGTCACCGCCGTGCACCTCAAGGGCCACTTCGCCACGATGAAGCACGCGGGAGCGTACTGGCGTGCGCAGTCCAAGGCGGGCAAGGCCGTTGACGCCCGCATCATCAACACCAGCTCGGGTGCCGGCCTGCAGGGCAGCATCGGGCAGGCGACCTACAGTGCCGCCAAGGCGGGGATCGCCGCCCTGACGTTGGTCGCCGCCGCTGAGATGGGCCGCTTCGGCGTCACCGTCAATGCCATTGCGCCGTCGGCTCGCACGCGGATGACCGAGACCGTGTTCGCCGACATGATGGCCACGCAGGACAGCGATTTCGACGCCATGGCACCGGAGAACGTCTCGCCGCTGGTGGTCTGGCTCGGCAGTGTCGAGTCCAAGGATGTCACCGGTCAGGTGTTCGAGGTCGAGGGCGGCATCATCCGGGTCGCCGAGGGCTGGAACCGCGGCGGGACGATTGACAAGGGTGCGCGCTGGGATCCCGCCGAGCTCGGCCCGGTGGTCAGTGATCTGATCGCCAAGTCGCGTACGCCGATGCCGGTGTTCGGCGCCTGACTCACACCGGTTCGCACACCACCAGCGGGATGCGTCGATCTGCGGCGTCTTGATAACCCTTGTACGGCGGGTAGATTCGCGTGAGTTGACGCCAATAGAGCCGACGCTCGTCGTCGGTGGCGTCCCGCGCGATCATCTCCCGCACGTGAGCGCGAACCTGGACCCGCACCTTCGGGTCCGACTTGAGATTGAGATACCACGCGGGATTGCTGCTGCGACCGCCATAGGACGCCGGCATCACGACGCGCTCGCCGTCCTGCAGATAGAGCGTCGCGGTGGTGCGTGCCTGGCCCGACTTGCGCCCGGTCGTCGTCAGCAACGCGGCGGGGAACCACAGAAGCTTGCCGCCCCATTTCCCGTTGGTACGCCGATACACCGCGATATGTGCGCGGGCGAAGTACTTCATGGCCTTCTTCAGGAGGCCCGAGTTGCGAATGGGATGGGACGGGTGGCTCACGTCCCTAAGATGCCCTGCTTTACGGATCGCAAATCACGATGGGGATGACTCGATCGGTCCACGCCTGGTAGTCGTCGAAGCTGGAGTACATCTCGACCAGCTTGGGCCAGTATTCGGCGCGCTCCTGCTCGGTCGCGTCCCGGGCGGTCAGGTACAGCACCTCGTCCTTGATTTGGACGGTGATCTTCGGGTCGGCCTTGAGGTTGAGGTACCACATCGGGTGCTTGGCTGCGCCGCCTTGCGAGGCCACCAGCACCACCCGGTCGCCCTCGCGCAGGAACAGCAGCGGGCTCACCCGGGGCTCACCGGTCTTACGGCCAGTGGTGGTCAGCAGGGCGACCGGTGTGCCCTGGAGGAAACTGCCCGCGACCTTGCCGCCGCTGCGCTTGTACAAGAAGGTCTGCGCCCGCGACATCCACTTGATGATGAATTTGGTGGTCGGCGAGTTCAGCGACTTGGGGGCAGGCTTGGCGGACATTTCGGCACTCCTCGTGCGCGCTAGCGCGTGATGAACGGGCGGATACTCGCCCGGATGTGGTGAATCAGGCCATCGGAGACCGGAATCAGGAACGTCTCGTCGATATGGGCGCCGACTTTTCGCCCCGCCAGCGACGGCTTGGTGACCAGATCAAACTCGGCCCGCACCTCGTCGCCGGCGACACTGAACTTCGGCTCGGTGACCGAGGCGATGACCTTGTACTGCAGTCCGCCATTGAGGCTGCGGCGCAAGTGATCTCCGGAGAAACCGGTCTTGAGCCCGACCTCGACGCGGGTGCAATTCGGGGCGAACGGCACCTCATCGGCCCGGTGGCTGGCCAGCGCGTCGATATACGCCCGCGCCGCCGCGATTTGTTCCGCTTCCGAGGCCACTAGATCCGCTCGATGATGGTGCCGGTCGACAGCGCGCCACCGGCACACATGGTGATCAGCGCGGTGCTCTGGTCGGTGCGCTCCAGCTCGTGCAGCGCGGTGGTGATCAACCGGCTGCCGGTGCTGCCGACGGGGTGACCCAGCGCGATGGCGCCGCCGTTGACGTTGACCTTGTCCATGTCGGCGCCGTGCACCTGGGCCCAGCTCAGCACCACCGACGCGAACGCCTCGTTGATCTCGACCAGGTCGATATCGCCGAGCTTCATGCCAGCCTTTTCCAGGACCTTGGCAGTGGACTGCACGGGGCCGTCGAGGTGGTAGTAGGTCTCGGAACCGACGAGAGCCTGGCTGATGATGCGCGCCCGCGGCTTGAGGCCCAGCGCCTTGGCCTTGTCCTCGTCCATCCACAGCACCGCGGCGGCGCCGTCGGAGATCTGCGACGAGGTACCCGCGGTGTGCATGGCGCCCTCCATCACCGGCTTGAGCCCGGCCAGGCCCTCCAGCGTGGTGTCGCGCAGGCCCTGGTCACGGCTGACCATGTGCCGTTCCGCCGTGGGCTGCTTGTTCTCATCGAGCACCGGCGCCTCGATCGGGGAGATCTCCCGGTCGAAACGGTGCTCGTCCCAGGCCCGCTTGGCGCGTTGCTGCGAAAGAAATCCGAAGTGGTCGAGGTCGTCGCGGGTGATGCCGCGGCGCTGGGCGATCCGCTCGGCGGCGGTGAACTGATCGGGCATGTCGATGTCCCACGACGCGGCGCGGATCAGCCCGCGGTCCGGCCCGGCGTTGGCGCCCAGGCCGACCCGGCTCATCGCCTCGATACCGCAGGCGATGCCGACGTCGATGGCGCCGGCGGCAATCAGGCCGGCGATCAGGTGATTGGCCTGCTGCGCGCTGCCGCACTGGCAGTCGACAGTGGTCGCACCGATCTGCTCGGGCAAGCCCGCGGTCAGCCACGCCACCCGGGTGATGTTGTTGGACTGCTCGCCGTACTGGGTGACGCAACCACCGATGGCCTGCTCGACCTCGTTGGCGTCGATGCCGGCCCTGTCGATCACGGCCTTTTGAACGGCGCCCAACAATTCGGTCGCATGCAGACCGGACAGCCAACCACCCCGCTTACCGATCGGGCTGCGGGTGGCTTCAACGATGACAGGATTACCCATTAGGTCAGGCTAGAACACGTTCCATTACTCTGACAAGCGACGATGGTAGTGCTGGCCTGGCCGTCCCTTTGATCTGCGAAGGAGCCGTGTTTCAATGGTCACAATGCCGGTCAGAAACTGAACTAGACCACGTTGTAACTGGCGCCGTTCAGCGATGTAAAGCGATCGGTGCGACACCTGTTGGAGGACATGACCATGGGCCGGACGAACGTGCCTGACGATTTTGATTTTCTGGACGCCAACCTCAATCTCGAGCGACTGCCTGTCGCCGAGCTTGCTGAGCTACGCAAGTCGGAGCCGGTGCACTGGGTCGACGTGCCCGGCGGCACCGGTGGATTCGGCGACAACGGCTACTGGATCGCGACCAAGCTGGCCGATGTCAAGGAAGTGTCGAAACGTAGCGATGTGTTCGGCAGCTCGCCTGATGGCGCCATCCCGACGTGGCCGCAGGGGATGACACGTGACTCCATCGATCTGCAGAAGGCTGTGCTGCTCAACATGGATGCGCCGCAACATACCCGGCTGCGCAAGATCATCTCGCGTGGTTTCACCCCACGGGTGGTGGCTCGTCTGAAGGACGAACTCGATCAGCGCGCTCAGAACATCGTCAAGGAGGCCGCTGCTACCGGTCGTGGCGACTTCGTTGAACAGGTCAGCTGCGAGCTGCCCCTGCAGGCCATCGCCGGCTTGCTGGGCGTGCCGCAGGAGGATCGCGACAAACTGTTCCGCTGGTCCAACGAGATGACCGCCGGCGAGGATCCCGAGTACGCCGACGTCGACCCCGCGATGTCCTCTTTCGAGCTGATCACCTACGCCATGAAGATGGCCGAGCTGCGCGCGAAGAACCCCACCGAGGACATCGTCACCACGTTGATCGAAGCGGATATCGACGGCGAGAAGCTCTCCGACGACGAGTTCGGCTTCTTCGTCGTGATGCTCGCGGTGGCGGGTAACGAGACCACTCGCAACTCGATCACCCACGGCATGATCGCGTTCGCCAACAATCCTGACCAGTGGGAGCTGTACAAGAAGGAACGTCCCGAGACAACGGCCGACGAGATCATCCGCTGGGCCACCCCGGTGTCGGCATTCCAGCGCACCGCGCTCGAAGACACGGAGTTGGCAGGTGTGCCGATCAAGAAGGGGCAACGGGTGGTGATGTCGTATCGCTCGGCCAACTTCGACGAGGAGGTCTTCGATGACCCCTTCACCTTCAACATCCTTAGGGACCCGAACCCGCACGTCGGATTCGGCGGCACCGGAGCGCATTTCTGCATCGGCGCCAACCTCGCCCGCATGACGATTAACCTGATTTTCAATGCGGTTGCCGACAACATGCCCGATCTGAAACCACTTGGCGAGCCCGAGCGGTTGATGTCGGGTTGGCTCAACGGAATCAAGCATTGGCAGGTCGACTACACCGGGGCCTCGGCCTAAGCGCTTTTGCTCAGAATCAAGGAGGATTCTTCGTGGACTTCAGTCCGGACGAAGGGCAGCAGGCTGTCACCGATGTGGTGACGTCCGCGCTCGAGCGGGATAACAGCTGGGACGCGCTGGTCGCGGGCGGCATCGTGGCGTTCGGCGTCCCGGAGCGGCTCGGCGGTGACGGTCTCGGACTTGCCGAGATCACCTCGGCGCTCACCCAGATCGGCAGGTTCGGCAACGTCAGTCCGGCGTTCGCGACCCTGGGTTTGGGTCTGCTTCCGTTGCTGGACTTGGCATCTGACGAGCAGCAGGATCGCTATCTGGCCGGTGTCGCCAAGGGTGCGGTGCTGACCGCGGCGCTCAACGAGCCTGGGCATTCGCTGCCGGAGCGGCCCGCGACGCGGCTGACGGGCGGCAAGCTCAACGGCACCAAGGTCGGCGTTCCGTATGCGGAGCAGGCGGAGTGGATCGTCGTCAGCACCGACAGCGGCGTCGTCGTGGTGTCGCCCAAGGCCGATGGGGTGAGCCTGGCGAAGACCCCGGCGTCCAATCACTCCGATGAATACGTCGTCACCTTCGCCGATACGCCGGTCGCCGACGCGGATGTGTTGGGCGGCAGCGATTCCGTGCGGCGGGCCAACCAGCTGGTGCTGGCCGCCGCGGGCGCCTACGCATCCGGTCTGGTGGCGGGTGCGCTGCGGCTCACCGCCGACTACGTCGCCACGCGCGAGCAGTTCGGCAAGCCGCTGTCGACATTTCAGACGGTCGCCGCCCAGCTCGCCGAGATCTACATCGCCTCGCGGACGATCACGCTCGCGTCGACATCGGTGTCGTGGTTGTTGTCGGAGGGCCGAGATGCCTCGGCTGACCTTGACGTCCTTGGCTATTGGGTGACGTCGGAGGCGCCGCCGGTGATGCAACTGTGTCACCATCTGCACGGCGGTATGGGTATGGACATCGACTACCCGATGGACCGCTACTACTCGTCGATCAAGGACCTGACTCGACTGTTGGGTGGTAAGCAACACCGCCTGGAATTGGTGGGAGTGTAAATGTTTATCGAGCTGACGCCCGAGCAGAAGCAGCTGCAAGCCGAACTGCGCGAATATTTTTCGAATCTCATCTCGCCTGAGGAAGCCCAGGCGATGGAGTCCGACCGGCATAACGAGGCCTACCGGGCGATCATCAAGCGGATGGGTTCCGACGGCAAGCTGGGTGCCGGCTGGCCCAAGGAGTACGGCGGTCTCGGCTACGGCCCTATCGAGCAGTCGATCTTCGTCAACGAAGCGCAGCGTGCCGACGTGCCGCTGCCCGCGGTGACACTTCAGACCGTCGGGCCGACGCTGCAGCAGTACGGGACTGACGCGCAGAAGAAGAAGTTCCTGCCCTCGATCCTGGCGGGCGAACTGCATTTCGCCATCGGCTACACCGAGCCTGAGGCAGGCACCGACCTGGCGTCGCTGCGCACCACGGCGGTCAAGCATGGTGACGAGTACATCGTCAACGGCCAGAAGGTCTTCACCACCGGTGGACACGACGCCGACTACATCTGGTTGGCGTGCCGGACCGACCCGGAAGCCGTTAAGCACAAGGGTATTTCGATCCTGATCGTCGACACCAAGGATCCCGGCTACTCCTGGACGCCGATGATCCTGTCCGACGGTGCCCACCACACCAACGCCACCTACTACACCGACGTGCGGGTGCCCGCGGACATGCTGGTCGGCGAGGAGAACGGCGGCTGGCGGCTGATCACCACTCAGCTCAACAACGAGCGGGTGATGCTCGGACCCGCCGGTCGGTTCGCCGCGCTCTACGACCGGGTGCATGCGTGGGCGTCCAAGCCCGGCAGCAATGGCGACACCCCGCTCGATCACGACGACGTCAAGCGCTCGCTCGGTGAGCTCAAGGCGATGTGGCGTATCAACGAGCTGCTCAACTGGCAGGTCGCGGCGTCGGGGGAGACGATCGACGTCGCGGATGCGGCCGCCACCAAGGTTTTCGGTACCGAACGCATTCAGTACGCGGGCCGGCTTGCCGAGGAAATCGTTGGTACTCATGGCAATCCGGCGGATCCGGATACCGCTGAGCTGCTGAAGTGGCTGGACAGCCAGACCAAACGCAACTTGGTGATTACATTCGGTGGCGGAGTGAACGAGGTGATGCGGGAGATGATCGCGGCTTCCGGTCTGAAGGTCCCGAGGGTGCCGCGATGAGCGCGGTCGACGACATCAAGGCCGCCGCCGAGCGGGTCAAGGCCGAAGGCAAGAGCAAGCCGCGTACCGGTCGCCATCCGGTGAACCAGCCGATGATCGATCATTGGCTCGATGCGATCGGCGACAAGAACCCGATCTATCTCGACGAGGCTGCGGCGAAGGAAGCCGGCCATCCCGGTCTCGTCGCGCCGCCCGCGATGATCCAGGTCTGGACGATGATGGGTCTTGGCGGCCAGCGTCCCGACGACGACCCGTTGGGCAAAATCCTCGAATTATTCGATGAGGCAGGCTATATCGGCGTCGTCGCGACCAACTGTGAGCAGACGTATCACCGTTATCTGCGGCCCGGTGAAGACGTCAGCGTCGCCGCCGAGCTGACCGATGTGGTCGGTCCGAAGCGCACCGCCCTGGGGGAGGCGTTCTTTGTCACGCAGACCATCACCTGGTCTGTTGGCGACGAGGATGTCGCCGAAATGATGTGGCGCATCATGAAATTCATCCCCACCGACAACGATGGGTCTAAAGAGTCCGCAGTTTCTTCGGTGCCTGACGACCTGGATGCGGATTCCGCCATGCGGCCCGCGTCGTCGCGGGACACCAAGTTCTTCTGGGACGGTGTTGACGCACACGAGTTGCGCGTTCAGAAGCGCGACGACGGCACGCTGGTCCATCCGCCGATTCCGGCGCTGTGGTTGGACAAAGAGCAGGAGACCGATTACGTCGTCGCCAGCGGCAACGGCACTGTCTTCAGCTTCGTGGTGCACCACGCGCCCAAGGTGCCGGGGCGCACGCTGCCGTTCGTCATCGCCCTCGTCGAACTCGAGGAAGGCGTGCGGATGCTCGGCGAGCTGCGCAACGTCGACCCGTCGACTGTGGAGATCGGAATGCCCGTCCGCGCAATGTATATCGACTTCCCGGCCAATGATGTCGGGCCGGCCTGGACCAACTACGCGTGGGAGCCGGCCAAATGAGCACGCCTGTGATCGAGGTCGGCACCAAGCTGCCCGAGCTCAAGTTCTACGGTGACCCGACGTTCATCGTCTCGACGGCGATCGCCACCCGGGATTACCAGGATGTGCACCACGACCGGGACAAGGCGCAGGCCAAGGGTTCCAAGGACATCTTCGTCAACATTCTCACCGACACGGGTCTGGTGCAGCGGTTCATCACCGACTGGGCCGGGCCGACCGCTGTCATCAAGTCGATCGGGCTGCGCCTGGGCGTGCCCTGGTACGCCTACGACACGGTGACGTTCTCGGGTGAGGTCACCGCAGTGGAGGACGGATTGATCACGCTGAAGATCGTGGGCAACAACAGTCTTGGCGATCACGTGATTGCCAACGCCACACTCACGGTGGGTGGCGCCTGATGCCGGGCGAGCTGTCGGGCAAAGCCGCGATCGTCGGTATCGGCGCGACCGATTTCTCCAAGAACTCCGGTCGCAGCGAGCTGAGGTTGGCCTCGGAGGCCGTGCTGGACGCCCTGGCGGATGCGGGCCTCACGCCCGCCGACGTCGACGGCATGACGACGTTCACGATGGACTCGAACACCGAGGTTTCCATCGCGCGCGCCACGGGCATCGGCGACCTGAAATTCTTCTCCAAGATTCACCATGGCGGCGGCGCGGCCTGCGCCACCGTGCAGCAGGCAGCCATCGCGGTGGCTACCGGTGTCGCGGATTGCGTTGTGGCATACCGGGCTTTCAACGAGCGCTCCGGGATGCGGTTCGGCCAGGTGCAGATGCGACTGGTAGAGAATGCCGACTCCACCGGCGTGGACAATTCGTTCTCCTACCCGCACGGGCTGTCGACGCCGGCGGCGCAGGTAGCGATGATCGCCCAGCGCTATATGCACCTCTCGGGTGCGACGAGCCGAGATTTCGGCGCGGTGTCGGTTGCCGACCGCAAGCACGCCGCCAACAACCCGAAGGCGTACTTCTACGAGAAGCCCATCACCATCGAGGATCACCAGGCCTCGCGGTGGATCGCCGAGCCGCTGCGGCTGCTGGACTGCTGCCAGGAGACCGATGGCGGTGTCGCGTTGGTGATCACGTCACCGGAGCGGGCCAAAGACCTGAAGCACCGGCCGGCCATCATCGAGGCGGCGGCGCAGGGGTCGAGTCCGAATCAGTACTCGATGACGAGCTACTACCGGCCCGAACTCGGCTTGCCCGAGATGGGGCTGGTCGGCAGGCAGCTGTGGGAGCAGTCCGGGCTGAGCCCGGCCGATATCCAGACCGCGATCCTCTACGACCACTTCACTCCGTTCACGCTGATTCAGTTGGAGGAGTTGGGGTTCTGCGCGCAGGGCGATGCGAAGGACTACATCAAGGACGGTGCGCTGGAGCTCGGCGGACGACTGCCGATCAACACCCACGGCGGTCAGCTCGGTGAGGCCTACATCCACGGCATGAACGGCATCGCCGAAGGTGTGCGGCAGCTGCGCGGAACGTCGGTCAACCCGGTGCCGAATGTCGAGCACGTGCTCGTCACCGCGGGCACCGGTGTGCCGACGTCGGGCTTGATCCTCGGCTAGCGCTTTTGCCTTTCCGCCGAGCGTCACACCAGAGTCACGTTCGGCGTCCAATGTGACACTGGAGTGACGCTCGCGGCGATTGTCGGTGGGTAGCGGCACACTGCCGCCATGAGTGAGCCGTTCATCGGGAGCGAGGCCATCGCGGCCGGCGAGATCACCAAGAGTTCCCTCCGGCGGCGCTTCAGGCGGCTGTTCCCGGACGTGTACGTCGTTGCGGGGGCAGAACCAACCGCGCAGGACTTGGCCCGGGCCGGCTGGCTGTGGTCCGGCCGCAAAGCGGTGGTGGCTGGGCGTTCGGCGGCGGCGCTGCTCGGTGCTGAGTGGATCGACGACAGCGTGCCCGTCGATCTGATCCACGAGAATCGAAATCGGCTGTCCGGCATCGCTGTACGAGGAGATCGCCTCGGAGCCGACGAGATTCGACTGTTCGATGGCATGCCAGTCACCACACCGGAGCGGACAGCGCTTGATCTGGCCTGTTGGTATCCGCAACGTACGGCGCTGACGCATTTGGACGCGCTGGCCCGCGCGACGTCTTTCGACGCCGGCCATGTCGCGATGCTCGCGGAACGGTACCCGGGCCGCCGCGGCATTCGCGTGGCCCGCGAGAGCCTAGGTCTTGTCGACGGGGGAGCCCAGTCGCCCAAGGAAACCTGGTTACGACTGCTGCTGATCGACGCCGGCTTGCCACGCCCGCAGACGCAGATCCCGGTGTTCGACGAGTTCGGTCAACTGGTCGCCTACCTCGACATGGGTTGGGAGGACATCAAGGTCGCGGCCGAGTACGACGGCGAGCAGCACCGCACAGATCGCTGGCAATACGCCCACGACAGCCGCCGACGCGAAAAGCTCGAACAGCTGGGGTGGATCGTAATTCGGGTCCTGGCAGGCGATCGGCAGATTGACATCGTCAGGCGCGTGAGGGCCGCGATCGCGCGCCGAGCGCCACTCCAGAGTTACGTTCAGCGTTCAGCGTGACTCTGGTGTGACGCTCGGCGAGAGAGACAGAGAACTACGCAGGCGGGTTGTTCTTGATCTGGGTGTCCTGCATCTTGGCGATGGCCAGCGCGGTCTCCGGCAGCACCGGATCGTTCGGGGTGCTGGTGAACTCGATGTTCGCGAGCGCCTTGCCCTCGGTGAAGTAGACCTCGGTGACCGACTTCGTGCCGTCAGGGGACTTTCCGGTGGCGATGATGCCGTTGCCGCCGTCGCCAACATCAGCGGGCTGCGGTGCCCCGTCAACTTCCTTGGGCAGCTCGGCCTTGGACGATTCCAGAGCCTTGAGCGCTCCGGCGGCATCCTCGTTGAGGATGATCGCGAAGACGATGGTCTGATTCTGGGGGTTGGTCATCTTCTGGACGATGCCCTTCAGACCATTGGGATCGACCATCGGCTCGGCTGCGGTGAAGCTCGGGTCGATGTCGGTGGGCTTCAGCAACAACTTGCTGTAGTCGGCGCCCGCAGGCGCCGCGGTGGCGGAAGCGCTCGTGGTCGCCGACGCGTCCGCCGATGTTGTTGCTGCCGCGGAGGTCGACGAGGACGACGACGATGACGCCGAGGAGCCCTTGTCGTCACTGCCACAGCCGACGGTTGCCGTGCCGACCAGCAACGCCACGCCGATCAGGCCGACGGCCTTGGTCTGCGTAATCTTCATATGGATTCCCTCCGTAACGCACCGATGTTTGCTCGCTCAACTTAGTACAGGGACGTCGTCCGCACCGCGGTTCGCCGCCTGGGTATTGCGAGCTATATTCAGGCTCACGTACGGTTGAACGATGGAACACTTCACCTTCGGCCGCCGCAATGGCCTTCGGGTTTCGCAGCTCAGCCTTGGCACCGGCAACTTCGGCACCGGGTGGGGTTATGGCGCCGACTTGGATACCGCGGCAGCCATTTTCAATCGCTTCGCCGAAGCCGGCGGCACGTTCATCGACACCGCGGCCAGCTATCAGCTGGGTGAATCGGAACAGATGCTGGCCACGCTGCTCGCAGGCAGGCGCGACGAATTCACCGTCGCCACGAAGTTCGCGATCGGCGGGCCGGACGGCTCGGGAGTGCTGCAGACCGGGGCCGGCCGGCGCTCGGTCTTCCGCGCCGTCGAGGGCAGTCTGCGTCGGCTTGGCACCGACTACATCGACCTGTTCTGGGTGCACTTCCCGGACGCGATCACGCCGGTGGAGGAAACCATCGGCGCCCTCGACGACTTGGCGCGCGCCGGCAAGATTCTCTACACAGGATTCTCGAACTTCCCGGCCTGGCTGACCAGCCGCGCGGTGACGATCGCCGAACTGCGCGGGTTCACTCCGCTGGCCGGGGTGCAGTTCGAATACAGCCTGGTCGAGCGCAGCGCCGACCGCGAGATACTCCCGATGGCCGAAGCCCTCGGCATCGGGGCGGCATTGTGGTCACCACTGGGCGGCGGCCTGTTGACCGGCAAGTACCGCCGCGGCGAGGAAGGGCGGATGACCGCGTGGAATCGGTTGGTGCACTTCGAAGATGGTGGTCGCAAGTCGGCGACCGTCGATGCCGTGCTGGCCGTATCCGACGAACTCGGCGTCAGCCCGGCTCAGGTTGCGGTGGCCTGGCTGGTGGAGCGGGCACGACGCTCGTCCACTGGCGTTGTCCCGGTGATCGGGCCGCGATCGGTGCAGCAACTCGACGACTACCTGGCCGCGCTGAGCATCGAGATCGACGCGCCGACCTACGACCGCCTGGAACAGGTCAGCCGCATCGATCTAGGGGAGCCCTACGCCAAGTTGGCCGAGAATGACGCGCCCCGTGGTGGCGAGGAAGCGCAGATCCGCTTCCACCCCGTGCCGACCGGCTGAGCGTCAGACCGGGATGAACTCGACGTCGGAGAGCACGACGGCGTCGTCCCGGCTGGGTGCGGTCACGACGCCCACGTAGCGGCCGTCTTCCTTCCACGCGCTGACCTTGATGGTCTCACCGGGGTAGACCACCCCGGCGAACCGCGCGCCATAGGTCTTCACCTGCGACACATCGGAATCCAGCAGGGTGTCCACCAATGCCTTGCAGGTCATCCCATAGGTGCACAGGCCGTGCAGGATCGGCTTGGGAAAGCCTGCCGCCGCGGCGAATTCGGGATCGGAGTGCAACGGGTTGCGGTCACCGCAGAGCCGGTACAGCAGCGCCTGCTGGGGCAGGACCGGCACCGAGATCTCGTAGTCCGGCGCGCGATCCGGGGCGGCCACCGATGTCGACGGGCCGCGCTCACCACCGAAACCGCCTTCGCCACGGGCGAAGATCGACCGCTTGGTGGTCCACAACAGCTTCCCGTCGGGGTCGGTCACCGTCGTCTCGCTGACGATGACCGCCGCCTTGCCCTTGTCCCAGATCTCGGTGAACCGCTGGACCGAGCGCGCGGTACCGCTGGGCGGCAGCGGGGCCGGCACGGTCACCGCCTCGCTGGCGTGCAGCACCTTGCTCAGCTCGATGTCGATGCCGGGGAACTTCACTTCGGGCGGCTCGGTCATGTGGAAGCTGGCCGCCACGTTGCCGAAGCTGGGCAGCACCTGCGGGGTGCCGTCGGTGAGGTAGCGCAATTCCCTGGGATCCATGGGATCCGCACCGGCTCCGAGGCCGAGCTGATAGAGCTGCACATCGCTACTGGTCCAGGAGAAGTCGATAGGTTCCAGTTCGGCTGCCAGTGCGACGGAGACATCGATCGGCATGTCAGCCCTTCCCTGCAATGTGCAACGCCGCCAAGTACCCGAACGCCATCGCGGGGCCGATGGTGCCGCCGGGGCCGGGATAGGTGTGACCCATCACCGGCGAGCTGACGTTACCGGCCGCATACAGGCCCTCGATGATCGAACCGTCGTCGCGTAGCGCCCGTCCGTGCACGTCGGTGCGGATGCCGCCCTTGGTGCCCAGGTCGCCCGGCACCATCTTGGCCGCATAGAACGGACCGTTGTTGATCTCGCCGAGGTTGGGGTTGGGCTTGTTGGTCGGATCGCCGTAGTAGCGGTCGTAGGCGCTTTCACCACGGTGGAAGTCCTGGTCGGTGCCCGAGCGCGCGAAGCCGTTGAACCGCGCGACGGTCGCCTGGAAGGCATCGGCCGGAAGCCCGGTCAGCTTGGCCAGCTCCTCGAGGGTGTCGGCCTTGACGATCACGCCGGATTCCATCCACTTCTTCGGAATCCGTTGTCCGGGCTGCAATCCCGCGAAGATGTACCGGTCACGGTACTGCTGGTCGAAGACCAGCCAAGCCGGCACGTTCTCACCCGGGCCGGGGCCCTGGCCGTACTCGCCGCCATACATGTGATGGCAGGCCTCGACGTAGGGCATCGACTCGTTCATGAAGCGCTTGCCTGCCAGGTTGACGATGATCGACCCGGGCGAGTTGCGCTCCGACAGTGCGAACCATGGTGCGCCGACCAGCGGAACCGTCGGACCCCACCAGGCGTCCTCCATCAATTCCAGTGCCGCGCCGAGCTTCTCGGCCGCGACGATGCCGTCACCGGTGTTGGCCTCAGCACCGACCGTCCAGTCCGCGGTGATCGGTGCACGCTGATACTTCACGCGCATCTGCTCGTTGCGCTCGAAGCCACCGCTGCCAAGGATGACCGCGCGTCGCGCGCGGATCAGTTGCGGGTCAGCGGCTTCCGGGCCTGTGGTGTCCCGAACATAGATGCCGCGCACGACACCGTCCTCGACGTACAGATCGGTCAGCGCGGTGTTCAGCAGCACGGGAACCCCAGCCTTTTGCAGGCCGATCCGCAGCGGTGCGATCAACGCGCGGCCCATGCCGACGAGGTTCTTGCCGCGGGCGCCGGCCCACATCGTGCGTGCGCCGACCTTCAGGCTGCGCAGCACACCGCGGGGATGACGCTTGAGCTGGTTGAGGCGAACGTAGTCCTGCTGCATCACAACCACATTGAGCGGCACCTTGCCGTACGCCGGTTCCAAGAACTTCTCATCGGGGCCCAGCTTCTTGGCATTGAACGGCTTGGGCTCGATCGACCGGCCGCCCGGGCGGCCGCCGGGGCTCTCCGGGTAGTAATCGGAGTAGTTGGGCACCCAGCACATCTTCAGCGGCGAATGCTTGAGCACGAACGACAGCATCTCCGGACCGCGGTCGAGGTAGGTGTCGATGCGCTCGGGCTCCACCACGTCGCCGATGATCTCGTGCAGATAGGTGCGGGCGGCTTCTCTGGTGTCGGTGACCCCGTCACGCTTGAGGATCTCGTTGTTGGGGATCCATACGCCACCGCCGGATCGCGCGGTCGAGCCGCCGTAGTGCGGGGCCTTCTCGACGAGAACCGTCGATAGTCCCTGGTGAGCGGCGGTGAGTGCGGCGACCATCCCGGCAGCACCGCTCCCGACGACGACGACGTCGAACTCCTGAGCTGTCATACTAGAACACGTTATAGAATTGCCCCGTCCGGGCGCTACTGGCCCCTCCTTTCCGATCAGCGGAACGCTTACCCCAAGGGCCCTCGGACAGCACTAGAATTGCCCGCACCGGGCGCCGTTCGCCCCGGTCACACCGACGATGGGACTCCCGGGAATGCTGAGCGTTTCGACGCGCGACGAGCTTGCCGCCGAACTTGCCGAGGCGGAGCGCAGCCGCGTCCCCATGACTCCATTGACGTCCAATCACCCCGATATCGACGTCGTCGACGCCTACGAGATCCAGCTGATCAACATCCGGCAGCGGCTCGCCGAAGGTGCCCGGGTGGTCGGCCACAAGGTCGGTCTGTCGTCGGAGGCCATGCAGAAGATGATGGGCGTCGACGAGCCGGACTACGGCCACCTGCTGGCCGACATGGAGGTCTTCGAGGACCGGCCGGTGCCCGCGGGGCGCTTCCTGTTCCCGCGCGTCGAGGTCGAGGTCGGATTCATCCTCGCCGACGACCTGCCGGGCGCGGGGTGCACCGAGGACGACGTGCTGGCCGCGACCGCCGCATTCGCCCCGGCGATCGAGCTCATCGACACCCGCATCACGGACTGGAAGATCGCGCTGTGCGACACGATCGCCGACAACGCCTCGTCGGCGGGCTACGTCCTCGGCAAGGAGCGGGTATCGCCCAAAGACGTTGATATCAGGGCCATTGACGCGGTGCTCACCCGCAACGGGGAAGTGGTGGCCGAAGGCCGCAGCGACGCCGTGCTGGGCAATCCGGTCACCGCGGTCGCATGGCTGGCGCGCAAGGTCGAGAGCTTCGGAGTGCGGCTGAAGGCTGGCGACATCGTGCTGCCGGGGTCGTGCACCAGGGCCATCGATTGCCGCCCTGGCGACCAGTTCATCGCCGACTTCGCCGGGCTGGGTTCAGTCCGGTTGTCATTCGAGTAAGAGGAGCATCCACGTGGCGCAGAAAAGCTCAGTTGCCATCGTCGGGTCGGGCAACATCAGCACCGACCTGCTGTACAAGCTGTTGCGTTCGGAGTGGCTCGAGCCGCGCTGGATGATCGGCATCGATCCGGACAGCGAAGGTCTGGCGCGCGCCCGCAAGCTGGGGCTGGAGACCAGTCACGAGGGCGTCGACTGGCTGTTGGCGCAGTCGGAGAAGCCGGATCTGGTGTTCGAGGCGACCAGTGCCTACGTGCACAAGGCCGCCGCGCCGCGTTATGCCGAGGCCGGCATCCGGGCGATCGACCTGACCCCCGCCGCCGTCGGCCCGGGCGTCATTCCGCCGGCCAACCTGCGCCAGCACCTCGATGCCCCGAACGTCAACATGGTCACCTGCGGTGGCCAGGCCACGATCCCGATGGTGTACGCCGTCTCGCGGGTCGTGGATGTGCCCTACGCGGAGATCGTGGCGTCGGTGTCGTCGGCGTCGGCCGGTCCGGGAACCCGGGCCAACATCGACGAGTTCACCAAGACCACCAGCGCAGGGGTCGAGGTGATCGGCGGCGCCAAGCGGGGTAAGGCGATCATCATCCTGAACCCGGCCGATCCGCCAATGATCATGCGCGACACCATCTTCTGCGCCATTCCCGAGGACGCCGACCACGCCGCGATCACGCAGTCGATCAAGGACGTCGTCGCCGAGGTGCAGACCTACGTGCCGGGTTATCGGTTGCTCAACGAGCCGCAGTTCGACGAGCCGTCGATCTACAACGGTGGCCACCACCTCGTCACAACGTTCGTGGAAGTGGAGGGTGCCGGTGACTACCTACCGCCGTACGCTGGAAACCTGGACATCATGACCGCTGCGGCTACCAAAGTCGGCGAAGAAATCGCGAAGGAGCGGGCGTCTGCGACGGCCGGAGGAGGCCAAGCATGAGCACCGAAGAGATCTACTTCAACCCGATGTGGGATGTCCGGATGACGGACACGTCCCTGCGCGACGGCAGCCATCACAAGCGCCATCAGTTCACCAAGGACGAGGTCGGCGCCATCGTCGCCGCCCTCGACACCGCGGGCGTGCCGGTCATCGAGGTGACCCACGGCGACGGGCTGGGCGGCTCGAGCTTCAACTACGGGTTCTCCAAGACCCCGGAGCAGGAGCTCATCAAGCTGGCCGCCGAGACGGCCAAGGAAGCCAAGATCGCCTTCCTGATGCTGCCGGGCGTGGGCACCAAGGAAGACATCAAAGAGGCCCAGAACAACGGCGGCTCGATCTGCCGGATCGCCACTCACTGCACCGAGGCCGACGTCTCGATCCAGCACTTCGGCCTGGCCCGGGAGCTGGGCCTGGAGACCGTGGGGTTCTTGATGATGAGCCACACGATCCCGCCGGAGAAGCTGGCCGCCCAGGCCCGGATCATGGCCGACGCGGGATGCCAGTGTGTCTACGTCGTCGACTCGGCGGGCGCGCTGGTGCTCGAGGGCGTGGCCGACCGGGTGGCGGCGCTGGTCGCCGAGCTCGGTGACGACGCGCAGGTCGGCTTTCACGGCCACGAGAACCTGGGGCTCGGTGTGGCCAACTCGATCGAGGCCGTCCGCGCCGGCGCCAAGCAGATCGACGGGTCGTGCCGCCGGTTCGGCGCCGGGGCGGGCAATGCCCCCGTCGAGGCGCTGATCGGCGTTTTCGACAAGATCGGCGTCAAAACCGGTATCGATTTCTTCGAGATCGCCGATGCCGCCGAAGAGGTCGTCGCACCGGCCATGCCGGCCGAATGCCTGCTGGACCGTAATGCGCTGATCATGGGCTATTCGGGGGTGTACTCGAGCTTCCTCAAGCACGCCATCCGCCAGTCCGAGCGCTACGGCGTGCCGGCGCATCAGCTGCTGCACCGGGCCGGGCAGCGCAAGCTGATCGGTGGCCAGGAGGACCAGCTGATCGACATCGCGCTGGAGATCAAGCGCGAACAAGACGCGGCTCCGGCCAAGTAGGCGACTTCCTGACACGCGACCTGACACGCGACGACGCACAGGCGATCCTCGAAAAGCTGGCCGGGCCGACGGCCAGGCTGCGGGACGACCAGTGGACTGCCATTGAGGCGCTTGTGGTCGCGCGCCGACGGGCGCTGGTCGTGCAACGCACGGGCTGGGGCAAGTCGGCGGTGTATTTCATTTCCGCCAAGCTGCTGCGTGAGCGGGGCCACGGGGCGACGGTCATCGTGTCGCCCCTGCTGGCGTTGATGCGCAACCAGGTCGCCGCCGCGCAACGCGCAGGCGTTCGTGCGGCCACCATCAACTCCGGCAATGTCACCGAGTGGGAGGACATTCACCGGCAGGTCAGAAGCGGTGATCTCGATGTCCTGCTGGTCAGCCCGGAACGGCTGAACAACCCGGAGTTTCGCGACACCGTCTTGCCGGCGCTTGCCGCCGATGCCGGACTGGTGGTGGTCGACGAGGCGCACTGCGTATCGGACTGGGGCCACGACTTTCGGCCCGACTATCGGCGGATCCGAACGTTGCTCGCTGAACTCGGTTCGGACGTACCGGTGTTGGCGACCACCGCCACTGCCAATGATCGTGTCGTCAACGATGTCGCGGCTCAGCTGGGCGTCGGCGGTGCCGACAATGGGCCGGGTGGTGGCCAGGACACGTTGGTGCTGCGCGGTGGGCTCGATCGAGAGTCGTTGCGGTTGTCGGTGGTTCAGGCCGGCGGCGGGGCGCAGCGCACCGCGTGGCTGGCCGAGCACCTGGATTCGCTGCCGGGTTCCGGAATCGTCTACACGCTGACCGTCGCCCAGGCGCACGATGTGGCAGCGCTGCTACGCGAGCGCGGCCATGAGGTGGCCGCGTACACCGGATCCACGGAAACCGCTGAGCGAGAACAACTCGAGGCGGATCTGCTGAACAACCGCGTGAAGGCACTGATCGCAACCTCGGCGCTGGGGATGGGATTCGACAAGCCGGATCTGGGATTCGTCGTGCACCTCGGCGCGCCCTCGTCACCGATCGCGTACTACCAGCAGGTCGGTCGTGCCGGCCGCTCGACGGACAGCGCCGAGGTCGTGCTCTTGCCCGGGCGTGAAGATCAGGACGTCTGGCGATATTTCGCATCGGTGGCGTTTCCTTCGGAAGACATGGTGCGCAACGTCATTCGTGAGCTGGAGCCCGACCGTCCGCAGTCGACACCCGCCTTGGAGCCGCTGGTGGACCTGGGTCGCACCCGGCTGGAGATGGTGCTGAAGGTGCTCGACGTCGACGGTGCGGTGCGGCGGGTCAAAGGTGGCTGGCTCGCGACGGGCCAGCCATGGGAGTACGACGAGGCCCGCTACCGCGCGCTCGACGAGGCCCGACGTCGTGAGCAGCAGGCGATGCTCGACTACCAGAGCACCGACGAATGCCGAATGACGTTCCTGCGCAGGCAACTCGACGATCCCGACCTTAAGGACGGCGAACGTTGCGGCCGCTGCGACAACTGTGCCGGCGCGCATTTCAGTGCCTCGGTCGACGAGGGAGCGGCGGCTCTCACCCAGGAACGGCTGATGCGACCCGGCGTGGAGATCACCCCGCGCAAGCAGTGGCCGTCGGGGCTGGCCAAGCTGGGCGTCACGCTCAGTGGCCGCATCGCTGACGGTCCCGCGCCGGGCCGGGCGATCGGGCGACTGACCGACCTGGGCTGGGGTCCGCGCCTGCGTCGCTTGATCGACGAGCCCGACGGCGAGGTACCGCCGGATGTGGTGCAGGCGGCCGTCAAGGTATTGGCGGCCTGGGACTGGTCGACCCGCCCGACTGCTGTGCTGGCGCTGGATTCGGATAGGCATCCGCTCCTGATCGGGTCCCTGGCCCGGGAACTGGCCCGGCTCGGCAGACTGACCGACCTCGGTGTGTTGCAGTACGCCGCGGGACACCGGCCGGTCGCCGCGGCCAACTCCGCCTACCGGGTCGCCGCCCTTGACGGATCGTGGTCGGCCCCGGATCCGGCGGCCATTGCTGCCGCGGATGGACCGGTGCTGCTCGTCGACGATCTGACCGATACCGGGTGGACACTGACGATGGCCGCGCGCGTGGTGAAGGAGGCCGGCGCACCTGCAGTTTTGCCCCTGGTGCTCGCCGCCACCAGCTGACCCGGGGTAACACCGCCTCAGTAGCGCGCGACGTTCCTTTCAGTGGCTGTGTAGCGATCGTGCTGCACACCTGAAGGGAGATCCGCAATGCTCGTCCGTCGTGCCGTTCTGACAGTGCTGGCCGCAGGCGCGGCCTGTGCCGTGTCGATTCCGTCTGCCAGCGCCGAACCGGCGCCGGCCCCCGCGGCCACCCCCGACTGCACGGCGGCCGGGCTGTCGTCCACGATCAGCTCGGTCACCAAGAACCTCTCGGACTACTTCGCCGTGCACCCCGACGCCAACCAGGCCCTGATCGACGCCACCCGGCAGTCGGGGTTCTCCGCGATCGGCGCGTTCAACACCTACTTCAACGACCATCCGGACCAGGCCAACGACATCCGGGCCATCAAGGCGCCGCTGGTCGATTTCCAAAATCAGTGCGGCCTGCAGGTGGAGCCGGCCGAGGCGCTGGTCGTCATCGGCGAGCTGTAGTCACAACTGGGTCTGTCCTCACCACTGGGGCTTGCTGCCGCCGAGCTGCGCGGTGAGCGTGTCGGCGGCGGTGACCAATCCGCGTGCGTGCTTGGCGATCTCGGAGTCGGTCAGTGCCCGGCCGATCTGAAGTGACACCACCATCGCCTGTCGGTGGTGGTGGTCGTAGACGGGTGCGGAGATCACGCTGACGTCGTGGCGTTGGCGGCCGCCCTCGGCTTCACTGCTCAGGTACACCCGCTCGCCGATGTCGGAGATCAGCTCGCCAAGCAAGGCGCGCAGCTCGTCGGGCAGGGTGCTCGACATGCCCGCCATCATCGCGTAGAGCCGCCGGCCGTCGGGGGTGAGGCGCTCGACCAGATATCCCGCCGTGCGGCATTCGGCGATGACGCGGTCGAGGCGTTGCGTTTCGGTGCGCAGCGGAATGGTCGGGGCGCTGTCCAGCCAGCTGTGCAATGCAACGTCGTCCCACAGCACGAACATCAGGCCGACCGGTGGGGCGAAGGGGTAGCTCTGCCCGACGCGCACCCCGACGTCGGACCCGGGTGGTTCGACCAGCTCCAGCAGGGTGATCCGGTCGTCGACGACGGCGGCGAGCGCCGCGGTGGTGTCGAACGCCCTCGACAGCTGGGTCAGTGCGGCGCGGGCGGCAGGGTTGACCCGCAGCGACTCCTGCGCGAGGTGCCCAAGGGCGATCAGGCTGGGGCCCAACCGGTAGGTCTTGTCGGCGGCGTCGCGCACCAGGTAGCCCGACTCGGTCAGGGTCGTGACGATGCCCAGGCAGGTCGGCTTGGCCAGGTGCAGCCGGCGGGAAAGCTCCGAGAGGCCGAACCGGTCCTGCGGGTGCCTGGCCAGAAAGTCCAGAATCGCCACCACGCGCTGCGTGGGGGGAGATGATCGACTTGGAGTGGAAGCGCCCGGCATTGCAAAATCCTACCTCTACGTTCCAGATATGGACCGATGACTTGGTTGACTGAGACTAGAACGCGTTCTAGTCTCAGTCGGAGAACGTACCACTGCGGTCCAATATTGAAACGCGAGGCGACCGATGTACACACAACCACTAGTCGACGCAATTGCCGAGTCCGAACGCCTGGTCTCCGAAGCTTCGTTCATCGAGACCGAGGCCGATCTGCTCGAGGGGCTGCAGTATCTGGCGGGCTGCGTCGCCGCCTGCACGCACGTCGCCTTCGACTACGACCGCGACCATCCGTTCCTGCATTCGGGCACCGGCCCCTTCACCAAGATGGGCTTGGACAACCCGGACACGATGTACTTCGGCACCAGGGTGGCGGCCGGCCGTGAGTACGTCGTCACCGGCAAGCGTGGGACCACCACCGACGTGAGCTTCCAGTTGCTCGGCGGTGAGTACACCGACGCAGTGGTCCCCGACAGCGAGACGGCCTTCGACGACCGCAAGCTCGACATCGCCGCCGACGGCACCTTCGAGTGGCGGTTCACCCCGGAGAGCAACGCGCAGTTGGTGATTCGCGAGGTCTATAACGACTGGTCCGCCCAGCGTGGCAACTTCGCGATTGCCCGCACCGACACCGCGGGAACCGCACCGCCTGCGTTGACCAAGGAGCAGATCGAAAGGCGTTGGGCGACTGCGGGTAAGCAGCTGGTGCAGCGCGTCAAGACCTGGCTGCAGTTCCCGAAGTGGTTCTATGACGACCTGCCGGTCAACACGCTGACCGCGCCGCGCCTGACCCCCGGTGGGTTGGCCACCCAGTACTCGTCGGTGGGGCATTACGACATCACGCCCGATCAGGCCCTGATCCTGACGCTGCCGGTCACCGACGCGCCCTACCTCGGGTTCCAGCTCGGCAGCCTGTGGTACATCTCGCTGGACTACATCAACCATCAGTCCTCGCTGAACGGCACTCAGGCACAGGCTGATCCGGACGGCAAGATCCGCATCGTCGTCGCCGACCAGAACCCCGGCGTGACCAACTGGGCCGAGACGCTCGGGCATCTCAAGGGTTACCTGCAGTTCCGCTGGCAGCGGGTCTCCCGGGAGCTGACCGAAGCCGACGGCCCCACCCTGGAACTCGTCGATCTCGACGCGGTGGCGAGCAAGCTGCCCTACTACGAGCAGAACAAGATTTCCGATGACGACTGGCGTCAGCGAATCGCGCTGCGTCAGCAACTAATTGGCAACAGGATGGTGGGGTAAACACATGGCCGGCTTGCTCGAGAACAAGGTCGTCGTGATCAGTGGCGTTGGTCCGGCACTGGGAACCACGCTGGCGCGCCGATGTGCCGAGGAAGGCGCCGACCTGGTGCTGGCGGCGCGGACGGTGGGGCGCCTGGACGATGTGGCCAAGCAGGTCACCGACCTTGGCCGCCGCGCGCTGTCGGTGGGCACCGACATCACCGACGAGGACCAGGTCGACAATCTGGTCAAGCAGACACTCGAGGCGTACGGCAAGGTCGACGTGTTGGTCAACAACGCGTTCAAGGTGCCGTCGATGAAGCCCTTCGGTAACACCACGTTCGACCACATTCGCGAGACGCTGGAGCTCACGGTACTTGGCGCGCTGCGGCTGATCCAAGGCTTCACGCCGGCACTCACCGAGGCCAAAGGCTCGGTGGTCAACGTGAACTCGATGGTCGTGCGGCACTCCGACCCCAAGCAGGGCGCCTACAAGATGGCCAAGTCGGCATTGCTGGCCATGTCGGAGTCGCTGGCCAGTGAACTCGGGGAGCAGGGCATCCGAGTGAACTCCGTTCTGCCCGGCTATATCTGGGGCGGCACGCTGCAGGGGTACTTCGAGCATCAGGCTGGCAAGTACGGCACGACCGTCGACGAGATCTACAAGGCCGCCGCGGTAAACAGCGATCTCAAGCGGCTGCCCACCGAGGATGAGGTCGCCTCGGCGATCCTGTTCATGGCCAGCGATCTGTCCAACGGGATCACCGGCCAGACGTTGGATGTCAACTGCGGGGAGTATCACAACTAATGAGTGATTTCCTCAGCGTCGAGAGCCTGCGCGCGTCGGCCGTCAAGGCCACCGGCATGGACGACTTCGGCGTCGACGACGACAACTACCAAGAAGCGCTGGATGTGCTGCTGGCGTCGTTTCGCAACGATGCGGACCTCACCGAACTCGGCAGCAAGATGTCGCGGTTCTTCGTGCGAAATGCGTTGGTGGCCAGGCTGGTTTCCGAAGCTGCGTTCAAGCAGTATCCGCAGCATGTCGACGTGCCGATCGAACGGCCGATCTTCGTCACCGGGCTGCCGCGCACCGGTACCACCGCGATTCACCGCCTGCTGACCGCCGACCCACGACACCAGGGATTGGAGCTGTGGCTGGCGGAGTTCCCGCAGCCTCGGCCGCCGCGGGAGTCCTGGAAGGACAACCCGGTCTTCCAGCAGATTGATGCGCAGTTCAGCAAGGCCCATGAGGAGAACCCGGATTACACGGGCCTGCACTACATGACGGCCGACGAGGTGGAGGAGTGCTGGCAGCTGCTGCGGCAGTCACTGCACTCGGTGTCCTACGAGACGTTGGCCCACGTACCGACGTACTCGCAGTGGTTAGCCCGGCAGGACTGGACCAAGTCGTACGCGCGGCACCGTAAGAACCTTCAGCTGATCGGGCTCAACGATCCCGAGAAGCGTTGGGTGCTCAAGAATCCCAGCCACTTGTTCGCGCTGGACGCGGTGTTCGCCGTCTACCCGGATGCGTTGATCGTGCAGTGCCACCGTCCGGCCGAGACGATCATGGCGTCGATGTGCTCGCTGTCCCAGCACACCACCGAGGGCTGGTCGAACACGTTCTCCGGAGATGTCATCGGAGCCGATTCGCTGGAGACGTGGACGCGCGGGCTGAAGCTGTTCACTGACGAACGCGCCAAGCAGAATCCGGCGCAGTTCTACGACTTGGACTACTTCGAGCTGATCCGCGAACCGATCCGCGTTGTGGAGAAGGTGTACGAGCAGTTCGGCATTGAGATGACCGACGATGCGCGCGCGGCGATCCAGCGCACCGACGAGGAGAGCAAGCAGGGCCCGAGGGCACCCAAGCACACCTACTCGCTGGCCGACTACGGGCTGACCGAGGAACAGGTCAAGGAGAGCTTCAAGGGGCTGTGAGCCTCGCCGAGATCGACGAAATGGCGGGATTCACTCGCACTTTCGCGGTCAAATGTCGGTTTGGGCGCAAGTAGGGACAGAGGCTCAGCCGTCGCCGGGGGCGGGGGCGCTGGAGTACTCCTCCAGGCAGCCCTCGGCCACGGCATGTTTGATGCTGTCCGAGAGCTTCGGACAGGACCTGGTGCGGGCACTGGACCCGCCCGACTCGCGAACCTCGGTGAAGTAGGCGCAGCGCTGCTGGGCCTCGCTGCTCCACTGCACCGCGGTGTGTGCGACGCCGAGCTTCTTGACCTTCACGGCGATATGGCAGTACCGGCAATCCACGTCGGCCAAGCCGGCTGACAGGTAACGCTCCCGGTCCTGGCGAGTGGCCTCGTGCATGGCGGCCGCCCGCTGCGGGTCTGAGGCGAAATCGGGTGCCTTGGACCAAGATCCGGGCGAGCCGTCGTCGTGCTCGTGCGGCTCGTCGTGCTCGTGCACGCCGAGCAGCTCGAGCATGGACCGCGCCAGATCATCGACGTCAGGCGGTTCCTCGGGGCTCATATTCAAACCTGGGTTGGTTGTCCTTGAGAATCAGCCTGCTTCTTGAGGTTCTCCTGAACCTCCACGTGCCACTTCTCGTTGGCCGGCGCGGTATCGACCTCGAGCTCGAACCGATCGGTCATGTCGGGGGAGATGTCGGCGACGTCGACGTAGAACTGCTGATACCACCGGCGCATCTGGTAGACCGCGCCGTCTTCCTCGACGAGCAGCGGATTGTCGATGCGGGTCTTGTGCTTCCAGATCTCGACGTCCTGGAGGAAGCCCTTGCTGACGCCGACGGTCATCGCGTCGGAGAGCTTCTCGCTCATCTTGTCGTCCATGCCCTGAGGCTTTTCGACGATCACGCCCCACTGCAGCATGAACGAGTCCTGGCTCACCGGATAGTGGCAGTTGATCAGGATCGACTCGGCCTTGAAGCCGCCGTAGTTGTTGTGCAGCCAGTTGATCATGAACGAAGGCCCGAAGTACGAGGCCTCCGAATCCAGATGGGATTCGGTGTAGGCCGAGCCGCCCAGCGTGACGTCGGGCCGGCCGACGTTGTGCAGATACTGCGAGGCGATGTGACCTTCGAAGACGTTCTTGAAATACGTCGGCAGGCCGAAGTGGATGTAGAAGAAGTGCGCCATGTCGGTGACGTTGTCGACGATCTCCCGGCAGTTGGAGCCCTCGATCAGCATCGAGTTCCACTTCCACTCGGTCCACTCACCGCTGGTGTACTCAGGGATCGCCGGAATCTGCACCTCGGGCTGCGGCGGATTGCCCTCATGGTCGTGCCAGACGAACAGCAGCCCGTTACGCACGTCGGTCTCCCAGGACCGGGTACGGGCCAGTCGGGGGGTGCGCTTGGCGTAGGGCACCAGACGGCAGCGGCCGTCGCCACCCCAGCGCCAATCGTGGAACGGGCAGGCGAGGGTGTCGTCCTTGATGGTGCCCTGGGACAGGTCGCCGCCCATGTGACGGCAGTAGGCGTCCAGGACGTGGACCTCACTGCTGGAGTCGGCGAAAACCACCAGTTTCGTCCCGAATGCATCGATCGGGTGTGGCTTGCCGTCCAGGTAATCAGAGACCGGACCCAGGCAATGCCAGCCCCGGGCGTACCGGTCTGGCAGGGTCCCGGTGTCGATCTCGCGAATGCCGGTAGTCACCCTCGTGCCTCCACTCATAGGTTCTAACTAGAACACGTTACAGTTTTACTCTCTCATCGCGCAATCAGAGCGGCTTTACCTGGGGATTACCCACCTGAATTGCGGTATATGTGAACGATGCCGATGTATTCGTTCGAGGGCCGGTCACCGCGGGTGGATCCCACCGCGTTCGTCGCGCCGACCGCCGTGCTCATCGGTGACGTCACCGTCGAGGCCGGTGCGTCGGTGTGGTTCAACGCGATCCTGCGGGGGGACTACGCGCCGATCGTGATCCGGGAAGGCGCGAATGTGCAGGACGGTTCGGTGCTGCACGCCCCGCCTGGCATCCCGGTCGACGTCGGCCCGGGGGCGACGATCGCGCACATGTGCACGATCCACGGCGCCCACATCGGTGCTGAGGCACTGATCGCCAACCACTGCACGGTGCTTGACGGCGCGGTGATTGGGGCCCGCAGCATGATCGCCGCGCACTCGCTGGTGGTCGGCGGTACCCACATCCCCGACGAGGTTCTCGTCACCGGGGCGCCGGCGAAGATCAAGGGACCGATCGCCGGAACCGGCGCCGAGGTCTGGGTGAACATCAATCCCAAGGCCTACCAGGATCTCGCGCAGCGGTACCTGGCCGGCTTCGAGGAAATCCAGGAGCTCTAGATCGGTCGCGCGCTGGCGGTCGCCTTGTCGAGCTCCCAGTACGCGCGCAGCGCAACGATCTTGCCCTCGGCGTTGACCCGGTAGGTGAACACGCCCTCGGCGACCACCCGGTAGCCGCTGGACTCGATCACGATGTGGCCGACGTTGGCTTCCTCGTCGCCGCACTGGTAGGTCTTCTCGAAGTTGAAGGTGAGCTTGCTCGGCGCGATCGCCATGTCGAAGAACTTCGCGATCGCCTCCTTGCCGCGGTGGCCCTTGCCCTCGGGATCGAAATGCGATGGGCCGATCGGATCTTCCACGACCGCGTCGTCGGCGAACACCGACAGCCAGGTTTCTTTGTCGCGAGCCATCGCAGCCTCGCGTGAGCGCCGTCCCGCCTCGTGCGCTGGTGTGCTCATCACCCTCCCACCATCAGTCCTGCCAGCCCGAGTGGATGTAGGTGTCGGCGAACCGCGTCATCGCGTCGATCTTCTTGTCCACCGGAGCATCGAAGCCGATACCTTCGAACATCCACGGCATGCCGATGTAGTCGGTGACACCCGCCGCGACCAGGTCGCGGTGACCGTCGACGCCGAACTTGTCGATGCACACGGCCTGGTATTCGAATGGGTCATCGCCGCGGCCATTTTCGGCCAGCAGCTTCTTGAGCTGGGTGATGGTCTCGGCCAGCTGGTCACACGTCATCATCGCGCTGGTCCAGCCGTCGCTGACCCGGACGGCACGCTTGAGCGCCACCTCGGTGTGGCCGCCGACGTAGAACGGCACCGGCTTGGACGGTGCGGGGCTCATCTGCAGCCGCTCGAAATCGTAGAAATCGCCGTGGAACTCGGCCATGCCGCCGGCGAGCACCAACTTGATGACGTCGATCATCTCGTCGATGCGCTTGCCCCGCTTGGCGTAGGGCACCCCACACCATTCGAATTCCTCAGGAGCCCAGCCGATCCCGACACCGAAGCCGAACCGGTTGTTGGTCAGGTTCGCCACCGAACCGACCTGGCGGGCCAGCAGCAGTGGGTTGCGCGAACCGAGCTTCATCACGTTGGTGTAGAAGCGCAGCTTCGACGTCACCGCACCTAATGCACCCGCGAGGATCAGCGGATCGACCCACGGGGTGTCCTGGTCCCACATCCGGGAACCGTCGGCGGTATACGGATAGTCCGTCGACTGTTTCTCCATATAGAAGATCGAGTCCGGCAGCGCGATGTTGTCATACCCGAGTTCCTCGGCGGCCTTGGCGATTTCGATGAGCTGGTCGATCGGGCTCATCGCCACGCTGACGGTGTACTGCATCCTCGTCATTTGGCGGCTGGCTTATCCGAGCTGACCACCCACATCGAGAAGTACTGGGCGCCGCCACCGTACGCGTGGCCCAGCGCCTTGCGTGCGCCCTCGACCTGGTGGTCGCCGGCCTTGCCCATCACCTGGATCGCCGATTCGGCGAACCGGATCATGCCCGATGCGCCAATAGGATTGGAGCTCAGCACGCCGCCGGACGGGTTGAACGGGATCCGTCCACCGATCGCCGTCTCGCCCGCCTCGGTGAGCTTCCAGCCGTCGCCCTCGGCCGCGAAGCCGAGGCTTTCCAGCCACATCGGCTCGTACCAGGAGAACGGCACGTACACCTCGGCCACATCGATCTCGTCGATCGGGCTCGTGATCCCGGCGGCCTTCCACAACGCGGCAGCCGCGTCACGGCTGGCCTGCGGATTGACCTGGTCGCGTCCGGCGTATGCCAGCGGTTCGGTGCGCAGCGCCGTCGCGTGGATCCAGGCGACGGGATGTCCTTCGGCGACGCGCGCGTCAGCGCTTTCCTCGTTGCCGATCACCATGGCCGCCGCGCCGTCCGAGGACGGGCACGTCTCGTCGTAGCGGATGGGATCCCACAACATCGGGGACTCCATCACCTTCTCGACGGTGATATCCGGCTGGTGCAGATGCGCCAGCGGGTTCTTGGCCCCGTTGAGCCGGTCCTTGACCGCCACGATTGCGCCGATGTTCAATGGCGCGCCGGAACGGCGGATGTAGGCGCGCACGTGCGGTGCGAAGTACCCGCCCGCGCCTGCACCGACCGGCTTGGTGAACGGCACCGGAATGCTCAACGCCCACATGGCGTTCGACTCGGACTGCTTCTCCCAGGCCATGGTCAGGACGCGCTTGTACTTGCCCGACTGCACCAGGCTGGCGGCGACGATCGCGGTCGATCCGCCGACCGAGCCCGCGGTGTGCACGCGGATCAGCGGCTTGCCGGTCGCGCCGACAGCGTCGGCCATGAACAGCTCGGGCATCATCACGCCCTCGAAGAAGTCGGGCGCCTTGCCCACGACGACGGCATCGATGTCGTCGAACGTCGAACCCGAATCCGCGAGCGCCCGGTCGATAGCCTCGCGCACGAGGCCGTTCATCGAGACGTCCTTGCGCTTGGCGACGTACTTCGTCTGTCCGGTACCGAGAACGGCTGCCAGTTTTTTAGCCATCAGTTCTTGCCCTCCAGGACCGCGACCAGATTCTGTTGCAGCGCAGGGCCGCTGGTGGCGTGCGCCAGCACGCGGCCGGCCGAGCCGTTGAAGATGTGCTGTGCGGCGAAACCGATCCGCTCCAGGCCGGCCGAGAACATCGGGTTGGCCGCCAACGCGCCACCTGATGGGTTGATCTTCGTCGACGCCGGCAGGCCGATCGCCTCGGCCAGGATCAGCTGCTGGTGGGTGAACGGAGCGTAGATCTCGGCGACCTCGATCGAGCCGGCGTCACCGCCGGTCGCCACCTTGGCCGCCGCCGCGGTGGACGGCGACGTCGTCAGGTCACGGGCACCCAGCACCGGTGTCTCGATGAGATGCTCGAAACCGGTGATCCAGGCGGGGTTCTCCCGCAGCTCGCGAGCCTTGTCGCCGGCGGCCAGCACGATCGCCGACGCACCATCCGCGATCGGCGCAATATCGTGGCGCCGCAACGGATCTGCGAAGTACGGCCGGGCCAGCAGCTCGTCGATGCTTTTCGCCGGCTTCTCCGAGTCGGTGCGCTCGGCGACCGCGAAGGAATCCAGCGCCACCTGCGCCATCTGCTCGGCGGTCCACTTGCCCGAGTCGAGGCCGAGCCGGGCCTGCAGGCCGGCCATCGACACCGCGTCGGGCCACAGCGGCGCGACCGTGTACGGGTCCGTCTGCAGCGAGAGCACTCGGCGAAGCGTGCCCGCCGAGGGCTTCCCGAAGCCGTACACCAGGGCGGTGTCGACCTCGCCGGTCAGGATCTTGATGTAGGCCTCGTAAAGGGCCCAGGCAGCATCCATTTCGACGTGCGACTCGTTGATCGGCGGGATCGCCCCGATCGAGTCGATGGCCGAGATGAACGAAAAGGCGCGCCCGGCAAGGTAGTCCGACGAGCCGGAGCAC
Source organism: Mycobacterium sp. RTGN5 (assembly GCF_033804465.1). NCBI lineage: Bacteria > Bacillati > Actinomycetota > Actinomycetes > Mycobacteriales > Mycobacteriaceae > Mycobacterium > Mycobacterium sp. RTGN5. Next base: position 806,476 of record NZ_JAPZLA010000001.1, read on the forward strand.
CAGAAGCCGATGTCGGTCTGCTTCAGGCCGAGTTCTTCATAGAGCCGATGGAAACACGGCATCAGCATCTCGACGCCGTTGGTGGTGCCGTTGGTTCGTCGGACATGCGGTGCATGGGCAAAGCCGACGACCGCTACATCGCGAAATGTCATGTGGCGAGTCCCTTTAGAGGTGGTGCTTGTAGGTGTCGTACTCGGCGTCGGGTTCGCCGGTCGGTTTGAAGTACTCGATGTTGTCGATCCCGAGGCCCCATTCGTCACGGGGCTTCCACACTGCCTCGACCCGCATGCCCATTCGCACCTCGGAGACGTCGATCTCCTGAATAAGGTGCAGGAACGGGATGTCCGCGCCGTCGAGCAGCACATACGCCGCGACATACGGCGGCTTGATGCGCTGGCCCGCGAACGGGATGTTGATGATGGCGTAGGTCGTCACGGTGCCCACGTGCGGCAGCTCAAGGAAGGTATCGAGCTCCTGGCCGGTGGCCGGATCGGCTTCCTTCGGCGGGAAGTACACCTTGCCGTTCGCGCCGGTGCGAGCACCGAGCAGCTTGCCGTCCTCCAGCGCGCGCAGGAACGCACTCTCCGGAAGCGATGCGGTGTGCTGGATTTCGATGCTGCTCGGGGACACCAGGATGGTCACCGGCTCGCGGTCGTCGGCATCATCGGACACCGGTTCGGGCTCGTCGCCGGGCACGAAGTACGCGATGTCGGTGATCGCGCCAACCGGTTCGTCGACCCAGTGCGCATGAACACGCGTACCCGCGTTGATCTCGTCGGAGGAATCGACGGCCACCGCGTGGAGCAGGGCGGTATCCGCGCCGTCGAGCTGGATCAGCGCCCACGCGAACGGTTTGTCGAGCGGTTGCCCCTCGAGCGGCTCGGGCTGCCACGTCCACGACAGAACCGTCCCGACGCTGGCGACCGGCACCACCTCTGTCAGAGGCGCGTAGGTCACGGGGTCATACTCAGCGGGCGGCACGAGCACTCGGCCGTCCGAGCCGCGGACGCCGAGAATGCGTCGCCCGCGCAGGGCGGTGAAGAACTGGCCGAGGAGTGGTCCGACTGAACGGGTGTAGTCGAATGACAGCTTCAGCGGTGCCGAAAGGGGCTTCTGATGCGCGTCGATCTGCACCGGGCTGCTTTGGCTGGTGGTCACAGCATCGAGTAGAACAGGTTCTAAGAATCGTGGCAAGGACCGTGTCCCGGACAGAAAGGCGGCACCGATGAAGCTTGGTCTGCAACTCGGATACTGGAGCGCACAACCTCCGACCAACCATGCGGAATTGGTCGCTGTGGCGGAGGAGGCCGGCTTCGACACGGTGTTCACCGCCGAGGCGTGGGGCTCGGATGCGTTCACTCCGCTGGCGTGGTGGGGTCGCGAAACCACCCGGATGCGGCTGGGCACTTCGGTGGTCCAGCTCTCGGCCCGGACCCCGACGGCGTGCGCGATGGCGTCGCTGACGCTGGACCATCTCTCCGGCGGCCGGCACATCCTCGGCTTGGGGGTATCCGGGCCGCAGGTGGTCGAGGGCTGGTACGGCCAGAAGTTCCCCAAGCCGCTGGCGCGCACCCGCGAGTACATCGACGTGATCCGCCAGGTCTGGGCACGCGAGGCCCCGGTGACCAGCGCGGGCCCGCACTACCCGTTGCCGCTGTCGGGGGAGGGCACCACCGGGTTGGGTAAGCCGCTCAAGCCGATCGTGCATCCGCTGCGCGCCGACATCCCGATCATGCTCGGTGCCGAGGGCCCCAAGAACGTGGCATTGGCTGCCGAGATCTGTGACGGCTGGCTGCCGATCTTCTATTCGCCGCGGCTGGCCCCGATGTACAACGAGTGGCTCGACGAAGGTTTCGCCCGCCCCGGGGCCCGGCGCAGCCGTGAGGACTTCGAGATCTGTGCGACCGCGCAGGTCGTGATCACCGATGACCGGTCCTCGGTCATGGACCTGATCAAGCCGCACCTGGCGCTCTACATGGGCGGAATGGGCGCTGAGGACACCAATTTCCACGCCGATGTCTACCGCCGGATGGGCTATTCGGAGGTCGTCGACGAAGTCACGCGACTGTTCCGCAGCGACCGCAAGGACGACGCCGCCAAGGCCGTTCCCGACGAACTCGTCGACGATTCCGCGATCGTCGGCGACATCGACTACGCGCGCAAACAGATCGCCGCCTGGGAGGCCGCCGGAGTCACGATGATGGTCGTCGGCGCCCGTACCCCCGAGCAGATCCACGAAGCCGCGAACCTCTTGTAGACACTTCTTGCGAGTTGTCTAGCCCGGGCTCTAGATTGTCCGGATGACGTTCGGCTTAGCGCAGGATGTGGGCGTCGCCGAACGTCATCTCGACGTTGGCGACCGATCCCGACACCATCGCGCGCTTCGGCAGCCCCAGCGAAGCCAGCTCTTTGGCGTACGGGTGGTCGCCCAATCGCAGGGTGGCGCCGCCGGGCCGGAAGCGCACCCCGGAGTTCTTCATCTCCCAGGGCACCTCTCGAGTGGTGCCCTCGGAGAAGGTGTAGGTCTTGAGCACCTGGCTGCGCGGCCGCAGCGACGGCAACGGCAGGCCCCGGTGGAATTCGATCCCGGCGATCAGCGATCCGCCCTCGCTGACGTCGAAGGTGAACGGGCTCGCGTCGCGGACGTTGAAGTCCGCCATGATCTTGGGGAAGCCCCAGATGGTGCGGCCGGCCTCGAGGGTGAACGACTGGTCGACGGGCAGGTGGTGGATGAACGCCGCGGCGTCGCCGAGTGCCTTGAGCCCGCGGGCATCCGAACCCGGGGGATTGACCATCACGCACGTGCCGAATTCGTTGTACTTGCCGAGGTCGCCGTCGATGTAGCGAGCGAGCATCAGATTCACCACCGCGCGGCCCGGCCGGAACTGGCAGACCTGCAGTCCGCTGTAGTCGACGAGCCGCTGCGCGGCGTCGGCGGGAACCGAGAACATCGCGGTGTGGACGTCGGCCTTGCGAACTCGCACCGGCATGGTGAGTACCGTGCCGGCAATGGTGTGCTGCGAATCAGACATTCGGACACTGTAATCCGCAACAAGACCTGCCGTGGACAGAAGTAAGTATGGAGGGAATTCGATGACAGGCACTCTGGCTCCAGCCAAGCCGAATGTTGATCTGACCGAAGGCAATTTCTACGCCGACGGCGCCGCGCGCGAGGCCTATCGCTGGATGAGGGCGAATGAGCCGGTGTTCCGCGATCGCAACGGTCTGGCGGCCGCGGCGTCCTATCAGGCCGTCATCGACGCCGAGCGCGACCCCGAGACGTTCTCCAACACCGGTGGCATCCGGCCGGACAACCCGGGCATGCCATACATGATCGACATGGACGATCCCGGACATCTCTTGCGCCGCAAGCTCGTCAACGCCGGCTTCACCCGTAAGCGGGTGATGGACAAGCTCGCCGGCATCGACACCCTGTGCGACACGCTGATCGATGCGGTCTGCGAGCAAGGCGAATGCGACTTCGTCCGCGATATCGCCGCGCCACTGCCGATGGCCGTCATCGGCGACATGCTCGGCGTGCTGCCCGAGGAGCGCTCGACGCTGTTGAAGTGGTCCGACGACCTGGTGTCTGGCTTGAGCTCCGCCGCCGACGCCGAGACCTTGCAGGCGGTCATGGATGCGTTCGCCGGGTATTCGGCGTACGCCATCGAGACGATCGGCAAGCGCCGGACCGAGCCGACCGACGACCTGTTCTCCATTCTGGTCAACTCCGAGGTCGAGGGCCAGCGGATGGACGATCAGGAAATCATCATGGAGACCCTGCTGATCCTCATCGGCGGGGACGAGACCACCCGGCACACGTTGTCGGGCGGCACCGAACAGCTTGTGCGCCATAAGGATCAGTGGCAGCGCCTGGTGGCCGATCCGAGCCTGTTGCCCGGTGCGATCGAGGAGATGCTGCGCTGGACCTCACCGGTCAAGAACATGGCGCGAACGGCCATGCGCGACGTCGAGTTCCATGGCACGCAGCTACGCCAGGGCGAGAAGATGCTGCTGATGTTCGAGGCGGCGAACTTCGACGAGTCGGTATTCGGCGACCCGGACAACTTCCGCATCGACCGCAATCCGAACAGCCACTTGGCTTTCGGCTTCGGAACCCACTTCTGTCTTGGTAATCAGCTGGCGCGGCTGGAGCTGAGCACCATGGTGAGCAAGGTGCTCGAGCGGCTGCCGGACCTGCGGCTGGCCGACGAGAACGCGCTGCCACTGCGGCCGGCGAACTTCGTCAGCGGCCCCGAGGCGATGCCGGTGGTATTCACTCCGTCGAAGCCGGTTCTGGCGTAAGGCTGCCCACTCGCGGCGTCAAGAGCAGGCTCAAGGCTAGGGCGACCACGCCGATCGCAACGCAGATCCACAGTGCCGCTGAGAAACTCGTCTCGGTGCCCGAACCCACCACCGGTCCGGCCCAGGCGAATCCCAGCGACGAGCCGATACCGTAGGCGGCGTTGCTGATTCCGGGCAGCGCCCCAGGCTCGTCCTCGGGTGCCTGAATGACGCCAAGAACGCTCATGGCCGTCATCGTGACTCCCATGTAGATGAAGCCGAAGACGCCCATCAACACGGCCACCGCGGCGAGGTTGTGCGCGAACACCGCAAGAAGTGCTGTGACGATCAGTGACCCGAATTGCCCGGCCCGCAACACCTTCACAAAGCCGACCCGCACCGCGAGTCGTCCGGCCAGGGGCGCCGTGGCCAGCTGGATCAAGGCTGCGGGGGTGAGGAACAGCAGAGCCGTCATCACCCCCGACAGGCCGAAGCCCGAGTCGTGGTCCTCGGCGACGAACGGGACGATGAACGAGAGCACCAATATGAACGACGCCATGTTGAGAATCGTTACGACGATGAACGGCCACGCCTCGCGCGACCGTAGCTGCGCCACATCGACCAGCGGATGGTCCACCCGACGCTCGACAAGGACGAGCAGCGCCAGCGCGACCATCGCTGCGACGATGACCACCAGTGCCGGCGACGACATCCAGCCGTTGTGTCCGCCGATCGCAAAGTACACGTTGATGCCGGCCACCCCGAGGGCGATCAGCGCGCCACCGGCCCAGTCCATCCGGCCCGGCGCGTGCTGTCCGGAGTCGCGAGGTAACGCCTTGGCGCAGAATAGGATTCCGAGCACGCCGACCACCAGGACGAGGACGAAGATGGAGCGGTAGCCGAACCGGTCGGCCAGATAGCCACCCAGCAGCCCGTCGACCCCGGCCACCCCGCCCGTCAGTGATGTGACGAGCCCGCTGCACACGCCGAATGTGGTGTCGCTGAGGCGTTCGCGCATGATCAGGAACGCCAAGCCGAACGTCACGTTGCTGATGCCCTGCAGGAACCGGCCCACGAGGACCACCGGCAATGACGTTCCGATGATGCACAAGACCGTGCCCACGCACAGCACGACCAGGACCGCGAGCATCATGCGCCGCCGCCCGACAAAGTCGCTCCAGCGGATCAGGACCACGTTTCCGATGGCGCCGGCGAGGTAGAAGTACGTCGACATGGCCGCGAATGCACCAGCGCCGAGGTCGTCCTCGATATCGCGAATCGCCGGCGCCAGCATGCTGGCATTGATCTGGAACGACATGACCGCGGTGACCACAGCGGCGACCAGCAGGATCGTCTGTCGTCGGGTCATGTACGTCGTCTCCCCGTCGGCGTCGGTTGTGTTTGGGCTGCCCAACTTACGGGAATGACGAAAACGCATCTCGGCGTGAGCAGTGCAGCTGACCGAGACAGTGCATCATCATCACGAGTATTTTGGGGCGACATGAGTGTCATCGGTTCTGGCCATGCTCATTACATCCGCAACGTGTTCTTCGCTGCGATGCTGACCGTCACGGCGCTGGTCTTGCCGCCCCCAGGTATTCCCACCGCGTCGGCGGAAGACTGTCCCGATGTCGAAGTGATATTCGCCCGCGGCACGTTCGAACCGCCCGGTGTCGGCGGCATCGGCCAGGCCTTCACCGACGAGCTGCGGGCGCAACCGCAGCTGGCGGGGAAATCGGTCGATGTCTACGCGGTGAACTACCCGGCCTCGCTGAACTTCGCGACCGCGGCCGATGGCGTGATCGACGCCAGCAACCGGGTCCGCGATATGGCGGCGAGATGCCCGAACGCCAAGATCGTGCTCGGCGGCTATTCGCAGGGGGCCGCGGTGGCCGGCTACGTCACCGCCGACAAAATCCCCGACGGCTACGTCCCGCCGAACGGCATCAACGGGCCCATGCCGCCCGAGATCGCCAAGCACGTCGCTGCCGTCGCATTGTTCGGAAAGCCGTCGAACGGGTTTCTGAACGGCATCGACCGCAGTGCGCCGCCGATCACCGTGGGCACCCTCTATGTACCCAAGACGATCGACCAGTGCGTGCCAGAAGACCCGATCTGCTCACCGACCGGCGGCGACAATGGCGCGCATCAGGCCTACGCGGACAACGGGATGACCGCTCAGGCGGCTGGGTTCGCCGCGCAGAAGATCGTCGCGGCCGCCGTGGATAGTCCGGCGAATCACTCAAGTACCGCCAGTCGTTAGCGCATTTTGAACTGCGGGGCGCGCTTTTCCTTGAACGCCAGCGGGCCTTCCTTGGCGTCGTCGCTGAGGAAAACGGGGATGCCGTTGGCGGTGTCGGGCTTGAACGCGTCGAGCTCGTGCATGCCCTCGGCTTCGCGGATGGTTTTCAGGATCGCCTGCACGGCCAGTGGGCCGTTGTTGTTGATGACGGCGGCGATCTCGAGCGCTTTCTCCAGCGCGGTGCCGTCGGGCACCACGTACCCGATGAGCCCATAGGACAGCGCCTCGGCGGCGGTGATGTGGCGTCCGGTCAGCAACAGGTCGCACGCAATGGTGTACGGGATCTGCCGCGGCAGTCGCACCGCCGAGCCACCCATCGGGTACAGGCTCCACTTGGCCTCGGAGATGCCGAACTTCGCGCTCTCGCCGGCGATCCGGATATCGGTGCCCTGCAGGATCTCCGTGCCGCCCGCGATGGCTGGGCCTTCGACGGCGGCGATGAGCGGCTTGGTCAGCCTGCGCCCCTTCAGCAGCCCCTCGATCTTGGTCGGGTCGAAGGCGCCGCTCTTGAAGGAATCTCCCGGGGGTGCCTTGGTGGCGGTCTTCAAGTCCATGCCCGCGCAGAAATAGCCGCCCGCGCCCGTCAGGATGCAGGTGCGGATCTCCGGATCGTTGTCGACGCGGTCCCAAGCCTCCACCATGATCGAGAGCATCTCGGTGGAAAGCGCGTTGCGCGCCTCGGGCCGGTTCAGCGTGACGATGAGGGTGTGTCCGCGCTGCTCAATGAGGGCGTCGGCGTCTTTTTCGGGCTCGCTCACAGGTATCTGCCTTCCAGCATCTTTGCCACAGACTTGTGTGGAAATGTAACACGTTCTAGTTTGGGTCCGTGGCCCTGAACATAGCTGATCTAGCCGAACACGCGATCGATGCCGTGCCTGATCGCGTCGCCTTCATCTGCGGTGACGACCGAATCACGTTCGCCGAGCTCGAGGACAAGGCGAACCGCTTCGCGCACTACCTCATCGACCACGGCGTCAAGAAGGACGACAAGGTCGGGCTGTACTGCCGGAATCGCATCGAAATCGTCATCGCGATGCTCGGCACGATCAAAGCCGGCGCGATTCTGGTCAACGTCAACTTCCGCTACGTCGAGGGCGAACTGCGCTACCTGTTCGAGAACTCCGACATGGTGGCGCTGGTTCACGAACGCCAGTACGCCGACCGCGTCGCCAACGTGCTGCCCGAGACCCCGAACGTCAAGACGATCCTGGTTATCGAGGACGGGTCGGATGACGACTTCCAGCGCTACGGCGGTGTGGAGTTCTACCAAGCCATCGCCGAGAGCTCGCCCGAGCGGGACTTCGGGGAGCGCAGCGAGGACGACATCTACCTGCTGTACACCGGTGGGACCACCGGCTTCCCCAAGGGCGTGATGTGGCGCCACGAGGACGTCTACCGGGTTCTGTTCGGCGGCACCGACTTCGCGACCGGCGAGTTCATCAAGGACGAGTACGACCTGTCCCGGGCGGCGGTGGCCAATCCGCCGATGGTCCGCTACGCGATCCCGCCGATGATTCACGGCGCGACCCAGTCGGCCACGTGGATGTCCATCTTCTCGGGTCAAACCACCGTGCTGTCACCCGAATTCGACGCTGACGAAGTCTGGCGCACCATTCACGAGCACAAGGTGAACCTGCTGTTCTTCACCGGTGACGCCATGGCGCGGCCGCTCCTCGATGCGCTGCAGGTCGTCCAGGACAGCGGTAAAGAGTACGACCTGTCCTCGCTGTTCCTGCTGGCGAGCACCGCAGCGCTGTTCTCCACCAGCCTCAAGGAGAAGCTGCTCGAACTGCTGCCCAACCGGGTGATCACCGACTCGATCGGTTCGTCGGAGACCGGCTTCGGTGGCACCAGCATCGTCGCCAAGGGTGAGCACCACAATGGTGGCCCCCGGGTCACCATCGATCATCGCACCGTGGTCCTCGACGAGGAGGGCAACGAGGTCAAGCCCGGCTCCGGAGTGCGCGGCGTGATCGCGAAGAAGGGCAACATCCCGGTCGGCTACTACAAAGACGAGAAGAAGACCGCCGAGACGTTCAAGACCTACAACGGCGTGCGCTACGCGATTCCCGGCGATTACGCCGAGGTCGAGGCGGACGGCAGCGTCACGATGCTGGGCCGTGGCTCGGTGTCGATCAACAGCGGCGGCGAGAAGATCTATCCCGAAGAGGTCGAGGCCGCGCTGAAGGGCCACCCGGACGTGTTCGACGCCCTCGTGGTCGGTGTGCCCGATCCGCGGTTCGGCAGCCATGTCGCGGCCGTGGTGGCGCCCCGCAAGGGTGCCCGCCCGACGCTGGCTGAGCTGGATACGTTCGTGCGCAAGGAGATTGCCGGCTACAAGGTGCCCCGAAGCCTCTGGGTGGTCGATGAGGTGAAGCGTTCACCGGCGGGCAAGCCGGACTACAAGTGGGCCAAGGATCAGACCGAGCTTCGGCCCGCCGACGAAGTGCATGCCAAGCATGCGGGTGCCGCCAGCTGATGCATACAGATCTGTGCGACCGGTTCGGCATCGACTACCCGATCTTCGTCTTCACGCCGTCGGAGAAGGTTGCCGCGGCGGTCAGCCGGGCCGGTGGCATGGGCGTTCTTGGTTGTGTGCGGTTCAACGACCCCGACGACCTCGAGGCCGTCCTGCAGTGGATGGATGCGAACACCGACGGTAAGCCGTACGGCGTGGACGTCGTGATGCCGGCGAAGGTCCCCACCGAAGGCACCGCCGTCGACATCGACAAACTCGTCCCGCAGGCGCATCGCGATTTCGTCGCCAAGACGCTGGCCGACCTGGGCGTGCCGCCGCTTCCCGAGGACGCCACCCGCAACGAGGGCACGCTGGGCTGGCTGCACTCGATCGCGCGGTCACACGTGGACGTCGCGCTGCGGCATCCGATCAAGCTGATCGCCAACGCGCTGGGCTCGCCGCCCAAGGACATCATCGACCTGGTGCACGAAGCCGGAGTGCCGATCGCGGCGCTGGCCGGTTCGGCCAAACATGCGCAACGACATGTCGACAACGGCGTCGACATCGTCGTCGCCCAAGGCCACGAGGCCGGCGGGCACACCGGCGAGATCGGGTCGATGGTCTTGTGGCCGGAGATTGTCGATGCCGTTTCGGACCGGGCCGCGGTGCTCGCCGCGGGCGGGATCGGCACCGGCCGCCAGGTTGCCGCGGCCCTGGCGCTGGGTGCTCAGGGTGTGTGGATGGGCTCGGCGTTCCTGACGTCGGCCGAATACGACCTCGGTGTCCGGTTGCCCTCCGGCCGGTCGGTGATCCAGGAGGCGATGCTGGCCGCGACCTCAGCCGACACCGTGCGCCGCCGGATCTATACCGGCAAGCCGGCCCGGCTGCTCAAGAGCCGGTGGACCGACGCCTGGGATGCCGATGGAGCCCCGGAGCCGCTGCCGATGCCGCTGCAGAACATCCTGGTCAGCGGGGCGCATCAGCGGATGAGTGAATCGTCGGATCCGACCACGGTCGCGATGCCGGTCGGCCAGATCGTGGGCCGGATGAACGAGATCCGCCCGGTCGCTGACATCATCGCTGAACTGGTTGCCGGTTTCGAGGCCGCGAGCCGGAAACTGGACACGATCCGCGACAACTAGCTTGGCGCTCAGCTGATCTGGCTATGCTCGGTCGGGTGAACGGCGCACAGGCACTGATCACCACGCTGGTCGACAACGGGGTGCGGGTCTGTTTCGCCAACCCCGGCACGTCGGAGATGCATTTCGTCGCCGCGCTGGACACCGTGCCGGAGATGCGTGGTGTGCTGAGCCTTTTCGAAGGGGTGGCCACCGGCGCGGCCGACGGGTATGCCCGGATCTCGGGCGAGCCCGCGGCGGTGCTGCTGCACCTGGGCCCCGGACTGGGTAACGGACTGGCGAATCTGCACAACGCACGACGGGCGCATGTTCCGGTCGTCGTGGTTGTCGGTGATCACGCGACCTATCACAAGAAGTACGACGCGCCGCTGGAGTCCGACATCGACTCGGTGGCCGGAACTGTGTCCGGCTGGCTGCGGCGCACCCTCACGGTCGCAGACATCGCCGCCGATGCGGCCGAAGCCGTCGCGACCGCGCGCACCCAAAGACATATCTCCACCCTGATCCTGCCCGCGAACGTCTCCTGGGACGAGGGTGCTACCACGCTGGAAAGTGCTGTGGTGCAGGTAGATCCGCCCCATGTGGATCTCGGCAACGCAGAAGATGCGCTGCGATCAGGCGAGTCGACGGTGATCCTCGTCGGTGGCGATGCCACCTGCGCGGCCGGCCTGTCCGCCGCGGTCCGGCTCGCCCAGTCCAGCGGGGCACGGGTGTTGTGCGAGACGTTCCCGGCCCGGCTGGAACGCGGGGCGGGCGTGCCGGCCGTGGAGCGACTGGCCTACTTCGCGGAGGCGGCCACCAGCCAGCTCGCCGGTGCTCGACACCTCGTGCTGGCTGGGGCGCCCCATCCGGTGTCGTTCTTCGCCTATCCCGGTAAGGCCAGCGACTTGGCGCCCGACGGCTGCGCCGTGCACATGCTGGCCGGTCCGGTCGGCGCAGGCACCGCGCTGGAGGTGCTGGCGGACCGGATCGCGCCGACCGAGATCGCGGCTACCGCAGCCCTGGCGCGTCCAGCGCTCCCGAGCGGTCCGCTCACCGTCGTGACATCCGCCGACGTCATCGGTGCGCTGCTGCCCGAAGGGGCGATCGTGGTCGACGAGTCGAACACGTCGGGAGTTCTTCTGGCGCAAGCGACTGCGGGCGCCCCGGCGCACGACTGGCTGACGCTCACCGGTGGTGCGATCGGCTACGCGCTGCCGGTATCGATCGGTGCGGCGATCGCGGCCCCCGACCGTCCGGTGCTGTGCCTGGAGTCCGACGGCTCGGCGATGTACACCATTTCGGCATTATGGACCCAGGCCCGCGAGCGACTCGACATCACCACCGTCGTCTACGCCAACCGGTCCTACGACATCCTGCGGATCGAACTGCAGCGGGTTGGGGCCGAGGCCGCGGGCCAGGGGCCAGGCCCCAAGGCCGAGGCTCTTCTCGATTTGACCGGGCCCACACTGGATTTCGTGCGCATCGCCAAGGGTATGGGGGTGCCCGCCCGGCGGGTAGGCACCGCCGAAGAGCTCGCCGATGCGCTGCAGTGGGCATTTGACGAACCAGGACCCCACCTGATCGAGGCGGTCATGCCGTCGATCGCGGGCTAGTTGCGTCGAGTCAGAACTCAGAGCGAGGTTTTGGCTGAATCATCGCTCTCAGTTCTGTTTCAACGCTGAATCTCGAAGACCGGGTCGTCGCACTCCAGCGCCTCGGCCGACAGCCTGCGCTTGATGATCTTGAAGGTCTCGGTGCGCGGCAGGGCGGTGCTCACCCGTACGAATGCCGGCCACTGCTTGGGCCCGAGATCGTCCTGGGTGGACAGGAATTCGCGGAATGTGGCCGGGTCGAAATCAGTGCCCTCCGGTAGGACCAGCGCAGCCATCACCCGATCGCCGACCGACGGGTCAGGGATGGCGTAAACCGCCGCCTCGGTGACGTCGGGGTAGCGCATCAGCACCCGCTCGATCGGTGCGGTGCCCAGGTTCTCGCCGTCCACCCGCATCCAGTCGCCCAGCCGGCCGGCGAAGTGCACGTAGCCGGCATCGTCCCGGTAGGCCAGGTCCCCGCTGTGGTAAATCCCGCCGGTCATGCGCTCGGTTTCGGCAGCGGGAGCGTTGTAGTAGCCGCGGAAATTGCCTGCCCCGGTGAGGTTTACCAGCTCGCCGATCACCCCCGGCGGGCACGGCTGTCCGGTCTCGACGTCGACGATCTCGAGACCTTCCGGCAGCGGCCCCAACGCTCCCTCCGGGGTGTCCGGGGTGCGGGCGATGTTCACCCCGCCCTCGGTGGAGCCGAAGCCGTCGACCACCGTCACGCCGAATCGTTCGGCGAACCGATCGATGTCGCGTGGCGCGGCCTCGTTGCCGTAGACGATGCGCAGTGGGTTGTCGGCATCGTCGGTTCGCGCCGGGGTGGCCAGGATGTAGGACATCGGCTTGCCGACGTAGTTGGCGTAGGTGGCGTGAAACCGGCGTGCATCGGGAATGAACTGCGACGCGGAGAACTTGCGGCGCAACGCAATCGACGCCCCGGCTGCGACCGCGACGGCCCAGCCCGCCATCACCGCGTTGGAGTGGAACAGCGGCATCGACAGGTAGCAGGTGTCGGCCGGGCCCAGCCCGAACCGCTGCGCCAGCATCACACCGGGAAAAGCGACCTTCTCGTGGGTGCACCGCACAGCCTTCGGGTCCCCACTGGTGCCCGAGGTGAAGATCAGCATGAACAGGTCGTCGAACTGGCTGGGCGCGAATGTGATCGGTGATCCGCGAAACTTCCCGAGCTCGTCGGCCCACGCGGCGGACGCGACGTCGATGACGGCCATACCCTCCGGGGCGAACCCGGCACCGTAGGTTTCCGGCCCGACGTCACCATCGGCGAGCACCAGCTGACAGTCGGCCGTCTCGATGTCGCGCGCCAAGGCTTCGCCCCGGCGGGTGGGGTTCAGCCCGACCGGAACCAGTCCGGCCAACGCGGCCGCCACCAGCAGCGAGGAGAAGAACGGCGTGTTGCCCAGCAGCACGCCGACATGCGGCGGCTTGGCCGGATCGAGCCGGGCTTTCAGCGCCGCCGCCAGGTCGGCGGCGTCCTGAATGTGTTGGCGCCAGGTCGAATACGAGCCGTCGTCGGCGTGGATTCCACGATCGTCGACGTCAGTCAACCGCACCAGCAGATCGGTGACGGTCAGCTCCTCGCTCACCGGTCCGGTCAAGCCGGCGTGTCGGCCAGCTCGCGGCCGATGCGTCGCAGCTGTGCGGTAGCGCCGCCGAGCGCGAACTCGGCCTGCTTGGCGGTGAGGAAGTAGCGGTGCACCTGATGGTCCACGTCGATCCCGACGCCACCGTGGACGTGCACGGTGGTGTGGGCGACGCGGTGCCCGGCCTCGGCCGCCCAGAACGCCGCGGTGGCCACCTCGATGTCGGCAGGCAGGTCTTCGGACAGCCGCCACGACGCCTGCACGATCACCAACCGCAGGCCCTTGATCTCGATGTAGTCGTCCGCGAGCCGAGCGGAGACCGCCTGGAAGCTACCGATCGGCCGCTCGAACTGCTCGCGGGTGCGGGCGTACTCCGCCGTCAGCTCCAAGGAGCGTTCGAGCACGCCGAGCTGGAAGGCCGCGTGCCCCAACGTCTTATGAGTCGTCAGCCACGCCAGCACGTCGGTGTCGCCGACGATCCGGTCGGCACCGACCTCGACACCGGCGAAGTCGAGCTCACCGGCACTGCTCAGGCCGGTGGTCAGCAGCGGAGTCACCGAGACGCCGGCATCGGCCGCGGTGACCAGGAAGACCTTTGTGCCGGAGTCGGTTTCGGCCGGCACCAAGAAGGCATCGGCGACCGGTCCGAACTCGACCTGGGTGCGGGTTCCGGTGAGCTTGAACCCGTCGCCGGAGGCGGTCGCCTGTACCGGGCCCTGGCCGAATTCTCCGTCGAGTGCCACCGTCAGGATCTTCTCGCCGGCCACCGCGGGGGCGGCCCACTGCTCACGCAGCTCCGGCGTGCCGAACCTGGCCAACGCACCGGCGCCCAGGATCCCCGACTGCAGGTACGGCACCGCGGCCAGCTGGCGGCCCAGTGCCGTCAGGATCGCGGTCTGCTCCAGGACGCCGTACCCGGCGCCGCCGACCGACTCCGGTGCGGCGGTGGACAGAATGTCAGCGTCGATGAGCTTGCGCCACAACTCGGTGTCGAAGCGCTGGTCGAGGTCGTCGAGCGCACGCTGGTGTTGCGGGGTGCACACCGCGTCGACGATGGTGCCGACCAGCCCCGAGAGATCCTGCGCGGCTTCTGTTCTGGTGAAATCCATGTCAGTCCTAGTCCTAGCCGTTAGCGGTTGACTCGGGGCAGGCCCAGCGCGACCATGCCGATGATGTCGCGCTGGATCTCGTTGGTGCCGCCACCGAAGGTGAGGATGAGGGCGGCGCGGTGCATGCGCTCGACACGACCGCGCAGCAGAGCGCCGTGTGAATCCTGGCGCAGCGTGGCTGACGGTCCGAGGATCTCCATGAGCAGCCGGTAGGCCTCGGTGGCCAGCTCGGTGCCGAAGACCTTGGACGCCGAAGCATCCGCGGGGTTGAGGGTGCCACTCTTGGCGGACGCCAGCTCCCAGTTGATCAGCTTGAGGTACTCGGCCTTGGCGAGCACGCGGGCGAGATTGAGCTGCACCCACTCGGAGTCGATCAGGCGATTGCCATGGACATCCTTGGTGTTCTGGGCCCACTCGCGAACTTGGTTGAGTGCCAAGAAAATCGGTTGGGCCGACACCAGAGCGACCCGCTCGTGGTTGAGCTGGTTGGTGACCAGCTTCCAGCCGCCGTTCTCCTCGCCGACTCGGCTGGACACCGGCACCCGCAGGTCCTGGTAGTAGGTGGCGCTGGTGCCGACGCCGGCCATCGTGTGCACCGGCGTCCACGAAAAGCCTTCCGCGTTCGTCGGCACGATGAGCACCGAGATGCCGCGGTGCTTCTTGGCCTCGGTGTTGGTGCGCACCGCGAGCCAGACGTAGTCGGCGTACTGGATCAGGCTGGTCCACATCTTCTGGCCGTTGATCACGTAGTCGTCGCCGTCGCGGACCGCCGTGGTGCGCAGGGCCGCCAGGTCGGTGCCGGCGCCCGGCTCCGAGTAGCCGATCGCGAAGTGCAGATCACCGGCGGCGATCTTCGGCAGATAGAAACTCTTCTGCTCGTCGGTGCCGTACGCCATGATCGTCGGCGCGACGCTGTTGATCGTCAGGAACGGCACCGGGGCGCCGGCGATGGCTGCCTCGTCGGTGAAAATCAGTGAATCCATCGGCGTGCGGTTCTGGCCGCCGTACTCGGTCGGCCAGTTCAGCGTGAGCCAGCCGTCCTTCGCCATCTGGGAAACGGTCTCGCGGTAGACGTTGCCGGTGCCGATCTCGCCACCGGTCGTCGACATCAGCGCTTCTTGCCGCTCAGGGGTCATCAGCTTGCCGAAATAGGTGCGGAGCTCGCGGCGCAGCTCCTCTTGTTCGGGCGTGTAACTGATCCGCATCGGCTCGATCCTTCGCTGGAGTTGCAGGCAGCCGGCGACCCGCCGACACTCCTGGTTGTAACACGTTCTAGTCTTGGGGTCCAGCGCCGGTTAACGCCAGGTCTCGTTCCATCTGGTCGTATCGTGGTGCTGCGAACGCCCCACCCTCGGGGTCAGTCTGGCAAGGAGGTTGTCATGCGAGTCGAAGTCGACCGTGATCGCTGTGAAGGTAACGCCGTCTGTGTGGGAATCGCCCCGGACCTGTTCGAACTCGACGATGAGGACTACGTCATCGTGACCAAGGACCCGATCCCCGGCGACGAGGAAGCTCTGGCCGAGCAGTCCATCGCCGAATGCCCCCGAGCCGCCCTGACCCGCAAAGACTAGAGGTATTCGTAAGTTGACTGCGCAACACGCGTCTGACGACGCCACTGATCTGTCCGGACGCGTCGCGGTGGTGACCGGAGCCGCCTCGGGACTTGGCCGTGCCGAGGCCATCGGGTTGGCCAAATCCGGTGCGACGGTCGTCGTCAACGACATGCTCAAGGCACTGGACGAATCCGACGTTCTCGACGAGATCAACGCCGCGGGTTCCAAGGGTGTGGCGGTTGCCGGCGACATCAGCCAGCGCTCCACGGCCGACGAGCTGGTGTCGACCGCGCACGGGCTCGGTGGGCTGAGCATCGTCGTCAACAACGCCGGCATCACCCGCGACCGGATGCTGTTCAACATGACCGACGAGGACTGGGACGCGGTCATCGCGGTGCACTTGCGGGGGCACTTCCTGCTCACCCGCAATGCCGCGACGTATTGGCGCAACCAGGCCAAGGACAACGGCGGGTCGGTCTACGGCCGCATCATCAACACCACCTCGGAAGCCGGGTTGTCCGGGCCGGTCGGCCAGGCCAACTACGGTGCCGCCAAAGCCGGCATCACGGCGCTGACGCTGACAGCGTCGCGGGGCCTCGGGCGCTACGGCGTGCGGGCCAACGCGATCGCCCCGCGGGCGCGTACCGCGATGACCGCCGACGTATTCGGCGAGGCTCCCGAACTTCCGGAGGGCGAGGTCGATCCACTGTCGCCCGACCACGTGGTGACGTTGGTGCGGTTCCTGGCCTCGCCGGCTTCGGACAAGGTCAACGGTCAGGTTTTCATCGTGTACGGACCGTCGGTCACGCTGGTGGCTGCTCCCACCGCTGAACACCGATTCGACGCCGACGGAGCCGCGTGGGATCCGTCGACCTTGGGCACCTCGATGCAGGCTTACTTTGCTGATCGTGACCCGGAACGCACCTTCGGCGTGATGGGCTTGATGGGCGACTAGTCGGGATCGCCCTTGCTATTGGCGTTGGCCAGCACGTCGAGGAAGGACCGCGCCCAGCGGTCCACGTCGTGAGTGAGGACCTGGCGCCGTAGCGCCCGCATCCGCCGCCGGCCCTCTTCTGGAGTCTGGTTGATCGCGGCCTCGACCGTGTCCTTGAGGCCTTCCAGATCATGCGGGTTGGTCAGGTAGGCCTGGCGGAGTTCGGCTGCGGCACCGGTGAATTCGCTCAGCACCAGGGCGCCGCCCAGATCGCTGCGGCAGGCCACGTACTCCTTGGCCACCAGGTTCATGCCGTCGCGAAAGGGTGTCACCAGCATGACGTCAGCGGCCACGAAGAAGGCGATCAGCTCGTCGCGTGGGACCGGCCGGTGCAGGTAGTGCACGACAGGGTGGCCGACTTCGCCGTATTCACCGTTGATGTGGCCGACCTGCTGCTCGATTTCGTTGCGCAGGACGCGGTAGCTCTCCACCCGTTCGCGGCTCGGGGTGGCCAGCTGCACCAGGACGGTATCGTCACCCTTGGCGCGCCCCTCGGCGAGCAGCTCCGAAAAGGCCTTGAGCCGAACGTCGATGCCTTTGGTGTAGTCCAGCCGGTCGACGCCGAGCAGGATCTTGCGGGGGTTGCCGAGCTCGGCGCGAATCTCCTTCGCGCGCCGGCGGATACCGCGATCGCGCGCCTTGCTGTCCATTTCGGCGGAATCGATGGAGATCGGAAAGGCGCCAACTTTCACGGTGCGTGAACCCAGCTGCACTTCACCGAACCGCGACCGCACACCGACCGAAGCCCGAGATGTGTTGGCGCCGACCAACCGTCGCGACAGGAATAGGAAGTTCTGCGCACCGCCGGGCAGATGGAAGCCGACCAGATCCGCGCCAAGCAGGCCTTCGATGATCTCGGTCCGCCACGGCATCTGCATGAACAGCTCGACCGGCGGAAAAGGAATGTGCAGAAAGAACCCGATGGTCAGGTCTGGGCGCAGCATCCGCAGCATCTTGGGCACCAGCTGAAGCTGGTAGTCCTGGACCCACACGGTGGCGCCTTCGGCGGCCGCGCGTGATGTCGCTTCGGCGAATCGCCGGTTGACGTCGACGTAGCGATCCCACCACTCACGGTGGTAGATCGGCTTGACGATCACATCGTGGTACAGGGGCCACAGCGTCGCGTTGGAGAAACCCTCGTAGTACTCGGCGACGTCGTCGGCGGACAGTCGGACCGGGAAGAGTTGCAGGTCTTCTTCGACGATGGGGTCTTCTGGCCCGTCGACGATGCCCGGCCAGCCGATCCAGGCGCCGCGTTGCCGGCGCAGTAAGGGCTCCAACGCGGTGACCAGACCGCCGGGACTGCGCTTCCAGGTCAGGCTGCCGTCGGGCAGACGCTCCATATCGATCGGCAGCCGGTTGGCGACCACCACGAAATCAGAGTTTCCGGAGCGGGCTTTGCTGCTCCCGGCCACGGGCTACGCCTCGAGCTTTGAGGGTCCAATACCGAGCATCGACAGGAAGACCCGACACTCGTCGGCGTCGGTCGCATAGGCCGCGACTACGCGGCGGGCCATGCGCGCCGTGTTGTCGGCCAGCGGTTCCACGTCATCAATTTCCGTGGGATCAGATTTTGCAGGCATGTCTCAACCTTAGCGAAGGGGCAAATAATGGCTACGGGCTCGACGAAATCGTCGACTTGGGCTGGACGGCGACGTTGTCCTGACTGGTCTCGTAGCAGACCGCCGACTCCCAATAGCCGGTGCAGGGGCTGCCATTGATATTGGGCACCAGGTCAGCCCCGACGCCGGTCTCCGCGGTCGAGGTGATGTCTTGGGTGGTGCGCGGCTGCAGATCGTCGAACGCCTGATCGCCGTTGGTGGTCGCCACCGAAGTCATGGTCGGCGTGCAGTTGCCCGTCGACGGATCCAACGACTCCCCGGACTGGCAGCCGGCCGTCCCACCTGGTTGTGATGCCGCCGGCTGGGGTGCGGGTCCCGGCTCGGGTATCCCGCCGCCTTCGGCGTGCGCCATCGGAGCTGCGCCAACCGCGAGCGCACAGGCGCTCGCGGCCAAAAGCTTTACCACCCAGGTGGAATGGACCGGCATCGTTGCCTCCCTGATGTTCCCGCTGACTACGGGCTGGACGAAATGCTCGAATGTGGACTGACGGCGGGCACCTGATTCTCCTGCAGTCCGATGCACTCGCCGGTGTTGTGGCCCGTGCAGGGAATGCCCTGAACCTCAGGCAAGCTGCTGGAGTCGCCCGGAGTCGAATAGCTGGTGGTACCGCCGCCACTGGTCGACGTGGGGTAGTTGCCGCCCGGCTGGTTCGGCACCATCTCCGGGATGCACTGGTCGGTGTACAGATCCTCGGACTCACCGGCCGGACAGGCGATGGCGGGACCCGCCGGTGCGCCCGACGGCGACGCGACGAAGGCAACGACGGGCGCGACCGCGATCGCGATGCTGAATCCACCGGCGAGAAGAACGCGGCGGCCGACTGAGGAGGAAATCGCCATACTTCACACTTTCCTAGAGAAGTCGACGGAGTTCCGAAGCCGGCCCTCCGTTTCTACGGACTGGACGAGACAGTGGTGCGGGGTTGCACTGCGGGAGCCTGCTGCTCTTGTTGCAATCCTATGCACTGACCGGTGTTTGCGCCTGTGCAAGGTATTCCATTGACCTGCGGCAGGCCGCCCTGCGGGCCGGCGGCCGGCTGCACCTCACACCCGCCGGTTGCCGGATTGACCGCTTGTCCGGCGGGGCATGCCGCCATCGGCCCCGCTGCCGGAACGGCGAACGCAGCCAGTGCCGGCGCCGCCGCCACCGCGAACGCGAAGCCGCCGGCCAGAGCTAGGCGCTGCGCCGAATCCTTCAATTTAGCCATGTTTGTGCCTTCTACTTGGTTTGCTGAGTGGCCGTGTCAGGGCAGTGTAGGGCTGCCTTCCCCGTCCCGCAGTTGTTCGGCGGCTTTATCGAAACCGGTCGGCCGCTTGTTACACCTCAGTCAATATTTTCGGCCCAAAAGTATTCGCCCCGCCTGACCGGGTCTCACGACGGTCGATCGGGCCAAGCCGGCATATGTCTGTCGAATATGAGCGACGCCTCTGCCGGAACAGAATGGCCGCCCGAGTCTGCTTCAGTGGCGTCGATATCGCCGCCGTAAACAGCTATCAAGACCCGTTGAATGGGCCCGATTGTGTGCCGTGAGATGTTCGCTGGCGGTGTTCGCAAATCTGGGCGTGCCCCGGACGTCACGAGGTAGTGGGACGGGCTCTATGCGGTGACGGGGCGCCGTGGTTCGATACGGAGAACCTGTTCTAGTTTTGAGTGACCTGTTCTAGTTTTGTGTGAGGAGTGCGGCGTGCAGCTCTCGTTCGAGGATCGGACGTTCCTGGTCACCGGTGGTGGCAGCGGTATCGGTAAGGGCGTGGCGGAGGGGCTGGCCAAGGCTGGCGCCAATGTCATGATCGTCGGCCGCAACACTGATCGCCTGGCGGCGACCGTCGACGAAATCAAGGCCGTTGCGCCGCAAGGCAATGTCAACTACGAGCCCGCCGACGTGACCAACGAGGACCAGATCGCTGCGGCCATCGACGCGACTACGGCGTGGAACGGCCGGCTGAACGGTGTCGTGCACTGCGCAGGCGGTTCGCAGACGATCGGCCCGATCACGCAGATGGACTCCGAGGGCTGGCGCGCCACCGTGGACCTCAACATCAACGGCTCGATGTACGTGCTGAAGCACTCGGCCCGCGAGATGGTGCGCGGCGGTGGTGGCTCCTTCGTCGGCATCTCCTCGATTGCGTCCAGCAACACCCACCGCTGGTTCGGGCCGTACGGCGTCACCAAGGCGGGCCTGGATCACCTGATCAAGCTGGCGGCCGACGAACTCGGGGCATCCTGGGTGCGGGTCAACGGCATCCGGCCGGGACTGATCCGCACCGAGCTCGTGCAGATGGTGCTCGACTCACCCGAACTCAGCGGCGACTATGCCGAGTGCACACCGCTGCCGCGCCCCGGCGAGGTCGAGGACGTCGCCAACATGGCGCTGTTCCTGCTCAGCGATGCCGCGCAGTGGATCACCGGCCAGATCATCGGCGTCGACGGCGGTCAGAACCTGCGCCGCGGCCCGGACTACTCGGCGATGCTGGAGCCCGCCTTTGGCGCCGACGCGCTACGCGGAGTGGTCTGAGGCACCCGCGTCGCGAGCCGCAAGGCTGCTGATCGCCGACCAATCCAGCTGGTCGCCACCCTCGGCGAGCAGTCGCAGGAACCGGTCGCGTAGCAGGCTGGCGATGGGCAACGGCACCCGCAGCTCTTCGGCGGCCGCGAGCACCAGCCCAATGTCCTTGTGGCCCAACGGTGCTGCGAATCCGGCCGGCTCGAACTGCTCACTGGCGATGAGGCTGCCGTAGGTCCGGTAGACCGGCGCCGAGAACAGCGTCGAGGTCAGGATGTCCAGGTATTGGTGTTTGTCGACCCCGCCCCGATCGACCAGCGCCATCGCTTCACCGAGTGACTCGATCACCGAGCCGATCAGGAAGTTGCCGCTGAGCTTGACCAGGTTGGCCGCCGACGGGTCCTCGGACACCACGAAGGTTCGCTGGCCGATGGCATCGAACACCGGCGTCACCGAGCCCACCGTCTCGGCCGGGCCTGCGGCGACGACGAACAACGCCGCCGCGGCCGCGGCCTCCGGCCGGCCGAACACCGGGGCCGCCACGAATCCCCGCCCGGCGGCGGCGTGCGCCTCGGTGAGGCGCTTCGAGAGACCGACGCTGATCGTGCTCGACGAGATGTGGACGGTGCCGGGTGCGGCCGACGCGATGATGCCGCCGTCGCCGAATGCCACCCCCGCCACGGCCTCGTCATTGGCGAGCATCGTCAGCACGACGTCTCCACCGCACGCGTCGGCCACGCTGTCGGCCGGCCGGGCGCCCTCGGCCGCCAGCGCATCCACCTTCGGCCGGGACCGGTTGTAGACGGTCACGTCGTGTCCGGCCTTGATCAGATTCGCGGCGATGCCCGCGCCCATGTTGCCCAGTCCGATGACTCCTACGCGCATGACGTCCATCGTGGTCATCTAGGCGATCCGGCGCCAGGGGAATTCACTGTTAGTTACGGGCACCAGCCCTAGTTCACACAGGGGACCTTGCCGCCGTCGATCGGGGCGCCCTGGTCGGGGGTGGGGGTGATGGTCATCTCGGACCAGCTGCGGCCGGTCGTCGAGGTGGCGGCGACGTCCTGGGTCTGCGGCTGATCCTGCGGGACGTCGTAACCCTGGCCGAGGACGACCCGCACGTGATCGGCGGCCAGCGAGCTGGTGGCCTGCGGAGCGTTCTCGACCCCGAGCAGGGTTGCCACCGACTGCGCATCGGTCTGCCCGCCCGGGCCGTAGGTGATCACGGTGTCGATCGGTTCGCCGGACTCGCGGTCACGGACCTCGTCGACGGTGAAGTCGTGCTTGCCCAGCAGCGAGGCCGCCAGGGACGCCAGGCCCGAGGTGTCGCTGGCATTGACGATGCTGACCACGGTCTTGGGGTTGGACGGTGGAAGCGGTTGCGGCACAGTGCTGGTGGTCGCTGTCGCCGAGTCGCCGCCGATGGCCCTTGCGATCTCGGCGCGGATCTTGGTCGGGTCGACGATGTTGACGTCCTGGCCGTTGACGTTCTCGTAGCGCACCACCGGCAGCGTCCGGAACTCGACATTGCCACCGGCCAGCGCGGCCATCCTGCGGAACTGGTCCTCGCCCCAGCCTTCCGACAGCACGATGTCCTGGCGGGCGACGCCCATCAACCGCTTGAACTGATCCAGGTCGGTGAACGAGCCCGACTCCTGCAGTTGATGCATCACCGATAGCAGGAAGGCCTGCTGGCGATGGGTGCGGTCGAGGTCCCCGTTTTCCAGCCCATGCCGTTGCCGCACGAACGCCAGGGCCTGCTCGGCATTCAGTGTCTGGCGGCCGGCCGGAAAGTTCGCGCCGGAGTAGTCGTCGTGGACCGCGTGGTTGAGGCATACATCGATGCCGCCGAGGCTCTCGGCGAGGTGATAGAAGCTGGCGAGGTTGACCTCGGCGAAGTAGTCGATGGGCTGGCCGGTCAGGTTGCGGACCGCTCGGATGGTCGCCTTGCGCCCGGCCTCCCGGCCGGCACGTTCCAGCTCGGCGCGATCGCCGATGCCTTCGTCGACCAGCTTCTGCTCGGTCTGCGCCTTGGTCAGCCCGTACGCTTCCTTGATCTTGATGTGGTTGTAGCCCTTGATGCCGGTGACGGCGACGTAGTCATCACGCGGAATCGAGAACGCGACGACGTGGTCGTCGGCGCTGATGTGCACAAGGATCAAAGTGTTGGTGTTGTAGCCGCCCGAGTCGGAGTCGCCGGCGTGCAGTTTGTCCAGTAGTGCATCCGGCAGCTCGTTGCCGGCCTGGTCTTTGCGGGAGTCCAGCCCGATGAGCAGGATGTTCATCGCGCCGCCGCTGGAGCGCGGCTCGTCCGAACCCAGCGCCTGCGACACCGTGATGCCACTGAGCAACCCATGCGCCTGCGAATAGGCCAGCCCGGTGATCATCACCACCACCACCGAGGCCAGTCCGATCGCGGATCGGGCGATGATCTTCCATGCCCGCCGGCCCGCGCTCGACCGCCCGCGATGGCGGCCGTGGCGGTTGCCCGCAGCGGCCGCCGGTGGAGGCGGCGACGGATCCATGATCGACAGTATGCGGGCAAATGCTGGTGAGGCCCCAGTCAGGCCTGGTGCCGTGACCCAACCAGGTCCCCGCGACGATCTCCGCGTGGTAGCCGACCGCCACCGCTATGCTGTGCACGTGCTTAGCATGATGCGCTGCGGCGGCCGCCGATGAAGCCGGCGCCATTCGACTATCACCGGCCTGACAGCGTCGCCGAGGCGGCGCAGATGCTGACCGAATACGGCGACGACGGCAAACTGCTGGGCGGGGGACAAAGCCTGGTTCCGATGCTGGCGATGCGCCTGGCGTTCTTCGACCACCTCATCGACATCTCGCGGTTGCAGGAGATGAAGGGCATCGAGGAGCGCGACGACGAGGTGCGCATCGGTGGCGGCACCACCCATGCCGCGGTCGGGGCAGACGAGCGGGTGCGCACCGCCGTGCCGCTGCTCACCCGGGCCACCCCGCTGATCGGACACTTCCAGATCCGCAGCCGGGGCACCATCGGTGGCTCGATCGCCCACGCCGATCCGGCCTCCGAGTATTCGGCCGTCGCGCTGGCGCTGGACGCGACGATGGAGACAGTGTCGACATCGGGACGCCGCGAGATCGCGGCTGCTGAGTTCTTCGCCGGCGTATGGGAGACGGCGATGGAGCCCGACGAGATCTTGGTGGGCCTGCGGTTCCCGGTCTGGTCAGGCCGGTGCGGCTTCGGCGTCGAGGAATTCGCGCGCCGTCACGGTGATTTCGCGATCGCCGGGGCGGTGGCTGCCGTCGAACTCGACGATGACGACCGCGTGCGGCGCAGCGGCATCGGCTTACTGGGGATGTCCGCCACACCGCGGCGCGCCTCGGCCGCCGAGGCGGCGATCGCCGGTCGCCCGATCGGTGACATCACCGCCGAAGAGATCGGTGAGCTCGCGATGAGCGGACTCGACGACATTCCTGCCGATCTTCAGGGTTCGGCCGACTATCGGCGAAGGATCGGGGCGGCGATGGCCGCACAGGCATGGCGGTCCGCGGTCAAGGAGGCATTCGATGCATGAACGTCCGATCCAGGTGTCGGTCAATGGAATTCCGTTTGACTCGATCGTGGAGCCGCGGCTGACCCTGGCCGACTTCCTGCGCGAGCGATGCGGTCTGACCGGCACGCACCTGGGCTGCGAGCACGGCTCGTGCGGTGCGTGCACGGTTTTGCTCGACGGGGCGGCGGTGCGGTCCTGCCTGGTGTTCGCGGTGCAGGCCGAGGGGGCGGAGGTCTCGACTGTCGAGGGCGTCGCGTCTGCTGACGGTGAGCTGTCGACGGTACAGGCAGCCCTTCGTGACTGCCATGGTCTTCAGTGTGGTTTCTGCACACCGGGTTTCGTCATGTCGATCACGGCGCTGCTACGGGACAACCCGCATCCCACCGACGAGGAGATCCGCGAGGGCCTGTCCGGCAACTTCTGCCGCTGTACCGGCTACCAGGGCATCGTCAACGCGGTTCATCAGGCCGCGGAAACCGGTGTGCCGCAGGGCTAGTTCCCTGCGGCCGCCTCGATCAGCGCCACGATCTGCGACGGGGTCGCCGGTAGCTTGGTGACGGTCACCCCGAGTGGGGCAAGAGCGTCGTTGATCGCGTTGATCACCGCGGGGGTGGAGCCGATGGCCCCGCCCTCGCCGCAGCCCTTGTAGCCACCCACACCCGGGCCGGGCACCTCCAGGTGTCCGTACTCGATCGGCGGTACCTCGGTGGCCGTCGGCAGCAGATAGTCGACGAATGTGGTGGACAACGGGTTTCCGTCTTCGTCATAGACCAGGTTCTCCAGCAGTGCGCCGCCGATTCCCTGGACGGTCCCGCCGGCGATCTGGCCCTCCACGACGTTGGGGTTGATCATCGGGCCGACATCCTCGCTGACGATGTAGCGAGTCAGCGTCACCCTGCCGGTGGTGACATCCACCTCACACGTACATGCATGAGTTGCGTTGGCCCAGTGGATCATTGTCTGCGATGTGAAGCGTGCGGTCGCCTCCAGTGTGGCTGCCATTCCCGGTGCCAGGGCCTGCGGCTCGTAGTAGGAGCGGTAGGCCAGATCGGCGAAACTGACGCTTCTGGAGGGCTCCGCGGAATCGTCCTTCACAATGGCCCGCGAGTTGGCCAGCTCGATCTCCGCCTCCTCGACACCGAGGACGTGGGCTGCCATCGCCACCAACTGCTGGCGCAGGATGGTGCCCGCGTCGTTGACCGCACCGGCGGTCATCGGCCCGCTGCGGCTGCCCTGCGTGCCTGCCCCGTACGGAGTCACCGCGGTGTCGCCCTGGATCGTCGACACGTCGTTGATGTCGGCGCCGAGCGCGTCGGCGGTGAGCTGCACGACGGTGGTCTCGATGCTGTTCCCGCTCGAGCCACCGTTCACGTAGACGTTGATCTTGCCGGTGGGCTCCATGCGGATAGTGCAGCCCTCGGTGGCCAGATGTCCGGTCGCGGCACCGGTCGGCTCGATGTAGGCGGATAACCCGAGGCCGAGATAGCGGCCCTGGGCCAGGGCCTCGGCCTGCTCCTTGCGGAACCCTTCGTGGTCGAGAATCTTGACCGCCTGCTCGAAGGTCTCCATCGGGGCGACGTGGTCATAGGGCATGCCGTTGGGGTTGAAGTAGGGCATCTCGTCGCGGCGCAGTAGGTTCTTGCGCCGCAGTTCAACGGGATCGATGCCCATCTTGCGGGCCGCGATGTCGAGAAGCATTTCCCGCGTGAGGGTTTCGTACTGCCACGGCCCACGGTAGGCGGCCAGGCCGGCGGTGTTGGTGAACACCGTCTTGTAGTTGAAGCTGCACTTGGGCACCCGGTAGGGGCCGGGGAAGAACATCCCGATGGCCGCGGTGGTCAGCACCGGATACGGGGTGGGGTAGGCCCCGATGTCCTGGAGGAAGTCGATCGCGACGGCGGTGATAGCCCCGTCGGCATCGAACGCCATCCGCGCGCGTCCGTCGACGTGGCGCGCCTGCCCGGCCGACATCAGGTTCTCGCGGCGGTCCTCGATCCACTTGAGTGCCGCGGGCACCTTGCGGGCGGCCAGCATGATGCACATGTCCTCGCGCATCGGGACGACCTTCTGACCGAAGCCGCCGCCGGTGTCACGGGTGATGACGCGGACCCCTTGAGCCGGGATGCCGAGCAGGCGTGCGGCGAACGCACGCAGCTCGTGCGGGGTCTGGGTGGAGGCCCACAGCGTGAGTTCCTGCGTGGCGGCGACCCATTCGACGACCAGCCCGCGGGTTTCGATCGGCACCGGGACGTGGGACTGCTGATAGATCTGCTCGTCGGCGACGTAGGCCGCGGCGGCGAAGGCCTCTTCGTCCGGCGGGGCTCCGCCAAGGCCGCCGGCGACGTTGTCGGGGTACGCCTCGTGGACCACCGCGTCGGAGTTCACCGCTTGGGTGAAATCGGCGATGGCGGGCAGTGGGTCGTAGTCGACGTCGACCAGCTCGATGGCGTCCTCGGCGAGGTAGCGGTTCTCGGCGATGACGATGGCAACCGGGTCACCGACGAACTTCACCTCGCCTTCGGCCAGCGGCGGGCGGGGAGTATCGGCGACGTCCTTACCCGTGACCGCATGCCAGGCCTCTTTGACATCGGGATTCAGATCGGCGGCGGTGAGTACCGCGTGCACGCCCGGCAAGGCGAGTGCCGCCGAGACGTCGATGCTGTTGATCCGGGCGTGGGCGAACGGGCTGCGCACGAAGCAGGCGTGCAGCATGCCCGGCCGGACGATGTCGTCGACGTAGGTGCCGTGCCCGGTGAGCAGGCGAGTGTCCTCGACCCGCGCGACGCGCGTTCCTGCGTAACGGGTGACGGGTGCGGCCATTGCGTGAGCTCCAATGCGTCGTCGACATGCCGGGCTAAGCAGTCGCTCAGCAGAGCGTACCCAAGAGGGCCCGTGCCGTGACCGAAGGTTGGTCATACCGATTCGGACAATCTGCACACCCGGCGCAGGGCAGTCAGCCCGTCGGGTGTTCCCGGCCAATGGGCCGCCAGCGCCTGTGGGCCTGCGGTCCGGGTGACCCAGCGCAGCACCAGCGCGGTGATGATGACGTCGTCGGCGTAGCCGAGCACCGGAATGAAGTCGGGAATCAGGTCGAACGGTGAGGCTAGAAATATCAGGAGGCCAGCAATAACGACACGGATCCGCCAGGGCAGCTGCGAATCAGCGGCCAGGCGTTTGAGCAGGCGCAGCACATCCGGCAGCAACCGAAGCACGTCCGCGATCCCGATGTCGTCGGGTTTGAGCAGCCACAACGCGATGGCAAGGACCAGCCAGACCAAGATCAGGGCAGCGCCGATGGAGACGAGGGTCAGCCACCAATCGCCGAACATGAGAACAATCTTCGCCCGGTGAGGGGCGAAACACGCCGGAAACATGATCGCCGCACCCAGGAAACACCGCGCCGACATTCTCGTCGGGACCGTCGAAGGAGCCGGACTTGGATGCGATCGATCCCGCCGCCACCGCGTGGCTGCTGGCCAGCACAGCGCTCGTCTTGTTGATGACCCCCGGGCTGGCCATTTTCTACGGCGGCATGGTCCGCACCACCGGTGTGCTCAACATGATCATGATGAGCTTCATCTCGATCCCGCTCGTCACGGTGGCGTGGCTGCTCTTCGGCTACACCCTGGCGTTCTCCGGAACCAGCCTGGGCGGAGTGATCGGCGACCTGTCGCACGTCGGGATGGCCGGGATCGGTCCGAGCACCGTGCACGGCACGGTTCCCGAGCTGCTGTTCTCCACCTTCCAGCTCAGCTTCGCGATCATCACCGCGGCCCTGATCAGCGGCGCGATCGCCGACCGGGCCAAGTTCGCCGCCTGGATGATCTTCGTGCCCGTCTGGTCCATCGTCGTGTATGCCGTTGTGGCGCACTGGGTTTGGTCGCCCGGTGGTTGGCTGTTCAAGCTCGGTGTGCTCGACTACGCCGGCGGCCTTGTCGTCGAAATCGTCTCGGGGTCCTCCGCGCTGGCGCTGGCCCTGGTGCTGGGACCGCGCATCGGCTTCAAGGTCGATGCGATGCGCCCGCACAATCTGCCCTTCGTGCTGTTGGGCGTCGGGCTGCTGTGGTTCGGATGGTTCGGCTTCAACGCCGGGTCCGCGCTGG
This sequence comes from Mycobacterium sp. RTGN5, assembly GCF_033804465.1. NCBI lineage: Bacteria > Bacillati > Actinomycetota > Actinomycetes > Mycobacteriales > Mycobacteriaceae > Mycobacterium > Mycobacterium sp. RTGN5. Next base: position 835,255 of record NZ_JAPZLA010000001.1, read on the forward strand.
CCGCCAACGGTATGGCGGCGGCCATCTTCCTCAACACGTTGGTGGCTGGCTGCCTTGGCATGCTGGGCTGGCTGTCGGTCGAGCAGATCCGCGACGGGCGACCGACCACGTTCGGTGCTGCCTCCGGGGTGGTCGCTGGACTCGTCGCGATCACGCCGTCGTGCGGGACGGTGAACACCCTCGGTGCCGCGGTGGTCGGGGTATTGGCGGGCATCGTGTGCTCGTTCGCGATCGGGCTGAAGTTCAAGTTCGGCTACGACGACTCCCTCGATGTGGTCGGGGTGCACTTCGTCGGCGGCGTGGTCGGCGTGCTGCTGATCGGCTTCCTGGCTACCGACGTGATGACCGGCGGACCGCAGGGACTGTTCTACGGCGGCGGGCTGGCCCAGCTGGGTAAGCAGGCACTTGCGATGGTCGTGGTGGCGGCCTACGCCTTCATCATGTCGTTCGCGCTGGCCAAGCTCATCGATCGGACGATCGGCTTCCGGCTGAGCCCGGAGGACGAAACCGCGGGGGTGGACTTCACCCAGCATGCCGAAACCGCGTATGCCGAAGGTGTCCACGGCCATCAGCCACTGCGGCGGCCGTTGTTCGGTGAGCAGCGCCCGCGGCCGGATATCACCGACGAGGAGTGACCTCTCTCTCGAATTGTGCTGCGCACAATGCTGGCGCCGTCGGAACGAACTGCGTAACTTGGCGCTGCTGAGAGCGGAGGTGGTTGGTGTCGGGTGACTGGGCGTCGGTGTCCGCCGAGCTGATTCCACTGGCGTTGGTGGTTGCCCTATCGCCGGTGTCGGTGCTGCCTGCGCTGCTACTGGTGCTGTACTCGAGGCGGCCCCGCGCCGCCGGCCTGGCGTTCGCGGGCGGCTGGGTTGTCGGCCTGGCGGCGTTGACGGTGTTCTTCGTCAATGTCCCGAAGCTACTGGGCGCGTCGGCGGATGCCACCTCGTCATCGCAGCTGTGGTTACGGCTGATCGGCGGCGCGCTCTTGATCGTGAGCGGCGCGGTGTTGTGGCTACGACGTGGGAAGGCAGTGCGCTCGGCCCGGTGGCTCGACGCGCTCGGCAAGTTGTCGCCGGTCCGCACCGCGGCCATGGGCTTGGTGCTCGCCCTGATCAATCCGAAGATCATCGTTGCTTGTGCGGCAGCGGGTTTGGCGATCGCCACCACGGCGCTCGGGCCCGCGGGCAGGGGTGGGGCCGTCGGCTATTTCGTCGCGTTGGCCGGTTCGACGACGGCGCTCCCGGTGCTGGCCCACCTGGTGGCGGCCCAGCGGTTCGACCACACGTTGGACCGGTTGCGATCCTGGATTGAGCGCCGCCAAGCCGAAATCAGTGCGGTCGCGCTGGTTGTCATCGGTGTGGTGCTGATCCTCACCGGTCTGGGCGGTCACTGAGCCCATCGGTTCTTCGACCTACGTCCGGGCGCGCGGTCTAACATCACCCGCAACACGAGGGGGTCTGATGAAGCCTGGCGACGCCGATCCATTGCGCGAATCACTGCAGCCCTACTACAACCAAGGCCACCATGACGGCCCGATTGTCATCGACGACTGGGCCGGGGGAATCCCGCAGACGCGTGCGCAGATGCCGTCGGTGCGGATCGGCCGACGGTGGTTCACCAGCCTGTGGCTGATCCCGCTTGGCCTCATCGGGTTGGTGGTATCGATCGCGGCCGTGCGCGAAATGGCGCACTACGAATGGTTCCACGAGTTCATCGCCAGATATCCGGGCACATCAACGCAATACGTGGAACCCGTTGAGTCCGGATTCCCGTGGTGGCTGCGCTGGCAGCATTTCTTCAACTTGCTCTTCATGATGTTCATCATTCGCGCGGGACTGCAGATCCTCGCCGATCACCCGCGGTTGTATCTCAACGCCGGAAGCAAGCCCGACTCGGAGTGGATGCGGTTACGCGAGTCGGTGCCGCGCAACCGCCGGGACAGCGACGACGCCGACACGATCTGGACCGCAAAGGAAGACTCGGTTGCGTTACCGAAACAGTTGGGATTACCCGGTTTTCGGCACTCGGTAGGTCTTGCTCGGTGGTGGCACTTCAGTTTCGACCTCCTGTGGTTGATCAACGGGGTGCTCTTCATCGTCTTGTTGTTCTGCACGGACCAGTGGAAGCGCCTGGTGCCTACCTCGTTGGATGTGTTCCCCAATGCGTTATCGACTGCGCTGCAGTATCTTTCGCTCCAGCTGCCCGAGAACGCCGGGTTCAGCACCTACAACGCTCTGCAATTGATCGCGTACTTCGTCACGATTTTCATTGCCGCGCCCCTGGCTTTCGTCACGGGTCTGCTGCAGGCGCCGTCGATCGCCGGCCGATTCGGCACCGGTGCCGGATTGTTGAACCGCCAGGTCGCACGCACTGTCCACTTCGGTGTGCTGGTGTGGATGCTGATCTTCATCGTCATGCACACGGTGATGATCTTCATCACCGGCTTCGTGGGCAACGTCAACCACATCACCCTTGGTACCAACACGAATTCGTGGTGGGGGGTGGCGCTCTACGGGGTGTGGATGGCAATTGTCGTCGCATTCTGGTTGGTCGCCTCTCCGCTGACCATCAAGCACCCGCGGGTGATCCAGAAGGTCGGTCGTCTGATCGTCGGGCGGATCAAAGCCCAACTGGAACTGACCAAGCCGACGGCGACATATTCGGAAGACGATATCTCGCCATACTTCTGGACCAACGGCGAGAAGCCCGAGTCCGATGAATATCGGCGCCTCGAGGCGGCCGGTTGGGAGCGCTACCGGCTTCGGGTTGATGGTCTGGTGCAGAACCCGCTCGACCTCTCCTACGAAGAACTACTTGCCCTACCCAAACAGGACCAGATCACCCAGCACTTCTGCATACAAGGGTGGTCTGGGATAGCCAAATGGTCAGGCGTGCCGATGAGTGTCATCTGCGAGATGGCCGAGCCCCTGTCGAGCGCGAAATGGGTGGTCTTCTACTCCTTCGCTGACGGGCCCGAGGGAGGTCGGTACTACGACTGCCACCCGATCGCGAACATGCACCACCACCAGACGATCCTCGCTTACGAGATGAATGGTGAGCCGCTGAACGTCTCGCACGGCGCCCCACTGCGGCTGCGGGACGAGGTTGAACTCGGCTTCAAACAGGTCAAGTGGATTGTGGCGATCGAGTTCGTGGAGTCCTTCGAACATCTCGGTGCTGGGCAGGGCGGGTACAACGAGGACCAGGAGTTTTACGGCTACCGCATGCCGATCTGAGAATCATCTTTTGCCAAACGGGTCACCCGTGCGTCCATTGTCGTTAACCTCAAGTTCACCTTGCGTTTAATTTTCGTTAAGGGGGCTAAGGATGGTCGCAGCGACGGTTCTCAAGATGTGCCTGGTCGGCAGCGGCGCCGCGGTCGCTGTGCTGGGATCCGGCATCGCGCAGGCCGATATTCAAAGCTTCGGGCCCTATGCCGGCGACACGATCAGCCAGTTGCACGCCTGGGGCTACCACGTCGTGCTGAACGGAGTCGGCAAGGACGCCGGCTATCTCGACGAGCGCGAGAAATCGGCGTGCCAGGTGACCGGCTTTCATCCGACGGTGTCTGGCCCGCTGCCCAACGGGCAGTTCCAGACGATCTACGTCGACATGTCGTGCCCGCCGAGCAACAACAGTCCGACGAATTAGGCGCCTCAGCGCGCTTGGCTCAGCGGGGCGGATCGTCGCGCCAGGCAAAGCTGTTGACGTACTTGTCCAAATCCATCGCCAGCTCAAGGTTGGCGGCTGAGGGCCGGCCGGGACCGAACTTCGGGCCGAACTCGCGGTAGGGCCCGACGGCGCCCGCGATCAGCGCGAGGTCGTGCTTGACGGCGACCAGAATGACCGCCCGCAGATGCCGGTAACTGGCGTCGCCGTCCTGCGGCCAGATGTCGGTGACCTCGCCGTACCCGTTCTGATAGCCGACCATCGCGTTCGGGATCTCGTAGGCGATCCGGGAATCCGGGTAGCGCGCGGCGAGGATCGACTTGGCGATCTCCTTGGCTGACCTTCCCCCGGCAGGCTGGCTCCACAGCTTCAACGTGCCGCCGTCACCGCCGGTGTAGAGCGCCGTGACCCCGTCCGCGGCAAAGGTGATGTCGTAGGCCGAGCCAGAAATGGGGTAGGACACCGAGAACCCGCCGTCGGGGGCGGTGAACCGCGGGAGCGCCGCCACCGGTGTGCCGCTGGGCGGCCGGCCACAATCGGGCGGGCAGTTGTAGACGACGGCCGGTTCCGAGATGCTCGCCGACAGGGCGATCAGGGGTGTGGTCACCACAACGATCACCACCGCCCACATGCTCAGGACGCGGACGCTCGTCGTGCGCGACAGCGGCGCCGTCGTATACGTCGGTGCGTCAACCGCGTAGCCCGGCCAGACCGGCGCGGCGTCGGGCGGGCCGGACTGCGGGACCACCTTGCGGCGTTCGGCCCGGGACTTGGCCGATGACGCATGGGTGGCCGCACCGCAGGACGGGCAGAACGCCATCTCCGGCACCACGTTTCGGCAGTGCAAACACAACTGCGGATCACCGCGGATGGGATCCGGCTCCTCGTACAGCAGAGCGAGTTGCAAACCGATCCGCAGAGCCAGTAGCGCCACCAGTGCCATCGCGATATGCCAGGCCAGCATCGTCTCCTGGGGGAGTCCCGCGACATCGGTGACGCCCACGGTCGCGTAGACGCCAAGGACGGCGACCCCGAAGATCACGAGTGCCACATTCGCGAGCCAGCGGCGCCCCCCGTTAGGGCCGATCGACCGTCTGAACCACAGTGCGGCGCCGAGTAATCCGCCGGCGCAGGCCGCGGTCAGCGGGATGGTCACGCCACGGATAGCGGCTTCGACCACCAGCCACTCCACCGGCCGATTCTTGGCGACCGTGGCCGCCGCGAATTGAGGCGCCAGTCTGGTGAACGTGGCTGCAGCCGTGAAGCTGAGCGCGGAGAGCACGCCGATCACAAAGCCGTTCAACGATTCCCGTACACCTGGTCGGATCAGCCGGACCACCAACGCCGGAATCATCATCAGCAGGGCGCCGCCCTCGGCGACACCGAGGCCGTCGCGCAGTACCCGGTTGCCGGCGATCCCGGCGTCGAACGGCGAGCCTGTTTCCCGGATCACCAGATCGCCGGTGAGCAGCACCCAGCCCACGCCGATCGCGACGCCGAGTGCGACGGTGATCGCCAGCGAGCTGCGGGGGATGTCCTGGTAGACCCCGGATTGACGTCGGTAGATCACGAACAGCAGCGGCAGCCCGAGGGCAGCGACCGTCACCAACGCGCCGGGCAGGCGCAACTGGACGGCCGCGGCCATCGCGACGACGACCAGAACCAGTCCGAGGTTGAACGCGGTGCGGGAGAACTGAGTCAGGTGTGGAAACAGCGAGCTCGCGATCGCGGGCCGCAACACGTGTTCGTTGGGCGCGGCGCAGAACACCCGGGGACGCAGCCACCGTGGACCATCACCGGGTTGCGGATTCAGGTGCGCGCCACACGTCCCGCAGAACACCCCGGCGGGCACCTCGGTACCGCACGCCGGGCAATCGATGGTCACCCGCATCCGACACCGCACTTCTGTAGCGCCAGGATGTCCTGGACCAGATGGTCGACATCCGGTGTGCCCAGCCCCGTCACGAGGTCGTAGCCCGGCCCGGCATCATCGACGGCATTGCCGCCCAGAGTGACATCACGGAACGCCGGAAGTCTTGCCCCCTGGGCGATTTCGTAGAGCAACGGGTTCAATTCGCCGACCGGTCCGCCACCGTTGTGCACGAGGTAGTCGTTCATTAGCGCGGTCAGACCGGCCCAGATCGGCGCCGACAACGATGTGCCGCCACCCACCGCATGCTGGCGTCGGAAGACGATCCGGACACCGGTGTACGGGTCGGCGACCGCAGCGATGTCGGGTGTCAGCCGCCGGCCCGGGGGAGCGGCCACCCGCAATCCCGATTGCCATGGCGGGCGTGCGAACAGGTTGGACACGCCACCGCCGGTGCCCTGAGAGATCGCGGGGGCGAACCAGGACTGCTCGGCCTGCCAGTGCCCGTCGGCGTCGGTCGACAAGGTGGTGCCGCCGACGTCGGTCATCTCCGGCACCGATGCCACCGAGTCCAGGCCAACATCGTCGGGAGCCGGTGGTGAGGACCAGTTGTGGCCGCCCTTGCATTCCAGGCCGGCGAGGTCACCGCTGGCGTTGAACGCGGTGGTGCCGCGGCGCATCGCCGTGCTCAGCGCCGAGCGCACCGGCAGTAGGTCCGCCGCAGTCGCGATCTTGTCGCAGCCCCACCCGATCGAAAAGCTCCACACCGCACCGGGATAACGGCGGTCGGCCTCGTCCATCAACGCGCCGATCTTCTGATAGGTGGCGTCACCGGATACCGTGCTTCGGGCGTTGACCAGAACGGTCTTGGCGTCGGGGGCGACCGCGTGGATGGCCTCGAGGTCCATGGTCGCCTCGCCGGAGCGTTGGGAAGGCATGTCGCCCATGAGTTCTGGGGTGAACTTGGGCAGGTCGAACGACGTCGCAAACATATCGAGGTCTTCTTGGTCGAATCCGTCGAAGGCGAACACCAGCACCGTGGTGCCCTTACCGGTGTAGCCGCCGTCGCGCAACGTCGCAGCGTTGTAGGTCCGCAGCAGCCCAGCGGGGGACAGGCCCTGGTCGGGTACATCCAGCGGCACGATGAACGGCACCGACTCGTGATGCGGTATGTAGCCGAGGATTCGGCCGAGTTCGCTGACCTCGCTCGCGATCGCGACGGGGATGGCCGGCTGCTGGGGTGAGGCGTAGAACACCTGGCCCAGCCGGCTCCGGTAGTCGTGGACGGCAACGTCGAATGCCGCACCCACCGCAGGAGGCGCGCCCGTCAGGGCGGCCCACCGGTTTCCGGGTTGCCAGCGCACCGACAATCCGTGCTGCTGCGCCCAGTCGATCAGCGCCGCAGGCCGTGAATCGGTGTGCAGCCCCGCCACGAGCTGGACCTGATCGGTGCCTGCTGGACCCAGATCGGTGGAGGCGGCCAATAGCGATGCGTACGGCCCGGTGATGATGCCGGCGGGAACTGGCGTGCTGTCGGGCCGGCTGGTTGCGAAGGTGAGCCCCCCGACGGAGACGACGACCGCGCACAGCGACAACCATTTCATCGCCCGCGCCGTCGACATGCCCGACGGTACCAACGGCGCTGCGTGCGAATGGTGATGTCGAGCAGGTTGCGCGCGGAAGAATTTTGTCTGAACCGCGGTTGGAATGGCCGAATATATTTTGTCGCGCGCGCAGTGGAGGCTAGGTTGCGGATCATGGTCAATGGGATCGCCGGTACCGACGGCATGAATCGATCGGTCACGTTTTCTCGCCAGCTCACGCTGACTGCGGGCTTCGTGGCAGTCGTTGCCGCGGTGGGTCTTTCAGCGGGTTGCGGGCAGTCCTCCAAGGAGAGCCCGTCCAGCACCACATCCACGACCAGTGCACCGGCGCCGTCGCCCACCGAGAAGGGCATCATCCAGATGCCGCCGCGGGCGTTCAACCAGAACCAGAACGCCTCGGACGGCATCCTGGCGCTGCAGAGCCAGGGCTACCTGGTCCAGGTCAACATCGGTGACGGCGATAAGAACAGCGCGCTGTCGTCGTGCAAGATCAGCGGTGTCGACGGACTGCGCGGGGATAACCCGCCGGCCAACACCACCGTCTTCCTGACGCTGTCTTGCCCCAGCAGCAATAACTAGCGGGCTACCCGCTGCTTGCGGCGGCGGATGAGCATCATGCCGATGAAAAGCACTCCGGCACCGGCGGATTGAGACACCATCGTGTAGCCGAGGTCCTTCATGATGCCGATCTCGGCTGCGCTCAGGGTCCTGACGCCGAGCCCGGTGTCGGACGCGGCGTTCATCAGTTTCTCCATCGAACCGGTGAACGTGTCGTCGTCCAGGTGCGACATGGAGCTGCCGGACTCCCACGGGCTCGGGGTGTACAGCGGCACCGGGCCGCCGTAGGCCGCGACCGCGTTGGCACCACCGAAGTACAGGCCGGTGTCGCCACCGGTCAGGTTCGGGTTGTAGGTGGTGTTGAACGTGTCGCCGTTGAACACCGAGGTGCCGTTCTTGTTCACGATGAAGCTGTCGAACGTGGTCCAGTTCGGGATGGTGTTGTTGCCGGCGCTGTCCACGACGGAGATGAAGCCGTACGTGTGCAGCAGCTCGTGCATCGCGGTGGACTGGAAGTCGTACTGACTACTGGACACCGCGTTGTAGCCCCAGCCGTAGCCGAAGTTCCAGTCGATCGTGCCGTCGGCGGCAGCCCCGTTGGAATCCACGCCCGTGAGGATCTTGTTCTGCACCACGGTCGGGTAGAAGCCGTCGTCGTTGCTGATCAGATCACTGCCTGCCGACGCGAGCGTCCCGCCCATCAGCTGGTACTGACCAGTGACCTGGTACGTGATGTTGACGTCGTGCTGGGGTTCAAAGTAGCTCGACAGGTAGATCGCCGTTGCCGCCAGTTCGGCCCGAGCCGCGCTCGACCAGAACTGCGACCCGTTGCCGTAGTTGAAGGTGTACGTGATCCGCGGGGTGCCTACGGGTTCCTGAAACACGGCGCCGGCGGCGGAGGTGCTCGCGGTCCGGAACCAGTTCAGCAGATTGATATGCGGCCCGGTGTCGGTGGCGGAGACGATGAAGGAGTCGACACAGGTGCTGCTGCATTGACCGCCGGCTGTCGGAGTGTAGGTGTAGGAGCCGTCCTGGTTCAGCGTGACGGTGCCGTAATGGGCTTGCTGGGTCAGTTTGTAGACCAGATGATCGGCTTCGGGATCGACCGCGTCGACCTCGCCACCGATCGGCCCGGTGGTCTGGCCGGTGAGCTGCACCACCGAGACCTTCGGGGCCTCATTGAAGAATGTGCGGCGGACCAGCAGGCTCGCACCCGCGAAGTAGCTCTGAATGGTGTTCACCAGCGCGGTGATCGGATCGGCGGACGCGGTGGCCGTCTTGTTACCGGTCGTGCTGATGGCCGTCATCTGGGCTGTGGTGCTGGCCGCCGACGGGGTCTTGATGGTGCTTTCGGTCGACGACTCGGTGGACGTCTGTTCGTTCGCGGCGGTCTCGGTGGTTCCGGTCGTCGTATCGGGGGCAGTGTTGCCTGCGGTCGAGGTCGTTGTTGTCGTCGTCGAATTACTCGACGACCGCCGGGTCCGTGCCTCGGGGCGATGTGAGGAGCCGGCACCCGACGCCGTCGATGATGCGGTGGTTCGGTTGGCTGAGGAGGTGCCCGCGGTGCCATCGGTTGCCGCGGATGACGGGGCGGTGGCCTTGGGGCCACGAGCGGTGTGGCCTGTGGGTTTCTTCGCCGACGCGGAACGCGAGGATCCGGAGTTCGACGTTGCCGAATTTGCCGAACCCGACGAGGAACTGTGGTCGGTGTCGTCGGCGCTGGCAACGGCGACGACAGGACCCGCAAGGGATAATCCGAGTACGAAGGCAGCGACTCCCGCCCTCGCACCACGCTGAACATTCACCATTAACGCACCACCTTCACGCTTTCGATCGGCCGTGAAGTTGGCGAACTTCCGGCAAACCCCCCGGTCGGGGTGTCAAACCGGCGAAGCGGCGGGACACCCGTTTGCTGTCTCAGCGAATCTTAAGGTTTTTTCGGCTCCGAGGGAATGGTTACGGGCGAAGTCGGCGGGCTGTCGGCTTCAGAAGCAACGATCCACGAGCCCGACGGAGAACTGCGCCGTGTGTTCGACCGTCTCCATATTCATGACGCTGCCTGCGTAGTACGTGCCGTATCTGCCCTGCAATGCGCTCATCGATTCGTAGAACCCGGCACGGATGTCACCGGTGGACACATGCGGGAAATAGCTCCACGTCTTGGCTGTGATCACCTTCGCGTCCCGCGCTCCCATCGTTGCCACGTCCGCCAACATCAGCTCGGTTGCCCCCTCCTCACTGGCGACGTCCTCGAGCTGTTGGTAGACGGTGAAGACGTCGGCGTCACGATGCTGGCGCGCGATCAGGTTCACGTGGCCCGTCATAGTGCGCGGCACGTGGTCCACGACCGACGCATGGGGCAGCGAGGTGGCCTCGATCAGGCTCACCTTGTATCGATGGGTCTGGATTTTCGAGAACAGCTCGTGCTCGTCGGCCCGCAGGTCCATGAATTCATGGCTGCGGTCCAACGGAGACGCGAGGATCAGGCGGTCGTAGACATCGGTGGCGCCATCGACCGTGATCGCCGTCGTGGTCTGTCCGTTCTCGGTGTGGCGAGTGATCTGAGTGATGGTGCTAGAACAGCGGACGTCGAAGTCCTTCGCGACCGACTTCCAGAGCTCCTGCCAGCCGTTGTCGAAGATTTCGATGCGCGTGTTCTTCAGACCGAGTACGTCGACGATGAGGACGTCGATGAACAGATGCATCATCTTCATCAGGTAGATCGCGGGCACGCGGTCGTTCTGCAGATATCCGCAGCCGGTGAAGAACGATGCGGAGACGTCGGCGAGGGTTTGGAAGCCTTCGCGTCCGGCGAATCGGTCGAAGTCGTCGCACAAAGCCGGCGGAAGATCGGTCAGGGTCGGCTTCCGAATCATCGGATACCGCAGGAGGGTACGGGCGAGCTTGAGGAGAGCCGCACCGACGTCAAGCGGGCGATGGTTGTCGCGCAGGTAGCGGGCGTAGCTACTCGTCGAACCCTGGTTCAGGACGGCCGGTAGCCGGTCTGGCCGCCGCGTGGCGGCCACTTGCTCGGCCAGCTCACCGATGATCCGGTAGCGGGGAGACGACCACAGCGCACCGAGCTCGTAGGCCCTGCCGTCATGGGTGTATGAGCACACCTTTCCGCCCACGCTCGTTTCGCGCTCGTAGACGGTGATGTCGCGGTACCCCTTGGCGCGCAGGCGATGTGCCGCGGTCAGGCCTGCGACGCCGGCTCCGATGATGGCGATCTTCACTTGAGCTCACCAGTGAATGCTCGTCGCGAGTTCTCGCAACGGGGCGTACTTGTTGTCCGTCAGGCTGGCATCGTAGGTCGCGAGGGCGGCGACGAAGTCCCGATTCGCCTGTTGCATAGCCGGTTCCGCGAATTGATAGTCTACGTCGATAAGCTGCTTCAGCGGCCACGGCCGCACGTACATTTCGTGCCACATGTAGTGGCGCAGGCGGTCGTCGACCTGGGTGAGGTCCTTCTCGTCGAAGGAGCACTCGCTCTTGTCGAATGGCGGAGGAATGCGCAGCCGGGTGGGCTTGTGTTCCATGGGAATTGAGTAGAACTCTCGGTGGTCGGCGCTGTGGACGACCGAGCAGTTCCAGATGATGATCGCGAGACGGTCGGCGAGCTGCTCCTTGTCGAATGTCCCGTCGGGGGTGCCGAACCCCCGCGAATAGTGAGCGCATTGCCGCGCCCATTCCAGCACCACGTCATCGAGTTCCACGTCGGCGACCACACTCCGGACGAACCCGAGGATGACGTCGTAATACCCTCGGAGGTAGGCCAGATAGTCGGTCTTCCTCGAGTCGAGAAGATATCCGAAGGTGTACGGCGGAAAGGCCGCATGGTCGGGCAGGCCGGCGAAGGAGTATTCGAAGAGCCGGTACTGAGATGCTCCGCTGCCACTGAAGGCGGTGTAGTAGAGCATCGGATCGTTGTATCCCGGCCCGTTCTTGATGTGCAGGACGGAATAGTCGAGCGGTAGCTGGAGGTACATGTGCGGCTCGAGGAGCTTGGCGATCGGGTGCTCCTTCGGGAGCGTCGTCCTGCTCACCGCGATCACCGCGTCCATCGGGAAGTGGCATTTGGGATGTGTGACGAACAGCGAGAGATAGGTTGCACCCTGCAGCACATGCATTTTCGCTCGTAGCCAGCTGTTCCCGTCCGACGGCTGCAGAAGTTCACCCAACTGGAATTGGTTGTCCAGCATGGCGATACCGATGATCTCAAATGTTTCGGGGCTGGTCTCGCGGAAGTAGCAGACGGAGCCAGTGCAGTACAGACCAGGGAAGGGATCGACCGTGCTTACCGGCGCGAGGTCGGACTTGTGCACAGAATCGCTTGATATGCCGTTCTTTTCGAGAAGCTCTCGATCGGCGGGGTCGAGGGTGTCGGTCAGGAAGTAGGTGTACACCGACTGCGTCATGTAGCGGCAGAACGTGGTGTCATCGGGGCAGTCCAGGTGCGGTTTGTTCCTCAGATACTGCACCGCGGATAACCAGGAGAACTTCACCTGACGGTGGAACCTGGCGACGATGGTGCCGAGGAACTCCTTGAGCTCGTCGCCCGCCACGTGTAAGACCGCGTACGGCATGTTCTTCGAGATCGGCGACGGCTGTGGCCACGGGGCATCGACTTTGAAGCGCACGGTGCCCGACGTCAGCAGCGCGGGATACGGGATACCTCTGGAGCGAAAGAGGTCGACCCTCGCCGTGTGAACGAGTCCGTTCAGCACATGGGAGCCGATCTGCAGGGATTGGCGCAGGGTGGTAGGCAAGCGTTGTCTCATTGACGGTGCACCTTTCGCGGCCAAGCCCATCGGCCATTCATCTGGTCCGCGCCACCGTATGACGGCCTGGAGGGCCGCGGCATCGGGCGAACGATGCGTTCCCGCCTGCACCTATGGTGCAAATGATGTAGCTGCCGCTGCTCAGCTAGACAGCTGGCCGTTCCGGAAGGGCTTTCGAAGCGACACGGTTCCGGCCTGCGGATTTCGCTTCATAGAGCGCCTGATCAGCGCAATTGATCAACGCATCGAGTGGATCGTCGGTGGTACCGATCGTGTACCCGACGCTGCATGTCCAGGTGATGGCGTGGCCTTCGAACCGGATCGGCTCGTTCGACGCGCTCGCTCGGATTCGCTCGGCTACCGCGGCCACGTCCTCCGGTCGTGCGCTGGTCATGACGACGATGAATTCCTCGCCGCCGTACCGGCCGACCGCATCAGCCGGGCGGACGCAGGCCCGCAGCCGCTGACCGGTTACGCGCAGGACTTCGTCGCCTGCGGCATGCCCGTAGGCGTCGTTGATCGTCTTGAAGTGATCGAGGTCGATCAGCAAGACCGCCACTGGACGGGAACGCAGATTTCCGTACTCGATCTCGGCGATCTCCAAGATGGCGCGGCGATTCCAAATACGCGTCAGGACATCGACATTCGCCTTCATCTCGAGTTCTTTGTTCGAGCGGGCAAGCGCGATCTGTGTCTCCGACATCTTGTTGATCATCAGTTCTTGCTCGGCCATGGCGGCCAGATCGCGGAGCAGAACCACGCCTTCGTCGTCGAGGTCCCGCGGCTTGGTATCGCCGATGCACAGCACCCCGACGTGTTCCCCATCGAATCGCAACGGCACGCCGGCATAGAACACCCAGGTGCCCGCGAAGGCACTGTCATGGACGCGGGGATCCCTGCTGGAATCCCGCACGATCAACACTTCGTCATCAAGGACGGTGTAGGCGCAATAGGAATCGCAACGTTGCCCGTCGACGGCGTCCATGCCTTGCGCGCTTTTCAGCCAGGCGACTTTTTCCCCGACGATGTCGATGACCGCCATCGGGACGTCGAACATGCGTCTGGCCATCCGCGTGATGCGATCGAAGCGCTCTTCGGCCGGAGTACCGAGCAACCCGAGTCGATGCACAGCGCGCAGGCGCTGGTCTTCGGTGGGAGCAACGGGTGCCTCCGGCATCGATCCTCCGCTCGGGGGCTAGGAGATGTGGGGTCATCCTATCCGGCGCCCCGACGTTGAGGTCGAATTGTGCCGGTTTGAGACAGAGGTTAACCAAGAGCGTGTCTGTCTATCAGGGCGAGGTTCTGATTGGCCCGGTGAACGCCGTATTAGCGGTGTCTCGTGGTACGCCCAGGCGTCCTACCAGGCGTTGCTTAGATTGCGGTTCCGTGACAAAAAATGACGGATCCGGCCGCTCATTCGAGGACTGATGGCGTCGCGTTGAGACTGCTCCAGAGTTGCGGCATCGGGCGGACGCCGAGCTGATTGACCACCATCTGTGCTGCCTGGCTGATCCCCTCCGTGAAGGTGGGGAAGGCGAATTGGAGCTCGGCGACGTCCTCGATGCGCATCCCGGCGGCCATGCAGGTCGCGATGGTCTGGATCACTTCGGCTGAATACTCGCCGAACACGTGAGCGCCGAGGATCTGGCGGCGTGCGGACTCGACGATCAGCTTGCAGAATCCTTCGGGTTGTCCGTCGGCGACGGGCCGCAGCATGTCCTCGTAGCGAGCAACCGCGACGGTGCAGTCGTAGCGGGCGCGGGCCTGCTCTTCGGTGAGCCCGACGCTGCCGTACTCCGGGTCGGTGAAACTTCCGGTGGGCACGACGTCGTGGGCGACTTTTCGGCGGGGACCGAGCACTGCGTTCTCCGCCGCAACGCGGCCTTCCAGTGTCGCGCTGCTGACGAGCATGCTGTTTCCGTCCACGTCGCCGGCAGCGAAGACATGGGGCAGGTTCGTGGCCATGAACGCGTCGACCTTCACGTAGCCTCGCTCGATCACCACGCCGGCAGCGGCGGCATCGACGTGGTCTGCATTGCCGGGCCACCCGACGGCGAAGAACGCCGCGTCCACGTCGGCCGACTGGGCCGCATCTCCGGCTCGATAGTGCACTCGCACAAAGGATTCGAGTGCCTCGAGTCGCTCGACAGCGGCACCCGTGATGACCTCGATGCCGCGCTCGCGAAAAGCGCGTTCGAGCGCGATCGCGACGTCGACGTCGGCTCGCGGCACGATCCGGGGCGCGTGCTCGACAAGGGTGACTTCGCAGCCGAAGTCGGCCAGGATCGACGTGAGCTGACAGCCTGTGTCGGCCGCGCCGATGACGCAGACCCGGTCAGGCAGGGCGGTGACGCTGCGCACGTCCTCATAGGTCAGTCCGAGTTCGGCCCCGGGAATCGGCAGTCGTCCCGCCCTTCCGCCGACCGCGATGATCACGCGATCGGCAGTCCAGGTGCGGCCGTCGGGCGTTGAGATCGTGTTCGCGTCGACGAACCGGGCATCGCCGGCCTCTTCGACGAGGTCGACCCCGACCGAGCGGATATGGTCGGCGACGCGCTTGCGTTCGTAGAGGTAGTCGGACACCCGCTTGGCATTGGCCAGGGTGGCGGCAAGGTCAACCTCGGGCCGTGGTCCGCGGAGACCGAATGTCTCCCACGAGCTCCAGTCCCGCACCAGACGCGCGGCCCGAGCCAGCGTGCGCACCGGTGCCGGGCCGCTGTTGAAGGCCGTGCCGCCGACGCGCCCCCGCTCGATGAGCGTGACATCCGCCCCGAGTTCAGCGGCGTGCAGGGCCGCGGATACCCCAGCGGGCCCACCGCCGATAACGACAAGCCGCATCTCGCCTTCTCCTTCCCTACCCCGCGTGTCAACCGCGGGATTGCTGTCATCGTCGTCTGGCACGGGCTGCCACGGTGCCGATTCCGTCATCGTCGACCGAGAGTGCGTTGACGGCAGGCGCGCTCGACGCGAGCAGCCGCGTCAGGACATGCCCGGGTGGGGTCTCGATTGCGCAGGTGGCGCCAAGTTCTGACAGCAGTCGCGTGGCGTCGTACCACTGCACGGGATGGGCCACCGCCTGTGCGAGGTCGTCGAGGATCGCGTCGGCGGTGATCACCGCGCGACCCCGGGTGTTGGTCAGGTACCGCGCCGTAGGGGAACGCCGTGGCAGATCGGCGAGATGTGCTGCCAGTTGGCTGGCGGTGCCCGCCTGTAGGGGGCAGTGCGACGCCACTGACACGTCGAGCAAGTCGTACCCTGCCGCCCCGGCGGCATGTGCAGCCTTGTCCAGCCCCGCCGCCGTGCCGCTCAGGACAATCTGGGTCGCGCCGTTGATGTTCGCCACCCACACCGGGTTGTCCTCGGTGCTGACCGAGTCCGCCAATCGTGAGGCGGCCCGGGTCGAGAGGCCGGTGATCGCGGCCATCCCCCAAGTGCCCCGTGCGCACGCCTCCTGCATCAGTCTGCCGCGAAGGTTGACGGCAGCCAGGGCCTCGGCGAACGTCAAAACACCTGCACTGACCGCTGCGGCGAACGCGCCGACTGAGTGTCCGGCGACGAAGCTGGGTGCCAACCCGTAATCGGCCGTGAGTGCCCGTGCACATGCAACTCCGGCGACAAGCAACGCAATCTGCACGTTGGTGGTATCCATCAGAGCGGTCGAGGAGTCGATGTCTTCGGGTAGGCCGAGATGGGTTCGGTGTGAACGAAATTCGTCGAGAACAGCGACGCACGCCGGGCTGTCCGGCAATGCGCTCAGCATGTCCGGCCGTTGCGCGCCCTGGCCGGGAAACAGGAAGGCCAGGCTCATGGCACGGTGACGGCCCGGGATACCAGGCGAGGTCCGGTCCCGGTTCTCATCAGGATCTCCGGCTGGTCGGCTATGAGTTCGGCCAATGCCGCCGCGCCCCAGACGGTTTCGATCTGACAGTCGATGTGGGCGGGTTGCTCCATGAACAGCCGGTGCAGGTGGGTGAGCTGGGCCAGCACGTCGGGTCCCACGTGTGGCAGGCGCATCAGAAGGTCGAGATCGCTTGCGTCGGTCGCGGTGCTGACACCGGTGGCCAATTCGAAGCCGACGCTACCGGTGGGACCCCACATCAAGCCCGTCCGGTCCAGCGCCACGCGGACCTCGTCGAGCGTGCGCAGTGCAGGCACGCGGTGACCTGCCGTGACTTCGCAGCGCGCCAAGTCTTCTGGTGACACCGTGTTGACGACGTTGTCGGCACCCACCGTCATGGCATACCGATCAGCTCTGCGGTTGCCTCGCACGCCCACCGCGATCCGCCCCGCCGTCGATTCGGCCCGCCGGACGACGACCCAGGGTGTTGCGAGCAATGCACGCCGGACCCATCCGGGTGCGTCGGGTGGCGTCGAGTCGACGCTGCAGAGCTGAAGTAGATCGTGCGGTCGTGGCGCAACAGTCACGGTGCTGAATTCCATTGCTGAGAAAGTAATTTCCGAACCTCGCGGGACGCATGGCGAGTGACGACAGCCGCGTCGGAGTCGAGCCGGTTGGACAGATCGCGGGGTCCCTCCTCGGCGCGCGCGACGGCGCCCCGGATCGCGGAGGCGACGGTCTCGACATCTTCCTGGGTCGGGGCATCGGGATTGCCGACGCTCAACAGGCCGTCGCAGTATCCGAGCTTGGCCCAGGCGCGTACGTCATAGCTCATCGGGATCACCGTCTTCGCCAGCTCGTCGAGCTCGGCCACGGTTCGCCGGGTGATTCGCGCCGCGGCCTCCTTGTGCATCGCGTGTATTTCGACACCGGGATCGTCGAGGGCCAGGATCTGGTTGCCCTGAAGTCCGTGCGTCAAGAAGCCACCGGACAGCGCGGTGCCGACCACGATCGCGATGATCGGATGCCCGGCCACGCGCGCGCCGTGATAGGCGTCGACGGCGGCCGCCATCGTCTGGTGCAGGCCGGCCATCTCCTCGATGCGGCCATAAGCCTGGCTGGGCAGGTCGACGATCGCGACGATCGGTCGTTTGTCGGCCGTGTGCTCGTCGGTGCGGACGACATCGCGGACCGCTTGGGCCAACGCGACGGATTCGGTCACCCCGACCTCCCCGTTGCGTGCGCGGTCAAACCGATTCTGCGGATCGGGGACCACAGCCAGGTAGACGGCGGCGGGTGTATCGGCCCTGATGACCGACGCAATCACGTTGTCGGGAGCCATATTTCCGCTGAGTGCGGCCAGCCAGGTCCGCCCACGCGTCGGTGTCCCGGGCGCGACTGCGACCGACGGAACGACGCTGGGCGCGGCGACGGGCTCGTAGTCGGCGCCCCACATGGTCCGAAGCTCGCGCGGCGCCGGCGGTGCGGAGGGGTCCAGGATGGCCAGGCGCGAGGCGAGTACGTCGAGGCGTTCACTGCGGTGCTTGCCCGGCTCGGCCACGCCGGCGGCCACGGCGTTGACGAGGGCGGCGCGTAGCTCGTCCGTGTCGTCGGGAACGAGCACATCCGCCAATCCGGTGGCGTAGCGCTGTTCACCGCCGTCCACGGCCCAGATCAGGGCGTGATCACTGGAGTCGAATTCTTCGATACCGGCTTCTTGTTCGATGACGGCAGGCCCATCAAGCCCGATGCGGGCCTGCGGCGTGACGATCATTTTCGTGCACAGCCCGGCGACGATACTCATCCCGCCGAAGGACCCGACAGTGCCGGCGACCAGTCCGATGACCGGCGCCAACGGCCGCAGATCCAGAGCTGCAGAACAGATCTCGGCAACAGCGTTGAGACCGAGATTGGCCTCCTGCAACCGAACGCCGCCGGTCTCGAACAGAATGATGCCTGCGGTGGGGGTTCCGGCGCGCGAATCAGCCGCGGCCAGCAGCAGCGCCTGCGAGATTTTCGCGCCGGACACCTCGCCGGTGCCGCCGCCCTGGAAGCCCTGCTCGATCGCGGCGATGACGACCGGCCGGCCGTCGACGGTTCCGCGGGCGATCACCGTGCCGTCATCGGCTTGGGGGGTGATGCCCTGGGGCACAAGCCACGGGGATTCGAGTCGATCGAAGGGTCCGGCCAGCACCCTCAGCGAGCCGGAATCCAGCAGTGCGGTGGCGCGTCCGAGCGCGTCGAGTTCGATAAAGCTGCGGCGCTCCAACAATTGCTGCCACGTCTGGCCGGCCAGGAGGTCGGCGGCATCGGTGTCGCTCATGTGGCTGTCGCTGCCTCTACGGCTTGGCGCAGTCGGAGGGTGACGACCCCGGGGGTGGCGCCGAAATCGTTGAGTTCCCAACGCCCGGCCAACGCGGTTCGGTCGAAGAACCGTTTCAGCACGTCGTGCCACACGGTGTCGAAGCCGTCGACGCTGGTGCGAACCCTGACGGTGATGCGATCGGCTGGGTCGTCGCCGGTGGGCGGTTGGAGAAGGATCTCGAGATCGCCGGATGCGACGACGCCGATGTGCACGGCGCGTGGTGCGGCCTGCTGCGCGGCGAAGTGGTAGTTCAGCGTTTGCATGGCCGCGCCTCCCCTTCGGTGAGAGCGTCGAGAAACAGCGTGACCGACAACAGGTCTCCGCTTCCGCCGGGAGACAGGTGGCGGTCACGGCACAGCAGGTCGAGTTCTGCGAACCTCAGCCGACCCTCGGGTTCACCGCATCCGCCCGCTGCCACGACCGTCCGTGCACCTGCCTTTACGGCACGCAGAGCGGCGATTCCGCCGCGGTGCAGCAGACACGTGTCGTCGAGGTGCGCCATCAACGCCATCAACGCGGCCAGTCGTGCCGACGCTTCGTCGCAGCCCGACCTGCGGGCCGCGTGCAGTGCCGGCAAAGCATGACGTCGGACGTGCGGAAAGCCTTCCTGTGCTTCACCTTCGGCGCCCCGGACGCCGTAGCGCACGCGTGCGTCCGCCCCGTGCGATAGCACCGTCGCGGGGCCGGCCGGGTCGGGCATCGAGGCCAACCGGGCGGCAAAGTCGATCACATCGGCGGTGCCCGCGGTGGTGGCGGCGCCCGCGCTGAGTAGGCCGAGGGCCCACAGCGCGCCGCGGTGCGTATTGACACCTCCGGTCGCGGCGAGCATGGTCCGCTCGCCGGCCCGCCCGATGGTGCCGACAGCCTCTCGCAACTCCGGACCGAGCGGCAATTGCACCGCTGCTGAGGCACATTCGGCGAAGGCGGACCGGAGCGCCTCGGCGGAGGCCGCCAAGACGGCGAGGTCCATGTCGGTGTGCGCCCCAGAGCCGCGCTGGTCGACCAGCCCTGGTTTCGGCGTCAGGTCGGCCTCGGCCCACAACGAGCCCACCGCCAGCTCGGCGATCGCGTCAGCGGTGAGTGTGGAGGTCAGCACAGCGGTCGTCACGGTGATCACCAATCCCTGAATTGTGAAGGTGGGTCATACAGTCCGCCTGACCAGGCGACGAGGTCTTCGATGCTGCGGGCGGCCAGGAGCGACCGGGTGGCGAGGCGGGTCTCGACCTTGAGGTCCTCGGGGAAGGCGACCAGCCCGTCGCGTCGCAGCTCCTCGGTCCGCCTTGCCTCCGCCCGGCGACCGACCGGGGTGACCCCGGCGATCGCAGCCAGGGCCGCGCGGCGGTCAGCCAGGGAGTGCGCCTTGTAGAGGTAGGCGACGCCTTCCTCGGTCACCACATGGGACACGTCGTCGCCGTAGATCATCACCGGCGGCAACGGCATACCGGCCTGCTTGCCGACGTCTACCGCGTCCAGGGTTTCGACGAAGGTGGGAACGCCTCCGGCCCTGAATGTTTGGGCCATCT
The DNA here is from genome assembly GCF_033804465.1 of Mycobacterium sp. RTGN5. NCBI lineage: Bacteria > Bacillati > Actinomycetota > Actinomycetes > Mycobacteriales > Mycobacteriaceae > Mycobacterium > Mycobacterium sp. RTGN5. Next base: position 855,466 of record NZ_JAPZLA010000001.1, read on the forward strand.
GAACGACGAGTTTTCGGCCACGTCTGCTGGCGCCGTCACCGTGGGCAAGATCGAGCCATGCGGTCGACGAGTGTCTGCGCCCGTGTGGATCGTGGCCCATGTTGGGTGCGCCACCGAAGCCCGAGAGCCTGCCGTCGGTCACGGTGGACGAATTCGCATCCGCATCGATCTGCAGCGACGAACCGATGAACATGTCGATGGCGTATTGACCGGCCAGCTGGGCCAGCACCCGGTTGGAGCGCAGCGAGCCGTCCGCCCCGATGAAGAAGACGTCAGGCCTGGCCGCGGCGTAACGGTTCATCCCGGATTCACCGCCGAAGCTGTGGATCGATTCGACCCAACCGGATTCGATGGCCGGGATCAACGTCGGGTGCGGATTGAGTACCCAGTGTCTGGCGATCCGGCCTTTGAGGCCCAGCTTTTCGCCGTAGGTTGGCAACAGCAATTCGATTGCGGCGGTGTCGAACCCGACGCCGTGATTGAGCGATACCACCTCGTGGCGCTCGTAGACACCGCGAATTGCGATCATCGCCTTGAGAATTTCGACGGGGCCGATGTGCCGGGGGTCCCTGGTGAACAGGGGCTCCAGGTAGAACGGTCGGTCGGCGGTGACCACGAAATCCACCCAGCTGCCGGGGATGTCGATCCGCGGCAGCGCCGAGGTGGCCACTATCTCGTTCGCCTGCACGATGACCACGCCATCGTGGAAGGCGGCCGCCTCGGCGATGGTAGGCGTGTCCTCGGTGTTGGGACCGGTATAGAGGTTGCCGTCCTGGTCGGCCTGCTCGGCACACAGCAGCACGACGTGCGGCGCCAGGTCGACGAACATCCGCGCATAGAGCTCGACGTAGGTGTGGATGGCACCGATGTGCACGATGCCGTCCTCGACCATCTGCGCGATGCGCACACTCTGCGGTCCGGCGTAGGCCAGGTCGAGCTTGGCGGCGATGCCGCGCTCGAACAGATCGAGGTGCTCGGGTCGGGACACCGATGAGATCAGCATGTGGAGGCCATTGATGCGGTCGGGGTCGCACTCGGCGAGTGTCCGCGACAGGAAGTCCGCCTGCTTCTGGTTGTCACCCTCTAGCGCCACCCGGTCACCGGGTCGGATCACGTTCTGCAGGAAGTCTTTCAGCTGGCCCGCATTGATGACCTTGCCGTCACTGTGGGCCGCGCCGGCGTGTAGCCGTTCGGCTTTCGCGGTCCGTCGGGTGTCCCACTGCGGCGATGGTGTCAATGCACCGACGCGATCGCCTGATCGATCACGGCGGTCACCGCGTCGGGATGGGAGATCAGCGTGAGGTGCGAGCCGCCGTCGAAGACGGTGACCTGTGAGTGGGCTCGAGCTGCCATCGCCCGCTCCGAGGTTGCGGTGATGATCTGGTCCCCGCTGCTGATGAAATACCACGACGGGATCGTCTTCCAGGCGGCGAACTTCGACGGTGTTTCGAAGGCACTGCTCGATGCGCTGCGCTGCGTAGCCCACAGTCGGGTCGCGGCATCCGCCGGGAGGTCGTTGGCGAAGTTGTGCACGAAGACATCCTCCTTCAGATATATGTCCATGGCATCAGCTGGTGCGCCCGGATGGGGCAGTTTGTCGAATAATTCGGTTTCCGGCTTTTGCTTGAGCACCGAGTCCGCTCCGCTGAGGGAACCGTTGGTCTCACCGACATCGGGTGCGGCAGCATCCACATAGACCAACGCCTTGACGTTGGGGTTGCCGTCGGCGGCATTGGTGATCACCGATCCTCCGTAGGAGTGGCCGACCAGCACGATCGGTCCGCTCAACGACTTGAGGAAGGTTGCGACGTACTCGGCGTCCGTCGTGAGGTTCTCCAACGGGTTCGCGATGGCCCGGGTCTGGTAGCCCTGTTTCTGCAGTGCGGACACCTCGCCGTCCCAACTGGAGGTGTCGGCCCATGCGCCGTGCACCAGCACGATCGTCGGCTTGACGGCGTCCGGCGGCGGTGCCGCGGGTGTACCCGCGGCATGGGAATCATGCTCCCCGGAGGGCATTCTCGACGAGCATGCACCGAGCAGCGCGGCCGCGACCATGGCGGCCCCCAACAGTGCGGCAATGCGTAGTGCTCGGCTGGAGAGACGAGACATCGCTGACTCCTTAGCGGTAGGACTGGCGGCGGGCATGCCAATCAGAATCGCTGTCGGCGGCGTCCTCGTCATCGACGGTGACGGGAAGAGGCGTTACCTGCTAGCTGCAATATCAGCCGAGGTCGGCCTGCTCAGGTCGGGTGTTAACTCGCGGACATGTCGAGCACGCACTTTCCCAGTGGCTTGCGCTGGGCAACTCGGGTCAGTGCGGCGGGAACCTCGTCGAACGTGAACCGTTCTTGCACAGTGTCACGAATGGCGCCCGCCTCGAGCAGCTCGGTGAGCCTGCCAAGGACTGTTTCGACGTGATCGCGCGATTCGCCTGCCGCGAGCACACCCACCAGGGACGTGTTGGTGACGGCCATCATCTGGACGTCGACGGCTGCCCAGCTTCCGCTGGCGAAGCCCACGGCGAGGTGCTGGCCGTTGCGGGCCAACGCACCCATCGCGTTGCTGCCCTGGGCGCCGCCGACGGGGTCGTAGACCATGTCGACGCCCTGCCAGTCGGTGGCTTCGCGCAATGCCTGCGCCAGGGGACGGCCGTCGGCGACCCTATCGCCTCTGGCGACGAACACGTGGTCGGCGCCGAACGACCGGCAGAACTCGGCGCGGCTGTCATCGCCGACGACGGCCAGCACTGTGGCCCCGAGGGCCTTGCCGAGTTGGACGGCTGCGATCCCGCTGCCGCCGGCCGCACCGAGCACCGCCAGCTGTTGCCCCGGTCGTAGATGGCCGCGATCGACCAGGCCGGTCCACGCCGTCACATTCGGGATCCAGAAGCCCGCAGCGGCGCCGTCGTCCAACGCCTCCGGAACTCGGATGATCGCGGTGGCCAGTGCCAACGCTTCCTCGGCGAACGACCCGTTCCCGTTCATGAAGTCGCTGACACCCATCACCCGGGTGCCGACGATCGCATCGTCGACCCCGGGACCGACTGCGGTGACGGTGCCCGCCAATTCTTGTCCGGGGGTGAAGGGGGTGCTCGGGGTGAGCGGGTAGGTGCCGCGGCACATCAGGACATCGGGCAGTCCGATCCCGGCCGCGGCCACCCTGACGCGGACCTGATCGCGACCGGGGTCCGGCAATTCTCGCTCGACCAGCCGCAACACCTCGGCGGGCTCACCCGCGCTATGGACCTGCCAGGCTCTCATCGGTACGTCCTCTGCGGGTGTTTGCGGTCTGCGATCACGCCATGATTACACTGTGATCTTAGTCGGCGGAAGGGTGATCATGGCGTGGGATTTCGAGACTGACCCCGAATTCGCCGAACAATTGGCGTGGATGCGTGAGTTCATCGACGGCGAAGTGATTCCGCTGGAACCGATTCTCCGTGAGCTGCCGCCCGACGAGTGGCAAGCGGTCAAACGGCACTTGCAGCAGCGCGTCAAGGATCAAGGACTGTGGGGGATGTTCCTCGACCCCAGCCTCGGCGGCCCCGGCGCCGGCCAACTCAGGCTGGCGCTGATGTCGGAGATCATCGGCCGGTGCATGATGTCGATGGAGTTGTTCGGCGTCCAGGCGCCCGACAGCGGCAACATGGAGTTGCTGGCCCACGGTGCCGACGACGCACAGAAGCAACGATGGCTGTTCCCGAATCTGCGCGGTGAGATCTCCAGCGCGTTCGCGCTGACGGAACCCTTCCTGGCCGGGGCCGATCCCACCGTCATCGCCACCACGGCGGTGCTCGACGGCGACAGCTGGGTCATCAACGGGCACAAGTGGTTCACTACGAACGCTTCCTGCGCGGACATCATCTTGGTGGTCGCCGAAACCGATCCGGAAAAGCGGCCGCACCGGCACGCTTCGATCTTCGTGGTGCCGACCGATACCCCCGGCCTTGAGATCGTGCGGGAGATTCCCACGATGGCGCACTCCGATCCGGAGTACGGCCGCCGCGGTAACCACGCCGAGGTGATGTTCCGCGACTGCCGGGTGCCGGCCGACCACCTGATCGGCGATCGCGGCGGGGGCTTTCTGCTTGCGCAGCAACGGCTTGGCGGTGGGCGTATCCATCACGCGATGCGCTGGCTCGGTCAGGCGCAACGTGCGTTGGACATCATGGGGGAGCGCGCGGTATCCCGACCGTCCCACGGGCGTCTGCTCGGGGAACACCAGATGGTGCAGGACTATATCGCCCTGTCGCACACCGAGATTCAAGCCGCTCGGCTGTTGACCTTCCACACCGCGTGGCAGATGGACCGGCTCGGCGCCAGCGCGGTGCGCGCCGAACTGGGCATGGTCAAGGCGCACGTGTCCAAAGTCGTACTCGCGGTGCTCGACCGCACCATCCAGGTCTGCGGGGCGCTGGGCTACTCCGGTGATTTGCCCGTGGAGCAGTGGTACCGGATCACCCGATTCGGCTCGATCGGCGACGGCCCCGACGAGCTGCACAAGTCGGTGCTGGCCCGCCACGTGCTGAAGAAATATCAGCCCGTCCAGGGGTGGCCGACCGAACACATCCCCTCGCGTCGCCCTGCCGCACAACGCAAATGGCAGCAATTGCGCCAGGAAGCAGCAGGTATCGCATGACCGAGACGCCCAGCCACGTGGCGATGGTGATGAACGCTCAGGGCGCTACCCCCGAACAGGAGCAGCGGCCGATCCCCGTTGCGGGCGCGGGACAGGTGCTGGTGAAAGTCAACGCATCGAGCGTCAACTACCACGACATGGTCAACCTGGCCGGCCTGATCTGGGGTGAATGGCCGCGTGTCCCGATGACCGATGGGGCCGGCGAGGTCGTCGCCATCGGGCCGGACGTCACCGACTTCTCGGTGGGCGACCGCGTGATGGGAGCGTTCCATCCGGACTGGCAGGACGGTCCGCCCACCCCCCAGCTCAAGGCCGAACTCCCCGGGGACAGCGGGGACGGCTGGCTCCAGCAGTATCGTGTCGCCCCGGCCACCGGGCTGGTCGCCACCCCGGCGCACCTCAGTGACCTCGAAGCCGCCACACTGCCCTGCGCCGGGGTCACCGCATGGAATGCCCTGCTGGAGGCCGAGATTGGGCCGGGCGACGTGGTCCTCACCCAAGGAACCGGTGGGGTATCGCTGTTCGCCGTACAGTTCGCCCGCGCACTCGGCGCGGACGTCATCTTGACATCGTCGTCCGATGACAAACTGCAGATCGGATCACGGCTCGGCGCAACGCATCTGATCAACTATCGGAGCACCCCGGACTGGGAGAACGAGGTCAAGCGGATCACCGGCGGTCGCGGTGCCGATCTGGTGGTCGACCTCGGCGGCCCCGAGACCCTGGCGCAATCGGTGCGCGCCACCCGCATGGGCGGCACTGTCGCGGTGATCGGCGTGCTCAGCGGGTTCGACGCTGCGCCGGTCCCGGTTGCCGAGGTGATGCTCAACAACATTCGCATCATCGGGATCACCGTCGGCAGCGTGCTCAGCTTCGTCGAACTGTGCGACCTGATCACAGAGGGGGCGATCAAGCCCCACATCAGTCATGTCTTCGACTGGACCGACCTCACCGAGGCGGTGCGCGTGCTGCAAGCCGGCGAGCACGTCGGCAAGATCGCACTGAGAATCCCATGAGCGCCGAAATCGATTTGCGCCCTGAGCAGATCGTGGCGGCCGCCGTGGACATCCTTCGCGAAAGCGGCCTCGATGCGGTCAGCATGCGCAGCGTGGCCAACCGGCTCGGGGTGACCCCACCCCCGGTGTATGCCCGCATCGGCAACAAGGACGCCCTCCTCGACGCCGTCGCCGACCATTTCTTGGCCGATCTGGCGCCTGTGCTGCAGCGCGACGAACTATGGCCGGACTACGCGAGGCGATGGACCGCACAACTGCGACAACGACTTACCGAAGCCGCCGACAGCAGGCTGTTCCTGCAAGTGAAACGTCCGGCGTATCTGGAGGCATCACGTCCGCTGCTCAAATGCATGCGACGCGACGGCATGGACCGCGACCGCTCAGTACGTGCCTGCCGGCTGCTCACTTGGGCGACAGTGGGTTTCGTCGCGATGGACCATCCGCCTCTTGACGCAGCGCCCCGGCGGCGCAACCGCCTGGCCGGCAGCGATCCGGCGGGAGTGACAGCCGGTGAGGTCGACGAATTATTCGGCGCCCACATCGATTACCTGATCGACGGGATCCGCCGCGACGGCTGATCGTCAGCCCGCGACGCCGCCGTCGATCGTCATCAACGACCCGGTGGTGTAACTGGACGCGTCGGACAACAGGTAGACCACCGCGCCGAGGACCTCCTCGGGACGGCCGACCCGGCCAAGCGCGATGGGTTTGACGACGCCGGGCAGAGTATCGGGGTTACGCACGAATCCCGCTGCAGCGTCCGTGTCGAACGTGCCGCAGATGATGCAGTTCACCCGCACTCCAACCCCGGCGTACTCGAGGGCGGTGGCGGTGGTCAAGGCGTTGAGGCCTGCCTTGGCGGCGCCGTAGATCGGCGCGACCGGGGTCTGCTTCACCGAGGCCAGCGAGCTGATGTTGACGATCGAGCCACCTCCGGTAGTCGACATAGCGGTCGCGGCAAGTGCGGTGAGGCGCGTCGGGCCCTTGAGGTTGACGCCGATCACCTTGTCGAACAACGTCTCTGAGGTTTCCAGTAGCGATGGCGCGAGCGGGCTCATGCCGGCGTTGTTGACCAGTCCGTCCAGCCGGCCCCACCGGGATGCGGCGGCGTCGACGACGGCGTCCAGGGATTCCCAGTCGCCGACATGGCACTGCAGCGGGTAGGCCTGGCCGCCAGACTCGGTGATCTGAGCGGCGAGCTCCGCGCAGGAATCCAATTTGCGGCTGGCGATGACGACGCGGGCGCCGCGCTCGGCGAGCCCGATGCTCATCGCGGCACCGAGTCCGCGGCTGCCACCGGTGATCAGCACCACCCGGTCGGTCAGGTCGAAGAGCGGGTCGGTCATTGGGCGAACCTCCGAGCGCGGATGAGCAGAGTGTCGACGATCGCGCCGAAGACCTCGTGGACCGGGTTGCGGGATTGGCCGCGAACATGTTTGGCGTAGGAGCCCTCCAGCACGATGGCGAGCTTCCACGCACTGAAAACTTGGTACCAGTCGAACCCCGACAGGTCGCGGCCGGTCGCGGCGGCGTACCGGTCGATCAGCTGGGCGGGCGTTTGACAGTGATCAGGGTGGATGCCGTTCGGGGTGCCGGGGGCGGCGAGTGCGATGGGGTTGCCCTCTTCGGGCCAGAAGATCATCGCCCAGGCGAGGTCGATGAGCGGGTCACCCACGGTGGTCATTTCGAAGTCCACGACGCAGGCGATCCGCGGTGGGGCAGTGGGCGCCCAGATGACGTTGTCCACCTTGTAGTCACCGTGCATGACCGTCAGATCGCCACGCTGCGGCGGGTGTGCCCGCAACCAGGAGGCGAGGTCGTCGATGCCCGGTAGGTCTCTGATTCGGTAGGTCTCGAGTTGGCCCAGCCAGCGATCGACCTGCCGCTCGAGGAAGCCGTCCGGGCGGGACATGTCCGCCAAAGCGGTTGATGCCCAATCGACGGCGTGCAACTGGGCCAGGGTGTCGATGAGTTGCTCGCCGATGCCGCCGTTGGAGTCAGGGTCGGCGCGCAGTGCCGCGGGCAGTCCGTCGCGGCGGATCACGTCGCCTTCGACGAAGGACATCACGAAGAACGGTGCCCCGAGAATGGCGGGGTCGTCGGTGCGGGCGAGTATCTGCGGAACCGAAATGCTTTGTGCATACAGGGCTTCCATGATGCGCGCTTCGCGGATCACCTGGTGAGCCGTATCGGACACCGCGGCCAGTGGGGCGCGGCGCACCACCCACGATTCGCCGAGCCGGTCAACGCGAAACATTTCGCAGCTGCCGCCGCCGCGGATCGGGGTCACCGTGACGTCGGCAGGCTCGCCGGTGACCTCGCCCAACCAGTCGGTGAAGCGGGGGACGTCGAAGTCGGTCACCACTTCAGCGTTGTACACCTTGGGAACTGGCGATGTCACTACCCGAGTCCCACTGCTTGGGGTAGTGGTGTCGCCCCACGTGCGCTCTTTCATTGTCGATACACAGCGACATCACAGGAATCGCTTTACGTTGTTGGGATCGGTAGTGGATTGCCGCTTGTGAACTGCTACCACGACGCCACATACCGCGGCGCGCCAGCAGAAGGACCACCACATGAAGACCACTCCCAATCGGAAGCGGATCATCGCCGCGGCATTGATGTCGGCCGGCGTCGCGATCGCCGGCTTCGGGGCGTCCGCAGGTACAGCCCAGGCCGATCCGGAACCCGGCCCCAACGACGCGCATCACTGGTGCCCGGGGCAGGAGCCGGTGCGGACGGGTAACGCTCGCACGGATCCACTGAACTGGGACTGGAACATCTGCCACACCTACTGGTTCGTGCTCCCGGGGCAGGGCAACGTCTCCAGCATGATTTGGGACGGCGACAACCCGCCCGCACCGCCGCCCTCGGGGCCGTTCTGGAGCCCGCCGGTTCCGCCGGGATGGTGCATGGGGCTGTTCGTCCCGTCGCCGTGCCCGCAATGAACCGAGCCGCACGGCTGGTGTCTGCCGTGATCGTGTCGGGCGGTCTCGGTCTTGCCGGGTGGACATCGGCCACCGCCGAAGCGCAGACCGGACCCAGTTATCAAGGTGGGAACTGCCCATCGGGGCTGACGTGCACGCATTGGTGTCCCGGTGACCCGGCGATTCCAGGCAGCCAAGTGCTGAGCTGGGACTGGAACGTGTGCCACGACTGGTACTGGAACTCCGACGGAATCGTCGATGTCACGACCAACATGATCTACCCGTGGCGTGGTGCTCCGCGCCAGGCTGCACCGCCACCGCAGTTCGATCCTGCGCCCCCACCGCCGCCGCCTGCCGGGCCTCGGCCGTTCTGTACTCCGCGCGGAGCGTTGATCATCATCCCGCCGATCTGCGACGAGATCGGGTACTGACGGATCAGCGTTGCGGAATCTCGATGTCGGAGAACAGAATTCGCACACCACCGGTAGCCAGTCGTCCCAGGGCTTCGAAGAACGCGCCGGCTTCCGGTGTGGTGACTGCCGCGCTCGCAGCGTCGTAGTCGGGGTAGTAGAGATCGATCGACCGGTGCGCGGGCGTCGGGCTGCCGTCTTCCTTCGGCCACACCTTCGACGACTCGAACCGGATGTAGCCCGGGATGCGACGGGCGGCCTCAAGCTGCTCGGCAACGAACGCGGCCTCAAAGGCCTCGGGGTCAGTCGGGTTGTCGTAGATGACGGTGATCTTGGTTTCGGACATCGAACTGGTCTCCTCGCAGGCGCGCAATGCGTACAAGTCCGACGTTAGTTGCTATCGCGGTATGCCGTGGGAGTGGTGGTGAACCAGCGTTGACAGGATCGGTCAGGACGGATGGCTCGGAGTAGCCGCGCAGTCGGGTGACGTGATCGAGGCTGATGTCGGTGTTACGCGGGTTTCCGCACCTACGAACCGATGGACGCATCCGTGCACCGGGTGAACTGCCTTCGGACCCCAGATACGTTCTCTAGGAATGCTATTCGCTAATAGGTGAGGTCCGGATTTGTCGGTGCTCAGCGGTAGTGTCACTTCATGTTGATCAAATGTGTTGGGTGCGGAGTCGATATCAAAGGCCGTCAGGTTAGGGTTTTTTGCTCGAATGCATGCCAACAGTCGCACCGGCGGAAGTTGCTCGTGAGAGTCTGGCTCGAAACTGGAGTGTGTGGCAGCGCCATGTCTCACCGGGGTCACTACGTCCGGGATTACCTCGCTTCCCAGCAGGGCGGGTGCTGCGCCATCTGTCGGTTGCGGGACAACTGGAATGGCGTGCCCCTCGTGCTGATCCTCGATCACGTGGACGGGGACGCGACCAACAACAGCCGCTTGAACCTGCGGCTCATCTGCCCGAACTGCGACAGCCAGCTGCCGACGTACAAGGCGAAAAATCGCGGTAAAGGGCGCCACTATCGACGGCAGCGTTACGCGGAAGGAAAATCATTCTGATGAATGTTTGCTGGAAAGCTGGCTGATGGTGAATCTAAAACGGGCCTAACGAAGGCCTGCGCAGTGCAAAAAGATCACTCACCTGCATGTATAGCTTCGATCATGGAGCCCCCTATCGGGATCGAACCGATGGCCTACGCTTTACAAGAGCGTTGCTCTACCGCTGAGCTAAGGAGGCATGCCCGGCCCCGGGAAGGGCCGACCTGCCTAACAGACTAGCGAAGTCACTGCTCGTCGTCGTCGATGACCAACCGGTCGCTGCGCACCCGCTCGGAGCTGACCGGGCGCGGCTGTGTGTAGCGCCGGCGGCCCGGTATCGGAATGCGGTCGGCGATATTGCTCAGCGGGTTGACCACCAGGCTCAGCGTGGTGACCGCCTCGCGCAGTGTGTCGATCGTCGGCGCCAGCGCCTCAAGCCCCGGCGCCAGGCGGTTGAGGATGTCGGCGACCTCGGCCAGCTGCTCCAGGGGACCGTTGCGAGCGGTCAGCTTGTCGACCAGACCGCCGTCGGCCAGCAGCCGGTCGGCCAGGCCGTCCTCGCCCAGAATCCGCTCGATCAGGCCTTCCTCGTCGAGCAGCTGGTCCACCAGCCCACCCGGCGCCAGCGAGCGTTCCAGCCCGCCGCCCTCGGCGGTGAGCCGGTCAAGAACGCCGTCGGGCGCGGTGACCCGGTCGATCAGCCCGCCCGGCCGCATCAGGCGATCCAGCGGACCGTCGGGGGCCAGTGCCCGGCCCAGCGGCGCATCGTCGTCGAGCAACTGGGCGAGCTTGTTAGCCCGCGCGATGGTGTCCTCCAGGCCGAGCATCTGGGCCACCGAGTTCGGCGACGTCGGCATCCCCGCTTCGCCGAGAGTTCGCTTGGTGAGGTCAATGCCCGCTTTGGCGATATCGAGCCCCGCCTCGGCCGCGGCCAGGCCCACCCGCACCGGTGTGGTCGCCATCTCAACCAGGGTCTTCGCCAGGTCCATCGCACAAGTGTAGGAGCGCGGGAAGTTTGTGACCGGCGGTATCGGTTATCCAAAGAACGAGTAACTCACAGCAAGCTCACAGCGTGCGGGCAGCGTGGTTACAACAAGATAAGAGGAAATTGACAGTATGGCCGCACCTGTCGCACCCGAAGCAAAACCCGAGGCACGCGTCCTCGTCGTTGACGACGAGACCAATATTGTCGAACTGCTGTCCGTGAGTCTGAAGTTCCAGGGATTCGAAGTCCACACCGCCTCCAGCGGGCCCGCCGCCCTGGACCGTGCCCGCGAGGTACGTCCCGACGCGGTGATCCTCGACGTGATGATGCCCGGGATGGACGGGTTCGGTGTGCTGCGCCGGCTGCGTGCCGACGGTATCGACGCCCCCGCGCTGTTCCTGACCGCCCGTGACAGCCTGCAGGACAAGATCGCCGGCCTCACCCTCGGCGGCGACGACTACGTCACCAAACCGTTCAGCCTCGAAGAGGTCGTCGCCCGGTTGCGCGTCATCCTGCGCCGCGCAGGCAAGGGCGTCGAAGAGCCGCGCAACTCGCGCCTGAGCTTCGCCGACATCGAACTCGACGAGGACACCCACGAGGTGTGGAAGGCCGGCGAGCCGGTCTCGCTGTCGCCGACTGAATTCACCCTGCTGCGCTACTTCGTCATCAACGCCGGCACCGTGCTGAGCAAGCCCAAGATCCTCGACCACGTCTGGCGCTACGACTTCGGCGGCGACGTCAACGTCGTCGAGTCCTACGTTTCCTACCTGCGCCGCAAGATCGACACCGGCGAAAAGCGTCTGCTCCACACCCTGCGCGGGGTCGGATACGTGCTGCGGGAGCCGCGGTAATCCGGCGCGGCGCGCCGACCGGCGCGAAGAATAGAGAAATGCCCACTCCGTACCACCGAGCGCTGCCGCTGAGAGTCGGCCTGGTTGCCGCCATGCTGCTGCTCGTCGGCTGTGGGTTGTTGGCCTCCGGGATCGCCGTCACCTCAACCCTGCGGCACGACCTCATCAACCGCGCCGACCAGACCCTGGTGGATGCCTCGCGGGGCTGGGCGCAGGCCCCACGCCGAATGCCGGCACCCGACGAGGGCCCCAACCCGGCCCGCCCGCCGTCGAACTTCTACGTTCGTGGTGTCGACGCCGACGGCCACATCTGGATGGCCGTCAACGACCGTGATGCCGAACCCGCACTTCCCGACGACAACGACGTGGGCTCCGCGCCGGTGACCGTCGGCTCGCTGGACCACTCCAACGTTCAGTGGCGTGCGGTTTCGGTGCAGGGGCCCAATGGCGAACTGACCACCGTGGCCATCGACATGTCCGACATCCAGTCCACCGTGCGCAGCCTGGCCTGGTCGCAGGTCGCCATCGGCACCGCGGTCCTGGTGATCCTCGGCGTCGCTGGGTACTGGGTGGTGCACCGTAGCCTGCGGCCCCTGGTCGAAGTCGAGAAGACCGCCGCCGCGATCGCCGCCGGACAGCTCGATCGCCGTGTGCCAGAACGTGATCCGCGTACCGAAGTCGGCCGGCTCTCGCTCGCGCTCAACGGCATGCTCGCTCAGATCCAGTCCGCGATGGCGTCATCGGGGGAGTCCGCCGAGGCGGCGCGGACGTCGGAGGAACGGATGCGGCGGTTCATCACCGACGCCAGCCACGAGTTGCGCACGCCGCTGACCACCATCCGCGGATTCGCCGAGCTCTACCGGCAGGGCGCCGCCCGCGATGTCGAGATGCTGATGTCGCGCATCGAAAGTGAATCCCGGCGGATGGGGCTGCTGGTCGACGATCTGCTGCTGCTGGCCCGTCTCGATGCGCAGCGCCCACTCGAACAACGCCGGGTCGATCTGCTGGCGCTGGCCACCGACGCCGTGCACGACGCCCAGTCCATCGCCCCGAAACGCACCATCGCCATGGAGGTGTTCGACGGCCCGGGTACCCCGGAAGTCATCGGCGACGAGGCCCGGTTACGTCAGGTGCTGGGCAACCTGGTGTCCAACGCGCTGCAACACACCCCGGAGAGCGCGCGGATCGCGGTCCGGGTGGGCACCGCCGCCGGCGATGCGGTGCTCGAGGTCGTCGACGAAGGTCCGGGCATGACGTACGACGACGCGCAGCGGGTGTTCGAGCGGTTCTACCGCACCGATTCCTCCCGCGCCCGCACCAGCGGTGGGACGGGGCTCGGCCTGTCGATCGTCGACTCGCTGGTGTACGCGCACGGCGGACGGGTCACGGTCCGGACGGCACCGGGGCAGGGCTGCTGTTTTTCGGTCAGCCTGCCGCGCATCGCCGACGTACCGACGCCGGTCCCGTCTAACTGATTTCAGCCAGCGCGGCTTTGATCCTGGCCTGAGCGTCGTCCAGCGACGCCGCTGACGGGTTGTTGTCGACATTGGCGAACCCGAAGTCGGACAGATTCCGCGCCGGGAACACGTGCACGTGCAGGTGCGGCACTTCCAGTCCGGCGATGATCAGTCCCGACCGTTCGGCGCCGAATGCCGCACACACCGCCTTGCCGATCCGGCGCGACACCGCCATCACCGTGTTGAACAAGGCCGGGTCGACGTCCTGCCAGTTGTCGACCTCGGCGCGGGGGACCACCAGGGTGTGTCCGGGGGTCATCGGTGCGATGGTCAGGAACGCGACGACCTCGTCGTCCTCGTAGACGAATCGTCCTGGGATTTCACGGTTGATGATCTTGGTGAAGACGGAGGCCATGGCGCCAAGCATATGAGCAGCCGACCTCGCTCAGGTATGGAGCTGGCTCACAGCAACCTGTCAGACGCGGCGCAGTGTGACGGCAGCTTCACCGGTGAGTATCAACGTCATGACCGACACCCTGCCGGCCGAGCAGCGCTCTGCTCAGATCGGCATCGAGTGTCGCTACGTTCTCGACATCGTGATCCCGGTGTACAACGAGGAGAACGGTCTGCCGGCCTGCGTCCGCAGGCTGCACCAGTACCTTCGCGACGAGGTGCCCTACCGCGCGCGAATCATGGTGGCCGACAACGCAAGCACCGATAACACGTTGGCGGTGGCCCACCAGCTCAGCGAGGAACTGCCCGACGTCGAGGTGCTCCACCTCGATGCCAAGGGCCGCGGCGGAGCACTGGCCGCTGCGTGGGCTTCCTCGTCAGCCGACGTGGTGGCCTACATGGACGTCGACCTCTCCACCCATCTCTCGGCCCTGATGCCATTGGTGGCCCCGCTGGTCTCCGGGCATTCCGACATCGCCATCGGGTCGCGGCTGGCCGCGTCCTCGCGGGTGGTGCGTGGCATCAAGCGTGAGGTGGTGTCCCGCGGCTACAACCTGCTGCTGCGGGGGCTTCTCGGCGCCCGGTTCTCCGACGCCCAGTGCGGGTTCAAGGCCCTGCGTGCCGATGTCGCGCGCCAGCTGCTGCCGCTGGTCGTCGACACCGGCTGGTTCTTCGACACCGAGCTGCTGGTACTGGCCGAGAAGGCCGGCCTGCGTATCCACGAGGTGCCGGTCGACTGGATCGACGACCCCGACTCCCGGGTCGATATCGTCGCCACCGCGATCGAAGACCTCAAAGGCTGTTGGCGGGTGGGCCGGGCACTGACCACCGGCGCCCTGCCGCTGCGCGACCTGCAGGCCGCCCTCGGTCGCGAGCCACTGGTGCCCGGGGTGCCCCGCGGCATGGTCGGCCAAATGGTGCGCTTCGGCCTGATCGGCATCGCCAGCACCATCGCCTTTGCGCTGCTCTATCTTTCGCTGCACCCCGCACTTGGCGCGCAGGCCGCCAACCTGATCGCACTGCTGTTGACCGCGCTGGCCAATACCGCCGCCAACCGGGCCTTCACGTTCGGTATCCGTGGCCGCGCCGGTGCCGCCCGCCACCACATCCACGGCCTGCTGGTGTTCGCCTTCGGACTCGCCATCACCAGCGGCTCGCTCTACCTGCTGCACCGCTTCGATCCGACCGTCGGCAAAGGTGTCGAACTCTCGGTTCTTGTCGCCGCCAACCTCGTTGCCACCCTCGTGCGCTTCGTTGCGCTGCGGCGGGTGTTCGGCGCCTCGACACGCTGACGCGATGACCGTCACGGTCGACCCGCCGAGAATCGGCACAGCCCAGGCCATTCCGCGCCGGGTGCGGCCGGGGGCGCAGCGCTGGGCGCTGCTCGCATTGTTGACCGCGACGGCGGTGCTCTACCTGTGGGACCTGGACCGGTCGGGCTGGGCCAACGCGTTCTACTCGGCGGCCGCACAGTCCGGCGCACAGTCCTGGAAGGCCTTCCTGTTCGGTTCGTCGGATGCCGCGAACTCGATCACCGTCGACAAACCCCCACTGTCGCTGTGGCTTCCGTCGCTGGCCATCCGCATGTTCGGTCTCAGCGCGTGGAGCATCCTGATACCCCAAGCCCTCATCGGGGTAGGGTCGGTGGCCCTGCTGTGGGCAACCGTGCGCCGGCCGTTCGGTGAGACGGCCGCGCTGATCGCCGGCGCGGTTCTGGCGCTGACTCCGGTGGCTGTCACGATCTTCCGGTTCAACAACCCCGATGCGCTGTTGGTCCTGCTGATGATCGCCGCGGTGTGGGCGCTGCTGCGGGCCATCGACGACGGTCGGCTGCGCTGGCTGCTGCTCTGCGGTGCATTCCTGGGTCTGGGGTATCTGACCAAACAGCTCGAGGTGGCCCTGGTGATGCCGGCGCTGGCGATCACCTACCTGCTGGCCGGCCCGCGATCGCTACTCGGCCGGGCCGGGCAGTTGGTGCTCGGACTGGGAGCGGCCGTGGTCGCAGCGGGCTGGTGGGTCCTGTTGGTGCAGCTGTGGCCGGCGGGTAAGCGACCATGGATCGGTGGGACGCAGACCAATTCGGTTCTCGAGCTGACGTTGCGTTACAACGGTATCGGCCGGCTCAACGGCGACGAGCCGGGCAGCACCGGTTCACCCGGCTTCATCTCCCCGGTCCACGTGGGTGGCCGGACGTCGGGGCACCCGTGGGGACAGCCCGGCATCGCCCGGCTCTTCGAACCGGAACAGATCGGTGACATCGGCTGGCTGTTGCCCGCCGCGCTGGTCTTCGCGATCGCACTGCTTGCTTGGTGGGCCCGGGCCCCGCGGCGTGACCCGCAGCGGGCCGGTCTGCTCGTCTGGGTGTTGTGGCTGCTGACTACCGCGCTGGTGTTCAGTTTCATGGCAGGGATCTTCCATGCCTATTACACGGTTGCGCTGGCCCCGCCGATCGCGGCGGTGATCGGCATCGGTGCTGCAGTGTGCTGGCGGGAGCGCGAAAAAAGTTGGGCCAAAGGGGTATTGACGACAGCTGTGGTGCTGACCGTGGTGACGTCGGTGCTCGTGCTTGCCCATGTGCCCGGCTACTTTCCGTGGCTGCGGTGGGCTGTCCCGATCGGCGCGGTCGTGCTGCTGGCCGCGTTGGTAGTCCGCATCCCGTTGCCGGTGTTCGTTGCGGCCGCGGCGCTGGTGGCTCTCGGCGGCCCGGCCGCCTACAGCGTCACGACGGTGGTGCGCGGCAACGTCGGCGCGATGCCGATCGCCGGACCGGTTCCCCGCGTCGTGACCGCGATGACCAAGGGCATCGGACCGGTCCAACGGGCCGAGATCTCCGTGGCCACCGGCCCCGGATTCCTGTTGCCGACAGGATCTCCCGGTGCCGGGATGCATCTGGCGGGGTGCACGCTGCTGGACTCGGGCGTGCCCGACCGGCGACTGGTCGACCTACTCGACGCCAATGCCGAGCGCTACACCTGGGTGGCCGCCACCGTCGGATCGGTCTGTGCGGCCGGCTATCAGCTGGCGAGCGGTTATCCGGTGATGCCGGTCGGTGGCTTCAATGGCACCGACCCGTCGCCGGCGCCCGATGCCTTCTTGCGCCTGGCGTTGTCCAAGCGGATCCACTATTTCATCGTCACCAACCCGGTCCACGAGGACCAGTGGGGGCACCTGGATTCCAATGCGCTGATCCAGCAATGGGTTCAGCGCAACTTCACGCCCAAGCATGTCGGCAGGGTACTGATCTACGACTTGACGGCGTAGCTCAGGCCAGCATCGCCGCGATCTCGTCGACCGACCATGGCGGGCTGTCGTTGTGATCCCGGTAGCCGATCAGGCTGGGGGAGGGCCGATCGAAGCGGCCGACGAAACCGCCTGCGGCGATGAAGATCTGGCCGGTGATCTTGCTGGCGAGGTCGCTGACCAGGTAGGCGTACATGGGCGCGACGTACTCGGGTGCGGGCGCATCGAGCGCGCCGGCGGCGCTGACCTCGTCGAGCATGCCGCGCCGCCGCAGCGAGGCGATCTGTTTTTCGTAGTCGAGTCCGCTGGACAGCCGGGTCTTCGCGCCAGGGCACACCACATTCGCGCGCACCCCGTGCTCTGCCAGTTCCGCCGCGATCGCCATGGTCAGTCCGTTCACCGCGCCTTTGCCTGCCGGGTATCCGGTGCCACCGTAATCACCAAGGAACGCAAAGGAACTGGTGTTCACGATGGCACCGCGGCCCCGTGCCACCATCTTCGGTGCTGCCGCACGACAGGTGGCGAACACAGTGCCCAGGTGAACATCGATCAGGTCGCGAAACTCGGCCGGTGTGACACCGAGGATCGACGACCCGGCCGGCTCGGGCGCACCCGCACAGTTGACCAGCGCATCGACCGCGCCGAACTCCTTCTCGCACAGGGCGATCAGGTCCTCAGCGACCGCCTCGTCGGCGGCTGAACCGGCGTGGGCGACCGCCCGGCCGCCGGCCTTGATGACGGTGGCAACTGTCTCTTCAACGGCCGCTGCATCGCGGCCGTTGACCACAACACCAGCACCGCAGTCGGCCAGCAGTGCCGAGACGGCCGCCCCGATACCGCGTGAGCCACCGACAACGACAGCGCCGAATCCCGCCAGCGGGCGGTCACTCACCGTCGGAGGAAGCCTGGCTGAACTGCATGCCGTCCATGTTCCAGTAGCCGCGCATGTTGGCGATCAGGCCGGCGTCGTTGACATGGTAGGTGAACACCCCGCGCACCGTGCTCGTCAGACCGCCCTCGAACTGACTGCGCAGCACCAGGATATGGGCCACTTCGTTGGGAGAGCTGGACGGGAAGGTCTCTTCGCACGTGACGCGAAGGTTGTTGGCGGCGATGTTGGCGTCATAGAAGGCGGCGACGGCCTCCTTGCCCCGCACCCCATCACCATCGGGGTTGGTGATGGCCTGCCCGATCGGATCCTCGACGACGACGTCGTCGGCCATCAGGGCCAACCAGCCTTCCCGGTTGTGCGACATCACGCACTTCCACGATGCCTGTGAAGCGGCCAGTGCCGGTGTCTGCTCGGTTGTGGTCATGAATCCCTCTCCTTGGTTGTCAGATACTGCAGGCGGCGCGAGCGCCATCTTCGGTGGCTTTGCGGATGAGTCCCAGTCCGGTGCAGTCGCCGACGGCGTGCACCTTGGCGCCGGGCAGCCGGTCGGTGAGCGCGTCGAACAGCGCGGTGTCGGCTTCGGGGTGCCCGGCGATGATCACACTGTCGGCGGCCAGCTCCTTCTCCGTGCCGCCGTAGGGGGTGAACGCCACTCCGTCGTCGGTGATGCGGTGCACCTCCGCGCGAACGTGCACCGGAACGGCCAGCCGGTCGAGTCGGTCCATGTGCTCGGTCCGGCGTTTGAGACCGACCTCCGGGGCGATGGTGCGACCCGCCTCCAGAACGGTGACGAATCGGTCTTGGGCCGCGAAGAATTCGGCAAGTTGGATCGACGCGAGATCACCGCCGACGATGATGACGCGGCGCCCCAACGGGAGCCAGTCGGCGTTGGCCAGCAACTCGTTGAGTGCGGGGCCGCTGCGCACGCTCGGCTTGTGATCGCCGTCGAGGGTGGGCACCACGACGGTGGCACCGGTGGCCACGATCACCGCATCGGGATCCAGTGCCGCGATCTCGTCGGCGTCGACCGTGTGTGACAGTTCGACGGACACTGTGCTGCCGGCGATTTCGCTGCGCAAATACTGCAGGAACGGCGCGTTCTCCGGGTGCAGGATCGATGCCCACACCAACGCCCCGCCCAATTGTGCGGTGCGCTCGAACAAGCTGACCTGGTGCCCGCGCTCGGCGGCCACCCTGGCCGCTTCCAAGCCGCCGGGCCCGCCGCCGATGACGGCGACGCGCTTGCGGTGCGTGACGGGGTGCAGTGCGAGTTCGCGTTCCTTGCCGGTGCGGGGGTTGACCGCGCAGTCGACTGAAAACCGTTGCTCCATAGCGTCGATGCAGTTCTCACACGAAATGCAGCGGCGAATCCGGTCGGCACGCCCGTCCCGGACTTTCGCGGCAAGCTCAGGGTCGGCCAGCATCGGCCGTCCCATGGCGATGAAGTCTGCCCGGCCCTCGGCCAGGATCTGCTCGGCGCGCACCGGGTCGTGGATGCGGCCCACCGCGATCACCGGCACGTCGACGACCTGCTTGACTGCCGCGGCGGCGCCGACGTTGAGCGCATCACCGTCGTCGGCGGCGTTGACCATGCCGGTGACCAGCCGGTCGATCACCCCGCCGCTGATGTGAAAGGCGTCCACCCCGGCGGCCACCAGTTGCGGTGCCACCTGCGCGGTTTCGTAGCTCGGGCGCCCGCCGGCCACCCGCTCGTAACCCGAGATTCGCAGCGTGATGGGCAGGGCGTCGCCGATCTCGGACCGGATGGCGGCCAGGGTCTCCAACACCACCCGGATCCGGCCTTCCGTGGAATCGCCGCGGTAATCATCGGTGCGCCGGTTGCGTTGCGGGGCAAGGAAAGAACCCAGGAACATGTAGCCGTGGGCGGCGTGCAGTTCGATACCGTCGTAGCCCGCCTCGGCGGCGCGCCGGACCGCGGCCTTGAACAGGTCGATGACTTCAATCAGCTGTGCGCCGGTGACCTCGGCAGACGGTCGACCGGTCAGATAGGACGGGATCACCGACGGGCCAAGCGAAGTGACCCCGTGCATCTCCGGGCCCAGCCCGTCGGGGCCGGCGTGCACGATCTGGGGTTGGATCTTCGCGCCGTGCTCATGGACGGCGTCGACCAATGCGCGGTGCGCGCTCACCGCCTCGTCAGTGCCGAGGTGAAGCCCACCCGGAGTTTCGGGGTGTAGGTGGTCGAT
The DNA here is from genome assembly GCF_033804465.1 of Mycobacterium sp. RTGN5. Lineage (NCBI taxonomy): Bacteria > Bacillati > Actinomycetota > Actinomycetes > Mycobacteriales > Mycobacteriaceae > Mycobacterium > Mycobacterium sp. RTGN5. The sequence continues at coordinate 875,587 of NZ_JAPZLA010000001.1, forward strand.
GCCGGTGGCGCCCAAGGTGATCAGTCCGACACCGCCCTTGGCACGGGCGGCGAAGTAGTCACGAGTGCGCGCCGAGGGAAGGCCGTCGGGGGTGCCGTACATGGTCTCCATCGGAGACATCACGAACCTGTTGCGGAGTTCCATCCGGCCGATCCGACCGGGGCGCAACAGGTTCGGGAAGGTATTCACGAGAGGCGTTTCATGATTTCCGGGCCGTGCCCGCGCCATAGGGCAAGGCGGGCACGGCCCGGAAGGTCCTCCGACGACACGCGTAGGTCAGCGGTCCTCGTCGGTGTAGCGGATGATGCCGCGGATGTTGCGGCCCTCGAGCATGTCCTTGTAACCGTCGTTGATCTGCTCCAGCTTGTACTGCCGGGTGACCATGTCGTCGAGGTTGAGCTTGCCGGCCTTGTACATCGACAGCAGCTGCGGGATGTCGAAGTGCGGGTTGCCCCCACCGAAGATGGTGCCCTGCAGGTTCTTCTGCATCAGGGTCAGCATCGCCAGATTGATGTTGGCCTCGTTCTCCATGATGCTGCCCATCGCGGTCAGCACGCAGGTGCCGCCCTTGGAGGTGATGCCCAGGTAGCTGTCGACATCCTTGCCGTGCAGTTCGCCGACCGTGACGATGACCTTCTTGGCCATCAAGCCCCAGGTGGTCTCCGCGATGCCCGCGGCCGCGGCCTCGATATCGGGGTAGACGTGGGTGGCACCGAACTTCAGCGCCTGATCGCGCTTCCACTCCACCGGGTCGATCGCGAAGACGTAGCGGGCGCCCGCGTTGACCGCACCCTGCAATGCCGACATGCCAACGCCGCCGACGCCGACGATCGCCACGTCCTCACCGGGGCGGACATCGCCGCTGCGGACCGCGGAGCCGTAGCCCGTGGTCACGCCGCAGCCCACGAGGCAGGCCACCTCGAACGGGACGGTCTTGTCGATCTTCACCACCGAGCTCTTGTGCACCACCATGTACGGGCTGAATGTGCCCAGCAGTGTCATCGGGAAGACGGGCTGACCCTTGGCAGTGATGCGGTGGGTGTTGTCGGAAACCGCAAGGCCACCGAGCAGGCCGGCGCCCAGATCGCAGAGGTTGCGCATGCCGGCCTGACAGGACGGACAGTTTCCACACGATGGGATGAACGAGAGCACGACGTGATCGCCGGGTTCGAGGTTCTCCACCCCGGGTCCTACCTCGGTGACGATGCCGGCGCCTTCGTGCCCACCGAGCACCGGGAAACCGAACATCGGGATGCCACCGGTGACCAGGTGATGGTCCGAGTGACACATGCCCGAAGCTTCCATCTGGATCTTGACTTCGTCCTTGACCGGGTCGCCGATCTCGATTTCCTCGATCGACCACGGCTGGTTGAACTCCCAGATGAGAGCACCTTTTGTCTTCACAGCGAACCTCCACTCGCGAAACCCGACCCCGGTCTACTCCGGGGCGGCCGGCCGTGCCGGATAGTCAATCTAGGCCAAAATTAGAACGTGTTCCTGTACTGCCGACCATTATGACCTCCGTCACCTTCAAAGTCACCGCCGGGGGCCAATACTTGACGCCTGTCGAGTATTCACCAGATCGGGACGGGGGCCTCACCGAGGGGGTAGTAGCCGGGCAGCTTCTCGCCCGCGACGCTGCGCTCGATGCGCTTCTGCATGGTCGGCGTCAGGTCACCGGAGGAGATGAGCTTGACGAACGCCTTCTGCACGTGGCCGAAGTCGAAGAAGTCGCGCTGCCATTCGATCAACAGGTCGTCGTTCAGCCGGAACCAGCTGCCGCCGATGCCGTAGATCTCGTCGGTGCCACCGTCGCTCTTATGCGCGATCTGCTTCCAGAAGCCGACGATCTCGTTCTGCTTCTCGTCGATCAGGACCTTCTGGTACTCGTAGACCCAGTTCTCCAGGCCTTCCATCTCCAGGCCCAGCGCGACGTCGCGGATCTGGTCCTTACCGACACACATGACGTCTTCCTTGGGCCCGATGTTCCAGCCGTAGGTGGCGTCATCGGTGTAGAACTCCGCCAGGTTCGTCCAGTCGCCGGCCTTCTCGCTGTCCTTGTTGGCCTGCAGCCAGCGGTCGGCCCAGTCCTGCAGTTGTTCGCGTGACGCCATTGTTCCGCCTTCTATTTCTCAGTAATGGATAGTGCTCGGGTGGGACACATTTCGATGGCGCGTTCAACATCGTCGCGCATCTCGTCGGGTGGCTCGGAATCGACGATCTCGACGACGCCGCGCTTGGGCACCTTGAAGACGTCGGGCGCCTCCAGTTCACACATGGCGTGCCCTTGGCACAGGTCCTCGTCGAGCTCGATGCGGTAACAGCCCATCGAACTAAGCCTTGACGCGCTTGCGGTAGCGGGCTTTCGCCGGCCGGGCCAACTGGACCACCATCTTGGAGTGGTCGTTCTGGTAGCTCTCGGCGGGCTGCGCCATCTCGAACTCATACTCGCGCAACAGGACCGAGAAGATCGCCTTGATCTGCATCTGCGCGAACGCCGCGCCGACGCAACGGTGTTTACCCGCGCCGAACGGGATCCACGTCCAGCGGTTGACGATGTCGGCCTGTTCCGGCTTGTTGTAGCGATCGGGGTTGAACGCGTCGGGGTCTGGGAAGTCCTCCGCGATGCGGTTGGAGATCGCCGGCGAGGCTGCGACGAAGTCGCCCTTGTGAATCGGGTAGCCCTGCACCTCGAACTCGTCCTGCGCGACGCGCATCAGGATGATCAGTGGTGGATGCAGGCGCAGCGTCTCCTTGACGACGTTGTCCAGCTTCGGAATCTGGCGCAGCGCATGGAAGCTCACCTCCTGACCGTCGGCGTATAGCTCGTCGAGCTCGTCGCGTACCTCGGCGTAGGTGTCCGGGTGGCGGATCAGCTCGATCAGCGTCCACGCCGACGTTCCCGAACTGGTGTGGTGTCCGGCGAACATCAATGAGATGAACATGCCGGTGACCTCGTTGGCGGTGAAGCGCGGATTGCCCTCGTCGTCCTTGATCGAGACCAGCACGTCGAGCAGGTCGCGACCTTCTTTGCCCTCGGGCGGGTTGGCGATCCGGTCGTTCATGATCTCCTGCACCAGCGCAACGAGTTTCACGCGCGACTCGTCGCGGATGCGGAAGCTCTCGATGTCGAGGTAAGGGTCGACGTAGCACAGGGGATCGGTGCCGCGCTCGAGATCGTGGTAGTACTCGGCGAACCGACGGTCGAGCTGCTCACGGAACTTGAGCCCGATCAGGCACGCCGTCGAGGTGTAGATCGTCAGCTCGGAGAAGAAGTCCAGCAGCTCGATCTCGCCTTCGTCGCCCCAATCGGCGACGATTTTTTTGACCTCGTTCTCGATGGTGGCGGCGTGGCCCTTCATCTGCTCGCCGCGCAGAGCGGTGTTGTGCAGCATCTCGGCCCGGCGCTCCGGGTCGGCGTCGAACACCACCCCCTCGCCGAAGATCGGCGTCATGAACGGGTAGGCCTCGGCCTGGTTCAGCTCGCTGTCGGCGGACCGGAAGAAGAACTCGTTGGCCTCGGCGCCCGACAGCATGACGACCTGCTTGTCGACGAGCTTGAACCAGCCGACATCCCCGCACTCCTCGCGGACGCGTTTCATCAAGCCGATCGGGTCGGTGCGGAATTCCTCGAGGTGGCCGTGTTCCTCTTCGCCACCGGAAACCCGCTGCACTTCTTTGGTGATCGTCACTGTGTCGATTCCCTTCTCGCTTCGCTCGTGCCCGCCGGCGGCATTCCTTCCTCGCCAAGGGCGAGCTTCTGACGAGATGTGTTGTCGGCCAGCGGAGCTTCGGGCTGGAGCTCCATGTTCGCGATGAAGCTGCCGCGGGGGGTCTCCGCGACAAATGTGATGGCGCGCGCGAGGTCGGCGGCGCGCATGAAGTAGTCATGTCGCGCTTGGCCCCACTTGGCCCAGTCGTCCAGTGCAGGTCCGATGAGTTCGGCCGGCAGGCTCCAGCCCATCGAGGTCTTGGTCGGGCCGGGATGGACGATCGAGGCGCGCACCCCGGTACCTTCCAGTTCCATCTGGTAGTTGGTCACCATCGACACCAGGGCGGCCTTGGCCGCGCCGTAGGCGCCCATGTGGGGCCGTGGCCGCAGCGATACATCGGACCCGACGAAGATCAGGTCGCCGCGCTGCCGTTCCAGCATGCCCGGCAGGACTGCGGAGGCCACCCGGTAGGCGCCGACCAGGTGAATCTGGATCTGGGACTCGAACTCGTCGATGCTGATCGAGTCGAGCCTGCCGAAGTAGGTGTCACCCGCACCGGCGACCAACACCTCGATCTCGCCGAGTTCGGAAGTGGTCTGCTCCACAGCGGCCTTCACCGAGTCGGGGTCGGTGACGTCCAGGTGCACCGCGATGGCCTCGCCACCGTCGGCACGGATCTTCTCGACGATCTCCTGCAGCTTGTCCACCCGGCGGGCACCGAGCGCGACGGGAAAACCGTTGGCGGCGAGCTTGATTGCGGTGGCCTCTCCGATGCCGGACGAGGCGCCGGCGACGATCGCGGGCCTGCGGTCGGGAAGGGGAGTAAAACGGGGCATCAACGAGCCTTTACTGTGATGGGCAGGTGGGCGAAACCGCGGACGTTGCTGGAGTGGACGCGGACCGAGTTGGCCTCGTCGACTTCATAGCCGCGGATGCGTTTGAACAACTCTTCCAAGGCAACTCGCGCCTCCATCCGGGCCAGATGGGCGCCGAGGCAGAAGTGCGCACCGCTGCCGAAGCTCTGTAGCTTGGCGCCGATGTCGCGGCCGATGAGGTAGTCGTCGGGGTTCTCGAATGCCCGCTCGTCGCGGTGCGCCGATCCCGGCAGGAGGAGCACCACGTCGCCGTCGGGAATGGTGGTGTCGTAGAGAGTCAGGTCGCCGGCGACCGTGCGGGCCAGGATCTGGCTCGACGTGTCGTAGCGCAGCGTCTCTTCGACCCACAGCGGCACCCGCGACAGGTCGGTGTAGACATCTGCCAGCTGGTCGGGGTTCTTGTGCCCCCAAAACGCGGCGTTGGCAAGCAGTTTGGTGGTGGTCTCGTTACCGGCGATGACCATCAGGAACATGAAGCCGAGGATCTCCTCGTCAGTGAGCCGGTCGCCGTCGATCTCGGCGTCCAGCAGTGCCGAGGTCAGATCGTCCGTCGGGTTCTTGCGCCGTTCCTCCACCATCCCCTGGTAGTAGACGATCAGGTTGAGCGACGCCTCGACGGCCTCCGGCGGCACGTCGGTGACGCCCTCGTCGCGGTGCATGACGCCATCGGCCCAGGCTCGGACCTCAACGCGGTCGGCTTCGGGCACCCCCATGAGTTCGGAGATGACGTCCATCGGTAGTTTGCCGGCGAACTCGTCGACGTAGTCCACGATTTCACCGCCGGCCGCCCGCTCGAGCATGGCGTCGAGGTGCTTGACGGCGATCTCGGTGACCCGCGGCTCGAGCTCGCGAATCCGTCTCGGGGTGAACCCCTTTGAGACCAGGGTCCGCAGGCGCAGATGGCCTGGATCGTCCATCGCCAGGAAGGACATCGTCTTCGAGGCGTGCGGTCCGCGGGATGCCGGATCCAGCGAGACGCCGAACTTGTTGGACAGGGTCGTGCTGTTGCGGAATCCCTGCAACACGTCCTGGTGGCGGGACAGCGCCCAGAACTTCAGGTCCTCGTTGTAGTACAGCGGGGCCTCGTCGCGCAGCCGCTTGTAGTACGGGTACGGATCCTCGTGGAAGTCGTAGTTGTAGGGATCCAGCATCGGGTCGATGTGCTGGTCCGGGGTCTTCACATTCATCGGTTCTCTCCCACGTTCTCTCTCAAAATGAGTTCCGCGACATACCCGATCCGGTCGGCGACCTGGCGGTAGCTCATGGCACCGGTGCCGGCGTGCACGAGCGCGCCGTAGTAGGTCATCTCCAATGCGGACACGATCTGCGGATCGGCGTCGGGCCCCAACGCCGACTTGATGCGTTTGTGGATCTCGGCCCCGATGCGGTCCCGCGCGGGGTGCACGCCCGCGTCGTTGCTCAACATGGCGGTGGTGCAGGCCGCGGCGAATTCGGGCTCGTCGGCGATCACCAGGGCCAGGCTGCGCAGTGACTGCTCGACGCGATGCAGCCGGGTGTCGTTGACGTCGGTGAAGTACGGGACCTGGCGCATCAGGTCGAGGTAGACCTCGGCGATCAGATGGTTCTTCGAAGAGAAGTAGGTGTAGGCGGTCGCCGGTGCCACCTTCGCGCGGGCCGCGACGGCTCGCACCGTCAGATCGGTGTACGACGTTTCCCGCAGCATCTCCAGGCCGGCCCGCAGCACCTTGCGGAAGGTTTCTTCCTGGCGGCGGTTGCGCGGTGCGTCGTCACCATCTCGGGTGACGGTTAGCACGACGTCGCTGGACACATGTCCAAGTTATCGGAACGGTGCCCCGATAGGCAAGCGATCGCAGTAAATTACCTGCTCATAACCCTATGCAGGCTAGCTTTGCCGAAGAGTCTTGCACCATGGACGCGTCTGCGGCTATGGTGCGAAAGACGAAATCTCGGACACGTGTCCAACGAAGCAGACGGGAGTCGGGATGACGATTGCGGCCGATAAGAACAGCGATCTCTTCATCGACGGCAAGTTGGTGCCGGGTGGTAACGGCAGATACCCAACGATCAATCCGGCGACCGAGGAGATCTTGGGCACGGCCGCCGACGGCGACGCCGAGGACATGAGCCGCGCTATCGACGCCGCGCGCCGTGCCTTCGACACCACCGACTGGTCCACCAACACCGAACTCCGGGTGCGCAGCATCCGCCAGCTTCGCGACGCGATGAAAGCCAACGTCGAGGAATTGCGCGAGATGACCATGGCCGAGGTGGGTGCCCCGCGCATGCTGACCGCGGCCGCTCAGCTCGAGGGGCCGGTCGAGGACCTGTCCTTCAGCGCCGACACCGCTGAGGCCTATTCGTGGCGGCAAGATCTCGGTGTCGCCGCCCCGATGGGCATCAAGACTCAGCGCACCATCGTCCGGGAGGCGGTCGGCGTCGTCGGCGCGATCACCCCGTGGAACTTCCCGCATCAGATCAACCTCGCCAAGCTCGGCCCGGCGCTGGCGGCGGGCAACACGATCGTTCTCAAGCCCGCGCCCGATACCCCTTGGTGTGCCGCGGTTCTCGGTGAACTGATCGCCGAACACACCGATATCCCACCGGGTGTCGTCAACATCGTCACCTCCAACGACCACGCGGTCGGGGCGCTGCTGTCCAGCGACCCGCGGATCGACATGGTGTCGTTCACCGGCTCGACCAATACCGGCCGTGCGGTGATGGCCGCCGGTGCGGCCACCATCAAGAAGGTCTTCCTCGAGCTCGGCGGTAAGTCGGCGTTCCTGGTGCTCGACGATGCCGATCTGGCCGGTGCCTGCTCGATGTCGGCGTTCACCGCCGCGATGCACGCCGGTCAGGGCTGCGCGATCACCACCCGCCTGGTGGTGCCGCGGGCGCGTTACGACGAAGCGGTCGAGGCCGCCGCGGCAACCATGGCAGGTCTCAAGCCGGGCGATCCGACGAACCCCGGAACCATCTGCGGGCCGGTCATTTCCGAGCGCCAACGCGACCGGGTGCAGTCCTACCTCGACCTCGCGATCGAAGAAGGCGGCCGGTTCGCCTGTGGCGGTGGCCGCCCGGCCGATCGCGACATCGGGTACTTCATCGAGCCGACGGTGATCGCCGGACTGGACAACAGTGCCCGGGTGGCGCGCGAGGAGATCTTCGGCCCCGTGCTGACGGTCATCGCTCACGACGGTGACGACGACGCGATCCGCATCGCCAACGATTCGCCGTTCGGCTTGTCGGGCAGCGTGTTCAGCGGCGATCCCGAGCGTGCGCAAGCCGCGGCGGACCGGCTACGGGTCGGCACCGTCAACGTCAACGGCGGCGTGTGGTACTCCGCGGACGCGCCGTTCGGCGGCTACAAGCAGTCCGGGGTCGGCCGGGAAATGGGCCTGGCCGGCTTCGAGGAGTACCTCGAGCTGAAAGTCATTGCGACCGCCGTCTAACCAACTCGCCGAGCGTCGAGTTGTTGCGCTCATCGAGGCGAAAAGTCAACAACAACTCCACGTTCGGCGCTGAAAAGGAGAGAGCATGGGACAGTTCGATGAGAAGGTGGCCATCGTCACCGGCGCAGGCGGCGGAATCGGCCAGGCCTACGCCGAGGCCCTCGCCCGGGAGGGTGCGGCGGTCGTGATCGCCGACATCAACATCGAAGGCGCGCAGAGGGTCGCCGACGGGATCAAGGGTGAGGGCGGCACCGCGCTTGCGCTGCCGGTCGACGTCAGCGACCCGGTGTCGGCCAAGGCGATGGCCGATCAGACGCTGGCCGAGTTCGGCGGCATCGACTACCTGGTGAACAACGCCGCGATCTTCGGCGGGATGAAGCTGGACTTCCTGATCACCGTGGATTGGGACTACTACAAGAAGTTCATGAGCGTGAACCTCGACGGCGCACTGGTGTGCACCCGCGCGGTTTACCGCAAGATGGCCAAGCGCGGTGGCGGTGCGATCATCAACCAATCGTCCACGGCGGCATGGCTGTACTCGAACTTCTATGGCCTGGCCAAGGCCGGGGTGAACAGCCTCACCCAGCAGCTGGCAACCGAACTCGGCGGCCAGAACATCCGGATCAACGCGATCGCGCCCGGCCCGATCAATACCGAGGCCAACCGCACCACCACGCCGCAGGAAATGGTCGCCGACATCGTCAAGGGAATCCCGTTGTCGCGCATGGGTGAAGTCGACGATCTGGTCGGCATGTGCCTGTTCCTGCTGTCGGATCAGGCGAAGTGGATCACCGGCCAGATTTTCAACGTCGACGGCGGACAGATCTTCCGCTCATGACCGACCTGAAGGTCGGCTACATCGGGCTGGGAAACCAAGGCGCGCCGATGGCCAAGCGGCTCGTCGAATGGCCCGGCGGACTCATCGTTTTCGATGTGCGGACCGAGGCCATGACTCCGCTGGCCGAACTCGGCGCGACACTGGCGGACAGTGTCGCCGACGTTGCGAAGGCCGATGTCATCGAAGTGACCGTGCTCAACGACGAGCAGGTGCGCGATGTGGTGGGCCAGCTTGCCGAACACGCCAAGCCGGGAACGGTCATCGCGATCCATTCCACGATCGAGCCGAACACCGCCCCGGAGCTGGCTGACCAGTTGCGCCCCAAGGGTATTCACATCGTCGACGCTCCCGTCAGCGGCGGCGCGGGTGCCGCCGACAAGGGTGAGCTGGCCGTCATGGTCGGTGCGGACGACGACGCGTACGAACTCGTCAAGCCGGTGTTCAAGCAGTGGGCCTCACTGGTGGTCCGCGCCGGCGAGCCGGGTGCCGGCACCCGGATGAAGCTGGCCCGGAACATGTTGACCTTCATCGGCTTTACCGCCGCGTGCGAGGCGTCGAGGCTCGCCGAGGCGGCGGGGATCGATCTGCAGAAACTAGGTCGGGTGGTGCGGCACAGCGACGCACAGAGCGGCGGCCCCGGTGCGATCATGGTCCGCGACGACACCAAGCCGCTGCAGCCGGACCACTTCATCTACAACATGTTCGTGCATACCCGTGGGCTGGCCGAGAAGGATCTGCGGCTGGCTCTCGCTCTCGGCGAAGCCAACGGCGTGGAACTGCCGCTGGCCGAGATCGCGCTGCGGGACCTGGCCGCCGGGCTCGGTGTCCCAAACACAAAGGAGTGATGATGGACGAGTTGCGCCGCAAGGGCCTGGAAAAGATGAACGAGGTCTACGGCTGGGAGATGCCGGACTCGCCGGGTGACTATTTCGCGCTCACTGCCGACCACCTGTTCGGCACCATCTGGTCGCGACCGGGATTGACGATGCGGGACAAGCGCATCATGACGCTGACCGTCGTGACCGCGCTCGGCATTTCCGACCTGGCCGAGATCCAGGCCAACGCCGCCCTGCACAACGAGGAGCTCACGGCTGAGGAGCTCAAGGAGATGGCGATCTTCCTGACGCACTACCTCGGCTTCCCGTTGGGCTCGAAGCTGGACGGGGCCGTCACCAAGGTCACCGCCAAGCGTAAGAAGGCCGCCGAGGCGGGCCAGGGCGAAGACAAGAAGGCCAACGTCGCCGACGCCCTGAAGATGCACAGCGGGGACTAGTTGCGGGTCGCGACCACGAAGTAGCCGCGCGGCGCGTCCGGTACGTCGGCCGGCGTGACCGGGGCGTACCAGCGATTCCACCGGTTGCCGGGTTCGGCGATATCGGTGACCTCGGCTGACCACCCGCGATCGCGCACCAACTCCGCGGGATCGTCGGTGCCGAACAGCCAGGGTGCACCGTTGGCGGCCATCGACTTCAGCAGATCGGCCATGAACGGCGCCTCCAGCAACGACTTCCCGACGACGTCGTAACACAGCACCGACCCCGGTGCCGACAGCGCATCGATCCGCGCGAAAAGCAGACGCACGGCTTCTTCATCCAGGTACTGCAACAGCCCTTCGGTCAGCCATACCGATGGCGCCGTGGCGTCGAAGCCCGCCGCTCGCAGCGCAGCCGGCCAGTCGTCGGCGAGATCGACCCCGATCGGCTCCCGCGCGCACGGCGGGGCCTCCTCGGCCAGTAACGCATTCTTCGCCGCGATCACGGCCGGCTGGTCGAGTTCGAACACGGTCGTGCCCGCCGGCCAGGTCAGCCGATAGGCCCGCGCATCCATGCCCGCGGCGACCAGCACGACCTGCCGGCAGGTAGCGACCGCGTGCAGCAGGGCGTCGTCCCAGAATCGGGTGCGCACCACGATCTGCATGGTGGTGCGCTCACCCGAGGTGGCCAGCGCCGCGTCGAGGATCCGGTGTCCGGCCTCGCCGGCCAGCTTGTCGGCGAACGGGTCGGTGAAGAGCCGATCCTCCTGGGTCGATTCGCGGGCGCGGATCGCGGCCACCAACAGTCCGGTGTCGGCCACCGCGTCTCGTCTGGATTCCATTCCCCGATGGTGTCAGCCGGCCGCACCCCGCGGCTTGTACATTTCAGCCTCAGCGCGCGACGGCGTCGAGATGGCTGGGCAGGCTCGACCGCCGCCGCGGGTACTGGCTCGGTGTGATCGCCGTGAAGCTGCGGAAGTCGCGAACGAAATGCGCCTGGTCGAAATAGCCGAGATCGGCCGCGATGTCCGCGCCCCGGTGCGCCCCGGTGTCCAGTCGGCGCAGGGCAGCTTGCAGCCGCCGCACGCGCAGGTACGTCTTCGGGCTGAGCCCCACTTCGGCGGCGAACAACCTGGCGAGCCGCTTGGGGGACAGGGTGGTGAGTGAGCAGACTTGCGCCACGGTAATGGACGGGTCGGTGTCGAGGTGGGCCAGCAGGCCGTTCATCCGATCGTCCTGAATCATCAAGCAGTCCAACAGAAAACGCTCCAACAATGCCACCCGCACGGTGGCCGATGTGGTCTCGATGAGCTGCTCCCGCAAGATGCGAGATGATGCGCCGAAGATATCGTCGATGCCGATGCAGCGGTCCCGCAGGTCGCTTAGCGGGATCCCGAGGAACGCCCGGGCGCCGGCCGGGCGGAAGTGCGCGGTCATGACGGTCTGGCCCGGATCGATCAGCGTGACGTAGGACGTGGTGCCGGCGCCCGTGATGAACGCCGACGGAACCTGCAGTGCCGGTTGCCCGACGGCGGTGAAGTCCACCTGATCTCGGCCGCTGAGTTCGATGACGATCGTGACCGCACCGCGGGGCAGTGCGGTGCTGCGATGCGGCGCCCCGCCGGTGTGCTCCCAGTAGCCGATATAGCTGATGTGCGCTGACAGCGGCGGTCCCGGATGGTGCAGGAATGGACCTGCTGACTCCGGGCTCACGCCGACCAGGGTAATGCCGCCCTCATAACAAAGAGGTCCGTAAGACAACGGTAAGGAAACGGGCAGATCGCAAACGGTTATCGGGTCGTGTCACAAATGTGACATTTGTGCACCAGTGTTACCAAAGTGAAATCGGGCGCCGACGGCCTCGATCAAAGGGCAAGGAGTGGCAATGACTTCTATGACCGCGTATGAATCGTGGACTGCCGACTCGTGGACTGCCCCGACCATGCTCAGCCGCCTCTGGGCCGAACCAGCGCCCAAGCAGGCCAAGGTCGTTCGCCAGATGTCGCAATGGGTGAAGGCCGTCGACACGACGGTGATAGTGCTCTGCCCGCCGGTGGTTTCCGTCTGCGCCATCTTCGCCGCCATGATGTGGCCCGGCCCCGTGATGGCTGACAACGTCGGTCACGCGGCGACGTCGGTACCGATCAACGCGCCGGTACAGGACAGCGTCCCGGCTCCCTAATTGCTTGTGCGCGTTGATGGGTGATCCACTAATTCCCCGTCGCTTCGCTCGCCCCGGTGCTGAGCAAGGCCGCACCCACCCAGCGGCGCAGATACCGCCGCAGCTCGTCCCCGTGCCGGGGCGGCCGGCCCGGGTCCACCATGAAGGACTGAACGATCCGCAGCAGGTGCTCGCCGAGCTCGTCGAGATCGCCATCACTGAATCCGTGTGCGGCCCAATCGACATCGAAGCGGCGTAGCAGCGAGCCGGCGAACGCCAGCGCGACATCCGAGGTGACCTCGGCGCTGAACGCGCCGACGCGTTCCGGCCCCAGCAGCAGACCCATATGTTTGTCGTGCGGCAACGCTTCCACCGCAACGGCAATCCCTTCGGTCACCGCCTCGGCCGGGTCGGTGATGCCGGAAAGGTGTGCGGCCATCCGGTCCAGGAATCCAGCCGCGGACGCCATCGCCGCTGCCTGCAACAGCGCGTCGGTGCTGGGGAAGTAGCGATACACGGTCTGGCGGGTCACGCCGAGCGTGCGGGCCACGTCGGCGATGCTCAGGTCAGCGCCCCGGGCGTCGATGGCCTTGTTCGCTGCAGCCAGGATCCGGGCGACCGCTTCCTCGTCGGTGGCAGGCGCCGATCCCGACCAGCCATGGGTCCGCACGGTCAGCCGCCCACTGCCAGGGTGTACGCCGCGCCGCCGAAGAACAGCGCGGCCACGCACAACGCAAAAGTGCCAGCGGCGAAGGGCCAGGCCCGCTTGCGCCGGACCAGCGCGACGGTGGTGATGACGATGCCGATCACCGCCACCAGCGTGGCGATTCCCACCGCGGTCAGCACGGCAGTGACGGCCCCCTCAGCACTGCACGTCGCCGGGGGACAGTAGTCCAGGAACGCCAGCGAGAGCAGCCCCAGGAACGCGCCGCCGGCACCGACGATCACCGTCAACACCATCACGATGATGGCGATCGTCAGGTCCGTCGTCGACAGCGGCGGCTTGGCAGGCGGTGGCGGATAGCCGGGGTATGACGGATAGCCCGGGTAACCCATGATCCGGGATGCTATCGGGGCCCTGTGCTTTAGCGGTACGCGACAGGCAGTTTTTTGACGCCGTTGAGCCAGCCCGAACGCAGGCGCTGCGGCTCGCCGAGCTTGCTGATGTCCGGGATCTGATTGGCGATCTCGTTGAAGATCAGCTTGATCTCCATGCGCGCGAGGTTGGCGCCGATGCAGAAGTGCGCGCCGTTGCCGCCGAACCCGAGGTGCGGGTTCGGATCACGAGCGATGTTGAACTGGAACGGGTTGTCGAAGACTTCCTCGTCGTAGTTGGCCGAGCTGTAGAACAGGCCTGCCCGCTGACCCTCGCGGATGGTGACGCCGCCGATTTCGATGTCTCGCGTCGCGGTGCGCTGGAAGCAGTGCACCGGAGTGGCCCAGCGGACGATCTCGTCGGCGGTGGTCTCGGGCCGCTCCCGCTTGAAAAGCTCCCACTGGTCGGGGTTTTCGAAGAAGGCGTTCATCCCGTGGGTCGTGGCATTGCGGGTGGTTTCGTTGCCGGCCACCGCGAGCAGGATCACGAAGAACGCGAACTCGACCTCCGAGAGCGATTCTCCGTCGATATCGGCCTGCACCAACTTGGTGATGATGTCGTCGGCCGGGCAAGCCCTGCGCTGCTCGGCCATCGTGTAGGCGTAACCCATCAACTCGGCGTTGGCGACGGTCGGGTCTTCGTCGAAGTCCGGGTCGTCGTTGTTCATGATGCTGTTGGTCCAGTGAAAGAGCTTCTGGCGATCGGCTTCCGGCACGCCGAGCAGGTCGGCGATGGCCAGCAGCGGCAGCTGCATCGCGATGTCGTCGACGAATTCGCCGGTGCCTTTCTCGGCTGCCGCGGCCACGATGTCGCGGGCGGCACCGGCCAGCTTCTCCTCCAGCTTGGCCACGGCGCGCGGGGTGAACAGCCGCGCGACCAGCTTGCGCAGCCGGGTGTGCTCGGGTGCGTCGTGGTTGATCAGCAGCGCCTTGGTGATTTCCACCTGGTCTTTGGTCATGTCATCGGCGAAGCGCATGACAACGCCTTGCCTGTTCGTCGACCACAGGTCACCGTCGCGGGAGATGTCCCGGATGTCGCGGTGCTTGCTGATCACCCAGTAGCCGCCGTCGTCGAAGACCGAGGGGGCCTCGTTCCACCACACCGGCGCGGTCTTGCGTAGCTGCGCCAGCTGGGCGACGGGCATGCCCTCTTTGATCAGGTCAGGGTCGGTGAAGTCGAAGCCCGCTCCGAACGGGCACACGCTGGCGGTGGTCATGGTCTACCTCGCTGTTCATGTGATGTAGCGCACCTTTCCCTAGACCATACACCGTGCCAGTAGGTGTATGCCCGCTAGCGTCAGTTCATGACTGATCGCCCCGACCTCGCCGAACTGCTGCGCCGGCGTGCACTGACCGAGGACGCGGCGCGCCCCGACGCGGTCGAGCGCCGGCACGCCGCCGGCGGTCGAACGGCTCGGGAGAACATCACCGACCTGGTCGATGCGGATTCCTTCGTCGAGTACGGGCGGTTCGCGATCGCGGCCCAGCGCCGCCGCCGCGACCTCGACGACCTGATCGCACGGACGCCCGCCGACGGCCTGATTGCCGGGACGGCTCACATCAACGGGCACCCGTGCGCGGTGCTGTCCTACGACTACACGGTGCTGGCCGGCACCCAGGGCGTGTTCGGCCACCGCAAGAAGGACCGGCTCTTCGAACTCATCGAACGGATGCGACTGCCCACGGTCTTCTTCGCCGAGGGCGGTGGCGGCCGCCCCGGTGACACCGACTATCCCGCGGTGTCGTCGCTGGAGACGCGGGCCTTCAAGCTGTGGGCCGCGCTGTCGGGTGTGGTGCCGCGAATCGCGGTAGTCAAGGGGCGCTGCTTCGCAGGCAACGCGGTGATCGCCGGCTGTTCGGATCTCATCGTGGCCACTGCCGACACCTCGATCGGCATGGGCGGGCCGGCGATGATCGCCGGGGGCGGCCTCGGCGATGTCGCGCCCGACGCCGTCGGCCCGATCTCGGTCCAATCGCCCAACGGGGTCGTCGACGTCGTCGTCGCCGACGAAGCCGAGGCCGTCGCGGTCACCAAGCGCCTGATCGGGTACTTCCAGGGCAGCACACCGCCCGGCCCGGCGGCAGACCAAACCTCTTTGCGCACAGTCATTCCCGAGCGGGCCCGGCGCGCCTATCCGATCGCGCCGATCATCGAGACCCTCGCAGACGAAGACTCGGTCACCTTCCTGCGGGAGAAGTTCGCCCCGGAGATGGTCACCGCGCTGGCCCGGATCGAAGGCCGCCCGGTCGGTGTCATCGCCAACAACACCATGGTCATGGCCGGCGCGATCACCGCTGCCGCTGCCGACAAGGCGGCGCGCTTCCTGCAGCTGTGCGACACCTTCGGCCTGCCCATCGTCTCGCTGATCGACTGCCCCGGCTACATGGTCGGCCCGGCTGCCGAGGCCGAGTCGCTGGTCCGGCGCGCCTCCCGAATGCTGGTCGCCGGGGCTGCGATTCGGGTGCCGCTGGTGGCGGTGATCCTGCGCCGTGGCTACGGGCTGGGCGCCCAGGCGATGACCGGGGGCAGCCTGCACGAGCCACTGCTGACGGTGGCGTGGTCCGGGGCTCACCTCGGCCCGATGGGGCTCGAGGGCGCGGTGCGACTCGGCATGCGCAAGGAGCTGGAAGCCATCGAGGACGACGCCGAGCGTGAACAGCGGGTCGCCGCGGCCACCGCGGCGATGGAGGAGAACGCCAAAGCGCTCAACGCCGCCCAGATGTTCGAGATCGACGACGTCATCGACCCGGCGCTGACCCGTGGTCTGATCGCCGCGACGCTGACCGCCGCGACCGCCCACGGCGAACTCCCGCCGCTAAGGCGGTTCGTCGACACCTGGTAGTGCGGGTGGGCGATAGGGTGTGAACCTGTGCGCGTCCTCGTGATCGGATCCGGTGCCCGCGAACATGCCCTGCTGCTGGGCCTGCGCAAAGATCCCCAGGTTGACTTCCTGGCCGTCGCGCCGGGTAACGCCGGCACCTCGGCGGTCGCCGAGCAGCATGACGTGGACGTCACCTCCGCCGAAGCCGTCACCGCACTGGCCCGCAAGCTCGAGATCGACCTGGTGGTCATCGGCCCCGAGGTGCCGTTGGTTCTCGGGGTGGCCGATGCGGTGCGCGCCGCCGGCATCGCCTGCTTCGGCCCGTCGAAGGACGCTTCCCGCATCGAAGGCTCCAAGGCGTTCGCCAAGGACGTGATGGCCACCGCCGGTGTGCGCACTGCCGGCAGCGAGACGGTCGACAACCCCGCCCGTCTGGATGCCGCGATGGACCGCTTCGGGCCTGCCGCCGGCCAACCCGCCTGGGTGGTCAAGGACGACGGACTGGCCGCAGGCAAGGGTGTGGTGGTCACCGCCGACCGCGACGTGGCCCGCGCGCACGCCGCCTCGCTGCTGGACTCCGGGCATCCGGTGCTGCTGGAGTCGTTCCTCGACGGACCCGAAGTGTCGCTGTTCTGTCTTGTCGACGGCGCGACGGTCGTACCGCTGCTGCCCGCCCAGGACTTCAAGCGGGTCGGCGACAATGACGCCGGGCCCAATACCGGTGGTATGGGCGCGTATTCGCCGCTGCCGTGGCTGACCGCGCAAGCGACGGCAGCCATCGTCAGCGGTGTCGTCGAACCCGTTGCCGCCGAACTGGTTCGGCGTGGTTGTCCGTTCTCCGGTCTGCTGTATGCGGGCCTGGCGATGACGTCGACCGGCCCGGCGGTGGTCGAGTTCAACTGCCGGTTCGGTGATCCCGAGACGCAGGCTGTGCTGGCCCTACTGGAGTCCCCGCTAGGCCAGCTGCTGCATGCCACGGCCACCGGAACGCTTGCCGACTTCAGCCCACTGCAATGGCACGACGGGTACGCCGTCACCGTCGTGGTGGCCGCCGAGAACTATCCGGGCCGTCCGCGGGTCGGTGACGTGATCACCGGCTCGGAGGCCGACGGTGTGCTGCATGCCGGCACCGCGCGCCGTGACGACGGCACGGTCATCTCCTCCGGCGGGCGGGTGCTTTCGGTCGTCGGCACCGGCGCCGACCTGGTGGCTGCGCGCGAAGCCGCCTACCGAACGTTGGGATCGATCCGCTTGCCCGGCAGCCATTTCCGCACCGACATCGGACTGGCAGCGGCCGAGGGGCGGATCACGCTAGCTTGACGGGCAGCCGCTTCACGCCGTGAATAACGTTGCTGTGCAAGTATTCCGGCTGGCCGACCTCGACCTCCGGTAGCCGGGTGAGCAGCTGGTGGAACAGCTGCCGCAGCTCAGTCCTGGCCAGGTTGGCGCCGAGGCAGAAATGCGGCCCACCGCCGCCGAACCCGAAGTGCGGATTGGGCGCACGGGTGATGTCGAATTCGCCCGGGCGGTCGAACACCGCCTCGTCACGGTTGGCCGAACAGTAGAACAGTGCGACCTTCTCACCGGCCTTGATCGTGGTGCCGGCCAGCTCGGTGTCGACCGTGGCATGCCGGGCGAAGTTGAGCACGGGGGTGGCCCAGCGGATGAACTCCTCGGCGGCGGCGGGGATCCGGGCATCGAAATCCTCGAGCAGCCAAGCCTTCTGGGCCGGACTGTCGGCGAGCGCCTTGAACGCGTGGGAGGTGGTCTGCTTGGTGGTGTCGTTGCCCGCCGCGGCCAGTAACACCATGAACGACCCGATCTGGATGTCGGTGAGCTGGTGGCCGTCCACCTCGGCGTTGACGATATTGGTCATCAGGTCGTCGTGCGGTTCGCGGCGGCGCAACTGGGCCAGCTCGATACCCGAGCTGGTCAGAATCCCGATCTGGGTCAGCGCGTGCACAGCGCGTTCCTCGAAACTGGCGTAGTCGTCATCGGTGGCGCTGAACAGGCTCTCGGCCGCGTACGCCACCGCTTCCTGGTCGGCGGGGGCGATGCCGATCATGTCCGAGACGGTCCGCATCGGAAGCTTGGCCGAGCACTCGGCGACGAAGTCGATTTCCGCACCGTCGCGCAGCTTTTCGATCAGCCGGTCGACGATATCGGCAGCATTGGCCTGAATCTGGGCCTCGATGCGGCGAACCTGCTTCGGCGTGAACGCCGCGCTGATCAGCCGCCGATACAGGGTGTGCTCCGGCGGGTCCATCGCCAGGAAGAAGCTGGTGGCCTGCTGCACCTCGGCGGGAAGGGGGTCGACGCTCATGCCCAGTGCCGAGCTGAAGATCTCGGTGTGCTGGCTGATGTACTTGATGTCGGCGTGGCGGGTGATCGCCCAGTATCCGGTCTCCGCGTGCGGGAAAACCGAGGACACCGGCGCATGCCAGGACAGCCCGTCGGCGGCGCGCAGTCGCGCGAAGGTGTGGTCGCGGGTGGCGAAGTCGGCGGTCCAGAAGTCCGGTGCCGAGATGTCCAGCGGGTGGTACGGCCGCGGCGAGAGCGGCAGGCTGTCGACGGTCATGATCTCCTCGGTGACGCTTGCCGGAAGGCTTATCGAATGGCTGACAGTAACAGCGACTGTAGACAATTCCAGAACGGGAGACAATCATGGCCGACGTGATACCGGACCGTCGTGCGGCGTTCAAGGCCGAGCGCGCCGACATGCTGGCCTTCTGCGCAGGCCTTGATCCCGCGGAGTGGCGGATGGACAGCCGCGCACAGGGCTGGCGCATCCAGGATGTTCTCGCCCACATGGGCACAGGCTGCCGCGCACCGTTCAGTCTTGGTGCGGCGAAGTTGATGCGGGGCAACGACATCGAGAACGCCAACGATCTGATGGTCGACAGCAGGCGGGATCGGGCGGCGCCGGACGTCCTCGCCGAGTACCGGCGCTGGAGCGCTGTCGTCGCCGTCGTGTTCCCGCTCGTGGCGGGCAGCCCGCTCGCCCGGGTCCGGATGCCGCTGGCCGACCTCGGTAGCTTCCCTGTCCGGATGCTGCCCAGTGCGATGGTCTTCGACCACCACACGCACCTGCGTCACGACATGGCGCCGGCGTTGGGGCGGCCCGCGCCGGGCACCGATGCCAACCGGATGTCCGTCGTCCTGGAATGGATGATGGCGGTGCTGTCGAACCAGGTGCGCGCTGCGGCCCCGGCATGGCTGGACCGTCCGCTGGCCCTCACGTTGACCGGGCCCGGCGGTGACACCTGGCGCGTCGCGCCCGACGGCTCGGTCGTGCTGGGTTCGCCGGACGGCTCGGCCGCACAGGTCACGGGTGTGGCGTGCGAGTTTCCGGAGTGGGGCACCCAGCGGGTCGGCTGGCGCGACCGGGATGTGCGGATCGTTGGCGAAATCGATTATGCGACAGCATTTCTCGACATCGTCAACGTGGTCTAGAGGCTGTTCACGCAGTCAAAAGGGGAGCCATCCAGGTCAGCTCGCCGGGCAGCTGCGAACTCCAGTAGCCGCCGTCGTGCCCGCCCGGTGAGAAGCCGCCGGCCGGCGGATGGGGCAGCTGCGCGATGAACTCTTTGGTCGCCGAGTAGAACGGGTCGCTGTTGCCGCAGTCGATCCGGACGGGGATCGACGCCAGCGCGGGCAGGCCGAAGACGGTGTTGGCGGCGAAGTCGTCGGCGCCGTCGAACGCGCCGGGTGCGGCCGCACCGGCCGCCAGCCACAGGGCCGGGCTGACCGCGGTGATTGCCGCCGTCCGGGCCGGACCCAGCCTGGCGCCGAGCAACAGCGCCCCGTAACCGCCCATCGACCACCCCAGGAAGGCGACTCGGGAGGTGTCCAGCCCCTGACCGCCGAGCATCGGGATCAGCTCGTCGAGCACCATGGCCCCGGAGTCTTCGCCGGAAGCGCGCTTGTGCCAGTAGCTCCCGCCACCGTCGACGGCGACCACAGCGAACGGCGGCAGCCCGGCCGCAACGGCCTGGGCCAGGCCCTGTTCGACCCCGCCTGCCATCACGCCTGCTGCGTCCTGGCCCTTGCCATGCAGGGCGATGACCGGCCGGAGCGGGGCAGTCTGTCCGGGCGGGCGGGCGATGGCCCAGTTGGTGTTGATGCCGCCGCGCGCGGCCGAGACGAACGAGCCGGTGACCATCGTCGGGGCGGGGGCGCCTGCCGGTGCCGGTTCGAGCGGGGCGGGCGGCAGCAATGGTGCGCCGACACCGGTCATCGCGACATCCGGCCCGGCCAGGTGTGCGGTGGACTCCAGCATGCGCCCGGCGGTGAAAGCGCCCGCGGCGCCTGCCACGGCTCCGGCGCCGAGTCGCAGAACAGCGCGACGGCTCAGGTTCGCCATTCGGCACATCATGCCATCGCGGGCAACTCAGCCTAGTGCCAGGTCAAGGCCAGGTTAATGATTCGGTGAAAGAGCGATGTCCGCTCGACGCTGCTGGCAGCATTGCTGAACGTGACAGCAGCGATGACCCCCAAGGGGGAACGACGACGGTATGCGCTGATCAGTGCTGCCGCCGAGCTGCTGCGCGAAGCCGGATTCGAGGCCGTGCGGCATCGAGCGGTGGCGCGTCGCGCGGGGCTGCCGTTGGCCTCGACCACCTACTACTTCTCGTCGCTCGACGACCTGGTACACAAGGCCGTCGAGTACATCTGCGCTGTCGAGACCGCGCAGCTGCGTGCCCGGGTCGACGCGCTTCCGCGCCGGCGGCGCGGCGCCGAGGCGACCGCCGACGTGTTGGTCGACCTGCTGGTCGGTGATGCGGACGGCGAGGCAAGCAGCGAAGAGCTGACCTCCCGCTACGAGCGCTACATCGCCTGCGCCCGCCAGCCCGAACTGCGGAACATCCAGCGCCGCCTGCTGCAGCAGCGCGTCGACGCCGCAGTTGAGGCGATCGGACGCTCGGGGCGCAATATGCGCGTCGACGTGGTGACCGCACTGGTCAACGCCGTCGACGGTGCGGTGGTCTCGGCACTGGTCAGCAATGGGGACGGCCCGCGCGAGCTGGCCAGGGACACGCTGATGAATGTGATCGACGTGTTGGCGCCGATCGATGAGCGCACCATCCGGGTGTAAGCGATTACGTTCGAAGGCATGGATTTCTCCGGGCTCGTCCGGCCGGCCGCGGAACTGCTCGATGGCGTGCTGGATCGGGCGTTGGTCGTCGGCTACACCAAGATCGGGTCCGGACTGCGCCGGCGTTGGTGGGCGCCCGACGCGGGTCCGCGGGCATTGGTGGGCAAGCGGGTGCTGATCACCGGGGCGACCGCGGGCATCGGCCTGGCGATGGCGCAGTCCTTTGCCGGACTGGGCGCCACGGTGCACTTGCTGGGCCGCAATACCGGCAAGGTGGATCGCGCGTCGGCCATGATCCGGGACTCTGTCGCCGACGCCCACGTCGTGACGGAAGTCTGCGACGTCTCCGACCTCGACGTGGTGCGCGAGTGGACGGCCGACTTCGCCGACCGCGTGCCTGCCCTGAATGGATTGGTGCACAACGCCGGGGTGATGCCCAAGGACCGCATCCTGACGCCCCAGGGCCATGAGGTGCAGCTGGCCACTCACGTCCTTGGCCCCCATCTGATCACCGAGCGCCTGCTGCCACTGCTGCGCGCGGCCGGCGGCGCCTCGGTGGTGTTCGTGTCCTCCGGCGGTATGTATGGCTCGCCGTTGGTGGTCGACGATCTGGAGTCGCGGCGCGGCTACAACGGGGTGCGGGCCTATGCGCGCACCAAGAGGATGCAAGTGGTGCTGGCGGATTCGTGGGCGCGCCGGCTGGCCGGAACCGAGATCCGGGTGGAGAGCATGCACCCGGGCTGGGTCGATACCCCCGGGGTGGCTGAGTCCTTGCCGCGTTTCCGCGCCGTCACCCGGCCGCTGCTGCGCGACGTCGTCGACGGCGCCGACACCGCGGTGTGGCTGGTGGCCACCCGGCCGGAATCCAAGCCGGGGCACTTCTGGCACGACCGCAGCCAGCGGCCGACGACGTTCGGCTGGCAGCGTCACGAAAACCCGGTCAAGGTGCGCCGCTTGCTGGAACAGGTCAGCCGCCTGACCGGAACTTCGGAAGCCTGGTCGGGCCTGCGCGCCTAGTCGGGACCGGGCTGCAACCGCTTTAGCCGGGTCTGGAGCAGTGCCACGCGATGCGCGTTGCCCGATAGTGCGACGTAGCGTTCGGCGAACGCAGCCAGCAGGGCGTCGTCCAAGCGGCGCACCGCACCTGCCGGGAAGCGGTAATCCATTTTCTCGTTGACGGCATCGGTGTCGAGGTTGGTCAGCAGCTCCTCGAGGGCGTCCAGGGTCAGGATGCCCAGCTCGCCGAGCAAGTCGGAGATCCATGCGTAATGCTCGGTGCGGGACCAGCCCGCCTCGGGGAAGCGGTGCCCCAGATACGTGGCCAGCACGGGCGTCGCAATGCCCACGCCCGTGACGGCCGGCGTGTGGTCGTCGGCCATCGACGCCCGCAATCGATCGCGGATCTCGGTGAACTCCCGGTCGGCCAGCTCGAGCAGGCCCGCCGCCAGCGTGAAGCGCCGATCGAGCTCCGGCGCGTCCTGCTCGGGGACCGTGCCCTTGTAGCGGATGTCGTGTTCGAACTCTGCCCACGCGTGTTGCAGAACGGTGCGCACCTGCACCGACGCCGGCTGCGTCTCGCCGTCGACGGCGACCAGCAGGTGTCGACTCGCGTAGCCCCACCGGCCCTCGCGGGCCGTCACCTGTCCCATGTCGAGATCGGCCAGGACGTCGAGTTCTTGCGCCAGCACGGTGCCGACCGCCGTCACGTCCTCGCGCAGGTAGGTGATGACCCGCACGCCGACCTGGTCGGTGATCTCGGTCGACGGGTCGGTGTAGAGCCGCTGGCCGTGGCTGCTGCGATCGGCCTTGGCCGCGAACGACGCGACGCTCTTGGTCCGTGCCGTGACGCTGAGGTAGTTGATGCCCGCGTCGTCCAGCAGGCGCTTCACCAGCGCAAGGTAGTGCTCGGTGGTGGCGATCAGGGCGGGCCGCCGCTCGGCGTAGCGGGCGACGGCGTCGCTGACCACGCCCGGTGTCGGCTCCGGTGGCGCCGGGGACAGGTCGGGCGGCAGCGTCGGCGTCACGATGTAGCCGGTCGCGAAGTCTCCGTAGGTGGTCACCGACGCGGGCCGGCGCGTCGCGTAGAGCCCGACGTAGGCACACACCACCGCGTCGATCGGATCCTCGGCTCGTCGCAGTTCGCTCTTGCGCTGCGCGTCCTCGACGGTGCGGCGCATCTCGATCCATTCCGGATGATCGCTGACCCGAAGGGGCACCGAGGCCTGGGCGAGTCGTTCGATCTCGTCCATCAGCCGCAGGAGTTCGGTACGCAGTTGTTTGAAGTCGCGGCCCTGCTTGTTCTTGTACTTGAGCGTGCGACCGAGCCGGAACAGCACGACCGTGGCCGGGTGCGGGTAGACCTCGATGGCCCGCCGCGATGCCCGCGACTGCGGGTCCATGTCCAGACCGAGCGCTTCGGCGATCCGGGCGCCGCGCGGTGTGCCTGCGAATTCGGGCTTTCCGGTGTTCGACGGGTGCGCGCCGGCCTCGAACTTGGCGAAGTCGCGGTTCAGTTCCGTCTCGCAACCCCGTTGGCCGCTCGGGTTCGTCACCACCAGGGGAGCGTCGATGGCGACCAGGCAGGCGCCGTCGACATAGGGCCGCACTTCGGCCAGGATGCTCGAATCGTCTTGCGCGGTGGCGATATGAACGAGCCGGCCGTCGGCGTCGAGCACGGCGACTCCGGTGGGCTTGCGTTCACCCCAGGCCAGGTCCAGGCCGACAAAGTGCATCCGTCTACCTTGCCGTACCAGGGTCGTAAGCTGTGTCATTGTGACGATCCCGAATGTCCTGGCCGGACGGTATGCCAGCGCGGATATGGTCGCGATCTGGTCGCCCGAAGCCAAGATCGTCGCCGAACGCAAACTCTGGCTCGCGGTGCTGCGCGCCCAGTCCGAACTCGGCGTGAGCGTTCCCGACGGCGTTCTCGAGGATTACGAGCGCGTGCTCGACCACGTCGACCTGGCGTCGATCGCCGCGCGGGAACGGGTCACCCGCCACGACGTCAAGGCCCGTATCGAGGAATTCAACGCGTTGGCCGGCCACGAACACGTGCACAAGGGCATGACCAGTCGCGACCTCACCGAGAACGTCGAGCAGCTGCAGATCCGCCGGTCGCTGCAACTCGTGCACGCCCACGGCGTGGCCGTCGTGGCGCGGCTTGCCGAGGGTGCGGTGCTGTACCGCGACGTGGTGATGGCCGGCCGCAGTCACAACGTTGCCGCCCAGGCCACCACGTTGGGGAAGCGGTTCGCATCGGCCGCCGAGGAGACGCTGAACGCGTTGACGCGGATCGCCGAACTGATCGAGCGCTATCCGCTGCGCGGCATCAAGGGTCCGATGGGGACCGCCCAGGACATGCTCGACCTGTTCGACGGCGACGCCGGCCGGCTGGCCGAGCTGGAACGCCGGGTCGCCGAATTCCTGGGATTCAACGGCGTTTTCACCAGTGTCGGGCAGGTGTACCCGCGGTCGTTGGACCACGATGTGGTGTCGGCGCTGGTTCAGCTGGGTGCCGGCCCGTCGTCGTTCGCCCACACCGTGCGGCTGATGGCCGGCCATGAACTGGTGACCGAAGGATTCGCCGCGGGGCAGGTCGGTTCGTCGGCGATGCCGCACAAGATGAACACCCGCAGCTGCGAGCGAGTCAACGGGCTGCAGGTGGTGCTGCGCGGCTACGGGTCGATGGCCGCGGAACTGGCTGGCGCGCAATGGAATGAGGGTGACGTCTTTTGCTCGGTGGTGCGCCGGGTGGCGCTGCCGGACGCCTTCTTCGCCGTCGACGGACAGATCGAGACGTTCCTGACGGTGCTCGACGAGTTCGGCGCCTACCCCGCCGTGATCCAGCGCGAGCTCGATCGGTACCTGCCGTTCCTGGCGACCACCAAGGTCCTGATCGCGGCGGTGCGGGCCGGTGTGGGCCGGGAGACGGCGCACGAGGTGATCAAGGAGCACGCGGTGGCCGTCGCGCTGGCGATGCGCGAGAAAGGTGCCGAGCCGGATCTGTTGGACCGCTTGGCCGCCGACGAACGGCTGCCGCTGGATCGGGTGGCGCTGGATGCCGCCCTGGCCGACAAGGGGGCCTTCATCGGGGCGGCGGCAAGTCAGGTCGACCAGGTGGTCGCCGCCGTGGACGAGCTGGTCAGCGCGTATCCCGACGCGGCCAAGTACACCCCCGGCGCGATCCTCTAAAACATATGCTGCTCAGCGAGATTGACTTCACCGACCTTGACAACTTCGCCGAAGGCTTCCCGCATGAGCTGTTCGCGATCCACCGCAGGGACGCGCCGGTCTACTGGCATGAGCCGACCGAGAACACCCCGGACGGCGAGGGCTTCTGGTCGGTGGCAACCTATGCGGAAACCCTTGCCGTGCTTCGTGATCAGGACACCTATTCCTCGGTGACCGGCGGCGAGCGCCCCTTCGGGGGCACGCTTTTGCAAGACTTGCCGGTCGCCGGTCAGGTGCTCAACATGATGGACGATCCGCGCCACACGCACATCCGGCGGCTGGTGAGCTCGGGTCTGACGCCGCGGATGATCAGCCGGGTCGAGGACGATCTGCGCAGCCGTGCCCGTGCGCTGCTGGACGCCGTACAGCCCGGGGTGGCCTTGGACTTTCTTGTCGAGATTGCCGCCGAGCTGCCGATGCAGATGATCTGCATCCTGCTGGGAGTTCCTGAGACCGAACGGCATTGGCTGTTTCACGCAATCGAGCCCAGTTTCGACTTCGGCGACTCCCGCAAAGGTGAGGTCGGGAAGCTGTCCATCGAGGAGGCGGGATCGCGGATCTTCGCCTACGGTACCGAGCTGATCGCCAAGAAGCGCGCCGAGCCCGGCGACGACATGCTCTCGGTGGTGGCCAATGCCACCGTCGACGACCCGGATGCGCCATCGCTATCGGACATCGAGCTGTACCTGTTCTTCAATCTGCTGTTCAGTGCCGGGGCGGAGACGACGCGCAACTCGATCGCCGGTGGGCTGCTGACCCTGGCGCAGAATCCCGATCAGTGCCGTCGGCTGAAGGCAGAGCCCGAGCTGTTGCCGACCGCGGTGGAGGAGATGGTCCGGTGGTCCTCGCCGTCACCGTCGAAGCGGCGCACCGCGACTCGTGACACCGAGCTCGGCGGGTGTTCGATCCGGGCCGGTCAGAAGGTGCTGGTCTGGGAAGGTTCGGCCAACCGCGACGCATCGGTGTTCGACGATGCGGATACCTTTGATGTCGCTCGTAAACGGAATCCGCACTTGGGATTTGGTCAGGGAGTGCACTACTGCCTTGGTGCCAATCTGGCTCGGCTGGAGTTGCGCGTGCTCTACGAGGAGCTGCTGAGCCGCTTCTCGGAGATCACGGTGGTCAAGCCGGTGGAGTGGGCTCGAAGCAACCGGCACACCGGTATTCGGCACCTGTTCGTGGAACTCGCCTGACATGCGTCCGCCGCCCGATGTGTTCGCGGCGGTGATGGCCACGGGCATTATCTCGATTGCGGCTGCCGATCACGAGTACCGCTGGATCAGCCTGGGGCTGGCGGTGATTGCCGCGTGTGCGTTGCCGGTGCTCGTCGTCGTGTGCGCGGTGTCGTGGCGACGGTCCCCGCTGGATGTCCGTGACCCGGACGTGCTGTTGCGCTTGTTCACCTTTGTGGCGGCGTGCGCGGTGCTGGGTGCGCGGCTGGCCGAGTGGCGAGTCGTGCTGTGGGTGTTGGCCGCTCTGGCACTGCAGTTCTGGCTGACTCTGGCTCCGATGGTGGCCCGGCGGATGTGGCGAAACCGCTGGACCGGGCTGCGCGACCGCGCACACGGTGCGTGGGAGCTGGCCAGTGTGGCGACGTCGGGGCTGGCGATCCTGTCCGCCGACCTACGCTGGCTGTTCGGCGCGCTGTTGTTCTGGGCGCTGGCCCTGTTGGTCTACGCCGTGATGACGGTCTTCATTCTCTGGCGGGCCCTGCACGAACGGCTCAATCCCGGCGGCTTCGAACCCGACGGTTGGATCTTGATGGGCGGCCTGGCAATTGCGACGCTGGCAGGTGATCACATCCACCGGGTCTTGGCTTCGGATACGGTCGCCGCGATCATCGTGCTCACCTGGGCGCTGGCGACCCTGTGGATCCCGGTGCTGGTGTACTTCGGCATCCGGCGCATCAACTCCGGCCCGGATGCGCTGCGGTTCAGGGGTATCTGGTGGGCGATGGTGTTCCCGCTCGGCATGTACTCGGCGGCGACGTTCGCACTGGCGCGGGAAACGACGGTGGCGGCCTTCGTCACGGTGTCGCTGGTGTTCTTCTGGGTGGCCTTCGCCGTGTGGCTGACGGTAGCCGTCGGCGCCGTGCTCAAGCTGCGGTCACATCACGGCGTGACCGGCGTCGACGGGTAACGCCACGCCGGTGATGTAGCGCGCCTTCGGGCCGGCCAGAAACACGACGGCGTTGGTGACGTCCTCGGCCTCAACGAATGGAACGGGCAGCAGATTGGCCGACAGCGCGGCCCCGTTGGGGTTCTCCTGGAAGGTGCGCAGGGTGTGGTCGTTGAGGATCATCGGAGTGCCCACCCCGCTGGGGTGCACGGTGTTGACCCGAATATTGTGCTGGGCATAGGCATTGGCTGCCGAGCGCATCAGGCCCACCACGCCATGCTTGGCCGCCGCGTAGGCGAACATTGCCGCACTGCCATCGCCACCCTTTCCGACCAGGCCCTGCGCGGAGCTGGTCAAGATGATGGAACCGCCACGCCCCTTGCGGATGATGGAGGGCACGGTGGCCGCGATGGTGTGCCACACGCCGTTGAGATTGGTGTCGACGATGTCGTGGTACAGCTGCTCGTCGATCGGCTCCTTGCGGCCGATCGCCACCACCCCGGCGTTGGCCACCACGATGTCGATATCGCCGAGCGTGTCCACGCCGCTCTGCACGCCGGCGCGCAGGGCGTCCAGGTCGCGGACGTCGGCGATCACCGGCACCACTCGGCGACCCTGGGCCTCGACCAGTCGGACGGTCTCCTCGAGATCTTCCTTGGTGGCCAGCGGATAGGGGATCGAGTCGATGTCGGCGCAGCGGTCGATGGCGATGATGTCGGCGCCCTCGGCGGCGAGGGCCACGGCGTGGCTCCTGCCCTGACCGCGGGCCGCGCCGGTGATTACTGCGACGGTATCGATGAGCTCTGGCACGACGCGGACTCTAACCGATCCGGTCAGCGAGTCGATAGAAACTGCGTGTAGTCGTCGAACAGGCTCACTGGCCGGCGCCGATGAAGTCGGCGCACCGCTCGCCGACCATGATCGCCGGTGCATTGGTGTTGGCGCGCGGGATGCATGGGAATACCGACGCGTCGGCCACCCGCAATCCTTGTACGCCATGCACTTTCAGCTTCTCGTCCAGGACGCTGCCCGGGTCGGCACCCATGGCGGCCGAGCAGGCGGGGTGGCCGGTGGTGGCCACCGAACTTCGCACCCACGCCTCGATCTGGTCGTCGGTGACGACATCGGGCCCGGGATGCAGTTCTGCGGTGATCACCGAGCCGAACGGCTCGGTGGCCACGATCTCCCTGGTGCGCCGCACCACCCGGATGAACGCCTGCACGTCGTCGGGGTGGGCCAGTGTGTTGAGCCGGATCTCCGGCGCGTCATGGGGATCCGCCGATTGCGCCAGCACCGTCCCCCGGCTCTTGGGGGTCCAGTAGGACTGCAGCACCGAGGATGCGCGGCGCAGTTCCTGCTCCATCGCCACGAGGTTGACATAGCTGGGCGCGTGGATCAGCTGGAAATCCGGTGCCGGCAACTCCGAGTGTGACCGGATGTGCGCGAGTGCCTCCATGGCATTGCTGGTCATCTTGCCCGTGCGGCGAAACAGCCAGCGCAGCAACCACTGTGGCTTCTGGGCGTCGGACAGCCCGATAAAGCGAGGCTGCACATCCCAGCTCATCGCCGTCGCCGGATGGTCGGTGAGATTGGTCCCCACCAAGGGGCTTTCGACGGCCGGGGTGATGCCCACCGAACGCAGATGCTCCGCCGCCCCGATGCCGGACAGCTGCAGCAACTGAGGCGTCCCGTACGCGCCGGCCGACAGAATGATCTCGCGGTTCGCCCCGGCAATCACTCGCCGGCCCTTACGTTCGTACTCCACGCCGACCGCGCGCCCGTCGCGGATCACCACCCGGTGCACCAACGCCCCGGTCACCACGCTGAAGTTCGAACGACGCCGCGCCGCAGGAAGATATGCCCGCGCGGTGTTCCAGCGCTGCCCCTTCCAGACCGTCACCGGAGCGATGGACGTGCCGTCGAGATTCGGTCCGCCGAGATCCTCGTTGTCGGAGACACCGGCGGCCCGCGCGGCCGCGATCCACCGGGTGGATGTCACATCGGGCTCGGCCAGTCGGGTCACCCGGATCGGGCCCGAGGTCCCATGCGCCGGGGCGCCGAGGTAGTGCGATTCGATGCGGCGGAACACCGGCTCGACATCCGACCAGCCCCAGCCCGGCAGCTGCCAGCCGTCGTAGTCGAGTTGGGTGCCGCGCACCCACACCATCGCGTTCATCGAACTGGTGCCGCCGAGCACCCGGCCCCGGGGCTGCGGGATGGTGCGGCCGTCGCACGCGGGCTCGGGGACCGAGCTGTAGTCCCAGTCGGTGGGCCCGCCCATCTGCGCGGCGTAGGCCAGCGGCGCGCGCACGGTGAGCCGGCGGTCCGAGCCGCCGGCCTCCAGCAGCAGGACGGTGGATGTTCCAGCGGCCAGGCGGCCGGCCAGCGCGCAGCCCGCCGAGCCGGCACCGATCACGATGTAGTCGTAGTCAGCCACAGGTGCGGACGCTAGCCCCCGTCGACCTCGATCGCGTGCTCGGGGCAATCGTGGGCGGCCTTGGTGACGAGATCGGTGTACTGCTCGGGGATCTCATCGAGCACCACCTCGGCGAAGCCGTCAGCGGTCCACGCGAACACCTCCGCGCAGATCGACACGCAGTCACCATGTCCCGCGCAGCGGTCGGAATCGACGGAGGCTTTCACGAGGCGAGCATAAGGTCGACCATCGCGACTTGGGCGCGGTTTCGTGCGCTCAGCGCTCGTTAGCGCGCCGAAATGGCGGCGCGGACCTGGGCGACGACACGCTCTGGCTCTTGGGTGAGGTCCAGCCAGGTGAATCGCAGTACCTGCCAGCCCTGCAGTGCGAGCCGGTTCTGTCGAACGCGGTCGTTCTGAAACGCGGCATGGTCACTATGGAAGGCCCAACCGTCAATCTCGATCGCAACGTGGTGAGCCGGAAATGCAATATCGACAAGGTAATTGCCGACCGCGAAGTTGACCCGCCAGCCCCTGATGCCGGCGCGCTTGAGCAACTGAATCGCCAAGCGTTCGGCCTCGGAGCGTGCACCACCGGCGGCGGCGTCGAGGAGGCGTTGACCTTGCGCGGACCCCTGTCTGCGCCGGTTACGGGCGTGAGCTCGTTCGAGATCGCATAGCTCTACTCGACGTTGCAGCGCCGTGTCCAGGATGGCGGGACCGCCACCGCGGCGAACTGCCGCTTCGATGACGGTCAATGGCAGTGCCGTCACGCGCAAGTCGCGGTGTTCGACAATGTCCACCTCGAGAGGTCACGCCGCCGCAACCGAGTCCCGGGGGCTGGGCGGCCGTGGCTGTTCCGGGGCACCGTGATCTCGACGATCTCTGGCGCAATCGTCATCAAACCCAACCACCACGCGGCCGCGAGCCCGCTCGCCGTCGCGCGGTCACCGCGGCTCCACACCGCCGACCGAATTCTTGCTGCGGTGGTGAAGGGACGGTCATCGGCGAAGTACACCCCGGGTGCGCACCGCCGCCACTGACCTGCCCGGACCCGACGTCGAACAGCGAACTCGCTCAACCCCACACGGCGCGCCTGGGCCAACGTGACGACTCCGTCTTGGCGGCGTAGGTAATCCTCGAGCACATAGCTTCTGACGCGTCGGCAGCTGCGCAGGTTCCGCCCCAGACTTGGGCGCGGTTTCGTGCGCACAGCGCTCGTTAGCGCGCCGAAAGCCGCCACGAGCGGGGGACCGCGACGCCGGCCGAACGCAGTTCGAGTACGGCCAGCCCGCGGATCGCGTACGGGTCCTCACGCCGCCAGGCCCCGACCGGGTCGAAGCTGACCTCGGTGAGCTTGCGCAGGGGCCGGTTGGCCAGTGCCCGCAGGGCCAGTAGCTGCTCACCCGCGGGGGTTCTGGCCAGCATGATGACCGTCCACTTGCGGCGGAAGAACCGGATGCGCAGGAACAGCCAGGGCATCCCGATCGCCAGGATCGGCGGTGCGGCCACCGCGATGCCCAGCAATACCGCCAGCCAGGAAGCCGTGGTGTCCAGGTTGTGGCCCGCCCCGGCGAGGTCGAGAGCGGCCTCGCTGGCCGCGCGCAGCGGCTTGGACACCGTGTCGCCGACCAGCGGGATCTTGTGTGCACTGTCGCCGGCCGAGTGCAGGTTGTCGGAGATCCCGGTCGCGCCGTCCTTGACCTGGCGGCCCACCTCGGCGATCGTCGCGACCGCGGAATGCACCCCGAGCCCGACGAGCACCCACACGGTGATCCACGACGCGACCAGAAAGTCGCTGGACAACTGAGCGATCAGCCGGCCTGGGGTGGTGGCGTAGGGCAGGAACCGCGATCTCATGGCTTGATCCCAGCACAGTCGTGCCGTGTGAGCGGCCGATAGGCTGACGCGATGCGCCCTGCTCTGAGCGACTATCAACATCTGGCCAGTGGGAAGGTTCGCGAGCTCTATCGCATCGACGACGATCATCTGTTGTTCGTCGCCAGCGACCGGATCTCGGCCTACGACTACATCCTGGACAGCCTGATCCCCGACAAGGGCCGCATCCTCACGGCGATGAGCGTGTTCTTCTTCGACTACATCGACGCGCCCAACCACCTGGCCGGGCCGCCCGACGACCCCCGCATCCCCGGCGAGGTGCTGGGCCGCGCCCTGGTGGTGCGCGAGCTGGAGATGGTGCCCGTCGAGTGCGTGGCCCGCGGCTACCTGACCGGCTCGGGCCTGCTGGACTATCAGCGCGACGGTAAGGTCTGCGGCATCGCGCTGCCCGCGGGCCTGGTCGAGGCCAGCCGGTTCGACGAGCCGCTGTTCACCCCGGCCACCAAGGCCGAGCTGGGCGATCACGACGAGAACATCTCGTTCGACCAAACCATCGAACTGGTCGGCGCCGTGCGTGCCAACCAGGTGCGGGAGCGCACCCTGCAGATCTACATCCAGGCCGCCGACCACGCCCTGACCAAGGGCATCATCATCGCCGACACCAAATTCGAGTTCGGTGTCGACGCCGACGACCGGGTGGTGCTGGCCGACGAGATCTTCACCCCGGACTCGTCCCGGTACTGGCCGGCCGACACCTACCAGCAGGGTGTGGTGCAGCCCAGCTTCGACAAGCAATTCGTCCGTAACTGGCTCACCGGACCCGAATCAGGCTGGGACCGCTACGGTTCCACCCCGCCACCACCGTTGCCCGAAGAAATCGTCGACGCTACCCGTGCCCGCTATATCGAAGCCTACGAACGCATTTCCGGATTGTCGTTCGCCGACTGGATCGGACCCAGTGCATGACTCCTCCCATCGCCAAGCGGGTCGACACCGAGCGTGTCTTCCATGACGATGTCTTTGTCGATCCCTACGAGTGGCTGCGGGAGAAGGTCGACCCGGAGGTCATCGGCCACCTCGAAGCCGAGAACACCTACGCCGACGAGGCCACTGCCTACCTCGAGCCGTTGCGGCAGAAGATCTTCGACGAGATCAAGGCTCGCACCAAAGAAACCGACATGTCGATTCCGACCCGGCGCGGCGATTGGTGGTACTACGGGCGCAGCTTCGAAGGCAAGCAATACGGCGCGCACTGCCGCTGCCCGATCGCCGGGGAAAATGACTGGGACCCGCCGGTGTTCGACGAGAACACCGATGTACCCGGCGAGCAGGTGCTGCTCGACGAGAACCTCGAGTCCGATGGCCACGACTTCTTCTCGCTCGGCGCCAGCAGTGTGAGCCTGGACGGGAACCTGCTGGCGTATTCGGTCGACGTCGTCGGCGACGAGCGGTACACCCTGCGGTTCAAGGACTTACGCACCGGTGAGCTCTATCCCGACGAGATCGTAGGCATCTCGTCGGGTGTGACGTGGGCGGCCGACAACGCCACCGTGTACTACACGACGGTCGACGAGGCGTGGCGCCCGGACACCGTGTGGCGCCATCGCCTCGGCTCCACTGAGCCCGATGAGCAGGTGTTCCACGAACCCGACGAGCGGTTCTGGATCGGCATGGGGCGCACGCGTAGCAACAAGTACGTGATCATCGCGGCCGGTTCCGCGATCACCTCGCAGGTCTGGTTCGGCGACGCCGCCGACCCGAACACCGAATTCACCAGCGTGCTTCCGCGTCGCGAGGGTGTCGAATATTCGGTGGACCACTCGGTCGTCGCGGGTGAGGACAAGTTCCTCATCCTGCACAACGACGGCGCCGTCAACTTCACCCTCGTCGAAGCGCCGGTCACGGATCCCACCGACCAGCGCACGCTGATCGCGGCACGCGACGACGTGCGCCTCGATGGCGTCGATGTCTTCGCCGACCACCTGGTGGTCAGCTACCGCAGGGAAGCGCTGCCGCGGATCCAGTTGTGGCCCATCGATACCGACGGCTACGGCACTCCCGAGGAGATCACCTTCGACTCGGAGCTGGCGTCTGCGGGATTGGCCGGCAATCCCAATTGGTCGACGCCCAAGCTGCGAATCGGCACCACCTCGTTCGTGACGCCGCTGCGCATCTACGACCTCGATCTGACCACGGGCGAGCGCACCTTGCTGCGCGAACAACCGGTGCTGGGCGGCTACGACCGCGAGGATTACGTCGAGCGCAGGGACTGGGCCGTCGCCGCCGACGGCACCCGCGTGCCGATCTCCGTCATTTACAAGGCGGGTATCGAATTCCCCGCTCCCGCACTGCTCTACGGATATGGCGCCTACGAGTCGTCCGAGGATCCTCGCTTCTCGGTGGCGCGGCTGTCGCTGCTCGACCGGGGAATGGTCTTCGCCGTCGCCCACATTCGCGGTGGCGGTGAGATGGGACGGCTCTGGTACGAGCACGGCAAGCTGCTCGAGAAGCGGAACACCTTCACCGACTTCATCGCGGTGGCACAGCATCTGGTCGACAGCGGCCTGACCCGGCCGCAGAATCTGGTGGCGCTCGGCGGTAGCGCCGGTGGTCTGCTGATGGGTGCCGTGGCCAACCTGGCGCCGGAGCTGTTCGCCGGAATCCTCGCCCAGGTGCCATTCGTGGATCCTCTGACCACCATTCTGGATCCGTCCTTGCCGTTGACGGTGACGGAGTGGGACGAGTGGGGAAACCCGTTGGAGAACAAGGACGTCTACTTCTACATGAAGTCCTACTCCCCGTACGAGAACGTCGAAGCCAAGGAGTATCCAGCGATCCTGGCGATGACGTCGCTGAACGACACCCGGGTGCTCTACGTCGAGCCGGCGAAGTGGGTTGCCGCCCTTCGGCACACCAAGACCGACGGGCATCCGGTGCTGCTGAAGACTCAGATGGCTGCCGGCCACGGCGGGATCAGCGGTCGCTACGAGCGCTGGAAGGAAGCGGCATTCCAGTACTCGTGGCTGCTGGCCACCGCTGGTGCTTGCTAGTGTCAGCCGCATGACTTTGACCGACATCCCGCTCACCACGCTTGCCGGCGCACCCACGTCGCTGGCCGACTACGCCGACCGCGCGGTCCTGCTGGTCAACGTCGCCTCCAAGTGTGGTCTCACTCCGCAGTACGAGGCCCTGGAGCAGCTGGCCCGCGATTACGCCGACCGCGGCTTGGCCGTGATCGGTGTGCCGTGCAACCAGTTCATGGGCCAGGAGCCGGGATCACCGGAGGAAATCCAGACCTTCTGCTCGTCCACCTATGGGGTGACCTTCCCGCTGCTGGCCAAGATCGACGTCAACGGGCCGGAGCAGCATCCGCTGTACGCCGAGCTCACCACGTTCGCCGACGGCGACGGTAAGGCCGGCGACATCCAGTGGAACTTCGAGAAGTTCGTGCTCGCACCGGGTGGAACCGTGGTCAACCGGTTCCGCCCGCAAACCACCCCCGATGCCCCCGACGTGGTCGCCGCGATCGAGGCGGTCCTGCCCGGCTGAACACCGATTGTCGTCTGACATCTTGATGCCAGACACCGTCTGGACACCTGAAATTGCCACACTGCGAACGTGGCTGGACAACTCATCGTGTCGGTGTCCGGGATCAGTGACCGGACGCTCGGCGGCGTCCGCGAGTTCTGTGGCGCACTCGACGACCGCAAGGTCCCGCTGTCGCTGCTCGTGGCGCCACGGCAAAAGGACGGCTATCGCCTGGAATCGGACCCGCACACCATCGGCTGGCTGACCAGCCGTCGCGCCGGCGGGGACGCGGTGGTGCTGCACGGGTTCGATGCGGCCGCCACCAAGAAGCGCCGCGGGGAGTTCGCCGCCCTGCCCGCGCACGAGGCCAACCTGCGGCTGATGGGCGCCGACCGGGTCCTCGAGCACGTCGGCCTGCGGACCCGGTTGTTCGCCGCGCCGGGTTGGACGGTCTCTGCGGGAACCGCTTTTGCCTTGCCACGCAATGGCTTCCGAGTACTCGTCGATTTGCACGGCATCACCGATCTGGTGTCCGGCGAGACCGTGCGCGCACGGGTGGTGGGTATCGGCGAAGGCTTCGTCACCGAACCATGGTGGTGCCGCACCCTGGTGCTCTCCGCGGAGCGCACCGCGCGCCGCGGCGGCGTCGTCCGATTGGCTGTCACCGCACGGCAACTCGGCAAGGTCGGTCCCCGTCAGGCCATGCTCGACGCGATTGATCTGGCCTTGATGCACGGCTGCGTGCCGGCGGTGTACCGCTGGGGAACCGACACCGCAGTCCCCGAGACGTCAGCGGCCTGAGCCACTGGCCGTCGTCGCCATCCCGCCGTCGATCGGGATGATCGCCCCGTTCACGTAGGAGCCGGCCCGGCTCGCGAGGAAGACCGCAATACCGGCCATATCGTCGTCGCGGCCGATGCGCCCCAGTGGCGACGAGGCCGCGATCGCGTCCCCGAACGCATCGAGGGTGGCTGCCATCATCTTCGACTGGAACGGGCCCGGCGCGACAGCGTTGACCGTGATGTGTTGTGGTCCAAGTTCTTTGGCCAGCACCCGGGTCAACTGGTGCAGTGCCGCCTTGCTGGCTGAATAGGAGTAGGTATTCATCACCGGGACGTGGATCCCGTCGATGCTGCCGATGTTGATCACGCGTGCCGGGTCGTCGTGCGTGCCCGCGTTGCGCAACGCGCCCACCAATTCCTGCACCACCCAGAACGGTGACTTCACGTTGAGGTCGAGCACCTTGTCCCACGCCGAGGCCGGGAACGACTCGAGCGGTTCGCCCCACGTCGCGCCGGCGTTGTTGACCAGGATGTGCAGCGCGTCGGTGTCGGCGAGAACCTCGCCGGCCAGCCGTTTGCACTCCTCCTGCTTCGACAGGTCAGCAGGAATGGCCCGCACCGTCCCGAACGCCGAGAGCTCCTCGACGGCCTCCGCGCACTTGTCGGCCTTGCGGGAACTGATGATCACGCTGGCCCCCGCCTGCAGCAGGCCGCGGGCGATCATCACCCCGATGCCACTGCTGCCGCCGGTGACCAGCGCGGTCTTGCCCGCCAGTCCGAACAGGTTCTCGAGATCGGTTGCGCTCATTGGTGTCTCCTTAAAGTTCTAGTCCGGGGGCTCTAGTCCGGCGGCTGGTCGAGCAGGTGCCGGCGCTGCGCTTCTTGCTGCGCGCGAAGCGCCTTGATGTCGTAGCGGGGGTCGCCGTCCAGGTCGAAGACGGCGCGTTTCGAGGCAGCGTGCCATCGCACTGCCACGATGTCGCCCACAGCGGGTTTCAGTCCTCCGACGGTGAAGGTATCGGTCAGCTCAACGCGGACAGGCTGCCCGCCGGCGGGGTGAACGTCGACGACGAATTCGTACTTGCGGTAGTCGTTGGTCGCGATCTTGGCTGCCTGCTGTGCGTGCACGACGGTCGCCTGAGCGCGTTGCCCGTGTCGGCGCACCCGCCAGTTGTCGAACATCAGTTGATCAATTCGCCTGTCTGCCTTGCGACCTCAGAATCGGAACGAGCTCTCCTCCGGCAGTACTCGGAAGTCGGTGTCGGTCATCTCGCTGAGCCGACCGTAGTAGATTCCCCGAGCCTCCGGAGCCACTATGCCCTGATGAATCGGGACCGCATGAGCCGGCGCCACCGCCCGCAGATAGTCGACCGCCTCGGAGATCCGCATCCACGGGGCGGCGGCCGGGGTGGCCAGCACGTCCACCGGCTCGTCGGGCACGAACAACGCGTCGCCGGGGTGCATCAGCCGGGCGGGGTGGTCGGCGTCGCCGACCAGGTACGAGATGTTGTCGATCACCGGGATCTCCGGATGAATGACGGCATGGCGGCCGCCGACCCCGCGGATGGTCAGCCCTGCGACGTTCAACGCGTCGCCGACGTGGACCGCGCGCCAGGGTTCACCGAGTTCGGCCGCGGTCGCCGGGTCGGCGTACAGCACCGCGTTCGGGTTGGCCTCGACCAGTGCGGGCAGCCGTTCCCGGTCGGCGTGGTCGGGGTGTTGATGGGTGATCAGGATCGCCGACAGGCCGGTCACGCCCTCGAAACCGCGGGAGAAGTTTCCCGGGTCGAACAACAACGTGGCACCGTCGAACTCGGCGAGAAGGCATGAATGCCCGAAATGCGTCAGTTCCATGTTTACGATTGTGCGCGCATGGGGAGGCGGGAACACGTGCGATTGGTCGTCGCGGTGGTGCTGGTGGCTTGCGGGCTCACCGTCGCGCCGCGTGCTGCCGCCGAACCCGATCTGTGCCCGCCCAATTGTGACCGCATCCCGGACGCGGCCTGGATCGCGCCGTGGGCGATGCCACTCAACGCTCGCTATACGTGGCCGCGGCTGGCGGGTGTGGCGGTGACCGCCGCCGCACCCCGGTTCCGTTTCGAGGAATTGTGCGGCACGCCGCCGGTGGCCCAGGATCCGCGCGCCTACGCCGTCGCCGAACGGGCGACGGTGGTGAACCCCGAGGGCCAGTGGCAGCTGCAGGCGACGGTGATGCACTGGCGCGGGGAGACCTGGCGTGGCGGGGAACTCGCCGACGACGTCTTTCACCGCGCTGTCGCCGCCCTGCGGTCCTGTCAGCGCACCAATCCGCAGGCCTCACCCTCGCTGACCATCGACCAGACGGACCGGATGGCCGCGGTGGTCAGCGGACCGGTGATCCTGCACCAGTACCTGGTGGCCAGCCCGGCCAACAGCACCGTGACCGAGCTGGCGCTGTGGTCGACGGCGCCGCCGCAGACGGCGTGGCCGGTGGCGGCCGACGAGACGGTGCTCGATGCGCTCGGCGCGCCACTGTGCACCGCCTACATCGGGTCGTGCCCGTGAGCCGCCGGTAGAGTTACCACCGCAACTTCCCCGACGTCAGCAGGAGAGCCCGTGGCCCGTGTAGTGGTCAACGTGATGCCCAAAGCCGAGATTCTCGACCCGCAGGGTCAGGCGATCGTCGGCGCACTGGGCCGGCTGGGACATGCCGGCGTGTCAGATGTCCGGCAGGGCAAGCGATTCGAACTCGAAGTCGACGATTCGATCAGCGATGCCGAACTCGCCGAGATCGCCGAGTCGCTGCTGGCCAACACCGTCATCGAGGACTGGTCCGTCACCAGGGAGCCGTCGTGAGCGCACGGATCGGGGTCATCACCTTCCCCGGCACGCTCGACGACGTCGACGCTGCCCGCGCGGTGCGGCTGGCCGGCGCCGAAGCCGTCAGCCTCTGGCACGGTGACGCCGACCTCAAAGGCGTCGATGCCGTCGTCGTCCCGGGTGGTTTCTCCTATGGCGACTACCTGCGCTGCGGTGCGATCGCGAAGTTCGCGCCCGTCATGGGCGAGGTCATCACGGCGGCCAACGCGGGTCTGCCGGTGCTGGGCATCTGCAACGGATTCCAAGTGCTGTGCGAGGCCGGGCTGCTGCCGGGTGCGCTGACCCGCAACGCCGGCCTGCACTTCATCTGCCGCGACGTGTGGCTGACGGTGGACTCCATCACCAGCGCGTGGACGTCGCGCTACGAGTCGGGTGCCGAGCTGCTGGTGCCGCTGAAATCCGGTGAGGGCCGCTACGTGGCCAGCGACGCCGTGCTCGACGAACTCGAGGGCGAGGGCCGGGTGGTGTTCCGCTACGCGGACAACCCCAACGGCTCGATGCGCGGCATCGCGGGCGTCAGCTCGGCCAACGGCCGGGTCGTCGGGCTCATGCCGCACCCCGAACACGCCACCGAGGCGCTGACCGGCCCGTCCGACGACGGGCTCGGCCTGTTCCTCTCGGCGCTGGATGCGGTGCTTGCCGCGAGCTAGGCGGTGAGCGCGACCGACGCCTCGGCGGTGTAGCAGAGGAACGTCAGCGTCTCCTGCATGTACAGCTGCACGGTGTCGGCGTCGTGGCTCAGGTATCCGATCGCGACATCGGTGCCCAGCTGCAGATCGAAATCCCCGCCACGGGTGCTCAGCAGGAACGCGCCGTCGATGGCGGGCGCCCAGATGATCTCGCCATCCACCAGCCGGTTGAGGTGCTCCCGGATCGGATAGCCGTGCTCGGTGGTCTCGCTGACCTTCGTGTACGCATCGGCGGACAGCAGCACCGAGTAGGGGCCGTCGACACCGGCCAGCCGCAGCTCCGAGAGCGCTTGGGCGAACACGTCGGGATATTCGCGGGCATCCTCGGGCAGCGCCAGCGCCGGGTTGGAGCTGCAGCTGCGGATCCCGTCGATCGACGCCGCCGAGTACCCCTCGAAGATCGCGCGATCCTCGATGAACGCCAGCTTCTTGGCGGCTTCCTTGACCGGATCCCAGTCGGAGTCCTGCGCGCCGCGCTCCACGTCATCGATCGCGGTGCGCGACACGGTGAACGGCACCCGCAGCCGCACCAGCGGCTTGGCCTCCCTGAGGTGGGCCACCACACCATCGCCTGGTGCGGACACGTCGAGCAGGTGGCCGGTGCTGATCGCGGCCGTCACCGGCCCGCCCGGCTCGCTGACGTCGACGACCCGCCGCCCGGCGATGTGCCGCTTGAACGTCCGGGTGGCCTCCAATTCGATTTCGTCCCAGGCTGATTCGGTGATGGGAGCGAGGTCGCGGTACAGGTTGTTCATCAGGGCTGTCCTTTCAGGCTGCCGATCGCCAAAGAGCCGTCGGATGGGGTGGCAGTGGTCGGGGGTGCCGCCGCGATCTCGCCGAAGTCCGGCAAGGGCGGGGGATCATCGAGAAAGTCGACAACCGGGGTGAAGAACAGCGACCCAGTGACCGCGGTGGAGAAATCGAGGATGCGGTCGGTGTTACCGGGCGGGTCGCCGATGAACATGTTCTCCAGCATCTTCTCGGTCACGTCGGGTGAGCGCGAGTAGCCGATGTAGTACGTGCCGGATTCGCCCGTGCCGATCTCCCCGAAGGGCATGTTGGCCCGGACGATCTTGAGCTCGTTGCCGTCGGCGTCCTCGATCACGTTGAGCGCGAGGTGGGAGTTGGCCGGCTTCACGTCGTCGGCCATTTCGATGTCCTCGAGCTTGGTGCGGCCGATGACGTTCTCCTGCTCGGTCACCGACAGCGACTCCCACGACGTCATGTCGTGGACGTACTTCTGCACGTGGACGTAGCAACCGCCCGCGAAATCCGGGTCCTCGTCGCCGATCTCGGTGCTGCTGTGGGCTAGCGCGCCGTCCGGGTTCTCGGTGCCGTCGACGAAGCCGAGCAGGTCGCGGTTGTCGAAGAACTTGAAGCCGTGCACCTCGTCGACGATCGTGATCGCGCCACTCATCGCCTTGGCCACCCGGCCGCCCAGCTCGAAGCAGACGTCGAGCACCTCGGCGCGGATGTGGAACAGCAGATCACCCGGGGTCGACGGGGCGTGGTGACGAGCGCCACTCAGCTCCACGAACGGATGCAGGTCCGCCGGACGCGGCCCGGCGAACAACCGATCCCACGCGGCCGAACCGATCGAAGTGACCATCGACAGGTGTTTGGTCGGATCGCGAAAGCCGATCGCACGAATCAAGCCCGACAGGTCGGCCAGGGCGTCGTGCACCACCGCTTCGCCGCCGTCGTCGATGGTCGCCACCAAAAAAATGGCCGCCGGTGTCAAGGGCGCCAGCACCGGTTGCGGCTGTGGAGGAGGCACCGTTAGACCCTAACCAATACGGCGTCGGCGATGATGGTGAACATGTCCACAGGTGCCAGTGCGCACGGGTTGTGCGAGTTCATCGACGCGTCGCCGTCGCCGTTCCACGTCTGCCAGACGGTGGCGCAGCGCCTGCGGGCCGCCGGGTACACCGAGCTGGCCGAGACCGATCGCTGGCCCGACCGCGTCGGCCGGTTCTTCACGGTGCGCGCCGGCTCGCTGGTTGCCTGGAACAACCCTGCGACTACCGGCAACGACGCCAACCGCCCGTTTCGCATCATCGGCGGCCACACCGACAGCCCCAACCTGCGCGTCAAACAGCATCCGGACCGGGTGGTGGCCGGCTGGCAGATCGTCGCGCTGGAACCGTACGGCGGGGCGTGGCTGAACTCCTGGCTGGATCGCGATCTCGGGATCAGCGGGCGGCTATCGGTGCGCGACCCCGACGCCGTCGGTGGGGTGTCGCACCGGTTGGTGCGCATCGACGAGCCCATCCTGCGGGTACCGCAACTGGCCATCCACCTCGCCGACGACCGCGCCGCCGTCAAGCTCGATCCGCAGCGTCATGTCAATGCGGTGTGGGGTCTGGGGGAGCAGCCGCGGTCCTTCCTCGACTACGCCGCCGAATGGGCCGGGGTGCCCGCTGCCGACCTGCTGTCCGCCGATCTGATGACCCACGACCTGACCCCATCGACGCTCACCGGCGTCGACGATCAATTCGTCAGCGCCCCCCGACTGGACAACCAGGGCACCTGCTACGCCGGGCTGGAGGCATTTCTAGCCGCCGAACCGCGCGGCGCACTCCCGGTGCTGGCCCTGTTCGACCACGAAGAGGTCGGCTCGACCTCCGACCACGGCGCCCAGTCCGATCTGCTGCTGACGACGCTGGAGCGCATCGTGCTCGCCTCGGGTGGCGACCGCGAGGACTTCCTGCGCCGGCTGACGGCGTCGATGGTGGCCTCCGGTGACATGGCCCACGCGACCCACCCCAACTATCCCGACCGGCACGAACCCGGACACCTGATCGCGGTCAACGGTGGTCCGGTGCTCAAGGTGCAGCCCAACCTGCGCTACGCCACCGACAGCCGTACCGCGGCCGCCTTCGAACTGGCCTGCAGGCAGGCCGGCGTGCCGCTACAGCGTTACGAGCACCGCGCCGATCTGCCGTGCGGCTCGACCATCGGGCCGATGACCTCGGCGCGGACCGGCATCCCCACCGTGGA
This sequence comes from Mycobacterium sp. RTGN5, assembly GCF_033804465.1. Classification (NCBI taxonomy): domain Bacteria; kingdom Bacillati; phylum Actinomycetota; class Actinomycetes; order Mycobacteriales; family Mycobacteriaceae; genus Mycobacterium; species Mycobacterium sp. RTGN5. The sequence continues at coordinate 918,329 of NZ_JAPZLA010000001.1, forward strand.
CGTCGGCGCGGCCCAGCTGGCCATGCACTCCGCCCGCGAGCTGATGGGCGCGGCCGACGTCGGTGCGTATGCGGCTGCGCTACAGGCATTTCTGTCACCGGCCTAGCGGCGTTGTTGGACCGAAGTTCGCCCCTTGGCGAACAGAATCGCCGGGGCGCGGAGCCGCGCCACTAGACTGTTCCCGTGACATCTGGGCTCACTGGAGCTGTCGACACCGTCGACCACGCGACGACCACCCCCGAGCACCCGCAGCCGTATCGCGAACTCGGCCTCAAAGACGACGAATATCAGCGGATCCGGGACATTCTCGGCCGCAGGCCCACCGACGCCGAGCTGGCGATGTACTCGGTGATGTGGAGTGAGCACTGCTCCTACAAATCGTCCAAGGTGCACCTGCGCTACTTCGGCGAAACCACCACCGACGAGATGCGGACGGCGATGCTGGCCGGTATCGGCGAGAACGCGGGCGTCGTTGACATCGGCGACGGCTGGGCAGTGACGTTCAAGGTGGAGTCGCACAACCACCCGTCCTATGTCGAGCCCTATCAGGGCGCGGCCACCGGTGTCGGCGGCATCGTCCGCGACATCATGGCGATGGGCGCGCGGCCGGTGGCGGTCATGGACCAGCTGCGCTTCGGGGCGGCCGACGCCCCCGACACCCGCCGGGTGCTCGACGGTGTGGTCCGCGGAATCGGCGGATACGGCAACTCGCTCGGCCTGCCCAACATCGGCGGCGAGACCATCTTCGATCCGTCCTACGCGGGCAATCCTCTGGTCAACGCGCTGTGCGTGGGGGTGCTGCGCAAGGAGGACCTGCACCTGGCGTTCGCCTCCGGGACCGGCAACAAGATCATTCTGTTCGGCGCGCGCACCGGTCTGGACGGCATCGGCGGAGTGTCGGTACTGGCCAGTGACACCTTCGGCGGTGACGAAGGCTCCGGGCCGGGCCGCAAGAAACTCCCCAGCGTGCAGGTCGGCGACCCGTTCATGGAGAAGGTGCTCATCGAGTGCTGTCTCGAGCTGTACGCCGCCGGTCTGGTGATCGGTATCCAGGACCTCGGCGGCGCAGGATTGTCCTGTGCCACTTCAGAATTGGCATCAGCCGGTGACGGCGGGATGTCCATCGAACTGGAGAAGGTGCCGCAGCGGGCGGCCAACATGACGCCCGCCGAGATCCTGTCCAGCGAGTCGCAGGAACGCATGTGCGCGGTGGTGTCCCCGGACAACGTCGAGGCGTTCATGGCCGTCTGCCGCAAGTGGGAGGTGCTCGCGACGGTGATCGGTGAAGTCACCGACGGCGACCGGCTCCAGATCACCTGGCACGGCCAGACCGTCGTCGACGTGCCGCCCCGTACCGTCGCTCACGAGGGCCCGGTCTACCAGCGACCGGTGGCCCGCCCGGACTGGCAGGACGCGCTGATCGCCGACACCTCGGACGCCCTGCCGCGGCCGGCCACCGGCGACGAGCTGCGTGCGACTTTGCTTGCGCTGGTTGGCAGTCCGCATCTCTGCAGCCGGGCCTTCATCACCGAGCAGTACGACCGCTACGTGCGCGGCAACACCGTACTCGCCGAACATGCCGACGGCGGCGTGCTGCGCATCGACGAAGCCACCGGTCGCGGTATCGCGGTGTCCACCGATGCCTCCGGGCGCTACACGCAGCTCGACCCCTACACCGGCGCGCAGCTGGCCCTGGCCGAGGCCTACCGCAACGTCGCGGTCACCGGCGCCACCCCGATCGCGGTGACCAACTGCCTGAACTTCGGCTCGCCCGAGGACCCCGGTGTGATGTGGCAGTTCGCCCAGGCCGTCCGCGGACTGGCCGATGGCTGTGCGGCCCTTGGGATTCCGGTCACCGGCGGCAACGTCAGCTTCTACAACCAGACCGGCGCGACGGCCATTCTGCCCACCCCGGTAGTCGGGGTGCTCGGCGTCATCGACGACGTCAGCCGACGACTGCCCACCGGGCTGGGCAACGAACCGGGGGAGACGCTGTTCCTGCTCGGTGACACCCGCGACGAGTTCGACGGCTCGGTCTGGGCGCAGGTCACCGCCGACCACCTCGGGGGTGTGCCTCCGACGGTCGACCTGGCCCGCGAGAAGCTGCTGTCTGAGGTGCTGGCTGCGGCGTCGCGCGACGGGCTGGCGTCGGCCGCGCACGACTTGAGCGAAGGCGGACTCATCCAGGCGGTGATTGAGGCGGCCCTTGCTGGTGAAACCGGTTGCCGCATCGTGCTTCCCGAACAGGCCGACCCCTTCGTCGCGCTGTTCTCGGAATCAGCGGGCCGCGTCCTGGTCGCCATACCGCGTACCGAGGAGACCCGATTCACGGCGATGTGCGAAGCCCGCGGACTGCCGGCAACCCGCATCGGGGTGTCCGACCCGGGTTCGGATTCCGTTGAGGTCCAAGGCTTGTTCACGGTGACGCTGGACGAGTTACGCACCACCAGCGAGAAAGTGCTGCCCGGGCTTTTCGGATGACCAGCGCGGTCGACGACGTCACCGGTGAGGCGCAGGCCCCGCCCGCGCCCCGGCGTCACCGCGAGTCGCTGATCGAGTGGGCGTGGAGCCTGCTCCGGCTGGACTTCGTCGGCGTGGCGTTCGGGGCGCTGTTCTTCTGTCTGTCGCTCACGCCGTCGTTGATGCCGCGCGACTGGGTGCTAGCGGGTGCGATCGGCGGCATCAACGCGGCGATCGGCTACGGCCTCGGTGTGTTGGCCGGCTGGGTGTTTCGCCGGCTGTTCCTCGACCACCGGTCCTGGTGGCCACCCGGGCCCAAGGTCCTTCTCGGGCTGAAGACCGCGACCATCGTGCTGTCGATCGGCGCCAGCGTGCTGATTCTGGTGCCGGCCGCCGCCTGGCAGCGCCAGATCTCGGCCGTGATGGGCATCGAGGGATTCTCCACCCTGGTGTATCTGCGCACGCTGCTCGTCGCACTGGTCGCCGGCGGCCTGCTGGTCGGCCTGGCGCGGGTGATCAAGGACGCCATCAAGTTCCTGGCCCGCATGATGATCCGGCGCTGGAACCTCAACGACGAAGTGGCGATGTTCATCGGCACCGCGATCGTCGTGGTGCTGGTCATCACCCTGGTCAACGGGGTGCTCTACCGTGGCTTCATCGCCGGTGCCAACGCGATGTTCCAGCCCGTGAACGACACCACCAGACCCGGCATCTCACAGCCCTTCCAGCCCGAAAGATCAGGCAGCCCAGCGTCATACGCGCCATGGGACACCCTGGGGTTTCAAGGCCGTAACTTTGTGGCCACCGGTCCGCACGCCCCCGAGCTCACCGAACTCAACGGCCGGCCCGCCAAGGAACCCATCCGGATCTACGCCGGCCTGGACACCGCCGACACCCTTGAGGGTCAGGTAGCCGTCCTGCTCTCGGAACTGCAGCGCACCAAGGCGTTTGAACGCAAAGCGCTGGTGATCATCCCCACCACCGGCACGGGCTGGGTCGACCCTGTCGCCGCGCGCGCGATCGAGTCGATGTACAACGGCGACACCGCGCTGGTGGCCATGCAGTACTCGTATCTGCCGAGCTGGATCTCGTTTTTGGCCGACCAGCGGAAGTCGGTCGAGGCAGGCAACGCGATGATCGATGCCATCCACCAACGGTGGCTGCAATGGCCCGAAGCCAGCCGGCCCAAGCTGATGCTCTATGGCGAGAGCCTGGGCTCGATGGCCGGCCAGGGCGCGTTCGGTTATCTGCCCGCTGTGGTGGACAAGGGGTTCTCCTCGGTGCTCTGGGTGGGACCACCCAATGCCAGCACACTGTGGAAGGCACTGACCGTCCGGCGTGACCCGGGCACCCCGGAAGTGCAGCCCTGGTACGACGCCGGTCGGACCGTGCGGTTCGCCCAGGCGGCCAGCCCGGCCGAAATCGCCGGTGTCGCAGCGTCTCCGCCGTGGAAAGGCACCCGGGTGCTGTACCTGCAACACCCGTCGGATCCGGTCGTGTGGTGGACACCCGACCTGCTCTTCGACCGGCCGGACTGGTTGAAGGAACCGCCGGGCTTCGACCGCAGCGCTGCCATGCGCTGGTATCCGATCATCACGTTCTGGCAAGTCAGCGCGGATATGGCCGGAAACGTCACCAGCGCACAGGCATCACCGATCGGGCATGGCCACAACTACGGCGACAGTCAGCTCGACGGGTGGGTCGCGGTCGCCGCTCCCGACGGCTGGACTCCCAAGGACACCGAACGGATCCGCGGCGCGCTTGCGAAGCTCATCGCCGCCGGCGGCCCCGAATTCCAGTGATTACCAAGGATTCCGGCACGCCGGCCGGGCGTGCGATCGCCAGTACCGCGTTCGCGGCTGCCGTCGGTGCGCCCTTGGGCCTGCGGCCGCCGCAGCTGTGGACGGGATTGCGGACCGGCGCTGTGGCCGTCGGGTTGGTGGCCACAACCGTCGTGGCATTGACCGCGGTGCCCCGGGTACGTGCCGGGATGGAGGCCCGCCGCATCCCCGCGGATCCGGTCCGTTGGCTGGTGCTGGAGATTCCGATCGCCACGGCCTGGACGGAAGAGATGCTCTTTCGGGGCGTGCTGCAGACTCTCGCCGTGCGAGCGATCGGGCCGACCGTCGGCCCGCTGGTGCAGGCCGCCGCCTTCGGGCTTTGGCACATCCCGGATGCAAGGAGGGTCGGCGATCCGGTTTTCGGCACCGTGGTGGTGACGGCCATGGCCGGCTGGGTGTTCGGTTGGTTGGCCAAGCGGTCGGGGAGCCTGCTGGCTCCGGTGCTCGCGCATGCGGCGTTCAACGAGTCGGCCGCAGTGGCGGCGCTGGTCGTCCAGCGTTAATCGCCTGTCGTCCCGCGATTTTGCAGGGAAATCCCTGTATCGCCGACCAGTCACGCCCTTCTAGGTTCGATCTGGGGGGACCGTCGCGGAATGCTCGGCTCCGCCCACAGGGGGTAGTCCTCGAGCCTGCGAAGGGGGTGATTCCATGATCAGGATCCTGAGTCGTCTGAGCCGCGCGTTCTCGATGCGCAGCGATGCGTCGATCAAGCACGATGTGCGCCGGCTTAGCCGCGCGTTCTCGACGCGCAGCGACGCGTCGATCAAGCACGCGGTGGTGCCGCTGATCTGAACGCAGTGTGCGGTGTGCTGCCCAACCCCAATGAGATGCGCGGCACACCGCACACCCTCCGCCACCTAGAAATACCGAAAGGGTCGCAGCAATGACCGAAACCCGCACAGTGCCGGCGAACTGGGCGCCCATCCCGACTCGCGGCCGCGCCAAGGCGCACGCCTTGATCCGCCATCCGCAGGCGTGGATCGCGCGCAAGATCCGACGACAGCGCGGGCTTGCCGCCGATGTTGAGGTTCCCGTCAGCGCCGCGGACATTCTCGATCGGCTGATGCAACTGCCGATCAGCGTATGGACGTACGGCTACGACCATGACTCCGTGCGGCATCTCGGGCCGATGGCCCAAGACTTCGCAGCCGCCTTCGGGCTCGGCGACAACGATCGGCGGATCAACCTCGTCGACGCCAACGGTGTGGTGATGGCCGCGTTGCAAGCACTGGCCCGTCGGGTAGGTGAACTCGAAGATGAGCTCGGCCGGCTGTCGACCCAGAGCAGTTCACTGGTGCCTTGACACCGGAACGGCAGTCTCCATCAGCAGCCCCGCGAGGCTGAAAAGGATTCCCAGCGTTACCGGTGCGACGTAGTAGACACCGATCGCGATCTCGGCCGCTCCGCCGGAGAACAGGTTCACCACCAAGGCCCCTGCGTTGGCCCAGAACACGGTGACCATCACAGCGAGCAGTCCCACCCCCGCCACCAGGCTGACTGCGCCGTATGTCGCGAGCCACCTTTGTCCGGGATGTGGCCGCCGGCGCAACGCTGCACCCAGTGCAGCACGGGCTCTGATCGCCAAGTCAGGTTCGTCGAGCCAGTCGGCCAGCGCCCAGTGACCGTCGACCTGCAGGACCGGCGCAAGATTGATCATCATGTCCACAATCGACAGAATTGCCAAGCGCCAGAACACAATTGCCCATAGAGTGCTGGAGGCTAGCTGGGCGGCGATCGCGAATAATGCTGTTGTGACCGTGTCCACCATCAAACCGGCCAGAGCCTGGACGACACGGGCGCGCCGGGGCAGGGTCAGGGCTGCAGTGGAATCGACGAAGAACGATACTGCGCCCCAATAGAATCCGAAGCCGGCGCGGCGTGGCACCCGGTCGTAGTGCACCAACGCGACAGCATGGCCGAGTTCGTGGCACGCGGTCGCCGCTAACCCCAACACGATCATCGCCAGGGCTTCGACGAGGGGCGTGTCACTAGCCGCGGGCAAGTCGGGCCTTCCGGCCAGCAGTGCCACCAGTCCGCCGACGACGATCAACCCGGTGGCGAACCGGCCGACCGGGTGGAGCACCAGCGGCAGTAGGCGGCGATCCAGCCAGCGGGCCGGGCGTTGAACGCCGCCGATCATCAGTCCCGATCGTGTTATCGCCCAACCTGATGGCGTCCCCGCGGGGCGGGGTGCACCTGCATCCGCCGGAATATCAGTCAGGATGCCTTGCGCGATGAGGTCGCCCACGAGGCCAGGCTGCATCGGCGGCCCCAGCCGTTGTTGGAGCTGCCCTGGATCGGGGTCGTCGGCCAGCATGGCGGGGAGTTGGCCAGCGCGTGGGTGTTCCAAAAGCACGGTATCGCCGTTGCTGCCCGCCAATAGCAGCCCGCGCTTGCTCAGGCGCCACGCGGCGTGCGGGTCGAGCCTAACCATGGCCGTTACGCGTCGCGACGTGGGCAAAGCTCGCGTTCGACTCCGGCACTTCTCGGCTCCCCCCGACGCAGGCGGCGCGTTATTGCCGCCATGTCGAGCGTAAGAACGAGCCGGTCACTCGGATACCGGGTTTTCCCTGGACATGTTGGAGTGGCTAGTCCGCCGTCGTGGGCACGTCGCGGCTGTCGGGCACCAGCTCATGCGGTTCGGTCTCGGTGTCGTCGATACCGAAGCTGATGATGCGCTTGGGGGTGATCCGGATGATGGCCGCATCCATGCCGTCGCCGTTGGCGGCCTCGGCCTGCTCGGCGGTGCCGCGGACCTCTAGACAGCGCACCCGCCACGGGCTGCGCGACGCGATGTCGTCGACGACGAATGCGACGGTGTTGTTGGTGGCGAGATTGCGGAACTTGCGGCTCTTCGACATGTTGTAGCCGACGACGTCGATGGTGCCGAGCGCCTCGTTGTAGGTGAAGCCGACCGGGCTGTTCTGTAGTGTGCCGTCCGGCTGGATGGTCGCCAGCCTGCCGAGATCCGCCGACTTCAGGTAATCGATTTCGTGCGGTTTGAAGGACATCAACCCACGGTAGGACCTCAAGTTCGGTTGACGTCAACAGCTGACGCATACGTCACCGACGCAGGCGGGTTGCTGCTGGGGTGAATTTAAAACTTAGGTCCGTGGTATTTGCCTATGCCACGTAGCATTTGCCTTCACATGAAAGAAAGTCCGTGACACGGATCTCCTTTCCCGGGGGTGGGTCCCTCGGGGGAGGCGCAGGTAATGCTTGAGTCAGAGCCAGTGAGTGACCTCGACGCAAATGAAGAAGCGGCACCCGCCGACCCGGTCATGGAGGAACAGGTCGCTGTCGAGGCTCAGCAACAAGGAGATGTTTCGGTTGCTCCTCATTCGCGGAGCCGCTTGAGTGGCTCTTGGGGTGTACTCGTAGTAGCGCTGCTGGCGTTGGTACTCAGCTCAGTGGGCTCCAATCGCATCTGGTTCTCGGGCGACGAACTCGCGACGATTTCCGGCTCCACTCGAACGGTGCCCGAGATGTGGAGGATGTTCGGCCACATCGATCTGCAACAGGCTGTCTATTACTCGTTGATACACATCTGGCACTCCGCGATCCCGGTAAGCGAGTTTTCAACGCGACTTCCCAGCGCACTTGGGGTGGCGATCGCTGCGGCCGGTGTAGTTGTACTCGGAAAGCAAATCTCCACCCCCAAAACGGCGTTCACCGCCGGACTGGTATTCGCCGTCCTTCCCCGCGTGACCTTCTCTGGCATAGATGGCCGTGTCTATGCCCTCACGATGGCAGTCGCAGTATGGCTGACGGTGTTCTGTGTGGCTGCCGCCCGACGGGGGCGTCCGTGGTGGTGGGTGGTTTATAGCCTGTGTTTGATACTTGCAATCCTGACCAGTATTCACCTGATCCTGATCATCCCCGCTCATGCAGTGGTCGTGCGGAGCTACGCCAACAATTCTCGTGCCTTCCGCAATTGGACCGCAGCGGCGGCAGCGTCCGTCTTCGCGATGGTGCCGTTTCTTTTCGCTGTCAAATTGATGTTCCCCGGGAGGTGGATTCCCAGATTCACTTGGCATACCGTCCGACATGTCCTTCTCGATCAGTATTTCGGAACGGATTTTGGATGGTATGTAGGCAATTCTGCGTTGGTGGCTTTGGTGGCGGCCATCATTGTCTTGGTCGCCCTCGTGCTCGGCTTTCGTTCGGGCGGACGCCATTTGAATGCGCCGTTGGCGATAGTGGTGACGTGGATCGTGGCGCCAACCCTGTTCCTGCTGTTGTTGACGGTGGTCAGTCCCGCCTACATACCGCGCTATATGTCATTCACGGCTCCCGCCTTCGCTTTGCTTCTGGGCACGTGCATCACGGTGGTGGCACGGTCGTGGGTTCGGATCGGGGGCGTCCTAGCGGTGTTCGTCATCGCTGTCACGCCCGTGTACTTGGCACAGCGTGCGATACCGTTCATCAGGAATAACCAGGACTACGGCCAGGTCGCCCAGATCATCGACAATAGCGCCACACCAGGTGATTGCTTTTTAATCGAAGACACCGACAAGAAGCGGTGGCCGCCGTTGCGGAGCATGGTCGTTGCCCGGCCTGAAGTTTATGAACGCTTGACAGACCCAGGCGTCCTCGTCTCAGATAACATCTTCAACTGGTCCAAAAAGCCATCGCAAGTGGCCGCCAAGCTCGCCGCGTGCCCGGCTGTGTGGGTTATCTCTGATCGGGACTCGACAGTGCCTTCCCACCAACAAGGGCCGGCACTTTCCCCAGGCCCTCTGTTGGGAACGACAGAGTCATTTCAGGTGACGAGCGGTTTAGGGTTCCGGGTCGTCGAAGACTGGCAACTCAGGTCAACCCAGCTCACCAAGTTGATGCGTTAGGTTCGCCCCGACGCGGCCACGGGATACTCGAACCATGCCCGCCCGCCGCGATGCCGACCCTGAGGCCACTGTGGCTGCTGTGCATGCCCTGGGTCCCTGGCTGTCCGACGAGGACGCGGCCGCGCCTGACCGCGCCGCGATCGCGGTGGCGGTTCGGCTCACCGCCCGCACCCTGGCCGGGCTGGCGCCGGGCGCCAGCGTGGAGGTGCGCATCCCACCTTTTGTTGCGGTCCAATGCATCTCCGGACCCCGACATACCCGCGGCACTCCACCCAACGTGGTCGAGACCGATCCGCGGACGTGGCTTCGGCTGGTGACGGGCCTGCTCGACGTCGACGAGGCGGCCAATCGCGGGGCGCTGAGGCTGTCCGGCTCGCGGGCCGGCGAGATCGCGGCGTGGCTTCCCCTTGTGACAATCGGCAAGTAGTCGGCCCGACACTCGGCGTTCAATTCCGCGTTTGCCTCCGATGCCCGTAAACTGAGTTACGTCACCGATCCCCAGCCAGGGAGCAGCCCATATCGTGACCGAAGAAGTCGAAAACCCACCTGCGGAAGAATGCGGCGTCTTCGGAGTCTGGGCTCCGGGCGAAGATGTTGCGAAACTCACTTATTACGGCCTCTATGCCCTGCAACACAGGGGCCAGGAGGCGGCCGGTATCGCCGTCGGCGACGGTTCGCAGGTGCTGGTGTTCAAGGATCTGGGCTTGGTCAGCCAGGTATTCGACGAGCAGACACTGGCCGCGATGGAAGGCCACGTCGCCATCGGGCACTGCCGCTACTCGACGACCGGCTCGACCACCTGGGAGAACGCCCAGCCGGTTTTCCGCAACACCGCGGCGGGCACCGGACTCGCGTTGGGTCACAACGGAAATCTGGTCAACACCACCGATTTGGCGGCGCGGGCGCGCGAGGCCGGGCTGATCAACCCGCACATGCCGGGTGCGGCAACGACCGACTCCGACATCCTCGGTGCACTGCTGGCCCACGGCTCGGCGGACTCCAGCATCGAACAGGCCGCCCTCGCGCTGCTGCCCACTGTGCGCGGCGCGTTCTGCCTGACCTTCATGGACGAGACCACGCTGTACGCCGCCCGCGACCCACACGGCGTGCGGCCGTTGTCGCTGGGCAGGCTGGACCGCGGCTGGGTGGTGGCCTCCGAGACGGCCGCGCTCGATATCGTCGGCGCGTCCTTCGTCCGCGACATCGAGCCCGGTGAACTGCTGGCGATCGATGCCGACGGCGTTCGCTCCACCCGGTTCGCCAACCCAACCCCCAAGGGCTGCATCTTCGAGTACGTCTACCTGGCCCGGCCCGACAGCATGCTCGTCGGTCGCTCGGTGCACGCCACCCGCGTCGACATCGGCCGCCGGCTGGCGCGGGAGAAGCCGGTCGAGGCCGACCTGGTCATCGGAGTGCCGGAATCCGGCACCCCCGCCGCGGTGGGCTACGCCCAGGAATCCGGTATCCCGTTCGGCCAGGGCCTGATGAAGAACGCCTACGTCGGGCGCACGTTCATCCAGCCGTCGCAGACCATTCGGCAACTGGGTATTCGCCTCAAGCTCAACCCCCTCAAAGACGTGATCCGCGGCAAGCGGCTCGTCGTCGTCGACGACTCGATCGTTCGCGGCAACACCCAACGCGCCCTGATCCGGATGCTGCGGGAAGCCGGCGCCGTCGAAGTGCACGTGCGCATCGCCTCACCGCCGGTGAAATGGCCCTGCTTCTATGGCATCGACTTCGCCACCCCCGCCGAACTCATCGCCAACGCGGTGGACGACGAGGGCGAGATGCTCGAAGCGGTGCGCCACGCGATCGGTGCCGACTCGCTGGTCTACATCTCTCAGCAGGGCATGATCGCAGCGACCGAACAGCCGCCGACCCGGTTGTGCTGCGCCTGCTTCGACGGCAACTACCCGATCGAGCTGCCGGGCGAGGCCTCGCTGGGTAAGAACGTCGTCGAGCACATGCTGGCCACCGCAGCCCGCACGGGCATTCCGATTCAGCCGGTGCAAGGCGACAACGCCAACGTGTCGGCGCTCAGTAGGCCCTGACCGCCGCTCACCGCTGCGGCAACCGTGCGGGACCGGCCCAACCCGGATCGCTGGGCAGCTGTGCGGCGTCGCCGGTGTCCCAGCTGGGTTTGAACCCGACGCGAGCCAATGCCGCTGAGACCGCTCGTCGGTAGGGCGTGAGCCCCGCTGCCGGTGGCTCGATGATGGTGTCGATGTCGTGGTTGTCCATCACCGCATCACAGTGCAGCGATTCGACCAGCGGTCGGGCCAGCCCGGACGGAATGGGCGTCACCAACCCCACCCAGAGCGAGGCGATCCGCGGCGTCAGCACCGGCAGCACCAGGATGCGCCTGCGGGCCAGCCCGGCGACTTCGGCGTAGATCTGCATCATGTCGCCGTACTCCAGGACGTCCGGGCCGCCGACGTCCCACGTCCGCGATGTCGGCACCACGGCGGTTGCTGCGGCGGCCAGGTAGTGCAGCATGTCGCTGATCGCGATCGGCTGGATCTTGTTGTGCACCCATTTCGGTGTCGTCATCACCGGCAGCCGGTTGGTGAGGTGACGAATCATCTCGAACGAAGCCGAGCCCGAGCCAACCACGACACCCGCCTGCAGCACGACCGTTTCGATGTCCGAGGCGATGAGGATCTCACCCACCGTGGTTCTCGACGCGAGATGCGTTGACAGGTCGGCACTTTCAGGGTGCAGGCCGCTGAGGTAGACGATGCGACGGACGCCGGCGTGCCGTGCGGCGGTCACGACGTTCTGCGCGGCGCGACGCTCTTCGGCGGCGAAATCCGCGGACGTGCCCATGGAGTGCACCAAGTAGTAGACGACGTCGACGCCGGTGAAGGCATCGGTGAGCGAGTCGGCGTCACCGAGATCACCGCGGGCGACCTCGATCTTGTCGCGCCAGGGCACGCCCGCCAGCTTGTCGGGAGTGCGCGCCAGCGCACGCACCTCAAAGCCGTCGTCCAGCAGCCGAGGTACCAGACGGCTGCCGACGTAGCCGGTGGCACCGGTCACCAGGCACCGAGTTCGCAACGCCGCCATACGCCCTCCATTCATCGGATCGGTGATTCGTAGCCGATGACCGGAGGGATTGCCCCTTATTCGAAAGGGCAACCCGGATTGGGCATGTCCACGGCCAGCGGACTGCCGGCCGGGTCGATGTAGAGCACCCACATCACCAACGGTGTGGAACCTTCGTTGCGACCTTCGTGGATGTAGCCCGTCCCGCTGCGTTCGGTGATGGCGTCGCCCGCGTTGTAGACGCCGTCCACTGAGCAGTCGCCCTCGTAGTGCGTCAGCGTGCCTTCTCGGATCACCCCGAAGACCTGCCCGGGGTGGTAGTGCCACCCGGTGGTTCCGCCAGGGGCGATGGTGATCTCGCGGCTGATGTAGTCCTTGCCGTTGAGCGTGGCCTGCGACATGACAACGCCCTGGACGCCGACGCCGGGCGTGGCCGCGGCTGAACCGGGGACCAACATCACCGCGCCCAGTGCGACCGACGCTGCCATGGACACTCTGAACGGTTTCATGGGGGAAGAGGTTGCCACACAATGTCCCCATGGCATTTCGCGGCTGGCCGATCGAGGCCGTCGAGTTCTACGAGGGCCTGTAGGCCGACAACTCGAAGGTGTACTGGACCGAGCGCCGGTCGGTCTACGACCGTCAGGTGAAGGCGCCGATGGAGGAGTTGCTGGCCGAACTGGCCGAGGAATTCGGGGCAGGCAAGCTGTTCCGGCCCTACCGCGACGTGCGGTTCAGCGCCGACAAACTGCCGTACAAGACCAACTGCGCGGCGATGATCGGCTCCGGATACGTGTCGTTCTCGGCCGACGGGCTCTCGGTGGGCAGCGGCCTGGCGCCGTGAAATTCTTCGCGAATGGGCCGGACTCGGCCGCGCTGGCCCGCTATCGTGCGGCCGTCGACGACAAGAAGTCCGGGGCCGAGCTGGCCGGGATCGTGGCGGTGCTGCACGACGGCGGCTACGACACGATGGCCCACGAGGTGCTCAAGACGGCGCCGAGGGGATATCCCAAGGACCACCCGCGCATCGAGCTGCTCCGGCACAAGGGCATCGCGATGATGAGGACCTGGCCCGTCGGCGCCTGGCTGGGCACTGCGAAGGCCAAAGATCGGGTGGTCACGGCCCTGCGGGCCGGGGCGCCGCTGCGCGAGTGGCTGGCCCGCAACGTCGGCTGACGATGGCCCGTTTCGGCTGCGGTCGGGGACCGGTAGCCTTATGCGCGATGACGGATCGCGAGGAAGACAACCACATTTCCTACGCATCGGCCGGGGTGGATATCGAGGCCGGTGACCGCGCGGTCGAGCTGTTCAAGCCGCTGGCGAAGCGGGCCACCAGGCCCGAGGTGCGGGGCGGGCTTGGCGGGTTCGCCGGGCTGTTCGCGCTGCGTGGCGGCTATCGGGAGCCGCTGCTGGCGGCGTCGACCGACGGTGTCGGGACCAAGCTGGCCGTGGCTCAGGCGATGGACAAGCACGACACGGTCGGCCTGGACCTGGTCGCGATGGTCGTCGACGACCTCGTGGTGTGCGGCGCCGAGCCCCTGTTCCTGCAGGACTACATCGCCGTCGGGCGCACCGTCCCGGAACGGGTCGCCGCGATCGTGGCCGGCATCGCCGAAGGCTGCGTGGCGGCCGGTTGCGCGCTGCTGGGCGGGGAGACCGCAGAACACCCGGGGCTGATGGAACCCGACCACTACGACATCTCCGCGACCGGCATCGGCGTCGTCGAGGCCGACGACGTGCTGGGGCCCGAGCGGGTCCGTCCCGGTGACGTGATCATCGCGATGGGCTCCTCAGGCCTGCACTCCAATGGCTATTCGCTGGCCCGCAAGGTCCTGCTCGAAATCGACCGGATGGATCTGGCCGGCCACGTCGAGGAGTTCGGCCGCACGCTGGGTGAAGAACTGCTCGAACCCACCCGCATCTATGCCAAGGACTGTCTGGCGCTGGCTGCCGAGACGCAGGTACGCACCTTCTGCCACGTCACCGGTGGCGGGCTGGCGGGCAACATGGAGCGGGTTGTCCCGCCCGGCCTTGTCGCCGAGCTCGACCGTGGAACCTGGACGCCTGCACCGGTATTCGCGATGATCCAGCAGCGCGGACGGATCGACCGCGTCGAGATGGAGAAGACGTTCAACATGGGCATCGGCATGGTCGCCGTCGTCGCGCCGGAGGACACCGACCGCGCGCTGGCGATCCTGACTGCACGCCATCTGAATTGCTGGACGCTGGGCACTGTCACCAAAGGCAAAGACGGCCCACGAGCCAAGCTCGTGGGACAGCACCCACGCTTTTAAGAGGGAGGCGGCCCCCGCTTTTAGGAGGAACGGCCTAGGGCCGCCAATCGTCCTCGTCTGTCCACGAGTCGTCGACGAAACCGTTCTCGGACTTTTCGGGTTCGCTCCCGCCCGAACCGGCCAACTCCTTACGGAGCCGATCGACATCGATCTGCGGAGAGCTGTATTTCAGCTCTCGAGCAACCTTGGTCTGCTTTGCCTTTGCCCGGCCGCGGCCCATGGGGGAACCCCCTCGCGCAATAACGGAGCGGCCCGGGATGCAGGCGGCTCCGATCTGTGTGTTGGTTATTGTCCTGCTAACACCTTACCGTGCCCCGGTGCGATGTGCTGGCAGGCCCGTTCGCCCGTGGGTGAACGTCACACCGCGCCGCGGCGCAGCCGCTCGACGGCCAGTCTCCCGGCACCCACCGCGTCAGTCGGCGGCAGTGAGTCCGGGTCGATTTCCGCGGCCACCTGATGCTCGCCGCCCGTGGTCAGCGGCGTATCGGCCGGGATTCCGCGCTTCACCAGAGCCAGGGCGATCGGGCCGAGATCGACGTGATCGACGACGGTGCCGAGGCGCCCGACGACACGCCCAGCGGCCAGCAGCGGGTCCCCGGTGACCGGACGGTCCCCGGAGCCGTCGAGATGCACCAGAACCAGCATCCGGGGCGGCTTTCCCAAGTTGTGGACGCGGGCCACGGTTTCCTGACCGCGATAGCAGCCCTTGTCGAGGTGCACAGCCCCTTGCCCGGGCGCGCCGATCCAGCCCGCCTCGTGCGGGATGGTCCGGTCATCGGTGTCCACGCCGAGTCGAGGCCGCTGTGCGGCCACCCGCTGCGCCTCGTAGGCCCACACCCCGGCGCGGCGTACTCCGGCGGCCTCCAGCCGGGCCAGCCAGTCGGCGGTGCTGGCGCGCGGCACCACCAGGTCGAGTTCGATCTGGCCCGGTTCGGTGGGCACCCGGCGCAGGAAACCGCCACCGGCGACCTGGACTGCGGTGGACTCGGCCGGCAATTCGTCGATGCCGAGGGCCGCGAGGACGGCGGGTTCGGCCAGGCGGGGGCCGAGCAGCGAAAGCACGGCGAGGTCGGCGGCTACGGGTGCGACGTCGGACCAGAACACCATCTTGCGCAGGTAGGCCAGCAGGGGCTCGCCGCGCGCCGGTTCGGTGTCGAGATAGGTGACCCCGTCCAGCTCGGTCTGCACCCAGTGATCCTCGACGCGGCCCTGCCCGTCGAGGCTCAGGTTCTCGGTGGACGTGCCGTCGGGCAGCTCGCTGACGTGTTGCGTGGAAATCGCATGCAGCCAGCTGCGCCGGTCGGCTCCGGTCAGCGCGAGCACAGCTCGGTTGGACCGGTCCACCACGACGGCGTCGTAGGCGGCGGAACGCTGCTCGCCTAACGGGTCGCCGTAGTGCCAGACCGTGCCGGCATCGGGGGAACTGTCAGGGGCGGGGACGGCTGACACACATCAACTCTACGGGGCTGCCAGTACGCTGTGGCTTCATGCCTGGCATGCCTGCCCGCCCATCGGTGCTCGTCACGCTCGACGGCGAGGTGCGTGATCCGGGTCAGCCGCTGTTGTTCGCCGATGACCTGGCCGCGGTACGCGGTGACGGTGTATTCGAGACGCTGCTGGTCCGCGACGGCCGCGCTTGCCTGGTGGAAGCGCACCTGTACCGGTTGGTCCAATCCGCCAAGATGATGAACCTGCCCGAGCCGGACCTGGCGGCCTGGCGGCGGGCCATCGGCATCGCGGTCGGGCAGTGGACCTCAGCGACCACCGGCGAGGGTGCCCTGCGGCTGGTCTACAGCCGCGGCCGGGAGAGCGGAACGGCGCCGACTGCCTACTTGACGGTGAACCCGGTGCCGGAGCGTGTCGTCGCCACCCGCCGCGATGGAATCGCCGCGGTGCTGCTCGATCGTGGACTGCCGGCCACCGGGGTGGACGCCATGCCCTGGTTGGTGGCTGGCGCCAAGACGTTGTCGTACGCCATCAACATGGCCGCGCTGCGCCATGGCGCCGAAAAGGGTGCCGGGGACGTCATCTTCGTCAGCTCGGACGGATATCTGCTCGAGGGCCCGCGCTCGACAGTGGTGGTCGCCGCCGACGACGGCACAGGCGGCACATGCTTTCTCACGCCGCCGCCGTGGTACCCGATCCTGCGCGGAACCACCCAGCAAGCACTGTTCCAGGTTGCCCGTGACAAAGGCTACGACTGCGACTTCCGTGCGCTTCGGGCGTCGGATTTGCTTGATGCTCAGGGGGTTTGGCTGGTATCCAGCATGACGCTGGCGGCCAGGGTGCACACCCTCGACGGTCGACCATTGCCACCCACCCGGCTGGCCGCCGAGGTCACCGCGCTGGTTGACGCCGCGATCTTCTGCGATCGCTGACCGCGAAAATCTCTTGGCACACCCCCGGGTGCGCGAGTACGGTCGGCCGTACACAAGAGAGGAGGTGGTCCGCCAAATTGATAGCTTCTAGGACATGTGAGGTGGCTGCCAGCTAGCAGCACCAGGTATGCCAGGAATCACCTGCGCCCTGCGCGCGCTGGCGAATCCCCGGCAGCTACCCGGCCCCCGAGCTCCTGGTTTGTCCAACCAGGGAAAAGGCTCGGGGGCCGCCCTCTTTGCAAGACCTGGCCGGATGAACCGCCTTGAGCGCATTCCTGGCGCGATGGCCCGCGGTGCGCGATGATGCCGCGCATGCGTAATGGGTTGATTGCGGTCGTGACGGCTACTGCGGCAGTGCTGAGTTTGGCGGGGTGTGCGCCGTCCGACCAGAAGCCGGCGGCGACCGGAGGCGCCACGTGTGACAAGGGCGCGCTCGCCACGTTGAAGTCTTCAGTGCTGACCTTCGGCACCGATCAGCCGGCCTACCCGCCGTGGTTCGTCGACGATAATCCGGCCAACGGCAAGGGCTTCGAGTCCGCGGTGGCCTACGCCGTCGCCGACAAACTCGGCTACGACAGCAAGAACGTTGCGTGGGTGCGGGTTCCGTTCAACGCGGCCATCGCACCGGGGCCAAAGACATTCGACGCCAACCTCAATGAGTTCTCGATCACCGACGAACGCAAGCAGGCCGTCGACTTCTCGTCGCCCTATTACGACGTCACCCAGGCCGCCGTGACCATCAAGTCCTCGCCTGCGGCGAAAGTCACCACGCTGGCCGGCCTGCGGGACCTGCGACTCGGTGCACAGGTCGGTACCACCAGCTACGACGCCGCCAAGGCACTGGGTACCAAGGGGCCCGTCAACGTCTACAACAACAACGACGACGCCAAGGCGGCATTGACCAATGGACAGATCGATGCGCTGGTGCTCGATCTGCCGACCGCGTTCCAGGTCCAGAGCGAGCTGGCCGACGGCGATATCGTCGGCCAATTTCCTTCTGGTACAGCCAAACCCGAACAATTCGGCATCGTCCTGGACAAGGGCAGCGCGTTGACGTCGTGCGTGTCGGGTGCGGTCGACGGCCTGCGCTCGGATGGCACGCTGGCCAAACTGCAGCAGCAGTGGCTGGCCGAAGCCGGCGACGCACCGGTCCTGAAGTGACCGCGCTGGCCGCCGAACGCCTCGCCTACCGGCGGTCACGGGCTCGGCGGTCCACGTTCGTCGCTCTGGTGTCGACGCTGGTGTTCGCGGCGGTGGCCGTGGTGGCCACGACCTCGTCGCCGGGCTGGCCGCGGGTACGGGACTCATTCTTCAATTTGCGGATCGGCTGGCACAGCGTGCCTGCGGTGCTCGACGGCCTCTGGCTGAACGTGCGGGTGCTGGTGGTGTGCCAGGTGCTGATCCTGGTGTTCGGACTGACGCTGGCCACCCTGCGCACCCTGCGCGGCCCGGTCTGGTTTCCGGTCCGCGCCATGGCCACCAGCTATGTCGATCTGTTTCGCGGCCTGCCGCTGATCATCTGCCTGTACCTCGTCGGGTTCGGCCTGCCGGGACTGCGGCTGTCGGGCGTCCCGAACAACCCGGTGCTGCTCGGCGGCTTGGCGCTGGTGCTGGTGTATTCGGCGTACGTCGCCGAGGTGTTCCGTGCCGGCATCGAGTCGGTGCACCCGTCGCAACTGGCGGCGGCGAAATCACTCGGCCTGAACTACCAGCGGACCATGCGGCTGGTCGTGTTGCCGCAGGCGGCGCGCCGGGTCACCCCAGCCCTACTCAACGATTTCGTTGCGCTGCAAAAGGATTGCGGGCTGATCTCGGTGCTGGGAGCCGTCGACGCGGTGCGTGCTGCCCAGATCCAGGTGGCCAGTAGCTACAACTTCACCCCCTACGTGGTGGCCGGTCTGTTGTTCGTGGCGCTGGCGGTGCCGTCGGCGCGGTTGGCCGACTGGGCGTCGCGGCGGGCCGCAACCCGCCAGGGCGCGCTATGAGCGCGGTCCTGTCGGTGCGCGGTCTTGCCAAAAGCTATAGCGAGCGCACGGTTCTCGACGGTGTCGATCTCGATGTCGCCGAACACCAGGTGGTGGTGCTCATCGGGGCGTCCGGCTCGGGCAAGTCGACGTTGCTGCGCTGTGTGGACTTACTCGAGGACATCGACGACGGGCAGATCTTCCTCGACGGCCGCGATATCAGCGATCCGCGGGTGGACGCCGACGCCGCGCGTCGGGCGATGGGCATGGTGTTCCAGTCGTTCAACCTGTTCCCGCACATGAGCGTGCTGCACAACGTCACGCTGGCGCCGCGGGTGGTGCACCGTCGCGACCGCCGGGAGGCCGACGAGCGCGGCCGCGAACTGCTGGCCCGGGTCGGATTGGCCGACAAGGCTGACGCCTATCCCGACAAGCTGTCCGGCGGCCAGCAGCAGCGGGTGGCGATCGCGCGGGCCCTGGCCTACGAGCCTCGGCTGCTGTTGCTCGACGAGATCACCAGCGCGCTGGATCCCGAGCTCGTCGGCGAAGTACTCGAGCTGGTCGGCGAACTGGCCGCCGCCGGGCGGACCATCGTCATGGCCACCCACGAAATGGGCTTCGCCCGCCAGGTCGCCGACACGGTGTGCTTCCTCGACGGCGGCCGGATCATCGAATCAGGCCCTGCTGAACAGGTTTTGACCGCCCCTGCGCACGAACGGACCCAGCACTTCCTGCGCCGGGTTACGGGCGGCTGACGGGCCGGGGCTCACCAGTTGTTGTGATCGGGACACGAAACGTCGATATAGACGGTGGTGGGTTTGTCGGAATTGCCGGGCGACCCGTCGGGATTGTGGATAGCGGTGACCGAGCACCTGTCCAGTGACGTTCTGCTGTACCCGAAAACCCAATTGATGCCGACCTGATAGCCCTGGCTCTGAAGGTCGCGGACGGTATCGGCGGCCGACTCCGCACCCGCTACGGGCCACGGCGGGTCGGCGGCGGCAGGTGCCGCCATGATCGCGGCGGCCACTGTGGCGATGAGGATCACCGGTTTCACCCTCATGACCCGATGGTACGAGCTAGCCGGCCGGCCCCGGCTCCAGCTGGGAGCACGCTTTTTTGGCCTGGTCCCAGACCCCGGGATCGACGTCCGCCGGTGGGCCCAGCACGCCCGCGCCTGCCGAATCGGGCACGCCGTGCTGGTGCAGGCACTGGGCCAGCGATCCATGCTCGGCGGGGGCGACGCTCGTGGGGGCGACGGCGCTGGTGGTTGCGCTGGTGGTTGCCAGGCCGGTGGTGCTGGGCGCGGGACTGATCACTGTCGGCTGCGACGGAGTGGGTGCCGGTGCGCAGCCGGCGAGGATCGCGGTGGCCGCCGTGGCGACCCCGAAGGCAAGGCTGCGCATCAGCCGACGTGTCGCGTCAGCCGCGCGGAAAGATGGGGAATCAGGCCGCCGTCGGCATCGACCCGCTCCTCCACGTAGGCCAGGTCACCGCCCTCGACGATCCCGTAGAGCCGCTTGGCACCGCCGACCAGCACGCCGGACTTGCTGCGCGCCAAGGCATCGGTCACCAGCTCCCACGACGACTGCGTGAGCGGTTGGCCGTAGAACAACTCGACGTAGCCCGCGGAATGCGCCAGCAGCAGCTCGATGGCCTGCGACTCACCTGGATCGCCTGGGTCCTCGGCGAAACGCCAGAAGCCGGTCTCGCGCAGCCCAGGGGAGTGGTAGTCGCCGCCCTCGCCCAGGCGCCAGGACCGGGCGTCCCAGTTCAGATAGTCCCCGCCGTCGTGCGAGACGACGATCTGCTGCCCGAAGCGGTAGTCGCCATCGGGCCCGCGGCCTTCGCCTTCGCCGCGCCAGACCCCGACGAGCGGCAGCAAGGCCAGCAGTGCGTCGTGCAGATTGGCGCCCAGGCGCAGATTGGCGGTGTCGGCGGGCAACGGCAGGTCGTCGAACACCGGGATGTTTCGGCCGGCCGTCTCCCTGGCCCGTTCAATTGCCGCGGCGACGGCGCGATCACCGCTACCGGAAATGTCCTCGGAACTCACGACTCGTCGGTGATCAGTCGGTAGAGCGCGTACAACGCGAACCAGGTGATCAGCACGACCGCTGCGACCAGGAGGATCTCGTAGAAAAGAACCACGATCGCCAGTCTATCCGGGGCTCGGGCGGACTTGGCCCCCCAGCCCCCCCCCACAAACCAACCGTGATATAGACCACCTGGTTGCCGGCACCCGAGGGCGCCACGGTGGCGTCGCCGTTGCCGACCTTCGACAGCGCGCGGACGGTCCAGGTGCCCGGCGCGGCGAAGAACCGGAAATCGCCGGTCGCCGAGGCAACCACCTCGGCGGTGAACTCGTCACTGGAGTCCAGCAGGCGCACGAACGCGCCGGCCACCGTCTGACCGGAGTCGTCGACGACGCGTCCCGTGATCACGGTCTCCTTCTCCAGGTCGACACCGGCAGGCAGGGTCTGTCCTTGTTTAGGTGCAGAGCACATGATCAACTTCCCAACTCGATCGGGGCTCCAACAAGGGAGCCATATTCGGTCCAACTACCGTCGTAGTTCTTGACGTTCCTGTGCCCCAACAGTTCCTGGAGCACGAACCAGGTGTGCGACGACCGCTCGCCGATGCGGCAGTAGGCGATGGTCTCCTTCTCGCCGTCCAATCCCGCGGCAGCGTAGAGCTTCGCGAGGTCGTCATCGGACTTGAAGGTGCCGTCCTCGTTGGCCGCCTTGCTCCACGGGACGCTGATCGCGGTGGGGATGTGCCCGGCACGCTGGCTCTGCTCCTGCGGCAGGTGCGCGGGCGCGAGGATCTTGCCGGAGAACTCGTCGGGGGAGCGGACGTCCACCAGATTCTTGGTACCGATCGCGGCGATCACCTCGTCGCGGAACGCGCGGATGTTGTTGTCGGGCGCCGCGGCGCTGTACGACGTGGACGGGCGGGTGGGCACGTCGGTCACCAGCGGGCGCCCGTCGAGCTCCCACTTCTTGCGGCCACCGTCGAGCAGCTTGACGTTCTCGTGGCCGTAGAGCTTGAAGTACCAGTACGCGTACGCGGCGAACCAGTTGTTGTTGCCGCCGTACAGGATCACGGTGTCGTCGTTGCCGATTCCCTTGTCGGACAGCAACTTCGAGAACTGCTGCTGGTCGACGAAGTCACGCTTGACCTGGTCCTGCAGCTCGGTCTTCCAGTCCAGCCGGACGGCGCCGGCGATGTGGCCGCCTTCATAAGCCGAGGTGTCCTCGTCGACCTCGACGAAGACGGTGTTCGGCGCGTCGAGATTGCTCTCGGCCCAGTCAGTCGAGACCAGGACGTCGGAGCGTGCCATGAAGTGGTTCCTTTCGGTTGCGTGTCAGAAGGCTCAGGGGGTGGCCGTGGCGGGCCGCAGCCGCGCCACGAGGGGGTAGAGCTGGCAGCCGAGGCAGATGCCGAAGGCTGCGTTGAGGAAAGCGGCGAAAAGGGCGAAGGCGGTGGCGATCGTGCCCAGCAGCGGCACACCGAACGCGAAGCCGGCGACGCCGACGACGGCGAACACCAACCCCACCAACTGTGCGAACTTCAGCGGCGGCACGGGTTCCCGCTCGGAGACGGGGCTAAGCCGCGGGGCCACGAGCTTGGCGAAGATCAGCCCGTACGGGTGCTGACGCGGCCCGCGCAGCGCGCCGATCGCGAACACGACGGCCTGCAGTCCCAGTAGGACGGCGGCGGCAACCGTGCTGAACCCCGAGACGGCCAGGACCGCGATCAGGACGGCGGTAGTGACCCACGCCGCGAAGCGGGGCCCACGGACGTCTACCTGCGCCGGGCCGGTGGTGGTGTTGTTTGTGGTCGACATCTATCTACTCCTGTTGCTCATCGGGCTGGACGGAGGCAGGCCGCATACGGCCGCTCCAGAGTGGCGGCGCGAAAGAAAGGCGCGGCTACTCAGCAGCTACAGCAACAACAGCAACAACCCGCGACGCGGCACAGATCCACTGCGCGACGCTTGGTGAGCGATAGCTCGAGGCGGGCTGACACGTCAGACATGTTACCCAATGACCAGGGTCTCAGGCCAACAGAGGTTCGAGGGCCGAGCGCAGGTCAGCGGCCTTGGGAACCCCTGCTGTGCGGTATCGCTGCCGGCCCTGCGCATCGAAGATGAACGTCGTCGGCAATGACATCACCGAAAGCTTGCGTGCGGCAGCCGGATTGGCATCCAGGTCGATCTCGACGTGAGCTACCTCACGCATGTCGGTGCAGACCTGGTTGACTACCCGCCGCACCCCCGCGCACGGTCCGCACCACACTGCGCTGAAGTGCACGATCGTCGGCCCCGTGCGGGAAAGTCCCAGGTCGCTGACGTCGACATCGGGCGATTCGGCTTCGCGGACGACACCCGAACGCCGGTTGTGCAGCACGCCGGCGACCCCGGCCACGGCCAACGCGGCGACGATGGCGACGATCGCGGTGATGAGTGCAGGGGTCATGACTGTTTGAACCCGTCGAGGCGGATGGTTACTCCCTCGGTGATGCCTTCGATGATGATGTCGGACCCGCGGGCGCCCTCGGTGGTCGGGCGGACGCCGAACGGCAGCTTCTGGCCTGGCAGGCTGCCGCTGAACGCCGCCAGCACCGCCGACTTCTTGTCGTCGGGCACCGCCTGGTCGGCTGTGCCCGGGCCGGTCTGCACATCCGTGGCGGTGAAGACCAGTGTGGTCTGGTCCGCGCCGCCGATCGACAGATCGACCGCGACGCTGACCGGCTTGTCGAAGCCGGCCTTCTTCAACGTTCCGGTGAACACCAACCCCTTGCTGCCGGAGATGCCCGACTCAGTGGTGCCGCCGGTGGCGTCGTTGGTCTCCTTGGACGGGGCCTCCACCATCAGGTCGTTGATCCCCATGAACCGGCCCAGGTGGCCCGAGTCGATGATGATGCGACTCTCCAGCTTGCTTACCGGCAGATTCGCGTCCGGCCTGATCAGCCAGGAAGCCTCGGTGAGGTCGATGTTGTGCAGGGTGGCTTCCAGCGAGGCCCTGCCGACCACCGGATGGTCCACCCCGTTGGCCTTGATCTCGATCTCGCTGAAATGGTGCTGGGCGGCCTGGCGGATGAATGGGAAGCCCAGGATGGCAACCGACGGGTCGAACGAGAGTCCCGCAGCCGCCCGGACGGCACGTGCCAGCCGGTATTCGGCATAGATCGTCGCACCGAAATCTGCGCCGACTGCCCCGACGACCACAGCGATGACCGCGGCGCCCAGGGTGATCAGCAGCTTTCGCACCTGCATATTCTGGCCCACGGCCGGCGGGAAGCCACCGCCGCGCACCCGAGAACAGTGACCTGACTCCGCCAGATCGGCTAAATAGCAGGTAGCGGGTTAAAGTTAGACGACCCATGGTCGGGTAACGGCCATATGTCGCCCATGAGTCTGGTGGGTCAACGCGACGGCGCTGTCGGCGATGAGTATCCAGGGCATTGGAGAATCTGTTGGATCTGCTACTTCTCACAGTCGACCCGCACCCGGAATCGGTGCTGCCGTCGCTGGCGTTGTTGGCGCACACCGTGCGGTCCGCGCCAACCGAGGTGTCGTCGCTGCTGGAAGCGGGCACCGCCGACGTGGCGATCGTCGACGCACGCACCGACCTGGCCGCCGCGCGTGGCCTCTGCCGGCTGCTCGGGACCACCGGCACGTCGGTACCCGTGGTGGCCGTCGTCAACGAAGGCGGCCTGGTCGCCGTCAACATGGACTGGGGCCTCGACGAGATCCTGCTGCCCAGCACCGGCCCGGCCGAGATCGACGCCCGCTTGCGCCTGCTCGTCGGTCGGCGCGGCGGCATGGCCAACCAGGAGAGCGCGGGCAAGGTCAGCCTCGGTGAACTGGTCATCGACGAAGGCACCTACACCGCTCGGTTGCGCGGTCGCCCCCTTGACCTGACCTACAAGGAGTTCGAACTCCTGAAATACCTCGCGCAGCACGCCGGCCGGGTGTTCACCCGCGCGCAGCTGCTGCAGGAGGTGTGGGGTTACGACTTCTTCGGCGGCACCCGCACGGTCGACGTGCACGTGCGGCGACTACGCGCCAAACTCGGCCCGGAATACGAGTCGCTGATCGGCACCGTCCGGAACGTGGGCTACAAGGCAGTGCGCCCGGCACGGGGACGTCCCGCTGCGGCCGAACCCGAATACACCGAGGACGACGAGGAAGACGGCTTCGACGACGGCGAAGACGTCATCTCGGAGTCGGTGCGCAACGCAGTGCGGTCCGCCACGATGTCCCACCCGCTTCGCAGTCAGTGACGGCGCCGCACTGGCGCACCGCCCTGACCCCGGTCGAGCAGGAACAGGTGCGTGCTGTCATCGAGGCCGCCACCCGATCTGACGGTGTCGCCCCGGTGGGCGAGCAGGTGCTGCGGGAATTACGTCGGGCAGGAGCGGAGCGACCCGGGGATCAACACAGTCATGCGCGCACCAGGCATCTAGCCGTCGCAGACGGCGACGCGGTGGTGGGATATCTCAATCTGACGCCGGGCCGCGATGACGCCGACGCGATGGGCGAACTCGTCGTACACCCCGACGCCCGTCGTCGCGGCATCGGGACGGCGCTGCTGCGGGCAGCCACCGACGAGGCCGACGGCGCGGTCCGGTTCTGGGCGCACGGCACCCTGCCTGCGGCGCGGGCGGTGGCCGACGCGCTCGCCATGGCGGTGGTTCGGGAGTTGATGCAGATGAGCCGGACACTGCGCGATGTACCCGAGCTCGTTGTCCCCGAAGGCATCACCCTCCGCAGCTACCTGGGCGCGTCCGACGATGCCGAGCTGCTGCGGGTCAACAACGCCGCCTTCGCGTGGCATCCCGAGCAGGGCGGCTGGGAACAAGCCGACCTCGACGAGCGACGCGGCGAATCCTGGTTCGACCCCGAGGGCCTGTTCTTGGCCTTCGAAAACGGTAGCGCCGACGACTCGGGTCAACTCCTGGGTTTCCACTGGACGAAGGTCCACGCCGAGCAGCCCGGACTCGGCGAGGTGTACGTCGTCGGTGTTGACCCCGCCGCGCAGGGACGCGGCCTGGGCCGCGCACTGACGGTGGTCGGCATGCAGCACCTGGCGGCGCGGTTGATCTCCCACGACCAGCCGGAAGTCATCCTCTATGTCGAGGCCGACAACACCGCGGCCGTGAAAACCTATGAGCGGCTGGGGTTTGCTGTGTCAAGCGTCGACACTGCCTACCGTCCGGCTTCGTCAGCGAATACTCATCCCGGTGGCACGCACAGCTAGTTAGCGGTAATTCGCAACGCCCCGTTCATCAACCTGTTCACCCTCCGTTCATATTCCGGGTGGGTTCCGTCCACCCCGAACGCCTAACTTCCCGGTTGATGCATGCGCCCCTACCGGGGCGAACAGGGCAACACTGGAGAAAGTGGGATAGGTGAATCTGAACAGGTTTGGCAAGGCGTTCTTCGTGACCGTGTCAGCAACGGCCATCACCGGCCTGACGCTCACCGCCTGCGGAAGCGACAACAACTCCGGATCCTCGTCGTCGACGAAGGCCTCCGGCTCGTCCAGTGCGTCCGCCGACTGCGGTGGCAAGAACGCGCTGACCGGCGAGGGTTCGACCGCGCAGCAGAACGCCATCGCCGTGTTCAACCAGGTGTGGGGCCAGAAGTGTCCTGGCAAGAACCTCTCCTACAACCCGACCGGCTCGGGCGCGGGTGTCACCCAGTTCATCGCCGGCCAGGTCGACTTCGCCGGGTCCGACTCTGCGCTGTCCAAGGACCAGGTCGACCCCGCCGCCAAGCGCTGCGCCGGTAACCCGGCCTGGAACCTGCCGCTGGTCTTCGGTCCCGTCGCACTGGGCTACAACCTGCCGGGCGTCGACAAGCTCGTGGTCAACGCCGACGTGCTCGCCAAGATCTTCACCGGTGCCATCAGCAACTGGAACGACCCGGCGATCGCCGCACTGAACAGCGGCGCCTCGCTGCCCGACCAGAAGATCACCCCGATCTACCGCTCGGATTCCTCGGGCACCACCGACAACTTCCAGAAGTACCTGGGCGCGGCCGCTCCGCAGACCTGGACCAAGGGTGCGGGCAAGGAGTTCCAGGGCGGTGCCGGTGAGGGCGCGCAGAAGACCGCAGGCGTGGTGCAGGCCGTGCAGGCCACCCCGGGTGCGATCGGCTACGTCGAGAAGGGCTTCGCCGACCAGGCCAAGCTGACTGTCGCCCAGATCGACAACGGCGGCGGACCCGTCGCGCTGACCGACGACACCACCAAGGCAGCGATCGACTCGGCCAAGATCTCGGGCAGCGGCAACGATCTGGTCCTGGACCTGAAAGACCTGTACGCCACGAAGGCTGCGGGTGCCTACCCCCTGATGCTGGCGACCTACGAGATCGTCTGCTCCAAGGGCTATGACGCCGATACCTCGGCGGCGGTCAAGTCGTTCCTGACCGTAGCGGCCAACGACGGCCAGGCAGGACTGCCTGCGGCTGGTTATGTCCCGCTGCCGGATGCGTTCAAGCAGCGGCTCCTCACGGCCGTCAAAGCAATTCAGTAGTAGCGCTGGCGAGGCAGGTCGATTGCGGTGACGATGGAGAGATCAGTGAGCGATGGGGTGGATGTGACCCAAGACGTACCCGGACCTAATCCAGTGAATGCTGGGTCCGGAGAAGTTGTGGCCGCACCCTTCCCCGAGAAGCCTTCGATCCCGACGAATCCGTCCGGAACCGCCAAAGTACGGATGGGCGACCGGATCTTCCGAGGGCTGTCCGAAGGTTCCGGCATTCTCGTCATCGCGCTGATCGCTGCGATCGGCCTGTTCCTCGTCTGGCGTGCGGTACCGGCGCTGGGGCGTAACGAGGCGAACTTCTTCACCTACGGCGGTAACTGGGTCACCACCGATACCGCCCACATGAAGTTCGGCATCCTGGATCTGCTGCAGGTGACGGTGTTCGTCTCCCTGTTCGCACTGGTCCTGGCGATGCCGATCGCGCTGGGAATCGCGATCTTCCTGACGCAGTACGCCCCGCGCCGGGTGTCCGGGCCGCTGGGCTACATGGTGGATCTGCTGGCCGCGGTGCCGTCGATCATCTACGGCGTCTGGGGCCTGTACGTGCTGGCGCCGGTGATCAAGCCGTTCGCGATGTGGCTCAACGGCAACCTCAGCTGGATCTTCCTGTTCGACACCGGTAATGCGTCGGTGGCCGGCGGCGGAACGATCTTCACCGCCGGCATCGTGCTGGCGGTGATGATCCTGCCGATCATCACCGCGGTCAGCCGCGAGGTGTTCGTCCAGACGCCGCGGGGCCAGATCGAGGCAGCACTGGCGCTGGGCGCAACCCGCTGGGAAGTGGTCAGGACCACGGTGTTGCCCTTCGGGCTCTCCGGCTACATC
This sequence comes from Mycobacterium sp. RTGN5, assembly GCF_033804465.1. Classification (NCBI taxonomy): domain Bacteria; kingdom Bacillati; phylum Actinomycetota; class Actinomycetes; order Mycobacteriales; family Mycobacteriaceae; genus Mycobacterium; species Mycobacterium sp. RTGN5. The sequence continues at coordinate 946,536 of NZ_JAPZLA010000001.1, forward strand.
AGCGGGGCGATGCTCGGCCTGGGCCGCGCCCTTGGCGAGACGATCGCGCTGCTGATCATCCTGCGCGGAACGCAGAAGGCGTTCGGCTGGTCGCTGTTCGACGCCGGCTACACCTTCGCCAGCAAGATCGCCTCGGCCGCTTCGGAATTCAACGACGAGTACAAGGCGGGGGCCTACATTGCCGCCGGCCTGGTGCTGTTCATCCTGACGTTCGTGGTCAACTCGGCGGCCCGCGCCGCGGTGGCCGGAAGGGGTGCCCGATGACCTCGACTCTGGACCAGCCGGTCAAGGCGCCCACTTTCCAGGCGGTCAGCTTGCGGCGCAAGGTGACCAACCAAGCTGCCACGGTTTTGGTGACGCTGTCGGTGGCCGTCGCTGTGGTGCCGTTGATCTGGGTGCTGTACTCGGTGATCACCAAGGGCCTTGACACCGTCCTCGACAGCGCGTGGTGGACGCATTCGCAATCCGGGATGACGGCCTTCGCGGCAGGTGGCGGTGTTTACCACGCCTTGATCGGTACGGTGCTGCAGGGACTTTTCTGCGCGATCATCTCGATTCCGGTCGGCGTGTTCGTCGGCATCTATCTGGTCGAGTACGGCGGCGGCACCAGGCTGGGCAAGCTCACCACGTTCATGGTGGACATCCTCACCGGTGTGCCCTCGATCGTCGCGGCGCTGTTCATCTACGCCCTGTGGGTCGCCACTCTGGGCTTCCAGCGCTCCGGGTTCGCGGTGTCACTGGCTCTGGTGTTGCTGATGATCCCGGTGATCGTGCGCTCCACCGAGGAGATGCTGCGGATCGTCCCGATGGACCTGCGCGAGGCAAGTTACGCACTCGGCGTCCCGAAGTGGAAAACCATTGCCCGCATTGTCATTCCGACGGCGCTGTCGGGCATCGTCACCGGGATCATGCTGGCGCTGGCCCGCGTCATGGGGGAGACGGCACCGCTGTTGATCCTGGTCGGGTATTCGCAGGCAATGAACTTCGATATGTTCAACGGATTCATGGGCTCGCTGCCCGGGATGATGTACGACCAGACTTCGGCCGGTGCGGGCGCCAATCCTGTTCCGACCGACCGGCTCTGGGGCGCGGCGCTGACGTTGATCGTGCTGATCGCGGTCCTCAACATCGGTGCGCGTTTCGTCGCCAAGTTCTTTGCCCCGAAAAAGGTTTAGGAGACTCAGATGGCCAAGCGGCTAGATCTCAAAGACGTCAACATCTACTACGGTTCGTTCCACGCTGTCGCCGACGTGTCGATGTCGGTGCCGCCGCGCAACGTGACCGCGTTCATCGGGCCGTCGGGCTGTGGCAAGTCCACAGTGCTGCGCACGCTCAATCGCATGCACGAGGTCATCCCGGGTGCCCGGGTCGAGGGTTCGGTTTTACTCGACGGTGAGGACATCTACGCCTCCGGGGTCGACCCGGTGGGTGTGCGCAAGACCATCGGCATGGTCTTCCAGCGGCCGAATCCGTTCCCCACCATGTCGATTCGCGACAATGTGGTGGCCGGCCTGAAGCTGCAGGGTGTGCGTAATCGCAAGGTGCTCGATGAGACCTGCGAACGCTCGCTCAAGGGCGCCAATCTGTGGAACGAGGTCAAGGACCGCCTCGAGAAGCCCGGCGGCGGTCTGTCCGGCGGTCAGCAGCAGCGCCTGTGTATTGCCCGCGCCATCGCCGTTCAGCCCGACGTGCTGTTGATGGACGAGCCCTGCTCGGCGCTGGACCCGATCTCCACGCTGGCGATCGAGGATCTGATCTCCGAACTCAAGCAGGAGTTCACGATCGTCATCGTCACGCACAACATGCAGCAGGCCGCGCGCGTCAGCGATCAGACCGCATTCTTCAACCTCGAGGCCACCGGCAAGCCCGGGCGCCTGGTCGAGATCGACGACACCGAGAAGATCTTCTCCAACCCGAGCCAGAAGGCCACCGAGGACTACATCTCCGGCCGCTTCGGCTAGGGCCACAGGCACGAAAAATCCGGTATCGCTTGGCGATACCGGATTTTTTGGGTGCCGAGGCAGGGCCTCAGTGGGTTGCGATTTCCTCTTCCTCAGGCAGCCGGCCGGTCACCTGGAAGATCACGCGCCGGGAGATCTCGACGGCGTGATCGGCGAAGCGCTCGTAGAACCGGCCCAGCAGCGTCACGTCCACCGCGGCGGCCACGCCGTGCTTCCACTCGCGATCCATCAGCACGGTGAACAGATGCCGGTGCAGATCGTCCATCGCATCGTCTTCCTCGCGGATGCGGCGAGCCTTCTCCGGATCCCGGGACAGCAGTACCTCGCGCGCGCTGTTCCCCAATTCGACTGCAACACGGCCCATTTCGGCGAAGTAGCCGTTCACTTCTTCGGGCAGCGCATGTTGGGGGTGACGACGGCGGGCGATCTTGGCGACGTGCAGTGCCAGCGCTCCCATCCGGTCGACGTCGGCGACGATCTGAATCGAGCTGACGATGGCCCGCAGATCGCCGGCCACCGGCGCCTGCAGGGCCAGCAGCACGAACGCCGCTTCCTCTGCGCGGGCGCTGGCCGCCGAGATCTGGTCGTGGTCGGTGATGACTTGCTCGGCAAGCACCAGGTCGGCCTGCAACAGCGACTGGGTCGCCCGTTCCATAGCAAGTCCGGCCAGCCGGCACATGTCGGCCAGCTGGTTGGTCAGAGCATCGAGTTGCTCGTGGTACGCGGTGCGCATGGCATTCACCCTACTTTCTGCATGCACGCTCAGTATGCCGAGGCGGGGTGAACGAACGGTGAATGAAAGCAAACTCCGCCGTGCCTCGGGCGGGGCTTATTCGCAGGTCACATCCGCGGCGTTGGTGACCGTGAGGTCTTCGGGCAGCTCGGTGGGGGTGCTCTTGGAGTTGTGGCTCACGTGCACGCTGACCGTGGACCCGCTCGGCGGGGGCGTTCCGACGGCGCTGAAGTCGGGTCCGAGCACCACCTGAACGGTGCTCTTCAGTCCATCCACCCGCTCCATCTGCGCGGCGGGGAATGCCGCGGCGACGGTGGCGGCGGCCTGCTCGTTGCCCGCCGAGAACATCACCGTCGTCGTGGTGACGGGGCCGCCCGAATAATCATCGGGATCCAGCACGTGGAAACCGTGTTCGCGCAACGCGGCGGCGGCGGTGGCACCCAGCCCGTCCTGGCCGGTGGAATTGGAGACCTTCACGTTGATGTCGTGCGGATCGGTCGTCACGGCGTTGACCAACTCGGTCTGTGTCGTGTCGGCCTGCTGTTCGACGGGGTTCGGCTTGGCGGCCTGAAGGGTCTTCTGCGCCGCGGTCATCGGACTCGTCGTCGCGTTGGTGTCGTTCTCGCCCGGCAGCGGGTCATCGTTGATGATCGCGTCGAACAACCCGCGGATGTCCTCGGTTCGCGGTGGCTCGTTGCCGTCGGCGTCGGTGATTCCGGTGGTGGGGACGGTGACGAAGGTGATGCGGCCGGCGTTGACGCCCTGCAATGACTGCCCGAGGTCGACGAGATCCTTGGTTCTGACGTTGTCCACGTAGGTGTCGTCGATGAACATGTTCACCACGTTGTTGAGCTTGCTGAGGCTGAACAGCGTGTCCTTGGAGATGATCGACCGCAGCAGCGAGGACAGGAACAGCTGCTGGCGTTTGATCCGGCCGTAGTCACCGTTGAGCTCGGTCGTCACTTGGCGGGCGCGCACATAGTTCAGCGCGGTGTGCCCGTCGAGCGTCTGGTGCCCGGCACTGGCGAGGACCGTGCCCAGCTCGTAGTCCGCCAGCGGGGTGGTGCTGCAGACGTCGACCCCGCCGAGGGCGTCGACCATCTTGGAGAACCCGGCGAAGTCGACCGCCATGAACCGGTTGATCGACAGCCCGGACATCTTCTGGATGACCTTCACCAGGCACTTCGGCCCGCCGTATGCGTACGCCGAGTTCAGTTTCGTCTCGGTGTAGCGGTAGTCGTCGCTAGTCTGGCCGGTGTATTTGTCCACGACCGGGCCGTATTTGCCGTTGTCGGGGTCCCACGCCTGGCAATAGGCCGGGGTGATCGCGAGGTCGCGGGGGAACGACACCACGACGACGCGCTTACGGTCGGCGGGGATATTGACCAGCATCACGGTGTCCGAGCGGGCTCCGTCGGCGTCCTCGGTGGTGCCGGCCCCAACCTCGCCGTTGGCGCCGGTCCGGGTGTCCACCCCGACAATCAGGAAGTTCTCGTCACCGAACTGGGCGTTGGGGTCGACGATGTCACGCGAGTTGGGATCAAGCGCCGCGACGTTGCGCAGCAGTTCGTTTTTGGTGGATTGCCACTGCCAGGCACCCCCGGTCAGCACCAGCGCTGACACCGCGAACAGTGCCGCCGCGGACCGGCCGGCCAGCAGCACGGGCTTGAACGCCCTGGTCTTCTTTTTCTTGGTGCTCGTCGGCGCGGCCGGAGTAGCCGGATCCGGATCGGCTACCAGCGGACGCCTGGCCCGGTTGAGCGCTTCGAGGTCGGGCAAGTCGTCGGCGTAGGCGGCGCTCACCACCGGGATCGGCACGGTGAGATCGGCGGAGTCGTCGGCGGGCGGTGGAACGTCGGCGCGGTGGCGGGTGGGCTCCACGGGCGGTGTGGAGCCCGAAAGCTTGGCGATCAGGTCGGCGACGGTCACACCCTCGGTGTGACTACCGCTCGGCGGGGGAGTCGCCGGTGTGCGGTTCGAGGCTGCCGCTGCGCGCTCCCAGGGAGCGGCGCCGGCTCCCGATCGCGGTGCCCGCGGCACCCGCTCGCCCTCGTCGGGGGCGTGGTGCTGGCCGGGCGTGGCGTTGCCGCCATCACTCATATTCCAGTCGCCTCCGACTCTGGTGCGGTGTTGCGCGTCGACGCGCCTGCAGCTCGGTGCGGTTGTGTCGTGCTTTGGGCCGGGCGCCGATGCGCGGCCGTCTCAACCGTTCTATGTCTTGTAGCAGTACTCGGTGGGGGTTCGCCACTCCGGCCGCCCACATAACAAGATCACCATCGTACTGAGACAACCCCGCTGGCCGCTAGCTCGCCCGGATGTCGAGACCGTCTCGGTTCAGCCGCCGGAGCTCATGACATCGGCCCCCATCGGCACCGTGCAGTCGTCCGGATCGTTGAGCCAGCCCTCCGGGAGCGTGACCGACGACGCGGATCCCTGACGCCCCCGGGGCCCGGTAGCAGCTAGCGGGAACGGGACGTCGCGATCCAGCCGGTCGAGCAGGATATCGAGCTCGGCCAGCGTCTTGACCAGGGCCAATGCCCGTCTGACGTCGGCGCCGGCCGGAAAGCCGTGCAGGTACCAGGCAACGTGCTTGCGGATATCCCGCATGCCCTTGTCCTCACCGAAGTGATCGGCCAGCAGCGCGCCGTGGCGGCGGACGATATCGGTGACTTCGCCCAGAGTCGGCGGGGTCGGGCTGGGCGAGCCGGTGAACGCCGCCGACAGCTCCGCGAACAACCACGGCCGACCCAGACAGCCGCGGCCGATGACGACTCCGTCACATCCGGTCGCCGCCATCATCGCGAGGGCGTCATTGGCCTCAAAGATGTCACCGTTTCCCAGCACCGGAATCGTCGTCACAGCTTCTTTGAGGAGCCCGATCTGCTCCCAGTCGGCGGTCCCCGAATAGCGCTGGGCGGCGGTTCTGGCGTGCAGTGCCACCGCGGCGGCGCCTTCTTGTTCGGCGATCCGGCCGGCATCGAGGTGGGTGCGATGGGCGTCGTCGATCCCGATCCGGAACTTGACCGTCACGGGGACCGAGGTGCCCTCGGTGGCGCGGACGGCGGCGGCCACGATCTGGCCGAAGAGGCGCCGTTTGTAGGGCAGGGCCGCGCCGCCTCCGCGGCGGGTGACCTTGGGTACCGGGCAGCCGAAGTTCATGTCGATGTGATCGGCGAGGTTCTCCTCGACGATCATCTTGGCGGCCTCATAGGTAGTGGCCGGGTCCACGGTGTACAGCTGCAATGACCGGGGCGATTCCGCTGGGTCGAACGTCGTCATGTGCATGGTGACGGGATGACGCTCGACGAGCGCTCGGGCCGTCACCATCTCGCACACGTAGAGCCCGCTGACCGTTCCGGCCCGTTCTTCCTCGAGTTCGCGGCACAGGGTGCGGAACGCGACGTTCGTGACACCGGCCATGGGCGCCAACACAACCGGGCTACGGAGGGCGAAGGGCCCGATCCGCAGCCCGGTGGCAGCCTGTGTGTTCTCGACTATGTTGCCGCCCCGGCCAGTGCCTTGGCGCTGCGCTTCTCGGCGAGCCGTGCGTCACGCTCGAGCTTGCGCGACTTCGCCTCTTCGAACTTGTCGCAGGTGTCCTCGAGCTCCTTGATCAGCTCGGCCAGATCGTCGCGCATCGTTGCGGCTTCGCCGGTGAAATCGTCGCGCTCGAAGATGCGCCACTTCTTCAGCACCGGCATCACGACGTCGTCGAGGTGGATGCGCGGGTCGTACACGCCGCCCATGGCGATGATGACGGCCTTGCGCCGGAAGTCCGGCACGGTGTAGCCGGGCATCTTGAAGTTGCGCAGCACCCGGTGCAGCGACGCCATCGCCTGGTTGGGGGCGATAGCGAAGCTGGCCTCGCTGACGTCGCGATAGAAGATCATGTGCAGGTTCTCGTCGTTGGAGATCCTGGCCAGCAGTTGCTCGGCGACCGGGTCGTTGCAGGCCTTGCCGGTGTTGCGGTGCGACACCCGGGTGGCGAGCTCCTGGAAGCTGACGTACATCACCGAGTCGAACAGGCTGTCGGCGAACATGTCGCCCTGCTGGTTCTGGCCGGGCGAGAAGCCGCGGGCCATCTGCTCCACGCGAAGCTCTTCGAGCTCCACCGGATCGCAGTTGCGGGTGACCACCAGGTAGTCGCGGATCGCGATCCCATGCCGGTTCTCCTCGGCCGTCCACCGGTTGACCCAGTAGCCCCAGGCGCCGTCCATGGAGAAGTTCATCGCGATCTCGCGGTGATAGGAGGGCAGGTTGTCCTCGGTCAGGAGGTTCTGCACCATCGCCGTGCGCGCGACTTCCGACAGCTTGGACTGCTCGGGATCCCAGTCCTGGCCGCCGAGGGCGTAGTAGTTCTTGCCCTCCGACCAGGGGATGTAGTCGTGGGGGTTCCAGTCCTTCGCCATCGTGAGGTGGCGGTTGATGAGCTTCTCCGCCACCGGTTCCAGCTCGCGCAGGAGATCGAGGTCGGTCAGGTCTTGCGACATGAACCCTCCAGTTATCTGTTCCTAGTGGTAGCAGTCAATATATCTGTGTATCCCGGTGACATTCAAGTTCCCGTCCCCGGCATGTCGTTTTAGTTCGCGGGCCTGCCACTCAAGGTAGGGTCTTGGCCGAGTCAGTCGGGGGTGGCTGTATGCCCGCGTGGATCTCGGAGCGATGAGGCAAATCACCCGAATGATCGCCGTCGAATGGCGTTTCAAACACGGCGGTTATCGCGACAGTCTGTCAGCAATGGAGATTCGGTCATGACGAAACGATGCGCATTTCTCGCTGCCGGTGTTGCCGGCGTCGTGGCTCTGTCGCCGCTGACGTCCGGAATAGCCTTCGCGGATAACGATTACGCGGGCCAGACCTACGCCGACGCGACGAAGGCAATCACGGCGACCGGTGGCACAGAGACGATCGCCACTGTTGTGGGGGATCAAGTGCCGACCGCCCAGTGTCGGGTCACCGGTTCGCGGAACGCCAGCTTCCTGGACTCGAGTGGAAACAACCCCGGCGGCCGAATCCTCCTCGACCTCAATTGCAATGCCGACCTGGCCTCGCCCGGCAACCCTGGCAATTCCGTCGGCAGCCCTCAGGGCCAGCAGACTTTGCAGGAACAGCAGGCCCAGCAGCAAGCCCAAGCGCAGCAGAACGTCGGCGACGAACTGCTGCAAGCTGGCGATGCGCCTGGCCAACCAGCTCCGATCCCTGGCAGATAGTTCGTCAGGCGCCGCTCGAGGGCCTGTTCGGCCAGCCTGCGAACTCCGGCGGTGCGGAGTACCATTTGCGCACTGGTCCCACCAGCAATTAGTACGCGAATGCACAGGCAACGCACATGTCCGGAGGTCGCAAGACGTGAAGAAGCAATTGGCCATTGGCATCGGCGCTGTTGGTGCAGCGGCGGCATCGTTTGTGGTGTTCGGTTCTGGCGTCGCATCGGCGATCAACGAGTACGCAGGACAGACCTATGCGGACGCCTCACAGGCGATCAGTAGCGCGGGTCAATCGGCGACGATCGCGACCCGGGTGGGCAGCTTCCTGCCGACCGACCAGTGCATGGTCACCGGATCGCGCAGCGCCGACTTCCTTGACTCCAGTGGCACAAACGCCGGTAACCGGGTGCTGCTGTACCTGAACTGCAACAACACGTTCGCGACTGCCGGCGTGCCGGGCAATTCGATCGGCAGCCCGGAAGGCCGTGCGGCCCGCTCCGACTACGAGCAGAAGCTCGCCGAGGCGCAGGCCGAAGCGCAGCAGAGCGAGGCCGATGAACTCGAGCAGACCGGCAACGTTCCGGGTGAGGCCGGTCAGGTCGCCGGCGGATAACTCGCCGTGCGGCTGAGCAGCAGGTCGACGCAGTAGGCGATGAACTGCTCGCGGGAGGCCGCCAGTCGGCCGTCCAGGTAAGCGGTGAACAACGCGGTCAGCGCACCGATCAGACCGGTGGCCATCATTTTCTGCAACACCGGATCGCTGATCGCCGTCAGCTTGCTCTGCAGCAGCTCGATGAAATTCGGCATCCACTCCGCCCCGGAGTGGACGAGCACCGCTTCTACCTGCGGCGCCAACAGCAGCACGCGACCCCGCACCGGATCGTCGACCATCAGGGCCACGAACCGCTCGACCGCCTCCTGCGGCGTACCCGCCGACATCAGCGCCGTCATCGCGCGATTGCACACGTCGTCGTAGACGGCCCGCACGAACTCGTCCCGGTCAGAAAAGCTCTCGTAGAAATACCGCTCGGTCAGGCCGGCATGCCGGCAGACCGCTCGCACCGTCAGTGCCGGGCCGCCCGCGCTGCCGAGCAGGATCACCCCGGCGGCGATCAGCTCGTCGCGGCGCAGCGCCTGGCGGTCCGGCAGGGGGACGCCCGACCAGCGGCCCCGTCGTTGACCCGAGGTCACATCCCTCCTAAACTATTGTGACAACGCGTGTAGTCAAAGTGCCCCGCACGCCATTGGGAAGGTCACCAGTTGAGTCAAGATACGTCCGACGCGTGCCCCGTCACCAGCGACGCCGCGCAGGCGGCCCCTGGTTGCCCGGTAACCGGGGGATCGTATGACGCTCCGCTCGATGTGCTCGGGCCCGACTCGCTGACATGGCAATACTTCGGCGACTGGCGCGGCCTGTTGCAGGGGCCGTGGGCCGGCTCGATGCAGAACATGCATCCTCAGCTCGGTGCGGCCGTCGAGGAGCATTCGATCTTCTTCATGGAGCGCCTGCCACGGCTGCTGCGATCGCTGTACCCGATCGGCGGTGTGGTGTTCGACGGCGATCGGGCACCGATGACCGGCGCCGAGGTCCGCGACTACCACATCCCGATCAAAGGTGTTGACTCCCAAGGGCGTCGGTACAGCGCACTGAACCCTGACGTCTTTTATTGGGCCCACTCAACGTTTTTCATGGGCACCGTCCTGACCGCCGAATACTTCGGGGACGGCCTCACCGAGGACCAGAAGCGTCAGCTGTTCGACGAGCACGTGACCTGGTACCGGATGTACGGCATGAGCATGCGCCCGGTCCCGGGCAGCTGGGAAGAATTCCAGGTCTACTGGGACCACATGTGTCGCAACGTCCTGGAGAACAACTGGGCCACCCGGCAGGTCCTCGACCTGTCCACAATGCCGAAACATCCCTCGCTGCAATGGATTCCGAATTTCTTGTGGTCGGCCTATCTCAAGGCGTTCGGACCGTTCGCGATCTGGGTGACGGTCGGCCTCTACGACCAGCCGGTCCGCGAGTTGATGGGCTACACGTGGTCCACGCGTGACGCGCGCCTGCACCGGCTGTTCGGCCGGTCCGTCAATCTGGCATTCAAACTGTTGCCCAAGCGGCGTCGAATGCACCCACGCGCCCGCACCGGATGGGACCGGGCGACCGGCCGGATTCCGGCCGATGCGCCGTTGATCCACACCCCGGCTCGCAATCTGCCGCCAGCGGGGGAGCGCGACAAGGGAATTCACTACTTGGGCGAAGCCTGCCCGGTCCTACACACGCCCTCGGCCTAGCCCGCTAAAGCACACACTCCCTTTGCGGGCCACCGATGTGCCCGGGTCAGCAACCTCGGGGTCGGCGTGTGCGATCCTTGCCAGCGCAAGTTTCGCAGCGCAGGGTCATTGCCATCGCACAGAGGGTGGGGAGTTCGGAGCGCGCGAGCGTTCGGCAGCGGTGGCGACGAGAATCGTCTAGCCGGTCGCAATGACGTAGACGTCAAATATTTTGCGGGGCAGTGAGACCCCACGACATCACCGCATATGACGCGGCGAAAGCGATGTCGTCGATGTCCTCTTCATTGCCGCCGATTCGCCGAACCTGTTCGGCGATGGCATAGCGGATGACGTCGGTCGAGGTGAGCAAGGGGTGACTCATGTCTACTCCTGTGGCGCGCGTGATCGGGTTTTCCAGCACCCCCGATGCGTTAACTGTCCTGTACCCACCACGGGTATTTTTCACACGCCAGCTAACCGTGTTGTTATCGAAGTTTTATTCGGCCCGCCGCAGGACGGCCGGGATGGTCAGCGCCAGGATCTTCAGGTCCAGAGCAAGCGACCAGTTCTCGATGTAGTAGTTGTCCCACTCGGCGCGATCGGCGATGGATGTCTGCCCGCGTAAGCCGTGCACCTGGGCCCAGCCGGTGACGCCGGCTCGCACTCGATGACGCTCGCCGTAGCGCTGGATCTGCGCCTCGAACAGCTCCACGAATTCCGGCCGCTCCGGTCGCGGGCCCACCAGACTCATCTCACCGCGGAGCACGTTGATGAACTGCGGCAGTTCGTCGAGCGACGTGGCGCGCAAGATTTTGCCGATCTTGGTGCGCCGGTCGATGCCCTCCACACCGCCGGGCGCAGCGCCCGTCTTCAGCTGGAACGCGGCATCGGAGGCATCGGACGGGCGCATTGAGCGGAACTTGAGGCACCCGAAGATTCGTCCGTCACGGCCGATGCGCGGCTGGCTGAAGAAGATCGGCCCCGGCGAACTCAGCTTCACGAGCAGCACCAGCGTCAGGAACACCGGCGAGATCACCAGCAGGAGGAACCCGGCCATCACCCGGTCGAAGACGTGCTTGACCAAGAACTGCCATCCGCGGGGATCGGTGTGGGGCAATGCCAGCAGCGGCGTACCGCCGATGTGCTCGATCCGCGCGCGCTCGCCGATCGTGTCGAACATGCGCGGCACGACCCACACGCGCAGTCCATTCTGATGAGCCGTTCGGACCACGTGGGTGAGCACCTGGTCCTGGGTGCGGGAAAACGCGATCACGACGTTCTGGGCACCGGTCAGCCGGATCGCTTGGTCGATGTTCTCCGGTGGTCCCAGCCAGGGAAGATCGGGTCGCGGGTCGCCAGGTTGGCCGAACCACGGCTCGGCGTCGACAATGCCGACCGGGCCGAGGCCGTAAACCGGGAATTCTTCCAATCGGCTGATGATGTGCCCGGCAACCCGGCCGTTTCCGACGATCAGGGTCGGTGCAACGAGGTGATTGTGTCGCCGCAAACTGCGCTGGATGATGACGCGGACCAGCCGTCCGAACGGCATGAGTACCGCGGCGCAGACCCATATCTTCAGCACGGTCGAGCCCGGCCGACCGCTCTCGTGGGCGAGCAGCATGCCACTGAGCAAGAACATCGACGCGATGGCCACCGTCGACTCGATGGGCCCGATCTCGTCGAGGAAATCCCGGTTGAGGCGCCGCCGATAGCCCCCGCGCAAGGCGAGCATGCTGATCACGACGGGCACGTACAGGATGGCCAGCCAGAGGTCGGGCGGGTAGTCATGGGTCGACATCGCCCACTGCGCACCGGCGAAGGTCGCCACCGAGGCCGACAGCACGTCGATGGAGACGGTGATGATTGTGCTCAAGGGGTCGGTGCGCACCCGCTCGGCAAACGTCTTGCGGTGGACGGGCAGCTTGCCGGTACTTACCGGCGTCGCCGGCTCATTCTCGACGTGAAGGATCCGTATCGCCATGATCCGCTCACATCACCCGCCGTACCACACGGCGGACGCTACCCGATTTCGCTACCCGTCGCGTCATGTATTCCCCCGTGTGGTGAACATTGGCAACCATCACACGTCGCGCGGATCGGCGAGTAGCCTCTGGCGCGCGACAACGGCGAGATCGTTGAGGATCTGGATCTGGCCACTGGACCAGTGGCGCGGACGACTGTCCCAGGTGCACAACGTTCCAACGGCATAACCCTTGCTGTCGAGCAAGGGAATCCCGGCGTACGCCAGCACCCCGCCGCCGCGTACCGCCGGATGATCCGACAGCAGGGGATGCGCTCTGGTGTCGTCGACGACCAGAGCCTCCCGGCTCGCGACGGTGAATTTGCACACCGACATCTCGAGCGGCGCCACCCGGGGCATCACCTCGTCGCTCGTGTTGGATCCGGCGAGGACCTGCCGGTCGGGATAGACGATCGACACCGCGGCCATCGGGGTACCCAGAGCCTCGGCGGCCAAGACCGCGATGCGATCGAGGCTCGGGTTTCGGTCGTCGTCGTACTTGCCGAGGCGGTCGAGTGACTCCAGGCGTTCGGGGTCGGATACCGCGTCTTCGACAATCGAGTCGACGGCACTCTGCTCGCCAGAGAGTAGGTCGACGACCGCGCGCACCGTGGCGTCGTGTTCGGGCCCGGCCAATCGCGCGATCACGTGTCGGCCGGTCGCTCGGTCGACGCCGTGGCGCGGACCTCGGCCCTCGCTGTCCGCGGGTTGCGGCGCCGTGTCGTTCATGTCGTTCACGATAGGTCCCCCCGACCATTGACGGGTGATCTCGGAAAGGTCTGCTCCGCTGGACTGTTCGTCGGCCCGTGCTGTGCCCCCACCAGGGCTCGAACCTGGGACCTGCGGATTAAAAGTCCGTAGCTCTACCGACTGAGCTATAGGGGCGCGACGCACACAATACTGCCTTCGATGGGGTTGCTCGTTTTGGGATTGAGCCTGCTGTGCCCTAAGCTAACGACGCTCTAACGTGCACTCGTTGTGAGTACCCCGGAGTGATTCGGTTCTGGCCCCCATCGTCTAGTGGCCTAGGACGCCGCCCTTTCACGGCGGTAGCACGGGTTCGAATCCCGTTGGGGGTACGCGTGACGACGGCAACGTCGGAGCGAGTAGTAAACGCAGGAAGTAAGGCCCTGTGGCGCAGTTGGTTAGCGCGCCGCCCTGTCACGGCGGAGGTCGCGGGTTCGAGTCCCGTCAGGGTCGCCATTGCGGCGAGGCACACGTGCCTTCCGGCCAGGTAGCTCAGTTGGTACGAGCGTCCGCCTGAAAAGCGGAAGGTCGCCGGTTCGATCCCGGCCCTGGCCACTTCGATTGATTCCCGCATTTCGTCGGGCCGTTTCCCGTTACCCAGATCGCCGCCTGTTGACCTACTGCAGCTCTTGCCGTATGCCTTACAGTTGACGCGACTTGAGCGGACCCGCGCGAGCGTTCACCGGAGGCCGAATGTCGGAAATTGCAGTGCAACGCGCGGTGGTCATCGGTGGCGCATCGGGAATCGGCTGGGCGGTGGCGCAGGGACTGGCCGCCGGCGGACGGCAGGTCACCGTCGCCGACCGCAACGCCGAGGGCGCAGCCGAGCGGGCGGCCGAACTCGGCGCACCGCATGACGCCGCCGGGGTGGACGTCACCGACGAGGCCAGCGTCGCCGCGCTGTTCGAGCGCACCGGGGGAATCGACATCGTGGTGAACACCGCCGGATTCGGTGGCTTCGGCCGCATCACCGAACAGCCCGTCGAGGACTTCCGGGCGATCGTCGACTGCTGCCTCACCGGCGGATTCATCGTCATGAAGCACGCGGGCCGGCAACTGCGCGAGGGGGGATCGCTGGTCTCGATCACCTCGCTCAACGCCCGACTTGCCGCGCCGGGCATGAGCGCCTACTGCTCGGCCAAGGCCGGGCTGGCCATGCTCACGCAGGTCGCTGCCCTGGAATTGGGTCCCCGCGGGATCCGGGTCAACGCCGTCTCACCGGGTTTCGTCCACACCCCGCTGACCGAACTGGTCACGTTGGCCGACGGTGTGCTCGAGGACTACATCGACAACACCCCGCTCGGCCGGGTCGGCGTCCCCGAGGACGTCGCCGAGGCAGTGCTGTTCCTGTGCTCGGATCAAGCCTCCTGGCTCACCGGTGAGGTCCTCGACCTCAACGGCGGCGCCCACCTCAAGCGCTATCCCGACGTGCTTGCCCACGTCGACCGGATGGCTTCGGCGTGACGCGGTTCACCGGGCAGCAGACGATCGTCACCGGCGCCGGCTCGGGAATCGGCGCGGCACTGTGTCGGGCGCTGGCGGGCGCCGGCGCCGACGTGCTGTGCACCGACATCGACGGCGCTGCCGCCGAACGCACCGCTGCGTCGTTGAGCAAGCCGGGGACCGCACTGCAGCTCGACGTCACTGACGCGGCCGCCGTCCAGAGCGCCGTCGACGATGTCGTGGCGCGCACCGGCCGAATCGACTTGTTGTTCAACAACGCCGGCATCACCTGGGGCGGGGACACCGAACTGCTCACCCTGGACCAGTGGAACGCGATCATCGACGTGAACATCCGCGGTGTCGTGCACGGGGTGCACGCCGCCTACCCGCACATGGTCCGCCAACAGAGCGGCCACATCGTCAACACCGCATCGATGGCGGGCTTGGCTGCGGCGGGCCGGATCACCAGCTATGTCATGACCAAGCATGCGATTGTCGGGCTGTCGCTGGCGCTGCGCACCGAGGCCGTCGGCCACGGGGTCGGCGTGCTGGCCATCTGTCCGACCGCGGTGGACACCCCGATTCTGGACAAGGGCTGGCTCGGCGATTTCAACGGCCGCGAGTTCTACCAAATGGGCCAGCGCAGTGAGACGTTCTATAGCCCCGATCAGCTGGCCGCCGATACGCTGCGGGCGATCGAACGCAACAAGGCCCTCCTGGTCGCACCGCGTCAGGCTCGCATGGCATGGCTTTTCGCACGCCTGGCGCCTGGCTTGCTCAACCGGATGGCTGCGCGGTTCGTCGACAAACAACGCACCGACAGAAGGCCACCCACACCATGAGCGCACCGACCGCGATTCCCCGCTACCCCTCCGATGTCACCGGCGGCTGGCTGGCCGGCATCCTGAGCCGTCCCGGTGCACCCGTCGAGGTCGAAGCTGTCGAGGTGGCGCCGGTCGGCACGGGTCAAACGGGCGCCACGTTCCGCATCAAGGCGACCTATGCCGCAGGCGGCGGCAACCTGCCCGCCAGCTTCATCCTGAAATTGCCCGCAGGCGACGACGCCGTCCGGGACCGGGTGACCCTCGGCTACCGCAGCGAGTGCGCGTTCTATCAATCCGTCGCCGAGCTGGTGACGATCCCGATTCCGCAGTGCTACCACGTCGACATCGCCGACGACGGAGCCAGTTACGCACTTCTGCTGGCCGACCAGGCCCCGGCCGTTCAGGGCGACCAGATAGCCGGCTGCGACCTGCCCGAGGCGCGCCTCGCGGTACGTGCGCTGGCAGGTCTGCACGGACCCACGTGGTGCGACCCGCGGTGGCAGACCTTTCCCGGCCTCGCGATGTCGGTCACCGGTGAGGACGCGATCCGCGGCCTCGGCGACATCTCCAAGATGGCCGCAGGCATCACTATCGAGAAGCTCGGGGCCAGGCTGAATGCCGAGGACGCCGAAACCCTGGTCGCAGCAATGGATTTGGTGACGCCTTGGCTGCTTAACGCGCCGGATCGGTTCGCGCTGCTGCACGGCGACTACCGGCTGGACAATCTACTCTTCGACGGCGAGCGGGTCAGCGTCGTCGACTGGCAGACGCTGGGTGTCGGGCTGGCCGGCCGCGACCTGGCCTACTTCACCGGGACCAGCCTGGAGCCGGGCGTGCGGGCCGAGGCCGAAAGAGATCTGGTCGCCGAATATCACCGGGCCCTTCTCGATACCGGGGTCAGCGACTACGACGCGGAAACCTGCTGGCACGACTACCTTCTCGGCATGATCCAGGTCCCACTGATCTCCGCGTTGGGCTGTGCGTTCGCGGTGGAAACCGAACGCGGTGACGACATGATGGGCGCGATGCTGCGCCGCGGCTGTGCGGCCATCCGCGAGCTGGGCACACTCGAGCTGATAACGAGCTAGGAGCACACGTGGGCGAATCCATGCCGCGCACCGCCATCATCGGTGCGGGCGTCAGCGGGCTGACCTCGGGCAAGATGCTCAAGGACTACGGCGTGCCCTACACCACCTTCGAGTTGTCCGACCGCGTCGGTGGCAACTGGGCCTTCGCCAACCCCAACGGATTGAGCAGCGCCTACCGGTCCCTCCATATCGACACCTCCAAACAGATGTTGTCGTTCAGGGACTTTCCGATCCCGCAGCACTTCCCGTCGTTTCCGCACCACAGCGACATCAAGACCTATCTGGACTCCTACGCCGAGACCTTCGGGCTGCTGGAGAACATCGAGTTCAACAACGGTGTCCAGCACGCCGGGCTGAACGGCGATGGGCGCTGGGACATCACCGACCAGAACGGGACGACGCGGGAGTTCGACCTGCTGGTCGTCGGCAACGGCCACCACTGGGACGCCCGGTATCCGGACTTCCCCGGCGAATTCACCGGTGAGACAATCCATTCCCACCACTACATCGATCCACAGACCCCGCTGAATCTGACCGGCAAGCGGATCCTGGTGGTCGGCATCGGCAACAGCGCCGCCGACATCACGGTGGAGCTGTCCTCCAGGACGCTGCAGAACACGGTGACCCTGTCGACGCGCTCCAGCGCCTGGATCGTGCCCAAGTACATCGCCGGCCGCCCGGGTGACAGTGTCTGGCGTACCTCGCCGTACATCCCGTTGGCGTGGCAGCGCAAGGCGATTCAGTTGGTGGCGCCCGCGATGGGGATCGATCCCCAGCTCTACGGGCTGCCGGCACCGAACCACAAGCTCTTCGAGGCGCATCCCACCCAGTCGGTGGAGCTGCCGCTGCGGTTGGGGTCCGGCGACGTCATCCCCAAACCCAACGTGAGTCGCCTCGACGGCGACACCATCCACTTCGACGACGGCACCAGCTCGGTGTTCGACGCGATCGTCTACGCCACCGGCTACAACATCACCTTCCCGTTCTTCGACCCCGACTTCATCAACGCGCCGGACAACGCCATCCGGCTTTACAAGCGAATGTTCAAGCCGGGCATGGATAATCTGGTGTTCATCGGCTTCGCCCAGGCGGTTCCGACACTGTTTCCGTTCATCGAGTGCCAGGCGAAACTGCTCGCCGCCTACGCGGTGGGGCGCTACGCGCTGCCGCCGGCCGCGGAGATGGAGCGGGTGATCGACGCCGACCAGCAGATCTATGTGGGGCACTGCACCGACCGCCCGCGGCACACCCAGCAGGTGGACTACTTCCACTACGACCATGACATCCGCACCCGGGAACTGCCGGCCGGCATGAAGCGGGCGGAACTGGCTCGCCGTCGCGGAAAGGTAGCGGTATGAGCCGCACCGACGTCACCTTCGATTCCGCCGGAGTGCGGTGCAGCGCATGGCATTTCCCGGGTGAGGGCGACGCCTTTGCCGGCCCGGCCGGGCGTCCGGTGGTGGTGATGGGGCACGGCTTCGGGGGAACGAAAGACTCCGGCCTTGAGCCCTTCGCCGAGCGGATCAGCGCCGCCGGCGTCGACGTGCTGGCCTTCGACTACCGCGGGTTCGGTGCGTCGGAAGGCATGCCGCGGCAGACGGTTTCGGTCGCCGCGCAAATCGGTGACTTCGAGGCCGCGATCGCCGCCGCCAAACGCCTACCCGGGGTCGACCCGAATAGGATCGTGCTGTGGGGGTCGTCGATGTCGGGCGGCCACGTGTTCCCGGTGGCTGCCGACCATACCGACGTCGTGGGCGTCATCGCAATGACGCCGTTGACCAGTGGCGTCGCCGTCAGCCGCGCGGCCGTCAAACACCGTGACGTCGGATCGGCGTTGAAGTGGACCGTGATCGGCGTCAAGAGCCGGGTCGACGTGGCCAGGGGCGGCAAGCCAACCCTCATGCCGCTGGTCGCCCATCCCGGTGAGCCCGGGGCGCTGGCGCTGGACGGAGCCTACGAAAGCTACACCGCGATGGCCGGACCGACCTGGCGTAACGAGGTCGACTCCGCTGTCGGCCTGCAGATCGCCTCGATCCGAACCGCGGACGCCGCCAAACGATTACGGTGCCCGCTGCTGGTTCAGGTCGCCGACTTCGACCGCTACGTACCGGCCGAGTCGGTGGTCAAGACCGCGGTGCTGGGTAGGGGCGAAGTACACCACTACCCGTGCGATCACTTCGACGTCTGGCCGGGGCACGACTGGTTCGAGAAGGCCGTCGGTGATCAGGTGGCCTTCCTGACCCGCTCGCTCAGTACTTCGTCGAGCCCTGATCGACTGAAATCGCCTCAGCGGTAATCAATTTGGCGTCATCGCTGGCCAGGAAGCACACCGTGTCCGCGATATCCTCCGGCTCGGCGATGTAAATCGGCAGGAACGGCAGCATCATGTTGTTCAGCGCCGGGTTGGTTTCCATCGCCTTGCCCAGCTCGGCCACCATGTCACCGGTACCCATGTCGGTGTTGACCGGCCCGGGGTGAACGCTGTTCACCCTGATGTTGTGCTTGCCGAGTTCGGCGGCGAACGCCCTGGCCATGCCGGTGACGGCATGCTTGCTCGCGGTGTAGTGCACCATGAACGGCTGCATCTTGATGCCGGCCGCCGAACTGATCAGGATGATGGAGCCTCCGACACCACCTTCTACGATGGATGGCGCACCTGCCATCACGGTGTTCCAGGTCCCAGTCACGTTGACGTCCATGACATCCCGGAACGCCTCCGGCGTGATCTCGTCCCACGCCGACGGTGACGTGATGCCCGCGTTGGCGACGATGATGTCCAGCCGGCCCAGTTTCGCCACGCCGTCCGCGACCGCGTCCTTCAGGCCCTCGTAATCGCGGACGTCCACGACGGCGGGCACGATCCGGCGACCCGTCGCCTCGACCAACCGCACGGTCTCTGCCAGGTCCTCCGGGGTAGCCGGGTTGTACGGCACACAGGCCGGCAGCTTGCCCGCGATGTCGACGGCGATGATGTCGGCGCCCTCGCTCGCCATCTTCACCGCATGCGCGCGGCCCTGCCCGCGAGCGGCTCCGGTGATGAATGCGACCTTGCCGCTGAGTCTTCCTGTCATGTTTTGCGCTGCGCTTCCTTGACTAGTCCGCCGCCGATGATCAGGCGCTGAATTTCACTGGTGCCCTCGTACAGTCGTAACAGCCGGACCTCGCGATAGATCCGCTCGACCGGTACGCCACGCATATAGCCCGCCCCGCCGTGCACCTGGACCGCGAGATCGGCCACGTTTCCTGCCATTTCGGTGCAGAACAGCTTGGCCACCGACGGTGCGATCCTGCGGTCTTCGTTGTCGACCCACTTGCGTGCCGCGTCGCGTACCAGTGCGCGCCCGGCCATCACTCCGGTCTGCTGATCGGCCAGCATCGCCTGCACCAGTTGGAAACTGCCGATCGCTGTGCCGCCCTGGGTTGCGGTCGCCGCGTAGGCGACCGACTCATCGAGCGCACGTTGGGCGGAGCCGACCGCAAGTGCGGCGATGTGGATGCGCCCACGGGCCAGTGACGTCATCGCCGCCCGGTAGCCGATGTCCTCGCTCCCGCCGATCAGGGTGTCGTTGCCGACCCGGACGTCGGTGAAGTTCACATCCGAGGTCCAGGCACCCTCCTGGCCCATCTTGGCGTCCTTGACCCCGATCTCGACGCCGGCAGTGTCGGCGGGCACCAGGAAGACCGCGATCCCCGCGCCGTTCTCGTCGGCAGGCCGGGTGCGGGCGAACACGATGAACAGGTTCGCCACCGGTGCGTTGGTGATGTACTGCTTGCGGCCGTTGATCACCCAACTATCGCCATCGGCAACGGCTTTCGTCTTCAAGCCGGACGGGTTGGAGCCGGCGCCCGGCTCGGTCAGCGCGAATGACGCGACCACGTCGCCGGAGGCGATCGGTTCGAGCCAGCGTGCCTTCTGCTCGTCGGTGCCGAACCCGACCAGCACCTGACCGGCGATGCCGTTGTTGGTGCCGAACATCGATCGCAGCGCCAGGCTCGTGTAGCCAAGTTCCATCGCCAGCTCGACGTCCTGGGCGATGTTCAGGCCCAGCCCACCCCATTCCTCCGGGATCGCGTAGCCGAACAGGCCCATCTTCTTGGCCTGGTCGCGCAAATCGTCGGGGACCTTGTCCTCGGCGAGGATCTCCGCTTCCCGGGGCACCACGGCCGACCGGACGAAGTGACGGGTCTGGGCCAGGATCTCGCGGAAGTCGTCATCGCTGACGTCGCTCATCAGGTTCCTTGGGTCGGGGGCACTGGCTCGGGCGATCATATATGAAATATGATGTTGTCGATTCGGGGGTCCGTCGAAGGAAGAGGGAGATCAGATGTCGTTGCTCGCTGGCCAGACCGCGGTCATCACCGGCGGAGCGCAGGGCCTCGGCTTTGCGATCGCCGAGCAGTTCATCGCCGAGGGGGCCCGCGTGGTGCTCGGTGACCTCAACGTCGAAGCCACCCAGGAAGCGGTCGACAAACTTGGCGGTGCCGACGTGGCGCGCGCGGTGAAGTGCAACGTCACCACCTACGCCGATGTCGACGCACTGGTCGACGCGGCGATCGAGCAGTTCGGCAGCTTCGACATCATGGTGAACAACGCCGGGATCACCCGCGACGCCACCCTGCGCAAGATGACTGAGGACGAGTTCGACCAGGTCATCTCGGTTCACCTGAAGGGCACCTGGAACGGCCTGAAGAAGGCGTCGACGGTGATGCGCGAGCAGAAGCGCGGTGCGATCGTGAACATGTCGTCGATCTCCGGCAAGGTCGGCATGATCGGGCAGACTAACTACTCGGCTGCCAAGGCCGGCATCGTCGGGATGACCAAGGCCGCCTCCAAGGAACTCGCCCATCTGGGCGTGCGGGTCAACGCCATTCAGCCGGGCCTGATCCGCTCGGCGATGACCGAGGCCATGCCGCAACGTATTTGGGACTCGAAGGTGGCCGAGGTGCCACTCGGCCGTGCCGGTGAGCCGTCCGAGGTCGCCAAGGTGGCGCTGTTCCTGGCCTCCGACCTGTCGTCCTACATGACCGGAACGGTCCTCGAGGTCACCGGCGGACGGCACCTGTGACCCGCACGGCCGTCATCTGCGAACCGGTCCGCACGCCGATCGGGCGCTACGGCGGCATGTTCGCCTCACTGACGGCCGTCGACCTCGGGGTGGCCGCACTGAAAGGTCTGCTGACGCGCACCGGGGTCGCGCCAGACGCCGTCGAGGATGTGATCCTCGGGCACTGCTATCCCAACAGCGAGGCGCCCGCGATCGGCCGGGTCGTGGCATTGGATGCCGGCCTGCCGGTGACGGTGCCGGGCATGCAGGTGGACCGGCGCTGTGGTTCGGGCCTGCAGGCGGTCATCCAGGCGTGCCTGCAAGTCGCCTCTGGCAACAACGATCTGGTTGTCGCCGGCGGTGCGGAGAGCATGAGCAACGTCGCGTTCTACTCGACCGACATGCGTTGGGGTGGTGGACGGTCCGGGGTGCAGCTCCACGATGGCCTGGCCCGCGGCCGGACCACAGCCGGTGGCAAGCACTACCCGGTGCCGGGCGGCATGCTGGAGACCGCCGAGAACCTGCGCCGTCAGTACGGCATCTCCCGCCAGGAGCAGGACGAACTGGCGGTGGCCTCCCATCAGCGGGCGGTCGCCGCGCAGAAGGACGGCATCCTCGCCGAGGAGATCATCCCCGTCACGGTCACAAGCCGTCGTGGCGAGGACGTGATCGACACCGACGAGCACCCCAGGGCCGACACGACGGTCGAGGCACTGAGCAAGCTCAAACCCGTTCTGATCAAAGCCGATCCGGACGCCACTGTCACCGCGGGTAATTCCAGCGGGCAGAACGATGCCGCCTCGATGTGCATCGTGACCACGCCGGAGCGGGCGGCTGAACTGGGTCTCACCCCGCTGGTGCGGCTGGTGTCCTGGGGATCCGCGGGAGTCGGGCCCGAGGTGATGGGCATCGGGCCGGTGCCCGCCACCGAGGTCGCGCTCGCGAAAGCTGGCCTGACACTGGCAGATATCGACCTCATCGAGCTCAACGAGGCGTTCGCCGCGCAGGCCCTGGCCGTCATGCGCGCGTGGGATTTCACCGACGCCGACCACCAGCGCACCAACGTGCACGGGTCGGGGATTTCCCTCGGCCACCCGGTGGGCGCCACCGGCGGACGGATGCTGGCCACGCTCGCCCGCGAGCTGCACCGGCGGGAGGCCCGCTACGGGCTGGAGACGATGTGCATCGGCGGCGGCCAGGGGCTGGCCGCGGTGTTCGAAAGGGTTGCACCATGACCAGACTCGCGCAGACGCTCGGCTTGACCGAGATCCAGACCGAAATCGTCTCCACCGTCCGGCAATTCGTCGACAAGGAGGTCATTCCCACCGCGCAGGAACTCGAGCACTCCGACACCTATCCGCAGGCCATCGTCGATGCGATGAAGGACATGGGCCTGTTCGGGTTGATGATCCCCGAGGAGTACGGCGGGCTGGGGGAGTCGCTGCTCACCTACGCGCTGTGTGTGGAGGAACTCGCCCGCGGGTGGATGAGCGTGTCCGGAGTGATCAACACCCACTTCATCGTCGCCTACATGATCCGCCAGCACGGCACCGACGCACAGAAGCAGCACTACCTGCCGCGGATGGCCACCGGTGAGACCCGGGGCGCGTTCTCGATGTCCGAGCCTGAACTCGGCTCCGATGTCGCGGCTATCCGCACCCGCGGCGTGCGCAATGACGACGGCAACTACATCATCAGCGGGCAGAAGATGTGGCTGACCAACGGCGGTAGCTCCACTCTGGTGGCCGCGCTGGTGCGCACCGATGAGGGTGCCGACAAGCCGCACCGCAACCTGACCGCGTTCCTGGTGGAGAAGCCGTCGGGATTTGGGGAAGTCCTTCCGGGACTGACCATTCCGGGCAAGCTGGACAAGCTCGGCTACAAGGGTATCGACACCACCGAGCTGATCTTCGACGGGTACGTCGCCAGCGCCGACGACGTCCTGGGCGCCAAGCCGGGACAGGGCTTCTTCCAGATGATGGACGGCGTCGAGGTCGGCCGAGTCAACGTGTCCGCCCGGGCCTGCGGGGTGGGCATCCGCGCCTTCGAGTTGGCGATCCGATATGCTCAGCAGCGCAGCACTTTCGGCAAGCCGATCGCCGAGCATCAAGCCATCGCCTTCCAGCTGGCCGAGATGGCCACCAAAGTCGAAGCGGCGCACCTGATGATGGTCAACGCCGCACGCCTGAAAGACTCCGGCGAGCGCAACGACGTCGCCGCCGGGATGGCGAAGTACCTGGCCAGTGAATTCTGCGCGGAGGTCACCCAGCAGAGTTTCCGCATCCACGGCGGATACGGATACTCCAAGGAGTACGAAATCGAGCGGCTGATGCGCGACGCGCCGTTCCTGCTGATCGGCGAGGGCACCAGCGAGATCCAGAAGAACATCATCAGCAAGCGGCTGCTCGCCGACTACCGGATCTGACATGAGCGCGCCCGATTTCGCGCCACGCCCGCAGCTGGCCGAAGATGTCGCCCGGTTCGTTAGGACCCGGATCTTCAACGGCACCTACCCTGCCGGTGAATACATCCGGCTCGACCAGCTGGCAGCCGAACTGGGCATCAGTGTCACCCCGGTCCGCGAAGCGTTGTTCGAGCTGCGCGGGGAAGGCCTGCTGGATCAGCTGCCGCGGCGCGGATTTGTGGTCCTGCCGTTCACCGACCGGGACATCACCGACGTCTCGAACCTGCAGGCGTACGTGGGCGGCGAGCTGGCCGCACGCGCCGCGCTGAACATCACCGACGACCAACTACGGGAATTGTCGACGTTCCACGACGAGCTCGTCGCCGCCTATGCCGCCGACGACGGCGACCGCGCGGTGCGGCTCAACCACGAGTTCCACCGCGCCATCAATGTCGCGGCGCATTCCGCGAAGCTGGCGCAGCTGATGTCCCAGATCACCCGGTATGCACCGGAATCGGTGTTTCCCACCATCGAGGGCTGGCCGGACAAGTCGGTGGCCGATCACAAGCGGATCCTGGCGGCGCTCAAGGCGCACGATGAGGAGCGGGCCAGGGCCGCGATGGCACAGCACCTGTCGGCCGGGGCGGCGCCGTTGATCGAGCACCTGGTGAAACAAGGTGTGGCGCAGCGTTTTCAGACGATGGAGTAGCCCGCCGGAAGGGGGCCGCGGCCGGTGAGGGCGCACATCAGTGCGTGACTGTCGCCGCGGCGCTGCGCGACGGCGGCGGCGAGTGCGAGGACGTTGTCGGTGACCTCGGGCGGCAGTGCTTCGGGCACGCCGATGGCGCGGGCCAGATCGACGCTGTGTAACCCGAGTTCGAAGATGCGGGTGGGCAGGTAGTCCGACAGCCGCATGCCACCGGCGATGGTCTGGATGACCCGGTCGTCGGTGTCCAGCGCTGCGATCGCGCGATCCTGCAGTTCTCGGATGGCGTCCACAGGATGCTCGCCCAGCGTGAGTCCGGCCTGCGTGGCGCGGGCGTCGATCTGGTCGGGGTCGGCGAGCATTCCGGCGATCGCGAGGTAGTACTGCGCGGCGTCGGCAATGTCCATCCGGTCCGCCGGTCGCGCGGAGTATTCGATGACGGTGGTGAACGATCGGCCGATGTGGCCGACCAGCGTGCGCACCGTCCACGTCCCGAGCCCGGGACTGTCCCACCGGTCCGCGGGTACCTGGGCGATCACCGATACTGCGTGGTCACCGGCCCGGCGATAGAGGGTAGCGTGCGCCTCGAGGGGTTCCGTGGTCGTGGCCATGAAACAGATTTCACCAGATCTCTGAACAACCCTGGTGAGGGGCGCGAAATTGAGCCGCTGGCAGATCGACGGAGTGCCTACCGCCTACAAGAGTCCATCGGGGCAGCATGCGGTCCGACTGTGGTGCTCGGAAGCCATCGCCCGCGCAGACTTCCCGCTCACCAGCATGACCGTGGACACCAGCGCCGGCCAGGTGCACCTCACCGCAGCCGGGGCCGGACGCCCGCGCGTGGTCATGGTCCCCGGCACCGGCTTCAACGCCGCGGTGAACCTGCCCTGGCTGCGGGCGCTGTCGGCGCGCTGGCCGACCACCGTGGTAGACCTGCCCGGTCAACCGGGACTGAGTGACCCGCGCCGGCCTCGCCGGGCCTCGGCCGGCTGGTACGGCCGACTGCTGGACGAGGTCCTGGCGGCCGCCGAACTGGACCGCATCGTGCTGGTCGGCAATTCGTTGGGCGCCGCCGTGGCCCTCGCCGCGCAATCACCACGGATCGCCGCGCGGGCGCTGGTCTCACCCGCTGGGTTCATCCGCCTCACGGTGGACCCGAAACTGACACTGGCTTCGGCTGTTTGGCTACTGCGGCCAACACCCGAACACACCCGGCGGATGCTTCGCATGTTCGTCACACCTGGTCAGGAGCCGCCTGAGACCGAGGTCGAATGGATGACCCTGATGGCCGAAACCTGCCGCACCACCCTGGCCCCGCCGCCCCTGCCAACGGACCTGCTCTCGCGCCGTATCGAGCGGCCCTGTGTGGTCGCGGTCGGTGAGTATGACCGGTTCCTACCGCCCAGGCGACTGGCACCGGCGGTGCGGCGAGCCATGGCTCTCGAACTGCGGGTCATCGCCGGCATGGGCCACATGACGACTGCGGTCCACCTCGGCGACGTGGTGTCACTGGTAGCCGAGGTCGCCGATCCGATTATCGACTAAATACCCACTGCCGCAAACATTTTCACTGAGTACCTACGACTGGCCAGTCAGCAACTCCCGCAGCCGGCGGACATCGACCTTCCCGGTGGTGCCGCGCGGAACCTCGTCGTCGGAGTCGAGGAGCAGCCACACCGTCGGCACCTTGAACGCACTCAGCTTCGTCCGGGCCTCGGCACGCAGATCGTCGACGGCGCGGCCGTCGGAGATGACCGCGGCGCCGACCCGCCCGTCCACGTCGGTGACGAACGCCGCCCGCACACCGTCGATCTCCCGCAGGGCGGTCTCCACCTCGCTCGGGTAGACGGTGGCGCCGCTGACCTTGAACATGTCGTCGGACCGGCCCTGGTAGAACAGGAACCCGTCGTTGTCGAGGCGTCCCAGGTCGCCAGTCGGGTAGAAGCCGTCGACGGTGAACACCTCCTCGCGGCTGCGCCGGCACATGCCGCGCAGCGTGTGAGGACCGCGGATCTGGATCATGCCGATCGTGCCTGCGGGCAGCGGGTCGCCGCTGTCGACGTCGACGATGCGAACCTCCATGCCGTCGAACGGCTTTCCGCAGCTGCCCCACGCCGATCGCGGCATGTCGGTGTCGGCGGGGTAGCCGCAGTAGGGCCCGAAGGACTCCGTCATGCCGAACAGCTTCGCCCGAGCACCGGACGCGGCGCGCCGATCGGCAGGCAGCAACGCGTCCAGGCTGCCCTGCCGCAGCGCGGACAGATCGACCCGTACGTCGGCCGCGCAGCGGGCCAGCGCCTCGGCCTGATCCGGCCAGCCGCGGAACAGCGTGACCTTCTCCCGGTCCAGTAACCGCAGGGTCGCCTCGGGCTCGGGGATCTCCTCGGTCACCAGCGTTGCCCCGGCGATCAGCGCAGACAGGATGCCGCTGCCGAAGCCGCCGACCCAGAAGAACGGCATCGGCAGGTACAGCCGGGTATCGGCGTCGATACAGCGGGCCGCCAAGCCGGATCGCACGGCCGCCAACGCACTACCGTGCGAGTGGATCACTCCCTTCGGTGGCCCGCTGCTTCCTGAGGTGAACATGATGACCATCGGATCGGCGGGCGTCACAGTATCGGCGAGTTCACCGATCTGCGACCGGCCGGTGTCGGTGGGGAGTTCGTCGGCCCGCCACACCTGCCGCAGCGCAGGCAGTTTCGCCCGCTCTGGCGCGAGCTCGTCGAGGTAGCGGTGGCCACGGAACTCCTCGACGGCGATCAGGTAGCGCACCGAGGCGGCTTTGAGCTGCGCGACCAGCTCACGCGCGGTCAGCAGTGTGCTCAGTGGCACCAGGACGGCGCCGATCCGTGTCAGCGCGAGGGCCAGCTGTACCCATCGCACGTTGTTTCCCATGATCAGCCCGACTCGGCTGCCCTTACCGATCCCAGCGCCGACCAGGGAATCCGCCAGAGTGCTTGTCACAGTGTCGAATTCGGCGTAGTTCATCCGGTTCACCGGGTCGATGACGAACGGCTTGTCGCCACGTTTCGCCTGGGTCCGGATCAGCGCGTCGACGGTGTCAGGCATCGAAGATCGCCGCGAGCCGGGGCTGGTCCACCTTGCCGCTGGAGGTCAGTGGCAGCTCGTCGGGCGCGAGCGTGGTGAACCGCCGCGGGATCTTGTACGACGACAGTTCGCCCTTGAGCTTCTCCCGAACGGCTTCTTCGTCGAACGTCCCGCCGTCCGGGACGAGCACCGCCGCGGCGACGAGCTGCCCGCGTCCGGGGTCGGGCAGGGGGAGTACGTGGGCGACCAGGCCGCCGGTGACCCGGGTGATCGCCCTTTCCACCTCGGCCGGAAAGACATTGGCGCCTGCGGTCTTGATCATGGATCCGCGCCGCCCGATGAAGTAGAAGAACCCGTCGGTATCGGTCCGGAAGAGATCACCGGTGTGGAACCAGCCGTCGGCGTCGAAGCACTCCTCGCGGCTGCGCTTGTAGTACCCCTGCATCATGTAGCGGCCGCGGATCCACAGCTCGTCGTCGACGATCTGTGCGTCGAACCCGGGCGCGGGCCGGCCGAACGAGCCACGCCGGTGCTCGGGTTGGTCGGTGTCGTCCCCGCTTATCAGTACGACGCTGCCGGCCTCGGTCATGCCCAGCATGTTGTGGCGCAGTTCCGGATCGCGCGGACGCACGTCGGGCGCCATGATCGGGTAGAGGTTGCCGCGGCGCATCGACGACAGATCCCGGCCGGCGAAACTCTCGTGGCGGGCCAACTGCAGACTCCCGGCGGCGAATCCGTTGGTCATCGTCGGCCGCACCTCGTCCAGCAGGTCGAGGACCGCACCGGGGTCGGCGTTGGAACACACCAGTGTCGAGCCGGCGACCAGCGTTGCCAGCAGAGCGAACCCCAGACCGCCGATCCAAAAGAACGGCGAATTGCAGAACAGCCTGTCCTGAGCTGTCAGGCCGCGGATCTCGTTGAGATTGCGCTGATGACCCAGCAGGGACTCGTGCGTGTGTACAACCCCTTTGGGTGTGCCGGTGGACCCCGACGTGTAGACGATGGTCAGCGGGTCGGAGCCGTCGACGTCATCTTCGAGGGCGGCGGCCACCTCGGGTACGCACGCGTCGGCGATCTGCTGGTCGAACACGATGTGGCGCAGCCACGGTGCGGTCACGCTGGCAAGTCGCGCGACATAGTCGTGTCCGCGGAAGGACGGTGTTGCCAGCAGGATCTCGGTGTCGCTGTGCACGAGTTGGTCGCGAAGCTCGCGCTCGGTCGAGAATGTGGAGAACGGGACCACGACCGCACAGATGCGCGCGGCCGCCAGCATCGCGACCACGAACGCCGTGCCATTGGGGTAGAGCAGCCCGATGTGCGTGCCTTTGCCGGCGCCCAGCGCGATCAGCCCGCGCGCCAACTCCGCCGAGCGCCGCTCGGCGTCGGCGTAGCTGAGCCGTTCGGCGTCACACACGAGCAAGAGATGATCTCCGCGTACGGTGGCCTGCTCGCGCAGCAGCGCCCCGACGGTGTCAGCGCTCACGGCCGGTGAAGTGCTGCCGCACCGCGGTCAGATCGGCCTTCCCGGACGGTGTCCGCGGAATCGACTCGACGACCGCGATTTCCGAGGGAATCTCATAGGGTGCCAGCCGGATTCGCAGGTACTCGGTCAGCTCGGCGTCACTGGCCGAGCCGCCGGCCCGCAACTCGACCATCGCCACCGGGGTGTCGCCCAGTCGCTCGTCGGGTCGACCTACCACCGCGGCGCCCAGCACAGCGGGGTGGCTCTCCAGTGCAGCTCGCACATCGTCGGGCAGCACCTTGAAACCGCCGCGGATGATGGCCTGATCGGCTCGGCCGAGGATCCACAGGAAGCCGTCGGCGTCGATGCGCGCGAGGTCGGTGGTCCGCACCCACTGCGCGCCCGGCCCGAGCTGACCGGGCTTCACCTCGAGTAGACCCTGTTGGTCGGGTTCCAATGGTGTGCCGTCATCGGAGACCACTCGCAGCTGGGCGCCCAGGCTGGCCCGGCCGACGCTGCCCCGCTTGGATTGCCAGTGCGCCCGGTGGTCGGCCAGCGTCCACCCCGCGACCCCACCGCCGAATTCCGTTGCCGCGTAGGACGTCAGCACGGGGATGCCGAACTTGTCGGTGAACGCCTCGGCATCCACGGCCGACAGCGGCGCGGTCCCCGAGGTGACGGCGCGCACCCCGGCCAGGTCGTCGGGGCCCAGATCCGAGTGCAGCACCATCCGTAGAGCGGCGGGCACCAGCGACACGGCCTTGGGTTGGTGGCGGCGTACCGCCTCGGCCCATGACGCGAGCTCGAAGCGCGGCAGCAGCACGAACGGCCTTGCTTCGCAGACACACTGCAGCACTCGGTACACCCCGCCGATGTGCACCAGCGGCGCGTTGACGATCGCGACGCTGCTCGACACCGCCGTCGCCGCGGTGGCGGTGGCGAAGTCGGTGCCGATGACCGATACCGCCAGCATGTCGTAGGTGAGGTCGACCCGTTTGGGCGGTCCGGTGGTGCCGCTGGTCAACATCCGCACCGCCACCGCCACCGTCGCCGGGCCGGGGCTGGTTGGTGCCCCAGCCCGGATCTGCGGCGGGCTGTCCAGGTCGTCGATCGACACCACGGTGGTGGACTCGGCCGGCCTCGCCAGCAGTGTGATGTCGCCGGGAGTTCCGATGATCACCGGCAGGTTGAGTTCGGCGACGTCAGCTCGGATGCGTTCGTCACCCCGCGACGGGTTGATGACGACGACGCAGGCACCTGCCGATAGCACCCCCAGCGCCGCCGCCACGTGGGCAGGTGTGTTGCGCAACAGGATTGCCACCTGGGTGCCCGGCTGCACCGCGGCGGCGATCTGCCTGCTGAGTCCGCCGAGCTGCGCCCAGGTGAACCACTGGCCGTCATACTCGATCGCCCTGGCTCCAGGGTCCAGCTCAAGAACCTCGCCGATCCGCCGGCTCAGTGGGTGCACCTACCGCACCCTCGGTATGACCCGGACCTGCTCCTGTTCGGCCAACTCGGCCTGCCCCAGCGGATTGCCCAACCGGGTGTAGATCAGGTTCTGCTCCATGGCTGCCCGATACGGCTTGTCCAGTGACTCCCAGATCGCCTTGACCGTGCCCTGCGTGGCCGACGGCGGTTTGGCGGCGATGGTGGCGGCGATCTCATGCGCCCGTGACCAGAGGTCGTCGGGGGCGGTGACTTCGGACACCAGCCCGATCCGCAGCGCGGAGTCGGCGCTCACTCGTTCATCGTTGCCCATCAACGCGATCCGCAGTGACTCACCGAGGCCGATCTTGCGCATCAGCCCGATCGGTTCGAGCGCACAGACCAGGCCCGCACTGACGTGAGAGTCGAAGAACGTGGCCTCCGAGGAGCAGATCACCACGTCGGACTCATTGACGAAGTAGAACGCGCCTGCGGTGCACATACCGTGTACCGCGCATACGACCGGCTTCCACATCTTCTGCCACTTCGGGCTGAGTAGTTCGCCCGGATCCTCGTGATTCCACACATTCTGCGGCTGGCCGTACGGGGTCTTGATATCCAGCCCGGCACTGAACGCTCGGTCGCCAGCGGCGCGCAGCACCACCGCGTTGATGGCGTTGTCGTTCTTCACGATTCCCCACGCGGCCGCGACCTCTTCGCACATCGTGCGGTTGAAGGCGTTGAGCTGGTCGGGACGGTTCAGCGTGATGGTCGCGACGTGGTCGGTCCTGTCGAAGTCGAGAAGGATGGTCTCGAAGGCGGCGGTCATCGGCATTGCCAATCGGGAGTGCGCTTTTCGACGAAGGCCTTGGGACCCTCCAGCGAGTCGACCGTGTGCAGGTTGCGTTCACGGAACGCCTCGGCGAGCATCTCGGCCTCGTGCATCGGGATCTCGCGGCCCTTGATGATCGCCAACCGGGTGCCGCGAACCGCCAACGGCGCGTTGCGGTTCACGGTGTCTGCGATCTCGTGGGCGCGTTCGAGGAGCCGGTCGTGCTCGACGATCTCGGTGATCAACCCGAGCTGATAGGCGCGCTCCGCGTCCATCCGTTCGTGCTTGCCCATGATCGCCATCCGCAGTGCGACTGTGCGGGGCAGCACCCGTGCCAGTCGCACCATCTCCCGGCCCGCGACCAGACCGATCGACACGTGTGGGTCGAAGAACGTCGCCTTGTCGGAGGCGATCACAATGTCGCCGGTGGTCACCCAGTCCAGGCCTGCGCCACAACAGATTCCGTTGATCGCGACGATCACCGGCTTGGCCATCCGCCGGAACGGCGGCGTGCCCTCCTGCGGCGCCTCCCACTGGTCGTAGGTGGACAGGTATGGCCGTTCGTTGATCACCTTGCCGTCTTCGGGGATCTCCTTGACGTCCGCACCGGTGCAGAACGCCCGCCCGGTGGCGGTGACGATCAGCAGCCAGATGTTGTCGTCGTTCTCCGCCTCGTCGTAGGCCGTGCGCAATTCGGTGACCATGTGTGGGCTGAGCGCGTTGAGCGCTTCCGGGCGGTTCAACGTGATCGTGGCCGTATGGCCCTGCACCTCATAACCGATGGTGTCGTACGAACGCGGCGACATCTGTGTTCCCTTCATCTCATCGACCGGTGAAGTCGGGGTCGCGCCGTTCACGGAACGCCGCCAGCCCTTCTTTGAAATCCGTGGTCCGGCAGGATAGTTCGAGGTTGAACAGTTCCTGCGTCATGGATTGATTCAGGGTGGCGTGCTGGCCGTAGTTGATGGCTTGTTTGGCCAGGCCAATCGCGACCGTCGGACCCGATGCCAGTCGATCCAGCAGGGCAGCGACAGTCGCGTCGAGGTCGGCGTCGTCGGTGCTGCGGTGGATCAGACCCCACTGTGCCGCCGTCGCGCCGTCGACCTTCTCGCCCAGGAGCAGCATTTCCTTGGCGCGGGCCATCCCGACCAGCCGGGGGAGCAGCCACGTCGAGCCGGAATCCGGACTGAACCCGCGGTCCAGGAACGGCTCCCAGAAGACCGCATCGGAGGAGGCGATCGTGAAGTCCGCGGCCAACGCCAGGTTGCAGCCCATACCCGCGGCCCAACCGCGCACCGTGCACACCACCGGCAGGTGCAGGGTGTGCACCAACTCGATCACCCGGTGGGCGGTGTGCGGGATCCGGCGGACCAGATCGCCGGTTCGGGGCCGCTGGCCGGCACTGTTGGAGCCGACCCAATCCACGCCGGCGCAGAAGTCCGCACCCGCTCCGCTCAGGTGCACCGCGCGCAAGCTGTCGTCACTCGCCGCGGCCACCAGCACACCGACCAGTGTGTCGATCATGCTGTGGCTGAGCGCGTTACGTCGACCGGTCCGGTCGAGCGCGATATGCAGTACGGCACCATCGCGTGATGTCGTCACGACACCATCTGCCGACCGGGCCTCGTCACCCACTGAAGAATCCGCCCTTCACGACTTTACAGATAGCCATACAGTAGTGCTATCTTGTACAAGATAGCAAGGATAGCCGCACGAGGGGACCCATGGGCAACGGCGAGGACCTACGGTTCGGTGAGCTGCCGCTGGCACAGACCGTCGAGGCCGCCGCGGCGATGCGCCGGCTGACCGGGATGCTGGTGTCGCTCGAGCAGTCCAATGCAGTCGTCGACACCATGCTCGCGCAATTCGCCGACTGGGAGCGCCAGCTTGCGCCCGCGGTGCCCGCCGATTCCAGTCCCCGGATGGGCACCGACGACGACACGAAACGGGTCTATCTGCAGCGGGCCATCGACATCGGCACGTACAACCCGTGCTTTCCCGAGTACCAGTTCGACGAGATCGGTGCCGAAACCGCCTCGGGCCGGGTCAGTTTCCCGGTCAACTACGAAGGGCCGCCCGGCCTGGTGCACGGCGGCTTCCTCGGAGTGTTCTTCGACTGCGTGATCCAGCAGCACAGCTGTGCGGTGGGCCGGGCCGGCTACACCCGATCCCTGACGATCAGCTACCGCAGGCCGACCCCGCTGGATACGGAGTTGCGATTCGACATCGCGCGCACCGAGGACGACGGGGGGATCAACGCCACTGGTCGCCTGGTCCTCGGCGACACGGTGCTCGCCATCGGCACGGCGGACACGGTGGCCATGCCGTCGGACCGGATGGCGGCGAACCGGTTCGGCCAGCGCAGGACCGGCTGACGATGGCCGCTACTCCACGTATCCGCTCGCCTCGCGTCGCCGAGATCGTGGCGTCCCGGCTGCGCGACGACATCCTGTCCGGGCGATTGCGGGAGGGCGATGTCCTGCCCTCCCAGGAGAGTCTGTTCACCGAGTTCGGGGTCAGCCCGCCCGCGCTGCGCGAGGCGATCCACATCCTGGAAACCGATGGTCTGGTGTCGGTGCGCCGCGGCAACATGGGCGGTGCCGTCGTGCATCTGCCGTCCGCGGAACGCACCGCCCACATGATCAGCATGGTGCTGCAAGCACGGTCCTCGACCCCGGCCGACGTCAGCGGGGCGCTCATGCACCTGGAACCGATCTGCGCCGGTATGTGCGCCGCGCGCACTGACCGGATGACGGCGGTCGTGCCATACCTGGAGGCCGAGATCGACCGTCAGGAAGAACAATTCGCGGACACCTCGCAGTACGTCCCGAACGCCCGGCGTTTTCATGAGGCGCTGGTCTCGCGGTGTGGAAACGAGCCGATGATCCTGCTGATCGGGTCGCTGGAGCTGATCTGGTCGGCACACGAGTCCTCGGTGTGGAGCGACGAGCCCGACCCGATGCGGCACAAGACCATGCGGGCCGCGTTGCTTGACCACCACAAGATGCTCGACGCGATCCGGGACGGCAACGCCGATCGTGCGGTCCGGTTGGCCCAGGACCACCTCGCCGCCGCGCGGCGCAACACCCTGGCCTTCGGCCGGGACAAAACCATTGAAGCCAAGCTCATTTCGAACGCAGACACCAGATGAGGAAACGACCATGACAGACGACGACCGGGTGCTGTTCGAGGTGGACCGCGACAAGCGCATCGCCACGATCACGCTGAACAACCCCGCCCAGCGCAATTCCTACGACGCGGCGATGCGCGAGACCGTCGCCAGGCACCTGGATGTCGTCGCCGAAGACGACGACATCACCGTCGTGGTGCTGCGCGGCGCCGAAGGCGTTTTCTCCACCGGTGCGAACATGAACAACGCCTACGGCTGGTACGGCGAGGGCAAATCGGAGGCACCCGCTAAGAGCCGGCCCAGCCAGCGTCGCCGACTTACGGTGGACCGCAAGTCATTCGGCTTCTATCACAATCTGATGGGCTTCCCGAAGGTGACCATCGGCGAGATCAACGGATACGCGCTCGGCGGCGGTTTCGAGATGGCGCTGATGACCGACATCTCGGTCATCGCCCGCGACACCAAGATCGGGATGCCGGCCACCCGGTTCCTCGGACCTGCGCTGGGCAGCCTGCACATGTTCTTCCACCGGCTCGGTCCGGTGCTGGCGCGGCGCATGCTGCTGACCGGCGACATCATCACCGCAGGCGACGTGGAGCACCTCGGCGTCTTCACTGACACCTGCGACGCCGGCTCGGTGGCCGCGCGGGCCCGGTACTGGGCCGAGAAGACGGCCAAGATGCCGGCCGACGGCGTCGTCATCGCCAAGGAGGCCTTCCGGCTGGTCGAGCAGAGCCAGGCGTATCAGGGTGAGGAAGTGGCCAGTTACCTGTTCCACGCGTACGGCACCAACCTGCAGTTCGCGCCGGGGGAGTTCAACTTCGTCAAGACCCGCGCGCAGGTCGGAACCAAGGAAGCGTTCCGCCTGCGTGACGAGCATTTCCACGTGCCTGAGCCGGAGTGACGCGGACCACTTACCGTCAGCGCTACACATTCTGTTATTTTTGTAACGTTGCGCTCAGCGCAACGACTCAAAGTCGAAGTGAGGTCGTCATGCCCGAACCAGTCATTGTCGGTGCCGTCCGGACC
This sequence comes from Mycobacterium sp. RTGN5, assembly GCF_033804465.1. Lineage (NCBI taxonomy): Bacteria > Bacillati > Actinomycetota > Actinomycetes > Mycobacteriales > Mycobacteriaceae > Mycobacterium > Mycobacterium sp. RTGN5. The sequence continues at coordinate 981,911 of NZ_JAPZLA010000001.1, forward strand.
GCGATCGGTCGTTCCTTCAAGGGGACGCTGGTCAACACTCCGCCCGAAACGCTGATCACCACGGTGTTGCCCGAGATCGTCCGGCGCTCCGGGATCAACCCCGCCGACATCGATGACCTCATCTTCGCCGAATCCCATTACGGCGGCGGCGACCTTGCTCGGTACGCGGCCACCGCGACCGGCCTTGAGCACGTTCCCGGCCAGTCGGTGAACCGGCACTGCGCAGGCAGCCTGACCGCGATCGGTAACGCGTCGGCTCAGATCGGGTCCGGCATGGAGCGCGCTCTGATCGCCGGCGGTGTGCAATCACTGTCGATGACGCCTCTGACCAACTGGCGTATCCCCGGACCCGAGCTCAAGTTCGAGGAGCGGTGGATGCCGCCGACCCACGTCGAAACCCCGGATGCGCCCGCCAAGGACATGTCCATCACCGTCGGCTGGAACACCGCGCAGGCGGCGGGCATCAGCCGCGAGGAGATGGACGCCTGGGCCGCGCGTTCGCATCAGCGCGCAGTGGCAGCGCAGGACGCGGGCAAGTTCCTCGACGAGATCATCCCGCTCAAGGTCGAGCAGTTCGACGGTTCTGTGGTCGACTTCAGCGTCGACGAGCATCCCCGCCGCGACACCACCGCCGAGAAGCTCGCCGGCCTCAAGGTGCTGCACCCGGAGATCGAGGGCTTCTCGATCACCGCGGGCAACAGCAGCGGCACCAACGACGCCTGCGCGGCGGTCGGGCTGGTCGAGCGCGGCTACGCCGATGCCGAGAAGCTGGACGTGCTGGCCACGGTCAAGGCATGGGGTTCGATTGGCGTTGCCCCGCGACTCACCGGTATGGGCGGCGTCAGTGTCATCGGCAAGGTGCTCGGCCGGGCCGGCCTCAAGCCGTCGGACGTGACGCTGTGGGAGATCAACGAGGCCTTCGCCTCGGTGCCGATCGCGGCCTGCAAGGAGTACGGCATCGACGAGGAGCTGGTGAACTTCTCCGGCAGTGGATGCAGTCTGGGCCACCCCATCGCGGCGTCGGGCGCGCGGATGATCACCACCCTGATCTACGAGCTGCGCCGTCGTGGCGGCGGCATCGGTGTCGCGGCGATGTGCGCCGGCGGCGGCCAGGGCGGCGCCGTCATCATCGAGGTCTAGTTTCTTACGCCGAGCAGACGCAAACTTGTACGTTTCCGGTCTCCGGAGTACAAGTTTGCGTCTGCTCGCGGAGAAAGGTGACTAGCTTTTGCGCCGCGCCTTGGCAGCGGGCTTCTTGGCCTCGATGAGCTTGCTCGCGTGATCGAGGATGCACTCGAGACCGAACTCGAAATTGCTCTCGTCGGCGGCGCCGATCCGGTGTCCGTCGGCGCTCACCCGCGCGAGTAGCGGGGTGCTTTCAGCGGTACCGATGATCGCGTCCTCCAGCGCGTGCGCGTCCTCGCCGGCGGCCTGGTTCTTCTCGTAAAGCCGGTGCAGCACAACCGAACCGCGCACGTGCACGGAGACCGCGGAGTAGGTGTTGAACGCGTCCTCGGTGGACAGGCCCGCCTCGACCAGGCTGGTGATCGCCTTCTCCACCTCCAGCTCACCCGCCCGCACCGCCCGCGGGCTGAGCGCCGAGCGGATCAGGATCAGGTCGCACAAGATCGGACTGCTCATGAAGGTCTTGCGCATCGCCCGTGCATGATTGGCCAGGGTCTCCCGCCAGTCGGCGGCTTCGACGTAGGGCGTGGCAAACACATACTCGCGCAGCGCCCGGTCGGTCATCGCGTTGAGCAGATCGTCCTTCTTGCGGAAATACCAGTAGATGCTGGTGACGCCGACGCCGAGATGCTTGCCTAGTAGCGGCATGCTCAGGTTGTCGATCGACACCTGCTCGGCGAGTTCGAAGGCGCCCGCGATGATGTCGTCGGGGTTGATCGACCCACGCTCGCGCCGGGGGCGCTTGGTGGCGGTCGCTGGCTTGGCCACTGCAGGTCCACCTTCCGTTTGAAGAACCGGCGTAGAAATCTACCGGGCGTTGCGCTGTGAACTGCGTCTCCGCTGCAGATCCGTAGGTCTTTACCCGTTACTGTAAAGCCTATAGTAGGTTTTACCGATACCAGCGAATCACACACAGAGGAGCACCGGGTGTCGGACGCAGTGTTGCGCGAACGCCAAGGCCGGATTCTGGTCATCACCATCAATCGCCCTGAGGCCCGCAATGCGGTGAATCTTGCTGTGAGCCAAGGACTTGCCGACGCGGTCGACGAGCTCGACAACGACCCCGATCTGACCGTCGGTGTGGTCACCGGAGCGGGCGGAAATTTCTGCTCCGGCATGGATCTCAAGGCGTTTGCTGCCGGTGAAGTGGTAGCCATTCCCGGGCGCGGCATTGGCTTCACCGAACGCCCGCCGCGGAAGCCGCTGATCGCTGCTGTCGAGGGGTACGCAGTCGCCGGCGGGACCGAGGTGGTTCTCGGCACCGACTTGGTGGTCGCCTCCAAGACCGCGAAGTTCGGCATCCCCGAAGTCAAGCGTGGACTCGTGGCGGCCGGTGGCGGATTGCTGCGGCTGCCGCAGCGCATCCCGTATCAGAAGGCGTTCGAGCTCGCGCTGACCGGCGAGACGTTCTCCGCCGAGCAGGGCGAGGCGTGGGGGTTCGTCAACGTGCTCACCGAACCCGGGGAAGCGCTGGCCGGTGCGATCGAGCTCGCCGCGAAGATCAGTGCCAACGGCCCGCTTGCCGTAGCTGCCACCAAAGACGTGCTGCTGCAGTCCGCGGACTGGAGCCAGGCCGAAATGTGGAAGAAGCAGATGGAACTCATCATTCCGGTCTTCACCTCCAACGATGCCCGCGAAGGCGCCGTCGCGTTCGCCGAAAAGCGGGCGCCGAATTGGACCGGGACCTAAATCCCAGCCGGCCGTGGATCTCGGACTCGCTGATGCCACCGCCGTCGTCGTCGGCGGTGGTCGCGGAATGGGACTGGCCGCCGCCAGGTGCCTGGCCGACGACGGTGCCAGGGTTGCGCTGGTCGGCCGCACGGCGGCGGTGCTCGACGCCGCAGCCGAGGAGCTGACCGGTCGCGGCAGCCCGGATGCCCTGGCTTTGGTGGCCGACACCGGGGACAACGCTGCGGTGCAGCGGGTGTTCAAGCAGATCGGTGACCGGTGGGGCGGCGAGCTCAACATCCTCATCAACGCCGTCGGACCAAGTGTGCAAGGCACTTTCGACGACCTGACCGACGACCAATGGGGTACGGCCCTCGACGAGGGCGCGATGGGCATGGTGCGCTGCGTGCGCGCCGCACTTCCCCTGCTGCGGGCCGCGGAGTGGGCGCGCATCGTCAATTTCTCCGCCCAGTCCACGCAGCGGCAGAGCCCACGGTTGTCGGCCTACACCGCGGCCAAGGCGATGGTCACCAGCGTCTCCAAGAACCTGTCGCTGTTCCTCGCCCCCGACGAGATCCTGGTCAACGTCGTCTCGCCGGGCAGCATCGCCTCGGAAGCACTCACCGGCTGGGCAGAGTCCGTCGGCGTCGACGGATCCGATCCGTACGCACTGATGGCCGCGATCGACGAGCATTTCGGCCATCCGGCCCATCTGCCGCGGGCCGGGCTGACCGACGAGATCGGTCCCGTCGTCGCGTTCCTGGCGTCGAGGCGGAACTCGTACATGACCGGAGCCAACGTCAACGTCGACGGCGGTTCCGACTTCACCTAGGAGCAGCGATGGTCACAGCACGCGACGCCCGGGAGTGGGCGCGAACGGGTCTGCGCGGAATCGGCAACAGCCTCTACACGCCGTTCGCCGGCACCGACGGTGACGACATCGACTGGGACGCTTACCGAACGCTGGTGCGGTACTGCGTCGGCGAGCTCAAGCACCCGATGCTGTGGTGCACCAGTGGCATCGCCGAGTTCTGGTCGTTGACGCTTGACGAGCGAAAGCAGTTGCTGGAGATCGCAATTGAGGAAGGTCGGCGAGCCAACCCCGATGTCGTGATCCAAGCCTGCACGGCGGCAACGGCTCCCAAGGACTGCCTGGAGCTCACCAGGCACGCCCAGCAGGCCGGCGCCGACATCGTCTACATCCAGACCCCGATGATGGAGGCCCACGGCGGGGAAGGGGTGCTGCGCTTCTTCCACTACATCGCCGACCGCACCGACATCGCGCTGGGCATGTTCAACTCCCCGTCGTCGGGCTATGTGCTGACGCCCGCGGAAGGGGCCCGCATCTACGCCGAGATTCCTGCGGTGTGCGCGACGAAGGAAGGCGCGTTCCGCCCCGGGAGTAGTCGGACACTGCACGAGCTGGCACCCGGCCTGACGATCTGGGAGTGCGATCTCACCGTCTACCGCGCGGGCTGGTTGCGGGAGGGGATCGTCGGCGCTGCCCAACTGGGCACCGCGGGATATCTGTACGAGACCCCACGGCAGCGGGTCATGTCCGAGTACTGGGAGCTGGTCTGGGCCGGCAAGCTCATCGAGGCGATGGACTACGCCCGTGACAGTGGGATGGATCAATTCGCCAGTGATATGGGGTCGGTGTTCATCTATTACCCGGGCCGGCCGGACTACTTCACGCACTGGGGCGGTGCCTTCAAATACGCGGCATCGCTCCTGGGACTTCCGATCGGCGACTATCCGCATTCGCGCCCGCCGCAGGCCGAATTGCCCGAGGCTGGAAAGGCCCAGATCGACAAGGCCTACCAGCGGCTTGGCCTCATCGCGCACTGATTGCGGAAGGTGATACCGATAGGTGTACAGTATGGACAAATCCGCATGCTGGCGCACCATTCCTGGAGGTACGCGTAGGTGACCGACACCCAAGCTGATGTCACCGCGAATTCCGCTGGCGCCCAACCCGTTCTGTACGAGGTTCGGGACAGCGGGGTCGCGGTTCTGACGTTCAACCGGCCGGAACGGATGAACGGCTGGGGTGGCGGTTTGGCCGCGGGGTTCTACGCGGGCATGGATGCGGCCGAAGCCGACCCGGATGTCCGCGCGATCGTGGTGACCGGGTCGGGGCGCGCCTTCTGCGCCGGAGCCGATATGGGTGACCTGTCGTCGATCAGCTCGGCCAGCGTCGACGATGCGGGCGAGGCCGACGTGACCAAGCTGGTGGGGGAGCGGCACCCGCTGTTCGTGACGACCGTGAGCAAGCCCGTCATCGCCGCGATCAACGGGGCCTGCGCCGGCATCGGGCTTACGCAGGCGCTGATGTGCGATGTCCGGTTCGCCGCGGCAGGGGCCAAGTTCACCACCTCCTTCGTCCGCCGCGGGTTGATCGCCGAATACGGCATCTCGTGGATCCTGCCCAGGGTCGTCGGCTGGGGTGCCGCTCTCGATCTGTTGATGAGCGGCCGGGTGTTCTACGCCGAAGAAGCTCTCGAGCTCGGGATGGTCAAGGAAGTCGTGGCTCCCGACGAGCTGCTTGGCCGCGCAGTCGAATACGCCGAGGATATCGCGGCCAACTGTGCGCCGAGCGCACTGGCCGTCATCAAGAGGCAGGTCTACGGCGATGCACTGCGGGAGGCGACCGACGCCAGCCAGCGGGCCGAGACGCTCATGCACGAATCCATGCAACGCCCCGATTTCATCGAGGGCATCACCGCGTTCTTCGAGAAGCGGACGCCGAACTTCCCTCCCCTGACGTGAGCTGAGAGGACGACACCGATGACTTTGGACTACAAGGCGATTGACGTCGACAACCATTACTACGAGACGACCGATTCGTTCACCCGGCATCTGCCCAAGGAATTCAAACGCCGTGGCGTGCAGATGCTCACCGAGGGCAAACGCACCTTCGCCGTCATGGGCGGCGTCGTCAACCAGTTCATTCCCAACCCGACGTTCGATCCGATCATCGAACCCGGCTGCCTGGACCTGTTGTTTCGTGGCGAGATCCCCGAGGGTGTCGATCCGGGGTCGCTGATGAAAGTCGACCGGTTGAGCGACCACCCCGAATACCAGAACCGCGACGCCCGGTTGAAGACGCTCGACAAGCAGAACCTCGAAACCGTGTTCATGCTGCCGACATTCGCCTGCGGTGTCGAAGAGGCTCTCAAACACGACATCGAAGCGACCATGGCGTCGGTGCACGCCTTCAACCTGTGGCTCGACGAGGATTGGGGCTTCGACCGGCCCGACCACCGGTTCCTCTCGGCGCCGATCATCTCGCTGGCCGACCCGGATGCCGCGTTGGCAGAAGTCGATTTCGTGCTCGGCCGGGGCGCCAAGATCGTGTGCGTGCGGCCGGCGCCGGTGCCAGGCCGGGTCAAGCCGCGCTCGCTGGGCGACCCGCTACACGACCCGGTGTGGGCGAGGCTGGCCGAAGCCGGCGTTCCGGTGGTCTTCCACCTGTCCGACAGTGGCTACCTGGCCATTTCGGCGCTGTGGGGCGGCACGGGGACCTTCGAAGGATTCGGGAAGCGGGATCCGCTCGACAGCGTCCTGCTCGACGACCGCGCCATCCACGACTCGATGGCGTCCATGATCGTGCACCAGGTCTTCACCCGTCACCCCACGCTGAAGGTCGCCAGCATCGAGAACGGCTCGTACTTCGTGTACCGCTTGATCAAGCGGCTGAAGAAGGCCGCCAACACCGCGCCGTACCACTTCAAGGAAGACCCGGTCGAGCAGCTGAAGAACAATGTCTGGATCGCCCCGTACTACGAGGACGACGTGAAGCTGCTGGCAGACACCATTGGTGTGGACAAGATCATGTTCGGCTCGGACTGGCCGCACGGCGAGGGGCTGGCCGATCCGATGTCGTTCACCGCGGACATTCCCCAGTTCCCCGAGTTCAGTGCCGTCGACACCCGAAAGGTCATGCGGGACAACGCATTGGACCTGTTGGGCGTCGCCGTGCCCTCGGTGGCCTGACCTATGCCCGAATGGACGATCGGCGCGGTGCTCGACGCCATCGCCGAGGTCATCCCCGATCGGCTGATGACGATCTGTGGTGAGCGCAGGAGCACCTACGCCGACTCGGCGGATCGCACCCGCCGGTTGGCGAACTTCCTGGCCGGCAAGGGCTTCGGGGCACACCGCGAACGCGACGAGCTGCGGAACTGGGAGTGCGGCCAGGACCGCGTCGCGCTCATCATGCACAACGACCTCTACCCCGACATGGTCATCGGCTGCCTCAAGGCCCGCGTCGTGCCGGTCAACGTCAATCACCACTACACGCCGCGCGAAGTCGCCGAACTGCTCGACTACGTCAAACCGCGCGGGGTGATCTATCACCGCTCACTGGGTGCCAAATTCGCCGACGTGTTGCCGCCCGACAGCGCCGAGCTGCTGGTGTCGATCGACGACGGCAGTGACGCGGCCGACCTACCTGGCGCGATCTCGCTGGACGATGCTCTGGCGCAGGGTGATCAGGACGCCGATATCGCCTCGTCGCCAGATGATGTGCTGATGATCTGCACCGGCGGAACGACGGGACGGCCCAAAGGGGTGATGTGGCGCCAGGCCGACACCTACGCCGTCTCGATGAACGGGGCCGACCACGCGTCGGTCAGCGAGATTCACGACAAGCTCGGCACTCCCGGCGCGCCGTGGTTCGCGGTGTCGCCGCTGATGCACGCGGCCGGGATGTGGACGGCGTTCGCCGGGGTGCTCAACGGGCAGACCGTCGTCCTCTACGACTCACCGAAGTTCGACCCGCAGCGCGTGCTGTCCATCGCCCAGCGCGAGAAGGTCGGCATGATGACGATGGTCGGCGACGCCTACGCCGCCCCGCTCGTCGAGGAACTCCGGCGCGGCGACTACGACCTGTCCTCGCTGTTCGCGTTGGCGACCGGGGGCGCCGCGACCAACCTCAAGCATCAGCATGCGCTGCTGGAGCTGCTGCCCAACATCATCCTCATCAACGGCTACGGGTCATCGGAGACCGGTAATGTCGGGTTCGGACGCAGCATGCGCGGTGACCACAAGGACACCTTCGAATTGCGCGAGGGGGCACTGGTTCTCGCGGAGGACTACAGCCGCTTCCTGGACGCCGGTGCGGACCAGGTCGGGTGGGTGGCCCGTGCCGGCCGGATCCCGCTTGGCTATCTCGATGACGCGGACGCCACCCAGAAGACGTTCCCCGAGGTCGACGGCGCGCGCGTGGTGATCTCGGGTGACCGTGGCTCGCTGGCTCCGGACGGCACGTTGCGGCTCTTCGGCCGGGACTCCCTGGTGGTCAACACCGGTGGGGAGAAGGTCTTCGTCGAAGAGGTCGAGGAGGTGCTGCGGGCGCATCCCGGAGTCGCCGACGCGCTGGTGGTGGGCCGGCCCAGTGAAAGGTGGGGACAGGAGATCGTGGCACTGGTCGCATTGAACGGCGACGTCGCGGATGATGCCCTGTACGAGCACTGCACCGCACAGTTGGCCCGCTACAAGGCACCGAAGGAGTTCATCGTCGTCGAACAGGTCAAACGCCTCGGTAACGGCAAGGCCGACTACCGTTGGGCCAAAGAGACTGCCGTCAGCGCGGTTTCGCTGTCATGACACGCACTGTGAGCCGAGTCATTGACGGGCTGGTCAACGTCCACTTCGGTGAGACCGAACAGCAGCCCACGTGGATGCTCAAGGTACGGGACGACTATTTCAAGGGCCCCACGTCGATGTTCGCCCCGGTGGACATGGCCGAGTTGCTCGACGAGATGGACGCCCATGGCGTGCAGAAGGCCGTCCTGATGGACAACATCGTCAAGCCGCACGTCACCGCCCGCAAGTTCGCGGAAGCCTGTCCGGACCGGTTCGCGCTGGCGATGGGTGGCTTCAATCTGCTCAAGCCGATGCCGACCCTGCGTGAGCTGACGGCGGTCGTCGCCGACCTGCCGGTCGTGTATGCCGCTGTGGGGCCGAGCTTCTGGGGCGACGGGATGTACCCGCCCAGTGACGCGGTGTATTACCCGCTGTACACCAAGTGCGCCGAGCTGGACCTGCCGTTGTGCCTCAACACGGGCCTGCCAGGGCCGCCGATTCCCGGCGAGGTGCAGAACCCGATCCACCTCGACCGGGTGTGTGTGCGCTTCCCGGAACTTCGCCTCTGCATGATCCACGGAGCCGATCCCTGGTGGGATGTCGCCATCCGGTTGATGATCAAGTACGAGAACCTGCGCCTGATGACCTCAGCGTGGTCACCGAAGCGGCTGCCGGACAGCCTGCTTCACTACATGCGCACTCGCGGCCCGAACAAGGTGATGTTCGCCTCGGACTGGCCGGTACTCAAGATGGCGCGTCTCGTGCCGGAAGCCGAAGCGCTGGACCTGCCACCAGAGGTCCTCGACAACTACCTCTACAACAACGCCAACGAATTCTTCTTCAGGGAGCGCTGAATGGACCGTTACGAATTGCGCAGGCTGGACTACAGCCTCTCCGAGGATCACACCGATCTGCAGAGCGCCTACCGGCAGTTCTTCAAGACACACAGCCCGATCGACACCGTGCGTGCGGCCGAGGCCACCGGCTTCGACAAGAGCCTGTGGGAACGCCTGTGCGCCATGGGCGCAACCACGATGGCGGTTCCCGAGACGGCGGGCGGCGACGGTGCCACCCTGGTGGATCTGACGCTCGTCGCCGAGGAGATCGGGCGTTCGATCGCGCCGGTGCCGTGGATCGACCACGTGTGCGCGGCCCGCCTGCTGGCGGAACTGGGTGCGCTGACCGACGAGATCATGTCCGGAAACCAGGTGGCCGCGCTGGACGCCGCGGTGGAAAGCGCCTCCGGTGTGCGGCTGATCCCCGCCGGCTCCATCGCTGATCACATCGTCGTCCGCGACGGTGACGACGTGGTTCTGCTGACCTTCGGAACGCGGCCCGCCAAGGTCGACAACATCGGCAGGCTCCCGATGGCGTGGGTCGATCCCGCGGCCGCGGACAGCCGGACGGTGCTGGGCAGCGGGGCCGATGCCCTCGCCAAATATGGCCGGGCGCTGGATGAGTGGCGGCTCTTGACCGCGTCCGCGCTGGTCGGCCTGGTCGAGGAGACCATGACCATCGCTGCGGAGTTCGCCAAATCCCGTTACACGTTGGGCGTACCCATCGCCACTCTGCAGGCGATCTCGCACCCGCTGGCCAACATGGTGATCACCGTCGAAGGTGGCCGCAACCTCGCCCGGCGCGCCGCCTGGTTCCTCGACAACGAGCCCGATGCGCGTCCTGAACTTGCCCCGTCGGCATTCGTGTTCATGGCGGAGGAAGCTTCGAAGGCGGCGACGATGGCTGTGCATATTCAGGGTGGTCTCGGAGTGTCCTCGGAGGCTGCGGCGACCGCCTATCTGGTGCGGGCCAGGGGCTGGCCGTTGGCAGGCGGCGACCCGGGCGCCAGCGCCAAGCAGATCGCCCATATTCTCGCAGACCGCGAAACTGCCTAGGAGACAACCGCAATGGATTTCTCACGCGTCGAACTCGACGCCGAGGACCAGGGCTTCCTCGACGAGGCCCGCGCCTTCCTGAAGACGCACATCACCGACGACGTGATCCGGCACGACCGGGAGACCGGTGACAACTTCCACGAAGGCGTGCACCTGGCGCTGGGTGCCGCCGGATATCTCGAGTCGGAGTGGAAGACGCAGGCGGAGGGCGGGTTCACCCGGGTGCGCCGGCGCATCTGGGAGCTCGAGAAACGCCGCTTTCATGTCCCGTGGGTCACCTGGGGCACCACGTCCATGGTGGCGCGCTCGGTCAACAGCTTTGGCTCCGAGGGACTGAAAGACGAAGTGCTGCCGAAGGTTTTCAGCGGCCATGTCCGGCTGTGCCTGGGCTACACCGAACCAGAGGGCGGCTCGGACATGGCCACCTGCAAGACCCGCGCCGTACGCGACGGCGGGGGCTGGATCATTAACGGATCGAAGATGTTCACCACCGGCGCGCACAACTGCCAGTACGTCTTTCTGCTCACCAACACCGACCCGAACGCGCAGAAACACAAGAGCCTCACGATGTTTCTCGTTCCGCTGGATTTGCCGGGTATCGAAATCCAGGGCATCCGCACCGTCGACGGTGATCGCACCAACATCGTCTACTACAGCGACGTCCGCGTCGACGACAAGTACCGGCTCGGCGAGATCAACGACGGGTGGACGGTGCTGCGGGAACCGCTCAGCGTCGAGCATGGCGCGGTGGCCGCCGCTCCCGACGGGCTGGCCGACGTGTCGATCATGATGCACCAGGCCAATTTCATGGCGACGGCCGTCGACAAGGTGGCCGCCACTGTCGGCCGGCCGGACCCCAGTGGCCGCCGCGCGGTCGACGACGGTGCGGTGGCCTATCGTCTGGGCCGCAGCGCCGCCCGGGTAGAGGTGGCTATGAGCTCGCTGAGCCTTTACGGTCGGGTGGCCATCGCGCAGACCATGCGCGATATCGCCCCTGACCTGATGGACGTACTGGGCGCTGCGGCAACACTTCCGGTGGAGGCCGATGGCGCGGCCGACGATGGGGCATCGGAGTACGTGTACCGCTTCGCGCCGCTGTCGGGCATCTACGGCGGCACGCTGGAGGTGTTCCGCAACATGATCGGACAACACGTTCTGGGTCTGGGCAGGCCGGCCTACGCACCGCAGGCGAAGAAGGCGTCATGACCGCCGAGCAGCTGCGGGATGTGCCGATCTTCGATGCCGATCAGCACATGTACGAGACACCCGAGGCGCTGACCCGGTACCTGCCCGAGCGCTACCGGTACGCGGTGCAGTACGCGCAGATGGGCAGGCAGACCCGGCTTGTCATCAACAGTCGGGTCAGTGATTTCATCCCCAACCCGACGTTCGAGCGGGTCGCCGCACCCGGTGCGCACGAGAAGTTCTTCGCCGGCGAGAACACCGAAGGCCTGACACTTCGCGAGATGCAGGGCCCCGCAATCGAAGCGCCGGCGGCGACGAAGAACCCGGCGGACCGCATCGCCGAGCTCGACCGCCAGGGTGTCGCGGAAGCGCTGAACTATCCGACGCTGGCCAGCCTTGTCGAGCACTCATCGGCCGACGACCCCGAGCTGACGCTGGCCATCATCCACGCGCTGAACCAGTGGATGGCCGAGCACTGGTCGTTCGCCTACGACAACCGGCTGTTCTCCACTCCGATCATCAATCTCTCCGAAGTCGACGCAGCGCAGCGGGAACTCGAGTACCTGCTGTCCGTCGGCGCCAAAGTTGCGCTGATCAAACCGGGCCCCGTCCGCGGTGTGCACGGGTGGCGCTCACCCGCACTGCCGGAGTTCGATCCGTTCTGGCGTGATGTCGAAGCCGTCGGCCTGCCGATCGTCCTGCACGCCAGCTACCCGCCGCTCGACGAGTACGTCGGTAAGTGGGAGCCACCGCACACCCAGAACTTCATGAAGCAGAGCGCATTCCGGTGGATGGTGCTGGGTCATCGCGAGATCGCCGACATGATCACCAGCCTGATCTGCCACGGCACGCTCACGAGGTTCCCGCAGCTGCGGATCGCCAGCGTCGAGAACGGCAGCTCGTGGATCTTCCCGTTGTTCAACGACTTCGAAGACCTGTACAAGAAGATGCCGCAGAACTTCCCCGAGCACCCCCACGACGTGTTCCGGCGCAATATCTGGGTCAGCCCGTTCTGGGAGGGCAGCGTGTCGGATGTGGTCAACACCGTCGGCTGGGACAAGGTGCTGTTCGGGTCGGACTACCCCCATCCGGAGGGGCTCCCCGAGCCGCGCGGCTTCTGGAAATACGCCGAAGGCATGGACGAACGCCGAACCTACGACTTCATGGGCGACAACGCGCGGCGGTTCATGGGTCTGCCGCTGGCCAACCCGGACCCGGCCGCGGTCAATCCGCCGGCGCTCGCGGTCCCTTCCTAAGCCGAGGAGCTGTCATGGATTTCACTGAAGTCGAGCTGAGCACTGACGACGCGACGTTCCAACGGGAGCTGCGGGCCTTTCTGTCCGAGTTGGTGACCGACGAGGTGATCCAGCACGACCGCCAGACCGGGGACAACTTCCACGAGGGCGTGCACCTGGCGCTCGGCGCCCGCGGCTACCTCCAGCAGGAGTTCAACTCGGGGACCGACGCCGGATTCAGCCGCGTCCGTCGCCGGATCTGGGACCTCGAGCGTCGCCGGGCCCATGTGCCGTGGGTGACGTGGGGCACCACAACGATGGTCGCCAAGGCCGTCGCCGCCTTCGGCAAGCCGGAACTGGTCGACGAGGTGATGCCGAGGGTCTTCGACGGCACCGCGCGCATGTGCCTCGGCTACACCGAACCCGAGGGCGGCTCGGACGTGGCGACCTGCAAGACGCGTGCCGTGCGCGAAGCGGATGGATCAACTTGGGTTATTAATGGGTCGAAGATGTTCACCACCGGCGCGCACAATTGCCAGTACGTCTTCCTGCTGACGAACTCCGACCCCGATGCGCCAAAACACAAGAGCCTGAGCATGTTCCTGGTGCCGCTGGACCTGCCGGGCATCGAGATCCAGGGCATCCGCACCGTCGACGGCGACCGGACGAACATCGTGTACTACACCGACGTCCGCGTGCCCGAGAAGTATCTGCTCGGCGAAGCCAACGGCGGCTGGACGGTACTACGCGGACCCCTCGACGCCGAACACGGTGCGGCACCGACGGAGGCCGACGGGCTGGCCGACGTGTCGATCATGGCCCATCAGGCCGGTGTCATGGCCGCCGCGGTCGATTCCGTCGCAGCCAGCGTCGGGCGCGCTGACGCCACGGGAACACGGATGGTCGACGACGGTGCGGTCGCCTACCGCCTCGGCCGCAGTGCGGCACGGTTGGAAGCATCTCTCTCCACGCCAAGCATTTTCGGACGGGTGGCCCAAGCACAGACGATGCGTGACATCGCCCCCGACCTCATGGACCTTGGCGGGGCTGCCTCGGTGTTGCCCGTCGACACCGAAGGGGCCGCCGATAACGGCGCGTCCGAATACGCGTTCCGGTTCGCGCCGCTGTTCGGGATCTACGGCGGCACACTGGAAGTGTTCCGCAACATGATCGCCCAACACGTGCTCGGGCTCGGCAAGCCCAACTACTCCCCACCGGCAAGCAAGGCCCCGGCAGCGAAATGACAACGGCATCGGTGGTCTTCGATCCGTTCTCGGAGGAATTCTTCGCCAGTCCCTACGAGACCTACCGGCGGATGCGCGACGAGGCCCCTGTCTATTACAGCCAGGAGTACGACTTCTACGCGTTGACCCGGCACGACGACGTCGCGGCGGCGTTCAAGGATTTCGAGACGTACTCCTCGGCGTACGGCGTGGATCTCGGTCAGGTCCGCAAGGGCGAGATCACCAAGCACGGATCGATCATCGCGATGGACCCGCCCGCGCACCGACGGATGCGCAGCCTTCTCAACAAGGTCTTCACGCCTCGGGCCATCGAAGCGCAGCGTGCCCTGGTCGTTGCACTGGTCGACAAGCACCTCTCTGCCGTCGACCCGTCGGGGTTCGACTTCGTGCAGGATTTCTCGGCTCTGTTCCCAGTCGACATCATGACGGCGATGCAGGACGTGCCCGCCGAAGATCGGCAACAGATCCGGTTGTGGATCGACGAACTGCTGCACCGCGAGAGCGGCGGCGTCGAGATGACCGAGGGAGGCCAGAAGTCCGCCGTGGACATGGCGATCTACTACTTCCGGCTGATCAAGAAGCGACGCGACAACCTTGGCGATGACCTGTTGAGCAAGCTCATCTCCGCCGAGATCGAACGCGACAATGGCCAGATGGAGCCGCTCGACAACATCGAGATCACGGAATTCGCAATGCTATTGGGTGGTGCCGGTGCAGAAACGGTGACCAAGCTGATCGGAAATGCGGCCGTGGTCTTCGCGCAGAATCCCGGCCAGTGGGAGCTGCTGCAGAACGATCGCAGCAAGATACCGCTGGCCGTCGAAGAATTGCTGCGTTACGAGGCCCCAGCCCAGTACAACGTGCGCTGCTCACTGCGCGAGATCACCCTGCACGGCGTCACCATCCCCGCCGGTAAGCCGGTCTTTCTGGTCGGTGGATCGGCCAACCGTGACCCGCGGGCCTGGTCCGAACCGGACCGATTCGATATCGACCGGGACCGCACGCAGGCCCAAAACCTGGGACTGGGCTACGGAATTCACAGCTGCCTTGGCGCGGCGCTGGCGCGGCTGGAAAGCGCCATCGCGCTGGACAAGATGCTTGACTTCATGCCCCGCTACGAGGTGGACTTCGGCGGCTGCAAGCGGGTCAACATGCAGAACGTCGCGGGCTGGAGCAACGTGCCGGTGAAGGTGCTGAGCTGACCAGCCGGTGAGAGCTCCGGGTTTTCCGCGCAGGGGCGATGTTGGTCGTGGGTGGTGCCACTGTGGAATTATCAAGGTGCACAATAGTTTTCAGTGTTGATCGCTAGGCGGCGTCGTCGAGGTGCATGGTACGCCGGTTGTATGCGGGGAGTGGTGTTCGATCTGGGTCGACCGTTGCGGGCGGGATGAGCCACGGGTGTTTGTCGTAGCCGAGGATGACGTTCCAGCCGTTGTGGTGGACATCGGCGTGACAGCCTGGGCACAGTAGGCAGCCGTTGTTCAGGCTGGTTTCGCCCTGGTGGATCCAGTGCTGAATGTGGTGGCAATGGGTCCTGCTGGCGGGGGCACCGCACTTGATACAACACCGATCCCGCAGATACAGCGCTTTGCGCAGATGTGCTGGGAACAGGCGTTTGTTATGCCCCATGTCGAGGGGGACCTGGTGTCCGTCCATGATGATCGTGGTGACGCTCGTATCGCAGGACAACCGGCGCAGGCTAGCGAGGCTGATCGGTCCCATGAATTCCAGCTCCGCCGCGTCGGGGGCGTCGGCGGGCACGGTCAACAACAACTGCGTGCGCGGCGGTGAGGCGCTGTCGCCGGCGCGTGAGGCGGTGTCGAGTACCGCTTCCAGGGCGTCGGCGCGGCGTCGCTCGGCAGGCCGAGGATCGGGTGTGCCGTCGGGCTCGGGGCGTGGTGCTGACCCTTCCTCCAAGGCGGCGGCGAGTTTGACGCCCACTTCGGCATCTAGATCCCCCCGCACCCGCCAGCGCCCCTCGCTCGTTTTGACGCAGTGGATTTCGTTGATCGAGCGGTCCTCGGCCGCCGGTAACCCATCCTGCTCCCCGGCGAGCTGGTTGCCCAGCTTCCGTGCCCGGTCAGCGATCTCGGCCGGAGTGGCGCCGGACAGGACTTGACTCAACAAGTCGACCTGATGCCGATACCGGGCGTCCTCATCAACCGACTCCGCCGCCCGCATCTGAATATGGTGGACACCCTTCACCACTGCATCCACATGTTCACCGGACAACGCCCCGTCGGCGGCGTGGGCCATTACCACCGGCAACGCTTCGGCAGCTGCGCCGACACGGAGCATTCGCGCGGCCACCGATGGTGCACACCCCAACATCATCAGCACTTCTCGCGGTCGTCTCCCGCCCCGGGCCGCGACATCCAGACGTGCCAGAGCGCCGGCCAGCATTGCAGCTCGGTGATCGGCGAGATGGCGCACCGCCAGCACTGCCCGTAGTTCGCCGATCACGTCAGCATCATCGAGCTCCAGATCGCGCAGTTCCTCGGCGATCCGGATGAGTTCCGCGGTTGCGGCGTTCATGTCACAACTTTAATCGAACATATGTTCGATGTCAAGCGAGATATACAGCACCAGTTCCTGTTATCTCCCAGGCTGTTGGCTACACGATCTTGTTGGCTCGCAGATCCGCGATTTCGTCAGCGCCATAACCGATTTCGTGCAGCACCTCGTCGGTATGCTCACCGAGCAGCGGAGCCCGTCGCCGGATCGAGCCCGGTGTCGCCGATAGGCGAAACGGTGTCTCGATGAGCGGAACGGGGCGAGACGCGCCAGGGAAGGGCACTCGTTTCAGGTATCCCATCGCCTGCACGTGTGGGTCGTCGAGGACCTCTTGCGGGGAATTCAGCGGTGCGGCAGGAAGTTTCGCCGCTTCGAGCAGTTCGAGCGCTTCGGCCTTGGTTTTGCCCTCGCACCACTGCTGCATCAGGTCGTTGAGGAGATCGCCGTGCTGCCAGCGCGAGTCGTCGTCGGCGAAGCGCGGATCGTCGAACAGGTCTTCCCGGCCCATCAGCCGGCACCACCGCTTGAACATCGGTTGGCCGGCGATCTGAAGGAGGACCCAGCCATCGGTGACTTTGTACAGATCGCACGGGGCGACCGAGGTACCCCGGTTGGCAGCCCGGGGCTTGTCGACGCCAAGCAGCTCGCGCTCGATGAGGAAGGCGTTGGACATCATCAACGCCGTGGGCAGCAGGGCGCCTTCGACGTGCTGACCCTGCCCGGTCTGGAGTCGGTGGTACAGGGCCATCATGACCCCGATGGTCAAGGTGAGTGCGGTGCCAAAGTCGGCTTGCGGGACCACGGTACGGATCGGCAGGTCGGGCAGACCTTGGCGGTACACCGCGCCGGACATCACCTGCCCGGCACCGTCGAACCCGATGCGGTCGCTGTAGGGGCCGCCCTCGCCGTACGCGGTTGCGCTGGCCAGAATGATGTCGGGTTTGACGGCGCGCAATGAGTCGTAGTCGAGCCCGTTGGCCCGCATGCCGGCCGCGGGCATATTGGCGATGACGATGTCCGAACGGGCCACCAACCGCCGGGTGATGTCGGCGCCCTCGGACGTCGTCGAATCGAGGGTCAGTGAGCGCTTGTTGCGGTTGCACTGCAGGAAGGTGCCGCCTTCGCCGCCGCTGGTGACCGATTGCACCCAGCGGTCTTCCCCGCCTTCGCGCTTCTCGACGCGCAGGACGTCGGCACCCATATCGGCCAGCAGCGCGCTGCACCAGGGTGCGGCGATGAAGCGGCCGTAGTCGAGCACCCGGATGCCATCGAGAACACCCATCAGTTGCTCAAAGCGTGAGGACGGTCGCCGCGGCAGTGCCTGGCGCACCGTAGAGCTGGGTGAACCCGACCTTCGGCTCGCCGGGCACCTGGCGATCACCGGCTTGGCCGCGCAGCTGCCGGACGATCTCGTGGATCTGCCGCAGCCCGGACGCGCCGATCGGTTCGCCGTTGGCGATCAGACCGCCGTCGGTGTTGATCGGCATGGATCCGGTGATCTCGGTCTCGCCGTCGGCCAGCAGCCGCTCCTGGTCGCCGTCGGCGCAGAACCCGCACTCGGCCATGTGGATGATCTCCGCGCCGGCATCGGTGTCCTGGAGTTGGATGACGTCGACGTCTTGCGGTGAGACACCGGCTTTTTCGAACGCCGCGCGGGCCGCGTGAACGGTGGGTGCGACGTCCTCGTCGACCGGGCCGAACGTGGTGTTGACCTCGTAGGCGCCGTAGCGGCGGGTGCGAACCTCGACCGCTTTGAGGTAGACCGGCTTGGAGGTATAGCGATGCGCGATGTCGGCGCGGCACATCACCACCGCCGCAGCGCCCTCGTCGGGCGCGCAGAACATGTACTGCCGCAGCGGGTAGTTCAGCACCGGCGACGCCATGATCTCGTCGACGGAGATCTCCTTGCGGCGGAACGCATTCGGGTTGAGCACACCGTTGCGGAAGTTCTTGTTGGCCACCCGCGCCAGCGTCTCCTCGGAGATGCCGTGCTCGTGGAGGTAGCGGTTGGCCTTCATGCCGAAGAACTGGGTGGTGAGGTACTGGCCGTTCTCGGCGTACCAGCGCGGCATACCCACCAGTGCGGGATCTTCGGTGAACGCGCCGCGAGGGTGCTTGTCCAACCCGATCGCGATGCCGATGTCGTAGTCGCCCAGCCGGATTCCGTCGGCACAGGCCTTGGTGGCGCTGGCGGCCGTCGCGCAGGCGTTGAACACGTTGGTGAACGGGATCCCGGTCAGTCCGACCATGGCGACGATCGCGTCGGGGTTGGCGACGGTCCAGCTGCCGCCGGTGGCGAACTGGATGTCCTTCCACTCCAGGCCGGCGTCGGCGACGGCGGCGAAGATGGCGTCGACCCCCATGGCCATCGCGGACTTACCGTCGAACCGGCCGAACGGGTGCAGGCCGACGCCGATGATGGCGACATCGTTCATCGATGGTCTTCCTCTCGGGATCCGCCGGAGACGGGTGCAAACTGTAACACTTACAGTATCTTAGCTAGTGTGGCGTCTACGATCGAGCACAAGACCACGTTCTGCCGGATCTGCGAACCGCTGTGCGGCATGGTGGCCACCGTCGAGGACGGCCGGCTGACGGCCCTGCGCCCCGACAAGGACCATCCGCTCTCGGCAGGTTTCGCCTGCCAGAAGGGCATCGCGTTCACCGAGGTCCAGAACGATCCGGACCGGGTCACCACACCCCTTCGAAAAACGTCTACCGGGTACGAGCCCGTGAGCTGGGACGAGGCACTCTCGGACATCGCTTCCCGGTTGACTGCGATCCTGAACGCCCACGGGTCGGGGGCGGTCGGTTGGTACATGGGCAACCCGGGCGCCTTCAGCTATGCGCACACCTTCGCGGCACTGATGTTCATCAAGGGCCTCGGCCGCGACGGCCACTACTTCACCGCGTCGTCGCAGGACACCAACAGCAGGCTGATCGCCAGCCAGTTGCTGTACGGGGCGCCGACCTCGGTGCCGATCCCCGATCTGACGCGCACCGACCTGCTGGTCATGATGGGCGCCAACCCGGTTGTCTCCCATGGCAGTTTTCTCACCGCGCCGCGGATCAAGGACCGCATGCACGACATCGTCAAGCGAGGCGGTCGCGTCGTGGTCGTCGACCCGCGCCGTAGCGAGACGGCGGCGGCGTTCGAATGGCTGGGCATCGTGCCCGACGCTGACTCTTTCCTGCTGCTGTCCCTTCTGCGGGTGATGTTCGCCGACGGTCTGGTCGACATCGCACATGTGACGGCGCAGGCTGACGGCGTCGAATGGCTGCAGTCGCTGTGCGCGCCGTTCACCCCGGAATTCACCGCGGCCCACACCGGCATCGATGCGGACAGTGTCCGCTCGCTCGCGCGGGATCTGGTGCGCGAACCGAGGGCGGCCGTCTACGGCAGGCTCGGCACCTGCGTCGGCCGCTACGGCACACTGACCACCTACCTGATCGATGCGGTGAATCTCGTCGCGGGCAACCTCGATACCCCGGGTGGATCGGTGTTCAGCTCGATGGAGACCATCGGCGGACGCTGGCAGGCCACGATGATGGGCTTCGCGATGCGCCGCTCGTATCGCAACCGGTCTCGGATCGGCGGCATCCCCATCGCCGTCGCGATGGAACCGGCCGCGCTGATGGCCAAGGAGATCACCACCCCGGGCGACCGGCAGATCAGGGCGATGTTCGTCTCCGCGGGCAACCCGATGCTGTCGGTACCCAACGGCGACGAACTCGAAGCTGCCTTCGAATCCCTGGAACTCTCTGTGGGACTTGACTTCTACGTCACCGAGACCACGGGCCGGTGCGACTACATCCTGCCGGTGACCACGATGTACGAACGCGACGACTTCCCGTACACGTTCCAGGCTTTCCAGGCCACGCCGTTCCGCCAGGCCACCGAGGCCGTGGTCGCGCCGGCAGGCGAGGCGCGTTCGGAATGGGACATCGTCGAAGACCTCACGGTCCGGCTGGCGCCCAGCGTGCGTGCGTTCGCCAAACTGGGTGTCGTGCGAAAGGCGTTGGGCCGCTTCGGGGTCGACCTGAAGCCGCGGCTGATGATCGATGCGCTGATCCGGATGTCACAGGGCGGAGACCTGTTCGGGCTGCGTCGCGGCGGGCTCACCCATCGCCGGCTGACCGAGGACCACCCGCACGGTGTGGTCGTGGCACCGCATATCCGCACCGGTGTGCTGCGTAATGCGGTGGCCTACCTGTCCCGCCGGATCCGGCTGACCCACGCCGGTATCGCCACCGAAGTCGAGAAGCTCACGCGCAGCGAACATCCCGATGGATATCCGTTGCGGATGATCGGCATGCGCGAGCCGCGCTCGGAGAACTCGTGGATGCACAACTCGCCGCTGCTGATGCGGGGCGAGCGCGGACACCGTGCACTCATCCACGTCGACGATGCGGCCGAATTGAGCATCTCGGACGGTGATGTGGTGCGGGTGTCCTCGCCGTACGGCGAGATCACCGTCGAGGTGACCACCACCAAGGATCTGATGGCCGGCGTGATCGCCGTACCGCACGGGTGGGGGCACAAGGGCACCGGGACCTGGCGGGTGGCCAATCAGGCCGGCGGGTCCAACGTCAACAGGCTGACGTCGAGCGCGCCCGAGGACGTCGAGTCATTGTCCGGGATGGCGTGGCTGACCGGCGTCCCGGTACGCGTCGAGCGAGTCGCCGAGGCAGTCGCCGCGGAGAGCCCCTGAGTCAGGCGATCGCGCCCGATTCTTTGAGCGCCTCGATGCGGTCCCAGTCCAGGCCGACCTCCATCAGCACGATCTCGGTGTGCTCACTGGCCTGCGGCGCGCGGGTGGTCTCCAGTGCCTCGTGGTTGAACTGCACGGGCCCGCGGACCACCTTGAACGGAGCTCCGCCGTCGGCGGATTCGACCTCGACGATCATGTCGTTGGCAATGGCCT
The DNA here is from genome assembly GCF_033804465.1 of Mycobacterium sp. RTGN5. Classification (NCBI taxonomy): domain Bacteria; kingdom Bacillati; phylum Actinomycetota; class Actinomycetes; order Mycobacteriales; family Mycobacteriaceae; genus Mycobacterium; species Mycobacterium sp. RTGN5. The sequence continues at coordinate 1,003,348 of NZ_JAPZLA010000001.1, forward strand.
GCTCGTCGGTGCCCAGATCGACCAGACTCTGGAAGGGCGCCCACTGGCCCTTCATCGTCTTGAGATGCTGGCGCCAGTAGTCGAACGGCTTGCTGGCGATCGCCTGCGTGATGAGTTGCACGCCCGCTTCGGCATTCTGGATCAGCGGCATCACTTCGGAGAATCGTGGGTCGTCGGCGAGTTCGGGCAATCCGAGATGCTCGAACGCGTCGCGGATGTAGCCGGTCGGGCTGACGATGCACAGGTTGATGGTGCCGCCATCGGAGGTCAGGTAATTGGCCATGAACGGATTGACGGACGCCGTGGTGCCCGGCATCAGCGACCGCATGGTTTCCCCGGTCTCCATGCCCTGGGTGACGCTGGCGCCCGCCGCCCACCAGGCGGTGCTGAGCAGCGATACGTCGATCTCGAGCGCTTCGCCCGTCTTCTCCCGGTGGAACAGCGCCGCGGAGATGCCGCCGGCGATGTTCATCCCGCCGATCGAGTCACCGAACGCCGGGATACCCTGTGGCAGAGCACCTCCGAGCTCTTCGGGAGTCAGGGCGTGACCTACGCCGCTTCGAGTCCAGAACGCGGTGCCATCGAAGCCGCCGGTGTCCCGTTCCAGGCCCTTGTCGCCGTAGGCACTGCCGCGCGCGTAGATGATGTTCGGGTTCGCCGCGCGAATGTGCTCGACGTCGAACTTGTTCTTCTGACGCTGCGCAGGCATGTAGTTGGTCAGGAAGACGTCGGCCGTCTTGGCGATCTCGTAGAGCACTTCCTGGCCGTCGGGTGTGGACACATCGATGCCGACGCTGCGCTTGCCGCGATTGGGATGCTCGATCAGTGGGTGACGGTTGGGATCGAGCTGGAAGCCGCCCATGTTGATGAAACCGCGCTGGGTGTCGCCGCGGACCGGGTGCTCGACCTTGATGACGTCGGCGCCCCAGTCGGCCAGGATCGCGCCGGCCGCCGGAACGAACGTGAATTGCGCGACCTCCAATACCCGGACGCCGTCCATCACCTTGATCAAGTCATTCCCCTTTCGGATGCGGTGGTATCCACATTCTCATGCCCCGGCCGCCGCCAGCCGGGGAATCGGCCCAACACTGCCGCAGATAATTACTGTAACCTTTACAGTTGACCGTCCGAGAACAAGAAGGTGGTGCCTGTAGTGGGCGAGCAGGGTGCGACGAGCGTCGAGTTGGGGATGCGTGCGGGACAACGGGCCGAGACCCGGATGCTCATCGACGGAAAGCTGTCCGCGGCCGCCGACGGCGCTGAGTTCGACAACCTCAGCCCGGCCACCGGGCAGGTGCTCGGGGTCACCTCCGCCGGCGGGCACGCCGATATGGACCGTGCCATCGGAGCGGCCAGAAGGGCATTCGAGGACACCGACTGGTCCACCAATCGGGAGTTGCGCAAGCGCTGCCTGGCCCAGCTGCAGTCCGCGCTGGAGGCCGAAAAAGAAGACCTGCGTGAAGAACTGGTCGCCGAAGTCGGCTGCCCGGTGATGTCGACCGGCGACGCTCAGCTGGACTGGCCGCTGACCGAATCGCTGCGCTACCCGAGCCGGCTGATCGACGATTTCGACTGGGAACGACGGCTGGACGGCGGCGGGCTGTTCGGCGAGCGCAATGTGCGCACCGTCGTCAAGGAGCCGGTCGGCGTGGTCGCCGCCATCACCCCGTCGAACTACCCGATCGAAGTCATCCTCAACAAGCTCGGTCCCGCGCTGGCCACCGGCAACACCGTCATCCTCAAGCCGGACCCCAACACACCGTGGAACGCCACCCGCATCGGCCGGCTCGTCGCCGAGCACACCGATATCCCGGCCGGCGTCCTCAATGTCGTGCCCACACCGTCCAACGAGGTCGCCGGGCTACTGGCCACCGACCCGCGGGTGGACATGGTGTCGTTCACCGGCTCCACCGCGGTCGGCAAGCAACTGATGCGCGACGGCGCCGACACCATGAAGCGCACCTTCCTGGAATTGGGCGGCAAGTCCGCGCTGATCGTGCTCGACGACGCCAACCCGGCCCACGTCATCGGCGGCGCGATCGGGGTGTGCTCGCATGCCGGGCAGGCCTGCGCGCTGACCACCCGACTGGTGATCCACGAGTCTCTCTACCCCGAGGCACTGGCCGCCATTGTCGAGGCGTATCAGGCTGTGCCGGTGGGTGATCCGGCACTGCCCGGAACGTTCGTCGGCCCCGTTGTCAGCGCCAAGCAGAAGCAGCGGGTGCTCGACGCGTGCGATCAAGCCCGTCGCGACGGCGCCGACATCCTGATCGGGGGCGGACGTGTCGAGGGCTTGCCCGACTATCTTGCGGGCGGCCATTTCGTCGCGCCCACGGTGATCGTCGGCGTCGACAGCCGCTCGGCCATCGCCCAGCAGGAGATCTTCGGTCCGGTCCTGGTGGTGCTGCCCTTCCGCGACGACGACGAAGCCGTCCGCATCGCCAACGACAGCGCCTACGGTCTGGCCGGTGCGGTGCTGTCGGGATCGCTCGATCGGGGCATGTCCGTCGCCCGCCGGATCCGTACCGGCTCGATCGGGGTCAACGGCGGAATGTTCTACGGCGCCGACGCGCCGTTCGGTGGTTACAAGAACAGCGGTGTCGGGCGCCAGTGTGGCATCGAGGGTTTCCAGCAGTACACCGAAACCAAGACCGTCGCGTTCCGCGCTCCGCGCACATCCTGACCTCTCCTGCCGCGAAAGGAACCCCAGTGGGCAAGTTGGACAACAAGGTCGCCGTCGTGTCGGGAGCCGCACGGGGACAAGGCCGTTCGCACGCCATCGCGCTTGCCGCCGAAGGAGCGGACGTCATCATCCTCGACATCTGCGCCGACCTTGAGGGCAACACATACCCGTTGTCGCGTCCGGAGGACCTCGACGAGACGGCACTGTTGGTCGAGAAGGAAGGCGCGCGGTGCTTCAGTGCGATCTGCGATGTTCGCGAACGCGGTGCGGTGTGGCAGACCATCGCCGAGGCCGTCGAGGAGCTGGGTCACCTCGACATCGTCGTCGCCAACGCCGGAATCTGCCCGATGGGCAAGAGGCAAACCCTGCAGTCATGGTCGGACACCATCGACACCGACCTGGTCGGCGTGTTCAACGTGATCCAGGCCAGCATGCCGCATCTCAACGATGGTGCGTCGGTGATCGCGACCGGATCCCTTGCCGCCCAACTGGGTAGCGCCAGCAACCAGGGCCCGGGTGGGTCGGCCTACAGCCTGGCCAAGCAGATGGTCGCGCACTACGTCAACGACCTGTCAATCCAGCTGGCCAAGAGGATGATTCGAGTCAACGCTCTGCACCCGACCAACGTCAACACCGACATGCTGCACAACGAGGGCATGTACCGGGTGTTCCGGCCCGACCTGGCCGCGCCGACCCGTGATGACGCCGAGATGGCGTTCCCCGCCATGCAGGCGATGCCGGTGCCCTACATCGAACCCTACGATGTGTCGGCCGCGGTGGTGTTCCTCGCCAGCGACGACTCCCGTTATATCACCGGGACGCAATTACGCATCGACGCAGGCGGATTCGTGAAAGCGAAGCCCTGGAGGGGATGAGAAAGGCTAGCGGATGGCGTCGAAGGTCACCGGCAGCGATGTCGGTGACCGGAACGGCTGGCCGTGGATGTGCGGATCGTCGTTGTCCAGCAGCGTGATGTTCGTCAGCCGGTTCAACAGCGACTCGACGGCGACCCGGGTCTCCATGCGCGCCAGATGCAGACCCATGCAGGTGTGCTCGCCCGCGGCGAACGAGATGTGCGGCATGTGCTTGCGGAAGATGTCGAATTCCTCGGGCTTGTCCCACCGTCGTTCGTCGCGGTTGGCCGAGCCGATGCACACGTCAACCACCGAACCGGCCGGTATCGCAAGGTCTTCCACCTCGCTGTCCTCGGTGGCGAACCGTTGCACGGTGGTCAGCGGGGTCTCGTAGCGCAGGCCTTCCTCGATCGCGGGACGGACCAAGTCACGGTCGGCCTGCACCGCGGCCAGCTGCTCGGGATGCGTGAGCAGCAGGTACAGCAGATTGCCGGATGACCGGTACGTGGTTTCCAGGCCGGCGGGCAGCAGGAGTCGCAGGAACGAGTAGATGGCCTCGTCGGTGAGCTTCTCGCCGTCGATCTCCGCGGTCACCAGATCGCCGATCACGTCTTCGGTGGGCTTGGACCGGCGCTTGTCGATCTGCTCGAGGAAGTACTCCTTGAGGGCGGCCGAGGCCTCAAATGCCTTCTCGTAGTTGACCGCATAGCTGATCAGCTGGACCGCCCGGCGGCGGAAGGTGGGCAGATCTTCTTCGGGCAGCCCCAGCAGGCGGGTGATGACGCGGGTGGGGAACTCGAAGGTGAACAACCGGACCAGGTCGACCTCACCGGCGTCGATGAACTCGTCGATCAGGCCATCGACGATGGGCTGGACGATTTCGGGTTCCCACCGGGACAGCGATTTCGACTTGAACGCGGCCGACACCAGGTTGCGATGCTCCCAGTGCGCCTTGCCTTCCATGCCGAGGATGCTCGGGCCGATGAACAGGCCGATGGTCGCGTCGTAAATCTTGGAGTTGAACACCTTGCTGTCACGGAACACCCGGTTGACGGCGTCGAAGGACACCGCGGCGTACTCGTTCTTCGGGCGGAGGGATTCGGGGGTCTTGGAATGGTCGATGACCGTGCCGCGGAAGATTCCTGTTCCGGCCCGCATCTCGGCGAAGAAGGGGTAGGGGTTGCGCAGGTAGTCGGCGGGCAGCGGCGGCACGGTGGCGTCGGTGTCCTGGGTCTGGCTTGCCACGCGCACCCTCCGCTAGCACTCTACTGTAATGATTACAGTAGAGTACACGACGCTACCCGCCGTTGAAGTTGGGATCTTCGTGCGGAGGGGCGGGGCACCACATCAAGCCGCAATTGAATCCCGACGGGTTGTCGCCGGGCGGGTTGTCGCCGTTCCAGATACCCGAACCGGACAGCGTCGAGGCGCCCTCCACGAGTCGTGGCACATTGCCGTACCCGTAGCCCACTCGATACCAGGTGTGGCAGGTGTTCATGTCCCAGGCATAGACGAAGGATTGGTTCGGGCCTGAGGGCCACTCCATCGACTGGCCGGGGCACCAGTTGAAGGGGCCGCTGGTGGCGTGCGCGGTACCTGGGCCCAGGGCAAGCCCCGCGGCGCCGACGGCGCTCGAGAGCAGCGCGGCGGCCATGATCCGTTTGGCGTAGTCAGTGTTCTTCATGATCCCTAGCCTGCGCGGCGAGGTGCTGGCAGGGCATCGGGATTTCTCCCTATATACCGCTTACTCCCAGGCCGCGATCAGCTCATCGGTCGTGGTGACGGTGGCCAGCAGCGACAGGGTGTTGTCGATGATGGCCGTGCCGTAGTCGGTGGGCACACCGGCCACCGCATCGCGTGGCAGGACAACTCGATAGGCGGCGTTGACGGCATCCATCACCAGGTTGGGGATCGCGACGTTGAGTGACACACCGACGGCCACGATGGTGGTCACGCCGAGGTTGCGCAGGATCGCATCGAGGTCGGTGCCGCCCATCGGGCCGAGGCCGTGCCAGCGGCTGAGCATGAGATCGGTTGGTTCGGGCCCGAATTGGGGGAGCAGTGTGGCGCCGGGGCTACCCGGGGTGATGTCCACGCCGCTGGCGCCGATCGCGAAAAGCTTTGCGTTGTGGTTGGCGCCCAGTCCATCGGGCCGGCGCTGCACCAGGCAGTGCACCACCTTCACGCCCGCCGCGCGCGCGACGGGCAGCAGCCGCGCCACGTTGGGCAGTGCCTCGCGTTCCGCTTCCCGCGCCAGTGCGGCCAGTCCGGCGTCCGGGCCGACGACCGCGCCCTGCAGTTCCTGGGTGACGATCGCGGTGTGTGCCGGGTTGACCAGATCGGGCTTCATACCGGGGCCGCCGCCGCGACGTCGTAGAACTGCAGCGCCCACTTCCGCATGGCCATATAGGGTTTCGCGTCGATTTTGGCCAGGGCGGGATGTTCGACGTATTTCTGGTAACGCCAGATCTCGAGGTCGTCCCACACCGTGCCGAGGTATTGCTTCTCCACCCGCTCCCGGACATCGTCGGGGGGAATATCGCTGGTGTCACCGGCTTTTCGCGGCCACCAGATGGAGTAGAACATGTTGGACACCTCGTCGTCGACGGGCGTGCAGGCGAAGATCAGCCGGTGGTTCGACGAGCCTTCGAACGCACTGATCGCGAAACCCAGCCCGGAGAAGTGGCTGTGGATGCGCAACGCCATCTTGTTCGGGTCGTCGCTGCGGGCGTCGGGCCAGCCGGTGAGGAACCGCCACTCTTCGTCGACTGCTTCCCAGTCCAGGCACACCGGGGTGACGGTGGCATGGTGCACGTAGTGGAAATGCGCACTGTCCGGGCCATTTTCGGCCACGATCTGCGGATGCACAGGTTCGTTCTCGGCGAACCGGGAAAATTCGGGGTAGGGCCGGTAGTAGCCGTCCGGGTCGACGGGAAACTGCGGGAACTTGGTGAAGATGTCGGGCAGCTCCCACCGGGGTGGCTCGCCGGCCGGATGGTGCCACAGGAAGATGCAGCCGTGTTGCTCGGCAACCGGGTAGGCCCGAAGGCGAAGGCCCTTGTTGGGCCGGTCCGGTTGGTAGGGGATGTAGGTGTTGGTGCCGTCCGGTCCCCACCGCCAGCCGTGGAACGGGCACTCGACGCAGTCGCCGACGACGGTGCCGCCATGTCCGATGTGTGCACCGAGGTGCTTGCAGTGGCCCTCCAGCACATGCAGTTCGCCGGACTGGTCGCGGTAGATGACGAGGTCTTCACCGAAATAGCGAAGTGACCGGACGTCGCCGACACCGTATTCCGCCGACCAACCGATCATGAACCAGCCGGTGACCTTCCAGGTGAACGGAACTTTCACGCGGTGTCTCCTCCGAACTAAACGTGTACTAAGAGTATTACAGTAGTGCTTTCAGGCTGGCCCGAATGGAGGCGTCCGGTGGTCGATGTCAGCGACGAACTCGAAGCGATTCGACAGCTCAAGGCGCGGTACTGCCGCTTCCTGGACACCAAGGACGTCGAGTCGTGGCGGGGTGTCTTCGCGCCTGACCTGACCGTGCTGCTGGATGGCGCGGTATCGACCGGCGGCGCCGACCCGAAGACCGGGCCACCCATCCACGGCGTCGACGAATTCGTGCCCATGGTGCTCGGCACCCTGGAGGGCGTGGCGACGGTGCACCACTGTCACACCCCGGAGATCACGCTGACGTCGCCGACCATGGCGACGGGCATCTGGGCCATGGAGGACCTGCTGTTCTTCGGCGACGGCACGCACCTGCACGGTGCCGGCCACTACCACGAGACGTACGAGAAGCGAGACGGCCGATGGCTGATCACGTCGCTGCACCTGACTCGCACCCTGCTGCGGTTCAGCTGACCAGGGCGCCGGCGATGACGGCCTCGCCGAACGCGTCGAGGTAATCGGTGGCCTCCTGCGGGGTGGCCGCCTGGACGTGGGCGACGGCCCAGTTCGCGCCGTGCGCGGCGAGTTCGCCGAGCACATCTTGGGCTTGGCGCAGCGAGGAGTTGTCGTCGAGGTCGATCCACGGGCAGATCACCTGGACGTCGACGGACAGCGGATCGCGCCCGGCATCGGCAAGTGCGTCCCGCAGCCGGGTCAGCAGGGCGCCGAACTGGTCGGCGTTCTCCACCGCCGCGGTGCCGATCGCCGATGCCATGCCCGCGGGCGCGATGAGCGGCATCCAGCCGCTGCCGTATTGGACGACCCGGCGGATCGCCGCGGCGGTGTTGCCCCCGATCCAGATCGGCGGATGCGGTCGCTGCACCGGCGGCTGCAGCCACATCGGGCTGGTCGCCGTGAATCCCTTTCCGCTGACCGGTGTTTCGGGGTCCGTCCAGATCGACCGCAGTGCCGCCAATGCCTCGTCGAGCAGCTGGGCGCGGTCGGCGGCGTCGACGCCGAGCGCGGCGAATTCTGAGCGCAGGTACCCCGCGCCCACCCCGGCGATCAACCGGCCGCCCGACAGGATGTCGAGGCTGCCCAGTGACTTGGCGGCCAGATACGGGTTACGAAACGGCAGTACGTACAGGTTGGTCATCAGCTTGATGTCGGTGGTCACTCCGGCCATGAAGCTCAATGCTGCGATCGGGTCGAGGGTGTCGTGGCCGCCGTTGCGCCGCCACTTCAGCGAGGGCGCGGGGTGCTCGGACAGTGCGACCGCCGAAAAACCGGCAGCCTCGGCCCGGGTGGTGACGTCCCGGATCACGTCGGGGGAGAGGAAATCGTCGGGCGCGGTGGGGAGCTCGCTCGGATACTCCAGGGTGTACCGCATCGCCCACCTGAGGATTTCGGGGTTCCGGCGACCAGGCCGGTTCCAATACTGTAATAGTTACAGTAGCATCCGCCGTGCGAGGAAGAGAAGGGTCCGTTGATGGACAGTGCTGACGTGCTCGTGATCGGGGCCGGATTCTCTGGTCTCTACATGCTGCACCGGCTGCGAGAGCTCGGGATGCGGGTCCAGGTTCTGGAGAAGGCCGAAAAGGTCGGCGGTACTTGGTTGTTCAACCGGTATCCGGGTGCCCGCTGCGATATCGAGAGCATCGAATACTCCTACAGCTTCTCCGACGAGATCCAGCAGGAGTGGGTGTGGACCGAGACGATGCCGGCCCAGCCGGAGATCGAGGCGTACCTGAACTTCGTCGCCGACCGGCTCGACCTGCGCCGTGACATCCGGTTCAACACCGATGTCACCGCGATGACCTTCGACGAGGACACCGCGACCTGGACGCTGCAGACCGGCACCGGCGAGACGTTCGTCGCCCCCTTCGTCGTCGCGGCATCGGGCATCCTGTCGGTTCCACTGGAACCCGACATTCCCGGCATGGCGAGCTTTGCGGGGGAGTCGCTGTTCACCAGCCGCTGGCCCGAGGGCGGGTTCGATCTGACCGGCAAGCGGGTCGGTGTCATCGGGACCGGGTCGACCGGCGTTCAAATGATTCCGGTGATCGCCCGGGACGTGCAGGAGCTGACCGTCTTTCAGCGCTCACCCGCCTTCACGCTGCCGTGGGACGTGCGGTCGTTCGAACCCGGCGAGCTCGATGAGATGAAGGCCAACTACGGCGAGATTCGCGAAGCCCAGCGCCAGCATCCGGTCGGTGCGGCACGGTTGTCGGCGTTCTCGGTCCTGATCGACATGCTGATCAGCCCGCCGATCAAGGCGGCTAGCCGCGACGAACAGCTGCGCGCGGTCGAGGAGCGCGGCGTGATGGGCGCGCTCAACTGGGGCGACATCTTCTTCGACATCGAGGCCAACCAGATGGCCACCGCGTTGTACGGCGAGGCGATCGCCCGGATCGTCACCGATCCCGAGACCGCCGCGGCGCTGGTACCAAGCCACCCGTTCGGCTGCAAGCGCCCGATCATCGACCAGGGCTACTACCAGACCTACAACCGCGACAACGTGAACCTGGTCGATCTCCGCAAGGACCCGATCCGCGCGGTCACCCCGGATGGCATCGACACCGCAGACGGGCACTACGAGCTCGACGTCATCGTCTACGCCACCGGCTTCGACGCGATGACCGGTGCGCTCACCCGCATCGACGTGCGGGGCCGCGACGGTGCGTTACTGCGCGACGTGTGGGCCAGCGAGGGCCCGGTGTCCTACCTCGGGCTCGCGGTCGCCGGGTTCCCCAACCTGTTCACCGTCCAGGGGCCGGGCAGCCCGGCGGCGGCGACAAACTTTGTCAGCGCGCTGGAACAGCACATCGAATGGATCGGCGACTGCATCGCGTACCTGAAGAAAGGTGGGTACCGGACCATCGACGCGTTGCCGGCCGCGCAGCAGGAGTGGATCGAGCACACCACATCCCTTGTGGCGCCGACGGTTCTGGTGCATCCGAGTTGCAATTCGTGGTACAACGGCGCCAACGTGCCAGGGAAGAAGCGGATGTACATGGGCTACACGGCAGGGATCCCCGAATACCGCAGGCGCTGCGACGAGATCGCTGACGGCGGCTACGTCGGCTTCAAGCTGGCGTGACCGGATGCTGCTGAGCACACACGCGCACCGTCTGGCCACCCAGCTCGGCGGTGTGCTGCCGCGGTCGGTGGCCGCGCTGCGGGGCGAGGATGGTTGGAATCCCCTGTCCGGGCGGGGGATACGTCAGGTCGCCGAGGTTGCCCTCGACGAGCTGGTGGTCACCGGGATGACCCTGATGTCGTCGCCGCCCCAGCTGGGCCGGCCGGTCGAGGACTATGCCGGAGTGGCCGCGGAGTTGGCTGCGCTCGGCGTCGCCGGCGTTCATCGCGGCCCGGAGCCATTGCAGGTGAAGGAGATTCGCCGAGTCAACGCCGGCGTGCTCTCCTATGAGCGGATGAGCTACGACCACGACCCGCGGCTGGTGCCTGCGCTGGCCTTAGAACACGATGGGCCGGCCCGCGCCGAGGTGGTGCTGTTCCGTCACGACGACGGGCCACGGCCGTGGCTGGTGTGGGTGCACGGTGCGGGCCAGGGCGGGATGTCGGACATCCTGGTGGCCAGGGTCGGGCGCATTCACCGCGAACTCGGCTTCAACGTGGCCCTGCCCGTGCAGCCCGGGCACGGGCCGCGGCGAGATCGGTGGCCGGCCTACCCCGGGACCGATCCGGTGGCCAACGTCGCGGGGATGGTCCGGGCCGTCTCTGAGGTGCGGGCGGTGCTCGGCTGGATCGAGCCCGACTCGACGGCCATCGCACTGTCGGGGCTGTCGTTGGGCAGTGCGGTTGCCGCGTTGGTCGCGGGCCTGGATCAACGGGTCGACGCCGTTGCCCTCTACACACCGATCCTCGGCCTCAACGGAATGATCGCCCGGCATCTGCACCGGTGGGGTTCGGCGGCCGATACCGTCGGCGCGGCAATGGCATCCGAGATCGTGTCGGACTTGACGTCGGTGATCGATCCACTGGCCCTCGAGCCGCTACCGCCGGCGGAGCGGCGGATGATCGTCGGCGCCTGGCACGACCAGATGGCCTATCGGCAATGCGCGCTGGCGATGCACGACCGGTGGGGCGGCGAGATGTACTGGCACGACGGCGGACACGTCGGGCACCTGTTCTCCGGTGCCGTGCAGGCGCAGACCGAACGGTTCCTGGGTGCGCTGACTCAGGCGCCGTAGTCCCGAACGATCCGCTCGCGTGCGTGCGCCAGCTCGGTGTCCAGGTCGAAGCCGGCGGGAAGCGCGATCCACAGGAATGCGATGCCGAAGAACACCGCGGTGATATCGCTGACCGCCCGGTCCAGATCGATGCCTTGGCGAACAGATTTGTCCCGCTGCCCTTTTCGCAGGCCATCAGCCATATTTGCGATCCCGCCGGTCAGCTGGTCGCTCATCCGTTCGCGCAGCGGGGACGTCGTCTTCATGGACTCGAAGGTGGAGACGAACATGGCGCGCAGCACGTCGGGGTCATGGGCGTACAGGTCGCGGATGCGGTCGATATGGGCGAGCACCTGGTCCATGCCCGTCGCGCCCGGATTGAGATCCGGGCTCAGTCTGCTCACGTACTCCAGCAGGAAATCCTCCAGGATGGCTTCCTTGCCGCCGAAGCGGGCATGGACCATCGTGCGGCTGTATCCCGCGCGCCGGCCGATCTCGGCGGCCGTGGTTGCCTCCCAGCCCTTCTCAACGATCAGCTCGGCGGCAGCCTCCATCAGCCTGCGTCGGGAGGTTTCGACCCGTTCAGGTTGCGTCAAACCGCGCGCGGGAGAGGGCACCCTTGCATATTAAACACACGACAACTATCTTGCGAGGGGTGACTTCAGCCACGGCATCGGTGCCGCCCAGCATCGACGCGGTCGACTCGGCGTGGCTCACCGACGCGCTGCGGGCGGACCCGACGATCCCCGACGACGCCATCGTGACCGGCGTGGTGGCCGAGCGGATCGCGGAGGACAGTGGCTTCTCGTCGCTGCTGTATCGCCTGCACCTGACCGGCAGCCCCGGTCTGCCCGCGACGGTGATCGCCAAGCTCGCGGCGCAGTCGGAAGCCCGCGGCGCGATGGAACTGCTCGGCGGTTACCGGCGCGAGCTGGCGTTCTACCGCGATATCGCCGGCCGCGCGCCGATGGATACCCCGCACGTCTATGCCGCGCGGATCGCTGACGACTCTGCCGACTTCGTGCTGTTGCTGGAGGACTTGCGGGACTGGGACAACGCCGACCACCTTGCCGGATTGTCGCTCGAGCGGGCCCGGCACTGTATCGCGCAGCTGGCCGGGCTGCATGCCTGGTCGGTGCAACCGTTGAATGCGCCAGCGCTGCAGGTCTTTCCGAGCTTCGATATGCCCGCCGTCCGCGATCTGCTGGTGCCCGCCTTCGGCCCGGGGTGGGATATCTACCGGGCGCACTCGGATGCGCCGGTCCCCTCCTCTGTCGCCCGCTTCGCGGAGCATTTCACCGAGCACGCCGCCACCGCGCTGGCCGGCCTGACCGAGCGCTCGATGCTGTTGCACGGCGACATCAGGGCCGACAACATGTTCTTCGCGGGTGACCGAATGAAGGTGGTGGACTACCAGTTCGCCTGCGTGGGAGCCGGTGCGGCCGATATCGCCTATCTGGTCAGCCAAGGGTTGCCCACCGAGATCCGGCGCGGCCAGGACGAAGCGCTGCTCCGCGGCTACCTGGATAACCTTGGGGACATGGGGCATTCAGTGGGGTATTCGTTCGACGAAGCGTGGCGGCACTACCGGCTGGCGGCGGGTTTTCTGATGGTGCTTCCCGTGATCACCCTGATCGGCTGGGACGCATTGCCGCAGCGGTCACGCGACCTCTGCCTCACTCTCACCGACCGGGCGGTCGCCACTATCGCCGACATCGATGCGCTGGAGGTCTTCTGATGAGCAGGACAGCGCGTGAGGTCGTCGAGTTGTACAACCTGGTGGTCTGGAACGATCGCGATATCGCGCTGGCCGAGGAATTGCTGGGCGACAGCGTGATTCGCCACGACGTCGGCGAGGCCGTGGTGCTCACCCACGACGAGGCGGTCAAGCGCGTCGTTGACCATCTGGAGATTTTCGAATCGATTCGATTCGACCTGAACCTTGTGGTGGCGGACGACGACGGCGAACACGTCGCGATCGTCTATCAGTCGCCGATGAGGCTCAAGGACGGCATGGAGACGACGGTCGGCAGCATGGAGATCTTCCGTGTCGTCGACGGCCGGATCACCGAAGTGTGGAATTGCGGCTATAAACAAGGAGTTTGGGCGTGACAGATACGGCGGGCAGGAACGAAGCGACATGGGGATAAACACGCGCGTGCTCGACGAGCTCGGCTATTACCTGCTGGCCGGGGCCGGCGGCGAAGGCCCGGCCACCCTGATGGACGAGGCGCGCCGCGGTGAGGAGCTGGGCTTCGGCACCGGCTTCATCTCCGAACGCTGGAACGTCAAGGAGGCCTCATCGCTGGTCGGTGCGGCCCTTGCCGTCACCAGCCGGATGCAGATCGCCACGGCGGCAACTAATCACAACACCCGCCACCCGCTGATCATCGGATCGTGGGCCACCACGATGCACCGGCTGTCCGGTGGCCGATTCACGCTCGGCATCGGGCGCGGCATCGCGGCGATCTACGGGGCGTTCGGTATCCCGCCGGTGACCACCTCGCAGATGGAAGACTTCGCGCAGGTGATGCGACGCCTCTGGCACGGTGAGCTGATCTTCAACCATGATGGGCCGCTGGGGAAGTACTCGATTCTGTTCCTGGATCCGGACTTCAACGAGGACATCCGACAGGCCATTGTGGCGTTCGGGCCCGAGACGCTGAAGCTCGGCGGGCGGGAGTTCGACGACGTCATCTTGCACACCTATTTCACCCCGGAGACGCTGGCGCGCGCTGTCAAGACCGTCAAGGACGCCGCCGAGCAGGCCGGACGTGATCCCAACAGTGTGCGGGTGTGGTCGTGCTTCGCGACGGTCGGAGACCACCTCCCCGAGGAGCTGCGGCTGAAGAAGACCGTCGCACGGCTGGCCACCTATCTGCAGGGCTACGGCGACCTTCTGGTGCGCACCAACAACTGGGATCCCGCTGTGCTGGAACGCTTCCGCGCGGACTCGGTGGTGCAGTCAGTCGGCGGCGGTATCGATCACAAGGCGACTGCCGAGCAGATCGAGCACATCGCGACGCTGATTCCCGACGAGTGGCTGGAACCGTCGGCCACCGGGTCGGCGCAGCAGTGTGTCGACCGGATCCGCAAGGAATTCGACTACGGCGCCGACGCGGTGATCCTGCACGGCGCCACCCCCGACGAACTGGAACCGGTCGTCGCGGCCTACCGCCGGTCGGACAAGTAGCAGAATTGTCCCGGCTGCGGGTGGGTCTGATGGACCCTGTGATGGCTGCCGCCCGTCCGACGGCCGACGCGTTCAGCCGGGCCAACTATCTGTCTGCGGTGGCCGGCCGGGTCGACTCGTACTGGGTGCCCGACCACATCAACGGACAGACACCGCGACCGCTGTGGGATCCGAAATACACTGCGGCGGCTCGGCTTCTGCAGTCACCTGATGCGGCAATGGAGGCGTGGACCCTGCTCGGCAGCCTCGCGGCGCGCCGGCGGTTCAACCGGATCAGCCTCGGCATCGGGGTCACCGATACCGGCAAGCGCCACCCCGCCGTCACCGCACAGGCCGCCGCGACGCTGAACCTACTCACCCGTGGGCGCGCGGTCCTGGGCATCGGGCCAGGGGAGCGGGTCGGTAACGAGCCCTACGGGGTGGACTGGTCCAAACCAGTGGCCAGGTTCGAGGAGGCGCTGGCGACCATTCGCGCATTGTGGGACTCCAAAGGGGAAGTGGTCAACCGGGACTCACCGTTCTTCCCGCTGCGCAATGCGATCTTCGACCTGCCGTCGTACCGGGGCCGGTGGCCGAAGATCTGGGTGGCCGCCCATGGGCCGCGAATGCTGCGCGCGACCGGCCGCTACGGTGACGGCTGGTTCCCCGGGTTCGCGCACAGGCCGCAGGATTACGTTCAGCGCCTCGAGGTGATCCGCACTGCCGCTTCGGATGCCGGGCGTGACCCGATGTCGATCACGCCCGCCTTCTGGATCCCGGTCTTCGCCGGGTCGAGCCGGGATGCCGTCGACCAAGGTCTCGACACGACCGTCGTCAAGGCTTGGTGTCTCAACGCCCCCGCAGAGTTCTTCGCCCACCAGGGGGCGTCGCACCCGCTGGGCGAGGACTGCACGGGCATGCAGGATCATTCCAACTTCACAATGGACGAAGCCGCGGTGCACTCTGCGGCCGCACAGGTGCCGCTGTCGGTGATCAAGGCGATGATGCTGACAGGTACCGTCGACGATGTCCTCGAGCAGGCCGCGGTATGGCGTGATCACGGCGTGCGCCACCTCGTCGTGGTCAACTTCGGTGCGATGCAACCGAATCTGCGCAGGGGCCTGGGAACCATGCTGCCCTTCAGCAAGGTGCTGCGCGGCCTGCGCAGGTTGTGACGCTAGGGCGTGATGACGGTACGGCTCACCGGCTCAGCGCCTTCCTGACGGCTGAAGATGCCGCGCTGGAGTGCCAGCAGTAGCGCGTTGCGGGTCTCCTCTGGCGCGATCAGCTCGTCGAAGCCGAGATGACTCGCCGAGCGGTAGGAGGCCTCCAGCTCCATGTTCTTCAGGATCTCGGTGACATCCTCGTCGGCGTGTGATGCCCGGCCCAGTGCGGCAGCGCTCATCGCCCCCATGGTGGCGCCGGGGTAGGCGAACGTCGCGACCTGATTGTCGAACCCCAGCAGCGACATGACCATCGAGCCGAAGCCGAACGCCTTGCGCAGGGTGACATGGAGTTTGAGTGTGGTGGCCGCGGTCTGGGCAGCGAACATCCTTGCGCCGCTGCGTAGTACGCCGCTGCGTTCGGATTGGCTGCCCGGAAGCATGCCGGGGTTGTCGGCCAGGAACACGAGCGGCAGGTGGAACGAGTCGGCGACCATGATGAAGTGAGCGGCCTTGTCGGCGGCATCGGAGTCGATGGACCCCGCAATTTGGGTGGGTTGGTTGGCGACAACCGCGACGGGATACCCGCCTAGGTGGGCGAGTGCGCAGATGATGGCCTCGCCGAACTTCGGCTGGATCTCCAGCCAGTCCGTCTCGTCGAACACGACGTCGAGGACGGTGCGCATGTCATAGATGTTGCGGTTGTCCCGCGAGACAATGTCGATCAGCTCAGGGGTGGGGCGAAGGCCGGCATCCTCGTCGTACAGCCGGGTCGGGGGATACGACCATGCGCTGGAAGGGAAGTAGGACAGGTAGCGCCGGATGTCGTCGAGCACCGCCTCGTCGGTCTCGGCGTAGTTGTGAATGACGCCACTGGGCAGCGCGACCGTCGGGCCGCCCAGGTCCTCCTTCGAGATCTCTTCTCCGGTAGCCTCTTTCACCACCGGGGGACCTGCGGTGAAGATCGCACCCTGATTGCTCATGATGGAGAAGTCGCACACCGGTGCGACGAGCGCGCCGTGACCTGCCGACGGGCCGAGGACGGCGGATATCGTCGGGACCTTGCCGGAGCACCGCGCCTGGGCGATCAGGTCGGTCGGTGTGCGGCCGTAGTGTTCGCCGCCTGCCGCCCGGAATCCGGCGCCCTCCAACAGCATCACCAGTGGAATCTTGTTGCGCAGCGCGAGCTCGGCAAGCCGATACCGTTTGGCGTTGCCGCCGGGTCCGATGCTGCCGGCCAGGGTGGTGAAATCCTCCGCACCGACCATGACCGGCGTGCCGCCGATGCGACCGGCGCCGGCAACGAGACCGTCCGCGGCGATGTCACCGCCGACCAGGGTGCCGAACTCCTGAAAGGTGCCCGGATCGAGGAGGTGATCGACGCGGCCGCGGGCGTCGAGCTTCCCCTTGCCGTGGTGTTTGGCGACGCGCTCCTCACCGCCCATCGCGTGCGCGTGTTGGCGACGGCGACTCAGGTCGTGAAGCGTCTCCTGCCAGTCCTGGGCGTTGCTCATCGACTGTCCTAACGGTGGCGGCGTTGACCATACTGAAGTGCTTACTGTAGCGTCTGCCGCCATGGGCGAGGTCGGCGGTCTCAAGGTCGATCGCGGGGTGATCAGCCGGCTCGCCGACGTTGCCGATTCGGCTCGTGAAGTGGAACGTCTCGGTTACGACGGGTGCTGGACCGCCGAGATCAGTCACGACCCGTTCCTGCCGCTCACGCTCGCCGCCGAGCACACCACCACGATCGAACTGGGGACCAGCATCGCGGTCGCGTTCGCCCGCAATCCGATGACGGTGGCCAACATCGGCTGGGATCTGCAGGACTTCTCCCGCGGGCGGCTGCTGCTCGGGCTGGGCACCCAGATCAAGCCGCATATCGAGAAGCGATTCAGCATGCCGTGGAGCCAGCCGGCCCGCCGGATGCGCGAATTCGTCCTTGCGCTGCATGCTATTTGGGACTGCTGGCGGGACGGCACCAAGCTGAGCTTCGACGGCGACTTCTACACCCATCGCCTGATGACACCGATGTTCGTGCCGGAGTCGCACCCGTATGGGTCACCGAAGGTCGTGATCGCGGCAGTTGGTGAATTGATGACGGAGGTATGCGGCGAGGTCGCCGACGGCCTGATCGCGCACGCCTTCACCACCAAACGGTATTTCGACGAGGTGACAATTCCGGCGCTGCAGCAGGGGATGGCCAAGTCGGGGCGCTCGCGGGCCGATTTCCAGGTGATGGCACCGGTGTTCGTGGTCACCGGGGTGGACGAGGCGGAGATCGCGGCCGCCGCGGTGGGCACCCGCAAGCAGATCGCGTTCTACGCGTCCACACCTGCGTATCGGAAGGTGTTGGAGCTGCACGGCTGGGGCGACCTGCAGACCGAGTTGCACCGGCTGTCGCTGGAGGGCCAGTGGGATGCCATGGCCACGCTGATCGATGACGAGATTCTGTCGACGTTCGCTGTTGTCGCCCCGGTCGATGGGTTGGCAGCGGCGTTGCGGGAACGCTGCGACGGCATTATCGACCGGGTGATGGTCGGGCTGCCGTCCTCGGCGTCGGAGGCCACCGTGCGCGCGTTCCTCGACGAGGTCCGCGCCAGCTGAGTTCCGTTGTGGGCATTGGCTTATCCCCAGTTTCGGATTGGTCCACAGATTGCTTCTGGTCGCAGTTTTTGTCGTAGGGTGGGCATAGTATTCGAACATGAGTTCGATCGATGTGGCGCTGGATGCGCTCACCGCCGCGGTCGAATTGGTGGGTGCCGCTGATATCGAGGAATTACCGGCACCGGAACGCTTCGCGCCGATCGAACGCCTCGAAACCGCGGTACGGCGCCTGGTCGCGGTGTCGCACACCCAGATCACCCATCTGGAGCGTTACGAGGGCTGCCCGCCGATCCCGATCGTGTTGGCTGATGTGTTGCGGATCAGCCGGCCCGCGGCCAACCGGCGGGTCCGTGATGCTGAACAGTTGACGGCGCGCACCACGTTGACCGGCGACCCGTTACCGGCCTTGCTCCCAAACACCGGCTCGGCGTGGGAGGCCGGGGACCTCGACGGTGAGCATGTGCAGGTGATCCAGAAGTTCTTCCGCGACCTGCCCGACCATGTGGGGCCGGTCGACGTGGACAAGGCCGAGAAGTCCTTGGCCGAGCACGCCCGGACGTTGCGGCCCGATCAGCTGGCGAAGGTCGCCTGCCGCCTCGCGACTCACCTCAACCCCGACGGGAAATTCTCCGAGGAAGACCGGGCCCGCAAGCGTGGCTTCCTCTGGTGCGGGGGTCAACGCGCCGATGGCATGAGCGTGGGCAAGCTGACCGCTGCACCCGAACTGCGCGCGATGTTGGATGCGTGGCTGGCGAAGTTCGCCGCACCGCAGCCCGACGATCTGCGCAGTCACGCCCAACGCCAACACGACGCACTCTCCGAGCTGGTAGGTGGTCGGTTGGGAGATCCGAAACTCGGTCAGCACAACGGGTTACCGGTTACCGTCATCGTCACTACAACCCTGCAGGAATTGCAGAATGGTGCCGGCCACGCGGTCACTGCGGGCGGTACGTTGGTCCCGATCTCGGACCTGATTCGCATGGCTACTCCGGCGAACCCTTATCTGGCGGTCTTCGACGGGGTCACCGGAAAATCCTTGTGGCTGGGCAGATCCAAACGCTTGGCCTCAGCTGATCAACGCATTATGTTGCTGGCCAAATACCGTGGCTGCACCGCGCCTGGCTGCACCGTCAACGGCTATAACAGCCAGGTCCACCACGCCACCAAAGACTGGAAACACGGCGGCACCACCGACATCGATCACCTCACGTTGGCGTGCAAATGCGACAACCTGCTGGTCGAAAACGACGGCTGGACCACCCAACAACTCCCCAACGGCCAAACCCACTGGACCCCACCGCCGGGCGTCCCACTGCGCGGCGGCACCAACGACTACCACCACCCCGAACGCCTCCTCCCGAAGGACGACGATCCGTAGCGCGGGGAATGAATCGGCACGTTGGGGCACTTGTAGCCGAACATGACGTTCACCCTGGCCGACGACGCAGCCTTGTTTCAGCCGATCACCATCGGGGCGAATATCGCCCGGAATCGGCTGTTCATGGCGCCGTTGACGCGCTCGCGTGCCGAGGCGGACGGCACACCCAGTGACCTGCAGGTCGAGTACTACGCGCAGCGCGCGTCGGCGGGGCTGATCATCACCGAAGCCACAGCCATCTCCCAGGTCGGCAACGGCGCCTACGTCAACACCCCGGGCATCTACACCGACGGCCATCAGGAGAAGTGGGCCGAGGTCGCCTCGGCCGTCCACGCCCAGGACGGGCTGATCTTCATGCAGATCTGGCACGTCGGCAGGATGGCGCACCCGGACATCAGCGGCGCCGAGTCGGTCGCACCCTCACCGATTGCGGCGGACATGCTGGCGCACACCCCGAACGGCAAGAAGCCGCTCCCGGTGCCTCGGGCGCTCGAGGCGAGCGAAATCGCCGGTGTGGTGGCGCAATTCCGCGCAGCCGCCCGCCGCGCCATCGACGCCGGACTCGACGGCGTCGAAATCCATTCCGCCAACGGCTATCTGCTGCACCAATTCCTGGCCGATGCCACCAACACCCGCACTGACCGCTACGGCGGATCCGCGCAGAACCGCGCGCGGCTGACGTCCGAGGTCGTCGAGGCTGTAGCCGACGAGATCGGCGCAGACCGTGTGGGGTTGCGTATCTCGCCAGGAAACGGCGCAGGCGACGTCAACGAAATCGACACCGCCTCGGCCTATGAGTCTCTGCTGGAACGGATCTCACCGCTCGGGCTCGCCTACCTGCATGTGCTGATCCACCCGGACGCGCCCGAATTCGGCATCGTCCGGGCGCTGTGGTCCGGGCCGTTCGTCCTCAACACCGGCCGCGACGTCGACACGAGCTTCTGCGAGTTGGAGAACCTCGCCGACTGGGGTGCCATCAGCGCCGCCGCCGTCGGCCGGGCCTATCTGGCCAACCCCGACCTCATCGAACGGCTGCGCACTGGCGCCGAACTGACCGAGCCCGACGTGGCCACGTTCTACTCGCCGGGTGCTGCGGGCTACGTCGATTATCCGATGCTGGCGCCGACGGTCTGAGCCGACTTCTCGTGCAGCCGCTGGCGTTCCACGGTGGCGAGATAGAACGCCCAGCCGAACGCGAAGCTGGTGAACAGGCTGGAGACGAAGAACAGCCACGGCCGGCGAATCCCGCGCCGGTAGCCGTCGATGATCGTGAACAACGGCAGCAGGAGCACATTGCCGATCGTGTAGTCCTGGCTGGCTGACGACGCGGCAGGGTTGGCGTATCCCAGCGTGATGTACTGCCACCAGCTGCCCGCACCGGTGAAGACGTTGCCGCTGCCGTCGGCGTACTGGTGCACGAACTGGATGTTGAAGTACCAGCCCAGCGCGATCGATGCGAGACCGATGACGTAGTAGAGGATCTCGAGGGCACTGACCGCGGGCCCGGTGGCCGGCCGCCGGAAGATCGACGAATTGGATCCGATGATCCACGCGATGACGAGGACAGCCAGCACTGCATGCACAAGAAGCGTCATGGCTTCGCAACTGTAGTGAAGATTGCCGCACGTTTTGTCAATTTTGACAATACTTTTTGCGGTACGTTACCCCGGTGGTTCGGCCTGCTCAGACAGCGCGCAGCGAGCGCACGCGCGATGCGCTGAGGCGTGCCGCCCTGGTGCGCTTCCTCGCCCAGGGCGTCGAGGACACCTCCGCCGAGCAGATCGCCGACGACGCCGGCGTCTCATTGCGCACCTTCTATCGGCACTTCACGTCCAAACACGACCTGCTGTTCGCCGACTACGACGTAGGCCTGGAGTGGTTCCGTGCCGCACTCAACGCGCGCTCCCCGGGGGAGTCGATCATCGCATCGGTGCAATCGGCCATCGACGCCTCGCCGTATGACCCGGAAGCCGTCGCCCAGATCGCCGCGCTGCGGGCCAAGGAACTCGACCCAGGCCGTATCGTCCGTCACACCCGGCAGGTGGAGGCCGAGTTCGCCGACGCGATCGCCGACCAGCTGTCGCTGAGCGCGCCGCCGGTCACCCCCGATGAGCGGCTGCGCGTCATCGTCACCGCGCGGTGCATCGCCGCAGCAGTCTTCGGTGCGATGGAGCTGTGGATGGTCGGCGAGGACCGGTCGCTGGCCGAGCTGGCGCGGCTGTGCCGTACCGCGCTGGAGTCGCTGCGCGACGGCATCATCGAGGGGTGACGGCGTCGTGGCATGCTGACCACATGCATGCATTTCGCGCCGCCGTCGAAGCCGGTGATTTCGATGCCCTGCCCGCCCTCTGTGCCGAGGATGTCGTCTTCCGCAGCCCGATCGCCCACAAGCCGTACCAGGGCCGCGACCAGATCGGCGTCATCCTGCGGGCGGTATCGAGGGTGTTCGCCGACCTGACCTACATCAAGGAGATCGGCGGCGAGGGCCAAGCCGACCACGCGCTGGTGTTCACCGCCAAGGTCGGCGATCTCGACATCAACGGGTGCGATTTCCTGCACACCCGCGACGACGGCCTGATCGACGAGTTCACCGTGATGCTGCGCCCGCTCAAGGCCGTCACCGCATTCGCCGAGCGGATGGCCGTGGAATTTGAAAAGGAAATGGCTGCGGCCGGATTGGCGTAATCCCCGGCGTGTGCTTCCGCACTTCGGCCGCCGACCGGAGGACTATCTAATGCATGGCGAGGATCGGTGACGACTCCCTGATCGTGTCCGGGGAGCAGCGTTCCGATGGCACTTGGCTTTTCACCATCCGCTATGTCGTGCACTTCGAGCCCGGTGAGCTCGGGACCCGCTATTCCGATTCGGTGCAGATCTGCGAGGACGGCGTGGTGACCCCGGTTCCGTTCGTCGCCTGTGGCCGCTCCGTCCTGCGCAAGAAGCGGGTCGTCGTCGATAACGACACCCTGACCGACGACGCCCGCGCGACGGTGTGCGTGCGGCGCCGCGGTGGCGCCGATGCGCTGACTCAGTCGGCGCGGCTGCGCAGGATCTCCACCCAGTCGGTCGGCACCCGCCCGCGCGGGCCCGGGGTGGTCTCCTCGGACGGGCGGCTTTCCGGCGGGGCCAGATCCGGTCCGTCGTAGTAATCCTTGGACTGGTAGTCCCAGAACCAATCCTCGCCCGGCTCGAAGGACCGGATGATCGGGTGCCCGCTCTCCCGCCAGTGTGCGGCGGCGTGCCGCATCAGCGAATCGTCGCAGCAGCCGATGTGACCGCACGCCGCGCAGCGACGGAGATGCACCCACCAGCCATCGACGGCATTACATTCGACGCATCCGGTTCCGCTCGGTGGTACCGACGGATCGACCGCTTCACCCATGTCTGAGAGCTTACTGGCGGCCGGGGCGGCGGCACGGCAAGACTTCGGCTCGCTCCGATTTAATCCATCTGCGTCAAACCAAAGGTGTTGCGGCAACCAGCCGATACCCGCTATTGACGAGCATGTCCGCGCAACCATGTGCGTTGACAGCTAATCATCGCTCTCTTAGCGTCCCGCTCAGGCTTGCCGACGAGAGGACTGCATGTGGGATCCGCCGAGGGGTGCTGGCGCAAGGCGGCGATGACGCCGCCGTCGCCGCGCCGCTCCTCACCGCTCCTGCATCCATGAGCATCGCGTGGTCCAAGCCGATTTTCTCGGTGGGGGACTTCGTCGTCCTCGTCGGGGAGACCTTCGCCGCGATGTTTCGGCGGCCCTTCGCCTGGCGTGAACTGCTCGACCAGATCTGGTTCGTGGCGCGGGTGTCGATCGTCCCGACGTTGGTGCTGTCCATTCCCTACACCGTGCTCATCGTGTTCACGCTCAACATCGTGCTGCTCGAGGTGGGCGCCGGCGACCTCTCGGGTGCCGGTGCCGCGTTGGCTTCGGTGACCCAGGTCGGTCCGGTGGTGACCGCGATCGTCGTCGCCGGGGCCGGCTCCACCGCGATGTGCGCCGATCTGGGCGCCCGCACCATCCGCGAAGAGATCGACGCCATGAAGGTCATCGGCGTCAACCCGATCCAGGCGCTCGTGGTGCCGCGGGTGGTCGCCGCGACTTTCGTTGCGCTGATGCTGTATTCGGTGGTCGCCGTCGTCGGGCTGGCCGGAAGCTACTTCTTCGTCGTCTACCTCCAGCATGTGACCCCGGGGGCGTTCGTCGCCGGGATGACCCTGCTGACCGGGCTGCCGCAGGTGATCGTCTCCCTGGGGAAGGCGTTGTTGTTCGGCCTGTCCGCCGGTCTGATCGCCTGCTACAAGGGGCTGTCGGTCGGTGGCGGGCCGACCGCGGTGGGCAACGCCGTGAACGAGACCGTGGTGTTCGCGTTCATGGCGCTGTTTCTGATCAACATCCTGGCGACCGCGTTCGGCGTGAAGGTGGCGCCGTGAGCGACAGCAGGATCATCGACACCACCCGCAGGCTGGGGGAGCAGACCGCGTTCTACGGCAGCGCGCTGGCCTCCACCGGCGAGGCCATCCGGCGCTATCCGGCCGAAGTGCTGCGGCTGATCGCGGTGATGGGAATGGGCACCGGCGCGCTGGCGGTCATCGGCGGCACCGTGGTGATCGTCGGCTTCCTCACCCTGTCCACCGGCGCCTTGATCGCCGTCCAGGGCTACAACACCCTGTCCAACGTCGGGATCGAGGCCCTCACCGGGTTTCTCGGCGCCTTCCTCAACGTGCGGTTCATCGCCCCGGCCACCGCGGGGGTGGCGCTGGCCGCGACCATCGGGGCCGGTGCCACCGCGCAACTGGGTGCCATGCGCATCAACGAGGAGATCGACGCGCTGGAGGTGATGGGCATCCGCGCCATCACGTATCTGGCGTCCACCCGCATCGTGGCCGGAATCATCGCGGTCGTCCCGATCTACACCGTCGCCGTGCTGATGTCGTTTCTGGCCACCAGGTTTGGCACGACGATCATCTACGGCCAGTCCCGCGGCGT
Source organism: Mycobacterium sp. RTGN5 (assembly GCF_033804465.1). NCBI lineage: Bacteria > Bacillati > Actinomycetota > Actinomycetes > Mycobacteriales > Mycobacteriaceae > Mycobacterium > Mycobacterium sp. RTGN5. The sequence continues at coordinate 1,027,772 of NZ_JAPZLA010000001.1, forward strand.
ATACGACCACTACTTCACGACGTTCCTGCACCCGACCGACTTGTTGTGGTCGTTCGTCGAGGCGCTGGCGATGGCCGCGGCGGTCATGGCCGTGCACACCTATTACGGCTACACCGCCACCGGAGGCCCGGCCGGTGTCGGGGAGGCGGTCGGCCGTGCGGTGCGGACGTCGATCACCGCGGGCGTCTTCATCCTGTTGACCATCACACTGTCCGTCTACGGGCAGTCCGGCAATTTCCACCTTTCGGGGTAGCGGTGGCGGCGAATTCATCTCGGCGGGGCAGGATCGACCCGATCTGGTGGGCACCCGTGCTGATCCTGGTGATCGCCGCGCTGACCACGTTGACGGCCCTGCTGTTCACCGGCACGCTGCGGAAATCCGTTCCGCTGACGCTGATTTCCGATCGGGTCGGGCTGGTCATGGAGGACGGCGCGAAGGTCAAGTTGCGCGGTGTCCAGGTCGGTGAGGTGTCGTCGGTTGGCACCCAACGCGGCGCGGGTGGAATCAACCTGTCCACACTGAACCTGAAGATCGATCCAGGACCGTTCCAGTACCTGCCGAGCAATGTCGAGGCGGAGATCAAGTCCAGCACCGCCTTTGGCGCCAAGTACGTCGACCTCATCGTCCCGGCCGACGAAACCGGGCGCCTCACGCCGGGGGCCGTGGTGCGCTCGCGCAACGTGACCGTCGAGGTCAACACCGTGTTTGAGAACCTGCAGTCCGTGGTGCACTCCGTCGACCCGGCCAAGCTGAACGCGGTGTTCTCCGCGGTGGCCGAATCCGTGCGCGGCAAGGGCGATCGAATCGGCCAGGCCATCACCGACGCCAACACCGTGCTGCTCGCCGTCAACCCGAGAATGCCTACCGTGCAACGGGACTGGCAGCTGTTCGGGAAGACCAGCCAGGCGTATTCGGATGCTGCGCAGGACATCGTGTCGATCCTGGACAACTTCACCACCACCAGCGCCACGATCACTTCCAACGCCGCCGCCCTCGACAGCCTGCTGCTGTCCGCGGTCGGCTTCTCGCAATCGGGTATCAACACGATCGGAACCAACCAGCCCAACCTGGTGCGGGCGATGAACATCCTCGATCCGACCACCGCCCTGTTCATGAAGTATTCGCCGACATACACCTGCCTGTTCCAGGGCGCCCAATGGTTCCTCGAGCACGGCGGCCGAGAAGCCATGGGCGGCAACGGGAAATCGGTGATCATGGATGCGGCACTGCTGGCCGGTGACGACCCCTACCGCTATCCCGACAACCTGCCGATCGTCAATGCCAGCGGTGGCCCCGGCGGCAGGCCGAGCTGTGGCTCGCTGCCCGATGCCAGCAAGAACTTCCCGGTCAAGTATCTGGTCACCGACACCGGCTTCGGTACCGGCCTGGACGTGCGGCCCAACCCCGGCATCGGCTTCCCGGGCTTTGCCAACTACTTCCCGGTCACCAAGGGCGTACCCGAAGACCCGAAGATCCGGTATCCCGGCGGCCCGGCACCGGGCCCATGGCCGGCATACCCCGGCCAACCGGCCTACGGCGCACCCGATTACCTCCCGCCGCCACCGCCAGGGGGGCAACCATGAGACACCGGACCATCCACTCGGCCATTCGGGTAGCGCTCTTCACTGCGATGTGCCTGCTGTTCACGTTCATCCTCGTCACGGTGTTCGGGCAATTCCGCTTCGACTCCCGCGCCCCGTACAGCGCGGTGTTCACGAATGTGTCGGGTCTCAAGGGCGGCAACTTCGTTCGCGTCGCCGGCGTCGAGGTCGGCAAGGTCACCGACATGACCCTGCACAAAGACGGCACGGTCACCGTGGACTTCGCCGTCGACAAGGGCCTTCAACTCACCGAGGGCACCCGCGCGGTGGTGCGCTACGAGAACCTGATCGGCGACCGGTATCTGTCCCTGGAAGAGGGTGCCGGTTCGGTGCGCAAACTCCAACCGGGCCAGACCATTCCGCTCGCCCGCACCTCACCGGCACTGGACGTCGACGCACTGATCGGCGGGTTCCGGCCGCTGTTCCGTGCGCTGGACCCCGACCAGGTCAACGCACTGTCCGGGGATCTGCTGCGGGTGTTCCAGGGACAGGGCGGCACCATTTCGTCGGTGCTGGCCCAGACCTCCGCGCTGACCACGACGCTGGCCGGGCGTGACCAGCTGATCGGCCAGGTCATCACCAACCTCAACACCGTGCTGGGCACCTTCGCCACCCACGACGACCAGTTCTCCACCGGGCTGGATAAGTTGTCCCAATTGGTCCAGGGGCTGGCCGAGCGCCGAACCGACATCGGTAACGGCGTGGCGTACATCAACGCCGCGGCGGGCTCGGTTGCCGACCTGTTGACCGCCGCGCGGCAGCCGATCAAGGACACCGTGGTGCAGACCGACCGGTTCGCCGGCCAGGTGATGGCCGACCACGACTACGTCGACGATCTGGTCAAGACTCTGCCCGACGCCTACCAGATCCTGTCCCGCAACGGCCTGTACGGCGACTACTTCGGTTTCTACCTCTGCGACGCCATCCTCAAGGTCAACGGCAAGGGCGGCCAACCCGTCTACGTCAAACTCGCGGGCCAGGACACGGGACGGTGCACACCCAAATGACGCGAATCAGCCTCAAACGCCCGAACATCAAGCCATTGGCCGAACGTAATCGGCTGACGGTGGGCATCGTCGGTGTCCTTGTCATCGTCGCGCTGGTGGCCGCGGTCTTCTCCTACGACAAGATCCCGTTCATCAAGGGAACCAGTGACTACTCCGCGTACTTCGCCGAAGCGGGCGGCATCAAGACCGGCAGCGACGTGCGGGTGTCCGGGCTCGGCGTGGGCCGGATCTCCGATATCAAATTGCAGGGCACCAAGGTACTGGTGGACTTCACCGTGCGCGACGGCGTCGACCTGGGCGATCGCACCGAGGCCGCGATCAAGACCGAAACCGTGCTCGGCACCAAGTATCTGGAGTTGACGCCGCGCGGCGACGGGTCGCTCGAAGGCCCGATTCCGTTGGAGCGCACCAAGTCTCCCTACGATCTCACCGATGCGCTGGGGGATCTCACCACGACCATCAGCGGCTTGGATACCAGTCAATTGTCCTCGGCGCTCACCACGTTGGCCGACACCTTCAAGGACACTCCGCCCGATCTGAAACTCGCACTGCAGGGCGTGGCGCGCTTCTCCGACACGCTCAACGCCCGTGACGCCAAGCTGCGCGACCTACTGGTCAACGCGAACAAGGTCACCGCAGTGCTGGCCAAGCGCAGCGATCAGATCGCCCAGCTGGTCGCCAATGCCAATGCGCTGCTGGTTGAGCTGCTGGGACAGCGCAATTCGGTGGATGCGTTGATGGGCAACCTGAGCGCGGTGTCCGCGCAGATCTCCGGGCTTGTCAACGACAACCGCACCCAGCTCAAGCCCGCCGTCGACAAGCTCAACGGGGTGCTCGGCATCCTGGACAACCGCAAGCAGGAACTGCAGCGCACCCTGTACCTGCTGCGGCGCTACGCGATGTCGTTCGGCGAGGTACTCGGTTCGGGACCGTTCTTCAAAGCCTCACTGGTCAACCTGGCGCCGGGCCAGTTCTCCCAGCCGTTCATCGACGCGGCGTTCTCCGACCTGGGGCTTGACCCCAATACGCTGCTGCCGTCGCAACTGGTCGACCCCGGTGTGGGCCAGCCGGGAACCCCGCCGCTGCCGGTGCCGTTCCCGCGGACCGGCCAGGGCGGGGACCCGAATATGACGCTGCCCGAGGCGATCACGGGAAATCAGGACCCCAACCTGCCCGCACAGTTCCCTGGCCGGTATCCCTACCGCGAGCCGCTGCCTGCGCCGCCGCCCGGCGGCCCGCCGCCGGGGCCGCCCGCGCTGGCGCCCGCGCCCGGTGAACTGCCGCCGCCGTCCATCCCGCCGGTGCCCCCGGCCGCGGGAGGGAACTGACGATGCTGAACCGACATCGGCGCCTCACCCAGATCGTCACCGGGATCAGCCTGGTGGTGATCCTGGCCGTAGCCATCGTCGTCGCCACCCCGTGGGGACGCCACGTTGCGCGCAACACCTACGTCGCCTACTTCTCCAACACCAACGGCCTGTACACCGGCGACGAGATCCGCATCCTCGGTGTCGCGGTCGGCACGGTGGACAAGATCGAACCGCAACCGAATTCGGCGAAGGTCACGTTCTCCGTCGACAGCCAGTACAAGGTGCCCGCTGAGGCCAAGGCGGCGATCCTGTCGCCGTCGCTGGTCTCGGCGCGTGCGATCCAACTGATTCCGGCCTACTCCGGCGGGCCGACGCTGGCCGACGGGGCGAGCATCCCGATCGAGCGCACCGCGGTTCCGATCGAGTGGGACGACCTGCGCAGACAATTGGAAAAGCTCACCGACACACTGCAACCCACGACCCCCGGTGGCGTCAGCTCGCTGGGTGAATTCATCAACACCACCGCCGACAACCTCCGCGGGCAGGGCGAGACCGCCCGTGACACCGTCATCAAGCTCTCGCAGGCCGCGTCCGCGTTGGGCGACCACGCCACCGACATCTTCAGCACGGTGCGCAACCTGCAGCTGCTGGTGTCCGCGCTGTCCTCGAGCAGCGATCTGCTCGCCTCGTTCAACACCAACCTCGCCGACGTCACCACCGTGCTGTCCAACTCTCCCAACGAGATCGCGAACGCCACCCACGGCCTCGACGGCGCCGTCAACGACCTGCGTGGCTTCGTCGCCGACAACAGAGAAGGTCTCGGCGTGACGTTCGACCACCTCAATGCGATCACCACCGCACTCAACGACAGCCGCGGCGACGTCAAGCAGGCCCTGCACATCGCGCCGACGGTGTTCTCCAACTTCACCAACATTTATCAGCCGGCCCAGAGCGCCATCACCGGGATCCTGGCGCCGGTGAACTTCGCCGACACCGTCCAATTCATCTGCAGCTCAATCCAAGCCGCGGCCCGCGAAGGCGCCGAGCAGTCCGCCAAACTCTGCACTCAGTACCTCGCGCCGATCATCAAGAACCGGCAGTTCAACTACCCGCCGCTCGGCATCAACCCCTTCGCCGGCGCGGTCGCGCGTCCCAACGAGATCACCTACAGCGAAGACCGGCTCAACCCGCACCTGCCGCCGGCCGCGTCTGCACCACCGACCGACGCGGGTGCACTGGCCGCCGAAGCGGCCACCCCGACCGATCCCAGCCAGGGACTTGCGGGCATGATGGTGCCGGGCGGCCCACCATGAGGCGGCTAGTGGCGTTCGTGCTCGGTGTGGTGTGCCTTTCGGTGATCCCGGGGTGCGAATGGCGCGGCCTGAATTCGCTGAGCCTGCCGGGCACCACCGGTACCGGGCCCGGCTCCTTCACCATTCAGGCGCAGCTGCCGGATGTGGTGACCATCCAGCAGAACACCCGGGTGCGGGTCGCCGACGTCAACGTCGGAAACGTCACCAAGATCGAAGTCCAGGACTGGCACGCCCTGGTGACGATGCGCATCGATGGCGATGTCCACCTGCCTGCGAACAGCACCGCGAAAGTGGGGCAGACCAGCCTGCTGGGATCGATGCACATCGAATTGGCCCCGCCCTCTGACGAAGCGCCGCAGGGGCAGCTCAAGGACGGCTCGCTGATTCCGCTGTCGCGGGCCAGCACCTATCCGACCACTGAGCAGACGCTGGCGTCGGTGTCGGTGCTGCTCAATGGTGGTGGGCTGGGCCAGCTCCAGGAGATCAACCAGGCCTTCGCCACTGCGCTGACCGGCCGCGAGAGCGATATGAAAAGCCTGCTGACGCAGCTCGATACGTTCATCGACCAGCTCAACGCCCAGACCGACGACATCATCACCGCCACCGAACGACTCAACAATCTGGCCGGGCAGGTCGCGGCCAAGGATGCGGTGGTCGACAAGGCGCTCACCACGATCCCGCAAGCACTTGCGGTGCTTGCCGATTCGCGCACCAAGCTGGCCAACGCGATCGACGCGCTTGGCAAGTTCGGCGCCATCGCCGCCGACACCGTCCACCAGACCAAGCAGGCACTGGTGGACAACCTGCGCAATATCGCCCCCGTCCTGCGCGAACTGGCCAACGCCGGGCCCGCGCTGACCAAGGGCCTGGACTTCCTGTCCACCTATCCGTGGGTGAAAAGCAACCTCGCCAACTGGTTTCGTGGTGACTTCGCGAACATCACGCTGGTCATCGACCTCACCCTCAGCCGCATCGACAGCAGCTTGTTCACCGGAACCAGGTGGGAGGGCAACCTGACCGAACTCGAAATGCAGTGGGGCCGCACCATCGGCCAGATGCCGAGTCCGTACACCGCGGTCAACCCGTTGATCGCGCCCTACCATTTCGACGGGTACTGACGTGCTGCGGCTATCGCGACAGATCTGGACCCAGCTGGCCATCCTGGGTGCGGTCACCCTGATCGCGGTCGGGGTGATGGCATTCGGATTCATTCACCTGCCCGCGTTGTTCGGGATCGGGCGCTACCACGTCACCGTCGAATTGCCCACCTCGGGTGGGCTGTACCCGACGTCGGTGGTGACCTATCGGGGCACCGAGATCGGCCGGGTCGAATCGATCGATGTCACCCGCACCGGGGTGCGCGCGGTCCTGAAACTCGACTCGGGCCAACCGATTCCCGGGCCGGTTACGGCCGCGGTGCACAGCCGCTCTGCGGTCGGCGAACAGTTCCTCGAACTCACCCCGCAACCGGGTGCGAACGCGAAACTGCGCGACGGCGATGTCATCCCCGCCGCCGAAGTCCAGACCCCACCCGATATCGGGCGCCTGCTCGATGCGACCAACACAGGGCTGCAGGCGATCCCGCAGGACAACCTGCGCACCGTCGTCGACGAAGCAGCCACCGCGGTCGGCGGTCTTGGACCCGAGCTGTCCCGCATTGTCGATGGCTCCACCGCGCTGGCCATCGAGGGCGGCAAGACCGTCGGGCCGCTGACCCAGCTCATCGATCAATCACCGCCGGTGCTGAATTCGCAGGTGCGGACCGCCGATTCGATCGCCGTGTGGGCCGCCCACATGGCCTCGGTCACGGGGCAGTTCAAAGCCCAGGACCGCGCTTTCGCCGACCTGCTCAACACCGGTGGCCCAGCACTGGAGGAGGGCAGGGCACTGTTCGACCGGATCGCGCCCGCACTGCCGGTGTTGCTGGCCAATATGGTGAGCCTCGGCGACATCGCGGTCACCTACCGCAACGACATCGAGCAGCTGCTGGTGCTGTTCCCCCAGGGCACCTCGGTGATGCAGGCCATCGCGGTCGCCGACTCCGGGGTCAAGCAGCCCTACCGCGGCATCTACCTCGACTTCAATCTCAACCTCAACCTGCCGCCCCCGTGCAACACCGGGTTCCTGCCCGTGCAACAACAGCGCTCACCGTCGGACGTCGACTACCCGGAGCGCCCCGCCGGTGATCTCTACTGCCGGCTCCCACAGGATTCCGACATGAATGTCCGTGGCGTGCGCAACATTCCGTGTGAGAACAATCCGGCCAAGCGCGCCCCGACCATCGAGATGTGCGAAAGCAACGAGAACTACGTGCCGCTCAACGACGGCTACAACTGGAAGGGCGATCCCAACGCGACGTTCTCCGGTCAAGGGGTGCCGCAGTATCCGCCGGGCGCCGACCCGCGGGTGCCACCGCCCCACGGCACCGGCACCGCACCCCCGCCGGTGGCCTTCGTTCCGTACGACCCGGCCACCGGTGACTACGTCGGCCCGGACGGCAAGCGCTACACCCAGGGCGATCTGGCACACCCGGGGAACAAGACCTGGCAGTCCATGCTCGCGCCGCCGGGATCGTAACGGGTCAATACCTTCCCCGGCGCCGCCTGCCTCGCTATGGTCACGCCATGGCAGTCAAAGATTCCCGTGAGGTCGTGATCGAGGCCACCCCCGACGAAATTCTCGACGTGATCGCCGACGTCGCATCGACGCCGTCGTGGTCGCCGCAGTACCAGAGTGCGGAGGTCCTGGAGGCCTACGAGGACGGCAGGCCGCACAAGGTCAAGATGAAGATCAAGGCGGCGGGGCTGACCGATGAGCAGATCGTCGAATACACCTGGGCCGACAACGTGGTGAGCTGGACGCTGGTCAAGGCCGGCCAATTGCGGGCGCAGGACGCCAAATACACGTTGACTCCCGACGGCGACAAGACCAAGCTGCGCTTCGACCTCTCCATCGAGGTGGCTGTGCCGCTGCCCGGCTTCGTCGTCAAGCGCACCATCAAGGGGGCGATGGAAACCGCCACCGACGGACTGCGCAAGCAGGTGCTGAAGGTTCAGAAGGGCGGCTGAGTTACCTTACCCGCGTGACGAATTCCGGACCCCTGGCCGGGGTGAGGGTGATCGAGCTCGGCGGGATCGGGCCGGGACCGCACGCCGGCATGATCCTGGCCGACCTCGGTGCGGACGTGGTGCGGGTGCGTCGGCCCGGCGGGCTGAGCATGCCTGCCGAGAACGTCGACCTCCTGCACCGGGGGAAGCGGGTGGTCGACCTCGACGTGAAATCCGAACCGGGTGCGCTGCTGGACCTGGCGGCCAAAGCCGATGTCCTGCTGGACTGCTTCCGTCCCGGCACCTGCGAACGCCTCGGCATCGGCCCTGACGACTGCGCGGCGGTCAATCCGCGGTTGATCTTCGCCCGCATCACCGGCTGGGGCCAGGACGGGCCGCTGGCGTCGACCGCCGGGCACGACATCAACTACCTCTCGCAGACCGGTGCGCTGAGCGCGATCGGGTACCGGGACCGCCCGCCGGTCGCGCCGCTGAACCTCGTCGCCGATTTCGGCGGCGGCTCGATGCTGGTGCTGCTCGGCATCGTCGCCGCCCTCTACGAGCGGGAGACGTCCGGCCAGGGCCAGGTGATCGACGCCGCGATGGTCGACGGGGTCAGCGTGCTGTCGCAGATGATGTGGACCATGAAAGCCACCGGCTCGCTCAAGGACCAGCGGGAGTCGTTCCTGCTCGACGGCGGCGCGCCCTACTACCGGACCTACGCGACCGCCGACAGCGGGCACATGGCCGTCGGTGCGATCGAACCGCAGTTCTTCGCCCAGTTGCTGGCAGGCCTACAGCTGTCGGCCGACGAGGTGCCCAACCAGTTCGACCGCGCCCGCTACCCCGAGATGCGGGAGCTGTTCACGTGCGCGTTCGCCAGCAAGAACCGTGACGAGTGGACGGCGATCTTCGCCGGGACTGACGCCTGCGTCACGCCCGTGCTGAGCTGGACCGAGGCCGCTTCGAACGAACATCTTTTGGCGCGCCGAACGGTCATTGACGTCGACGGTACCGAGCAGGCCGCGCCCGCGCCGCGGTTCTCCCGCAGCGTCACCGGCCCCGTCGGCTCGCCGCCGCAGGGCACCACGCCGCTGTCCGAGATCGGCTGGTAATCGGCGAACTGGGCCAAAGCCGACACGGCGCGCCGTTTCGGTAGTTATGTTTGCTGGTGTGGCGGTTCGGGCATCACGCGAGATCGTGATCGACGCCCCGCCGGAGGCTGTTCTCGACGCGCTTGCCGATGTCGAGGCGGTGCCGACGTGGTCGTCGATCCACAAGCATGCCCATGTCGTGGATCGCTACGCAGACGGCCGGCCGCGGCTGGTCAAGGTCACCGTCAGATTGCTCGGCCTGGTCGATCACGAGATCCTCGAGTACCACTGGGGCCGGGACTGGGTGGTCTGGGACGCCGACCGGACCGCGCAACAACACGCCCAGCACGGCGAGTACACCCTGCAACGGGAAGGGGAGTCGACCCGCGTTCGGTTCGACCTCACCCTGGAACCGTCCACGCCGCTGCCGCTGTTCCTGGTCAAGCGGGCCAAGAAGGCGGTCCTCGCGGCGGCGACCGAGGGCTTGCGCCTCTTCGTCCTGGGCGGCAAGGGTTCACTTCAGCCCGATTAGATCGGAATGCCCGCGGGTCGGGTCCGCGTTGGGGTGAGGCATGACGACCGGAGTGGTGCTGCTACCGAATCCTGATGCCGACAACGCCGTGGACGATGTCATCGACCAGGCCCAGGGCGCCTACGCCGCGGGTGTTCGCCAAGTCTGGTTCGCCCAGCGGTTCGACCTCGACGCCATCGCGCTGGCCGCGGTAGTCGGCGCCGCGGTGCCCGGCCTTGGCGTGGGAACCTCGGTGGTGCCGCTGAATCCGCGCCACCCGCTGATCGTCGCCTCGCTGGCGCAGACCGCGCAGGCCGCCAGTCACGGCAACTTCAGCCTCGGCCTTGGACTCGGCGCCCACGAGCCAGAGCGGGTGGCCTTCAGCCAGGCGTGGCCCAACACGATCACCCGGCTGCGTGAGCATTTGACCGTGTTGCGATCGGTATTCGACACTGGCGCAGTCGATTTCCACGGATCCGAGCTTTCCGCCGCCCCGGAATGGGATGTCGCGGTGCCCGGGGGCAGACCGGTGCCGGTGTATGTGGCGGCGATGGGCCCCAAGGCGCTGGCGGTCACCGGTGAATTGGCCGACGGGACACTGCCGTATCTGGCCGGCCCGCGCACCATCGGCGAGTTCATCGTGCCGGTCATCACCCACGCCGCCACCGAGGCGGGTCGCCCCCGGCCGCGCGTCATCGCCGCGGTGCCGGTGCTGATCACCGACGACGAGGCGGCCGGGCGTGCGGTGGCCGCCGAGGAACTCGCCTTCTACGCCACGATTCCCTCGTATCGGAACGTGATTGCCCGCGAGGGTCTCGACAATGTGGCCGACCTCGCCGCCGTCGGGTCGGTACCGGCCGTGGTGCGCCAATTGCAAAGCTATCTCGACGCGGGCGCAACGGATTTGGTGCTGAGCCCGCTGCGGTCGCAGGACGTCCCGCCGCAGGCGCTATGGGATGTCGCGGCCGCCCTGTAGCGCGCCGAGTCGCCGGATCGCTTCGTCGAGGGTGTCATCGCGTTTGCAGAAAGCGAAGCGCACCAAGTGATTCCACGCCCCGAAATATGGTGAGGCCGGATCGCAGAACGCCGACATCGGGATGGCCGCCACCCCCGCCAGACCCGGTAGCTCCGCGCAGAACGCGGTGCTGTCGGAGTAGCCGAGCGGTCGCGGGTCGGCACACAGGAAGTAGGTGCCCGCACTGTCGTGCACCCCGAAACCCAACTCGGTCAGCGCTGCGGCCAGCCGATCGCGCTTGGCCTGCAACGAATCCCGCAGCGCGCTCACCCACGCTTCCTCGAAATTCAGGGCATAGGCCACCGCGGGCTGGAACGGGGCGCCGCCCACATAGCTGAGGTACTGCTTGGCCGCCCGCACCCCGGCGATCAGCTCCGGAGCTCCACACGCCCAGCCGATCTTCCAGCCGGTGCAGTTGAACATCTTGGCCGCACTCGAGATCGTCACCGTCCGCCCGGCCATCCCGGGGTAGGCCGCCAGCGGCAGATGCCGCTTGCCGTCAAAGACCAGGTGCTCATAGACCTCGTCGGTGATCACCAGCAGATCCGCCTCGACGGCGAGGGTCGCCAGCGCCCGCAGGTCGTGGTCGGAGAGGACCATGCCGGTGGGGTTGTGCGGTGAGTTGACGATCAGCGCCCTGGTCCGCGGCGTCACCGCGGCCCGAAGGGCATCGACGTCAAGGGTGAAACCGCGGCCGTCGGGCACCAGCGGCACCGGTACCCGCGTTGAGCCGGCCATCGCGATCACGGGGGAGTAGGAGTCGTAGAACGGCTCGATCAGAAGCACCTCCGAGCCCGGCTCGACAAGGCCGATGACGGCGGCCGCGATCGCTTCGGTGGCGCCGACGGTGACCAGCACCTCGGACTCGGGGTCGTACTCCACGCCGTACTGCCGCTTGCGCTGGGCGGCGATGGCCTCCCGCAGCGGGGCGATGCCCAGCCCCGGCGGGTATTGGTTGACGCCCTCGGCGATCGCTTTCTGCGCCGCCTCCAGCATGCCGACCGGGCCGTCCTCGTCCGGGAAGCCCTGGCCGAGGTTCACCGCGCCGATGCGCGCGGCAAGTGCCGACATCTCGGCGAAAATGGTCACCGCGTAGGGCTGTAGCCGCGACACCGGAGCCGGGCGGCCGGCGACATGGGAACCAGTCATAGCCGGCGAGCCTACCCAGCAGATTCGCAGCGCAGATTATCTGCGCGCTCGTCAATAGTGGGTTTACCGTGTGCGGATGGTCGGATCACTCTTGCGTTCGGGTGCCATAGCGTTCGCCGCGGCGCTGACGATTGCGCTGGGTCAGGGCACCGCGCTGGCCGATCCGTCGGGTTCATCCAGCGGCGTCTACGGCGATCCGGCCGCGGCCGCGCCGTACTGGGCGGCCCAGTCGCTTCAGGACAACTGCGGGGCCATGTCGGTGGGCGACATCGTCGGTCAGCTCACCGGCGAGCGGCCGACCGAGGCGCAGATCCTGATGGTGGCCGAGCAGACGCCGTCCGAGGTCAACCCGGGGACCAAGATCTACAAGCCCAACGACGGCGGCATCTCGGTCGGGGACCTGCCTGCCCTGTTCAAGCACTACGGCATCACGTCGGTGAACAGCGATACGTCGGGACCCGACGCCACCGGCCTGAACGCCCTCGAGCAGTACCTCGGCGCCGGCCGCAAGGTCATCGCGTTCGTCAACTACGCGCTCGTCGAGGAAACCAGTGATCAGCGGACCGCGGCCGACCACTTCGTCGTGGTCACCGGGGTCGACACCAACAAGAACGTCGTGCACCTCAACGATCCCGCTGCCGACGAGGCGAACACCACGCTTTCGATACCCGCCTTCATGAAGGCCTGGGACACCTCGAACGATTCGATCATCGTCACCGCCGCAGCCTGACGTTCGGTAGCGGCCCCAACCATCCGGTTGGGCGGGCTTGCTAAGCTTCGCGTTTAGAGGATGACCGTCATTCGGTCGTCACACCCAATTCCGAACAGGACCTGGAGAGAACACACATGTCCGAAGAAGCCTTCATCTACGAGGCCATCCGCACCCCGCGCGGCAAGCAGCGCGGTGGCGCCCTCAACGAGGTCAAGCCGATCAACCTCGTCGTCGGCCTGATCGACGAACTCCGCAGCCGGCATCCCGACCTGGACGAGACGCTGATCAGCGATGTCGTCCTCGGTGTCGTTTCGCCTGTCGGCGACCAGGGCGGCGATATCGCCCGCACCGCCGTGCTGGCCGCAGGTCTGCCCGACACCACCGGCGGCGTGCAGCTCAACCGCTTCTGCGCGTCCGGCCTCGAGGCCGTCAACACCGCCGCACAGAAGGTGCGCTCGGGCTGGGACGACCTGGTCCTCGCTGGCGGGGTCGAGTCGATGAGCCGCGTCCCGATGGGCTCCGACGGTGGCGCCATGTTCAGCGACGTCGTCGTGACGTATGACAACTACATCGCCCCGCAGGGCATCGGTGCCGATCTGATCGCCACCATCGAGGGCTTCTCCCGCGAGGATGTCGACGCCTACGCGGCCCGTTCGCAGGAGCGCGCGGCTGCGGCTTGGTCGGGCGGCTACTTCGCCAAATCCGTCGTTCCGGTCCGCGATCAGAACGGCTTGCTGATCCTCGACCACGACGAGCACATGCGCCCGGGTTCGACGGTGGAAAGCCTCGGCAAGCTGCGCACCGCATTCGACGGCATCGGCTCGATGGGCGGCTTCGACGATGTGGCGCTGCAGAAGTATCACTGGATCGAGAAGATCAACCACGTCCACACCGGCGGTAACAGCTCGGGCATCGTCGACGGCGCCGCGCTGGTGCTCGTCGGCACCGAGAAGGCCGGTAAGTCACAGGGACTCACGCCGCGGGCGCGCATCGTGGCGACCGCCACCAGCGGTGCCGACGCGACGATCATGCTGACCGGACCCACCCCGGCCACCCGCAAGGTGCTGGACCGGGCCGGCCTGACGGTCGACGATATCGACCTGTTCGAGCTCAACGAGGCCTTCGCCTCGGTGGTGTTGAAGTTCCAGAAGGATCTGAACATCCCCGACGAGAAGCTCAACGTCAACGGTGGCGCCATCGCGATGGGCCACCCGCTGGGCGCCACCGGCGCCATGATCCTGGGCACCATGGTCGACGAGCTGGAGCGCCGCAACGCGCGACGTGCGCTCGTCACCCTGTGCATCGGCGGCGGCATGGGTGTCGCGACCATCATCGAGAGGGTTTAGGGAAAAGCTATGGCAGAGAACACGATTCAGTGGGACAAGGATGCCGACGGCATCGTCACGCTGACACTGGACGACCCGACCGGGTCGGCGAACGTGATGAACGAGCACTACACCGAGTCGATGGACAAGGCCGTAGAACGTCTTGTCGCCGAGAAGGATTCGATCACCGGCGTGGTGATCACCAGCGCGAAGAAGACTTTCTTCGCCGGCGGTGATCTCAAGTCGATGATCCACCTCGGCCCGGAGAACGCCGGTGACGCCTTCACCACGGTCGAAACCGTCAAGAAGGCGCTGCGCACGCTGGAGACCTTCGGCAAGCCGGTCGTCGCCGCCATCAACGGCGCCGCCCTCGGCGGCGGCCTGGAGATCGCACTCGCGTGCCATCACCGCATCGCGGCCGACGCCAAGGGCAGTGTCCTTGGTCTGCCCGAGGTTTCGCTGGGCCTGCTGCCCGGCGGCGGCGGCGTGACCCGCACCGTCCGCATGCTCGGTATCCAGAACGCGTTCATGACCGTGCTGAGCCAGGGCACCCGGTTCAAGCCGGCCAAGGCCTTGGAAATTGGGCTGGTGGACGAGGTTCTGCCGACCGTCGAAGAGCTGGTTCCCGCTGCCAAGGCGTGGATCAAGGCCAACCCCGATGCGCATGAGCAGCCGTGGGACAAGAAGGGCTACAAGATGCCGGGCGGCACGCCGTCCAGCCCGGCGCTCGCGGCTATTCTCCCGTCGTTCCCGGCGCTGCTGCGCAAGCAGCTCAAGGGCGCGAATATGCCTGCACCCAAGGCGATCCTGGCTGCAGCCATCGAGGGTGCGCAGGTCGACTTCGATACCGCCAGCCGCATCGAGAGCCGCTACTTCACCGAGCTGGTCACCGGCCAGGTCGCGAAGAACATGATCCAGGCGTTCTTCTTCGATATGCAGTTCATCAGCTCGGGCGGTTCGCGGCCCGAGGGCATCGGCAAGACCCCGATCACGAAGATCGGTGTCCTTGGTGCCGGCATGATGGGCGCCGGAATCGCCTACGTCTCGGCAAAGGCCGGTTACGACGTCGTGCTCAAGGACGTCAGCATCGAAGCCGCTGAGAAGGGCAAGAACTACTCCGAGAAGATCGAGGCCAAGGCGCTCGAGCGCGGCAAGACCACGCAGGAGAAGAGCGACGCCCTGCTGGCCCGGATCACCCCGAGTGCGGACCCCGCCGACTTCAAGGGTGTCGACTTCGTCATCGAAGCCGTCTTCGAGAGCCAGGAACTCAAGCACTCGGTGTTCCAGGAGATCGAGGACATCGTTGAGCCCAACGCACTGCTGGGCTCGAACACCTCGACGCTGCCGATCACCGGACTCGCGTCCGGCGTCAAGCGCCAGGACGACTTCATCGGGATCCACTTCTTCTCACCGGTCGACAAGATGCCATTGGTCGAAATCATCAAGGGCGAGAAGACTTCTGACGAAGCGCTGGCCCGGGTGTTCGACTACACGCTGGCCATCGGCAAGACTCCGATCGTCGTCAACGACAGCCGTGGCTTCTTCACCAGCCGCGTCATCGGCACCTTCGTCAACGAGGCGCTGGCCATGCTCGGCGAGGGTGTCGCCCCGGCCAGCATCGAGCACGCGGGCGGTCAGGCCGGTTACCCGGCGGCGCCGCTGCAGCTGTCTGATGAGCTCAACCTCGAGCTGATGCACAAGATCGCCGTCGCCTCGCGCAAGGGCATCGAAGACGCGGGCGGCACCTACGAGGCGCACCCGGCCGAGGCGGTCGTCGAGAAGATGATCGAGCTCGATCGGCCCAGCCGCCTCAAGGGCGCCGGGTTCTACGAGTACGTCGACGGTAAGCGCACCCAGCTGTGGCCCGGGCTCAAGGAGACGTTCAACTCAGGAACCTCCGAGATCCCGATCCAGGACATGGTCGACCGCATGCTGTTCGCCGAGGCACTGGAAACCCAGAAATGCCTCGACGAAGGCGTGCTGATGACGACAGCCGACGCCAACATCGGCTCAATCCTCGGCATCGGTTTCCCGCCGTGGACCGGTGGCTCGGCGCAGTTCATCGTCGGCTACGAGGGCCCGGCCGGTATCGGTAAGGAAGCCTTCGTGGCGCGAGCCAAGGAACTGGCGGCCAAGTACGGCGAGCGGTTCAACCCGCCGGCATCGCTGCTCTAATCCGACAAGACGTAAAAGCCCCCGAGACAACGGCGTTTCGGGGGCTTTTGCGTGTCAGCCCTTCTGTGTGACCGTGTTGCTGTCGTCGAAGTTGGTGATCGCGGGCGATCCGCTGCGATAGGTGACGACGTTGTGGGTGCCCGATGTGCGGATGCTGTCCGCGGTTTCGAGGGTGACCGAGTTGTCGTCGCCGGAGACCCGCACCTTGCGGCAATGGCCGGTGACGGTCACGGCGTTGTCGTCACCGACGACGTCGATGTCGCCGCCGTCGCAGGCGTAGGTGGCCATCTTGTCGTTGCCCACGACGTCGAGCCCGTTGCTCGCGGTGGCGGTCTGCGGCCCGTCGGGGCGGTTGAGGGTGACGCCGACGAACCCGGCCAGCGCGAGCCAGCCGATCATCACCACCAGCCAGACGACCATGCCGACGATCAGGCGCGGCCGCAGGCGGCCGATCCAATTGCCGGATTCGTCGCGGTCCAGGTCGTAGGCGAACGCGGTGACGCACCGCGCCCGGCTGGGCTTGCGCGGGTCGGCCAGCACCACCCCGTCGGTGTACTCGCGGCCCCGCACGACGATGTCGCCCTGGTAGTCGCCGAGGCGATAGCGGACCTTGGTCTTGGTGCTCGGTCCGCTGTAGCGCGGCCGCTGCACGGTCCAGCCGTTGGCCACCGGCAGGTAGGAGTTGTAGTAGGTCGTGCCGCTGTAATACGTTCCGCGCGTGAGGGTATCGGCACCATCGACCGTCGCGACCTCACCCCACTTCAGCAACGCGAGCCGCTGGGACATGCCGTAGATCTGGTAGGCGTAGATCGCCACCAGGGTCGCGACCGCCGTGATCGTGAAGCCCAGGGGGAAGGCGCCCCAGAGCGCGATCAGCGCGACCGCGATCATGAACATCGCCCACAGGTACCACCAGCGGAACGGCAACAGCTCGGCGAGCACGAAGCTGGCGGGCACCCGTCGCGGCGCGGCCGCGAGCTCGAGCTCCTCGACGCGATCCCCGGGATCATCGGACGACGACACGGGCAGATCGTGGCATACCGGCGAGGCGGCTGTGTATCGATGAGCTGCGGGTCTGCTGTGAACCCGGGGCCTATGGTGTGCGGCGGAAGCGGACGATGTCCTTCCACCGGGACTGCTCGGAGCGGTCCAGGACGAAGCCGGCCGGCTCGCACAGTGCCCGCAGCTCGTCGACACTGAGGCGGTCGGGGTCGGGAAACGCCTCGTGGAACACCAGCTTCCCGCCGGGCTTGAGGACGGCCGCGAGGGAACGCACGCACGCCTGTTTGTCGGGCACCTCGCCGATGACCTCGGCCAGGAAGGCGGCGTCGAACGTGCCGGCGGGGAACGGCAGCTCCGCACCGGCCTGCCCGGCGGTATAGCCGACGTTGTGATGGCCGGCTTGCTCGAGCTTGCGCCGCGCCTTGGCCAGCATCTGCGGCTGGATATCGAAGAGGTCAAGCTGGCCAGAGGTCAGGCGATCAGCCAGCTCGACACTGAAAAACCCTGGGCCCGGGCCGATTTCGAGGACTCGCTCGCTACCGGTCAGCTCGATCACGTCGATCGACTGGCTGGGATTCTCCATCTTGCGGCGCAGCGGATTGTCCAGAAGTGCGGCTGCCTGATGCGGGTAGGGAAATGTGCCGATGCCGGCGCGGGCACGCCGCAACACCGAGTCGAGGAATGTCGTCGTCATTCGCGCTCCTAAGTTAGGTAACCCTAACTATGACCCACGGGGTGTGCCCTGTCAGGGCCACGTGGAGGGGGCGTCGGTTAGCGTGACCCCGTGACCGACGGCGCCGCGACCATCAGCAGCACGCTGGCCACCAGCCTGGCCGGATACGGCAGCGCGCCGTGCATCGAGTTCAAGGGCCGGTGGTACACCGGCGCCGAGATCGCCGCCTACGCCGACGCGATCGACGAGGCGTTGCGTGCGGCCGGCGTCGCCGACGGTGCGGCCGTGGGGGTGGTAGCGCGCAACCGGCCACCCCAAGCGGGCGCCGTGGTGGGGTTGCTCGGCGCAGGCCGGTGGGTGTCGATGATCTATTCGTTCCAGTCGGCCGAGGCCCTAGGGCGCGATATCGAGAAGCTGGAGCTGGCGGCGGTTGTCGCCGACCGTGAGGACTGGACCGAGCCGGCGATCGCCGCGGCCCGCCGCACGGGCACGGCGGGAATCGCGGTCGATCTGAAACCGCCGACCGTAGAACGTGTTTCCGGCATCGAGCGGGTGTCGGACCGGCTGCACGCGGCGGGCCGGGACGGTTCCACCGGCCTTCACGTGCTCACCAGTGGGACCACCGGCCCACCCAAACGACATGCCATCCCCGCCTCCGTGCTGGAACACACCGTGGCCAGCGTGGCGATCGGCGGCGCCTCCGCCGACGATCCGCCCGAACTGATGTACTGGCCGCTGGGCGGGATCGGCGGGGTGTGCCAGTTGATTACCGGCGCCTACCTCGGTAAGCGGATCGCCCTGTTGGAGAAGTTCAGCGTCTCCGAATGGGTACGTGTGGTGAAGACGTACGGGGTCCGCCGCTGCGGCCTGCAGCCCGCGGCGGTGCGGATGCTGCTCGACGCCGACCTACCGCGCGAGGATCTCGCCTCGCTGGACTACGTGATCAGCGCGGCGGGCCCGCTGGATCCCGAGACCCGGGACGCTTTCGAGGAGCGTTACGGCGTCCCGGTGCTGTTGGCTTACGGCGCAACGGAATTCGCCGGCTCGGTGTGCACCTGGACGCCCGAGCTCTATCGCGAGTTCGGTGCCGTCAAGCGGGCGAGCTCGGGGAGGGTGATGCCCAACACCCAGGTCCGCATCATCGACCCGCACAGCGGTGCCGAGGTGCCGGCCGGCGATCAGGGTGTGCTGGAGGCCAGGATCGCGGCCGTCAGCCCGGACTGGATCCGCACGAATGATCTGGCTGCCGTGGACGTCGACGGGTTCATCACGCTCCATGGCCGCGCGGACGGGGCGATCAACCGCGGCGGATTCAAGGTCTTGCCGGAGACGGTTCGCCGGGTGCTTGTCTCCCATCCTGCGGTGCGCGACGCGGCGGTGGTCGGCGTCCCCGATGCCCGGCTCGGCGAGGTGCCGTTCGCGGCGGTGGAGGCGATCGCCGGCTCTCCGCCGCCCGACCCGGCCGAACTCGTCGGCCTGGTCCGCGACGCTCTCCCCAAGCACTGTGTGCCCGTCGCGGTGGTCGTGGTTGCCGAGTTGCCGCGGAACCCGTCGCTGAAGGTCGCCCTTCGTGAGGTGGCCGCGATGTACACCGGCGCCGCACCGTAGGGGTCAGACCCTCTCAGGTCATTGCCAGGGCGACGGCTCGGGTACCGACGGCGGGGGCCGCGGCCTGTTCTCGCAGGCGGCGGACCGCCGCCAAGTCGCAAATCCGCTATGCGGACTTTCGTTGCGGCGTGAGCTGCAACAAACGTACGGCCCCGCGGATACGAGCAAACATTGGTTCATTGTCGCCTATACCGATCCGAGACCTCGGTTGCTGGCCGAATTGCCCTATTGCCGAGTTGACGCGCGATTTGCCGCCGCGTGTTATTCGGCTAAGTGGGTCTGAACTCGACATTTGTCAAAAATGAATGGCGGACGGCGGTCCCGACTCTCATTTGCCCACGTGGGGGAAAATTTTTGCTGAATTACAGCATCTCAGCTTGCTCTCAGCTAGATTTTGGGGTGTGATGGGGATTACGCCAGGGGAATGAGGAGGCTAGGGGGAGCATTGGCCCCTCCCGGATGGGAGGGGCCGATTGCCGTCCCGGGGCTGGTCAAGGGCGCGGGTTCTTCGGTCAAACCGGGGAAGTCGCGCCCTTTGCGTATCACCATTGCGAGATGACCGATCTCTGTCATTTGCCCGCCCACGAGCTGGTTCGCATGATGGCGGGACGGGTCGTGTCTTGCCGGGAGGTCCTCGACGCGCACCTGGCGCGCATCGACGCCGTCAACCCCGCGCTCAACGCCCTGGTCGCGGCCGCCGACCCGGAGCTGCTGCGGCGCTCCGCCGAGGCGGCCGACCAGCGGGCCGCGCGGGGTCAGCCACTGGGCCGGGCGCATGGGCTGCCGGTGGTGGTCAAGGACGTGATGCTGGTGTCCGGGCTGGTCTGCTCGGGCGGCAGTCCGGCGCTGCGAGCGGTGGCCGAGCGCGACGCGACGGTGGTGTCCCGGCTCCGCGCCGAGGGCGCCATCGTGCTGGGCATGACCAACGTGCCGGAGATGGGGCGCGGGGGTGAGTCCAACAACAATCTTTACGGGCGCACCACCAATCCGTTCGATCACCAGCGCACCCCTGGCGGCAGCAGCGGCGGGTCGGCCGCGCTGATCAGTGCGGGCGGGGCGGCGCTGAGTGTCGGCTCCGATGGTGGCGGCAGCATTCGCCAGCCGTCGCACAACTGCGGCATCGCCGGGCTCAAGCCCACGCATGGGCGGATTCCCAGAACCGGCAGCGTCTTCGGTGACGCCCCTGGCATCTTCGGGCCCTTCAACTGCTATGGGCCGCTGGCCCGTTCGGTAGCCGACCTGCAGTTGGGCCTGTCCATCATGGCCGGCCCCGATCTCGGCGATCCGTATGCCACGGCCGCGCCGCTCGGCAGCCCCGATGACGTCGACCTCGCCTCGTTGCGGGTGGCGACCTATCTGCTCGACGGCATCTCGCCACCGGAGGCGCAGGTCGCCGCCGTCGTCACCGCGGCAGCGCAAGCCGTCGCCGACGCCGGTGCGACCGTCCGCTGGGATCAGCCCGCATGCCTGAACCGAACCATCGAATTGCTCTGGGAATCAGTCTTTCTGGGTGGGGATCGGGGTGAGGGCTTCGAGGCGGACCTCGCCGCGATGGGGGCTACCGAACCGTCGGAAGAACTCGCCGAGTTCCTCCGGCAGGCGCGCGGCCTCGAGTTCACGCTCTCGGAGGCCCGGCGCCGGCTCGTCGACATCGACACCTTCCGCCTCGAGATGCTGTCGTTCATGGGCGGCTACGACGTGATCATCGGACCCGCCATGCCTTCTCCGGCCAAGCCGCACCACCACGGCCTCGTGGAGATCAGCGACTTCTCCCACTTGATGGTGCACAACCTCACCGGCTGGCCTGCCGTCGTGGTCCGGTGCGGAACGTCGGCCGAAGGCCTGCCGATCGGAGTCCAGATCGCCGCCCGGCCATGGCAGGACGCCACGGCGCTGGCGGTCGCCGCACACCTCGAGGCGGCCCTGGGCGGCTGGCGGCCGCCGCCGTAGAGTCGGTGGAATGCGATTCGGACTGTTCATTCCCCAGGGCTGGCGATTGGATCTGGTCGGCATTCCCGTTGAAAAGCACTGGCAGGTAATGCGGGATCTGGCCGATCACGCCGATGCGGGACCGTGGGACTCGCTGTGGGTCTACGACCATTTCCACACGGTGCCGATGCCGACCAACGAAGCCACCCACGAGGCATGGACTCTGATGGCGGCGTACGCGGCGAGCACCTCGCGGATCAAGCTCGGCCAGATGTGCACGGCGATGAGCTACCGCAACCCCGTCTACCTCGCCAAGGTCGCGGCCACCACCGACATCATCTCCGGTGGCCGAGTGCAGATGGGTATCGGCGGCGGGTGGTACGAGCACGAATGGCGCGCCTACGGCTACGGGTTCCCCTCCGCGGGTGTGCGGCTGGCCCGCCTCGACGAGGGTGTGCGGATCATGCGCGACGCCTGGCGGGAAGGGAAGGTGAGTTTCGACGGCAAGCACTACCAGGTCGACGGCGCGATTGTTGCGCCTAAGCCATTGCAGGAGAATGGAATTCCGCTGTGGATCGCCGGCGGCGGGGAAAAGGTGACGCTCAAGATCGCCGCGAAGTACGCGCAGTACACCAACTTCACCTCAGAGCCCGACGGCTTCGCGCACAAATCGCAGGTGCTCGCCGAGCACTGCCGTGAGGTCGGTACCGACTTCGATGCCATCGTGCGCTCGGCCAACGTGAACGCGATCATCGGCACGTCGCAGGACGACGTCACACAGCGGGTGCAGCGAGTGCGTGACCGGCTGGCCGGGGTCTGCGGGGACGCCGCCGCCGACGCGATGATGACGACGGTCAGCGCGCCGGGCTCCGCCGCGGGCACGCCCGCGCAGGTCATCGAGAGCCTGACGGCCTTGCGGGACCTGGGCTGTGAGTACGTGATCTGCTACTTCCCGGAGGCCGCCTACGACCGGTCCGGCATCGAGCTGTTCGAGCGTGAGGTGATCCCCGCGCTGGCGTGAGCTCGTGTTAGTCCGAGAAGGGCGTGCACTCAGATGAGAATGGGGTTTCCATCCACGGCCAACAGTGTTGTACGATCGCCGCACTGACCTGGACTACGAAGGATGCCGCTATGCAAAAGGCCCTGGCGCCCGAAATCTCCACTTGGCCGGAGGAGAATCCGCAGCTGATCGGCAGTGAATGCGCCAGCTGTTCGGCCACGGTCTTTCCCAGTCAGGAACGGTGCCCGCGCTGCAGTGCAGCCGGTATGAGCGAGGTCAAGCTGCCCCGGCGCGGCACCCTGGTGGCCTGGACCACCCAGGGCTTCGCACCCGGAGCGCCCTACATCGGCCCCACCGGTAAGGACTTCGTCCCGTTCGGTGTCGGCCTGGTGCAGCTGGATGACGTCGTGCGCGTCGAGGGCCGGCTCACCGAGAACGACCCGGCAAAGCTGAAGTGGGGCATGGACGTCGAGCTCACCATGATCCCGTTCGCCACCGATGCCGAGGGCAACGAGGTCGTCACCTTCGCCTTCCAGCCCACCGAGGCGGCGCAGGCATGAGCAACGATGTCGCGATCATCGGTGTGGGTCTGCACCCGTTCGGCCGGTTCGAGAAGACCGCCATGCAGATGGGGGCCGAAGCCATCGAGCTGGCGCTGCAGGACGCAGGCGCGGACTGGAAGGACATCCAGTTCGGTTTCGGCGGCAGCTATGAGGTGTCCAACCCCGACGCGGTGACGCGCCTGGTGGGCCTTACCGGGATCACGTTCACCAACGTCTTCAATGCCTGCGCCACCGCGGCCAGCGCCATCCAGCAGACCGCCGACACGATCCGGCTCGGCAAGTACGACATCGGTATCGCGGTGGGTCTGGACAAGCACCCGCGCGGCGCCTTCACCGACGACCCCGCGAAACTGGCTCTGCCGCAGTGGTATGCCGAGAACGGGCAGTTCGTCACGACCAAGTTCTTCGGCATCAAGGCCAACCGCTACCTCCACGATCACGGCATCTCCGAGGAGACGCTGGCGCGGGTGGCCAACAAGAACTTCCGTAACGGTGTGCTCAACCCGAATGCGTTCCGCCGCAAGGAGATCTCCGTCGAGGAGATCATGGCGTCGCCGGTGCTGAACTACCCGTTGCGGCAGTACATGTTCTGCGCTCCCGACGAGGGTGCCGCAGCGGTCATCATGTGCCGCGCCGAGATCGCCCATCGGTTCACCGACAAGCCAGTGTACGTGCGCGCCAGTGAGATTCGCACCCGGACCTTCGGCGCCTACGAGGTGCACGGCACCTCGGCGCCGCTCGATGAGGATGTGTCGCCGACGGTCTACGCGGCCAAGGCGGCCTACGAGGCGGCCGGGATCGGGCCCGAGGACGTCGATATCGCCCAGCTGCAGGACACCGACGCCGGTGCCGAGATCATCCATATGGCCGAGACCGGTCTGTGCCTCGACGGTGAGCAGGAAAAGCTGCTTGCCGACGGCGCCACCGAGATCCACGGCTCGCTGCCGATCAACACCGACGGCGGACTGATCGCCAACGGCGAGCCGATCGGCGCTTCGGGTCTGCGCCAGATGCACGAACTGGTGCGACAGCTGCGCGGCGAGGCCGGGGAACGTCAGGTGCCGGGCAACCCCCGCATCGGGCTGGCCCAGGTCTACGGCGCGCCCGGAACCGCCTCGGCGACAATACTTTCGCTGTAGTTAGACGTCGGTCTCCTGGCCCAGGAAACCCTGGACGGCCTGAAGCAGGACGAGCGCCTCGATAAGTCCTGCCGTTGTCACCAACCCCACGCTGGCGGCCAGTGGTCTGCCGATCGCGTTCACCAAACCGTTGATGACGTCTCCGGACAGCGCTTGCTGGATGCCTTCGAGGAAGACGTAGACGGCGTATGCGGGCAGCATCGTGACAACGGCGTTGGCGAGGTCGGCGGTCGGCAGCAGGGCGGCATAGAGCGCGGCCGACGAGTTGGAGATGTTGTACGCGACATCGTTGATCGAGTTCTGCAAGAACGGGATCAGGCCGGTCGGCGTTGGCAGTGTGAGCGGACCCGGCGTTGGCGGTTTCAGTGCGGCGAGTTCCCGCGACATGATGCCGCCCGGGCTGATGTCGGCCGCGAAGTCTTCGATGCCCTGCCCGATGCCGTCGACGAACATGCGGGCCGCCTTGCCCCACATCTCGGGTGCGGGCAGGAAGCCGAAAGGCTGTTGTTCGTTGGCGTTTCCGTCATTGGACCAGCCGTACTCGGGATCGCCGTACCCGAGGTTGACGATGACCGACAGGGCGGGCTGCAGCAGATCCGCGATGGGGTTGCCGATCACCGGGATCAGGCGTAGCGGTTCGAGCAGGGGGAGGTCGGGGTGTTGGATGATGTAGTACTTCTCGGTCGGTTCGCTGCTGTTCAGCAGGATGGCCGAATTGATGTCTTCCGGCGTGAGGTTGGCGTACTGGGTGTGGACGAAGATGATGCCCAGTCCCGCGTTGAGCACCGACAGGAAGTTGAGCGGATACCTCGGGAAGTCGGCGAAACCGTCGTAAGCGAGGGTGTAGTTCGTCAGGTTGTAGTTGCCCACCGGGGTGGCGCCCCCGAAGTTGATGCCGAGGCTCGGCAGATTCAGCCCGGGGAAGCGGGAAAGGAGGCCGCCGCGGGGGTTCATCTCGTTGCCGACCAGGACGAAGTCGATGTCATCTCGCTGGTCGGCTGGCAGCTGCGCCATGAAGAGCGAGGAGATGATCGAGCTCTGCGAATAGCCGAACACAACGGGGTGATTTCCGGCGACCCACTCTTTGAGCACCTGTGCGCCAAGGATGTCGAGACCCTGCTGGACGGAGACGTTCAGCGGCAGGCTCTTCACGCCGGTGATCGGGTACAGCCCCTCGGGGGTGTCCAGCTGAAACGGTAGCGCGTCGGGATAGGGCCCATGGATGTACAGGTTCATCACGCTCTGGATATAGGTCGGCGTTGGGATCGGATGGCCGCTGGCCCCCATGATCAACGCCGGGCCAACCGCGGCGGCAGCTTGGACCGAGACCTCCGGTGCCGGCGATGACGCTGCGGTCGGGCGAGCCGAAAGACCCGAGTCACGCCGGCTATAGGCCAGCGCCGCCACCTCCAGCGCCGAATCGGCCGGAGCCACAGGAGCATCGGGCGTCGACGTGCCGGTCGACGCGGCGGCACTGGCGGTCGCCACCGGCGTGATCGACTGTGCTCGCACCGATGCCGTCGCGCGCGTGCGCTTCGGGGCAGCCTTCTTGGCCGGGCCGGCAGCAGAACCCGCGCTGGATGCGGAGTGGGTAGAACTGGCGTGTGTCGAGGAATTGCCGGGGCCGGAACTATCAGCCCACGCCACCGCACCGTTGAACGCCGCAGCGCCCACCCCCAGTGCAACCGCCAGCCCGCCAACCCGTCCGACGAAACCTGCTGCGCTCATCAACGCCCCTCTTGTCGGCAACCACGTGTTGTGGCGAAGACTAACGTGCCGCTGAGACGTTCGCTGTCAGATTGGTTTCACGATCGCAGCGTCCATCGAATCGAGGGCTGAGCTTTTGCTGTCGACCAGGCGTGGCAACTTTGGCCGCGCCAGGTCAGATAGCCGGACCGAGCAGGTCGTCGGCGTCTTGAATGATGTAGCCGTAGCCCTGTTCAGCCAGGAAGCGCTGCCGGTGCGCGGCGTATTCGGCGTCGAGACTGTCGCGCGAGACCACGGAGTAGAACACCGCACCGCCGCCGTCGTGCTTGGGGCGAAGCAGCCGGCCGAGCCGCTGCGCCTCTTCCTGGCGCGAGCCGAAGGTTCCCGAAACCTGTACGGCCACCGATGCTTCCGGCAGATCGATGGAGAAGTTCGCCACCTTGGAGACGACCAGTGTCTTGACCTCGCCACTGCGGAACGCGTCGTACAGCGCTTCGCGCTCGGCATTCTTCGTCGAGCCCTGGATCACCGGTGCGTCCAGTTCGGCGCCCAATTCGTCGAGCTGGTCGAGGTAGGCGCCGATCACCAGGGTCGGCTCGTTGGGGTGTTTGGCGAGGATCGACTTGACCACCGCGATCTTCGAGTGCGCGGTCGAGCACAGCCGGTAGCGCTCTTCGGGTTCGGCGATCGCGTACAGCATCCGTTCGTTGTCGGTCATCGTGACGCGGACTTCGATGCATTCCGCAGGCGCGATCCAGCCCTGAGCCTCGATGTCTTTCCACGGTGCGTCGTAACGCTTGGGGCCGATGAGGCTGAAGACGTCGCCCTCGCGGCCGTCCTCGCGGATCAGCGTTGCGGTGAGCCCGAGCCGCCGGCGGGACTGCAGGTCGGCGGTCATCCGGAACACCGGTGCGGGCAGCAGGTGAACCTCGTCGTAGATGATCAGGCCCCAGTCGCGGCTGTCGAACAGCTCCAGGTGCCGGTACTCGCCCTTGGTGCGCCGGGTGATCACCTGATAGGTGGCGATGGTGACCGGTCGAATCTCCTTGCGCTCACCGGAATACTCGCCGATCTCCTCCTCGGTCAGTGACGTCCGCGCAATCAGCTCGCGCTTCCACTGCCGTCCGGCGACGGTGTTGGTGACCAGGATCAGCGTCGTCGCCCCGGCCTTGGCCATCGCGGCCGCGCCCACCAGCGTCTTGCCCGCCCCACACGGCAGCACCACCACGCCCGAGCCGCCCGCCCAGAACGAGTCGGCCGCCATTTCCTGGTAGTCGCGCAGCTGCCAGCCGTCCTGGGCAAGCGTGATCGGGTGGGCCTCGCCGTTGACGTAGCCGGCCAGGTCCTCGGCCGGCCAGCCGATCTTGAGCAACAGCTGCTTGATGTGGCCGCGCTCGCTGGGATGGACGATCACGGTGTCGTCGTCGATGCGCGCGCCCAGCATCGGGGCGATCTTCTTATTGCGCATCACCTCCGCCAGCACCGCGCGATCGAGGCTGACCAGCACCAGGCCGTGGATCGGGCTCTTGACCAGCTGTAGCCGGCCGTATCGGGCCATCGTGTCGACGATGTCGACCAGCAGCGGCTGCGGCACGGCGTAGCGCGAGAAGCTGACCAGTGCGTCGACCACCTGCTCGGCGTCGTGGCCCGCGGCGCGGGCGTTCCACAAGGCCAGGGGAGTGATGCGGTAGGTGTGGATGTGCTCGGGCGCGCGTTCCAGCTCCGCGAACGGGGCGATCGCCGCCCTGGCGGCGCCGGCCTGCTCATGGTCGACCTCGAGCAGCACGGTTTTGTCGGACTGCACGATCAAGGGGCCGTCGGTCATTGCCCCATTATCCAGCGTCCGCCGACATGACCGACGTCACGCGGTGCACGGCGAACTCTCGCGGGCGGCCCTGGGTGGGATCCCAGGCCAGCAACTGGCCCCCGCTGACCGTCAGCGGACGCACCACGCGCTGGGTGGCCACCCCTGCGGCGTCGACGTAGCCGATCACCACATCCTTGTGCTCCATGGCCGCCTGCTGCAGCAGCGCCATCGACACGGCAGGGTCCAGGCGGACGTTGGCGAAGGGGGTGCCGGAGTCGACCCGGCGCAGCACCGCCACCACGGAGGCCAGGGTCTCCACACTCGGCTTGGACAGTGCGCGGAACGGCCGGCGATGCGGAGGCGCGGACACCCGGGAACCGCGCTTGCGAAGGTCGACGATCGTGCCGGAGGAGTCTTCGGCGGCCGGTGCGAACCCCGCCGCCCGCAACGCGGCGAGCAGGTCGCCGATCGGCGCCTGCGACACCGCCACCGTCGGGGCCAGCAGCCGCACCCCGAGGTGCTCGAGGGCGGGTGCCGCCACCGCGTGCGCGATCAGGGTCGGGTCCTCGCAGCGCAGGAACGACGACGCCATGCCGACGCGCAGCTGGCCGTGCCGCCGGGCGACGTCGTTGATGAGATATGTCAAACCTTGGGGGACAGGGGTTTTCGAATGACGCTCGAAGAATGCGTGCAGCGCGCCCGCAGTGCGACCGGTATCCAGTGCGTGCCGGATCGAGGCTTCGCTGACCCGGTACACCATTGCGGCGCCTGCCGATTCCACCGCGGCCACCGCCGCGAGCTCGTCGGCCAGTTCGCGTTGCAGGGGTCCGGGCACCACCACGGTGAGATCGGCCTGCACCAGGAAATGATCGATCGGGGCGGGCAGGATCTTGCTCATCGCCTGGATGGCAGCGTCCTCGCCGCCGGTCAGCAGCACTCGCGCCGGTGTGCTCAATGCCCCGCGGCCGACCAGACCCAGAGTGTGCGCCTCGTCGAGCAGGTGCGCGATGGGTTCGGGCTGTAGCCGCGCCGCCCACCGGGGACGCTGCCAGATCAGCGCCTGCGAGGCGCGCAGTGCATCCACGCCCGAGCCGGGCGGCAGTGTGGCCAGCAGTTCCAGCAGCAGCCGCCGGTCCAGCGGCGCGGCTGTCGAGTACAGCGAATCGGACAGTGCCGCATAGGGTTTGCCGTCGGGTCCACGGCTGCCGATCAAACCGGGGCGGGACGGAAGCTCCAGCCAGGTGGTGGCCAGCAGGTGCCAACGTGCTGCGGTGGGCGTCTCGAGGAAGCGGTCGGCGGCCACCGTCGGCGTCCAGTACGGGCCGGAGCCGTCCGACGGCTCGGGGTCGGGCATACCGCTGGCGATCAGGCCGGCGGCCGAACTGATCTCGAGCACCAGCCCGAGGCGTTGTTCGTCGATCCCGGTGACTTTGCCCAGTCGCTTGGCTTCGCGAACCCCCAGCCCACCGCTGCGCAGCTCGGGAACCGGTGCCGCGGAAAGGCTTTCGACCACCATCTCGATCTCGCGGATCAGATCCAGCAGGGCGCCCGCCGCGGCGGCGTTGACGTCGGCGACGGTGGTGGTGCTGGCCACCGGGTCCGGCGCGCTCAGGTGCGTCGGGCCGGGCTCCTCGCCGCGCAGCACCTGACCGACGTGGCGCGGCAGGATCACCGTTTCCTCATCGAGTTGGCGCAACAGGCCGGTCGCGAGCAGTCGGGGCACCGGCCGGTCGGCGGGCGCGCCCGGCGCGGCGTCGCGGGTGCGGCCCACCGGGGAGCCCATCAGCAGCCGCTCCAGTAATTCCGTCTGGGGTTCGTCGAGCGCATCGATGGCCGCCGAAAGCTCGGTCCCGGACCGCGTCGAGTCTTCGAGGATGGCCTGCCCGGGATACCAGGGCAGGCCGGCGGCTGCCTCGGTCGACACCCGTACCCCGGCGTCGTCGCCCCACGCCAGGGCCCGCTCGCGCAGATCATCCAGCGCGATCAGCACCGACTGCTCGTCGGCCCGCTCACCGATCAGCGCGACCAGCTTGGCCACCGGCACCGCGGTGATCTCGGCATGCAGCACCAGCAGCGCGTCGAGGACCGCAAGCCGCAGGAAGTCCAGCTCGTCGGTCGCGGCCTTGACCGACTGGCGGGCCACCGCCCGGGCGGCCAGCGCCGCGATGCTGCCGGGTGCGGGTTGGGCGAGGTCAGGGCGCAGTTCCAACAGGCGGATCAACTGCTCGTCGGGCAGATCAGCCAGCCACGCGCCCAGCGGCATCCCTGGGCCAATTTCCCGGGTCGCTTCGCTCCTGCGTGCGGGCCCGGACTGTTCAGTCATTGTTGACCAGCGTAAAACAGCCGCCTGTGTGCACAAGCCGGCCGTAGGAATGTCAGAATGTTGCCGTGGCTGAGAAGAAGACTCCGTATGTCGACAACGGCTGGCCGACGCGTGATCCCGAGGACCACGCCGTGAGCGAGCTGGCCGCCGACCGGGTGGGCGCGCTGTCCCCCTTCGGCGACATCACGTTCCCGCTGCCCGCGTCCGAGCTGCCGTATCTGCACCCGGTCACCGTCGTCAACAAGTAACCGGTGACCAGCGGACCGCAGCCTCGCCTCTCGCACCTTGACGAGCACGGTGCGGCGCGCATGGTCGACGTCACCGAGAAGGCCGCGACCACCCGCACCGCGCTGGCGGCCGGCACCGTTCACACCACCGCCGAGGTGGTCGCACTGATCGCGTCGGGCGGCCTGCCCAAGGGCGACGCCCTGGCCACCGCCAGGGTGGCCGGCATCCTGGCCGCCAAACGCACCAGTGACCTCATCCCGCTGTGCCATCACCTGGCGCTGACCGGGGTGGACATCGAGTTCGCGATCGGCGAGACCGAGGTCGGCGTGACCGCCTCGGTGCGAACCACCGATCGCACAGGCGTCGAAATGGAAGCGCTGACCGCCGTCAGCGTCGCGGCGCTGACGGTCTACGACATGATCAAGGCCGTCGACCCCGCCGCTCGCCTGGAGAACATCCGGGTGCTGCGCAAGGAGGGCGGCAAGACCGGCCTGTGGGTGCGCCCGGCGTGAGTCACGCTCGGGTTGTGATCGCCTCCACCAGGGCCGCGACCGGTGTCTATGAGGACCGCTGCGGGCCCGTCATCGTCGCCTGGCTCGCCGAGCGCGGGTTCAGCGTCCCCGATCCGATCGTGGTGGTCGACGGCAGCGCGGTCGGTGACGCCCTGCGCGGGGCGATCGACGCGGGATCGGATGTCGTGATCACCTCCGGCGGAACCGGGATCTCGCCGACCGACGCCACCCCGGAGGCCACGCTCGGCGTGCTCGACTACCAAATCCCGGGACTGGCCGACGCCATCCGCCGCGCCGGGCTGCCCAAGGTGCCGACATCGGTGCTCTCCCGCGGCGTGTGCGGCGTCGCGGGGCGCACGCTGGTGGTCAACCTGCCGGGATCCCCTGGCGGGGTACGCGACGGACTGGCGGTACTGGCCGACGTTCTCGACCACGCGCTGGACCAACTGTCCGGAGGAGACCACCGCTCATGACACGCATTCTGCGAGCCGCCCTCGTCGATGGCCCGATCTCGCTGACCGAGCACGAGGAGCTCGTCGCCAGCGATGCCGCCGGCGCGGTGGTCGGCTTCTCCGGGGTGGTGCGCAACCACGACGGCGGCCGGGACGTGGTGCGGCTGGAGTACTCCGCGCACCCGTTGGCCGAGCAGACGTTGTTCGAGGCGCTCGCCGAGGTGGCCGCGCAAGCCACCGGTGTGCGGGCGATCGCCGCCAGCCATCGGGTCGGCGCGCTCACTATCGGAGATGCCGCGCTGGTGGCCGCCGTGGCGGCCGATCACCGCGGCGCGGCGTTCGAGGCGTGCGCCCTGCTCGTCGACACCGTCAAGGCGCGGCTACCGGTGTGGAAGCACCAGTTCTTCGTCGACGGAACCGACGAGTGGGTGAATTCGGCCTGACGGCTTACTGAGCCGGTGCCGGTACGGGCAGCGCATCCGGTGCGGGAGCGGCGGGAGCCGGTGCGGGAGCATCTGGACCCGGCAGCGGAGCATTCGGGTCGCCCGGAGCGCCGGGAGCTATACCCATGCTCGGATCGTTGGTCACCGGGGTGTTCATCGGCCGCTGGGTCAGTGCCAGCAGCGCGTCACCCTTGTTGACCTGTTGGGTCTGGACCGCGTGCCACAGTTCCTTGAGGTAGGTCACGTTCGGACCGTCCTGCGGGCCCTCGGGCTGGTCGCTGGTCCCCGGCGGGAGGTTCTCCGGGCTCGTCAGGTGCGGGACCCCGTCCGGCAGCTGAGCCGGCTGGCCAGCGGCCACCACGGTGGCGTCGGGCGCGGGAGCCGCGGCAGGATCAGCGGGCGCAGGGGCGGGCGCCGGCGGCAGCACGGGCGGAACCGCCGGGTCGGCCGGAGCCTGCGGCAGGAAGTGGATCGAAGTCGCCTGCACGGTGATGGTCTGCTCGTCGGGGTTGGCCGGTGCCTCGGGGGCGGGCAACTGCAGAGCGGTGTCGACGACGGGCTCGGCGGCCGGCGCGGGGATCTCCTGGGAGACCGCGACGACGTCAGGCTGCGGAGCGGGCGGCAGATCGGCCGGCGGGGCGATTTCCTGGGAGACCGCGACGACGTCAGGCTGCGGGGCCGGCGGCAAGTCAGCCGGCGCGGGCGGGAGATCCTGCGGGGCCGGCGGGAGGTCCTGGGGAGCCGGCGGCAGATCGGCCGGGGCGGGGGCCAGGTCCTGCGGAGCGGGCGGCAAGTCTTGCGGAGCGGGCGGCAGGTCAGCCGGAGCGTCCGGGGCCGGCGCGTCGGGCAGCGGCGCGTCGAACGCGGCAGCTTCGACCGGCAGGGCGTCGGGAGCGGGCTCGTTCACCACGTTGCGCGGGGTCGCACCCGAGAGGCCGCGACCGCACACCGGCCACGCGCCGCGGCCCTGAGTGGCCAGGACGTGCTCGGCAATGGCGATCTGCTGGTCCTTGGAGGCCATGTTGGCGGCCGGGGCGTACTGGCCGCCACCGTGCGCGGACCAGGTGCCGGGGGAGAACTGGAGGCCACCCTGGTAACCGTTACCGGTATTGATGGCCCAGTTGCCGCCGGACTCGCAGCGGGCTACCTGATCCCATTCGTTATCGGGGGCCGCTTGTGCCTGGGCGGCGAAGGCGATGGTGCCGCCTCCGATGACCGCACCAGTAACCGCGATCTTGGCGACGCTGACAGACGATGAAGTGGGCTTGCGATGCCGTCCACTCATATGGCGATGTATTCCTCTCGTCATTGCGCCTGCGAGGTCAGCTGTCGGGTTCGGGCTGGAGAGGTTGCCCGGCCGTTGTCGTCTCTGGTGGAAACGATTCTGGCTTCACCCCAAGGAGCTTGCGGCTCCTGGTCCTCGGTGGACCGGTGGGTCCCCCGCCTCCATCCATGGTTCTCGTTGGTCCCTCCGCTCCTTGGATGGAGCTCAGCGCTAGAAGCGAAGGGGGTCTTCCCCCGATGAGGGGTGGACCTGGCAGAGACGCTAACTGCAACCGAGAGTGCCGTCACCTTTTGCAATTTCGGGCGTTTCTGCTAGTGGCAAACCTTATAAAAGGTTAAAGCCCCATGACTTCTCGCCGTTCCCCCAGGTGATTCAGACGGAAAATTCCCCGGTGGCCATCTCGTTACCTGATCGTGATGTGACGTAAATCACGATCAGCCGCCGGCAAACGGGGGTAGCACGTCGAGGGTCTGGCCCGAGCGCAGTTCAATGGCCTGATCGCGGACCGCGATGCCGTCGCACAGATATGAACACCGCTGTAACACCCGTGCCAATTCATCACTGCGGCAACGTAGTTCGCTCACCAGGTCGGCGACTGTGGCGCCATGGGGCACGTGGAGTAGATCGGACTCGGCACCCGCGGCGGCCCGGGCCGCGGCGAAGAAACGCACAGTTACTTCTACCGGCGCGCTCACCTCAGCCACCGATGGCGCTCATCGGCCGTTGTGGCTGAACAAATCCCGGATCGTTGATGCCGTGGCCGGCCGCCTTGCGCCACATCGCGGCGCGCCAGACCAACTCCAGTGCGTCGTCGTCTGCGCCGTTGCGCAGCAGCGCCCGCAGGTCGGTTTCCTCGGCGGCGAACAGACAGTTGCGGATCTGCCCGTCGGCGGTTAGGCGGGTCCGGTCGCAGGCCGCGCAGAACGCGTGCGTGACCGACGCGATGATGCCGACGGTGGCCGGACCGCCGTTGACCTGCCACAGCTGAGCCGGAGCGGATCCGCGCGGCTCCGAGTCGGCGGTCAGGTCGAAGCGCGCGGCCAGGGCCGCGAAGATCTCGTCGCCGCTCAGGTTCGCGTCACGCCGCCACAGGTGCCCGGCGTCCAGCGGCATCTGCTCGATGATGCGCAGCTGGTAGCCGTACCGCAGGCAGTAGTCCAGCAGCTCGACGGCATCCTGCAGACCGGTCACCGGGTCCAGCACGGCGTTGACTTTCACCGGCCCCAGGTCGGCGGCCGCCGCTGCGGTGAGGCCGTCGAGCACGTCGGCGAGCCGGTCGCGACGGGTGATGGCGGCGAAATGCGCGGCATCGAGGCTGTCCAGTGAGACGTTGACCCGGTCCAAGCCCGCATCGGCCAGGGCCTGGGCGCGTCGGGCCAACCCCACTCCGTTGGTGGTGAGCGCGATCTCGGGACGCGGGCGCAGCGCGGCGACCGCGGCCACGACGTTCTCGAGCCCCCGATACAGCAGCGGCTCCCCGCCGGTGAAGCGGACACTGTCGATCCCGAGCCGGGTGACGGCCAACGACAGCAGCCGGGCCAGCTCGTCTTGGGTCAGCAGCTCGTCGCTGGGCAGCCAGTCCAGTCCTTCGGCCGGCATGCAATAGGTACAGCGCAGATTGCACCGATCGGTCAGCGACACCCGAAGGTCGGTGGCCACCCGGCCGAAGGTGTCGACCAGCGGGCCGCTGCGCGGCATCTCCGCGGCGAAGTCTTCGGCATCGCGGCGGATCGCCGGCAGGCCGAGGGATGTCATCGTCATATCGCCACCCGAGGCCCGCCGGCGGGGACGATCTCCTTGCCCAACGGCAAGAGTGAGACCGGAATGAGTTTGAGGTTGGCCAGCGCCAGCGGGATCCCGATGATCGTGATCGCCATCGCGGCGGCGCTGACCAGATGGCCGATCGCCAGCCACAGCCCGAACAGCAGCACCCAGATCACGTTGCCGACGACGGCGCCCGGGCGCGGACCGGGCTTGTCGACGATGGTTCGCCCGAACGGCCACAGTGCGTAGTCGGCGATCCGCAGCGCGGCAAAACCGAAGGGAATGGTGACGATCAGAACGAAGCAGACGAGCGCGGCCAGCAGGTAACCAAGGGCAAGCCATAGTCCGCCGAATAGCAACCAGACGACGTTCAAGATCAGGCGCATGTCTCCTCCAGCGGTTTGCCCAGCCTACCGAACTAAACAGGGGTGCTCGGCCCACCTCTTCCCGAGTACTATCACCGACACGCGTCCTGCACCGGCGGGACGCTTCGTCATGTTGTCATGGACCCGTTAGACAAGCAGGTGAGACCAGTGCCGACCGGCAAGGTGAAGTGGTACGACGCCGAGAAGGGATTCGGCTTCCTATCCCAAGAGGAAGGCGAGGACGTCTATGTCCGCGCGTCGGCGCTGCCCGACGGTGTGGAGGGTCTCAAGGCAGGTCAGAAGGTCGAGTTCGGCGTCGCTTCCGGGCGCCGCGGGCCACAAGCGTTGAGCGTCAAGCTGATCGACCCGCCGCCGAGTCTGACCCGGACGCGACGCGAGGCCACCCCGGTCGAGCGCAAGCACACCCCGGACGAACTGCACGGCATGGTCGAGGACATGATCACGCTGCTGGAAGGCGCGGTGCAGCCTGAGCTGCGCAAGGGCCGCTATCCGGATCGCAAGGTCGCCCGGCGGGTGTCCGAGGTCGTCAAGGCAGTCGCCCAGGAGCTAGACGCCTAATCTGGACCTGTGGGTGCCTATGTCGCCGGCGGCGGCGAGTTCAAGCGCGATACCAACTACATCACCACCCGGATCACCGCTGACGGTGCCGACGGCTATCCCGTCGAGCCCGGTCGGTACCGGCTGATCGTCGCCCGGGCGTGCCCGTGGGCGAATCGGGCGATCATCGTGCGCCGACTGCTCGGCCTGGAGGACGTGCTGTCCATCGGGTTCTGCGGGCCGACGCACGATGAGCGCAGCTGGACCTTCGACCTCGATCCCGGTGGCGTCGACCCGGTGCTCAAGATTCCGCGTCTGCAGGATGCGTACTTCGCCCGCGACCCCGATTACCCCAAGGGCATCACCGTCCCGGCGATCGTCGACGTCGCCACCGGCCAGGTGGTCACCAACGACTTCGCCCAGATGACGTTGGACTTCTCCACGCAGTGGCGTGCCTTCCACCGCGAGGGTGCGCCGCAGCTGTATCCCGAGGACCTGCGCGACGAGATCGACGATGTTGCCCAGCGGATCTACACCGAGGTCAACAACGGCGTGTATCGCTGCGGGTTCGCCGGTTCACAAGAGTCGTACGAGGCGGCCTACGACCGGTTGTTCACCGCATTGGACTGGCTCTCGGAGCGGTTGGCGGACCGGCGCTACCTGGTCGGTGACACCATCACCGAAGCCGACGTGCGGCTGTTCACGACGCTGGCCCGATTCGATCCCGTTTACCACGGCCACTTCAAGTGCAACCGGGCCAAGCTGGCCGAGATGCCGGTGCTGTGGGCCTACGCCCGCGACCTATTCCAGACTCCTGGGTTCGGCGACACCACCGACTTCGTCCAGATCAAGCAGCACTACTACATCGTGCACAAAGACATCAACCCGACTCAGATCGTCCCGAAGGGGCCCGACCTGTCCGGCTGGCTGACGCCACACGGACGAGAAGCCTTGGGCGGCAGACCATTCGGCGATGGAACCCCGCCGGGGCCGACGCGCGAGGGTGAACGGGTACCGGCTCAGTTCTGACGGGCTCTGCGCTGCCTGCGAATGTTGAAGATCAGCAGTGAGACCAGGCCAAGCCCGAGCCCGATCTCACACCAGAAGTACGACAAATAGTCGCTGAGCACACCAAGGCTCGGCATGTTGGGCACCGAGTTTCGCACCGCCGGGAACGCGAACAGCAAGACGCCGAGGAGTGTGATCGCAGCACCGTCGATTTCTTCCGCGCTGCGGATCTCGCCGAGCGCCATGGTCAGAGCCAGTGCCGCCAACGCCCACATCAGTACGTCGATGAAGATCGCGAACGCCACGGTGGTCGGCGCTCGGCGGACCGCGAAGTTGAGGTTGTTGCCCCGGTTGGGTTCGGCGAGGCCGCTGGTCACGGTGAATCGATAGCCGTGCACCGACGCTTCGCCGACGAGAACCGATGGGACGGGCTCGCCGGTGGGCGACACCACCCGAACCTGTACCTGTGCGTCGTATTCGTCGAATGGGAACTCGCCGACGTCACCATCGCCGAGCTGGATATCGAGTCCTTCGGCCGGCATCGTCTCACCTGCCTCGAACTTCTCGTCGAGGATCTCTGAACCGCCCACGGCGAGCACGCGCAGCGGCCGACTCAAAAAGTATCTGTCGGCCACGAAGCTCCCCTGCGGTGTGAAGGTGAGTCGCACCACAGCATTGTCGTGATCGGGGACAACCTGGATCAGGTTGGCGTGCACCCGAACCCCGTCGTGCAGACCGGTGTCACCACACACTGCCGAGGAGCGGGCCGACGCTTGAAACGATGAGACGGCAAGGGCCATAAGGCCGATGCCGACCGACGCAACGAACACGAACAGAAGCCGGCCGAGCCAGGGTGACCGTTGGCGTTCCGTCGACGAGTCGACTCCCCGTCTGATCATCGCCGGAGCGTAGGGGCCGAGTATGACCAGCACTTGCCTGGCGCGCGAACGGGTCCCGAAGGTTCAGGAGCTCGCTAGGGCCAGACCAGCCGCACTGACCACTCCGCGTGCGGGGCGTCGCGCAGCTCGCCGTTCTGGTCCTGCACGAGCGTGAGCAGCTGCACCACGACGCCGGTGAGCTTGCCGCGTTGTGGGTCGACGGTCGGAATCGTCACGGCCAGTTCGGTATCGGGCCGGTAGATGGTGGTGGTCGAATTGCGTTCGTCTTCGTAGACCCGCAGCAGCCGCCACGGCGCCCGCCCGATGGAGGTCGGCACCGAAAGCTGAACGGGATAGCGCTCGGTGACCGACAGCTCGCCCTGGGTCTGCGGATTCTGGCAGTCGTTGAGGTTCATCACGTTGCAGTAGACGAACGGCCCGATGCGCACGGAGTGCCCGTGCGAGTACGCACTGATCTCGGGCAGCTTCGATCCGGTGTCGCGGGTCAGTGCCCACGCGCCGAAACCGGCGCCGATCGACGCCAGGGCGACGAGCACCACCAGAAGCCAACGGACCAACCTCGTCACCGGTTGGTCACCGCCGATGCCCCTTCCGGTTCGGCGAGCACCGGACGGTTACCGCCGAAGCCGGGGATCAAGGAATCGCCGCGATAGCTGACGATGGTCTGCGCCAGGCCGAGGATCAGCATCGCGGTGATCGCGGTGAAGCCCACCCACAGCTGGGTGGACACCAGCACGCCCAGCGCGCCGCCGAGCACCCAGGCCAGCTGCAGCACCGACTCCGAACGCCCGAACGCCGACGCCCGCGACTCCTCGGGCAGGTCGTCCTGCAATGACGCATCCAGTGACGCCTTGCCGATCGCGGTCGCTCCCGAGGTGACCAGTGCGGCCACCGCAACGGCGATCAGGTTGCCGGTGACCGCGGCCACCAGTGCCATCACCGTCACCGCCACGGTGGCGCGTGCGACGAGCATCGCCGGGTGGCCCAGCTGCATGCGTGCGGCGGCGAAGTTGCCCGCGAAGTTCCCGATCCCGGCCGCCGCGCCGATCAAGCCAAGTATGGCCAACTGTTGCCAGCCGCTGGCATCGTGGGACTTGGCGACAAAGGCCGGGTACAGGAACAGGAACCCCACCATCGCCTTGATCGTGCAGTTACCCCATAGCGAGGTGATGATGTTGCGGCCCAGCGGTTGTCGTCGTTTGCCCTTCTTATTGGCCGGCTCGTGGTCGCCCCATCGCAGCGGCCCGGTGTCACCGTGGTAGGTGAGGGTGGCGGGCACCTCACCTTCGGTCACCTCCACCCAGCGCGGGATCCGCATCGACCATGAGGCGCCGGCGACGGCGACGAAGACGACGACGAACAATGCGCCGGGCAGTTGGAAGACCGTGGTGAGCAGATATTCCGCCCCGGCGGCGATACCGCCGCCGACGATGGTGCCGCCGATCAGGCCGAACATCGTCAGCCGCGAGTTCACCCGGACCAGGTCGATCGTCGGTGGCATGACCCGCGGAGTGACCGCGCTGCGCAGCACGCTGAAGGACTTCGACAGCACCATCATTCCCAGCGCACAGGGGTAGAGCACCCAAGACTCGTAGCCGCCGCTGGCGCCGTCGTAGTTCATGATCAGCACGATCCCCAGCGCGGCACGCAGGATGAACGACATCGCCAGCGCCGCGCGCCTGCCGTGTTGCACCCGGTCCAGCGCCGGCCCGATGAGCGGGGCGATCACCGCGAACGGCGCGATCGTGATCAGCAGGTACAGCGCGACCTTGCCCTTGCTCTCCCCGGATGCGGCGGCGAAGAACAACGTGTTGGCCAGGGCGACCGCCATGGCCGAGTCGACCGCGAAGTTGGCCACCACCGGCCACGTGAGCGCGGTCAGACCGGACTTGTCGGCGCCGTCGGCGGTGGCCGCCCGGTGCACCATCGAATACATCCGCGACCCCATCTCGCGGCTGCGCATCGCCGCGGCACGGGTGACCGTGACGCGTTCGCCCGCCCCGCCACCCACGCCGCCACGCGAGCCCGGCGGCGGGCCGGACAGGTTCTCGGTGCGCTGATCCTGATCGCCAAGGGGCGGCAGGTAGCGGTTGGCGCTGGGGATCGGGTTGGACCGCCGGGTGGCTCCAGGGCGGCGGAGGCCCTCCCCGTCGCTGGGGTAGTTGGCCATGCCGGGGTGTTCGTCGGATGCGTCGGCCGGCGAGCGGCGATCCGGCCCGAAAGCCGGATTCCCGCGGGGTTCGTCACGCCGGCTTCCAGACACGCCACGATTGTCCCCCATACCCGGATGCAGGGCGCGCACGTGACCGGTGTGGCTGCACACACCGACCGTGAGGCAAGATTAGGGACGATGGACAGCTCGATCGACTCCGCAGAACCCACGGCTCCAGCCCAATACGGCCCGCCGTCGGACGCGGCTGCCGCAGTACTGAGCGGCGCCGAGGACCAAGCACGGCAGGCGATCGTCGAGTTCAGTGGCGACACGGTGGGCGAATACCTCGGCGTCAGCTTCGAGGATGACTCCGCGGCAACCCACCGCTTCCTGGCCAAGATGCCCGGCTATCAGGGCTGGCAGTGGGCGGTTGTGGTGGCGGCCAGCCCCGGCGCCGACCACGCGACAGTCAGTGAAGTCGTGCTGGTGCCCGGCCCGACGGCGCTGCTGGCCCCGGCCTGGGTGCCCTGGGATGAGCGCATCAAGCCGGGCGATCTGAGCCCGGGTGACCTGCTCTCGCCGCTAAAGGACGATCCGCGGCTGGTTCCTGGGTACACCGGGACCGGCGACCCCGCGATCGACGACGTCGCCTACGAAATCGGGTTCGGCCGCCGCCAGGTGCTCAGCGCCTTCGGCCGCGACGAGACCGCACAGCGCTGGCATGACGGCGACCACGGTCCGGGCGCGCCGATGGCCCGCGGGACCAAGCGGGTCTGCCGCGATTGCGGATTCATGGCTCCGCTCGCCGGTGCGCTCGGCACCATGTTCGGGGTGTGCTGCAACGAGATGTCGGCCGACGCCCACGTCGTCGATTTCGAGTACGGCTGCGGCGCACATTCGGACACCCCGCCGGCACCGGGCACCGGATCGCCGCTCTACGACCCGTACGACGACGGCGTGATCGAGGTCGTCGAGGTTGCGGCTGCGGTCGAGGAGCCGACGGTTGTCGTCGAGAGCCCTGAGACCGACGAGAGCCCTGAGACTGACGAGAGCCCTGAGACTGACGAGAGCTCCGAGCCGGTCGAGAACGCAGAAGCCGTCGAGACCCCCGAAGCGGTCGAGCCGACCTAGCCTTCGGCGGCCGCTTTGATGCGGGCCAGCGACGTGTTCATCCCGTCGACGAGTTCCTTCTCGAAGTTCGGTACCCCGCCCATGACCGCGTTGATCGTCATGCTCGAGACGGCCTTGACCCCGTTCTCGGCGTGCCGGGACTCGACGACGCGGGTGCCGGTGGCGGTCTCCTCGAGCTCATAGCTCCACACGGTGTTGTTGGCGTTGACCCGGAACGCCAGCTTGCGCTCCGGGATCAGCTCGGTGATCGTCGACGTG
Organism: Mycobacterium sp. RTGN5; assembly: GCF_033804465.1. Lineage (NCBI taxonomy): Bacteria > Bacillati > Actinomycetota > Actinomycetes > Mycobacteriales > Mycobacteriaceae > Mycobacterium > Mycobacterium sp. RTGN5. The sequence continues at coordinate 1,068,838 of NZ_JAPZLA010000001.1, forward strand.
GTCGGCCAGAACAGCTTGTTACGCCGGTTCAGGTTGACGGTGCGAGTGCCGGGACGGACCTCGCCGAGTGCCTTCATCAGCCGGCACTGCGGGCTCCACTTGGGCATGTTGTCGAGGTCTGCGATCAGGGACCACACCCTGCTCACCGGAGCATTGATGTCGATCTCTGCTTGTAATAGCGGCGCTGCCATCACTTCTCCTTGTCGTCGGCGGATCAATCGGCGCGCGGCGCCCGCCCGGTTTCCAAGCCGGTCTGCGCGCCCCGCGCACCGCGGCGGGCAGCGGTGCGCTGCCACAGGAATATCGAGGTGCCGACAACCCCGGTGCCCAATCCCGCAATCGCGATCGGGCGCCACGGTTCCAGGGCGCCAACGGTGAACGCTGCGATCGTGGCGAGCGCCCACAGCACGGCTCCGGCGACGATGACCGGCCACGGATCTAGCAGGGCCGCGGGCAGCGCCGGCGGCTGGGGTTCGGCCGTCGGTGACTGGCTCGGCTCGTGCTGATCGGAAGGCATTGCCGTCCAAGGTAACCGATCGAGTCCGCGGCCCGCTCCGCAGCTCGGCAGTTGGCCGGTTCATCATGGATCGAGTGTTGTTGTGTCGTACTGTTTGCGTCGTGAAGGACGTTGACCTGCGGCTGGCCAGTGATTTGTCGCTGGCCGTCATGCGCCTGGCGCGCCAGTTGCGCTTCCGCCGGCCCGAATCACCGGTCACCCTTTCGCAGTTGTCCGCACTTGCCACCCTGGCCAAAGACGGGGCGATGACCCCTGGTGCGCTGGCCGTCAAGGAACGGGTCCGGCCGCCGTCGATGACCCGGGTGATCGCCTCGCTGGTCGAACTCGGGCTGGTGGTGCGCACGTCGCACCCCGCCGACGGCCGCCAGGTTCTGGTGGCGGTGTCCGAGGCCGGTGCGGGGCTGGTCGACAGCGAGCGCCAGGCCAGCCAGGAGTGGCTGCGCGGCCGGCTGGCGACCCTCGACAGCGAGGAGCGCGGCATCCTGCTGCGAGCCGCGGACCTGATGACCGTGCTCGTCGACGAAGACGCGTGAGCGACAAGACTTTTGGGGATTTCGACCCTTCTGGAGAGTTCGAGGTTGTCGACATCACCGATCCCGGTGATCCCCGCGTCGACGACTTCCGCGACCTCAACAGCCTCGATCGCAGACCCGACCTGCCCAGTGGCAAGGGGCTGGTGATCGCCGAGGGCGTGCTGGTGGCTCAACGCATGATCGCCTCGCGGTTCACCCCGCACGCCTTCCTGGGCACCGAGCGTCGCCTCGCCGCACTGGCTGACGATCTGACCACCGTGCGGGCGCCGTTCTATCGCGCCTCGGCCGAGGTGATGGCCGAGGTGGTCGGCTTTCACCTCAACCGGGGTGTGCTCGCCGTCGCGCGACGGCCCGCTGAGCTGACGCTGGCCGAGGTGCTCGACGGAGCGCGGACGGTCGCCGTCGTCGAGGGTGTCAACGATCACGAGAATCTCGGGTCGGTCTTCCGCAACGCGGCCGGGCTCGGCGTGGACTCGGTCATCTTCGGCACCGGCTGTGCCGACCCGCTCTACCGGCGCGCGGTACGGGTGTCGATGGGCCATGCCCTGCTGGTGCCGTTCGCCCGGGCCCAGCAGTGGCCTGCCGACCTGGATGAGCTGCGCAGGCGCGGGTTCCGGCTGCTGGCCATGACGCCCGATCCGGCGGCGCAAACCCTGGCCGAGGCAATGACCGGCCTGGTCGATCAGAAGGTCGCGGTGCTGGTCGGGGCGGAGGGGCCGGGGCTGACCGAGACGGTGATGCGGGCCAGCGATGTCCGGGTCCGGATCCCGATGTCGCGGGGGACCGATTCACTCAACGTCGCGACCGCGGCGGCGCTGGCGTTCTACGAGCGAGCCCGCGGATAGGCTTCCCGGAGGGCAGGAGCGAAGCGACCCGGGAAAGGGGTGAGCCATGAACGAGGAGTCGACGCCGTGGGGGACCGGCCTGACCGTGTCGGCGTTCATCGCCGCGATCACCGGCGCCGCGATTGTGGTGCTGAGCCTGGGCATGGTCCGGGTGCACCCGCTGGTGGCGATCGTGCTCAACCTGATCGCGGTCGGCGGGCTGGCACCCACGCTGTGGGGCTGGCGGGACATCCCGGTGCGGCGTTGGTTCGTCCTTGGCGCCGGTATCGGCGTCGCGGGCGGCTGGGTGACGCTACTGGCGATGGCCGCCGCGCACTAGGCGCAGGTTAGCGCTCGCCGCTGGAACGCACGCCCAGCAGGACGTCCTCCCAGCCGGGCACTGCGGGCCTGGCCTTGGCGCGCTTGGCGCGGGGGGCCGGGGCGGGAGCAGGCGCGGGCGCGGGGGCAGGTGTCTCCTCGACCGGGGCCGGGGCGGGTTGCGGCTGCTCCTCGAAATCCAGCAGTGCGACGGGAGCCACCGGCCGCAGCACCGGGCGTTCGAACGCGGGGTCGATCAGCTCGCTGGCGGCGTCGTCGAGGGCAGCGACCGTGCCGCCGTGCGCCCCCGGGCTGAAGCGGAAATGAGCGACGTTGTCGGACAACCCGGCCTGCCAGGCCATCTGTACAACCCAGCGGCCGTCCTCGCCGCGCCACGCATCCCACTCGGTCGCATCGGGGCTGAGGCCACGGGCCATCAGGGCTTTGGTGATGGTCTCGTGCAGCGAACCCACGGCGGGCCCGTCGGCGAGGATCGGATGGGCCGCGGAGGCCAGCTCGGCTGCCCGCGAGCGCTCCAGAAGCACCGGATGAGCGAACCGCTCGACCTTGCTGAGGTCCATGCCGGATGATTCGGCAACTTGCTCGGCGGACGCACCCGCACGGATGCGCGCCTGAATGTCCCTGGGTCGCAACACGCCTTTGACCTCTTTGTCCCTCAGGGTCTGGCCCAGCGACCGGTCGCCGCGAACGGCGGCGCGCAGTCGGTCGTCGACCTGCAGAGCGAACCTGTCGACCGGGTCGGGACCTTCACAGATGATGTGCCTGCCGTCGACATCGAGTCCGATCACCTTGAGTTCTCGCATGTCGACCTCCTTCTCCGTCCGGAATTTAACCCAGGCGACGGAATATAACGGTTAGGACACGCCGGGCAGTTCGAGCCGGTTGTCCTAGAGGCGTTCGACGACCCAGTCGACGCACTGGGTGAGCGCGGAGACGTCGTCGGGCTCGATGGCCGGGAACATCGCGACGCGCAGCTGATTGCGGCCCAGTTTCCGGTACGGCTCGGTGTCGACGATGCCGTTGGCCCGCAGCACCTTGGCCACCGCCGCGGCATCGACCGCATCATCGAAATCGATGGTCCCGACCACCTGCGAACGCAGGGCGGGGTCGGTGACGAACGGGGTGGCGAACGACGACGCCTCGGCCCAGGAGTACAACCGCTGAGACGAGTCGGCCGTGCGCTTGACCGCCCAGTCCAGCCCGCCGTTGCCCAGCATCCAGTCGATTTGCTCGGCCATCAGCACCAGCGTGCCGATCGCCGGGGTGTTGTAGGTCTGGTTCTTCAGGCTGTTGTCGACGGCGATCGGCAGCGACAGAAACTCGGGCACCCAGCGGCCGGCGGCGGCGATGGACTCGATGCGGGCCAGCGCCGCGGGGGACAGGACCGCCAGCCACAGCCCGCCGTCGCTGGCGAAGTTCTTCTGCGGTGCGAAGTAGTAGGCGTCGACGTCGTTGACATCGACGGGCAATCCGCCCGCTCCGGAGGTGGCGTCGATGAGGACCAAGGCGTTTCCGGAATCCGCCGGGCGGCGCACCGGCACGGCGACGCCGGTCGAGGTCTCGTTGTGCGCCCAGGCGATGGCGTCGACCGAGGGATCGGACTGCGGCTCGGGGGCGCTGCCCGCGTCGGCCTTGATGACGATCGGGTCGTCGATGAACGGGTTGGCGGTGGCCGCCGAGGCGAACTTCGAGGAGAACTCGCCGTAGGTGAGATGCAGCGACCTCTTCTCGATCAGGCCGAACGCGGCAGCATCCCAGAACGCGGTCGCGCCGCCGTTGCCCAGGATCACCTCGTAGCCGTCGGGCAGCGAGAAGAATTCGCGCAGGCCGTCGCGGACGCGCCCGACCAGGTTCTTCACCGGCGCCTGCCGGTGTGAGGTGCCGAACAACGCGGCCGAATCGCTCAGCGCTTTCAGTTGCTCGGGGCGCACCTTCGAGGGTCCGCAGCCGAAGCGGCCGTCGGCGGGCTTCAGGGATTCGGGGATCACGAGATCAGCCATGCCCTCAAGCCTAAGAGTCCGCGCCATCGCATTTGAAACCGAGGCATGCAGCAAACCCGAAAAGGGGTGTAGACATGTATGCGATACCTGCGGTACCGTTTGGACAACACCCGCCCCAATGTAAACCTCTCTGAGGAGGCTGTCATGGCGAGAACCAAAATCATCCGGCGCTGGCGTCGCAACATGGATGTCCAGGACGACATCGCCTACGTCGACAAGCTCATGACGCTTTCCGAGGGCTCCGTGCGGCGCAACTTCAACCCGTACACCGATATCGACTGGGATTCGCCCGAGTTCGCGGTGGTTCCGAACGACGAGCGCTGGATACTGCCGGCGACCGACCCGATCGGACAGCACCCCTGGTATCGGTCGCAGTCCACAGAGCGGCAGATCGAAATCGGCATGTGGCGCCAGGCCAACGTCGCCAAGGTCGGCCTGCACTTCGAGTCGATCTTGATCCGGGGATTGATGGAGTACGCATTCTGGACGCCGAACGGCTCACCGGAGTACCGGTACTGCCTGCACGAGGCGGTCGAAGAGTGCAACCACACCCTGATGTTTCAGGAGATGGTGAACCACATCGGGGCCGACGTGCCTGGCATGCCTCGCCTGCTGAAGTGGATTCAACCGGCGATTCCTCTTGTCGCAGGGCCGCTGCCGATTCCGTTCTGGTTCGGCATCCTTGCCGGCGAAGAGCCCATCGACCACACCCAGAAAAACGTTCTGCGCGAAGGCAAGTCGCTGCATCCGATCATGGAGCGGGTGATGGCAATCCACGTCGCCGAGGAGGCGCGGCACATTTCGTTTGCGCACGAGTATCTGCGCAAGCGGGTGCCCCACCTGCCGAGACGGAAGCGATTCTGGCTGTCGCTATTCGTGCCGGTGGTGATGCGCGTGCTGTGCTCGGCCATCATCGTTCCGCCGAAGGCGTTCTGGAAGGAATTCGACATCCCGCGCTCGGTGCGCAAGGACATCTTCTTCTCCTCGCCCGGATCGCGACAGATGTTGCGCGACATGTTCGGCGACGTCCGCATGCTCGCCACGGACACCGGGTTGATGAACCCGCTGGCGAAGCTCATCTGGCGGATCTGCCGGATCGACGGACCGCCCAGCCGCTACCGCAGCGAGCCGCAGCGCCGGCACGTCGTGAGCGCCGCGTAAGAATCGACGCCACACACCTATGCCTCACGTCATCACGCAGTCGTGCTGCAGCGACGGGTCGTGCGTCTACGCCTGCCCGGTCAACTGCATCCATCCCAGCCCCGACGAGCCGGGATTCGCCACCGCTGAAATGCTGTACATCGATCCGGTGGCCTGCGTGGACTGCGGCGCCTGCGTCAGCGCGTGCCCGGTCGGCGCCATTGCGCCGGACAGCAGGCTGACCGACAACCAGTTGCCGTTCATCCCGCTCAACGCCGCTTTCTATCCCGAGCGGCCCGCCGATGTGAAGCTGCCACCGACGTCCAAACTCGCTCCGGTGCTGCCCGCACCTCAGATACGCCGCGGCGGAGCGAATCTCACGGTGGCCGTGGTCGGCTCGGGGCCCGCGGGGATGTACGCCGCCGACGAGTTGCTCACCCAGAGCGGGGTGCGGGTCAACGTCTTCGACAAGCTGCCCACCCCGTTCGGACTGGTGCGCGCCGGGGTCGCCCCTGATCACCAGAACACCAAGGGCGTAACGCGCATCTTCGAGCAGATCAGTGCGCGTTCACATTTCGCGTTCTATCTCAATGTCGAAGTAGGTCAGCATATTTCGCATGCCGAATTGCTAGAACACCACCACGCCGTGTTGTACACGGTCGGTGCGCCGAACGACCGCAGGCTCGACATCGCTGGGATGGAGCTGCCGGGAACCGGCACCGCCACCGAGACGGTGGCCTGGATCAACGGACATCCGGATTTCGCCGGGCTGACCGTCGACCTCCGCCACGAGCGCGTCGTCGTGATCGGCAATGGCAATGTGGCCCTCGACGTGGCGCGGATCCTCACCGCCGACCCAGATGACTTGGCGCGCACCGATATTTCCGATACCGCGCTGGGCGCCCTGCGCAACTCCGGCGTACGCGAGGTTGTCATCGCGGCGCGCCGCGGACCAGTCGACTCGGCCTTCACGCTGCCCGAGCTGATCGGGCTGACGTCGACGGCCGAAGTTGCGCTCGACGCCGACGACCACGAACTCGTCCAGCAGGATCTGGCCCGCGCCACCGACCCCGTCACGGTGGGCAAGCTCGAGATCCTGGCCAAACTGCCCGTCGCCGCCGAAATCGCCACGCGTCCCCGAATCCGGTTGGCCTACCGGCTGACACCGCACCGCGTGCTCGGCACCGAGCGGGTGAGCGGGATCGAGTTCCGCCACACCGGCACCGACGAGGCGGTCCAGCTCGACGCCGGGCTGGTGCTGACCTCGATCGGCTACCGTGGCGCGCCGATCGCCGACCTCCCGTTCGACGAGGCGGCGGCCGTCGTCCCCAATCGGGATGGACGGGTGATCGACCCCGCCACCGGCGAGGCCGTCGCAGGCGCGTACGTCGCGGGCTGGATCAAGCGCGGCCCAACGGGTTTCATCGGCACCAACAAATCCTGTGCCATGCAGACTGTGTCGAATCTGGTCGACGACTTCAACGCCGGCTTGCTCACCGACTCGGCCGCGCGACCGACCGCGCTGGACAGGCTGATCCGGTCCCGCCGGCCGGATGTCGTCGACGCGGCCGGCTGGCGTGCCATCGATGCGGCCGAGACCGCCCGCGGGGAGGCCGAGGGCCGGCCCCGGGTGAAGTTCACCGAGGTGGCCGACATGGTCGCGGCGTCCGCCACGGCGGCGGACCCACCGCTGGCCCGACGGCTGCTGGCCGGCCTCCTGCGCTAGCGCGCTCCAGCGTCAGCCCCCGCTCATCGCCTGTTGGATCTCCTCGTAGCTGACCTCGCGGACCGGCTGCCCCAGCGACCACTGATGCCCGAACGGATCGCGGACCATGCCGTATCGGTCGCCCCAGAATTGGTCGTCGAGCGGCATCACCACGGTGGCGCCGGCGTCGACCGCCTGCTGAAACTTCTTGTCGACGTCGGTCACGGTCAAGTGGATGGTCACCGGGGTGCCACCGAGTGCCGGCGGGGTCGTCGACTTGCCGTCGGTCATCTCCGTGAAGTCGTCGTTGAGCATCACGGTGGACCCGTTGATCGCCACGGCGGCGTGGATCAGCTTGCCGTCCGGACGGGGGACACGACCGATTTCGACGGCGCCGAAGGCCTTGACGTAGAAGTCAATTGCCGCGGCCGCGTCATCGACGACCAGGTGCGGGGACAGTGCGGGTTGTACATCGATCGCCATAACGGGCTCCTGTCGGTGATGGCGGCCCGACGGACCGCCTCGGTTTATAGACATCAGGGGCGGGCGGAACTCATCGCCCACGCCCCATGCAACCACCGGGCACCGACAGAAAATGGAGTACGGTTCGGGCTGACACAGGGAGGCCAACGATGACCACCACGACAGTCCCACGGTCGAGCCCCGCCGAAACCCGGCGGGCCATCTGGAACACGATCCGAGGGTCCTCGGGCAACCTGGTCGAGTGGTACGACGTCTACGTCTACACCGTGTTCGCAACGTATTTCGAGGGCCAGTTCTTCGACGAGTCCGAGAAGAACTCGACGGTGTACGTGTATGCGATCTTCGCGATCACCTTCGTGATGCGCCCCGTGGGGTCGTGGTTCTTCGGCCGCTACGCCGACCGGAATGGCCGACGCGCGGCGCTGACGGTGAGCGTGTCACTGATGGCACTGTGCTCCTTGATGATTGCGCTTGTGCCGTCGCAAGCGGTGATCGGGATGGCGGCGCCGATCACCCTCGTCGTCGCTCGACTGGTGCAGGGCTTCGCGACCGGCGGTGAGTACGGCACGTCGGCGACGTACATGTCGGAGGCTGCGACACGGGAGCGGCGCGGGTTCTTCTCGTCGTTCCAGTACGTGACGCTGATCGGTGGGCACGTGCTGGCGCAGTTCACGCTGCTGATCCTGCAGTCGACGCTCAGCGATGGCCAGATGCGCGAGTTCGGTTGGCGCATCGCGTTCGCCGTGGGTGGCGTCGCGGCGGTGGTGGTGTTCTGGTTGCGTCGCACCATGGACGAGTCGCTGTCCGAGGACGTCATCGAGGCGGCCAAGGCGGGGCAGGACTCCGGCGCCGGTTCCATGCGGGCACTGTTGACGCAGTACTGGCGGCCGTTGCTGCTGTGCTTCCTCATCACACTTGGCGGCACGGTGGCGTTCTACACCTACAGCGTCAACGCGCCGGCGATCGTCAAGACCGCGTTCAAGGGCGAGGGGCTGACGGGGACATGGGTGAACCTGTCCGGGCTGATCTTCTTGATGTTGCTCCAGCCGGTGGGCGGGATCATCAGCGACCGGATCGGGCGCAAGCCGATGTTGGTGTTCTTCGGGGTCGGCGGGGTGTTCTACACCTATGTCCTCATCACGTACCTGCCCCAGACACGCTCGCCGCTGGCGTCTTTCGCGCTGGTCGCGGTGGGTTATGTGATCCTCACGGGGTACACCTCGATCAACGCGCTGGTGAAGTCGGAGCTGTTTCCGGCGCAGGTGCGGGCCCTCGGGGTGGGGGTCGGCTATGCGCTCGCGAACTCCATCTTCGGCGGGACGGCGCCGCTGATCTACCAGGCAGCCAAGGAGCACGGTCAGGTACCGCTGTTCATCGGCTACGTCACGGTCTGCATCGCCGTGTCGCTGGTGGTGTACGTGTTCTTCCTGCGCAATAAGGCCGAGACGTATCTGGATCGGGAACGGGGTTCCGCGTTTGCGGCTCGCTAGACGCGATCAAACGGTCGCGTGACTGATCTCGTTCCAGCCGTCGACCGCCTCGACCGAGCGCGGCGCCGGGCCGATGTAAATGGCTGACGGGCGCACCAGCTTGCCGAGCCGCTTCTGCTCGAGGATGTGGGCGCACCAGCCCGCGGTGCGGCCACAGGTGAACATCGCGGGCATCATCTTCGCCGGGACCTGGGCGAAGTCGAGGATGACCGCCGCCCAGAACTCGACGTTGGTCTCGATGGCCCGATCCGGGCGTCGCTCGTGCAGTTCCGCCAGCGCCGCCTGCTCGAGCGCGACGGCTACCTCGTACCGCGGCGCCGCCAACCGCTTGGCCGTTGCGCGCAGCACCCGCGCGCGGGGATCCTCGGCCCGGTAGACCCGGTGGCCGAAGCCCATGAGCTTTTCATTGCGGTCGAGAACACCCTTGACCACCGCGCGGGCATCCCCGGCGCGCTCGACTTCTTCGAGCATCGGCAGCACCCGGGCGGGCGCACCGCCGTGCAGGGGGCCGCTCATCGCGCCGATCGCACCCGAGAGGGCGGCCGCGACGTCGGCCCCGGTGGAGGCGATCACCCGCGCGGTGAACGTCGAGGCGTTCATCCCGTGTTCGGCCGCCGAGACCCAGTAGGCGTCGATCGCTTCGACGTGCCGCGGATCCGGGTCGCCCTGCCATCGCGTCATGAAACGCTCTGTGACAGTGGAGCATTCGTCGATGATGCGCTGCGGCACCGCCGGCTGATAGATCCCGCGAGCGGACTGGGCGACATAGGACAACGCCATCACCGACGCGCGGGCGAGGTGATCACGGGCGGTCTCGCCGTCGATGTCCAGCAGCGGCTTGTAGCCCCAGATCGGCGCCAGCATCGCCAGGCCGGCCTGGACGTCGACCCGCACATCGCCGGTGTGGATGGGTAGCGGGAACGGCTCGGCAGGCGGCAGGCCGTCGCCGAATCGGCCGTCGACCAACAACGCCCAGGCGTCACCGAACGTGACCCGATTGCCGACCAGATCCTCGATATCGACACCGCGATACCGCAGCGCACCACCGTCTTTATCAGGCTCGGCGATCTCGGTGGTGAAGGCCACCACACCTTCCAGGCCGGGCACGAAATCGTCGGGTACCACAGTCATGATTTGGATTCTCCCACTCGCCGATCGGCCGCCCGATACCGGTCGGTAACAGCCGGCCGCAGGCTTCCGGCGTACCGTGACCCCGTGGAAAATCCCGATGTCGATCATCTGGCGGCGATGCGCGTGGAGTATGGCTCGGTCGAAAAGGACGGCAGCACCGACCTCGACGTCGACTGGCTGGCGCAGGGCTGGCTTGCCTTGTTGCACAGGTGGATCGCCGACGCGGAGGCGGCCGGGATCGCCGAACCCAACGCCATGGTGCTGGCCACCGTCGATTCGGGAAGACCGGTCAGCCGCACGGTGTTGTGCAAAAGCGTGGACGAGACCGGCATCACCTTCTACACCAATTACGACTCCGCCAAGGGCACCGAACTCGCGGCGACGCCGTACGCCGCGGTGACCTTCCCCTGGTACGGACTGGGCCGGCAGGTACACCTCCGCGGCGCGGTGTCGAAGGTGACCGCCGAGGAGACCGCCCAGTACTGGTCATGGCGCCCGCGCGGTTCGCAGCTGGGCGCGTGGGCATCGGCGCAGTCGCGCCCGATCGGCTCCCGTGCCGAACTGCTGGGTCAGCTCGCCGAGGTGACCGAACGCTTCGCCGGTGACGAGCAGGTTCCGGTGCCCCCGCACTGGGGCGGCTACCGGATCGCACCCGAGGTCGTCGAGTTCTGGCAGGGCCGAGAAAACCGGGTCCACAACAGGATTCGGGTGAGCGGAAGCCGCATCGAGCGGCTGCAGCCCTAGGTGGCGCGGCTCTTCGCCGACACCACCCCACTGAGAACGCCGGACTTCCGCCGGCTGTGGGTGGCCGGCATCGTCACGGTCATCGGGGCCAACCTCACCATCTTCGCTGTCCCCGTGCAGTTGTACGCACTCACCCAGAATTCGGCCTACGTGGGCCTGTCCGGAGTGTTCGCCCTGGTTCCGCTGATCGTGTTCGGGCTGCTGGGCGGGGCGTGGGCCGACGCCATGGACCGGCGCCTGCTGCTGATCATCACCTCCTGCGGGCTGGGGGTGTCCTCGGTCCTGTTGTGGCTGCAGGCCGCGCTCGGGATGAACAACGTGTGGTTGGTGCTGTGTCTGTTGTCGGTTCAGCAGGCCTTCTATGCCGTGGACAGCCCGACCCGTTCGGCAGCCATACCGCGGATGATCCCCGGTGACCAGCTCCCGGCGGCCAACTCGCTGAACTTCACGGTGTTCCAGTTCGGTGCCATCGTCGGCCCGCTGATGGCCGGTGTGATGCTGCGTTGGGTCGACCTGTCCACGCTCTATCTGATCGACGCGCTCACCTGTGTGGTGCCCATCTGGGTGGCCTGCCGACTCGCACCGATACCCCCCACAGTCCGCGGGCGGGGTATGGGATTCGACGCCATTCGCTCGGTGCTTGACGGTTTCCGCTTCCTGTCCGGCAACAAGGTCGTGCTGATGTCGTTCGTGGTGGACCTGATCGCGATGATCGCGGGAATGCCGCGGGCCCTGTTCCCCGAGATGGCGCACCAGAGTTTCGGCGGGCCGATCGTGGGCGGCACAACCATGGCGCTCCTGGCGGCCGCAATGTCGATCGGAGCTGTCGCGGGTGGCGTGTTCTCCGGCTGGTTTCCTCGCATCCAGCGCCAGGGCTTGGCCGTGGTGATCTCGATCGTGGTGTGGGGTGCGGCCATGATCGGTTTCGGTGTGGCGGGCGGGCTTGCGCATGGCCGCGCCGGCACGATGCTGTGGATTGCGGTGGTGTTCTTGGCGATTGGCGGTGCCGCGGACATGGTGTCGGCGGCGTTCCGGTCGACGATCCTGCAGCAGGTGGCTTCCGACGACGTGCGTGGACGGCTGCAGGGAGTGTTCACGGTCGTCGTCGCGGGCGGTCCCCGGCTCGCCGACGCGGCGCACGGCGCGGCCGCCGCGGTGATCGGCACCACCCTGGCCGCCGCCGGTGGGGGAGGGCTCGTCGTGGTCGGTGTGATCATCGCTGCGGCGGCGGTCCCGGTCTTTGTTCGCTACCGGGTGGAGCCGGCGAAACCGTAATCGGGCGCGTTCCGACTACGATTGCTCAGGTGGCCGACGTCATCGCGCAGGCACTTCCTGGTCTGCGTGAACGCAAAAAGCAACGTACCCGCGCCATGCTGGTCGATGCCGCTGTGAAGTTGTGCATGGAGCGCGGCTATGACAACACGACCGTCGAGCAGATCGCGGCGGCTGCCGATGTGTCGCCGCGCACCTTCAGTCGGTATTTCCCGACCAAGGACTCGGTGATGATGACCGTGCTCGACGACTTGGTGAATGCCGCGGTAACCGAGCTGGCCACGATCGACGTGGGAGTTCCGCCGCTGACCGCGCTGGCCCGCGCGCACACCCAGGCGCTGCGCCGGGTGCCGTCCGGCGAGGTGACGGAGCTGACCACCCACCGCCTGGTCCTGATGGTCAACGTCATCTCCTCGTCGAGCGCATTGCGGTTGGCGGCTGCGGCGACCCGGTTGATCCCACTGGTTATCGGGGTGGCCGCCCGCCTGGGCGTCGACCCGAGGGATCGGCAGGTGGCGCTGATCGTGTCGGTATGGGGCGCGATCACCGCCGGAGCGTGGGGCCAGCTGGTGATCGGGCCCGACGACTACGAGGAATGCGCGGCCATCATGGCTGACAGGTTGGACCTGACCTTCCGTGAATTCGTCGATATCGCCGCCCTGGAAGCCAAATCGGGGCTACCCTCTACCCCTTGACGTCCGGGGGCTCGCGAGAGGCGAGGGGGGTGGCGCGACGTGGCTGTTGTCGTGAACCCTGCCGCCACCGGCCTCCGTGAACTGAAGAAACAACGAACCCGAGCGACGTTGATCGACGTGGCCATTCACCTGTGTGTCGAGCAGGGCTACGACAACACGACCGTCGAGCAGATCGCGGCCGGCGCGGAGATCGCGCCGCGCACCTTCAGCCGCTACTTCCCGAGCAAGGAGGCGGTGATCGTCGCCATCCTCGGCGAGGTCGCCGACGATGTGGCCGCCTGCTACGCCCGTCAGCCGACCGACATCACCCAATACGAGGCACTGGCCCGTGCCCATCTGGAGACCTTCCGCAGCGCGCAGTACGACGACCCGGGTTCGGCGGCGTTCGAACGGATGCGACTGTTGCTGACGATCGTGAACTCCGCCCCGGCGATCGGACTGGGGCCGTTCATGTTCCGCGGGGACAGTTTTCACCACGGGGCGGTCGACGTGGCGGCGCGGCGGATGGGGGTCCCCACGGGCCATCCGGCCATCCGAATCCTCTTCGACACCTGGGCGGTGGTGATGGGGGTGGCCTGTCACGGCCTTGGCGCCCCGGGTGGACCGCCGGTCGAGCCAGACGTCCTGTGCAGGCGAATCGAGTCGGTGTACCGCGTATTCACCCGGCTGTGGAGGCCATGACCTACCCCGCGCCAACCCCCCGCGGGCGTCGCGGCAGAATAACGACTACCTTCACCTAGTACGGACGCCTCAGCCGGCGTCGAAGAGCTCAGAAGGGGTTCCTGTGGCCGCAACCGACGAGACCGCCACCCTGAAGTACCCGGGCGGCGAGTTGGATCTAGACGTCGTTCATGCGACTGAGGGTTCTGACGGGATCGCCTTGGGTTCGTTGCTGGCCAAGACCGGCTACACCACGTTCGACCAGGGTTTTGTGAACACCGCGTCGACCAAGAGCGCGATCACCTACATCGACGGCGACGCCGGGATCCTGCGTTATCGCGGGTACCCGATCGAGCAGCTTGCCGAGAAGTCGACCTTCATCGAGGTGAGCTATCTCCTGATCTACGGCGAGCTGCCGACGACCGAGCAGCTCGAGAAGTTCACCACCCAGATCCAGCGCCACACCCTGCTGCACGAGGACCTCAAGCGGTTCTTCGACGGCTTCCCGCGCAACGCCCATCCGATGCCGGTGCTGTCCAGCGCGGTCAACGCGCTGTCGGCCTATTACCAGGACTCGCTGGACCCGCTGGACAACGAGCAGGTCGAACTGTCGACGATCCGGCTGCTCGCGAAGATGCCGACGATTGCCGCCTACGCCTTCAAGAAATCGGTCGGCCAGCCCTTCCTCTACCCGGACAACTCGCTGACGCTGGTGGAGAACTTCCTGCGGATGACGTTCGGTTTCCCCGCCGAGCCCTACGAGGTCGATCCCGAGATCGTTCGCGCGCTGGACATGCTGCTGATCCTGCACGCCGACCACGAGCAGAACTGCTCGACCTCGACGGTGCGGCTGGTGGGCTCCTCGCAGGCCAACCTGTTCACCTCGATCTCGGGCGGCATCAACGCGCTGTGGGGCCCGCTGCACGGCGGCGCCAACCAGGCGGTGCTGGAGATGCTGGAGAAGATCCGCGCCGGCGACGACGACGTGCAGACCTTCGTCAAGAAGGTCAAGAACCGCGAAGACGGCGTGAAGCTGATGGGCTTCGGGCACCGGGTCTACAAGAATTACGACCCGCGGGCGCGCATCGTCAAGGAGCAGGCCGACAAGATCCTTGGCAAGCTCGGCGGCGACGACGAGCTGCTCAATATCGCCAAAGAGCTCGAAGAGATCGCGCTCACCGATGACTTCTTCATCGAGCGCAAGCTCTACCCGAACGTCGATTACTACACCGGACTCATCTACCGGGCGATGGGCTTCCCGACCAGGATGTTCACCGTGCTGTTCGCCCTGGGCCGGCTGCCGGGCTGGATCGCGCACTGGCGGGAGATGCACGACGAGGGCAGCAGCAAGATCGGCCGCCCGCGCCAGATCTACACCGGGTACACCGAGCGCGACTACGCCTCCATCGACGGCCGCAGCTGATCTTCGTTTGTGTCTGCTGGCCCACACCCGCTTGACCGCTGAACGGTTGTAGTTTCACAATGGTTGTGTGATTACAACTGTCGGTGAGCTCAGCGCGCGGCGCAAGAACATCATCTTGGCGACCTGCTGCCTGAGCCTGCTGATCGTGTCGATGGACGCGACGATCGTCAACGTGGCGATCCCCGCGATCCGCGCCGACCTGCATGCCACACCGTCGCAGCTGCAGTGGGTCATCGACATCTACACCCTGGTCCTCGCGTCGCTGCTGATGCTGTCCGGTGCGACCGGCGACCGGTTCGGCCGCCGCCGGATATTCCAGATCGGCCTGGCCGCCTTCGCGCTGGGTTCGCTGTTGTGCAGCCTGGCGCCGGACATCGACACGCTGATCGGCGCTCGGCTGATCCAGGGGCTCGGCGGTTCGATGATGAATCCCGTTGCACTGTCCATCATTTCGCAGATCTTCGTGGGGCGGGTGGAGCGCGCCCGCGCGCTGGGACTGTGGGGTGCGGTGGTCGGCATCTCGATGGCACTCGGCCCGATCGTCGGCGGTTTCCTGATCCACGCGATCAGCTGGCGCGCGGTGTTCTGGATCAACCTGCCGATCTGTGCCGCGGCGATCATCCTCACCGCGATCTTCGTTCCCGAGAGCAAGTCGGCCACTATGCGCGACATCGATCCGGTCGGCCAGTTGCTGGCCGTGCTGGCACTGTTCGGTGTGGTGTTCGTGCTCATCGAGGCGCCCGGGGTCGGCTGGGCCAACCCGCGCATTCTGGCGATCGCCGTCGGCGCGGCGCTGGCCCTGGTGGCCTTCCTGCGCTACGAGTCCCGCCGCCACGATCCCTTCATCGATCTGCGGTTTTTCCGCAGCGTTCCGTTCTCGTCGGCTACGGTCATCGCCGTGTGCGCCTTCGCCGCCTGGGGGGCCTTCCTGTTCATGATGTCGCTCTACCTGCAGGGCGAGCGCGGCTACTCGGCCGCGCACACCGGCCTGATCTACCTGCCGATCGCGATCGGCGCCCTGTTCTTCTCGCCACTGTCCGGTCGGTTGGTCGGCCGCTACGGTGCCCGCCCATCGCTTCTGGTGTCGGGCGTGCTGATCACCGCTGCGTCAGTGATGCTGACGTTCCTCAACGCCACCACTCCGGTTTGGGCAATCCTGGCGATCTTCGCCGTGTTCGGTATCGGCTTCGGCATGGTCAACGCGCCCATCACCAACGCCGCGGTGAGCGGTATGCCGCGCGATCGGGCCGGGGCCGCCTCGGCGATAACCTCGACCAGTCGCCAGGTCGGGGTGAGCATCGGTGTGGCGCTGTGTGGTTCGGTCGCCGGCTCGGCCCTGGCGGTCGCGGGAGTGGACTTCACGGCAGCGGCGCGGCCACTGTGGTGGGTCAGCATCGGACTGGGCCTGGTCATCACGGTGCTCGCCGTTGTGTCGACGTCGGGACGCGCCACGCTGTCCGCCGAGCGGCTGGCCCCGCTGATCGGCGACCACCGAATCGAGCCGGCCCATGTCGCGTAATCCGGTGGCCGATCAGGTGTGGCGGTCGATGTCGAGCCTGGTACTGGACAACAAGGACCGCTGGCGCCGCGCGGTGGTGGATCGAACCGGATTGCCGTTCAGCAGGATTCGGATCCTGCGCAGGCTCGCGTCACAACCGATGACGGTCAAGGAGGTCGCCGAGGCTGCCACCATCGACGCGCCGGCCGCAACCGTGGCAGTCAACGATCTGGAAGCGCGCGGCCTGGTGATCCGCCAACCCCATCCGGACAACCGGCGGTGCAAGCTGGTGTCGCTGACCGAGGCGGGTCGCGACGTCATCGCCGTGCTCGACGACACCGACGACCCGGCCCCCGAGGCGCTGGCCGCGCTGGACGAGCAGGATCTTCACGCGCTACGGACGATCCTGGCGCGCCTGCTCAGTTGAGATAGCCCTCGACTTCGTCGCCGGGACGCACGCTGGCGTCGCGAGGATCTCCGCCGGTCTCGCGCAGTGCCCGGCGCTGGCGAAGCAGGTCCCAGCACTGGTCGAGCTCGATCTCGATCGCCCGCAGGCGCGTGTTCTCCTCCGACTCGTCGATCTGCCGGTGTACCAACTGTTCACGTAGTTCGCGCTCTTGGGCGACGAGCTCGTGGATGCGTGCAAGGGTCTCGTTGTCTTCAGCCACGGCTCCAGTGTGCCCGAGGATGCTCGCCTCAGAACGGTGAAGCGAGAACCGCGCCGAACTCGGTGCAGAACCAGTCGACGTCCGAACTCGAGAAGACCAGCGGCGGGCGGATCTTCAACACATTGCCGTCCCGCCCGCAGACCGAGATCAGCACGCGGCGTTCCCGCATGGCATTGACCAGCTCCCGGGCCCCCGCCCGATCGGGTGCGCCAGCCTCGTCGATGACCTCGACGCCGACGTACAGGCCGGTGCCGCGCACGTCGCCGATGCGCGGATGTTCGGCGCCGAGGGCGGCCAGTTCCGTGCGCAGCTGGGTGCCGACATCGCCCGCGTTCCGCATCAGCTTCTCGTCCTCGATGACGTCGAGAACGGCTGCGGCGGCGGCCACCGTCACCGGGTTGCCGCCGAAGGTGTTGAAGTACGGGACCCCGCGGGCGAACGCGTCGAGAATGTCGGAACGGGCGGCCATCGCCGCGATCGGCAGGCCGTTGCCCATCGGCTTGCCCATCGTCACCAGGTCCGGGACGACGCCGTGGCGCAGGAAGCCCCACATCGCCTCACCGGTGCGGGCGAACCCGGGCTGGACCTCGTCGGCGATGAACACGCCGCCCGCGCGGTGCACCGCAGCCACCGCGGGAGCCAGGACCGAGGGGTCGGGGTAGATGCCGTCGGAGGAGAAGATGGTGTCCACGATCAGGGCGGAAAACCCGGCACCGGAGGCCTTCAGGTCGGTGATGGCGGCGACGACGTCGTCGGTGAACCGGGCCGCCAGCTCGCCCGCCGGGATCCGGTAGCTGTCCGGCGGGGGGATCGCGCGGACGTGTGCACCGAGCACCGTCGCGCCGCCGATGGACGGCGAGATCGCGGTGACCGCGGCGGTATTGCCGTGGTAGGCGTCACTGGTGACGATGACACCTGTTGCACCCGTGTGCATTTCGGCGACCCGAAGGGCCAGGTCGTTAACCTCTGAGCCGGTGCAGGCGTACATCACCTGATCGATCTGCTCGGGCATCGTGGCGAGCAGTCGCTGGCTGTAGTCGACGATGCCGCCGTGCAGATAGCGGGTGTGCGTGTTCAGCGTGGACAGCTGCCTGCTGACGGCCTCAACCACGTGCGGGTGGCAGTGACCGACGCTGGCGACGTTGTTGTAGGCGTCGAGATAGCAAGAGCCGTCGGCGTCGTAGAGCCGGGTGCCCTCGCCGCGGACCAGGTGTACCGGCCGCTGATAGAACAGCCGGTACGCCGGGCCCAGCATGCGGTCACGGGCCGCGATCAACGATTCGGTGGCGGGATCGACCGGGTGATCCGCTGAGTAGCTGTTGGAATCCATGATGTTCGAGAAACTCATCGCGCTACCCCTTCGCCTCGTTGACGCGGCCCGTGACTGCCTGAGCTAGCGTTCGTGTGCCTCATCGAGCACTGTGCGGCCCAGTTCCGAATAACGCTGCGGCGACGTGTATTTCAGCACCACCGCCAGCACGATACCGCCGATTCCGACGACGGCCACCACATACGGGATCGCGGCGAAGACCCAGTCGGAGGCGGCGGTGCCCGCCGCGAACGACGCGTTCTTGCCCAGCAGGTAGATCACGTAGAGCATGCCGAGCCCACCCAGCAGTGGGGCCAGGAACGTGCGGAACCAGTTGGCCGTCTCGGGATGGTTCTTGCCGACGTGGAAATAGGCGATCACCGCGAACGCGGCCAGCGCCTGCACGAGCAGGATCGCGGTGGTGCCGAGCAGTGCCATCAGCCCGTACAGACCGGTGTAGGGGTCGCGGCCGGTCAGTGCGAAGAACAGCACCACGACGGTGGCGAATCCGGTCTGCACGAAACCGGCGATGTGCGGGGATCCGTGCGAGGGGTGGGTGGCACCGAGCGTCTTGCGCATGCCGGGGATGACGTTCTCCCGGCCGATCGCGTAGATGTAGCGGGCGGCGCAGTTGTGGAACGCCATACCGCAGGCGAACGAACCGGTCATCAGCAGAATCTTGAAGAGGTCGACGGCCCACGTGCCCAGGTGTGCACCGACCGGACCGAAGAAGATGTCCCCGGCCGTCGACGAATCCTGCGCCAGTGCAATGGCATTCTGCGGTCCGGTGCCCACGATCGCCAGCCACGAGATGAGGACGTAGAACACCCCGATGCCGATCACCGAGCTGATCACCGCGATCGGGATGATCTTCTTCGGGTTCTTGGACTCCTCGCCGTACATCGCGCTGGACTCGAAGCCGACCCACGACCAGAACGCGAAGAACAGGCCGATACCGGCCGACCCGGCCACCGTGATCGCGCTGCCGCCTGCGCCGGCCACCGTGCCGGACAGGTTCTGAAAAGCGTTGAGCGGGTTCAGTGAACCCCAGGACCAGCCCTGCGGACCACCGCCGGTGAACAGCACCGACAGCGCCATCAGCGACAGCATGAAGATCTCGGTGATCAGGAACACCCCCAGCACCCGCGCCGCGACGTTGATGTCGAAGAACGTCAGCAGGGCGTTGATCGCCAGCATCGCGATCGCGAACACGATCCACGGGATGTTCACGTGGAAAAGAGAATTGAACGTGTCGTTGCCGAAGAAGGCGAAGATGCCGATCAGCGAGGCCTCAAAGACCATGTACGACATGGTGGTCAGAAAGCCGGCGCCGAGCCCGACGATGCGGCCCAGTCCGTGCGAGATGTACCCGTAGAACGCGCCGGTCGCAGTGATGTGCTTGCTCATCGCGGCGTAGCCGATGGCGAACAGTGTCAGCACGATGGTGGCCACGAAGTACCCGGCGGGGGCATAGACGCCATTGCCGAACCCGACTGCGATCGGCACGTTGCCGACCATCGCGGTGATCGGGGCGGCGGTGGCGACGGCCATGAACAGGACGCCCATCAGCCCGATGGCATTGGGTTTGAGCCGCTGGACGGTTTCGGGTTTCGCCGCGACGGGCGGATCGATGATGTCGCTCATAGTGTGAATATCCCATCTGATGCGTGACTGGGGTCGCGCCGGTTTTTGGTTTGGTTCAGCTGGTCTGGTTTGGCCCGGTGCTGGTGTGCCCGGGGAGCGAGGGCAATGTCGACAACGGCTCTGTGGTGCGACGACGACATTGTTACTCTCGTCAGATCGCCTGGTCAACAGGAACAATCGGGCCAATACCGGCCGCGTGTTTCGGCTGTGTTTCCCCGAGTCCGCGTATGAAACCAGGACGTTAAAAGTGCCGATTTGGTCTGCTCGTCCCGCGGTTATGGTCCACACTGGTCGCATGCCGGGACTGCCGCCGACTCATGAGTTGTTCGCGCGCGCCGCCCTTCCCGCCTATGGCCGCGACGGCGAGACGCCGCTGCGGTTGCTCAGCCTTTCCGAGAACGCCACCTATCTTGTCGACGACGACCAGCCGATCGTGCTGCGGGTGCACCGGCCCGGTTATCACTCGTTGGAGGCGATCCGCTCGGAGCTGGCGTGGATGCGGGCCCTGCGTACCGAGACCTCGGTTGCCACGCCGGAACTGATCGCGGCCAGTGACGGTACCGACGTCGTGGTTGCCGAAGTCGACGGCGGCGCGTTGCATGTCGACGCGGTGACGTTCGTCGCGGGCTGCACGGCGGAGGAGGATCCCGAGGCCGTCGGATTCGACGAACTCGGCCGGCTCACCGCCGTCATGCACGAGCATGCCCGCAACTGGAGCTTCCCCGGTGACTTCACCCGGTTTCGCTGGGACCTGGAGACCATACTTGGCCCGCAGGCCCGGTGGGGCAACTGGCGCCTGGCGCCGGGCCTGACCGATGCGGACCGGGCCCTGATCCAGCGCGCCGCCGATGACATCACCGCGAAGCTGACCGATTTCGGCTGCGCGCCAGATCGGTTCGGCCTGGTGCACGCCGATCTCCGGCTGGCCAATCTGATGGTCGACCCTGCCGACGCGGCGGCCGGTATCACCGTGATCGACTTCGACGACTGCGGCTGGTCATGGTATTTGGCCGATCTCGGGGCTGCGGTGTCGTTCATCGAGGACACCCCGGCCGGTGAACGCATCATCGCCGAGTGGCTCGCCGGCTATTTCGAGGCCGGATCGTTCCCCGCCGAACACCTCGCGCTGATTCCGTCGTTCGTGATGATGCGCCGGATCATGCTCACCGCCTGGATCGCGTCCCACTACGACGCCGACGCGGCGATCGGCGTGGGCGAGCAATTTGCACCTGATACCGCTTCGCTGGCGCAGCGGTATCTGGACGACCCGACCTGGCTGCAGGATGCGATCTTCGGATCGCGGGTGTGACTCGCATATTTATGAATTGCGCTGTAGCGGAAAGGATTGCACGTGTTTGATCTGCAATCGACGTCGGTCCTGGTGACCGGTGGCAGCAAGGGCATCGGACGGGGTATCGCCGCGGTGTTCGCCACCGCAGGAGCCAACGTGGCGATCGCCGCGCGGTCGGCGGCCGAACTCGAGACGGCGGTGGCCGATCTGGACACGCTGGGCGCCGGCACGGTGCTGGGCGTGCAGACCGACGTCACCGACCCGGCGGCATGCGCGAGCTTGGCCGCCCGCGTCGTGGACGCGTTCGGCGGCATCGACATCGTCTGCGCCAACGCCGGCATCTTCCCCGAGGCGCCGCTGGCCACCATGACCCCGGCCCAGCTGTCCGAAGTCTTGGACGTCAACGTCAAGGGCAACGTGTTCACCGTGCAGGCCTGCCTGGATGCGCTGATCGCCTCCGGGCGGGGCCGGGTGATCCTGACGTCGTCGATCACCGGTCCGATCACCGGGTTTCCCCGCTGGTCGCACTACGGTGCCTCGAAGGCCGCCCAGTTGGGTTTCATGCGCACGGCCGCAATCGAATTGGCTCCGCACGGGATCACCGTGAATGCGGTGCTGCCGGGCAACATCTTCACTGAAGGACTTGCCGACATGGGCGAGGAGTACATCGCGGGCATGACCCGGGCGATCCCGGCGGGCGCGCTGGGCAAGCCCGAGGACATCGGTCACCTCGCCGCGTTCCTGGCCACGGTCGAAGCCGGCTACATCACCGGCCAGGCCATCGCCGTCGACGGCGGCCAGGTGCTGCCGGAGTCGCCGGATGCGGTGCGCCCCTAGTCCAATGGAGGAGTCGGAGGGGGGACCGATTGCCGAGGATGTGCGACGGCGCATCCTCTCTATGCTGGCGCAGGGCGCCCTGCGGCCCGGTTCGCGGTTGGGCACCGAACGCGAAATGGCCGACCGCTTCGAGGTTTCCCGGTCCACCCTGCGCAGCGCGCTGCTGCCGTTGAGCCGCGCTGGTGTGCTGGAGCGGCGGACCGGACGCAACGGGGGCACCTTCGTCCGCGCCGATGTCGTGGAACGCAATGCCGCCGAGCTGACCGGGTTGCCTGCCCGGCTGCGCAGCGGCGGGCACACCAGCGCCACCCGTGTGCTGGCCACCGATCGCCGGCCACCAACGCCGGCTGAGGCCGCGGCGCTGGAAATCGACGATCGCCGAGAGGTTTTCGCGATCCGCAGGCTGCGCTACGCCGACGGGGTGCCGCTGTCGGTGGACTTCTCGTGCTTCGTCGCCGACCATGTCATGGATCTGCTGGAGCAACCACTGGGTGGCTCGCTCTACGAGTTGTTCGCCGTCCGTTACGGACTGGTGCCCGCCACGTCCAGCGAGACCATCGAGGTCGTCAGCGCCAGCCCTCGGGAGGCGCAGTGGCTCGGCGTCGCGCACCGGCGTCCGCTGGTGGCGATAACCCGAGTTACCCGTGATGCCGCCGACCGGCCCTTCGAGTACGCCTATGACCTGTTCCGCGCCGACCGGGTCCGATTGACGGCAACGACGTCGACGGTGACCGCGCGGGAGCGCCTCGGGACGGACGGCCGGGTGGAACGGTCGGTCAGCAGCGCCTAGGCGGATCTCTCTTGTCGTCGATCTCGGGGCGGCTAAAGTGTGTGCTGTGACGAAACCCGTGATCGAATTTCCCGACGGACCGGCGCCCACCGAATTGGTCATCAAGGACCTGGTGGTCGGCGACGGCGACGAGGCCACTCCCGGTGCCGTCGTGGATGTCCACTACGTGGGTGTCGAGTACGACACCGGTGAAGAGTTCGACAGCTCGTGGAATCGCGGGGAGTCCATCTCCTTCCCGTTGCGTGGGCTGATCCAGGGCTGGCAGGACGGCATTCCGGGCATGAAGGTGGGCGGTCGGCGGCAACTGACGATTCCGCCCGAGCAGGCCTACGGCCCGGCCGGCGGCGGGCACCAGCTGTCCGGTAAGACACTCATCTTCATCATCGACCTGCTGGCCACCCGCTAATCGCGCGGTCGCCGAGCGCGACGTGCTTTCGGCGTGTGTAATGCCGGTGTGAGTAGCCAACCGCGCACGGCGATCGTCACCGGGGCATCCGGCGGCATCGGTTCGGCCATCGCCGCGATGCTGCACGAGGAGGGCTTCGCGGTCACCCTCATCGGGCGCGATCCGGCCAAGCTGACGGCGGTGGCGTCGGCGGTTGCCGACCCCGGCGGTCCGCCGGTGCACACGATGTCCGGGTCATTGGCCGAGGAGACGTTCCTCGACCAGATCGTCAGCGAACACACCGCGCGGTACGGCTCGCTGGACCTGCTGGTGAACAACGCGGGGGTCGCGGGCAACCGCGAGGTCGGCGAGATCACCGCGGACTTTCTCGACGAGCAGTTCGCGGTGAACATCCGTGCAGTGATCCTGCTGACCAGCAAATCCTTGCCGCTACTCAAAGCGGCTGTGCAGCAGCGCAAATCGGCACAGATTGTCAACATCGCGTCGAACGCGGGGAAACGCGGCGAGGCGACGTTGGCCTCGTACTCGGCGACCAAGTTCGGCGTCGTCGGGTTCACCGAATCGCTGCATGACGAGTTGTCGATCGCCGGTATCAAGGCAACCGCGATCTGTCCGGGGTTGGTGAACACCACGATGGCCGACGACTACCGCGACAGCGTCGGTGCCGACGAGATGATCGCCCCGAGTGACATCGCCGAAGCCATCCGAATGACGATCAGGGTGTCCCGCAGTTGTGTGGTGCCCGAGATCGTGCTGCTGCGACCGATCGAATGGCGGCAACCGCCCGGGGCTTAGTTCGGGGTCGCGCTCGGTGACGACCACGACCTTGGGGCGCTCAATCGCATCAATTTCGGTAGTCTAGCGAAGACGAAATGTGATCGCCTGATGGACTATTCGATGCCGGTGAGCGAGGTGCACGATGGACGCTGACAGCGCGTTCCTCGACCCGGCTGCCGACGAGCCGGTCATCACCGATCCCGCCGAACTGCGGGCGCACCGCAAGCGGCGTCTGGCGCTGGCTTACCGGGTGTTCGGCGCGATGGGGTGGGGCTCGCTGGGAGACGGGCACATCTCGGCCCGCGACCCCGAGCGGCTCGACAGCTTCTGGCTAGGTCGCTACGGGGTGCCGTTTCGCTTCATGACCCCCGATGATCTGGTCCTGGTCCACGCCGACGGCTCGGTCGACGACGGCGGCCACATCAACATGGCCGCCTATTACATTCACGCCCCGGTGCACGAGGCGCGCCCCGACGTGGTTGCCGCCGCGCACTGCCACACGCCTTACGGGACACCGTTTTCCGCGTCGGTCACCAAGCTGACACCGATCTCGCAGGAGGCGTGCGCGTTCTTCGACGATCACGAGATCTTCGACGACGAGGAAGTCAACATCGGCTCGACCGACGGCGGTAAGCGCATCGCGGCGGCTATCGGGGAGGCCAGGGCCGCGATTCTGCGCAACCACGGGCTGCTGACGGTGGGCACCAGCGTGGACTCGGCGGTCGGATACTTCCTGATGATGGAGCGCAGCGCCGAGGTCCAGCTCAAGGCGCGCGATGCCACACCGGTCGGAGCAGACGCGGCTCGGCGGGTGCACGACATGTTCGACGAGCGCGAGGCCTGGCAGATATTCCAGTGGGCGCAACGGACTTACGTACCCGACGCACCGTGACGTCAGAGATCCTTGTCCAGCTCGTAGGCCCAGCGTTCGCAGCGCAGCTGCGCCCGTCGGACGATCCACCCAAAGCAGCTTGACGCCGGGAGTATCACCAGCAGTTCTGCCATCGTCATGATCCCGCCTCTCGTCTCTGAGAAGCAGCTTGGCAGCTCCGGGGTACCGGTGTCTTCGGTGCTGGCAGGCGTTTCGACCCCCCTGCCAACCGGTATCGACGGCGGCTAGCAGAACCTCAGCCGTTGGCCACCATCAGGCTGAGCAGGTCGAACACCACGGTCGCGGCGGCGATCGAGGTGATTTCGGCGTGGTCGTAGGCGGGTGCAACTTCCACCACGTCGGCGCCGACGACGTTCAGCCCATCGAGCTTGCGAAGCATTCGCAGCAGTTCCCGTGAGGTCAGCCCGCCCGACTCGGGTGTTCCGGTCCCCGGCGCGAAGGCGGGGTCGAGGACGTCGATGTCGATCGAGAGATACACCGGCAGATCGGCGACGCGGCGGACGACGATGTCGACGGCCGCCTCGACGCCCATGACGTCGAGGTCCCCGGCCCGGATGATCCGAAATCCCATCCGGGCGTCGTCCTCGAGGTCCATCCGGTCGTAGATCGGGCCGCGGATGCCGACGTGGATGGAGTGGTCCTCGATGAGCAGACCCTCCTCGAACGCCCGGCGAAACGGCGTGCCGTGCGTGACCGGGGCGTTGAAATAGGTGTCCCAGGTGTCCAGGTGAGCATCGAAGTGCACCAGCGCAAGTGGGCCGTGGAACGCATGCAGCGCACGAAGATTCGGTAGCGCGACAGTGTGGTCACCACCGATTGCCACGAACTTTCGCCCCCGGTCGCCGATGATCTCGCGCATCCCGTTCTCGATCTGCGTGCATGCCTCGCCGATATCGAACGGGGTGATGGTCACGTCGCCGGCGTCGACGATCTGCACCTGTTCCAGCGGGGCGACACCGAATTCGACGTGATATCCGGGGCGCAATGTGCGGGCCGCCTGGCGGACGGCCATCGGGCCGAATCTCGCGCCCGGCCGGTACGACGTGCCGCCGTCGAAAGGTAAACCGACAACGGCGATGTCGTAGTCGGATACCTCGTGGATATCCGCGATCCGTGCGAAGGTGCCCTTGCCTGCGTAACGGGGCACCTGGGTCGCGGGGAGGGCGCCGATCGGTGGGCGGGGTGTGTCGGACATCAGTGATGGTGGTGGGGTCGGGAGCCGCCCTCACCACGGCGGCGGGCCTCTTCGCCCTCGGTGATCCGCCTCAGCTGCTCATCGACGTCACGTCCCGCCAGCAGGGGCGTCATCGGATCCCATGTGGTGCCCTCGGCGTTGTCCTTGCGGCGGCGGGCGATCGCGGAGACCACCTCAAGGACAACGCGATTGCCCAGCAGGGCGGTGATGTCGGCATGGTCGTAGGGCGGTGCGACCTCGACGATGTCCACCCCGAGGACCGGAAGTTCGTAGCAGATTCGCCGGACGGCATCGAGCAGTTCGCGGGCCGAGAAGCCGCCCGGCTCAGGTGTTCCGGTGCCGGGCGCGTGGCCGGGGTCGCACACGTCGATGTCGACCGACAAGAACACACCTTCGCAGTCCGAGGTGGCGATTTCGAACGCCTCGGTCAGGCACGACTCCAGGCCCCGCGCGACGATCTCGGTCATCTCGTAGGACCGCAGGCCGTGCGCCGCCATCCACTGCAGCACCGGCTCGTCCGGCCAGTATCCGCGCAAGCCCAACTGCAGGAACCGGTCTCCGCGCAGCGCACCGGATTCGATGAGTCTGCGCATCGGCGTGCCATGCCCGACGAGTGAACCGTTGAGAATGTCCCCGGTATCGGCATGGGCGTCGAAGTGAATCATCGAGACCTTGCCGAACCCGTGGTGGCGGGCCACCCCGGTGTGATCGGGCCAGGCGATGGTGTGGTCACCACCGAGGATGATCGGGATCGCGCCCGCGGCGCTGATCTTGTACACGTCCGCTTCGATCATCGCCACGGCCTGCTCGATGTTGCCGCTGTAGAGCATCACGTCGCCGGCGTCGTAGACGCGCAGATCCTTGAGGCCGTCGACCCGTAGGGCGAGGCTGGGCCGCGAGCCGTCCTGTGGTAGGTAGCACGCTTGGCGCAGTGCCGACGGGCCGAACCGTGCGCCGGAGCGGTAGCTCGTTCCGCCGTCGAGCGGGGCGCCGAGGATGACGATATCGGCGTCGGCATAACTGGATTCGTCGGTGAGGTCGCAGCGAGGGACACCGAGAAAGGTGATGTCGGGACCGAACAGGCTGCCTGCCATCTGTCGTTCGCCTTCCTGTCGGGTGGGGTTATTCGGTGTCGTGCAGGGCGATGACGGCGGTGAAAGCGTGCCGCAGGGTCGCCCGGATCCGTCGTTTGTCCACCGGCCCAAGTGGGCGGTAGAGGTTGTCGATCTCCAGGCCCGCCATCACCGCCATGACGGTCCGGGCGTCGAGTTCGGGCTGGTGCGAGCCGAGCTCGCGGAAGAGCCGACTCAGTGCGGGAACCATTGCCGCATACCACGCTTCGAACATCGGCCGCAGCCGCGCGTCACGGCTGGCCTCGGTGACCAGTTCGTAGCGGGTGACGATCGCGCCGCGCGGCGAGCTGAACCCGTCGATGATCATGTCGGCGACCAGATCGGCGAGCTGTTCGGGCGACATCGACGGCTCGAGGCGCTCCGCGGTGTAGACGACCCGGTCGATCTCACGATCCGACAGCTGGGCAAACGCCTGAGCAATCAGGTCGGACTTGTCGTCGAAGTAGTAGCTCAGCGCACCCAGCGGCAGTTGGGCCTGGTTGGCCACCAGACGCATCGACAGTCCGGCGAGGCCGACCTGGGCCATCACTTCGATCGCGGCGTCGATGATCTCGGTGCGGCGCGCCGCACCGCGTCGGGTATTACCGGTACTGCGAAGTGGCTCAACGGAAGTCGTTGCGGCCTTTGCCATCATCCCTGGCGCTTGAGGGTGGAGAAGTCGGTGTCCCACATCCAGGCCGGCTGGCTCTGCCAACCCGAGTAGCCCTTGCGGGCGGCGACCGTGTTGTACAGGTCCGACAGGTTGATCCAACACAGTGAGTCGCGGTAGGCCTTGGCGGCTTCGACATACAGCGCCTGCGATTTCGCCGGGTCGGGTTCGGCGCTGCCGGCGTCCAGGAGCTTGTCAGCTTCCGGCACCGAGCAGCCCTCGACGTTGACCGGCGCGTTCGTGTATTGGTAGATCCTCGAGAAGGTATCGGGGTGAGCGGCATCAGGATTCCACGACTCCGCGAACAGATCGGGCCGCTGGTCCGGGTTTTGGGGCAGTGCGAACAGCTGCGCCGACGGGAAGTCTCGGACCGTCGCCTTGAAGCCCGCGGCCTGCAGGATCACCTGGGTCTGGTTGGCCAGGTCTTGCAGGCTGCTGTCGCCCGACGGATAGCCGATAGAGACCTCACCGCCGTTCTTGCCGACCGCGGCCAGTTTCGACGGATCATAGGCGTGCGTGTCGGGTACCGCCCCGTCCGGCAGCATCCCGACTGGGTAGAACTGGGTCGATGGAGCACCCTGTTCACCGAAAACCTGTGTGGTCAGCGCTTTCTGATCGAGAGCGGCGGACAATGCCGCTCGCGCGTCTTTCGAGGAGAAGACCGCCGACGCCGGATTCACCATGATCATCGCCTTGATCAGCGCCTTCTGCTGCAGGACCTCGGTATTGGCGCCGGTGGCCAGGGCCTCGTAATCACCCTTGGACAGCCCGTGCAGAACCATGTCGAGTTCACCGTTGCCGAGCTGGAGTCGCTGCACCGCTGAGGAAGTCACTACCGGCATCTGCACCGAGGTGATCTGTGGAGCCGAGCCCCAGTAGTTCTTGTTTGCGGTCATCGTGTAGTGGCTGGCCTGGACCGCCTCGGTCAGCTCGTAGGGCCCCGTTCCCGCGGTGTGCGACGCCAGCCACGCCGAGGCGTGGTCGTTGCCGCTGGTGTGCTGGGCGACCACGGTCGGGCTGGTCATCAGTGGGCCGTAGGGGGAAGCGAGGTAATCCAGAAAGGGCGCAACGGGTTTGGTGAGGGTGACGATGAAGGTGTGCGGGTCAGGGGTCTGCATATCTTTGAGGTCGGCCAGCATGTAGGCGGGGCCACCCGCCATGTCGATGCGCCGTTGGAAGCTGGCCTTGGCGGCGGCGGAATCGAACGGTGTGCCGTCGGCGAACTTGACGCCGTCGCGCAGGGTGAAGGTGTAGGTGAGCCCGTCGGGCGTGACGTCCCACTTGGTCGCCAGCAGGGGGGCGATCTTCGTCGACCCCGGCGCGTACTGCAGCAGTCCCTGGTAGGTCGAGGTCATGATCAGCAGACCCTCGGGCTGGTAGAACGTGTCGGGGTCCAACGGCGGTGGGTCGGACATCAGCGGAGTGCGTACCGTCGATGCGGTCGCCGCACTGTCGTTGGGGCTGTTGGTCTTTGCCGAACAGGCCGTGCCGACGAGCAGTAAGGCGATCGCCAGGGGTGCGATTCCCGACGTGAGTTTCATCGGGCCAGTCTCGGGGCGGCTGATTTCGACTGTGTGACACGGCGGTTACTACCTTGTACGAACGTCCAAGATTTGGACGATCGACCTAGAAATGCCCGTCGTGGCGCCTTACTGTCGCCAGGACAGCTGAAATTCGAAGGGAGCAAGCACAATGCCCGCTACGCCAAGTGCGTTCGATCTCACCGGCCAGGTGGCTCTGGTCACCGGATCGAGCAGCGAGATCGGTATCGGTTTCGCTTCGGCGCGGCTGCTGGGTCAGCTCGGGGCCGCGGTGATGGTGACCGGAACCACCGACCGGGTTCGCCAACGCGCCGACGAGCTCGCAAGTGAAGGCATCCAGGCCGACGCGTACATCGCCGACCTGTTCGACCGCGACGCGGCCAGTGGACTTGTCGCGGCCACGGTTGCGGCGTTCGGCAAGCTGGACATCCTGGTGAACAATGCCGGCTTGGCGTCGGTGCACAGCCCCGAAGAGCCCAACTCGCTGATGGTGATGACCGACGAGGAGTGGTCACTTGCCTTGCGCCGCAACCTGGACACCGCGTTCTACGTCACCCGGGCGGCACTGCCCGGGATGGTCGAACGTGGGTACGGCCGCATCGTCAACGTGGGCTCGACGGCCGGTGTGCTGACCGCGTATGCCGGCGACGTCGGCTATCACACCGCCAAGGCCGCGATGCTGGGGATGACCCGGTCGGCGGCCGTCGACTACGCCAAGACCGGCATCACCGCCAACCTGGTACTGCCTGGATGGATCGCGACGGCGGCCCAGTTGCCGTCCGAGGTCGCGGCGGGCAACGCCACCCCGATCGGGCGGTCGGCCACCGCGGACGAGGTCGCATCCGGCGTCGCGTACCTGGCCACTCCCGGCGCCTCGTATGTCACGGGCACCACCTTGATCATCGACGGCGCCAACGCGATCTGCGGAGCGACGCCGGCTGAGTCCTAGTGCGGCGCGGGCAACCTCAGCACCAACCGTGCGCCACCGAGCGGACTGTCCTCCAACGAGGCTGCACCACCGTGTAATTCGGCCTGCTGGGCCACCAGCGCAAGGCCGAGTCCTGAGCCCGAATGGGATGCTGTCGACCCGCGGGCGAAGCGTTCGAAGACCGCCGAGCGTTCGGCTTCCGGCAGGCCGGAGCCGTTGTCGTCGATCGCGATCTCCACGCCCTCCCGGGAGCTGACCGCCGAAAGCTGCACCCGGGTCGCGCCACCGTGCTTGACCGCGTTGGCGATCGCGTTGTCCACCGCCAGCCGCAGCCCGGCGGGCAGGCCGATGATGATGCACGTGGGCGAGGGCGTCAGCGATACGTCGAGATCGGGGTAGACAAATATCGCGTCGTGCGCGGCACGGTCGAGCAGTTCGGTGATGTCGACCGGAACATGGTCGGCTTCGGTCGAAAGTTCGCCCTGGGCAAGGCGTTCCAGCGCACCCAGGGTGGCCTCGATACGGGTCTGGGTGCGCACAACATCGCCGAGCAATTCCTTGCGCTGCTCCTCGGTGACGTCCAGGGTGGTCAGCACCTCGAGGTTGGTGCGCATCGCGGTCAGCGGCGTGCGCAGCTCGTGGGCCGACACCGCGGCGAAGTCGCGCGCGGAAGCCAGCGCCGCCTGGGTCCGGTCCTGTTCGGTCCAGATCCGCTCCAGCAGCCCCTTGATTGCCTCGCCGATCTCCACCGCCTCGGTGGCGCCGCCGATTTCGACGTCGGGCGCCTTGTCGCCTGCCTCGATCTGCCGGGTCTGGGCGGCCAGCCGCCGCAACGGCCGGACCGCGAACGTGGCCAGCGCCCAGCCCAGCAGCGCGGCGGCGCCGACGGCGAGTGCGCAGATGACCAGCACCCGGCGATGCAGGTTGTTGGTGTCGGCGATGGTGTCGTCGTAGGTGGCGCCGACCTCGAGTGTGGTGGCCTCCGGATAGGAGAGCTCCACCGTGCGCACCCGGTAGCGGACGCCGTTGACCTCGGTGGTGGCGTAGTCGGAGTTGAGCCGCGGCAGCAGGACGTCGGAATTGGACCGGACCTTGTCGCCGCGGCGGACGGTGATCACCACGTCCTGGTCGTTGGGTGACGGCGGGATCTGGTCAAGCCCGCGGGGAACGAATGGAACCGCGAAGCCTGCGGCCTCGTCCAACCGGCGGTCCAGGCGTTCCAGGCGGTCGTTGGTGATGCCGATCCAGACGATGGTGCCGACGATGGTCACCACGATCGCCGCGCCGATCGCCGTCGCGAATGCCACCCGGGTGCGCAGCGAAGGAGTGCGGCGAAAGATACGCGCGAGCTTCACGACGTCACTGGGTGCGTAACACGAAGCCCACGCCGCGCACGGTATGCAGCAGTCGGGGCGCGCCGCCGGCCTCGAGCTTGCGGCGCAGGTAACCGATGAAGACGTCGACGACGTTGGTGTCGGCGGCGAAGTCGTAGCCCCACACCAGCTCGAGCAGCTGGGCACGGCTCAGCACGGCCGTCTTGTGTTCGGCGAGCACCGCCAGCAGATCGAACTCACGCTTGGTGAGGTCGACGTCGACGCCGTTGACCCTGGCTCGCCGGCCCGGGATGTCGACCTCGAGCGGGCCGACCTGAATGGTCTCCGAGGAGAACGTCGCCGTCGCGCCCCGCCGGCGCAGCAGCGCCTTGACCCGGGCCACCAGCTCGGCCAACACGAACGGTTTGACCAGGTAGTCGTCCGCCCCGGCCTCCAGGCCGGCAACCCGGTCGTCGACCGAGCTGCGGGCGGAGAGCACGCAGACCGGGACGTCGTTGTCCATCGCGCGCAGCGCGGTCACCACGCTGACGCCGTCCAGCACCGGCATGTTGATGTCGAGCACGATCGCGTCGGGTCTGGTTTCGGTGGCCGACCGCAGGGCTTCGGCGCCGTCGACGGCGGTGGCCACCTCGAATCCGGAGAGCCGCAGCCCGCGCTCCAGCGATGCGAGCACGTCGGGATCGTCATCGACCACCAGTACTCGGGGTGCGGCCGAACTACTGTCCATGGCCCATATCTTGCCTGATCGAAGCTCGTACCCGTGGGAGGCCGCCGCGACACGGCACATCCGGGGGAAGGGTTTGACCTCAAGCATTGTTCAGGTTTTAGCGTGGGGATGTTGTGACCGATAACCGATTGCCGTGCGTGCGATCATCAAACGCGGGGGGTGCTGAAGGTATTGGCCGGACCTCAATTCTCTTTCAGCGGTAGTCGATGACTAAGGAAATGGTTGACGCGGTGGATGTGGTGACTCCTGAATCGGGCGCGAGGCGCCCGAATCCGGCCATCGCCGCGCCGCGACCGGCGCCGCGGGGCGCTTCTGATCTGTTCCGGTTGCTGCCCTATCTGATGCCGTACCGCGCGCGCTGGATCGCGATGGTCACCGTCGCCGTCACCAGCCTGGTGGCCACCGTCGCCATCCCGCTGATGACCAAGGCCGTGATCGACGGGCCGGTACGCCACCACGACCAGCACGGTCTGTGGGTGGTCGGCTCGGCTGCCATGGCGATCGGCGTCTCCGAGGCCGTGCTGTGGTTCATTCGCCGCTGGCTGGTCGCCCGGGCCACCATGGGGGTGGAGGTCGATATCCGCAAGGATCTCTACGCCCGGTTGCAGATCCTGCCGATGTCGTTTCACGGCCGTTGGCAGTCTGGTCAGCTGTTGTCGCGAATCATGAACGACCTCAGCGTTATTCGGCGGCTGCTCTCGTTCGGGTTGGTCTTCCTCATCCTCAACGTCCTGCAGATCACCGTCGTCACGATCATCCTGCTGGCCATGTACTGGCCGCTCGGCGTGGTGGTGCTGGTCTCGATCGTGCCGATCACCCTCACCGTGCTGCACTTCGAGCGCGCCTTCACCCGGCTGTCTCGCCAAGCTCAGGACCAGGCCGGCCACGTCGCCACCCAGGTCGAGGAATCGGCGCTGGGATTGCGGGCGGTGAAGTCCTTCGGCCGCGAAGACTACGTCTACGACCGTTTCGACGAGCAGGCCAGCACGCTCTATGGCACCCAGATCCAGAAGGTCGCGGTGTCGGCGAAATTCTGGACCCTGCTCGAGGTGATTCCCAACCTCACGCTGATCGTGGTGCTGGGCTTCGGGGCCTACGCCGCCGGGCATGGCCTGGTCACCCTTGGCACCCTCGTCGCGTTCATCACGATGATGCTGTCGCTGGTGTGGCCGATCGCCTCGCTCGGCTTCCTGCTGTCGATGACCCAGGAGGCGATGACGGCGGCCAACCGGATCGCCGAGATCTTCGACGCGCCCCGCGAGATCACCGACGGGCCCAGCGCGGTGGCACCGCGCGGCGGACGGCTGGAGCTCGCCGACGTCGGTTTTCGCTTCCCGGACAGTGAGACCTTCGCGCTGCGCCATGTCAGCGTCACCGTCGAACCGGGGGAGACCCTGGCCTTGGTCGGCGCCACCGGTTCGGGCAAGTCGGTGCTGGCCTCGCTGCTGCCCCGGCTTTACGACGTCACCGAGGGCACGATCCGCATCGACGGCACCGATATTCGCGAGCTGACCCTGGAGGCGCTGCGCGAGACCGTCGCCACCGCCTTCGAGGACCCGACGCTGTTCTCGATGTCGGTGGCCGAGAATCTCAGGCTGGGACGCCCAGAGGCCACCGACGACGATCTCGCCAGGGCCATCGAGATCTCCGCCGCGCAGTTCGTGTACGACCTGCCGTTCGGCCTCCAAACGCGGATCGGCGAACAGGGCATGAGCCTGTCAGGCGGTCAGCGGCAACGGCTTTCGTTGGCCCGCGCGATCCTGGCCGAACCGCGGATTCTGGTCCTCGACGACACGCTGTCGGCCCTCGACGTCCACACCGAGGCCGAGGTCACTGAGGCGTTGGGGCGGGTGCTTGCCGGTGTGACGGCGGTGGTGGTCGCCCACCGCGCTTCGACGGTCTTGCTGGCCGACAAGGTCGCACTGATCGACACGGTCGACGGGGCGGGCACCATCACCCACGTTGGCACCCACGCCGAACTGCTGGCCACCGTGCCGCGCTACCGCTTCCTGCTGGCCGCCGACGACGAGCTCGACGACGGCTGTGAGCCCCGGCCCGGGTGGGAAGACGACGACCAGCGCCGACGACTCGATCGCACCTACGACGAGTCCCGTGAGGAGCGCGGCGCTGCCCGCCGCACCGCCGATTACGCGTCGCTGGAAGGCAGGCGACGATGACCGCCACCGAATGGCGTGGCCGGCTCGACGAGCAGCCCGACGACCTGCCCATCGATGAGGTCACGCCGCGCCGCCGTGAGGCACGCGCGCTGCTGGGCTCGCTGCTGGCGCCCTTCAAGAGGACCGTCGGGCTGCTCGCGCTGGTGGTCATCGTGGAAAACGTTGCGCGGCTGTCGGTTCCGCTGCTCGTTCAGCGCGGCATCGACCACGCGATCCCACCCCTGGTAGCCGGTGGCTCGGCGCGTGAACTGATCATCGTCGTTGCGGTGCTCTGCGGTGTGGTGTGCGTGCAGGCGATCAGCCGGCTGGTGTTCCTGAACCGCTCCGGGCGGATCGGCCAGCGGGTGCTGCTGGAGGTGCGCCGACGGGTGTTCCGGCACTTCCAGCGCCTCGACGTCGCCTTCCACGACCGCTACACCTCCGGGCGGGTGGTCAGCCGGCTGACCAACGACGTCGACGCGATCCAGGACATGCTGGAGACCGGGTTCGACAGCCTGATCACCGCCGTGCTGACCCTGTTCGGCACGGCCATCCTGCTGGTCGTCCTCGACGTCCGGCTCGGCCTGTTGTGTCTGGCCGCCTTCCCGATCCTGGTCGCGCTGGTCTGGTGGTTTTCCTCGGAGTCGGCCAAGACCTACCGCCGGGTGCGGGAAAGCGCCGCGCTGGTGATCGTGCAGTTCGTCGAGACGATGACCGGTATCAAGGCGGTGCAGGCCTACCGCCGCGAGCCGCGCAATCAGGAGATCTTCGACGAGGTCGCCGACCGGTACCGCGCCGACAACGAAGAGACGTTCCGGCAGCTGGCGATCTTCATGCCTGCGGTCAAGCTCGTCGGGAACCTCACCACCGGCCTGGTGTTGCTCTACGGCGGGTACCGGGCGCTGCACGGCGAGATGACGATCGGCACCCTGGCGGCGTTCCTGCTGTACCTGCGGATGTTCTTCGAACCGATGCAGGAGATCTCGCAGTTCTTCAACACCTTCCAGTCGGCGTCGTCGGCGTTGGAGAAGCTGGCCGGGGTGCTGGCCCAGAAGCCGGCGATCGCCGACCCGGCGGTTCCGGTACGCCCGGAGCGGATTCGCGGTGAGATCGCTTTCCGCGACGTGGACTTCAACTATGTGCCGGATCGCCCGGTGCTGCCCGGGCTGTCGCTGCTCGTGCCGGCCGGGCAGACCGTCGCGCTCGTCGGCACCACCGGTGCGGGCAAGACCACCATCGCCAAGCTGATCGCGCGGTTCTACGACCCGACGTCGGGGGCGGTCACCCTCGACGGTGTCGATCTGCGGGACTTCGCGCAAAGCGACCTGCGCCGCCATGTCGTGATGGTCACCCAGGAGAACTTCCTGTTCTCCGGAACCGTCGCCGACAACATCCGGTTCGGCCGGCCCTCGGCCACGGACGCCGAAGTGCACGCCGCCGCGACCGCAGTCGGGGCCGACGAATTCATCGCGGCGCTGCCCGAGGGCTACGACACCGACGTCGCGACCCGCGGGGGACGGTTGTCCGCCGGGCAGCGACAGCTGATCGCGTTCGCCCGGGCGTTCCTCGCCGACCCGGCGGTGCTGATTCTCGACGAGGCGACGTCCTCGCTGGACATCCCGAGTGAGCGGCTGGTGCAGCGCGCGCTGCGGACGGTGCTGGCCGACCGGACGGCGCTGATCATCGCCCACCGGTTGTCGACGGTCGAGATCGCCGACCGGGTGCTCGTGCTCGAGCACGGCCGCATCGTGGAGGACGGTCCGCCCGCTGACCTCATCGACTCGCAGGGCCGCTATGCCGCGTTGCACCGGGCCTGGCTGGAATCGCTGGCCTGATCGCCGCGGTCACAGTCCGTCGATGATCTCGGCGACGCGGGGCGATCGGGGTACCAGCACGTCGAACACCCCGACCGCCTTCACCTTTGCCGCGTCCCGACGTAGCAGGGCGACCAATTCGGGGTAGTCGGGGTCGTCGGGTTGCAACGCTTCGAGCCTCTTGACGTTGGCGACCCATGCGGCGACTGTGCCCTTGCGTACCTCGACCCCGTTGAGCACAGCCGAGTCGGCGCCGTCGGCCAGCATGTCGCTGGCACTGGTGATCTCCATGCTTCGACCCTCCTTCGATATGTGCAACTTGCACGCATATTGAAAGGCTAGCGCCGGATGCGTGCAATTGTCACGTATTATTTCGAGCATGGTCGGATCGTCCGCGGCAGCGCGGGTGCAATCGGCGCTGGGCAGGCTGCTCCAGCGTGGTAATCGCGTGCATCTGTACGGCCGACTGGTCGACGGTGTCGCCGGAGTGGACGCGACGTTGTATCCGGTGCTGTCCGGTTTGGCGCGGACCGGCCCGGCCAGTGCGACGGAACTGGCCGCGGTTATCGGCCTGGATCGGACGGCGACGACGCGGTACGCAACCCGGCTGCAGTCCGCGGGTCTGATCGCGCGCGCCCCCGACCCCGCCGACGCGCGCGCGACCCTGCTGGAACTCACGCCGGCCGGCCGCAAGGCGGTAGCCAGGGCGCGCAGCAATCTCACCCACGTCATCAACGAGGTGCTCGACGACTGGCCCCTCGCGCAGGCCGAGCAGTTCGCTGCTGCGCTCGAGGATTTCGTCACCAGGCTGGAGAGCTCTACGTAAGGCGGCGCCGAGATCGACGTTTTGGCGTCAACGTCTCGCACTTTTCCGCCCAAACGTCGGTTTGGGCGGAAGATGGGACAGTATGCGGCGCTACGCCGATCGGGCCGACGCCGGCCGAGGGCTGGCCGGCTGGCTGCTGGGTTACCGGGACCGTGACGCCTTGGTCCTCGGCTTGCCGCGCGGTGGCGTTCCGGTGGCTTTCGAGGTCGCGAAGGCGCTTTCGGCCCCGCTGGACGTGCTCGTCGTGCGCAAGCTCGGCGTGCCGAGCCAGCCCGAACTGGCGTTCGGCGCCATCGGTGAGGGCGGCGTGCGGGTGCTCAACGATTCGGTGTTGCGGCATGTGGTGCTCAGCGATGCCGAGATCGCCGAGGTGGAGGCGGGGCAGCGCACCGAACTGCGGCGTCGCGTCGAGATGTACCGCGGCGACCGGGCCCCGATTCCGTTGACCGGCCGGGTCGTGGTGATCGTCGATGACGGATTCGCGACCGGCTCCACCGCCCGCGCGGCCTGCCTGGTGGCCCGCGCGCACGGCGCCGCCACCGTGGTGCTGGCCGCCCCGATCGGCGCGCCCGACACGATCGCCGAATTGCGCGACTACGCCGACGATGTCGTATGTCCTGGTGCCCCAAAGTGGTTCAGCGCGGTGGGCCAGGGCTACGACAACTTCGAGCAGACTGCCGATGAGGAAGTCTGCACTCTTCTGCGGTGCGTCGAACGCGGCTTTACGCAATAATGAGTTAATCAGCGATACAACAGAACAAGAACTCGATCACTATCCGCGCCCGAATGTGGCCGTGGACACCGCACTCCTCACCCTCGACCCGGCCGACCCGGAGCTGATGGTGCTGCAGGTGCGGCACGCCGATGCCCCCGGCTGGGGGCTGCCGGGGACCTTCCTGCACCCTGGCGAGCGGCTTGCCGATGCGGTCGCGCGGTCACTACAGGCCAAGGCCGACGTGCGCGGGCTACGCCCACGCCAGTTGCACGTGTACGACGACCCTGCCCGCGACAGCCGCGGCTGGGCCCTGTCGGTGGCGCACGTCGAAGTCGTGCCGATTCGCCGACTGGACTCCCGCACGCCGGGCCAGACGCGTCTGGTCGCGGTGGCCCGCCCGGGCCGGCTGCGGTACGGCCACGCGGAGATCATCGCCCGCGCGGTCGAGCACGTCCGCGACCGCTATGCCGAGCAGCCCGACCCCGGCCACCTGCTCGGGCGACAGTTCACCCTGGGCGAGCTGCACCGGGTGCACCAGGCGGTGGCAGGCCGGCCAATTCAGCGCGACGGGTTTCGCCGGCTGATGAAACCCCTGCTGCGGCCCACCGGTCACCTGGTCGCCCGCACCGGCGGGCGGCCCGCGGAGCTGTTTCGGCGCAATCCCTAGCCGGGCAAGCCGATCCGTCGATACCGCTGCAGGCGCGCCGCATAGCGCAGCTCCGGGGGCTTGCCCCGCAGGTCGTGAATCTCCCTGGCGATCGCGTCGGACAGCCGGCGCGCGAACTCGACAGGCTCGTCGGCCGCGTCGGGATGTTCGGGCACGATCGCGTCGACGATGCCGTTGCGCAGCAGATCGGTAGACCGAATCCCTTGTGCTGCAGCCAGTTCCGGAGCATGAGCGGTGTCGCGGAAGACGATGGCGCTGGCGCCCTCCGGCGGCAGCGGGGCGAGCCAGCCGTGTTGGGCGGCCAGCACCCGGTCCGCCGGGACCATCGCCAGTGCGGGGCCGCCGCTGCCCTGGCCGAGCAATACCGACACTGTCGGGGTGTCCAGCGTGACCAGATCGGACAGGCAGCGGGCGATCTCGCTGGCCAGCCCGTCCTGCTCGGCCTCGGCCGACAGCGCAGGCCCGGCGGTGTCGATGACCAGCACCAACGGCAGTTGCAGGCTGGCGGCCAGCGCCATGCCACGCCGGGCTTCGCGCAGCGCGACGGGGCCCACCACGCCGCCCACCACGCGTCGCTGGCCGACGACAACAGCGGGCTGACCGCCGAAGCGGGCCAGCGCCAGCACTGTGGTGGCCGCCTCGCCGTGGGTGCCGGACAGCAGTACCCGGTCGGTGGCTGCCTCCCGCAGCAGCCAGCTCACCCCGGGCCGGTCGGGGCGCCGCGACGCGATCACGGACTCCCACGCCGGTACGTCGGGAACCGGCTCGGCGGGGGCCGCCGCGGGCGGAGCCGTCGGCGCATCGGTGATGACGGTCAGCGCGCGATCCAGCATCCCGCGCAGCGCCTCGAGACCGACCACCGCGTCAATTACGCCGTGCCGCAGCAGGTTCTCCGCGGTCTGCACCCCGGGCGGGAACGGTTCGCCGTAGAGCTGCTCGTACACCCGCGGCCCGAGGAAACCGATCAGCGCGCCCGGCTGGGCCGCGGTGATGTGGCCCAGCGAACCCCACGACGCGAACACCCCGCCGGTTGTCGGGTGCCGCAGATACACCAGATAGGGCAGGTGCGCCCGCTTGTGCTGGGTGACCGCCGCGGCGATCTTCACCATCTGGAGGAACGCGACCGTGCCCTCCTGCATCCGGGTGCCACCCGAGCTCGGCGACGCCAGCAGCGGCAGCTTCTCGGCGGTCGCACGCTCGACAGCTGCGGTGATGCGTTCGGCGGCGGCCACCCCGATGGACCCGGCGAGGAAGTCGAACTCGCAGGCCACCACTGCAACGCGACGGCCGAACACGGTGCCTTCACCGGTCAGCACCGCCTCGTCGAAACCGGTGGCGGCGCGGGCCTGCTCGAGCTCACGGGTGTAGGCCTCGTCGGCGTCGATGAGCAAAGGTGCGTCATCCCAGCTTCGGAATGACCCCGGGTCCAGTGCGGCGTCGCGCAGTTCGGCAGCCCCGATGCGGCTCATCAGATGAGGCTATCCGCCAGTACCCTCGAACCATGATCGGTATCAACCGCGTGGGGGATGTGACCACGATCGAGCTGCAGCGTTCCGAACGACGCAACGCGCTCAACTCCGAACTCGTCGACTCGCTGCGCGAAGCGGTGGAGAAGGCGGCCTCCGACGACGTCCATGCGATCGTGCTGACCGGCCAGGGCACGGTGTTCTGCGCGGGGGCCGACCTGTCCGGTGATGTGTTCGCCGCCGACTTCCCCGACAAGGCCATCGCCTTGAACAAGGCGATCGACGCCGTCCCGATGCCGGTGATCGGTGCGATCAACGGCCCGGCGATCGGCGCTGGTGTGCAGCTGGCGATGGTGTGCGACCTGCGCGTGGTGGCTCCGAGTGCCTACTTCCAGTTCCCGATCGCCAAATACGGTCTGGCGCTGGATAACTGGAGTGTCCGCCGATTGAGCTCGCTGGCAGGCTACGGGCGCGCCCGCGGCATGCTGCTGGGCGCCGAGAAGCTGGACGCGGAGACGGCGCTGATGACCGGGATGGCCAACCGGCTCGGCGATCTGGCCGACGCCCAGGCCTGGGCGGCCGAGATCGCCGGTCTTGCGCCGCTGTCGTTGCAGGCCTCCAAGCGAGTGCTCAACGACGACGGCGCCTTTGAGGAGCAGTGGCCCGTCCACAAGGAACTGTTCGACAAGGCGTGGGGCAGCCAAGACGTCATCGAAGCCCAGGTGGCCCGCATCGAGAAGCGCGCCGCCAAGTTCACGGGGGCCTGAGCACCGTGTTGAAGGAGGCCCTCCGACTGGTTGCCGGGACCGCATCGCTGGCCACCGGCGGCTGGGTCCTGCGTGCCCTGAACGACGCCCCCGCGGCGCTGGGGGCCGGGCCCGGCGAGATCAGCCCGGTCGCCGACGGCTCGCCCAACTACCGCGACGGCGTGTTCCACAACCTGGAGCCCGCCTCGCCGATGCGGCTGGACACCGAGGAAAACCGCCTCGTCCTGTTCGACATGCTCGGCCGACGCGCGGCCAGCCGCCCGCCCGGAACGATCCCGCTGTCCCACTCGGCCGCCCCGATCGGCTCCGAGCCGCTCGCGGTCAGCTGGCTGGGCCACGCGACGGCACTGATCGAGATCGACGGCTACCGGGTGCTCACCGACCCGGTGTGGAGTGATCGCTGCTCGCCATCGCGCACCGTGGGTCCCCAGCGGCTGCACCCGGTACCCGCGCCACTGGAAGCGCTGCCTGCTCTGGACGCGGTGGTGATCAGCCACGACCACTACGACCACCTGGACATGGACACCGTGCTCGCACTGGCCCGCACCCAGCGGGCACCGTTCGTGGTCCCGCTCGGCATCGGCGCGCATCTGCGGCAGTGGCGCATCCCGCCGGAGCGGATCATCGAGCTGGACTGGAACGAAGAGGCCCGGATCGGCGACCTCACCCTGGTGTGCACGCCGGCGCGGCACTTCTCCGGCCGGTTCCTGTCCCGCAACACCACGCTGTGGTCGTCCTGGGCGATCATCGGCCCGCAACACCGCGCCTACTTCGGCGGCGACACCGGCTACACCGGCAGCTTCGAGCAGATCGGCACCGATTACGGCCCGTTCGACCTGACGCTGATGCCGATCGGCGCCTACAACACCGCCTGGCCGGACATCCACATGAATCCCGAGGAGGCCGTGCGCGCCCATCGCGATGTCAGCGACGCCGGGCTGCTGGTCCCGATCCATTGGTGCACGTTCCGGCTGGCCCCTCATCCGTGGGCCGAGCCGGTCGAGCGGTTGCTGGTGGCCGCCGACGACGCGGGCGTCCGGACGGCGGTACCGCGTCCCGGCGGCCGGGTCGTCCCCGCCACGGCGGGGGCAATAGACCGGTGGTGGGAGCTGTGAGCCACTACCGTGCAAGCCATGACCGCCCTGGCAACGCGTGCCGCGATCGTTGCTCTCGTCGCCGCGCTCACCGCGTGTAGCGGCACCGCCGCCAACCCCGAGACCGCCAAGCCCCAGACCGCCAGGCCCCAGACCTCCAAGTCGCTGTCGGATCAGCCACCCCCGCTGGTGCCCGCGCTTGCGCTGCCGGACAACGCCGTCGACAACGCCATCGGCAAGCTCGACGGCATCGCCGCGGACCTGATGAAGGCCTCCGGCATTCCCGGGATGGCGGTGGCCGTGGTCCACGAAGGAAAGACGGTGTACGCCAAGGGGTTCGGCGTCAAGGACGTCAACCGCCCGGCCGATGACCCCGGCAACCGCGTCGATCCGGACACGGTGTTCCAGCTGGCTTCGGTGTCCAAGCCGATCGGCGCCACCGTCGTGGCCCACCAGGTCAGCCAGAACGCGATCAGCTGGAACACCCCGGTGACCGACAAGCTGCCGTGGTTTGCGCTCTCGGACCCGGTGGCCACCAAAATGGTCACCGTCGGCGACCTGTACTCCCACCGCTCCGGGTTGCCGGACCATGCCGGCGACAAGCTCGAGGACCTCGGCTATGACCGGCGCTACGTCCTGGATCGACTGCGCCAGCTTCCGCTGGCTCCGTTCCGGATCTCCTACGCCTACACCAACTTCGGGCTGACCGCCGCCGCGGAGGCAGTGGCCGTCTCGGCGGGCAAGTCCTGGGAGGACCTCAGCGATGAGGTGCTGTACCGGCCGCTGGGCATGACGTCGACCAGCTCGCGGTTCGCCGATTTCGAAGCCAGGGGAGACAAGGCGCTCGGGCACATCCACATCGACGGGAAGTACCAGCCGCTCTACCAGCGCGACGCCGACCCCGAAGCGCCTGCGGGCGGAGTCAGTTCGTCGGTCAACGACCTCACTCACTGGCTGACCATGATGTTGGCCGACGGAAAGTACAACGGGCAGCAGATCGTCGACCCGGCCGCGCTGCTGCCGGCGGTGTCCCCGCAGATTGTGTCCAGCCCGCCCACTGAACCGGCGATGCGCTCGGGGTTCTACGGGTACGGATTCAACGTCGGCACCACGTCGGCAGCCCGCGTGCAACTGAGCCACTCGGGGGCCTTCGATCTCGGTGCCGCCACCAACTTCGTCATCATCCCGTCGGCCGACGTGGCGATCGTCGCGCTGACCAACTCCACCCCGGCCGGTATCCCGGAGACACTGACTGCGGAATTCGCCGACCTGGTCCAGTTCGGTGAGGTTCGCGAGGACTGGCGCACGCTCTACGCGCACGCCTTCGCCGACATGGACAAACCCTTCGGCACGCTGGCGGGCAAGACGCCGCCGGCCAACCCCGCCCCGGCCAAACCGCCTGCCAGCTACGCAGGCAGCTACCGCAACGACTACTGGGGCCCGGCCGTCGTCGCCGAGAAGGACGGCAAGCTCACGCTGTCGATGGGGCCGCGGCCGGACACCGTCGAGCTCACCCACTGGGACGGTGACGTGTTCACCTTCCGCTTCCCCAGCGAAAACTTCCCGCCAGGAAGCATTTCCATGGCGACGTTCGATGGCGACAAGCTGACACTCGAGTACTACGACGAGGACAAGATGGGGACATTCGCCCGATGACAACCGGTGTCGCGGCAGGACTGTCCGCCGACGAAGTGGCCGCCAGGATCGCCGAGGGCAAGACCAACGACGTCCCGAACCGCGCGTCGCGCAGCGTGTCGGAGGTGGTGCGGGCCAACGTCTTCACCCGCATCAATGCCATCCTCGGCGT
The DNA here is from genome assembly GCF_033804465.1 of Mycobacterium sp. RTGN5. Taxonomy (NCBI): domain Bacteria; kingdom Bacillati; phylum Actinomycetota; class Actinomycetes; order Mycobacteriales; family Mycobacteriaceae; genus Mycobacterium; species Mycobacterium sp. RTGN5. The sequence goes on from NZ_JAPZLA010000001.1 coordinate 1,112,725, forward strand.
GCTGCTTCTCATTGTGCTGTCCACCGGATCACTGATCAACGGGATGTTCGGGCTGCTGATCGTCGCCAACAGCGGCATCGGCATCATCCAGGAACTGCGGGCCAAGAAGACGCTCGACAACCTGGCCATCGTCGGGCAGGCCAAGCCCACCGTGCGCCGCCAATCGGGCACAAACCCGTTGCCGCCCAACGAGGTAGTGCTCGACGACGTCATCGAGCTCGGGCCGGGCGACCAGATCGTCGTCGACGGGGAGTTGCTCGAGGCCGCCAACCTGGAGGTCGACGAATCACTGTTGACCGGTGAGGCGGACGCGATCGCCAAACATGCCGGCGACACGGTGATGTCGGGCAGCTTCGTCGTCGCCGGAACCGGCGCCTACCGCGCCACGAAAGTGGGCCGGGAAGCGTACGCCGCCAAGCTCGCCGAGGAAGCCAGCAAGTTCACCCTGGTGAAATCCGAACTGCGCAGCGGGATCAACAAGATCCTGCAGTTCATCACCTACCTGCTGTGGCCCACCGGCCTACTGGTCATCTACACGCAGTTGTTCACCACCAACGCCGGCTGGCGGGACTCCGTGCTGCGGATGGTCGGTGCACTGGTCCCGATGGTTCCCGAAGGCCTGGTCCTGATGACGTCAATCGCGTTCGCGGTCGGCGTGATTCGGCTGGGGCGCAGGCAATGTCTGGTGCAGGAGCTGCCCGCCATCGAGGGACTCGCCCGCGTCGACGTGGTCTGCGCGGACAAGACCGGCACGCTCACCGAAAACGGGATGCGGCTCGCCGACGTCACGCCGGTGGGTCAGGACGACACCGAACACCGGGTCGCCGACGTGCTGGCGTCGCTGGCCGCCGACGACCCCAAACCGAACGCCAGCATCCAGGCCATCGCCGAGGCCTACCCGGACGCGCCGGGTTGGACCGCCACGGGCAGCGCACCGTTCAAGTCGGCCACCAAGTGGAGCGGGATCTCCTACGGCGAGCACGGCAACTGGCTCATCGGGGCCCCCGACGTGCTGCTCGATCCGGAATCGGCCGCGGCCGCCGAGGCGGAGGACATCGGCGCCCGCGGTATGCGGGTGCTGTTGCTCTGCGCCAGCGATGTACCCGTCGACAGTCCCGATGCACCCGGTCACGTCTCACCGGTCGCGCTGGTGGTCCTCGAACAGCGGGTTCGCCCCGACGCCCGAGAAACCCTGGAGTACTTCGCTTCCCAGAATGTCACGGTCAAGGTGATCTCCGGCGACAACGCGGTGTCGGTTGGTGCGGTAGCCGGGACGTTGGGTCTGCACGGCGAGACGATGGATGCCCGGCAGCTGCCGGCCGAGCCCGACGCGCTGGCCGACACCATGGCCACCTACACCACGTTCGGCCGGGTGCGCCCCGACCAGAAACGTGCCATGGTGCACGCGCTGCAGTCGCGCGACCACACCGTGGCGATGACCGGCGACGGTGTCAACGACGTACTCGCGCTCAAGGATGCCGACATCGGGGTGGCGATGGGATCGGGCAGTCCGGCCTCGCGCGCGGTGGCCCAGATCGTGTTGCTGGACAACAAGTTCGCCACCCTGCCCTACGTCGTCGCCGAGGGCAGACGAGTCATCGGCAACATCGAACGGGTATCCACCCTGTTCCTCACCAAGACGGTCTATTCGGTGCTGCTCGCCCTGCTGGTCGGGCTCGCGGGCCTGTCCCACAAGCTGTTCGGCACACCCGCGCTGTTGTTTCCGTTCCAGCCCATCCACGTGACGATCGCGGCGTGGTTCACCATCGGCATCCCGGCGTTCGTCTTGTCGCTGGCACCCAACAACGAGCGCGCCCACACCGGGTTCGTGCGACGGGTGATGACCGCCGCGCTGCCGTCCGGGGTGGTGGTCGGCGTCACGACGTATGGGTCGTATTTCATCGCCTATCACGGCAACAGTTCGACCGCGGCCGAGCAGACGCAGGCATCCACCGCGGCGCTGATCACCCTGCTGATGGGGGCGGTCTGGGTGCTGGCGGTGGTCGCCCGCCCGTACCAGTGGTGGCGCGTGGCGCTGGTGGCCGCCTCGGGTCTGGCTTATGTGGTGATCTTCGCCATACCGCTGGCCTGGGAGACGTTCATGCTGGACCCCACCAATCTGGCGGTCACCTCCACCGGCGTGGCGCTGGGGTTGCTCGCCGCCGGACTGATCGAGGCGCTGTGGTGGGTGCAGGGCCGGGTGCTGGGCGAACGGCGGACATTGTGGCGAACCGAGCCAACGGTGCAAGATTGACCGATGGGATTCCTCGATAAAGCTCTCGGCAAGACCAAAGAAGTCTTGAGCGAGAATGCCGACAAGGTGGGGCAGGCCATCGACAAGGCCGGCGACATCATCGACGAGAAGACGAAGGGCAAGTACTCCAGCACCGTCGACAAAGTGCAGGACGCCGCCAAGAACGCCGTCGAGAAGAACCGCACCGACCCCGGTGACCAACCCACCTGACCGATGGCGAAACTTTCAGTATCGGTAGACGTTCCACTCCCACCAGGGCAGGCCTGGGAGCACGCCTCGGACCTGTCGCGCTACAAGGACTGGCTGACCATCCACCGGGTCTGGCGATCCACGCTGCCCGACACTCTCGAGAAGGGCACCGTCGTGGAGTCCATCGTCGAGGTCAAGGGCATGCCCAACCGGGTGAAGTGGACGATCGTCAACTTCAAGGCGCCGGAGGCGATGACGCTCAATGGCACCGGCGTCGGCGGGGTCAAGGTCAAGCTGATCGGCAAGGTCCGGGCGAGCGCCTTGGACGCAGGTGCCTCCGTGGTGACCATGGATGTCCATCTGGGCGGTGCGGCGCTGTTCGGCCCGATCGGCATGGTCGTGGCCGCCGCACTGCGTGGCGACATCAAGGAGTCGCTGAACCGGTTCGTAACGGTATTCGCCCCGTCTTAGTCCGCTAGTTCCGGATGACCCGATGCGGGGTCGGATACGGGTGCACGCGGGCTGCGGCGTGTCGCGTCGGCCCCAGCCCGGGCATCGGGTGCCGGCCCTGCTCGCTGCGCGAGTGCTCGCCGGCGAGGAAGCGTCGCTCCAGCCCGGCGATCAGGTCGTGCACCGAACGGCGCTCGCGTTCGGCGGCGCGAATCATTCCGCGAATCCGTCGGGCCTGAGTTTGCTCACCACGCCGCTGATATCGATCAAGGGCGCTGCCATAAGTAGCCAGGTCAGCGTCGAGCTGCTCACACTGGGTCAACAGCATCGCCCGGAGGTGTTCGGCCTGAAGGCGATTCGCGGACTCGGGCAGCTGATTGCCCGTGTCCACAATGCTCGGTGATGTCACGGGCGAACTGTATCCGACCCCGTCGACCGGCGCGCATCGGGTGGAACATGTTTTGCCCCACCGCTTTTTGTTCACTGAGCCGACACCTCACCGACACCCGCCGTCGTGGCGGTAGTTGCGCGAAAGGCGTATTTCGTCCGATGATGTCGGGCGTGGAACGTGCTGAGGAGCAGCGCCAGATCGATCAGGTGGTCGACCGTCTGACCGAGCTGTTCCCCTATGTTCCGGATCACGTCATCAGCGAGACCGTGGACAGCGCACACCACCGGTTCGACGGCGCGTGCATCCGTGAGTTCGTCCCGCTGTTCGTCGAGCGGTACTGCCGAGCCCTGTTCATCCTGCAGCCCGCGGTGGAGATCTCCGTTTAAAGCGGCAGCGGTGCCGACCAGACCACCCTGGTGCCGCCGCCGGGGCGCGGCGCAATGGTGAACCGACCTCCGCACTGATGGGCGCGCGCGGCCAGATTCGCCAGGCCGCTGCGGGTGACGTCCTCGCTGATCCCCACCCCGTCGTCGCTCACCGCGATCGTCAGATCGTCGTCGACAGTCACCGCAACGGTCACCGAGCGGGCCGCGGCGTGGCGCACCACATTGCTGACCGCCTCTCGGACCACCGCCTCCGCGTGATCGGCGAGTGCGGCGTCGACCACCGACAACGGCCCGCTGATGTGGACCGCAGGGCGCACCGCGGAGTCGACGGTCATCTGGGTCACCGCCTGCTCGATGCGCTGGCGCAGTCGGGTGACCGACCCGCCGTGCAGATCGAAGATCGTCGTGCGAATCTCCGCCACGACGTCCTGCAGGTCATCCAGCGCTCCGGTGACCCGGCGGGTGCCCTCGGCCTGGTCGGCCTTCAGCGCGCCCTGTAGCGACAAGCCCACCGCGAACAGCCGCTGGATCACATGGTCGTGCAGATCTCTGGCGATCCGGTCGCGGTCGGTGAGCACGTCGAGTTCGCTCATCCGCCGGTGCGCGGTCGCCAGATGCAGTGCCAGTCCGGTCTGGGCGGTGAAGGCCGCGGCCATGTCCAGATCGGCTTCGGTGAACTGCCTGCCCGCGGCCGCCACGCACACCAGCACGCCGGTGGCGGTGTCGGGTTCGCAGACCGGGAGCACCAGCGCAGACTGTCCATCCCCACCAAGATCGCGGAAATCGCTGATACGCAACGGAAGACCATCAGCGAAGGCTGAAGCCGCCCCGGCCGCCGGCAACCTCCGGCCCAGTAGCTCGCCGCGGGTGGCGGCGGTGATCACCAGGTCGCCCGCATCGTCCGGGGTCGCGTAGAAGCTGAAATCGCAGGAGGTCAACGCCATTGCCTTGGCGGTGATTTCGCGGTGCACTGAGGCCGGGTCGGCACCGGCCAGCAGGTCGGTGCTGATATCGCGGGTGGCCTCGATCCACAGCTGGCGGCTGTGCGCCGCCTGATAGAGCCGGGCGTTCTCGATGGCAATGCCCGCGGCGCCGGCCAGCGCGAGCACCAGCACCTCGTCGGCTTCGGTGAAGGCCGCGCCGTCTGCCTTCTCGGTCAGGTACAGGTTGCCGTAGACCTGATCGCGGATCCTGATAGGCACACCGAGGAAGCTGCGCATCGGTGGATGGTTCGAAGGAAAACCGATCGAGGACGGATGTTGGGAAAGGTCCTCGACGCGAATCACGTTGGGTGAGTGCATCAGCAGGCCCAGCATTCCGTGCCCGGCCGGCAGTGGGCCGATCAGTTCGGCGGTTTCGGCGTCGATCCCCTCGTAGACGAACCGCTCCAGCACCGGTGGGGCTTCCGACGCGATCACTCCGACGGCGCCGTAGCGGGCGTCGACCAAACCCATTGCGGTGTGCACGATGGTGTGCAGCTTCTCCTCGAGTTCCAGCCCGGATGAGACGGCCAGCATCGCGTCGATCAGACCATCGCGGACGTCGAGGTCAAACATTGGTGCGGCGCATGGTGTCCGCGGCGAACAGCGCGGCCTGGGTGCGCCCGGTGAGCCCCAGTTTGGTCAGCAATCGTGACACGTAGTTCTTGATCGTCTTCTCGGCGAGGAACATCCGCTGGCCGATCTCGCGGTTGGTCAGGCCCTCGCCCAGCAGTTGCAGCAGCGTGCGCTCGGTGGACGACAAGTCACGCAGTCGCTCGTCGGATTCGGTGTCTTTGCGCAGCCGGGACATCAACGCGGCCGCGGCGCGGTTGTCCAGCAACGACTTTCCCGCGCCGACGGTCTTGATCGCCTCGGCCAGCTCCATGCCACGGATGTCCTTGACCACGTATCCGCTGGCGCCCGCCAGAATCGCATCAAGCATGGATTGTTCATCGGTGAAGGAAGTCAGGATGAGACAACGCAATTCGGCGTGCGAGGCGAGCAGATCGCGGCACAGGTCTACGCCGCTGCCGTCGGGCAGTCGGATGTCGAGCACCGCGACGTCGGGCCGTGCCGCGGGGATGCGGACCAGGGCTTCAGCCATCGTGGCCGCTTCACCCACCACGGTCAGTTCGGGGTCGCTGCTCAGCAGCTCAGCCAGACCACGCCGCACGACCTCGTGGTCGTCGACCAGGAACACCTTGATCACACCGCAGTACAGCCTGGAAGCGTCCTGAGCCGGTAGGGGCTTTGGTCCCGAGATCGATGACCAACGCCGTGTCTAGACTGCGTCGATGACCGCTAGGTACGAGCCCGCCATTGACTTCGCGGCGGTCGATGCCATCGATTTCCACACGCACGTCGAGATCGACGGCGCCGGCCACTGCGCCTACGACGACGAGCTGGCCGAAGCCACCGGCCGCTACTTCAAGCTCGGCCCCGACTACTTCGCGCGCGTCGACGACCTCGCCGAGCACTATCGGCAGCACAACACCGCGGCGGTGGTGTTCACCATCGACGCGCACACGGTCTCGGGCCATCAGCCCAATTCGGTGGAGGAACTCATCGAGGGGACGGTCCGCAACAACGACGTCCTGATCCCATTCGGCTCGGTCGATCCGTGGGACGCCGACGCGGTCCGACGGGTGGAGGAGCTGACCGGCGACTACGGCGTCCGGGGATTCAAGTTCCACCCCAGCCTGCAGGGCTTCGAACCCAACGACCGCCGGTTCTATCCGATTTACGAGGCGATCACCGCCGCCGGAGTGCCGGCACTGTTCCACACCGGCCAGACCGGACTGGGCTCTGCGCTGCCCGGCGGGCACGGGATCAAGCTGCGCTACTCCGACCCGATGCTGCTCGACGACGTCGCCGCCGACTTCCCCGACCTGACCGTGGTGATGGCGCATCCGGCGGTGCCGTGGGTCGACGCCCAGATCGCCATCGCCTCGCATAAGGCCAACGTGTACGTCGACCTGTCCGGCTGGTCGCCGAAATACTTCCCGCCCCAGCTTGTTTCGGCGATCGGACGGCAGCTGCGCACCAAGGCGCTGTTCGGGACCGACCACCCCTACATCGCGCTGGACCGCTGGCGGCGCGATTTCGACACCCTTGACATCGATCCCGCGGTGGTGCGGGAGATCCTCAAGGAAAACGCACTGCGGGTGCTCGGCCTGGCCCCCCTGTCCTGACCTAGGCGGTCTGGGATTCGACGACCATCTCCGACGGTGCGTTGCGTTCCCACAACACCGCGCCGACACACGCGGTCAACACCCAGCCGGCACCGACCGCGCCGCACCAGATCAGCAGCGCCATCGCCACGCCGATCGGGCCGAAACCATCCCAGTCGTGCAGCAGCGACGGCATGAGCACCCGGGCGCCAATCGGGATGACGAGGCCGTCGATCACCACACCGGCCAGCCCGGCCAGCGCAAGTGAGCGCAGGCCTCGGCCTCCGTCGCGCACCAGCAGCGCCGGGGTCAGCGACCAGAAAAGCCATACCGGGAGCAGGCCGATGGCCAACAGCAGTCCTCGGCTGACGCCGTGGTGGTGATGGCCGAACATGATCCGCTCCCGCAGTGCCATGGTGACCAGGTACAACGCGAACCAGACCGTGCCCCGCAGCAGCCGGGTCAGCAGACCGTACTGCTCGCGACGCCAGGCCTTCGCGAAGATCGACGCGACCGAGGCTGCCATCGGGATGCCCCAGACCAGGAAACTCGCCACCCCGATCAGCGTCCAGTCCGCCCGCAGGCCCGCCGAATTGCCGAAGGCTTCCCGCAGCCGGTCGCTGAGCGGATGTTCCAGGGCGAACTGGCGGGTGAAGATGGTGCCGGGGCTGGCGTTGTCGGCGAAGCCCTGCATATAGCTGAAGCCGATGATCATCAGCGGGATGACCGTGGTGAACAGCTGGGTGGAGACCACCGCGCTCTGCGTGCCGCCATCGATCTCGTTGTAGCGGGCGACCAGTGCCGTCAGTGGCTTGAGCCGGCGCGACTCCTGCAGGCGCCGTGCGCGCTCCTCGAGGCGCCTGCGGATGTCGTCCCGTTTGGTGGTTGCCGGTTCGCCCGACTCCGTCATGAGCAACGAGGGTAGGCGATCAACCTGTCTTCGTCGGCGAGCTCACCCCACCCGAGTGGGGTGTCGACTGACCTTTGCGCAGGGTCGCGATCAGCTCGCGGTAGGGGCCGACGAGGTAGGCGGTATCGCCGGCGATCAGCTGGGTATCGCGGCGCGGGTGTAACCGCAGCGGGACGTCGTCCCTCGCGATCGCGATGACCCGGGCCTGAGTGGACAGTTCGAACATCTTGATCCCGTCGAGCTCGCTGCCGGGCTGCACCTGCACCGCGCCGACCATGAACGAGCGGTGGCCGACCGAGAAGGTGCCATGGACGTCGAGGCCCATCGCCGCGCCGATGAACCAGGGGGTGGCCAGGTCGACGGTGGAGCGGACGTATTCGAACTTGAAGCGCTTGCCCACGGCCGAGCCAAGCGCCCGGTCATAGATCCGCAAGACGACCGGCACGTCGGGACGCTGTATCTCGGGAAGTGTTCGCGGACCGAATATCTCGCGTACCACAATGCCGGTTTCGATGTTGACCATGTCGTCCGCGGTGAGCACGGCGACTGCGCGAGCTTCGTCGATGCGCGCGGCTTGCAGGGTCTGGCGCAGGGTGGCGTCGCCGAAGATGACCGGTACACCCAGTTCGGCCGCCGCGGACAGGTAGCGGTTGTCCTCGTTGCGCTCGATGACCGCGACGTCGTGCCCGGCCGCCTTGAGCACGGCGGCCACGCCGATCCCGAAAGACCCCAGGCCGACCACCACGACGTGGCGCTGCAGGTGGCGCACCTTCTGCCGGCTGGCGCTCTGCGAGATCCGCTGCGACAGCAGCACGTCGGCGACGAACGCGACGACGATGGCGGTGGTGGCGACCCCGGCGAACATCATCACCACGCCCCAGAGCCGCAGCCAGGTGGGCTGCGCCAGGAAGTTGAAGTCGCCGTAGCCGACGGTCGCGATGGTCTCGGCGGAGAAATACAACGCGTCCACCCAGCTCATCCCTGGTTGGTTGTAGGCGAACCGCAGCATGATCGTCGACCCGACCAGCAGGGTGCCCGCCACCGCCAGCGCACGGTAGAACATCGGGTTGAGGTCGGCCGCGAACGCGCGCGCGCCGTCAGAAATGCGGACGAACAGCGGCCGCGCCCGGGGAGTGGCGCGGATCGGCTTGGCGATTTTGATGCCCTGCTCGGCGAGCTCGTCGGCGGTGCCGATCATCGCCGTCCAGTCGCCGGCGTGCACCCGCTCGTCGCGGCCGGGACAGGCGATCACCTCGCCAGGGGTATCGGAATTGTCGCCGCGGATGACGGCGACCGGGGCGAGATCGCCGTAGATCTCCCGCAGGGTGCCGTCCCTGGTCGCGGTGGTGCCGGTGACAACGAAGTCCATCCCGGCCGCCGAGATGGTGTGGGTGGTGCGGTTCAGCAGCGCCTCGACCACCGACGGTGCGGCAATATCGGCGACGTCGAGGATGGCGCCCGGACCATTGCCGTCGGCCATGGCCTCGCGAAGCACCGGGTTGGACAGCCGGGCCACCACCCGGGCTTGCGGGTTGGCTTGCCTGGCCAGCAGCGCGATTTGCAGGTTCAGATCGTCGTCGTCGTCGGCGCAGATCACCGCGTCGGCGGTGGCGATGCCCGCCCCCTCGAGATCCTCGGGTGCCTGCGAGAGCGCCACCGCGATCCCGGCGTTGTGCAGCTCGTCGACGATCCGAAGACCGAGCGCGTCGTCGCCGCAGACGATGGTGTGGCCGGGCATGGGAGCACGCTACTTCGGAAACACCTGCCGTGACGGGTGAGAATGGCCCTATGTCCACAGCTCCCTACGTCAAGGCCTGCATCAACGGCGCCCGGACCCCCGACGCACACGCGGACCTGCCGGTCTCCCCGCAACAGCTGGCCGATGCCGCCGTCGCGGCCCACGGTGCCGGCGCCAAGGCCGTTCACCTGCACCCCAAGACCGCCGACGGGGTCGATTCCCTGGCCCCCGACACCGTCGCCGCGGCGGTCAGTGCCGTCCGGCACGCGGTGCCCGGGCTGCCGCTGGGCGTGACGACGGGGTTCTGGGCACTTCCTGATCCGCAGAAACGGTTGGACGCCGTCGAGTCGTGGACCGTGCTGCCCGACTTCGCCTCGGTCAACTGGCACGAGCCCGGCTCGGTGGAACTGGCGCAGCTGCTGCTGGGCCGGGGCATCGGGGTGGAGATCGGCATTTTCCATGCCGAGGCCGCCGACTCGTGGGCGCGCTCGGAGCTGGCGCCGCACTGCTTGCGGGTGATGATCGAGCTGGGGCCCGACGGGACCACCGAGACTGCCGACGACCTGCTCGCGCGGATTCGCAGCGCCGGGTCGCCCGCGCCGATCCTGCTGCACGGCCTCGACGACAGTTGTTGGCCGCTGCTGGCGCATGCCGGCGTGCGGGGGCTGCAAACCCGGATCGGGCTGGAGGACACCCTTCTGCTGCCGGATGGGTCGACGGCGCCGGGCAACGCTGAACTGGTCGCCGCCGCGGCCGAGGTCCTCCGGACCGTCAGCCCCTAATCGTCGGCGGCCAGCGCGAAGTCCGCGAAGTCGAATCCCGGCACCACCACACAACTGACCAGGGTCGGCTCGTCGTCGCGCGGACGGGCCCGCTGCCAATAACCCGGTGGTACCAGCACCTGCGGCTGTTCACCGGCGGTGATGTCGGGACCTAGCAGAACCGTTGTGGCGCTGTCCCTTTCGCGGCCGATCTCGAGAAGTAGCGGACCGCCGCGGTGATAAAGCCAGATTTCGGCGCTGCGCACGGTGTGCCAGGCCGACTGCTGGCCCGGCAGCAGGACGAAGTAGATGGCGGTCCCGGCATTGCGCGGCCCGTTGTAGTCCGGCGGGAGTGCCGACTCGCCCACGACGAGCTCGCTGCGCCAGGTCTCGCGGAAATAGCCGCCTTCGGGGTGGGGGCTCATCTCGAGCTGCTGTACCCAGTCGGGGAGGTCCGTCATGGGCATCAGCGTAGAGAAAAATCGCTTGCAGGCGTTCGCAATGCCGGACTAGCGTGGCGGTCGTTCATGTCTGGCATATCGGAAAGGAAGGTCCCTGTCGTGGATCACAGCGTCACTCATCTGACCGCTGACAACCACTTCGGAGACCCATGCCTACCGACTCTGCAATCACCCTGATCGATCTCGACTTCGTCTGGCCGGACGGCACCGTCGCGCTGGACAATCTCAACGCCACGCTGTCGACCGGACGGACCGGACTGGTCGGCGCCAACGGCAGCGGAAAGTCGACCCTGCTGCGCCTGATCGCCGGCCGCCTGACCCCGACGGGTGGGCGGATCGTCGCCGGCGGCGACGTCGCCTATCTGCCACAGACACTGACCCTGGATGTCGCGCTGTCGATCGCCGACGTACTCGGCGTGGCTGCCAAACTGGCTGCGCTGAGCGCGATCGAGTCCGGCACTGCGGCTGAGCGCGACTTCGAGGTCATCGGCGAAGACTGGGACGTTGCCGAGCGCGCCGCCGAGGCGTTGCGCGTGATCGGGCTTGGCGCCGCGGACCTGGATCGCACGGTCGGGCAGCTGTCCGGCGGCGAGGCGATGCTGCTGGCCGTCACCGCTCTTCGGCTCGAGCCTGCCGAGATCACCCTGCTCGACGAGCCGACCAACAACCTCGACCGGGACGCCCGCGCCCGGCTGTTCGGCCTGATCGACGACTGGCCGGGCACGCTTGTGGTGGTCAGCCACGACGTCGCCCTGCTGAACCGGATGGACAACACCGCCGAGCTGCACAATCACACGCTCACCTCGTTCGGCGGTCCGTACCGCGACTGGCGCGCGCACCTGGACACCGAGCAGGCCGCCGCGGCGCAGGCGGTGTCGGCGGCCGAGCAGACGGTGCGGCTGCAGAAGCGCCAGCGTGCGGCCACCGAAACCAAGCTGGCGCGGCGAAACCGCAAGGCGCAGAAGGACTATGCCAACAAGCGGGCGCCGAAGATCGTGATGAACAACTGGGCGGCGTCGGCCGAGGTGTCGGCGGGCAAGCTGCGTACCGGACTCGACGAGAAGGCGGCAGCGGCCGCAGGCGCATTACAGGCCGCCGAGGCCAGGGTCCGCAGCGATGAGCACATCCGCGTCGACCTTCCCGATCCCGACGTGCCGGCCAGTCGCAGGCTCGCCGAATTGCCCGGCAGCCGTGGACCATTCGTGGTGATGGGGCCGGAGCGGATCGCTGTGGTCGGACCGAACGGCATCGGGAAGACCCGGCTGCTGGACGATCTACTCGCCGGGACCACCGGCCGATTGCTGACCGATCGGGTCGGCTACCTGCCTCAGCGCATCGACGGGCTGGACGAGCAGGCCAGCGTGCTCGACAACGTGGCGGCGCCGGACAGTGATGCCGCCCTGGTGCGCACCCGGCTGGCGCGGTTCCTGCTGCGCGGCGACTCGGTGTACCGGCCGGTGGCCACGCTTTCCGGCGGCGAACGGTTCCGCGTCGCGCTGGCCCGGCTGCTGCTGGCCGAGCCACCGCCGCAGCTGATCGTGCTCGACGAACCGACCAACAATCTCGACCTGGCCAGTGTGGACCAGCTGGTCGATGCGCTGCGCGCCTACCGTGGCGCCCTGCTCGTGGTCAGTCACGACGACGAGTTCCTGGCTCGGCTGGGCCTGGACCGGACCTTGTCGATGCGGCGCCCCGGCGTACTGGACGAGGCGAGTTAGGGTCGGACCATGGCACATCTGCGTGTGGGCTGGTTCGTCGTGCTGTGCGCGGTGGTGCTGGCCGTCAGTGCCTGGCTGCCGTGGTTGACGACCCCGGTCAAAGGCGGTGGACGGGCCAGCGCGATCGGCGGCACGGTCGGCAGCATCGTGCTGCCGCCCCGCTTCGGCGCCGGGCAGTTGATCGTGCTGCTGGCCTCGGTGCTGATCGTCACCGGCGCGATGGTGGCGCGCAACCTGTCCCCGCGACTGGCCGCCGCAGCGGCACTGGTGATCTCGGTGCTGCTCGGGATACTGACCTACTGGTACTACCACCTCAACGTCAGCCCGCCGGTGTCGGCGGGGTACGGCTTCTACATCGGGGCGGTGTGTGCCGCCGGTGCGCTGCTGTCGTCGGTGTGGGCGTTGGTCTCCGCCCTGGTGCGCAGAAGGTGAGCCGTTTCGTCGAGCCGGTCATTTTGGCTGGCGCGCACTGGGTTTCACTGGAGCCGCTGCTCGACTCCCATGTTCCGGAAATCACCGCCGCCGCGGCCGACGTCGGCGAGCTGTGGTTCACCAGCGCACCGTCGCCGGACGACGCCGCGGCCTGGGTGAGCAGGATGGCCGCGATGCAGGCCGCCGACGACGGCGTGACCTATGTGATCCGGCGACGCAGCGACGGCGCGGTGGTCGGCTCGTCGAGCCTGTTCCATGTCGACGCCGCCAACCGGCGACTCGAGATCGGTCACACCTGGTATTCGGCGTCGGCGCGGCGCACCGGAGTCAACACCGAGACCAAACTGGTAATGCTCTCCCACGCGTTCGACCAACTCGGTTGCGTCGCTGTGGAGTTCCGCACGCACTTCTTCAATCAGGTCAGCAGGACGGCGATCGAACGGCTCGGCGCCAAGCTGGACGGCGTGCTGCGCAGCCACCAAGTGCTGGCCGACGGCTCCCGGCGCGACACCGTGGTCTACTCCATCCTCGACATCGAGTGGCCCGCGGTTCGCAACAACCTCAACTACCGCCTGCACCGCCCCCGGTAGGCTGGGCCGTCGGTTCGTTCGGAGGGATGAGATTGCACAGGGTTACGGGACAGGTGTCGGCCGTACTGGCTGCTGCACTGGTGGTGGCGATCGCAGGCTGTTCGGACGACGCGAAGCCGGCCGCCGCCAAATGCGCCGAGGTGGCGGGGCCGATGATCGACATCCCCACCCGAACCGATCAGGAGCCGCGGCTTCGGCTACCCCAGCCGAAGGGCTGGGAGCGCACCACCAAGCTGGACTCCGAGACCATCCGATTCGCGCTGCGCAACGAGAGCCTCTCCGATCAGGGGTTCACCCCCAATGCCGTCGTCACCCTGCAGAAGATGGGCTCCGACATCGGCAAGCCGCAACAGATACTCGACGCTCAGGACAAGCAGTTGGAGGCGAGGCTGAAGGTCAAGGACCTGAAATCCTCTCCGACGCAGGTGTGTGGGTCTGCCGCGCAAACGACCACCTACACCGCACCCGCGATGGGCAAGATCCCCGCCCGCAGCGCGACCTCCCTGGCCGTGGTCTACGAGGCGGGCGACGTCAACTACGTGACCACCGTGACCGTGCAGACGATCAAGCCCGACAACCCCACCTACGTCACGGATTCCGCGGCGATCCTCAAGGGATTCCAGATACTTCCGCCTAAATAGATGGCGCCTAAAGGGCGACGGTGTGGACTTCTCCGCCGCTCAGTCGCTCGGCGCACCGGTCGCAGGCCAATTCACCGGTGAAGCCGGCACCGCAGCCGTGGTGGGTCATCACCACCGCCGGCCCTTCGGGCGCCTGGTACCACCACTGCGCCCACTGCAGCGCGGCGGTCAGCACCGGGAAGAACGCCCGGCCCTTGTCGGTCAACAGGTAGGCGGCCCGTTCCGGGCCCGAGCGCTCTGTCGGTGAGGTGGTGAACACACCGATGTGGCAGAACGTCTGCAGCCGCTCGGCCAGCAGACTGGGTGGGGCGCCGAGCTGGTTTTGAAAATCGGTGAACCGGGTGGTGCCCAGGAACGCGGCTACCAGAAGTGCTGCAGCCCAACGATTTCCGAGAATACTCATGGTCTCGGGGAACAACCCTGCGCGGCGGGTGGTCGTGTCGGGCTCCGAACGGCGCCGCGTCGACGCGGCCGGCGCCGACCGCGTCCATGTTCCGCTGGGGCCAAGGCTCATTGCCACTTCCGAACCGGTGACCACGTCACGGCAGGTGTTGCACCGCAATTGGGGTGCAAAGTGGGATCCGCAGGCGCCGTGGCGCATGGCGGGCAGCTTTTCGTGATGCCCGGTCACCCAATTGCGTTCCCACTCCCAGATCGACAACAACGCCGGCCAGAGCGAGCGGCCGCGACCGGTGACCAGGTACTCGGTGCGCGCCCGGGTGGACGCGTGCACCTTGCGGGTCAGCAGGCCATCGCTGACCAGGGTCCGCAGTCGGCTGGTCAACACCGAATTCGAGATCGGCAACCGTGACATGAACTGGCTGTAGCGGCTGGCGCCCATCAACGCCTGCTGAACGATCAGCAGGTTCCACTCGTCACCGAGGAGACCCAGCATCCTTCCGATGGCATTGGGACTGTCGGGCGCCAAGACAGTGGGTGTCTCGGCAGCTGCGGTATCGGCCACTACAGTCCGATCGACTCGGCGGCCGAATCGCTGGTATGCCAGCGGCGCAGCGAGTCGCCGGCCACCCAGGTGGAGTGCGTTCCGCTGGAGATCCGTTCCGGCAGTTGAAGTTTGCACACCGGGCCGTCCGGTATCCGGGCTGCGTCGAACACCAGGCAATACGAGGCGTCGGCGGTCATATCGGTGGTCAGGGTGACCAGGTAGCCGTCGTCCTCGGCCCGGGAGCCGACTCGCGGTGCCATCGCGGTCTCGCTGCCGTAGACGCCGTCGCCGAATGCATAGCGCTGTTCGCTGCCGGTGTGCAGATCGTGCCGGACCAGTCCGTCGAACAGGAACCAGCCAGGTTTCCCGCTGGCCGCGTAGGTGTAGCGATAGGGCTCGCCGGCGTGGCTGGAGTTGATCATGCCGAACTCGGTGATGCTGTCGGACAACGATTCTTCGGTGAGCCCGCCGGTGCGCATGTTGAGCCGCCAGCGGTGCAGCCTGGCCTGCATCCGGTCCAGCGCGAGGAACCGGAACGCCCGCTGCCACTTGGTGCCGGTGCCGTTGTCGCTGGGTTCGGGGTCGCCCTGGAAGAAACCGTCCAGCACGATCTCGTCGCCGTCCTCGTAGGCATTGGTGAAGTGCAGGACGTAGGTGGGGTCGGCTTCGAACCACTGGATTTTGCCGCCGCCGCGGCGGGGGACGACCGCGAACCGCGATGGCATGTCGCGGTGGAAACGGGCGACGTGGAGGTCGCGCTCCAACAGCTCGGGATCCCAGAACAGCGGAAAGTCGTTGAGGATCACATAGTTTCGGGTGAACGCCATGTCGTGGGGGAGTCGCGGTCCTGGCAGCGGCACGTCGGTGTAGTGCACCAGGTCGTTGTTCGCGTCGACCACCCCGTAGTGCATGTAGGGCGCGGCCTTGGAGTAGTTGAAGAACAGCATCTCGCCGGTGCGGTCGTCGACCTTCGGATGCGCCGAGACACCCCAGTCGCCGGGGAAGCAACCGTTGAAGGTTTCCTTGCCCAGCGTCTCGGCGGAGTACGGGTCGACGCGGTAGAGATCGCCACATTGGTAGAAGCTCGTCAGCGCGGTGCCGCGGTGCACAACGACATCCGTGCTCGAGGCGTCCTTCATCAGTGTGCGCGCACCCCAGCCGTAGTCCACCTTCGCCAGCGGCAGCGGTTCGGCCAGCCCCGGCCAGAGCGGGCCAGCGGCGGCGTTCTCGGCTTCGAAGCCCTCGGTCCGGACAAAGCGGTTGCGGTAGAACGCGGTTCCGTCGCGGAAGCCGACGATGTGGAGCATGCCGTCACCGTCGAAGGGGTGATAGGCCTTCAGCGCCGGATGCAACGGGTTCTCGGTGTTGCGCAGATAGACACCGTCGAGATCGGTGGGGATCTCGCCGTCGACGACAGTGAGATCGTCGGCGCGCCACTCGGTGTTCTGCGGTCGCCATGCCCCGGTTCGATACGGGTGGTCGTCGTCCTCAGAAAGGGTGGACAGGAATTTGCCGACGATCTCAGTGTGCATCGTCTGCCGATCTGATCACGAAACTCACTGTGGTGGCGGTACTACCGCCGAAATTCAACGTGCCGAAGCGGCGCGCCCCGTCGACTTGGTAGTCACCGGCGATGTCGCTGACCTGCTTGGCGGCGTCGAGCATCATCCGGATCCCCGATGCACCCACCGGGTGGCCGCCGCCGATCAGGCCGCCGCTCGGGTTGATCGGCAGCCGGCCGCCGATCTCGATCTCACCGTTCTCGATCGCCTTCCAGGATTCGCCGGGCCCGGTGAGGCCGATGTGATCGATGGCGAGGTACTCGCTCGGGGTGAAACAGTCGTGCACCTCGATGCCGTCCAGATCGTCGAGGCCGATGCCGGCGCGGCCGAACGCATCGTGCACGGCGGCACGGACGTGCGGCACCACATAGGGGTTCGCCGCGTCGCGGTCGAGTTTCTGCCGCAGGCCCAGCCCCACCGTGCGGTGGCCCCAGCCCTCGATCAGCCCGATCGGGCGCACCCCCGGGTGATCGCGCAGGAAGTCGTCGTTGACCAGAACGACGCCGGCACCGCCGTCGGTCATCTGGCTGCAGTCGTAGCGGCGGATCCGCCCCTCGGTCGGCGGATTGACGGCGTCGTCGCTGCCATGCGACACCAGATCGGGGACGTCCCAATCCCTGGTCTGCGCGTTGGGGTTGCGCCGGGCGTTGGCGAAGTTCAGTGCGGCGATCGCGTGCAGGTGAGCGTCGTCGAGGCCGAAGCGGCGGTCGTACTCGTCAGCGACTTCGGCGAACATCGACGGCCACACGAACTTCGCGTCCGCGCCCTCATGGCCCGTCCAGGCCGCGGCACCGAGGTGGGCTGCCGCGATGTCGCCGGGCACCGTCTTCTCCAGCTCCACACCGACCACCAGTGCCGTGCGGTAATTGCCGGCCCGCAGATCCGCCATTGCCGCCAGCGCTGCCACGCTGCCCGAGGCGCACGCCGCCTCGTGGCGGGTTGCCGGGGTGTCCCACAATCCGTCGTGCACCGTGGCCGGCATGGCGCCGAGGTGGCCCTGCTGGGCGAACATCTCGCCGAACGCGTTGGCGACGTGCACGACGTCGATGTCGGTGGCGTCGATCATCGACGCGGCCAAGGTGAGGTCGACGACCTCACTGGTCAGCGCCGCGTAATCGCGGCCCTCCCGGGTGAGATTGCGAGCGAAGTCGCTCTGATAGCCACCGAGGATCCAGACGTTGCCTGCCACAGCGGCGAAGTTACTACAGCTAAGAGAGTGGCGGGTCGGATTGCGTTGAGTCGCCCAATGTTGGGGTCGGCCCCGCCGGCTCGCGGTCTGAACCGACAGGACCTCACGAGTTTGGGTGTCGACCACCGAACTCGCTTGAGCGCAGCATTACCGAACCCGGTCATCCACAAACGTGCCCGCTGTCAGCGCGGTGGTGAACACTGGGTGGATGTCCCCGACCAACCACGATCTGGCGCTGCGGATGGCCGAACTCGCTCGGACCACCGCGGCACCCCGCGACGTCAAGGAGGTCCTCGCCGGCGTGACCGCCGCAGCGACCGAGATGATTCCCGGCACCGACACCTGCGGGGTGCTGTTGATCGGCAAGGGCGGGAAGTTCGAATCGCTGTTCGGTACATCCGATTTGGTCTACAAGGTGGACGCGCTGCAAGAAGCGTGCGGGGAGGGGCCATGCATCGAGGCGGCTCTCGGCGAGCTGATCGTGCGCACCGACGACTTCGCCACCGAACGGCGCTGGCCCAAGTACAGTCGCGCGGTCACCGAGCTCGGGGTGCGCAGCGGGTTGTCGTTCAAGCTCTACACCAGTGCGACGACCGCGGGTGCGCTGAACCTGTTCGGCCACAAACCCGGGGCGTTCGATGCGCAGTCCGAAGTGATCGGATCGGTGCTGGCCGCTCACGCTGCGTCGGCCATCATCGCCAGCCGCCACAGTGAGCAGCTGGAGTCGGCCTTGACTAACCGGGACACCATTGGCCAGGCCAAAGGAGTGATCATGGAGCGGTTCAAGGTCGACGCGATGCGCGCCTTCGAGATGCTGCGCGAGCTGTCCCAGTCCACCAACACCCGCCTGGTCGATATCGCCGCCCGGGTGATCGAGACCCGGCAGGATTAGGCGCGACGGCCGTGGCGGCGCCGGTATCGTGGGATTAGTTTCTGGCGCTGGTGGGGGATGCTCGATGGTGGGGGACGCACTCAAGCGGTGGTGGCAGCAGTTCGCTCATTACGAATGGCTGAGCGGCTACCTCGCCGACCGAGGTATGCGTGGGGCCACGCGAGCCCTCATGGCATTCATCGCTGCCTCGTTGGTGGTGTGTCTGCTGGCGTTGCTCGCCTCGTCGGACGGGCCGACCGGGACCGGGCAGATCGTGATGACCTGGCTGGCGGTCTCGGGTGGCATCGCCGGGGCCGCGTTGTGGATCGCGCGGTGGCCGACACGTCGCGAGTCAGTGGCCTTCGCCGTGATCACCAACGCCTCGATCGCCCTGGCATGCCTGGCCTATCCGCTGCCGATGGCCGCGGTGATCGGCTGCATCGCCTTTGCCACCATCGGCGCCTACATCGCGTTCTTTCACACCACGGGATTCGTCCTGTACAACTTCGCCGTCGCGGCCGTCGTCGCAACGATCGGTGCGAGCAGGATGGCGGCCGCCGGACATCCCGTGCTTGCCGCGGTGGACTGGTGGCTGATCATTCAGGTCAACATCGCGCTGCCCCTGGCCATCCAAATCTTGGTCCGCGCTCTCGGGGCGGATTTGATTCGCGCCGAACGGGACCCGCTGACCGGACTGCTCAACCGGCGGACCTTCCACCGCTCTGCGTCCAATCTGATCGGTTCGGGGCGAACCGCCGACGCGCACCTCGTGGTGGCGTTGATCGACTTGGACAAGTTCAAGGCGGTCAACGACCGCTACGGGCATGCGGCCGGCGACGAGGCGTTGGTCCATGCCGCGCGGGCCATCGGGGTGGCCGCCGGCAACCACGCGGTCGTCGCGCGCAGCGGCGGCGAGGAATTCTTGGTGGCCACCGTGTCGTCGACCCCGGACTGCCGCGAGCTGGCCCAGCGGATCTGTACCGCCGTCGCCGAGTCACCGGCGAGGGTCACCGCCAGTGTCGGAACGACCGCCGTCCGGCTGCGTGATACCGAAGGCGAGGACAAGCTGCTCGTCGATCGACTCGTCGGCACCGCCGACTGGGCGATGTATCGCGCCAAACGAGCTGGCGGCAACTGCTTCCGGCATCAGGACACCGACCCCATCGGCCGACGCCGGCCGGATCACAACGGCGGCGTGGGTCAAACGGCCTAGCGTTTCGCGCTGTCGACGAACCGTTGCAACCTGCCGTGGTCCTTGAAGCCGTCGGCACCTTTGGTGCCGGAGTTCACGTCGACTCCGAAGGGCTTGACCTGTCGGATTGCCTCGCCGACGTTGTCCGGGTTCAGGCCACCGGCGAGGATCACCGGTGTCGGCAGCTGGTCGGCGATCTGGCGGCTGATCGACCAGTCGTGGGTGTGGCCGGTGCCGCCGACTTGGTTGGTTGCGACGTTGATGGTGTCGAGCACTATGGCGTCGACGATGTTCACGTATTGCCTTGCTGTGGCGATTGATTGGGCGTCGATGACGTGAATTGCCTTGTAGGTCTTGATGTGTGGCAGGCGCTGCTTGATGAGTGTGGCCTTGGCCGGTGAGGTGTCGCCGTGGAGCTGGATGGTGGTGACGCCGATTGCCGTCGCGAGCGCGACGATATCGTCCGGCTCGACGAGGTGGGTCACCAGCACCGACGATGTCGCCGGCGGCAGTGCGCCGATGATTGCCGCCGCGTCGGCCGCGTCAAGGAAGTCGGGGGAGTGGTGCCTCTGGCCGACCAGGAATCCCAGCTCGTCGGCACCGTACTCGAGGGCTGCCAACGCATCGTCGAGCCGGCGGATGCCACAGATCTTGACGTGGATCATTGGGCACAACCTCCGATGGTGCGGTCGGTCAGCTTAGGGCGAACGCGGCGCTAGGGTGCACAAATCCTGGTTAGCGTGGACCATATGATCGCCACGCGCGAGGTCACCTACGACGTCGACGGACTGACGATGGTGGCCCACTTGGCACGGCCCGACGGCAACGGTCCCTGGCCGGCAGTGCTCATCGGACATGACGGAATCGGTCTCGAGGACTATCAGCGCGGCCGCGCCGACGACCTTGCCCGGCACGGCTACATCGCCCTCGCGATGGATTACCACGCTGGCCGGACGTTCTTCGGCGACCCGGACGCGATGCTGGCGCGGGTTATGCCCCTGATGGCTGACCCCACCCGCATGCACGCCATCGGCCGTGCTGCGCTCGATGTTCTCCTTGCTGTGCCCGGCGCGGACCGCGACCGGCTCGCAGCGCTCGGATACGGTGCCGGTGGCCGAATCCTGCTGGAACTTGCCAGCGCGAGAGTGCCATTCAAGGCGCTCGCCGCGATCCATCCGGGCTTGCCAGCCGCCCGCGCCGAAGATTGGAAGAACGTGGGGGGAGCCTACTTGCTATGCACAGGCTCCGAAGACCCACTCTGCACTCCCGATCAACTGTTCGCGTTCGCCAGCGCGCTTCAGGATGCCGGAGTTGATTGGCGCGTAAACGTTTACGGTGGAGCCAAGCACGCTTTTTGGGCCGCTCCGACGCATCCTGACGGCTCATTGACCGGTGGCACCACCCACGTCGTCGCCACCGTGCCCGGTGTGGGCCATCACGCTGTGCACGCGGCACGCGCGTGGCAGGCGGTGCTGGACCTGCTCGATGAGACAGTTGGAGCTTCGTCGGTTTCGATTCAGCAGCCGTGACGAGGGGCTTACTGCTCCGCGGGCCCACCACAAGATCACCGGCGCAACGCGTCGAAGATCTCCTGCCAATGCAGGTGCGCCATGAAGTGGCCACCGGGGCGGGTGTTGAGCGTGGCGCCCGGGATTCGGCGGGCGAGTTCGGCGGGCCAGCTCGGATCGAGGAACTTGTCGTCCGCGCCGCCCCAAACATCCACTGGCACAGCGAGATCCTCGGGTGCAAAACCCCACGGTTGCATCGCGGCGAGATAGTCCTCGACGTGGCCCACCGTCTGCCGAAGGGCTTCGGCAGATATTTGCGCGAAATTCGGGGATTCTTCCGCGCGGATGACGGCGCTATCGACCGGGGGAAGTTCCCGCGCGGCGATGCGGGTGAAGAGACCGGGCACGCGGCGCGCGGTGAAACCCATGACTCCCAGGCACTGTCCCGCCAGCCACGGCATGCGCCGTGACATGTGCATATAGGCCCGGTCTACTGGGGGCATCTGAGCGAATCGCCCCGGCTCGGTCAGCGGCAAACCCCCGGTGACGGCCGCCACTCGGGTCACTGAGGCGGGCAACGCGTAGCCGAGTGCGAGCGCGTACTGGCTACCCATGGACCACCCCATCGCCGCGAACGTATCGAGACTGCCGAGTTGGTCCCGCAGCTCGGCGACGTCCTCGGCCCAGTCTGCGACAGTGCGTCCCGGCTTCGGGTCGGACAGCCCGATTCCAGGGCGGTCGACGGAGATGAGTCGAATGCCGTTCTGCTGGGCGATCGTTGCGCCGGCTGCAACGTCCAGGCGGCACGAAAGGCCGCCGTGGGTGTAGACGACGGGCAAACCATCGGGCGCCCCGTATTCCGCATAACCGAGGGTGCGTCCATCGCGCAGGTGAATCGTCCGATCCTGATCGCCGTGCATGCGCGACTCCTTTTTGCGCATACAAGCACATAAGTGCCCCCGGCAGGATTCGAACCTGCGACACCGGCTTTAGGAGAGCCGTGCTCTATCCCCTGAGCTACGGGGGCGCACCGGCTGGCAGCTTACCGCCTGCCGCCCGCAACCCCGTGTGCCCAGGGCTTAGCGGTGCCCCGCCAGCAGTGCGCCCCACTCGAAGCGGGCCACCGCAGTGGCATTGCTGTCGGCTTCCGGGTTGATGTCCTGGGCCAACCGGACCAGCGCCTGGGCCACCCGCTCGCTGTCCAGGTGATGCCGCCGTGACGCCTGGGCGATCTCACCGGATGCCGCGTCCAGCGTGCACCTTTTCAATCCGACCAGCACGCCCTGTGCGCACTGCTGCATTCTCGTCTCTTCCACCATCGCTTATTCACCTCGTCGAACAAGCCATTGCCACACTGACCCGATCGCAAACCCGAGCCTCAGCGCAGTTCGGCGATGACCTTGGCGAAATACTCCGCGTGGTAGTCCTGCACGGTGAAGTAGGTGATCCCGTAGTCGTCCCGGCGCGCCCGCAGGGTGTCGGCGATATCGCGGGGGGTACCGGCCAGGACGGTGGGCAGCGCCAGCAGTTGTTCCTCGGTGGCGTCGGGGGCGTAGCCGCGGGTCAGCGCGAGATCCGGGATGCCCGAGGAATCGGTGGGCACTCCCGTTATTGCGATGTTGAGTTCCAGGTCGCCGAACCGCTCGCCGGCAGCCGTCCGAACGAAGTCGATGCGCTCGGCGAGCGGATCGTGACCCGGATAGTCGGGCACCCCACCGCCGGTGAGCCCGATGATGTCGGCGTACTGGGCCGCGATCCGCAGCACCCGATCGCCGTTGCCCGCGATCAGGATTGGAATCGACGGCGCGGTCTCCTTGAGGTACTTGGTCGTGTGCCGCAGGTGGTCGACCCGCTCCCCGGCGCTCGGATACGGCATCTCGGCCGCTTCGAACTCCTCGCGCACATACCCGGTGCCCAGCCCGAGATCGAGCCGGCCCTCGCTCAAGACGTCGACGGCAATGGCGTCGCGGGCCAGGATCGCGGGCTTGTAGAACGCCGCGTTGATGACGAAGGTGCCCACCCGCATGGTCTTGGAGTACTCGGCCGCGGCCACCATGGTGGGGAATGGCGCGGGGATCCCGAAGCGGCCGAGATGGTCCGGGACGTGCAGGACGTCGAAGCCCAAGTCTTCGAACCGTCGCACCGTATCGCGCAGCTTCTGTGCCGACTTGACTGATCGCACACCGATGCCGAAGCGAAAGTCTTTGCCCATCCCCGCATGCTAGGACCCAGCCCGGCGGGATCGACAGGGCCGGTCTCGGTATGTGGCACGGTTTGATACGTCGCCGGCGCGGGCATTCCGGTGAATCGTGAATCTCCCTAGCGTCGGTGTAGAAGAAGAATTCCTTCTCGTAGATCCCAGCACCGGGGAGCCGGTCGGCCGCAACGCCGAGGTCGCCAAGAACGCGGCGGCCCGCGGGGTTGACCTGCAACTGGAGCTGACCACGTGTCAGGTCGAGACGGCCACCGAGGTGGCGCAGACGAGTTCGCAACTGCGCCAACAGATCACCGAGTTGCGTCACGTCGTGGCCGAGTCCGCCGAGAAGGCAGGCGCGCGACTGCTGGCCGTCGGCCTGCCGCCCACTGTGCCGCACAGCTTCCCGATCACCGACAACCAGCGCTACCGCGACATCGCCAAGCAGTTCGGCATGATCGCCCACGAGCAGGGCATCAGCGGATGCCACGTCCACGTCGAGGTACCCGACCGCGATGCGGCCATTGCCGTCAGCAATCGGCTGCGGCCGTGGCTGCCGCTGCTGCTCGCGCTGACCGCGAACTCGGCGATCTATCGCAGCGCCGACAGCGGCCACGCCAGTTGGCGCAGCGTGCTGTGGGGCCGCTGGCCCAGCGCGGGACCGCCGCCGCATTTCGAGTCGGCCGAGCACTACGACGCGATCGTGGCGATGCAGCTCGCCACCGGGGTAATGCTCGACGATGGGATGGTCTATTGGGATGTCCGTCCGTCCAAGAAGTTCCCCACCGTGGAGGTCAGGGTCGCCGACATCCCGGCCACCGCTGCCGAGACCGTCCTGCACGCCACGCTGACCCGCGCCGCGGTGATGACGGCGCTGGCCGCCGAGCAGGCCGGAGCACCGGCGCCCCGGATTGACGACCACGTCCTGAGAGCCGCCTATTGGAAGGCCGCCCACGACGGTTTGGACGGTCAGGCCATTGATGTCACCGAAGGATGGACGACCGCGCCCACCTCGGCGGTGCTGGGCAAGTGGCTAGAGCTCTTGCAGCCGGCGCTGAAAGAACTCGGCGACGACGAATGGGTCCACTCGGAAGTGGACCGCCTGCTGTCCGACGGCAACGGGGCCATGCGGCAGCGGGCGGCGTGGCGGGAACGCCACGAGATCGCCGACGTTATCGCCGTCGTGGCGGAGGCGACGCTCAGCTGAGGGTGGTAAACCCCTTGGTGCGCATCAGGAAATCGGCCAGGAAGCCGTCGTGCGGCAGGCCGGTCGCCGTGTAGTAGGTCGGCACTGGGCCGCGGTACACGTTCGCGATCGTGGGCTCGTCGAGCAGGTCGCCGACCAGAGTGTCATCCTCGGTGAATACGTTGACGACCAGCGAATTACGCAGCGGCGCAATGTCATCCGCCCGCCGCCAGGGGGCGATCCACACGCACGGAAATGCCAGCTCGGTGTTGAGGGTCTCAGTGTCCAGACCGGTCAGCAGATGCACGGCCGGGCGCAGCGCCGCGCGGCCGTCGCCCAGATCGGCGCCAATCTGATCGGCGCCCAGCAGCGCGGTGGCGCCTGCGGCGCGGGCGGCGACGAAGGCGGCTAGGGCCCGCGCGGATTCGATGGGCTGGGTGGGCAGGACCGCGCGTTCGTCCTCGGGTGGCAGCGCCTCGATGGTGCGCAGCCGCTCGGCGATCGCCGAAGCCAGGGCCGCCGCATCACCTTCGATGAGCACGGCGGTGGTGTTGACGCAGGCCATGCCGCCAAGGCGGGCAATCGAATCGACGATCACGTCGAGGTGATCGCGCCAGTCCTGTTCGGCGGTCAGCAGGATCTTGGTGCGCCCTGGACCGTTGACGAATACCGCCGGGTCGCCGCCGTACTTGGCCACGACGTCGCTGCCGCCGTACACCAGAGCCAGATCGGCCGACGCGATGATCTCGTCCGCCCCGGCGTGGTCGGTAGGCAGGTACGTCACGTCCTCACCGCGAAAACCGGCCTCCTGTAACGCCGAAACCAGTCGGTGCGCGGTGAACGGTTCGCGCCGCGACGGCCGGACCGCCACCCGGTAACCCATGGCCAGCGCCTGCGGCCACAGCCCGTGCACGCCCGGTGCGTTGCCGGAGGCGTGCACACCGAACAGATCACCGCGCCGTGACCAGATCGCGGTCGCCTGTCCGGGTTGCACGGTCTGCCAATCCGGCACCGCCCCGACCGGCCGAGCCGGTTGTATCGCGTCGAACGCGGCGACGACAGCCTCGCTCACCTCCCTGGCCTGGACCCGGGTGACACCGATCGGCAATCCCGAAACCCGGCTCGCCACGCGAACATACGACTCGAAATCCAAGCCGGCGGCCGTCGACGTGGCGAACACGGCCCCGGCCTTGTGCAGCGCGGCGCGGCGCTGATCGGCGGGAAGCGGCTTGGTCTTGCGCTGCGCGGCCATGGCCCTGGCGATGTAGAGCGGCGGGGCGATGCTCAGCTCGGCCACCGGGGTGCCCGCGGAGTCGGTGATGACTTCGCGTTTGCGGGAACGATGTTCACCGTTGGGGCCTAGACCGGGGAGGTCGATCACGATCAGTACACGCCCTCGATCACCGGCTCGCCGTCGAGGATGGCGACGGGAGCGACCTCGGCCACCGAGTCGCCGATCTGGCCGTCGGGTCCGGGAAGGCGGATCGCACTGTCGCGTTCGAGGTTGTTGGGAATGAACATGCCCTTGCTGATGTGGTTCATCACCACCTGTCCGCGTTCGCCGTAACCGACCTGCTCGCCGGTGTCCGGGTCGACCACCCAGAAGACGACGTAGGGGCTACGCGGATCGAAGACGAATGTCTCACCGGCGGTTCGGGTCTGGGCCTGCGACAGGATCATTGTGCTGCCGAACACCATCGCGATGCTCGCGGCCGGAAACACGTCGCGCAGCACGTCGAGGGTGTCGGGGTCCACATGTGCGCCACTGAGCAGAATGAACCGGACCTTGTCGCCGACCAACTGCGCGAGCGTGTCGTTCCGCGCGATCGCGTCCAACAGCGGGGGAGTGGTGTGCAGGTTGACGATGTCCTGGCTGCGCAGAACGTATTCGGCCTGTTCGAGGATGTGGCTCAGATAGCCCGACATCTCGGCCGCGGCGCCGCGCGCGACGAGCTTCTTGACCCACCGGGGATCGAGGTCGACCAGATGGCAGATCGAACCCAGCCGGGCCGACACCACGCGGGAGAAGTGGCCGACACCGTGCGGGCCGCTGGGCATCAGGCACAGGAAGCCGCGCCCGCCGACGAACCCGGCCCGACGGAAGTCGTCGCTCTGCCAGTCGGCGACCTGGGCCACCCAGTCGGGCAGCTGCGCCGTCCGCTTGGGTGCGCCCGTCGTGCCACCGGACTCGAAGATCAGCGGGATCGGCGCCGGTGATCCGTAGCCGCGGGGAATCAGGTCCTCGGCCGGGGCGTCGCGCAATGCGTTGACCAGATTCGGGAACCGGCGAAGGTCGGCGAAGGTGTGGATGTCGGCCAGCGGATCGAAGTCGAGCGTCTTGGCCGTGCGCAGCCAGTACGCCGAGCCGGTGTCGGCGCCGAAGTGCCATGCCATCGCTGCACGCAGGTACGCGTGCGGGTCCGGTGGCGTCTCGCGCGGCAGATCAAGCAGGGAGAAGTCGACGTCGGCCACACGTCAGATCCTCCAGCAGCTAGCCCCGACGCGACACCAGACGGGGCTGTCGTTAACCGATTCGTCTGCAGGAGTTTGCATCCCAGACCGGTCAGACCCAGGAATCAGCCGCCGCGACCAGACCCTGCACCAGTGCGGCGGTGGCGGGCGAGAGTCCGTCGGCATTCGGCGGCTGGCTGCGTGGGCTGATGCCGCGCACCCGGGTCGGCAATTCCAGCTGCGCCCCACCGCCGCGCACCCGGTTGACCGGGTTGTCGGCGTGCAGGCCGCGCAGTTCGGCGGGGATGGCGGCGAGATCGGTGATCACCTGGTAGCCGGGCAGATCGATGGTCGCGGCCAAGTGGCGGGCCAGCGTCCGGTTGCCACCGCCGGCCAGTAGTTCGGTGCTGCGCCCGATGCGTCCGTAGCCGTGCACCGACACCGCGACGTCGACGTGGTCCAGAAATGCGGCGAGGCGGTCGGATTCGGTGGCCAGGTAGCGCGCCGACGGCAGGTGGTGCGGATAGTGCTCCGGGTGGCGCAGCAGATACAGCGACGCGCCCGCGGCGTCGGCGGCGCGTTCGGCGATGACGTCGGTCATCTGCTCGAGGCCGCCGCCGTGAATGGCGAGGAACCCGAACCGCGACCTGAGCCGGCTCACCTCGACGATCGCAGGGTCGGCAAGGAGTTCGGAAAGTGATTGTGGCCCAGAGGAGTTCGACGCCAGCGGCCGCGGCCAGTGCGCCGGGTCCCAGCGCCGCAGGAAGTCGACCCAACGCTGCGGCAGGCCGTGGTGCTGCGCGCCGTCGATGATTCGCTCCAGATAACCGGGCCGCGGCGGCCCCGGTTCGGTGCGGTGGTCGATGTAGACCCAGGCCGGCGCAGGCCCGTCAGCGGTGTGCACCGTCATCCGGTCGCGCCGATAGCGCACCGGCACCCCTTCGGCGCTGTCCAGGACGGCCAGGTCGTGGTCGGACAGCGACCACAACACGCCGTGGACGGTGCTGCCCGCGAAGGGTTCGAGAGTGGCCACCCCACGCTCGTTGATCAGCCAGTCATGGTCAGCCAGCGTCGCGGGCCGCGGGTCCGCGGCCTCGGGACAACGCCGGGCCATCTGTTGCACGCAGAGATTGGACCCGTAGGCGAAATACGGATGCCGCATCGTCAGTGCGCGAGAGTCAGGTAAATCAACACCACGTTCAGCAGCGTAATGATCACGGCAACCGTCCACCCCAGGGCGGTGGTCAGCCGGCTGTTGGCGTCCGCACCCATCAGGGCCGGATTGCTGGTCATCCGCACCAACGGCACGAGCGCGAAGGGGATGCCGAACGACAACACCACCTGGGAGATGACCAGCGCGCGGCTGGGATCGACGCCGATGGCGAGCACCACGAGCGCGGGGATCAGTGTGATCAGCCGGCGCACCAGCAGCGGGACGCGCTTGTGCAACAAACCCTGCATGATCATCGCGCCGGCGTACGACCCGACCGATGTCGACGCCAGGCCGGAGGCCAGCAGGCCGATCGCGAACAGCAGCGCCACGGTGGGGCCGAGTGTGTCGCGCACGGCGGCGTGTGCGCCTTCGATCGAGTCGGTGTCGCTGCGGCCCTGCAGGTTGGTCGCCGCGATCAGCAGCATGGCCAGGTTGACCGCACCGGCCACCAGCATGGCGATGCCGACATCCCACCGGGTGATGCGCAGCAGCCGGGTGCGCGCCACACCGGCCTCGGGGTGACCGTGGCGGTCGCGGGCGAGGCCCGAATGCAGGTAGACCGCGTGCGGCATCACGGTCGCGCCGAGCATGGCCGTGGCCAGCAGGACGCTTTCCGGGCCGTCGAATCGGGGGATCAGGCCCGCCACCACGTCCGCGGCCGGCGGCGTCCTGACGAACAGGCTGGAGAGAAATCCGATGGCAATGACCAGCAGCAGCCCGGTGATCACCCGCTCGAACACCCGCTGACCGCGCCGGTCCTGCACGACCAGCAGCAGGAGCGACACCACACCGGTGATGACGCCGCCGAGCAGCAGCGGCAGGCCGAACAGCAGCCGCAGTGCGATCGCGCCGCCCACCACCTCGGCGAGGTCGGTGGCGATCGCCACCAGCTCGGCCTGCAGCCAGTACCCGATGCGGCTGGGAGTGCGGGTGTTGTCGCGGACGGCCTCGGGCAGGGTGCGACCGGTGACCAGGCCCAGCTTGGCCGACAGGTATTGCACCAGCCCGGCCATCACGTTGGCGGTGACGATCACCCACACCAGCAGGAAGCCGAACTGTGCGCCGGCACTGATGTTGGCCGCGACGTTGCCGGGGTCGACGTAGGCGATGGACGCGACGAAGGCCGGGCCGAGTAGATACCAGCCCGCCCTGGGGGCGCGCGTCACCTCTGCCAATCGACGAGCCTTCTATCCGGACACTCAAACAAGAAAGTGAGGGTACCCGAAACTAGCCCGCCCGCGTCATATGCCGATGAAGACTCCGCCGAGACCGATGCCCCAGCCGCCGAATCCCCAGCCGGCCAGCGGATTCTGCAAGGCCGGGTTGGGCGACGTGACGATCGCCGCGTGCCCGGGGGTTTCGCAGATCGTGGTGCTGGGTCCGACGTCGGTGCATTGCGCCGGCCGTGCTGTCGCCGGGGCAGCCAGTACGACGGTCGCAACCGCGATCAGCAGTGGAGCCCCAAGAACAATCTTGGTAACCATGTTGGCCTCCTTTGTGGCCGCGATCTCGAACTCAGCGGCCTCCGCCGCCGTGGCCTCCGCCGCCACCGCCACCGGCGCGGCCGGGGTCACCGAAAATCAGTGCGGGACCGTAGAACTCGTCGCCCCATGGATAGGCAAAATCCTCGGGGACTTCTGGGGTTGCGTTGAGCTGCACATTGCCGGGGGTGGCGCATTCGGTGGTCTGGCCACCGATGACGGTGCTGCCCCCGGTGTTGACGCAGCTGGGAACTGTCGGGGTGATCAACGTCGTGTCGGCGCTTGCGGCGGGGGCAAACCCAGCCGCGGCAGCGCCGACGGCGATGACGATCGGAAACACATAGCGGAGCCTGTGCCGCATCGGCATTTCCTTCCTGGCAGATCCCTTAACCAGCAGCGTACAGCCCTTTGCCAGTTACCAGGGGTAGGTCGATCGCCGTGCAGATTCCGGCGGGCGCGGCCACCACCGACGGGATGGCGTTGACGAGACGCATCGCGGTGGCGACCAGTCCGGCGTGGTTGTGGTCGCCGTTGGGCGAGCCCAGACACACGTCCACAGCGTAGGAGGGTTCGCCGGTGATCTCGATGCGATAATTGCCGCCCTCCTGGGCGGGCTGCGGCCAATCCGGGCACAGGTCTTCACGCAGTCGGGTGACGTGTTCGAGGACGACGACGGGCGCGCCGCCGACCAATCCGATCACCTCGAACCGCAGTGCGGCGGCGGTGCCCTTGGCGATCGGGCCTGCGTCGATCTCAAAGTCCTCGGGCGCGGGTTCGCGCACGTACATCTCTTCGATGCCGTCGAGTTCGAGGCCGAGGCCGGCCGCGATCTGGCGCACGACCGAACCCCAGGCGATGCTCAGCACGCCAGGTTGTAGCAGCATCGGGAGGTCGTCGAGCGGCTTGCCGAAGCCCATCACGTCGAACATCACCGTGGCACTGTTGTAGGTGGCGTAGTCGACGATCTCCATGCAACGCACCTGCTGAACGCTCTGGCAGGTGCCGGCCAGCGCCAGCGGCAGCAGATCATTGGCGAAGCCGGGATCGATACCGTTGACGAACACGCTCGAATTACCTTGCTGGGCAGCATCTTCCAACGGCTTGATCATCTCGTCGGGGATCACCTGCCACGGCCACTGCAGGAACACCGGACCGCTGCCGACGACGTTGACCCCGGCGGCAAGGATGCGCCGGTAATCCTCGAGCGCCTCGGCCAACCGATGGTCGGCCAACGCGTTGTAGACGACGCAGTCCGGCTTGGTCGCCAGCACCTCGTCGAGATCGGTGGTGGCGAGGACGCCGGTGGCGCCGGCAAGCCCCGCCAGCTCCGCGGCGTCCTTGCCGGCCTTGGAATCCGAAGAGACCCAGACACCGGTGAGCTCGTAGTCGGGGTTGGTGATCAGCGCGGTCAACGCATGGACACCGACGTTGCCGGTGCCGATCTGTGCGACGCGGATTGCCATGGCGCTCCTTACAGGTCGGGGCTTACAGATCCGGGCTTACAGATCTGGGATGGGGAGGTCGAGGTTCGGCATGATCAGGCCGCCGTCGACCTCGATGATCTTGCCGGTGAGAAAGCTGGCGGCCGGCGACGCGAGATAAACGGCCGCTGCGGCGATGTCGAGCGGATCGCCGAGTCGCTTCATCGGCGTCGCCTTCTCCATCGGATCGCGCAGCGCGTCGTTGGAGGCCACGATCTCCAGCGCCGAGGTCAGGATGGAGCCCGGCGCGATGGCGTTCACCCGGATCTTCGGGGACAGGTCCAGCGAGGTGAGCCGGGTGTAGTGAGCCAGAGCGGCTTTGGCGGTGCTGTAGGCGGCGAATCCGCGACCGGCCAGCTTGCCCATCGTCGAGGTGATGTTGATGATGTTGCCGCCGCCGGAGTGCTCGAGCATCAGCGGCACGGCTGCCAGCGTCAGGGCATGCGCGGTGAGGACGTTGAAGGTGAACGCATCCTTCATGTCCTTGACGCTGGTGTTCAGCAGCGCGTTGGGCATCGTGCCGCCGACGTTGTTCACGACGATGTCCAGCTTGCCGAACGCCTCGACCGCCTTGCCTGCGAGTTCGGCCGTCGTGTCCGGGTGCGCGAGGTCGCCGACGACGATGTGCGCACGCCGTCCCACCGCCTCGATCTGCTTGGCGACCGACTCCAACTCGGACTGGGTGCGCGAGGCGATGACGACGTCGGCGCCGACTTCGGCGAATGCGACGGCGATCGCCGCACCGAGGCCGCGGCCGGCGCCGGTGACTACTGCAACTTGACCATCAAGTCTGAACTTGTCGAGGATCACGTGTCTCTCTTCCCTTGTCGGCGAACACCGTAACAAGATCGCTGCGGTTGATGACGCTGAATTTGGAACGTAACTGAAACACGTTCTACTTTGGTGCCGAGTTCGAAGATTGGGTGAAAATCACCCAAGAGTTCACGCCTTCTTGGCGGGTGCTTTCTTCGCGGCAGCCTTCTTGGCCGGGGCTTTCTTGGCGGCTTTCTTCGCGGGAGCCTTCTTCGGCGCCTCGTCGTCGCCACCACCGGACTCGCCGCGGCGACGTTTGACGCTGGCCTCGAGCTTGGCGAGCAGGTCGGAGACGTCCTCGGTCTCGTCCAGTTCGGCCGGCTGTTCCTCGGTGGTGAACGCCTCGCCACCTTCGAGCTTGGCCTGGACGAGTTCGAGGAGCTGTTCCTGGTAGGTGTCGCGGAACTGGTCGGGGTGGAAGTCGTCGGCCATCGACTCGACGACCTGGCTGGCCATCTTCAGCTCAGCGGGCTTGATCTCCACCTCCTTGTCGAGGATCGGGAAATCGGGGTCGCGGATCTCGTCGGGCCACAGCAGGGTGTGCACGATCATCACGTCACGTTTGGAGAAGTCCTTGACCCGAAGCGCGGCCAGCCGGGTCTTGCTGCGCAACGCAAAATGCACGATCGCCACCCGATCGGTCTCGGCGAGCGTCTTGGCCAGCAGCACATAGGACTTCGACGACTTGCCGTCCGGCTCAAGGAAGTAACTGCGGTCGTACATCAGCGGGTCGATTTCGCTGGCGGGAACGAACTGAACCACTTCGATCTCGTGGCTGCGCTCCTCGGGCAGGGTCGCGATGTCGTCGTCGGTGATGATCACGGTCTGGCCGTCGTCGGATTCGTAGGCCTTGGCGATGTCGCGGTATTCGACCACCTCACCGCACACTTCGCAGACACGCTTGTAGCGGATGCGGCCGTTGTCCTTGGCGTGCACCTGATGGAACTTCAGATCGTGGTCCTCGGTGGCGCTGTAGACCTTGACAGGCACATTCACCAGACCGAATGCGATCGAGCCTTTCCAGATGGAACGCATACGTCCAGTATGCAGGGCTTACCGGCGTTGCTGGGTCAGATGGCGGGCTGGACGCCCGGATTCACCCCGACGGGTAGATCAGGATTCGCGCCGGGCGCGCTGCCGTCGCTGGTTTCTTGATAGGGCGCAGTCCGGCAGTTGTTGTCCGTCGGGTTTTGGCCGGCCGAGCAATACGGGACGTGGTCTTCCGGCTCGGCGGCGGCCTGCGGAACGCCGATCAACGCAGGCAGCACCAGCAGGGCGGCTGCCAGCATTCTGGTCATAGTCCACGGTAGCAGCGGGTAATACCGTTGGGTGGTGAATGACGTGTGGCCGCCGGACGCGACGAAAGGACCGCGCGTCGCGCTGACCAATGCCGACAAGGTGCTCTACCCGGCCACCGGCACCACCAAGGCCGACGTGTTCGAGTACTACACCTCGATCGCCGAGGTGATGCTGCCGCACATTTCGGGCCGCCCGGTCACCCGGAAACGCTGGCCCAACGGTGTCGACGAGTCGGCCTTCTTCGAAAAGCAGCTCGCCAGTTCGGCACCGGATTGGCTCGACCGGGCGACGATCGTGCACCGCTCGGGCAGCACCACCTATCCGATCATCGAGAGCTCGACGGGCCTGGCGTGGATCGCCCAGCAGGCGTCATTGGAAGTCCATGTGCCGCAATGGCGTTTCACGTCGGGCGGAAAGCCCGGTCCGGCAACGCGATTGGTATTCGACCTCGACCCTGGCGAAGGCGTGACGATGCCGCAGCTGTGCGAGGTCGCCAACGCCGTGCGTGAGCTGATGGACGACATCGGGTTGACGGTGTATCCGCTCACCAGTGGCAGCAAGGGGCTGCACCTATATGCCCCGTTGGCCGAACCGGTCAGCAGCAGCGGGGCGGTGGTGCTAGCCCGCCGGGTGGCCCAGCAGCTTGAGCAGAGCATGCCCAAACTCGTCACCGCCACGATGACCAAGAGCCTGCGGGCGGGCAAGGTCTTTCTGGACTGGAGTCAGAACAGCGGGTCGAAGACCACGATCGCGCCGTATTCGCTGCGTGGGCGGGAGACCCCGACGGTGGCCGCGCCGCGGACGTGGGAGGAGATTGGCGATCCCAAACTGCGGCACCTGGAGTACCGCGAGGTGCTGGACCGGGTCGCCGAGCAGGGCGACCTGCTCGCCGATTTGGACGCCGACGTGCCCCGGGAAGACCGGCTGACCACCTATCGCAGCATGCGGGATTCGGCCAAGACGCCCGAGCCGGTGCCGCGCGCGCAGCCAGCTGTTGGCAACAACAACACCTTCGTCATCCAGGAGCACCACGCGACCGCACTGCACTACGACTTCCGGCTGGAACGCGACGGGGTGTTGGTGTCGTGGGCGGTCCCGAAGAACCTGCCGGATTCCCCGTCGGTCAACCGGCTGGCCGTGCACACCGAGGATCACCCGCTGGAGTACGGGACCTTCGAGGGCTCGATCCCCAAGGGCGAATACGGCGGCGGCAAGGTGATCATCTGGGACTCAGGCACCTACGAAACCGAGAAATTCCGGGACAACTCACCCGATGGTCCGGACAAGGGCGGGGAGGTGATCGTCACCCTGCACGGGTCGAAGATCTCCGGCCGCTACGCGCTGATTCAGACCGACGGCAAGAACTGGTTGGCGCACCGCACCAAAGAGCAACCGGAACCGACGTCGACCGATCTGGCACCGATGCTGGCCACCCACGGGTCGATCGCCAAATACACTGCCGCCCAATGGGCCTTCGAAGGAAAGTGGGATGGGTACCGGCTGCTGGTCGACGCTGACCACGGCGCCATCGCCTTGCGGACGCGCAGCGGACGCGATGTCACCGGCGAGTACCCGCAGCTGAAGTCGGTGGCCGCCGATCTTGCCGAGCATCATGTGCTGCTCGACGGCGAGGTGGTGGCACTAAACGAGGCGGGGGTGCCGAGCTTTGGGGAGATGCAGAACCGGGCGCGCTCCACCCGCGTCGAGTTCTGGGCGTTCGACCTGCTGTCCCTCGACGGGCGTTCGCTGCTGAAGGTGAAGTACCGTGACCGCCGTAAGCTCCTCGAAACTCTTTCTGAGGGAACAAATCTCATCGTCCCGCCGCTGCTTCCTGGTGACGGTGCCGAGGCGCTGGAGTTGTCTCAGTCCCGCCATTGGGAAGGCGTGGTGGCCAAGAAATGGGACTCCACCTATCAGCCCGGTCGGCGGTCGGCGTCGTGGATCAAGGACAAGAACTGGAACACCCAGGAGATCGTGATCGGGGGCTGGCGCAAGGGTGAAGGCGGCCGTTCCAGTGGTATCGGTGCGCTGTTGATGGGCATTCCTGGCGAGGGGGGGTTGGATTTCGTCGGGCGGGTCGGAACCGGCTTCACCGAAAAGGAACTCACCAAACTTAAGGATCTGCTCGCACCGCTGCACACCAAGGAATCACCGTTCAACACACGGCTTTCTGGAGTCGACGCCAGAGGGGTGACCTACGTGCGGCCCGAGTTGGTTGGCGAAGTCCGGTTCAGTGAATGGACTGGTGACGGCCGGCTACGGCAGCCGAGTTGGCGTGGCTTGCGGCCGGACAAGTCACCGGACGAGGTGGTGCGGGAGTAGGGACGTCAGCAGAAGCTCGAACGCGCGATCGTCCAGCGGTGCCGAGGCCCCCTGTGCTTCATGGTGCTTCTGAGTCAAGCGGGCGAGAAGTACCGACCCCCGAACAAGTTCTGACACCGCCGAGTACGTGTCGTGAGCTGTCTGCTCGTCGAGACCGGAGCCGATCATGGCGGCGATCGCC
This sequence comes from Mycobacterium sp. RTGN5, assembly GCF_033804465.1. Lineage (NCBI taxonomy): Bacteria > Bacillati > Actinomycetota > Actinomycetes > Mycobacteriales > Mycobacteriaceae > Mycobacterium > Mycobacterium sp. RTGN5. Next base: position 1,148,686 of record NZ_JAPZLA010000001.1, read on the forward strand.
TTTTGCGTCTCCTGTTCGCCGAGCCGTTGTGCCATGGGGCCCAGTGCGCCTCGGATGAGGATCAGATCCGTCAACACCGGGTCGCCGAGGAACGTCTGGCGCACTCCGCGGGCGTGCGCCATCAGCGACGCACGCCAATCGTCTGACTCCGCGAAGGCCGGTAATCCGCTGCGGCGCAGTGCGCGATCGGTCATGGCGTCAAGAAGCTCTGACTTATTGCGAACGTGCCAGTAGATGCTGGTTACGCCTACGTCGAGCGATCTGGCGACCAGTGGAATGCTCAACGCCTCGATTGAGGAGTCGGCTGCTATTGCGAAGGCCGCCTCCACGATCGCGTCTTCGGTCAGCGAGCCTCGCGCGCGTCGCGTCATCTCAGCGACGCGTCTGACGCGTGACGACTGACGGGCCGGCCAGTGGCACGTCGATGAGTCCAGGCGGAGCGTCGATGACCGCCGGGATGGCGTTGACGGCCGCCATCGCGGTCGCCGCGACCCCGGGGTTGGTGGCGTCGTCCGGTGAGGGGTCCAGGCTGAGCGCGAGGGTCATGTTCGGGTTTCCCTCGATGCGGAACACCATGCCGCCCTGGCCGGGTTGTGCTGGGCGCGGCCAGCTCTCGGGCCACGGCGTGGAGGTCACCGCTGCGAAGTATTGGACCGAGACGACGGGGCGATCGTCGTGCATGGCGGCGAGCTGCCAGCGGTGGCCGCAGATGGTGTCCTTCGGGATCACCCCGAGTGCGGTGTCGAGGTCGTGTGGCGCGAGGATCGTCTCCCAATCCAGTGCCACCCGCTCGACGTCGACGCCGAGCGTATCGGCGATATAGCGCACGACGGGTTCCCAGTCGTTGTTGACCTTGCCGACTGCGATGCGAATGGGCACGTGGCCGTTGGGTTTTCCGAACCCCATCGACTCGTGCAGGACTTCCCAGATCGGATAGGACAGGTCGAGGTCAAGGGCGTACTCGTCCATGCGATAGGTGTCGATCTTCCCGGCGCCGGCCAGCAACGCGGTGGGCAGGTTCAGGCTCACGAAGCCGGGTTCGCAGCCCGTCGCGTAGAAGGTCGCGCTGCCCTTCTGTGCCGCTTGTTGGATCGGATCGCGCCAATTCGCCGGAGCCGCTTTGGGATACACCATGGGGATTGCGGAGATGGTGACGACGTTGATGCCGGCTTCCAGGTAGCCGACGATATCGGCGATGACCTCGTCTTCACGTCGGACGGCGGTCGCGCAGTAGGCGACGCAGTCCGGCTTGGCGGCCAGGATTGCCGCCACGTCGTCAGTCGCCGCGATACCCACATCGGGGCGGCCGCAGAGTTGACCGGCGTCGGTGCCCACCTTCGTCGACGAGGACACCTTGAGCCCGATCAGTTCCAGTGCGGGGTCGTCGATGATCGCGCGCAGGGCCACGCTGCCGGTCATGCCGGTGCCGACGTGAACTACGCGACGCTGCGCGGCGTCAGGAGATGAAGTCACACCTTACTGTACGTCAGACTAGTATGGGTGACCAGTGGTCCGCACGTGGTCGATCTCGCGCAGCAGTGGTTTCGCGGCAGCCCGGATCTCCCGAATCGTCATGGCGCGCAGAGGATGTATGGCGAGAACGAGCGCAATGCGATCGTCGGCGTCGAGTACCGGTGCGGAAATGGTGGCGACTGGATGCGCGCCGCGACTGCTGTCGTTCGGCAGCGGGTCGGCGGAAGCGAATTCCACCCGCAATTGGTCGATGACCGAACGCAGGTTCTGCGGGATCGCGTCGCCGGACAGCGTGCCTATCGCTTGGGCCGCCTGGCTCAACGCGGGTGTCATCCAGTCGACGTCGTAGCCGCGCTCGCGGGTGCGGGTCAGCACGGTGCGCAGCCGCTGGTGCAGACCGGCATCGTTGGCAGCGCCGCGTCGGATCCAGGCTTCTTGCTCGTCCGCGCTGTCCCATGCCGCGAAGGCGATGCCGAATGGCGGCGAGTAGGGGATGCGCTCGTTGGGCTGAACCACCGCGGACAGGTCGGCGGGATTCTCGAAGTCGGTGATCACCAGATAGTCGCCGGCTCGCTCCAGGACGGACGCAGCCATCCCCGTCGTATCGACCAGTCGCCGAATCGAGGCGCGGCCGAGATCGGCAAGCGGACGGCCGATATCGAGGCCGGACGCGACGAGTGTCAGCGCAGGGCCGAGCGTGAATGCCTTGGTCGCCGGGTTGCGAACAACCCAGCCGCGATCGGAGAGCGTCTTGAGGATCGCGTGCGCGGTGCCCTGAGAGAGGTCGAGTTCGCGCACGACATCCGAGAATCGAATCTCGCCACTGCCCGGCCGGCTGAGCAACTCGACGATGTCGAGCACTCGTTCGGTGGGTGCCGAACTGGTTCCACGCACCCTTGACTCCCTCCGATCGGCATCTTACGGTCAGTTCGGAAGCTAGAGAACTACTTCTCGAATAATAGAGAAGCATACGGCAGGGATGTGAATCTGGTGCGTGCAGTCGTTTTGCGAGGCGGCGAGTTGACCGTTCGAGAAACTGCCGATCCTGTTCCGGGGCAGGGCGATCTGCTGCTCAAAACGTTGAGCACGGCGATCTGCGCGTCGGATGTGCACTTCATGGACAACCCCGAGGTGGGGATCGACGATCCGACGGGGCGGTCGTTGTACGACGCCGACCGCGACATCGTCATGGGTCACGAGTTCGTCGGCGAGGTCATCGGCCACGGGCCCGGGTGCAGCGACGCCTTCCCGATCGGTACGCGGGTGACGTCGATGCCGATCCGATTGGTCGACGGTGGTGCCGGTGGCTTGCGGATCATCGGACAGCATCCAGAGGCGCAAGGGAGTTTCGGTGAGCTGCTGGTCGTCCCCGAGGCGACGGCGAAGGCCGTGGCGGGCGACGTATCCAGCGACGCCATCGCGGTCGTCGACTGCTTCGCGGTCGGCGAGTTCTATGTGCGTGCGGCCAACGTGCAGCCCGGTGAGGTACCGATCGTCATTGGGGCAGGGGCTGTCGGCTTGTCCGCTGTCGCCGCATTGTCCAGCCGTGGCATCGCGCCGATCATCGTGTCCGACTTCAATGCTGACCGACGCGAGCTGGCACGCAGCGCGTTCGGTGCGCACGTGTTGGTTGATCCGGCGCTTCAGTCGGTCTTCGACGTCTTTCGCGAAGTCCGTGCCGAACACAAGCGCGGCGGCTCGGCCGTGGTGTTCGAATGCGTTGGCGCGCCGGGGCTTATCGACCGACTCGTGGCCGAGGCAGAGTTCATGTCCCGGATCTACTGCGCGGGCGGCTGGTACACCGGCGACACGCTGAGCATCACCGAAGCAACCCGCAACGGGTTGACACTGCAGTTCGGTGGCGGCCCGTTGCCGCAGGACTGGTACGGCGTGCTCGACGCCGTCGTCGAGGGGCGGCTCGATCCGATGCCGAGTGTCGGCCGGATCATCAGCCTCGACGAGGTGCCCGATGCGATCGAGCAGGCGCGGAGAGCCGAGGGGCCGCCCCGCGTCGTTGTCCACCCGAACGGAGACGTCGCATGACAGACAGAGAAGAGATCGTCGAACTGACGGTGCGCTATGCGACCGCCATCGACAGTCTCCAATACTCGCTGTTGACACAGGTTTTCACAGATGATGCCCAGGTGGACTACGGCGTAATCGGCCAGTGGACCGGCGGCAACGAGGTAGCCGAATTCATGGCGGCGGCTCATGTGGGTGCGCAACACACCATGCACCGGATGAGCAACCAGGCCGTGAAGATCGACGGAGACACGGCGACGGTCCGCACCTACGTCGATGCGCTGATCCTGTTCGACGGCGGGGGAGCCAACCCCGTCGGCTACTACGACGATCACGCCGTACGCACCAATGACGGGTGGCGAGTCTCGCGCCGCACGTACACCTCGGTACGACTGGTAGCGGTGGCCGGTTGATGACCGCCGACGTCGCGACCAAGTACGGGCCGTGGGCGATCGTCGTCGGCGCGTCTGACGGCGTCGGGTCGCTGTTCGCCGAGCGACTCGCGAATGAAGGGGTGAACGTCGTCCTCGTCGCCCGCCGCCAACATGTGCTCGACGAAGTGGCACAAGGCATTCGCGAGCGCACCGATGCCCAGACGCGGACACTGTGCGTCGACCTGACGGATGCCGACGCATCGCAGACCATCATCGACGCCGCCGAGGACATAGAGGTCGGCATGCTGGTCTACTGCGCGGGCGGTGACCCGAATTACCAACCCTTCCTCAACAACCCGATATCAGCGGCGGAGGCCCTGCTGCAACGCAACTGCCTGGTCTTGATGCGGCTGTGCCACCACTTCGCCGGCCTCATGGTCGAACGGGGCAGGGGTGGCATCGTGAACTTCACGTCGGGGGCCGCGCTGGCCGGTGGACGCAACATGGCCACCTACGGCGGTACCAAGGCGTTCGACATGGTGTTCACCGAAGGCCTGTGGGTGGAGTTGCAGGACAAGGGCGTGGACGTGCTCGGCCTGGTACTCGGAATGACCGACACACCGGCGTTGCGGCAGTTGGAGTTCGAACGTGGGCGTCTCGCCTCGCTGGATGATGTCCCCGAGGGTGCGGTCACCGCGGCGAGTGTGGTGGATGAGGCGTTCGCCAACCTTGGCGGCGGACCGACCATCGCCACGGGCGATGACGTCCGCATGGGTCTCGAACTCTTCAAGTCCATGTCGCGCAACGAGGTGGTTCGGCTGATCATGCAAGTCAGTGCCGAGGTCATGGGTACCGACTCGCGGCAGGGGAGTTAGACCCTAGATGTTCACTCTCCGATTCGACATGCGCTCGCAGTCACCGGGACTCGCTACATCGGAGCTGTATGCCGCGGCAACGGAGATGTCGGAGTGGGCCGACACCCGTGGCTGCCTCGCGGTGGTGCTGTGCGAACACCACTGTGCCGACGACGGCTATCTCCCGTCGCCACTGATGCTCGCCGCGGCGATCGCCGCACGCACCAAGCAGGCGATGCTGAACCTGACGATTCTGCTGCCCTTCTACGACGTGGCCCGGCTCGCGGAGGACATTTCCGTGCTGGACCACATCAGCGCGGGCAGGGCCGCCTATATCTTCGGGATCGGCTACCGCGCTGAGGAATTCGACCACTTCGGGCTGTCCTTGTCCGATCGGGGCCGCATTGCCGACGAGAAGCTCCCGCTGTTGCGCCGTCTGTTGGCCGGCGAAGAGGTCGAACACGACGGCAGGCGAATGAAGGTGACGCCGCGGCCACGGACGCCGGCGGGTCCGATGCTGAATTGGGGCGGCGCCAGCCTCGCCGCGGCGCGGCGTGCGGGACGCAATGGCCTCGGCCTGCTCGCCAACGGCGGGGTGCCGGGCATGCAGGAGGCCTACGAAAAGGCCAGCCGGGACAATGGTTTCGAGCCCGGCTTCGCACTCATACCCGAACGCGACGTGGTGGCCAACCTTTTCGTGGCAGACGATGTCGACGCCGCCTGGGACCAGATCGGCCAGTACCTGCTGCACGACGCGATGGCCTACTCGGAATGGAACCCCGACAACCAGGTGTCGGCCAACATGAGCACCGCCAAGACCGTCGACGAACTTCGCCGCACGTCGTCGTCCCACGTAATCCTGTCGGTCGAGGAGGCGCGGCAGCGCGTAGCCGCCGGCGAGATGTTCAATCTCTCGCCGTTGTGTGGCGGGATTCCCCCTGACATCGCGTGGCCGTACCTCAAGAGATGCGCCGAGCTGAACTAGTGGAAAGGAGATCGATGTGACCCAAGTTCGCGTCGCACTACACGAGAAGATTGCCTTCGAAAAGTGGGAGGGCTATGCAAAGCCCATTGAACGCGGCCGCCGCGTAAATTTTGGAGAAAACTACATCATGGCACCTCCCGACGGTTGCGTGACTGATCTTCTTGCGCCTCTTAGCAACGCCCCGTTCGTATCGCGCTCTCATTGGTAGCGGTACTCACCGAGGGTCGAGAAGGTCTGATCCGTCAGTTCTCCGCGGCCCGTGTGAAGATCCTGGACGTAGCAGGTGCTGGTTGCCGTCGTCTGGGTGCTGTCGACCAAGACGTTGCCGATGAGGTGCTGGGTGGGCCGCAGTGGTCGAGGAACGAGCGCGTCGTAGCGAGACGAATCGCCTTTTGTAGCAAGACTTTCCAAGCTAGACGCCAAGGGCGTGACCTACGTGCGATCCGAACTGGTGGGTGAAGCCCGGTTCAGCGAATGGACGTCCGACAGCCGGCTACGGCAGCCAAGCTGGCGCGGCCTACGGCCCGACAAGGAGCCCGCTGACGTGGTGGTCGAGTAGTCAAGAACCAATGACGTCAGCGATCCCCGGGTAGCGCCCTGGCGCTCGTCAGGCCTGTTCTGGGTTTCCCGGGTGGGCTCCCTTGCCGCCCGTGCCGCCCTCGCCACCGAGCTTTCCGTTGGCCGGGCTGCCCGGCAGACCGCCATCGCCCAACTGGTGCCCGCCGCGACCCGTTCCGCCGGTGCCGCCCTTCCCGCCGGCACCACCCGACCCGGACGTGCTGCTTCCGCCCTTGCCGCCGTGGCCGCCATCACCACCGGCGGTCCCGCCCGCGCCGCCCTGGCCACCGTCGCCGCCCCTCCCGCCGTTGCCAGCGGTGGAGCCACCACCATTGCCGCCGGCGCCGCCGGCGCCGCCGGCGCCACCGGTGATTCCGCCCTGGCCGCCCTGGCCACCGCTGCCGGCTTGCGCGCCGTTGCCTGTGGTGGAGCCACCGCCGTCACCTCCGGCGCCGCCAGCACCACCATTACCCAGGCGGCCGCCGTCGCCCCCGTTTCCGCCCGCGACGCCTCCGCTGCCCGACCCGCTGCTGCCCGCATTGCCGCCGGAACCACCGTCGTGGAACAGCCCGCCGTTCCCGCCGTCCCCGCCCTGCCCTCCAAAGCCTTGATTGTTGCCGGTCTTGCCGACGCCCCGACCTCCGTTACCGCCGCTGCCACCGTTGCCACCGAAGACGCCGGCGTCTCCGCCGCGACCGCCGTGATTGGCTGCGTCGTCTGGCGATCCGTCGCCCCCGGTGCCACCGTTGCCACCGTTGCCTCCGAAGAGACCTCCGTTTCCGGCGCTTCCGCCGGAACCCGCGCCGGAGCTACCGACCGCGTTGCTTCCGTTCCCGCCGTTGCCACCGCTACCGATCAGCACCCCGCCGTGTCCACCGGCACCTCCTTGGACGTGGACGCCGTCCCCCTTGCCGCCGTTGCCGCCGTTTCCGAACAGTCCGGCGTTGCCTCCGTCGCTGCCATTGGCGCCGTTGCCGCCGCTACCGGAGAACCACCCGCCGTTGCCGCCCGCGCAGTGCGTGCCGCACGTCGCCGGGTCCGGGCTGTAGCCGTTGCCGATGAGCAGTCCGCCATTGGGATGCTCGGCGGTGCCGTTGCCGATGAACACACCGAGTAAGGGGTTGCCCCCCAGGGGGTTACCCGCAGCGGGGGGAACGGCGAGTCGGTAATGGCGCTCCGCTGCGATGGCAGACCCCAGCCCGCCGGGCGCAGCGAGGCACGTCGGTGCCCCCGACGTGCATGCGGTTGAAGCGCTGTCGGGTGCGGCGAACGCTGCTGGCGAGTTGACCGCCGCCAGTAGGTAGCCGGTTCCGATGATCGCCGCGCCGGCAATTCCGCCCCTCAAATATGGGAGGTGCGACGACGGCTTCCGGTGGGTGGCCATGGGTGACTTCTCCTTCATCGAGTGGTTGAACCGCCGAATTCGCCACTGGGGACCCGGTCGAACGCAGTGTCCGCTCGCCCCGGAGAAGGTGACGTGACGAGTTGGTTAGGGGTGCCGGAGCGGGTGCTGATTTGGCGCGCAACAGTTTCGGGCGGGGCTCATCGAGGTGGCCGCCCAATGACCAGCGGATGCACGATCGCCCAGCCAGAGAAACGGGTCATACAGCACGGCCATGCTCGATGACCACACCGCTTTCGTGGCCGCGGCTCGCCGTTCGGTGCCGCTGGGTGCATAGCGGTGGATCTCGGTCACCCGAAGAACTTATGAGCACCGGGGAGAGCAGCGCATCGCTCAACCCGGCCATCTTCTGCCGATGGCCGGGTTCGGCCACTCACGTCACCCGTCAAGGATTTCGCGTTCCCGAGGCAACAGCAGGACCAGGCTCGGCTGGTCCGCGTCCGCCGGCGACGGCTGATGCGGTGTCAGCGCTTGACGGCGCGCACGGACGACGGAATCGATGTCACCGTGCACCGAGAAGTCCGAGGTTCCTTGCAGCGGAACGAATGTTGCACCGGGAATCGCGGGCGCGACCTCACGCCCGGACCGATACGGGATGGATATCCAGATGTCTTCAAAGTCACCTTGGCGTTAGTGCATCGACTCCGTGGGTGACGGTCTCAGTCGTAGTGGTGGACCGCTAGTCCGCCATCTTCTGATATTGCACCTTCGCCAGTGGTTCAGGAGTATTGCAGCATGCGTGTCTTCGTCACCGGCGGCACCGGGGCTATCGGGATCTACGCGGTCCCGGCCCTCATCGCTGCCGGACATTCCGTATCGGCATTGGCCCGTAGCGAATCCAAGGCCCGTGACCTCGAGAAACATGGCGCCACAGCGGCTTTGGTGTCACTCTTCGATCGTGACGGCCTGACCGCCGCATTCGCCGGTCATGACGCCGTGGTCAACCTCGCGTCCGCATTGCCCCCGACCACGTCCTTCCTGCGACGGTCAGCCTGGGAATCGTGCGAGCGGGTGCGGATTGACGGATCGGCCGCCGTTGTCGATGCGGCCCAAGCAGCCGGCGTGCCCCGGCTGGTCCAGGAGTCAGTCGTGATGCTTTACGCCGACGGGGCCGGCGAGTGGATCGATGAGGACCATTCCGTCGATCACTACCCGATCACCACTGGCAACCACGGCGCCGAAGCCAACGCTCGCCGTTTCGCCGAAAGTGGTGGTACGGCGACTGTTCTGCGGTTCGGTGTGTTCTACGGTCGCGGTGCCGCCCATAGTGAACTCATCCTCAATCTCGCGCGGCGCCACATCGGTTTCGCGCCCGGTCGGGCGGACTCCTTCATCTCGTCGATCTATATGTGCGACGCTGCGACCGCTGTCGTCGCGGCGCTGAATGGACCCGGTGGCGTATTCAACATCGTCGACGACGTGCCCGTCACCAAACGCGATTACAAGCACGCCTGTTCCGACGCAACCGGAGCGCGGGCATGGATCAGCGGGCCCGGACGATTGGGGCTTCTGCTCGGCGATCGGCTCACCTCGCTGACCCGGTCACTCCGGGTCAGCAACGCGCGGTTCAAGGCCGCAACCGGCTGGCAGCCCCAATTTCCCAGCGTCCGCGAGGGATACCTCGCGATGGCGAAGAGGAGTTAGGCCGCGCCTGCATCGTCGGCCGGTGGATCGCTGTCGTTCTCCAACAACCGCTCTGGGTGGTGGTAGTCGTTGACGCCGCCCTTGAGCATGGGCAGGCCTGGTGGTGGGATCCATTCGGTTTGGCCGTTGGGCAAGATGCGGGTGTCCCAACCGCCGGTTTCGACGAGCTGGTTATCGGGAGGGCAGGCCAGGGCGAGGTCGTTGATGTCGGTGTTGCCGCCAGCTTTCCAATCTTTGGCGGCGTGGTGGACCACGCTGTGGTAGCCGGGTGCGTCACAGCCGGGTCTGGTGCAGCCACGGTCCCTGGCGTGCAGGATGATTCGCTGGTCGGCGGTGGCGATACGTTTGGTGCGGCCCAGCCACAACGCCCGCCCGTTCACGCCGTCGAAGAGGGCCAAATGGTGGTAGGCGTGGGCGCCCACGCGGATGACGTCCGAGATCGGCATCACCACTCCGCTGGCGGTGACGCCGTAGCCGGTTTTGTTCTGGAGGTCTTGCAGGGTGGCCGTCACGATCACGGTCACCGGTAATCCGTTGTGTTGACCGAACTTTGGGTCCCCGAGTTGTCCGCGCACCAGAGCCTTGATCGCATCATGCTGACGCTGGCCACAGCTGCGCAGATCCCGCTCAGCCACCTCGTCGGAGGGGTTGACGGTCGGGTTTTCGTCGGCCGGGTTGCACATGCCCGGGGCGGCGAATTTGGCCATCCAGGCGTCGAGCTCTGAGCGCAACTCGGGGTCGGCGATCAGCTTCCCGACGCTCATGCCATCGACCTGTTGGCCGCCACACCAGACGAATCCCCGCTTGCGGGCGCGGTCTTCATCGGAGAACGTCCCATCGGGATTGAGGTGCAGTGCCAATCGGTAGGCGACCTTCGCCAACTGATCCGGACGCAGATTCACCGCATGCCCCGCCAGCGAGCGTTCGGCCTTCTCGACCTCGGCTGGGGGCACGTGGTCGGGCAGGTCGTGGAAGAACTTCTGGATCACCCGCAGGTGCTCGCCATCAAGGTCGCCGCGGTGCCAGGCCGCCGACGTCTCGGGCAGCACCGGCGGCAGCGGTTCACCGGTCAGCGTGGTCCGCGGTGCCAAGTGTTCGGCGTCGCGGATCCGGCGTCGTGCTTCGGGCGGGCTGATCCGCAACACATCGGCCAACGCAATCCCGACAGGTGGGCAGCCCTCGAATTGCTCCAACCGGGAAACCAGAGCGTGGGACACCGCTGTCTGGCGACGCTGGGCTGTTTCCAGCCGCTCCAAGACCGCGAACCGCTTCGGCGGCTCCAGCGTCAAGAGATCGATCGCGGCTAGCTCCCCGACGGCATCGTCGAGAGCATCTAACACAGAGTCGATCGAACTCATGTTCGAAAGACTACGCCGGCCCCCCGACAGAAATCGCAACCGCTTCCTCTAGACCGCGCGTCGCCAACTGGTCGGCCAGTTCGTTGTCGGCGACACCCGAATGGCCCTTCACCCAGAACCACTCGACTTCGTGTTGCGCGCACGCGGCCTGCAGTCGCTGCCATAGGTCGACATTTTTCACCGGCTGCTTCGCGGACGTCAGCCAGCCATTGCGTTCCCAACCGAGGACCCACTTGGTGATCCCATTGCGGACGTAGGTGCTGTCGGTATAGAGGTGCACCACGACAGGCCGGGTGAGCGCCTCCAACGCCATGATCGGAGCGGTCAGCTCCATCCGATTGTTGCTCGTCTCGCTCGGCTCGCCGCCGCACATCTCACGGATGTGATGGCGCATGCGCAGCACCGCTCCCCAGCCGCCAGGCCCCGGGTTGGGTCGGCAGCCGCCGTCGGTGTGGATGACGACGACATCGGCGGCGGGCTCGATCATCCGCCGAGAATATGCGGCGAGATCATCGCCGTCCGGACCGACATGCCCAGATCGCGATGCCGCAGCGTGGTGATCCGGCGCCCGGGCTGCACGGCGTCCTTGACCGGCAACGTGCGCTCGCCGAAAAATGACGCCGTGGCGCCGATGTCGGCAACGACGTACGTGATGCCCCACAACGAAGACGGGCCGTCGCCGGCCACGTCAGGGGCACCGACGACCTCGAGGATCACCGAGCCCAGCCGGAAGAAGATCTGCCGCATCGGCTGGCCGCCGAGTTCGGCGTCGCGTTCCCGGCGCGGCTGCAACTCGACAGCGGCCAGCGACTCGACCGTCCGGTTCAGGTTGGGGGACAGCAGCACGACATGGTCGATCGACGTCACGCCGTTCGCGTGCGTGGCAGGCGCCGCGGGATCGGTGTCGGACCGGATGGTCGGGATGCCGTCGACTGCACTGTCGCACGACAGACCCCGCAGCGACCAGCCGAGAATGCCAGTGCCGCGTGAGCGTCCGAGCAGCCGCACTCGAACGTCGCCGATGCGGCAGATATCGTCGGCGTCCACGCTGAAACCCGCTGCCCGCCAGGCGTCGGCAGGGTCAGCGATCTGAAATTCGTCGACCGTGACGGTCATGGCCGAAGTATCGGCCGCAGCGTGTCCAACACCGCCGGGTCCTCGATGGTCGACGGCATCGGCTCATCCTTGCCGTGCGCGATACCGCGCATGGTCTTGCGCAGGATTTTGCCGGAACGGGTCTTGGGCAGGGCCGGCACCACATCGACCAGGCGGAAGGAGGCAAGCGCGCCGATCTCGTCACGCACCGCGGCCACCAGTTCCTCGGCGAGGCGGTCGGCCGAGGCTCCGGCCTTGAGCACCACGAAGCCGCGCGGCACCTGGCCCTTGATCTCGTCGGCCACGCCGATCACCGCACACTCGGCTACGGCCGGATGGGCGGCCAGCACCGCCTCGATCGATCCCGTCGACAACCGGTGTCCCGCAACGTTGATCACGTCGTCGATCCGGCCCATCACGAACAGATAGCCGTCCTCGTCGAGGTAACCACCGTCGCCGGTCAGGTAAAAGCCGGGATGCTCGCGCAGATACGACGCCTCGTACCGGGCGTCGTCGCCCCACAGGGTCGGCAGCGTTCCCGGCGGCAGCGGCAGGCTGATGCAGATGTCGCCCTCCTCGCCCGGTGCGCACGGCGAGCCGTCGACCCGCAAGATCTGCACGTCGTAGCCCGGCATCGGCACGGTGGGGGAGCCGGGTTTCAGCGGAAGGTGTTGCACGCCCATCGGATTGGCCGCGATCGCCCACCCGGTCTCGGTCTGCCACCAGTGGTCGACGACCGGGACGCCGAGCTTCGCCGTAGCCCAAGCGTAGGTATCCGGGTCCAGCCGCTCGCCCGCCTGGAACAGATACTTCAGGCACGACAAGTCGTAGCGGTCGAGGTGTGAGGCGTCCGGATCCTCCTTGCGGATCGCCCGGATGGCCGTCGGCGCGGTGAACAACGCCTTCACGCCGTGTTCGGCGACCACCCGCCAGAACGCGCCGGGATCCGGTGTGCCGATGGGCTTTCCCTCGTAGAGCACCGTCGTGGCCCCGGCCAGCAGCGGCCCGTAAACGATGTAGGAGTGGCCCACCACCCACCCGACGTCGGAGGCCGCCCAGAACACGTCGCCGGGGTCGATGTCATAGATGTGGCGCATGCTCCACAGCAGAGCCACCGCGTGGCCGCCGTTGTCGCGGACGATGCCCTTGGGCTTACCCGTCGTCCCGGATGTGTAGAGCACGTACAACGGATCGGTCGCGGCCACCGGCACCGGGTCGACGGCCGTTGCCGTGGCCATCGCGTCGGCCCAGTCCACATCGCGACCGTCGACCAGATCGCAGCCGTGCCGGTCACGCTGGACCATCACGCACGCCGCCGGCTGGTGGGTGGCCAGCTCCAGTGCGCGGTCGAGCATCGGCTTGTACTCGATCACCCGGGTCGGCTCAATGCCGCAGGACGCCGAGACGATCACCACCGGCTGTGCGTCGTCGATGCGGGTGGCCAGCTCGTGGGCAGCGAACCCGCCGAACACCACCGAGTGCACCGCGCCCAGCCTGGCGCAGGCCAGCATCGCGATCACCGCCTCGGGGATCATCGGCATGTACAGCACCACGCGGTCGCCCTTGCCCACACCCAATTCGCGTAGCACGCCAGCGAAACGTGCTGTCTCGTGCAGCAATTCGCGGTACGTCAAACTCCGTTTGGTCCCGGTGACGGGGGAGTCGTAGATCAGCGCGACCTGGTCGCCACGTTCATCGATATGCCGGTCCAGCGCGTTGGCGCAGGTATTCAGCTCGGCGTCGGGGAACCACCGGTAGAACGGCGGGTTGGTGTCGTCGAGGATCCGCCGCGGAGGGCGCGTCCACGACACCGCACGCGCGGCCTGCGCCCAGAACCCCGCTGCGTCGGCGACGCTGGCGTCGAACAGCTCGCGGTATCCGCCCATCCGAGCACGGTAGCGCGGTGAAGTGATCTAGACGTCACCTATCAAGCCAGCGCAGCCAGCTTCGTCACGGATTTGCGAACATCGGACTCGAGGACGCGCGCGACCAATCGGCCGATCGGACCGTTGAGGACGCCTCCGGACAGATCGGCGATCAGGTGAAAGCTCGTCTGTTCATGCTCATCGACGACCTTCATGGTGATGGATATCTTGATGGCGGGCCAGCCGGTGCCGGTCAGCTCGATGGAGTGCGGCTCGTCATAACCGGTCACCCGCCAGCGGATGGTGTTGCGGAACCCCTTGACCTTGATCAACGACGAAACCTCGGTGCCCTCGGAGATCGTCTCCGGCACGGGTCCGCGCCAGCCGGCGAAGATCGTCATCCACTCGCCGAAGCGGCTCAGATCCGACGCCAGCTTCCAGGCTTGCTGTGGCGACACATCGGAGGGCACGGTTACGTCAACAGTAGCCATGGGCGGCCTATACCCGATGCCGGCGCAACGCTAACGTGCAGCGCATGGCTGCTGTGGAATTCGAAGAGCTCGAAGACGGGATCGCCGGTATCACCCTGAACCGGCCGGAGTTGCTCAACGCGATCGACGGAAACCTGATCGACGGCCTCGACGCCGTGTTCGACGAGCTGAGCTCGTGGAAGTACCGGGTCGCGGTCCTCACCGGAGCGGGACGGGGGTTCTGCGCGGGCGCTGATCTCAGCGGCACCGGCAAGGCGTGGACCGAACCGGCGAGTGCGCCGTTCAAGACCATGTACGACAGCCAGATCCGGCTGGCCGACCAGCTGACCCGGCTCTACGAACTGCCCATCCCGGTGGTCGCGGCGGTCAACGGGGTGGCCGTCGGGGGCGGCCTCGCTTACGCACTGCACTGCGACATCCGGATCGCATCGGAGACCGCGCGCTTCGGATCGGTGTTCATCAAGGCAGGCTTCTCCTCGCTCGACATGGGGACGAGTTACCTGCTGCCCAAGATCGTCGGTGCGGGCGCCGCACGGGAAATGATGCTGACCGGGCGGATCATCGACGCCGACGAGGCCTACCGGATCGGGCTGGTGCACGAGGTGGTGCCCGCGGACAAACTCGCCGATGCCGCGCTCGGGATGGCGCGCAGCATCGCCGCCAACAATGCCTTCGGCGTCTGGCAGACCAAGACCGGGCTGAACGCCGCCCTGGACGCACCAAGCCTGCGGCACGCCAAGGAGATCGAGAACCGGACACAGATCCTGACCGGGTTCACCAACAACCCGCGCGAGGCCGCGATGGCCCACCGCGAGAAGCGAGCCGCCAAGTGGGATCCGCTGTAAGGGTTAAACCTTGGCGATGACGTTCTCCGCGAACCATTCCAGGTTGCGGATCTTGGCGTCCAGCGGCTCGGTGTCGGGGCCCTTGACGTAGGGAACCCGGAAGCCGACGATCACGTCGGTGACGCCCTTGTCCTCGAGGCGCTTGACCCCGTCGACGGTGAACGCGTCGAGTGAGATGACATGGATTTGAAAAGGCCGAGCAGTCGTCCCTTCCTCCTCCCGGAAGCGGTTCAGCTTGGCCAGCAGCTCGTCGAGATCCTCGGTGCCCCCGCCATGCATCCAGCCGTCGTTGCGTGCGGCCCGGCGCAGCGCGGCATCGGCGTGTCCGCCGATCAGGATCGGGATGGGTTCGGACGGCGCGGGCGTCATCTTCGTCTTGGGAAAGTCGTAGAACTCGCCGTGGAACTCGAAGTAGTCACCGCTCGTCAGACCCTTGATGATCGCGATGCACTCGTCCATTCGCTTGCCGCGCCTGGCGAAAGGCACGCCCATCACCTCGTAGTCCTCCGGCCACGGGCTGGTGCCGACGCCGAGGCCGAGGCGGTTGCCGATCAGTGCCGCCAGAGATCCGGCCTGCTTGGCCACCAGGGCGGGCGGCCGGATCGGCAGCTTGAGGACGAACAGGTTGAAGTGCAGTGTCGTGGTGACCGCACCCAACGCACCCATCAACACGAATGATTCGATAAATGCCTTGCCGTCCAAGAACTCCCGGTTGCCGTCCGGCGTGTAGGGGTACGTGGAGTCCGACTCGAACGGGTAGGCGACGCTGTCCGGAATCGTCATCGCGTGATAGCCGGCGGCCTCGACGGCCTGAGCGAGCGGGATATAGAACGACGGGTCGGTCATGGCCTCGGCGTAGGTGAATCGCATGCCGCGATGCTAGGTAGTTTTCGCCTTTGCTGGTGGCAGCTGTCGCATCAGGTGGGATTGGCGCGTCAGGTGGGATTGGCCGCGATCTGGCCCCAGGTGGCCTTCGCGCCGGAGTCGCCGATGCGGTACACCTGCACGATTGTCGCGACGCCCGCCACCACCACGAAGACGGCGACGATGATCGACAGAGCCGACGGCAGCGATTGTCCGCGGCCGCCGAGTTGGTGCACGACTGCCAGCAGCACCGCCGCGACGAGCAACGCCAGTGAGAAATAGAGCATCGTGTCACCGAGCTCGGTGTGCGCCTGCATTAGCGGCGAACGCCCCACCCGGTCCTCGAGCCACTCGCCGGCCTCGGTGGTCAACGGTGTCAGCACCGCAACGACCAACGACAGTGCCAGCACCAGCCACACCAGGCGCTGGCGGGCGGCGGGCCACACCGCACACAGGATCGCCAGGACGGCCGTCAACGGTGCGAGGACCACGATGAAGTGAACCAACAGAACATGGGCGGGTAGTCCGTTGAAGGTTGACACTGAGCGAATGCTACCGAGGCGGTGAAAGATAGTTGGCACAAATGGCTTCTTGGCTGACCCGCAACGTGCGGGTGCTCGCCGCGGTGTCGTTCTTTCAGGACGCGGCCAGCGAACTGCTGTATCCGCTGCTGCCCATCTATCTCACCGCCGTGCTGGGAGCGCCGCCCGCAGTGGTCGGCGCCATCGAAGGCGCCGCCGAGGGAGCGGCATCACTGACCAAGCTCGCCGTCGGCCCACTGGGTGACCGCTTCGCCAAACGTCCTTTGATCGCAACGGGATACGGGATGGCCGCACTGGGCAAGGTCATCGTCGCCATTGCGGTGGGCTGGCCCGGTGTGCTGGCGGGCCGTGTGGTCGACCGGCTCGGCAAGGGCATTCGGGGCGCGCCACGCGACGCGCTACTTGTTGAAGGAATCGATAAATCGATGCGCGGCAAGGTGTTCGGATTCCACCGCGCGATGGATACTCTGGGGGCCGTGGTCGGTCCACTGCTCGGGCTGGCCGGCTACGAACTGCTGGATCACCAGATACCCCCGCTGCTGTACATCGCGATCATCCCCGCGGTGCTGTCGGTGCTACTCGTCGTGCTGGTCCGTGAGCCACGGACGGCGGGACCGCGGGGTCGCGAACGGCAGCCGATATTTCGCGGTCTCCGCGAACTGCCGCGGCGATACTGGCAAGTGACCGCGGTGCTGGTCGCCTTTGGTGTTGTCAATTTTCCTGATGCGTTACTGCTGTTGCGGCTTAACGAGATCGGCTTCGGCGTCGTCGAGGTGATCCTCGCCTACGTCGGTTACAACCTGGTGTATGCGCTGGCGAGTTTTCCGGCCGGGGTGCTGGCCGACAAGCTACCCCGCCCAGCGGTGTTCGGGTTCGGGCTGGTCTTCTTCGCCGTCTGCTACCTCGGGCTCGGGTTGACCACCGATCCCGTTGCGGCGTGGGTGTTGATCGCGGCCTACGGGATGTTCACCGCGTGCACCGACGGTGTCGGGAAGGCGTGGATTTCCACACTCGCCGGCGCCGACCAACAGGCGAGCGCGCAGGGAGTGTTCCAGGGCGCCAGTGGTTTCGCGGTGCTGGCCGCCGGCCTGTGGGCCGGGCTGCTGTGGGGGAGCGACGGGCGGCTCCCGCTGCTGATCTCCGGCGTGGTCGGGGCGTGCTTCGCGGTCGCGCTCCTGGTGCCGATGGCCTTCCGGCGCTTTCGTTAGGCTCTCGGGGTGCGCACCATCCACGTCATCGGCATCGGGGCCGGCGATCCCGACTACGTGACCTCGCAGGCGATCCGTGCGCTCAACGACACCGACGTGTTCTTCGCGATGGACAAGGGAGAGGCCAAGAGCGACCTCGTCGCGTTGCGCCGGGAGATTTGCCAGCGGTTCATCACCGAGCCGCGCTACCGCTTCGTCGAACTGCCCGATCCGAAACGCGCGGCCGACGGCGACTACACGCAGGCCGTCGCCGACTGGCACCTGGCTCGCGCCCGGCTGTGGGCTCAGGCCATCGAGACCGAGCTCGGGCCCGACGGCGTCGGAGCCTTTCTGGCCTGGGGCGATCCGTCGCTGTACGACAGCACCCTGCGAATCCTCGACGAGGTCGCCCGCCACGTCGACTTCGACTACGACGTCATCCCCGGGATCACCGCGGTGCAGGCGCTGACGGCGCGCCATCGCATCCCGCTCAACGACGTCGGCGAACCCGTACTGATCACCACCGGGCGGCAGCTGCGCAACACCGGCCTGGCCGGCTCGGCGGCCGTGATGCTCGACGGGGACTGCTCATTTCTGAGTTGTCCACCGCAGACCCGGATTTGGTGGGGCGCCTACCTCGGCACGCCCGACGAGGTGCTGATGTCGGGCACCGTCGGCGAGATCGGCGAGCGTATTGCGGCCCTTCGAGCCGACGCCCGTGCCCGACACGGCTGGATCATGGACATCTATCTCTTACGGACGTAGCCGCCGCTCCTTCTGAGAAGATCACCGCATGGGACAGTTTCTCCTTCGCGCCGCAGTCACCGGACTGGCGCTATGGGTCGTCGCACTGGTCGTGCCCGGCATCAGTTTCGTCGGCGGCGACACCGGCCTCCAGCGGATCGGCATCGTCCTGGTGGTCGCGGTGATCTTCGGCCTGGTGAACGCGATCATCAAACCGCTCGTGCAGTTCTTGTCGATACCGCTGTACATCCTGACGCTCGGGCTGGTTCACGTCGTCATCAACGCGCTGATGTTGTGGATCACCGCGGGGATCACCGAACACACCACCCATTGGGGATTGCAGATCAACCAGTTCTGGTGGACCGCGGTCTGGGCCGCGATCGTGTTGTCGATTGTCAGCTGGCTGTTCTCGTTGCCGTTCAAAGACGCAGAACGGCACTAGGGCTCCTGACAATGCCCGCCCCCGAGGTCGACAGCGAACCAACCGCCAAGGCCAACGCAACGTCTCGGGCGATGCTGTGGGTCGTCTTCGTGCTGTTGTTCGTGTTCTCCTACAGCGAGGAGATCATCGGTCTGCTCTTCGATCTCGCAGGCTTCGGAAAGCACAACGACTGGCGGACCCATGTCGGCTGGCGGCTGGGACTTCTCGCGGTCGAAATCGTGGCGTTGGCCGTTGTCGGTCTGAAGAAACGCAGCATCGAACGGGTGGACGGCGATGGGCCGCGCCTGTGGCGACTGTGGTGGTCCGGGGCCGCGGTCCTGATCGTGGTGGACGCCGTGCTCTCCGAATTACCGTTCCGGCCGTCCGTCTGGCTCCTGGTCGTGGCAGCGGTCGTCATCGCCGCCGCCATGGGTGTGCTCATGACCACCTCCCTCAACGCGGATCCGCGCACGTTGATGAGCGCCGCGCGCCGGGCGGCGCAACCGACCGACTGGCAGCGCACCCGGGCGGTGGTTCCGCTGATGGTGGGCACGTTCGCGACCTACATCGCGGCGATCGCCTACACCAGGCTCATCGACACCGATACCGTGCGCACCCTGCCCGCCGACATCGCTGAACAGGCCGCGGCCCTGCCACTGGCAGAACGCCTCTCGGTGCTGCAGCAAGTCTGCGAGAACGCGATCAGTCCGGTGTATTTCCAGCATGTCGTCGAGGTCATTCCACTGCTGCTGCTCACGCTGGGGCTCGAATTCAACTACTTCCGAAGGAATCTGCGGGATCCCGCGCATCGGGTGACCACCGCGGCGACCGTGGCCTTGATGTCGGCGGCCTTGGTGTTCGCGATGTCCACGCTGCCGTACGACGGCGTCGGCTGCTACGACGTTCTCACCGACTGGCATGAGTACTTGGCCTTCGTCATCAGTGTGCAGGGCATTTTCGTCGGATTGGCAACCCTGGTGTGGCTGCTGGTGGCCAGCACACCCGACGACGGGTGAGCTGGAGACCGCTAGCCTGGATCCATGCCTGAACTGCCCGAAGTCGAGGCCCTGGCTGATCATCTGCGCCGGCACGCGGTCGGCAAGACGATAGTGCGCGTCGACGTCGCGGCTCTGTCGGTGCTGAAGACCTTCGACCCACCGCCGACAGCGCTGCACGGGCGAACGGTGACGGGCGCGGCGCGCTGGGCCAAGTACCTCGGTCTGCAGGTTGGGGATCTGTGGCTGATCACTCACCTCTCGCGGGCTGGGTGGCTGAAGTGGAGCGACAAGCTCGCCGCGACGCCGCTCAAACCGGGCAAGGGCCCGATCGCGCTGCGGGTGCACCTCGATGACAGCGTGGGATTCGACCTCACCGAGGCGGGCACCCAGAAGCGGCTGGCCGTCTGGATCGTCGACGACCCCGCCAAGGTCCCCGGCATTGCGGGGCTGGGTCCCGACGCGCTGGAGATCAGCCCCGAACAGCTCGCCGAGATCCTCAAACCCCATGGCGGCCGGATCAAGACGGTGATCACCGACCAGAAGGTCATCGCCGGGATCGGCAACGCCTACAGCGACGAGATCCTGCATGTCGCGAAGCTTTCGCCGTTCGCGACGGCCAACAAGCTCACCGCCGCGCAACTCGGCGCGCTGCACGACGCGATGATCTCGGTGCTGACCGACGCGGTGCAACGCTCGGTCGGCCAGCAGGCGGCAACCCTGAAGGGGGAGAAGCGATCTGGGCTCCGTGTGCACGCCCGCACCGGACTGCCGTGCCCGGTGTGCGGTGACACCGTTCGCGAGGTCTCCTTCGTCGACAAGTCGTTCCAGTACTGTCCGACCTGCCAAACCGGGGGCAAGGTCCTGGCCGACCGACGGATGTCGAAGCTGCTGAAGTAGCGTCCCACCCGTGACCCGCCAGAAGATCCTCATCACCGGTGCCAGCTCCGGTCTCGGGGCCGGCATGGCCCGCGCCTTCGCCGCCAAGGGCCGCGATCTGGCCCTGTGCGCGCGACGCGTCGACCGCCTCGAGGAACTGAAGGCCGAACTGAGCCAGCGCCACCCGAGCATCGCCGTCGCCGTCGCCGCCCTTGACGTCAACGACCACGACCGGGTGCCAGAAGTGTTCACCGAACTCTCCGACCAGCTCGGCGGCATCGACCGGATCATCGTCAACGCCGGCATCGGCAAGGGCGCCCCGCTCGGGTCGGGCAAGCTGTGGGCCAACAAGGCCACCATCGAGACCAACCTCGTCGCGGCGCTGGTGCAGACCGAAACGGCGCTGGCGATGTTCAAGACGGCCGGCTCGGGACACCTGGTGCTGATCTCGAGTGTGCTTGGCAACAAGGGTGTTCCCGGCGTCAAGGCCGCCTACGCCGCGAGCAAGGCCGGGGTCACCTCGCTGGGCGAGTCGCTGCGCGCCGAATATGCCTCCGGCCCAATCAAAGTCACGGTCATCGAGCCCGGCTACATCGAGTCGGAGATGACCGGCAAGTCGAACACCACCATGCTGATGGTGGACAACGACACCGGCGTGCGCCACATGGTCAACGCCATCGAACGCGAGAGCGGCCGCGCGATTGTGCCCGGCTGGCCATGGATTCCGCTGGTGGCCCTGCTGCGGATCCTGCCGCCGCGGTTCACCAAGCCGTTCGCCTAGCGAGTTCGGCCGCGCTCCTCGCGGTAGCGGCGCACCAGCTCGTCGGTCGAGCTGTCGGTCTGCTTGGCCGGTGAGCCGTCGCTGGTGATCACTCCGAGCAGTGCCTTGGCCTGAGTCTTACCCAGCTCGACACCCCACTGGTCGAACGAGTCGATGCCCCAGATCACGCCCTCGGTGAAGACCTGATGCTCATACAGCGCGATCAGCTGGCCCACCACCGACGGGGTCAGCCGATTCGCCAGGATCGAGGTACTCGGCCGGTTACCCGGCATCACCTTGTGCGGCACCACGTTCGCCGGTGTGCCCTCCGCGGCGATCTCGGCCGCGGTCTTACCGAAGGCCAGCACCTGGGTCTGGGCGAAGAAATTGCTCATCAGCAAGTCGTGCATGCTGCCCGACCCGTCGGCAGTGGGTAGGTCGTCGGTGGGCTCGCTGAAGCCGATGAAGTCGGCGGGTACCAGCCGGGTGCCCTGGTGCAGCAATTGATAGAACGCATGCTGCCCATTGGTTCCCGGTTCGCCCCAGAAGATTTCGCCGGTCTCGGTTGTTACAGCGGTCCCATCCGATTTGACCGACTTGCCGTTGGACTCCATCGTCAGCTGCTGCAGATAGGCAGCGAAACGGGACAGGTCGTTGGAGTACGGCAGCACGGCACGGGTCTCGGCGCCGAAGAAGCCGGAGTACCACAGCCCGATCAGGCCCAGTAGCGCCGGCGCATTGGATTCCAGTGGCGCAGTGGCGAAGTGTCGGTCCACGAGGTGGAATCCGGACAGGAAATCGGCGAATGCCTCGCGGCCGATCACCGCCATCACCGAAAGCCCGATCGCCGAGTCCACCGAATAGCGGCCGCCCACCCAGTCCCAGAAGCCGAACATGTTGTCGGTGTTGATGCCGAACTCGTCGACGAGTTTCTTGTTCGTCGACACGGCCACGAAGTGCTTCGACACCGCGGCATCGCCAAGGGTGTCGGTGAGCCAGCGCCGCGCAGCGGTTGCGTTGGTCAGCGTCTCCAGCGTCGAGAACGTCTTGGACGCGATGATGAAAAGCGTTGTGGCAGGCTCAAGTCCGTCCAGCTTGGCCACCAGATCGGCCGGGTCGACGTTGGAGACGAACCGTGCCGAGATGCCGGCGTCGGCGTAGTGGCGCAGCGCCTGGTACACCATGACCGGGCCGAGATCCGAGCCGCCGATGCCGATGTTGACGACGGTCTTGATCCGCTCGCCGGTGGCGCCGAGCCAGTCACCGTTGCGCAGCCGGTCGGTGAAGTCGCCCATCGCGTCGAGCACCTCGTGCACGTCGGCGACCACATTCTGACCGTCAACGACCAGCTCGGCGTCCCGTGGCAGCCGCAGCGCGGTGTGCAGCACCGCGCGGTCCTCAGAGGTGTTGATGTGCTCGCCGGCGAGCATCGCGTCGCGACGTTGTTCGAGGTGCGCGGCACGGGCGAGGTCGACCAACAGCGACAGCGTTTCCCGCGTGACGCGGTGCTTGCTGTAGTCGATGTAGAGGTCACCGACGGTGAGGGTGAGCTCGCTGCCACGGTCGGGGTCTTCGGCGAAAAGCTCTCGGAGGTGCTTCCCGGCGATCTGGTCGTGTTCGCGACGCAGCGCGTTCCATTCGGGGGTAGCGGAAATGTCGCCTGTCATTCGTTCGACCCTAGCGTGACGAGGTGTCCAAAGGTGTACATGATGGAGGTATGAGCACCCAAGACATTGAACGGCTGCTGTCGTCGGTTCCCACCGGACTGTGGATCGGCGGCGAAGAGCGGCCCGGCTCCTCGACCTTCGAGGTCAATGACCCGTCGAACGACACCGTCCTCACCACTGTGGCCGACGCGACCGCCGCCGACGCCGTTGCCGCCCTTGATGCCGCCTGCGCCGTGCAGGCCGAGTGGGCGGCCACCCCCGCCCGCGATCGCGGCGAGATCCTGCGCTCGGTCTTCGAGACAATCATCGCCCGCGCAGACGATCTCGCGACGCTCATGACGTTGGAGATGGGCAAGGTCGTCGCCGAGAGCATGGGCGAGGTCAAGTACGGCGCCGAATTCTTCCGCTGGTTCGCCGAGGAGGCGGTGCGGATCGGCGGGCGGTACGCGACGTCGCCGGCAGGCACCGGGCGCATCATCGTCACCAAGCAGCCCGTCGGACCCTGCTACGCCATCACCCCGTGGAACTTCCCGCTGGCCATGGGGACTCGCAAGATCGGGCCCGCCTTCGCGGCCGGCTGCACCATGATCGTCAAGCCGGCGCAGGAGACCCCGCTGACCATGCTGCTGCTGGCCAAGCTGATGGGCGAGGCCGGTCTGCCCAAGGGCGTGCTGTCGGTACTGCCCACCAGCAAGCCCGGCGATGTCACCAAGGCCCTGATCGACGACGGCCGGCTGCGCAAGCTGACGTTCACCGGCTCCACCGGCGTCGGCAAGGCGCTGGTGGCCCAGTCGGCCGACAAGCTGCTGCGCACCTCAATGGAACTCGGCGGCAACGCGCCGTTCGTGGTCTTCGACGACGCCGACGTCGACGCCGCGGTCGATGGCGCGATGCTCGCCAAGATGCGCAACGGCGGTGAGGCCTGCACGGCCGCCAACCGCATCCACGTCGCCAACGCCGTCATCGAGGAATTCACCGACAAGTTCGTCAAGCGGATGGGCGAGGTCAACCTGGGCAACGGGCTCGACCCGTCGGCCAAGCTCGGCCCGCTGGTCAACACCAAGCAGCTCGCCAAGGTTCAGGAGCTGGTCGACGACGCGGTGGACAAGGGGGCGAAGGTCGCGCTCGGCGGTCAGGCGCCCGGCGGCCCCGGCAACTTCTACCCGGCCACCGTGCTGACCGACATCCCGCCGAACGCCCGCATCCTCACCGAAGAGGTCTTCGGTCCCGTCGCGCCGATCATCGGCTTCGACACCGAGGACGACGGCGTCGCCGCGGCCAACGCCACCGAATTCGGTCTGGCGGCCTACATCTACACCGAGTCGCTGGACCGGGCACTGCGGGTGGCCGAGGCCATCGAGTCCGGCATGGTCGGGGTCAACCGGGGCGTCATCTCCGATCCGGCCGCGCCGTTCGGCGGGGTCAAGGAATCCGGGTTCGGCCGTGAGGGTGGCTTCGAAGGCATCGAGGAATACCTCGATACCAAGTACATCGCGCTGACGAAATAGGTCGCCGCTCAGCCGACCGAGCGGTCCGAGCCCGTCCAGTACTTCGCCCGCAACTCGCGTTTGAGCACCTTGCCTGCCGCCGACAGCGGCAGCTCATCGACGACCTCGAAGCTGCGGGGGATCTTGTAGCCGCCGATGAGCGACTTGCAGAACTCCCGCAGCTCGTCTGCCACATCAAGACCGTCGGCCGCCTGCTGCGCACTCGCCAGCACCACCACGGCGTGCACCCGCTCGCCCCACCGTTCGTCCGGTACCCCGATGACCGCACACGTGGCCACCGCGGGGTGGCGGGCCAGCGCGTTCTCCACCTCGACGGAGTACACGTTCTCCCCGCCGGACACGATCATGTCCTTGATCCGGTCGACGACGAAGACGTAGCCGTTCTCATCCAGGTGGCCGGCGTCGCCGGTGTGCATCCAGCCGTCCCGCAGCGCGGCCGCGGTCTCCTCGGGTTTGCCCCAGTAGCCGGCCATCACATGCCCGCCGCGCACCACGATCTCGCCGACTTCGCCCCGGGGCAGTTCGGCGTCGTCGTCGCCGACGATGCGGACCTCCGAGTGCGGTGCGGCCCGCCCACCGGACGTGCGCAGCACCGGATTGTGGTGGTCCTGCGGCGACAGCAGGGTGGCGACGGGTGACAGCTCAGTCATGCCGTAGGCCTGCACGAACGACGCGGTGGGCAACCGCTCCGCCGCCCGTTCCAGCAGGGCTGCCGAGATCGGCGAGCCGCCGTACACGACCGCCGCCGTGCTGCTGGTGTCGTAGTCGGGAAGCGACGGATGGTCGACGACCATCTGCACCATGGTCGGCACCAGCAGCAGATCGGTGACTCGGTGCTGTTGCACCGCCTCGAGCACCCAGTCTGGCCGGAACGCGGGGATGAACACGTGGATGCCCCCGCGGATCACCTGCGCCAGCCAGAGCCCCAGGTCGGCCAGGTGGAACATCGGCGCGGCGTGCAGCAGCGGGCCTCCCGAGTTCAGGAAGTATCCCGTTGCCATGCTGCCCAGCGCCGACGTCATCAGGCTGTCGTGGGTCAGCATGACGCCCTTGGGATGTCCGCTGGTGCCGCCGGTGTAGAAAACGCCGGCCAGGTCGGAGCCATTGCGGTGCGCATCGGGAACTGGGGTGCTGTCCGCTACCAGCTGCTCGTAAGCCAGAGTGCCCTGCGGCGTCGCGCCGTCGCCGCAATGGATGACGGTAGCCAAATCGCCGAATTGCGAGCGTAATTCGGGCAGCAGTGGGGCGAAGGTGTCGTCGATCAGCAACATTCGGGTGTCGGAATCGCGCAGGCTGTAGGCGATCTCGGCGGCGCTCCACCGGATATTGATCGGATTGACCACGGCCCCGGCCCACGGGGTCGCGAGCAGGTACTCCGAGTAGCGATCGGAGTTCAGCGACAGCATCGCGATGCGGTCACCCTCGCGGGCGCCAAGGGACTGGAATGCGCCGGCCAGCCGGGCCACCCGGTCGGCGACCTCGGCGCAGGTACGGACGCGTTGACCGCAGATCGTCATCGTGGCATGCGGGGTCGCACGCGAGGCCCTGTGCAGGCCCTGCGTCAGATACATGCCAGGGGTCACCGTCACTCTGATCGCAGTGTAGGGCGTCGACTGCGTTGGCCGGTCGGATATTTGACGCCGAGGACCGCGCGCCTGCGCCGATCGGCCGTCGTTGGGCTCTAGATTTCACTGGACGAGAAATCAGGAGGATATGGGTGTGACGGCGCGCTCATTCGCGCAAAGCCCATGGGTTGATCCCGCCTCGCAGCCGAGCCCGCGACGCGGGCCGAAGCCTCGTGGCGCAGGCGTTCCCGCGTTGAACGGCATCCGCGGGGTCGCCGTCGCTCTCGTACTGGTCGGCCACAGTGGAATTCCCGGTGTCACAGGCGGATTCATCGGCGTCGACGTCTTCTTCGTGCTCAGCGGATTTCTGATCACGTCCTTGCTGCTCGACGAGATCGGCCGGACCGGGAAGCTCGACCTCGGCTCGTTCTGGGTCCGTCGCGCCCGCCGGCTGCTGCCGGCCCTGCTGATCATGGTGCTGGCGGTGATCGCCGCGCGGATGGTGTTCCCGCCCGACGCCGTCAGTGACCTGCGCAATGACGCGACCGCCGCATTCCTGTGGGTGGCGAACTGGGCTTTCGTATCGCATGAGACCGACTACTTCAGCCAGGGCGCGCCGCCGTCGCCGCTGCAACACACCTGGTCACTGGGCGTCGAGGAGCAGTACTACCTGATCTGGCCGGTGCTGATCGCCGCGGTGGCGGTGTTGCTGGCCATGATCGCCCGGCGGCGCCAGAAGACGCCGACCATCGGCGCGGTTCGGCGCGCGGTGCTGGTCCTGGCCGTATTGGGCACGGTCGGATCGGCGGCCGAGGCGATTCTGATGGCCTCGGACGACTCGCTGAACCGGGTGTACTTCGGCACCGACACCCGCGCCCAGGCGCTGCTCATCGGCGCCGCGGCGGCCGCGCTGCTGGTCCGCGACTGGCCGGCGATCATGGCGGGCGTGCCGCTGATCCACTCGCGCTGGGTCCGCTGGCTGGCCTGGGGTGTCCCCGCGGCTGGCGTGGCAGTGCTGGCCGCGATCACCCACGTCGCGACCGGTAGCGCCACCGAGTTCCACAACGGTCTGTTCATCGTCGTCGCCGTCGCCGCGGTCGCGGTGATCGCGCCGGTGGCACTCGAGCAGAACGGGCCGGTGGCGTGGGTGCTGTCCACCCCACCGCTGGTGGCGCTTGGCGTCATCTCCTACGGCGTCTACCTCTGGCACTGGCCCGTTTTCCTGGTACTCAACGGCGAGCGCACCGACTGGTCGGGTCTGCCGCTGTTCGCCGCGCGCTGCGCGGTGACGCTGATCCTGGCGGTGGGTTCGTGGTGGCTGATCGAGCGCCCGGTGCGACGCTGGCGTCCGACGCATGTCCCGCAACTGCGGCTGGCCGCCGCGACGATGGCCACGGCCGTCGCCGTCGCGGTCGTCGTCGTACCGGTGGGAACCCGCATCGATCCGTCGAGCCCCGACATCACCCAGGCCGCGCTGATCTCACCGGTCGAAACGGTGCGGCTGGCCGCGCCGTCGCACACGGGCCCCCGCGAGCACACCGTCTCGGTGTTCGGTGACTCGATCGGCTGGACGATGATGCGTTATCTTCCGCCCACTCCGGGGATCAGCTTCCTGGACCGCACCACGATCGGGTGCGGCCTGGTACGCGGCGGCCCGTACAAGTACTCGGGGCAGAGCCTGGAGCAGAAGCCAGAGTGCGACGCCTGGCCGGAGCGCTGGGCGCAGCGGATCGCCTATGACCGGCCCGATGTGGTGCTGATGGTCGTCGGGCGCTGGGAGACGGTCGACCGCAAGTGGAACGGCAATTGGGCGCACATCGGCCAGCCCGATTACGACAGATATCTGGCGAGCGAGCTGCACCACGCGCTGGACATCCTGAGCTCCACCGGGGCGCTGGTGGTGGTGACCACCGAGCCGTACAACCGGCACGGCGAACAGACGAACGGCAGCTTGTATCCCGAGGATCAGCCGAGCCGCGTCGACCAGTGGAACACGTTGCTGCGCAAGGTAGTCGGCGACCACAAGAACGTCACGGTGCTCGACCTGAACAAGAAACTCGCGCCGAATGGTGGCTATACCAACAAGATCAACGGCGTGCAGGTCCGCATCGACGGGGTGCACCCCACCCCGAACGCGGTGAAGTGGATGACCCCGTGGCTACTGGACGCAGTGCGGTAGCTGCTGAACGCAGTGCGCTAGGAGTGCCCGAGCCGACCGCGGCCCATGCGCAGTAACAGCATCGCCAGATCCTTGCCGTCCTGGCCGAGCTCGCTGTAGCGCGCGATCACCTTCATCTCGCGGCTGTGCACCAGTCGGGTGCCGCCGGAGGCCATCCTCGCCCGGCCGATCGCCTGGGACACCTCGGTGCGGCGTTTGACCGCAGCCAGGATCGTCGCATCGAGCTGATCGATCTCGCCGCGCAGGCTGTCGATGTCGTGTTCGGCGTCAGGAACCATTTCCAGAGTCATCGCTTCGTTCTCCTCATGTGTGGATCTGGTCTCAATCGATCCCGGGCCTCACACAAGAGACAAGCCCCGGGTCCGATGCGGACCGCGGGGCTCTCGGGTTGAGCAGCTAGATACCCACGGGCCCGGCGGACCGGTACCCGTAGAAAAATCGACGCTGCCATGAAAGCACGTTCTCAAGTGTGCCACTCCGAAGGGCGGCTTCGCAAAAAAACTGTCGCCATACAGCGGTAAGTTGGGTCAGACATGAGTGTGCACGTGACTGACTACAAGCCTCCGGCCGACGCGGCCGAACTCCTCGAGGGCCTCAACCCCCAGCAGCGCCAGGCCGTGCTGCACGAAGGCCCTCCGCTACTGATCGTGGCCGGCGCCGGGTCGGGTAAGACCGCGGTGCTGACCCGGCGGATCGCCTACCTGCTGGCGGCGCGCGACGTCGGGCCGGGCCAGGTGCTGGCCATCACCTTCACCAACAAGGCCGCCGCCGAGATGCGCGAGCGGGTGGTTGCCCTCGTTGGTCCCCGCGCCCGCAACATGTGGGTGTCGACGTTCCACTCCACCTGCGTGCGGATCCTGCGCAATCAAGCGTCGCTGGTGCCCGGGCTGAACTCGAACTTCTCGATCTATGACGCCGACGACTCTCGTCGGCTGCTGCTGATGATCGGCAAGGACATGGGGCTCGACACCAAGCGGTACACACCGCGGCTGCTGGCCAACTCCATCTCCAACCTCAAGAACGAGCTCATCGTCCCAGAGGATGCGGTGGCCGCGCTGTGCGTTTCGCCTCCCGGGGGGGAACCGGAATCCGACGATCTGGCCCGCACGGTCGCCAGCGTCTACGGCGAATACCAGCGGCGGCTGCGCACCGCCAACGCACTGGACTTCGACGACCTCATCGGCGAGACCGTGGCGGTCTTGCAGCACTACCCGCAGATCGCCCAGTACTACCGCAGGCGATTCCGGCACATCCTCGTCGACGAATATCAGGACACCAACCACGCCCAGTACTCGCTGGTGCGCGAGCTCGTCGGCGTCACGGCTCCCGACACCGACACCGTGCCGCCGAGCGAGCTGTGCGTCGTCGGTGACGCCGACCAGTCGATCTACGCGTTCCGCGGCGCGACAATCCGCAATATCGAGGATTTCGAACGCGACTTCCCCAACGCCACCACGATCCTGCTCGAGCAGAACTACCGGTCGACCCAGAACATCCTGAACGCCGCCAACGCCGTCATCTCGCGCAATGCCAACCGGCGCGAGAAGCGCCTGTGGACCGACGAGGGAGACGGCGAGCTGATCGTCGGCTACGTCGCCGACAACGAGCACGATGAGGCCAGATTCGTCGCGGGGGAGATCGACGCGCTCGCCGACCGCGGCGACATCACCTATAACGATGTCGCGGTGTTCTACCGCACCAACAACTCGTCGCGCGCGCTGGAAGAGGTGTTCATCCGCGCCGGCATCCCGTACAAGGTGGTCGGCGGCGTTCGGTTCTACGAGCGCAAGGAGATTCGCGACATCGTCGCGTATCTGCGGGTGCTGGACAACCCCGGGGACGCCGTCAGCCTGCGCCGCATTCTCAACACACCGCGCCGGGGCATCGGCGACCGGGCCGAGGCCTGCGTGGCGGTATACGCCGAAAACACCGGCGGCACCTTCGCCGACGCGCTGACGGCTGCGGCCGCGGGCAAGGTGGCGATGCTGAACACCCGCTCGGAGAAGGCGATCGCGAGTTTCGTCAACCTGCTCGACGATTTGCGCGGCAAGCTCGACGACGAGCTCGGCGACCTGGTCGAGGCCGTGCTGGACCGCACGGGTTATCGCAACGACCTGGAGGCCTCCAGCGACCCGCAAGACCTGGCCCGGCTGGACAACCTGAACGAATTGGTCAGTGTTGCACACGAATTCAGCATCGACCGAGCCAATGCGGCCGCGCTTGAGGATGGCACGGACGACGACGAGGACGTGCCGCAGACCGGCATCCTCGCGGAGTTCCTGGAGCGGGTGTCACTGGTCGCCGACTCCGACGAACTGCCCGAGCACGGCGCCGGTGTGGTCACGCTGATGACGCTGCACACCGCCAAGGGCCTGGAATTCCCGGTGGTTTTTGTCACCGGATGGGAGGACGGCATGTTCCCGCACATGCGCGCCCTGGGTGACCCCACCGAGTTGTCCGAGGAACGCCGGCTGGCCTACGTCGGCATAACCCGTGCACGCCAACGGCTTTACCTCACCCGCGCGAAGATCCGCTCGTCGTGGGGGCAGCCGATGCTCAATCCGGAATCCCGCTTCCTACGCGAGATCCCGGAGCATCTCCTCGACTGGCGCCGCACCGACACCGCACCGTCGTTGAGTGCGCCGGTGAGCGGGGCGGGCCGGTTCGGCACTCCGCGGCCGTCTCCGATGCGGCAGTCGGGCGGCAGCAAGCGCCCGATGCTGACCCTCGAACCCGGCGACCGGGTCAACCACGACAAGTACGGTCTCGGTCGCGTCGAGGAAGTGTCCGGGATGGGGGAGTCGGCGATGTCACTGATCGACTTCGGCAGCGCCGGGCGGGTCAAGCTGATGCACAACCACGCGCCGTTGCAGAAGCTCTAACTGCGTAGCCGGCACCATCGGCGCGTCGATGGGTGCAGCGCCAGGATCAGGCTCGCGACCGGCAGCACCGGAATCAGGTAGACCAGCAAGGGGATTCGGGCTCCGGCGACAAACACACTGCCGAACGTCAGTAGCGCGATCACCGAACTGAAGGCGATCAGGTAGCGGCCGGCCGAGCGGCGCAACAGCAGCGCGATCACCCCGGCAATGGAGCTGACCGCGAACAGCAGGGTGAGGAATCCGACCGCCAGGCAGAACAGCCGATCGGTGTGCCACCATCCGGTGATCAGGTCGGTGGCCACCACGGCCGTCGTCCATCCGCTGACGATGCTGACGGCGCTGGCCGCGATCGCGGTTCGCCCGGTCGAGACATCCACCACCGCACCCGGCCTGGCCGGCACCGCGACCGGGGTGGCTCGGCGGATCAGTCCGGTCGGAGCATCCTCGATGGGCGGCCGCGGAATGTTCGTGGTGCGCGAATCGGGTTCGGGCCCAGCAGGAATGGGCCCAGCAGGAATGGGCCCAGCAGGAATGGGCCCAGCAGGAATGGGCGCCGCCGGAATGGGCCCGGTCGGCGCCCGGCGGATGATGCCTGTGCGGGGCTCTTCGGATTGGGGAATCGGTCCGGACGGCTGGCGCCGGATGATCCGGGTGTGCGGCTCGTCCGGCTCTGACACCGTGTCAGCCGACGTAGGGGCCGACGGACAGCCCCCGCTGCGCGAGCCACGGTGCCGGATCGATCCGGTTGGTGCCGCCCAGCAGAACTTCGAAGTGCAGATGCGGGCCGGTCGAATTGCCGCGGTTGCCGACGGTGGCGATCTGGTCGCCGGCGAAGACCCGCTGGCCGATCTGGACCGTCCAGGTGTTGACGTGGCCGTACAGCGTCACCGTGCCGTCGGAATGGCGGATCTTGACCCACGCGCCGTAGCCGGCCGTCGGTCCGGCGTCGACGACGACACCGTCGGACGCGGCGACGATGGGGGTCCCGATCGGAGCCGCCAGGTCGACGCCGCCGTGCAGGGCGCCCCAGCGGTAACCGAAGCCGGAGGTGTAGATGCCCTTGGTGGGCATGACGAACAGCGGCCGCTGCAGCCGTGCTTCACGCTCGGCGCGCTCCTGGGCGAATGCCTGACCGTTGGCCAGTTCCTCGCCGTGCACGGAGGCGTCGGCGACTGGCTTGACGGAGATCAGCTGCATGCCGCGGGGCGTGGTCACGCTGCCGTCCATCGGCGTATTGCTGGCGGCAAGCACGGTCTGGGTGGTGGTCTCAGTGGCCGGCTTGACCGCGGTGTAGGCGGCGGCTGCGGCGGCGCCGGCGGCCATCGCAGCGATCATCACGCGGCCCTTGGCGGCACTTGTCGGCTGCCGACGGTGCTGCGGTGTGCGCGGCAGGATGTCGGTGTTCTCGCTGTTGCTGAAGCGCGGTACCTCGGCGTGCCGATCGCCGCGGGCCGCGAACTCGGCGGGCACGGCCAGCCGCAGCGGCTGCGGGTCGTCCGCGTCGTGCAGGTCGTCGAGTTCGGGGCAGCGCGCCACCTGAAGAGAGTCGAAGGCAGAGTTTTCGCGGAAGTCGATGTCGCAGAGATCGCCGAACTCGTTGAACGGAATGATGTCCGTGACGTCCAGCCGCTCGGGATCCAGGACTCGGCTCGATGGTGCATGCCGATCAAAAGCCCTGGTCAGTGCGTGCGAGGCCGAAGAGTCACCGAGAGAAGTCGGGGTCGGCCGATGCTGCGTCAAAACTCAAAGTCCCTTTAGTCGTGACCAAAGCGTTATCTGGACCCGGACGACGTTAACGAAGATCTAACGGAGGTGGCAACCCATGGGCTTATTCCACGGGCGATTGTGAGTTGAATCACTTCGGCCTCGCGGTGAGATGGACCACATGAGTGGTGGGCGAGGACGGCGTCCCGTGGCCGTCTAGATACAGTTCCCCCCGGAGCGACTTCCCTAATCAAACGTCATCTGAAAAACAGTCAGCGCCGACCAGACAGTGAGCCAATGGATCTTTTCGAGTATCAGGCGAAGGAACTGTTCGCCAAGCACAACGTTCCCACCACCCCGGGCCGGGTCACCGACTCCGCGGAGGACGCCAAAGCCATCGCCGAGGAAATCGGTAAGCCCGTGATGGTCAAGGCACAGGTCAAGGTGGGTGGCCGCGGTAAGGCCGGTGGCGTCAAGTACGCCGCGACCCCCGAGGACGCCTACACCCACGCCAAGAACATCCTCGGCCTGGACATCAAGGGCCACATCGTGAAGAAGTTGCTGGTCGCCGAGGCCAGTGACATCGCCGAGGAGTACTACATCTCCTTCCTGCTCGACCGCTCCAACCGCACGTACCTGGCGATGTGCTCGGTCGAGGGCGGCATGGAGATCGAAGAGGTCGCCGCCACCAAGCCCGAGCGGCTGGCCAAGGTGCCCGTCGACGCGGTCAAGGGTGTGGATCTGGCCTTCGCCCGCTCGATCGCCGAGCAGGGCCACCTGCCCGCCGAGGTGCTCGACGCCGCAGCCGTGACCATCCAGAAGCTGTGGGAGGTCTTCGTTGGCGAGGACGCCACCCTGGTCGAGGTCAACCCGCTGGTGCGCACGCCCGACGATCAGATCCTGGCGCTGGACGGCAAGGTCACCCTGGACGCGAACGCCGACTTCCGCCAGCCCGGCCACGCCGAGTTCGAGGACAAGGACGCCACCGACCCGCTCGAGCTCAAGGCCAAGGAGAACGACCTCAACTACGTCAAGCTCGACGGTGAGGTCGGCATCATCGGCAACGGCGCGGGCCTGGTCATGTCGACCCTGGACGTCGTCGCCTACGCAGGCGAGAAGCACGGCGGCGTGAAGCCCGCCAACTTCCTCGACATCGGCGGCGGTGCATCGGCTGAGGTGATGGCCAACGGTCTGGACGTCATCCTGGGCGACAGCCAGGTCAAGAGCGTGTTCGTCAACGTCTTCGGCGGCATCACCGCGTGCGACGCGGTCGCCAACGGCATCGTCGGCGCGCTGAAGAAGCTCGGCGACAGCGCCAACAAGCCGCTGGTCGTCCGCCTAGACGGCAACAACGTCGAAGAGGGTCGCCGCATCCTCAACGAAGCCAACCATCCCCTGGTCATCCAGGCCGACACCATGGACTCCGGGGCCGACAAGGCCGCCGAGCTGGCGAATAAGTAAGGGACGCTTGAAATGTCGATCTTTTTGAACAAGGACAACAAGGTCATCGTCCAGGGCATCACCGGCGGCGAGGGCACCAAGCACACCGCGCTGATGCTGAAGGCGGGCACCCAGGTGGTCGGCGGCGTCAACGCGCGCAAGGCCGGCACCACCGTGTCGCACAAGGATAAAGACGGTAACGACGTCGAGCTCCCTGTCTTCGGCTCGGTGGCCGAGGCCATGAAGGAGACCGGCGCCGACGTGTCGATCGCGTTTGTGCCGCCGGCGTTCTCGAAGGACGCCATCATCGAGGCCATCGACGCCGAGATCCCGCTGCTGGTCGTCATCACCGAGGGAATCCCGGTGCAGGACAGCGCGTATGCGTGGGCCTACAACCTGGAAAAGGGCGAGAAGACCCGCATCATCGGGCCGAACTGCCCCGGCATCATCACCCCCGGTGAGTCACTGGTCGGCATCACGCCGAACAACATCACCGGCAAGGGCCCCATCGGCTTGGTGTCGAAGTCCGGCACGCTGACCTACCAGATGATGTACGAACTGCGCGATCTCGGCTTCTCCACCGCCATCGGTATCGGCGGCGACCCCGTCATCGGCACCACCCACATCGACGCCATCGAGGCGTTCGAGAAGGATCCCGAGACCAAGATCATCGTGATGATCGGCGAGATCGGCGGCGACGCAGAGGAGAAGGCCGGCGCCTACATTCAGGCAAACGTCTCCAAGCCGGTCGTCGGCTATGTCGCGGGCTTCACCGCGCCGGAGGGCAAGACCATGGGCCACGCCGGCGCCATCGTCTCTGACGGTGCCGGTACCGCTCAGGGCAAGAAGGAGGCCCTCGAGGCCGCCGGGGTCAAGGTCGGCAAGACGCCGTCGGAGACCGCCGCCCTGGCCAGGGAGATCCTCGCAAGCCTGTAGTTCTTGCATCGAGTGTGCGGTCAGATCGCGAATCCGTCGAGGTTCACGATCTGGCCGCACTTTCGTTTGTGATTGGAACACGTTCTAGTTTTCGGTTAGCCTGACGAAGTAACACTTGCCTGGAGGTCTGTAATGCCTGTCGATCCGCGCACCCCCGTCATCGTCGGCGTCGGGCAGTTCACCGAGCGCATCGACGATCCGGACTACCGCGGCATGTCAGCCGTCGAGCTGGCCACCGAGGCGGTTCGAGCCGCGCTCGCCGACACCGGGGCAGACGTCGCCACCGTCGCCAAGGCTATTGAGGTGTTCGCCGGGTTGCGGCAGTTCGAGATCTGCACACCGTTCGCCAGCGCGCCCCTGGGGTGCTCGGACAACTACATCCGCTCGGTCGCCAAGCGCGTCGGCGCCGACCCCGAGCGCGCGGTGCTCGAGCCGATCGGCGGCAACGGCCCGCAGAAGCTGGTCTCGGAGTTCGGCGGCGCGATCGCGGCCGGCGAGATCGAGGTGGCGTTGATCCTCGGGTCGGAGAACGGCTCGACGCTGAAGACGTTCGCGGGTCGGGACGATAAGCCCGACCACAGCGAGACTGTCGGCGGCCAGTTGGATGACCGCGGCTACGGCTTCGAGCAGTACATGAGCGAATACACCGCTAAGCACGGACTGACCGGTGCGCCCGTGCAGTACGGGCTGCTGGACAACGCCCGCCGCAAGCGACTGGGGCTGAGCGTCGATGAGTACCGGTTGCAGATGGCTGAACTGTTCGCACCGTTCTCGAGAGTGTCTGCCAAGAACCCGTTTTCGTCCTCACCGGTCGAGCGCTCGGTGGAGGAATTGACCACGGTCACCGCTGAGAACCGGATGATCTGCGACCCCTACCCTCGGCTGATGGTGGCCCGCGACACGGTCAACCAAGGCGCCGCTGCCCTGATCATGTCGGTAGACGCGGCCCGCAAACTCGGTGTGGCCGAAGAGAAGTGGGTCTACCTGCACGGTCACGCCGATCAGCGGGAGCAGGACCTACTGGACCGCGAAGACGTCAGTGTCAGCTATTCGTCGAAACAAGCTGTGGCGGAGGCGCTTCGGGGGACCGGGATCGGCATCGACGACGTTTCCACCTTCGACCTCTACAGCTGCTTCCCGTTCCCGGTCTTTGTGGTGTGTGACGATTTCGGGCTGGCCGCCGACGATCCGCGAGGACTTACCCTCACCGGTGGGCTGCCGTACTTCGGTGGACCGGGCAATAGCTATTCGCTGCACGGCATCGCCGAGACCGTCGCCGCGATGCGGGACAAGCCGGGCGCGTTCGGGCTGGTGGGCGCCAACGGCGGTGTGATGAGCAAGTATTCGGTGGGCGTGTATTCGACAACCCCGACCGAGTGGGTGGCCGACCGCAGCACGGAGTTGCAGCAGTACATTACTGACGCGCTGCCGAAGGTGGCCGTCACCCGCAATGCCAACGGCGCAGGCGTGATCGAGACCTACTCGGTGCGCTACGACTGGCCGGAACGCACCGGCGTGATCATTGGGCGCCTCGACGCCGATGACAGCCACTTCATGGCGATCAGCACCGACAACGACCTGCTGACGCTGATGACCGACGGCGACCCGCTGGGGGCCGCGATCACGGTCACCGCCGGCGAGGACGGCGTCAACCGCGCGGTTCTTGCCTGACCCTGCATTCCAAAGCCAGCGCGTTGTTCGTTGCGCTGACCCCGGCGTCGCCGATCACGCTGCGGAGCCGTTCGCGTAGCGCGTCCTGAATATCGGGTTCGAGGATGATGTGGTTGGAGTGGGTGAACACCAGGTTCAACCAGTCCTCGCCTCCGTACTGCAGGTCTTCACTGACCTCGATGCGTTCGACCGCGAAATCCGAAGTGCGCAGCAGCGTCTGCAGAGCGGTCTCGGCGTTGTTCGCGGAGTTCGCGGCCGGCGTGGCGGCGCCGAATTCTGCCGAGACGTTCTCGATTTCTTGGCGCAGCGGTTCGGCCGGTTTGATGCGGTTCCACGTCAGAACCAACCGGCCACCGGGGTTCAGCAGCGACGCGAGCTTGGGCAGCGCCACCGCTGGATCCACCCAGTGGAACGACTGCCCGAAGGTGATCAGGTCGAACGTGCGCCCGGCTGCCTGCCAGTCCTCGAATGTGCTGCGCTCGTAAAGAATTCCCTTGGCACTGCCCACCGCGGCCATCTGCTCATCGGGCTCGACCGCCAGCACGTCGGCGCCCGCGCCGGCCAGCTGAGCTGACAGGATTCCGGTACCTGCCCCCACATCGAGAACGCGCAAGCCGGGGCGAGTTGCCAGTCGAGAGATCAGCGCCTGCGGGTAGCGGGGTCGATAGCGGTCGTAATTGTCCGCGACCGAACCGAAGGATTCGGCGCGGCGGCGATCGGTGAAAACCCGGTTCAGCTCTGGCATACATCCAGCATGCCCGCCGTACCTTAGAGGTCCATGGCAGCGAGCTTGCCCGCCAAGCGCTCCACGTAGGCGGCCACCTCGGACTCGGACTTGTCCGGCAATCCGAAAAGCACCTCGGTGACGCCGATGTCGCGCCAGTGCGCCAATTTCTCGGGCACCGGCTTGAAGTCGAGCGCCACGATCTGCGGGGTTCCGTCGCGATCAGCTGCCGCCCAGGTGTCCTGCAGCAGCTTCACCGGCTCGTCGATGTCGAAATCGCGCGGCGTGGTGATCCACCCGTCCGCGCTGCGGGCGATCCACTTGAAGTTCTTTTCGGTACCCGCGGCGCCGACGAGCACCGGGATGTGAGCCTGGACCGGCTTCGGGTAGGCCCAACTCGGCCCGAACTTCACGAACTCGCCGTCGTATTCGGCTTCCTCTTGCGTCCACAGCGCGCGCATCGCTTCCAGATACTCGCGCAGGCAGGTGCGACGTCGCCCGGCCGGCACGCCGTGGTCGGCCAGTTCATCGGTGTTCCAGCCGAAGCCGACACCGAGGCTGACCCTGCCGCCGGACAGATGATCAAGGGTCGCAATCGATTTCGCCAGCGTGATGGGATCGTGCTCGACGGGCAGCGCCACCGCGGTGGACAGCCGCACCTTCGAGGTCACCGCGCACGCGGTGCCCAGGCTGACCCACGGATCCAGGGTGCGCATGTAGCGGTCGTCGGGCAGTGACTCGTCGCCGGTGGTGGGGTGGGCGGCCTCGCGCTTGACCGGGATGTGCGTGTGCTCGGGCACATAGAAGGTCGTGAAGCCGTGGTCGTCGGCGAGTTTGGCCGCCGCCGCCGGGGCGATGCCGCGGTCACTGGTGAACAGTACGAGCCCGTAATCCATGGGCTGAATTAGAACGGGTTGCCTACCCACGGGCAAGGTGGCGTCCCGGTGGTCGACATCTGCACTCTCGGCGAGTTACCTCTCCACTCTCGGCGAGTAAAAGGGGTGACCCTGGCGAACGCCCTAACGACCATGGGCGAACATGACGACCGAACGCATCGCCGACCAAGTGAAATTTGCTTACTGGGTCCCCAACGTCAGTGGCGGTCTGGTGACCAGCACCATCGAGCAGCGCACGGACTGGAACTACGACTACAACGTCAAGCTTGCGCAGACCGCCGAGAACAACGGCTTCGAGTACGCACTGTCCCAGGTCCGCTACGAGGCCAGCTACGGCGCCGAGTTCCAGCACGAGTCCACCAGCTTCTCGCTGGCACTACTGCTGGCCACCCAGCGCCTCAAACTCATCGCGGCCGTCCACCCGGGCTTGTGGCAGCCCGGGGTCCTGGCCAAGCTCGGCGCCACCGCCGACCACCTTTCCGGCGGCCGCTTCGCCGTCAACGTGGTCTCCGGCTGGTTCAAAGACGAGTTCACCCACCTGGGGGAACCGTGGCTCGAGCACGACGAGCGCTATCGGCGCACCGCCGAATTCCTGCAGGTGCTGCGCAAGATCTGGACCGAGGACGACGTGGATTTCCGCGGCGACTTCTATCGCATTCACGACTTCACCCTCAAGCCCAAGCCGTTGAACACACCGCAGCGGCCCAACCCGGAGATCTTCCAGGGCGGCAACTCCACCGCCGCGCGGCGCAACGGCGGCCGTTACGCCGACTGGTACTTCTCCAACGGCAAGGATTTCGACGGGGTCACCGAACAGCTCGTCGAGGTTCGCGACCACGCCCGTGACGCGGGCCGGGAAGTCAACTTCGGGCTCAACGGGTTCATCATCGCCAGGGACACAGAGAAAGAAGCGAAAGAAGTCCTCAAAGAAATCATCGCCAAGGCCAATCGGCCCGCGGTCGAGGGCTTCCACGCCGCGGTGCAACAGGCCGGCAGTTCCACCGGCGACAAGCGCGGCATGTGGGCCGACTCGACGTTTGAGGATCTGGTCCAGTACAACGACGGATTCCGAACTCAGCTGATCGGCACACCCGAGCAGATCGCCGAGCGCATCTCGGCCTACCGCAAACGCGGTGTGGACCTCATCCTCGGCGGCTTCCTGCACTTTCAAGAGGAGATCGAGTACTTCGGTGCCCGCGTGCTGCCGCTCGTGCGCGAAATCGAAGCTGGCGAAAGCGATTCGATCGGGGCGCCGCTTCAGGCATCCGCCTGACTCGTGACGGCCCGTTGCCAACTGCCTGTGTGACACGCCGATGGTCGCGGTCGCCACGGCGGCGTGCGCTAGCGTGGTGGGCGAACCGGGCCTGCGGGTCCGTTCGCGAGCCACAACCGACGCAGCGCCGCGGGGGACGCGCCGGCGTGACAAGGCTGAAGGAGAGGCAATGACTTACCCGCCCACCAACCCGGGCTATCCACCGTCGCAGCAGCCACCCGGTCCTTACGGTGCGCCCGCGCCGTCGTTCGCACCTGCTGACGCTGGACCGAGCAAGCTGCCGCAGTACCTGAACGTCGCCGTTGTCGTGCTGGGCCTGGCGGCCTACTTGGCCAGCTTCGGGCCGATTCTCACGATCAAGGCCGAGCTTGGCCCCTTCGGCGGTGCCGAGCTCAGTGGCGGTGGTGGCGGCTACCCGGTCCTCGCGACACTCGTCGCGGCGCTTTTGGCGGCGGCCGCCCTGCTGCCCAAGGCCAGGGATTACGGCGGCGTCATCGCGGCCGCATCCGGCGTCGCGCTGTTGACGGCGATCGCCCAGGTGGTCGGAAAGCCGACCGGTTTCACCGTTGGTTGGGGACTGTGGGTGATGATCGCCTTCACCCTGTTGCAGACGATCGCGGCGGTGGCGGCGCTGCTGCTGGAAGCCGGGATCATCACTGCTCCGGTGCCTCGGCCCCGCTACGAACAGTTCGGTCAATACGGCCCGCCCCCCGGCGGCTACTACGGCCAGCCCGGCCCCCAGGGCCCGCCGCAGGGATTTCCGCCCCGGCCGGGTTACCCCTCGCAGTACGGCGGCGGCTATGCGTCGGGTCCGTCGACCGGCGGGTTCGGTGGGCTCGGTGCGCAGAGTGGTCCGCCCACTCCGCCGACCGGTTTCCCGAGCTTCAGCCCCCCGCCGCCGTCCGGCCAGCAGCCCCCCGCGCAGCCGGATCAACCGCAGGCGCCGTCATCGTCGCCGTCATCGGGTCCCACCCCGTCGTAACCGGGCGCTCGTCGCGCTGCATGTCTGACTGGCGCGACGAGTGACACGGATGGAGGACAAGCGACCAGTCGGGGCGCGCCAGGCACGTGACCTGGTTCGGGTCGCGTTCGGCCCGTCGTTGGTGGCGCTGGTGGTCATCGCCGCGGTGACACTGCTGCAGTTGGTCATCGCCAACAGCGATATGACCGGCACCCTCGGTGCCATCGCCAGCATGTGGCTGGCCGTGCACCAGGTGCCCATCTCGATCGCCGGCCACCAGTTGGCGGTTCTGCCGCTGCTGCCCGTGCTGCTGATGATCTGGGGCACTGCCCGCACCACCGCGCGGGCGACCTCCCCGCGGGCCTCCTGGTTCGTGACCCGCTGGATCGTCGCCTCGGCCCTTGGCGGTCCGATGCTGTTCGCCGCGATCGCACTGGCCGTGATCCACGACGCCTCATCGGTGATCACCGAATTGCAGACGCCCAGCGCACTGCGCGCGTTCTCCGGCGTGCTGGCCGTGCACGGCATCGGTGCGCTGATCGGCGTGGGGTCACAGGTCGGGTGGCGCGCGCTGCGCGCCCTGCGGCTGCCGCTCTGGCTCGGCGATACCGTTCGCGCCGCGACCGCGGGACTGCTGGCGCTGCTGGGGCTGTCCGGTGCGGTCACTGCGGTATCGCTGGTTGTGCACTGGGGCACCATGCACGAGCTGTACGCGGTGACGGACTCGCTGTTCGGTCAGCTCAGCCTCACGCTGTTGTCGGCGCTGTATGTGCCCAACGTGATCGTCGGGGCGTCGGCGATGGCGGTCGGCTCCAGCGCGCACATCGGCTTTGCGACCTTCAGTTCTTTCACGGTGTTCGGCGGGGACATCCCTGCGCTGCCGATCCTGGCTGCGGTACCGACGCCACCGCTGGGCCCGGTGTGGGTGGCGCTGCTGATCGTCGGCGCGGCCTCCGGGGTCGCGGTGGGTCAGCAGTGCGCGCGCCGGCCACTGCACTGGCCGGCCGCACTGGCCAAGCTCGCTGTCGCATCGCTGCTGGCGACCGTCACGATGGTCGTGCTGGGCTACGCCGGCGGCGGCCGGCTCGGCAACTTCGGCGACATCGGGGTGGACCAGAGCACGTTCGGGCCCGGGGTGTTCTTCTGGTTCTTTGCCGTCGGCACTGTCACGGTCGTGATGACCGGCGGCGTCCGGCGTCGCCCCAAGCGGGTGAAGCCACCCGAGCCGGTACTCGCGGAAGAAGTGGCCGAGCCTTCCTTCTTCGAGGACGGCGACTTCGAGGACGGCGAAGCGCTGACCACGCCCCTTCCCGACCTGGACGACGAGCCCGACGTTGCCGACGAGCCCGAGTCGCACACCGAGCCAGAACCCGAATCTGACCCCGAGCCTGAGCCGGTGCCGTCGGCGCCCCCACCGCCGGTTCGGCCCGCGCCCGACCTGGAGGACCTCGAAGACCTGATGATCGTCGACGACGACATCGAGACCGGGCCGCCCGAGCGTTGACCGCCCGTCGTTCCCGCTAGGCTCATCGCCGTGCAGCAACCCATCCACGTCCTCCCGAGCGCGCCGGCACGGCTCGTCGTCCTGGCGTCGGGGACCGGGTCGTTGCTGCGCTCACTGCTGACGGCCGCTGTGGGCGACTATCCCGCGCGCGTTGTCGCCGTCGGGGTGGATCGTGACTGCCCGGCCGTGGACATCGCCCAAGCCGCGTCGATCCC
Source organism: Mycobacterium sp. RTGN5 (assembly GCF_033804465.1). Taxonomy (NCBI): domain Bacteria; kingdom Bacillati; phylum Actinomycetota; class Actinomycetes; order Mycobacteriales; family Mycobacteriaceae; genus Mycobacterium; species Mycobacterium sp. RTGN5. Next base: position 1,191,169 of record NZ_JAPZLA010000001.1, read on the forward strand.
CACCTTTCGCGTGCGACTCAAGGATTACCCCGATCGCACCGACTGGGACGCCGCGATCACGGAAGCCACCGCAGCGCACAGCCCCGATCTCATCGTGTCCGCGGGTTTCATGAAAATACTTGGCCCAGAATTTCTTTCGCGTTTCCTTGGCCGCGTCGTCAACACCCATCCGGCGCTGCTACCGGCCTTTCCCGGCGCGCACGCCGTGCCCGATGCGCTGGCCTACGGGGTCAGGGTCACCGGCTGCACCGTGCACCTGGTGGATGCCGGCGTGGACACCGGCCCCATCGTCGCCCAGGCGGCGGTCGAGATTCGCGACGGTGACGACGAGGCTTCGTTGCATGAACGCATCAAAGTCGTCGAACGACGGCTGTTGGTGGATGTACTGGCGGCGCTCGCGACGCGCGGCGTGACCTGGAGTGGCAGAAAGGCGACCATAGGATGACCTCGGGGACATTGATCGGGAAGAGGCCGATCCGGCGAGCGCTGATCAGCGTGTATGACAAGAGCGGATTGATTCCGCTCGCTCAAGGTCTGCACGATGCGGGCGTGGACATCGTGTCGACCGGGTCGACCGCCAAAACCATTGCCGACAAGGGTATTCCGGTGACTCCAGTGGAGTCGGTCACCGGCTTCCCCGAGGTTCTCGACGGCCGGGTCAAGACGCTGCACCCGCACATCCACGCGGGTCTGCTCGCCGACACCCGCAACCCTGCGCACGTCCAGGCGCTCGAAGAGCTCAAGATCGCGGCGTTCGATCTCGTGGTGGTCAACCTCTACCCGTTCAGCGAGACGGTGGACTCGGGCGCCGAAGTCGACGAGTGCGTCGAGCAGATCGACATCGGCGGTCCCTCGATGGTGCGCGCGTCGGCCAAGAACCACGCCAGCGTGGCCGTGGTCGTCGATCCGCTCGGCTACGACGGTGTGCTGGCCGCGGTCCGGGCCGGCGGCTTCACCCTGGCCGAGCGACAGAAGCTGGCGGCGTTGGCTTTTCGGCACACCGCGGAGTACGACGTCGCGGTGGCCGGCTGGATGGGCTCAGTGCTGGCACCCGCAGAAGACGATGGGGCGGCATTCCTGCCGCGATGGTTCGGCCGCACCTGGCGGCGCACGTCGCAGCTGCGCTACGGCGAGAACCCGCATCAGCAGGCCGCGCTCTACAGCGATGACGGCGGCTGGCCGGGTCTGGCGCAGGCCGAGCAGCTGCACGGAAAAGAGATGTCCTACAACAACTTCACCGATGCCGATGCGGCCTGGCGGGCGGCGTTCGATCACGAGCAGACGTGCGTGGCGATCATCAAGCACGCCAATCCATGTGGCATCGCGATCTCGTCGGTGTCGGTAGCCGACGCGCACCGCAAGGCCCACGAATGCGATCCACTGAGCGCCTTCGGCGGAGTGATCGCCGCCAACGCCGAGGTCACCGTGGAGATGGCCGAGTTTGTTTCGGAGATCTTCACCGAGGTGATCATCGCGCCGGCGTACGAACCGGGCGCAGTGGAAATCCTGGCCCGTAAGAAGAACATTCGCGTGCTGGTCGCGTCCGAGCCGCCGGTCGACGGAACCGAGATGCGACAGATCAGCGGCGGTCTGTTGATGCAGGAGCGCGACACCATCAACGCGCCCGGGGACGATCCGGCCAACTGGACCCTGGCCACCGGAACGCCGGCGGATGAGGCAACCCTGTCCGACCTGCAGTTCGCCTGGCGCACCTGCCGCGCGGTCAAGTCCAACGCGATCGTGGTTGCCGCCGACGGGGCGACCGTCGGTGTGGGCATGGGCCAGGTCAATCGGGTTGATGCGGCCCGGCTTGCGGTGGAGCGCGGCGGTGAGCGCGTTCGCGGTGCAGTCGCGGCCAGCGACGCCTTCTTCCCGTTCCCTGACGGCCTGGAGACGCTGACGGCGGCCGGGGTCAAGGCCGTCGTGCATCCCGGTGGTTCGGTGCGCGATGACCTGGTCACCGAAGCCGCCGCCAAGGCCGGTGTCACCCTCTATCTCACCGGGGCTCGCCACTTCGCGCATTGAGTCCTAAATGGCGTTGCGCTGACCGCGTAATGCCGTCATGGCACGGCAGTCGTAGCGTGGAGAGGTGACTTCACCTGACAACCTCCCCCGCACTCTTGGCGATCTGCGCGCTTCCGGCCATCGGGAGCGCAGCGTCAAGCAGGAGATCCGGGAGAACCTCCTCACCGCGCTGGCTGCGGGAGACGACGTCTGGCCAGGCATTTTCGGGTTCGAGGACACCGTCTTGCCGCAGCTGGAGCGGGCCCTGATCGCCGGGCACGACTTCGTCCTGCTCGGTGAGCGCGGTCAGGGCAAGACCCGGCTGCTGCGTTCGTTGCAGAACCTGCTCGACGAGTGGACGCCGGTGATCGCGGAGTCGGAACTCGGTGAGCACCCGTACACCCCGATCACCCCGCAGTCGATCCGCAGGGCCGCCACGCTCGGCGACGACCTGCCGGTGGAGTGGCGGCACCGCAGTGCGCGCTACACCGAGAAGCTGGCCACCCCGGATACCAGCGTCGCGGACCTGGTCGGCGACATCGACCCGATCAAGGTCGCCGAAGGACGTTCCCTCGGTGATCCGGAAACCATCGCCTACGGCCTGATCCCGCGGTCGCACCGCGGCATCGTGGCCGTCAACGAGCTGCCCGACCTGGCCGAGCGCATTCAGGTGTCGATGCTCAACGTGATGGAGGAGCGCGACATCCAGGTGCGCGGTTACACGCTGCGGCTGCCGCTGGACGTGCTCGTGGTGGCCAGCGCCAACCCGGAGGACTACACCAACCGCGGACGCATCATCACCCCGCTGAAGGACCGGTTCGGCGCCGAAATCCGTACGCACTACCCGCGTGAACTCGACGCGGAGGTCGGCGTCATCACCCAGGAAGCGCACCTGTCCGCGCAGGTTCCGACCTACCTGATGCAAATTGTTGCCCGCTTCGCGCGCTACCTGCGTGAGTCCACCTCCGTCGACCAGCGTTCGGGAGTGTCTGCGCGGTTCGCGATCGCGGCCGCCGAGACCGTCGCGGCCTCGGCCCGTCATCGCGGCGCCGTGCTGGGCGAGGAGGACCCGGTGGCCAGGGTGGTCGACCTGGGCACCGTGATCGACGTGCTACGCGGCAAGCTGGAATTCGAGTCCGGCGAAGAGGGCCGCGAGCAGGCGGTGCTCGAGCACCTGCTGCGCCGTGCCACCGCCGATACCGCGCAGCGCGTGCTCGGCGGAATCGACGTCGGCCCGTTGGTATCCGCGGTCGAGGGCGGCTCGGCGGTGACGACCGGCGAGCAGGTGTCGGCCAAGGATGTGCTGGCCGCGCTGCCCGACTTGCCGGTGATCGAGGCGATTGCCACCCGACTGGAGGCAGAGACCGAAGGTGAACGCGCTGCGGCGCTCGAATTGGCGCTTGAGGCACTGTATTTGGCCAAGCGCATCGACAAGGTGACAGGAGAAGGCGAAACCGTCTATGGCTAAAGCTGACCGGGGACACGGGCACGACTCCCGGTATTCGGCCTACACCGGGGGCCCGGATCCACTTGCCCCACCGGTGGATCTGCGTGACGCGCTCGAGCAGATCGGGCAGGACGTCATGGAGGGCACCTCGCCGCGCCGGGCCTTGTCCGAGCTGTTGCGTCGCGGCACCAAAGACGCCAAGGGCGCCGACCGCCTCGCCGCCGAGGTCAACCGGCGCCGTCGAGAGCTGTTGAATCGCAACAACCTTGACGGCACTCTGCAAGAGATCAAACAACTGCTCGACGAGGCGGTGCTATCCGAGCGCAAGGAGCTGGCACGGGCACTCGACGACGACGCCCGGTTCGCCGAACTGCAGATCGAGGCGTTGTCGCCGTCGCCGGCCAAGGCCGTCCAGGAGTTGTCCGACTACAACTGGCGCAGCCCCGAGGCGCGCCAGAAGTACGAGCAGATCAAGGATCTGCTCGGCCGGGAGATGCTCGATCAGCGGTTCTCCGGGATGAAGCAGGCGCTGGAGAACGCCACCGACGAGGACCGGCAAGCCGTCAACGAGATGCTCGACGATCTCAACGACCTGCTGGACAAGCACTCTCGCGGCGAGGACAGCCCCGAGGACTTTCAGAATTTCATGCGCAAGCATGGCCAGCACTTCCCGGAGAATCCGAAGAACGTCGATGAGCTGCTGGACTCGCTGGCCAAGCGGTCCGCGGCGGCTCAGCGGTTCCGCAACAGCCTGAGCGCCGACCAGCGCGCCGAGCTGGATGCCTTGGCGCAGCAGGCATTCGGTTCGCCGTCACTGATGAATGCGCTCAACCGGCTGGACTCGCATCTGCAGGCGGCCCGGCCCGGCGAGGACTGGAACGGCTCGTCGGAGTTTTCCGGTGACAACCCGATGGGGATGGGGGAGGGGGCGCAAGCGCTCGCCGATATCGCCGAGCTCGAGCAGCTCGCCGACCAGTTGTCGCAGAGCTACGCCGGGGCCACCATGGAAGACGTCGATCTCGACGCGCTGGCTCGCCAGCTCGGCGATCAGGCCGCCATCGATGCGCGGACGCTGGCCGAGCTCGAGAAAGCCCTGATGAATCAGGGCTTTCTGGATCGCGGCTCGGACGGGCAGTGGCGGTTGTCGCCGAAGGCGATGCGGCAGCTCGGCCAAGCCGCTCTTCGCGATGTCGCCCAACAACTTTCGGGACGCCACGGCGAACGGGACACCCGTCGTGCCGGCGCAGCAGGCGAGTTGACCGGCGCGACCCGGCCCTGGGCATTCGGCGATACCGAGCCATGGAACGTCACCCGAACACTGACCAACGCGGTGCTGCGGCAAGCAGGCACCGACACCTTGGACGGGCCGCTCCGGATCACCGTCGATGACGTCGAGGTATCCGAGACCGAGACCCGCACCCAGGCGGCGGTGGCGCTCTTGGTCGATACCTCGTTCTCGATGGTGATGGAGAACCGGTGGCTGCCGATGAAGCAGACCGCGCTGGCGCTGAGCCATCTGGTGAGCACGCGGTTCCGGTCCGATGCACTGCAGATCGTCGCCTTCGGGCGCTACGCCCGGACCGTGACCGCAGCCGAGCTGACCGGCCTCGAGGGCGTCTACGAGCAGGGCACCAACCTGCACCACGCGCTGGCCCTGGCGGTGCAGCATCTGCGCCGTCATCCCAACGCCCAACCGGTGGTGCTCGTGGTCACCGACGGCGAGCCGACTGCGCACCTGGAGGATTTCGACGGCCAGGGCTCGTCGGTTTTCTTCGACTATCCGCCGCACCCGCGGACGATCGCGCACACCGTGCGCGGATTCGACGAGGTCGCCCGCCTCGGAGCGCAGGTGACGATCTTCCGCCTCGGAAACGATCCGGGTCTCGCCAAGTTCATCGATCAGGTTGCTCGACGGGTGGAGGGACGGGTAGTCGTTCCCGACCTCGACGGTCTGGGCGCGGCGGTCGTCGGCGACTACTTGGGGTCCCGTCGCCGCCGTCGCTGATGAGAAACTCTCAGGTAGTCAGCAAACCTTTACGCCACATGGTTCCCAGTGCGCCCGCGATTCGCCATGTCGAAGGGCCCGGCAAACCCATTGTTATTTGCGTCGACGTCATTCTTGGGGCGCGGCGCTAGCGAACACAGGCAACACACCGGTAACGCCAATGTTTCGCAGCCGTCAATTAGCTACTCGACACGCGTCAACGCTGCGTGAATGGTGTGACAGAAGCGAAGTACTTAAGTCCTCGAGTTCGGCCGTACCGCTTGCTGAAGGGCAAACAGCCCCTTAGTATCTATCAGGATCTTCTAAGATTGACATCAGCAAAGCAACGAGTTCGTCACGACCTGGACGAACATGCACTAGCAAGGGGAACTAGCAATGGCGTCAAGAACTCGGCCTTTCCTGATGACGGGCGCGGCTCTGGCCAGTGCCGCCGCCATCGTCGCCGCTTCACCGGCGATGCTTCCGACTCACGACCTCGCGGTGGGGGTGCCTACCCCGCTGCCGCTTTCGTCCGCCAAGTACGAACTGACGGCGCTGTCGGACATCACCATCAACGGCATCAACAACGCGTACTGGAACGGCTATGGCGGCTATGTCGGCTCGGCCGGTGGCAGTGGCAGCCCCGATCCGTACTTCCCGAACGTTGGCGGCGTTTTCGTCGGCGGCGCGGCGGGAGCCCTGTACTACCTGAGCGACAACATCCTCAACACCAACCTCGACAACTATTACTTCGAGATCGGCAACGCTTACAGCACGAACGCCTACGGCGGCCTCGGCCCGCTGTACGGCGGACTGGGCGCGGTGGCGTTGGTGGCCGCGAACGAGTACCTGGGGTCCGGGCCGGGCAGCCTGGTCTACATCGCGCAGAATTTCCCGGCGTACGTCAACACGCAGATCCTCGGCGTCACCTCGCTGGTTCCGACGGTCAATATCGGACCCGTTGTGGTGGGCGGCGGCATCCTGTCGAGCCTGTACTTCACCGGAGCCACTCCGGACTGGAACTACGACACCGGCACCGGCCGGTACAACTACGGCGGCACGGGACTGCCGGCGATCTGGGGCTACCTTTCGTCATCGCTGAACGGCACCGTGCCGGCGGCAAGCGCTGCCGCCGCTGCCGCGGCCGCCAAGCAGTCGGTCACGGGACTGGCTTCGGTCAATCAGACCGGCGGCTCGTTGATCGGATTCCTGGTCGGCAATGGCGCAAACGCCCAAGCCGGCTGCACCGGGTCCGCTTGCAACGGCGGTCACGGCGGCCTGCTGTGGGGTAACGGCGGCAATGGTCTCAACGGTGGCACGGGCGGCGACGCAGGCTTCTTCGGCGGTAATGGCGGCAATGGTGGTAACGGCCTCGATGCCACCGGAACCACCGCTGCCAACTATGTCGCCGCGACTGCCGGTGGTCAGGGCGGCAAGGGTGGACTGCTTGTCGGCAACGGCGGTGACGGCGGTAACGGCGGCGCTGACAACACGGACATCGAGGGTGTTTCGGCCGGTGCCGACGGCGGTGCCGGTGGCAACGGCGGCCTGTTGTCCGGCAACGGCGGCAAGGGCGGCAACGGTGGTCAAGCAACGGCGCCCACCAAGGGCAGTGCCGAGGGCGGCTACGGCGGCGCCGGCGGTTCCGGCGGCATCGTCGGTGCGGGTGGCGCCGGCGGTAACGGCGGAAAAGCCGAAGCCACAAGCGATGACACCGACGACTACGCGTCCGGCGGTTTCGCCGGTAACGGCGGCGGCTCCACATCCGGCCAGGGCGGACAGGGCGGCGTCGGCGGCGACGGCGTAGGCCACGACAAGGCTGCCGGCTACGGCGGACCCGGTGGCAACGGCGGCAGCTCGACCACGGGTACCGGTGGCAACGGCGGTGTCGGTGGCAACGGAACTGCGGTCGACGGTGACTCGGCCGGCGCGTATGGCGGTGACGGCGGCCACGTCATCATCGGCAAGGGTGGCAACGGCGCTGCCGGCGGTTCCAGCACGAAGCCCGGCGGCAGCACGACCGGCACCAACGTCGGCGGCGACGGTGGCTACGGCGGCAACGGTTCCTTCGGCTCGAAGGGCGGAAACGGCGCCAAGGGCGGCAACGCCATTGGTGGCGGAAAGGCGCCCGCCACAGGCCAGACCAACCCGGTCGGTGGCTTCGGCGGCGGAGCAGGTTCGGGTGGTCCCGGCGGCACCAACGGCACCGCCGGTGCGGACGGCACTCCCAGCCCGAGCTCAGGCGCTGCCGCGACAGGCGGCTCCAAGACGGCCGGCAAGACGACCACCAAGAAGGCGGCCGGCAAGAGCTGACCTCTTATCCCATCGAAATAACTGCGGCCCCTTCCAGATTGGAAGGGGCCGCAGTTATTTGGCTGATCCCGGGGCAGCCGCGGGGTTCGCGCTAGCGGGGCGGCTGCTCGGAGCTGCCGGGCTTGCGATTCTTGCGTTTGACTCCCACGCCACCCCACAACGAGAACCCCCGGATGGTGACCTTTGGCGCGCCTGGCGTACCGACACCGTCGACGTTGTGGTCAAAGCCGCCCATCACACCGATGCCGCGGACTTCCAGGTTGATCTCCGGCGGCAGCAGAATCGTCTGCCCGCCCATGATCGAGTACGCGTGGATTTCCACGGTGGCTGAGGTGAAGTCGGCGTAGCGCAGGTCGACAACGCCGCCGCCGAACAAGGTGAACGTGGTGATCCGGCCCGGAACGTTCCATCGGCCGCGCCGCTCGAAACCGCTCAAGATGGCCAGCAGTAGCGTCTTGGGCGCCGGTTTGGATGCGCCGCGCCGGTGCGAAGCGTCCGCTTCCGGCAAGTCCTCGGTGAGCCGATCCAATTCCTCGTAAGTTTGCGCGGCGTAGGCCTTCGCCAGCCGCTGCTCGTACTCTCCGAGTTGCAGACGTCCCTTGGCCGCGGCTTCGGTGAGCAGCTGAGCAACCTGGATGCGGTCGGTGTCAGCGGCTCGCGTCGTCGCGTCCCGTGGTGTCAAATTGCTCATCGCCTACGAGGGTACGACTCTGGAAGGCAACCGCAAGAGTGTTCGCTGATCTATCACAGTGGTGTTATCGCAGCCAGCGGGGCTGACGTTTCTCCAGGAACGCCAGCATCCCTTCCCGCGCTTCCTCCGAGACGAACAGCCGCGCCGATTCCATGGCCAGTCGTTCGGCATCGCGGTCGAATCCAGCCAGGACATCGGCCGTGGTCAGGGCTTTCGACGCGGCGAGCCCCTGGGGCGACCCCCGACCCAGGTCGGCCACGACTGTCGCCAGCGCAGAGTCGAGGTCGTCGGCGGCGATGGTGATCAGCCCGATCTCGGCGGCCGTCGCCGCGGTGAACGTCTCACCCGTGAGGTAGTAGCGGGCAGCCGCGCGCGGCGACATCTTGGGCAGCAGCGTCAGGGAGATGATGGCCGGCGCCACACCGATGCGCGCCTCGGTGAGCGCAAACGTGCTGCGCGGACCCGCGACCACGATGTCGCATGCCCCGACCAGACCCAGTCCGCCGGCCCGGACGTGGCCATCGATGGCGGCGACCACCGGTACCGGCGACTCGAGGATCGCGCGCAGCACAGTTGCCAGTTCGCGAGCCCGCGCCGCGGTGGTTTCCACGGGGTCTCCGTCGGCGGCTTCGCTCAGATCGGCGCCAGCGCAGAATGTGCCGCCGGTGTGCCCCAGCACCACCGTGCGCACCGCGGGATCGGCGGCTGCGTCCCGCAAACCGGAGTGCAGCTGCTCGACCAACCGAGTGGACAGCGCGTTGCGGTTGTGCGGTGAGTCCAGCGTCAGCCGGGCGACGTGACCGTCGACGGCATAGGTGACGAGGGTTGTCATGTCATTCCCCATGTCGCTTCGTTCCTGCCCGCCGCTCAGTACGACCGCGGCAGGCCCAGGGATGTCTGCGCGACGAAGTTCAGAATCATCTCGCGGCTCACCGGGGCGATGCGGGCCAGCCGTGAGGCGGTGATCATCGACGCGATGCCGTACTCCTTGGTCAGCCCGTTGCCGCCGAAGCATTGCACGGCCTGGTCGACAGCCCGGGTCGAGGCCTCGCCCGCGGCGTATTTGGCCATGTTCGCCGCCTCGGCGGCGCCGAAATCGTCGCCGTGGTCATAGAGCGTTGCCGCCTTCTGCATCATCAATCTGGCCAGCTCGATCTCGATGTGGTTTTGCGCCAGCGGATGGGCGATGCCCTGATGGGCGCCGATCGGCGTCTTCCACACCTGGCGTGTTTTGACGTAATCGGTCGCCTTGCTGATCGCGAAGCGTCCCACCCCGATCGCGTTGGCGGCGCCCATGATCCGTTCGGGATTCAGGCCCGCAAAGAGTTGTGCGATCGCGGCGTCCTCCGAACCCACCAGGGCATCGGCGGGCAGCCGGACGTCGTCGATGAACACCGAGAACTGGTTCTCCGGACTGACGATCTCCATGTCGATCTTGGTGAACGTGAAACCGGGGGTGTCGGTCGGCACGATGAACAGCGCGGGCTTCAGGTTGCCGGTCTTGGCATCTTCCATCCGGCCCACGACGAGCACCGCTTGAGCTTGGTCGACACCGGAGATGTACACCTTCTGACCGGACAGGATCCAGTCGCTGCCGTCTCGTCGCGCGGTGGTGGTGATGCGGTGCGAGTTCGATCCGGCGTCGGGTTCGGTGATGGCGAACGCCATGGTGATCGAGCCGTCGGCGATTCCGGGCAGCCAGCGCTGTTTCTGCTCGTCGGTGCCGAACTTGCTGATGATCGTGCCGTTGATGGCCGGTGACACGACCATCATCAGCAGGGAGCAGCCGCCTGCCGCCATCTCGTCCATGACCAGCGACAGCTCGTACATGCCGGCGCCGCCGCCACCGTATTCTTCGGGGAGGTTGACCCCGATGAAGCCGAGTTTTCCTGCCTCGGACCACAATTCGTCGGTGTACTCACCGGCACGCGCCTTCGCCAGATAGTATTCCTGGCCGTAGCTCGACGCCAGCGCCGAGACCGCCTTGCGCAACTCTTGCCGTTCGGCGCTCTCGATGAAGCCGGTGTCGCTGTTCAAGACGGTCACAGTTCTCCTTCTGTCTTGTTTTCGTTCTCTACCCGGGCAAGGACTGTCCCCACGTCGACCTGCTGGCCGACCTGGACGTCGAGTTGGGTCACCACGCCGTCGGCGGGTGCGGTGATGGTGTGTTCCATCTTCATCGCTTCCAGCCACACCAGCGGCTGGCCGAACGTCACGGTGTCGCCCAGTGCCGCGCCGAGCCGGATCACCGCGCCGGGCATGGGTGCCAGTAGCGAACCCTTCTCGACGGTCGAGCCCGGCTCGGGAAAGCGCGCCACGGCGGTCAAGGCGACAGGGCCCAGGGGCGAGTCGACGAAAACCTCGGTGCCGTAACGGCTTACCTCGAACGCCGAGGCCACCCCACTGACGGCGAGCACCACCTGCTCCGGCCGCGCCGACACCAGCGTCACGCCCTCGTCGTCGGGCAGCACCAGGCCGTCGCGGGTGAACCGATACGCGACGCGGTGCTCGTGTTCGGCCGCGTCGAGGTAGGTCTTGTGCTGATTGTCCGACACGACATTGCGCCAGCCGCTCGGTATCTCGCCCATCACCGTGGCAGCGGCGCGGTTGTGGGCGGCGTCGGCCAGGGCGGCGGCCACTGCCGCCAGTCGGGTCGTGCGGTCATCGGCCAGCGGGCGGGCCAACTCCGCCAACCCGTGAGTGTCGAAGAACGCGGTGTCGGTGGCGCCATCCAGAAACGCTTGGTGCCGTAGGACGTTGACCAACAGATCACGATTGGTGCGAATACCGTGCACGCGGGTACGGGCCAGCGCATCGGCGAGCACCTGTGCCGCGCGCCGCCGGGTCGGCGCGTACGAGATCACCTTGGCCAGCATCGGGTCATAGTGAATCGATACCGTCGACGAGTCGCCGATTCCGGAGTCCAGCCGGATACCGGTACCGGTGAACAAGCCGAAAGATGTTCCTGCGCCGGGCACCTCGAAGCGATGGATGTGGCCGGCCTGGGGTTGCCAATGCCGGGCCGGGTCTTCGGCGTAGATCCGTGCCTCGATGGAGTGCCCGCGGGCCGGCGGTGGCTCGGGATCGAGTCGCTGGCCGTCGGCCACCGCAAGCTGGAGCTCGACCAGATCCAAACCGGTGGTGAGTTCGGTGACGGGGTGCTCGACCTGCAGTCGGGTGTTCATCTCGAGGAAGTAGAACTCGCCGTCGTCGCCGGCGAGGAACTCCACCGTGCCCGCCCCGGTGTAGCCGATTGCCCCTGCGGCCAGGCGAGCCGCCGCAAACAGCCTCTCCCGCATGCCCGCAACGCGTTCAACCAGGGGCGAGGGTGCTTCCTCGATGATCTTCTGGTGTCGGCGTTGGATGGAGCACTCCCGCTCACCGACCGCCCAGACCGTGCCGTGCTCGTCGGCGAGCACCTGCACCTCGACGTGGTGGCCGGTGGGAAGGTACCGCTCGCAGAACACCGTCGGGTCGCCGAACGCCGACTGGGCCTCTCGGCTGGCGGCCTGCACCTCGCCGGGCAGCTCGGATAACTCGGTCACCACCCGCATGCCGCGTCCACCGCCACCGGCCGACGCCTTCACGAGCACCGGCAGCTGTGCTTGGCTGACCGTCGCCGGGTCGAGTTCGTCGAGCACCGGAACCCCGGCGGCGGCCATCATCTTCTTGGCTTCGATCTTGGAGCCCATCGATGCGACGGCGGCGACCGGCGGCCCGATCCACGTCAGTCCGGCGTCGAAAACGGCTTTGGCGAAATCGGGGTTCTCGGAAAGGAATCCGTAGCCGGGGTGGATGGCATCGGCGTTGGAGGCCTTTGCCGCGGCGATCAGCTGGGTTGCGTCGAGGTAACCGAGGTTGCCGTCGAGGCGTACCCGGGCGTCGGCCTCGGTGACGTGGGGGGACTGTGCGTCGGGGTCGGTGTACACGGCCACCGTGGCGATTCCGAGGCGGCGGCAGGTGGCGAAGACGCGGCGCGCGATCTCGCCACGATTGGCAACGAGAACTCGACTGATGCTGGATTGGCTGCTCATCGGGGGCTCACATCCGGAAGACGCCGAAGTTCGACGTCCCCTCGATCGGTGCATTGGCTATGGCGGACAGGCACATTCCGAGCACGGTTCGGGTGTCGCGGGGATCGATCACCCCGTCGTCGTAGATCCGGCCCGAGAGGAACATCGGCAGCGATTCGGCCTCGATCTGCGCTTCGACCGCCGCTCGCAGCGCCGCGTCGGCCGTCTCGTCGACCGTTCCGCCGCGGGCCTCGGTGGCCGCGCGGTTGACGATCGACAGGACGCCCGCCAGCTGTGCCCCACCCATCACCGCGGATTTGGCGCTGGGCCAGGCGAACAGGAAGCGGGGATCGTAGGCGCGCCCGCACATCCCGTAGTGGCCGGCTCCGTAGGAGGCGCCGATCAGCAGGGAGATGTGCGGGACCCGAGAGTTGGAGACTGCGTTGATCATCATCGAGCCGTGCTTGATCATCCCGCCTTCCTCATAGGCCTTGCCCACCATGTAGCCGGTCGTGTTGTGCAGGAACAACAGTGGCGTGTTGGACCGGTTGGCCAGCTGGATGAACTGCGTCGCCTTCTGGGATTCCTCGCTGAACAGCACACCCCGGGCATTGGCGAGGATTCCCACCGGATAGCCGTGCAGGGTCGCCCAGCCTGTCACCAAGGATGCCCCGTACATCGCCTTGAACTCGTCGAAATCGGACCCGTCGACGATGCGGGCGATCACCTCGCGGGGATCGAACGGAATCCGCAGATCGGCCGAGACGATGCCCAGCAACTCGTCGGGGTCGGCCAGCGGCGCGGTCACCGGTCGCGGTGCGGGCCCCTGCTTGGCCCAGTTGAGCCGGGCCACGATCCGACGTCCGATACGGATGGCGTCGAGCTCGTCGACCGCGAAGTAATCGGCCAAACCCGATACTCTGGCGTGCATTTCGGCCCCGCCGAGGGATTCGTCGTCCGCCTCCTCGCCGGTGGCCATCTTCACCAGCGGGGGACCGGCCAGGAAGACCTTCGACCGTTCCTTGATCATCACGACGTGATCGGACAACCCCGGCATGTAGGCGCCACCGGCCGTGGAATTGCCGAACACCAATGCGATCGTGGGGATGCCTGCCGCGGAGAGCTGCGTCAGGTCACGGAACATCCGACCACCCGGGATGAAAATTTCCTTCTGGGTGGGCAGATCCGCACCGCCGGACTCCACCAGGGAGATCACCGGCAGCCGGTTCTCGAATGCGACCTGGTTGGCCCGAAGCATCTTCTTCAGTGTCCAGGGGTTACTAGTGCCGCCCTTGACGGTGGGATCGTTGGCGATCAACAGACACTCGACGCCTTCCACCACGCCGATGCCGGTCACCAGACTGGCCCCGACCTGAAAGTCGCTGCCGTAGGCCGCCAATGGGCACAGTTCCAGGAACGGCGAATCGGGGTCGACAAGCAGTTCGACGCGTTCGCGGGCGGTGAGCTTGCCACGACCGTGATGCCGGTCCACGTACTTTGGGCCACCACCGGCCAGAGCCTTCGCCAGTTCGCCGTCGATCTCGGTGAGCTTTTCCACCATGGCCTGCGCCGCCTCGACGTAGGTCGGCGCCTTCGGGTCGAGAGTGCTCTGCAGGCGGGTCATGCCTGGTATCCCAGTGCCTTGGCGGCCAGGCTGGTCAGGATTTCGGTGGTTCCCCCGCCGATACCCAGGATCCGCATGTCCCGATATTGGCGTTCGACTTCGCATTCGGTCATGTAGCCCATCCCTCCGAACAGTTGCACGGCCTGGTGTGCCACCCACTCGCCGGCTTCCACCGCGGTGTTCTTGGCGAAGCACACCGCCACGATCAAATCCGCCTCGCCCGATAACTGCCGTTCCACCACGTTGCGCGAATACACCCGCGCCACATCGATGCGACGGGCCATCTCGGCGAGCGTGTTCTGTACCGACTGGCGGGAGATCAGCGGACGCCCGAACGTCTCCCGGTCGCGGCACCACTGCACGCTCAGGTCCAGGCAGCGTTGCGCCGACGAATACGCCTGGGCTGCAAGACCGATGCGTTCGGACACGAAAGCCTGCGCGATCTGCGCGAACCCGGTGTTCTCGCTGCCGACCAGATTGGGCGCAGGCACTCGAGCCTCGGTGTAGGAAAGCTCGGCGGTGTCCGAGGACCGCCAGCCCATCTTGTCCAGCCTGCGGGTGACATCAAATCCCGGTGTGCCCTTTTCGACGACGAGCAGCGAGACCCCTGATGCCCCGGGAAGTTCGGTGCCACCGGTCCGCACGGCGGTGACGACATAGTCGGCTCGCACGCCCGAGGTGATGTACGTCTTGGCACCGTTGACGACGTATTCGTCATTGGCGCGCGTCGCCGTCGTCCTCAGGTGGCCGACGTCCGAGCCGCCGCCCGGCTCGGTGATGGCCAGCGATCCGATCAGCTCACCACGCAACGTCGGCCGGACGAATTTCTCGATCAGCCGTTCGTCACCGGAGGCAACCATGTGCGGCACCGCGATACCGCAGGTCAACAGTGAGGCGAAAACCCCACCGGGAGTGCCGGCTTCGTGCAATTCCTCGCAGATGATCAACGAGTCCGCGGCGTCACCGCCTCCGCCACCGACCGATTCCGGTAGCTCGGCGCCCAGCAGGCCGGCCGCGGCGGCCCGGCGGTGCAGATCGCGGGGGAGCTCACCGGCGCGTTCCCACTCCTCGATATGGGGCAGGATCTCGCGTTCGGCGAAGCCGCGCACGGTCTTACGCAGCTGCTGGCGTTCGGGGGTGTTCCAGATACTCACGACAGGATCGCTTCCGGGATGTCGATGTGCCGGCTGCGCAGCCATTCACCGAGGCCTTTGGCCTGCGGATCGAACCGCGCCTGATAGGCGACACCCTGCCCGAGGATGCCATCGATGACGAAGTTCACGGCTCGCAGGTTTGGTAGCAGGTGCCGGGTGACCGGGAGAGCCTTTGTCTCCGGCAGTAATTCGCGTAGGGCATCGACGGTCAACGTGTGTGCCAGCCAGCGCCACTGGTCGTCGGTGCGTACCCACACGCCGACGTTCGCCGCCCCACCCTTGTCCCCGCTGCGTGCCCCGGCGATCGTGCCAAGCGGCAGCCGCCGGGTCGGCCCGGGGGCAGGGGCTTGGGGCAGTGGTGGCGCTTGGACGTCGGATAGTTCGCGGGTGGTGGTGGCCGCGGCAATGTCGGTGCGGGTTCCGTCGGGCCGCACAGCGACCTGTGCGACCTCGTTCGCCGGTACATAGCCGGCGGTGAACACGCCGTAGACCTGACCGTCGCCCGGTGGTGCGGTGGAGGTGAAGCCGGGATACGAGGCCAGCGCGAGTTCGACTGCGGCCGAGGAGAACTGGCGGCCGACCTTCTTGGGATCGGGATCGCGTACGACACAGCTCAGTAGCGCGCTGGCGGCTTCCTCGGTGTCGGCATCGAAGTGGTCGGTCCGCGCCAGCGTCCAGCCCATCTCGGTGGGCCGCACGTGCAGCGCCGACTCCAGCTGGTCGCGTACCAACGCGGCCTTGGCCTCGATGTCCAGGCCGGTGAGCACGAACGTCACCGCATTGCGGAACCCGCCGATGCTGTTGAGCGACACCTTCAACGACGGCGGCGGCGGCTCACCGCGCACACCGCTGATGCGGACGCGGTCGGGGCCGTCGGCGGCCAGCGCGATCGTGTCGAAGCGGGCGGTGACATCGGGGTTCGCGTAGCGCGGGCCGGCGATCTCGTAGAGCAGTTGCGCGGTCACCGTGCCCACGCTGACCTGACCGCCGCTGCCGGGGTGCTTGGTGATCACCGACGAGCCGTCGGCGTAGAGCTCCGCCAGGGGAAACCCGGCATGGCCCAGGTCGGCGATCTCGGTGAAGAAGGAGTAGTTGCCGCCGGTGGCCTGCGCACCGCATTCGATGACGTGGCCGGCCACCACTGCGCCGGCCAGCTGGTCGTAGTCGTCGCGGCCCCATCCGAAATGGGCCGCGGCGGGACCCACCACCACCGACGCGTCGGTGACCCGGCCCGTCACGACGACGTCGGCACCAGCAGCAAGGCAGTCCGCGATACCCCACGCGCCCAGGTAGGCATTGGCCGTCAACGACGCTCCGAACCCCAGCTCGTCCGCCCGGGGGAGCAGGTCATCGCCTTCCACATGGGCGACCTTCGCCGGGACGCCGAGCCGATCGGCGAGCTCGCGGATCGCATCGGCCAGACCCGCCGGATTCAGGCCGCCGGCGTTGGCGACGATGCGCACACCCCGGTCATGGGCGGTCCCGAGGCACTCCTCGAGCTGGGTCAGGAAGGTCTTGGCGTAGCCGCGCTCGGGATGCTTCATCTTGTCGCGGCCCAGAATCAGCATGGTGAGTTCAGCCAGATAATCGCCAGTCAGATAGTCCAGCTCGCCCCCGGTGAGCATCTCGCGCATCGCGGCGATGCGGTCACCGTAGAAGCCTGAGCAGTTGCCGATCCGCACCGCAGTTGCCACGCGCGCCGTCTTCCCTTCCGATAACCAACCAACTGGTAGGTTACTGGCGAGTTGCGGTCCGCAGTCAAGGGGTGAGGGCGCCAGCGGCGGCCGTGGCGGGACGTTTTGGATCCGACGCAGGTGAGCGGCTATCCTCAAGTGCAACCGTTGGCCGCCGGCACCGAAAAAGTCCCTGTGCGGCGAACCCCTGATCAAGGAGAAGTACGTCATGGCTGTGCCCAAGCGCAGAATGTCGCGGTCGAATACCCGCAGTCGGCGCGCGCAGTGGAAGGCCGAGGCCACTGGTCTGGTCAACGTGTCCGTCGCCGGTCGCCTGCATAAGGTTCCCCGCCGGTTGCTCAAGGCCGCGCGGCTCGGATTGATCGATCTCGACAAGCGCTGATCGCGTTCGCTTGCCGCGAATTGCCTGCTAGTGCGGCGTGCCTCTCAGGCCTATCTCAGGCGTTGGGCACAGACTGGTAGCTGTGCGAATTCTTGTCGTTGATGATGATCGCGCAGTGCGCGAGTCCCTGCGCCGGTCCCTTTCATTCAACGGATATTCCGTGGACCTCGCGCAGGACGGTGTCGAAGCGCTCGACGCGATCGCTAATGAACGGCCCGACGCACTCGTGCTGGATGTGATGATGCCCCGGCTCGACGGACTCGAGGTCTGTCGGCAGCTGCGCAGCACCGGCGACGATCTACCGATCCTCGTTCTGACCGCCCGCGACTCGGTATCCGAGCGGGTGGCGGGCCTGGACGCCGGTGCCGACGACTATCTGCCCAAGCCATTTGCCCTCGAAGAGTTGCTGGCCCGGATGCGCGCCCTGTTGCGCCGGACCGGCCCCGACGATCAGTCCGATTCAGCGGTGATGGCGTTCGGCGATCTGACGCTGGACCCGGTGACCCGCGAGGTGCACCGTGGCAAACGCGCCATCAGCCTGACCCGGACCGAGTTCGCGCTGCTCGAGATGCTCATCGCGAATCCGCGGCGGGTGTTGACCCGCAGCCGCATCCTCGAAGAGGTGTGGGGTTTCGATTTTCCGACCTCCGGCAACGCGCTGGAGGTATACGTCGGCTACCTACGCCGAAAGACTGAAGCAGAAGGAGAATCGCGGCTGATCCACACCGTGCGGGGTGTGGGTTACGTGCTGCGTGAGACACCCCCCTGATGGCACGACTGAGGCGGCGCGCGCGAGCTGGGCGGGCGCCCGACGAACCGACGACATCGCTTTCCCTGCGATGGCGGGTGATGCTGCTGGCGATGTCCATGGTGGCGATGGTCGTCGTATTGATGGCGGTCGCGGTGTATGCGGTCGTGTCGGCCGCGCTCTACACGGATATCGACAATCAGCTGCAGAGCCGGGCGGGCCTGCTGATCGCCAGCGGGTCGTTGGCCGCCGACCCCGGTAAGGCGATCGAGGGCACCGCCTATTCCGACGTCAACGCCATGCTCGTCAACCCCGGCCGTTCGATCTACACGGCAAACCAGCAGGGTCAGAAGCTGCCGATCGGTGAGCCGGAGAAGTCCGTCATCGGCGGGGAGTTGCTGATGTCTCGCCGGACGGTGACCAACCAGCGGGTGCTGGCGGTGCACTTGCCCAACGGCAGCTCGCTGCTGATCTCGAAGAGCCTCGCCCCCACCAACGCGGTGATGACGAAGCTGAAATGGGTGCTGCTGGCGGTGGGCGGTATCGGCGTGGTGGTCGCCGCGATCGCCGGCGGCATGGTGGCCCGAACCGGCCTGAGGCCAGTGGCCAGGCTGACCGAGGCGGCCGAGCGGGTGGCGCGCACCGATGATCTGCGGCCTATTCCGGTGTTCGGCAGTGACGAGCTGGCAAGGCTCACCGAGACGTTCAACACGATGCTTCGTGCGTTGACCGAATCGCGGGAGCGGCAGGCGCGCCTGGTCGCCGATGCCGGACACGAGCTGCGCACCCCGTTGACCTCGCTGCGCACCAATGTCGAATTGCTGATGGCCTCGATGCAACCGGGAGCTCCCCGCCTGCCGGACAGCGAGATGGTCGACTTGCGCACCGACGTGATTGCGCAGATCGAAGAATTGTCCACTCTCGTAGGCGATTTGGTCGACCTCACGCGTGAGGACGCCGGCGGGGTTGTGCACGAGGCGGTCGACCTGAGCGATGTCATCGAACGCAGCCTGGAACGGGCGCGCAGGCGCCGCAACGATGTTCAGTTCGACGTCGACGTCATCGGATGGCAGGTCTATGGCGACCCCGCCGGACTGTCGCGGGCGGTGGTGAATCTGCTCGACAACGCGGCGAAGTGGAGCCCCTCTGGCGCCCACGTCGGGGTCCGGCTGCGCCAGGTGGACGCCGCCCACGCCGAGTTTGTGGTGTCCGACCACGGGCCCGGAATTCCGCCTGAGGAACGCGGCCTGGTGTTCGAGCGGTTCTACCGGTCGATGTCGGCGCGGGCGATGCCCGGCTCGGGGCTCGGCTTGGCGATCGTCAAGCAGGTGGTCGTCAAACACGGCGGGATGATTCGCATCGCCGACACGGTGCCCGGTGGACAACCGCCCGGCACGGCGTTCTACGTCCTGCTGCCTGGCCTGCCTGCCGGCGCCGTGATGTATCCGGATCCTTCAGCTGAGAGCGAAATCACGACCAAAAGGGCCAAGACGAATGGTGATCGAGGGCACTCCCAGCAAAAACCACCGGCTGTAACGAGTGTTGTCTCAGTCGATTCTCAGTAGTGCAAGGCAAGCTTTAGTCAACAGTTTTCTGCATCTCGTGACGAGAAAGAGCGATCTGACGATATGACCGACCCCTCGAGGTACTCGCCGCAGCAGCAACCCGGCCATCCCGGGCCGAATCAGCATGCGGCACCGGGGTATTCGCAGCAGCCCCGCCCGGTCGGTTATCAGCAGCCCTACGACTGGCGCTATGCCACCCAACAGCAGCATGCGCAATACCGCCAGCCCTATGACCCGTATCAGGCTGCGCGACAAGGACATCCGGCCACCGCACCGGGTATGCCCCCGATGCCCCCGCGTCGGCGTTCCCGCGCAGGGGCCTTGACTGCGGGAGCTCTGGCGATCGCGGTCGTGTCGGCGGGCATCGGCGGCAGTGTGGTCCTGCTCGCCCACCCCGACCGGCAACCGATCGGCAACGTGCTGCAGGGCGGGCCGAACGGGGTGTCCAACGTTCCTGCGGCAAATTTGCCGGTGGGTTCGGTCGAGCAGGTGGCCGCCAAGGTGGTCCCCAGCGTGGTCAAGCTCGAGACGGAGTTCGGCCGCCAGTCCGAGGAGGGTTCGGGCATCATCCTGTCCTCGGACGGACTGATCCTGACCAACAACCACGTGGTCGCCGCGGCCAAGCCCGGCTCGGCTCCTCCCGCCGCTCCGCCGCCCGCGATCCCCGGTCTGCCGCCGCTGGCCCCGGGTGGTCCCAGTGCACCGGGTAGCCCTAGTGGACCGGGCAACTCCGGCGGGCCGAGCGCTCCGCCGGCCGGCGGAGCCCCGACGACGACCGTGACGTTCGCCGACGGCCGCACCGCACCCTTCACGGTGATCGGCACCGATCCAGCCAGCGATATCGCCGTTGTTCGGGCGCAGGGGGTCTCGGGCCTGACTCCGATCAGCCTGGGCTCGTCGTCCAACCTGCGGGTCGGCCAGGACGTGGTGGCGGTCGGCTCGCCGTTGGGCCTGGAAGGCACCGTGACCACCGGGATCGTCAGCGCCCTGAATCGCCCGGTGGCCACCGGCGGCGACGCCAACAACCAGAACACCGTGCTGGACGCGATCCAGACCGACGCCGCCATCAACCCCGGCAACTCCGGTGGCGCGCTGGTGAACATGAACGGCGAATTGGTGGGGGTGAACTCGGCGATCGCCACCCTCGGTGGTGACTCACCGGACGCCCAGAGCGGTTCGATCGGGCTGGGCTTCGCCATTCCGGTGGACCAGGCCAAGCGGATCGCCGACGAGCTGATCAGCACCGGGACGGCCACGCATGCCTCGCTTGGGGTGCAGGTCAGCAATGACACCACCACTCACGGAGCGAAGATTGTCGACGTCACGAAGGACGGTGCGGCCGCGTCCGCAGGCCTGCCCAGCGGCGTGGTGGTGACCAAGCTCAACGACCGCGTGATCGGCAGCGCCGATGCCCTGGTCGCCGCGGTCCGGTCGCGGGCGCCGGGTGACAAGGTGACGCTGACCTACACCGATCCGTCCGGTTCCCCCCGCACTGTGCAGGTCACGCTCGGAAAGGCGGCCCAGTGATCCGGGTGGTGGGTGAACATCCCGTGACGCTGACCAGCACGACTGCCAGGATGTCGGCGGGCGGATATACGGTGACATCCATGGAACAGCCAGGGGAGCTGGTGGGGCGCGCACTCGTCGTCGTCGTCGACGACCGCACGGCCCACGGCGATGAGGAGGACCACAGCGGTCCGTTGGTCACCGAGCTGCTCGCCGAGGCGGGCTTCGTGGTGGACGGCGTCGTGGTGGTTTCTGCCGATGAGATCGAGATTCGCAACGCGCTGAACACCGCTGTCATCGGTGGTGTCGACCTGGTGGTGTCGGTCGGCGGCACAGGTGTCACTCCGCGCGACGTGACGCCGGAGGCCACCAAGACGATCCTCGATCGTGAGCTGCTCGGCATCTCGGAAGCGCTGCGCGCCTCGGGGCTGTCGGCGGGAATCACCGACGCGGGCCTGTCGCGCGGCCTCGCCGGGATTTCCGGCAGCACCCTGGTGGTCAACATTGCGGGCTCGCGCTATGCGGTTCGCGACGGCATGGCAACGCTGAACCCGCTGGCGACTCATGTCATCGGCCAGCTTTCCAGCCTGGAGATCTAAGCAAGCTCCCTCGGGAGTGATGCGGTGGCCGCGGGTGGCGGCGTACCGTCTGTTAAGCGCGTCGCAACCGGGGTTGGAGGCCTTGTGTTAACACCCTGTGAACTGCGCAAACATCAAGATTGTGATCTTTGTCACAATTATGGGGGGTTGTGATGGCATCTTCGTCTCAGAACCGGACCGCAGTTAACAAGATCTTCGGTACCGAACTGCCTCAGGAGTCCTCTGACGAACGCGACCCCGACGACAATCGCGACTCTGCGGACCGCGAGCAGTGGTTCAGGGATAACGTTCCGCCGCACCACCATTGATGATCGGCAGGCCGTGGGTTCCGGGGTGGCGGGCGAACACAGCTGTGATGGGGCTCGCCCAGTCGAAGCCGCATCGGCATCCGGTTAACCGCGGTTGGCCTTCCAGCAAACTTCCTCCGGCAAACGGCGTTTCGGCGCACCGCGCTTCTATGCGTTGCCGCCCAGATGCCATCCCGTTATGTTCCTCGTGTCAACGATGAGCAGAGCGTAAGAGCGGTGTGTGAGGACTCTCATTACTGCCTAACGCCGTGTGCGGTGCCAGCAGTAGGGACCCGACCACGAACTACACACTCGGTGAGCCCACGGGTCACCGTCGACATAGCTAGGGAGAACATGAAGGTAATCGGTCGGGTACTGGTGGCGATGATCGCCGCCGTCGCGGCGTTGTTCGTCGGGACAGGTACCTCGCACGCAGGTTTGGACAACGAGCTCAGTCTGGTTGACGGCGGTGGCCGCACGATGACCGTTCAGCAGTGGGACACCTACCTCAACGGTGTGTTCCCCCTGGACCGCAACCGGCTGACTCGTGAGTGGTTCCACTCCGGCAAGGCCGTCTACAGCGTCGTCGGCCCGGGTGCCGATGAGTTCGCGGGCACCTTGGAGCTGGGCTACCAGGTCGGCTTCCCGTGGTCGCTGGGTGTGGGCATCAACTTCAGCTACACCACCCCCAACATCCTGCTCGACGACGCCAACATCTCCCCGACGGGTTTCAACCCGCTGGGCTCGGTCATCACCCCGAACCTGTTCCCGGGTGTGTCGATCAGCGCTGACCTGGGCAACGGCCCCGGCATCCAGGAAGTCGCCACCTTCTCGGTGGACGTCTCGGGCCCCAATGGCTCGGTCGCCGTGGCCAACGCCCACGGCACCGTCACCGGTGCCGCCGGCGGCGTGCTGCTGCGCCCCTTCGCCCGCCTCATCTCCAAGGCCGGTGACAGCGTCACCACCTACGGCGAACCCTGGAACATGAACTAACTCCCTGAGCACGGCAACAAAATGGCCCCCGGCACACGCCGGGGGCCATTTTGTTGGTGCTGCGCCGCGATCAGTCTCTGTCGGCACTCGTGGTCTCCGCGGTGTCAGGGCTCGGGCCGGTACCCGGGCCGGTGACCTTCTTCGGCGTACCGCTTGCGTCGGCCAGGAGATCGCGGATCTCGGTCAGCAAGCTGAGCTCGGTGTCACCGGCCTGCTCGACCTCGCCCTTCCTGCGGAGCCGGTTGTAGGGCACGACGACGAAGAAATACACCACAGCCGCTACGAGAACGAAGTTGATCACCGCCGACAGCAGGATGTTCAAGTCGATGGCTTGTCCACCGCCGATGCCGATCCGCAGGAGGCCGTACTCGGCGTCTTTGCCCGCCCCGATCCGATCGATCAACGGCGTGATGATGCTCTCGGTGAACTTGGTGACCAGGGCGGTGAACGCGGTGCCGATGACCACTGCCACGGACAGATCGACGATGTTCCCGCGGGAGAGAAACTCCTTGAACCCTTTCAACACGGTATTGCCCCTTTCGATTGGGTCTCGCTTGTCAAATTAGGACTGCGCCCCCCGAGACCTCGAAGGTTAATACGGGCCGGGCAGGTCAGCCGGGGACCTGTTAGCTTGGCCGCATACGCCTTTGGAAGGACCCTGTGGAAGGACAACGCCATGTGGATTCGCGCGGTCGCGACGGCGGCTGTGTTCGGTGTGTTTGCGGCCTCAGGTGCTATCGCAGCGGCCGCGCCGAGCTCCACCCCGGCGCCCGGGCCGGCCAGCACCTCGTCGTCGGATGAGATCGCCGACATGGTGATGGATGCGATTCAGCGACCGGGGCCGCCCGACGACACACCGGTGCCCCCGCCCCCGCCTGGTTAGCTCAGTGGATCGTCAACGTGACGGTCTGGACCAGCGTGGCCGCGGCCAAGGAGTGCGCGCCTGCGGCAGGCAGGGCCACCAGTACCACCCGGTCATCCTCGGCCCCTGCCGTTTTCGGCTTCGGTGAAATCAGCACGACGATGGCGTCGGAGGCCACCAGCGTCGGCTTGGCGTCGGTGCCCGCGTCCACTGCGCCCATGACGTCGACGACGTCACCGGGCCGGATCAAGTCGAGCACCGCCGCGTCGGCAAGGTGCAGGGGCACCACCCGCGCATCAGGGCCGGCGGCGAGACCCGCGAGGCGTGAACCGAGCACTCTGACATCAGTGAGTACTTCCCCGCGGCGGGCCGGCCCGGCCAGAGTGGTGCCGACAAGGGCGTCAACCGTCGTCTGAGCACCATCGGGCACCATTGTGGCCGAACGCTTTTCAAGCTTGATGTCGGAGACGGACAACGCCAGCCCGGGACTGAGGTCGTGGGCGGCAACCACCACGTCGGATCGCCGGTCGCTCGGATCCGGCCGAAATGCGGCGATTCCGGCGAGAATGACCAGCCCGCCCGCTGTGGCGCGCCGCGCCAGCATTGTGCGGGTGAAGTCGGGCCGCAACAATTGCCGAATCCGAATCGTCAACGTCGGATTGAGCGACTCACCCATGCGGCCACGCTAGCTGCGCGACCCGCGCCGAGGCTTCGCCGCGCTTTCCAGCCTGTTGATAAGTGGGCTGCGTACGGCACTTTTTGGTGGTTTGTTCGCTCTAGAATGGCTTTGCCTGTAACTTACCTAAGAGTAGTTACGGCGCCTGAGCGGGTGAGAAGGAGGCGCAGCTGTGAACGCTGATCAGCTTCTCGCGCGCAATCTTTTGTCCGCGCTGGCCAACGGCGCCGTCGAGCCTTTTTTTCAGCCGATCGTGTCCCTGGATGACGGCCGCGTTCTCGGGTTCGAAGTTCTTGCCCGGTGGCATGATCCGATTGAGGGAGACATTCCTCCGGACCGATTCATCCCTGTCGCCGATCGCTTCGGACTGCTTGATCGCCTGCTTGATCAATTGATGCGCACGTCATTTCGGGCCGCGGCGGATTGGCCGCACAATATGTTCCTCGGTTTCAACGTCTCTCCGACGCAACTGCGTAATTCGGAGTTGGCGACCAGGATCGCCAGGGCAGCGATCGAGACGTCATTTCCGTTGAGCCGCGTACACATTGAGGTGACGGAGTCGGGCTTCATCGACGATCTGACCCAGCCGCGACGGACGCTCGACCGGTTGATCAACCTTGGCTGCATGATCGCGATGGACGACTTCGGCACCGGCTATTCGAGCTTGACCTGGCTGAGCTCAATGCCGTTCTCCAAAATCAAGATTGACGGCAGCTTCGTCATGGCGATGAACGACCACCGGCAGAGTCGCAAGATCGTCGCCGCGGTGGTGGGCCTTGGCCACAGCCTGGGACTGGCCGTCGTGGCGGAGGGCGTGGAGACCGCTGAGCAGGCGGACCTGCTCAGGGGCATGGGATGCAAGCTGGCACAGGGCTACCTGTTTGGTCGGCCGACGCCGGCGAGCCAGGTTCCGAACGCCCTGTCCGCCGTCGTGTCGACTGCTGACGAAGCCGAATCGTTGGTGCCGATGTCCCTGGAACTGTGCGCCCACCAGCTCTCCGGCGCGTGTGAGTCCGACGCTGCCATCGCCTTCATGGACCCGACCGGCACGGTCGTCGCATCGAGTACCGCCTTCGACCAGACGATGGACGTGAGTCGGGGTGAAGCGGCGGGGCGGCACATCTGGGATCTGATCGGGGTCACCCCGGAGACCTTCGCCGAACTGCGGGCAACCGATCTTCTCGACGAACAGTTTCCGGCACTCGAAGAAACGACCGCCAACGGGTCGAGGACTCGCATTCTGATACGTCCGGTCAAGGACGAAAGCAGTGAATTACTGGGCTACTCGGTCGAATTCGGGGACAACGCCAGTCCCGATTCGACTGAGGTTGCTTCTTGACTGCGTGACGAGGCTCGTCAGCTGGAGGCTGCGGCGGCCGGCGCCGAGCTGCTCGAGTCACTCGAACTCGACGATTTCGCCGAACTCGATGAGCTGGACGACGAGTCATTGGAGCTCGAGGATTTCTCTGAGCTCGACGACTTCTCTGAGCTCGACGACGACGATTCCGACTTGGAGCTCTTCACGGAATCGCGGCTGTCGTTACGGTAGAAGCCGCTGCCCTTGAACACGACGCCAACCGAGTTGAACAGCTTGCGCAGCCGTCCGGAACACTGCGGGCAGCTGGTCAGCGCGTCATCAGTGAACGCCTGCACCGCATCAAAGCGGTTGTCGCACTCGGTGCAGGCGTAGCTGTAGGTCGGCACATGAACCTCCGGGACGAAACTTGGTCTTTAGCACTCTATCGTGTCAAGTGCTAGAACCGCCACGTGGCACGTATCATTCCCCCTACCGCGCGGGGGAGTGGTGCGGCGAAATGCGGGTAAAACTCTTCGAGGGGCGACGCTCGGGTGCATCGTAGGCCGATGGCCTTACACCGTGTCGGCCAGCGCGAACAGTCCATGTTTGGGGGTGAGGGCATGAGTCATCCGAACGTCGTGAGCCTCACTGGGCAGTTCGTCGACAACCTCGTCGTCCCGCACCACTGCGACAAGCTTGGCGCCGGGCCTGCACAGTGCCAAGGAACGGTCGTAGAACCCACCGCCGCGCCCCAGCCGAACTCCGTTGCGGTCCACGGCCAGTGCCGGGACCAGCACCATGTCAGCCTCGGCGATCGCCGAGCTCGGCAACCATGGCTCGGCAGGCTCGCGCAGGCCGAACCGCGCCGCAACCAGCGCGCCGGGCACGTAGACCCCCCACAACAGGGCGAGCGGCTCACCGTTGGCGCCGAGACGGGTCACCGGCAACAGGACTCGGGCGCACAGTTCGCGAAGGCGGTCCAGCAGCTGCGGCGAACCCGGCTCGGCGCCGACAGGCAGGTATGCGCACACGGTGTCGCCGGGACCCACGATCTCGCCGAGGTGGTCGGCCAACGCGCACGCGTCGGCCGCCCGGATCGCGTCGGGGACGGCGCGCCGCGCCGCCAACAGGGCCTCCCTGTGTTGGGCTTTCGTACCGGCGAGCACGCCGTCCACCATGTCAGCGTGCGTGTCGGTTGCGCCAGAGTGAAGGGCCAGGATGATGCCGATAGGGTGTGAACGATGAGGCCGCCAGAGGTCCCGATTCCCCGGACAGCGATCGTCCCCGCGGCAGGGCTGGGTACGCGGTTCTTGCCTGCGACCAAGACAGTGCCCAAGGAATTGTTGCCCGTCGTGGACACGCCGGGCATTGAGCTGGTCGCCGAGGAAGCTGCCGAGGCCGGCGCCGAGCGTCTGGTGATTGTCACCTCCGAAGGCAAGGACAGCGTCGTCGCCCACTTCGTCGAGGACCTCGTGCTCGAGGGCACGCTGGAGGCCCGCGGCAAGAAGGCGATGCTGGAGAAGGTGCGCCGCGCCCCCGCCCTGATCAAGGTCGAGTCGGTGATCCAGCACGAACCGCTGGGCCTGGGCCATGCGGTCGGGTGCGTGGAGGCGGTGTTGTCCCCGGACGAGGACGCGGTCGCGGTGTTGTTGCCGGACGATCTGGTGCTGCCGACGGGCGTGCTGGAGACGATGGCGAAGGTGCGGGCCAAGCGCGGTGGCTCGGTGCTGTGCGCGATCGAGGTATCCGACGAGGAGATCAGTGCCTACGGCGTCTTCGACGTCGAAATCGTGCCCGATGCGGCCAACCCGAACGTGTTGAAGGTCCTCGGAATGGTCGAGAAACCCAAGGTGGAGGATGCGCCGTCACGGTTCGCCGCGGCAGGCCGCTACCTGCTGGATCGGGCGATCTTCGACGCGCTGCGCCGGGTCGATCGCGGCGTCGGCGGCGAGATTCAGTTGACTGACGCCATCGAGTTGCTGATCAAAGAGGGCCATCCGGTGCATGTCGTGGTGCACCGCGGCTCTCGACACGACTTGGGAAATCCCGGCGGCTACCTCAAGGCTGCGGTTGACTTTGCGTTGGATCGTGACGACTATGGCCCGGATTTGCGGCGATGGTTGGTGGCGCGACTGGGCCTGGCCGTAAAGACCGAACAGTAGAAGCCGCGGCCGGCCCGCGCGACCGGTGCTCGAGGCAGAAAGGCGCGCGGTGCGTTCGGTAGAAGAACAGCAGGCCAGGGTGGCGGCCGCCGCCGTGGCGCCGCGTCCGGTTCGAGTGCCGATCGCCGAGGCCCAGGGCCTGATGTGCGCTGAGGAAGTGATCACCGAACATCCACTTCCCGGTTTCGACCAGGCGGCCATCGACGGCTATGCCGTGCGCAGCGTGGATGTCCAGGGCGTTGGCGCCGATACCGGCGACGAGCAGGGCGGCGAGATCAGCCTGCCGGTGATGGGCGTCATCGAAGCGGGCGCGCGCACGCCGAGCCGGTTGCAGCCCAAACAAGCGGCCCGAGTGCAGACCGGTGCGCCGATGCCAACGCTGGCCGACGCGGTGCTCCCGATGCGGTGGACCGATGGTGGTCAGGCGCGCGTACGAGTGCTGCGCGGGGTTCGGTCCGGGGCGTATGTGCGCCGGGCCGGTGACGACGTACAGCCGGGCGACGTCGCCGTGCGGGCCGGAGCGATCATCGGCTCCGCGCAGGTCGGGCTGCTGGCCGCAGTCGGTCGCGAACGGGTGCTGGTCCATCCCCGCCCGCGGGTAACCGTGCTCAGTGTGGGTGGCGAGCTCGTCGACATCTCCCGTACGCCGGGTAATGGCCAGGTCTACGACGTGAACTCGTATGCGATTGCCGCCGCGGCCAGGGACGCGGGCGCCGAGGTGAACCGGCTGGGCATTGTCAGCACCGATCCCAAGGAACTGCGCGAGGCGGTCGAAGGCCAGCTCACCCGCGCCGAGTTGGTGGTGATCGCAGGTGCTGTCGGCGGGGCGGCCGCCGAGAGCGTGCGCACGGTGCTGTCCAAGCTGGGCGAGATGGAAGTCACCCGCATCGCGATGCATCCGGGATCGGTCCAGGGTTTCGGGCAGCTGGGTCGTGAGGGCGTGCCGACCTTCCTGCTGCCGGCCAATCCGGTGAGCGCTCTGGTGGTGTTCGAGGTCATGGTCCGGCCGCTGATCCGGCTGTCGCTGGGTAAGCGCCAGCCGATGCGGCGTGTCGTGCAGGCGCGGGCCGTGTCGCCGATCTCGTCGGTTCCAGGCCGCAAGGGATTCCTGCGCGGGCAGCTGATGCGGGACCAGGACACCGGCGAATATCTGGTGCAGGCGCTCGGTGGTGCGCCCGGTGCCTCATCGCATCTCTTGGCGACACTCGCCGAAGCCAACTGCTTGGTGGTCGTCCCCACCGAAGCCGATCAGGTCCGGACCGGCGAGCTCGTCGACGTCGCCTTCCTCGCTCAACGCGGCTGAACCGCGGAATCGCACTGTGAATCTGTGGCGTAACAGTTCTCTGCATCCGGGATGGCCCGCGCAGGTCGGTCCGCTTCGGGTGCGTGCCGGTGTCATCCGGTTGCGGCCGGTGCGGATGCGCGACGCGGCGTTGTGGAGCCGCATCCGCATGGCCGATCGTCGCAACCTCGAACCATGGGAACCGACGGCCGAGGTGGATTGGACTGTGCGGCATGCAGTTTCGTCATGGCCGCCGGTCTGTTCCGGGCTTCGCGCGGAGGCTCGCAAGGGCCGGATGCTGCCGTACGTGATCGAACTCGACGGCCAATTTTGCGGTCAGCTCACGATCGGCAACGTGACCCACGGGGCGTTGCGCTCGGCCTGGATCGGCTATTGGGTGTCCAGTGCGGTGACCGGCGGAGGGGTGGCAACCGGTGCGCTGGCGCTGGGGCTGGACCACTGTTTCGGGCCGGTCACGCTGCACCGGGTGGAGGCGACGGTGCGCCCGGAGAACGCGGCCAGTCGCGCGGTGCTGGCCAAGGCCGGCTTCCGGGAGGAAGGCCTTCTCGAGCGGTACCTCGACGTCGACGGCGCGTGGCGGGATCACCTGCTGGTGGCGTTGACGGTGGAGGAGATCGAAGGGTCGGTGGCGGGCCGGTTGGTGCGCCGCGGACTGGCCCAGTGGGCATGATTGCGAACCCACTTGTTACTAATGTGACATTTGGGGCTGTTGGTGCTTGTAAAGGGGTAATTACACGTGTGTAATTGACCGCGGCGCGCCGTCACGGTTTGCGTAGGTCACGGACCTAGCCTGGACGGGAAAGGAGCAGGCCATCATGCCAAGCATCCCCCAGTCATTGCTGTGGATATCGCTCGTGGTGCTGTGGTTGTTCGTGTTGGTCCCCATGCTCATCAGCAAGCGCGACAACGTTCGTCGGACGAGCGACGTCGCGCTGGCCACCCGGGTACTCAACGGGGGCGCGAAATCGCGCCGGTTCAAGCGCAGCGGACCCTCGGCCGGCCATCGCCACGACCCCGATTGGCAGCCAGAGGAAGACCAATTCGACGAGCTTGACTCCGACGACGAGGTGGCGCCGTCTCGCACCCGCTCGGTGGTCGTGGTCGCCGCGGTGGCCGTGGAGGCTGAGCCGGACTATCTCGACGTCGACGTGGTCGACGAGGATTCCGGCGCGCTTCCGGTCGGTGGCACGGCTCGTGTCGCCGAGCCCCAGCCGACCCTGTTCGACGAATCCCCTGTACCGGTCGCGGAGGAGCCTGTCGTCGCCGAAGACGAGGTCGAGACTGAAGCCGATGGCGATAACACCGACCAGTTCCAGGCGATCGCCGAGGACGAGCCGCAGGACGGCACGGCCGACGACTACGAATACGTCGAGGACACTTCGGGTCTGGAAGCCGAGGACGAGCCGGCGACGACCATGACGCCCCGCGCGAACAGGCCGCGCCGGGCAGAGACGACGGCCGCAGCGGTCACCGCGCGCAAGTTCCGATTCCGCAAGCGAGTGCTGATGGCGATGGCGGCGATCATGGTGATCACGGCCGTGCTGTCGTTCACCGTCAGCCCCGATCTGTGGTGGGTCTGCGGTGCGGCCGGCGCGGTGACCGTGCTGTACCTGGCGTATCTGCGTCGCCAGACGCGGATCGAGGAGCAGGTGCGGCGCCGCCGCTCGCAGCGGATGGCACGCTCGCGGCTCGGGGTGGAGAACACCGAGGACCACGAGTACGACTTGGTGCCGTCACGGTTGCGCAGGCCTGGTGCCGCGGTACTGGACATCGACGACGAGGACCCGGTCTTCGAGCATCTCGACGAGGTTGCCTTCGCCCGGCATTTCGACCTGCCGCGGGCGGCTGGGCAGTAGGTCACCGGTTTCGGCTAGGCGGCCTCCGGCTGGTAGCCTGCCAGAGACCAAGGGGCTATAGCGCAGTTGGTAGCGCGTCTCGTTCGCATCGAGAAGGTCAGGGGTTCGATTCCCCTTAGCTCCACAACGTTTCAGCAGTTCACGACACTGGTTGCCTGTCAGGCCTCTGAGGTCGCCTCACCGCCACGCCTTCCATGCTTTGTCCAAGGGTGGACGATTCCGCAAGTGATACGTTTCGGTGTGCCCCCACCGCTCCCTGACGGCCTGCTCGAACTGCTCGGCAAGCCGAGCCCGTGCTTCATCGCCACGCTCATGCCCGACGGATCGCCTCAGCTAACCGAGACTTGGGTGACGACCGACGGGGCGAACGTGGTGATCAATATCGTCGGCGGTATGCAGAAGGCGAAGAACATCGAGCGTGATCCCCGCGTCGCCGTCAACGTCGTGGACCCCGACAACCTCGCGCGGTTCTATGCGGTGCGCGGTCGGGTGGTCAAGACGACCTCCGAAGGCGGACGGGCGAGCATCGACGAGATCTCGCACAAGTACCTCGGTATTCCGTACCCCAACTTCAGCGGAAACCCGGACGAGACCAGGCTGATCATCACGATCGAGGCAGACAAAATCACACCGCCCCCCGGCGAAGAATAAATCGTCAGCCGTTCCACGCACTATTGGCGTCGGAACAGGCGGCCGGCATGGCGAAACCAGGCGATGGCGCCGTCGGCGTCGCGGACGAAATTCGATCGGCTGCCGATGGGTTTGTTGTCGGCTCCGAGGTCGAGGCAGTAGTCGGGTCGGTAGAACGCCAAGCCCAGTCGTTCGGCTTCCTGATTCGGATCACCACCGAAGACGTCGTCGGCGCTCACGGTGCCGTCGAGTTGACCGTCCCCGGCCCGGAATTCGATGACTACCTTCCCGAGATCGCCGGACACGGCGATCTGCTCACCGATGTAACGCCCTTGATAGGGCGTCAACTCGGCGGCGCTGAGGTGCTCAGGTGTCGCGGGCAGGTTGCTGATCCCTGCGAAGCGGCGCAGAGCCCAGTCGCCGGCGAAGAGGTCGTTGGTCAGTTGGGCGCCGCCCGCAGAGTTGGTCAGGACCGTCATCGCGAAGTTGCGATCGGGCACCATGAAGAACCCCGAGTGCTGCCCATTCCAGGTGCCACCGTGCTGGACGATCGTCACATCTTCCGCCGACGGTCGCAGCATCCACGTCACGCCCATGCCAGTGAGATCCACCAGCAGCGTTCCGCCGGCACCCGGGTCGGAACGCATCGCCACCACCGCCTGTTGAGACAGCAGCCGGGCGCCGTCCGGCGCGGTACCGTCGCCGAGGTGAAACCGCGCGTACCGCAACTGATCTCGCGCGGTCGATATCAGCCCACCGGTGGGATGGCAACTGCGCGGAAACGCCCAGAATCCGGGATCGACAACCGCTTTGCCCTCGACCACGTTGTGTGACGCCGCCACATTCAGGCCGACGATCTGCTCTGAGAAGTAGTGCGTATGACCCAGCCGCAGCGGGTCGAGTATCAGGGTTTGCGCGGCCGACTCGTAGGTCGATCCGGTGACGATCTCGATGATCCGGCCAGCGACCACCAAACCAGCGTTGTTATAAGCGAATACGGCTCCCGGTTGCGTCAGCTGGGGGAGTCGGGTCATCGAGGCGACGTAGCGTGCCACCGCGTCGTCGCCGCGTCCGAAGTCCTGAACATCATCACCCGTCCAGCCCGAGGTGTGATTCAGCAATTGGCGCACGGTCACCGTCGCGCTTGCGCTCGCATCAGCCACCGCGAAGTCAGGGAGATATTGGCGAACAGGCGCATCCAAATCAACCTTGCCCTGATCCGCCAACCGCATCATCGTGGTGCCGGTGAATGTCTTTGTGGTGGAGCCGATCCGGAAAACGGTGTCGCCGTCGACGGGTGTCGGATGGTCGACGTTGGTGATCCCGTAGCCCTGGACATACTCCTGACCGCCGGCCCAGACGGCGACTGCCGCTCCGGGCACAGCGTGGGCCGTCATGCCCGTGATGATCTTGGCGTCGAGTTCGTCGAACGCCGCATTCATCTCCAACGGGCGCTCAATCAGCGACGTTGAATCCGGCGATGACCTTCGTCGGCGTTATCCGCACGACCAACTCGCCGGGCACGCCGTTGCGCCGACCGTATTCCTCGGCGCGGTCCGCGCCCACGTAGCGGGCAGCGATGCGGGTGGCGGTGTCCAACAGGTCGTTGGGGTCTTCCGACGTGGATGCGGTCCCTTGCACCTGGACAAACGAAAACGGGGGATGCTGGTCGTCCACGCACACCACGACCCGCGGGTCACGGCTCAAGGCTCGGCCTTTGGCGGCGTGCTTTCCGGTGTTGAACACCAGCTGGTTGCCCTCGACGATGAACCACACGGGCGCGACCAGCGGCCTGCCGTCCGCGGCGACGTAGCCCAGCTTGGCCGTTCGGGTGCCATCGGAGAGGAAGGCAATCACTTCTTCGGAGAGTTCGTCCATACGGTCGAGGCTAGGCCTGACGGCCGCGTCAGCCATGTCGAAATGGGCGAGTAATCTCTTGGGAGATCATCCAACCCGAGGAGGAGCTACGTCCGCCACCAGGCCCAACCTTCTCCAGAACCTTGCCTACTCGTATGGCTTCCGACGGCTACCCGCCGCCATGCGCGACTGGGTCGCCAACGACCTCGCGGGGCCGGGCTGCGTCAAACGGTTCATGCTCAAAGCAGCGATACCCCCGTTCTTCATTCTGGCGCCGTTGTGGCTGCTGCCTGTCGAACAGAACGCGCTGTACGTGCACGCGGAAATGACGGTGCCGATCTACCTGTGGACGTTGGCCATCTCGCTTGCGCTGAACAAGGTGTGGCGACGGCACCGGCTCGCGGTGCACGGTCTGGATCCGAATCTCGTCGATGTCGGCAAGCGCAAGAAGAATGCGCGCCGTGACGAGGACTACGTCGCCCGCTTTGGGCCGCGGCCGCAAGAGGCCGACTATCAGAAGAACAGCAATCCGTTCTTCTGAGCCGACGCGTCACCCGGCAACCACGCCGCACCCTAACCGCTGACAAGAGATTCACCCGCACATGCGGGTCTATCAGTTATTCGCCGCCGTGCATGCGGCTATTGACCCACCGCTGACGAAAATGCTAAGCAGTTGCTCAGCATTCGGGAACCGCTCGACGACGCGAACAAGATGAGGTCAACGATGACGCTGCAAGCCGTATTGGACGACATCCGAAGCAGGTCGGGCGACGGCGAGCTCATCCCGATCATCGACCCGGTGTCCGAGGAGCGCATCGGCGAGTTCACCGACTGCGGAGGGACGGGCGTCAACGAGGCGGTCGCCACGGCCAAGTCATCGTTCGAATCCGGTGTGTGGTCCGAGCTGCCGGGGCGTGAGCGGGCCAAGGTCATGTGGCGCATCGCGGACCTGATCGACGAGCATGCGGCGGAATTCGCGGCGATCGACTCTGCCAACACCGGAATGATGAAGCTGCAGTCGGAGATGGTGGTCCCCACCTGTGCCGAATTCTTCCGCTACTACGCCGGTTGGTGTTCCAAGATCAACGGCACGTCCTACAACGTGAAGACCACCGGCATTGCCGCCGACAGCTACGTCGACCTGCACGCCTACACGCTCAAGGAACCCTACGGCGTTGTCGGGCTGATCTTTCCGTGGAACGGACCGATCTTCAACGCCTGCGCCAAGATCGCCCCCGCGCTGGCGGCCGGGTGCAGCAGCCTGGTGAAACCCGCTGAGGAGACACCACTTTCGGCATTGCTGCTCGACAAGCTGATTCACCAGGCCGGCGTTCCCGAGGGCGTGGTCAACCTGATCACCGGCTACGGGCACACCGCGGGCGCGGCGATCAGTGCGCATCCTGATGTCGAGAAGGTCGCGTTCACCGGGTCGACCGAGGTCGGCAAGATGATCGTGCAAGCCTCAGCGGGCAACCTCAAAAAGGTGATGCTGGAGCTCGGCGGTAAGTCGCCGGTGCTGATCTTCGACGACGCCGATCTGCAGAAGGCCATCTTCGGTGCCGCAATGGGCATCTTCGTGCACTCCGGGCAGGGGTGCGTCTGCGGTTCCCGGATCTTCGTGCAGCGCGGCGTCTACGACCAGGTCGTAGAGGGCATTGCCGGAGTCGCGAACTTCATGAAGTACGGCGCCCCGGACGAAGAAGGGGTTATGAGCGGTCCGTTGATCAGCGCGAAGCAACTCGACCGCGTGCTGGGATTCATCGACGAGGGTAAGCGCGACGGTGCCGAGGTTGTCACCGGCGGGTACCGGCTCGACCGCAAGGGGTACTTCGTCCATCCGACGGTGCTCACCAACGTCAACCCCGATATGCGCCTCTATCGGGAAGAGATCTTCGGACCGGTGGTGTCGATCATCCCGTTCGACGACGAAGACGAAGCCATTGCGATGGCTAACGACACCACCTACGGACTCGCGGGCACGGTGTGGACCACCGACATCAGCCGGGGCCACCGGCTGGTGAAGAGACTGCAGGCGGGCAGCGTGCAGATCAACTGCCAGTTGATCTTTGACCACGATGTGCCGTTCGGCGGCTACAAGCAGTCCGGTTGGGGCCATGAGTTCGGCAAGGAAGGCCTCGAGGGCTACCTGAAGACCAAAACGGTGTGGGCCCAGCTGTAGTCGAAAGGGATCACAGATAATGACTGCCACTATTGAGGTCTTCAACCCGTCCACCGAGGAGCTCATCGCCGAAGTCCCCGACGCTGACAAGGCGGCCGTCGACGCCGCGGTGGCGCGCGCCCGTGAAACGTTCGAGTCGGGCGTGTGGCGCAAGCTGCCCGCCGCGCGCCGCGCCGAGGTGCTCTTCAAGGCCGCCGAGATCGTCAAGCAGCGTACCGATGAGCTTGCTGCGCTGGAGTCCCAGGACAACGGCATGAACCCGGTGGCTGCGCAGCAGATCATCAAGGTGGCCAACGAGATGCTGCTGTACTACGCCGGCTGGGTCGGCAAGATCCACGGTGAGTCAAGCAATGTCGTGTCCGACGGTCTGCTCGGCCACTACGAGACCTTCCACAACTTCACTCAGCTCGAGCCGGTCGGGGTCGCCGGGCTGATCATCCCGTGGAACGGCCCGTTCTTCGTCGCCATGCTCAAGGCCGCGCCCGCGCTCGCCGCGGGGTGCAGCTGCGTTCTCAAGCCGGCGGAGGAAACACCTCTCACCGCACTGAAATTGGAGGAGATCTTCCGCGAGGCGGGGCTGCCCGACGGTGTCTTCAACGTCATCACCGGTTACGGCGAGACGGCGGGCGCGGCGCTGGCCGCGCATCCCGATGTGGACAAGATCGCCTTCACCGGGTCGACGGAGGTCGGCCGGCTGATCGTGCAGGCCGCCGCCGGCAACCTCAAACGGCTCACCCTCGAACTCGGCGGCAAGTCACCTCTGATCATGTTCGACGACGCCAACCTCGACAAGGCGATCATGAACGCGAGCCTGGGCCTGCTGGCAGGCTCGGGCCAGAACTGTTCCTGCACTTCGCGGATCTACGTCCAGCGCGGCATCTACGACCAGGTCGTCGAGGGCATTGCGGGTTTCGCGAAGATGCTGCCCATGGGCGGTAGCGCGGACGCTGACTCCGTGCTGGGCCCGCTGATCAGTGAGAAGCAGCGCCAGCGAGTGGAAGGCATTGTGGCCGAGGGCGTTTCGCGCGGTGCCGAGATCATCACCGGCGGCAAGCGGCTGGACCGCAAGGGCTTCTTCTACGAGGCCACGATCATCACCAACACCACGCCAGACATGCGGCTCATCCGCGAAGAGATCTTCGGCCCGGTCGGCTGCATCATCCCGTTCGACGACGAGGACGAGGTGCTCGCCGCGGCGAATGACACGGAATACGGACTGGCGGGCGCCATCTGGACGGAGAACCTCGGCCGCGCCCACCGGATGGCCAATGAGCTTCGCGCTGGACAGGTCTGGGTGAACTGCGCCCTCGGGGCCGACCCGTCGATGCCGATCTGCGGTCATAAGCAGTCGGGCTGGGGTGGCGAGCGCGGCAAGAAGGGTATTGAGGCCTACTTCAACACCAAGGCGGTCTACGTCAGCCTGTAGACAAGAGCACGTACCTCCCCGCGCGCACGACGCTTACGCGGGGAGATACGTGCGTCTGGACTAGAGAGCCACGAACGAGGTCCCCACCTGGACGCCCCAGACCTGGGCCTGCGCGCTCCACACCACCGGGGCGAAGGGCGCCCACGGCGGGGGCGGGGGAGCCGGCGGTGCCCACACGGGCGGGATCACGTTGTCGACGTTCTCGTGCACCCACCGATGGCCCGGCGGCGGGAAGCCGTCGTGTCCCGGCGGTAACGGGTGACCAGGTCCGCCGACGTTGACGCCCGGTCCCGGCGGCTGCGGCCACGGCCAGTGGGGGTCGGCCTGTGCGGTTGCGGCACCAGCACCCAGGACACTGGCCCCGAGCGCGGCCGCAACAGCTGTCTTGGCGGCGAATTGCATCAGTTTCATCGTGATACTCCTTCGTCATTGGTCTGCGCCGCATGCCGGTTGGCATACGACACGTTCTCGCAGACATTGGATGGAGAACGGGCAACGCAGGCGCCATGTCTTCAAGCGCTCATCCCCGACCCATCTTGTCTATCGGGCTTGGTGGCGTGCTGCGTTACCCCGAACTCGTCGCTCATCTCGATCAACTGACCGAAGTCAACCCGTTCGTGCGTGGTCGGAGCGATATTCTCGGAGCATGTCGGTGGGAGAAAAATCGTCTGCGCGTGAGACCAAACGGCTTCAGACTCGCGAGCGACTCATGGGCGCGGCGATAGCCGAGTTCAAGAGATCGGGGATCGCCGCCGCGGACGTCGGAGCCATCGTTACCGCCGCGGGCGTTGCGCATGGCACGTTCTTCTTTCATTTCCCGACAAAGGAACACGTGCTCTTGGAATTGGAGCGCCGCGAAGAAGAACGGATCGCCAAGCAATTCGCCCGTTACCTGGCGGATTCCGAGCGTGACCTGTCCTCGACGCTCAGCGAGGCCGTCCGCCTGGTGGTGGGACTGGAACGTCGGCTCGGCCCGGTTCTCTTCAAAGACTTTCTTGCGCTGCACTTCTCGCAGACCCGACCGACGGACGAGAGCAAAGAACACCCGGTGGTCGTCGCCGTGGCCGGAGAAATCGAGCGTGCCCAGCGGCGTGGTCAGGTTGACCCTGCGGCCATTCCGATCAATAGCGCCGTTTTCTTCCTGCTGGGCCTCTACGCACTGCTGACGACCACGCATGACTGGCCGGCGCAGAGCGCGCTGATCGAGGACTACGTAACCAGGACCCTGTGCAGTATTGAGTTTCGCTAGTTTCACTGACTATAGTCAGTTTCGTGAGCCGCCCTTCGCCCATAGCCACTGGCAGCGGACTCGATGAGCACATGGAGGAGTCCCGGCTCGCGCAGCGCCAAGCCGATCGGTGGCTGATCTCGGGCAGCATCCTCATCGGTTCGGCGGCCCTCGGCATCTTCGGCCTGCCGTTGTTTCTGCGCGGGGTGTGGCTGTTGCGCCGGGCCCAGCGCACCGGACTGACGGTGCGGCCAATGCTGGTCACGCTGCTCGGTTACCTGGTGCTCGTCGACGCCGCGATCAACGCCGTCGGCTGGGCGCTGGACGTGGTCGGCAACCACACTCTGCTGGCTCGTGTGTTGTTGACCGGCTGGGGCAACATGTTCGATGCCGGTTACTTCTGGCACTTCAACGAGCTGTGGATCGGTGGTGCGGCCGGTCCGGGGGAGAAGGGCTGGGAGATCGGCCTGGTCTTCACCGTCTTCACGATGCGTATCGCCGCGGCAATCGGGTTTCTGCAGATGAAGCGGTGGGGTCAGCAGTGGATGATCGTGACCTGCTGGATGGGCGTGGTCATCTGGTGCGGCTACGTGTTCAACATGACGATGTATGCCGATGTCCGTTACGCCGGTGTGGTGTTGCCGGTGATCGGTTGGTGGCTCTACGACATCTTCTACATCACCCCGTTCCTGGCCATCCCGTATCTCCATACGGTCAACCGCGAAATCTTCTCCGACTGAAAGGGGCCAGTTGATGGGATATCTCTGGGAGATCCTTCGCTACGTCGCCGCATGGGGCGGCACCATTCTGATCATCGCGTTCTGGTACTGGCTGTTCTCCAACATCGGCACGTTCTGATTCGCCGTGACTGAACTGTCCGACGTTGGCGCTGCGTCGCTCGAGCGCAGTTGCGCGATCACCGCCGTCGCGCTGAGCGAGCAACGGCGAGAGGGTGTTCGGCTTGTCACCGGGCAACAGCGCTCCTTCGGATTGAACGCGACGCTGGGCTACGTACACGTCCCGTACCCGGCGATCGCCTCCGGGTGGACGCGGCGAACCATCACCTGCGGTGTCGCACTGCAGTGTTCGCCGACCAAGGAACGCGTGACGCAGTACCGTCTCCATGAGCTTTCGACCCGCGAGCTGCGGGCGCTCACGCTTGTCGAAGCCGGTACGGCCCTGGGCTGGATCGCCTCACGCTGGCCGGGACTGCTGCCCGAACTGCGACGAACACTGCCCGATCTGGAGATCGTGCCGCCCGACATTGGTGTAGAGGAGATGCTCAACCGGGCAATCACCATGGCGCGCAGCGACAAACAGCTCAGGGTCGATCCGCTGCTGGGTATGCTGCCGCTGGCGCACACAACACCGCACGGCTTGGCCGACAAGATGCGCCGCACGTTCGGGCGGATGCCATGGACGACGACGCAGAAACGCATGCCGCGGCCGTACTCGGTACCGGTCGGCGGGGACGGCGGGCTCCGTAACTCCATCCTTCCGCCACCGAGCCGGCCGCAGGACAACGACCTGGACATCACTCCCGATCATCGCCCCGGCATCCCGTACCCGGAATGGAACGCCTGGACGAAGTGCTTCATGCCCAATCATGTTGCGGTGCTTGAACAGTCCCACCCCCGTACCCGCCAGTCTGGATCGAGCCCCGTCGACCTGCGCAAGTGGTTCGAAGAGCACACCCACCGGGCGATGACGAGCCGCCTCGAAGACGGATCGGACATCGACGTCGAGCAATACGTCAGTCACTACATCGACATGGCCACCGGCGAGGCGGGCGAACCGCGCATCTTCCGCGAGCTGTTGCCGATCAGTCGTGATGTCACCACCGCGCTGTTACTGGACGGCAGTTCGTCGTTGGGCACACACGGTGGACGGATCTTCCGCTTGGAGCTGGCGTGCGCCGACGCCCTATCGCGTGCAATGAATCTCGCCAGGGAGCGACACGGCGTGTTCGTCTTCACCGGCAATACCCGTCACCGAGTCGACGTGCGGTGCCTCAAGAACTTCGACGATCCGCGGTTCACCCCGCCCAGCAAGCAGGGCTTGGAAACCGGTGGCTACACCCGGCTCGGTGCGCCGCTGCGCCACTTGACAAGTCGGCTGTTGGCTCTACCCTCTGAGCGGCGTCTGCTCATCGTCATCGGTGATGGCCTGATCTCCGACGAAGGGTACGAGGGCCGCTATGCCTGGGCCGATGCCGCGCATGCCGTCGAGGAAGCCAACGACGCCGGCGTCTCCGTGTACTACATCGGCGTCGGACCCACTCGCGTCGACCCGTTGCCAGAGGTTTTCGGACCGCTTCGCTCCCAACGCATCCGGCGGGTGGACGAACTCCCGCGGGTGCTGGCCCACGTCCATCGAGAGCTGGTGTCGGCGTGACGGAGACCTATTTCGCACTCGGCAACGAAGTCACGCTGTTCGAGCAGGCCTTCCACCAACGTATCCCGGTCATGCTCACCGGCCCGACCGGATGCGGCAAGACGCGACTGGTCGAGCACATGGGGTTGCGGCTCGGCCGCCCGGTCGTCACCATCAGCTGCCACGACGACCTCACCAGCTCGGATCTCGTCGGCCGGTTCATGGTGACCGGCGGGGATGTCGTGTGGACGGACGGGCCACTCACCCGAGCCGTGAAGGACGGCGCCATCTGCTATCTCGACGAAGTCGTTGAGGCCCGCCACGATTCGCTCGCGGTGCTGCACTCGCTGACCGACCACCGCCGCACCCTGTATCTGGACCGAGCCGGCGAGGTCGTCCGCGCGCCGGCGGAATTCATGCTCGTCTGCTCGTACAACCCCGCCTACCGCAGCTCGCTCAAGGAGCTCAAACCCTCTTTCCGACAGCGCTTCGCGACGCTGTCGATGAGCTATCTGCCGCCGGAGCGCGAAGCGGAGGTCGTGGTGGCAGAAACAGGAGTCGGACTGCCGACCGCACAGCGGCTTGTCGGGTGCGCGGTCGCGATCCGCACCGCGGACGAAGCATTTCATTTCGAACCGCCGTCGACGCGGGTGCTGGTCACTGCGGCGCAGTTGATCACCGCCGGCGCGACCGAATTGGCGGCGGCCGACGCGTGCATCCTCGCACCGCTGAGCACCGACGGTGCGATCAGCGACGGGTTACGTGAAGTTGCGGCAGCCTGTTTGGCTGGCGCGGATATCTAGGAAAGGTGGACTGACGTGGTCGATCAGAAGGAGCGCAAGCGTAAGCGGGCGCTCATCATCGTGCAGCTCGTCATTTATGGCTACCTGTTGACGATGTTCGGAATCCAGCTCTACATGTCGTTCGCCCGCGGCTGGTGGGATTTATGACCGCATCCTCGGTCAGCGGTGCCCACAGCTCGGCCGGCCTGGACGATCATCACGAGCAGTCGCGGCTGGCGCAACGCCGCGCCGACAAATGGATGATCGTCGGCGCCGCCCTGATGGGCATGTGGGCACCCGGCCTCATCGGCTTTCCGATCTTTATGCGCGGAGTCTGGCTGCAGCGCCAAGCGTTACGGTCGGGTCTGTCGGTTCGGCCGATGATCGTCACACTAATCGGCTATCTCGTCCTGATCGACGGCGCGCTCAACAGCCTGGGCTGGGCGCTGGATCTCGTTGCCAATCACACCTTGATCAACCGGGTGTTGATGGTCGGCTGGGGCGCCATGTTCGATGCTGGTTACTTCTGGCACTACAACGAACTGTGGATCGGTGGGGCGGCCGGCCCGGGTGAAAAGGCCTGGGTCGCTGGGCTGATCCTCACTGTGTTCGCCATGCGCTGCGCCGCGGCGATCGGGTTTCTGCAGATGAAGCGGTGGGGTCAGCAGTGGATGATCGTGACCTGCTGGATGGGCGTTGTCATCTGGTGTGGCTACGTGTTCAACATGACGATGTATGCCGATGTCCGTTACGCCGGTGTGGTGTTGCCGGTGATCGGTTGGTGGCTCTACGACATCTTCTACATCACCCCGTTCCTGGCCATTCCGTATCTGCACACGGTCAACCGCGAAATCTTCTCCGACTGAACAGATCTAAGGAGCAAAGTTGTGACGACATCTGCTGATTCCGCGGAAGATCAGAAGGTCGAGGACCTCCCGCCGGGCACCACGCCGTACTACGCCCGGATGCACAAGTGGATCAAGCGTGCGGTGCTGGTGTGCCTGATCGCCCTCGTCGTCGAGGGCGCCTTCACTTTGCCGTTCATGGCGATCTATTACGGCTACCCGACGCTGAGTCTCACCGAGATCTGTAGTGAGCTGCTGAAGGTCCGCTACTCCGACGACACGCTGGAGTGCAAATACCCGTACCCGCCGTTGGGTCCGCCCGAAGGCGCCGAGGCCAAGGACACCGCTCAGGACCAGTGGGGCATCCAGCCGATCCCGAAGTACCACCGGATCGGGTTCCGCGAGTTGGTCCGCATTCACGACGAACGCATAGCGCGGCAAGCGCAACAGCACGCGCCTTAGGCGGGTCCCCCGGCCACGACGCGGTCGTACCACGCCACGATCTCCCGTGCCTCGACATCGGGTGCATCGAGTGCGATGACGTGTCCGCAGTCCATCCGGATGTACGCCCACGGCCCTGTCACCAGCGACTGCACGCGCGCGACATCGTCGTCGTCCAGCGCGCCCATCAGCCGCCCTTCGTGGAAAAAGAAATTGGCGTGCAGGAACAAGACGGGTTGGGTGATCCGCGCCAACGTCTCCGCGTGATCGAACCCCGCGCCGACGGTGCCGTCGACGAAGGCTCGCGAGAAGGTGCCGTCGAATTGCGATGTGCCGCGGATCATGATGCGCATGTGCCGCGGGAGGAACCGGAAGTCAATCGGTTGCCCCGGGGAGAGCGCCTGTTTGACCGCGATGAGCCGGGCGACGGCCGCCAGCGCCGCCTTCGGCGGTGTCTTGTCGTTCATCACGCCTGCGGCCTGAGCAAGCGTGGTTATCAGGTGCTCGCGAAAGAAGTAGGCATAGCCGCCGCCACCGGCAGCGGCCACGCGGCTGAATGCGAGAAAGGTGTCATACACCGCGGTGCTCTTGATATTCGGCCAGTCACAGCGGAACAAGGGCGGGTCCTCCAGGACGATCGCCATGACGTGCTCGGCGGCGTTGGCGGCAAGCCACGCGGTGAGCACACCTCCGGAGGAGTTGCCGA
This sequence comes from Mycobacterium sp. RTGN5, assembly GCF_033804465.1. Lineage (NCBI taxonomy): Bacteria > Bacillati > Actinomycetota > Actinomycetes > Mycobacteriales > Mycobacteriaceae > Mycobacterium > Mycobacterium sp. RTGN5. The sequence continues at coordinate 1,234,796 of NZ_JAPZLA010000001.1, forward strand.
CGACAACTGCGGGCCGGCCGACAACATCACGCAGGAACCTCGTGACGTCGTGTCCGAGTTGGTTGAAGGTGTAGGAACCCGGAGTCCAGCTCGATCGGCCGTGACCGCGCAGCGTAACGGCGTACACCTGAAACCGATTGGCTAGCAACGGCATGATCAGTGTGTACTCTTCCCACGTCACTGACTGCCCGTGGATGAACACCAGCGGCGGGCCGCTCGGTGGGCCGGCGACATAATTGAGGATCACATCGCCGGTGTGAAAGTACTTCTCCGCGAAGCCGAGCTTGGCAAGTGACGTGTCCATCTCAGAAGTATGGTGCCAAGGTGGTCGAGGTCCGCGACGCAACAGCCGATGACGCGATGGCGATGGCGCAGTCACATGTCCGGTCCTGGCAGGCCGGTTACCGCGGTCTGATCGCACAGGACTACCTCGACGGGTTGCTTCCCGAAGTGTGGGCGAGCCGGTACAGCTTCGACTCAGAACGCAGTGGGCGCCACAGCCTGGTCGCGGTCGACGGTGACGCGATATGCGGGCACGTCACCTTCGGACGATCACCCGACGACGAGCTGGCAGGCAGCGCAGAGGTGTGGGCGCTGTATGTCGACCCGCCACAGTGGGGCGCCGGGATCGGCGGCGCGCTCGTTGATGCCGCGTGCGCCCGGTTGAGTGAGGCCGGCCATGAACGCGCCCTTCTTTGGGCGCTTTCCGCGAATACGCGGGCTCGGCGGTTCTACGAACGGATGGGCTGGCGCGCCGACGGGCGTGAACGGACCGACGCGATCGACGGCAACCTCGTCGACGAGGTCAGGTACGTGACCGCACTAGGGCGCCACCCGTAATACTCCCGACCGGACGAGTGCTTGGACGACGCCGACTTTCTCGTCATCGGTGAGATCCCCTGGTAACTCGCGTACATAGAAATCGCGGGTCCTGGCGATGAAGTCAACTGCGTCACGGGCCAGCGCATCGACGTAAAGCACCGTGGCTCCAGTGCCGTCGATCAGCCGGACGGTGTGGTAGTCGGAATCCGCTATCAGGATTCCGGCACGATCGTTGATAACGCGGCGGGTTGGGACCACGCTGATGTCGTCGTACCAGAGTGCCGGCAGTGGCTGTCCGAACAGCTCCTGGTACCGCTGCTGAAAGTCGTTGAAAGAACCAACTTTCCGCAGCGGCGCCTCGGTGTCGTGATCGTCGACCGGGGAATGGTGCAGGTAGTCACCGAAATAGCGGTGACCGTACTCGGCGTATTCGGCGGTGAACAGGATGAACGTGTGCCAGGCCGCATCGACCATCGACGAATACATACCGAACGACATCTCCGGGGTTACCGCGCACAGCACCAGATATCGCTTGGCCTCGGCAAAGAGTTGTTCAGCTTCCGCTGGGGTCTCGGTGACCCGATCCATCACCAGCCGGTCGATGACGTAGGGCGCGGTGAACATCAACGCGTGTTCGAGCCGACCATCGAGTGTCGCGGACATCTACCGAGCCCGGACGAAGCACAGCGCGTCGCCGTGTGACTTCACAAAGCAGATCTGGTCGGCGGAGCGTCCATTGCTGGTGATCGTCAGCCGGCCGACGGCCACGGTCTCCCGGGTGGTGTGCGAGTTCGTCATGGGAACAATTGTTGCCCGCGTCACACGCCCGGGCTATCCGCCGGTCGGACCGTCTCCGGGTGAATCGGCTGTCCACCGATCGGTGGACCCCATAGAGTCGTGGAACGCCCGAGTAGCCGCATATCCGTTGGGGGATCGCCGATGAGTGGATGGATTGTGAGCAATATCCCGCCGGGGTTGCTTCTCGTCGGCCTGATCGTCGTCATCGGCGGGGGAGCGATGCTCCTCGTCACAGGGGTGCGCCGGTGGTTCCCCGCTCTCAAGCGTGACGAGCATAACGACGTCACCAAATTCACCTACAGCTTCATCGGCTTCATCTATGCCTTCTTTATCGGTTTCATCGTCTCGTCGATGTGGGGAGAGATCAACACCACAGACGCCAACGCACAGGCCGAAGGAGCGGCCGGAGTCGAAATGGCCAGGGATGTCAACGTTTTCGAGAAGTCCGACGCCGACCGGATCAGGCAGGCTCTGCTCGGCTACGAGAAGGCCGCAATCGTGGAGTGGGACAGTCACCTTGGCATTCGCACACCGGACGCCGACGCCGCGCTGGCACAGTTGTCGGCGGCCTACCGTCAGGTCAACGCGGCGACCGACAGTCAGAAGAGTCTGTTGTCGACGTCTTACGCCAACCTGGACAAGATAAGTCAGGCCCGGACCATTCGGCTGCTGATCACCCGCGACGACACCGGACCGCCATGGCCGTTGTGGGCGGTCATCTTCCTGACCAGTGCCATGGTGCTGGGCACCGTCATCATCTACGGGGTCGAGAAGGCGTCGCTGCACTATCCGATGGTGGCGGTCGTCGGCCTGATCGTCGCGACCAACCTGTTCCTCATCCTCCAGCTGTCACACCCGTTCATCGGGGGCGTTGCGACAACGAATGATCCCTTGTACGAGGTGATTTCAGTTCTCAACCAGCCGACCCGGTAGAGGCTCGGGGCGTCAGCGCCGGGCCGATCCACCGGTGAAGGTACGCTCGAAGTTCCGCGCCGCTGCGCGGCGGGTCCGGTGGTGCGATGACCATCGACTGGATCATTCGCAACAGAAGCTCGACGAGTTCGTCGATCATGCGATCGTCGAAGCCGAGTTGATCCCAGTCGATCTGGGCGTGGTGGAGTACCGCCCGGCAGCGTGCGATCACATCGGGGGTCAGCATCGCCCGGCTGAACATATTGGAACGGTCATTGGCCAGCAGCAGGGCCAGCTGAGGCTCCTGCGGAAGCCGCTCGATGATGTAGGCGACGACCTCGACGAGCTGCCCGGTCACGTCCATATCCGCAACGACCCGGTCGATCTGGGTGACGAAACTTCCGAGCGCGGCCTCGGCGGCGGCGGCGAACAACTCGTCGGTGCCGGTGAAGTAGCGATACACGGTTCGGCGGGTAATGCCCAGCTCGTCGGCGATGTCCGACACGGTCGTCCGCGCCGCGCCCCGCCGGTCGACCAGGCGCAACGCTGTGTCGATGATCCGCTTGCGCGCTTCGGCGTCGTCGGCGGGCGGAGAACCGCCCCAACCTTTTCGCGCCATCAGCCTTGACTCTTCCGTCCGATTGCTCCAAGAATACACACATGACACACAACTGAGCATTGTGTGTAATGACTAGTCGACGGAGGCGCGATGACGGCCCTGGAAGTCCGGCGGCCCAAGTTCGATTTCACCGGCGACGTGCCGTGGGAGTGGAATCCGGCCAACCCGCAGTTCTCGTTCTTCATGAACGCGACGTCGATCATCGCGGTCTGCTTCGAGCAGATGATCGTGGCCGCTGTCCAAGAGGCCGCGCCGTTGATCACCGACCCCGAGGCCGCCGCGGAGGCAACGGCTTTCCTGCGTCAGGAGGCTCAGCATTCCAGCACGCACCGCAAGCATGTCGCCGCGCTGATCCGCCGGTACCCTGGCCTCGCGAACACCCTTGACGACGCGATTGCCAGCTTCGATCACGTCACCAAGACCACGCCGCTCAAGTTCCGGCTGGCCTACGTCGCCGACCTGGAAGCCACGTTCACGCCGAGCTTCAAGATGATGCTCGACAACGAGGCGACCCTGTTTCGCCCCGGCGATGATCGGGTGGCGTCGCTGCTGATGTGGCACTTCGTCGAAGAGGTCGAACACCGCAGTTCGGCCCTGGTGGTCTACGACGCGGCCATCGGCGACAACTGGTATCGGATCAGGGCGCTGCCTGCCGTTGTGCGCCATCTCATGAGCGTGATGCGCATCATCGCCGAGGGGGTGAATGAGGCTGTCCCCGAGGCGGATCGCAAGGTCGATGCCCGCACCCTGCTGCCGGCGTTCGGCATGCGCCAGACAGTGAAACAACGGTTCGCGCGCCGCACGGCATCGACGCCGAACGCGTTCGCGACCGTCCCGCGTCGAGAGCGCCTCATCGCGGCGGGCCGGGTGTTGATGAGCCAGACCCCCTTTCACGATCCCGCCAACGACCAACTGCCGGAGTTCGCCGACCGGTGGTTCGCCCGCTGGAAAGCGGGCGACGACATAACGCGCTGGTACACAAGTCAACCCGTCGCTCCAGGAGCATGATGGCCGAACAATGCACTCCAGCCTTCGACGCGATAGCCCGACCGCTCGGCGGATTCACGTGTGAGCATGCGCCGGCGTTCATTCACCTGCGCAACCCGCTGGCGCTGAGCAATTGGACCCTGCCGGTCCTGGAGTTGATGATGGTGGTGGGCGCTGTTCTCGCGCTTGCCTACTCGATCCGGCGGCTGCGCCGGCACGGCGATCCGATCAACCTGGCGCTGTGGTGTGCCACCGTGATCTACCTGTTCGTGATCGAGATTCCCCAGTACTTTCCGACCGTGTTCGGCATCCAGGATCAACTCGGGGTGGTGTTCGCCCACAACGTCTTCACCGTGGAGTTCCTGTTCGATCGGCTGCCGCTGTACATCGTCGCCCTCTATCCCGCGGTCATCACCCTGGCCTTCGAAATCGTCCGTGGCCTTGGGGTTTTCCGTGATCGTGGCGTGGTCGTCGGCGCCATCTGCGTCGGCTTCGTGCACCATTGTTTCTACGAGGTGTTCGATCAACTGGGTCCGCAGCTTCGGTGGTGGGCATGGAACACGGCCAATCCGATCAACCATCCGATGTTCGCATCGGTACCCATGTCCAGCATGTTCATCTTCGCCGTACTCGGCCCGATCGCGGTGACCCTGCTGGTGATGCTGCTGGTCGGCCGCAAGAGCGGGCCGTCGGCTCCGCGGGGATGGGGGCTGGGCTGGCGGACGACGCTTGCGGGCGTTCTCGTGCCACTGGGATTGGTGATACTGAGCATTCCCACCTCGCTATTCGGCGGCGACACACCCAACACCACGGCGCAAGCAGCCGTCTTCGCAGCCGAATTGGCGATCGTCGCGGCGATCGCGGTGCCGGTACTGGTCCGGCAATGGCTGCGCACCCGAAACGATCTCGAGCCGAACGAATTCGTCCGCATCTTCGGGCCGATCTATCTGATTGTCCTGGGAGCACTGTGGGTCAGTGCGCTCGGTGACTATTTCGCGGCGGCGAACGGCATCACTTCCGACGGGACGCCGACGGGAAGTCTGGTTTACGCCGTGGTCTGTTTCCTGGTCTCAGCGCTGGCGGTCGCCTCGAATGCCGGCGCCACGAAGCGCCCCAGAGCCTCGCGCTCCTCGCGCACGCTCGCAATCGGCGAGTAGGCCAGCGATACGACGATGCGCACGATCCATTGCGCCGCTTGCGGATCGTCATCGGTGATCCCGGAGAGCTCGGCGGCAAGATGAGCGAGCACCGGGGAGGAATGCAATCCCCTCACCTCCAGTAGGTTGCCTGCGCTGAACATCAGGCGCCGCAGCGGATCAGATCGGATCTGCTCCAGTGCCACGGTGATGGCGACGATCACCCGATCCGAACCGGTGAGACCCTCGACGGCGCGCCGGACCTTGTCGACGATGCCGGCCGCCAGGCGCGTCAGCACCGCGTCGCGAATCTGAGCCTTGCCCCCGGCGTGGCGATAGACCGTTGCGCGCGAGCAGTGGACCGTCGCCGCCACGGTGTCGATGTCGAGGGCGTCCAGCCCCTCGCGGATGACGAGGTCGGTCGCGGCTGCGTAGATGCGATCCGCGGCCGCGGTTCGGCGATCGCCACCGAGTACCCAGTCGTCCCGAACCATGCCTGCCTCCCTGCATCACTGTGGCGATATCTTCGCAATTGTGAGACACCAATGTCGCGAGATCTATTTATTTGCCCAGCTCAATAAGCATTGATGAGACAACCCAGAGACCTAGCTGGCGGCTCGGTTCGCGACATTGTCGATCGCGATTGACGCAGCGTGTGCTCGGGGCTCAGCGTGATGAGATGACACTGGCGGATACCGGGCTCGGGCTGGCGCTGTTCGAGGACCGGTACATCCAGGATCCGCACGAGCTCTACGCCCAGATGCATCGGGCGGGACACGTCCACCGCATCGGGGAGTCGAGCTTCTACGCCATCAGCAGTTGGGCGGCCGTCAACGAGGCGGTCGCACGGAGCGGCGATTTCTCGTCCAACCTGACCGCCACGATGATGTATGAACCCGGCGGCGCGGTAACCGCTTTCGAGATCGGCGAACTCGGCGGGGAGGTACAGGCGCTGGCGACTGCTGACGAGCCCGCGCATTCGGTCCACAGGAAGCTGCTGCTACCGCAGTTGGCCGCCAAGCGCATCCGCGCCTTCGAGCCGTACATCGCCGACACCGCGACGCGCTTGTGGGAGGAGGCCGCGAAACACGGTGGTATCGAATGGATGAGCGCGATGGCAAATCGTCTCCCGATGATGATCGTCGGCCGGATCATCGGGGTGCCCGATACTGATATCGACACGCTCATCGAGTGGGGGTACGCGGCCACCCAAATGGTTGAAGGCTTGGTGAACCAAGCCCAGATGGACTCCGCGCGCGTCGCGGTGCTGGAGCTCAGTACCTACATCTCCGAGCAGTTCGGCCGGGCCGCAGCACAACCCCGGGACAACCTGCTAGGCGACCTTGCCTCGGCATGCTCGAGCGGCGACCTGGGCGACGTGGCAGCGTTGACGATGATGATCACGCTCTTCAGCGCCGGGGGCGAATCCACGGCCTCGCTGATCGGTTCTGCCGCTTACCTTCTCGCGACACGCGCTGACATTCAACAACAACTACGCGACCGCCCCGAGCTCCTCGGGGCGTTCCTGGAAGAGGTGCTCCGCTACGAGCCGCCCTTTCGCGGGCACTACCGCCACGTCGTCAACGACACCGAACTGCTCGGCACCGAGCTCCACGCTGGTTCACGCCTGCTCCTGCTGTGGGGCGCGGCCAACCGTGACCCGTCCCACTTCGACGACCCCGCCGTGTTTCGGCTCGACAGAGCGGAAGGCAAGGGGCACATCAGTTTCGGCAAGGGCGCGCACTTCTGCATCGGAGCGGCACTCGCCCGGCTGGAGGCCAGAACCGTCATCGGGCAACTGCTCGAACGCACCTCGGCGATCGAGGCGGCCGAAGTCGGGAGATGGCTACCCAGTCTGTTGGTGCGGCGCCTCGAGCGGCTCCAGCTCACAGTTGCCTGACTGGGCTACCCGCCGAGGTCGGCCCGGACCATCCGCTCAATGTCTTCTTCGGATGTGTGCATCAGATGGCTGAATATCGTGGCATACGGTTCCCTGAGCACTGCCCGTCCTTCGGGCGATCGCAACTCGTAGATTCCCTCGCTTACGGGAATCGCCTCGACACCAGAAGCGAATCCCTGCGCATATAGCGTGGGGCCCAGAATGGGTGCGCGGACAACACTTCTGGCGGTCGAAGCCCACACCCAGACCAAATATTTCTCGGCGAGGTCATACGTGGAGAACCTGGCCGTGTCGTTCTGTCGCTGGTGCCGGTCATCGACGGTGTCGACGACCCACCAGTCGTCGTCGTGGCGAAGATGAACCGAGTAGTCATCCGAGTGGAAAAGGATGGTGCAGTCGGGGCAGGACGTCGATACCGACAGATTGGTGAGCTGTCCCAATTCCGACCAGTAAAGCCAGTTTTGGGACAGCCGGCCAAAGTCGGCAGCCTCGGTCACGCGTAGCCGAGGTACCCGGAATCAAGCAGTGCTTGCACCGGTGCGTCCGTCCCGTCCGCGTACGTGAGGCGGTATTGGATCGCTCCGCCGGGCTGACCGAACCACGGAGCGGCCTGGGACTGCTCGATGTGAATGCCGGGGGGAAGGGCTGACGGGTCCTTCACGACGTACGAGAAGTACGGCGAGACCTGGCTGGCCGGGGGCAGCGACAGTTGGGCGAAGTGCGTGCCTGCGGGGGCCAGGAACGCTCCGCCGGGGTAGCCCCAGCGCCCGATCGGAGTGCCTGCGGGAAGCTGGATGTCGGGGACGATTGTGCCCGGGATGGCGTACGGCTTGCTGGGGTCTTGGTCATTGGGGTAGACCGCGCCAGAGCCATTGGGGTTGATCTGCATCTGGCCGGGGGCCGGCGCGGGGGGTACTGGGACGTAGACCGGGTACGCCGCGGTGTATCCCTGGAAAAGCCAGGAGTCTTGCGCCAGCGGCTGAGCCCCGGCCGCGCCTGCGCGACCGAAGAACAACCCCGCTGCGCCGCCGACACCGCCGACACCGCCCCAGTTGGTCACGTGGCATTCGGTGTTCGCGCACTCAACGGTTCCGGGGCCGCCGATCCCGCCGCGACCGCCGACGCCGAACAACAATGCACCCCTGCCGCCGTTGCCACCGGTCGCGCTGGTCGCCGCCGAACCGCCCTCGCCGCCATTGCCGAGGAGCAATCCGGCCGATCCACCGTTGCCGCCATTACCGCCGTTGATGCTGGTGGTGCCGCGACCGCCGGCTCCGCCGTTGCCGATCAATCCCGCGTTTCCACCGACGCCGCCGTTGAAGCCGTTGCCGCCATTACCGAACAGCAAACCACTGCTGCCGCCGTTGCACTTGGTGGCCGCGGCGCAGGTCACGCCGTCGAAACTGAACCCGTTGCCGATCAACAAACCCGCGTCGGGATGAGACAGAGTTCCGTTGGAGACGAAGACCGCCAGGAGGGTCTCCGGGGTCATCGGGCCCGAGACCGTCAGCGCCGCCGACGGCGTGGTCTTGCCCGCCGAGGGCGTGACGTTCACCGGGGCTGCCGTGCGCGCGCTCTGGCTGGACTGGACTTTCGACGATGACGAATCAGCGGACGCCGACGGTGTCGCCGCCAGCCTGGGGGCGACGGTCGCCGCGCTCGGCGCCGCGTTCGACGAGGCGGTGATCGTCGCGTGGGCAGCCGCGCCGGACCGAGCGGACCGGGCTCCGGAACCACCGCTGCGGGGAGCCTTAGATGCGGACGAGGTGGAGGCATTGCTGTTCGAGGAGCCGGCCTTACTCGAGCCGGCGTCGGCGCCGGCAACACCCAGCCCTTGGGGGCCGGCGAGCGCCAAGCCCGTCACCAACGCCGCCGCGCCGATCCGCGCGGTGAGCCCGACTGCGACGCGATTGTTCCTTGACGACCCCGACTTCGGCATGCTTCCCCTTGCGTAACTCGCGACAGACGTGGAGAACGTAACAGCAAATATTGACGCTGTCCACGAAAACTCGTCACTGTCCAGGTAATCGACAGGAACTCCCAAAACTGTTCTGGCCCTTGCCGCCTCGGTCACGAAACGGCAGAGCCGCCCGGCGGCGGACATGCCGGGCGGCTCTTCTGCGGCTCAGCCCGACGGACTCAGGCAGCGGCGCGGTGGGACGAACCCGTCGAGCGAGCGGGCTTGGCGGTGTCACCCGCGGTCGCCGATTTTGCCGCTGCCGCAACCTTTTTGCGTGACGGCACGGCATGATCCGCGGTGGCCGCCGGTGCGACCGCGGTCAGCTTCGGCGTCGCCTTGGGCAGCGCCGCGCGAACCGCTGCCGCACTGCTGCTGGCCGGAAGCGCGGGGGCGGACGGGGGCTGCAGCCCCGCGATGTCCTGGCCCGCGTCGTGGATGCCCTGCTGGATTGCGCCGATCAGATCCTTGGTGAACGTGATCGGATTGATCCTCGGGATCAGCCCGAACGTCGTGTATTGGCCCGAACTGGCGGTGCGGTCGTAGCCGGTGTCGATCATGACTCGCAGGGCCGGAGACACCAGGTCGACGATCGGCGTGACGATCGCGGACGTGCCCGTCCATTTACCAAACCCAATGAGCGGCTGCATGATTGGTAGCACCTTGGTCGGGATCGTGATGTAGGTGGTGTTGTTGTAGTACTGGAAGTTCTCCGGGTGCAGCAGGGGGTTGAGCTGGTCTTGCAGCTCGGCGTTGGTGTATCCGTCGGGCAGTACCCACGGCTTGGTGTTGCCGTTGGGCGCGATGTAGGTGGTGTGGATGTAGACCAGCCCCAGCAATGCATTGGCCATGGCTAGCACGTTGAGGGGATAGGCCGGGGCGTCGCCGACCGGGTCGTACTCGAACGCGATATCGGTCACCGGGATCGGGAGGGCCCCGAGGAGGCCGCCGGTGGTGTCGGTGGGGGTCGGCACATCGGTCGAGATCTTCAGCCCGGGGATGTACTGAAGGAAACCGAGGCGGGTGAAGATGCCACCGTTGGGCTTGTACGGATTGCCGGCGATGACCACTTGCAACCGCTGCTTCAGCGAGTTGTCCAGCGAGGTGAGGTTGCGCAGTTCGTTGGACACCACCGCCGCGCCCTGAGAGAAGCCGTAGATCACGACGTCGTCGTTGGTGGCGGTCAGTTCGTGGATCAGCGCACCGTTGAGGTGCGTGACGCCGGTGCCCACCGAGTCGTCCCACTTGTCGCCCTGCAGCCCGCCGACCAGTGGCCACAGCGAGGCCGGGTAGTTGATGCCCTGGAGATCGCATGAGGTGTCGCACGAGGTTGCGCCAAGGTAGTAATCGCGAACATTCGTCAGAAAACCGTCGACGAGGTTCGCGTTGGACGTCCCGGTGCCGGGCACGATCAGACCGGTGGTCGCGGCCAGCGCAACGGCCGAGGTGAGTACCGATCCGATCCCGAGAATCACGGCCGCGAACAAGGCGAGGACAGGGGCGACCAAGCGCCGGGCGCGATGCATGGATCACATATCAGCAGTAACGCGAGCTATGCGCAAGGCAAACTCCTGGCAATTCGCTGTCATACCCCCGAGCCGGTCATGTCTGGCACTGCCACATGATTGCCAGACGTCCCCGCTCTAGCGGTGGCCGCCACCCACTTCGGCGGGCAGTGGTGGCGGCAACGGTGTCGTCGACGTCGGGGTGGTGCTTGTTGGTGTGACCGACGTCGTCGGCGCCGATGACGTCGAAGTCGAGGTCGAGGTCGAGGTCGAGGACTGAGACTGCGGGCCGTGGAAATCCACCCACGACTCCGTGCGAACCACGCTGCCGCCGGAGCTGATCGCCAGCGAGCTCGAGCTCACGGTGTACGTGATGCCGTCGTTGGCTGCGGTGTACGAGCCGCCGCCGGCGCTGGATGCGGACACCACGAGCTTCGCGCCATCGCGCACCCGGACGCCGCGGTACTCATATCCACCGGACGTCTTGCAGATCGCAACCCGTGAGCTGTCGGTGCTGCCGAACAGCACGGCGGCGTCTGCACACCGTGCCGTGGAGTCGAGATAACCCTGAGAATCGAAGGCGGGGGCGGCGCCGGCCTGCGGTAATGCGGTCGCGAGCAGCGCAAAGCATGCCGCGGCCGCCGCAATGCCTGCGGCGCGGATTGTGTGAGAGGACATTGCTTCCACGACACCACGGTGGATGCGGGCGGGCGAGCGCCGATGCCGAGAATCCACGAGATCGTTAGTTTTCTGAGACCGCGGCCAGGGCGTTTGTAGACAGATTTCCGATTGTGTACTGTGACCGAGCGCACAGTCGATACTGTCTGGGCGTTGCACCACTGTCGGGGGATTTGAGATGGAGTTTGGGATGCGAGATCACGCAGGCGCTCGGCCGATGCCGCGCCGCGCACTGAAGGCACTTGCGACGGTCCTCTCGGCCGTCGCGTTGCTCCTGGCGTCGGCGCTGCCCGCCTGGGCTGCCGATTCGATCACCCTCACCTGGGTGCGTCATGGCGAGTCCTACGGCAACGTCGCCGGTGCCGGGATCGACACCAAGGTGCCAGGGCCGGTGCTCACCGATCTTGGCGAGCAGCAGGCGGAGGCTATCGCGCAGCAGCTCAAAGACGGCGGCTACGACAGCATCTACGTCTCGAACATGATCCGCACCCATCAGACCGCTGCGCCGCTGGAAGCCCTTCTGCCGGGCCTCCCGGTGCACGAGGAGGCGGGCATTCACGAGATCAGCGCGGGCATCTTCGAAGGTTCGCCCATCGACAGCGGGCTGGGCCGTATCGGCTACTTCCTGATCCCGGTGGCCTGGACCCTCGGGCTGCGCAGCCTGCCTATCCCCGGCGGAGAAACCGGCAATGGATTCGAGGCGCGGGTCAACGGAGCGATCGACGACGTCATCACAGGAGGTGACACCAAGCCCCTGCTTTTCTCGCACGGCGCGACGATCATGGTCTGGACGATGATGAACGTCGACAACCCGGACGTCCTGCTGATGCTCACGCACCCCCTTGGTAACACCGCCGTCGTGGTCGTGACGGGCAATCCGGACGACGGCTGGATGCTGCAGAGCTGGGATGGCATTGCGATCAGCCAGAATCCGTCGCTCGGCGGCCAGCTGTTCGTCAACCTCCGCAATCTGGTCGTGGCCCCGCAGACCGCGGTCTACAACGTCGTGCAAGCCGTCAAGTCCCGCGATCTCACCAAGGTTGTGGCCGCCATCCGTGACGGTGTGATCTCCGTCGCGAAGGCCGGCGTCGACTTCGTCAAGGACTCGGTCACCGACATCGCGCAGGCGATCCGTGGTGCACTCCCGGGTGCGGCAGCGGCCAAACCCGCTGCCACCAAGGTCAAGTCGACCGCGGCCGCCGTGGCAACCGACGAGACGGCGACCGGCGCGACGGATCTGACCGATGGCAACAAGGTCGAGCCCGCGAAGGTCGGCGCCGGCCGCGTGGCCGGCTCGTCGCCGGCGGCGTCGGACCAGGACGGCCAGAGCGCGACAACCGGCAAGGCTGACGCCGGCGCCAAGAAGGGCACCGGCTCGAGCCGGCGGGCCAGCGCGCATAAAGCGGCTGCCTGACAAACGATTTCGGACCCCTCCGCTTGGCGTGGAGGGGTCCGTTTCGTTGTCAGCCCAGATACCGCGACTCGAGCACCAGGTCGGGAATCAGACTCTGGTACTCCATGTGGCTGCGGTGTTCCACTGTCTCCCAGCCCTTACCTTGCTGGTCGCGCATGAAGCCCCGGTACTTCGGGGAGCCCGGAAAGCCGACGTTGTCGGCCACGACGATGGCACCCTGGCGTAGCCAGTCGCGCTCGACGATGCTGAGCAGATCGGTCAGGTAGGCGTTCTTGTTGTGATCGATGAACAGGAAATCCAATGTGCCTGAAGCGAATCCGCACTCATCACGCAGCACGTCGAGGGTTCGTCCGCCATCGCCGATCGTTCCCACCACGCAGGTGATGCGTTGTTCGACGCCTGCATGCGCCCAAATCCGCTGGGCCACTGCCGCATTCGCCGATGATAGCTCGACGGAGAAGATCTGGGCCGACGACGCGGCGCGGGCGATCCGTAGCGCGCCGTAGCCGCAGTAGGTGCCCAACTCCAGTGCCAGGCGCGGATCAGCACGGCGCACCGCGGCGTCGAGCAGGGTCCCCTTCTCGTCGCCGATATTAACCAGAAACGACTTCGCGTAGGCGTACTCGTCGATGGTGGCCAGCACGTGGTCGATGTCACCACGGCGGGCGTTGGCTTCGACGTAATCGGCCGCTGCCGCCTCCCGGCCGTCACCGATCTGACCGGTTCTGTTGAAATTGCGGATACCGATGCCGGTGCGTACCACCGACCATCGCAGCAGCGGAAAACGCTGGCCAAGCCTCATGTCCCCACGCTACGTTGTGCTCGGGGGTGCCACTGAAGAGGGATTGTGTGCTGGCAGATTCATCATCGCCGGCCGCCGGGGGACGCGGCGGCCGGATATTCGTAGCGGTGGGCTATGGCGTCATCTGCCATGTCGCGTTCGCGTTGGGTGTGGGCGCGATGATGGTCGCGATGTACTTCGGGATGAGCCGCTCACTGGGCACCCTCGCGGCGCCGTGGAGCTGGATCGCCAACGCCGCGCTGCTCGCACAGTTCCCCCTCGTCCACTCCCTGCTGCTCACCGGGCGGGGCAGGGCACTGGTCAACCGGCTCGGGCCACGCGGCACCGGCACGACGTTGGCGCCAACCACGTTCGTCACCGTCGCGTCGATTCAGGTGCTCGCCCTGTTTGCGCTGTGGTCGCCGTCGGGGACCGTCTGGTGGCAGGCGCACGGAGCCGCGTTAGGTGTTCTCGACGTGCTGTATGCGTGCGCCTGGTTGCTGCTCGGCAAAGCGATGGTCGACGCCGGCCTTTCGGTCCAAATCGGCACCTTGGGTTGGGTCGCCTTGTTGCGCGGTCGCCGGCTCGTCTATCCGAAGATGCCGACGACCGGACTTTTTCGGTTGACGCGGCAGCCGATCTACGTGGCCTTCACACTGACGGTCTGGACCGTGCCAACGTGGACGCCCGACCAACTGGCGGTGGCTGCCACTTTCACGGCGTACTGCCTGGTAGCACCCCTTTTCAAGGAGGCTCGATACCGCCGCATCTACGGTTCCGCGTTCGACAACTATGCGCGAAAGGTGCCCTATTGGTTACCGTTGCCGGGTAGGCCACGACGTCCTTCGGGGAGGCATTGTGAACCTGCTGCTGGTCGGGTACGTATCAGCAGAAGGCAGGGCTGACACCGAAGGACAATTCATTGCTGCGAGCGACCGCCCGGCTAGCCATCGCCGCGCCACGAAGGGTGGTCGCCGTTGCCATCCTCGTGATGGTGGCGATCGGCATCTTCGGCGTACCCGTCGCCAAGAATCTCTCCCCGAGCGGGTTCGCTGATCCGACCTCCCAATCGTCGCGGGCCACCGACCTGCTCACCGACAAATTCGGCCAGGGTGACGTCCAACTGCTGGTGGTCGTCACCGCGGGCGATCGGTACGACAGCCCGGCGGCACGTACGGCCGCCCTCGACGTCATCGATCAGCTGAAGCGCTCCGGCCACGTCATCGGGATCACCTCGGCCTGGACCTCCCCACCACAGGCGTCGGCCGCACTGGTCAGCCGCGACCAGAAGTCGGGCCTCATCACGGCGGGAATCACCGGCAGCGAGGCCAACCAACAGGCCTACGCCAAAGACCTGTCCGACCAGATCACCCGTGACCGCGACGGCATCGTCGTGCGAACCGGTGGGACGGCGATGGTGAACCTGCAGGTCACCGAACAATCCCAGCACGATCTGCTGCTGATGGAGTCCATCGCGATTCCGCTCAGCTTCCTGGTCCTGGTGTGGGTCTTCGGTGGCGTGTTCGCCGCCGCACTACCCATCGCCGTCGGGCTGGTGGCGATTCTCGGTGCCCTGGCCGTCCTGCGGGTGACGACCTTCTTCACCGACGTCTCGATCTTCGCGCTGAACCTCACCACCGCGATGGGCCTCGCACTGGCGATCGATTACACGCTGCTGATGATCAGCCGCTATCGCGACGAACTGGCCGAGGGGGCAGACCGCGAGGACGCGCTGATGCGGACCATGCTCACGGCGGGTCGCACCGTGCTGTTCTCGGCCACCACCGTCGCACTGTCCATGGGCGCGATGGTGCTGTTCCCGATGCACTTCCTCAAATCGTTCGCCTACGCCGGCGTCGCCACTGTCGCATTCGCGGCGATAGCGGCGGTCGTGATCACGCCCGCCGCGATCAGTCTGCTCGGTGATCGGCTGGACTCGCTCGACGTGCGCCGGTTGTTCCACCGCATCCTCGGCCGAGCCGAACCCGCACAGCGGCCTATCGACGAGCACTTCTGGTACCGCTCAACGAGATTCGTGATGAAGCGAGCGGTGCCGATCGGGTTGGCCTGTGTGGTGGTGCTGGTGACTCTCGGTGCGCCCTTCCTCGGGGTGCGCCCGGGATTCCCCGACGACCGGGTCCTGCCCTCGTCGGCGTCGGCCCACCAGGTGGGTGATCGGCTGCGCGGCGATTTCAACAACAATTTCGAAACCGCCATCCCCGTCCTCATCCCTGATGCCGACGGTCTTTCCGACGCGCAGATCGCCCGGTACGCCGCCGACCTGTCGCGAGTCAACGACGTGACGACCGTATCCGCGCCAATGGGTGCGTACGTGGGCGGAAACCTGGTGGGACCGCCGTCGGCGGCCACGGGCCTGGCGTCGGGTAGCGCGCTGATCACGGTGGAAAGCACCGCTCCGCTGTTCTCGGACCGTTCCTCCGATCAACTCGACCGACTCCATGCCGTGAGTACGCCCGGTAACCGGACGGTCGAGTTCGCCGGTACGGCGCAGACCAACCAGGACAGCGTCGACGCCATCATCTCCAAGCTTCCCATCGTGTTGGGCTTGATCGCGGTGATCATGTTGGTACTGCTGTTCCTGCTGACCGGCAGCATTGTGTTACCGCTGAAAGCCTTGGTGCTCAATGTCTTGTCGTTGACGGCGGCGTTCGGCGCGATGGTGTGGATCTTCCAAGATGGCAACCTCGGTGCGTTCGGCACGACCTCCACCGGGACCCTGGTGGCGAACATGCCAGTTTTGTTGTTCTGCATAGCTTTTGGGCTCTCGATGGACTACGAGGTGTTCCTGGTCTCGCGCATCAGGGAGTTCTGGCTGGCGTCACCGCAAGGCGGAGTGGCGGATAACGACGAGAGCGTCGCGCTCGGGGTGGCCCACACCGGCCGGGTGATCACCGCCGCCGCGTTGATCATGGCGATCTCGTTCGCCGCCCTGATCGCGGCGCATGTGTCGTTCATGCGGATGTTCGGGCTCGGCCTGGCGCTGGCGGTGATTGCCGACGCAACACTGGTGCGGCTCGTCCTGGTGCCGGCATTCATGCACGTCATGGGCCGCTGGAACTGGTGGGCGCCAAAACCGCTGGCGTGGATGCACCAAAGGGTAGGGATCCGCGAAGGCGGTCCGGCGCGGCATACTGGTTGATGTGGGAAGTAGGGGGTCGCAATGAAGGCTGGTGAACCAGTGGGTACGGGATCTCGTGTTGAAGACATGCGTCCGATCAGTGTTATCGCCGGTGTGCGTGGTGAATTGCCGCCTTACCGGTTCAGTCAGGCTGAGATCACCGAAGCCTTCCTAGAGATAGGCGGGTACGGCGAGTACGAAGAGATCCTGCGCAAGCTGCACCGCAGCGCCAAGGTCGACAACCGTCACCTCGTCCTGCCGCTGGATCAATATGCCGAGCTGACCGATTTCGGCCAAGCTAACGACCTGTTCATCGAGCACGCTGTCGAGCTGGGGTCGGCCGCGGTCGCCGGTGCGCTCGAGGAGGCCGGCCTGCGTCCCGAGGACGTCGACCTCGTCATTTCGACGACCGTGACGGGTGTCGCGGCCCCGTCGTTGGAAGCCCGGATCGCCGGTCGGCTGGGGATGCGGCCCGACGTGCGACGGGTGCCGATGTTCGGGCTGGGCTGTGTGGCCGGCGCGGCAGGCGTGGCCCGGCTGCACGACTACCTGCGCGGAGACCCCGACGGCGTCGCAGTGTTGGTGTCGGTGGAGCTGTGCTCGATGACCTACACCGCGCACAAGCCCACATTGCCCGGACTGGTCGGCAGCGCACTGTTCGCCGACGGGGCCGCGGCTGTCGTCGCGGTCGGTGAACGGCGAGCCAAGCAGATCAACGCCAGCGGCCCCGACATCATCGACTCGCGCAGCCATCTGTATCCAGATTCGTTGCGCACCATGGGTTGGGACGTCGGCGCATCCGGCTTGGAGCTGGTGCTGTCCGCCGATCTGCCCGAGGTGATCGAGCGTTACCTACCTACTGATGTCACCGAATTCCTTGGCGCACATGGTCTTAGCATCGACGATATCGGCACGTGGGTTTGCCACCCTGGTGGTCCGAAGATCATCGAAGCGATCGTGGACAGCCTCGAACTGCCTGAAGAGGCACTCGAGCTGACCTGGCGCTCGCTGGCCGATATCGGCAACATCTCCTCGTCTTCGGTATTGCACGTGCTGCGCGACACCATCGCCAAGCGTCCGTCAGCCGGTCCTAGCGTGATGATGGCCATGGGTCCCGGGTTCTGCTCGGAACTGGTGCTGCTGCGCTGGCACTGATGATTTGGTATGTGCTGCTCGTTGCCGCGGTCGGGCTGGAGCGAGTTGCTGAACTAGTCGTCGCCCGGCGCAATCTCGCCTGGAGCCGGGCTCAAGGCGGTATCGAATTCGGCGCGAGCCACTATCCGATCATGGTCGTTCTGCACACCGGGCTGCTTGCCGGCGCCCTGGTGGAGGTGATCGGTTTACATCGGCCGTTCCTGCCCGTGCTCGGCTGGCCGATGCTGGCGATAGTCGTTGGCGCGCAAGGCTTGCGCTGGTGGTGCATCACCACGCTCGGCCAACAGTGGAACACCAGGGTCGTGGTCATTCCCGGTGCGCAACGGATCGTCGGCGGACCGTACCGGTTCTTCAGCCACCCCAACTACGTCGCGGTGATCGCCGAGGGCATCGCGCTGCCACTGGTGCACACCGGGTGGATCACCGCACTGGTCTTCACCGTCCTGAACGCCGCGCTGTTACGGACCCGGATTCGCACCGAAAACGCCGCCCTGGCAAGCCTGTCGTGATCGATCTTCTGGTCGCGGGTGGCGGGCCGGCCGGGCTGGTCACCGCATTGCACGCCGCGCGGGCCGGACTCTCGGTGACCGTCGTCGAGCGGCGGACGCCGCCGATCGACAAGGCCTGCGGTGAGGGGATGATGCCCTACACCATCCAGCAACTGGATGCGCTCGGAATCACGCCGCCGGGCAAGCCGTTTCGAGGAATCACGTATCTGGATTCGGAACGCACCGTCGACGCACCGTTCCGGGCCGGCTCCGGTCTCGGGGTGCGCCGCACGGCGCTGCACAGCGCGCTGGTGGACGCGGCGTGCGCGGCGGGCGTCGACCTGGTCACCGCCCATGTCGGATCGATCAGTCAGGACTCGGATTCAGTTCAGTGCGCGGGATTTCGGGCACGCTACCTGGCTGCCGCCGACGGCCTGCACTCACCGATCCGGCGGTCGCTCGGCCTGGCCCTTCCCAGCCGAGGGTCGCGTCGGTGGGGGTTGCGGCGGCACATCCACGTGCCGCCATGGAGTGAACGGGTCGAGGTGTACTGGGGAGACGGTGCCGAGGCCTATGTCACCCCGGTTGCCGACGACTGCGTCGGCATCGCGATCCTGACAGCGCGGCAGGGCTCCTTCGAGAGCCGACTCGCCGGATTCGGTGCGCTCAGTGACCGCGTGAACGGTCACCCGCACGGACCCGAGCGCGCCGCCGGCCCCTTACGGCAACGGGTGGCGGGCCGCACCGCGGGACGCGTCATGCTGGTCGGCGATGCCGCCGGCTACGTCGATGCGCTGACCGGTGAGGGCCTGGGCATTGCGTTCGGCGGGGCCGAGTTGTTGGTGAATTGTGTTCTGGCCGAGCGGCCGCAGGACTACGACCGGCAATGGCGGCGGATGTCGCGGCGCTACCGCGTACTGACCGCAGGTCTTCTGCACGCCGTCGAGTTCGCGCCGACACGGTCGCGGATCATGCCCGCGGCAACGGCGTTCCCGAGCGCGTTCACCAGGATTGTCAACCTGCTGGCGTACTGACCGGCGTAGGCTGCGCCGCTATGAGCAACGGCCCGCGCGGCGACGCGGACATCCCGGACATTCCGGACTGGAATCGCTTGCTGGACGGCCGTGTTGCGGTGGTGACCGGGGGCGGTGACGGTATCGGAGCGGCGATCGCGGCGCTGTTCGCCGCGCACGGCGCCACGGTGGAAGTCGCCGAGATCGATCCCGTTCGCGCCGAGCGGATCAGCCACGACGTGTCGGCCGCCGGCGGCGTGATCCGCACCCACGTGATCGACGTCACCGTCGACGACGACGTCGCGCGCCTCGCCGACGCGGTGCTGACCGAACACGGCCGGGTGGACGTGGTGGTCAATAACGTCGGGGATTACCGGCCGCTGGTGGCCTTCGACGAGTCGACGCCGCAGAGCTGGCAGCGGATGTACGACATCAATCTGCGGCACATCTTCGCGGTCACCCGCGCGTTCGTCCCGGCGATGATCCAGGCGGGCAGCGGCAATATCGTCAACGTCCACTCGGTGGAAGGCATGCGTGGGTTCCCGCGCGACCCGGTCTACGGCGCGATGAAAGCCGCTGCCGCGCACTTCACGACGTGTCTGGCGGTTGACCTTGGCCGGCACGGGATCCGGGTCAACGGCATCGGCACAGACCTGACCCAGACCCCGCAGGTGGACTATCTCACCGGTTACGAGGATGTCGACCACCTGTGGCAGTCATGGGCGCCGGTCGGCCGGGTCGGCTGGCCCGACGATCAGGCGAGGGTGGCCTTGTTCCTGGCATCCGAGCTGTCGGCGTTCGTCACCGGCCACAACATCCCGGTCGACGGTGGAACGAAAGCCGGTGGGGGCTGGCTATTTTCACCGCGCGCCGGGCGGTTCGTCAACCGGTCGAAGCACCTTTAGCCCTTCAGTAATCAACAGTTCGGCAGATTTCGTGTGCCGAATCGGCCCGAGTCGTTCGCGCCCATCGGTAGCCTCGGGGTTGATGACTACGGAGGTCGGATGACGGCAGACGGCGGCGAACGCGGTCTGGCGTCGGCGCTGGGCGCGGCACCAGAGTTGATCACCGTGCGCACCGACGGGTTGGCGCACATGGACGTGTTCGCTGGGTGTCCGCCTGAGCTGCTGCGGCCGCTGGCCGCACAACTGCAGCCGTTGCAGGCGCCGGTCGGCCAGGTCCTGACCCGTCAGGGTGAGCGAGCGGTGTCGTTCCTGCTCATCCAGTCCGGCCGGGCCGAGGTGAGCCACATCGGCGACGACGGCGAGGTCGTCCTCGGCGAGGTGTGCGCCGGCATGATCGTCGGGGAGATCGCGCTGCTGCGTGACAAGCCCCGCACAGCCACGGTGACGGTCACCGAACCCTTGACCGCCTATATCGGCGACCACGCGGCCTTCGAGATCCTGGCCCACCTGCCCGGCATCAGCGAGCGCTTGGTGCGCACGGCCCGGCAGCGGCTGGCGGCTTTCATCACCCCGATCCCGATCGTGCTCAAGGACGGCACCGAACTGATGCTGCGACCGGCGCTGCCCGGTGACAGCGAACGCACATCGAACGGGCCGATCGAATTCTCCAGCGAGACGCTCTACCGCCGATTCATGTCGATGCGCGCGCCCAGCATGACGCTGATGAACTACCTGTTCCAGGTCGACTACGTCAACCACTTCGTCTGGGTTCTCGTGGACGGCGCGGACGGCCCGGTCGTGGCCGACGTGCGGTTCGTCCGCGATGAGTCGGATCCGTCGCTGGCCGAGATCGCGTTCATCGTCGGTGACGCGTACCAGGGCCGCGGCATCGGCAACTTCATGATGGACGCGTTGGTCATCGCGGCGGAGGTTGGGGGAGTGAAGCGGTTCTCGGGGCGCGTACTGTCCGACAACGTGCCCATGCGGACGATTCTCGACCGCTTCGGCGCGCAATGGGAACGTGAGGAGCCCGGAGTGGTGATCACCGAATTCGACGTGCCGAAAAGTGATGCGCTGCAGATCGATCCGGTCTTGGCTGCCGAGATCAGGGCAACCGTGCGGCAAGTACTCCGGGCGATCGGCTGACATGGCCAGGCCCGCGCTGAACAAGGACACCAGGCTGTGCATATCGCTGGCGGCCAGGCCCAGTAACATCGGCACCCGGTTCCATAACTACCTCTACGAGCAACTCGGCCTGGATTTCATCTACAAGGCATTCACCACAACCGATATCGCTGCCGCGATCGGGGGAGTGCGGGCGTTGGGCATCCGTGGGTGTTCGGTGTCGATGCCGTTCAAGCAGGATGTGCTGGCGCTGGTGGATCAGGTGGAAAAGTCCGCACGCGCGATCAACGCCGTCAACACGATCGTCAACGACAACGGCGAGCTGACCGCTGCCAACACCGATTACACGGCCGTGCAGCGACTGATCGCCGAGTACGGTCTTGATACGAGCGTGGCGGTGCTGATCCGTGGCAGCGGCGGGATGGCGAGCGCGGTGGCAACGGCGTTCCGGGACAGCGGATTCGGAAACGGCACGATCGTGGCCAGGAACACCGACAGCGGGCTGGAGCTGGCGGAGCGGTTGGGCTACGAGTGGCGCAGTGAGGTGGGCGATCTTCGTGCGCCAGTGATCGTCAACGTGACGCCGATCGGGATGGCAGACGGCCCCGAGGAACATGAACCGGCGTATGGCGACGACGTGATCGCGGCTGCGCACACGGTTTTCGATGTCGTCGCGCTGCCGTCGGAAACGCCGTTGATCGCCTCGGCTCGCGCGGCAGGCAAGCAGGTCATCACTGGCGCCGAGGTGATTGCCTTGCAGGCGGCCGAACAATTCGAGCGCTATACCGGGGTGCGGCCGAGCCCGCAACAGGTCGCTGACGCGTCGGCGTTCTCCCGCGCCTAGATCCTACGGAAATGCCACCGCTCTAGTCCTTTTCGTCGTCTTTGGGGAGCAGGCGTTCTGGGTGGTGGTAGTCGTTGGTGCCGCCTCGCAGTGGGACGCCTGGTGGTGGAGTCCAGTGGGTGTTGCCGCCTGGGAGTTGTTGAGTGGTCCAGCCGTCGTTTTCGGCCAGCAGGTTGTCGCATTTGCACGCCAACGTGAGGTGGTCGATATCGGTGGTGCCGCCGTGTTTCCAGTCTTTGGTGGCGTGGTGGACCTGGCTGTTATAGCCGTTGACGGTGCAGCCGGGTGCGGTGCAGCCACGGTATTTGGCCAGCAATATAATGCGTTGATCAGCTGAAGCCAGCCGTTTGGATCTGCCCAGCCACAAGGATTTTCCGGTGACACCGTCGAAGACCGCCAGATAAGGGTTCGCCGGCGTGGCCATGCGAATCAGGTCTGAGATCGGGATCAGTGTGCCGCCCGCAGTGACCGCGTGGCCGGCACCATTCTGGAGGTCCTGCAGGGTGGTTGTGACGATGACCGTGACTGGTAACCCGTTGTGCTGACCCAGTTTCGGATCACCCAGCCGGCCACCCACCAACTCGGCTAGCGCGTCATGTTGGCGTTGGGCGTGACTGCGCAGATCGTCGGGCTGCGGTGCGGCGAACTTCGCCAACCAGGCGTCCAGCATCGCCCGCAGCTCAGGTGTCGCGGTCAGCTTTCCCACACTCATGCCGTCGGCGCGTTGACCCCCACACCACAGGAAGCCACGCTTACGGGCCCGGTCTTCCTCGGAGAACTTCCCGTCGGGGTTGAGGTGAGTCGCGAGGCGGTCGGCGACCTTCGCGAGCTGATCGGGCCGCAAATTCTGGGCGTGCTCGGCCAAGGACTTCTCGGCCTTGTCCACTTCGACCGGCCCCACATGGTCGGGCAGGTCGCGGAAGAACTTCTGGATCACCTGCACATGCTCACCGTCGAGGTCCCCGGCCTCCCACGCCGAGGCGGTGTTCGGGAGCAAGGCGGGTAACGGGTCGCCGGTCAACGTGGTGCGCGCCGTCAACTGTTCAGCATCACGCACCCGCCGCCGTGCCGCAGGACGGCTGATCCGCAACACATCAGCCAACACGATCGGGATCGGCGGGCAGCCCTCGTAACGCTCCAGATGGGTGATCTGGGTGTGTGACACCGCGACCAGACGACGCACCACGGTTTCCAGTCGTTCGATCGGCGCGAACCGCTCCGGCGCGGGCAGTTCCTCGATATCAGCGGCGCCCAATAGTTCGACCGCGGCGTCGAGCGCATCCAGCGCCACCGTTATCGAACTCATGTTCGAATACTATGCCCACACACCGACCCAAACCGCGCCCAAAAGCAATCTGTGGATGAATCCGAGACTGGGGATAAAGCCAATCCGCAGAAGCGAATTCAGGCCGCTATATCTGCTTCTGCTGGCTCGCCGCGTACTCGTCGGGCCGATTCTTCTTCATCCACAACCGAATCGGCGCGAACAGCACCCACAAGACGCCGTACACCGAGTAGTAGATCGCCAGCGCGAACAGCAGCCCGACTACCCATCCCGGGTAGACGATGATCAAGCAGAACTGCACAAACTGCTTGAGCACCACCGGATATGGGTCGGCCATCGACAGCACGGAGCGCGGGCTCAGCGACTTCAGCATCCGGGCGCCCGCTGAAGTCTCAGGGATCTCAGGCTCTTCGGGTACTTGCGGTTCGAAAGATGTCACAACCAAACCTCTCCAGATGAGCGCGGCTGCCGGCGCGTGTACACACGCCGGCAGCCGCGGAATTCACCGATCAGGGGGTGATCGTCGTCTTCTCGTCGATGGCGTTGGTGGCTTCCATCAGCGGACCTTCCTGGCCGTCCAGCGCATCAGCGTTCAACTGCAGGACGTACAGCCCGTCCTTGCCCGGAATCGCCACCGTCTTCTGCGCGATGATCCGCTTCTTGCCGTCCTTCATGTAGTTGCCGCCGAGCTGAACGGCGTCGAAACCGCTCAGCGTGCTCTTGCCGACGTCCCCGAGCGACTCCCAGCCCGGCAGGTTCTGCAGCTCGCCCGGCGCGAACTCGAGGACCTTCTTCGGGTCGACGTTGCCGGTCAGCTTGGAGACGATCGCAATGATGCTCGGCGGATCGGCCGGGTCCTGCGGAGTGTTGAAGACAACCGCGCCGTACGCCCAGTCGGGCGTTTGCCCCCCGGCATCCGACCAGCCAGCCGGCATCGCCAGGTCGATGTTGGGTGAGCCGGGATCGCCGCGCTTGACCGGCGCCTCGGTGATCTGGTTCTCCTTCAGGTAATCCTGAATCGTCTTGTTCGTGCCGGCAGCCGGTGCCGGGCTCGCCGATGTCTCAGTGCTTTTCGACGCCGATGTCGAGGTGGACGTCGAGGTGGACGTCGAGGTCGACGTGGACGTCTTGGTCTCGGTCTTGCTGTCCGAGCCGCAGCCGACAACCGCGAGACTCAACGAAATGGCAGCCACGCCCGCCGTGGCAACCGCCGTCAATTTGTTCATCGAACGAGTTCTCCTTTTGTTGTGGCGCACTGTTCCCAGCGACCAACCAAATTCGATTGAGCAGCTTAGTGCGATTCACAGCGAATTTGAACGTTTGTGAACGTGCGCCGCAGAAGAGGAGCACCATTGCCGCTAGGTCGCGTAATTTCAATGGCGCAGCGTGGTCGCGGCGGTGGGTCGGGCTAAGCCACCATAGGCGTTGCGCTCGGCGTTGGGGGGACGCCATGGTCGGCTGTCTGCGCGTGCTGCGCCAGGCGTTCCTTGGCGTCGTATGTACGGCCGTTGTCGGAGCCGTCGCACCGCTGACAATCGGCGTTCAGCTGACCACCACCACGGCGTTGATCATGGGCGGCACCGGGCATCCGTTGGTCGGCGAATCACCCGACTTCGTCGGGCAGTTTGTCCGGGGCGCGCTCGACAACTACATCGCGCCCACCGGTCTCGCCAGGGCCGAGGCGACCGATCCTGGGTTTTATCACCTGGTCGCCGTCCATACCCCAGAACAGTTCTGGCCCGTCTTCGGCGCGGACCTGTTCGACACCTCGGTCGCGGCCGGCGTCGGCAATCTGAACAACTGCCTGCAGGGGCGCACATCGTGTCAGGCGCACAGTTTCGATGACGACACCGCGTCATCCTCGGGCTACACGGTGTTCGGGTATTCGCAGAGCGCAAGGATCGCGACCATCGAGAAGCGAAACCTGTTGGCGCAGTACCGCAAACCGGACGGAACGTGGCTCCCGGTTGCCGATTCCAACGGCGTGGACCTGGATGCCTCATTCGTTCTCATCGGCAATCCGAACCGGCCGAACGGTGGGATCATGGAGCGCTTCACCGGACTTCACATTCCTGTTTTAGGGGTGACCTTCGACGGCGCCACACCTACCGACAGTTGCGACGCGGACGGCACGAATTGCCGGTTCCCGACCGCCGACATCGCGTGGCAGTACGACGGGTGGGCGGACTTTCCGCGCCGCCCGCTGAACCTGCTGGCCGATCTCAACGCGCTCGCCGGGATCATCTACGAGCACCCGAACTACACCGTGTCCGTGACCGGCGCGATAAACCAGGGCACCACCGGCGATACCACCTACTATCTGCTGCCTGCCGCGCGTCTTCCGCTCCTGATGCCGCTGGCCCGACTCGGGGTGCCGGCACCGATTCTCGACGTGCTGGACGCGCCGCTGCGGGTGATCGTCGAATGGGGCTACGACCGCGGCGTCAACGCGGGGGACCCGACCTCGGCGACGCTGCTTGACTCCGGCGACCCGCTGACCAAGATCCGTAACCTTCTGACCGCCATCCCGACCGGGCTGGATGACGGCCTGCAGGACGTGGGGTTCGGGCGGCCCCTTGGGACCAAACCGGCCGGGACATTCGGAGTCGGCGTTGCGATGCCGCCAACCGCGACACCGAGCACACCGGCTTCGAGCACACCGGCGCCGGCCACTCGGCGGCCGGCGGTGCGGCCCGATGGCGCGGCAGGGCTGAAACCTCGCTCGCGGTCGGGATTGAGCCACCCGTCGCGCGGGTACGTTGGCGCCCATGGGCAAGTCGATCATCGCAACATCGTTGGCCACAGCCGCAGCGGCCGTGGTCGGTAGCGTCGCCAGCCGAGCCGGTGTCGAGACGTGGTACCCCACGCTGCGCAAGCCGCGCTACGTCCCGCCGAACGTGGTGTTCCCGGTGGCATGGACGTCGCTGTACGCCGACATCGCCGTCACCTCGGCCGCGACGATCGACAAATTGCGCACCGCGGGCGAGGCCGACAAGGCCCGCGCGTACTCCGCCGCGCTGGGCGTCAACCTGGTGCTCAACGCCGGGTGGAGCTGGCTCTTCTTCAAGTCGCACAAGCTGGGCCCGTCGGCGGTTGTCGCGGGCGCGCTGGCCGTCAGCAGTGCTGATCTGGCGCGCCGGGCCGGGGGAGCGTGCCCGAAACTCGGCGCCGCCCTGGCGCCTTACCCGTTGTGGTGCTCGTTCGCGACGCTGATGTCCACCGACATCTGGCGTCTCAACCGCTAGGACGGCAGGTCGGTCCTAACCGCTAGGACGGCAGGTCGGTCCTAACCGCTAGAACGGCATGTCGTGCGGTGCGAAGCGGTCGCTGATGTCGCCGACCAGTGACTCGTCATAGGGGTTGACCGCGATGGGCCCGCCGTCGAGCTTCAACCGATCCATCTCGATCCAGATGACACTGGGGCTCGTGGTCAGCTCGAAGAAGTACATCCGGTTGGTCAGGTCGGTCACCGTTCGGTATTCGGTGTTGTAGACGCCGAAGTCCTTGTACGGCGCACCGAACGGAACCGAGACGTTGCGCATGATCGCCATCACGCTCGCGATGGCCTCACGCTGCGAACCCGGTTTGGGCAGCAGCGCCGAGTAGTAGGCGGCCCGCTGGAAGCGATCGACCGGGTTGACGTTGCCGGGCAGCGGCATCTCGCTGGTGGGGTGCGAAAAGTCTTGCCGGGACAGCAGATCCAACTGCTCGTCGTACGTCGGGTCGTTGGTCATCAAGGTGTACTGGCGCCCGTGATGGATGACCGGGCGGCCCTGCGCGAACTCGATGATCGCCGAATCGCCACCGACATCCTCCAGAGCCAGATGCAGGTTGGCGTCGTGCCCGTGGGCCGAGATCTTCAGCACCTCGATCTCGTCCATCAGCTGCAGTGCTTCGGCCACGGTGGCGGCCTGGTCCAGCAGGTACTGCAACCACAGTCCGGCATGCACCCCGGGCTTCGCCGGGTCGCGCGGGCCGAAGTCGGTCTCTTGCAGGTACAGGCCGTGGCCGGCCAGGCCCGCCTCGTTGACACCGTCCACGGTGCCCAGACCGTAGATCGTGGTCACCAAGCTGGCGTGACGGCTGGTCCACCGCAGCGGATTCGAATCGGTGATGAATCCGGCTGGACTGATGCCGTCGCGCTCGCGCCCGCGGGGAAAGCCGACGATCAACGGTTGGGTCGACTCCGGCCAGTCCATCGTGCGACCGGTGAAAACGGCGACGTCATTGGTGTTCCACAGCACTCGAGTACACATGGCTGCCAGGTTAGCCCGCGAGGCGAGCGCGCCAGGCCAACAATCAGTGGTATCAAGGCCCCGTGCGGCAGCTCCTCGTCTGCTTGATGACGGCGCTCTGGCTGGCCGCATGTGCGGCGCAGCCCAATCCGGCGGCGCCGTCGTCGTCACCGAGCGCACCGCCCAGCGCCGGTCCGCTGAATCCGGCGAACATCAAGCGGATCCGGCCCGCGCTGCCCGCCGGTTACGAGATCGCCGACGTGTCCGGACCGCGCAGCGCAGCGGGGTTGTGGGGCTTTGGATCCGGGTGGACCGCAACGCCCCCGCAATGCGCCGCACTCGCCGACCCGGCCCCCGACGATCCGGGCGCCCGTGGGTACTCGGCGTCGGGGCCGGGCGGGACGGTCTACGTCGTCGTCGCGGTGCCGGCCCAGGGTGTGCCGGACGACGGCCTGATCGGCGACTGCGCGCACTGGACGATGACGTTCGCGCACACCACCGGCGACGTCAGCCTCATTGAAGCGCCGCACATCGACGGCGCCGACACCGTCGCGATGACGGTCAGCACCCGCATGGTCGTCGAGTCCGGGACCGAGACCGACGGCAATGCCGTGACCGCGCAGGCCTACCTCGACGGCCGCGTCGTATTCGTCACCTTGGTCACCGATCCCGGATCCCCGCATCCGCCACTGGATTCGCACTTCGTCGGCGATCTGTTGGTCACGACGGTGTCTGCCCTGCGCGGCTGAACACCCGCGTTCGGTACATTTGGCCACGATGTTGAAACCCGGCGCGGTCATCGCAGTGCTGTGTGCCGGACTCCTGGTCGCGTGTGGTTCGGGCGGATCGGCCCATTCAAAGGCTGACATCGCGAAGGTGACGACGCTGAAGTCCAGCTTCGGTCCCGAATTCACGGTGTCCGAGACGGCCAAGGCGGGGATCGATCCCCAAGTGCTGGCCGGACAGAAGCTGCCCGACGGACTGACCTTCGACCCGCCCGCCTGCGCGAAATTCGCCGCCGGACAACTCGTGCCGACGGGCACCGAGGGCAACATGGCCGCGGTCTCCGCCCAGGGGGAGGGCAACCGGTTCATCGTCATCGCCGTCGAAACCAACGCGCCGCTGCCGGTGACCGAGCCCGGACCCGATTGCCAGAAGGTCACTTTCAACGGCGCCGGGATGCGCGGAGTGGTCGAGATCGTCGACGCACCGAAGATCGACGGCGTCCAGACTCTGGGTGTGCACCGCGTCCTGCAGGCGATGGTCAACAACCAGGTGCGCACCGGCGAGACCTACAACTACTCCGCCCACTTCGACGTCTATCAAGTGATCGTCAGCGCCAACCCGTTGGTGGTGGCCGACAAGCCGATCGTGCCGGTGAACACTGGGCGCGCCCGCGACCTCCTGGTCGCCGGCGTCAACGCCATTCGCAGCTGAGCTCAGCGCACGTCGCGCGGGCGGAACTGGATGCTGATCCGCGGGCCCCGCGGGCGGGCGGTCTTCGGGATCGCATGCTCCCAGGTGCGCTGGCACGACCCGCCCATCACCAGAAGGTCGCCGTGGCGTTGCGGCAACCGCAGCGACGGTCCACCCCCGCGGGGGCGCAGCGCGAACACCCGGGTCGCGCCGAGGCTGACGATGGCGACCATGGTGTCCTCGGAGCGGCTGCGGCCGATGGTGTCGCCATGCCAGGCCACGCTGTCGGTGCCGTCGCGGTACAGGCACAGACCAGCGGTGGTGAAGGGTTCGCCGAGCTCCCCGCCGTAGATGTCGTTGAGGCGGCGGCGCAGTTTGGTGATGACGGGGTGCGGCGGCGGCTCGGTGGTCAGGTCGTGGAAGCTGACCAGTCGCGGGACGTCGAGGACGCGGTCGTACATCTGCCGCCGTTCGGCGCGCCAGGGGGTTTCGTCGACGAGGCCGTCGAACAGCACGTCGGCATCTTCGACCCACGCCGAACGGATGTCGATCCACGCACCGGCGCCGAGTTCGCGGCGCTCACTGTGCTCGAACAGCGCGCTCTGAACCACCACAGACACGCGATCGAGGATATCGCACATCTGTTCGATGGGAAGACATCTACAGCTTCGCCGCTCCGGGTCCGTGGCCGGCGAGCACGTCTTCCGGGTTCGACAGTGCGCAACTGCGCAGGCTCAGGCAGCCGCAGCCGATGCAGTCGGCGAGATTGTCGCGCAACCGCTGCAGGTGCACGATTCGCTCGTCGAGATCCTCGCGCCAGCCCGCGGACAGCCGCGCCCAGTCCCGGCTGGTCGGCACCCGGTCGGTCGGCAGTGTCGCCAGCGCGTCGGCGACCCGGGCCAGCGGTATGCCGAGGCGCTGGGACATCCGGATGAACGCCACCCGGCGCAGGGTGTCGCGGAGGTAGCGCCGCTGGTTCCCCGAGGTTCGGCGGCTGGTGATCAGCCCCTCGCGTTCGTAGAAATGCAGTGCCGAGATCGCCACGCCGGCCCGCTGGGCGAGTTCGCCGGGCGACAGTTCTTGCTCGGTCACACCTCAACGATAGTTGAGGTGGCTGAGCTGTTGTTACGGTGCTACGTGTGACTGCCACCGTGCTGGGCTCCAACTCCGAGGTCGGGACGCTCCGGGTCGTCATTTTGCACCGGCCCGGCGCCGAATTGCAGCGACTGACCCCACGCAACAACGACAAGCTGCTTTTCGACGGACTGCCGTGGGTGTCGCGAGCCCAGGAAGAGCACGATGCGTTCGCCGATCTGCTGCGTTCGCGGGGCGTTGAAGTGCTGCTGATGTCCGATCTGCTGACCGAGGCCCTGGGCAGCGGCGCTGCCCGGATTCACGGCATCGCGGCGGCCGTGGACGCGCGCCGCCTGGGATTGCCACTGGCGCAGGAGCTTTCGGCATATCTGCGCAGCCTGGAACCGGCGGCCCTGGCGCACGTGCTGACAGCGGGCATGACGTTCACCGAACTGCCGTCGGGCGCCAAGACCGACACCTCGCTGGTGCGGCGCATGCATCACGGCGGCGATTTCGTCATCGAGCCGCTGCCGAATCTGCTGTTCACCCGCGACTCGTCGTTCTGGATCGGCCCGCGGGTGGCGATCACCTCACTGGCATTGCCGGCCCGGATGCGCGAAACCTCGCTGACCGACCTGATCTACGCCCACCACCCGCGCTTCCTCGGAGTGCGGCGCGCCTACGAGTCGCACACGGCCCCGGTGGAAGGCGGCGACGTGCTGCTGCTCTCGCCCGGCGTGGTTGCCGTCGGGGTGGGCGAGCGCACCACCCCGGCAGGTGCGGAAGCGCTGGCGCGCAGCCTGTTCGACGACGGGCTGGCGCACACGGTGCTGGCCGTGCCGATCGCTCAGTCGCGGGCCCAGATGCACCTGGACACCGTGTGCACGATGGTCGACGTTGACGCGGTGGTGATGTATCCGGCCATCAGTGATTCGCTCTCGGCCTTCACCATCAAGCGCACCCCCGACGGGGTGCGGATCCTCGACGAGGCGCCGTTCGTGAAGGCCGCCGCCGAGGCGATGGAGATCGAGCAGCTGCGGGTCATCGACACCGGGCTGGATCCGGTGACCGCCGAACGCGAACAATGGGACGACGGCAACAACACGCTCGCGCTTGCGCCCGGCGTCGTGGTCGCCTACGAACGCAACACCGAAACGAATGCGCGGCTGCAGGATTCGGGCATCGAGGTGTTGCCCATCTCGGCATCCGAGCTCGGTACCGGACGCGGCGGACCGCGGTGCATGTCCTGCCCGGTCGCGCGGGATCCGCTGTGACCGACCTGCTGATCGACGGGCGTCTGGTCGTCGGGGGGGCGGGCACGTTCGACACGATCAACCCGGCCACCGAAGAGTCGATCGGGCCGGCCGCCGACGGCGACGCCGCCGATATGGACCGGGCGATCGGGGCGGCACGCCGTGCCTTCGACGACAGCGACTGGTCGCGGGATGTGGCGCTGCGAGTGCACTGCCTGCGCCAGTTGCGCTGCGCGCTGAACGCCGAGATCGAGGAACTGCGCGCGATCACCGTCGCCGAGGTGGGCGCTCCGGTCACTGGTACGTATGCCTCGCACCTGCAGGGCCCGGTCAACGACCTCGCGTTCCCCGCCGACACCGCCGAACACTATTCGTGGACAACCGATCTCGGTGTGGCTTCGCCGATGGGGATCGCGTCCCGGCGGACGCTGGTGCGTGAGCCCTACGGTGTCGTCGGTGCGATCACGCCGTTCAACTTTCCGCACCAGATCAACCTTGCCAAGCTCGGGCCTGCCCTGGCGGCCGGTAACACCGTGGTCCTCAAGCCGGCCCCGGAAACCCCGTGGTGCGCCGCCCACATCGGGCGAATCATCGCCGAGCACACCGACTTTCCACCCGGTGTGGTCAACATCGTGACCTCCAGCGACCCGCGCATCGGCGCGCGACTGAGCGAGGACGCCCGGGTGGACGTGGTGTCGTTCACCGGCTCGACCGCCACCGGCGCGGCGGTGATGGCCGCTGCGGCGCCGACCATCACCAAGGTGTGCCTCGAACTCGGCGGTAAGTCGGCGTTCGTCGTGCTCGATGACGCCGATCTGGTGCGGGCGTCCGGCGCGGCGGCGCTGGCCGTCTCGCGCCACGCCGGCCAGGGCTGCGCATTCACCACCCGCCTGCTGGTGCCGCGGGACCGCTACGACGACGCCGTCGAGGCCGCCGCGGCCGCGATGGCCGGCATACCGGTCGGCGATCCGACCGATCCCGCCACGGTCTGCGGCCCGCTGATCTCGGCGCGTCAGCGTGACCGGGTTCAGGGATATCTGGATTTGGCTGTGGCCGAGGGCGGTTCGTTCGCCTGCGGTGGGGGCGCGCCCGCCGGGCTGAGCCGGGGGTACTTCATCGCGCCGACGGTTGTTCGCGGACTGGACAACTCCGCTCGGGCGGCCAGGGAGGAGATCTTCGGGCCCGTGCTGGTGGTGCTGGCCCACGACGGCGACGACGACGCCGTCCGCATCGCCAACGACTCGCCGTATGGGCTGTCCGCCGCGGTGTGGGGCGCCGACCCGGACCGCGCGGCGCGCGTGGCGGCGCGGTTGCGGACCGGCACGGTCAGCGTCAATGGGGGAGTGTGGTATTCGGCTGACGCTCCGTTCGGCGGCTACAAGCAGTCGGGCAACGGCCGCGAAATGGGGCTGGCCGGCTTCGGGGAATACCTCGAGACCAAGCTGATCGCGAGCGCGGTGCACATATAGTGCGGACAACGTGACCGGCTTGCCCTTCGACCCCGACGCGCTGCGCGCCCGATACGCGCGCGAGCGCGAGGTCCGGCTGCGACCGGACGGGGTCGGCCAGTACGTCGAGGTGGCCGGCGATTTCGCGGGATTCGCCGAAGATCCGTGGTCGGGCGAACCCGCGGCCCGCGAGCCGCTGACCGACGAGGTCGACGTCGCGATCATCGGCGCCGGATTCGGTGGTCTGCTGACCGGGGCGCGGCTGCGTGAACTCGGGGTGCAGCGGATTCGGCTGATCGACAAGGCCGCCGACGTCGGCGGCACCTGGTACTGGAATCGGTACCCCGGCATCGCCTGTGACGTCGAGTCCTACGTCTACATGCCGCTGCTGGAAGAGACCGGCTACCTGCCGACCGAGAAGTACGCCAAGGGCCCCGAGATCTTCGCACACTGCCAGCGCATCGCCGAGCACTACGACCTCTACCGAGATGCCTGCCTGCACACCGAGGTCCGCCAGATTCGCTGGGACGAACACCTGTCCCGGTGGATCGTCGAGACCGACCGCGGCGATGCGATCCGGGCCCGGTTCGTGTCGATGGCCAACGGCTACCTGCAGAAGCCGAAACTTCCCGGCATCCCCGGAATCACGGCGTTCTCCGGGCACACGTTCCACACCAGCCGGTGGGACTACGACTACACCGGCAAAGATCTGGAATTGCTGGCCGACAAGCGAATCGGCATCATCGGCACGGGTGCGACGGCCGTGCAATGCGTGCCGCATCTGGCGCGCGCGGCGGGTCACCTTTCGGTGTTCCAGCGCACGCCGTCATCGGTCGACGTGCGCAACAATCAGCCGACCGATCCGCAGTGGGCGGCGGACCTCACTCCCGGCTGGCAGCGCCGACGCATCGAGAACTTCCAGCAGCTCACCGCAGGCGGCGAGGCCGATGAGGACCTGGTGGCCGACGCCTGGACCAGTATCACCAAGACCCTGCTGGTGATGCGGGACGGCGAGCTTGCCGATTTCGCGAAGATGGAGGAGGTCCGCGCCAGGGTCGACGCCATCGTCACCGATGCGGACACCGCCGAAGCGCTCAAACCGTGGTACGGCTACTTCTGCAAGCGCCCGTGCTTTCACGACGATTACCTGGCAACCTTCAACCGGCCCAACGTGAGTCTGGTCGACACCTACGGACACGGCGTGCAGTGCATCACCGAACGCGGTGTCGTGGTCGAGGGCGTCGAGCACGACATCGACTGCCTGATCTTCGCGACGGGTTTCGAAGTCGGCACCGAGTACGCGCGCCGGACCGGCTTCGAAATCGTCGGCTGCGACGAACTCACGCTGACCGGCAAGTGGCGCGACGGCGTGCGCACGCTGCACGG
Source organism: Mycobacterium sp. RTGN5 (assembly GCF_033804465.1). Taxonomy (NCBI): domain Bacteria; kingdom Bacillati; phylum Actinomycetota; class Actinomycetes; order Mycobacteriales; family Mycobacteriaceae; genus Mycobacterium; species Mycobacterium sp. RTGN5. The sequence goes on from NZ_JAPZLA010000001.1 coordinate 1,269,071, forward strand.
GCTACTGGTCGCGGGGTTCCCGAATCTGTTCGTCGAAAGCATTGCGCAATCGGGGTTTACGGTGAATTTCCCCTACCTGCTCGATGTCCAGGCTTCCCACGTCGCGTGGATTATCGCCGAGGCCCTGGCCCGCGACGTCACCAGGCTCGAAGCGACCACCGCCGCCGAAGACGGTTGGGTCGACACCGTGGTGGGCAGGTCGGCGGGCACCGCCGACCGCGCTCGGTCCTGCACCCCCGGGTATTACAACCGGGAGGGCCAGGCCAACGCGACGACGCGACAGGGCAGCTTCTTCTACGGCACGCCCACCGAGTACGCCGACACCCTGGCGGCCTGGCGCGACGACGGCACACTCGACGGGCTCGACATCACCAGAGGTGGGCGCTGATGCGCAACCGGTACCTGTCGGGGCGGGTACGGGCGACCCTGCGCCGGCGTCCCGCACCGCGGGTGGCGATCATCGGTGCCGGGTTCGGCGGCCTCGCCGCGGCGGTGGCGTTGCGCCGCATCGGTATCGACGATCTGGTGATCATCGAGCGCTGTGACGGGGTGGGCGGAACCTGGCGGCTGAACACCTATCCCGGTGCGGCGTGCGACATCCAGAGCCACCTCTATTCGTTCTCGTTCGCACCGAATCGAAACTGGAGCCGCACCTACGCCCGGCAGCCCGAGATCCTGGCGTATCTGGAGTCGGTGGCCGAGGACTTCGACCTGACACGGCACCTGCTGACCGGCACCGCCGTGCGGAGTATGCGCTGGAACGCGGGCACCTCGCAGTGGGATCTTGACCTCGAATCGGTCGGCACGGGAGGCGTTTCCGCATACTCCGCCGACGTGGTGGTGAGCGCGGTGGGCTTGTTCGGGGAGCCCAAGCTACCCGATATCGACGGCCTGCCCGACTTCGCCGGTTCGATCATGCACACCTCGCGGTGGGATTCGACCGCCGACCTCACCGGTCGCCGGGTGGCGGTCGTCGGCACCGGAGCCAGTGCCGTGCAGGTCGTTCCGGAAATCGCGAAGGTCGCCGCCGAGGTGACGGTCTTTCAACGCACCCCACCGTGGATGGTGCCCAAGGACGATCGCGCGTTCACCGGTGACCAGCTCGATCGCTTCCGCCGCAGCCCGTGGGCGGCTCGCCGCGAACGCTGGCGGTTGTGGAAGGAACAGCACGACAACACCGCGTTGCGCCTCGACGACCCACTGGTTGCCGGCAAGCAGGGCATTGCGGAAAAGTTCCTGCGCCGCAACGTTGCCGACGACGGGCTGCGCGCGGCGCTGACGCCCGACTACCCGTTCCGCTGTAAGCGGGTGCTGCTCGGCAGCGACTACTACGCCGCATTGCAGCGGGACAACGTCTCGCTGGTGACCGCGCCCATCGACAAGGTCACCGCGGTCGGAGTGTCCACCGCGGGGTCGGTGACCGACGTCGACACCATCGTGCTGGCCACCGGATTCCAGACCAACCACTACCTGTCGGGTATCGAGGTGACCGGCATCGACGGGCAGTCGCTGCATCAGCGGTGGGGTGAGGACCCTAGCGCCTACCTCGGTGTCGCCGTCAGCGGGTTCCCCAATTTCCTGATGCTGTACGGCCCGAACACCAATCAGGGCGGCAATTCGATCGTCTACATTCTGGAGGCCGGGGCCCGGCTGGTTGCCGACGCGGTCAACCGACTCGCCCGCAGGGGCGGAACGCTGGAGGTGCGACCGGAAGCCGAGCGGCGGTTCAACGAGGAGATCTCGGCCGAACTCGAGCAGACGGTATGGACGCAGTGCGGCAGTTACTATCGGTCACCGGCCGGCCGCATCGTCACGCAGTGGCCGTATAACGAGCTCGAATATGCGCGCCGCACCTGGCGCGTGCGGTCCCGCGACTGGATCCACCGGACGAATGGTCACAGTCCCAGTGGCCAGGATCCGATCACCCTGCCGTCTTCCAGGCCGGCGAGCTCCTGAGCCGTCAACCCCAGTGACCCGCCGAGGATTTCGGTGTTGTCCTGCCCCAGTAGCGGAGCGGCAATGTCCACGAAGTGACCGGTGACCGGCGGTCGCGGGTAGGGCAGCGGGCCGCACAGCGGGTGGGTGACGGTTTGGAAGAAGCCCCGGGCCGCCAATGCGGGATTGTCGATCACCTCCGGCGGCTGCACGACCGGCGCGGCCGGTATCCCGGCGGCGAGCAGCGTGGCCACGGCAGCGTCGCGGGGTTGGGTGGTGAACCAGCCGGCGAGGTGGCTGTCGATGTGGTCGGCGGCGGCCCCGCCATATTCGACGCCGAGCGCCCATACCGGTTGGCCAAGAACACCTTTGAGGGCAACCCAATCGTCGTTGTGGCGAATGCTGACCGCGATCCACTGATCCTCACCCGCGCAGGCATAGACGTTCTGGACAGCGAACTCATGGCCGCGGTTCCCCCGACGCGTCAGCAACACCCCGGCGGCGTCGCGCTCGATGACTTGCAGGGCGCTGGCGTTGAGCACCACGTCGATCATTGGCAATTCGACCAGTTGCCCCTGCCCGGTGCGGCGTCGATGGTCCAGCGCCGCGAGGGTGAGGAAGGCGGCGTGCACACCGGCCAGCGGGTCACAGGCGCCCCGCGGTGCGGTGGGAAGCCCGTCGGGATATCCGGTGAGCCAGGCCAGTCCGGCAAGCTGCTCCATCGTCATCGCGAACCCGACCCGGTCGCGCCACGGGCCGTCGAGCCCGAACCCCGGCATGCGGACCTCGATGATCTTGTCGTTGAACGCGCGCAACTCCTCGTAGCTCAGCCCGAAGTTCTCCATCACCCTGGGGGTGAAGTTCTCGACCACCACGTCGGCCTCGGCGACCATGCGGCCGAAAAGTGTTCTGCCCTCTTCGGATCCGAGATCCAGCGTGACGGAGCGCTTGCCGGAGTTCACGCCGTGGAACACCCAGCTGTACTCCCACCACCGTTCGACGTCCTCGCGGAAGCCGCCGGCGAAACGCATCCCGTCCGGGCGCTGCACCGATTCGATCTTCACCACGTCGGCGCCGAGCATGGCCATCAGATGGGTGGCGGTCGGGCCGGCCCAGAACGCGGTCAGGTCGACGATCCGGACGCCGTCCAACGGCAGACCCGCGTGCTGGGGCGGTGAGTCCCGGGTCGGCCAGGCCACCCCGGGGTCGGTGCCGCCAAGGGCGGGCGGCAGCGCCGGTGGCAGCGCGGGCGTGCTGCTCATCCGCCAGGGTGCGCGGGGCGCGCGGAACCCACCGGGATGGTCGAGGAACGACTCTCGTTCGATGAAATGATCCATGCCGGCCAGCGTTTCGCCGTTTCCGATGGACGTCATCGGAATACGGAACAGCGCGGCCAGCTCGACGATCTCCGCGACGGTGTGCGTGGCGAAAAACTCCGCGGTGCGGGCCCGGATGAGATCGCGCTGTTCCCACCGGCCGATTTGGAAGCGCAGCTCGGGGACGTCGGCCAGATCGGGGCACTCGACCATGGCGCAGAAGTCCTGCCACTGCTGTCCGGTGGCCATCGAGATGCCGACATAGCCGTCTTTGGCGCGTTCGACCGACGGTACCTCGGTCGACCTCCCGACGACCTCCAGCAGCATCAATTCCTTGCGCAGCCAGGAGAACACCTGCATCGAGGTGGTCATGGCCTCCAGGACCGACAGGTCGAAGGATCCGCCCCCGCGGTGGGCGGCGAGTGCGAAGAACGCGGCGTAGCTGCCTGCGATGAACTCGCCAAGGTCGCCGCCGACGGCGATCGGCGGGCGCTCGGGCTCGCCGCGTGAGCCGGTCGATCCGCACCACGCCTGCAGCGTGAATTCGGTGGCGGGCATATCGGTCCAAGGGCCCGTCCAGCCGAAGTCCGAGACAGTGATGACCGATGCTGTGCGGCAAGCGAGTTCGTCGCTGCCAAGGCCCATCGCGGCGGCTTCTGCCGGTGTCGCCCCCAGGATCACGACATCGGCCGTATCCAGTAACTCGGGGGGCGCCGGGCCGGTAATACTGCGCTTGCCGCCGGCCAGGAACGAGAAGAACGGGGCGTCACCGGCGGACGGCTGCACCCCGGCAGGCCGGTAGCGCCGGAGCCGGTGCCCGGCGGGTGGTTCGACCATCACCACGTCGGCGCCTGCGTCGCGCAGCAACTTGCCGCAGTATGCGGTGGCGATCCGATCGCCGATTTCGAGCACTCGGATACCCGATAGCGGAGAAGCCATGGGGCTCAGGCGATCCCGAAGTCGATAACGCCGCGGACCAACTCACCGCGCAGCAGGTCGTCGAACGCGGTGTTGATGTCGTCGAGGCGGTAGCGGCGGGTGATCATCTCGTCGAGGCGCAGTTGGCCCGCGGTGTACATGCTGGCCAGCAGCGGGATCTCGGAGCGCGGATTGCACGAGCCGAACACCGTGCCGCACAGGGTCTTGTTCATCAGCACCAGGTCCTGGATGTCCAGCTGAACGGGCAGTCGGCCGGCCGGCGCCATACCGGTCAGCACACAGGTGCCGCCCTTGCGCGTCAGTGCCAGCGCGTCGCGCACGTCGTCGCCGGTGATGTCGGAAGGGGCGACGACCACGCAATCCGCCATCACCCCGCGGGTCAGGTCCCGGACCAGTTCGACGGCGTCGCACGCCCACACCGCGGTGTGCGTCGCACCGAAGTCGGTCGCCGACTTGCGTTTGTTCTCAAGGGGATCGACGGCGACGATCGTCGTCGCGCCGTTGATCCGGGCCCCCTGGATGGCGGCCGTCCCGATCCCGCCGGCACCGATCACGACGACGGTGTCGCCGCCGCGCACGTTGCCGCGGTGGACCGACGAGCCGTAGCCCGTCGGGATCGCGCACGCCAGCAGGGCGGCGGGCACCAGCGGGATGTCCTGGTCGATCTTCACCAGCGAATCGGCTGCCACCACAGTGTGTTCGGCAAAGGCGCCGATCTTGGAGGTGTGGCCCACGTCCTCGCCATCGAGGGTGTGGTGGCGGAAGGTGCCGTCGGTCGGCATGCCGGGGATCAGCACACCGGCACCCTTGTCGCACAAGTACTCCATGCCCGACGCGCACCACCGGCAGTGCCCGCACACCGCGACGAACGAGGTCACCACGTGGTCACCGGCGGCCAGCCCGGTCACCCCAGGGCCGACCTCGACAACCACGCCGGAACCCTCATGGCCCCCGATGGTCGGCGGCCGGGTTCTCGGGCCGCCGGGCGGCGACATGAAGCCGTTGCGGATGTGGTCGTCGGAATGGCAGAGGCCCGCGGCCGCCATCTGGACCAGCACCTCGCCTGCGCGCGGTGGGTCGAGCTCGAACTCCTCGACCGACCAGGTGCCGCCCACTTCGCGGACGATCGCGGCGCGGCTTCTCATGGCCCCGACCTTACGGCCCGGCGATATTCCCAGGTTCGCGGAGAGTGAAACGGGGCGCGCGCCCCGGTTAATCGTGGTTACGTGAACTCCCGTGGCAATCAAACTTGCACTTCAGATCCCGAACTTCTCCTACGGCACCGGCGTTCCGGAAATCTTCCCAACGGTTATCGCGCAGGCACAGGAAGCCGAGGCCGCGGGCTTCGACTCCGTGTTCGTGATGGACCACCTCTATCAACTGCCCGGGCTCGGCGCGCCCGAGGAGCCGATGCTGGAGGCCTATACGGCGCTCGGCGGCTTGGCGACGGCGACCCAGCGGGTGCAGCTGGGCACGCTGGTCACCGGCAACACCTATCGCAACCCGACGCTGCTGGCCAAGGCGATCACCACGCTCGACGTGATCAGCCAGGGCCGGGCCGTCCTCGGCATCGGCACCGGCTGGTTCGAGCTCGAACATGACTCGCTGGGCTACGAATTCGGGACCTTCACCGACCGGTTCAACAAGCTCGACGAGGCGCTGGCGATCATCCTGCCGATGCTGAGCGGCGAGCGGGTCACGGTGGACGGCAAGTACTACCGCACCAACGAGGCGTTCGCGAACCCCCGCTTCCGTGACCACATCACGCTGATGATCGGTGGCAGTGGCGAGAAGAAGACAATTCCGTTGGCGGCCAAGTACTTCGACCACCTCAACATCATCGCCGGTTTCGATGAACTGCCCCGCAAGGTGCAGGTGGTCAAGGACCGCTGCGAGGAAATCGGCCGTGACCCAAGCACCCTCGAGACCAGCGTGCTGGCCATGGCAGTCATCGATGAGAACGTCACCGCCGACACCATTCCGGACGACTTCAAGCAACAGGCTGTGTTCGGCAGCCCCGAACAAGTGGCCGACCAGATCAAAACCAGGGTGCTCGACGCCGGCGTCGACGGTGTGATCCTCAGCCCCATCACCAGTGTGAGCGGCTACCAGCCCGGTGCCATCACCGCGGTCGCCGAGCACCTGAAGCCGCTGCTGGGTCTCGCCTAACGCCAGCTGGGCAGCCAGATCTCCATGTTCCATGTCGACTGCGAGATCGGGACGCCGGTCAGCACCGGATACAGCCAGGCGAAATTGGTGATCACCAGCGCGACATAACAACTCACCACGATCAGCCCGAGCGTTCGTCGTTCGGCATTCTGGTGGGGCGAGTGCAGGATGTCGCCGAGGATCAGCGCGATCGCCATGATCAGGAACGGCGCCATCGGCACGGCGTAGAAGAAGTACATCTGCCGGTCGATGTCGCCGAACCAGGGCAGGAATCCCGCGCCGTAGCCGGTGAGTACGACCGCGTAGCGCCAGTCGCGGCGGACGAACGCCCGCCACAGCGCATAGATCAACACCGGCACCGCCAGCCACCACATCGCGGGTGTGCCGACCAGCATCACGGCTTTCACACAGGAGACCGACCCGCAGCCGGCCACGTTCTGGTTGTCGATGGCGTACAGCACCGGCCGCAGCGACATCGGCCACGTCCACGGCTTGGACTCCCACGGATGGTGGTTGCCCGCGGAGTTCGTCAGCGTCGAATGAAAGTGATACGCCTTGTAGGTGTAGTGCCACAGCGACCGGATCGCGTCCGGCGGCTGATACCACTGGCGCTCGCCGATCGACTGCCCGACCTCGTAGCGGTTGACCGCCGTCTCCGAGGAGAACCACGGCCCGTACGCGGCCAGATACACCGCGAACGGGATCAGTCCGAAGACGTAGGCGGTCGGCCCCAGGTCGCGCCGGATCGCCCCGAACCACGGCCGGGGCACCCGGTAGGCCCGCCGCGCGGCGATGTCGAACGCCAGCGACATCGCGCCGAAGAACACGATGTAGTACAGCCCCGACCACTTCGTCGCGAATGCGAGTCCGAGCAGCACGCCGGCGCCGAAGCGCCACCACCGCACGCCCAGCCGTGGACCCCACGGTGTCTCGGCGATGCGGCCCTCCAGCAGGGCGTTGTGCATTCGCTCGCGCATCTGATCGCGGTCGACGATCAAGGCGCCGAACGCCGCTACCGCGAACAGCGTCAGGAAGCTGTCCAGCAGCGCGGTGCGTGCGGCCACGAAACTCACGCCGTCGGCGATCAGAAGCAGCCCGGCGATCGCGCCGACCAGAGTGGACCGGCTGATCCGGCGCACGATGCGCACCACCAGCAGGACCAGCACCACGCCGAACATCGCGCTGGTGAACCGCCAGCCCACGCCGTTGTAGCCGAACAGCGCCTCCCCGAACGCGATCAGCTGCTTGCCCATCGGCGGGTGTACCACCAGCCCGAAGCCGGGGTTGTCCTCGACTCCGTAGTTGTGCAGCACCTGCCAGGCCTGTGGCGCGTAGTGCTTCTCGTCGAAGATCGGGGTGCCGGCGTCGGTGGGCGAGCCGAGGTTCATCAGCCTCGTCAACGCCGCCAGCGCGGTGATGATGGCGGTGGCCACCCAGCCCTCGATGCGATCGAACGGGCCGAAGTCGGCGACCGGCACCAGCGGGCCGGGGCTGATGACGGGCGCGTGCCGCTCATGCGCGTCGAGGTCATCGGCGGTGGTGGTCATCGCCTGCGATCGTAAGCTGTCGGCGTGCCAATCCCCGAGTCGCTGCGCTCCGGCCCGCCGGAGCCTGCCGGGAGACTGCTGCTCGGCGCCACGCCGTTGGGGCAACCGGGTGACGCGTCGAAACGGCTGGTCGACGCCCTGGCCACGGTCGATGTCGTGGCCGCGGAGGACACCCGGCGGGTGCGCACCCTGGCCCAAGCGCTGGGCGTTCGGATCGGCGGGCGAGTGGTCAGCCTGTTCGATCAGAACGAAGCCTCCCGGGTGCCCGCGCTCATCGACGACATCAAGGCCGGTGCCACCGTGCTGGTGGTCAGCGATGCCGGGATGCCGCTGATCAACGATCCCGGCTATCGCATGGTGACGGCCTGCATCGAAGAGGGCCTGCCGGTGTCGTGCCTGCCCGGTCCGTCCGCGGTGACCACCGCGCTCGCGGTCTCCGGGCTGGCGTCGGACCGGTTCTGTTTCGAGGGGTTCGCGCCGCGCAAGCAGTCCGCACGCCGGAGCTGGCTGGCTGGCTTGGCCGCCGAGAGGCGCACCTGTGTGTTCTTCGAATCGCCCCGGCGGCTGGCCGACTGCCTGCGCGACGCCGTCGACGAACTCGGCGGGGAGCGCCGCGCGGTGGTCTGCCGGGAACTGACGAAGGTGCACGAGGAGATCGTGCGCGGCTCGCTGGCCGAGCTGGCGCAGTGGGCCGACGAGAAGGTGCTCGGTGAGATCACCGTGGTGCTGGCCGGTGCGGTGCCGACCACGGATCTGCCGACGCTGGTCGCCGAGGTCGGCGCGCTCGTGGCCGACGGGATGCGGGTCAAGGACGCCTGCGGCCACGTCGTCGAGGCCCATCCGGGCGCACCGTCGCGGCGGGAGCTCTACGAGGCAGTGCTGCGCTCTCGGGAGTCGTGAATCACCGGTGCTGCCTTATGCAGGCATTCCTGCCATTCGGCTTTCGCGTCCGAGTCGGCAGTGATCCCGCCGCCGACGCCGAGCACCGCGCCACCGTCGGCGTCGAACTCGACGGTGCGGATCGCCACGTTCAGCTCGGTGCCTGCTATTGGCGACGCCATGCCGACGGTGCCGCAGTACACCCCGCGCCGCCGCGGCTCCCATTGTGAAAGCAGTTGACGGGCACGGCCTTTCGGTGTTCCCGTCACCGAAGCGGGCGGGAAGGTCGCGGCCAGAAGCTCTGCGTTGGGGACTTCGCGGCGCACTGCGGCGGCCACCGTCGACACCAGGTGCCACACGCCCGGTGCGGCCCGGACCGTCAGCAGTTCGGGCACGGTCACCGTTCCGGTGTCGGCGACCCGGCCCAGGTCATTGCGCACCAGGTCGACGATCATGATGTTCTCGGCCACGTCCTTGGCCGACGCCAGCAGCTCGGCGGGTGGGCGGTGCAGCGGCAGCGTGCCCTTGATCGGGCTGGACGTCACGTGGTCGCCGACCCGGCGGATGAACAGCTCCGGTGACAGCGAGGCCACCGCACCCCAATCGCCGGCCAGGTAGGCCGCTCGCGCCGGCATGGTCCGGGTCACTGCGTCGGCGAAGAACTCCAGCGACGAGCCGCGCAGTGTGCCGGTGAATTGCGTGCATACGCAGGCTTGGTAGACCTCGCCGGCGCCGATCGCAGCAAGGGCTGCCGCCACCCCGTCTTGGTGGCGCGCGAAATCGGGCTCTTCCCAGTCGATTTCGTAGGTACCGCGGGGCCAGAGAGAAGACAATGGCGGAGCGGACAATGCGTCGGCCACCCACGCCGCAATCGGTGCGCCGGAAAGGCTTTCGTGCCACCAGCAACCGTCGCGGTCGAGGCGCAGCACAGTGTCGGTCCAGCCGCCGGCCGCTTCGGGGATCCGCGGCGGCGCGCCGTCGGCAGCGGCATCGGGGTAGGACAGAAAGCCGATCCAGCCGCCGCCGATCGCCTCACCGCGATCGCCGGGCGGCACGGCGAACACCTCGGCGGGGGTGATCGCCCGCACCGGCACGGTGGGGGCGATCACCGCCGCTGAGCCAAACCAGTCGCCGACCAGTGCGGCCGGAGGCGGCAGCCGGCGCGGTGCGGCGGCGCCGGCTACGGCGCGCAGCACCGCGGCGGCGGTGCCGAGGTCGCCGAGCCGGTCGATGCGCATCGCCCTAGCCTGACGCCTGCGGCCAGCAGACGCAAAGGTGTCAGCGGCTGATCTCCCTGCGCACGGTCACGGCGGCGAGCTTCTCCGGGTTGCGCATGGCGTAGAAGTTGGTGATCGTCCCGTCAGTGATCTCGATCGTCATCACCGATTCGGCTTGGTCGTCGCGATAGACCACCAGCGCCGGCGCACCGTTGTAGTTGGCCGCTTCGATCCGGTATTCCGGCGTGGCCTGCCGGAACAGCCCGATGATCAACCGGGCGACCTTGGCGGGGCCCAGAACCGGGCGGCGGGCGGCGCTCGCCTTGCCGTCGCTGTCGGAGGTGAAGACCACGTCGGGCGCCAGCATGCCCATCAGCCCGTCCAGGTCGCCGGTCGCCGCCGCCATCAGAAACTGCATGGTGATCTGCTCGGACTGCTGCGGGTCGGCGGGCTCGAACCGACGGCGCCGCGCGTGCACATGCTCGCGGGCGCGATGCGAGATCTGGCGCACCGCGGCCGTGGATTTCCCTACTGCATCGGCGATTTCGTCATGACTGAAGCCGAACACCTCGCGCAGCACGAACACCGCGCGCTCGTCGGGGGTCAGGGTCTCCAGCACCACGAGCATCGCCATCGACACCGATTCGGCGAGCACCAGGTCATCGGCGGCGTCGCGTTCGTCGAGCAGCAGTGGTTCGGGCAGCCACGGTCCGACGTAGTCTTCGCGGCGGCGGGCCTGCGAGCGCAGTGTATTCAGCGCCTGGCGGGTGACCAGCTGAGCCAGATAGGCTTTCGTATCACGAACCACGTCTAAATCGACTGTCGCCCAACGTAAGTAGCTGTCCTGCAGGACGTCGTCGGCTTCGGTGGCCGAGCCGAGGATCTCGTAGGCGATGGTGAACAGCAGTGGCCGCAGCAGGGTGAACCGGTCGGCGTGTTCGTCGGTCGAGGTCATGGGGTCTGCACCGCCTCGGGTGCCGGCCGCTTGCCGCCGCCCTTGATCCAGAAGTAGGACCCGGGCTTGCGGGCCTCGCGGCGCAGGAAGCTGACAGTGCCCTTGCAGACCGCCTCTTTGATCATCGCCGCGGTGCGCCCGCCGATGTACAGCGGCAGCGGGACGTCATTGGTGCGGGCGAGCTGCACGGTGGCGCCGGCGCGGCCCAGGCTGATGCACTGCCCGGTGAACGCCTGGCTGATCGCGGTGGGCTGATCGCCGGCGATGCGGGCCAGCACGGTGTTGGCGGCCTGGGCGCCCAGCGGGATCGCGGCCTGGCAGCTCATCCGCAGCGGCTGGTCCGACGGCGCGCCGGCATCCCCGGCGGCCACGATCCGGACGTCGTCGACGCTGGTCAGTGTCTCGTCGGTGAGTAACCGGCCGATCGCGTCGGTGCGCAGCCCGGACCGGATCGCCAGATCGGGCACGCCGAACCCGGCGGTCCAGATCGTCACGTAGCTCGCCAGCCGGCGTCCGTCGCCGAGGGTGACCGCGTCGGCGGCCACCGCGGTCACCATGGCCTGCGGTCCGTCGACGATCTCAACCCCGAGCTTGCGCAGCCGCTTGGCCACCGACCGGCGACCCGGCGTGCTCAGGTACGGGCCGAGGACGGCGCCGCACACCAGCGTGACGGCCCGGCCCTGCTCGGCCAGCTCGGCGGCGGTCTCGATACCGGTTGGGCCGGCACCCACCACGCACACCGGCGCGCCGTAATGCAGGTCGGCCAGCGCCGCGGTCAACCGCTGGGCTTCCTCGAGATCGGCGATGGGATAAGCGAATTCGTCGGCGCCGGGAACGGTGGGTCGGGCCGAGCCGCTGCCGACCGCGTAGATGAGGTAGTCGTAGGGCAGCGGCTCGCCGCTGAACAGCTCCACGTGCCGCGCCTCGGTGTCGATGCGGGTGGCCGCATCGACCACCAGCGCGATGCCGTCGCCGAGGATGTCGGCGTAGGTCACGGTGGCGTCATCGGAACCGGTGACCAACTGGTGCAGCCGGATCCGTTCGACGAACTCGGTGCGCGGGTTGACCAGGGTGATCTGCACATCCGGACGCAGCCGCAGGTGATTGGCGGCGATCACGCCGGCGTAGCCACCGCCGACCACCACTACTCGGGTTCGTTGCTCGGTCATCACATCTCTCCTTTGAGGTCGCTTGAGCGTGCTGACCTCGAGACACCAGCGTTGGCGTGAATGTGACGCTACGTGACGCAGCTCACTCGGCGACCTGGTACCGCGGGAAGACCCCGGCCGGCGCCGGCAGCGGGGTGCCGGGCGCGATGCGCACCGCGACAGCGCCGAAGTCACGCGCAGACTCGGACTGACCCAGTAGGTCGAGCAGGGTTCCCGACGAGGTCGGCATCACCGGTTGCACCAACAGCGCCGCGATCCGCACCACCTCCAGCGTCACGTACAACACCGTGCGGAACCGGTCTTGGTCGGCCGCCGCCTCGGACTTGCGCAACACCCATGGCTCCTGCGCGGAGAAGTACCGGTTGGCGGCGCTGAGCATGGCCCAGATCGCCTCCAGAGCGAGATGCATGGCGGGCACATCGAAATACGCACGCACCCTGGGCAACAGCTCGTCGGCGAGCGCGAGGAGCTCGCGGTCAGCGTCGGTGAACTCGCCTGGTTCTGGCACCTGGGCATCGAGGTTCTTGTTCACCATCGACAGCGAGCGCTGCGCCAGGTTGCCGAACTCGTTGGCGAGGTCGGCGTTGATCCGGCCGATGATGGCGTCCTCGTTATAGCTGCCGTCCTGCCCGAACGGCACCTCGCGCAGCAGGAAATAGCGCACCTGGTCGAGCCCGAACGCATCGATGAGCGCGAAGGGATCGACGACATTGCCCACCGACTTGCTCATCTTCTCGCCGCTGTTGAGCAGGAAACCGTGGACGAAAACCCGTCGCGGCAGCTCGATTCCCGCCGACATCAGGAACGCGGGCCAGTACACGGTGTGGAACCGGATGATGTCCTTGCCGATCATGTGCAGATCGGCCGGCCAGTACTTGCGGAACGACTCGGAGTCGGTGTCGGGGAAGCCGGCGCCGGTGAGGTAGTTGGTCAGCGCATCGACCCACACGTACATGACGTGATCGGGATGGTCCGGCACGGGCACACCCCAGTCGAACGTGGTGCGCGAGATCGACAGGTCGCGCAGGCCGCCGGAGACGAAGCTGAGGACCTCGTTGCGGCGCACGTCGGGCGCGATGAATTCGGGGTGGGCGTCGTAGTGGGCCAGTAGCCGCTCGGCGTACGCCGATAGCCGGAAGAAATAGGTCTGCTCCTCGGTCCACGTCACGGGCGTGCCGGTCTCGACGGAGTACTTGTTGCCGTCGGCGCGCGTCTCCAGCTCGTCCTCGGTATAGAAGCGTTCGTCACGCACCGAGTACCAGCCCGAGTACGAGTCGAGGTAGATGTCGCCTGCGGCGTCCATCCGCTTCCAGATCGCGATCGACGCCTCGATGTGGTCGGCGTCGGTGGTCCGGATGAAGCGGTCGAACGATGCCCCGAGCTTCTCCTGCATCGCCTGGAACGCATCGGAGTTGCGCCGCGCCAGCTCGGGGGTGGCAATGCCCTCCGCGGCGGCGGTCTGCGCCATCTTCAGCCCGTGCTCGTCGGTCCCGGTCAGGTAGCGCACGTCGAAGCCGTCGAGGCGCTTGAAGCGGGCGATCGCGTCGGTCGCGATGTACTCGTACGCGTGCCCGATGTGCGGCGCACCGTTGGGATACGCGATCGCGGTGGTGAGGTAGTACGGGGGGCCTGGGGTGCGCGCCCCCGCGCCGGGGAATGAATCTGTCATTGGGGTTCACCCTAAGGTGTGGGCGTGAGCTCGCAGACAAAGAGACGTGAGCCACCGCCGCTGCCAGAGCCGTTGACGCCGTTGATCGATGCTCATACGCACCTGGATGCGTGCGGGGCCCGCGACGCCGACGACGTCCGTGCGATCCTCGACCGCGCGCAGGCCGCCGGGGTGGTGGCGGCGGTGACCATCGCCGACGACCTGGACGCCGCCCGCTGGGCTGCCGAGGCGGCCACCTGGGACCCGCGGGTCTACGCCGCGGTCGCACTGCACCCGACTCGTGCCGACGCACTCACCGACGACGCCCGCGCCGAGTTGGAACGGCTGGCCGCGCACGAGCGGGTGGTGGCAGTCGGGGAGACCGGCATGGATCTGTACTGGCCGGGCAAGCTCGACGGGTGCGCCGACCCGTCGGTTCAGCGGGAATCGTTCGCCTGGCACATCGACCTCGCCAAGCGCACCGGCAAACCGCTGATGATCCACAACCGCGACGCCGACGCCGAGGTTCTCGACGTGTTGCGCGCCGAGAGCGCCCCGGAGACGGTCATCTTTCACTGCTTCTCTTCGGGCCCGGAGATGGCACGCACCTGCGTCGATGCGGGCTGGGTGCTGAGCCTTTCCGGCACGGTCAGCTTCAAGAACGCCCGTGACCTGCGGGAAGCGGCGACTCTGATTCCGCCGGATCAACTCCTGGTGGAGACCGACGCCCCATTTCTGACGCCGCATCCCTACCGCGGGGCGCCGAACGAGCCCTATTGCCTGCCGTACACCGTGCGTGCGCTGGCCGAAGTCGTGGACCGGCCGGCAGAGTTGCTGGCAGAGCAGTCATCGGCGACCGCTCGGCGGGTCTACGGTCTCTAAGGGTCTGCTGAGAGCCTCGGGCCCGAGTTGCTCCGGTCCGGTCTGGTTCGTTACCGTCTTGTGATCAAAGGGGGCCGATAGGCCCCTTTCTTTCGTTTATTGCTTAGTACTGAGGCGGGATCGAACACTTGAATGCGTTGACCAAGCTCCACCAGTCGCCGTCACCGATCCTTCGTCTCGTCATCGCCGCAGTGCTGTTGACGCTGGCCGGTGCCGGGGTGTTCGCGGTGATCTCCGAGAAGACCGTGATGCTGAACATCGATGGCACCCAGCTGAAGGTCAGCACGATGAAGTCGCGGGTGATCGACGTGATCGAGGAGAACGGCTACTCCGTCGGCGACCGTGACGATCTCTTCCCGGGCGCGAACCAGTCGGTGAACGATGCCCAGACGATCGTGCTGCGGCGCAGCCGCCCGCTGCAGATCTCGCTGGACGGCCAGGACTCCAAGCAGGTGTGGACCACTGCGTCGACCGTCGACGAAGCCCTTGCTCAGCTGCGCATGACCGATACCGCGCCGGCCGCAGCCTCACGCGGCAGTCGATTGCCGCTCGAGGGCATGGCTCTCCCGGTCGTCAGCGCCAAAACAGTGCAGATCAACGACGGCGGCGTGGTGAGCACGGTCCACCTGGCCGCCCCGAACGTGGCCGGCTTGCTCACCGTCGCCGGCGTGCCGCTGGAGCAGGCCGACTCGGTCGTGCCCGCAGCGTCCTCCCCGATCATCGCCGGAATGCAGATCCAGGTGACCCGGACGCGCGTCGAGAAGGTCACCCAGCAGATGCCGCTGGCGCCGGTGGCCCAGCGGATCGAGGATCCGACCATGAACATGAGTCGCCAGGTCGTTCAAGATCCAGGAACGCCCGGCGTACAGGACGTGACTTTTGCTGTCGCGACGGTCAACGGTGTGGAAACCGGACGGCTGCCCGTTGCCAATACCGTCGTTCTCCCGGCCCGCGACTCGGTTCTTCGGGTCGGCGCCAAGCCTGGCACTGAGGTGCCTCAAGTGCTGAATGGACCCATTTGGGATGCCATTTCCAGGTGCGAAGCGGGCGGGAACTGGGCGATCAATACCGGCAACGGTTACTACGGCGGCGTGCAATTTGATCAAAATACCTGGGAAAGAAACGGCGGTCTGCGCTATGCTGGCCGTGCCGATCAGGCAACAAGAGAAGAACAAATCGCAATTGCTGAAGTTACGCGTTCGCGACAAGGCTGGGGAGCGTGGCCCGTGTGTGGTAGGGGTGCATCGTGACAATTCGTCTTCTCGGGCGCACCGAGATCAGAAATCTGGCTAAAGAGCTCGACTTCAGGCCGCGAAAATCTTTGGGTCAGAATTTCGTGCACGACGCAAATACTGTGCGTCGCATTGTCTCGGCGTCTGGCATCAACAAGCACGACCACGTCCTGGAAGTCGGGCCCGGCCTCGGCTCGCTGACGCTGGCGTTGCTAGACCGTGGTGCCACCGTGAGCGCTATCGAGATCGATCCGGTGCTGGCCCAACGGCTCCCCAAGACGGTTGCTGAGCACTCGCACAGCGAGATCCATCGGCTGACCGTGCTGAACCGGGACATCCTTGGCATCGAACGGTCCGATCTGACCGAGCAGCCCACCGCCGTGGTGGCCAACCTGCCGTACAACATCGCCGTGCCCGCACTGCTGCATCTGCTGGCCGAGTTCCCGTCGATCCGGACCGTGATGGTGATGGTCCAGGCCGAGGTGGCCGAGCGGCTGGCGGCTGAACCCGGTGGCAAGGACTACGGAGTGCCCAGCGTCAAGGTGCGCTTCTTCGGCAAGGTCCGCCGCTACGGCATGGTCTCGCCGACGGTGTTCTGGCCCATCCCGCGGGTCTACTCGGGTCTGGTGCGCATCGACCGTCACGAGACCTCGCCGTGGCCGGAGGAAGACGGCTTCCGCGAGAAGGTGTTCGAGTTGGTCGACATCGCCTTCGCGCAGCGTCGCAAGACCGCCCGCAACGCGTTCCTGGAATGGGCCGGTACGGGTAACGAGTCCGCCGAGCGTCTGCTCGCCGCCAGCATCGACCCCGCCCGTCGTGGGGAGACGCTGACGGTGGCCGACTTCGTCCGGCTGTTACAGCGCTCTGTCGACTTCCCCGGCGCGACCGAATCCTCGGAAGGCCCGTCGCGGCCTGCTCAGGTGTTCTGAGCGCTGCGGCGCACTACCTCGGCGATGTGATGCACCAATTCGGTGCATGACGGATATCTCCGGTCTGGGTCTTTGGCGATGGCTCTGGCCAGAATCACGTCGAATGACCGTGTCAGCCACGGGATGTGTCGTGACGTCTCCGGTGGCGGCAGGTGCAGGTGTGCATCGACGAGAGCCAATTCATTGTCAGCGGTGAATGGCGGTGCGCCGGTGAGCAATTCCAGTGCCGTGCACGCGAGCGCGTACTCATCGGTCGCAGCCTGGGGCAGGCGGCCCGCCAAGAGCTCGGGAGCGGCATAGGGCAGCGACGCCATCACTTGGGCGGGGCGATGCCAGACATCCTCGGCGAGCACATGGGCGACACCGAAGTCGATCAGCACCGCACCGTATTGCGAAAAATCTTGATGCACAAGGATATTCGCAGGCTTGACGTCACTGTGGACGACACCGTCGTGGTGGGCGTGGTCGAGTGCGGCGGCGATCTGGCCGAGTGCGGAGAGCTTCGCCTCCAGTGAGGCCAGCCGGGTCGCGTTGCCGCCGTCGATGTACTGCATGGTCATCCAGTGCTGACCGTGGTCGTAGACGGCCACGATGTGGCGGTGCCGCAGACGATTTGCGATCCGGAACTCCCTGGCCAGTCGGGCGGTGCCGGCGGGATCGCGGTCTTGCTCGTTGAGCACCTTCAATGCGACGAGCGGATGCGTCTGGTCCGCGCCGCGGGCGAGGTAGACGGTCGCCTCGCCGCCGTGGCCCAGCACGTTTTCCACCACATAGCCCGCGAACGACTGCCCGGGATGCACCACGCTTCGAACCCTAGAGTCGCGGGTCGGCGACAACCGGGGAATCGCGCGCGGCGCGCTAGTCTCGTCCGGTGCCCCCGTCCAACGGCTCCACCGCGTCCGAATGGGTGCCGACCGGGTCGGTGACGGTACGCGTGCCGGGCAAGGTGAACCTGTACCTGGAGGTCGGTGACCGCCGCGCCGACGGCTATCACGAACTCGCCACTGTCTTTCACGCCGTGTCGCTGGTCGACGAGGTCACCGTGCGCAACGCCGACATCCTGTCCCTGCGCGTGGTGGGGGAGGGTGCCGACGACCTGCCCACCGATGAGCGCAATATCGCCTGGCAGGCGGCCGAGCTGATGGCTGAGCATGTCGGGCGTGCACCCGATGTCGAGATCACCATCGAGAAGTCGATTCCGGTGGCCGGCGGGATGGCCGGCGGCAGCGCCGACGCCGCGGCCGTCCTGGTCGCCATGAACAACTTGTGGGAGCTGGGCGTGCCGCGCCGCGATCTGCACGGACTGGCCGCACAGCTGGGCAGCGATGTCCCTTTCGCGCTGCACGGCGGTACGGCGCTGGGTACCGGTCGCGGCGAGGAGCTGGCGACGGTCTTGGCGCGCAGCACGTTTCACTGGGTGCTGGCGTTCGGTCGGGACGGATTGTCGACGGCCGCGGTGTACAGCGAGATCGACCGGTTGCGGGAGACCGGGGACCCGCCCCGGCTGAGCGACCCCGAGCCGCTCCTGGGTGCGCTGGCCGGCGGGAATCCCCGAGAGCTGGCCGCGCTGCTGGGCAACGATCTTCAGGCGGCCGCGTTGAGCCTCAACCCGGGTCTGCGACGGACCCTGCGGGCCGGCGCCGAGGCGGGTGCGCTGGCCGGCATCGTGTCGGGGTCCGGCCCGACGTGCGCGTTTTTATGCGAATCAGCGGCCGCGGCAGTGGACGTCGGTACCGAATTGGCCGGCGCCGACGTCTGTCGCACCGTGCGAGTGGCCAGTGGTCCGGTCCACGGGGCCCGCATCGTGTCCAGCCAAGCCTGATTCCCGGGTCGGTGCCCCTCCGCGGGCTGGCCCAAACTGTGACGCGCTTCTCATTCCCGTCGAAAACTTGGCAGTAACTTAAGGGGAGTTTAAGATGATCGACGGTGATGACTAGCGGCCTGGCACTCCTTACGTGCGAGTCGCCCACCCCGATCCGGGGCGGGCGGTGGCCGGGCGGGACCGCTGTTTGTTCCGCAGCATCACCATTTCGAGACCGAACCGCTCCCCAGTCGTACTGGCGTGCCTCCTATGCAGTGCGTTGCGGCAGGTGGAGCATGAATTCAACGTCGCTGATCAGCCAGCTCCAGATGCCGAGGAGGTCGTCGTGAGCCGTTTCACCGACAAGATGTTCCACAGTGCCATGGTCAGTAAAAAGGGCATGGTCACCGGGGAACCGGTCGAGCCGGTGCGCCACACCTGGTGGGAGGTGCACGAACGTGCACGTCGCATCGCGGGTGGCCTGGCTGCCGCGGGAATCGGCCCCAGCGATGCAGTGGGCGTCCTGGCCGGTGCTCCGGTGGAGATCGCGCCGACCGCCCAGGCGCTGTGGATGCGTGGCGCCAGCCTGACGATGCTGCACCAGCCCACCCCGCGGACCGACCTGGAGCAGTGGGCCAAGGACACCGCCATGGTCATCGACATGATCGAGGCCAAGGCCGTCATCGTCTCCGACCCGTTCCTGATCGCCGTGCCCGTGCTCGAGGAGGCCGGCGTCAAGGTGCTCACGGTCGAGGCGCTGCTGGCCGCCGAGCCCATCGAGCCGGTTGAGACCTCCGAAGACGATGTCGCGCTGATGCAGCTGACGTCCGGGTCGACCGGATCGCCCAAGGCCGTGATCATCACCCACCGCAACATCCACTCCAACGCCGAGGCGATGTTCATCGGCGCCAAGTACGACATCGACAACGACGTCATGGTCAGCTGGCTGCCCTGCTTCCATGACATGGGCATGGTCGGCTTCCTCACCATCCCGATGTACTTCGGTGCCGAGCTGGTCAAGGTCACCCCGATGGACTTCCTGCGCGACACGCTGCTGTGGGCCAAGCTCATCGACAAGTACAAGGGCACCATGACCGCGGCGCCGAACTTCGCGTACGCGCTGTTCGCCAAGCGGCTGCGCCGCCAGGCCAAGCCCGGCGACTTCGACCTGTCCACCCTGAGGTTCGCCCTGTCCGGTGCTGAGCCGGTCGAGCCTGCCGACGTCGAGGACCTGCTGGATGCCGGCAAGCCCTTCGGGCTGCGGAAATCGGCGATCCTGCCTGCCTACGGCATGGCCGAGACCACGTTGGCGGTGTCCTTCTCCGAATGCGACGCCGGACTGGTGGTCGACGAGGTCGACGCCGACCTGCTGGCCGCATTGCGTCGCGCCGTGCCCGCCGCCAAGGGCAACACCCGCCGTCTGGCCACGCTGGGTCCGCTGCTGACCGACCTCGAGGCGCGCATCGTCGACGAGGACGGCAACGTATTGCCGGCGCGTGGCGTGGGCATCATCGAGCTGCGCGGTGAATCGCTGACCCCGGGCTACATCACGATGGGCGGCTTCGTGCCCGCCCAGGATGAGCGCGGCTGGTACGACACCGGTGACCTCGGCTACCTGCTGGAGAACGGCCACGTCGTGGTGTGCGGCCGGGTCAAGGACGTCATCATCATGGCCGGCCGCAATATCTACCCGACCGACATCGAGCGGGCCGCCAGTCGCGTGGAAGGGGTGCGCCCCGGGTGTGCGGTCGCGGTGCGGCTCGACGCCGGCCACTCCCGCGAGACGTTCGCGGTGGCCGTCGAATCCAATGCCTGGCAGGATCCCGCCGCCGTGCGCCGCATCGAGCATGAGGTGGCCCACGAGGTGGTTGCCGAGGTCGATGTGCGGCCGCGCAATGTCGTGGTTCTCGGGCCGGGCACCATCCCGAAGACCCCGTCGGGCAAGCTGCGTCGCGCCAACTCGGTGGCACTGGTCACCTAGGCTGGATTATCGACCTGGGGTCAGGCCCGGCAGCTGATCTCCATCGCGTCAGAGTTGCGGACCGGGAAGCTCACGCCCACATAGCCATTCGCCGGGTCGCGGATGTAGTCGACGTAGGGCTTGGCGTCCGCTAGGCCGGTGTTGTCGGCGATGACGAGTGCGCCAGGGCTCAGCTTCGGCTCCAACAGCGCGATGACCGGGACGTAGAGGTCCTTCCAGCCGTCGAGCAGGACGAAGTTCACCGGCTCCGCGATGCCGGCAAGCGTCTGCAGCGCGTCACCCTCCAGCACGGTGATCACGTCGTCGAGGCCGACCTCGGCGAAGCTGGCCTTGGCGGCGACGACCTTGGCCGCACTGAGTTCGGTGGTCACGACTCGTCCGACGCCGTTGTCGCGGACGGCACTGGCCAGATGAATTGCCGAGAGCCCCAACGACATTCCGAACTCCACGACCAATGTGGGCCGGGTCGCGCGGACCAGCGTGTACAGCAACTGCCCGGACTCCGGGGTCACCGGCAGGTAGAAGTCGCTGAACGCATCGGCGCGCTCCTGCGCGGTGGTCGCCTTGATCAATTGGGCGCCGCGCTCGTGGAGCTGTGCCATCTGTTCGCTTGCTTCGGTGTACATGCGGTCGATGACCGACGCCACCTTCGGATCGCGCAGGGTATTCACGCCCCCGACGGTACCTTGGCGTCGTTGCGGGACGGCGGTCTCTGGCTCGCGCACCCGCCCGACGGTTCTGGAATCAGCAGGACCGGAGTGGCGGTGTGGGCCACGACGGCCGCGGCGACGCTGCCCTGGAGGTGACCGAGCAGCCCGTTGCGGCGGTGCGGGCCGAGCACGATCACGCTGGCCCCGTGCTCGTCTGCGGTTTCGACGATGCCCTTCCAGGTTGGTGATGCCTCGATCGCCAGACTGCACGAGGCGAACCCTGCCTCGTCTGCCAATGCCGCGCCGTGGGCGGCTGTCCGCTCGGCGGCCAGTCGTACCTGGCTGGCCCGGTCCGCGTCGAATGGCTCGCCATCCAGTGGCGTGAAGCCGACCTCGACGGGCTGCCAGACACAGACCACGACGGCGCTGCGAGGCGAAAGTTGTTCAGCGGCTTTCGTTATCGCATGGTCTGCCAGTTGCGAACCGTCGTAGGCGAATAGCGCGGGCCCGATCGAGGTGACCGGATGACGATGCGGCGTCCGCACTGCGCGGCCTGCCGCGGCGACCGGAGCCGGTGCCGTGAGGCCGCGCAGGCGTGCCAGCAGCGGCGGCGAATACCAAGCGGGGGAGTCGCCGTCGAGGAACTCGTCGAGATCCGGGGTCTGCGGCCGTGCCCCGCTCAGCGCGTACACCGCGACGCCGAACACCGCGCCACCGATAGCGAGCCCGAACCCGACCCAGAGTGCGACACCGGTCCCTTCGAGGAGATCGCCCGAGTATCGCGTCGCCAGATGGGCGAAGATCGGGGCGACCATGAACGCCGCGACCGCACGCAGCAGTTCGATGATCGCGAAAACCCGCTGCAGGCTGTTGGATTGCAGGGAGAACCCGGCGACGAACAACGCGGGTGCGACCGTGGCACCCAACGCCAGACCCGTCAGCGCGGAACCGAGAAGTGCCAGCGGCACATTCGCGGGAAGCGACGCCCTGAACACAGCGATACCGGCCGCCAGCAGGACCATGCCGACCAGTGGCAGGTAGTGCATGGCGCGTCGGGAAATCACGAAGCCGAACACCACGGCCATGACCAGCGCGCCGCCCAACTCGGGCAAGTACAGCAGGCCGACCTCGACCGGGCTGAAGTGTTGCATGAAGACCGACGCGGTCAATACGGTCGCCGCCACCGAGGCCGCCGCGGCGAACAGCGCGACACCCACGCCCGCGACCGGGATCGCGCTCGTCATCATCGTGCGGACGGTCAGCAGCGGCCGGCGCGCCCGGAACTGGTAGACGATCAGCGTCACGATCAGGGCCAGACCGCCGAACATCGGTCCGGTCACCGCCAGGTCGGAAAACTCATGAGTCGTCAGCTGCGCGGCGCCCACGAAGGCGGCCGTACAGCCAACGGCGGCCAGCGCGATCGCGGCCAGATCCCATGGGGCGTCGCGATCGGCGGGTGGCGCATCGTCGAATGTCAGGGTCGCCAGAATCAGTGCCAGCAGGGCGATTACCGCGACGATCCAGAACAGCGGCCGCCAGGCGTGCGCCGAGGCCTGCACTCCGCCGACAAACGGCCCGAGGGCGACGGCCCCGAACACGCACATGTTCATGATCACCGCGGTATTGCGGAGCTTGTCCCGGGGGAATCCGATCGTGAGCGGCGGCGCTGCGGCGATCAACAGCATGCTGGTTGCCAGGCCCTGGAGGACGTGGCCGACGATGAACGCCGTCGCATTGGGCGCGGCGGCCGCGATCACCGATCCGACGACGAGCACCACCGCGTACCCGACCAGCATGCGGCGCTGGGGGAGGTGCTGGGCGAATTGCACGGCGAGCACCGTGCCGACGGCATAGGCCGCGTTGCCAAGCCCCGAGCTCAGGGCCATCGCCTGAGTCGTCATATGCAGCTGCTCAGAGATGATCGGCACCAGCGGATCGAGTGCGGCCGACAGCGCGAGGTAGGGGATCAGCGCGAGGGTGACCATAGCGGCCACCGCTGGGTAACGTCCTGCCAGCGGGCCTTGGCGCATCAGTGCCGTCTCCCGGTTTCTGCCGCCGGGGCGAGACGCGCGCTCGAGTGCGGGTGGGCGGGCGCGGGGAGACAGAGCATGGTCGCAAACAACTTTACATAGGTAACCAATATTCCGCCCACTGAGGTGTCCTCCGTCACGGATAGCTGAGTATCGTGTACCGTACTCAGCTATGAACCTGCCGCCGCGATTGGCCGATCACCCGACCGTGCAGGCCGTGCGGGCCCGTCAACGTCAGGAACCGGCACGGGTGATCGACGCCGACTGGCTGCGTGAGCTGTGTCTGGCGGCCGGTGCCGACGATGTGGCCTTCGCCAGCGTGGACAATCCCGAGCTGGCCGGTGAACGCGAGCACGCCGAGGCGGCACTGCCGGGGACCCGCAGTTACATCAGCCTGGTCGTGCGGATGAACCGCGACAACGTGCGGTCGGTCGCCCGCAGCGTGGCCAACCAGGAATTCCATCGGACCGGCGAGCTGATCAACGAGGCCGCCCACCGGATCACCCGCACGTTGCAGGACGCCGGTCACCGCGTGCTCAACCCGTCGGCCACCTTTCCGATGGAGATGGACCGGTACCCTGGCCGGATCTGGGTGGTCGCGCACAAGCCCGTCGCGGTGGCCGCCGGGTTAGGGGTAATGGGTATCCACCGCAACGTCATCCACCCGAAGTTCGGCAACTTCATCCTGCTGGCCACCATTCTCGTCGATACGCCGGTCAGCAGTTACGGTGCCCCACTGGACTATTCGCCATGTTTGGAATGCAAGCTCTGCGTCGCGGCCTGCCCGGTCGGAGCCATCAAGAAAGACGGCGAATTCGACTTCGTTGCCTGCTCGGTGCACAACTATCGGGAGTTCATGGGCGGGTTCACCGATTGGGTACAGACCGTCGCCGACAGCGAGGATGGCGCTGACTTCCGTTCCCGCGTCACTGATTCGGAGAACGCCTCGATGTGGCAGAGCCTCGCGTTCAAGCCCAACTACAAGGCCGCCTACTGCCTCGCGGTCTGTCCTGCCGGCGAGGATGTCATCGAGCCGTACCTCGAGGATCGCAAGGGATTCATGGATCTCGTCTTGCGACCGCTGCAGGAGAAGCCCGAAACCCTTTACGTACTGCCGAATTCAGCAGCCAAGGAGTATGCGGAACGTCGCTACCCGCACAAGCCGGTCAAGGTCGTCGACAGTGGAGTCAAGGGTCGCGCGTAGGCTGGCCCGATGGTGCGCGCGCTCGGCTGGATCGGTGTGGTCGGTGCGGTGGGGGCGATGGTCCTGGTTCTCACTCTCGACGCCACGCTCGGCGGCCAGCAGTCCCGGCGTGGGGAATTGCGCGCGGCAACCATCTCCGAATACGTCTACACCTCGGGCAGCTGGGCCTTCGTTGTCGCGGTGCTGATGCTGGCCTGCGGTTCGGCGGCGCTGCTGTACGGCCTGATCCGGGCCGGGCGGATCCAGCCGCGATCGGCCGGTTCGGTGTTGATGGCGCTCTGGGTGCTGGGCCTCGTCGCTGTGGTTGCGTTTCCCAAGCACAACTTTGTCGCCGGGCCGAGCGCTTCCGGCACCGCGCACCGGTACGCGACCCTGATCGCGTTCGTCGCGTTGCCGCCGGCGGTGCTGTTGATCGCTCGCGGCCAGGCAATCACCGCCCGGGCGGCCAGGTGGCTTGCTGGGATCGGAATCGGTTGGCTGGCAGTGTTGTTCGGGGCGATCGCAGTCGGCATCGTCACGGGTCAACGGTGGTGGGCGTTGATCCCACTCGGCCTGGTCGAGCGCGGGATCGCCGGATTCGAGGTGGCCGCGCTGATTGCACTTGGGCTATGGCTGGTTCGCGGTGAGGGTGCCGGCGCCATCGCGTCGAGAACGTCGTAGACCTGCCACCACTGGGCCTCGTGCTGTAGCGGGGAGATCCGGCCCTCTTCCAGGGCGAGGTCGGCCTGATCGAGCGCGCGCGCCATCACGCGTAGCACCGAATACCGTCGGTCAACGTCGTCGTGGTCGTAGCCGGCCATGGTGCTGGCCCACAGGGTGCGCACCCGCACCCGCGTCTGATCCGCCAGCACGAATGTCAGTGCACCCGCGGCGATGTAGATCATCGACCCGGCGATCAGCGCGGTCTCGGGCATGCCGGCCAACTCGCCGGCGATCTGCAGGCCCACCCACAACACCGCACCCCACAGCGGCCAGGCTCGCCACATCCGCAGCAGTCGCCGCTCGCGGGCGGTGATGCCGGGTGGAAACACGACCAGGCGGTAGCGGGCCACACCATAGCGCGCGGGGTAGGCGTCGAAGGAACCCCAAACACGGGAAATGCTCACGCATTCAGGTCTACGTCGGCAGCGACGCCGGTTCAACGATCCCTACGGAATCCTGACGGCCGAGCGGCGAATCCTTACGCCGGCTCATACCGATGTCGCCGGCCCAGCGGCTCCGTTACCAGGCGTGCACCTGATTCTGGGCGGTCTCCAGACCGACCTCGATCAGCAGCTCGGTGGCGTCGGCGGCCTGCTCACAGATCGCCGGCACCTCGGTACGTTCGGCCGCGGCGAAGGCCTCCAGCACATAAGCGGCCGGATCCTTACGCCCCGGCGGTCGGCCGATCCCGATGCGCACCCGTTGAAAGTTCTTGGTGCCCAGGGAAGTCGCGATCGATCGCAATCCGTTGTGACCACCCTCGCCGCCACCGAGCTTCAGCCGGATCCGGCCGAAGTCGATGTCGAGCTCGTCGTGGATGACGATGATGTCGGCAGGCATCACCGAGTAGAACTTCGCCAACGGACCGACCTGGCGCCCGGACTCGTTCATATAGGTGCGCGGCTTGGCCAGCACGACGGGACGATGACCGAGTCGGCCGGTCACGATCTCCGCGCCAGAACGCTTGTGCACCTTGAACTGTGCGCCCATCCGCCCGGCTAGCAGGTCGGCCACCATGAAGCCGACGTTGTGCCGGGTCTTGGCGTATTGCGGGCCCGGGTTGCCGAGGCCGACAACCAGCAGGGGTTCGGCCATCCGGGCTTACTCGGCCTCGGCCGACTCGCCCTCGCCCTCGCCAGCCTCGGCTGCCTCGGCGGCCTGCTCTGCGATCGACTCGCCGCCGCCCTCGGACTCCAGCTCCTCAGCGGACGGCGCGGCGACGATGTTGGCGACCAGCAGGTCGGGATCGCTGACCAGCGTGACGCCCTCCGGCAGCTCGACGCGGCCGGCGGTGATCTGGGTGCCCTCCTCGACGCCCTCGATCGACACGACCAACTGCTGCGGGATCGACATGGCGTCAGCCTCGATCTCAATGGTGCTGGCTTCCTGCGTGACCAGGGTGCCCGATGCGGCTTCGCCCTCGAGCAGGATGTGGACCTCGACGGTCACCTTCTCGCCGCGACGGACGATCACCAGGTCGGCGTGCGTGATGCTGCGGCGGATCGGGTGCACGTCGAGGGCCTTGGTCAGCGCCAGCTGTTCCTTGCCGTTGATGTCCAGGGCCAGCACGGCGTTGGTGCCGGAGTTACGCAGGACGGCGGCGAATTCGCGCGCGTTGAGTTCGAGGTGCTGCGGGTCGGTGCCGTGGCCGTAGAGGACGACAGGAACCTTGCCGTCACGACGGGCCTGGCGCGACGCGCCCTTGCCGGTCTTGTCCCGGACGTCTGCGGTGAGCTTGCTAGTGGCGTTCTTGGCCATGATCGGTGCTCCTGTGTTGCCTGTTGTGGGTCATCCGCACGGAGAAGGCAGGCACCAAATCAAGAAGGTTGCCTCGTCGATAACGGTGGCTGGACCACCCTCGCCGTGACGCGGGCATAAGGGTAGCCGACTAGCGGGTCAGAGCGGAAATTCGATGGCCGTGAGCTGCTCGGATAGCCGCCACAGCGCGTTCGCGGTGGTCTGATTGCTGGCCAGCGGACTGCGCGGTGACTGCCCGGTCGGTCCGCGCATGCCGAACTTGGGGCCGATGAAGCTGTTGCCCGGCAGGTCCTGGCTGGCCGCATACAGCGTCTGGCGCGCGCCGAAGTCGGCGCTGGTGGCCAGCAGCGAGTTACCGGCATCCCAGACCCTGGTGCCCAACCGGTTGCCGGTCTGGCCCTGAAGGTTGGTGGCCGAGTAGCCGGGGTGCGCGGCGTAGGACTTCACCGTCGAGCCGGAACCGTCAAGGCGCCGCTGCAGTTCGCTGGTGAACTGCAGGTTGGCCAGCTTGGACTGGCCGTATGCCAGCCACGCCGAGTACGGCCGGGCTTTCCAGTTCAGGTCCTTGAGGCTGATCTTGCCAAGCAGGTGCATGAACGACGACACCGTGACCACCCGGTCGGTCACCTTGGGCAGCAGCAGGTTGGTCAGCGCGAAGTGGCCCAGGTGGTTGGTGCCGATCTGGCTCTCGAAACCATCCTTGGTCACTGCGTACGGGACGGCCATGATGCCGGCGTTGTTGATCAGGACATCCACGCTCTGCACGCCGTCTGCGAATTCCTTGATCGAGGCCAGATCTTGCAGATCGAGGCTGCGCACCTCGACGTCGCCGGTCATATCGGCTGCTGCCGCGGCGCCCTTGCTCACGGTGCGGCACGCCAGGATGACGTGTGCGCCGACGCGGGCGAGCTCTCGGGCGGTGACCAGACCCAGTCCGCTATTGGCCCCGGTGACGATGACGGTGCGTCCGGCGAATGACGGCAGATCTGCAGCGGTCCAACTCATGCCGATCACCCTATCTGCCTATTTCAGCGCGACAGTGAAGCCTTTGATGATCGCCTCGACATCGTCGGATGCGGCCGCGGCCTGGTCGGCCAGGGTGGTCACCGTGAGCTGCACCAGATAGCGCTGGAACTTCGGTGCCGCGGTCACCGGGATCACCACCCGGTTGTAGGAGTGCAGACGCTTGCCGTTGAGGTCGTAGCTGCCCTCGATCATCGCGGATGGGAAGCCATCGAAATCGGCGGTGGATGCATTGAGCTTGGTGAAGTTCTGCGACATCTCGGCGTCGGCGCCGGCGTGCTTGAGTGCCTCGCCCACATCGAAGTTGCCCGTGAGCTTGAAGACGATCACCATCGCCGTCGGGTACGTGTTGTTCTTGGCGATCACTTCGGTGCCGGGGGAGAAGTTCGAGTTGGAATATTTGGTCCAGCCCGGCGGCCGCGGCAGCGTCACGGTGATGTCGGTGAGCTTGTCCAGCGGAATCTGCTCGCCGGTAACCCCGACGCCGTAGAGGTATTCGGCGATGGGCTGCGGCTTGCCCGAGGCGCTCGCGGGTGCCGTCGTCGTCGCCGGTGTGGTCCAGACCGAGGAGTAGTCGGGCGGCCTGGATCCGCACGCCGCCACGGTCATGGCCAGCGCGAGGAAAAGGGCTGCGCTACGCGCTTTCACAGAATTTCGTGCACCGATTCGATCGGCCGGGCCAGGCGGGTGCCTTTGCCGGTCACCACGAACGGACGCTCGATGAGGATCGGGTTGGCCGCCATCGCGTCGAGCAACTCGCTATCGGTCGCCTCGGCGAGATTCAGCTCGGCGTAAAGCGATTCACGCTTGCGGACGGCAGCACGCACATCGATGCCGGCATCGGCGATCAGCTTGGCGATCTCGGCGCGTGACGGGGGCGTCTTCAGGTATTCGACGATGTTGGGCTCAATGTCGTTGCTGCGCAGCAGTTCCAGAGTCTTGCGTGAAGTGCTGCAACGAGGATTGTGATAGATGGTGCTGGACAACGCTACGCATCTCCGTCGAAAAGGCCTGTCACCGAGCCGTTTTCGAAGACCGCGCGGATGGTTCGGGCCAGCAGGGGTGCGATGGACAGCACCGTCAGCTGTGGGAACCGCTTGGCGTCGTCGATCGGCAGGGTGTTGGTGACGATGATCTCGCGCGCACCGCTGTCGGCGAGCCGCTCGCGCGCGGGGTCCGACAAGACGCCGTGGGTGGCGGCGATGATGACGTCTTTGGCGCCGTCGTTGTGCAGCAGCTTGACTGCGCCGGCGATGGTGCCGC
Organism: Mycobacterium sp. RTGN5; assembly: GCF_033804465.1. Taxonomy (NCBI): domain Bacteria; kingdom Bacillati; phylum Actinomycetota; class Actinomycetes; order Mycobacteriales; family Mycobacteriaceae; genus Mycobacterium; species Mycobacterium sp. RTGN5. The sequence goes on from NZ_JAPZLA010000001.1 coordinate 1,298,300, forward strand.
CGGTGTCGATCATGTCGTCGGTCAGCACGCAGGTCTTGCCCGCCACGTCACCGACGACCCGGTTGGACACCACCTGGTTGGGCACCTTCGGGTCGCGGGTCTTGTGGATGAACGCCAGGGGCGTGCCACCCAGCGCGTCGGCCCACTTCTCGGCGACCCGCACGCGGCCGGAATCCGGCGAGACCACGGCGACGTTCTCGCAGTTGTAGTTCTCCCTGATGTAGCCGGTCAGCAGCGGCTGTGCCCGCATGTGGTCGACCGGGCCGTCGAAGAAGCCCTGGATCTGGTCGGTGTGCAGGTCAACGGTGACGATGCGGTCGGCGCCCGCGGTCTTGTACAGGTCTGCGACCAGGCGGGCCGAGATGGGTTCGCGGCCGCGGTGTTTCTTGTCCTGGCGGGCGTAGGGGTAGAAGGGCAGGATCGCGGTGATTCGCTTGGCGCTGCCGCGCTTGAGCGCGTCGATCATGATCAGCTGTTCCATCAGCCACTTGTTCAGCGGCGCCGGATGCGACTGCAGGACGAACGCGTCGCAGCCACGCACCGATTCGTCGAAGCGGACGAAGATCTCACCATTGGCGAAGTCTCGCGCGGTCTGCGCGGTGACCTCGATGTCGAGCTCCTTGGCGACCTGTTCGGCCAGCTCCGGGTGCGCTCGACCCGAGAAGAGCATCAGATTTTTGCGGTTGTCGGTCCAGTCCGTGCCCACTGTGCGCTGCCCTTGCCGGTCGGAGATCGATACGGCCCAATCGTACGGTGCTAGGTCCCCGGGTTACCAAAAAGGCAACATCTGGCGACGCTGATCACTCGATGGCGTCACCGGCTGGGGCCTGCTTAGCCCTCGCGGCGGCCTCCGCCGCTTGGGCTCGATTTGCGGCCTCCGCCGCGGGACTGCCCGGGCGCTTGCGTTGCACCCAGTCCTCGATGTTGCGCTGCGGCCCCGCCGACACGGCCAGCGCGCCGGGCGGCACGTCGTCGCGCAGCACGGTTCCTGCGCCGGTGTAGGCGCCGTCACCGACGGTGACCGGTGCGACGAACATGGTGTCCGAGCCGGTGCGCACGTGCGAGCCGATCGTGGTGCGGCTCTTGTTCTCGCCGTCGTAGTTGACGAAGACGCTGGAGGCACCGATATTGCTGTGCTCGCCGATGTCCGCATCGCCCACATAGGTCAGGTGCGGCACCTTGGTACCGGCCCCGATCACCGCGTTCTTGGTCTCGACGAACGTCCCGAGCTTGCCGGCCACACCGAGGTCGGTGCCGGGGCGCAGGTACGTGAACGGCCCGACCGTCGCCCGGTCGGCGATCGTCGACTCGCTGCCGTGGGTGCGGATCACCGAGGCGTCGTTGCCGACGCTGACGTGGGTGAGTGTGGTGTCGGGGCCGATCTCGCAGCGGGCGCCGATCCGGGTGGCGCCCAGCAGCTGGGTGCCGGGCTGGATGACGGTGTCGCCGCCGATGGTGACGTCGACGTCGATCCAGGTGGTCAGTGGGTCGACGACGGTGACGCCGGCGCGCTGATGAGCAGCCACCACGCGGCGGTTGAGTTCGCGCGCCAGATCGGACAGCTGCACCCGGTCGTTGACGCCGGCGACCAGGGCCGCATCGTCGACGTGCTTGGCGTGCACGACCCGATGGTCGGCGCGCAGGATCGAGATGACGTCGGTCAGGTAGAGCTCGTGCTGGGCGTTGTCGGCCGAGAGCCGGCTCAGCGCCGATCGCAGTTCGGTGATGTCGAAGGCGTACACACCGGCGTTGACCTCGCGGATGGCGCGCTGCTGCGGGGTGGCGTCGGTTTCCTCGACGATGGCGATGACCTCGCCGTCCTGGGTGCGCAGGATCCGGCCGTACCCGGTCGCGTTGGGCAGCGTGGTGGTCACGACGGTCGCCGCCGCGCGTTGGCCGCGATGGTTGGCGATGAGCTCGGCCAGGGTTTCGGCGTCCAGCAGCGGCACGTCTCCCGACGTCACGACGACGGTGCCGGCGAAATCGGGGGGCAGACCGGAAAGGCCGCACAGCACCGCGTGCCCGGTGCCCAGCTGCTGTTCCTGCACCGCGACCTCGATAGCGCGGCCCAATGGCTCGGCCAGCCCGGCAACGACCGGGCCGATGCGTTCGCGATCCTTGCCGAGCACGACCACCAGGTGCTGGGGTGCGACCTTGGCCACCGCGTGCAGGGCGTGCGACAGCATGCTGCGGCCGCCGAGGGTGTGCAACACCTTGGGGGTCTCGGAACGCATGCGGGTGCCGGCGCCGGCGGCCAGAACCAGGACGGCGGCATCGGTGTGTGTGGTCATCAAAGACCTCCCATAAATGCGCTCCCCAGCAGATAGTCGCTCGCCGAGAGCTCGCTCCGTCGCCAGGACTCGAACCTGAACTATCTGAACCAAAATCAGAGGTGCTGCCGATTACACCACGACGGACTGGCCGAAATGTCCGCCTGAGACTCTAGTGCAAGCGGCTAGGCTCCTTCGGAGGGCAGGAGCGCAGCGACCCGGGAAGGTACACAGCGTGGCAGCACCGGAGAAGGAGCCGAAGGCGCCGCGCGCCCGAATGACCGGCACCGAACGTCGCCGCCAGCTGATCGACGTGGCCCGCACACTGTTCGCCGAACGCGGCTACGAGGGCACCTCGATCGAGGAGATCGCCCAGCGCGCGAACGTCTCCAAGCCCGTCGTCTACGAGCACTTCGGCGGTAAAGAGGGCCTGTACGCGGTGGTGGTCGACCGCGAGATGTCCGCTCTGCTCGACGGCATCACGGCGTCGCTGACCAACAACCGCTCCCGGGTGCGCGTCGAGCGGGTGGCGCTGGCCCTGCTGACCTACGTCGAGGAGCGCACCGACGGCTTCCGCATCTTGATTCGTGACTCACCGGCCGCGATCAGCACCGGCACCTACTCGAGCCTGCTCAACGACGCGGTCGGTCAGGTGTCCTCGATCCTGGCCGGCGATTTCTCCCGCCGCGGCCTCGATCCCGGATTGGCGCCGCTCTACGCCCAGGCGCTGGTCGGCTCGGTCTCGATGACCGCGCAATGGTGGCTGGACACCAGAGAGCCGAAGAAGGAAATGGTCGCCGCCCATCTGGTGAACCTGATGTGGAACGGGCTGACTCATCTGGAAGCGGATCCGCAGTTGGAGGGCGAATAGCGGCGCCAGCCGGAATAATGACGTCACGTCGAACAGACTGTCGGGGGCTGACAGGAGGGGACGACGCCGTGGTCGGCAACGGGGAGAGTATCGACCAGATCGGGGCTCGGCTGGCAGCCGCCGAGCGCCTCGAGGATGTCCAGCAGGTGGTCAAGGTGGCCGCGCGCCGCCTTGCCGATGCGCACGGTGCGACCTTCGTGCTGCTGGACCGCGATATGTGTTACTACGCGGACGAGGATTCGATGAGTCCGCTGTGGAAGGGACAACGTTTCCCTGTCTCGGACTGCATCAGCGGCTGGGCGATGATCCACCGCACGGCGGTGACGATCTCCGACATTCGCCGCGACGACCGGATCCCGCAGGAGGCCTACCGGCCGACCTTCGTGCGCAGCCTGGTCATGGTGCCCATGCTGGCGGCCGATGCGGTGGGTGCCATCGGGGTGTATTGGGCACGGCCCGGTCAGCCTCATCCGAACGTCGTTGAGTCGCTACGGCGTCTGGCTGACCTTGCGGTGGCGGCGCTGCAGCGGTTCCCCGAAGGCATTCCCGACCCCGGCTTCAAGGTCGCCGCACTGAACGCGGCCGGCGGCGACTAGACCCGACGCGACCTGCGTCACAGCGCTCGGGCGAATCGCGGCCCGCCGCAACGCCTTCGGTGGTCTTGCCTAGGATGGGGGGATCATGACCGCACCGGGGCACCAGTATGTCCAGACCCCGTTAGCCGGGCTGGTCGATTTGGCGCTCACCGCGCCGGCTTTCGTCGAACTCGCGCAGCGCGCTGTCGACCGTCCCGAAGAACTCACGATGGTCGGGCCGTCCAGCGCGCAGCTGTATGCCGCGTGCGCGCTGGCCCGCGGCGGTCCACTGCTCGTGGTGACCGCGACCGGGCGCGAGGCCGACGACCTGACCGCCGAACTGCGCGGCGTCTTCGGCGACGCGGCCGTGATGTTCCCGTCCTGGGAGACGCTGCCGCACGAGCGGCTCTCACCCGGCGTTGACACCGTGGGCGCCCGCCTGATGGTGCTGTACCGGCTGGCGCACCCCGACGACGCCCGGCTGGGGCCGGCACTGCGCGTGGTGGTGACGACCGCGCGCTCACTGCTGCAGCCGATGGCGCCCGATCTGGCCGACATCGAGCCGGTGACGCTGCAACTCGGTGCGGAGTTCGACTTCGACCAGCTGGTCGCGCGGCTGGTCGAGCTGGCGTACACCCGCGTCGACATGGTCGGCAAGCGCGGCGAGTTCGCCGTCCGCGGCGGCATCCTCGACATCTTCCCGCCGACCGCCGAGCATCCGGTCCGGGTGGAGTTCTGGGGCGACGAGGTCAGCGAGATGCGGATGTTCGCGGTCGCCGACCAGCGCTCGATCCCCGAGATCGACGTCGCCACCGTGGTCGCGGTGCCCTGCCGTGAGCTGCTGCTCACCGACGAGGTGCGGGCCCGCGCGACCAAGCTCATCGAGACGCGCCCGCCGGATGACAACCACATCACCGGCAGCGTCGGGGAGATGCTGACCAAGATCGCCGAAGGCATCCCGGTCGACGGGATGGAGGCGTTGCAGCCGGTACTGCGACCGGACGAACTCGCGCTGCTCATCGATCACCTGCCCGCCGACACTCCCGTATTGGTGTGCGACCCGGAGAAGGTGCGCACCCGCGCGCACGACCTGATCAAGACCGGGCGCGAGTTCCTCGAAGCGTCGTGGTCGGTCGCCGCGATCGGCGGTGACGCCCCGATCGACGTCGAGCAGCTCGGCGGGTCCGGCTTCCGGGAGCTCGAAGACGTCCGCGACGCGGCCCGGGCGAGCAACCGCCCGTGGTGGACGTTGAGCCAGCTCGCCGCCGAGAGCGCCGTCGAGCTCGAGGCGCGCAGCGCCCCGTCGGCGCGCGGGCAGCAGAGCAGTGTCGACGAGATCTTCGCGATGCTGCGCGCGCACGTGCTCACGGGTGGTTACGCCGCCGTCGTCGCACCCGGCACCGGCACCGCCCACCGAGTCGTCGAACAGCTCGGCGAGCGCGATACCCCGGCCGCCATGCTCGAGCCCGGCCAGGCCCCCAAACAAGGTGTGGTGGGCGTGCTCAGGGGCCCGCTGCACGACGGCATCGTCGTGCCGGGCGCCAACCTCGTGGTCATCACCGAAACCGACCTGACCGGCAACCGGGCCACCGCCCCCGAAGGCAAGCGGCTGGCCGCCAAGCGCCGCAACACCGTCGACCCGCTGGCACTGACCGCAGGCGATCTGGTGGTGCATGACCAGCATGGGATCGGGCGGTTCATCGAGATGGTCGAGCGCACCATTGGCGGTGCGCGCCGCGAGTACCTGGTGTTGGAGTACGGCTCCAGCAAGCGGGGGCAAGGAGCCGACAAGCTCTTCGTGCCGATGGACTCCCTCGATCAGCTGTCACGCTACATCGGCGGCCAGGAGCCCGGCCTGAGCCGGCTCGGCGGCAGCGACTGGACCAACACAAAAACCAAGGCGCGCAAGGCCGTTCGCGAGATCGCCAGCGAACTGGTGTCGCTCTATGCCAAGCGTCAGGCCGCCCCAGGGCATGCTTTCGGACCGGACACCCCATGGCAGGCCGAGATGGAGGATGCGTTCGGGTTCACCGAGACCGTCGATCAGCTGACCGCCATCCACGAGGTCAAGAACGACATGGAAAAGCCGGTCCCGATGGATCGGGTCATCTGCGGTGACGTCGGCTACGGCAAGACCGAAATCGCGGTACGGGCGGCGTTCAAGGCCGTGCAGGACGGCAAGCAGGTGGCGGTGCTGGTGCCCACCACGCTGCTGGCCGACCAGCACCTGCAGACGTTCACCGCGCGGATGGCTGGTTTCCCGGTGACCGTGAAAGGACTGTCGCGGTTCACCGATACCACCGAATCGCGGGCGGTGCTCGACGGGATGGCCGACGGCAGCGTCGACATCGTGATCGGCACCCACCGGCTGCTGCAGACCGCTGTGCGCTGGAAAGACCTCGGCCTGGTGGTTGTCGACGAGGAACAGCGCTTCGGTGTGGAGCACAAGGAACACATCAAAAGCCTGCGCACCCACGTCGACGTGCTGACGATGAGCGCCACCCCGATCCCGCGGACCCTGGAGATGAGCCTGGCCGGCATCCGGGAGATGTCGACGATCCTCACCCCGCCCGAGGAGCGCTACCCGGTGCTGACCTATGTCGGCGGGCACGACGACAAGCAGGTCGCCGCCGCACTTCGCCGTGAGTTACTGCGTGACGGGCAGGTCTTCTACATCCACAACCGGGTCAGCAGCATTGACTCTGCGGCCGCCCGGATCCGGCAGCTGGTGCCCGAGGCGCGGGTGGTGGTCGCGCACGGCCAGATGCCGGAAGAGTTGTTGGAGCGCACCGTCGAAGGCTTCTGGAACCGCGAATACGACATCCTGGTCTGCACCACGATCGTCGAGACCGGACTGGACATCTCGAATGCCAACACTCTGATCGTCGAACGTGCCGACACCTTCGGCCTGTCCCAGCTGCATCAGCTGCGCGGGCGGGTGGGCCGCAGCCGCGAGCGCGGCTATGCCTACTTCCTGTACCCGAAGGAGATGCCGCTCACCGAGACCGCCTACGACCGGCTGGCCACCATCGCGCAGAACAACGAACTCGGCGCGGGTATGGCAGTTGCGTTGAAGGACTTGGAGATTCGCGGCGCGGGCAATGTGCTCGGTGTCGAGCAGTCCGGCCACGTCGCCGGGGTCGGATTCGACCTGTACGTCCGGCTGGTGGGCGAGGCGGTCGAGGCGTATCGGGCGGCTGCCGACGGAAAGACGGTGACCACGGTCGAGGAACCCAAGGATGTCCGGATCGACTTGCCGGTCGACGCCAACCTGCCGCCCGAGTACATCGCCAGTGACCGGCTGCGGCTGGAGGCCTATCGCCGGCTGGCCGCCGCTGCCGACGATGCCGGCATCGTCGCGGTCGTCGAGGAACTGACCGACCGCTACGGACCGCTGCCCGAGCCCGCCCAGCGGCTGCTGGCGGTGGCGCGCCTGCGTCTGCTGTGTCGCGGTTACGGGGTGACTGAAGTGTCTGCCACCGGAAGTGGTTCCGCCACAACGATTCGGGTGGCACCGCTGACGTTGCCCGACTCTGCGCAGCTGCGCCTGAAGCGGGTGTATCCCGGTGCCGCCTACCGTGCGACGACCTCGACGGTGCAGGTGCCGATCCCACGGTCGGGCAGTGGCGTCGGTGCGCCGCGGATCCGTGACCTCGAATTGGTGCAGATGGTTGCCGATCTGCTTCGCGCACTTGACGGACAACCGCATGGCGAGCTTGATATAACGACCTTCACACCGGCTGGCGCAGAGAAGGGAGATCGGCGGTGACCGTGATCCTGGTCGATCCGCGCCGTCCCTCGCTGGTGCCCGTCGAGGCCGTCGAACTACTCAGCGGCGACGTGCAGTACACCGAGGAAATGCCGGTCAAGGTGCCGTGGTCGCTGCCGTCGGCGCGGTCACTATTCACCAGCGGCCGGGAAAAGCCGGCTCCGGTGCTGCTGTCCTCGGATCGGCAGCATCCTGAGGTGCGGGCCCGGTTGGCCGCCGGCGAGCGGCTGATCGCCGTGCCGGAGCCGCAACCCGGCGAGCGGTTGGTCGACGCGGTGGCGATCATGGACAAGCTGCGTACCGCCGGGCCCTGGGAGGGCGAACAGACCCACGACTCGCTGCGGCGCTACCTGCTGGAGGAAACCTACGAGCTGTTCGACGCCGTGCGCGGCGGCAACCTCGTCGAGTTGCGTGACGAGCTCGGAGATGTGTTGCTGCAGGTGCTTTTTCACGCCCGGATCGCGCAGGAAGCGACGCAACATGCGTTCACCATCGACGATGTCGCCGATGCGCTGGTGCGCAAGCTCGGCAATCGGGTGCCCGCGGTATTGGCCGGCGAATCGATCTCACTGGAAGACCAGCTGGCTCAGTGGGAAGAGCGCAAGGCCTTGGAACACAGCAGCGGGCGGGTGTCCTGTGTGGACGACGTGCCGACCGGTCAGCCGGCGCTGGCGTTGGCGCAGAAGGTCATTGCCCGGGTTTCGACCGCGGGCCTGCCGGCACAGTTCATCCCGGCGTCGATCGTGACGGTGACCGTGGCGGCCGACAAGGACGCCGAAAACGAGCTGCGCACCGAGGTGCTGGAGTTCATGGACACCGTGCGCGCCGTCGAACGCGCGATCGCGGCGAACCGCCGCGACACCGATGCGCCCAGCCAACTCGACGCCGCCGCGCCGCTGGGGCCGGTCAGTGCCGACGAGTGGCGCAGGCATTGGCCGTCACCGGCCGACGAGCCGCTGGAACTGCCGCTGGTGCCCGAGCTGGTCTCCGGCGATGAGGATCTGCTCGACGATCTCGAAACCGTGCTTGTCGCAGGAGAAGACGAGGAATTCGAGGTGCCCGAGCTCGCCGTCGAGGACGTCGACCTGGCCGATCAGCCGAGCAGCGTCGAACCCCAGTAGTCGCTGTCCCGCAGACCCGGCGGGATGGCGAAGATCGCACTGCCGTTGTGGGTGATGTACTCGTTGAGCGCATCGCGGCGGGCCAGTTCCATCTGCATCGGGATGAACTGGGTCAGCGGGTTACGCACGAACGCGATGAAGAACAGCCCCGCATCCAGGTGGCCGAATCCGTCGGAGCCGTCGGTGAAGTTGTAGCCGCGGCGCAGGATCCGGATGCCGTTGAGGTGCTGATGCGACGCCAGCCGCACGTGGGCGTCGACGTCGATCAACGGGGTGTCCTTGTTGTCGACGATATCGAGGTTGAGCTCCTCGAACTCCTGGGTCAGCCCGTTGGGTGCGCCGCTGCCCTTCTGTCGGCCGATCACCCGCTCCTGCTCGAGAAGCGTTGTGCGGTCCCAGGACTCGATACGCATCCGGATCCGGCGGCTGATCATGTAGCTGCCGCCGGTCATCCAGTCCGGTCCGTCGCCCTTTTCCACCCACACCTGCTGGTTGACCTGGTCGGTGTCCTCGGCCTTGATGTTGTTGGTTCCGTCTTTGAACCCGAACAGGTTCCGTGGCGTGGCCTGCTCACGAGTGGTCGACGAGGTACGGCCGAAGCCCAGCTGGGAGTAGCGCACCGCCACCGTGCCGAAGCCGACCCGGGCCAGGTTGCGGATGGCGTGCACCGCCACCTGCGGATCGTTGGCGCACGCCTGCACCACGATATCGCCGCCGCAGCGGGCCGGATCCATCGTCTCGTTGGGAAACTTCGGCAGGTTTTCCAGCAGCTGCGGCTTCTGGCCCGCGATACCGAAGCGGTCCTTGCCGTCCTTGAGGAAGAACGTCGGACCGAACCCGATGGTCAGCGTCAGCTGCGACGGCGGTAGACCTAGCGCCTCACCGGTATCCGACGGTGGCGCATAGGGATTGAGCCCGATGGCGCCGTCGCGGACGGCCTCTTCGCCGGCGGTCATCCGCTCGGCCATGCCCGTCCACTCCTTGAGCATGGCGACGACGTCAGCCTTGGAGTCGGTGGTGAGGTCGAAGCTGGCGAAGTGCATCCGGTCCTGGGCCGGGGTGACGATCCCGGCCTGGTGGTCGCCGCGGAACGGCACCGGTTTGTCCAGCCCGGCGGTGTGCGAGTCGGCCGCCGACGCCCGCCCGGCCAGCGCCCCGGCGCCGGCCGCGCCGACCACCGCGGCGGTCACCCCGGCGGCACCGAAGAGCTTGCGTCGGGACAGGCCAGATGACGCCGGCTGGGCCGGCGTCATCTCGTCATCGCTATTGGGGGGCAATGACACCTTGCACCTGGCTGACGTTCTTGCTCAGCGCGTCGATCGCACGCGAGAGTTCTTGGCGCTGAGGCTCGGTCACCGTGTCGTACAGCACGAACCCATCACCCTGGCGGTACTTGGCCAGCAGCGCCTCGACGTCGGTGAAGCCCTTGTCGACCTGCTTGCCCAGCTCGGCGTTGCGGCTGTCGAGGATCGGGCGCACCGACGCGACGGCGGTCTGTGAACCATCCACGTTGGCCTGGAAGTCCCACAGGTCGGTGTGGCTGAAGATGTCCTCTTCACCGCTGATCTTGCTGGCCGCGATCTCGTCGAGCAGACCCTGTGCGCCACCGGCGATCTGGGTGGAGTCGATGGTCCAACCCGGCGCCTTGACGCCGTCGTTCAGTTCCTTGACGTCGGCCACCAGCTGATCGGCGAGCGCGTTGGCATCGGGCTGCAGGCCGGTGACCCACAGCTGCTTCTCCAGGGCGTGGAAGCCGGTCCACTTCTGGCCGGGTTCCACGTCGGCCTCACGCAGGTCGATGCGCGGGTCGAGGTCGTTGGGGAACGACTCGGCGACCGGCTCAATGCGCTCGTAGTAAGTGCGGGCGATCGGGTACTGCGCCTTGGCCGCCGCGACGTCACCCTTCTTGATGGCGTCGACGAACAGCTGGGTGGCGGGCACCAGTGCGTCGGTCTGGCTGTTGACGTACCGCTTGTAGCTGTCGGCAGCTTCCTTGAACTCGCCCTTCTCGTCGACCGCGACGGAGTTGCCGGTCACGGTGAAGTCGCCGCGGAGGCCGTCGCCGATCATGCCTGGCTTGCACGCGGTCTGGTACTTGCCCGGCTCGCCGAGCTGAACGACCAGCTTGCGCTGCAGGCCGGGGGAGATGTTCTCGACCTCGCCCATCACCCGCTCGCCCTCGCCGTACACGTAGAACTCGGTGACCTTGGTCCCGTTGTTGGTGATCACGAAGGTGCTGGGCCCGGTCCCGGACTGGGTGCCCGACAGCTTGCACTCGGTGTCGGAGGCGTTGACGGTGATCTCGGAGGGCGCCTTGGTGCTCGAGTCCGCGGACTTGGTCTCTTTGGCCGTGCAGGCGGCCATGGAGATTCCGGCCAGGATCGCCGCGGTAGCGGCAGTACCGGTCTTGATGCCGTGGGTGAACGTCACTGAGGGGACCTTTCGGAGAGGGTGGACTCCTCCAAATCATCGGAGGCATGGGTGTTCTCGGTGGAAACGGTTTTCTGGGTGGAAACTTCGCTCGCCGGTGCTTGCGGCTTCGGCGCGTGGCGGGCGGGCCGCAGGAACAGGGCGAGCACGACGACGATGTAGGCCAGCCAGCAGACCAGCTGGAGCACCGTCGGGGTCGGGGTGATGTTGAAGACGCCCTGGATGATCGCGCCGTACCAGGCCGACCAATCGAATGCGTTGCTGATGTCAAAGGCCTTGGAGCCCAGTCCGGGAAGCCAACCCACGGTCTGGATCGCGCCGATGCCGTACGACAAGACGCCGGCGGCAACCAGGATCAGGAACACGCCGGTGTAGGAGAAGAACTTGGCCAGGTTGATCCGCACGGCGCCGGCGTACATGCCCCAGGCGATCGCGGCCGCGGCCAGCACGCCGATCAGCAGGCCCAACAACGGCCACGACGTCTCGGCCTCGGCGAACCCGACCATGAACAGCGCGGTCTCGACGCCCTCCCGGCCCACGGCCAGGAACGCGAGAGCGAAGACGGCAAACGCGCCGGTCTCAAGTGCCTTGGACATTCCGGCCCGCAGCTCACCGGACATGGTGGCCGAGGCCTTGCGCATCCACAGCACCATCGAGGTGACGATCACGACGGCCACCAGCGATGCCACCCCGGCGATGGCCTCGGCGCCCAGGCCCGTCACCGTGTAGGTGCCGTACTGGATCGTCAGGAACACGCCGACCGTCATCACGACCGCCGCACCGACACCCAGCCAGACCCATTTCAGGGCGTCGCGGCGGCCGGATTTCACCAGGAACGCGATCAGGACCATGACGATGATCCCGGCTTCCAGGCCTTCACGTAGGCCGATCAGCCCGCTACCGAACAGCTGGGCGGTGATATTGGGGGCGGCCGCGCTGAATGTTGTGTGGATACCGGTCGCGATGTCCGCCACGTCAGTCATTCGGCGAGTCCTCACTAGCTTTGGATAATCCCAGGTAACCAAGCCTTACCAAACCAAGGGTGGGCTCACCTTAACAGAAGGCAGGTAACGACGTTATCGCCTCGTTGGCATCCCTCCTTGGCATCATTGGTGGGAATTGGTGGGGACTAATGACGCCGAACCCGTGGGACGATGAACACGGTTGATTGGGTTCGAGGAGTGCTGTGTCGTCAACGCGTTGGCTGCGGGCTGTCGCCGTCGTTGCGGCGGCTGCCATGCTGCTGGCGTCGAGCTGTTCCTGGCAGCTCGGCGCACCAATTCCCGACGGTGTACCGCCACCGCCGGGTGATCCGGTGCCCGCGGTGGACACCAGTGCCAAGGGCCGGCCGGCCGACCAATTGCGTGACTGGGCGGCGCAACGGGCGCCTCAACTGGGCATTCCGATCAACGCGCTGGAGGCCTACGCGTACGCCGCGCGGGTGGCCGAGGTGGAGAACCCGGATTGTCATCTCGCGTGGACGACGCTGGCCGGGATCGGCATGGTCGAGAGCCACCACGGCACCTACCGCGGGGCCATCATCGCGCCCAACGGCGACGTCAGTCCGCCCATCCGCGGGGTGCACCTGGACGGCACCAACGGCAACCTCGAGATCATCGACAGCGAACAGTCGCTGGACGGTGACGTGCCGGTCTACGCCAGGGCGATGGGGCCCATGCAGTTCATCCCCGAGACCTGGCGGCTCTACGGCGTCGACGCCAACAACGACGGGGTGATCAGCCCGGACAACTTCGACGACGCCGCGCTGTCGGCGGCGGGGTATCTGTGCTTCCGCGGCAAGGACCTGGCGTCACCGCGCGGCTGGATGAACGCGCTGCACGCCTACAACCACTCCGACCAGTACGCCCGCACCGTCCGGGATTGGGCGACGGCCTACGCCCAAGGCCATGCGCTCTAAGAGCGCTCTGGGCAGCGGAACCATCTAGGCTATTCGTCGCAGCCCACGACGCGAAGGAGAAAGCCAAGTGCCCATCATCGAGCAGGTCGCGGCCCGCGAGATTCTCGACTCCCGGGGCAACCCGACCGTCGAGGTCGAGGTGGCCCTGATCGACGGCACCTTCGCCCGCGCCGCCGTCCCATCCGGCGCGTCGACCGGCGAGCACGAAGCGGTCGAGCTGCGCGACGGCGCAGGCCGCTATGGCGGTAAGGGTGTGGAGAAGGCTGTCGAGGCGGTGCTCGACGAGATCGCCCCGGCGGTCATTGGACTGTCCGCCGACGACCAGCGGCTGATCGATCAGGCGCTGCTCGACCTGGACGGCACCCCCGACAAGTCGCGGCTGGGCGCCAACGCCATCCTCGGCGTCTCCCTGGCGGTGGCCAAGGCCGCTGCGGATTCCGCCGGGCTGCCGCTGTTCCGCTATCTGGGCGGCCCGAACGCCCACATCCTGCCCGTGCCGATGATGAACATCCTCAACGGCGGCGCGCACGCCGACACCGGTGTCGATGTGCAGGAGTTCATGGTCGCCCCGATCGGTGCGCCGAGCTTCAAGGAAGCGCTGCGCTGGGGCGCGGAGGTCTACCACGCGCTGAAGTCGGTGCTCAAGAAGCAAGGCCTGTCCACCGGTCTGGGCGACGAGGGTGGTTTCGCGCCCGACGTCGCCGGCACCAAAGCCGCGCTCGATCTGATCGGCACCGCCATCGAGGCCGCCGGGTTCAAGCTCGGCACCGACGTGGCATTGGCTCTCGATGTGGCCGCCACCGAGTTCTACACCAGCGGTAGCGGTTACAGCTTCGAGAACGAGGTTCGCACCGCCGCGCAGATGACTCAGTTCTACGCCGAACTGCTGGACACCTACTCGCTGGTGTCGATCGAGGACCCGCTGTCCGAGGATGACTGGGACGGCTGGGTCGACCTGACCACCGCGATCGGCGACCGCGTGCAGATCGTCGGCGACGACCTGTTCGTCACCAACCCCGAACGGCTCGAGGAGGGCATCGAGCGCGGGGCGGCCAACGCACTTCTGGTGAAGGTCAACCAGATTGGCACGCTGACCGAGACGCTTGATGCTGTCGCGCTGGCCCACAACAGCGGGTACCGCACCATGATGAGTCACCGCAGTGGCGAGACCGAGGACACCACCATCGCCGATCTGGCGGTGGCCGTCGGCGGCGGTCAAATCAAGACCGGCGCGCCCGCCCGCAGCGAGCGGGTGGCCAAGTACAACCAGTTGCTGCGCATCGAGGAGGCACTCGGCGACGCCGCGCGCTACGCCGGCGATCTGGCCTTCCCGCGGTTCGTGCTCGGCGAATAGGCGCCAAGTCACTGTGGCGGAAAGCAAGCGGCCCGACCCCAAGCGACGCTCCCCGGCCTCCCGGCCGGGTGCGTCGGGGCGGATCCGTTCGCGTTCTGCGCCAGTAGCCAAGCCGCGCCCCGCTGAGTCGCGTGCGGTCGCGGAGCCGGTGAGTGTCACCGAACCGATCCGGCGGTCGATCGCGGCCTCGGTGGAGCACCAGAGTGAACAGCGACTGGGCTTCACCGCGCGCCGGGCGGCGATCCTGGCGGCACTGGTCTGCGTGCTGACGCTGACCATCGCCGGACCGGTGCGCACGTATTTCGCCCAGCGGACCGAGATGAAGCAACTGGCCGCGACGGAGGCGGCGCTGCGCCAGCAGATCTCCGATCTCGAGTCGCAGAAGACCAAGCTCGGCGATCCGGTGTACATCGCCGCGCAGGCCCGTGAACGGCTGGGCTTCGTGATGCCCGGTGACATTCCCTATCAGGTGCAATTGCCGCAGGGGGCCGCCGTCGCCCCCGACACCGGCCCGCAGGCCGCGCCGGTGCGCAACAACGACCCCTGGTACACGTCGTTGTGGCACACCATCGCTGACACGCCGCATGGTCCGCCGCCGGTCCCGGTCGGCGATCCCGCCCAGCCTGCGTTGCCGCCGCCGCCGGAACCCGTTGCACCACCACCGGCGCCCGGTGGTTGATCCCGCCGATCTCGACGCGGTGGCGCGGCAGCTGGGGCGAGAACCGCGCGGCGTACTGGAGATCGCATATCGCTGCCCCAATGGCGAGCCGGCGGTGGTCAAGACCGCGCCCCGGCTGCCCGACGGCACCCCGTTCCCGACGCTGTACTACCTGACCCATCCGGTGTTGACCGCCGCGGCGAGCAGGCTTGAATCCGACGGGCTGATGCGGGAGATGAGCGAACGGCTGCAACAGGATTCGGATCTGGCCGCGGCCTATCGGCGGGCGCACGAGTCCTACCTGTCCGAGCGGGATGCGATCGAGCCGCTGGACACCACGTTCACCGGCGGCGGCATGCCCGACCGGGTCAAGTGTCTGCACGTGCTCATCGCGCATTCGCTGGCAAAAGGCCGCGGGGTCAACCCGTTTGGCGACGAGGCGCTGGCGGTGCTGGCCGTCGAGCCGGGGATGGCGGGAATTCTGGACAAGGGGGAGTGGACATCACCGTAGAGACCAATCGGGTGGCAGCCATCGACTGCGGCACCAACTCCATCCGGCTGCTGATCGCCGACTTGGCCGGCGGCCGACTGCACGATGTCCACCGGGAGATGCGCATCGTGCGGCTGGGTCAAGGTGTCGATGCCACCGGACAATTCGCACCCGACGCCCTGGCTCGCACCCAGTCGGCGCTGGCCGACTACGCCGCGCTGCTGAAGCGCTTCGACGTCGGCAAGGTGCGCATGGTGGCGACGTCGGCGACCCGCGATGCGGCCAACCGCGACGTGTTCTTCGCAATGACCGCCGAGGTGCTGGACCCGGCGGTCCCCGGCGCGATCGCAGAGGTGATCAGCGGCCATGAGGAGGCCGAGCTGTCGTTCAATGGTGCGGTCGGTGAACTCGACAGCGCCGCAGCACCATTCGTCGTGGTCGACCTCGGAGGTGGCTCGACCGAAGTGGTTGTCGGCGACGGTGACGGGGTACAGGCCAGCTTCTCCGCAGACATCGGCTGTGTGCGGCTCACCGAGCGCTGCCTGCATTCCGACCCGCCGACGGCCGCCGAGGTGGCCGCCGCGCGTGAGGTGGTGCGGGAACGCCTGGGCGAGGCGCTGCGCGTGGTGCCGGTGGAACGGGCCAAGACCTGGGTGGGCGTGGCGGGAACCTTCACCACCCTCGCCGCATTGGCCCAGCAGATGACCACCTACGACCCCGAGGCGATCCATCTATCCCGGGTCGGGTTCCCCGGCCTGCTGGCCGTGTGTGAACAGCTCGTCGGGATGACCCGCAAGCAGCGCGCCGCGCTGGGGCCGATGCACGAGGGTCGCGTCGACGTCATCGGTGGCGGTTCGATCGTCGTCGAGGAACTGGCGTATGCGCTGGGGCAGCGGGCCGGCATCGACGAGTTGGTGGTCAGCGAGCACGACATCCTCGACGGGATCGCGCTGTCCATCGCCTGAGCGTCAATCCTCTGGGCGTCAATCCTCTGAGCGTCAATCCTCTGGGGCGATCAGCGGCTCTCCGTCGACGCCGGTGGGAATCCGGCTACCGGCCAGCGTGATGCCCAGCAATGTCATCACCACACCGATCGAGAAGTGCAACCAGATATCGGCGTTATTGAGCGGCAGCACGTTTCGCGGACCGGCCAGGTCGATGATCAACCCGTAGACCCACAGCCCGAGGTAGATCAGGCCGCCGCCGATCAGGTAGGCGCGAGCCATGGCGAAAGTCCTCGCGAGCAGCAGGCCGATGACGCCGAACGCCAGGTGCATCAGATTGTGGAGCACCGACACCTCGAAGACACCGAACAGCTCGGCGTGGGATTCGCGCCCCATCCAGTGCAGTTGGTCGTAGTCGGTGGTCAGGCCGGGAATGAAGCCGGCGATACCGGCGACCAGGAATGCCGTGGCCACACATATGGTGGCGCCCTGCACTGCCAGCAGGCCGATTTTCGGTCGCCGGATCCAGCCGGAATGGGCGGTCACCATGCGGATTGGCATACCCGTCAATTCCGGTGGTCAATCTCGGGTGGGCCAAAAAATTAAGGAGCCGCCACCCGGGTTCGGGTGGCGGCGCCTCTGGAGTTAAAGCTTGACCTTGCAGCCGCTGCCGATGTTGTGACAGTGGTGGCCGCCGTCGCAGGCATTACAGCGACACGTACAGCCACCGGTGTGCTTGGGCTCGACCCTGGCATTTTTAACCTGACGGTTCATGACAATTCATCTCCTTCGCCCGGATGATCCTCACGATAGTTCGCAATTCAGGCGTACATCGGCGATTCCGCAGACGTGAACGGCAGCGGTGACGTCACTGCTCGAAGCGGTAGCCCATGCCCGCTTCGGTCAGGAGATGGCGCGGATGCGACGGGTCGTCCTCGAGCTTGCGCCGCAGCTGCGCCAGGTATACCCGCAGATAGTGGGTCTCCTTGGCATAGGCCGGGCCCCACACCTCTTTGAGCAACTCCTCACGGCCCACCAGCTTGCCGCGGTTGCGCACCAGCATCTCGAGCATGCCCCACTCGGTGGGGGTCAGGTGCACTTCGGCGCCGTTCTTGACGACCTTCTTGGCGGCCAGATCGACTGTGAACGCGCTGGTTTCGACCACCGGCTCGTCGGTCTCCGAGGCAGCCGCGGCGCGTCGGACCGCCGCGCGCAAGCGAGCCAGGAACTCGTCCATCCCGAACGGCTTGGTCACGTAGTCGTCGGCGCCGGCGTCCAGCGCTTCGACCTTCTCGGCGGAGTCGGTGCGGGCCGACAACACGATCACCGGTGCGTTGAGCCAGCCGCGCAGCCCGCCGAGCACCTCGATACCGTCCATATCGGGCAGCCCGAGGTCGAGGACGACCACGTCGGGCCGGTGCTCGGCGGCGGCCTTCAATGCCCCGGCACCGGTCGCGGCGGTGATCACCTCGTAGCCGCGCACGCTCAGATTGATCCGCAACGCCCGCAGGATCTGCGGCTCGTCGTCGATCACCAGCACCTTGACCTTGCTCACAGCCGGCCTCCCGGCGGTGCCGCGAGGTCGACGATCACGGTCAGGCCACCGCCAGGGGTGTCGGTGGCCGAGATCGTTCCGCCCATCGCCTCGACGAAGCCGCTGGCCACCGAAAGGCCCAGTCCGACACCATATTTGTTATTCCGGTCGCCGAGGCGCTGGAACGGCTCGAACAGTTGCTCTTCGGTGCCGCGGGGTACACCGGGGCCTTCGTCGATGACGTTGATCAGCATTCGCTCGCCGACTCGGCCTGCGTTGACCCGCACGATGGATTCCGGTGCGTAGCGAAGCGCGTTGTCCACCAGGTTGGCCAGCACTCGTTCCAGTAGACCGGCATCGGCAAGCGCGACTGCATCCCCGACGTCGACCTTGACCCGATCGAGTCCCTTGGCACCGAACCCAGTGCCCCGGTTGATGCTCAGCAACGCGCGCTGAACCACCTCTTCGAGATACACCCGTTTCAGCTCGGGGCGCACCACCCCGGCCGCGAGCCGGGACGAGTCCAGCAGGTTGTCCACCAGCGCACTCAGCTGGTCGACTGACTCCTCGACCGTGGCCAGCAGTTCGGCCGTGTCCTCCTCGGAGAAGCCGATGTCCTCGGACCGCAGGCTCGACACCGCCGCCTTGGCCCCGGCCAGCGGCGTGCGCAGGTCATGGCTAACCGCCGAGAGCAGCGAGCGGCGCAGTTCGTCGGCCTTCTCGATGGCCTCGGCCTTGCTGGCCTCGGCGGCCAGTTCCCGTTGGCGCACCAGCCCGGCCGCTTGTTTGGCAACGGCGGTCAGCACCCGCCGGTCGCGCGCGGGCAGGCTGCGCCCCGACATCAGCATCCAGAACTCGTCGTCACCGACCTCGATGGCGGTGTCGGCGGAATCCACTGTCACACAGGGGTCGTCGCCGACACACGCGATGATCTGCTCGTCGTGCCCACGCACGCGCAGCACGCTGACCGCGCTCTGCGAATAGGTCTCTCGCACCCGTTCCAGCAGGGTGTCCAGGTCCGCGCCGCGCAGCACTGCGCCGGCGAACAGGGTCAGCAACTCGGCTTCCTGGGAGGCATGTCTGGCCTCGCGTTGCCGGCTGGCCGCCCGGTCGACCAGTACGGCGACCGCGACCGCCAGCATCAACAGCACGAGCTCGGTGATCGCCGCATCGGGTTCGGCGATGGTGAACGAGTAGCGCGGCTCGGTCAGAAAGTAGTTGAGCAGCAGGCCGGACAGCATGGCCGACAAGACCGCAGGCACCACGCCGCCGAGCAGCGCGACGATGAGCACACCGACCACGAACAGCGCGCTCTCACCGCCGATGGTCAGGTACCTGTCGAGGAACAGCGCGGTCAGCGCGCAGATGACCGATGGCACGATCACGGCGGCCAACCACGAAATCACCCGGCGTTCCTTCGGTGAGGCCGCCCGCACCGAGAACCCCCGCTTGGCCTCCTCGTGGGTGACCATATGCACGTCGATCTTGCCGGAGTGCTGGACGATCGCCGCCCCGATACCTTCGTCGAAGATCCGGGCCCACCGGCTTCGCCGGGAGGTGCCGATCACCAACTGGGTCGCGTTCATCTCACGGGCGAAGTCCAGCAACGATTTTCCGACGTCGTCGCCGACGACAGTGTGCACCGTGGCGCCGAGGCTGGCGGCGAGTTCGCGGACCTTCCCCATCTGCGGCGCCGATACCCCGGACAGCCCGTCGCCGCGCACCACATGCACGATCATCAGCTCGGCGCTGGCCTTCGACGCGATCCGAGATGCCCGGCGCACCAACGTCTCCGACTCGGCGCCCCCGGTCACCGCGACGACGACGCGTTCGCGGGCCTCCCAGGTGGCGGTGATCTTGTTGTCGGCGCGGTATTTGGCCAGGGCCGCATCGACCTGATCGGCCAGCCACAGCAGCGCCAGCTCTCGCAGCGCGGTCAGGTTGCCGCGGCGGAAGTAGTTGGACAGCGCGGCGTCAACCTTGTCGGGGGCGTAGACATTGCCGTGAGAAAGCCTGCGTCGCAAGGCCTCCGGAGTGATGTCCACCAATTCGATCTGGGCGGCGCTGCGGACGATCTCGTCGGGCACCGTCTCCTGCTGCTCGATGCCGGTGATCTGCGCGACGACATCGTTGAGGCTCTCCAGGTGCTGGACGTTGACCGTGGAGATCACCGTGATGCCCGCGTCGAGCAGCTCTTCGACGTCCTGCCAGCGTTTGGGGTTCTTGCTGCCAGGGGTGTTGGTGTGCGCCAGTTCGTCGACCAGGACCACCTGCGGCTTGCGGGCCAGCACGGCCGGCACGTCGAGTTCGGGGAAGCGACTGCCGCGGTAGTCGATGTAGTGCGGCGGGATGTTCTGGATCCCGGCGAGCAGTGCCGCTGTCTTCTTACGGCCATGCGTCTCGACGACGGCCGCCACCAGGTCTGTGCCCCGCTCGAGCCGCCGGTGGGCCTCGCCGAGCATCGCGAACGTTTTTCCGACGCCCGGGGCGGCGCCAAGGTAGATGCGCAGCTCGCCCCGACGCGGCTTGGGGCCGGTGGGGGCGGGCCGCGCATCGTCCTCGGATGAGACGTCAGGCGGCGGTTCGCCGCCTGACGTCACGCGTGGTGGTTGACCGGTATCCACACGCTTATCATCCACCGTCGAATCAGCTCTTCATCGGGAACTTCTCGTCCAGCGCAATATTGAGCTCGACGACATTGACCCGCGGCTCGCCGAAGACCCCGAGCGTGCGGCCGTCCGTGTGGTCGGCGACGACCGGCCGGATCTGGTCGGCGCTCACACCGCGGGTCTTGGCCACCCGGGCGATCTGCAGATCGGCGTACGCGGGGGAGATGTTCGGATCCAGGCCGCTACCGCTGGCGGTCACCGCGTCGGCAGGTACCGCCGGGTCGGACGCTGCGCCCTTGATCGGCACGATCTGGCCGATCGAATAGTCCTCACCGAATTTGGCGCACTCCACCCGGACGCCTTCGTAGGTGGCCAGGAACGGCTGCTTGCTCGTTTCGCACGGTTCGTTGACGCTGACAACCTTGGTGGGGTTCACGACGTTGCCGTGAGCATCACGCGGGCCGATCACCGACAGGACCGCGCCCACACCGTCACCGGTGCAGAACGGCCGCTTGCCATCGACGCCCTCGAGGTCACCAATGGCCTTGCTACGCGAGCAGACCAGGGTCAGCAGACTGGCCTTATAGCCGTTGTCGTCCGCAGGTGCCGACGGGTCGGCGGGAGCATCGACGATGCTCTCCGGGCCCAGGTTCGACGCGCTGGTGGCCAGCGGATCGTACCCGGCGCCCGCGGCAGAGGGCCGGCTCTGGAAGTACTGCGGCAGCGCGTTGCCCTTGTCGTCGGTGAACGATTGCCCGATCAGGCTGGAGCCCAACGGCTTTCCGTTGACCTCGATGATCGAGCCGTCGGCCTGGTCCTTCAGCCCCGGGATCTGGCCAACCAGCCAGATGAACAGCGGATAGCCGAGGCCGACGATGACGGTGAGCACCAGCAGCGCGCGCAGCGCCGCCCAGTGTTGACGAATCAGACTGGAGAAGTTCATATGTCACATCCCGGGTAGGAATTGGATGACGAGGTCGATCAGCTTGATCCCGACGAACGGGGCGATGATCCCGCCGAGGCCGTAGATGTAGAGGTTGCGGCTCAGCAGCTTCGAGGCGCTGCTCGGGGTGTACCGAACACCCCTGAGCGACAACGGAATCAGCGCGATGATGACGAGCGCGTTGAAGATCACCGCGGACAGGATCGCCGACTGAGGGCTGTGCAGCCGCATGATGTTCAGCAGGTCCAGACCGGGGAACAGCGCCACGAACATCGCCGGAATGATGGCGAAATACTTGGCGATGTCGTTGGC
This sequence comes from Mycobacterium sp. RTGN5, assembly GCF_033804465.1. Taxonomy (NCBI): domain Bacteria; kingdom Bacillati; phylum Actinomycetota; class Actinomycetes; order Mycobacteriales; family Mycobacteriaceae; genus Mycobacterium; species Mycobacterium sp. RTGN5. Next base: position 1,320,098 of record NZ_JAPZLA010000001.1, read on the forward strand.
GATCGAGAATGTGGTCAGCGCCCCACGCGTGATCAACAGCTGCTTGCCGATCTCGACGATCTCGATGAGTTTCGTCGGGTCGGAGTCCAAGTCGACCATGTTGCCGGCCTCTTTGGCCGCCGAGGTGCCGGTGTTCATCGCCACGCCCACGTCGGCCTGTGCCAGCGCGGGTGCGTCGTTGGTGCCGTCACCGGTCATCGCGACCAGCTTGCCGCCCGCCTGCTCCTGCTTGATCAGCGCGAGCTTGTCCTCGGGTGTGGCCTCGGCAAGGAAGTCGTCGACACCGGCTTCGTCGGCAATCGCCTTGGCAGTCAACGGGTTATCACCGGTGATCATCACCGTGCGAATGCCCATCTTGCGCATCTCGTCGAAGCGTTCCCGCATGCCCTGCTTGACGACGTCCTTGAGGTGAATGACGCCGAGCACCTCGGCTTTGCCGTCGACCTTCTGGCCGACCACGAGTGGCGTGCCTCCGCCCGCGGAGATCCCGTCGACGATGTCGCCGAGTTGGGCAGGCACGATACCGCCTGCCGACCGTACCCATTCCGCGACCGTACTGGCGGCACCCTTGCGCAGCAGGTGGCCGTTCTCCAGGTCCACACCGGACATCCTGGTGGCCGCGGAGAACTCCACCCAGTGCGCATTGACCAGTTCGCCCGGGGTGCGGGCTCGCAGCCCGTAGTTCGACTTGGCGAACACCACGATCGAACGGCCCTCGGGGGTTTCGTCAGCCAGGCTGGACAGCTGCGCGGAGTCGGCCAGCTGCTCGGGGGTGACCCCCGTCAGCGGGACGAAGTCCGACGCCTGCCGGTTGCCCAGTGTGATGGTGCCGGTCTTGTCCAGCAGCAGCGTGTTGACGTCACCGGCTGCCTCGACCGCGCGGCCCGACATGGCCAGGACGTTGCGCTGCACCAGGCGGTCCATGCCGGCGATGCCGATCGCGGAGAGCAGTGCACCGATGGTCGTTGGGATCAGGCACACCAGCAGCGAGACCATCACGATGCCGGTGACGCCATCACCGTTGAGCGCCAACGTGTCCGGCACGCCGGGGTTGTTGGCCTTGGCGAAGATGGCCAGGGGTTGCAGCGTCGCGACGGCGAAGATGAAGATGATCGTCAGCGCGGCGAGCAGGATGTTCAGTGCGATCTCGTTCGGCGTCTTCTGCCGGTTGGCGCCCTCGACGAGGGCGATCATCCGGTCGATGAAACTCTCGCCGGGCTTCTGGGTGATCTTGACGACGATTCGGTCCGACAGCACCGTGGTGCCGCCGGTGACCGCTGAGCGATCGCCGCCGGACTCCCGGATGACGGGAGCGGACTCGCCCGTGATGGCCGACTCGTCCACCGATGCAATGCCTTCCACCACGTCCCCGTCTCCCGGGATGACCTGGCCGGCTTCGACCACCACGAAATCACCCTGACGCAGCAGGGGGGCGGCAATCTCTTCCTCGCGACCGGGAAGCCCAGGCTCCCATCCGGTCAGTCGTCGAGCCATGGTGTCGGCCTTGGTCTTTCGCAGCGACTCGGCCTGCGCCTTACCCCGGCCTTCGGCCACGGCCTCGGCGAGGTTGGCGAACACCACCGTCAACCACAGCCAGAACACCGTCAGCCAGGCAAACCAGCTCGGGCTGATGATCGCCAGGACGGTGCTCCACACGGCACCGATCTCGACGATGAACATGACCGGATTGCGCCACAGCGTGCGCGGATTGAGCTTGCTCAGCGCGTCGGGCAGCGAGGTCAGGAGCATCTTGGGATCGAGCAGACCCCCCTGCACCTGTTTCTTCGTGACGCTGGTCTCTTGCACGGTGGCGGCCTCAAATGTCGATACAGCCATGGTCAGTGGATTCCTTCAGCGAGCGGCCCGAGCGCGAGCATGGGCAGGAACGTCAGGGCCACCAGGATGAGCGTCACCCCGGCAACCATTCCGACGAACTGGGGACGGTGGGTGGGTAGCGTGCCGATCGACTCCGGGGTGCGGCCCTGCTTGGCCAGCGCACCCGCCAACGCGAGTACCAACACGATCGGCAGGAACCTGCCGAACACCATCGCCAATCCGAGTGCGGTGTTGTACCAGTCGGTGTTGACGGTGATGCCCGCGAACGCCGAGCCGTTGTTGTTGGCCGCCGAGGTGAACGCGTAGAGCACCTCGGACAGGCCGTGCGGACCGCTGTTGAGCATCCCGGCCCGCTGACCGGGCATGGCCATCGCAATAGCGGTGCCGGTCAACACGATCAGCGGTGTCACCAGGAAATAGCTTGCCGCCAGCTTGATTTCGCGCGGGGTGATCTTCTTGCCCAGGTACTCCGGGGTGCGACCGACCATCAGGCCGGCGATGAACACCGTGATGACGGCCAGGATCAGCATGCCGTACAGGCCCGATCCGGTGCCGCCGGGCGCGACCTCGCCGAGCTGCATGTTGAACATCGTCATCATGCCGCCGAGGCTGGTGTAGGAGTCGTGGAACGAGTTCACCGCGCCGGTCGACGTCAGGGTGGTGGCATCGGCGAAGATCGCCGAATCGGCAACGCCGAAGCGTTGTTCGACGCCCTCCATGGCCGATCCCACCGCGGTGGGTACGGTGCCGTGCGCCTGCAGCTGGAACTTCAGCATCAGGGTCACGCTGATCAGCGCCAACACGCTCATCACCGCAGCGATCGCATAGCCCTGCTTCTTGCTGTCCACCATGCGCCCGAAGGTGCGGGGCAGTGAGAAGCTGATCACCAGCAGCAGGAAGATCTCCACCCAGTTGGTCCAAGTGGTGGGGTTCTCGAACGGGTGCGCGGAGTTGGCGTTGTAGAACCCGCCGCCGTTGGTGCCGAGTTCCTTGATGACCTCCTGGCTGGCCACCGGCCCCCCGGTGATGGTCTGCTGTGCACCGGCCAGGGTGTTCACGATCTGGTCGTGGAGGTGGAAGTTCTGGATGACGCCACCGGCGAGCAGGATGATCGCCCCCAGCACCGCGATCGGCAGCAGGATGCGCAGAGTTCCGCGCACCAGATCGACCCAGAAGTTGCCGAGCTCGGTCGTATTGCGGCGGGCGAAGCCGCGCACCAACGCGACGGCGACGGCCATGCCGACCGCGGCCGATACGAAGTTCTGCACCGACAACCCGGCCATCTGCACCAGGTGGCCCTGAGTCGATTCGCCGGAATACGCCTGCCAGTTGGTGTTTGTCACGAAGCTGACCGCGGTGTTCCACGCCAGGGCCGGCGTCATGGCGGTGCCCGGATCGTTGAGATGCAGTGGCAACTTGCCCTGCACCAGCTGGAAGACGAACAGCACCAGGATGCTGACCGCCGAGAAGGCCAGCACACTGCGGGCGTAGGCGCCCCAGGTCTGCTCCGACTTGGGGTCGGCGCCGATCATCCGATAGAGGAACCGCTCGACACGATTGTTCTTACCCGACGCGTATACCCGGTACATGTAGTCGCCCAGCGGCACGTGCACGGCCGCCAGCGCGACGATCAGCAGGACGAGGAAGACGATCCCCGCCGATGTCGTACTCACTTAGAACCTTTCCGGGAACAGCAGTGCCGCCGCGACAAACAAGGCCAGCACTACGGACAAGATCAGGCCAACGACGTTCTCGTAGCTCACAATCGCTCGACCAGCTTCTGTACCAGGCCGAGCAAGGCGAAGATCGCCACGGTCAGCAGGACGAATATGAGGACACCCATATGGCGACGCTAAGTCGCACACCGGCCCCCTACCGCCGACGTTGACGGTTTCTTTACGCCGGAGCGGGCCGTCTTGACGGTCTTCGGCACTACGGGATTCAGCTAGCCCACAGCGGGGTCCGAGCCGCATCGAGGTTTGGGCGGGCACGGTCGACATAGGCCTGATGTCGCCGGCCCGGCGGCTCCGGGAAGGAAGAAGGTGTTTGATGACGCTGTCGAGTTTTCGGTCATTGGTTCGGGGACGTCAACAACTTCCGCACGCCGAGCATCCGGAGATACGCCGGATGATCGGTTATCGGGACTCGTGCGCGCCCGCTGAGGTGTCGTTTCCGGCGGCCGCACTGGGCGACGCCCTCGTGGCGCGTTGGCTGCGCGACCGCCGGGTGGCCGTCGACGTGCGCACGCTTGCCGAGCTGCATTCGGCGATCTCGGTCGGTATCCATCCGGTACTGATGACCGTCCACGCCGATCAGCTGAACGTCGGCGACATCCGCCGGGCAAGCGCGGCCGGAGTGGGCCGGGTGGTGCTCAGCCGTCCAGAACAGATCACGCCGTTGCGGGCCAAACAGACGCAGAATGTGTTGTTGCGCATGACCGATGCCGCGACGAACTACTCCGACATCGCGGCCGACGCGGTGATCGCCTGCCGGTCCACCACCCTGATCGGTCTGCTCTGCGACATCGGCACCTGCGGAGACGACGTCGTCGGGTGTCCCGCCGCGATCGGCAACATGATCGCCCAGATGGATCACATCCGGCGTCGCCATAACATCGTGCTGACCAGACTCATCCTGGGTGTTAGCAATACTGAGGCCGCCGCTGGCAATTCTATCCGCCGCCGTGATCTCGCCGAAGAGATCGATGAATCGGTCGTCGACGCCTGTGCCACACTGCGTTTCCCGCGTCCCGCCATCGTGATGGCGGCCTGACACGCACGAATTACCGTGTCACTGAGCACGTTCGGTGTAGCGCGCCTCGACCTGTTCCTTGAGTGGACCCCACCACCAGTCGTTCTCCCGGTACCAGTCGATGGTGCTGGCCAGCCCCTCGGCCAGATCGGTGTGCTTGGGCGCCCAGTCGAGTTCGGCACACAGCGCACTCGGGTCGATCGCGTAGCGCAAGTCGTGGCCGACCCGATCGACGACATGGTCGAAGTCGTCGGCGTCGCGGCCCATCAACTTCAGAATCATGCGCAGCACCGAAAGGTTGTCGCGCTCGCCGTCGGCGCCGATGAGATAGGTGGCCCCGCTTACGCCATCTTCTAGGATGCGCCACACCGCGCTGTTGTGGTCCTCGACATGGATCCAGTCGCGCACGTTGGCGCCGGCCCCATAAAGCTTGGGGCGGCGGCCGGTCAGGATGTTGGTGATCTGGCGCGGGATGAACTTCTCGATGTGCTGATAGGGCCCATAGTTGTTGGAACAGTTCGAGATCGTGGCGCGCAGCCCGTAGGACCGCACCCAAGCCCGCACCAGCAGATCGGACGACGCCTTGGTCGCCGAGTACGGGCTCGACGGGTTGAACGAGGTCTGTGCGGTGAACCGCTGTCCGGCCTCAAGCGGCAGGTCGCCGTACACCTCATCGGTGGAGATGTGATGCAGGCGGACCCCGTGCCGGCGAACAGCTTCCAGCACGACGAAGGTGCCGACGACGTTGCTCCGCACGAACACCGCGGGACCCGCCAGCGCGTTGTCCACGTGGGTTTCGGCGGCGAAGTGGACGACGGCGTCGGACTCGGCGACCAGCTGGTCGACCAGCCGTTCGTCGGTCACATCGCCTTCGACCAACCGGATGTGATCCTCGACAGGACACAATGATTCGCGGCAGCCGGCATAGGTCAGTGCGTCCAGCACCGTCACCGAAACTCCAGGCCGTTCGCGGACGGTGCTGTGGACGAAGTTGGCGCCGATGAAACCGGCGCCGCCTGTCACCAACAGCCGCATGGTGTCACCCTAACGGGGACCCCGCGCGATCACCCGGCCGCGGTCAACCCCAGCGGCCCGGCCAGCTCAGTCAGCGTGGGCAGCAGTGTCTCCGGGCCGCCCAGCACCTGGATGGCCACGTGATCGGCGCCGGCAACGAGGTGTTCGTTCAGCCGCGCGGCGATCGCCTCGGCCGTGCCGTGCGCGATGACCGCGTCGATCAGCTTGTCACTACCCGGCTGCTCGACGTCGGCGTCACTGAACCCCAGCCGCTTCCAGTTGTTGACGTAGTTGCTCAACCCCAAATAGAAGCCAACGCTGTCCCGGCCGAGCTTGCGGGCTTCCTCGGGGTCGGTGGTCAGCACCACCTTGTGTTCGGGGGCCAGGAACACCGACGCGCCCACCAGATCGCGCGCCTGTGCGGTGTGCTCGGGGGTGGTCAGGTACGGATGCGCGCCGGCGCTGCGGTGCGCGGCGAGCTGCAGCACCTTGGGCCCGAGCGCGGCGATCACCCGGCGGCTGGTCGGTACACACTTGTCGTCGAGCTTGTCGAGGTAGTTCACCAGCGCCTCGTAGGGCTTTTCGTACTCCTGCGTGTGCTCGGGGTGGCCGACGCCCACGCCGAGCAAAAACCGCCCGGGATAAGCCTTTTCGATACGATCGAAGGACGCTGCGACCTCGTCGGGCGGCGCGTTCCAGATGTTGACGATCCCGGTCGCGACCGTCAGGTTCTCGGTGCGCTCGAGGATCGGCTCGACGAACGCGAGCTCGGCGGCCGGCGACGCGCCGATCCACACCGCGCCGTAGCCAAGGCGCTCGATCTCGACAGCCTGCTCCGGCGACACCGGGCCGCCGGTCCACACTCCGTAGCGGCCGAGATCAGGTTTGAGCAGCGACGGATTGGTCACGGGTCCCTCTCGTTACGGTTGTTTGAGGCCCTACGGTTGTTTGAGGCCAAGCGGTCCGGCCAGCGCGGCCAGTGCATCCACCAGCTTGTCAGACGACGTCAGCACCTGGACGGGCACGTGGTCGGCCCCGGCGTCGAGGTGCGCGGTGAGCCGGGCCGCGATCGCCTCGGGTGTGCCGTAGGCGACGACGGCGTCGACCAACCGATCGCTGCCGGGCCTGGCCACGTCTTCGTCGCTGAAGCCCAAGCGTTTCCAGCTGTTGAGGTAGTTCGCCAAGTTGAGGTAGATGTCCAGCGCACCCCTGCCGACCTGCCGCGCTTTGTCGGCGTCGGTGGTGAGAACCGCCTTGTGCTCGGGTGCCAGGAATGCCTCCGGGCCCAGCAGCTGGCGGGCTTCGGCGGTGTGTTCGGGCGTGGTGAGATACGGATGCGCGCCGGCGCTGCGTGCCGCCGACAGCTTGAGCACCTGCGGCCCGAGCGCGGCGATCACGCGGCGATTCTTGGGCACCCCGTACTCGTCGAGCTTGTCGAGGTAGCCCCGCAGCGCGTCGATCGGCTTCTGGTATTCCTGGGTGGCTTCGGGATGGCCGACACCGATCCCGAGCAGGAACCGGCCGGGATAGGCCGCCTCGATGCGGTGGAACGACTCGGCCACCGGGCCGGGTGCCGCACTCCAGATGTTGACGATGCCGGTGGCTACCTTCAGCGTGGTGGTGTTCGCCAAAATCGGCTCCACCCAATCCAATTCGGCCGGCGGCGAGCCACCAACCCAGACCGCGCCATAGCCGAGTGCCTCGATCTCCTTGGCCTGCGCCGGGGTGACCCCGCGGCCGAACGAGCCGAAGCGGCCCAGGTCTGGTTTGGCGTCCGTCATGGATCTTCCTCTTTCGATCAGCCCAGCCCGAGCGGGCCGGCGAGTTCAGCCAAGGTTCCGATGACCTTGTCCGGTGAGGTCAACAGCTGGATCGGTACGTGGTCGGCGCCGGCGTCGAGGTGTTCGTTGAGCCGGGACGCGATGGTCTCAGGCGTGCCGTACACGAGCAACGAGTCCACGAGCCGGTCGCTGCCGGGGCGGGTGATGTCGGAATCAGTGAAGCCCAGGCGCTTCCAGTTGTTGAGGTAATTACGCAGGCCGAGGTAAAGCTCGAGCATCTTGCGCCCGATCGCCCTGGCCTGCTCGACGTCGGTGGTCGGCACGACCGGGACCGCGGGCGCCAGGAAGGCGTCCGGGCCGATCAGACTGCGTGCTTGCGCAGTGTGTTCGGGCGTGACGAGCACCGGGTGTGCGCCGGCGCTGCGCTGCGCCGAGAGCTGCAGGACTTGCGGGCCGAGCGCGGCCAGCACCCGGCGTTCCGTGGGAACCTCGTGCTCATCCAGCACGTCCAGGTAGGCGTTGAGGGCCGCCATCGGCTTGGCGAACTGGGCGTCGGCCTCGGGATGTCCGACGCCAAGGCCCAGTAGAAACCGCCCGGGGTAGGCGCTTTCGATGCGATGGAACGAGGCGGCGACGGCGTCGGGCCGGGCCGTCCAGATGTTGACGATGCCGGTGGCCAGTTTCAAAGTGCTGGTCTGGGCGAGGGCCGGTTCCACCCAGTCCAGCTCCGCCGGCGGCGACCCGGCGACCCACACGGCGCCGTAGCCGAGCGCTTCGATTGCCGTTGCGTCCTCGGGGGTGACCCCCATACCGAATGATGCGAACCTGCCGAGATCGGGCTTGGCGCTCATGGCGGCTACAACCCGCGGTCGGTAGTCGGCTATTCCGCGGCGACCGGAAGTTCGGCCGGCGTGTCTGCCATCGGCGCCGCCGCGATCAACGGCAACAGGATGATGAAGCGGGTATTTCCCGGTTCGGATTCGACCCGGATATCGCCCTGGTGCTTTTCGACGATGATGCGGCGCGCGAGATCCAGGCCGAGGCCGTCACCCTCGCCGAAGGGCTTCGTGGTGAAAAACGCGGTGAAGATCCGGTCGATGGCTTCGTCGGGAATTCCGGGGCCGTCGTCGCCGATCTCGACCCGGATCATGTCCTCGCCCTGGCGACGGGTCCGGATGGTCAGCGTGCCGCGGCCCTTCATCGCCTGGATGGCGTTGTTGATGACGACGTCCCATACCTCGTTCAAACCGCCTGGGTAGCAGCCGATTTCGGGAAGCGTCTTGTCCCAGTCCTTGACCAGCTTGATGGGCTTGTCGGGGCCGACCTTGTCGCCGAAGAGCGTCTTGAGCGTGCTGTGCAGCAACTCGTGGACATTGGCGACCTGGTATTCGGCCCGGTCCATCTGGGAGTACTTCTTGGCCCCGGCGAGCAGGCCCGAGATGCGCTCGCTGGCGTCGGCGATCTCGTTCATCCGGAGCTCGGTGTCGATCGTGTACTTCAGCCAGCCGATGGCGCTCTGCAGCGTCGCCGAGCAGTCGACCGAGTCGATGGAGGCTTCGACGCGTTCGAGCCAATCGACGTCAAGGCCGGCCTCCACGAACGTCGGCGCGTAGTCCCAGGCGCCGGAAATGCCGTGGTCTTCCAGCCAGTCGCCGACCTGGTCCTCGCGGTCGGAGGTCTCCAGCGCGGTCAATTCCTGGGCCTTGGACTTGGCGACCATTTCGGCGACTTCGTCCTGAATGCGCACCAGCATGCGCAGTGCCTCGGGGGTGAACTTGCCGTCGGCGAGCATCGACAGCTTGTAGCGCATCTTGCCGACGCCCTCGCGCAGATCGGCGACGGCACGCGCGGTAGCGGCCGCGGGGTTGTTGAGTTGGTGGGTCAGGCCCGCGGTGATCGTGCCGAGCGCCAGCAGCTTTTGGCGCTGGCCGATGATCTGGCTTTGCCGCCGGCCGCCGACCATGTGGCCCTCGAGCAGGTGGACGGCCATCGGGAACTGGGATTGCATGAATCCGGCGAATGCGGCGGCGTCGAGCACGAAGAACCGCGACGGCCGGGTGACGCGCACCGACGCTTGGTAGAGCTGTTCCTCGTCGGGTATGTATGCCGACCAGGCTCCGCAGTACACGCCGCGCTGCGAGGTGCGACTGGTCTCGATGTCGACCCCACCTGAGCGCTTGGACATCACCAGCTCACCGTCGAGCAGAACGTAGAAGCAGGTGGCCGGGTCGCCCTCGATGACGACGGGGCCGGTCTCGAAGACGCGTATTTGCCCGTTCTCGCACAGCGTCTGCAGCTGTGTGTCGGTCAGCGCCTCGAACAGGAACAGGGTCCGCAGCTCACTGGGCAGACATTTCTCACCCATCGTCTTCTCCTTGCTGGTTACGCCTCGGCCAGGTAGCGGTGCACCAACATGACCGCCATCGACCCTTCGCCGACGGCGGCCGCCACCCGTTTGGCGGATTCGGCGCGCACGTCTCCTGCAACAAACACACCGGGCACACTTGTTTCCAGGTGGTGCGGGGGCCGGTCCAGACCCCACCCGGCCACGTTGAACAGGTCGGGTCCGGCGAGGATGAAACCGTGGTCGTCGACAGCGACGACCTCTTTGAGCCAGTCGGTGCGTGGCTCGGCGCCGATGAAGCAGCACATCCGGGTGGACTCGACGGTTTCGCGCTGACCGCTCTGCCTGTTCTCCAGGACCAGGCCGGTCAGGTGATCGTCATCGCCGAGGGTGTCCACCACCTCGGTGCAGGTGCGCACGGAGATGTTGGGGTTCTTCTCGATCTGCTGGATCAGGTAGTGCGACATCGACGCTTCCAGCGAGGGGCCGCGCACCAGCATCGTGACCGAATTCGCCTCACGGGACATGTACATCGCGGCCTGCCCGGCCGAGTTGGCTCCGCCGACGATGTAGACGTCCTCGCCCTTGCACTCGGCGGAATCCGACACCGAGGCCCCGTAGTAGACGCCGCGTCCGACGTAGTTACACGCTGGATCGTCGGGGTTGTCCCAGCAGCCGGTGACTTGCAGCTGGCGATAGGACACCCCGGTGGCCAGGATGACCGCCCGCGCGGCGATGCTGCCTTCGTCCTCAAAGGCGATGGTCCGGGCGGTGCCCGCCTCGCCGGCCTCCAGCCGGACCGCCTTGCGGGTGGTGATGACCTCCGCGCCGAACCGCTCGGCCTGCCGGCGCGCCGACGTGGTCAGCTCGGCCCCGGAGACGCCGGTGGGGAAGCCGAGGTAGTTCTCGATCCGGGAGCTGCGCCCGGCCTGGCCGCCGGTCGTCGTCTGCTCGATCAGGACGGTCTTGAGCCCTTCGGACGCGCCGTACACCGCGGCCGCCAACCCGGCCGGCCCGCCGCCGATGACGGCGAGGTCGTACATCTCCAGCAGCGGGTTGGTCGACAACCCGAGCATCTCGGCGAGCGCGCCGTTGGTCGGGTCGACCAGGATTTCGCCCTTCTCGCTGATGACGACGGGCAGCTCCAACCCATCCAGGCTGGCGGCGTCGAGCAGCTGCTTGCCCTTGGGCTCGTCGGCATTGAACGCGCGGAACGTGTGCTGGTTGCGGGCCAGGAACTGGCGGACCTCCCAGGACCGTTCGCTCCAGCGGTGCCCGATCACCTTGGTGTGGGGGATGGCCCGGTCGCCGGTGGCATGCCAGGCCTCCAGCAGTGCGTCGATCACCGGGTAGAGCTTTTCCTCCGGCGGATCCCACGGCTTGAGCAGGTAGTGGTCGAGGTCGACGACGTTGATGGCGTCGATCGCGGCGTGGGTGTCGGCATAGGCCGTCAGCAGAACGCGCCGCGCCATCGGGTAGACGTCCATCGCCTCTTCGAGGAACTGGATGCCGCTCATCTGAGGCATCCGGTAGTCAGCGACGAACACCGCGACGGTCTCGCCGCGCAGCTTGAGTTCGTTGAGTGTTGCCAGCGCGTCCGGCCCGGATTCTGCACGGACGATCCGGTACCGCTCGCCGTAATGGCGGCGAAGATCGCGAGCGACAGCGCGCGACACGGCTGGGTCATCGTCAACGGTGAGAATGACGGGTTTGCGGGGCTGGGGAGCGGGTCCAGTCATCACCGTCCAGTATGCGCTGCGTGTCCAATGGAAATGAGGCCAGGCTTCCGCCCTTGACCTCGACCCTAAGGTGAGGTCAGCACCGCTGCGCGACGGTTTTGGAGTAGCGCGCCTAAACGGGTATCGTGGACCGGCGGTGCGGTATCCGCGCCGACTCTTGCGTGCCTCGTCCTGGAACTTCTGGAATTTCCTGATCCCGGCTCACGTTTTGCAGTCGGGGCGAAGGCTGCCCGACTGTGAGCACCTGTAGCCAGGAGCGACCGGTGTGAACAGAACCAACAAAGCAGGATCTGAGAGGTTATGGCCAAGAAAGACGGTGCCATCGAGGTCGAGGGCCGCGTGGTCGAGCCCCTGCCCAATGCGATGTTTCGCATTGAGCTGGAGAACGGGCACAAGGTACTCGCTCACATCAGCGGCAAGATGCGGCAGCACTACATCCGCATCCTTCCCGAGGACCGGGTGGTAGTGGAGTTGTCTCCCTACGACCTGACCCGGGGTCGCATTGTGTACCGGTACAAGTAGCGACGCGCGAAGCAAGTCGCTACCGATATCTGAAGCGCCTCGACCGGAACCAGCAAAAACCGACAACGACGAGAACTAGAAGGATCGAACAGCCGTGAAGGTGAACCCGAGCGTCAAGCCGATCTGCGACAAGTGCAGGGTGATCCGCCGGCATGGGCGGGTCATGGTGATCTGCTCTGATCCGCGCCACAAGCAGCGGCAGGGCTAACTCCCCGCCACTGATCGGCAAGCATCACAACACAACTGAATGATGACCTCCCAGTACCACTGAATGGATACGCCGTTCAGCTACGCCCGGAACAGAGGCCGGGCCCCGACGCCGTCGGGAACGGACTGGGAACAGACCTCTGCATAGAAAAAGGAACTAAGCCACTGTGGCACGTCTAGTGGGCGTAGATCTCCCGCGCGATAAGCGCATGGAGATCGCGCTGACCTACATCTACGGCATCGGCCGTACCCGCTCCCAGGAAATTCTTGCCGCCACCGGTATCGACCGGGATCTGCGCAGCAAGGACCTGACCGACGATCAGCTCACGCAGCTGCGTGAATACATCGAAGCCAGCCTCAAGGTGGAGGGTGACCTGCGCCGTGAGGTGCAGGCCGATATCCGTCGCAAGATCGAGATCGGCTGCTACCAGGGCCTGCGGCACCGCCGTGGCCTGCCGGTGCGTGGCCAGCGCACCAAGACCAATGCGCGTACCCGCAAGGGCCCGAAGCGCACCATCGCCGGCAAGAAGAAGGCCAGGTAACCCCGGATGGCACAAGCAAAGAAGGGCGGCGCTGCACCCAAGAAGGGGCAGAAGACCCGTCGCCGGGAAAAGAAGAACGTCCCGCACGGGGCTGCGCACATCAAGAGCACGTTCAACAACACGATCGTCTCCATCACCGATCCGCAGGGCAACGTCATTGCCTGGGCGTCGTCGGGTCACGTCGGCTTCAAGGGCTCGCGTAAGTCGACCCCGTTCGCCGCGCAGCTGGCCGCCGAGAACGCGGCTCGCAAGGCTCAGGAGCACGGCGTCAAGAAGGTCGACGTCTTCGTCAAGGGCCCGGGCTCGGGCCGTGAGACCGCCATCCGCTCGCTTCAGGCCGCTGGCCTCGAGGTTGGCGCGATTTCCGATGTCACACCGCAGCCGCACAACGGCTGCCGTCCGCCCAAGCGGCGCCGGGTCTAGGGAGGACTAGAAAAATGGCTCGTTATACCGGACCCGCAACCCGCAAGTCACGCCGTCTCGGCGTCGACCTGGTCGGCGGCGATCAGTCGTTCGAGAAGCGCCCTTACCCGCCCGGCCAGCACGGCCGCGCGCGGATCAAGGAGAGCGAATACCGCCAGCAGCTGCAGGAGAAGCAGAAGGCCCGCTTCACCTACGGCGTGATGGAGAAGCAGTTCCGTCGTTACTACGAAGAGGCCAACCGCCTCTCGGGTAAGACCGGCGAGAACCTGCTGCGCATCCTGGAGACCCGCCTGGACAACGTCGTGTACCGCGCCGGCCTGGCGCGTACCCGTCGGGCCGCTCGCCAGCTCGTCAGCCACGGCCACTTCACCGTCAACGGTGTCAAGGTGAACATCCCGAGCTACCGGGTGTCGCAGTACGACATCATCGACATCAAGGACAGGTCGCTGAACACGTTCCCGTTCGAGCTGTCGCGGCAGACCGCAGGCGATCGCCCGATCCCGTCCTGGCTGCAGGTCGTCGGCGAGCGTCAGCGGATCCTCGTGCACCAGCTGCCCGAGCGTGCGCAGATTCAGGTGCCGCTGTCCGAGCAGCTCATCGTCGAGTTCTACTCGAAGTAAAGAAGACGTCCGCGGGGCAACCGTCCCGCGGACCACTTAACGGCATCAAATAGCGGGTGCCGAGAAGGAGATAGAAAAACCATGCTGATTTCTCAGCGCCCCACACTCGGCGAAGAGGTCATCGCCGAGAACCGGTCCCAGTTCGTCATCGAGCCGCTGGAGCCGGGATTCGGTTACACCCTTGGCAATTCGCTGCGTCGTACGCTGCTGTCGTCGATCCCCGGCGCAGCCGTGACGAGCATCCGCATCGACGGTGTGCTGCACGAGTTCACCACCGTGCCCGGGGTGAAGGAAGACGTCACCGACATCATCCTCAACCTCAAGGGTCTGGTCGTCTCGTCCGAGGAGGACGAGCCGGTCACCATGTACCTGCGCAAGCAGGGCCCGGGTGAGGTGACCGCCGGTGACATCGTTCCGCCTGCCGGCGTGACCGTGCACAACCCCGACATGCACATCGCGACCCTCAACGACAAGGGCAAGCTCGAGGTCGAGCTCGTTGTCGAGCGTGGCCGCGGTTACGTGCCCGCCGTGCAGAACAAGGCGTCGGGTGCCGAAATCGGCCGTATCCCGGTCGATTCCATCTACTCGCCCGTGCTGAAGGTCACCTACAAGGTGGAGGCCACCCGCGTCGAGCAGCGCACCGACTTCGACAAGCTGATCCTGGACGTCGAGACCAAGAACTCGATCAGCCCGCGTGACGCCCTGGCGTCGGCAGGCAAGACGCTGGTCGAATTGTTCGGTCTGGCACGGGAACTCAACGTCGAGGCCGAGGGCATCGAGATCGGCCCGTCGCCGGCCGAGGCCGATCACATCGCGGCGTTCGCGCTGCCGATCGACGATCTGGACCTGACGGTCCGCTCGTACAACTGCCTCAAGCGCGAGGGTGTGCACACCGTCGGCGAACTGGTCGCCCGCACGGAGTCCGATCTGCTGGACATCCGTAACTTCGGCCAGAAGTCGATCGACGAGGTCAAGATCAAGCTGCACCAGTTGGGTCTGTCGCTCAAGGACAGCCCGGCCAGCTTCGATCCGTCCGAGGTCGCCGGCTACGACGTCGCCACCGGCACGTGGAACAGTGACGCGGGCTACGACCTGGACGCCGACCAGGACTACGCCGAAACCGAACAGCTCTAACAGAGAAACCGTCCCGGTCCTACCTGATACGGGGGCCGGCCCCATTTAGGAGAAGTCGCAATGCCTAAGCCCACTAAGGGTGCCCGCCTCGGCGGTTCGTCCTCGCACCAGAAGGCGATTCTGGCCAACCTGGCCACCTCGCTCTTCGAACACGGCCGAATCAAGACGACCGAGCCGAAGGCGCGGGCGTTGCGGCCGTACGCCGAGAAGCTCATCACCCATGCCAAGAAGGGCACGCTGCACAACCGGCGTGAGGTGATGAAGAAGATCCGCGACAAGGACATCGTGCATGCGTTGTTCGCCGAGATCGGGCCGTTCTTCTCCGATCGCGAGGGTGGCTACACCCGCATCATCAAGGTCGAGGCGCGCAAGGGCGACAACGCCCCGATGGCGGTCATCGAGCTGGTGCGGGAGAAGACCGTGACCTCAGAGGCCAACCGGGCTCGTAAGAGCTCGGCAACCAAGGCCGCCCCTGTCGCGGCCGCTGCGGCCGAAGAGGCTCCGGCCGAAGAGATCCCGGCTGAAGAGTCGCTCTCCGAGGTCGAGGCGGAGGATGCCGGCATCGCCGACGCCCAGACCGCCGAGGCTGCCGAAGAGGTCGCCGAGGAGCAGGCTGAAGAATCCGCCGAGGATTCGGACGCTGACAAGTCCTGACGTTGTGAGTACGAACCTGCCCGTCACCGATTCCGGTGACGGGCAGGTTCGTCTTCGGCTCGACATCTCCTACGACGGCACCGAATTCACCGGCTGGGCGGTGCATGAGGGATTCCGCACCGTCGCAGGTGTCCTCGAGGAGTCCTTCTCCACGGTGTTCCGGACACCCGTGCGGCTGTTCGGGGCCGGACGCACCGACAGCGGTGTGCACGCCACCGGGCAGGTCGCCCACCTCGATGTGCCCGCCGATGCACTGACCCATGCCTATCCGCGCCACCCCCGTCCCGATCGGTCCGAGTTTCAGCCGCTGGTGCACCGATTGGCCCGCTTTCTGCCGGAGGACGTCCGTGTCCGTGAGATCGTCCGTGCGCCAGCCGGATTCGATGCCCGTTTCTCGGCGTTGCGCCGGCACTACGCCTACCGGCTTTCGCTGGCGCCCTACGGTGTCGAGCCGCATCTTGCGCGCTACGTAACGCCCTGGACCAAGCCGTTGGATGTCGACGCCATGGCGGCAGCATCGCAGTATCTGGTGGGGTTGAACGACTTTGCCGCATTCTGCCGGTATCGGCCCGGTGCGACGACCATCCGCGACCTCCAGCGCCTGGACGTGGTGCGCGAGGACGATATAGTGACCGCCCATGTCAGCGCCGACGCGTTCTGCTGGTCGATGGTGCGCTCATTGGTCGGCGCACTGCTTGCCGTGGGGGAGGGCCGTCGCGAACCATCCTGGTGCGCAACGTTGTTGAGCGCAGAGTCGCGGTCCAGTGATTTCGCAGCAGCACCCGCCCGCGGCCTGACCTTGGCCGGGGTGGACTACCCGCCCGACGATCAGCTGGCCGCCCGCATCGAGGTCACCCGCAACCCGCGGACGCCGCCAAAACCCTAGAGCTTGCTCGCCACGAAATCGGCGGCCTGATCGATCATTCCGGCCTTCTGGTAAGCATTGGCCAGGTGATCGGGCCAGTTGGCCTCCCAGGTATCCGGGTCAGCCGGGTTGCAGATCGGATCGGCGCCGTGGCACAGCTCGATGGTCCGGTCGGTGAACGTGGGGATGAAGTTGGTGATCGGGCCCAGCCACTGGCTGCCGTTGCCGAACAAGGCGACTGCCGCGATGTGGGGGTCGGCGCCGGCGGGCATGGGATTCTTGAAGCCCATGATCGAAATGGGAACTGCTAGAACCATATCGGTGGCCGCCGCGCCCAGCGAGTAACCGCCGAGGACCAAGCGGGTATTCGGGCAATTGTTCATGTTGTACGAGATGCGGTTGCTGATGTCGTTGGCCCCGATGTCGACCTGGTTGTCGGCGGGATAGTTCACCGCGTAGACGCCGATGGTCTTGTGCACCCGCGATCGCAGAGCATTGACGAAGGCTTGCCCGATGATCCCGGTGCCAGGCGATTCGAGGCGGCCGCGCGCGAAGATGACCTCGACCGGGGGACACGATGCGGCGGTGGCTGTCGGCACCGCGGCGGGCAGGGCGGAGGGGACCACCAACATCCCAAGTGCCACAACGAATGTCGCGACCGCACTGATGGCGGTTTTTCGGATATTCACATTTAGAGCCTGTCTGCCGCGAACCTGGCGGCCTGGTCGACCAGTCCGGAACCGATGTAGGCATCCTGCAGATGCGAGTTCCAGTTGTCGGCAAGGGTGTTGGGATCGATGCCGTTGCAGATCGGGTCGTCGACGTTGCACTGGTCGATGGTCTTGGGGCCATAGACTGGGCTGTTGGACGCCGACACCGGGCCGAAGATGCTGCGGGTGCCGTTGCCGAACAGCACCACCGCCGCGACATGCGGGGCGACCGAAGCGGGCAGCGGGTTGTAGCCGAATTGGGACTGGGTGACGCCCAGTACGACGTCGACCGCCGCGGCGCCCAGCGAGTACCCACCCGGTACCAGTCGGGTGTTGGGGCAGTTGGTCGCCATGTATTGCATGTGCTTACTCATATCGATCGCGCCGGGCACGATGTCCCAGTCGGCGATGTAGTTGACCGCGTACACCCCGACGCTTTTAGGAGTGTCGGCGCGCAACGCGTCGACGAACGCCTGGCCGATACGTCCGACGCCCGCCGGTTCAAAGCGGCCGCGGGCGAAGATGACCTCGGCATCGGGGCAATCGGCCGCAGTGGCCACCGCCGTCGGCACAAGCGATGCGGCGACGCACACTATCGCGGCCACACTGCTCAGCACCGCTGTGACGCGCATGCCAGCCATCGTAGACGAGGCTGTGGGACTGCTGGCAGCAAATAAAATGCGGGGCTACAGCAGGCCCGCGAGGAACGTGGCGGCTTCCGCAGGCCCTGGGCCGCTCTCGTAATCGGTGTGCGCAAACGGATTGCGGCCGCGCGAGCAGATCGGATCACCGTCGTTGCACAGGTCGATGCCCTTGCCGGCGAAGGACCCGCCGGCGGAGGTGATCGGAATGCTGAACTTGGTGGACGGGTTACCGAAGACCGCCAGCCCGGCGACCTTGTTGGCCAGGTTGCCCGGCAGCGGCGGCGCGGAGCCGATATCGCCCACCTTGTTGCCCAGCGGAGGTATCCCGACCAGCATGTCGACCACCGCGGCACCCTGCGAGTAGCCACCGAGCACGAATCGAGTCGACGGGCACGCGGCGGCCGTCGCCGACATGTGATTGGTCGCGTCAGTGGCACCGTCGGCGGCACCGAGGAAGTCGTAGCTGGCCGGGTAGTTCACCCCGTAGGCGGCTACCGTGCGGCCGCCGAGCTGGGCCTGGAGGTTGTCGGTAAGGGCTTGTCCTACGCGGCCGATGCCGGCCGGCTCGCTGGTGCCACGGGCGAACACGACCTCGACGTCGGGGCACGGACCTGCGTGGGCAGCCGGAGCGACGGTCGTCGGAGTCAGGAGCGCGAGCGCAGCGGCGACGACAGCGGTCGAGCCAACCCCGAAGAGGCGGGCTGGTGTGGTCGGCATGGCCATGGTGATTGAGACCCCCTTGGTCGCTAGCACTGGGTTAAATACTCACACACCAGGCGGGGAGGCCCAAACCGCTGCGATCTACAGCAGGCCGGCGACGAACGCGGCGGCCTGGTTGGCCGAGCCATCGCTGCCATAGGCCCGGTGGGCCGCGACGTCTTCTCCGGAGGTGCAGACCGGGTCGCCGGCGTTGCACAGGTCGATAGACCTGCCCCCGTACACCGGGCTCGTGGTCAGCGGCAGGCCGACCTTGGCGGTCGGGTTACCGAAGACCGCGATGGCCGCGACGTGGTCTGGGACATTGGGGGGCAGCGGGTTGTCGAACCCGATTGCGGGGAACGGGACCGCGGCGATGATGTCGATGACCGCCGCACCCTGCGAGTAGCCGCCGAGCACCAGCCTGGTGTTCGGGCAATCGTTCACCACGCCCTGGATGAACGCGCTGGCGTCATTGGCGCCGTTCGCGGCGGCCAGGAAGTCGTAGCTGGCCGGGTAGTTCACCGCGTACACACCCAACGAGCGGTTGCCGATCTTGGGGCGCAGGGAGTTGACGAACGCCTGCCCGACGCGACCGATGCCGGGTGCTTCGTCGGTGCCCCGGGCAAACACCACCTGAACGTCGTAGCAGTCGGCCGATGCCGTCGGCAGGGTGGCCGGGCTGACCAGCGTGGACATGGCGACAAGGACGGTGGCCGATAGGGCCAGCAGGAAACGCTTCGACACAGCGGAGGAAGTCACATCTGGATGTTACCGATGAGGGGCGTGTTTCATTCCCGACGTTTGCTCCGCGTGGCGTGTCAGGCCCGCGCGGAGCTGGTGGCTTCCTCGATCGGTCCGGCGTCCGGCCAGGTCGCGGCGGTGACCGCGGCACTGCGATCGCCCTGGCGGGCCAGGGCCAGGCCTAGCAGGACCACCACGCCGCCGACAGCCTGCGTGACGGTGACGGCTTCGCCGAGCAGCACCCACGCCGTCAGCACCGCGAAGAGCACCTCACCAAGGCCGACCAGCGACGCGAAGCTCGGTCGCAGCCGCGCCACACCGCTGATGCCCAGCGTGTAGGCGATGGCGGTGGCCACCACGGCCAGCATCAGCACCGGACCCCACCACGGGACGATCAGCCCGGCGACCTCAGCGTTGTTGGCGGTGAAGGTCAGCGGCATCACGCCGGTCAGGCCCAGCAGCCCGACGGCGATCGCACCGACCACAAGGCCGCCGGCGGCCAGGGTAATCGAGTTCAGGCCGCTGCCGTCAGCAGTCACCGCGTCGGACATCATGAAGTAGCAGGCCGCGCAGATCGCCGCCGCCAGACCCCAGGCAATACCCGTCGCATTGATGTGGGCGCCGCCACTGCCCCCGTCCGATGTCGCCGGCCCAGCGGCTCCGACATTGAGCACCAACATGATTCCCGCCACCGCCAGTGCCACACCGGCCAGGGTCATGGTGCGAGGGCGGCGCCGGGTGGTGCCCCAGATCCAGCCAACGACCAGGATGGGGGCGGTGTATTCGAGTAGCAACGCGACGCCGACCGAGAGGTGCGAGACGGCGTTGTAATAGCAGAGCTGGGCGCCGGCGATCGGGACGAGGCCGTAGGCCACCACGGTGCGGGCGTGCGCACGGGCTTCGCGAACCCAGTCGGGCTTGACGATGGTGGCGAACACCGCCATGACCACGGCGCCACCGGCCAGCCGGGCGGTGACGGCGGCGGTCGGGGACCAGCCGGCCTCCATCAGCGACTTGGCGAAGGGGCCGGACATGCCGAAAGTGAAGGCCGATCCGATGGCGAACAGCAGACCAAGCCGAAAGTGGTCTTGGCCACGAACCGTCGTCGACATCAGTCACCTCGTGTGTAATGAGTAAAATGATCGTTGGTCATGACAGTATGTCCCGAGGGAGTCATGAGTCAAATGCTTTTCGTTCATGACACGGAGCTCACATTGCGGGCTGCGTGTGCACTGGTCAACAGCGATCGCGTCGACGGCGAACAGCTGGCGGATCAACCTGCCCTGGACGCCTACCTGAACAGCTACGGCTGGACCGGGCGGCGCGATCACGACGACGCAGAGGTGGCGGCGGTGCACACGCTGCGCGGGCGGCTGGGCCGGATCTGGGCCACCGCCGACGACGAGGTCCGCGCCGTCGGGCAGATCAACGCGCTGCTGTCCGACACTCGCGCGTCGCCGTGGCTGACCCGCCACCCAGAGATGCCCGAGTGGCATCTGCACCTGGCGTCGATCCACGATCCGCTGGCCCAACGGATGGGCGCCGAGATGGCGATGTCGCTGGCCGACTTGGTGCGCGCGGGCGAGCTTCGCAGGCTCAAGATCTGCGCGGCCCCGGACTGCGACGCGGTGCTGATCGATCTGTCGCGCAATCGTTCGCGGATGTTCTGCGATACCGGAAACTGCGGCAATCGCCAGCACGTCGCCGCTTATCGGGAGCGCCGCTCCAAAGAGGGGTAGCGTCAACCGTCATGCGCGCACGGGGGCGTGACATCGACATCATGGTCTTCGGAGCCACTGGCTACGTGGGCAAACTCACCGCGGGATATCTCGCCAGATCCCGCTCGGGGCTTCGGATTGCGCTCGCCGGCCGGTCGAAAAGCCGCCTCGAAGCCGTCCGCAGCGCTCTCGGCGGCAAAGCGAAGAACTGGCCGCTGATCGTTGCCGACGTCGACAAGCCCGGCTCGCTGGATGCCATGGCATCGCGAAGCCGCTTGGTGCTCAACGCGGTTGGCCCCTACACCAGATACGGACTGCCGGTCGTCGCGGCCTGCGCAGACGCCGGAACCGACTACATCGACCTCACCGGCGAGGTTCCGTTCGTGCGGCGCAGTATCGACCAGAGCCACCGCCGGGCCAAGGACAGCGGCGCGCGCATCGTGCATTCGTGCGGATTCGACTCGATCCCTTCCGATCTCACCGTGTACGCGCTGAGTCGCCGGACCGCCGACGACGGGGCTGGTGAGCTCGCCGACACCACGCTGGTGCTGCGGGACTACTCGGGCGGCTACGCGGGCGGTTCGGTGTCGACGATGGTCGACCTGATGCGCCTGACATCATCGGATCCCGATGTGCGCCAGATGCTGGACGACCCTTACAGTCTCAGCCCCGACCGCGCTGCCGAGCCCGATCTTGGCCAGCAGATTGATCTTCCGCTGCTGCCCGGCCAGGACATCGCCCCCGAACTGGCGGGGTTGTGGACCAGTGGGTATGTCATGGCGTTGTACAACACGCGCTGTGTGCGCCGCTCCAATGCCCTGATGAAGTGGGCCTACGGGCGGAACTTCCGCTACAGCGAGACGCTGATCATGGGCTCGTTCCCTGGTGCGGCCCTGGCGGGCGCGATGTTCAACGCCGGTATCGCCACCGCGTCGCGCTTCGGCGGTCATTACTTACGTATGCTGCCAACGGGTTTGGTGGACCGGATGACGCCGGCGGCGGGCACCGGCAACGACATGGGATCGCGCGGGCACTACCGGGTCGAGACATACGCGACCACGACAACCGGCCACCGGTATCGGGCGACGATCGCGCAACCCGCCGACCCCGGCTACTCGGGCACCGCGGTCCTGGCCGGCGAGAGTGCGCTCGCCCTCATCCTCGACCGAGACCGCCTGCCGGACCGGCATGGAGTTCTGACACCGGCCTCCGCGATGGGTGATGTGCTGCTCGACCGGCTGCCTGCCGCCGGGGTCACGTTCGAGACCGTCGGCCTGCCCTGAGTTGTCACGGCAAGTAGAAGCGCTGTCACGGCATGTAGAAGCCCCGGATATGGTGGTAGCGGCCGTATCCCAGCAGCGCGTTCGCCGCCTGCAGTCCGGAGACGACGGCGGCTTCGATGCAGCCCGCATTGATGCCGCAGTCGGTCCAGTCGCCGGCGAGCACGAGATTGTCGTAGCCGCTCTCGTCGGGGCGCAGGCGGTATTTGTCTGACCCCGGGACGGACAGCACATAGCGGTCGGACGGGTCGATGTTGACGCTGACGTGCTGGGTTTCCAGTGCGGCCGCGCCCTTTCGGCCCCCGGCACCGGCGAGCAGGCCCCAGCTGAAGCCGCCTTCGGTCACCGCTCCGGGCAGGTACATTCCGACATGGCGGTCCAGATACTCAACGGCGTTGGACAGCACCCGTTTTCGGTGGGCGGCGACGTAGGCGGCCGGGTCGTCGCTGGTCGGCCAGTGGGCATCGAGCGCGCCACAGAAATACGCCACGGCATGGGGCTCTTCGGACGCCGGCCACTGCTCGGCCCACAACGTCTGACCCATCGACGCCCAGGTGTCGAACGGTGCGACGTAGCCACTGGTGGTCACCCCAGGGCGGTGCCAACCCAGAGCGGCTTCGGTTGGCCGTAGCCAAAGCTGGAATGACTGGGTGGCCACCGTGCGGACGTGCGCGGTCATCTCGTGCCACTCCGGGCGGTCGGCGATGAGTTCTCCCGCCACCAGTTCGACCATGCCCAACGACGCCGCCAGCACCACGTGATCGAAATCGACACCGCGACGCAGGAAACGGGTCTCGACGTCGCTCCGTTCGCCGAAGTGTGATTCCAGGCCGTCTAAATCGGTTGTGGCCTTGAGCTGTTCATAGCGGGGGAGCGTGGGGAATACCGGTAGACCATCGGCCGGGATCAGCGGCTCGTAGGTGTCGAGCCCGTCGGCGAGTTCGACCTGCCGTCCCATCGTGATCGCGTCGATCCGGTGCCGGTGATCATCGAGGTGCAGCGCATCGAGGCGGTGGAAGAACTCGAATCGGACGCCGCGCCTGCGCAATGCCTGATAGATCGGTGCGATGATGACGTCACCCATACCGGCGGTCATCTTCCAGAAGAACGCCCCCTTGTACTGGAAAAGCGCTATGCCGGTGAGTAAGACGGCCACGCCTGCGGCGAAGGTCGGTCGGCTGAAATCGCCATCCTCGTAGCCGAACACCATGTCGTACATGCCGCGGATCAGCGGGAAGTCGAGGACATCGGGGTCTGCGCCGTGGCGCAAGAGCCAGGCGCTGTATTCCTCATCGTTGATGGCGCGAAAGCCCGCTGGGTCGGTGATCAACCGGTCGGCGATCAAGCCGCGGGTGGTGGCCGCCAGCAGTGACATCAGCAGCCACGTGCGCTTGTGCTCGGGTCGGCGCTCGTAGTCCAGCGCTTCGCGGACGGCGTCGAGGGCCTCGGTCAGGAAGCCCGCGGCGGTACCTTCGGCGCTGCTGGGTCCGATCAGGGCGGCCAGGGTGGCCATCGCCGCCCGCCGTACCGTGGCGATCCAGTCGGCCGACTCCGGCCTTGGGCTGGCCGACAGGGTGAGATCCTTACCTGAAGCCGCACTGAGGGATTCGGCGAAATCCAGCAGCAATCGCAGCGCTCGAGCGGCGAAATCGAGCACCGTCAGTTCGCGTCCCGTCGCACCCGGCTCGCCGGGCAGATCGGGAGTGCGGCTGAACTTGCCGGACCAGATCAGCCAGTCGTCGCCGAAGCGGTCGGCCATCCCGAGTTCTTCGGCGGGGGTCAGCGCCTGATCCCAGGTGCGGATCGGGCAACCGGGATCGGTGTTCTCCCGGTCGAGTTCGGCATAGCACTCGCGCAACAGCGCGAAAGCGTTCTCGTAGGAGCCCAGCCAGATGTGCAGGCCGTGCTCCTCGATCCGGTTGTGCTCGCCGCGGCTGGAGGCGCCCTTGCCGCCGAGGCGCCAGCCGCGCTGGTACACGGTGATCGACTCGAAGCGGTCCTGCCACTGGCCTTCACTGAGCCGCCACGCGGCACTTAGCCCCGCCATGCCCCCGCCCAGAATCGCGATCCGGCCCCGTCGGCGCATCACCCCGGCAACGCTCGGGCGCGCGCCAGCTCGGGCCAGTCCTGATCCGCGGCGATCCGGCCAAGCGCCTGCTCCAGTGCCGGCCGGGCTCGCTCGCCCACGAGTTCGAAAGCATCAGCAGCACAGCGTAATTCGAACACCACGGCGCCCTGATCGCGAGCCACCCCGATGGCTTTCTGCAGGCCGGCGTACTGCGCGTCGGGATCATCGTAGGTGTGCGCCAGGACGCGGAGCAGTTCGGCCTTGTTGGTGGCGACACCGGTTTCCTCGACCATCACCAACGCGTCGGTCGCGCGTTGCCGAGCTGCTTCACGATCACCCACAGCGGTGTGGAGCCGCACCAGAACGCTCTCGTATGTCGCCAGGTAGGACTTGAGTTCGACTGCACGCCAACCCTCCACGACAGCGGCCATATTGTCGATGTGTGGCTGCAGCACGGCCGGTTCGGACTCCCCGCTGGCAAGCGCTGTCCGCGCGGCCAGTGATGCCCGGAAACTCGCTGCCACCATCACCCATTCGTTCAGGCTGTACCGTTCCGCGCGGTCGACAATGTCGTCGAAGATCTCCGCTGCCTTGTCCAATTGTCCCGCCTCGACACGCACGGTTGCTTCGCGCGCTTGTCCGTAACACATGCTGACTTCGTTGCCAGGGAACGTTAGCTCTGCGCATCTGCTGCCGATTCTGGAGAAGACCGAGTGGGTGGCAGCCAGATCACCCTGGATAAACCGAACGAATCCAAGCTCGGCGTACAAGCCCGAGATCCTGTCACTGGGTGTGTACCAAGTCTGCGTGATCTCCGGGACGCCGTTGCGGTCGAGTGCCGCGACAGCCGCCTCGAGCTCGGCGCGCGAGTCATTGAAATGACCCCGGAACATCGCCAGAAAACCGGCTACTGCGTTATAGATCGGGGACGTTAATCCGGGTGAGGCTTCGAGACGGCGCAACGCATCGGAAAGTTGTGTGGCCCGGTCGAGTTGGCCGCGGGCCGTGTAGTGGCCCCACAACGCACTGAAGACCCCGAACATCTCCAGCGTTGGCTCTGCGCTCACTAAAAGTAGGCAGCGTTCGAACTCGTCGGCCGCCTCGGGACTGGTGTATCCACTGGCGGCGGTAGCGAGGAACCCGCGCTCCAGGCGGATGGTGACCTCTCGTCGGTCACGGTCGGGGGAGGGCTCCAACTTGTCGATGTTCTGCAGCGCCCTGGTGAGGTGGTTGCCTGCCTCGATGAGGGCCCCTCGTTCGCGTGCTTCAGTCGATGCCTTTTGATAGGCCGCGGCGCCCTCGTCGAAGCGCTCCGCCCTTTCGAAATGGTGTGCCACCAGGGGCCATTCCGGTGTTCCACCCGCGGTGGTGTCGGCAAGAACGTCGGCGATGCGGTGGTGCAGCCGCCGTCGGACGCTGGGGGGTGACAGCTCTGCGGCGACCTCGCGGAGAAGTTCGTGCTGGAACGCCCACTGGCGCTTGCCAACCGGTCGAAGCACCCGGGCTCGGCTCAGATCGTCGAGCAGGGAATCGATCTTGCGCCAGCCGACCCCGGTCACCGACGACAGCAGGTCGCGGTCGAAGCGGCTGCCGATGAGCGCGGCGGTTTCGACGATCAGCAGCGAGTCGGTGCTGGAGCGCAGCCGCGCGACCAGTGTCTCGTACAGGGTGTCGGGAACCTGGGCCTGCTCGTCGGCGTCCTCGGTGCGGAACTTGAGTTTGGCCACCACCTCTTCGATGAACAGGGGGACGCCATCGCAGCGCTCCTGGACCGCTCGCCTGGCATCGGGTCCCATGTCGGGATGAAGTGCCCGAATCAATGTGTCGGAGTCCTCGGCCGCAAGGGGTTTCAGATCCAGTTCTTCGACGAAGCCCCGTAGTGGGGGGACGCTTCGCCCGGTGACGACTACCAATACGCGGTTGTCCGACCCCCGCAGAAGGGAATTGACAATGCTGATGGTGTCCTCGTCGTACCAATGAATGTCTTCGGCCAGGATCAGGGCCGGGCCGGTGCCGACGCACGCAAGGAGATAGTCGTTGACTGCCGCGGTGATCTGGTCGAACCGCGCGCCGGCGTTGACGGTCGCGGGCTGGTATCCCGCATCGGGCGTGAGGCCGAGTACCGGTGCCAGCAGCGGCACCGCCGTCGCGGTGTCCATCGAGCGACTCTCGATTTCCGCTTCGAGGAGCCGCAAGCTGTCGGCGGCGTCGGAACCACGTTGTATCTGGCAGTGGCGCTCGATCAACCGGCGGACTGGGCGCAAGCCGACATCGGTGTGGAACGGGGAACCGAACAGTTCGAGGACGGTGGCGTCGGACTCGCGCGCCATATCGACGACAGCGCTGGCCAGTCGGCTCTTGCCGATGCCGCCCTCGCCGCGCAGGAGCACGCCGCGGGTGCTCAACGTTCCGGCGCTGGCCTGGTCCCACATGTCCCGCAGCGCAGCAAGTTCCCGCTCCCGCCCGACAATCGGGCCGTAGGACTTGGCGTCGAGATCCCGCTCGGCGATGACCCGATGGTGGACGAGTGGGGCGTCCAAACCTTTGACCCGCTGCGGCGGGCATTCCGCCATGTCGAAGTTGTCGCGGGTCAGCCGTTCGATGGCCACCGACACCGCGACCGTGCCCGGCTGCGCCAGGCTGCAGATCCGCGCCGCGAGGTTGGCGCCGAGGCCGTAGACGTCGTCCTGATCGATGTCGAGGAACACCACACCGCGGTGGATGCCGACCCGGACGTCGATGTCGAATCCGAAGCGGCGCTCGGCGCGCGCGCTCAGGTCGGCGACTTCCCGCACGATGTCGAGCCCGGCCAGCACGGCGCGGTGGGTGTCGTCCTCGTGGGCCTTGGGGTGGCCGAACACCGCGAGCAGCCCGTCGCCCTTGATCGAGCCGATGTGGCCTTCGTAGCGTCCGACGATATTGCGGACCACGTCGCGGTAGCGGCCGACGACGGTGCGGTACACCTCGGGCTCGATGCGCATCGAGAGTGCGGTCGAGTCAACCAGATCGGCGAATAGCACAGTGAGTCGCCGTATTTCACCACTGCCGACCGGTGTGGCGAGCAGCTCCTCGGCGTCGGGGTTGGTGCGATCGACGGCCAGCACCTGACCGGCGAGTGCGTCGGCGGTGGCACGGTCGCCTTCGTTGATCGCTCGGACTGCGCGTTCGAGAAGATCGTCGATGGCCGGATTGTCAGTCACGCGAGCCTACAAACCGACGGTGACCGTCACGGTTTCGGAGTCTTGGCCGGCACCGTCGGCCCGGCGGAGGCGAAGGGCGCCGGTGTAGTTTGCGCCGGTGTACCGATCGTCGGTCAGGATGATCTGGACCTGCTTCGCGCCGGGAGCGAGTAGGGCCGGCTCGAACGTGAGCGCCTGCAGGGGAATTCGGACGTCCGGGCGCCCGATACGTTCGAAGGGTTGCACCACCGACACCGCCCGCAGGTAAGGCCGATCCGGGACGTCGATGGGGTCAGGTGGGATCGGCTTCGTCGAGGTGGGCTGCAGCCACCACGACGGGCCGGCGAGCGCCACCTGAACGGCGCCGGCATAGGTCCGCATGTTCAGGTCGAGGAGGTTGTGGATCAGGCGGACCCAGCCGTCGATACCCCACTTGCCCGCATCGTCGCGCCTGGCCGCATCCTGAGCGATCTCGTTGATCTGGTCGTAGTACCCCCGGACGACGCTGGCCGGCCGCTGTAGCTGGGGTTGCGGTGGCGTACTCATTTCTTACTCCCTGGCTTGCCGGGGCTGCGCGGAGTCGTCATCGCCTGCAAGTACTTCCACGGTGAGCTCGCGAGCTCACTGGTGGCACGTGTTGTGTAGTCGGCGAGGTCGGTCAGGGTGAGGCTGCCGGACAGCCACTTCTGGGCGACGTCGAAGTAACCATTGGTCAGGTCCTGCGCGCACTCGGTCCACGCGCCGACGGCCGCCGGCACGAAATGGGTCATCGCTGTGGCCGGCGGGGCAGGGGCGTTGGCCTGCGCGGCGTCGGCGTCGTCCTCGTTCTTGGGGTAGTCGAACGGTTTCGGGTCCACCGGCGGCTGGGCGGCCGCGCCGAGCAGGAAGTTGGCCGACGCGGTGCCGTAGCCACCGACACAGACCAGCTTGCCCTGTGCGTACGCGGAAATGCCTTGGATATGAACGACTTTCCGGGTCGTCACGTGAACCCCGGGCTGCGTGGGATCACCCGCCTCGTTGGTCACCTTGATGTTGATGAACCCGCGATCGACCAGCACCTGCCCGTCGCCGGTATCGAGGGCCGGCTTGTCCAGGTCGTAGTCCAGCGTCGCTTCCAGTGGACTCGCTTGATAGGGATAGAACTTCAGCGGGGTCGTCAGCTCGGTCGTCCCGAGCAAGCGGACTGTTTCCAGTACCCGACGCCAGCCGTCTGGCAGGATATCCGGCTCCTGGTCCTCCATCCGGACAAAAAGCTCAGAGTAGTCCTGGGCCCAGTTGAATGGATTGACAATGCTTTTCAGCTGTTCCAGCGAGACGTCGTTCGAGTCGAACTCGGTGTCGATGACCGCCGACTCCAAGCCGTCGACCACGACGGCCGCCGTGCGGCACAGCGGGGAGCCCATCGGGTTTCCGGACCGGATGGGACTTGCCTCGACTTTCTCCCGCACCGCAGATGTGAAGTCCTTGGTCCGGGTGAAGCCCCTCATGGATTGCAGCAGCTCTTCGCGCGCTTCGGTGGCGTTGTCTCGGCGATCCTTGAGGCCCGGGGACCGCTTCGGTGCGATCGCCGCGAGCGATCCGATGAGCGCATCATCGAATTTTGGGTCGGATTCATCCAAGGCCGGCAATGGCGTCGATGCGACGGCATTGAGGCGTTGCGCCGCCGAGATGCCGTACAACAAGCGGGTCTTCTGTGCCGAGGTCAGCCTGTCGGTATCCGGATTGGCATCCTCCTCGGCGATCCGCTGCAACGCCTCGGCGAGGTTCGGACTCTTGCGAGCCTCGCTGCCGAAGTACCGGCTCTCGAGTTCGGCGTACCAGGTTGGGCATGCCGTTCCCAACCCGGGAATCAACTTGTCGGCAGCCGCTGTCACGTCCGGATCGTCGGCCTCGCGCACGGCGCGGTCCAACGCGCCGAAGATTTCAAGGATGTCGCGAACTGAGTTCACTGATGCCATTGGCCGCCCCCAACCATGTTTGCGCAGCTAGCATAACGTGATTGCACGTCAATATGCGAGACAATTCTGGCGGGGGGCCTCCAGTGGACGGCGGGAACAACGGCGACATCCACGATGTGCCATGGGCGTCGATCTTCGACCCGGCGGCCAACGTACGGGCACTCACTGGTGTTCAGGCAGAAGGCTTTCGAGCTGCCAGCGAACTTGTCGACCGTTTCGTGCGGATGGTCGCGACGCGCCCCGACGGCGGTGCCGCAGCGGTGCGGCACGCCTCGCCGCTATCCGACGAGCAACGCGCAGATCTCTTGGGTGCCACCGATGTGGAACCGCTGATCAGGTCGTGGTGGGCGATGGCCGGGCAGTTCCTCATGGGTGGGGCGCCGCAAACTCCGTCGCCGGGCGCAGCGATGTCGCCGACGTTGGACTTCACCGGGTCCGCGGCGGCGGGCAGGTTGGAGTTCGAAACCGAGGCTGGGACTACAGCAACTGCGGAGGTGTGGTTGCACAACGCCGTCGATCAGGATCTGGGCCGGATTCGCCTGCGGTGCAGCGAGTTGATGGCTGACGACGGATCGGTCATCGAGGCCGCGGCGTGTCGGATACATCCCAAAGCCGTTCCGGTGCCCGGACGGTCCAGCCGCGGTGTCGCCGTCACGGTGAAAGTCGCCAAGAAGGTCAAGCCCGGTCTGTATCGCGGCACTGTTCTGGTCGAAGGCCGACCGGAGTTGTGGCTGCCGCTGGCGTTGACCGTCCGACCGGCGTCGTGACGAGCATCGCCGACCGCTCGGAGGTGACCGAGGCGGTCGAGACCAAGCTGCGCGAGGTCGGCAAGACGGTCCGCCGTGCGATGCTCGACGCGATGCCCGATGGCGAGCCGGTGCAATGGCTGTACGGCCCGATGCGCGAGTACCCGTCGCGGGTGGGCAAGGCGCTGCGACCGGCGCTGTGCCTGTCGGCCGGCCGCGCCTTCGGGGCGGAAGAGAAGGACCTGATCGGCATCGCCGTCGCAATCGAATTGCTGCACAACGCATTCCTGGTGCACGACGATATCGCCGACGGCAGCGAGATGCGGCGCGGTCGGCCCACCCTGACGGCGCGGCACGGGATGGCGTCCGCGCTCAACGCCGGCGACGGCCTGGCGATCGTCGCCAGCCAGGTGTTGCGCCGCGCGACCCGCAGGCTCGACCGGGACATCGCCGATCTGGTGATGGAGGAGTTCGACATCATGGCGATGCGGACCCTGGAGGGGCAGGCGACTGAACTCGGCTGGCAACTTGACTGTGTCGAGGATCTGCGGCCCGCGGACTACCTCGACCTGATCATGCACAAGACCTGTTGGTACACCACGATTTATCCGCTGCGGGTCGGCGCGATCGTGGGGTCAGGCGGGACCGCCGATCTCTCGCAGATGATTCGCTTCGGCTTCCACTTCGGCGCGGCGTTTCAGATCCGCGACGATCTGCTGAATCTGGTGGGCGATGAACGGGACTACGGCAAGGAGATCCTCGGCGACATCTTCGAGGGCAAGCGCACGCTGACGCTGGTGCACCTGATGGCCAGTGCCCGCGGAGCCGACCGCGACGTGGTCCGAGACTATTTGCGCCGCAGTCGCGCCGAGCGTTCCGAGGACTTGGTCCGGACCATTCGCGCGCTGATGGACGACTACGGCAGCATCGACTTCACCAGCGAATACGCCGAGGGCATTCTGCTGGTTGCCGAGGAGTATTTCGAGCAGGCCTTCTGCGATGCCCAGCAGGGCCCGGACTTGGACTTCCTGCGCTCGCTCGTGCCCTATGTCTGGGAACGTACGAGGTAGCCGTCGGGCCCGAGGGGCTACGGCTGTTGATGAGCGGAATCGACGAGGACCCAACTGTTCTAGCGTCACGGGATGGCAGGCGGCCCGTCGCTTCGAGCGCAGTTGAGTGCGCGGCGGTTCTTGCTGCGCCGCCTGGAATATGCGGTCCAGGGGCGGTCGATGCCGCACCGGCACGACCCACTTCGTGCGCAGAAGTTCTCGCTGCTGGCCGGCGGCGCGGTCGCGATCGGGTTACTGGTTCTCGACACCATCCTGGGATCGTCGCGGCCCGCCGGGATTCCCGCCGCTGCCGCCGTGGTGATGTCGCGGCAATCCGGTGCGTTGTTTGTCCGTGTTGATGACCAGCTACGTCCGGTCGAGAACCTGACCTCAGCTCGGCTGATCCTGGGGTCGCCGGCGTCGCCGCACGTGGTCGACGAAGCCGCCCTGGGGAACGTTCCCGGCGGCCCGATGTTGGGCATCCCCGGAGCGCCGCGGACGCTGGGTGAGGTGATCGCGTCCCCGGACTTGCGCTGGGCCGTCTGCGCCGATTCCGGTGGACAGACGACCGTGGCGGCCGGCGATGACTGGGTACCGCTTGGCCTGGACACGCATGCCGCCGTCGTCGTCACCGTGGCGCGCGGCGACGGGGCGGTCTATCTGCTCTACGACGGCAAGCGGGCGATGGTGGACCCCGGTGATCCTGCCACCGCACGCGCGTTGCACCTGGACAGCGGAGGCACGATCCGAACGGTATCGCCGACCGTTCTCAATGCGATTCCGGAGGTGCCGGCGATCAGCCCACCCCTCATCGAGGGGCTGGGACAACCGTCGGGGATCACCGGGTTCCGGGTCGGTACCGTCCTGCGAGTCATCAGGGCTGATTCGCCCGAGTACTACGTCGTGCTTGCAGGCGGCTTCCAGCGCATCGGTCGGCTGACCGTGGACCTGCTCCGGTTCGCCGACCCTGCCGCCGCGGGCGACATCCCCGACGTACCGCCCGAGCTGGTCGCACGGAGCCCGCTCGTCGACGTCCTTCCGGTGGCCACGTATCCCGACGAACCGCCCACGGTGGCCGCCGTCGGCGAGGAGTTGTGCGCAACATGGCAGTCGGGCCGCAGCGGTATTGCACTCGGGCCGTCAGCCGCAGACGGGCGCGGGTCCGTCACCCTGGCGGGTTCCGACGGTGACGGGCCCGGCGTCGACATCGTGCGGATGCCGCCGGGCCGCAGCCTTGACGTCACGGGTGGCGGCGCCCGTTACCTCGTCACGGATGCGGGAGTGCGCTTCCCCGTGCGTGATTCGGCAGTTGCCGCTTTGGGATTGACCGGTCCACCGGCGGCGGCTCCGTGGGCGATCGTGGGTGCGTTGCCCGCCGGTCCCGAACTCGCGCGTGACGCCGCGCTAGTCCGCCGCGACGTCCTCGGGTCGACGCCGTAGCCGAACAGAGGCCGCTGTGACGAGGCCGGCCAGGCACAGCGCCGCACCCGTCACCGCGACCGCGTACGGACGGCGTGGCTGAGGATCGGTCGACGCGGGCGGGGCGAGCGGACGTGCTCCGGGAGGGGGCGGTGCCGCGCTCTGATCGCTCAACGCGGCCAGGGGGTCGACGACACCATTGCCGACTGCGGCGTTCCATCCGGCGGCAGGGTGATGTGCGGTGTTCTCGATGCGGGTCATCACTTGCCGCGCCGACAGCCGGGGCAGTCGGGCCCGCACCAGGGCAACCAGGCCGCTGACCAGAGGTGCGGCGTAGCTGGTACCCGATATCGACGCCTTACCCGTCGGTGCCGGCATGGTGTCGATGACGCCGTCGCCATCGGGATCCAGGGAGATGATGTGTTCTCCCGGTGCCGCGGTGTCGACCCACGGGCCGTTGAGGCTGAACTCCGATGGCGCGCCTGCCGAGTCCACCGAGGCGACGGTCAGGACGTAATCGTCGTACCACGCCGGGCTGGCGATCACGGTGGGCTGCGCGGTGGTGTTCTGAGCAGGGCACTGACCTTCCCCGCCGACATTGCCGGCTGCCGCAACCACAACGGCGTCCTTGACGTCGACCGCGTACGACAGGGCGGCACCGAGCGCCCGGTCGTCGAGTGTCGACTCGGCGCAGGCCACCGAGGAGATGTTGATCACCGAAGCGCCCATGTCGGCCGCGGTGCGGACGGCCATCGCAAGGCTGCTGACGTCGCCGAACCCGCGTCCCGTCGGATCCACAAGCGGGCCGAACTTGTTGCTGGACTGCCGGATTGCGATCAACGTAGCCTCGGGGGCGATGCCGGTGAATTCGGTCGGATCGGTGCGATCGGGTGCCGCCGCGATGATCCCGGCGACGACCGTTCCGTGCCCGTCGCAGTCTTGCCTGCCGTCGCCGCTCGAGACGTAGTCGCCGCCGGGGATCACCCGGGGCAACCGGCGATGCGCCGCGATCCCGGTGTCGATGATCGCTACTCGCTGTCCCGCGCCGCGGGTGAGCCGCCAGATCGCCGGGATATCGAAGCCCGTCAACTGCGTTGCCGATACGTCGGCGCCGCTGACCGGCAACGGGACCGCGCACGCCTCGCGTTGTTCGGTCGGCTGGGACGGTGCAGGCGGTGCAGACGGCGGCAGGAGCGAGTTGTCGATTGCCGGCGGGACGACCGCGAACGCCGGTGGCGCGCAGTGCGGCAGGGCCAGCAGCACCACCGCGGTTGCCAGCGCCACTCGCCGGCGGCCGCGGCTCGTCATGGCTGACCGATCCCCGGCAGCGCCGCGAATGCCCCGGCCGCAACTGCCGCGGATGGGACGACCGCCGCGCTGACCGCCAGGTCGAGCACCGTGATCGCGCCCCGCACCGACGGTGGCAATCGCCACCGCCCGCCGTGCCTGAACCTCACGGCGCCGGCACCCACAGCCACGAGGCCACCGCACAGCCATGGCGTGTTGACCGGCGACTTGATGGCGCACAGGACGATCAGGGTTGTCATCGCAATTCCGAATGAAATAACCAGTGCGACATGATGATACGGGTCACTCTGGCGGTACGCCCGCAGCAGAAGCGCCGAGCAGACGACCGCGATGAAGCCCGCTGCGACACCGGGCCGTACCGCCGTCGCCGCGGTGACGACAGCGCCAAGGGGCGCTCCTGCGGCCGCCGTCATGACGAGTGCGGTCAGCCGATCATGAGCGGTCCTCGTCCTGACTTCGAGATCGGTGCCGGACAGGTCCGCGGTCGACAACCCGGCACTGTGGACCGACAGCCGGGCCGACACCGCCAGGGTGGCCAGCGACGCCGTCACCACCATCGGGCCAGCGGCTGTCGTGGGCCACCAGCCGGCCACCGCACCGACTGTCGCCGCGGAAGCCGCCATAGTCGCCGCGGCCAGCGGAAGGAAAACGACAGCGGCACAGTCCAACAGCCGCCAGGCGAGCAGTGATGTCGCAGAGCCCGCAGACATCGCCAGCAGGAAGCTCGCAAGGCCTGCGTGGACCGGAGAAGCCAACGCGGCGGTCAGACCCGCGAGTGCTGCTGCCAGCACGCCGAGCGTCGAGGCGAGAGCACGATCCCGGCGCACCGCCACCGCGCCGGCCAATGCCAGTGCTGTTGCCGCCGCGCCGATCGCGGCGTGACGCGGCGCATTCGCGTTCAGTGTCGCGAATCCGAGGAGGACCAGGAGCACTGCCGAGGCCCAGCACAGCACGATCCATCCAGCTCGGCGGCCGGCGGCCGGCCACGACGGGTGGATCAGGCCTGCCACCGCGTCGACGACGGCAGTACCCGCGTCGAACCTCGGCACCGGTACCGGCCGAACCGCCGCTGAGGTCAGGATCAGCAGCTCGCCGTCGGGAATCGCCGATTGGGCGAGCGTCGCCGCTGTATTGAGCACCTCCCCGGAGACCCGGGTGAGTCGCGGCTCGCGGCCGGCGAACTCGTCCTTGCCGATGAGGTCCACCACCGCGGGCATCAGCTCCGCGATCGGAACCTGTGCGGGCAGCGTGACGTCGACTTCGTGGTCGGCGGTGCGGATCGACACCTGGCACATCTCATCGGTGGCAGCCATGACAGCGGACGCTAGCCACGCTGCGGTGCCGCCGAACTCCGTTGTCCACAGGTGAATTGCCCACCGGGGTCGGCGGTGTCTACCGTCCGTGCATGAATCGGCCCGTCCGGCTGGCACCGCAGTTTCCGACCCACGATCTGATCGTCGACGCGTTGCCGCGGACCCCGGAGACCGGTGGGATGGCGCGATTCCTGCCGATGCTGGGTCTGGGCGCCATGCTGGCCGTCGGTGCCTTGGTGTGGGGGTCGGGCATGGTCGCGCGCGGCCCGTCCGCGGTGGTCCTTCCGGTGATGATGCTCGTGTCGGCGGTGGGGATGGCGATGCAGGCGGGCTCCCGCCGGAGCGGCGGCGGTCTCGACCAGCAGCGCAGGCGCTATCTGACCGGCCTCGGCCGGCTCAGCGAGCAACTGCACGACGCCGCGCAACGTCAGCGTGCGTCGCTGCTGTGGGTACATCCGGCACCGTCGTCGTTGTGGACGCTGGCGCTTGGGCGGCGCATGTGGGAGCGCGGCAGCGTCGACTCGGATTTCTGCCACGTCCGCGTCGGTCTCGGCCGGCAGCGGCTGGCGCGCCGCATCGTGGTACCGCCGGTCGGGCCGGTCGACGAGCTGGACCCGGTGACCGCGGAGGCGTTGCGGCGCTTCGTCCATTGCCACGCGACACTCGATGATGCGCCTGTTGCGGTCGCGCTGCGCGGCCTGGGGGTGCTCGGGGTCGAGGGTGAGGCGACGGGCGCGCGCGCTCTCGTCCGTGCGATGGTCTGCCAGCTGGTCGTGCTGCACGGGCCGGACGTCATCGTCGTAGCGGCAGTGACCGCCGATGAACACACGCAGCACTGGGATTGGCTGAAATGGTTGCCGCACGAAGGTGATCCGCACGCCGACAACCGACGCCACGTGGTGCTGATCGTGGACGGCGTCGACCATCGCAGCCTCGCCAGGACAGGAGTGACCGTCATCGTTGTCGGGAACGACACCGACGCCAACACACTTCGACTGCACGTCAACGGTGACCGGCTTGCAGTGCGCAGTGGTGAGCACCTCGAGGAGCTCGGTGTCGCCGACGGTATGACGACCGCGCAGGCCAGGATCTGCGCCCGCCGCCTGGCCCGCCACCGAACGGCGGACATCGTGCCGGATGACCTGCAACGCTGGCTCACCACGCTGGACACGAATGAGCTTGCACCGCTGCGGGTTGCGCTCGGTACCTCGCCGGACGGTGCAGTGGTCAACCTCGATATCAAGGAGGCGGCCGAGGGTGGGCACGGCCCGCACGGATTGTGCATCGGCGCGACCGGGTCGGGGAAGTCGGAACTGCTGCGCACCGTCGTTGCGGGGATGATCGCCCGCCATTGTCCCGATGACCTCAACCTGGTGCTCATCGACTTCAAAGGCGGGGCAACCTTTCTTGGTCTGGAGGGCATGCCGCACGTCGCTGCCGTCGTCACCAACCTCGCGGACGAGGCACACCTGGTCGCGCGGGCCAAAGAGGCGCTCGGCGGCGAGATCCACCGTCGTCAAACGCTGCTGCGTCGCGCGCGCCATGCCGTCAATCTCGGTTCCTATCAACGCCATCGGCAGATCGATCCGACCCTTCCGGTTTTGCCGACATTGCTTGTCATCGTCGACGAGTTCGCCGAACTGCTGGCTCACCAGCCGGATTTCGCGGAACTGTTCACGATGATCGGGCGAGTCGGCCGGTCACTCGGTGTGCATCTGCTCCTGGCCAGCC
Organism: Mycobacterium sp. RTGN5; assembly: GCF_033804465.1. Taxonomy (NCBI): domain Bacteria; kingdom Bacillati; phylum Actinomycetota; class Actinomycetes; order Mycobacteriales; family Mycobacteriaceae; genus Mycobacterium; species Mycobacterium sp. RTGN5. The sequence goes on from NZ_JAPZLA010000001.1 coordinate 1,357,093, forward strand.
AGCGGCTGGACGAGGGACGCCTTCGCGGCTTGGAGTCGCACCTGTCCTACCGCATCTGTCTGAAGACGGCGACCGCCGCGGAATCCCGCGCCGTGCTCGGCGTCGCGGATGCCGCCGAGCTTCCCGCCACTCCGGGAGCGGCGTTGCTTCGCACTGGAGACGGCCGTCTCACCCGCTTCCAGACCACCTATCTCGGAGCCCCGCTGCATGAGCGCGCCCCTGCGCCATCGAATCCGGCTGTGCGACTGTTCACCTCAGGAAATACCGCACCACTCACGATCGGCGATGGCACCGGTCCAAGCGCGTGGGACGTGATCGTCGGTCGATTCCGCGGCCAAGGCGGTCCGGCTCATCAGGTGTGGTTGCCACCGCTCATCCGGTCACCTGCTCTCTCGGAACTCGACGGTGGCGCCGGGGGAGAGCTGAGTGCTGTGATCGGCCTGGTTGATCTGCCGTTCGAGCAGCGACGGGCACCACTGGTCGTCGAGCTCGGCGGTGCGGGCGGCAACGTCGCGGTGGTGGGTGCGCCCCAGAGCGGGAAGTCCACTGCGGTACGCACCATGATCACCGCGCTGGCCGCGCGCCGTGATGCGCAGCGGATCCAGTTCTACTGCCTGGACTTTGGTGGCAGCACACTCGATGAGCTACGACGCCTGCCGCACGTGGGATCGGTGGCGAGTCGCAGGGAGAGGGAATTGGTGCGGCGGATCGTCGGCCATGTCGGCACGATCCTGTCCGCCCGAGAATCCCGCTGTGACGCCGACAGGTACGGCGAGGTGTTTCTGGTCGTCGACGGCTGGTCGACTCTGCGTGAGGAGTTCCCCGATCTCGAGGTGACGATCACCGGCCACGCCGCACGGGGCTTGTCGTTCGGTATCCACGTGATCATCACCGCGGGACGGTGGGCCGATATCCGGCCGGGTCTCAAGGATCAGATCGGCACCAGAATCGAACTGCGACTGGGTGATCCGATCGATTCCGACACGGACCGCAAGCAGGCTGCGCTGGTTCCGATCGACCGGCCAGGGCGGGGCATCACCCGCGACGGCCACCACTTCGCGATCGCGACGCCGGACGGTGTGGAGGTGGTCCGTGCGGGTCCGTGGTGTGCCCCGCCTGTTCGGTTGCTGCCTGCGTCGGTCGAGCACTCGGCTGTCGTCGACCAAGCCGGCGACGCCCCGAAGTGCATCCTGCTCGGCCTCGGCGAAGACCGCCTCGAACCGGTTGCCCTCGACTTCAGCCGACAGCAGCACCTGCTGATCCTCGGCGACCCCGAGTGCGGGAAGACCTCGACACTACGGGCGTTGTACGGCGAGATCGCGCGCGGTGCGATCACCCGGCCGGCGTCATTGTTCGTCATTGACTACCGTCGCGGCCTGCTCGGCGTCGCTGAATCGCCGCGCACAGTCGGCTACGCATTCTCACCAAGCAGTCTCGCTGGTCTATTGCCCGAGCTGATGTCGTTGTTGCAGAGCAGGTTACCTGCCGGGGACACCTCGATTGACGAGCTCAAGGCCAGGACGTGGTGGACCGGGCCGGAGGTTTTCGTCGTGGTCGACGACTACGACGTCGTGTCCGCGACATCACCGGACGCGCTGGGACCACTGCTCGCCCTACTGCCGCATGCCACCGATATCGGGCTGCACCTCATCGTGGCGCGCCGGTGCGCGGGATCCGCGCGGGCGATGTTCGAGCCACTTCTCGCGCACCTGCGCGACAGCGGCTGCGCCGGCCTGTTGATGAGCGGAAATCCCGAGGAGGGTGGGCTATTCGGCCCCCACCGCGCGACGGTCCAGCCGCCGGGGCGCGGACTGCTGGTGACCCGTTCGGCGGCGCAGCTGGTTCAGGTCGGCTGGTGCCCACCGTGATCAGTACGGTGCTGGAGATCGGCCCCGCCGCAGTGGTCCGTTCCCGCACAGACCGGCACACGTCGATCCCGGCGGAGATGGTCGCCGCGGCGCTGGCCGGCATCGACGACACGATCGTATTGTTGGACGAGCGGCCGGTTGCCGTGGTTGACCTGTGGCAGCGAGTGATCAGAGCGAACGTCGAAACCGACTGCGAATCACTGACCGTCGTGCACCCCACGTGGTGGCCGCGGCGTCGGGTGGACCGCGTCATCGACGCGGCGAGGACCGTCGCCGACGACGTTCGCGCACTGTCCCGATCGGCAGCTATTGCGGCCACGGAACCGGCCACCGTTGTCGAGATCGCCGACGACGTCATCGCGATCAGCGCCCCAGCGCGGCCGCCAGTGATACTGGCCCGCACAGACGACCCAGGTGACATCGCTGCGGCTCTCGAGACTGAAGCCGGCGCACCCGTGCTCATCGACGCACCGCCTGGAGTAGCAGGCGCGGCAGATTTTGCCCGCGGCGTGCTGGGGGCTCTGCGCCGACGCGGCGCGGTGGCGCGACTGGCCGGCGTCGGCGACGTGGCACCGGCGGCATCGAGGGTTGAGCCGCTACCGACGGCGACGCCGCGACGCCGGCTGGCTCCGGCACTTGCGGCGGCCTCGGTGACCTTGGTGCTCTGCGTAATTGGAGTCTCTGTAGCCAGAACTCACCCTCGGGCGCCGGTCCTCGACGCGGTCGATATCGTGGAAGGTCACGTCACCGTTCGAGTCCCGCCGCAGTGGGCGCTCACCCGGATCACCGCCGGACCCGGATCGCGGCGGATCCAAGCCAGCTCGCCCACCGAACCGAACATCGCTCTCCACATCACTCAGTCCCATTCTCCCGGTGAGACATTGGACCGGACGGCGGAGGTGCTGCGGCAGGCCATTACTGACGAGCCGCGCGGCGTATTTGTCGACTTCAACCCCGACGACCGGCGCGGCGGGCGACCCGCCGTCACCTACCGTGAGGTTCGGGTCGGTCGGGATATCAGCTGGGCGGTGGTGCTCGACGGTTCGACGCGGATCAGTGTCGGATGCCAGAGTGCCCCGGGCCGTGCGGACACCGTCGCCGCGGCGTGTGAGACGGCAATCGCGTCAGCCCGTGAATTGGTGGGAACCAATGCGGACTCGTGAACGTCAAATCTTTTGTCAGCGTGTATAACTCAACTGTAAGGACAGATTGTGACAACTCTGAGCGCCGACTTCGATCTCATGCGGACCGCCGCCGCGGCTGCCGACACCCGCAACGACGAGATCCGCGTTCTGTTGCAGGGCTTCATCACCCGAATGGAATCTGTGCCCCCCACGGTGTGGGGTGGGCTGGCGGCGGCGCGATTCAAGACCGTTGTCGCGCACTGGAACAACGAGTCGACCAGGCTATCCAACGCTCTGGCCGGGATCGCCGACACGATCCGGAACAACGAACACGAACTGCGTGAGGCGGCGCAGCTCCATGCGCAGCGCATCGCCGATGTGACCGCAGATCTCTAGCGAAGGAGCGCGACGTGGACCCCATCCTTTCCTACGATTTTGCCGAGATCGACGCGGCGGTACTCGCCGACATCCAGGGCACATCGACTCGGCTCGGCGCTGCACTCGATGACCTCAGCCGGCAGATCGCACCACTGCGGGAGGTGTGGACGGCCGATGCCGCGGCCGCATACCAAGCCGAGCAGGCGAGTTGGCAGCAAGCGGCCTCGGCGCTGCGCGACATCCTCGTGCGCTTGGGAGTGGCCGTGCGCGACGGAGCGGCCGACGTCGCCGATGCCGACCGTCGCGCCGCCGGAATGTGGGGCTGACCGCCCACCGAACTCTGTGCGGCCCAGCCGGAGGAGAGGCCGACAGGGCCGCACAGTCACTACCGCGCAGTGCCCAGCTGCGCGCGGCGCCCCGGCGTCATGGCAACCCCCACCATGATGTCGGGGCGGTCGCGTCGGTCCTCGACCGTCCTCCCGGTCTCGATGTAGGGCAACGAGCACGTCACCGCGCCCGATGTGGCGTAGCGTGACCGCATACGCGCTGGTCGGATTGATCGCGCGAGGAGTGTGATCGCCGATGGGCTCATCCAGAACACCGCGAACCGGGGCCGGCGGCCCGCGACCGTCGGCGTTGCTGCGCGCAGTCCACGAGCTCTTCGTCGCCGGTGAGGTCGACGGCTCCTACCTGGAATCCAGCTCGCTGCGGCCGATCGTGGCCAAGAGCTGGCAGCGCAGCCTTGCCAAGGGCGTCGACCCCGACGGTGCGGCGCAACCCTCGCCGGTGGGTGAGGAACTGGCCCGGCTGCGCGATGCGCACCCGCTGGCACCGGCATTGCCGGTCATTCGGCGATTACTTGTCGACGACGCGGCGGGCTCCGGGGTGGTGGTCGCGGTGACCGGCGCCGACGGAACCCTGCTGTGGGTGGAGGGCGACCGCAATGCCCGCCGCCGCGCGGAGGAGATGAACTTCGTGCCCGGCGCGGACTGGAGCGAACGCGGCGCGGGCACCAACGCGCCCGGAACCGCCCTGGCACTCGACGCCGAGCTGCAGATTCGCGGTTCTGAGCACTTCTCCCGGATGGTGCAGCCGTGGAGCTGCACGGCGGTCCCCGTGCACGACCCGACCACCGGTGCCCTGCTCGGCGCCCTCGACCTGACCGGCGGACCGCGGGTGGCCACCCCGCAGGCGCTGGCCCTGGTCCGCGCCACCGTCGCCGCCGTCGAAAGCCACTTGGCGCTGATGCGGTTGACCGGAGCGGCCGTCGAGACGGCGCCGCGGCGCCCGCGGCTGGCGGTCCTGGGGTCCGAACGACCGCGCTGGCTGGTCACCGACGAGTCCGGGCACCTGCGCGCGACCCCGCTGACCGGCCGGCACGCCGACATCCTGGTGTTGCTCAGCCGGCACCCCGAGGGCCTGAGCGCCGACCACTTGGCAATGCTGCTCGACGACAAGGACCTCGACGTGGTGACGGTGCGCGCCGAGATGTCGCGCCTGCGCAAGGTCGTGGGCGCGGAGGCCATCGACTCACGGCCCTACCGGCTGCTGATGCCGATCACCACTGACATCGGCGAGGTGGACGAGGCGCTCGACGCCGGCGATGTGATGGCTGCCCTGGACCGCTATCCGGGACCGCTTCTCCCGCAATCGATCTCACCGGCGGTTGGGCGGCTGCGTACCGAGATGACGATGACGTTGCGCGGCGCTGTCCTGGCCACCGGTGATCCGGTGGTGTTGCGCCGCTGGCTGAACAGCCCCGACGGACGCGACGATCGGGATGGCTGGCGAGCGCTGCATGACGGCACCCTGCCTGGCTCGGTGCAGCAGGCGCAGGCGCACGGCAGGCTCGCCGGACTGGACATCGACCTGGCCTGAGGCTCGCTCGGCGATATGCAACCGTGCTGCAACCCTGCACTGCCTACCTTCAGTGATAACCGACACAATTCGTCGTCTTGAACAGGTAGGAGAACGCCATGACTGTGTATGCGAGGCCCGGGGCGGAAGGCTCCGTGATGTCGTTTGCGGCCCGTTACGAGAATTTCATCGGTGGTGAGTGGGTCGCGCCGGTGGGGGGCCGGTATTTCGAGAACCCGACTCCGGTGACCGGTGAGGTGTTCTGCGAGGTGGCGCGCTCGACCGACGCCGACATCGAACTGGCGCTGGATGCCGCGCACGCCGCCGCGCCGGGGTGGGGGAAGACGTCCGCGGGTGACCGCGCGCTGATCCTGAACAGGATCGCTGATCGTATCGAGGCCAATCTTGAGTCGATCGCGCTGGCCGAGTCCTGGGATAACGGCAAGCCGATCCGGGAAACCCTCAATGCCGATATTCCGTTGGCAATAGACCACTTTCGCTACTTCGCCGCGGCGATCCGCGCCCAGGAAGGTGCGCTGAGCCAGATCGACGAGGACACCGTCGCTTATCACTTCCACGAGCCGTTGGGGGTGGTCGGCCAGATCATCCCGTGGAACTTCCCGATCCTGATGGCGGTCTGGAAGCTGGCACCCGCGCTGGCAGCCGGAAACGCGGTGGTGCTCAAGCCCGCCGAGCAAACCCCGGCATCAGTGCTGTACCTGATCTCGTTGATCGCCGATCTTCTGCCGGCTGGAGTTCTCAACGTGGTCAACGGGTTTGGCGTGGAAGCGGGCAAGCCGCTGGCGTCCTCGAACCGGATCGCCAAGATCGCCTTCACCGGCGAAACCACCACCGGCCGGCTGATCATGCAGTACGCCAGCCAGAACCTGATCCCGGTCACCCTCGAGCTCGGCGGCAAGAGCCCCAACATCTTCTTCTCCGATGTGATGGCCGCCAACGACGACTACCAGGACAAGGCGCTGGAGGGCTTCACGATGTTCGCCCTCAACCAGGGCGAGGTGTGCACCTGCCCGTCGCGGTCGCTGATCCAGGCCGATATCTACGACGAGTTCCTGGCCATGGCCGCGATCCGCACCAAGGCCGTCCGGCAGGGCGATCCGCTGGATACCGAGACCATGATCGGTGCGCAGGCGTCCAACGATCAGCTGGAAAAGATCCTGTCCTACATCGAGATCGGCAAGAGCGAAGGCGCGCAGATCGTGACCGGCGGTGAGCGCGCCGACCTGGGTGGGGATCTCAACGGCGGCTACTACGTGCAGCCGACGATCTTCACCGGCCACAACGCCATGCGGATCTTCCAGGAAGAGATCTTCGGACCCGTCGTCGCGGTCACCTCGTTCACCGACTACGCCGATGCCATCGAGATCGCCAACGACACCCTCTACGGACTGGGTGCGGGGGTGTGGAGCCGCGACGGCAACACCGCCTACCGCGCGGGCCGCGATATCAAGGCCGGCCGGGTGTGGACCAACTGCTATCACGCCTACCCCGCGCACGCGGCGTTCGGCGGCTACAAGCAATCCGGCATCGGCCGGGAAAACCACAAGATGATGCTCGACCACTACCAGCAGACCAAGAACCTGCTCGTCTCGTACTCCAACAAAGCTCAAGGATTCTTCTGAGTTTAAAAGACCTCCACCGCAACCATTTTCACGAAGGAAAACAACCATGACTCAGACACTTGGCGCCCCCGCCACATCCGCGACCACCGGCACCATGCGTGCCGCCGTCGTCACCGAATTCGGCGCGCCCCTCCAGGTCGAAGACGTCGACCTGCCCACCCCCGGCCACGGCGAAGTCTTGGTCAAGCTGGAGACCTCGGGGGTGTGCCACACCGATCTCCATGCCGCCCACGGCGATTGGCCCGTCAAGCCGAAGCCGCCGTTTATCCCCGGCCACGAGGGGTACGGCACCGTCATCGCCCTCGGCGAGGGGGTCACGGACCTGAAGCTCGGCGACAAGGTCGGCAACGCCTGGCTGTGGTCGGCGTGCGGCAGCTGCGAGTACTGCCGCACCGGCTGGGAGACGCTGTGCGAGAGCCAACAGAACGGCGGCTACAGCGTCAACGGCAGCTTCGGCACCTACATGCTGGTGAATGCGGCCTACGCCGCGCGGATTCCCGACGGCCTCGACCCGCTCGAAGTGGCACCGATCCTGTGCGCGGGCGTCACCGTCTACAAGGGTCTCAAGGTCACCGACACCCGGCCGGGCCAGTGGGTGGCGATCTCCGGCATCGGCGGCCTTGGCCACATCGCCGTGCAGTACGCCCGCGCGATGGGCCTTCGCGTGGTGGCCGTCGACATCGATGACGCCAAACTGGCTCTTGCCGCGCGGCTCGGTGCGGAGGTCACGGTCAACGCCAAGACCTCCGACGTCGTCGCGGAAGTGCAGAAGGCCACCGGCGGCGTGCACGGAGTGCTCGTCACCGCCGTGCATCCGCAAGCGTTCGGCCAGGCGATCGGACTGACCCGGCGTGGCGGGACCATCGTCTTCAATGGCCTTCCGCCCGGCGACTTCCCGGCACCGATCTTCGATATCGTGTTGAAGGGCTTGACGATTCGCGGCTCGATCGTCGGCACCCGCCAGGACATGGCCGAAGCGCTGGACTTCTACGCCCGTGGCCTGATCCATCCCACCGTGGAGGCGGCCAAGCTCGACGACATCAACGAGGTGTTCGGCCGCATGGAGCGCGGTCAGATCGACGGCCGCGTGGTCATCGACTACCGCTGAGTCCCCAGCTGCGCGCGCACGGCTTCGATGCCGACCAGACGGATGTCGTCGCGTCGGATCGTGGCCCACCGCCCCGGCGCCATCGCAAACCCCACCATGGTGTCGGGGCGGCCGCGTCGGTCCTCCACCGTCGTGCCCGTCTCGACATAGGGCAGCGAGCGGGTCACCCCCAGCGATGCGGCGTTGTCATGCCAGGCCCGGGTGACGGACAGGCCGGCGTCGAAGCCCGCGAAGATCAGGTGCAGTGCGGCCTGACGCAGCTCCTTACCGACGCCCCTGCCCTGATGCGCAAGACCCAGCCACGAGCCGGTGGTCAAGCTCCGGTTCTGCGGAAAGTGTTCTGCGTGAACCGAACACATGCCGACCACCGACCCGTCGACCAGGACAGCCAGGTCGAGATTCCAGCGCGCAGTCGACGTCTCGGCCCGGTTGCGCCAGTAGTACTGCAGGCTGTTGCGTTCCAACTCCGGTGAGGGCACATCGGTCCACGGCTCACTGAACGGCATCGTCGCCGGATCGTGAATCCCTTTGGCCGCCAGTGTGGCCAGCTGCGCACCCAGCTCGTCGCTGACATAGCGCAGCACGACCCGTGGTGTCACCACCTGCAGATCGAACAGCGGCCAGATGTCGTGGGCCATGACTGCGATCCGACCACAGGCGGTGTCGGCTCCGAAACCGATTTACGGCAAGATGCCAGGTGATGAGCACACCTAACGGACCGCAGTCGGTTTTCTGCGTCGGCTTCACCCGGGTCAGCGAGGCCGGTATCTCGCTGGATCAGCAGGTGCACCAGACGCTGGTCGACCACCGCGGCCTGGTCGAGATGCCGGCGTATGCGGTGATGGCCGAATCGGTCACCAGCGGCGCCTACTGGTACACGTTCGCCGAGCCGGTCGCCACCGTGCAGTCCTGGCTCGCGCTCACCGCCGGGGCCCGGCCGAAGGTGGGGGATCGGCTGCACGCCGTGTCGGCCATGGCTCACCACGACGACGCCCACGGCACCGCCACCATGACCATCACCTCCGGAACCCACGACGTCGTCTGCTCGGGAGTGGCCCGCGCCGTCCGAGTCGGCCGCAGCACCGAAGCGCTGCGGGCCCTGGACAAGGACGCCATCGCGACCCCGGTCGAGACGCTGCCCGCACCGCCCGACGTCGACACCACCATCTCGGACATCGACCCGGACTGGGATGGCCGGCGCATCCTGACCGCGATCAGCCGCGGCGATATCGCCCGCGGACCATTGTGCGAACTGCTGGCCATGACCGTCGAAATCGAGGGCGAGCCCGTCATGACGGTCGCCCCGCAGCCGTGGATGGCCAACCCGCTCGGTGCCATCCAGGGCGGGGTCATCGCGTCGCTCATCGGCCAGGCCTGCTCGCTGGCCGGGCAGGCCCACACCGGGCCCGGCGACCGCTACACCCTGGCTGACCTGTCCGTTTTCTACTTCCGGTCGCCCCCGGTCGACGGGCGGCCCCTCACGCTGGCCACCACCACCGAACGCGTCGGGCGCCGGATGGGAACGGTCGAGGCGACCATGACCGACGCCGCCGGCACCCGCTATGTCCGCGCCGTCGCCAACATCGCCTACGAGCGGGCAACGGCGTTTTGACCTGCCCGGATCGTCGCAGGTAAGCTGCCACGTTGGCGTGCGGTACGCCGCGGTTTCGCACCGCGGGGTAAGCCGGGTTCTCGGGTCAGTGTTGGTCGCCGAGAAGCAACCCCACCGTCGCGCTCCGACCGGCACCGGGGTCAGACCCGGGATCAACCCGAGAAGAAAAGCAGGTAGTTCTGTGCCTACGTACACGCCGAAGGCGGGTGACACCACGCGTTCGTGGTACGTCATCGACGCCACCGACGTGGTGCTCGGCCGGCTCGCCGTTGAAGCAGCGAAGTTGCTGCGCGGCAAGCACAAGCCGACATTCACGCCCAATGTCGATGGTGGCGATTTCGTCATCGTCATCAACGCTGAGAAGGTCGCCATCAGCGGCGACAAGCTCACCAAGAAGTTCCTCTACCGCCACTCGGGTTTCCCCGGTGGTCTGCGTGCCCGCGCCCTCGGCGACGAGCTCGTCAAGCATGCCGATCGTGTCGTCGAGAACGCGATCATCGGGATGCTCCCGCACAACAAGCTGAGCCGTCAGGTGCAGAAGAAGCTCAAGGTCTACACAGGCCCGGATCATCCGCACGCCGCGCAGCAGCCGGTTCCGTTCGAGATCAAGCAGGTGGCCCAGTGAGCGAAACGACAGAAAACACGACTGAGGTCGAGGTGACCGAGGTTGTCGAGACCCCCGACGCTCCTGAGGTGACCGAGACCCCCGAGGTCGTCGAGGCCCCTGAGGTCGCCGAGGTCGCTGAAGTCGCCGAGACCCCTGAGGTCGTCGAGGTCGTCGAGGTAGAGGTCGTTGCCGAGGCGCCCGTGCGTGAGCCGATCATCATGGACCGTGCCATCCAGACCGTCGGCCGCCGCAAGGAGGCTGTCGTGCGGGTCCGGCTGGTGCCGGGCACCGGCCAGTTCCACCTGGACGGGCGCTCCCTGGAGGCGTACTTCCCGAACAAGGTGCACCAGCAGCTGATCAAGGCTCCGCTGGTGATCGTGGACCGGGTGGATTCGTTCGACATCCACGCCCACCTCCACGGCGGCGGCCCCTCGGGCCAGGCCGGCGCGTTGCGTCTGGCCATCGCCCGCGCGCTGATCATCGTGCAGCCCGAGGATCGTCCGGCCCTGAAGAAGGCCGGCTTCCTCACGCGTGACCCGCGTGCCATCGAGCGCAAGAAGTACGGCCTCAAGAAGGCCCGCAAGGCGCCGCAGTACAGCAAGCGCTGATCTGCCGCGTTTACCAACGCAACGGCTCGCCGGGCGTCTTCCAGTTTCGACTGGAGGCGCCCGGCGATTCGTTTGTGGGCTGAGTCACAACACGAACGCCCTGGTCAGGGCGCCTGCCGCGATCCATTGTTAAGTTTCGGTTTGAGTACTCGGCCGTTCGGCAACGCTCCTTGAAGCCGGCGTTACGTCGGCTGCCCGAGGTAGGAGAGGGACCCTTCGGGGGGTCGGTGCCTTCCTTCGGGGCTGTGTGGTGAATACTCCCGCAGCTCTGTGACTCCCTGCCAATAACAGGAAGATTGAGGAGCGAATATGAACACGATGACAAAGATGGCCGCAGGTGCGGTTCTCGGCGGATCGATGCTCGTCGCGGGTGGTTTTGGTCTCGCGAACGCGGCCCCGGAAGCCCCGGTTGTGCCGCAGCCTGACGCACCCCAGCCGGCGACCGGCGAACAGCTCAACGTGGGGCTCACCGTCAACGGCCAGCAGGTCGGCACCATCCAGAATGTGTCGCTGAACAGCGCGCAGACCCTGGCCACGAGCGTCTGCCCGAGTGACGACCTGTCGGACAAGCTGCCGCAGCTCGCCACCAACGAGATCCAGACCGTTCCGGCCTGCACCGGCGCTTCCGGTGTGAGCTACACGTTCACCACGAACGCGTCGGGTAGCTCGAGCATCGCCCCCGCTCAGAGCAGCGGCATGTCCGGCAGCGGCTCGTCGAGCATCGGTGCGACCGCGACCTCCACCGCGCCGGCGGCGCCGGGGGCTCCCGCGGCGGCTGAGGGCCGCTAACCCTCGTTAGCTCACGCTGCCCGCGCCTAGACCTGGTGCGGGCAGCGTTTTGCTGTGCGGACGTCTCGGCGCAGCGACGGTTCGGTGGAGACACGGCCGATAACCTCATGGGTTGTGTCTTGAGCCCGCAGTTATGAGAGGTTTGTCCGCATGGGTCGACTGTTCGGGACCGACGGGGTCCGAGGCGTCGCCAACCGAGAACTGACCGCTGAGCTGGGTCTGGCGCTGGGGGCGGCCGCCGCTCGACGGCTCGCTGCGACACGGACCTCGGGGCGGGGCGTGGCGGTCATCGGCCGTGATCCGCGAGCCAGTGGTGAGATGCTCGAGGCCGCGGTGATCGCCGGTGTCACCAGCGAGGGAGTGGACGCAATGCGGGTCGGGGTGTTGCCCACCCCGGCGGTGGCCCACCTGACAGCGGCCTACGGCGCCGACTTCGGCGTGATGATCTCCGCCTCGCACAACGCCATGCCCGATAACGGCATCAAGATCTTCGGCCCCGGCGGACACAAACTCGACGACGACACCGAGGACCGCATCGAGGAACTCGTCGCCCAGGGGCCCGGTCTGCGCCCGGTCGGCGCCGAGATCGGCCGCGTCCTCGACGCGAACGACGCGCTGGAGCGCTACCTGCACCACGTTCGCGCCGCGGCCCCGATCCGGCTGGACGGCCTGACGGTCGTCGTCGACTGCGCCCACGGCGCCGCATTCCAAGCCGCACCCCGCGCCTACCACGCCGCGGGTGCGCGGGTGATCGCGATCAACGCCGAACCCGACGGCCTGAACATCAACCACGGCTGTGGCTCGACGCATCTGGACCAGGTGCAGGCCGCAGTGTTGGCCCACCAGGCCGATATCGGCTTGGCCCATGACGGGGATGCCGACCGCTGCCTGGCGGTCGATGCGGCCGGCCGCGTGATCGACGGCGACGCCATCATGGTGATCCTGGCCCTGGCCATGCGTGATGCCGGTGAGTTGGCCTCGGAGACGCTGGTGGCCACCGTGATGAGCAACCTCGGTCTGCATATCGCCATGCGTGATGCCGGTATCACCGTGCGTACCACCGGCGTTGGTGACCGCTATGTCCTGGAGGAGTTGCGGGCCGGCGAGTTCACCTTGGGTGGTGAACAGTCGGGCCACATCGTGATGCCCGCGCTGGGCACGACCGGCGACGGGATCGCCACCGGGCTACGGCTGATGGCCAGGATGGCGCAGACCCGCTTGTCGCTGGCCGAGCTGGCAGCGCCGATGCAGACCATGCCGCAGGTCCTGATCAACGTCGTGGTCGCCGACAAGGCGACGGTCGCCCAGGCGCCTGCGGTGCAGAGCGCGGTGCGGGAGGCCGAGGCCAAACTCGGGGATACCGGGCGAATTCTGTTGCGGCCGTCCGGAACCGAGCAGATGGTGCGCGTCATGGTGGAAGCCGCCGATGAGGACACCGCCCGGCAGCTGGCGGTCCGCATCGCCGAATCCGTCAGCGCCGAAGGCTGATTTCACACATCCTGGAACCAATCAGCGCGTCCGTGCGTCATAGACGGACATGGGTAACACACGCGTGGACACGGCGGCGGTGCGCGCTGCCGCGCAACGTTTCGACACCGCCGCCGACGTGCTCGGCGGCGCGGCACTGAGCCGATTGGAATTCGACGGCAGCGTGGCCGGTCGGGTGCACACGGCCCACGGCGACGCGTTGCGCTCGGCATTGGACCGGTTGGTGGCCGAGGTGACGCAGTGGTCACGCGCCGCCGAGGAGGTCGCCGCCGCACTGCGGGTCACCGCGGATCGCTACGGGGACGCCGAGCTGCGCGCGGCCGGCCGATGACGCTGGACGTCGCCGCCCGGCTGGCCGCGGGGCGTCCCTCGGTGTCCAACACGCAGGCCTACGTGTCGGCCTGCCATACCGTCGGCTACCAGCATCCGGACCTGACTGCACACGCGGCGCAGGTTATCGAATGGTACTGCGGCGAAGACGGTTTGGATCTGCACGCACTGGATGCCGACTGCGCGCTGCTGCGAGCCGCGGCGGTCGCAGCCGACGAGGCGCTCCGCGTGACGCATGACGGGGGTGCTGCGGTATCGGCTGCGTGGCAGGGCGAGTCAGGCTCGGTGGCAACCGATTTCATCGACCGGCATTGCGCGGCCGGGGCGGCGGTGGCCCGTGCCTTGCATGCGGCGGCCGATGCCTACGAGGCGTTGCGGGACGGCCTTGGCCGGCTGGTCGACGAGAAGGTTGGTGCGGCGGTGTCGATCGACGACCGGCGCGCCGGTGAGCGGCCGGTGTGGCTGGCGGCGGCGACCACGGTGTCGGGTGGGGGAGCGGGACGTGAGGAGGCCGTCGGGATTGTCACGCAGCAGATCACGCCCTATGTCGAGGCCGACATTCGCACCGGATGGCTCACCGAGATGCGCTCGGCGACGACATCGGTTGCGGCCGCCTACGAGAACGCGCTGCGAGAGTTGAATGCTGTTCCGGCAGCATATTTCGACATCCCCGGTGCGTTCGGCGGCCCGTCGGTCCCGCCGCCGGATGCGGTACCGGCCGCAGCGCAGACGGTGCCCGCCGCGGCGTTGCCCGCCGTCGCGCCCGCGTCGTTCTCACCCACACCGTTCGGTGAACCCGCGCTCGATCCCGTGCCAGCCCCGGCGTCACCGATGCCGGAAACCACGGTAGACCAACCACTTCCGCCTGCACCGCTAGCTGAGTCGCCGGCCGGCCTCGGCGCCGCCGCGCCGCCCGCCGGTCTGCCCACCATGCCCGATGCCGGCGGTGGCATGTCCGGCCTGGTGGGTCAGCTCGCCGATGCGCTGGGCGCGCTGTTCGACGGAGTGCCGGACAGTGCCGCCGCCGATGACCTGCCGGAACTCGACGACCCCGTCGAGCAGGACGACGACGAGGACGAGCCCGACGACGTCATTGAGAAAGACGCCGAAGATGCTGTGCCCGAAGATGTTCCGACGATAGAGGAGACCGCCGACGAGGGCCAGCCGGCGGAGGAGCCCGCCACCCCCGATGCGGAACCTGTCGACGCCATGCCGGCTCCACCGCCGCCGGAGCCGCCACCGGCCGACCCACCCCCGCAACCTGACGAGCAAACTCCGTGTGAGATCGCCGCCGACGAACTCGCGCAGGTCGGTCAATGACCGCCGACCGCGACAGGCCCGTCGTGCCCGCGTCGCAACGCCGCGTCCTGCGTCCGGCCGACGAGCAACGCGCCGCGCGCCCACCGGTGATCAGGGCAGCAGCTGCTGCAATTCCTCGACCCAGCTGATGTATTCGGCTGCGTCGGTGGTGGTCGGGGTGGCCAGCAGCGTGGTGACTCCGGCCTCGGCGAATGCGGCGATGCGCTCCTTGACGAACCCGCGCGGGCCAATCAGGTTCACCGCGCGCACCAACTCATCGGGTACCGCGGCGATCGCCTCGGCTTTACGGCCGGACAGGAACAGGTCCTGGATGTGGTCGGCCACCTCGCCGTACCCGTACCGGGTGGCCAGCTTGTGGTAGAAGTTCTGGCCCCTGGCGCCCATGCCGCCGATGTAGAGCGCCAAATGCGGTTTGGCCCAATTCAGTCGCTCCTCGACATCGTCACCGATGGCCAGTGACACACCGACCATCACGTCGAGGTCGCCGAGTTGACTGTCGCGCTTGGCTTTTCCGGCCCGCAGTGCGTCACCCCAGACGGCATCGGCCTTCTCCGGGTAGAAGAAAACCGGCTGCCACCCCTCGGCGATCTCGGCGGTCAGCTCGACGTTCTTGGGCCCCAGTGCGGCGATGGTGATCGGAATGCGTTCGCGCACCGGATGATTGATGAGTTGCAGTGGCTTACCCAGGCCGGTGCCCTGGTCGGCCGGCAGCGGGATCTGGTAGCTGCGGCCCTGATGCTGCACACGTTCGCGGCGCCAAACCTGGCGACAGATGTCGACGACCTCGCGGGTGCGGCCGAGCGGGGCGTCGAACGGCACCCCATGGAAACCCTCCACCACCTGCGGGCCGGACGTGCCGATGCCGAGCCGAAAGCGGCCGTCGGACACGAAGTCCAGGCCGGCGGCCGTCATCGCGAGCAGCGACGGGGTCCTGGTGTAGATGGGGAAGACGCCGGAGCCCAGCTCGATCGTCGACGTCCGGGCCGCCAGGTAACCCAGCTGGCTGACGGCGTCGTAGGAGTAGGCCTCGGCGACCAGGGTGATGTCCACCCCGGCCTTCTCCAACACCACGATGTGCTCGACGGCCTCGCGGAAGCCGCCCGAATAGTCCAGAAAGATTCCGGTACGCATCAGCACGTTATATCACCAACCAGTTGGTTGGCCGCCCGTCGGGTTACTTCAGCAGCGCGACGATCTGCTCTTCGGTGGTCACCGGCGGCGCCTCGGGATCGAGTGGCTCGGTCTTGGGCAGCAGGGCCTCGGGATCGGCGAACTCCCGGTAGTCCTTGTCGCCGGTCAGGTGAAACAGCAGGAAACCGGTCAGCAATGCACGCGCCGTCTTCTGCGTGCGCCGATCCGAACCGGGCAGGCCCAACGCCCCGGCAAAGCGCCGCTTCTCGGCCAGCCCGGCGGACTCCGCCTTGCTGACGATGTGCAGCACCGATCCCTTCCAAGCGCCGGCCAGGTCCAGGGCATCGGTGCGCAGCGAGTGCGGATCGTCGGGCGCACTGAGTACCAGGCCAGGCACCTTCAGCGCCGCCGCGGGCTGGTGAGCAGGCGGTTTGGTCACCGACGGGAACAGCGCCGCGACGGCCTTGGGTGCGGTGGCACCCGCACCAGACAGGCCCGCGGCGGCGAACACCGCGGCAGAACCGCCGAAGCCGTGCCCGGCCACGCCCAGTTTGGTGGGGTGCACGCTGATCTGGCCGGGGCCCAGCCGCACCCCGGTGATGATGTCGAGGGTGGTGCCCAGGTCGACC
Organism: Mycobacterium sp. RTGN5; assembly: GCF_033804465.1. NCBI lineage: Bacteria > Bacillati > Actinomycetota > Actinomycetes > Mycobacteriales > Mycobacteriaceae > Mycobacterium > Mycobacterium sp. RTGN5. The sequence continues at coordinate 1,373,585 of NZ_JAPZLA010000001.1, forward strand.
GCCAGGTTCAGCACCGACGGGGCCAGGCCACGTTCGGTGTCCGGGGCGGCCGCGACGATGCCCCACGAGGCGAGATGCTCGAGCGTTTTCACGTAGTGATCGACGTCTGTGAGCCAATCGTGGCCGAAGGCCACCCCGGGCAGATTGAAGCCCGACGCCGGGGTGTAGACGATGCCGGGGAGCCCGGCAAAGGCCAGGTCACCGCGTAGAACCTGATGCCGACCGCGGCGAGTCAGTGCCGCGAAGAGCTTGCGAGTCCGGGCCACCCCACGAACCTAGTCCACCGGGTCGAGCCTGCAACTGCACTACCCTGGTTCAGATGTGCGGAATCGTGGCTTACGTCGGCCATCGTCGCGCCCAAGGTGTGGTTGTGGACGCACTGCGCCGGATGGAGTACCGCGGCTACGACTCCTCCGGTATTGCTCTGCTGGACGGAGAGGGCGGCCTGACTGTGCGTCGCCGCGCCGGCCGGCTGACGAACCTCGAGCAGGCACTCGCCGAGACGGATCAGGCCGCGCTGACCGGCGTCGCGGGCATGGGCCACACCCGCTGGGCCACCCATGGCCGGCCCACCGACCGCAACGCTCACCCGCATCGCGATGCGGCGGGCAAATTCGCCGTCGTGCATAACGGCATCATCGAAAACTTCGCCATCCTGCGCCAGGAACTCGAGGGCGAGGGTGTCGAGTTCGCCAGCGATACCGACTCCGAGGTCGCCGTCCACCTGGTCGCCCTCGCCTACCGGCAGGGCCCGACCGCCGGCGATTTCGAGGCGTCGGTGCTGGCGGTGCTGCGCCGCCTGGAGGGGCACTTCACCCTGGTGTTCACCCACGCCGACGACCCCGGCACCATCATCGCCGCCCGGCGGTCCACCCCGTTGGTCGTCGGAATCGGCGACGGCGAGATGTTCCTGGGCTCCGACGTCGCGGCCTTCATCGAATTCACCAGGGACGCCGTCGAACTGGGTCAGGACCAGGCGGTGGTCATCACCACCGACGGCTACCGGATCACCGACTTCAACGGTGTCGATGCGACCGCGAGTGCTCGGGAATTTCGTATCGACTGGGACCTGTCGGCCGCCGAAAAGGGCGGTTACGAGTACTTCATGCTCAAGGAGATCGCCGAGCAGCCGCAGGCAGTGGCCGACACCCTGTTGGGCCACTTCGTCGACGGCCGGATCGTGCTCGACGAACAGCGGTTGAGCGACCAGGAACTGCGCGAGATCGACAAGGTCTTCATCGTCGCCTGTGGCACCGCGTTCCACTCGGGGTTGTTGGCCAAGTATGCGATCGAGCACTGGACCCGGCTGCCGGTGGAGGTCGAGCTGGCCAGCGAGTTCCGCTACCGCGACCCGGTGCTGGACCGCGGCACCCTGGTGATCGCGATCTCCCAGTCCGGCGAGACCGCCGACACACTCGAAGCCGTTCGGCACGCCAAGAGCCAGAAGGCCAAGGTGCTGGCGATCTGCAACACCAACGGCAGCCAGATCCCGCGCGAGGCCGACGCGGTGCTCTACACCCGCGCCGGACCCGAGATCGGGGTGGCCGCCACCAAGACCTTCCTGGCCCAGGTCGCCGCCAACTATCTGGTCGGCCTGGCGCTGGCTCAGGCCCGTGGCACCAAGTACCCCGACGAGGTCAAGCGGGAATTCGACGAGTTGGAGGCGATGCCCGACCTCATCGCCCGGGTACTGAACTGTATGGAACCCATCACCGAGCTGGCGCAGCAATTCGCGTCGTCGCCGACGGTGCTGTTCCTGGGCCGCCACGTCGGCTACCCGGTGGCGCTCGAGGGTGCGCTCAAGCTCAAGGAACTGGCCTACATGCATGCCGAAGGCTTCGCCGCCGGCGAGCTCAAGCACGGTCCGATCGCGCTGATCGAAGAAGGCCTGCCCGTCATCGTGGTGATGCCGTCGCCGAAGAATGCCGCGACCCTGCACGCCAAACTGCTGAGCAACATCCGCGAGATTCAGGCCCGCGGGGCGGTCACCATCGTGATCGCCGAGGAGGGCGACGACACGGTGCGCCCCTACGCCGATCACATCTTCGAATTACCTGCGGTGTCAACGCTTTTCCAGCCGCTGCTGTCGACGGTCCCGTTGCAGGTGTTCGCCGCTGCGGTGGCCCGGGCTCGCGGCTACGACGTCGACAAGCCGCGCAACCTGGCCAAATCCGTCACGGTCGAGTGACGGGCGTCTGTTGGTATAGCGCGAGCCGCCACCTGCCGTCGACGCGCTGATACACCGACGACATGGCACCGACGAATGGCTCGTCGGCACCGTCGCGCTCGGCCGTGCCGATGTACACCAGAGCCGCCGCGTCGGGCCCTACCGGGATGACCCTGGGTTCGGACAAGTCGAATCGCTTCCACGGCGGAGACTGTCCGAGCGCGGCGGTCACCGCCGCCTTGTCCATCACCGCACCGTTGGCCAGCACCATCACCGCGTCGTCGGTCATCACGTCGCCGTAGAAGCGGTCACCGGCGCACTCGCACAGCGACTGCCACCCCTCGTGTTCGATCGTCAGTAGTTCCCCGAGCAATTGTGAATCTGTCATGCCGTGCGAATACCCTGTCGGACTTGGCCGCTATCGCCCGCCCAGCACGTAGCCTTGGTGCCGATGCGGCACTACTACACCGCGGACGCGATTCGCGCCGCCGAGGCGCCTTTGCTGGCCGGCCTGCCCGATGGTGTTCTGATGCGTCGTGCCGCCTACGGCCTGGCCACCGCCATCGCCGCGGAGTTGCGCGACCGCACCGGTGCGTTGGCGGGCCGCCACGTGTGCGCGGTCGTCGGGTCGGGTGACAACGGCGGTGACGCGCTGTGGGCGGCGACGCTCCTGCGCCGCCGGGGTGTGGCGGCGACCGCGGTGTTGCTGAACCCCGAACGGACCCATGCCAAGGCGCTGGCGGCGTTTCGTGGCGCGGGCGGCCGGGTGGTTCCCGCGGTGCCGCCGTCGACGGATCTGGTGCTCGACGGAGTCGTCGGCATCTCGGGGAAGGGCCCGCTGCGCGAGTCGGCCGCCGAGGTATTCGCCGCCGCCGAGCACGCCGCGATCCCGGTGGTGGCCGTCGACATTCCCAGCGGCATCGACGTGCAGACGGGTGCGATCACCGGACCCGCCGTTCACGCCGCGCTCACCGTGACCTTCGGTGGGCTCAAACCCGTTCACGCCCTGGCCGACTGTGGCCGCGTCGAACTCGTCGACATCGGGCTGGACCTGCCGGCCACCGATCTGCTGAGTTTTGAAGCGGCCGACGTCAAGGCCCGCTGGCCGGTGCCCGGCGTGCACGACGACAAGTACAGCCAGGGCGTCACCGGCATCATGGCCGGCTCGTCCACCTATCCCGGCGCCGCGATCCTGTGCACCGGGGCCGCGGTGGCCACGACCTCGGGCATGAAGCGCTATGCCGGGTCCGCTGCGGCCGAGGTGGTGTCCCATTGGCCCGAGGTGGTGGCCGCGCCGAACCCACATGCCGCAGGCCGGGTGCAGGCCTGGGTCGTCGGACCCGGGCTGGGCACGGACGAAAAAGCCTTTGGTGCTTTAACTTTCGCGCTCAGCACCCCTCTTCCTGTGGTCGTGGATGCCGACGCCCTGACCCTGTTGGCCGCCCAGCCGGACCTGGTGGCGGGGCGCAAGGCCCCGACGGTGCTGACGCCGCACGCCGGTGAGTTCGCTCGGCTCGCCGGTGCCCCGCCGGGGGAGGATCGGGTGGCCGCGACCCGCAGGCTTGCCGACGCGTTCGGCGCCACCGTGCTGCTCAAGGGAAATGTTACGGTGATCGCCGATCCCACCGGAGGGGTGTACCTGAATCAGGCCGGCGGGTCATGGGCGGCGACCGCTGGATCCGGTGATGTGCTGTCCGGCATGATCGGTGCGCTGCTGGCCTCTGGCCTGCCGCCGATCGAGGCGGCCGCCGCGGCGGCGTTCGTGCACGCCCGCGCCGCTGAGGCCTCCGCCGCCGACCCCGGCCCGAGGCCGGTGCCCACATCGGCGTCGCGCATCCTCGCCCACATTCGTCAAGCCATCGCAGAACCGTAGAAAGGACCCTTGTGCCCCACGTCAAGTACCGTTCCCCGTCGATCGCACCGGCCTATACCGGGCGACTGTCCACCGATCCCATCCCGTCGCTACGGCTGCCCGACGAGGCGATGGAACCCTCTGCGGCATACCGGTTCATCCACGACGAGCTGATGCTCGACGGCAGCTCCCGGCTCAACCTGGCGACGTTCGTCACGACCTGGATGGACCCAGAGGCTGAGAAGCTGATGGCCGAGACCTTCGACAAGAACATGATCGACAAGGACGAGTACCCGGCCACCGCCGCCATTGAGTCGCGTTGTGTGGCAATGGTTGCCGATCTGTTCCACGCCGAGAACCTGCGCGACGACGACGCCGCGACCGCGGTCGGCGTATCCACGGTCGGTTCGTCGGAGGCGGTGATGCTCGGCGGGCTCGCGCTGAAGTGGCGGTGGAAGGAGCGCGTCGGGGACAAGTGGAAGACGCGGACCCCCAATCTGGTGATGGGCTCCAACGTGCAGGTGGTGTGGGAGAAGTTCTGCCGCTACTTCGAAGTCGAGCCGCGCTACATCCCGATGGCCGAGGACCGCTTCGTGATCACCCCCGAACAGGTCCTCGAGTACGTCGACGAGGACACCATCGGGGTGGTGGCGATCCTGGGCACCACCTACACCGGTGAACTGGAGCCGATCGCCGAGATTTGCGAGGCCCTGGATAAACTGCAGCAGGACAAGGGACTTGACGTCCCAGTGCATGTCGACGCCGCCAGCGGCGGGTTCGTGGTGCCGTTCCTTCACCCAGATATCAAGTGGGACTTCCGGCTGCCACGGGTGGCCTCGATCAACGTCAGCGGCCACAAATATGGACTGACCTATCCGGGCATCGGATTCGTGGTGTGGCGCAACGCTGATGCCCTGCCCGAAGACCTGGTGTTCCGGGTCAACTACCTCGGCGGCGATATGCCGACGTTCACGCTCAACTTCTCCAAGGGCGGCAACCAGGTTGTCGGCCAGTACTACAACTTCCTGCGCCTGGGCCGAGCCGGCTACACCCATGTGATGCAGTGCCTGGCGGCTACGGCGCGCTGGCTGTCCGACCAGTTGGAGGGCTGCCAGCACTTCGACGTGATCTCCGACGGGTCAGCTATTCCGGTGGTGGCATTCCGGCTGAAGGGCGGCTACGGCTACAACGAGTTCGACATCTCGGCCGGCCTGCGCTCCTACGGCTGGCAGGTACCTGCCTACACCATGCCCGAAGGCGCCGAGAATATTACGGTGCTGCGGGTGGTGGTGCGCGAGGGCTTCTCCGCCGACCTGGCCCGCTCGCTGTGGGCCGACCTGAACGCCGTGCTCACGCACATGGACGCGATCAAACCCGACGGGTACTTCACCCAGGAACACTTCTCACACTGATGGCCGACGCAGACGCTGCAGCATTACGCGCCAGCCGTGCCGACTGGACGGCTCAACACCTCGCGACATACCTCGAATCCGGTGGCGCGCAGGGGCACATCCTCAACCTGAACGATGTCGGTGGCCGTACGTGCACCACCCACGGCCTGATTCGCTATACCGGACGCAAGTCCGGTCAGCGCTACATCAAGCCGCTCATCTACGGCAACTTTGGCGGTGAGATCGTGATCGTCGCGTCGAAAGGTGGTGCCGATAGTCATCCGGAGTGGTACCGCAACGTCGTGTCCCACGACACGCTGGACGTACAGATCGCGACCCAGGCCTTCGAGGCCTCATGGCGCGAACCCGAGGGTGAGGAACGGCATCAGGTGTGGGAGTACATGTGCCATCTGTATCCGCCCTACATCGCGTATCAGCAGTCCACGAGCCGACGCATTCCCATCGTCATGCTGAATCTGTTGCGACCGACCGCGATATTCACGGCGGAAAGCTAGCGCACCCGCTCATTGGCTGGGTCGTAGATTGCCTTGAGCGACACGGTGATCGGGTAGGTATCGCCGCCGACGTTGACGGCGTAGGAACCTGCCCGCACCCAGTCGGGTGTGACGACCGCGTCGTCGGGGGACCGGACGTAGGCCAGGCCGACGCAGGCCCCGGTGGTGGCTCCCCACGCCGCCGAACTGACCTGCCCGGCGACGGCGCCGTCCCGCAGGATCAGCTCGCCGCCCCACAGCATCGGCTCCGCTGAGTCGACGGCGAAGCTGACCAGTCGCCGGCGCGGGCCTTCGGCCTTGGCCTTCTCCACCGCGGCACGGCCGAGAAAGTCGATGTCGGACTTGAGCTTGCAGGCGAACAGCAGGCCGGCTTCGACAGGATTGTCGCTGGGGGTCAGTTCCCGGCCGAACGCGCGGTAGCCCTTCTCCAGCCGCATCGACTCGATCGCGTAGTAGCCACCGCGGGCGATGCCGAACCGCGCACCGGCCGATAACAGGTCCTCGTAGACCCCGACCGCGAATTCGGCGGGAACGTAGAGCTCCCAACCCAGTTCGCCGACATACGTGATGCGGGTGGCCCGCACCGTCGCGTAGCCCAGCGAGATCAGCTGGCTGGTGGCGAAGGGGAACGCCGCGTCGGACAGGTCGGCGTCGGTCAGGCTGCCGAGCAGCTCACGTGACGCCGGGCCCATCACCCCGAACACCGCCATCGACGACGTGACGTCGACCAGCTCGGCGTGCGCCCCGGCCGGCAGGTTCTTGCGGATGTGATCCTTGTCCCGCTCGGTGGTGGCCGCGCTGCTGACGATCAGGAACTCCTGCGCCCCGGTGCGGGTGACGGTGACGTCGGACTCGTAGGTGCCGCGTTCGTTGAGCAGGCCGGTGTACACCGACTTGCCCACCGGCACAGCGACATCGGCGGTGCACAGCCACTGCAATGCGGCCTCGGCATCCGGTCCGGCAAGCACGTACTTCGAGAACGAGGTCTGGTCGAAGACGGTGACCGCGGTGCGGGTGTTCACCTGTTCGGCCGCCGACCAGGGCAGCCAGTTCTGCTTGCCCCACGAGTATTCGATGACCGGCTCGCTGCCCGGCGGGGCGAAGAAGTTGGCCCGCTCCCAGCCCATCCGGCTGCCGAAGTTGGCGCTGGCGGCAACCAGCAGATGGTGCACCGGTGAGCGACGGAACGGCCGTGCGGTCGCCAGTTCGCGGTTGGGCCAGGGAATCTCGTAGTGCACGCCGAGGATCTCGGCAACCCGGTCGTGCAACCAGGCGACGTTGCCGTTGAACGGCGCGAAGCGACGGATGTCGACGCCGGTGAGATCGCTGGTGGGGGAGCCGTTGACGATCCACTCCGCCAGCGCGCGACCGGCGCCGCCGGCCGACGCGATGCCCACCGAGTTGAAGCCCGCGCCGACGAAGAAGTTGGCGCACTCGGGTGCCTCGCCGAGGATGAACTGGTTGTCCGGAGTGAAACTCTCCGGCCCGTTGTAGAGCTTCTTCAGCCCGGTGTGCTCCAGGGCTGGAATCCGCAACAGCGCGTTGTCCATCAGGATTTCGAAGTGCTCCCAATCCTCGTCGAGGAGCTGAAATTCGAACGGGTAGGGGATCTTGTCGGGTGCCACCCACGGCTTGGCCTCCGGCTCGAAGCCCCCGATGACCAGGCCGCCGACTTCTTCCTTGAAGTAGGTGTAGCCGTCGGGGTCGCGCAGGATCGGCAGGTCGGGGTGCACGCCGGCGATGGTCTCGGTGACGACGTAGAAGTGCTCGGCGGAGTACAGCGGCACGTTGACTCCGGCCATCGCGCCGATCGCCTTGGCCCATTGCCCGGCACAGTTGACCACGATCTCGGCTTCGATGTCGCCGGCGTCGGTGCGCACGCCGGTTGCCCGTCCCTCGTCGGTGAGCACGTCGAGCACGCGGACGTGTTCGAAGACCTTCGCACCGCGCTGCCGGGCGCCCTTGGCCAACGCCATCGTCAGGTCCGTCGGATTGGCCTTGCCGTCAGCCGGCAGCCAGATCGCGCCGACCAGATCGTCCACCCGGATCACCGGGTACCGGTCGAAAGCTTCGTCGGGGCTGAGCAGTTCGCAGTCGAGCTGGTAGGCCGCCGCGTTGGCGGCCGTGCGGCGCAGCTGTGTCATCCGATCCTCGGTGCGGGCCACCGTCACTCCGCCGCACTGCTTGTAGCCGGCACTCAGCCCGGTCTCGGCCTCCAGCTCCGCGTACAGCTGGGTGGAGTACTGCACCAGCCGGGTGCCGCTCTCCGAGGCGCGCAGCTGCCCGACCAGACCCGCTGCGTGCCAGGTCGTTCCGCAGGACAGCTGACCTTGCTCGAGCAGCACGACGTCGGTGTGGCCGAGCTTGGTGAGGTGGTAGGCGACGCTGGTGCCGATGACGCCGCCACCGATGATGACGATCTGGGCGCGGTCGGGCAGCGGTGCGGTCGGCATGGGTTCCTATCGGTCGTCAGTCGGATGCTTGTGCGTCGGCCAGCAGGCGGGGAAAGTCTGGTCCGCGGAATTCGGCGATGGCGGACTCGTAGCGTTCCATCGCCCATTCCCAAAAGTCGAAATCCAAAGAGCTGGAGCCATTCTGGATACATCCCCACAAAGTCCAGCCGTACTTGCCGATGATTCCCTGCAGGCGGGCCCTGGCTGTCTTGTGCCGCAGCCGGCGGCCGTAGTACAGCGTGACCAGTTCATCGAGCTGATCGGTGGACAGCCCGCACTCGGCCCCGATGTTGCCCAGCTCGAAACACGGATCGTTGTTGCCGGAGTACTCGTAGTCGATCAGCCAGACCTTCTCGCCGGTGTCGACGAAGTTCCCCGCCAGCAGATCGTTGTTGCACGGGACGGTGATGTGCTCGGAAGGGCCGAGAATCCTTCTTACCGCCTGGAATTCGCGGGTGTAGTACAGGTAGTCGGTCGGTATGCGGAAGCCACGCTCTTGCACCACCTTCAGGTAGGCGGGCTGGCGCTCGAACATGTTGAACTGGTCGCGGAAGCGGGGTCCGGCGTGCAGGGCCCGGCAGCCGGCGGCCACCCGCGCCAACACATCGGGGCGCTGCAGGTCGGCGTTGGTCAACGTGGTGCCCTCGAGGAAGCCCACCAGCAGGATGCCCAGATCGGGGCGGTAGTCGATCACCGGTGCGCCGACACCGGCCTGCGCGGCGGCCTTGCTGTTGTAGTACTCGTTGTCGCGATCGATGCCGAGGAGGTTCGTGCTGTTGACGCTGCACCGGGCGACGTACGTTCCGGCCGGCGTGACGATCTTGATGTTGCGGTTGGTCAGGCCGCCCGAGAGTTCCTCGAGCTGGCGCGGCTGGCCGGCCAGTACCGGCAGCTGGTCCAGCAGCGCATCCAGTTCCGGGTCAGACGGGAACGGCATACCAACATCCTCGCGCCGGGAGGGGCATCGCGTCTAAAAGACTAGACTATTGACTTGTGTCGGTGCCAATGCTCGCTCGTGCGGTGATATCGGACTGGGCCAATGCCCAGCGGCCCGCGGTGATCTTCGATTTCAACGGGACGCTGTCCGATGACGAGCCGATCCTGTTCCGCATCTTCAGTGAGCTGTTCGGCGAACACCTGGGCTGGGCGATGACCCAGCAGGACTACGACAGTCAGCTGCTGGGCCACAGCGACCGCGAGATCGTCGAGAAGGCCCTTCAGATCACCGGTGCCCACAGCGATATCGACGCGCTGCTCGCCTTGCGCAAGAAGCGCTACCGCGAACTGGTGGCCGGCGACAACCCAATCCAGCCTGACACCGTGCGGCTGGTGCAGTTGCTGGCCGAGCACGGGGTACCGCTGGCCATCGTCACCGGCGCCCAGCGCGACGATGTCCGCGCCGTCCTGGAAAGCAGTCCGGTCGGTGAGCTGATCGGCATCGTCGTCGCCGAAGAGGACGTCACCCGCGGTAAGCCCGATCCGGAAGGATTCCTTACTGGAGCGGCCCAACTCGGCTGTGCACCAACCGATATCGTGGTCTTCGAAGACTCGGTGCCCGGGGTGCGGGGCGCGCTCGCGGCGGGTATGCGCTGCATCGCGGTGGGTGCAGCGCCCGGCGACGAACTGAAAGCGGTGGCGCCAGCGCTAATCCCGCGGCTCTCGGCAGACGTCATCGAGCACGTGCTGCGCGAGCTCTAGGACGCCGGCGAGGTCTCCACTTCGGCATCGGGGCCGCGGTCCACGCCGGAGCGCACCCGGATGCGGGTGCGGTCGGAGCGGAAGTAGTCGTGAGAGAACTCCACCGGAACGCCATTGCGGTCGTATGCGGTTCGCGTCACCAGCAACAGCGGGTCGCCGACGGCAACGCGGAGCAGTTCGGCCGACGACTCGGACGCCGAGGTGGCCTCGATGTGCTCGTCTGCCGAGAACAGCGGGGTGTCGAAGTCGTCGGCCATCAGCGTGTACACCGAGCCGGTCAGATCGGCCGACAGCAGGCCGGGGAACCGGGCGGCCGGCAGATAGGTCTCCTCCAGCAGCACGGGCGTGTTGTTGGCCGATCGGATGCGGATGATCTGGTGCACCGGCAGGCCGCGCTTGAGCTGCAAGGCGTGCCGGACATTGCCGGTCGGCTGCCGGGTCGCGGCCCGGATCACCCGCGCGCCGGCGGACATGTCCAGCCGGCGCAGCTGCTCGGTGAAGCCCGGTAGCCCGATGTGGTCGAACTCCAGGCGGGGCGTCTCGACGAAATTGCCCCCGAAACGTCCCCGGCTGCGCCGGATCAGCCCCTTGGCCTCGATGGCGGCCAGTGACTGCCGCAGCGTCATCCTGCTCACGCCCAGCGCACAGGCGATCTCGACTTCGGGGGGCAGCTTGTCGCCGGGCGTCAACCGGCCGGTGACGATGAGTTTCTCCAGCCAGACGGAAATCCGGGAATGGGCCGGCTGCTCGGACGGGCCGCCGAGGTCCGGCCGCTGGGCCAGCACGGCGTCGTCCATCGACAGCACCCGCATTCCGACGACTCTACCGTCCCCAGCGGCCACGAAATGACAGGTCAGCGCCCTATGCGAGCTTCTACGCCGGCTTCTGGGACAATTGGCGGCGGTGACATGAATATGCACACGACTTCGTTGACCCCGTCGACGCAACCCCAGGTTTCCGGTCCAGGTGCCGAAGCGCGGGTTGATCTTGGGGCGATCGCCCACAACGTGCGCGTTTTGCGTGAGCACGCGGGATCCGCACAGGTGATGGCGGTCGTCAAAGCCGACGCCTACGGCCACGGCGCGGTCCAGGCCGGCCGGGCAGCTCTGGCCGCCGGGGCTGCCGAACTCGGCGTCGCGACCATCGACGAGGCGGTGGCACTGCGTGACGGCGGCATCACCGGGCCCGTGCTGGCCTGGCTGCATCCGCCCGGCACCGACTTCGCTCCCGCCTTGACCGCCGACATCCAGGTCGCGGTGTCCTCGGCACGCCAGGTCGCCGAACTGCTCGACGCGGTCGACCGCACCGGGCGCACGGCCGAGGTCACCATCAAGGTCGACACCGGGCTCAACCGCAACGGCGTCAGCCTCGCCGACTTCCCGGCGGTGCTCACCGAACTGCAGCGCGCCGTGGCCGCCGACGCGATCCGGCTGCGCGGGATCATGTCGCATCTGGCCAACGGCGATGTGCCCGATGATCCGCTCAATGATCTTCAGGCGCAGCGCTTTACCGAGGTGATCGCTGAAGCACGCAGGCGGGGAATCGAATTCGAGGTTGCCCATCTGTCGAACTCGCCCTCGGCGATGACGCGGCCCGACCTGGGTTTCGACATGGTGCGTCCCGGTGTCGCGGTCTACGGGCTGAGCCCCATCCCGGACCGCGGTGACATGGGGCTGCGTCCGGCGATGACGCTGAAATGCGCCGTGACGATGGTCAAGCCGGTCAAGGCCGGTGACGGGGTGTCCTACGGGCACACCTGGATCGCTGAGCGGGACACCAACCTGGCCTTGCTGCCCATCGGCTACGCCGACGGGCTGTATCGCCCGCTGGGCGGCCGCATCGACGTGCTCATCAACGGCCGGCTGCGTCGCAGTGTCGGGCGGGTCTGCATGGACCAGTTCGTCGTCGACCTCGGCCCCGGTGTTCCCGACGTGGCCGAGGGTGACGAGGCAATCTTGTTTGGCCCTGGCACATCCGGGGAACCAACGGCCCAGGACTGGGCCGACTTACTCGGCACCATTCACTACGAGGTGGTCACCAGCCCGCGCGGCCGGGTGGTGCGCACGTATCGGGAGGCCGACACTGGTGGGCAGTGACGACGAGACCAGCTCGAAGCGCGGGATCGACGAACGGTTGGCGCGCCGTGCCGCGAAGAGTGCCGAGCGGTTGGCGCGCAAAGCCGACCATCCCGGACTCGGCGTCGGCAAGAAAGCCGGATTGCTGGCCGGAATGGCGGGGCTGAGCGCGGTCGGCACCGTCGCCGGGGTATCGGCGGCCCGCGCAATCGGGCACCGCTCCGAGGTCGAAGATCTCTACCAGCGTGAGGATTTCGGGCTTCTGGACGCCGACCGCGGCTGTGTGGTCACCACGCCCGACGGCATCCCGCTGGTGGTGCGCGAGGTCGGCCCGACCACCGCACCGCTGACGGTGGTCTTCGCCCACGGGTTCTGCTTGCGGATGGGATCGTTTCACTTCCAGCGCGCGGCCTTGGCGGCCCGCTGGGGCGATCAGGTCCGGATGGTGTTCTATGACCAGCGCGGACACGGTCAGTCCAGCTCCGCCCCGGTCGACACCTATAACGTGACCCAGCTGGGCCAGGACCTGGAAACCATTCTGCAAGTGATGGTTCCACGCGGACCGGTCGTTCTCGTCGGTCATTCGATGGGCGGGATGACCGTGCTCTCGCACGCCCGCCAGTTCCCCAAGCACTACGGCAGCCGCATCGTCGGTGCGGCGCTGATCTCCTCGGCGTCCGAAGGGCTGTCCCGCTCGCCGCTGGGCGAGATCTTGCAGAACCCCGCGCTGGAGGCGATGCGCTTCGCCGCGCGCTACGCGCCCAAGCTGGTGCACCGCACGCGCGGCGCGGCCCGGTCGGTGATTCGCCCGATCCTGCGGGCCGCCTCCTACGGCGACGACCACATGAGCCCCCGCGTTGTGGCGTTCTCCGAGGAGATGATTCACGACACCCCGATCGCCACCCTGGTCGAGTTCCTGCACGCCCTGGAAGTCCACGACGAGAGCGCGGCGCTGCCGGTGTTGGCCAAGATCCCAACGTTGATCGCCTGCGGTGACCACGATGTGCTGACCCCGATCGTGCACTCCGAGGAAATGGCCGCGGTGTTGCCGAACAGCGAACTGCTGATCGTCGGCGGTGCTGGTCACCTGGTGCAGCTCGAGCAACCCGAGCTGATCAACGACGCACTGGTGCATTTGGTTGAGCGGGCGACCCCGTCGAAACTGGTGGCCTTCACCCGCCGGCTCAAGGACCGGGCCGCCCGTGGATAGGACGCAGGTACGCAGCGGTACGACCGAGCTGCCGACCGTTGACGACACCATCGCATTCGGTGAGCAGCTCGGCCGGCAACTACGCACCGGCGACGTCGTTGTCCTGTCCGGCCCGCTCGGGGCCGGAAAGACCGCCCTCACCAAGGGAATCGCGCTCGGCATGGATGTCGAGGGACCGGTGACCTCACCGACGTACGTGCTGGCTCGCGTTCATCGGGCCCGCCGGGCCGGACAGCCGGAACTTGTGCACGTCGACGTCTATCGCCTGCTCGACCACACCGGCGCCGACCTGCTGGCCGAACTGGATTCGCTGGACCTCGACGCCGATCTCGACGACGCCGTCGTCGTGGTCGAATGGGGTGAGGGCCTGGCCGAGCGGCTCTCGGCGAACCACCTCGACATCACCCTGGCGCGCGGCGCCGACAGCGACGTGCGCACGGTGACGTGGCAGTGGAACCACGAATGATCCGCAATATTCTGGTCATCGACACCGCCACGCCGGCCGTCACCGCGGCGGTGGTGGTCCGTGACGGCGGCGTCGCGGTGGCCGGCGAACGAATCACCCTCGATGCGCGCGCCCACGCCGAGACGCTGACCCCCAACGCGGTGGCGGCGGTCGCCGACGCCGGGCTGACGATGGCCGATCTGGATGCCGTCGTCGTCGGTTGCGGCCCAGGGCCGTTCACCGGTCTGCGGGTCGGGATGGCCACCGCCGCGGCCTACGGCCATGCCCTGAACGTGCCCGTCTATGGCGTGTGCAGCCTCGACGCCATCGGAGTGCTCACCACCGGCGAGGTGCTGGTGGTCACGGACGCCCGCCGCCGCGAGGTGTACTGGGCGCGGTATCGCGACGGGGTGCGCATCGAGGGCCCGGATGTGGCCGCGCCCGGCGACGTGCCGGTCGGTGATGCCGAAACCGTCGCGGGATCACCTGAGCACGCCGCTCTGTTCGCACTTCCCGTCGTCGGCGCTGCCTACCCGACCGCGGCGGGTCTGGTTGCCGCCGTTGCCGATTGGAACGGCGAGCCCGCCCCGCTGGTGCCGCTGTATCTGCGCCGCCCCGACGCCAAGACCCTGGCCGAACGGGGCGTGTTGCGGTGAACGTCCTGTACGGCCCGATGCACAAAGCCGACGCTGCCCGCTGCGCCGAGCTGGAGAACATGTTGTTCGACGGGGACGACCCGTGGCCGGATTTCGCGTTCATCCGTGAGCTGGACGCCCCGCACAACCGCTATGTGGCTGCCCGGGTCGATGACAAGCTTGTCGGTTACGCCGGCATCTCCCGGCTGGGCCGCGCCGAGCCGTTCGAATACGAAATTCACACCGTAGGTGTCGATCCCGCATATCAGGGGCACGGGATCGGCCGGCAGATGATGATCGATCTGCTCGGCGCGGTGGGCCCGGAGTCGTTGGTGTACCTGGAGGTTCGCACTGACAACGAGGCGGCGATCGCGCTCTACACCAGCCTCGGTTTCGCCAGGGTCGGGGTGCGCAAGCGCTATTACCGGGTCAGCGGCGCCGATGCCTACACCATGCGACGGGACCCGGCATGATCATCCTCGCCATCGAAAGCTCTTGTGACGAAACCGGAGTCGGCATCGCCCGGCTGGACGACGACGGCACGATCACGTTGCTGGCCGATGAAATGGCCTCCAGCGTCGACGAGCACGCCCGGTTCGGCGGGGTGGTTCCCGAGATCGCGTCGCGGGCCCACCTGGAAGCTCTGGGGCCGACCATGCGCCGCGGGCTGCAGACCGCAGGCATCGACAAGCCCGATGTCGTCGCGGCCACCATCGGACCGGGCCTGGCCGGCGCGTTACTGGTCGGGGTGGCTGCGGCCAAGGCCTACGCCGCCGCGTGGGGCGTGCCGTTCTACGCCGTCAACCACCTCGGCGGGCACCTGGCCGCCGACGTCTACGACCACGGCCCGCTGCCCGAATGTGTTGGCCTGCTGGTGTCTGGCGGGCATACCCATCTGCTGCACGTGCGCTCGCTGGGTCAGCCGATCATCGAACTCGGCAGCACCGTCGACGACGCGGCGGGGGAGGCCTACGACAAAGTGGCCCGGCTGCTGGGCCTGGGCTATCCGGGCGGACGCCCCCTCGACGAGCTGGCCCGCACCGGCGATCGCAACGCAATCGTCTTCCCGCGCGGCATGACCGGTCCCCGCGACGAACCGTTCGCGTTCTCCTTCTCCGGGCTCAAGACCGCCGTCGCCCGCTACGTCGAAAACCATCCCGACGCGCCGACCGCCGACGTCGCTGCGGGGTTCCAGGAAGCCGTCGCCGACGTGCTCACCGCCAAGGCAGTGCGGGCAGCCGGCGAACTCGGGGTGTCGACGCTACTGATCGCCGGTGGGGTGGCGGCCAACTCGCGGTTGCGGGAATTGGCCGAAGAGCGTTGTGCGGCAGCGGGTTTGACGCTACGGATTCCGCGACCGCGGTTGTGCACCGACAATGGGGCAATGATCGCCTCGTTTGCCGCGCACCTCATCGCCGCCGGAGCGGCTCCGTCGCCGCTGGACGTGCCCAGCGACCCCGGCCTGCCGGTCGTGGCCGGCCAGGTCACCACGAGCCGATCTGCTCGTTGATGCACTACGACATCAGGTTGCGTCCCGCGCAGCCGGCCACCCCAGCGTCGGACGCCTTCGCCATCCACCGTCGCGAGGTGCCAGCCAGTCCGGGCCGTGACGGCCTGACGGTCGCCTACGTCCACGAAGGTATCGGCGGTTATCCGCTGCTCCTGCTGCACGGCTATCCCGAGACCAAACGGATCTGGTGGCGCAATATCGCCGCGCTGGTCGCCGCGGGCTACGAGGTGATCGCCCCGGATCTGCGCGGGCACGGTGACTCCGATCTGTCCCAGGACGACGTCTACGACATCGCGGCCTACAGCCGGGATATCTACCTGCTGGCCCACGACGTTCTCGGCCACGCGCACTGCGGGGTGGTCGGCGGCGACGTCGGTGGCGTGGTCGCGGTGGACCTGTTGCACCGGTATCCGGGCTTCGTCGACAAGCTGGTCTTCTTCGACACCGTGCCGCCCCTGGTGTTCGAGGACTACGTCGCCGCCGGGATCGACCCGGCCGCGATCTTGAGCGACGGACCGACCGGCGACTACCGCCACCGTCAGGGCGAGACGCCGGACGAGCTGGCCGCCGAGCTGGACACCGTCGACAAGCGGCGGCGCTACGTCGGCGAGATGTACGGACACCGGCTGTGGGCGTCGCCGGGCACGTTCGACAAGGCCGACGTTGACTTCATGACCGAACCCTTCGGCACTGAGGAACGGCTGCGGGCCGGCTGGGCCGTCTACCAGCTGGCCTACGGCAGGCCGTCGAGCGAGCCGCCGATCATGGACCGCAAGGTCGATGTGCCGACCCTGATCCTTTACGGCATGGATGACCACGTCGTCGGCCCGGAGTTTGTGCACCTGTGCGAGGTGGCCTTCACCAACCGCACCGGACCCGTCGTGTTGCCCGGAGCCGGGCACTTCCTGCAATGGGAACGAGCCGATCTCTTCAATGCCCTGGTCATCGCGTTCTTTGGCGACCTGCGCGTGCTGCACGAGCGACCGGTCTGAGCCCTGGCTTCCGCTCTCGGCGAATCCGCAGGAGGCCACCCTTGAGTGCTAGCACTCGCATGTATAGAGTGCTAGGTGGCTTGCGGACAAACCCCTGTGTCGGCTCCCGCGACGACGACGCGAGGGTGTGGACGTATGCCGAACACCTTGTAATTCCGACTGGTCCGGGTGCACAAGCCCCGGCCCGCAAGCTAACTAAGTGGAGGACTCCATCGTGGCCGTGAACATCAAGCCACTCGAGGACAAGATCCTCGTACAGGCCAATGAGGCCGAGACGACCACCGCGTCGGGTCTGGTCATCCCGGACACCGCCAAGGAGAAGCCGCAGGAAGGCACCGTCGTTGCAGTCGGCCCCGGCCGCTGGGACGAGGATGGCGAAAAGCGGATTCCGCTCGACGTCGCCGAGGGTGACACCGTCATCTACAGCAAGTACGGCGGCACCGAAATCAAGTACAACGGCGAGGAGTACTTGATCCTGTCGGCGCGCGACGTGCTGGCGGTCGTCAACAAGTAACAACCGTGAACCGCCCCGGAGATCCCCGTATTCGTACGGGTGGTTTCCGGGGCGGATCGCGCTTAAGCCAAGTCAGGACTGACATATGAGCAAGCAGATTGAGTTCAACGAGACTGCGCGCCGGGCCATGGAGATCGGCGTCGACAAGCTCGCCGACGCCGTGAAGGTGACGCTGGGCCCGCGTGGTCGCCACGTAGTGCTCGCCAAGGCGTTCGGTGGCCCGACGGTCACCAACGACGGCGTGACCATCGCCCGCGAAATCGAGCTCGAGGATCCGTTCGAGAACCTCGGCGCTCAGCTGGTGAAGTCGGTGGCCACCAAGACCAACGACGTCGCCGGTGACGGCACCACCACGGCCACCGTGCTCGCACAGGCCATCATCAAGAACGGCCTGCGCAACGTGGCCGCGGGTGCCAACCCGATCGCGCTCGGCACGGGCATCAGCCGGGCGGCCGACGCCGTGTCCGAGGCGCTGCTGGCGGCGTCCAAGCCGGTGTCGGACAAGGTCGCCATCGGCCAGGTCGCCACCGTTTCCTCGCGTGACGAGGAAGTCGGCGAGCTGGTCGGCGAGGCGATGACCAAGGTCGGTACCGACGGTGTGGTCAGCGTCGAGGAGTCCTCGACCATGAACACCGAGCTGGAGATCACCGACGGTGTCGGTTTCGACAAGGGCTTCATCTCGGCCTACTTCGTCACCGATTTCGATTTGCAGGAGGCCATCTTCGAGGACGCGCTGATCCTGCTGCACCGCGACAAGATCAGCTCGCTGCCCGACCTTCTGCCGCTGCTGGAGAAGGTGGCCGAGTCCGGTAAGCCGCTGTTGATCGTTGCCGAGGACGTCGAGGGTGAGGCGCTGTCGACCCTGGTCGTCAACGCCATCCGCAAGACGCTCAAGGCCGTTGCCGTCAAGGCGCCGTTCTTCGGTGACCGCCGCAAGGCGTTCCTCGATGACCTGGCGGTCGTGACCGGCGGTCAGGTGGTCAACCCCGACGTCGGCCTGCTGCTGCGTGAGGTCGGCCTCGAGGTGCTGGGCTCCGCGCGCCGCGTGGTGGTCAGCAAGGACAGCACCGTCCTCGTGGACGGCGGCGGCAGCGCCGACGAGATCGCGGGCCGCGTCAAGCAGCTCAAGAGCGAGATCGAGGCGAGCGAATCCGATTGGGACCGCGAGAAGCTGCAGGAACGCCTGGCCAAGCTGGCCGGCGGTGTTGCGGTGATCAAGGTCGGTGCGGCCACCGAGACCGCGCTCAAGGAGCGCAAGCACCGGGTCGAGGACGCCGTTGCGGCTGCCAAGGCTGCGGTCGAGGAGGGCATTGTCGCCGGCGGCGGTAGCGCCCTGGTGCAGGCGAACAAGGCACTCGATTCGCTGCGGGCAGAGCTGTCCGGCGACGAGCTGCTCGGCGTCGAGGTGTTCGCCTCGTCGTTGTCGGCACCGCTGTTCTGGATCGCCACCAACGCCGGTTACGACGGTGCCGTCGTGGTCAACAAGGTCAGCGACCTGCCCGTCGGGCACGGCTTCAACGCCGCGACGCTGACCTATGGCGACCTGATCGCCGATGGTGTGATCGATCCGGTGAAGGTGACCCGCTCCGCGGTGCTCAACGCCGCATCGGTGGCACGCATGGTGCTCACCACTGAGACCGCGATTGTCGAGAAGCCTGCCGCGGCAGTCGACGACGGTCACGGCCATCATGGGCACGCGCACTAAATAGCTTCAACGAAACACCCCCGGTCCTGTTGGGCCGGGGGTGTTTTCGTGTCTAGTCCTTCGCGTGCCACAACAGATCTGGCGTGGCACTGCACCGGCGTGCATACTTTCGACGCATGAGCATGGCATACCTGGCGCAACCGAACCAGCAGCAACAGTTGGAGTGGCTCGATGGCGGCACGCTGGCGATCCTGCTCGACGGCAAGGCCACCGACGGCCAGTTGATGGTTGGGCGATTCGATGTCAGTGAGGGTGAAGCACCTCCGTATCACAAGCACACGCGTGAGGATGAGGTCTTCATGCTGATCAAGGGGACCGCATTGCTCTGGCTCGATGAACAGGAGATGGAACTCGCGGAAGGCGGGATTGTCTTCTTGCCCAAAAACATTCCGCACGCATACCGCATAACGTCGAAGAAGGCGGACCTGCTGATGATCAACACCCCTGCGGGAATCGAAGGAATGTTCCGGTACGCAGGCCGAGACAAGGCAACGCCGCGCCCGGACGGTTTCGAAATATCACCCGCACGGATGGCTGAAGGGGCCGACAAGTTCGGGCAGATTATTCTCGGCCCCCCGCGCTGACCGCGGAGACAGCCGACGAGCATGCCGGCCAGGACTCGTACGGACATACAACGGCCCAATAAGGGGCCCGCCGATTTTGACGTTTCGGTCAATTGACAGAAAGTTCCCCATATTCTCCCAGTGACCAAGGATCAGGGACGGGGACGGGGATTTTCATTGTGATTCGATCTATCGGCTTGCTTGCCGTATCGGCTTTTGGTGTCATCGCTATCGGTGTCGCGGCACCCGCGAGCGCACAACCAACGGTGCCGTTCAAGAACTGCACGGCGGCCAAAGCGGCTGGGTATTGCGACATACCTTCTAACAGCTCGTTGTATACGTCGAGCCAGGACCGCGACAGCGACGGCGTCGCGTGTGAGTGCTGATTAGCCGGGCCGCATAGCACCAGACCGATCCTATTGGGCCGGAGGTGTTTTCACACCAGCGAGGTTGCGATGTCGACCTCGGACGTCAGTGTCTGGTGGACAGGGCAACGGTCGGCGATCTCCAGAAGCCGCTGGCGTTGGGTGTCGTCGAGATCGCCGATCAACTCGATAGAGCGATCGATGTGACTGATCAAGCCCTTGGTGGTCTCACAATGCGCGCAGTCCTCGGCGTGAATGCGGCTGTGCCGCAACGTCACCTCGACCCGCTCGAGTGGCCAGCCCTTTTTGTTGGCGTACATGCGCACCGTCATCGAGGTGCATGAACCGAGGGCGGCGAGCAATAGGTCGTAGGGCGTCGGCCCGGCGTCGTCGCTGATCGGCCGCGGTTCGTCTGCGACCAGCTGATGCGGACCTGCCGTGATCTGTTGCGTGTAGGTCCCCGAACCGGTTTCGGTCACGGTCACTGTGCCCTCGGAAGCGGCAGAGCCGGTGGTAGATGTCGTCATGGCTCAATCCAACATCACCGATCCAGGGGTCGGTGACATTTCAAAACTTGTCGTACCCTGCTGCGATAATTTCGTTATGTCCTCGATGGCCGTGCTCAGTTCTCAGGAGCGCCTTGAGGTGTTGTTCGAGGAGTTGTCGGAGCTGGCCGGTCAGCGCAACGCGATCGATGGTCGCATTGTGGAGATCGTCGCCGAGATTGACCACGACGGGATCTGGGGCGCTACCGGGGCGCGTTCGGTTTCGGCGATAGTGGCGTGGAAGCTGGGTACCTCATTGACCACTGCCAACACCATCTCGGCTGTCGCGCACCGGCTCCCGGAGTTCCCCCGCTGCGCCCAAGGCATGCTGGAGGGCCGGCTGTCGGTGGACCAGGTCGGGGTCATCGCCGCACGGGCCGCCGACGGATCCGATGAGCACTACGCCCAACTCGCCTCGGTCGCGTCGGTCAGCCAGCTGCGTACCGCCGTCAAGCTCGAGCCCCGACCCGAACCCAACCGCTGGCAGGAACCGCAACGCTGCGTCAAGAAAAACGTCCAACGACGACTCCACCAGCTGGAAGATCACCCTGCCAAACGATGAGGCCGGGACCTTCGACGCCGCCCTGCAGTCCCATCACGATGCGCTGGTCGCCGACTGGAAACGCGATCACGACGATGCCGACGGTTCCGATAATGCGCCGCCGTTGCCGAACACCACTGATGCGTTCATGAGTCTGGTCGAAGCCGGCTGGGACTCCGATGTGGACCGCCGTCCCCACGGGCAACGCACCACCGTCGTCGTGCACCTCGATGTTGAACAACGTATTGGGGCACTACATCTGGGCCCGCTGCTCAGCACGGCTGACCGCCAATACCTGACCTGTGATGCCACCTGCGAGGTGTGGTTCGAACGCGACGGCCAGCCCATCGGCGCGGGCCGCACCACCCGCACCATCAGCCGCCGACTGCGCCGCGCCTTGGAACACCGCGATGCCACCTGCGCAATACCGGGCTGCACCGCCACCCGCGGACTGCACGCCCACCACATCCAACACTGGGAAGACGGCGGACCCACCGAACTACACAACCTCGTGCTGCTGTGCCCCTATCACCACCGGGAACACCACAAACGCGAGATCACCATCAGCGGCCCCGCCGACCACCTCACCGTCATCGACCGCGACGGCAAAACACTCACCCACAGGTCCCTCGCACGCCCACCAAACCTGCCCCCACCACCGGTCCCACCAATGAAGGGACCAACCGGCGAACACATCGACTGGAAGTGGTACCACCCCTTCGAACCCAAAGTCCCGCCAGACAACTAGCGCATTACTGTGCTGTCGGCTGAATCGACACCAGCCGCAAGGTGCCCGGCGAGGCGTCATCCGGCGTGAAACGAACGATTAGGACATCCGGCGGGAACTGCGTCGCAAGATCATTCAGCGTCCTGGGCATGAACACTCGGGACTTGGCATTGCCATACCAGCCGGGGTCGGACGGGTCGACGCTGAGATTGCTCACGCTGTCGATGCTGGCGTCCCAGCGTCGGACGGGGTCCGGCACAGCATCGCCGAATCCCGCCGACTTCTGGTACGCATCCAGTTGTCCGGCAAGGGTGATCGCCGCTCCGCCACCGACCGGTGCGGCGGTGATCGTGCCGTTGATGACGTCAGCGGTCACCGACGTCAGGCGTGCGGTGCACACGTTGTCGACAACGGTGGACGGCACACAGAATTCGGGCAGCGGATCCGCGTGGGCCGGGGCGATATTCAGGACGGCGGGCAGCGCGACCACAGCGACGGCGGCTAGCGCGCGCATTGCCATCGGTACGTCCTTCCTTGAGTCACTGAAATGTATTCGGCCCCACGGGCGCAGGAGTTACACGTCGTCGGTCAATGCGGCACTGAGTCGGCGGGTCACCGACGCGAGCTGCTCACCCATCCGGGTGACGTCCGAACCGCTCATCGGCTCTGCACTGGGCACCAAGCTCAGCATCAGGGAAATGCGAGAGTCCGGCCCGAGGATCGGGGAGTCGATATGGCTCACCGTGTAGGTCGCCTCCGGCGCGAGGCTGACCGGGAACCACTCCTCCTGATGGATCAGTTCGTCGGTCAACGCTTGGGCCAATTGGCTCAGGCGGGTCGACCGAACCTCCGCACTGCGCACGATCAACGCCAGCTCCTGCAGGCGTAGGTCAGGCAGCAGATGCAGCCCCACCGCATAGCCCCGCCCCGCGGCGTTGGTGATGGCTTCGCGGTATCGGGCGCGCACATCCTCGGGTAGCGCACCCAGCCAGCGTTCGCGGGCTTCCGGGCCGGCCCACGCGACGGTCGACGCCCCATACGGTGGGCGGTGCGGGAATTGGGTGCCGATCGGCATCGGGTGACCGCCGCCGTGACGGCTGCGGATCTGATCGACGACGGTCGAATAGTCCTCGTCCACCGAGAACGCCACGCAATGGGCGCCCGTCGCGGCCGACAGCTCGGCCATCGCCGAGCGGGCCAACACCAGCGCCGGATAGCGGCCGGCCGCTTCTTGTCCGAGGCGGACCAGTGCGGGGCCGAGGTGGTACGTCTTGCGAACCGGATCGCGCAGCAGCCAACCGGCTCGCAGCAACTCCGACAACATCGAATGACAGCTGGCTTTGTGAACGCCCAAATGACGCGACACCTCGGCCAACGTCATGCCCTTGCTCCCATCGCCCGCCAGATGCTCGAACAGGTTCACGACCCGTTCGGTCTGAGGGGAGGGGCGGGGAGTCATGGGCCGATGGTCGCATAGTGCGACTGCTTGCGGTGTTATAAGTGACCATGTGACGATAGCCACAATGAACGACCTTCGAGGCAAAGTCGCCGTCGTCACCGGGGGAGCCGGCGGGATCGGCCGCGCCATGGGCAGGCGTTTCGGGCAAGAGGGCATGAAGGTGGTGCTGGCCGATGTCCTCGCCGAACCACTCGACGACGCCACCCGCGCGCTGACCGACGAGGGCGTCGAGGCGATCGGCGTGGTCACCGACGTGACCGACTATCCGTCGGTCGAATCGCTCGCCAAGGCGGCGCTCGATCACTTCGGTTCGATCCACGTCGTCTGCAACAACGCAGGCACCGGCGCGGTCTCCGAGGGATACATGTGGGAACACGACCTCGCCGACTGGCGCTGGGGGATCGACGTCAACGTGCTCGGCGTCATCCACGGCATCAAAGCCTTCGTGCCCATCCTGCTCGAGCAGGGCGACGGGCATGTGGTCAACACCTGTTCGGGCAATGGCGGGTTCGCGCCGATCGCCAGGGGCGCGATGGGCGGACCGGCCACAGCCGTCTACCCGATGACCAAGGCCGCCGTGCTGTGCCTGACCGAAAGCCTTTACACGCATCTGGAGATGACGGAAACCGGGGTGCGAGCCCACGTCCTATTCCCCGGGGGCTTCTTGAACACCGGCATCTGGGAGTCGTGGCGGCATCGGCCCGACCAGTACGCGGCAACCCAGGAACGACGCACACCCGTCCAGACACTGGACAAGGTGGTGGACCGCTTCGAATCTGCCGGTGTCCACATCGAATTCACGCCGCTGGAGACGGTCGCCGACCAGGTGATCGAGGGAATCCGGACGGACAGCTTCTGGATGATGGGCCCGCCCGCACCCTCGGATCAGGTTGTGAGCACCAAGGCCGCGTCGATCCTGGCACGCGGCAAGCCCGACTACCTGGTCGACGTCCTCGGCAAGCACGCCGCGAACGCGTCGGAATCCGAAGGAGGAAAGCGTTGAGCACCAACACAGTTCGTTACGGACCTCGCCCACCCGCGGCTCGGGTGGACCACGAGATCGACGCCACCAAGGCGCCGATCGCCACCGAGGCAGTCACCGTCACCTACCTCACCGACCCGGAGATCGTCGCGGCGGTCTTGCCCAAGCCGCTGGAGCCGGCGGGCGAGCCGCTGGTGCGCGTTCAGCTTCAGCGGGTTCAGATCGAGGGTAGGCCGCCGTTCGGGTCGGCGGTGTTTTCGGTGACCGCCCGCCACGGCGACCTGCTGGGCGACTATCCGCTCTTCATGCCGCAGTCCACCGAACAGTCCGTCACGGGCGGGCGCGAAACCTTCGGCGAACCAAAGAAACTGGCCGAGATCGCCGTCGAGCGCGACAGCGACCGCGTCACCGCCACCGTGGCCCGGCTGGGGTATCGGCTGATCACGGTCGACGGCCGGATCGCCGGCCCGGCGGAGTTGCCGCCCGACCAGGTGAACACCGAGTTCTACTTCAAGTTCCTGCGCGCGCCCGACGGTGGCGGCATCACCGACCCGCACCTGGTCTACGGCGAATATCACCGGCATTACGAGCTGCTCGAAACGATCGATGGCACCGTCGAACTGGGCGAGTCACCGCTAGACCCGTTGGCGGACATCGTTATCCGCGAGATCAAGTCGATCACGTGGTGTCGTCGGCGCACGGTCCAGGTGGGCCGGATCGCGGAACGCGTGCCGCAGGAGTGGCTGTTGCCTTATGTGCACCAGCGCTATGACGACGTGGCCCTGCTCGCCGCCCCCAGGCCCGAGCCGACGCGGGTGTAGCCCATGGACCGCTACACCGTGATTTCGGCTGACTGCCACGCGGGAGCCGACCTGCTCGACTACCGCGACTATCTCGACCCGCTGTATCGGGACGAATTCGACAGCTGGGCAGCGGCATACGTCAACCCGTTCGCCGACCTCGCTGATGCTGACGCAGAACGCAACTGGGACAGCGACCGGCGCAACGCTGACCTGGACAGAGAGGGCGTCGCGGGGGAGGTCATCTACCCCAACACCATTCCGCCGTTCTTTCCTTCCTCAAGCCTGGCGGCCGTCCCACCGGAGACCGCCCGCGAACTGGAGTTGCGCTGCGCGGGCCTGCGTGCGCATAACCGGTGGCTGGCCGACTTCTGCTCCCGGTCGCCCGAGCGGCGTGCCGGGGTGGGCCAGGTCATGCTCCAAGACCTCGATGAAGCGATCACCGAGGTGGCGCAGATCGCCAAACTCGGTCTGCGGGGCGGTGTTCTGCTGCCCGGAATCCCGCCCGGGGCCGCCATTCCGCAGCTCTACGCCGAACACTGGGAGCCACTGTGGGCCGCCTGCGCCGAGGCCGGTGTCGTGATCAACCACCACGGTGGCAATGCCGGACCCAGCCCGCTCGACGGATGGGGCAGCTCGTTCGCGATCTGGGTATACGAGACGCACTGGTTCGCCCACCGGGCGTTGTGGCACCTGATCTTGAGTGGCGCAATGGATCGCCATCCGGACCTCACCGTGGTCTTCACCGAGCAGGGCGCCGGGTGGATTCCGGCGACCCTCGATTCACTCGACGTCGCGGCGGCCCGCTACGCGCGAGAGGGCTCGGCGATCGCCCGCTTCGCCGGGCCCACCGCGGGCTCGCTGAGTCTCAAGCCCAGCGAGTTCTGGTCGCGCCAGTGCTACGTGGGTGCGAGCTTCATGCGGCCTGTTGAATGCGCCGAGCGTCATGACATCGGCGTCGACCGCATCATGTGGGGCAGCGATTACCCACACCTCGAAGGAACGGCCCCCTTCACCCGAGAAGCGTTGCGTTACACCTTCTCCGACGTCCCGGCCGACGAAGTGGCGGCGATCCTCGGCGGAAACGCGGCAGCGGTCTACGGTTTCGACCTCGCTGCGCTGCAACCCTTGACCGACCGCATCGGACCGACAGTGGCCGAGGTCGCCGAACCACTGGCGTCGGTACCGGCGGGTGCGAGCAGCACGGTCTTCGAGCCCGACCCGATTCGTACCTGGTAGCGAAAGGACCATTGTGGACCCGTACACCATCATCTCCGCAGACACCCACGCGGAGCTGCCGACCGAGCAGTACCGCGAGTACGTCGACCCCGAATACCGGGAGGATTTCGAGGCCTACCTCGCTGAGAAGGTCGCGGCATCGCAGGCCGGCGGGTTCATCGACGAGGAGTTCGCCGAGCAATGGTTCGACGAGAACGGCGAAGGTATCGCGGGCGGATGGGATGTCGCACAACGCGATAAGGAGCTCGACGGCGACGGCGTCGTCGGCGAGGTCATCTTCCCCGACGCCGATGCCGTATCGGGCGTTGCCGGGGCGCCCTTCGGCGCCGGCCTCGGGCAGTCGGGCGACCTCGACCCGGGCCGGGCGATGGCCGGGGCGCGGGCCCACAACCGTTGGCTGGCCGAGCTGTGCAGTCACAGCCCCGAGCGACGGGCTGGGGTCGCGGTGATCCCCATCCTGGCCGACGTCGACGCCGCGGTCGCCGAAATCGCCCGAGCCGCAGAGTCGGGACTGCGCGGCGGGATCCTGATCCCGGTGCTCTGGGGTGACTACCCGCCGTACCACGACCGCCGCTACGACAAGGTCTGGGCCGCCTGCCAGGACCTGAATATGCCGGTGCACACCCACGTCGGTCCGGCCCCGAGCGCGGACTACGGACAGCACTTGGGCATTTACACGACCGAGGTGCGGTGGTGGGGAGCCCGCCCCCTGTGGTTTGCCCTGTGGGCCGGCGTATTCGAGCGCTTCCCGAAACTGCGCTGGGGCGCTACCGAGTGCGGTGCGTTCTGGGCCAACGACCTGCTCTGGCTGATGGACACCCGCTTCCTGCGTGAGCACTCGGCGAAGAAGATGAGCCGCCTGCTTGAGGGCGATCTGACGATGCCACCCTCGGCGTACTTCGACCGGAACTGCTTCATCGGCGCCACCACGACCGAGCGCCGGGAACTGGCGCGACGCTACGAGATCGGTGTCCCGAACATGCTGTGGGGCAACGACTATCCGCATCCAGAAGGAACCTGGCCCAACACCCGCAAATGGCTGCGGCACGCATTCTGGGACATCCCCATCGACGAGACCCGGCAGATGCTGGGGCTGGCCGCAGCCGAGATCTACAACTTCGACCTCAAGGCTCTCGCACCGCTCGTCGCACGCATCGGCCCGACACCTGACGATCTCGGCCAGGACGATGCGGTGAGTATCCCCAAATGGGAGGCGGCCCGCCAGGCCGGACGTCACTGGCTGACCGACGCGGAGCCCATTCCCGATCTCGTCGAGAACTGATATAGAAAGGCGTGACGAATCTGGCCGATGAGCCGCACCTGAAGTTCGAGCGCGACGGCAACGTCGTCGTGCTGACGATGAACAACCCGCAGCGGCGAAACGCGCTGACACCGTCGATGATCACGTTGATGGCGCAGGCGTGGGATGAGATCGACGCCAACCCCGAGATTCGCGCAGCGATCCTCACCGGGGAGGGCTCGGCGTATTGCGTGGGCGGCGACCTCGCCGACGGCTGGATGGTCCGCGGGTCGTCGGACAAGGGTTCCGCGCCGCAGGCAGAACGTAAATCCGCTGGGAGCGTCATCACCGACGGGCTGCTTCTGTCCCGGTCGTTGGCCACCCCTCTGATCGCCGCTGTCAATGGGGCGTGCCTGGGCGGCGGCTGTGAGATGTTGCAACAGACCGATATTCGGATCGCTGAAGAGCACGCGGTCTTTGGGTTGCCCGAGGCAAAGCGGGGCTTGATCGCCGGCGCCGGATCGACGGTCCGGCTGAAGCGGCAGATTCCCTACACAAAGGCCATGGAGATGATCCTGACCGGCGAGCCGCTGACCGCCGCGGAGGCCTATCACTTCGGTCTGGTCGGGCACGTCGTTCCGACGGGCCACTCGCTGGAGAAGGCGCGGGAGATCGCCGCGAAAGTCTGCGCCAATGGTCCACTCGCAGTGCGCAATGCGAAAGCATCGATTGTTGCCAGCGGGTGGCTCGACGAAGGCGAAGCCCGTCAGATCGAACAGCGGTTCGTGGTCGAGGTGATGCGCTCCGAGGACGCCAAGGAGGGTCTCGCCGCCTTCCGCGACAAACGTGCGCCGCGTTTCACCGGACGATGACCGACAGGACTGGCATGGAACACAGTGGGCCATTGAGCGGTATTCGGGTGCTGGAGTTGTCGATTGCGCTCACGGGTCCGTACATCGGTGCCCTGTTCGCTGACCAGGGTGCCGATATCGTGAAGATCGAACGTCCCGACATCGGCGACATCCTGCGGTGGATTGGCCCGAGCGTCAACGGATTAAGCGCTGTCTTCCGAGTCTGCAACCGCGGTAAGCAGTCGATCGCCGTGGATATCCGTACCGACGTCGGTCGGGAGATCGCACTCGAGCTGGCCGCGCAGGCCGACGTCGTCATCCAGAACTTCCGCCCCGGCGTGGCAGAACGTCTTGGTGTCGGATACGAGAACGTTGTCGAGGTCAACCCCGACGTTGTCTATCTGTCGCTGAGCGGATTTGGCGAGGTGGGGCCGTACCGTGATCGCAGCGCCTACGACACGGTGATGCAGGCCTACGCCGGTGTCGCGTCGAGCCAAGCCGCGCCGGGGGTCGGGGAACCGATCTTCCTGCAGCAAGTGCTCGCCGATAAGGTCACCGCTCTGTATGCCAGCCAGGCCGTCACCGCCGCACTGCTCGCGCGTGCGAACGGCCGTGGTGGACAGCATGTGCACGTCTCGATGGTCGATGCGGTCGTGTCGTTTCTGTGGACGGACGCGACCGGCAATGAGGTGCTGCTGGACGCGGACGGCTCACAGCCGTCGAGTTTCACCTCCGGTTTCAAGCCGTTCCACTTCATCGATGGGTGGGGTGTGGTGACGCCGATCTCGGACTCCGACGTCATCGGAATGTGCCGCGCGTTGGACGCACCAGGGGCCGATGATCCGCGGCTTGCGACCGCTGAGCTTCGCAACCAGCATCGTCCACTGATGGCGCAGGTGATGGAGTCGTGTTATGCGGGTGCAGAAAAGCTCACCGTGGAGCAAGCGACAGCGCGCTTCGAGGCCGAGGATGTGCCCTACGCCATGATCGTGCCGCCCACCGAATTGCCCAATGACCCGCATGCCATCGCGATGGGGTTGTTCGTCGAGGCCGACGATCCGGTGGTGGGGCGCACCCGCATCCCGAGACATCCGGCTCTGTTCGACGCCACGCCCGCTGAACTGGCCGGGCCCGCGCCAGCTTTGGGTCAGCACACCACCGACGTGCTGGGTCGCCTGGGTCGCTCCGATCAGGAGGACGAACTGCGGCAAGCGCGCGTCATCGCGGGATGAGCTATGTCTGCTCGCGACCGCCGACGAGCAATCCGGCGGAGGCGAACTTCAGCCCAGCGCGTAGTTCGTCGAGACGGATCGGGTCGTCGGACTCGATATAGCGCATGGTCGTCGCCACGGCCATGTTGAAGAACAACCACGCCAACGCACTCGTGCTCAGCTCGCTTCGGTACTGGCTTCGGTAGTGATTCATGTGCAGCCTGGTCATCGCGAGCAGGGTGGCGTTGAGTCCGGAGACGCTCTCGAAGGTGCGGACGTGATCGGGGCGTTCGGCGAGGTAGCGGATCAACCGGCGGTTCGCGATCGTGTAGTCGATGAGGATGTCGATCGATGACTCCATGGCCGACTCCGGCCGGTCGAGAGTGGTCGCCCGCAACATCTCCTCGATCGCCGGCGCCTGCTGGGCGGCGAGCTGCTCGATCGCGGCGTTGATCATCTGATCCTTGTTCGCGAAGTACTGATAGATCGACCCCTTGCTGATGCCTGCCTTCTCGGCGATCAGGTTGGTGGTGATGTGCTCGGGGGCGTGCTTGCGAAGCAAGAATGCCGTTGTCGAGACAATTTTTGCGACCATCTCGCGGGAGCGCTCCTGCTGTGGTGCTTTGCGTCGCTCTGACCTGGGTTTTGCTGTGCTCACAGAATGCTCCTGACGCGACTTGAATGCGACCTGACAGTCAGGTTAGCGTCTCGTCAATCGACAGGAGGGTCACAGATGACCGCCACACAAGATCTCGATGTCCAGCAGGCGGCCGACGATTCAGGCCCGATCGAGCTGGTTCCGCCGGACTCCCTGACCGCCGAGCACACAGGGCACTGGACATTCCTCGTCCTCGAGGGCGCGGCGTTCATGATGCAGGCCATGCACCCGGTCATCGCCGAGGTCACCGGAAAATACTCCGCCGCCTTCCACGGCGACCCGGGCGGTCGCGCGATCCGGTCCGTCGACTCCGTGCTGCGCTGGACCTACGGGGGCACCGAGGCCATCGCCGAGGGCGACCGGGTTCGCGACCTGCACAAGCCGATCACGATGAAGAGTGCCGAAACCGGCAGGCAGATCAGCGCTTTGAACCCGGAGGCCTATCAGTGGGTCATCGCCACCGGCTACATCGTCAACGCAGAAGCCGGGCGGCTGATGATCGGCCGGGAGTTCAACACCGCCGAGAAGGACGAACTGCTGCGGGACAATCGCCGGCTGGCTCGGCTGCTCCACGTGCCGATGCGCGGTTATCCCGAGACGCAACAGGAAATGGCCGACTACTACGAGGCCATGATCGACACGCTGCAGGGCACGCCACAGGCGCTGTCGCTGATCGAGGATCTGAAGATCGGCAAGGTCGAGGTGCCGCCCTCTACCCCGAAGCCGGTGGCCGCGCTGGCGCAGGCAGCGCTCAAACCCGCGCTGCGGCTGAACTACTTGTCGATCGTCGGGCTGCTGGATCCCCGTCTTCGGGAGAAGCTCGGCGTCACCTGGAGCGCTGACGAGGAACGTCAGCTCACGCGGAGATACACCGCGATCCGGACCGCCTACCGGGTGCTGCCCGAACGGCTGACCTATTTTCCGTTGGCGTATCACGCCCGCAAGCACCACAAGTGCCTTGAGAAAATGAAGCAGCGCCAACAGAAGTCGTTCGCCTACAACCTGCCGAAGTAGGCGACTGCGGCGGAGAATGTGGACTCATGCCTCCCTCCACACCAGCGGCCGCAGCCGCAATTTCCGTAGCGAGCCGGTTTTACACACCGGCGCTGTTCAACCATTGCGCACGTTCGTATCTGTGGGGCACGAGTTACGCCGCCGCACATGGGATCACGTTCGACGATGAGCTTTATTTCGTCTCGGCGATGCTGCACGACGTCGCTCTCACCGACCCGTTCGACAGTCACCG
Source organism: Mycobacterium sp. RTGN5 (assembly GCF_033804465.1). Lineage (NCBI taxonomy): Bacteria > Bacillati > Actinomycetota > Actinomycetes > Mycobacteriales > Mycobacteriaceae > Mycobacterium > Mycobacterium sp. RTGN5. The sequence continues at coordinate 1,405,174 of NZ_JAPZLA010000001.1, forward strand.
CATGCCCTTCGAGGAGGCGGGCGGCGACTTGGCCTGGGTGTTCGGGGTAGCGGCCGGCTGGCCGCCGGATCGGGCCGCGCGAGCCGAGGAGATCATCGTGCTGCACATGCGCGACGACGTCTCGGCGGCCGCCGATCCCGAGTCGCACATGTTGCAGGTCGCCACCGCCTGGGACGTCGCCGGGCGGCGAGCGGAGGAGTTCGCTTCGGGCGACCGGGCGGAGGTGCTCGGGCAATATCCCCGATTGGGGTTCGGCGAAGAGTTTCTGGCGTGCTTCGAGGATCAAGCGAAACGCAAACCCGACGGCACTGCGGCGGCAGCGCTCGCCAGCGGCGGCGCCGCACGGATCAGGGCGAACCCGCTCGACGAGTAGGAATAGGCACGGGCAGATGACCGTTTGCAGACAGCATGACTGAGCGGATCGTCGAACTCCTGCACCGGAACCTTCAAGAGGTCTTCGGCGAGGGGGATGCGACACGGCGGCGCGCCGCCGTCGATGAGTTCTACACCGACGACTGCGTCGTCCATGCCCCCGACGGAATTTTGGTCGGGCGCGACGCCGTCGATACATTCGCCGGTGAATTGCGGGGGATGCATCCGAATTTCGTCTACACACACCGTGGCGAGCCTGCGGTGCTTCACGATGCAGGTCTTCTCGCATGGGGCTCAGGGCCAGAGGGCGGATCGCCCGAGTACACCGGGCTCGACCTCATTCATGTCCGCGACGACAAGATCGCCGTCCTCTACGTGTTTCTCAATCCCGAATTGGCCTAGAAGTGCACGCATGGCCCGTCAACGTGTGGGACGTGCCGACGGCAACTCCTCCTGGCTGACCGCCCAGGAGGCGAGCAGTGTGAGCCCGTCCCTCCTCGGGCCACAGGCGGGCGATCTAGTGTCGAAAGCATGCGAGCAACCGTGATGTACGAGGCCGGCGACGTGCGTGTGGAAGACGTGCCTGACCCCGTCCTGAAGAATCCGACCGACGCGATCGTGCGGGTTACGCAAGCGTGCATCTGCGGCAGCGACCTGTGGCCCTACCAATCCATGCCGCACAAGGAGGGTGGCCGGCGGATGGGCCACGAGTTCATCGGCATCGTCGAAGACGTCGGCGCCGAGGTCACCGGCTTGCAGCGCGGCGATCTGGTCGTCGCTCCGTTCGTCTGGGCGGACAACACCTGCGACTTCTGCCGGGAGGGCCTGCAGACTTCCTGCCGCCATGGCGGTGGCTGGGGTGGTCGGGGCGTCGATGCCGGGCAGGGTGAAGCCGTGCGTGTTCCCCAGGCGCAGGGCACCCTCGTCAAGCTCCCGGTTGCGGCGGATTCGGCGCTGATGCCGTCGCTGCTGACGTTGTCCGACGTGTTCTGTACCGGTCACCACGGTGCGGTGACCGCCCGCGTGCGGCCGGGATCGTCGGTCACGGTCATCGGTGACGGCGCAGTCGGGTTGTGCGCGGTACTGGCCGCCAAGCGGCTCGGCGCCGAGCAGATCATCCTCAATGGCCGCCACACCGACCGCACCGATCTGGGCCGCGACTTCGGCGCTACCGACGTGGTGGCCGAGCGCGGCGACGAGGCCTTGGCCAAGATTCGAGAACTCACCGGCGGCGACGGCACACATGCGGTCATCGAATGCGTCGGGACCGAGCAGTCATTGGTTACCGCTATTGGCGCCGTCCGCGCCGGTGGCACCGTCAGTAGGCTCGGTGTCGCTCAATATCGGCAGGCGCCAATGGGATTCGACGTCATGATGCGCAACGTCACCCTGACCGGTGGCGCCGCCCCCGCCCGGGCCTATATCGAGGAACTCATGCCCGACATCCTCGACGGGACCATCGAACCGGGCCGGGTCTTTGACCGCACGATCGGCCTCGACGAGACACCCGGCGGGTATCGCGCGATGGCCGACCGCACAGCCCTGAAAGTCCTTATCCAACCCTAGATTTAGGAGCAGTCAGCCATGAAGCACGCTCACCTGCGCGATCTTGACGTCGCCCGCATCGGCCTCGGGGCAATGGGTATGTCGTTCGCATTCACCGGCGCCGGCAGTGACGACGCGGAATCGATCCGCACCATTCACCGCGCGATCGACCTCGGCGTCACCCTGATCGACACCGCGGAAATCTATGGTCCGTACATCAATGAAGAACTCGTCGGACGCGCGCTGAAGGGCCGACGCGACGACGTTGTGCTGGCCACCAAGTTCGGCATGATCTCCCACGCCGGGGCAGGCCCGGGGAACCTCGACAGCAGCCCGGCCAACATCCGGACTGCCGTCGAAGGCTCGCTGACGCGACTCGGCACGGACCGTATCGATCTGTACTACCAGCACCGGGTCGATCCGGACACGGCCATCGAGGACACCGTCGGTGCCCTCGCCGAACTGGTGGCCGAGGGCAAGATCCGGCACATCGGGCTCTCGGAAGCGGGAACGTCAACGATCCGGCGTGCCAACGCCGTTCATCCCATCACCGCACTGCAGTCGGAGTACTCACTGTGGACCCGCGACCCCGAACCCGAGACGTTGCCGCTGCTGCGCGAACTCGGTATCGGGTTCGTGCCGTACTCCCCGCTCGGCAAGGGCTTCCTGACGGGCGCGATTCGCTCGACCGATCATTTCGACAAGAGCGACTTCCGGGCCAGCAACCCGCGCTTCACCGGCGAGAATTTTCAGCGCAACCTCGCTATAGCGGATGAGGTGGCGGCGATTGCGGCCGAGGTTGGCGCCACGCCGGCGCAGGTCGCGATCGCCTGGCTGCTCACCAAGGGCGACGACATCGCCCCCATTCCGGGCACGAAGCGCGTCTCCCGGCTCGAGGAAAACGTCGGTGCCGACGCGGTCGAACTCACCACCGAACAGGTCACCAAGCTCGACAACCTCACGCCGGCGGCGGGCGAGCACCACAACGAAGCGCAGATGGAGATGATCGGCCGCTGATCTCAGCTGTCACCCGGGTTGCAACGCAACGCTGGTGACGGTGGAGATAATTTGCTATCTTCACGCCAAGCCGCCATTCAGCCAGTGCACAGTCTTCGCATAGCTTTTTGGCGGGGTGGCTGAATGATGCGAACCGGGGGGTTTCAGTGTCGGGTGTCAACTGTGGGGTACGAGTCGGGGCGGCCGCGTTCTTGCTGGGGCTGGGACTTGCCGGACCGCAAGTGCTCGGGGTGGCAAGCGCGGACAGTAGTGGTTCGGACGGAGCCTCGTCATCGGCTGGTCCGGCCAAATCGGCCAGCGCTTCCGGACCGTCCAAGCATTCCGCGGCCGCGGCGGCGAGCCGCAAGCCCACGACCAGTGGCCGGCCGCAGGCAGCCAAGCAAACGGCAAGCACGTTCCACGCTCGGGGATCGGTGACCGCGGTTGCAGTCCGACCCGCGCCATCCCTCAAGTCGGCGACGACGGCCAACGCGACGGGAAATCCGATTCTGGATCTCTTCAACGGGTTCGGGTTCGCGATCCGCCGTAGCTTCTTCAACCAGGCACCCAAAGTCAAACCGATCCAGATCAGCGGGCAGACGATTGGGGTGATCACCGGCACGATCGCCGCGGTCGACCCCGAAGGTGACCCGATTGAATACACGCTAAAGAAAGCGCCGGAGTTTGGCACTGTCGTGTTTGGGCCGGCGGGCACCTACACCTACACGCCGGGGGCCGGTTTCGACGGAACCGACCAATTCATCGTGACGGCAAAAGATACCGGCATCCATATCAACCTTCTCAGTAACCCTTTCACGTGGTTCAGCGGACGAGGCACCCGCGCGGTGGCTCACATTGATCAAGCCTTCACGCCGCCGCCAGCCTGCACGACCACGTGTGTGACGTTCACCTTTAAATACGGCGAGGGTGCGGATTGGTGGACTCCTGAGGCCCGCGCGGCGCTGCAGGCGGCGGCGGACTCCCTGTCGTCCTATCTGGTGGTTACCAACGCAGTCAATATCACCTACGACATCACCGCGAGCGACAAGGTGGTCGGGGGGAACGAATTTGGATCGGCGCTGGGCACTGGCTCGAGTTCCTACGCATCCGGGGACGGGGTGTTCCATGACACTGTGGTGGGGCACAAGATTCAGACCGGCGTCGATCTCAACGGCCAAACGGCGGACGGCAAGATCTGGTTTCAAACCCAGGAACCATGGTCGTTCGGCGGCACCCTCGCCGCTGACCACTTCGATTTACAATCCGTCGCGTTGCACGAACTGCTCCACACCCTGGGCTTCGTTTCCTCGGTGCAGGCCCCCGGCTCCAACCCGAATTACGGTGTAACGCGAACGGTCTGGGACAGCTACATGGTCACCGGCACCAGTGCGCACCCGATTTCCAGCGACGGGCGGTGGGACCCCCGCTACGACTACAGCGCGATCGGGAGCGTTGGCTTCATCGACACGGGCGAATACTTGACCGGGGGCCTGTACTTCGGCGGAGCGAACGCAGTCGCCGCATACGGCGGATTGATTCCGCTCAACACTCCGGGCGAGTTCGAACCTGGTTCCTCGCTCTCGCACCTCGCGTTTCCTGGTGGAGACAGTTTCGGAGGTGGCGATGCGCAGCTCGTCATGGCGCCCTCGGCGGTGTACGGGAGGGCCCAGAAGCTCAGTCCGGTCGAGCTCGGGATCCTCGAAGACCTCGGCTACACCGTGATCCCCGGCTACGCCGATATCGTGCTCTAAACGACTTTCCGAATCAGTTCCGCCGCAACGACTTATTCGCTCAAGGTGGGATTCCAGTTGCCCGATGCGATGAACTCGGCGGGCCACCGCCCGGACTTGACCAGGGCTGCCACCTCATCGCGAATCGTGGTGCCCACCTTCACCATGACCTCACGCGGTAGGTCCAGTTGGGACGTCGCGGCGACGCCGATGCGCTGAGACAATGCCGGTTCGCAGATCGGCGCGAACCGCATTCGGCCCTGGTCGATCTCGCGGCGACAGGCGGACAGCGGCAGCATCGCGTAGACGAGACCCGCTTCGACGAGTCTGAGCACCACCGGCAGCGAATCGGTGGTAGTGCGGTGGCTGACAGTGACTTTCGCCCGCAGCGCCGCATTCTGAAGCAGCGTGCCGATCCCCGCCGACGACCGCGGGATCACCAGCGGCAGTGCGACGGCGTCGATGAACGGAATCGTCTGAGCCGGATCGAGATCCGACTCCGGTCCGCCCACCAGCACGAGATCCTCGGCCAACAGTTCGCGGTAGAACACCCGCTCGTCGGGAACCGGGTTGATGACCGCCACGTCCACGACCCCCTTGAGCATCGCTTCGACCAACTGCTCGGTGCTTCCGGTCGCCACCGAGAACGTGGCGTCCGGGAAGACGGCGGTCAAGCTACCGAGCAGCGGTGCGGCGAGAACATCGACCGAGGTCTCCGCCAGGCCGAGCAGCAGGTTGCGGTTCAGCCGTGCCACCGGAGACCCCGCGTACTGCACCGCGAGTTCCAGCTGCCGCAGCGGGCCTGCCGTCGACGCGCGCAGCCGTTCACCTGCGTCGGTGAGCTCCACACCGCGGCGCGTCCGGCGGAACAGAGCGATGCCGAGATCGTCTTCCAGCAGCTGAAGTTGGCGGCTCAGGGCGGGCTGGGCGATACCCAGCACGCCGGCCGCACGCGTGATCGATCCCTCTTCTGCGATCCGCAGGAAGTACTTCAGTCGATGCGTGTCCATCGTGACCAGAGGTATACCAGCCATCGAGAATCGGCATGACTGAACCCCGTAATTGGTATTACCTGCCCGGGCTCCGCGGACCCTATCGTCGGCACTCGTAGGGACGGCGACAGGAGAGCTGATGACGGTTCAAGACGATGCCGCGGCCATCGCGGCGTTGAATCTCGACAGCCTGCCGCACCACATCATCGACAAGCGCGTCACCGAGCTGATGGACCTCACCGGCAAGAAGGCGTTCGTGACCGGCGCCGGCGGGGACGGGCTGGGTCAAGCCATCGCCAACCGGCTGGCCGGCCTCGGCGCTGACGTGGCCCTGATCGGGCGCACCTTCGAGAAGGTCGAACGCCGGGCCAAGGAGATCGAGCAGCGCTGGGGTGTGAACGCATTCCCGGTGAAGGCGGACATGTCCGACTGGGATCAAGTTCACGAGGCGATCCGCGTCGCCCACGGTGAGCTCGGCGGCCTGGACATCATGGTGAACAACCCGGTGATGGTGGTCGGCGGACCATTCGAGAAGCACACCAAGGCCGACATCGATCACACCGTGCTGGGCAGCCTGACCATGATGATGTACGGGGCCCACGCCGCTTTGGAATTCCTGCTGCCGCAAGGGTCCGGCAAGATCATCAACATCGGCTCGGTCGGTGGCCGCATCCAGCAGCGCGGCCTGGTCGTCTACAACTCGTGCAAGGCCGGAGTCATCGGCTTCACCCGCAACCTTGCCCATGAGATGGCGCCGCGTGGCGTCAATGTCCTTGGGGTGGCGCCCGGCATCATGATCAAGCCCGAGATGATGGAGTACCTACTGCATCCGCAGAACGACCAGCACCTCGCTGGTCGTGGAGCCATCTTGGAAGCGATCACCACGCAGGTTCAACTCGGCCGGGCATCACTGCCCGAAGAGGCGGCGAACATGGTGGCGTTCCTGGCATCCGAGGCGGCCGACTACCTGTGCGGGCAGACGATCGATGTCGCCGGCGGGCAGTGGATGGGCTGAGCGATGACAGGCGTCGACGAACTGAAGGACAAGGCCGTTGAACAAACGGGTTTGACCGACTTCGGGGTGGACTCGTTCGAAGAAGGCCTTGGCATTCTGCTGGCGTCCCTTGCCGACGAAGCCCGGCTCAATGCTCGCGGTGAGGCGTTCATCTACCACCGCCTCACCGGATATCTGGCCCAGCGCCTGCAGGTGGAGGACTGGTACCGGCGCCACCCGGAGATCGACGACGCGGCTATCGTCGCGCCGCTGATCGGATTGGGCTTGCCCCGAACAGGATCCACCGCGCTGTCGATGCTGCTGGCCCAAGACCCCGACGTCCGGTATCTGCGGCGGTGGGAGTCGTCGCAGCCGTGTCCGCCACCGTCGACCGTGGTCGGTGTCGATCCGCGCGTCCCGCCGGACAAGGGCGAGATGATCGGCACGCGCTACCACGTACCTGCCGACACCCATGGACCGATGGAATGCCATGAACTGATGGCACTGGATTTCAAGTCGCACCTGTTTCAATCGTTCGCCCAGGTTCCCACCTACTCGTCCTGGTTGGTCGAAAAGGCCGATCTGACAACGACGATGGCCTATCAGCGGCGGGTCATGAAGCTGCTCCAGTGGGGTGAACCGACCCGGTCTTGGCGCCTCAAATGCCCGTCGCACGTGCTGTGGCTCGACGCCGTCGACGCGGCCTTCCCCGATGCCAAATACGTGATGACGCATCGCGACCCGACCGATGTCATCCTCTCCGTGGCCGACCTATACGCCGATATCGTCGGGACCTTCACCGACGACATCGACCGGCCCTATATCGGCCGGCTCAACGTCGAGCACTGGTCCCGTGGCATGGATCGAGCCATGGAGTTCCGGGCTGACAGCGCCGAAGACCGCTTCTACGACATCGACTTTCGGGCCATGCAGGCCGATCCGATCGGTGAGGTCACCGGGTTGTACACCTGGCTGGGCGCGCCGGTCACAGACGAATTCGAGCAGCGTATGCACAGCTGGTGGCAGGAAGCCGCCAATGAACGCGAACCCAGCTCGCACGCCGACGCGACAGCGTTCGCCATTGACGTCGACCAGGTTCGGCCCCGCTTCGCCCGCTACGTCGAACATGCCATCCGCTGGACGAACCACTGATGCACCAGGAGCCGCCATGCCGACCGACCTGACCGGCGGGATCGACCCGTCACGCGAGTACGTGTTCGCCCGACGTCCGGACAATCCGGACATGCGTGACTCGGTGAGTTTCTGGACGGTCGATGACCAGGGTCGAATCGGGTTGCCCCGCATCGGAATCGAAGCGGTCGCCGCGAACTGGGACAACCACGAGCTGCAGATCAACATCGCCTTCCCCGACGGCAGGGTGTACCGGCTGCGGGACGGCGGAGCATCGCTGCCCGCACAGGGCCCCGACGGTAAGCCCACTGTGCTTGGCGCGGGCGGGCTGGCGTTTCGCTGCGTCGAACCGTTCGCCACCTGGACGATGTCCTACGACGGCAAGGCCGTCCAGACCTCCTCGGCCGATCTGGTCGCCGGCCGAACCGGCGGACCACTGGTGGACGTGACCTTCACCGTCGAGGCGACGATGGCAGTACCACCCTGGATTCAGGGCGCCTTGCAGCGCGACGCCGCCGAACAGATCAAGAAGTCCGTCGAGGGTGACCTGATGGGCGGACCCCGCTACGAGCAGCTGTTCCGGGCCCGCGGGTCGGTGACCATCGGCGGGCAGACCCAGGACTTCACCGGCAGCGGGCTGCGGATCCGCCGCCAGGGTGTGCGCAAACTCGCCGAATTCTGGGGTCACGCATGGCAATCGGCGTTGTTTCCCAGCGGCAAGGCATTCGGTTACATCGCGTACCCGCCGCGACCCGACGGTCAGCCGACGTTCAACGAGGGCTATCTGTTCACCGGAGATGGCGGCCTGATCCCGGCCCGCGCGGTGCAGGCGCCCTGGCTGACCAAGCTGCGCGATGTCGGCGAAGACGTGTCGGTGGTGCTGGAGACGGCCGACGGCACCGTGCGCATCGACGGCGAGACGGTGTTCTCCACCCACGACATCCACCACAACGACAACACCTTCTCGGTGCGGGAGATGAAGAAAGAGAACCCGAGTTTCCCTGCGCTGCAACAGGCCGGGGTGCGCTACCGATGGGACGGCGAGGAGACCTACGGCATGCTCGAGCGCTCCAACCCGATCGAGAAGATCGAGTTCTAGATGCGAGGACTGGACGGCAAGACCTTCATCGTCGCCGGGGGAGCCACCGGAATCGGTGCTGGAACCGCCAAACGCCTTGCCGCCGAAGGTGCGTCGGTGACCGTCGGTGACGTCAGCATTGCCGGCGCCAACGCTACCGTCGGGCAGATCACCGACTCGGGTGGCAGCGCCATCGCGGTGGAATTCGACCTTGCCGACGACGACTCGGTCCGCCACCTCGTCGAGGCCACGATCGCCGAATTCGGCGCGATACACGGCTTGGACAACGTCGGCGCCGACCTGTCCGACGACAATCTCGGCCGGGATACCACGATCCTGGACACGCCATTCGAGGTGTGGCACCGCACCCTCGACGTCAACTTGCTCGGTTACGTCCGAACCATCCGCGCGGTGCTTCCGCATCTTCTCGAGCAGGGCGGCGGCGCCATCGTCAACACCTCCTCGGGCGGATCGTTGGGCACCGACCCCATGCATGTCGCCTATAACGCGGCGAAGGCAGCGGTCAACCAGATCACCCGCCACGTCGCCAACAATTACGGGGCGAAGGGAATTCGGAGCAATGCCGTGATGCCCGGCCTGGTCATGGGGGAGACCCAGGAACGGCAGAACGACCAGCAGATGCAGGAGATGTTCCTGATGGCGGCCAAGGTGACCCGCCTGGGTAGGCCATCCGATCTCGCCGCCGTGGCGGCGTTCCTGCTGTCCGATGAGGCCGAGTGGATCAACGGGCAGACCTGGTATATCGGCGGGGCATCCCACATGCGGCAATAGCCAGCACGCGAAGGTTGCCACATCGGGTCGATCACCGCAGTAAAGTGCTGGTCGTGGTCAGAGTGTTCGCCGGCGCCCGCGGTCGCTGGCTTGCGGTAGCGGCGTCGGTCGCGCTCGCCTCGGCCATGTTCTACGCCCAGAGCAATGAAAAGCAGTGTTGTGTTGCCGCGCCTGCTGTTTCACATGCCGGGCAGGCATCGGTGGTGCCCGACGCGCCTCGCGTCGTGCAGCCCACCGAAGCGGAATTGCTGGCCGCCAGTGCACCCGTCACCAGCGCGGACTTCCAGCTCGCGCTGCCGCGGGGCGTCGCGCCCGAAGAGGGATTGCAGGTCCACACCGTCTGGGTGGCCAGGGCCATCAGCGTGATGTTCCTCGAGATCAAGACGATCGGCGGCTACCGCCAAGACCCGTTGCCGTGGCACCCGAACGGGTTGGCGATCGACGTGATGATCCCGAACTTCCACACGCCGGAGGGCATCGAGCTGGGCAATCAGATCGCCGGGTTCGCCCTGGCCAATGCCAAGCGGTGGGGCGTGCTGCACGTGATCTGGCGGCAGGGCTTCTACCCGGGCATCGGCGCGCCGAGTTGGACCGCCGACTACGGCAACGAAACCGCCAACCACTACGACCATGTGCACATCGCCACCGATGGCGGTGGATACCCGTCCGGACGCGAAACCTATTTCCTCGGGTCGATGCGCTCCGAACCGACCTAATCGGAATGGAAAACGTGCTGCGGACTTCGTGTGCTCGCTTGGCCGTGCTGTTGGTGGTGGGGGTGGCTGCGCTGACGGCCTGTAGCGGGCCATCCGTGCACCCCCCGACCGAGCCGGCGCCGTCCGTCAGCTCGGGGGAGGTCGCAGGCGCACCCATGCCCCAGGATGCGCCGGGCCAGCCGCCATCGGTCAAACGCGACGTGGTCAAGACGGCAGCCATGACGATCTCGGTGGCTCAACCCGCCGAGGCCGCGGATAAAGCCGCCGTGCTCGTCGCGAACGCGAACGGGCGCGTCGACAACCGCTCCGAGGATGCGGGATCGGGCACCGGCCGGGCACGCGCGTCGGTGGTCTTGCGAGTTCCCGCCGCGAAGCTCGACGACGTGTTGGGCCAACTCAAGGCGTTGGGCACCGTCGAACACGTCGAGATCGCCTCCGACGATGTCACCGCTCAGCGCGTCGACCTCGACGCCCGGATCAAGGCGCTGCAGACGTCCGTCGACCGGCTACTGGGCATCATGCGTGATGCCAGGGATCCCGATTCGCTGATCAAGGCCGAGGGCGCGCTTTCCGAGCGCCAGGCGGAGCTGGACAGCCTCCGGGCGCAACGCGAGGCGCTCGGCGACCAGATCGACTACAGCACCGTCAACGTCACCTTCGTCGCTCAGACGATCGGTGGCCCCGCGCCAACCGAGTACCGGGGCTTCTTCGGACAGATCGAACGAGGTTGGGACGGTTTGGTTTCCGTGGTCGGCAACCTGGTGCTGTTGGTCGGGTTGCTGCTGCCATGGTTGGTGGTGCTCGCGGTCGCCGGTGTCATCGTCTACGGCGTGGTGCGGCTGGCGAGGGCGCGGCGGCCCAAGCCCACACCTCCGCAGCCTGCCACGGTGGATCACCCGGTCGAGGACGAAGCCCCACCCAGCTGAGATGGCGACACGATACGACCGGCCGCGGCGGCGGCCCGGCACGGCGGCCTATGCGCGCCAACGAGTCCGGGCCTTCCTGCATCCACCGATCACAGTCGTTCCCGCCCCGGCCGACCTGATCAAAGACCACGACGTCGCCGTACGGATGCGCGACGGAGTCACGGTGCGCGTCAACGTCTATCGTCCGTCGGGTGACGGCCCGTTCCCGGTGATCCTGTCCGCGCACCCCTATGGCAAGGACGTGCTGCCGCGGCGCACCCGTCGTGGCTGGCGCTTGAGCTTCCAGTTCCGGATCATGAATCAGCCGCAGCCGTACCAGATTTCGAGCGAAACCGGCTGGGAGGCGCCGGATCCGGTGACATGGGTCGCGCGGGGCTACGCGGTGATCAACGCCGACACGCGCGGCGCAGGCACCTCCGATGGAGTCGGTTCGCTGCTGTCCGACGACGAGGCCCGTGACGTCTACGACCTGATCGAATGGGCTGGGACGCAACCCTGGTCGAACGGCCGGGTCGGGATGCTCGGAGTGTCGTATCTGGCTCTCTCGCAATACAAAGCGGCCGCACTGCACCCGCCGCACCTCGCCGCGATCTGTCCCTGGGAAGGGTTTACCGACGCCTACCGTGACTTCATGACACCGGGCGGCATCCCCGAACGGGGCTTCTCGGTGATCTGGACGGCGATCACCCGCCGCAATGCCCGGCTGTCCGTCGACCTCGGGGCGCAACGGCGCGAGCATCCGCTACACGACGCCTGGTGGCAATCGATCACCCCTGACCTCGCCCGCATCGAGGTGCCAATTCTGGCCTGCGCCAGCTTCTCTGACCACAACCTGCACAGTCAGGGCTCGTGGCGGCTGGTCGAGCGGGCGGGATCGTCGGAGTGCAGTGCCTACACCCACCGCGGCGGGAAATGGGCCGTCTTCTACGGCGAAGAGGCGCAGCGCGCACAGACCGCTTTCTTCGACCGCCACCTGCGTGCGCTCGACCTACCCGCACCGCCGCGGGTCCGCCTCGAGGTGCGTGAACGCCGCGACGCGGTGGTCGCCGTGCGCGAGGAACAGGAATGGCCGCTGGCCCGCACTAAGTGGACGGCCCTGCAGCTAGGCGACGACGGCACCCTCGGTGAATCCGAGCCGACCGCCTCGGGCACCGCGGCATTCCGGCTGCGGCGCCAGGCGGTTGCGTTCTCCCACCGCTTCGACCGGGATGTCGAGCTCACCGGGCCGATGAGCCTGCGGTTGCGCATCGCGTTGGACGGCGCCGATGACGCACATCTGTTCGTCGGCGTGGAGAAGTGGAGCGCCGGGCACTACGTACCGTTCGAGGGCTCCTACGGGTACGGCCGCGACCGCATCGCCGACGGCCGGCTGCGGCTGGCGCTGCGGGAATCGCTGGACGCCCTGCGCCCACTGCGGCCGGGCGAAATCGTGGATACCGACATCGAGCTCAGCGCCTCGTCGACGCTGTTCCGCGCGGGCGATGAGCTACGGCTGATCGTCGCCGGCCGCTATCTCGAGCCGTTCAACCCGCTGTTCGGGCATCTGCCTGCGCGCTACGTATCGAGCCGACGGGGCCGGGCGGTCGTGCACTGGGGGCCGGGCGCCTCGGCACTCACGATCCCGGTGATCCCCGGCTGAGCTGGTCATCCTTGGATGAGAAGGCCGTGGCGTCGGCGTTGGGTTTTTCAGATGCCCACAACGATCTCTGGAGGTAACACATGCGAATCGCGGTAGCCGGTGCGACCGGCAACATCGGAGCTCGCACCGTCGCGGCACTCGAACGCAACGGGCACGACGTCGTGCGCATCAGCCGCTCGCTGGGTGTCGACCTGCTCAGCGGCGACGGTCTGGATGCGGCGCTCACCGGCGTCGACGCGGTGGTCGACGCCATCAGCGCGCCACCCGTCGGCCCGGAGGAGACCCGTGAGTATTTCGCAACAACGACGACAAACCTCCTCGAAAGCGAACAACGGGCCGGTGTGCGCCATCATGTGCTGCTGTCGATCGTCGGTATCCACAAGATCGACGGCGGCACCGCGCACTACGAGGGCAAACGCGAACAGGAACGGCTGATCGAGGCGGGCCAGGTGCCGTGGACGATCGTCCCGGCCGCGCAGTTCCATGACTTCGCGGCCATGGCGGCCAGCTGGACCGAACAGGACGGCGTCGCGCTCATCGCCCCGTTGCTGGTGCAACCGATCGCACCGGACGACATCGCGGAGGTGCTGGCAGAGCTGGCCGTCGGGGCGCCGCAGGGCCGCTATGTCGATGTCGTCGGTCCCGAGACCCAGGATCTGGTGGACATGGCCCGGCGCACCCATGCCGTAACGGGCCATTCGGTGAAGCTCGTTCCGACGTGGTCCGGTCCGCTGGGGCCGGAGTTGGCGGGCAATGTCCTGCTTCCTGGCGACGGCGCTCGCATCGCCCCCACGACCTTCGAGCAATGGCTGGCGGCCGGCGCCCGGTGAGGCGATAGGGCCCTGACCGCCAAAAGAGGCCCATCCCGCATCGGGATGGGCCTCTTTTGGTGTTTGCTGTCAAATCAGGCGCTGCGGCGAATTCCACGCTTGAGCAACAACTCGCGCTCTGCTTCGCTCAATCCACCCCAGATGCCGTAAGGCTCGCCGACGGCCAAAGCGTGCGAACGGCATTGAGTGATCACCGGGCAACTCCGGCACATTTCCTTGGCACGCATCTCACGCTGTGCGCGGGCGCGGCCACGCTCCCCGTCGGGATGGAAAAACACGGACGAATCGACACCTCGGCAGAGGCCTTGCATCTGCCAATCCCAGATGTCGGCGTTTGGGCCGGGTAGCTGTTGCGGCTGTGGCATTGGAAAACCCCTCTCTCCGCACATATTTCACGTGCGTGAGTTGTGGAACCGATCCGAGCACTGTCGCCTATGACTACTCGTGTCACCAAAATTAGGGGTGCTTTGCAAAGCGAGTCAATACCCACACCATGTGCGCAATCACATAATCGCAGCTCGAGAATTTACATCACGTTCATCATTGCGACCCATCGCGGCCGAGCGAGGTGCTATCTGGTGCGTTCTGATCGTGATGATTTTGTGATTTGTGCAGTACGAGCCCCCCGGCGTCATCGCTCGATTTCCTAGCGCTCAATAGGTAGTAAACACAGCCGTAACATCACGACCACGAACTGTTAACTGACATGAGGCGCTCGGCCGGTTGATAGCGTCCCGGGTCAGATGAACTCCACCGCACTGGCCGTCGCCGCCTTCGGCGACAACCCGGGCTGCTGGCCGCTGCCCGCCGCCAGCACGCCCGCGCAGCTATGGCTGCGGGCCGTCGCCGCCGCCGGTCAGGGTCGATACAGCAGTGCCCGTGCCGACCTCGCGGACCTGCGCCGCCGCCAACCCGCCGGGGCCCTCGCGTCGCTGTCGTTGAGTACCGAGGCGTCGTTGCTGCGTCAGCTCGGTGGCCATCACCGTGCTGCCGGCTGGGACGGCCGTGCGCTGGCGCTGGCGCAGACCGCGGGTGACGACCCGATGGGGGTGGAAGCCCGCGTCGACGCCGTCGTCGGGTTGGCCGCCGATGCGCTGGGCGTGGGTCGGCTCGCGGCGTCGGCGCGGCTGCTCGAGCGAGCCGAGGAGATGATGGACTGCGCCGAGGCGCCGCCGACGCGACTGGCCATCCGGCTGGCGTGGGTCAGCGCGGAATTGGCGATGGCCGGTGGCCGCGGAGCGGACGCCGTGATGCACGCGCGCCGAGGGGTGGAGATTGCCGACGGCGCGCTGCCGCAGTTGCGGCGCCATCGAGTCAAGAGCGACGTGGTGCTCGCCGCGGCGCTGTGCTGCGCGGGGTCGGTGGAGACCTCGCGGGAGGTCGCCGACGCGGCGCTGAGCGACACGCAGGCCCACGGCTTGGTTCCGCTGCGGTGGGCGCTGGCGTGTCTGCTGGCCGATATCAATAGCGCAACACTTACGTCACAGCAGGTCTCGGCCATCCGAGACGACTGTGCTGGCGTTATCACACGGCGCGGCGGGCGGTGGAGCCGCAGGTAACGCCCAATCGGCAGGTTGGGCCGATATTGTCTAGCGCAGTGCCTGCCGGGAAGCGTCCCGTTCGTAACGTTGGAGATATCGCCGTCGATGACAATTCCAGGGGATCGTCTCGACGCAGCCGTTGCTGAAGCGGTGGCTGGCAGTCGTGATGCCCTCCGAGAAGTTGTAGAGACCATCCGCCCCATCGTGGTCCGCTATATCCGGGCTCGCCTGGGTTCCACGGAGCGGGTTGGCCTCTCTGCCGACGACGTCGCTCAGGAGGTTTGCTTGGCCGCCATCCAGGCGCTGCCGCGCTACCAGGATCAGGGTCGCCCCTTCCTGGCCTTCGTGTACGGCATCGCTGCTCACAAGGTCGCCGACGCTCACCGCGCCGCTGGCCGGAACAAGTCCGACCCCACCGATGTGGTGCCGGAGCGGCTCTCGCTTGAAGCGGGTCCCGAGCAGATGGCGGTCAACTCCGATTCCGCCGCCCGGATGAGCAAATTGCTGGAGATCCTGCCCGAAAAGCAGCGCGAGATCCTGATGCTGCGCATCGTGGTCGGGTTGTCCGCGGAGGAGACCGCCGAGGCGGTCGGCAGTACCCCAGGAGCTGTCCGAGTCGCCCAGCACCGGGCGCTGGCCAAGCTGAAAACCGAGATCACGGCCGGAGGTCAGAGCTATGCCTGACTTCGGACGCAACTCACGCAACGACGATCCGTCGCTCGACGCCATCATCAACAGCGACCGCTTCATCGACGCCCTGGCCAATGCCCAACCCGCCGCCCCGCAGGACCAGGGCGATGCGATGCTGGCCGAACTGCTCGGGGGGTGGCGCGACGAGATGCGCTGGCCGCCGGCGAACGGACTGATCACCGAGCGTGACGCCGTCAACGCACTGCGTACCGGCCTGGCCGAGAAGCAGCGCAGCGGGCGCAGCCGGCGTGGCCTGAGCCTCGTCGGCGCCGCGGCAGCCGGTGTGCTGGTGTTCGGCGGATTCGGCGCTGTTGTGTACGGTGCCGGCCCCGGCGACGCCCTCTATGGGCTGCACACGATGCTGTTCGGTCAGCCCAAGCAGGTCCGCGACGACCAGGTCACCCTGGCCTCCGCCACGGAGCAACTGAAGCAGGTTCAGCAGCTGGTCGACCAGGGCGACTGGCCTGCGGCCCAGGCCAAGCTGGTCGAGGTCAACTCGCAGGTGAACAGCGTCGGTGACACACCGCAGAAGCAAGACGTGCTCGACCAGTGGAACGAGCTGTCGGCGAAGGTCGTCCAGAAGGACCCCGAGGCCACGGTGCCGCCTGGCATCACCTACACGGTGCCGGCATCGGCCACCGAGCTCGTCCCGGCGGCGATCACCCCGACCACCGGGCCCGAGGTGCCGCCGACCGACGCGTGCCGATCCGCCGGTTGCGATTCGCCGATCACGCTGTCGACAACGCCGGACGGCACCGACACGGTGAGCCCGTCGCCGTCGGACACCCCGACGTCGTCGGTGGAGCAGACCGAACCGACGAGCTCGACGACGGTGCCGACCACGTCGATGACGGCTGCACCGACGACGACCACGTCTGTCGCGCCGACGACCACCACGTCCGTCACCTCGACGGCGACCACCACGACCACGACGGTTGCGCCGACGACCACCACGACGACGACCACCGGGGCCGGAGCTACCACCACCAGCGCGTCCGCCGCGGCGCAGGCACCCGCGGTCGCGACGACCACGGGGCCGGCTGCAGCGGCGGAGTCCCCGGCTGCGGCGGCGACCACCTCGACGGTTGTCCAACAGTCGGCGCCGGCGGTCGCGTCAGCACCCAGTGCCACTGAAGTACCCAGTGCTACTCAGCCACAGCCGATCGTCTCGATACCGTCGACGGTCATTCAGGCGCCGAAGACACAACCACCGGCTGCTGTGATCACCACCACGATGATGCCGGTACCGCAGGCGCCGAAGTCACCGAGTTCCGGTGGCGGGCATGGCAGCGGGAACTGAATTCAGCGGAAGCTGTCGCCCGCGTTCAGCGGAATCCGTCGTAGTCCGAGGTTGCTTCGTTCAAGGACGCGTCGGCATATCCGCGGCAGTAGTCCCACGTGACGTAGGCGTCCGGCTCAGGGTCGTAGGCGGGCTCGTGCGGGCGCACTGTGCCGTCGACCAAAAGTTGAAGTAGGTTGGCGCGCAACATATCCCAGTCGTGATAGTGGTCCTGCTGGCATTCGTCGCAGCACACCACCAGGCCGCGAATCCCGCGGTGCGCGAGCAGTGCCTCGTACACGGCCAGATCGGCCAGATCGGCCTCGACCGCGGAGCGCTCCTGGGGATCCAACGGTTGTCCCGGCTCGATCGCATCCAACGCAGCCGACGGGTCGGCGGGGTCGTCGGCGAACGGATCTGGTGGCAGGCCTGGTGGAAGGTGGTCGCGCACGACACCACATTACGCAGCGCAGCGGGTATCGCGCCAGGGAACCTGACGGCGAGCCGATAGGATGGTGTCCACATTCCGCCAGCTGATGGGGGCCTCCCGATGACCATTGCCGAAGGTAGCGCCGGCCGCATCGACGACGTGACCGCGCACCTGAACGGCCTGCTGGGGGATTGGGTTCCCACCGGCGGCGACGACCCGAACAAGATCGCGATGCTGGGCCTGACATTTGACGACGTCCTGCTGCTTCCCGCGGCCTCCGACGTGGTGCCCGCGGATGCCGACACCTCGAGTCAGCTGACCAAGAAGATCCGGCTCAAAGTGCCGCTGGTCAGCTCCGCGATGGACACCGTGACCGAGGCGCGGATGGCCATCGCGATGGCCCGCCAGGGCGGCATGGGCGTGCTGCACCGCAACCTGTCGATCGCCGAACAGGCAGGCCAGGTGGAGACGGTCAAGCGCTCCGAGGCCGGCATGGTGACCGACCCGGTGACGTGCTCACCGGAGAACACGCTGGCCGAGGTCGACGCGATGTGCGCCCGGTTCCGTATCTCGGGCCTGCCGGTGGTCGACCCGCAGGGCGCACTGGTCGGGATCATCACCAACCGCGACATGCGCTTCGAAGTCGACATGAACAAGCCGGTCGCCGAGGTGATGACCAAGGCGCCGCTGATCACCGCCCAAGAGGGTGTGACGGCAGACGCCGCGCTGGGATTGTTGCGGCGCAACAAGATCGAGAAGCTACCGATCGTCGACGGGCACGGTCGGCTGACCGGACTGATCACGGTCAAGGACTTCGTCAAGACCGAGCAGCATCCGCTGGCCACCAAGGACAGCGACGGGCGGCTGCTCGTCGGTGCCGCGGTGGGCGTCGGGGACGACGCGTGGGATCGCGCGATGGCGCTGGTCGACGCCGGGGTGGACGTGCTGATCGTCGACACCGCCCACGCCCACAACCGCCGGGTGCTCGACACCGTCGGCAAGCTCAAGGCCGAGGTCGGTCACCGGGTCGAGGTGGTCGGCGGCAACGTCGCCACCCGCAGTGCGGCCGCCGCGCTCATCGAGGCCGGCGCCGACGCCGTCAAGGTCGGGGTTGGACCCGGATCGATCTGCACCACCCGCGTCGTGGCGGGGGTGGGTGCACCTCAGATCACCGCGATCCTGGAAGCCGTTGCGGTGTGCGCGCGGGCCGGTGTGCCGGTGATCGCCGACGGCGGTCTGCAGTACTCCGGTGACATTGCCAAGGCGCTGGCGGCGGGTGCGTCGACCGCGATGCTCGGCTCGTTGCTGGCCGGTACCGCCGAAGCGCCCGGCGACCTGATCTTCGTCAACGGCAAGCAGTTCAAGAGCTACCGCGGCATGGGGTCGCTGGGCGCCATGCAGGGGCGCGGGGCCGCCAAGTCGTACTCCAAAGACCGCTACTTCCAGGACGACGTGCTGTCCGAGGACAAGCTGGTCCCCGAGGGCATCGAGGGCCGGGTGCCGTTCCGCGGCCCGCTGTCGACCGTCATCCACCAGCTCACCGGTGGTCTGCGCGCCGCCATGGGTTACACCGGCGCGTCCACCGTCGGGGATCTGCAGCACGCCCAGTTTGTGCGGATCACGGCGGCGGGGCTCAAGGAGAGCCACCCGCACGACATCGCCATGACTGTCGAAGCCCCCAACTACTACGCCCGCTAGGGGTGCCGATGCGTGACATGGTTGAAATCGGCATGGGCAGAACTGCCCGCCGTACTTACGAACTCGACGACATCAACATCGTTCCCTCGCGGCGGACCCGCTCGTCCCAGGATGTGTCCACCGCTTGGCAGCTCGACGCCTACCGGTTCGAGATCCCCGTCGTCGCCCACCCGACCGACGCCCTGGTCTCCCCGGAGTTCGCCATCGAACTGGGCCGCCTCGGCGGGCTCGGGGTGCTCAACGGCGAAGGCCTGATCGGACGGCACGCCGACGTCGAGGCCAAGGTCATCGAGGTCATCGAGGCCGCCGACAAGGAGCCCGAGCCGACGGCCGCGATCCGGCTGCTGCAGCAACTGCATGCCGCGCCGCTCAATCCCGAGCTGCTGGGTGCCGCCGTGGCCCGCATCCGCGACGCCGGGGTCACCACCGCGGTTCGGGTGAGCCCGCAGAACGCGCAGGCGCTGACGCCGGCGCTGGTCGCGGCGGGTATCGACCTGCTGGTGATCCAGGGCACGATCATCTCTGCCGAGCGGGTGGACTCCCACGGGGAGCCGCTCAACCTGAAGACGTTCATTTCCGAGCTGGACATTCCGGTGGTGGCCGGCGGGGTGCTGGATCACCGCACCGCGCTACATCTGATGCGCACCGGCGCGGCCGGCGTGATCGTCGGCTACGGCTCGACGCTCGGGGTCACCACCAGCGACGAGGTGCTGGGTATCAGCGTGCCGATGGCCACCGCGATCGCCGACGCGGCTGCTGCCCGGCGTGAATACCTCGACGAGACCGGCGGGCGCTACGTGCACGTGCTGGCCGACGGCGACATCCACACCTCCGGTGACCTGGCCAAGGCCATCGCCTGCGGCGCCGACGCGGTGGTGCTGGGCACGCCGCTGGCCGAATCCGCCGAGGCACTCGGTGACGGCTGGTTCTGGCCGGTGGCCGCGGCGCACCCGTCGCTGCCTCGTGGCGCGCTGCTGCAGATCGCGGCGGGGGAGCGCCCGTCCCTGGACCGGGTGCTCAATGGGCCCTCCGACGACCCGTTCGGCTCGCTCAACCTGGTCGGTGGCTTGCGCCGGTCGATGGCCAAGGCCGGGTATTGCGATCTGAAGGAATTCCAGAAGGTCGGACTGACCGTCGGCCGCTAGAGGACTTCTCCCGCGAGCTTCTCCGGCGAGCGTCACACCAGAGTCACTGTCGACGGCGAACGCGGCCCCAGGGTGACGCTCGCGGGAGGAGCGCGGCAGGGGAATTAGGCGCCCCTCTCTAGCTTGTTACTTGTCGGTAAGTTCATACTGGTTCGATGGAGCCGGATTTCGACGTGCTGATCATCGGTTCGGGTTTTGGCGGCAGCGTCAGCGCGCTGCGGCTCACCGAAAAGGGCTATCGAGTCGGCGTTCTGGAGGCCGGCCGCCGCTACGCCGACCACCAGTTCGCGAAGACGTCCTGGCGGCTGCGCGAGTTCCTGTGGGCGCCGCGGCTGGGCTGCTACGGCATCCAGCGGATCCACCTGCTGCGCAACGTGATGATCCTGGCCGGCGCCGGCGTCGGCGGCGGGTCCCTGAACTACGCCAACACCCTCTACGTGCCGCCGGACCCGTTCTTCAACGACCCGCAGTGGAAGCACATCACCGACTGGCGTGCCGAGCTCATGCCGCACTACGACCAGGCGCAGCGAATGCTGGGGGTCATCAAGAACCCGACCTTCACCGACGCTGACCGCATCATGAAGGAGGTGGCCGACGAGATGGGGGTGGGCGACACCTTCACGCCCACCCCGGTCGGGGTGTTCTTCGGGGTCAACGGCGAGAAGGCCCCCGGCAAGACGGTGCCTGACCCGTACTTCGGCGGTGTCGGCCCCGCACGCACCGGCTGCATCGAGTGCGGCGAGTGCATGACGGGCTGCCGGCACGGCGCGAAGAACACGCTCGTCAAGAACTATCTCGGCCTGGCGGAACGAGCTGGGGCGCAAGTCTTTCCGATGACCACCGTCACCGGATTCGCGCAGCGTCCCGACGGAGTCTGGGACATCCACACGGTGCGGACCGGCCGATGGGCCCGCAAGGACCGCCGGACGTTCACCGCGCGCCAGGTGGTCCTTGCGGCGGGCACCTGGGGCACCCAGCAGCTGCTGTTCAAGATGCGCGACACCGGCACGCTGCCCAAGCTCTCCGACAAGCTCGGGGTGCTGACCCGCACCAACTCGGAATCGATTGTGGGCGCGGGACGTCTGCAAGCGCGTCCCGATCTCGACCTCACCCACGGCGTGGCCATTACCTCGTCGATTCATCCGACCCCGGACACCCACGTCGAACCCGTGCGCTATGGCAAGGGATCCAACGCGATGGGCCTGTTGCAGACGCTGATGACCGACGGGCCCGGCCCCGAGGGCAGCGACGAGCCGCGCTGGAAGCAGTTGTTCACCAACGCTTCCGATGATCCGCGGGCGATGCTACGAATGCTCAGCCCCCGCCGCTGGAGCGAGCGCACCATGATCTCGTTGGTCATGCAGCATCTGGACAACTCGATCACCACCTATACCAAGCGCGGTGTGTTCGGGAAGCGCAGGATGGTCAGCAAGCAGGGCCACGGCTTACCGAACCCGACCTGGATTCCGGCCGGTAACAAGGTCACTCGCCGCGTCGCTGAGAAGATCGACGGCGTTGCCGGCGGAACCTGGGGCGAGCTGTTCAACATCCCACTGACCGCCCACTTCCTCGGTGGCGCGGCGATCGGCGACAAGCCCGACCACGGTGTCATCGACCCCTATCAGCGGGTGTACGGCTACCCGACGCTGCACGTGATGGACGGCGCGGCGGTCTCGGCCAACCTCGGCGTCAATCCGTCGCTGTCGATCACGGCCCAGGCCGAGCGGGCAACGTCGTTGTGGCCCAACAAAGACGAGGACGACCAGCGTCCCGTGCAGGGGCAGCCGTACCGTCGACTAGCTCCTATCGAACCGAAGAACCCCGTGGTGCCCACCGATGCGCCAGGCGGGCTGCGTCACCTGCCGATCGAGCCGATCAACACCGGCGGCTAACGCTCCCCACGTTCGATGTGCCGACGTGGCGCCCGTCCGGGCGGCTGCTCAGGAGTCGGGAGCAATGCCTTGCGGGTCCGCAGCGCCACCGTGGTGGGTTCGCGTGTGGTCAACGTCAACTCGTCGCCGGCATGCCGGATGGTGAGTTGCCCGTTGGGCCCGTCGCGCAGGGTGTAGGTCACCTCGCGGTGGTCGACCTCGGCGGACAGTTGGTATTGGCGCCAGCGCACCCCGAATTTCAGCCGTGAGATCTCTTCGGGCAGTTGAGGATCCAACGACAGGATGTGCTCGTCGTCGCGCAGACCGCCAAAGCCGGCCACCAGCGCGGTCCACGTTCCGGCCAGCGACGCCATGTGCAGGCCGTCGCGGGTGTTGTGGTGCAGGTCCCGCAGGTCGATCAGGGCCGCCTCCTGGGTGTAGGAGTGGGCCAGCTCGAGGTGGCCGACCTCGGCGCACATGACCGCCTGGGTACAGGCCGACAGTGACGAGTCGCGCACCGTGCGCCGCTCGTAATAGTCGACATTGCGGGCTTTCTCGTCGTCAGTGAACGCATAGCTGTGCCACTGCATCGCCAGCACCAGGTCGCACTGCTTGATCACCTGCGCGGGATAGAGCCGAACGTACGGCTGGTGCAGAAGCAGTGGATAGATGGTGTTGGCGCTGAAGTCCCACTCCTGCAGTCTGGTGAAACCCTCGCATTGCTGGTGCACGCCCAGATCTTGGTCGTAGGGAATGTGCACACTGTCGGCCGCATCGCGCCACGCGGCGGTCTCTTCGTTACTGATGCCCATGGCAAAAGCGGCGTCCGCGTTGCGATTACAGGCCTCGGCGGCCGTGCGGAGGTTCTGTGCGGCCATGAGATTGGTGAACACGTTGTCGCGCACGACCGCGGTGTATTCGTCGGGTCCGGTGACTCCGTCGAGATGCCACACGCCATCGCGGTCGTGATGGCCCAGCGAGATCCACAGCCGGGCGGTCTCGACGAGAACCGCCAGCCCGCAATCGGATTCCAGTGACTGATCCC
This sequence comes from Mycobacterium sp. RTGN5, assembly GCF_033804465.1. NCBI lineage: Bacteria > Bacillati > Actinomycetota > Actinomycetes > Mycobacteriales > Mycobacteriaceae > Mycobacterium > Mycobacterium sp. RTGN5. Next base: position 1,428,614 of record NZ_JAPZLA010000001.1, read on the forward strand.
CGGTGACCGTGCGATACCGTTCGAAGGCCATCGCGATGTCGGCGTTGACGTGCCAAGCCGCGGTGCCCGCCGGCCAGTAGGCCGAACACTCCTCGCCGCGAATCGTCCGCCACGGAAACGCCGCACCTTGCAGGTCGAGCTGCTCGGCCCGCTTCTTCGCAAGATCGAGGATCGAGGCGCGCCAGCGCAGCGCGTCAGCGGCCGCCTCCGGCTTGGTGTAGGTCAGCACCGGCAGCACGAAAGCCTCGGTGTCCCAGAACGCGTGGCCGTCGTAGCCGGGCCCGGTCAAACCCTTGCCGGGAATCGCACGGCGCTCGGCGCGAGCACTGGCCTGCAGGACGTGGAACAGGCCGAAGCGCACTGCCTGCTGGCAGCCCGGGTCGCCGTCGACCTCGACATCGGCGCAGTCCCAGTATTCGTCGAGGTACTCGCGCTGTGTCTGCAGCAGACCGTCCCAGCCGGTGTAGCGGGCCCCGGCCAGCGCGCCGGCCACCTGGTCGTGCAGCGCGGGACGTGACCGCAGGCTCGACCAGCCGTAGGACAGGAATTTCACGATCCGCAGCTGCTGACCGGGCCGCAGCCCGCAGATGACGGTGGTGCGGGCGAGGTTTTCCGCAGCCATGGTGTCGATTTCCACCCGGCCGGGGACCTCGACCAGATGGTCCATCGCCGCGGCCATCATCAGCTGACTCGCCCGGGTGCGGTGAATCAGCAGCGAGCCGTCCTCGGTGGACTCGTGGTGGACTGGCTCCAGCGGGTGCTTCAGCACCGCGGAAACCCGAGGGTCGTTGGACTGCTCGGGTTGATCCTCGTTGGCGACGAGTTCGGATTGCACAGTGACACGGGCGAATTCGTCCACCGCTTCGACCACATACTCGATGGCCGCCACGGACCGTTGCACCAGGGACACCAGCCGCGTCGACACCAGCCTGATCTTCTTGCCCGCTGGTGAGCGCCAGACTGCCCGTCGTGTCAGTGTTCCGGCGCGCAGATCGAGAGTTCGTTCGTGCTCGCCGAGGTCGCCGTAGCGCACGTCGAACGGCTCGTCGTCGACCAGCAGCCGAAGGATCTTGCCGTTGGTCACGTTGACGATCGTCTGGCCGTCTTCGGGATACCCGAATCCGGACTCGGCATAGGGCAGTGGCCGGGTCTCGTAAAAGGAGTTCAGGTAGGTGCCTGGGATTCCGAAGGGCTCACCCTCGTCGAGGTTGCCTCGTAAACCGATGTGCCCGTTGGACAACGCGAACAACGATTCCGACTGGGCGATCTGGTCCAGGTTCAGGTGGCTTTCCCGGACCTGCCACGGCTCGATCGGGAAAGCGTCGCCGTTGATCACTGCTTATCCAGCAGTTGCGCAAGGTCGGTAACGACGACGTCGGCGCCGTTGCGCCGCAATGCATCCGCATGACCCAGGCGATCGACTCCGACGACGAACCCGAAATGTCCGGCCCGGCCGGCAGCCACGCCGGCGAGCGCGTCCTCGAACACCGCCGCGTGCGCCGGCTCGACATCGAGCAGCTGCGCACCACGCAGGAACGCATCGGGGGCCGGCTTGCCGCGCAGGTGCTCATCGCGAATCGTGATGCCGTCAACCCGCTGCTGCACCAGCTTGTCGAGCCCGGTGATCTCGAGGACCTGGCCGGTGTTGGCGCTGGAGGACACCACCGCGGCGGGTATGCCCGCGGCGTGCACGGCCTCCAGGTAGCGCCGCGACCCCTCGAACACGTCGACGCCGTTCTTCTGCAGGAGCTGCTGGAACAAGGCGTTCTTGCGGTTGCCCAACCCGTAGACGGTTTCGGCGGTGTTCGGGTCGGACGGGTCGCCCTCGGGAAGGGTGATATCGCGGCTGGCCAGGAAGGAGCGGACGCCGTCTTCACGCGTTTTTCCGTCGATGTAGGTGGGGTAGTCCTCCGCCCTGTCGAACGGCACGAACGCGGTGTGGGCCCGCTGTGCCCGCCACTCGAGATAGGCGTCGAACATCCCCTTCCAGGCCCGGGTGTGCACCCGGGCGGTGTCGGTGAGCACGCCGTCGAGGTCGAACAGACAAGCCTTGACCTCGTCAGGCAGTCCTAGCACGCGCCACCTCCTGTAGCTCCATTCCTCGCTGTCCATTCCCCTTCTGGCCGCAGAACATGCCTGGATGGACAGGGAGGTCTCATAGGTGGCTGCGCAGGTGATCCGTTAGCCCCCGGCGAAATGCCTGCATCGCAGGTACTTTGGCGGCCAGTCCGTCGGCGCCGTGGTACATCCCGGGCACGGTCACCAGCTCGCACGTGACGCCGGCCGCACGGAGCCGATCGGCATAGTCGACGGACTCGTCGTAGAACAGATCAAGCTCGCCAACACCTATCCATGCCGGCGCCAGGCCGGACAGGACATCTCGCCGGCCCGGTGCGGCGTACTCGGGTGCATCCGACAGCCGTGGTGGGCGACCGAGGTAGGCCGTCCAGCCCAACCGGTTCGACGCCGGGGTCCACAGGAATCGGCCGCGCCCGCCGTGGTCGTCCCGCAACACGGTGCGGTCGTCGAGCATCGGGTAGGCCATTGCCTGGGCCCGTAATCGGATTCCCTCGTCGTGGGCGCGTTGGGCGACGGCAGCGGTCAGCCCGCCGCCCGCGCTGGACCCGGTGACCGCGATGCGGTCTGGATCGATGCCCAGTTCGGTGGCGTTGTCGCGCATCCAGTACAGGGTCGACATGCAGTCGTCGAGGGCAGCCGGGTACGGGTGCTCGGGCGCCAGTCGATAGTCCGGCGAGACGACGACGGCGCCGAGTTCGCGGGCGAGCTTCGCGGCGCCCCTGATCTCCGACTGCGGTGAGCCCACCACCATGCCGCCACCGTGGATGTAGAGCAGTGCCGCCCGGGATGGGTGTGTTGGCGTCAACACGAGCACCAACCGCCCGGCGATCTGGCGTTTTGTCAGGGTGACCCCGGCGCCGGGCGGGATAGGCAGCCGACCGCTCAGCCTGCTGGCCTTCAGCGAGCGTGTGGTGATGTCGACGGCCAGCATCGGCAGCAGCGGGCTGCGCAGCTCGGTAGGCACGGCGGCGAGGCCGTTGCGGCCGGACAGATAGCGGCGCAGCACCAATGTCGTCGTAGCGACGACAGCGACTCCTGCGGCCGCTGGCAGGGCTTTCATCAGCGAAAGGCTACCTGCGGCTGCTGAGCGGGTCGGCCGATCCGGCGCACTAGACTCATGCGCGTGACATCCCCATCGCCTCGTCCCGTGTTGGTGGTCGATTTCGGTGCCCAGTACGCCCAGCTGATTGCCCGGCGAGTCCGGGAAGCCCGGGTGTTCTCCGAGGTCATCCCGCACACGGCGACCGTCGAGGAGATCAAGGCCAAAGATCCGCAGGCCATCGTGCTCTCCGGCGGACCGTCCAGCGTGTACGCCGAGGGCGCCCCGCAGCTGGACCCGGCCGTGTTCGACCTCGACATACCGGTGTTCGGCATCTGCTACGGCTTTCAGGCCATGGCCCAGGCGCTCGGCGGGACCGTCGCGCGCACAGGCACCAGCGAATACGGCCGTACCGAGCTGGAAGTCGTTGGTGGCGACCTGCATTCGGGTTTGCCCGGCACGCAGCCGGTCTGGATGAGCCACGGCGACGCGGTCACCTCCGCACCGGCGGGCTTCGAGGTGGTGGCCGTCAGCTCCGGCGCCCCCGTTGCCGCGTTCGAGAACCGGGCCCGTCGGCTGGCCGGGGTGCAGTATCACCCCGAGGTCATGCACACCCCGCACGGACAGCAGATCCTGAGCCGGTTCCTGCACGACTTCGCCGGAATCGGGGCCAGTTGGACGCCGGCCAACATCGCCGAGAGCCTGATCGAGCAGGTGCGCGAGCAGATCGGCGACGGTCGGGCCATCTGTGGTTTGTCGGGTGGCGTGGACTCCGCGGTGGCAGCGGCTCTGGTCCAGCGGGCTATCGGAGACCGTCTGACGTGTGTGTTCGTCGACCACGGACTGTTGCGTGCCGGCGAGCGTGAACAGGTGCAGCGTGATTTCGTCGCCGCCACCGGTGCCAAGCTGGTCACGATCGACGCTGAAGAGCGCTTCCTGCAAGCACTTACAGGCGTGCATGATCCCGAAGGTAAGCGCAAGATCATCGGCCGCGAGTTCATCCGTGCTTTCGAGGGAGCGGTGCGCGACATCGTGACCGACGGCGCCGGCGAGGTCGACTTCCTGGTTCAGGGCACGCTGTATCCCGACGTCGTCGAGTCCGGCGGCGGCACGGGGACGGCAAATATCAAGAGCCACCACAATGTTGGCGGTCTGCCCGCGGATCTGAAGTTCAAGCTCGTCGAACCGCTGCGGTTGCTGTTCAAGGATGAGGTGCGTGCGGTGGGCCGGGAGCTGGGCCTGCCGGAGGAAATCGTTGGCCGCCAACCCTTCCCGGGACCCGGGCTGGGTATCCGGATCGTCGGCGAGGTGACGGCGTCCCGGCTGGACACGCTGCGCCGTGCCGATCTGATCGCCCGCGAGGAGCTGACGTCTGCCGGTTTGGATAACCAGATCTGGCAGTGCCCGGTGGTACTACTGGCTGACGTCCGGTCGGTGGGTGTGCAGGGCGACGGACGCACCTACGGCCATCCGATCGTGCTGCGGCCGGTGTCCAGTGAGGACGCGATGACCGCCGACTGGACGCGGGTGCCCTACGAGGTGCTGGAGCGCATCTCGACGCGCATCACCAACGAGGTGCCCGAGGTGAACCGAGTGGTGCTCGACGTCACGAGCAAGCCGCCGGGCACCATCGAGTGGGAGTAGCCAGCTTCCCTGTCGCGCCCAGTTATCGGTGAATTACCGTTAACTAGCGTGCTACCTTGAGTTTGCTGTGCCGGGTTCCGGCGCATTCTCGGGGAGGTTTCCGTGGTCAGTCAATGGCGATTCTGGATGGGCGCGGGAATCCTCGCCGTGGGTGCGGGGGCCGTGCTGGCCGGTGGGTCGGCGGTCGCTCACGCCGATAGCACCGCGAGTTCTTCTGCGGCGTCCCATAACCAGAGGCACACGGCGGGGCCGGCCGCGCGGTCGCAATCGGCTCCGTCTGTCGGAAAGACGGTAAAGCGCACCGCCGCCGTCCGCGTGAATGCCACCGCTGCCAACGCAATTACTGATCAAGACAAGGCGATCGCTGAGGAAAAGAAGGCGATCATCGAGCAGAAAAAGGACTTCGGCCAGGACGTGCGGCGAGTCCTGACGACCACCGACTTCTCCGCCTTCCCCCCAGAGGTCAACAACACTCGGTTGTACACCGGCGCGGGTTCTGCCGCGTTGCTACAAGCTGCGTTGGCCTGGAACAACCTTGCCGACGAGCTCAATGCGGCGGCGCAGGGCGTTGATTGGGTGTCCCAGAGATTGGGGTCAGCACCCTGGGCAGGGCCGGCTTCCGCAGCTGTGACAGCCGCGACGTCACCTGTTGCCGGATGGTTGACCTCCGCTGCAGGGAAAGCTGAGAGTGCCGCTGTCCAGGCGTCGGCCGTGGCTGCGGCCTTTGACGCGGCGTTCGCCGCAAATGTGTCGCCGCCGGCGATCGCCGCCAACCGTGCGGTTCTGCTTCAGTTGACCGCCGTGAATTTTCTCAGCGGCAACGTCCCCGCGATCCTCGCCACGGACCTCATGTACGAAGAGATGTGGGCGCAGGACGTAGGGGCGATGCTCGGATATTACGCACCGTAGGCGGCTCGTTAAGTTCTTGAGGCAGAAGCGATTTCGGTGATCGCCTCGTCCAGGGTCTTGTCGAATTCGTCGTCGCTCTGCTGTGCGGTCAGGCCCTCGGTCAGCGCCCGGGAGAAGCTGGCGATGACGCCGTGGTTGCGGGCCAGCCGCTCGCAGGCGTCGGTGCGGGAGTAGCCGCCGGACAATGCGAGCACCCGCATCACCTTGGGATGCTCGACCAGCTCGCCGTACAGGTCGTCGGTGTCGGGCAGGGTGAGCTTGAGCATCACCTGCTGATCGAGGGTGTCGAGGTGGCGCAGGATCGCGGCCTTGAGCTGGTCCTCGGCTTCACCCTTTTCGGGTGAGTGGATGTCGACTTCGGGCTCGATGATCGGCACCAGTCCGGCACCCAGGATCTGGCGGGCGACCTCGAACTGCTGATCGACCACGGCCTCAAGGCCACCGCCGGGCAGCGTGATGACCGAGCGCATCTTGGTACCGAAGATGCCTTTGCCGACCGCACGGGCCAGCAGCTCGTCCAGGCCGTCGATGGGCTTCATCACCTGGGCGCCGTCCTCTTCGGCGGCCAGCCCCTTGTCGACCTTGAGGATCGGCACGACCTTCTTGACGTTCCACAGGTAGTCGGCGGTCGGGCGGCCTTCGATCTCGCGGTCCATGGTCATCTCGAACAGGATCGCGGCGACGATCCGGTCGCCGCCGAAACTCGGGCTGGTGATGATCCGGGTGCGCATCTGGTGCACCAGGTCGAACATCTGCTCGTCGCCGGAGTACTCGTCCTCGGCGATGCCGTAGAGCTTCAGCGCCTTGGGGGTACTGCCGCCGCTCTGGTCCAGCGCGGCGACGAAGCCGGCCCCGTGAGCGACCTTCTCAGCCTGTTCGGTGTTCGTCATGGCATGCATCGTGCCAGGTGCGTTTTCGCCTTGACGCTGTCGGGGGGTGGGTGTTTACTCGTGGTATCGAACATACTTTCGAACACAGTGAATGGCGATCGCAGCTGGAGGTGGGCGATGACGGTGGCGATTGCCCAGGGGAAACGGCAGCTTGACCGCGCTGAGCAGCTACAACAGCTCCGACGCCAGATGGCTGCGGTGGCGGGGAAGGTCGGCGTCGCCCGGCCTGTTGCGGATGTGGCTGATGAGGTTTTACCGGCCTCGGAAAGTTTGCTACCGATCCCCGAATCGCTGGCTGGACCGCTGCCGATGGGGTTGCCGCGCGGTGTGGTCGCAGTGGTGTCGGGGGCCCGCTCGCTGCCGGTGAGCATGGCTGCGGCGGTGACGGCGGGCGGTGGGCATGTGGCCGTCGTCGGGGTGCCGGACTTCGGCCTGCTGGCCGCCGTGGAAATGGGTGCGGACCTGAGTCGGTTGGCGGTGATTCCGGACCCGGGCACCGATCCCGTCGAGGTGGCCGCGGTGCTGATGGACGGGATGGATCTGGTGATACTCGGCCTGGCCGGCCGGACGGTGACGGCTACCCGGGCGCGGGCGGTGGTGGCCAGGGCCCGGCAGAAGGGCTGCACCCTGCTGGTTGCGCGGGGGGACTGGCAGGGCGCGACGATGCGCCTGGATGCGCGGGTGAGCGGTTATGAGACCACCGCAGGTCACGGTGATGCCCCGGTGTCGGGGTCTGGACGTATCAGCCGGGTCCGGTTGTCCGTCCGCGCGCACGGCCGCGCGGCACGATCCAGGGTGAGCTGATTGACCGGCCGGGTGCTGGCGATCTGGTGCATGGATTGGCCTGCCGTTGCCGCTGCTGCGGCGGCCGGGCTGCCGGCGACGGCCCCGGTCGCGGTCACCTTGGCCAACCGGGTGATCGCCTGTTCGGCGGCGGCCCGCGCAGCCGGGGTACGCCGAACTCTGCGCCGGCGCGAGGCACAGGCCCGTTGTCCGCAGCTGCATGTGGTCACCGCCGACCCGGCCCGCGATGCTCGCCACTTCGAAGGGGTGACGGCGGCCGTCGATGAGGTGGTGCCCCGCGCCGAGGTACTGCGGCCGGGGCTGCTGGTGCTGTCGGTTCGCGGTGCGGCCCGCTACTTCGGTTCTGAACCGGCCGCTGCCGAGCGGTTGGTCGACGCCGTCGCCGCCGTGGGTGCCGAATGCCAGGTGGGGATCGCCGACCAGCTGCCGACGGCTGTCTTCGCCGCGCGCGCCGGTCGGATGATCGAGCCCGGTGAGGACGCCGCGTTTCTGTCGGCATTGTCTATCCGCCAGTTATCCGGTGAACCCAGCCTGTCCGGTCCTGGCCGGGAAGAATTGGCTGATCTGTTGTGGCGCATGGGGATCCGCAACCTCGGTCAGTTCGCGGCGCTGTCCCGCAGCGATGTGACCTCCCGGTTCGGGGCCGATGCGACAGCCGCGCACCGTTTCGCCCGCGGCGAGCCGATGCGCGGGCCGTCCGGCCGGGAGCCGGCAGCCGAGCTCGATGCGGTGCTGAACTGCGACCCGCCGATCGACCGGGTCGACGCGGCGGCGTTCGCCGGCCGGACGCTGGCCAGCGCCCTGCACCGCAGCCTGGAGGCGGCAGGTGTGGGATGCACCCGGCTGGCCATCCACGCCGTCACGTCGGGCGGCGGTGAGCTGACCCGGGTATGGCGGTGTGCCGAACCGCTGACCGAGGACGCCACCGCCGACCGGGTGCGCTGGCAGCTCGACGGCTGGCTGAATCGGCGCAACCCGAACGACCGGCCGAACTCGCCGGTGACGGTGCTTCGGCTGCAGCCGGTGGAAGTTGTTTCCGCAGAAGCACTTCAGCTGCCACTGTGGGGCGGTATGGGGGAGGAAGACCGGTTACGGGCCCGTCGCGCGCTGGTCCGGGTGCAGGGTTTACTGGGGCAGGAGGCCGTCCAACTGCCGGTGTTGTCCGGCGGTCGCGGTCCAGCCGAACGCATCACCTTGACCCCGCTCGGCGACGAGCTGGTGCCCCTGGCCGACCCGGACCGGCCGTGGCCCGGTCAGCTGCCTGAGCCCGCTCCGGCGGTGATCCTCGACGACCCGGTGGAACTGCTTGACGCTCAAGGCAATCCGGTTCGGGTAACCGGACGGGGGATGTTCACGGCCGAACCGGCGCAGTTGGACGGTGCGGGTCATCACTATCGGGGTGCGCTGCGTTGGTGGGCTGGGCCGTGGTCGGTGGACGAGCGGTGGTGGGATCAGGGCGAGCAGTCCAGGACGGGTCGGACGGCACGCGCCCAGGTGTTGGTGGACGGCCAGCCAGGTGAGCCGGGATCCGCGCTGCTGCTGTGTTATCGGCAGCGGCGGTGGTATCTGGAAGGCGTCTACGAATGAGCCAGCCACGCTGCTTATCTGTCGGCTTGCAGCCGACGTGCGAACGGGCCGACCCGTTCGATGAACCGATAGAAGAACGCCGCCGGATCGACTCCGACGCCGACGTGCGCGTTGGATTCCCGGCCCCACCGCCGGCTCCAGTCGGCGATGGTCATGCCACGGGTCAGCGTCCCGGTGAGCTCCACGTCGACGGTGGTCGCCCGGGTCTGGACCAGGCCGGGATCCAGGGCTACCGCGGCCGCGAGCGGGTCGTGCAGATGCGCCAGGAAACCCTCGCCCTGATCGAAGTGGAACTCGAAGTAGAACCGCATCGCGTCCTCGAGTGCACGGATCAAGGGGTTGTCGGCGCTCGATCGCGTGCCGCGGGAATCGAGCACGCTCATGGCAGTCGTGGTCGTCTCCGCCGCACCGGCCAGGCGGCTCAGGATCGTCGGTGTCAGCATGATGTTCTCAGTCAGGTTCAGCCCGCATACAATCGGAAGCTGATGCGGCTGAATAACTTTGGCATCCGCGGCCCGCCCCCACGCGTCGAAGACCTCGGCCGCGGCCTCTGGGTCGACGCTGATGTTCCATTCGGCCACCGGAGTCGTATTACCGCGGTAGTCGAAGGCGCCACCCATGATGACCAGCCGCCGTAACAGCGACGGCAGGTTCGGCTCGTCGCGCACGGCGAGTGCGAGGTTGGTCAGCGGTCCGGTGACCAGACCGATCAGCTCGCCGGGCTGCGCGTGAGCGGCGCGCACCCACGCCTCAGCCGAGTCGTATTCGGTGAGTTCACGTTGGTGCGAGGGCAGTTCGGCATAGCCGAGCCCAGCGGGACCGTGGGTATCCTCGGCGGTGCGCAGTGCGGTGCTCAGAGGCTGATCTGCGCCCCGGGACACCGGAATGGCGCCGGCCCGGCAGAGCTCGAGTAGCCCGAGGTTGTTGCGGCACACCTGATCCACCGCGACATTGCCACCGGTGGAAGCGATTCCGACGAGGTCCGCGTCGGAGCTGGCCAGCAGGTACACCAGTGCCATGGCGTCGTCGACGCCGGTGTCCACGTCAGCGAAAACGGGCAGCGCAATAGCCTGGTCTTCCCCGACGCTCACCGCGGTAACGATACCCGTCCCGGCATCAGGTTCCGGTGTGGCGGCGCGGACCGCCCTCGCGGATGATGGCGGCCAGCCCATCGCGATCGGACACACCGAGTTTCAGACATGCCCGGTACACGTGACCCTCGACGGTGCGAACCGAAACCGACAGCTGCTCGGCGATCTCCCGATTCGACGAGCCGGCGGAGACCAGCTCGGCGACTTCGAGTTCGCGCGCTGTCACCGGCAGTGGGCGCGCGGCACCCCGGACGGCGGGCGAGGAGGCACCCCCGCACGAGGACGCGAGACGCATTGCCCGGGTGACCGATTCGATCTCCCGGCGGCGGGCGCCGTGTTGCTCGTGGAATCCGGCGGCCTGTGCGGCAGCGTCGGCGGCCGACAACAGCAGCCCGGCTTGTTCGAAATCGATGCTGACCGCGTCCAGCGCATCCCCGTCGGCGTCGGCCAACGCGGCGGCGTGGCGGGCGTACAGCTTCGGCAGCGGACCGTCGATGGACGCCACCAGCGATTGCAGCCGGTGACTCAGCTTGCGGTCGCCGAATCGGACCGCGTCGTGCAATGCCTCGGCTTCCACCGCGAACTGACCGCTGCGGTGTGCGGCGTCGGCCGCCGCGCGGGACAACTCGACAGCGCGGCGGCCGCCACCGCGTGCGGCAGCGATCCACGCCTTGACCACCAGCAGCTGCGGGTCGAACAACGCCACTGTGGGGCCGGCGTGTTCGGCGGCTTCGGCCAGCACTCGGTCGGCGTCATCCGGTCGGCCCGAGCCGGCGTAGGCGCGGGCAAGCAGGAGCCGGCCGGGCAGCCGCCACGGCAGCGAGTTCTCCGCATTGAGTGCGGCCAGCGCCTGTTCGACGGTCGGGACCGCCTCGGCAAACCTGCCCCGACAGATCGCCACGACGGCCGTCATCATCTTGGCCACCGCCCACCCGAGAAACTCTCCGGAGGACGAGAACTCGCCATAGGCCACCGCACGTTTTTCGGCCTTGTCCAGCTCGCCGATGGACACCAGGGCCAGCACCTCGCCGTAGCGGGCCATCATCCGGATCAGGCCATCGGTGGATCGCTGGGTGTCGAAGCAGCGCTCGGCGATCACCACGAAGTCCGCGCCACGGCCGGCCAACGGCATGGCCAGCCCGGCAGCGAACGCCGCCGTCTCCACCGCTTGTTCCGGCGCCTCGGGATTGGCCAACACCGCCTCGACCATCGCCAAACCTTCGGGCAGCTTGTTCTCGAAGATCGTGAAGGCCGCGTCGGCGGCGTCGACCATCGGCCGCAGAATCGGATGGCTGACCCGAGTCCGAAGCAACTGCATCACCTCATGGGCGCGCGCCACCTCGCCGAGTGACCAGAACACGATCGACGCCCGCGGGATCCCCCACAACACCAGCTGGCTCTCGTCGAGGTCGTCGGGGTCGAACCGGGCCAGGATCTCGTCGGCCTCACCGGGCCGGCCCTGCCACATCAGCGCCCTTGACAGCAGATGCGCTGCCCGCATTCCGTAATCGCGCTCGAATGCGGTGCGTGCCAGTCGTTCACCCAACGGCGCATTGGCAAGCGACACAGCATCTTTGGCGGCCGCGACCAGGAGGCCCGTTTCGGCGGTCTGATCACTGTCCAGATATAGCTGTGCCAGCCGGATCCGGCTGGCCGCCGACGTCGGCTTGTGCCGGTTGAGCACCGTGACGACCTGGCCGCGCAGCATCCGCGCCGACGCGGTGCCGATCTGGCGCAACACCACGTCGCCGTACAGCGGATGGCTGATCCGGGCGTTGAGAGCCGGTCCGTCGCGGTCGATCCGGATCAGCTGGGCCTTCTCCGCGGCATCGATTGCCTGCTCGCCGGCGAGTTCCACCAGCGCGTCGATGTCCAGCGGTTCGCACAGCGCCAGCAGCCGCAGCACCGTGACGGCTTCGGGGTCGGCGTTGTCGAAACGGTTCTCCAGCAGCGTGGCCAATCCCGAGGACACCGTGGTCGCCCCACGCAATTGCCAGACGCCGTTGACCTCGTCCAGGGTGCCGGCTTCCAATGCCGCCTCGACCATGTGCCGCAGGAACAGCGGGTTGCCGCCGGACTGTGACCAGATGACGTTGGCGCTCAGCTCTTCCAGGGTGCCGCCGAGAACCGACTCGACCAGGGCGGTGCATTCCCGCCTGCTGAACGGCTCCAAGTCGATGCGGCGCAGATAGCCGTCTTTCCACAGCGTCATCACCGAGTCGGGCACCGGTTCGCCAGTGCGCACTGTCGCGACGATCGACCCGGTGCGTTCCACCGCGATCTGATGCAGCAGCGTGGCCGACAGCTGGTCGAGCAGATGAGCGTCGTCGACACCGATCACCGCAGGCCCGTCGGCCAGCAGAGATTGCCGCGCCGAGACCAGCAGCTCGATCGGATCGCGGGCGTCGGTGGGTTTGACCCATTGGGCGAACGCGCCGAGCGGGATGCTGCTGGACGACGCCGTGCACGCGGCCCACCGGGCGTTGCCGGGAAGAGACGCGGTGACCGACCGGGCCAGGGTGGTCTTGCCGACCCCCGCAGGGCCGGTGATCACCACGCCTGAGGTTTCGCTGTCGGACAGCGCGGACGTGATGACCTCGTGCTTGGCCGGCCGCTCCAGTAGCTGCCACCCCGTCGCCATGCGAGCAGCCTAAGTGGCGACCCCGCCCGCCGCTGACTCTCGCGCCGATCCGGCTGAGCTCACCAGTGCACGCCGGGCACCAGCCGCACCACTCGCTTGACCGTTCGGGGTGCGCGAAGCCGCACCGTCGGCAGGCGCGGGCCCGGGGATGACGGCCGCCGGACCTCGCCGCGCGCGGCAGGCGAGTCGGGATAGCCCAGGTAGAGCTGGTGCAGCACCCGGCGGGCCAACTTCGGGGTGAAGTACTGGCCGGCGTCGGCCAGGGTCCCCAGCGGCGTGTCGATGCGCACCGGCTTGTCCACCAGCGCGCGCACCACCATGGCCGCCGCATGTTCGGCGCTGATCGGCGGCACCGGGTTGAGCCGGCCGGACGGCGCGATCATCGGCGTTTTCACCAGCGGCATGTGGATCGTCGTGAAGGTGATGTTGTCCGAAAGGGTTTCCGACGCCACCACGTCGGTGAACGCATCAAGGGCGGCCTTGGTCGGTAGATACGAGCTGTACTTCGGATTGCGTGCCTGCACACCGGCGCTGGATACGTTGACCACATGGCCGAACCGGCGCGCCTGCCAGTGCGGCAGCAGCGCGAGCACCATCCGAACCGCGCCGAAGTAGTTGACCGCCATCACCCGTTCGTAGTCGTGCAAGCGGTCGGTCGAGGCGCTCACCGAGCGCCTGATCGAACGGCCGGCGTTGTTGACCAGATAGTCGACGTGGCCGAAGCGGTCGAGGATTTCGGCGATCGTCGTGTCGACGGACTCGGTGTCGGTGACGTCGCAGCTGAACGCGAACGCGTGGCCGCCGTCCGCTTCGATCTCCTCGACGAGCTCCTGCAGCGCTGCGCCATTGCGCGCCAAGGCGAACACCGTGGCGCCGCGTGCGGCGACCGCCATCGCCGCGGCCCTGCCGATTCCGCTCGATGCCCCGGTGATGATCACGTGCCTGCCCACCAGCGGTCCGTCCGGATCGTCGCTGCGGGTGAGCTCGGGGTCGAGGTGCTCGGCCCAGTACCGCCACAACGCGGGGGCGTAGGCCGAGAACTCGGGCGGCTCTATTCCGCTGGCGCCCAAAGCATTTCGGGTCGATTCCGAATGAAAAACCGCGGCCGTCTCAAGGCTGTCGATGGCTTCGGGTGGCACACCGATCTGGGTGGCGGCCATGTCCCGCAACACTTTCGCGCGTCCGCGCACCCCCAGCAGCGGTTCCGCAACGCGGCGGGGTAAGCCACCCCGCAGCGGTGGCAGCCCCGCAGTGCGCGCCACACCGCGGTAGATCTTGCGCAATCCGATCGATTCGACCGCGGTCAGGTGGAAAGTCTGCCCGTCCCGGCCATCGGTATGCATGAGCTGCACCAGCGCCGCGACGACATAGTCAACCGGGACGACGTTGATGTGGCCGATGTCGGGCAGTGGAATCGGGGTCACCGACGGCAGCCCGGCCAGTCGGGCCAGCAGCCCGAAGACGTGATAGGGCCCGGTGATTCGATCCGTCTCGCCGCTACGGGAGTCGCCAACGACCACACCGGTCCGATAGATCCGCCAACGCACATCCGACGACAATCGCACCAGCTGCTCGGCGTCGAAGGCGACCCGGTGCCTGCGGCTGGGCAGCTGCTGACCGACGTCGAAATCGTCCTCGGTGTATTCACCAGCGAAGTCGCCGGCCACCGCAACCGAGGACAGCTGGTGCAGTGTGGCGCCTAACTCGCGGCACAGGGCCAGGGCCGCCTCGGTGTCGGCCGGCCTGCAGTTGATGACGTGGTCGGCGCCGTCCGGCTGGGAATCGGCAGACAGAACCTCGGCGTCGGGATACCGATCAAGAAGGTGGGTGACGACCCGGCGCTCCAGGAACCCGGTACCGCCGGTAACGACATAGCGCATGGGCCATCTTTGATCGGCGATCATGCCGAGGTCAATGGGGCGGGGCGATCCGATCCCGAAACCAGTCGGGCCACGGCTGCTTTTCGAACGTCGCGGCGTCGACGCACACGTGGATCATCGCCGCCTCGGCGATCAGATCCTCGCCGCGGCGGATCTCATAGGTGCTGCGCAGGGACGTGCGGCCCAGCGGATCGAATCCCACCCCGACCACCAGGTCATCATCGAAATGCGCGGGCTGGCGGAACTGCAGTTCGGCCGCGGCCACCACGAAATCGATGCCCGCGTCGGTCAGCGTCTGGTAGTCGCCGAAGATCTCGCGGAGGGCTTCATTGAGGGCCATGTCGATCCAGGTCAGGTAGTGGCCGTTGAAAACCCGACCCTGCATGTCGCATTCGACATACCGCACCCGCAGCGGCATGCGGAATTGTTCGGAACCCATCTCAGAACGCGGTGATGCCGTCCCAATCCACGAGTGTCCATCCGATCACCGGGTTGCCGGTCAGCACCACGCGGCCGGTATTGGGCAGCGGGTGATCAGTCGCCAGGCTGTTCTTGCCGTTGCGCGCGTTCATCAGGGTCCACATCATGATCGAGGCGGCGCTGGAGAAGGCGACGGGCTTGTTGTTGCCGCTGGCGTAGATGCGCTGCACCGCCGCGGTGAACTTGCCGTTGAAGTCGGTGCCGCTGACCGATCCCGGGATGCTGAAGCTGGTGTCGCCGCGCAGCCAGTCGGCCGGGGCCACCATGTAGGTGATCGCGGCCTTATCCACGCTGCGGCCGTCGAACCAGCCCGCCGAGATCTCGTTGAGGCCCGGCAACACGGTGACCTGTTCGCCGAGTTCCTTGGACATCGGGGCGGCGGTCTGCTGGGTGCGGACCATCTCCGAGGCGTAGATGCCGTCGTATTTGTTGCTTTCCAACCGGCTGGCCACCGCCGCGGCCTGCTGTTGCCCGGTCGGTGTCAGTGACGGCCCTGGCACCGAGGTGTCGATGATGCCGCTGGCATTGGCATCCGACTCGGCGTGCCGGATGAACGTCAGCGTGATCGTGCGCTCGCTCGGCGTGGACGAACTGCATGAGGCGAGCAGAACGGCCGCCAAGAGCGCGGCGACGATCGCGACGAGGGTCCGGGTGCGGGAAACAGGCATGGTCCTAGCGTGCACTGTCGACCGCTGTGGCGGGTGAGATTTCCGCAGTGCAACTATGGAGTTTCTCGATCCACGACCCCAGGAGTGCGGCAATGCCCATCGACCCCACGGCAATCGGAGCGGTCACCGACGCTCAGCCCTACCAGTGGACCGATCGCGACACGATGCTCTACGCGCTCGGCGTGGGCGCGGGCACCGACGACCTGCCTTTCACCACCGACAACAGCCACGACATCGCCCAGCAGGTCCTGCCGACCTTCGCCGTCATCTGCTGCCCGGCATTCGGCGCTGCCACCAAGGTCGGCTCGTTCAACTGGGGCATGCTGCTGCACGGATCCCAGGAGATCCGGTTGCACGCACCGCTACCCGCCTCCGGTGAACTGTCGGTGGTCTCCGAGGTCGCCGACATTCAGGACAAGGGCGAAGGCAAGAACGCGATCATCGTGATGCGCGGCCGCGGCACCGATCCGGCCACCGGCGAATTGATCGCCGAGACGCTGTCGACCGCCGTCATCCGCGGCGAGGGCGGCTTCGGCGGGCAGCCCGGTCAGCGACCGGCCGCCCCGGAATTCCCCGACCGCGAACCCGATGCCCGCATTGCCATGCCCACCCGCGGCGATCAGGCGCTGATCTACCGCCTGTCCGGTGACCGCAATCCGCTGCACAGCGATCCGTGGTTCGCCCGCGAGCTGGCCGGTTTCGACACGCCGATCCTGCACGGGCTGTGCACCTACGGATTTGCCGGGCGCGCACTGCTTTCCGAGCTTGCCGGCAACGACGCGTCAAAGCTCACCGCGGTCAGCGCACGGTTCTCGGCGCCGGTCTTCCCTGGTGAGACGTTGACGACGTCGATCTGGCGCACCGAGCCGGGGCGGGCGGTCTATCGCACCGAGGCCAGTGGGCCGGACGGCTCCAACACCCGGGTTGTGCTCGACGACGGCTCGGCTGAGTACTCGAACTGATCGCGGCGGCCGTCGCGCCGACGGTCAACCGACCACGCCGCCAACGAGGTGGCCGATGCCGAACGTGATCGCCATCGCCAGCGCGCCGCCGATGACCACCCGATAGACCGCACGTCGTGGGTGGGCGCCGCCGAGGCGCGCACTGATCACGCCGGTGACGGCAAGGGCGATCAACACGGCGATGAACGTGATCGGCACCCGCATCGACGGCGGCGGTAACAGGATCGCGAGCAGCGGCAGTAGGGCACCGACGGTGAACGCGATCGCCGAGGAGATCGCGGCTTGCCACGGGTTGGTCAATTCCTCGGGGTCGAGGCGTAGTTCGGCGTCGACGTGGGCGGCGAACGCGTCGTGGTCGGTGAGTTCCTCGGCCACGGTCCGCGCGGTCGCCGGGGTCAGGCCCTTGGCCTCGTAAAGCGCTGCGAGCTCGTCGAGTTCGGCTGCCGGGTCGGTCGCCAGCTCGCGACGTTCGAGCGTGAGCATCGCGTTCTCGGAGTCACGCTGGGTGCTGACCGACACATACTCGCCGACGGCCATCGACAGCGCCCCAGCGGCCAGCGCCGCGATTCCGGCGGTGACGATCGGTCCGCGTTCGGTCGATGCCGCCGCCACCCCGACGACGATGCCGGCCACCGAGACGATCCCGTCGTTGGCCCCGAGCACTCCGGCGCGCAACCAATTCAGCCGGCTGCCGAACGCACCGTGGTGCGGTTCGTAGGGGTGCGCCGGCAGGTCCGGAGGCGTTGTCACGTGTGCAGCGTAGGACTTTCGCCATAGGCCTGCGCGATGTCTTGCGAACCTGCCCAGCCGGAGTACGTCGGCCGCTGCGGCCAGCCGTCGGGGGAGTCCTGCCATTCCTCCTGGCGACCCCACGGCAGCAGGTCGATGAGCGCGAACGAGTGACTGAGCTGTTCGGTGCCGCGGCCGTTGGTGTGCCAGGTGCGGTAGACGGTGTCACCGTCACGCACAAAGACGTTGACCCCGAACCCCTCACCCGGGGCGGCGTCGACATCGGCGCCGAAGGAACTGTCCGACGACGAGTACCAGTCCATCTTGTTGCCCACTTTGGCCTTGTACGCCAACGCTTCTCGGATGGGCCCGTTGGTGACGATGACGAAGCGAGCGTCGTAGTTGTCCAGGAAATCCAGCCGGGTGAACTGTGAGGTGAACCCGGTACATCCCGGGCACTGCCATTCTTCGCCGTCGGTCCACATGTGGTTGTAGACGATCAGTTGGGAACGCCCGTCGAACACGTCGGCCAGCGAGACCGGCCCGTCGGCGCCGACGAGGGTGTACTCGGGCAGCTGGACCATCGGCAGGCGACGGCGTTGCGCGGCTATTGCGTCGAGTTCACGGGTGGCGGCCTTCTCCCGCTTGCGGAGTTCGTCGAGTGCGGCGCGCCAGGTCTGCTGGTCGACTACCGGGGGCAGGGCGGACATGTGAGGCTCCTTGTCGTCGGGTTCCTTCACAAGGATTGACTCGCCCCGCCCTCGTTAGTCATCGCACCTAGCCGCGCTTGCTGTGCCGGGCGCCGCCATTACTGGCTTTAGCGGACACCGCCTTGCGGCTACTCGCTGGCGCCTTGGGCTTCGCCCGGGTCGACGATGCCGTGGCCGACTTCGCGGCGGCGGCCTTCTTGAACGGCAGCCCCGCAGGCGGTGTGGTGTAGATCGCCTTGGCCAGCGCATTGCGGACGATGAGCCCAAAACCGATCGGACCAATCTGGCCAAGCAGACCCGCCGGACTGTTGAGGGCGACGTCGAGGAATATCGCGGGTGCGAAGAGCAACCCGGCCAGCGGATTGGGGGCAGCGCCGATGGACTCGAGCGCTAGCTGGGTGGCGACAAACGGTACTTTCAGCCCCTCGCCGATGACCTCGGGCAGGGCAGACAAGACCTGAACGGCGATAGTCCCGACGCCCTGCAGATGGGTGACAATCTCACCCGGGATTTGGCCACCTTTGCCGGTGAGCAGCTGTGCCACGTAGATGACCTGGTTCAGCACCAGCTGCGTGGCGACCGGGGCGAGGGGAAGGGTCGGGGAGGGCAGCGGGTAGTTGTTGTCCGTTCCGAGGAACATCTTCGTGAGCCCAACAACACTCATGCGTGTGTGGTTTGCCAGGTCGGACCAGGCATCAGTGAGCTGAACCGCCTGAGTGGAGACGCGGGCTGCCGAGATGGCGGGCGTGTGCAGTTCGGGCGGTGCGACCGAGATCGGTGCCAGGGCCAGTGCCCCGGCGGTGGTCATGGCGGCGACGGCGAGCATCGGACGACGGGCGGCGCGTTGCATACGAGTTTCTCCTTGGTGGGCGATGGCGCCGACGACCGGGCATCGTCGGCTTCGGTTGAGCAGCAGGGAATCTGGCTTACTTGCGCTTGCTGTGCCCGGCCCCGGCAGCGGAGTTGTTGGCTTTGGCGGCTGCCGTTTTGCGGCTACTCGCCGGCGCCTTCGGCTTCGACGGGGCCGAGGATGCCGTGACCGACTTCGGCGCGACCGTGGCGACAGCCGCTTTGGGTGTCGACTCTGCGGCGGCCGGCTTCTTGAACGGCAGCACGACCGTGGGCAGCGGAGTGGAGATCGCCGTAGCCAACAGGTTTCGGATGATGATCGGAACCGCGATCGGTCCGGTGGCACCGAGGAGTCCGTACTGGCTGTTGAGCGCGAGATTCAGGAATATCGCCGGCGCTTCGAACAATCCGGTCAGCAGGTTGCCGGCGGTGATGGAATCCAGAGCTTCCCTGGCGGCGAGAAACGGGGTCAGAATCTGCTGCACGACGGCCGGAGGTAAGTCGGTTGCCAGTTGCTTGGCAAGGTTGACGACGTTGGTGAGGTGGGTGCTGATTTCACCCGGGATCTGGCCGCCCTTGCCAGTGATCAGCTGCACGGCGTAGATCAGCGGGTTGAGCACCAGCTGGGTGGTGACGGGTGCGAGCGGAATGGTGGGATTCGGCAACGGGAAGTTGTTGTCCGCCCCGAGGAACACGCCTCCGAGGTAGGTCAGGCTTCCGGCGGTGTCGGCGAACAGGTCAGACCAGGCGTCGGTGAGTGCAACCGCCTGCGTGGAAATGCGGGCAGCGGAGAGGCTCGGCGCGTGCAGTGCGGGTGGTGCGCCCGCAATGGGCGTCAGGGCCAGCGCCCCGATGGTGGTCATTGCGGCGATGGCAAACATCGGGCGACGGGCGGCATGTTGCATCAGAGGTTCTCCTTCATGGCGGCACCGGCGACGGGGCATCGTCGGCTTCCATTCCCTGGGGCTGGGAATCCGCTGTGGGTGAGCATTCCAGCAGCATGCAGTCGCGGCATAGATATTTGCCAGATCTGTCAATAATCCCTATTTAGGGTGATCAGAGTCGCAGGGCGGCCCAGCCTCGCCTGCGCTTACTCAGCGCGTACGCCGCTATTTGCGCGTGCCGTGGCCGACGGAATCCGCCAGCCCAGTCAGCGCCGCGGGCAGCGAGCCCGAATACAGCACACCCAACCGCTGGGTGGCACGGGTGAGGGCGACATACAGCTCGGCCGCACCGCGCGGTCCGTCCGCGAGGATGCGGTCCGGCTCCACCACCAGCACCGCGTCGAACTCCAGACCTTTGGTTTCCGAGGGCGCGACGGCTCCGGGCACGCCCGGCGGCCCGATCACGATGCTGGTGCCCTCCCGGGCCCCTTCTTCGGCCACGAACTCCTCGATCGCGGCCGATAGGCCGTCCGCGGTGACCTGACGAGACCAGGGGCGGATGCCGCAGGCGCGGACCGACTCCGGTGCCCGGACATCGGGCGCGAAGTCGGCGAGAACCGCGGCAGCGACGGTCATGATCTCAGCGGGGGTGCGGTAGTTCATCGACAGTGACCGGTACACCCACCGGTCGGGTACGTACGGCTCGAGCATCTCGGCCCACGACGTCGCCCCGGCCATCGAACGGCGTTGCGCAAGGTCGCCGACCACTGTGAAGGACCGGCTCGGGCAGCGGCGCATCAGCACCCGCCAGTCCATCTCCGAGAGCTCCTGTGCCTCGTCGACCACGACGTGCCGGTAGGTCCAGTCCCGGTCGGCGGCGGCACGTTCGGCGAGATCGCGCGTGTCGCGCTCGAGGTAGCGCTCGGCGAGGCCTTCGGCGTCGATCAAGTCCTGCGCGAGCAGATGATCCTCGTCGTCCATCAGATCCTCGTGGGCGACCATGTTTTCCAAAACTCCTGCGGCGTATTCCTTTTCGGCTTCGCGTGTCCGTTCGGCGGCTTCGTCGGCCCGCTTGTCGCGACCCAGCAGGTCGACCAGTTCGTCGAGCAGTGGCACATCCGACACTGTCCAGGCGGCACCGACTTCCCGCCATAGCGCCGGGTCGGCGCCGGCGGCGCGTAGCCGCTCGACCGACGTGTATAGCGTGGCCAAAAGGTCCTCCGGCGTCAGGACCGGCCAGAGTTCGTCGAGGGCGGCGGCGAACCGGTCACTCTCGTCGAGCTCGGAGAGCAGATCGGTGCGCACCTTCTCCCAGGCTTCGCGATTGTCGCGGGTCAGCCAGCCACGGCCGATCCGGGCGATCCCGCGTTCGGTCAGGACATAGGTGATGATCTCCCGGAACACCGCGCGGGCCGCGTTGTGCGGCAGCCCGGTGGCGCGCGCTTCGTCGATCGCCCACTGGGTGGTGTCGGCGGCGATCCGCATCGTGACGTCGGCCAAGGGGATCTCCAATGGCTGCTCGGGCAGCCGTTGGCGGTCCGCGATCGCTGCCGCGAGGACGTCGACCATCGCGCGAGAGCCCTTGATCCGGACGACGTCTGGGGTGTCCTCGGCGGTGACATTCAGTCCGGGAAGCAGATCGCCGACCGTCATGAACACCACCTCCGACTCGCCTAGCGACGGCAGCACGCGGCCGATGTGGTTCATGAACGCCTGGTTGGGGCCGACGACCAGCACCCCGTGACCTTCGATCCGCTTCCGCTGGGTGTAGAGGAGGTACGCGACGCGGTGCAGCGCCACCACGGTCTTGCCGGTGCCGGGGCCGCCCTCGATCACCAGCACGCCCGGATGATCGAGCCGGATGATCTCGTCCTGCTCGGACTGGATGGTCGCCACGATGTCGCGCATGCCCTCTCCGCGGGGCGCGTTGACCGCCGAGAGTAGGGCCGCATCGCTGCTGAAGGGGCTGTCGTCGCCGGCGCCGGGGTCGGGGCGGCCGAAGACCTCGTCGGTGAAATCGACCAGGCGTCGTCCGATGGAATGGAACTGGCGACGCCGGCGCATGCCCTCGGGGCTGGCGGCGGTGGCTACATAAAAGGCACGCGCGGCCGGTGCCCGCCAGTCGAGCAGCAGCGGTTCGTGGTCGTGGTGCTCGTCGAGGATGCCGATGCGGCCGACGTAGATCCGTTCGCCCGAAATGGCGTCCAGTCGTCCGAAACACAGCCCTTGGTCAGCCACGTCCAACCGCGTCACCGATCGGGCCAGCGCGCGCACCTCGGCGTCGCGGGCAACCAGGGTTCCGCCGTCCTGGACGTCGATCGGCCCCCCGAGCGCGGCACGGTACTGAGCCTTGACCCGCATGCGCTTAGCGTCGAGCCAGTCATAGAGTCCGGCCAGGTAGTCCCGTTCGGACTCCAGTTCGTGCTCGTACGCGTCAGTCGGCATACCTGTCGGTTCCTCCGCAATATCGTCGTCACTTCCGGCGTCCATCTTCGTCCCTATTTGAGTCCGCAACTCCCGCGTAGAACATATGTTCGATAAACTCGCCGGATGAGCTGGTTCAACGGGCCGCCGAGTTGGTCGGAGATGGAGCGGGTGCTCAACGGCAAGCCTCGCAGGCCGGGGTTGTCGCTCGGGGAGCCGCACGCCGACGGCGGAGACAGCCCGGCCTGGTCACGCCACCGGGAACCCTACGAACCGCCGGGGGAGCGCCCGCTGCGCTCGGCCGTGCCCTACGCCGAGCTGCATGCGCATTCGGCCTACAGCTTCCTCGACGGGGCCAGCACCCCCGAGGAGCTCGTCGAGGAGGCGTCCCGGCTCGACCTGCGGGCCATCGCGCTGACCGATCACGACGGCCTCTACGGCGTGGTGCGATTCGCCGAGGCGGCCAAGGAGCTCGACATGCGCACCGTCTTCGGTGCCGAGCTGTCGCTGAGCAATACCCCCCGCACCGAGCTGCCCGACCCGCCCGGTCCGCACTTGCTGGTGCTTGCCCGCGGCCCGGAGGGCTATCGCCGACTGTCTCGTCAGCTGTCCGCCGCGCATCTGGCCGGCGGCGAGAAGGGCAAGCCGCGTTATGACTACGACTCGCTCACCGAGGCCGCGGGCGGGCATTGGCACATCCTCACCGGCTGCCGCAAAGGCCATGTCCGGCAGGCTCTTTCGGAGGGCGGGCCACAGGCGGCCGCCGCGGCATTGGCCGATCTGGTGGACCGCTTCGGTCGCGACCGGGTCAGCATCGAACTCACCTGCCACGGTGATCCGCTCGACGACGAGCGCAACGCCGCGCTGGCCGCGCTGGCACCGCGGTTCGGGGTCGGCGTCGTCGCCACCACCGCCGCCCACTTCGCCGAGCCGAGTCGCGGTCGGCTGGCCATGGCCATGGGGGCGATCCGGGCGCGCCAGTCGCTGGATGAAGCGGCCGGTTGGCTGGCCCCGCTGGGCGGCGCACATCTGCGCTCCGGTGACGAGATGGCGAGGATGTTCGCCCGCTATCCCGACTCTGTCAGCGCCGCAGCTGATCTCGGCGAGCAGTGCGCCTTCGGACTGGCACTGATCGCCCCGCAGCTGCCCCCGTTCGATGTGCCCGACGGGCACACCGAGGACAGCTGGCTGCGTGAGCTGGTGATGGTCGGTGCCGCCCGGCGCTACGGGCCTCGATCCGGCGCGCCGGAGGCCTACGCTCAGCTCGAGCGCGAGCTCGATATCATCGCCACGTTGAAGTTCCCGGGGTATTTCCTGGTGGTCCACGACATCACCCGGTTCTGCCGGGACAACGACATCCTTTGTCAGGGAAGGGGATCGGCGGCCAACTCCGCGGTGTGCTACGCGCTGGGCGTCACCGCCGTCGACCCGATCGCCAACGAACTGCTCTTCGAACGGTTCCTGTCCCCGGCCCGCGACGGACCACCCGACATCGACATCGACATCGAATCGGACCTTCGAGAAAAGGCCATCCAGTACGTCTACGAGCGCTATGGCCGCGACTACGCCGCACAGGTCGCCAACGTCATCACCTATCGGGGCAAAAGCGCGGTGCGCGACATGGCTCGTGCGCTCGGCTTCTCCCAAGGACAGCAGGATGCCTGGAGCAAGCAGATCAGCCACTGGCACTCCGGAGCCGATTCGCCGGACGTCGAGGGCATCCCCGCACCGGTGGTCGATCTGGCAACCCAGATCAAGAACCTGCCGCGGCACATGGGCATCCACTCCGGCGGCATGGTGATCTGCGACCGCCCGATCGCCGACGTGTGCCCGGTGGAGTGGGCTCGCATGGAGAACCGAAGCGTGCTGCAGTGGGACAAAGACGATTGTGCGGCAATCGGTTTGGTCAAATTCGATATGCTCGGCCTCGGCATGCTCTCGGCGCTGCACTACGTCATCGACCTGGTCGCCGAGCACAAGGGCATCGAGGTCGATCTGGCTCAGCTGGATCTCACCGAACCGGCGGTCTACGAGATGCTGCAGAAGGCCGACTCCGTCGGGGTGTTCCAGGTGGAGTCGCGCGCCCAGATGGCCACCCTGCCGCGGCTCAAGCCGCGGGTGTTCTACGACCTCGTGGTGGAGGTGGCGCTGATTCGCCCCGGGCCCATCCAGGGTGGCTCGGTGCATCCCTACATCAAGCGACGCAACGGACTGGAACCCGTCACCTATGACCATCCGTCGATGGAACCTGCGCTGCGAAAGACGCTGGGGGTGCCGTTGTTCCAGGAACAGCTCATGCAGCTGGCGGTGGACTGCGCGGGCTTCTCGGCCGCCGAGGCCGACCAGCTGCGACGGGCCATGGGGTCCAAGCGCTCCACCGAGAAGATGCGACGGCTGCGGGACCGGTTCTACGCCGGGATGGCCCAGCGGCACGGTATCACCGGCGAGGTTGCCGAACGGATCTACGAGAAGCTGGAAGCTTTCGCCAATTTTGGCTTCCCGGAGAGTCATTCGCTGAGCTTCGCCTCGCTGGTGTATTACTCCTCGTGGTTCAAGCTGCACCATCCGGCGGCGTTCTGTGCCGCGCTGCTGCGTGCCCAGCCGATGGGCTTCTACTCGCCGCAGTCGCTGGTTGCCGACGCCCGCAGGCACGGGGTCGAGGTGCACGGGCCCGACGTCAACGCCAGCCTGGCGCATCCCACGCTGGAGAACTCCGGACTGGATGTGCGCCTCGGGCTGGGCACCGTGCGGCACATCGGTGACGAGTTGGCCCAGTGCATCGTCGACCAGCGTGACATCGGCGGTCCGTATACCTCACTGCTGGATTTGACTGGACGGGTGCAGCTTTCGGTGCCGCAAACCGAGTCGCTGGCCACCGCGGGGGCGCTGGGTTGTTTTTCGGTCACTCGTCGGGAGGGGTTGTGGGCGGCCGGTGCGGCGGCCACGCAGCGCCCCGGCCGGCTGCCCGGTGTGGGCTCGTCGTCGCACGTGCCTGCGCTGCCCGGCATGACCGAGGTGGAATTGGCCGCCGCCGATGTGTGGGCCACCGGTATCTCGCCGGACAGCTATCCGACGCAGTTCCTGCGGGAAGATCTCGACGCGATGGGGGTGCTCACGGCCGACCGGCTGCTGCAGGTGCCCGACGGCAGCCGGGTACTGATCGCCGGTGCGGTGACGCATCGGCAGCGCCCTGCCACTGCGCAAGGCGTGACGTTCATGAACATCGAGGACGAGACCGGCATGGTCAATGTGCTGTGCACCCCGGGGGTGTGGACCCGGCATCGCAAACTGGCGCAGACCGCCTCGGCGCTGCTGATCCGTGGCCAGGTGCAAAATGCCACGGGGGCAGTGACAGTGATGGCCGAACGGATGGGCCGCATCACCTTGAAGGTGAGCTCCCGCTCGCGTGACTTCCGTTAGGGCTTGAGCCGCTAGGGCACTACTCGGTCGGCGTCGTCCACACCTTGTCGATGCTGATCCGCAGCCGCAGGTTGAACCCGCCCATCGTGTCGGTGAGGCCGAATTGATCTGACAGAGCACCGTATTTCGCCCAGTACGGCGCGTCGTCGCGAGGGTCGGCGTCCTCACTGTCGACGGTGGCGGGTCCGCCGACGACGATGATGCCGCCGCCGTTGCCGTCGGAGTCCAGGTTCAGACTGACGTGGGGATGCGCCTGAATGTGGCGCACCTTGGCCGAGCTCGGCGCGGTGTAGACGACGATGTCGGTGCCGTCATAGAAGAACCACACCAACTTGGGTACCGGTTGGCCGGATTTGGCGACCGTGGTCAGCCAGCCGTAGTCATCTCCGGTGAGCCGATCGAGCACGTCTTGACTCAGTTCAATTGCCATGGAGCCGAATGTAGTCTCAGCTCATGACACTGCCCCTGAGCGTTGATGAACTCCTGACCTCCACCCGATCGGTGCGCAAGCGGCTCGACTTCGACCGGCCGGTGCCGCGCGACGTGCTGATGGAGTGTCTGGATCTCGCGCTGCAGGCGCCCACCGGATCCAATGCTCAAGGCTGGCAGTGGGTATTCGTCGAGGACCCCGCCAAGAAGAAGGCACTGGCCGACATCTACCGGGCCAATGCCACGCCTTACCTCGACATGCCCAAGCCAGTGCGCGGCGACATCCGCGACCAGCAGATGGATGCCGTGATGGACTCGGCCAAGTACCTCAACGCGAACCTCGAGAAGGCGCCGGTGTTGCTGATCCCGTGCCTGGAAGGCCGCCCGGACGGCGCGCCGGCGGGGATGAGCGCGTCGTACTGGGGGTCGCTGATTCCTGCGGTGTGGAGTTTCATGTTGGCGCTGCGCTCCCGCGGTCTCGGCTCGGCGTACACGACGCTGCATCTCATCGGGGACGGGGAGAAGCAGGCCGCCGAACTGCTCGGCATCCCCTTCGATCAGTACGCCCAGGGTGGGTTGTGGCCGATCGCCTACACCAAGGGCACCAACTTCAAGCCCGCCAAGCGGCTGCCGGCCGAGCAGCTCACCCACTGGGACACCTGGTGAGCTAGACCGCCCCCGAAAACCCCTGCTGCCGCCACGCCTCGTAAGCCGCCACCGCCGCGGCGTTGGACAGGTTCAGTGACCGCCGGCCCGGCAGCATCGGGATGCGCACCTGTTCGGTGATATGCGGATCGGCCAGCGTCACGTCGTCCAGACCCGTCGGCTCCGGACCGAACAGCAGCACATCGCCCGGCCGGTAGGCGATTTCGGCGAACGACCGCTGCGCATGCGCGGTGAACGCGAACACCCGCGCGTCACCGATTGCCGCCCACGCCTGCTCGAGGCCGGCGTGCACCGTCACCGACGCCAGGTCGTGATAGTCGAGCCCGGCACGGCGCAGCTTCGGTTCGGAGAGGTCGAAACCCAACGGCTCGACCAGATGAAGTTCACAGCCGGTGGCCGCCACCATCCGGATGGCATTGCCGGTATTGGGTGCGATACGCGGCGAATAGAACATCACGTTGAACACAACGCCGCCTCCTCGGTGTGGCCATGGGAGGGGATACTGGCGGCATGGTCGAGACAAGTATCTGGATGCAGAAGGTCGCGGCCGATCCGGGGCATTCGCATTGGTATATCGAACGTTTCCGCGCGATGGCGCGTGGTGGTGACGACCTGGCCGGCGAGGCTCGCTTCGTGGACGCGATGGCTGCCCGCGGTGCCCACATTCTCGATGCCGGCTGCGGTCCCGGTCGGGTCGGCGGGTATTTGGCCGCGGCCGGTCACCAGGTGGTCGGTGTCGATGTCGATCCGGCGCTGATCGAGGCGGCCGGGCAGGACCACCCCGGGCCGCAGTGGCTCGTCGGCGACCTCGCCGAGCTCGACTTGCCCGCGCGGGGCATCACCGAACCGTTCGACATCATCATTTCGGCCGGCAACGTGATGACGTTCCTTGCCCCGAGCACCCGAGTCCGGGTGCTGTCCCGGTTGCGTGCCCACCTCACAAGCACGGGGCGAGCGGTGATCGGCTTCGGCGCGGGGCGCGACTATGCGTTCAGCCAGTTTTTCGACGACGCAGCCGATGCTGGATTGACCCCCGATCTGCTGCTGTCGTCCTGGGATCTGCGGCCGTTGCGCGACGACTCCGAATTCCTCGTCGCGGTACTCCGGCCCGTGTAGGTCGTTCGCTCGATTAGTGGCGATACACGGCGAATAGACCATCGGTTGATGATCTCAGTTGCGCCGCAGCGCAATTTGCTCGACACCCCATTGGGGCGAATGAATGGGTCGCGCCGGTATCTCTCTGTTCAGTAACGACTCTGGAGATGCTGCGAGAGGGCTGTCATACTCGACGAATTGCCAGGGGTTATGCGCAGCTCCGTTGTCGCCAACACGGGCAGCGATGACCAGGAAAGTCCGGATGAATCAGACTCAACAACCGACAACCGTGCCGCCGAAGCGGCCGTCGCGTTGGTCGCTGCGCAATTGGCCGGTGCGGGGCAAAGTCTTTGCGATCGTGGCCGTTCCGCTGGTACTCGCGCTCGCCTTCGCCGGCGCCCGACTCTGGGGCGAGGCCAATTCGGCGCGAGATCTGCAGGTGGCCGCCGATCGCGTCGAGATGATCCCGGTGATCGAAAGCTATGTCAGTGCGGTGGAAGGTGTCCTGTTCTCCTACAGCTCCGGCGGGGACACCCAGGGGAAAGCAAACACATTCGACAAAGCCAAGGCCACCCTGCAGAACAAGCTGAACTCCACCGACGTCGACCCCGATGTCCGCACCGGGGTGACCAACCTGCTCACCGGTGGTCAGCAGCTCGTCGGCGCGGTGTCGGCGAACACCATCGGCCTGCGGGACCGGATCACCACCTACGCGCCGATCCTGTTGACCGCCGAAGACGCGATCAACGGTTCGGTGCGTCTCGACGACGAGCGGCTCCGCGCGCAGGCCCAGGGCCTGAGCCGCGCCGTCGGCGCCCGCGGCCAGATGCTGATGCAGGAGCTGCTCATCGAGCAGGGTGGCGACCTGGCCGAGCCGGAGCTGCGCACGTCGATGATCACGCTGGCCGGCACCGAGCCGTCGACGTTGTTCGGCATGAACCAGGTACTCGGCGTCGGCTCCCAGGACGCCAAGGTGCTGCAGAGCGAGATGGTCCGTCGAATGGGCATCATGTCCAACCCGGACGCCGCCCTGGTCGGCAACGCCGACCTGCGCGAGTCGCTGCAGACCACCGACACCATCGCCGGCCAGGTCATCAAGACCACCACCGAGCAGGTCACCACCGCCGTGCAGCAGCAGGCCAGCGATCGGCGCAGCGCAGTCATCCGCGACTCCCTGCTGGTCGCGGCGGCGTTCATCATCGCGCTGCTGGTGGTGTTCCTGGTGGCTCGATCACTGGTCAGGCCGCTGCGCATCCTGCGCGACGGCGCCCTGCGGGTCGCCCACACCGATCTGGAGCAGGGCATCGCCAGGGTCCGTGCCGGCGACGAACGCGAACCCGAACCGCTGGCCGTCTACACCACCGAGGAGATCGGCCAGGTCGCGCACGCGGTCGACGAGTTGCACGCGCAGGCGCTGCTGCTGGCCGGTGACGAGGCGCGGCTGCGGCTGGTGATCAACGAGATGTTCGAGACGATGTCGCGGCGCAACCGCTCGCTGGTCGACCAGCAGATCGCGCTGATCGACCGGCTGGAAAAGAGTGAGGACGACCCCGAACGGCTGGACAACCTCTTCCGGCTCGACCACCTCGCCACCCGGATGCGCCGCATCGGCGCCAACCTGCTGGTCCTCGCCGGCGCGCAGGTGTCCCGCGACCACCGGGAGTCGCTGCCGCTGGCCAGCGCGGTCAATGCCGCGGTCTCCGAGGTCGAGGACTACAAGCGGGTGGAGGTCGGCGAGGCGCCGGACTCGGCGCTGGTCGGCCGGATCTCCGCCGACGCGGTGCACATGCTGGCCGAACTGATCGACAACGCGCTGCGCTATTCCCCACCCATCTCGCCGGTGCGAGTCAGTGCGGAACTCACCAGCAACGCCGGACTGCTCATCGAGGTGCACGACGACGGCATCGGCATGACCGACAGCGACCTGCGGATCGCCAACATGCGGCTGCACGCCGGTGGTGAGGTCAGCCAGGACAACACCCGGCACATGGGGTTGTTCGTGGTCGGCCGGCTCGCGCATATGCACGGGATGACCGTGCGGCTGCGCAACGCGGTGGAGGGAGAGACGTCCTCGGGGACCACTGCCGAGCTCTACATTCCGCCGAAACTGCTCGAGCACGGCGCGTCGATCCCCGCCGACGCCCGGCGCTATCACGCTCCTTCGGCGGCCCCCGGCGAGGAAGGCCTGTATGCCGCGCCGTCCGCGGCGGTCGTCGACTCGGATCCGGTCGAGGCGAGCGGCCTGCCGCGCCGCGCGCCGGGTTCCAGCGGCATCACCGGGTCACCACCGCCGCACGCCGAACCCGAGCCCGACGCGCAGCCCTCGCAGTGGTTCGCTCATGCCGAGGAGTCCGCACCGGCCCGCGAGAACCCGTCGAACACCGCGCCGTTCTTCATGTCCCGTGCTCGCGCCGGGGAGGCGCGCGAGGAGAACATCGACATCAGCGACATGGATGTGCTCGCTGCCGACTTGTCGGCGCCCGAGCCCGATCCTGAGAACACGGATACCGACTTCATCTATCAAAAGATGCTGAACGAGATCATGGTCGACCCACACGAGCTGGTCCTGCCCCAGGATTGGAAGTCGGTGTGGGACAACGGTTGGGAGACGGCTGCCGAGGTGGAGAACGTTCCGGTGCAGGCGCACACCGAACACGGCCTGCCGGTTCGCGATCCCGGTGCCCGGCTGGTGCCCGGCGCCGCCGAGGTGGTCGAGGATGCGCCGCCAGCCCCCGAACTTCCACAGCGTGATCCCGACGCGGTCCGAGCATCCTTCAGCAGCCACTTCGGCGGCGTGCGGGCCGCGCGTTCCGATATTGAGGCCGGATCGGCAGAGAACGGACGAGAACACCAATGACCAATCCACCACGCCCGCCGGGTAATTCGCTGGACTGGCTGGTGTCCAACTTCGCCCGCGATATACCGGGCGTCTCGCATGCGGTGCTGGTGTCGGTCGACGGCCTGCTCATCGCGGCCAGCGAGCAGTTGCCGCGCGACCGTGCCGAGCAGCTGGCCGCGGTGACCTCCGGGCTGGCCAGCCTGGCGGCCGGGGCAGCGCAACTCTTCGAGGCGGGTCAGGTGCTGCAATCGGTGGTGGAGATGGCAGGCGGCTACCTGTTGGTGATGCGGGTGGGCGACGGCTCGCACCTGGCCACCCTGGCCGCGCCCAACTGTGACATCGGCCAAATCGGTTACGAGATGGCAGTTTTGGTTGAGCGAGTGGGCAATGTCGTCTCCTCGTCCCGGCGCGCACCGCAACCTTCGTGACCGAAGATGTCGAGGCGAACCTGGTTCGCCCGTACACGCTGACCGCGGGGCGCACCGACACCACCGTCGAGCTTCCGGTCGAGGCGCCGATCCAGGCATTGCCGTCGGCGGGGCAACACCATTGGCCATCCGGCGATGTGCGCGGGCGAATCTGCCGGTTGTGCAGCGACAGCCCGTCAGTGGCCGAGATCTCCGCCCTGCTGGATCTTCCGCTCGGCGTCGCGCGCGTCCTCGTCGGAGACCTGGTGACGGCGGGCTATCTTCGGGTACAGACCACTTTGACCGACCGCTCGTCACCTGACGAGCGCCGCGACCTCATAGGAAGGACCCTTCGTGGCCTACGAGCCCTCTGAGGGGCGGACATCCGCCTCGACGAAGATCGTCGTCGCGGGTGGGTTCGGCGCCGGCAAGACCACGTTCGTCGGGGCGGTGTCGGAGATCATGCCGTTGCGCACGGAGGCGATGGTCACCGACGCGTCCACGGCGGTGGACGTGCTGGAGTCCACTCCGGATAAGACGACGACGACGGTGGCGATGGACTTCGGTCGAATCACCCTCGACCGCGATCTGGTGCTCTACCTGTTCGGCACCCCGGGGCAGCGCCGGTTCTGGTTCATGTGGGACGACCTGGTACGCGGCGCGATCGGGGCGATCATCCTGGTCGACGTGCGCCGGCTGCAGGACAGCTTTGCCGCGGTCGACTTCTTCGAGCACCGCAAGATGCCGTTCTTGATCGCGGTCAACGAATTCGACGGCGCGCCACGGTATCCCACCGATGAGGTGCGCCGTGCGCTGACCTTGCCGGATACCACGCCGGTGATCACCCTGGACGCCAGGGACCGCAAGTCGGCCACCGATGCGCTGGTCGCGATCAGCGAGTACGCGCTGGCGAAGCTTTAGTGGAGCACTGGACCGACCGCGAGTTCACCGGCCACGACTTTCGCG
Organism: Mycobacterium sp. RTGN5; assembly: GCF_033804465.1. Taxonomy (NCBI): domain Bacteria; kingdom Bacillati; phylum Actinomycetota; class Actinomycetes; order Mycobacteriales; family Mycobacteriaceae; genus Mycobacterium; species Mycobacterium sp. RTGN5. The sequence goes on from NZ_JAPZLA010000001.1 coordinate 1,460,706, forward strand.
ACGAGGATCTCTCCGGCCTGCAGACCGAGCGGGTGGTGTTCACCGAATGCGACTTCGGCGGCGCCAACCTGTCGGAGTCGACACACCTGGGGTCGGCCTTTCGCAACTGCCGGTTCCTGCGGACCACGCTGTGGCACAGCACGTTCCGCAACTGCAGCATGCTGGGATCGACCTTCGAGAACTGCCGGCTGCGACCGATCGTCTGCGACGAGGTCGACTTCACCCTCGCTGTCCTGGGTGGGGCGGACCTGCGCGGGGTGGACATGTCCGGGTGTCGGCTGCGGGAAACCAGCCTGGTTCAGGCCGATTTGCGCAAGGCGGTGCTGCGGGGAGCCGACCTGAGCGGGGCGCGCACCATCGGATTGCGACTCGAGCAGGCCGATCTGCGGGGCGCGCGCATCGACCCCACACTCTGGACCACGGCGGCCTGCCGGGGCGCACGCATCGATGTCCCCCAGGCGCTGGCCTTCGCGGCCTCACACGGCCTCGACGTCGGCGGTGAGTGAGCCGTAACCTCGGCGAATTCAATTCAGCTTGCTTTTATCGGTTTCAAAGACCCCAGGGCGTTGCTAGTTTTCTTGTCGACCCCATGGCCCCTCATCCCCATGTCGTCGCTGACCGGGAAGATCGAATAGCGTTATGGGACAGTGCATCCCGGGTTTGTGGTGCGATTTCCACAACGACGAACAAACGGATACGAGACAACGTGGCAACCGGCCAGAAACGAATCTTCGACGACGTCACACAAACGGTGGGACATACCCCCCTCGTACGTCTGAACCACCCTCTCGTCGTGGGCGACACAGAGCTGTTGTTGAAGCTTGAGTACTACAACCCGACAGCCAGTGTGAAAGACCGACTTTCGGTCGGTGCGATCAACTTCGCGGAGAAGAGTGGACAGCTGCAACCGGGCGGCACCATCGTCGCTGCGAGCAGCGGAAACCTCGGAATCGGACTCGCTGCCGCGGGAGCCGCCCGCGGTTATCGCGTCGTCATCGTCATCTATGAAGACACGAGTTACGAGCGGAAAGTTGTCATCCAAAACCTGGGCGCGGAGCTCGTCCTGACACCGAAGGAAGACGGTGTCCGAGGCTCGGTGGAGGAAGCCGAGAGAATCGCCAACAACACCCCCGGCGCATTCTTCGTGCACCAGTTCATCATTCCGATCAACCGCGAAATACATCGGCAGACCACGGGACCCGAGATTTGGAACGACACCGCCGGCGACGTCGACGCAGTGGTGATCGGAGTCGGCTCAGGCGGGACGATCAGCGGTGTCGGATCGTTCCTGAAGGAGAAGAATCCGGGCATCAAGATCTTCGCGGTCGAGCCGGACAACGCCGCGGTGCTGAGCGGCGAGGAATTCAATCCGCACAAGATCTACGGCTTGGGGCCCAACTTCAAGAGTCCGAATTTCGCAGACGAGGTCGTCGACGAGATCCTTCGGGTCACCGAGCACGACGCGGCCGCGACTGCCAGGGAGCTCGCCCGGTACGCCGGAATTCCCGCCGGCCTCAGTGGGGGCGCCGCGGTGGCCGCCGCCAGGCAGGTCGCCGAACGCCGTGACCCGTCGATCCGAACGATCGTCACGCTCGTGCCGGATTCGGCCGATCGCTACATATCGAGCTTCCTGTTCCAGGACGCATTCGACGAGAACGGAGTGCTCCGCGAGCATGTCAGCGTCTGAGCAGCTGGAAGAGCGCGCGGCGCGTCTGCGTCAACCGGGTAAGCAATTCACACTGGGATTCTTCACTCAGGTACCCCACCCAGCGGACCGGCCGGCGCGGCGCACCTACGACGAGCTCATCGAAAGCATTGTCGCCGCTGAGGAAATCGGATACGACAGCGTCTGGATCGGGCAACACCACTTCAGCCCCGAGGACGGTGGGGTGCCATCCCCTCTGGTCGTGCTCGCCGCTGCCGCGGCACGGACCAAGCGGATCCAACTGGGGACGGCGGTCGTCGCCCTGCCCTTCGAACATCCGATCCGGCTCGCCGAGGATCTCTCGGTGCTGGACGAGATCTCGGGCGGCCGAGTTCAGGTCGGGCTAGGTGGAGCCAGAGGAGATCTGCAGGCCTTCAACACGTTCGGGGTCGACTTCTCGGCCCGGCACGAGCTGTTCGACCGCAATCTCGAGATCCTTCACCACCTGCTGGAAGGCCGGTACTGTACGGAGTTCGCCAAACCGGCGAATGCTCCTCTTGAGCTCTCGTCTTCAGGGCGACTGTCCTCGTCGGATTCAGTGGCAGGACAACAGGCGTCAGCGGACGTGGAGCCAAAGCGGCTCTTCCCCAGCGTTACCAGTCTGCGGGGCCGCCTGTGGCAGACGGCCAGCAGCGAGGACAGAGCGCGCTTGATCGCCCGAAACGGTAACGGGCTCATGATTGGCGCGTTCCATGACCACGTCATCTTCCATCAGCTTCTGTTCATCGTCGGATACCTCGAAGAATGGCTGGCAATCCACGGGAACCTCGAAGACGCCCGAGTGGGGGCGCAGCGCTTCACCTTTCACGGCGAGAGTGCAGACGCGATCGCGAATGACCTCGGACCGCACGTGGCGGCCACGCAACGGACTCTGGATGCCCGCTTCCCGCAACTGGGAGCGCTGTCGCCGAAGGAGTATCTGGCGACAGTGACGCGAACCGGCACCGCAGCGGACATCGTTCGTCAGCTTCAGGAGGATCCCGCACTGTTGGGGTTCGTCACCGACTTCTTCCCGACCACCGGGCTGTTCCCGTCGGTCAGGACAGGCACTGCTGGAGCGGATCTCAACGTCGAACGATTGCGAATCTTCGCCGAGGAGATCGCGCCGGAACTCGGCTGGAAACCCGCGGCAAACCCGTAACTTCACCACTTCATCACCCACACAAGGAGACCGGCCGTGCCGCACCTCGAATTCATCCAGCAGTCAGGCGCATTGGGCTATGCGCTGCTGTTCGGTCCGGGCATCGTCCTGTTGCTCATCGCCCTCGCGGTGAAGGGCGCCGTCAAGACGACCCACAACTTCGTGATCTCCGGCCGACTGCTCGGCTTCGGGTTCGGGGTGGCGTCGCTCATCTCGGTGTGGACGTGGTCGATGGCGGTGATGCTGTCATCCGCTCAGGCCTACACCTGGGGCACCTCGGGCCTGGTTTGGTTCATCGTGCCCAACGGGCTCGCCGTGATCATCATGGTGCCCTTCGCGTTGAAGCTCCGACAGAAGATGCCGTCCGGATACACGCTCGCGGAGTTCATCACCGCACGATTCCAGAACAAGATCAGCAGTGTGGCGACCCTGATCTTCCTGATCGGTGCGCTGCTCGGTGTCATCATGATCAACCTCGCCGGGCTGGTGCTCGTCATGAACAAGATCTTCGGACTCACCCCGGTCGGCATCGTCATCACCGGCATCGTCGTGGTGACCGTCTACTCGTACTTCGGCGGGCTGACCACATCCGCGGTCACGGGCACGTTGAACACGCTGCTGCTCGGCGTCGGCTCGTCCGTGGTCGTGCTGTTCGCCCTTGCCAAGGCCGGCGGCGCCGACCTCATCTTCACCAAGGTCGAGGCACTCGGCGACCAGCATCTGAACCCCTTCAATCCCGTCACCGCCGCGAGCTTCGGTCTCGCCTTGGCGCTCGGATTGCTGACCAACGTCATCGCCGATCAGTCCTTCTGGCAACGTGTTTGGGCGATCAGGCCCAAGGATCTCGGCCGCAGCTTCCTGTGGGCAGGCGTGTGGTTCTACCCCATTCCGCTGGCACTCGGCCTGCTCGGGTTCATCGGCGTCGCCTACGGCGTCACACCCGCGCAGCTGGGCTCGCTGGGCGCGGGGGCGATCGGCCCGCACGTCATCGCCAGTCTCGGTCTGCCGGTGTTCATCGTCGCCCTCTACACGCTCGTGGTCGTCAATGCGTGCTTCGCGGCGATCGACGGCGCCCTGTCCGGTGTCACCTCGTTGGTCGCAGTCGATATCGTGCATCGTTATTGGCCGAAGGTGTCCGAGCGCAGGCTGCTCACCATCACGAAGGGCAGCATGATCGTCGCGGCAGCGGTCGCGGGTGGTGTGGTGTTGACCGGTATCGACTACGTGAATCTGGTTACGACGGTCTACTTCTACGGCACCAGCCTGCTCATTCCGGTGACCCTCAGCATCTTCTGGTCGCGCATGACGGGGACGGGGTATGTCGCGGGTGTGCTTGCGGGTATCGCGGTCGGCGGTCCGCTCCGGGAGACGCTCGGGCCCACCTACGGACCGCTCTTCGGAATCATCGGCTTGATCGCCGGGTCGGCGATCGTCTCGGTCGTGGTGAGCTTGCGCGCCAACACTGTTTTCGACTTCGACAGCCTGTCTGAGGGCAAGGCGGCACTGCTCGAACGCGACAGCGCAGCTGCGGCCGCGGAGACGCACGAGGACCCGACGCATCCCGCTCCCGATGACGCTGTCGTCGCCGGCCAGCAGTAACAGCCGAAACACTCGAAAGGCACTGTCGTGACATTGTTTTACATAGGTGCGAGTATCGGCTTGGTGCTCGCGGTCATCTACCTGACTGTCGGCACGCTGAGCTTCCTGCGGATCCGGCGAGAGTTGGCCGCCGGCACGGGAGTCGACGCATTCCACAACGAAATCGACTCGTCGGAGATCGCACTGGTTCCGGGCTTCACGTGGAAGGCCACGCTGGCTGTCCTGACCTCGTTCGTGCTGTTGGTCGTTGCGTCCTACAGCGGCGTCTTCTGGTATGTCCTTGCGTTCAGCGGACTCGGTACCGCCGCGGCGGTGATCGTGGCGTTCGTCCTTGAATTGCGCGGTGACCGCGCCGGGTCCGCCACGTGACCAAGAAAAAGGCGCACCTGCTGGGATTCGTCCAGCACGGCGTGATGAACCACGCCTCAACGATGTGGGCCCACCCGCGCGACAAAGTCGGCTATCACTGGTCGCGGCCGGAATACTGGCGCGATCTCGGAAGAACCATGGAGCGCGGCCTTTTCGACGCGATGTTCATCGCCGACGAACTCGCGCCCTACACCACGTACAAGGGCAACTCGGATCCGGTGGTGAAGTTCGCCGGTCAGTGTCCGGTGCACGAGCCCGCCAGCGTGGTGCCAATCGTCGGCGCCTTCACCAAGAACCTCGGCATCGGCATCACCCTGTCGACTTCCTTTGTGCCGCCGTACATGATGGCCCGTCAGCTCTCGACGCTGGATCACTTGACCGGTGGCCGCGTCGGCTGGAACATCGTCACCTCATACTCCAAGAGCGAGTTCCAGGCGATGGGCAAGGAGAACTTGACGCCGCGCGACAAGCGCTACGAGGTCGTCGAGGAGTACATGCAGCTGCTGTACCAGCTGTGGGATTCGTGGGATGACGACGCCATCGTCTACGACCGGGAGAACGGTATCTTCGCCGATCCGTCCAAGGTCCGCGAAGTCGACTTCCAAGGCGAGTTCTTCAAGTCCAAGGGCCGGCACTTCGTCGCTCCGTCGCCGCAGAAGCGGCCGGTGTTGTGGCAGGCCGGATCGTCAGAACAGGGCCGTGAATTCGCGGCCAAGCACGCCGAGTCCGTGTTCGGCATCTTCCCGACACCCAAGAGCATGCGGGCCTACGCCGACGACATCCGCACCCGCGCCAGCAATGCCGGGCGCGACCCGGAATCGGTGAAGCTGATCTACGGCCTGCAGACCATCATTGACCGCGACAAGGGCCGTGCAAACGACCGCTACTCCGAGTTCGTCGAGAAGGTGCAGATCGAGAGCGCACTCGGAATCCTGTCCGGCCACACCGGATTCGACTTCTCCACCCTCGGCCTCGACGACAACGTGGTGGACGCCGACGTGCAGGGCATCCGCGGACTGTTCGACGCCATCCTGGAGGCCAAGGATGGCGCCCCGGTGACGGTGCGCGAGGCCGCGCAGATCTACGGCGTCTCGATGGGCGCACCGGTGGCTGTCGGCACGCCGTCCGATGTCGCGGACCAAATGGAACAGTATCTCGACGAGGGCGGCTGCAACGGCTTCATGATGCTGGCCACCGATACGCCGGGCTGCTTCAACGACATGACCGAGCTGCTGGTGCCCGAGCTACAGCGCCGCGGCCGCTTCCGCACCCGCTACCCCGGTACCACTCTGCGAGAAAGCCTGCAGGAGTACTGAGTTACTTCCAGAGCGGCAGGTCGTCGAAGGTAGCGCGCGGTGCGGTCGTAGTTGATCTGATTAGTGGTCGCGCATATGTGCATGGGTGGCGTCCGGCAAAATCCCAACGGCAAGCTTGCCGAAACGTCGAACGCCCTCGTCACGCGTATTCGCCAGCCACGTCAGTTCTTTGTCCAACTTTTCGTAGTACGCGTCGTCCGTGAAGAAGTCCGGCTTGATATGGAAGAAGTTGGCGAGACCAGCCATCGCCTCGGCCGACGGCCGACGCTGAGCACCCGAGCGTAATCGTGACAAATACGGGGCCGACATGACGATGCCCTTGTCTCTAAGTGCGGCGATCACTTCAGTCGCCGTATGTGGCCCACGGCCGGGCGGGTGAACCGTGTCAAATAGGCGGTTCAGGCGAGACGCAAAATCACTATCGACTGCCTGCGATTCCTGTGCTCCGGCACCGTCCGTCACCTGATCGCGCGATTGTTCGTTCTGCTGTCGGGCGAGCTCGTCAACTCCGTGTGCGCCTTCTAGCACCCGCAGTGCCCGCAAACCTTTAGGGGTCAACTCCCACCAATTGCGACGTCCGAATAGGCGGCTTGCGACCAGGCCGCGTTCCCGCAGCTTGCGGCCGACCCGACTGATCTCCGTATCGTCAACGCCGAGGCGCTCGGCAAGCTCTTTATTGGCAAGGCCAGGCTCCGTGGCGAGCTGCCGCAGAAAGTTGTTCGCGTGGCTGCCGCGTTCAAGAGTGGCCAGATCGTCGGCTGGCAAGGCCCGCTCGATCGCCCAATGACTGGCGTCGAGCAGGCCAAGTAGCCGGCCCGCCAGTTCTGGGTTCATGCGACGGTCGCCCAAGCCGCGGGCGCGTTCGTCACGCAACCATGCCTGAAGCGAGCGCAACGACCCTTCGTCGCCGTTGAGGCTGCAGTCAATCAACAGCATCGCTAGCGCATTGAAGTCGCCATCAGTGGTGGCACCCCCGTCTTTGTTGATCGCTTCGAGCAGCGGCGCAACCGTCGATGTACTCGAATCTGTTTCGCCGTCAAACACACGGGCTAGTGTTTGCTTCGTCACAATGATCCTTTGGGGGTGTCTCGCCTGGCCGATTCATCGACCTCGCTCCAGATTGCGCCAGATGTCAAGGGTTTGTCAAGTGTCTAGGAATCCAGCTGACGCCTTTATCGACATCTTCGACACGGTGCCTGACGAGCTGTTCCTCGGAGATGACGCCGAGCAGCTTCGCCTTCTCCCCGCTGTACAACGCGAGGCCCGCGACGTGGAGGCGGCGATCCTCGTGGACGGAAAGGCGCCGGATTCGATTACCGACTTGCCGGACGACGGCACGCGGGATGCCATCGCGCTCGGGCGGTTGATCGGCTTGGACCTGATCCTTCGACGCGTCCATCCCAATGCGGGCGCCCCGCCACCGCCGGAGCTCCAAGAACTAGCTTTCACCTACGCCCGCCGGGGCTATTTCAATTCGACGACTGATTCGGGGCTACTCCTGCCGCGACTGATGGCGTACGGCGCTCCCGATCACCTCGAGTACAAGGGCGACCTCTTTTCCGTCGTGCGCGTGGAACCTCACAAGATGAAGCGCGTCCGCTTCAGTTTCATCGGTTCACGCGGCTGGCCGACGGTCAAAGGCAAAGACGACATCGTCGTGGCCTGTGTGCCCTTCCTCGACACGATCGACGATGTCTCATTGAAGCGGGTGGAAAAGTTCGGTGGGGGTCGATACCAATTGGGCCCCAAGGGCGCACATCTCAAGCGGCGTATCGACGAGGTCATCGGTGAACTCGACCGCTCGGGTGCAACGATTGGTGTGATACCCGAGGGCGCTCTGTCGGAAACCCTTCTGACGCAATGGAAACAACAACTGGCCAAGACGCCGGCGACACCGGGCTCTCGTATGTCGTTGATCATCATCGGGACTGGCCCCGTCACTGGTGACAAACCGGCACGAAACCGCGCGGTCGTCCTCGACCGAACCGGCGAGTCGTTGTGGGAGCAGGACAAGTTGTGCGACTACACCCTGACCCGCTCAACGATCGACTTCTGGGAGCTGCCGAACCTCGGTGACGACGGTGATCTGAAAGAAGACATTCATCGTGGCAGCCAACTTTTCGTGGCGGAGACAACCTTCGGCCGCATTGCCATCCTCATCTGCGAAGACTTGCAACGCTCCCACACGAGAGATGTCGTGCCTCGCCATCTCGGCGTTTCACACATCTTCACGCCCGTGTTCGACCGCCTGCTGGAATCGGGACGGTGGCATAAAGGTGCAGCAGAACCCCATTTGAACTACACCGGATCACGCGTCGTCGTCGCCAACAGCCGAGTTGTCGGGAATCTGATGGGAAAAAAGTCACCCATGTCGACCGCCCTGGCGCTCTCGCCCCCGCCGGGCGACCGAGGCTATGTTGAAGAAATCGCGGCAAGCAACTCCGCTGTCGATGCTGTCTGCGTCACGATGGCCGCTCTGGGTCCGCCGCCTTAGTAAGGCGAGTTATGTTGTGAGGTAGCATATTTCGATCGTATCGTCCCCACTCAATCGAGGTCCGATCGCGGTCAGATCGAACACGACGGAGCAAGCGCGAACGTGGGGTGATCAGCATCGGCGGGCAGCTTTGCGAAGTACCGACCGACGAGCAATTTGCCCAGTATGGGTCTGAATCCCGCGATGACCGGCGCCCGTTCCTGCACCGGCACCTCAGCTGCAATGTACGCGGTGGACTTGCCCTTCACAGTAAGGGTCACCTCGGGGTTCGCGCGGATGTTCTTCACCCACTGGCTTTCCCCGCGCGTAGACACCAGGTATTTCACGCCGTTCACGTCGACACTGGTGACGGCCACCTGTCGAGGATCGCCGCTGACGCGTCCGGTCACCGTTAGCCTCTCAGCGACGTTGGCCCCGGCCATGATGCTGCTGAACTTCTTCGCAAACCAGGTCGGCTTGAGATACGCCATAGGAACACTATGGCGCACGGCCTCGACGTCAGCGGTGACTGAACGCAGTTACTTCCAGACCAGCAGGTCGTCGACGCCGTTGTTGTAGACCACCTGCGTTGGCGCCGGGCCGGTCACGTCGAAGTACAGCTTGCCCCAGGCCTTGTCGCCCTGCTGCAGCGTCCCGCCACTGATGCCAGCCGGGGTGGCGGCCTGCCACAGCACCGGGTAGTTGGCGTCGCCCGCGCGGGCGTTGAAGTCCGGAATGATCGGCGTCACGGAGCCTTTGGCGGCACGCACCTTGGCGGTGGCCTCCCACAGCTTGCCCGCCAGCGGGTAGCCGGGGATGGTGTCGGTGCTGGGCTTCAGATCACTGATCTTCCAGATCGTGATCACCTGGCCGCCGTTGTCGACAAGGTGGTTCCAGCCGCCGAATTTGTCCACGCTCGGATCGGCTGCCGCGGTCGGGGCCAACACGATCGACAGGCTCACTGCTGCGGCCAGCGCCGCCGCTTTCATCCTCATGCGCCGAACGCTATGGACGTTGGATGAACGGAATTCAACCGCGACACGAATTCCAGTAGCAGTGCGGCTCAACGGGAGCTGGCCTCAGGCGTGATGACCAAACGAACCCGGACGACCGCTACGGCCGGTGTTGCCGTTGGTGGTGGTTCCCGAGGTGCTGGTGGCAGTCCCGCCGGTGCCGCCCCCGCCGCCGGCAGCGAACGGCCCGCCGCGGCCACCTGCGCCACCGTTACCGCCAACGGCGGGCTGGTCGACGGTGGCGGCGCCACCGCCCTTACCGCCTGCCCCGCCCGGCGTGGAGACACCGCTGCTGCCGCCCGTGCCACCCTCGGCGGCCGTCACACGCCCGCCGGCCAACTCGGCTTCCACTTTGCCTGCGTTGCCACCCGCTCCGCCGGGTCCGACCAGGGTTGTGCTGCCGCCGTTTCCGCCCCTGCCTCCGGTCGCCGTTGCGGTCCCGGTGTGGCCGAAGCCGCCCGCCCCGCCGGCACCGCCTGAGCCGATGGTGGAATCGCCGCCGTTACCACCGGCGCCCGCGGTGGCTGTCCCGTTCTCCGCGTACGCAAATCCACCGCTCACGAAGACGCCCGAGGGCTCCATGTACGCCGAGCCGCCGTCGCCCGAAAGCAGACCACCCCGACCACCGTTACCGCCCACACCGCCGACCGCATAGACCGTCGGCGAGGGGTCGCCCGTGGTGCCGTCGTTGCCCCAACCGCCCATGCCGCCGGCGCCGACCAGGCCCGCAGCGCCGCCGTTGCCGCCGCTGCCGCCGACCGCGCTGCCCAGAAAGGTAAGTGCCCTGCCGGCGTTGCCACCGTCGCCGCCGCCGCCCGAGATCAGCCCGCCCCGCCCACCTTTTCCGCCGTTCGCACCGGTGGCTCCAGGTGATGCCGTCACCAGCGCGGGGACCGGTGTGCCGGTGTCGTCGCCGCCACGGCCGCCGTTGCCGCCCTTGCCGAATAGTCCTGCGGCGCCGCCCTTTCCACCGGCGGTCGTCGCGTTGAGCAAGGCACCCGTCAACGGGTCGTACTTCGCGTCAATGCCCCGCCCACCGTCGCCGCCGTCGCCCAAAAGGAAACCCGCACGGCCACCGGCGCCCCCGAGCGCGCCGTCGCCGCCGTTGCCGACCAGAATGCCGGCATTGCCCCCGCTGCAGGGTGCGCTACACGTAGCCGGGTCGGCATCAGCGCCGTCGCCGATGAAGAACCCGACGAAATGGGTGATGTCAGAACTGAGCGACGTCAACGCGATCGCTTCGGATCGGACTACTGGAGTTGGTGCCGCGACCACTGGGGTCGGTGCCATGGCGATCATCGCGCCGACCCCGATGAGTGCGATGGCTGGCGAGGCAAACCGGCGCGAAGCGAGCGGCATCTTGAGTCCCCCGGGTGGCTGGAGTTGTCGACCTCAGAGCACCACTGTGCGCCCTTTGTGCGATTTCGGCGCGGAAACCGCCGCTCAGCGAACGTTTCCGCGCCGAAATCGCAGGGGTCAGGCGCTCTTGAGCCGGATCTTCCAGCGCACCAGGCTCAGATAGCCGACGCAGAGCGCCCCGAGCATGCCCATGTCGAACCACCACGCGGACGCGGTGTGTTTCCAGTGCGCGTCCTTGGGGGTCAGCGGACCGGGCACCAGCTTGATCAGATCGACCGTCGAGGCCGACGCCGCGAAGCCCCAGCGCGCCGGCGTGATCCACGACAACTGGTCGAGCACCAGGCGGCCGGTCACCGGGATCATGCCGCCGGAGAACACCAGCTGGCTCATCACCGCGACAACCAGCAGCGGCATGATCTGCTCGTTCGACTTGGCCAGCGCGGACAGCGCCAGACCCACCATCGCCGCGGTGACCGTCGTCGCGGCCATCACCACGAACAGCTCCAGCGTCGGGCTCAGGAACGTCAGCGAACCCTGCGTCGGCCCGCCCTTGCCCGCGACGGTGATCGCGGTGACGATCGAGGACTGCACGATCGCGAACACCGCATAGATGCAGACCTTCGCCAACAGGTAGGCCGTGGTCGACAACCCGACCGCCTGTTCTCGGCGGAAGATCGGTCGCTCACCGATCAGATCGCGAACCGTCAGCGCCGTGCCCATGAAGATCGCGCCGACGTTGAGCAGCACCAGGATCTGGCCGGGCTCGTTGGGCGCGTCACCCATCGGATCGGGCACCCCGAAACCGACGGTGCCGGGCACCGACAGCGACAGCACACCCATGATGAACGGCAGTATCGCCAGGAAGATGAAGTAGCCGCGGTCGGAGATGATCAGCCGCATCTGGCGGCGCGCGATCGTGGAGAACTGCCGCAACAGGCTGGTGTGTGTCGGCTCGCCCATATTGGACGGCGCCTCCAGTGGCGGCGGTGGGGGAGCAGGTCCGGTCTGCGTCAGGTAGCGCTGATGGGCGGCGCCGGGGTCGCCCGCGACGCTGCTGAAGATGTCGGCCCAGTTGGTGGTGCCCATCGCGTGGCCGATCTGGTTGGGCGGACCGCAGAACGCGGTCATGCCGCCCGGAGCGAGCAACAGCACCTGGTCGCACACGTCGAGATAGGTCAGCGAGTGCGTGACCACCAGTACCACGCGACCGGCGTCGGCCAGCTGGCGCAGCATCGTCATGACCTGGCGGTCCAGCGCGGGGTCCAGGCCCGACGTCGGCTCGTCGAGGATCAGCAGCGACGGCCCGGTCAGCAGCTCCAGGGCCACCGACGCGCGCTTGCGCTGCCCGCCGGACAGTTTGTCGACCCGGGTGTCCGCGTGCTGGGTCATCTCCAGCTCGCCCAGCACCTGGGCCACCACCTGCTGGCGGTCCTCCTTGGTGGTGTCCGGCGGCAGCCGCAGTTCGGCGGCATACATCAGCGCCTGGTTGACCGTCAGCTGACCGTGCACCACGTCGTCCTGCGGCACCATGCCGATCCGGGAACGCAGCGAGGCGTACTCGGCGTGGATGTTGTGACCCTCGAAAGTGACTGTGCCACTTGTCGGATGGGTGTAGCCGGCGACCAGTCGCGCGAAGGTGGACTTGCCTGCGCCGGACGGGCCGATCACCGCGGTCAGCGTGCCCGGGCGGGCCGTCAGCGAGATGTTGTCCAGCAGTGTCTTGTTGTTCTCGATCGTCCACGTCACCGCGCGCACGTCGAGACCGCCGGTGGCGGTGGCCGCCTCGGTCTCGGTGCGCCGGGCCAGCGTGCCGCCGGCGAAGACCAGGTCGATGTTGCCGATGGTGACGGTGTCGCCGTCGTTCAGCATCGCGGTGTCGACGCGGGTGCCGTTGACGAACGTGCCGTTGATGCTGCGGTTGTCGACGATCTCCGTGCCGCCCGGGGTCGGGATCAGCGTGGCGTGGTGGCGCGAGGCCAGCACGTCGGGGATGACGATGTCGTTGTCGGTCGCGCGGCCGATCTTGATACCGCCGGGCGGCACCTCGCCGGGTGCACCCGGGCGCAGGATCTTGAGCATCGACGTCGCGAGATTCGACGACCCCGCGGGCGGCGGCTTGCCCACTGCCTGGCGCAGCTGGGTGGGCGCGGTCGCCGGCGGCTGCGCCGACGGTCCGGACCCGGTCGGCGGGTGGTACACCGGTTCGGCCCGGGAACCACTCGTCGGGTAGGCGGGCGGCGCCTGGTGAGTCGGATGCCCTTGTGACGGCGACTGCTGCCAGGATCCGGCGGTCGCCGCACCCCGACTCGGCGCGGCCGGCCACGACGGCGACGACAGCGGAGCGGCCAGGCGCACCGAGGAGGTCTGCGGTGGGCGGCCCACCGAACCTTGGTCGCGGCCGAGCCCGAAGCTCATCGGCGGCCCGTCCGGATTGCCGACGTTCACGGTCATGCCGTCGGTGATGTCGACGGACGGCATCCGGCGGCCATTGACGAACATGCCGTTGAGTGAGCCGTTGTCGACGGCCATCCACCGGCCGTGGTCAAAGCGCAACACCAGGTGGGCGCGCGAGATCAAGGGGTGGGCGATTCGCACGTCGGCGCGCAGATCGCGGCCGACCACGACGTCGTGTCCCGCTGCGAAGGTGCGCTCCGACCCGTCGTACCGAACTGTCAGAACGGGCGCGGCTGGTCGAGTCATCGACACCAACTCTATCGGTTGCGACGCCGAGGGCTCGTCATGCCGGACCGCCCGTCACCACACAAAGGGTGCGCGAGTAGATCGTCGGCATGCATTTGTTGCAGTGCGTGCACAGTGACTGCACCGAATGGGCGGCGCCATCGGCCTGGATGCGATTGAGCAGATCCGGCTCGGCCAGCAGGGCCCGGCCCATTGCCACGAACTCGAAGCCCGCGGCCATCGCGCGGTCCATCGAATCGCGGTTGGTGATGCCCCCGAGCAGGATCAACGGCATCGTCAGCTCCTTACGGAACTTCTCGGCGTCGCGCAGAAGGTAGGTCTCCTGGTAGGGGTATTCGCGCATGAACTTCTTGCCGGTCAGGCGCATGCCCCAGTTCAGCGGCCATTTCTGCGCCGCGGCGAACTCCTTCACCGGGGCATCGCCGCGGAACAGGTACATGGGGTTGAGCAGCGAGCTGCCCGCGGTCAGCTCGATGGCGTCCAGGCCGCCGTCCTCCTCGAGCCATTTCGCGGTCTGCAGCGACTCCTCGATGTTGATGGAGCCGCGCACCCCGTCGGCCATGTTGAGCTTGGCGGTCACCGCGATCGGGGCCGGGCCGAGCCGCTCGACCTCGCGGCGCACCGCCAGCACGATGGCCCGGGCCACCTTCGCGCGGTTCTCCAGCGAGCCGCCGAACTCGTCGGTGCGGCGGTTGATCATCGGCGACAGGAACGAGCTGGCCAGATAGTTGTGGCCGAGATGGATTTCGACGGCGTCGAAACCGGAGTCGATGGCGAACCGCGCCGCCGACGCGTGGGCGGCGATGACGTCCTTGATGTCGTCGTGGCTGGCGTGCTTGGCGAATTTCATCGACAGCGGGTTGAAGAATCGGACCGGGGCCAGTGCGGTGGCCTTGTTCGACCGGGCATTGGCCACCGGGCCGGCGTGGCCGATCTGGGCGCTGATCTTTGCGCCCTCGGCGTGCACGGCGTCGGCAAGGCGCTGCAGGCCGGGCACCGCTTCCGGGCGCATCCAGATCTGGCCGCCGTTGGTGCGTCCGCCCTTGCTCACCGCGGTGTAGGCGACGGTCGTCATGCCGATGCCGCCGGCCGCGATGGCGCGGTGGAAGGCGATCAGGTCGTCGGAGACGACGTCGTCGGGCGTGCGCGCCTCGAAGGTCGCCGATTTGATGATGCGGTTGCGCAGCGTGATGGGGCCGAGTGTGGCCGGGCTGAACACATCGGGCGCACTGTTCATAACCGCAGCTGACCACGCGGTACTTGATGCTGTCAACGAAGGTCCCGGCGGCGATGGAAGAATGTGGCGCGTGGTCGCTATCACCCTGGACGGCAAGCTCACCCGTGACGAGATTTTCGTCGATCTCACCGAGCGTGTGGCGGCACTGACCGCCGCGGGACTCACTCCCGGTTTGGGCACGGTGCTGGTCGGTGACGACCCCGGCTCGCATGCCTATGTGAAGGGCAAGCACTCCGACTGTGCCAAGGTCGGGATCACCTCGATCCGTCGTGACCTGCCCGCCGATGTCAGCCAGGTGCAGCTCGACGAAACGATCGATGAGCTCAACGCCAATCCCGAATGCACCGGTTACATCGTGCAGCTGCCGTTGCCCCGCCACCTCGACGAGAACGCCGCGCTGGAGCGGGTCGACCCGAACAAGGATGCCGACGGACTGCACCCGACCAACCTGGGCCGGCTGGTCCTCGGTAAGGAAGCTGCGCTGCCCTGCACGCCGCGCGGCATCGTGCATCTGCTGCGGCGCTTCGACGTGCCGATCGCCGGCGCGCATGTGGTGGTCATCGGCCGCGGTGTCACCGTCGGTCGCCCACTGGGCCTGTTGCTCACCCGTCGCAGTGAGAACGCGACAGTGACGTTGTGCCACACCGGAACTCGTGATCTTCCCGCGCTCACGCGGCAGGCCGACATCATCGTCGCCGCCGTCGGTGTGCCGCACATGCTGACCGCCGACATGGTGCGAGAAGGTGCGGCCGTCGTCGATGTCGGGGTGAGCCGGGTGGACGGAAAGCTCACTGGCGACGTGCATCCCGATGTCTGGGAGGTCGCGGGGCACGTGTCGCCCAACCCCGGTGGGGTGGGTCCGCTGACCCGCGCGTTTCTGCTCACCAACGTCGTCGAACTGGCCGAAGCGGTTCAGTGACCGCTGCTCGGGCGAAGCGCCGACTGCCTACCCGTGCGGAGGTGGTGGCCTTCACCGGGCGTACGGCGCGTGCGCAGTGGCCCATCCTGGCTGTCGGGGTGATTTTTGTGGTCGCCTTCATCCTGGTGGCCGCCGGGTTCTGGCGCCGCGGCTCGCTGCTGATTGGCATCGCGGTCGGGGTGGCCGCCGGGCTGCGCCTGCTGCTGTCCGAGGACCGCGCGGGGCTGCTGGTCGTGCGTTCCCGTGGTGTCGACTTCGCCACTATGACCACGGTGTGCGTGGCGATGGTCTACATCGCGTCGACGATCGACCCGCTGGGCACGTCATAGATTGCCTGCCGGGCATTTTTGCATGATAGGCAACTGTGCACGGTAGGCAACTTTAGGCGTACGGTGTCGGGATGTCCGCACCGCAGGGATTGCGCGAGCGCAAGAAGGCCGATACCCGCCGAGCCCTCAGCGATGCCGCGCTGGCACTCACTTTCGAGCATGGACTCGACAACGTCACCAGGGAAGCCATCGCCGAGCGGGCCGGCGTGTCGTTGCGGACGTTCAACAACTACTTCGCCGGTAAGTACGAAGCCATCGCCTACCGGCAGCTGGAGCGAATGCGGCGCAGCCTGGTGGCATTTCGAGCACGTCCCGCGCGCGTGCCGCTGTGGACGGCAATCACCGACGCGGTGCTCGAACCGCTACTTGCCGAGATGGGCGAGGACTACGCGCCGACCCGCAAACAGCTTGACCAGCTCGTCGACCTGAGTATGGCCATCGAGGTGCGGAACGCCTTGGCCAAAGACCTGATGGCCGAGTGGATCGACGCGATCGCCGAGCGCACCGGCACCGATCCGGTGCGCGACATGTACCCCCGCCTCGTCGCGGCCAGCATTCGCGCCGTCGCCGAAGCCGCCATGGACACCTACATGCTCGCCGACCCGCCGGTTCCCATCGTCGGCCTGATCCGCCACGGCTTCGCCGATGTCGCCGCCGGCCTGCCCGCCCCCACCACCCGTTCGAAAAGGAGCACCCGTGCCTGATCACCGCGTCGTCATCTCCGGCGCAGGCCCCAACGGCCTGATGCTGGCCTGCGAACTAGCCCTGGCCGGTATCACCCCCGTCGTGCTCGATGGCTTACCCGGGCCCAGCGCCGAGCCGAAGGCCAATGGTCTTGTCGGACAGGTGATCCGGATGCTCGATATGCGGGGCCTCTATGCCGACTTCACCGGCGACGAGCAGCCGCCGCAGCCGTTGCCCGGCTGGATGTTCTCCGGGATGCAACTGCAGTACCAAGACCCGTCCGAAAGCCCGATGCACGCGCTGATGATGCCGCAGCCGCGGCTGGTGCGGCTGCTGGACGAGCGCGCCCGCACTCTGGGTGTGGACGTGCGCTGGGGGCACGAACTGACCGGACTGCACGCCCGGGCCGACGACGTCGAGCTGAGCATTGCGACCGCCGATGGCGTGTACACCTTGACCGCCGACTACCTTGTCGGCGCCGACGGCGGGCGCAGCCTGGTGCGCAAGAGCGTGGGGATCGACTTTCCCGGCACCACCTCAGCGACCGTCGCGCGCATCGCCCAGGTGCACGTGCCTGAGGAACTGGCCGCGCCGGACGGTGGGCTCGACATTCCCGGCGTCGGGCATATTCCGTTTGGGCATAACAGGTTTGATTCGGGCATGGTGCTCGTCGGCACCTTCCAGCCGGGTGTGGTGTTGGTCGGCACCCGGGAGGAAGGAACGGCCGCCGAGCAGGGGCCGATGTCGATCCCCGAACTACGCGGCAGCTTGCAACGGATACTCGGTGTCGACATCCCGCTCGAAGAACCGCGCGGCCCGGGCCCGCACGCGTTGCGCCGCATCGACGGCCAGAACACCAGGCAGGCTGAGCATTACCGGGCCGGGCGGGTTCTGCTGCTCGGCGACTCCGCCCACGTGCACTCGGCAATGGGTGGCCCGGGGCTCAACCTCGGCCTCCAGGATGCGGTGAACCTCGGCTGGAAGCTGGCCGCCGCCGTCAACGGCTGGGCGCCATCCGGGCTGCTCGACAGCTACGAAGCCGAACGTCACCCGGTGGGGCAGCGAGTGATGATGCACTCGATGTCGCAGAGCGCGCTGATGGGCCCCGGCCCCGAAGTCGCCCAATTGCGAGCACTTTTCGGCGAGCTGATCACCCTGCCCGGCGTCAGTGAGCATCTGGGCCGGCTGCTGGCCGGCTCGGATGTCCGCTACGACGTCGGCGATGACCACCGGCTCTCGGGCTACCTGGTGCCCGACCTGACGCTCGACGACGGCCGCCGGGTGGCGAGTCTGCTGCACAAGGCCAGGCCGGTATTGCTCGACCTGTGCGGCGGTGCCGCCGCGGCAGGCGCGCAGGCCTGGGCGGACCGTGTCGACACCGTTGAGGCGGAACTGGCCGGCGGGCCGGCAGCGCTACTCATCCGGCCCGACGGCTACGTTGCTTGGGCCGCAGACGATTTCGGGACCACCGACGCGGACAATCTCCAGGCGGCGCTGACCCGCTGGTTCGGACCCTAGCCGCCGAGCGTCGCTCGCAGACACACCGTGATGTAGGGCAGCGCCAAACCTGTCGAGTTGGCCAGTGCGGGATGGGTGGCCAGCAACTCGCGGACCTCCGCGAGTGTCTGGGTGCGCACCGCCGCCGGTTGGGTGATGCAGTAGCTGCGCGATGCCACCAGGTCGATCAGCGCCTGCGGTGTCAGGTAACTCGTCCACTCGACACGGTGGCGGGCCAGGTCGGTGAACGGTTCGGGCAATGTCGTGGTGTCGTTGAGCTGAGCGTTCTCGTGGCCGATGATGCGGCCGAGATCCTTGACCCAGCCCGATCTTTCGTCACGGGCATTCCACACCAGCCCGAGCCGACCGCCCGGCCGCAGTACGCGCGCCACCTCGGCGACCGCACGCTGCGGATCGAACCAATGCCACGCCTGCGCCACCAGAACCGCGTCAACGCTGTTGTCCGGCAACGGGATCTGCTCAGCGGTGCCGAGAAGCGCCGGGGTATCGGGCAGCGCGGAGCTGAGCAGCTCCAGCATCTCGGCCAACGGATCGACGGCCACCACGTCCAGGCCGCGCTCGACCAGCCGGGTGGTCAGCTTGCCGGTACCGGCGCCCAGATCCAGCACGTCACGCGCGCCGGGCGGCAGCAGCCAGTCGATGGATTCCGGCGGATACGACGGGCGGCCACGCTCGTAGGCGGCGGCCTCGGACCCGAAGGACAGTGAACGTTCCCGCCCCGACTCGGTCACGGGGTGCGGGAACCTTCGCCGCCGGCCAGATCCAGTGTCCGGCGGATCAATTCGCCAACGGCTTCGGTCTCGACGAGGAATCCGTCGTGGCCGTAGACCGATTCGACGACGTTGAGCCCCGAGCAGTTCGGCAGTAGGCCGGCCAGTTCCTGCTGCAGGCGCAGCGGGTAGAGCCGGTCCGAGGTGATCCCGCCGACCACGGTGGGCACCGGGCAGGACGCCAGCGCCGCAGCCACTCCGCCGCGTCCGCGCCCGACGTCGTGGTTGGACAGCGTCTCGGTCAGCGTCACGTAGCTGCCCGCGTCGAACCGGTCGACCAGTTTGGCGCCCTGGTACTCCAGGTAGCTCTGCACCGCGTACCGGCCGCCGGCCAGCGTGTTCTCGTCGGCCTGCGCGTCGTTGCCGAACCGGCTGTCCAGTTCGCCCTCGCCGCGGTAGGTCAGATGGGCGAACCGGCGGGCCAGCTGCAGTCCGACATCGGGATTGCGGCCGGTGCCGTGATAGTCGCCGCCCTGCCAATCCGGGTCGGCCTTGATCGCCGCGATCTGGGAGCTCTGCGTCCCGATCTGGTCGGCGGTCGCACGAGCACCCACCGCCAGCACCAGGGCGGCCCGCACCCGCTCGGGGTAGCCGATCATCCACTCCAGGGCGCGCGCGCCGCCCATCGACCCGCCGACCAGCGCGGCGACGTCGGTGATGCCGAGCGCGGCCAGCGCGGCGACATCGGCGTTGACCTGGTCGCGCACCGTGATGATGGGGAATCGCGAACCCCACGGCTTGCCGTCGCGGGCCAGCGAACTAGGCCCGGTCGAGCCGCGGCAGCCGCCAAGCACGTTGGTGGCCACCGCGCACCAGCGGTCGGTGTCGATCGGCGCGCCGGGGCCGGCAACGCCGTCCCACCAGCCGGGGGTCGGGTGGCCGGGACCGGCCGGTCCGGTCAGATGCGAGTCACCGGTGAGGGCATGCAGCGCCACCACCACGTTGTCGCGGCTGGGGGAGAGCTCGCCCCAGCGCTGCACCGCGATCGAGACGTCCTCGAGTACCTCGCCGCTTTCCAGCGTCAACGGGCCGATGTCGACGACACCGATCTCACCCTGAGCCGGCAGGGTCACTATGCGCTCATCACTAATAGTCATGTCAGGCTCACTCAAAAGGCTGCCACGGCCCGCGGGTCCGACGCCTGCCCGTCCGACACGGACTTGGCGGCGGCGAAGCCGCGCTCCAGGTCGGCCAGGATGTCGTCGATGCCCTCGAGGCCAACGGCCAGTCGCACCAGGCCCGGGGTGACGCCGGTGGCCAGCTGCTCTTCGGCGGACAGCTGCTGATGTGTAGTCGACGCCGGGTGGATCACCAGCGAGCGCACGTCACCGATGTTGGCGACATGGCTGTGCAGCGTCAGGGCGTTGACGAACGCCTTGCCCGCATCGACACCGCCGGCCAGCTCGAAGGCCAGCACCGCACCGGTTCCCTTGGGCGCCAACTTCTTTCCACGCTCGTACCACGGCGAGGTGGGTAGCCCCGCGTAGTTGACCGACACCACGTCCTCATGCCCGGCCAGGTATTCGGCCACCTTCAGCGCATTGGACACGTGGCGCTCGATGCGCAGGCTCAGCGTCTCCAGACCCTGCGCCACCAGAAAGGCGTTGAACGGCGATGCCGCCGAGCCCAGGTCACGCAGCAGCTGAACGCGGGCCTTGAGCGCATAGGCGGGCGGGCCGAGCTCGGCGAAGACGACGCCGTGGTAGCTGGGGTCTGGGGTGGTGAACCCGGGGAACTTGCCACTGGTCCAGTCGAAGTTGCCGCTGTCCACGATCACGCCGGCGATGGCCGTGCCGTGGCCGCCGAGGTACTTGGTCGCCGAGTGCACCACGATGTCGGCGCCCTGGGAGATCGGCTGGATCAGGTACGGCGTGGCGATGGTGTTGTCGACGATCAGCGGCACCCCGTTGTCGTGGGCCACCTTGGACACGGCCGGGGTGTCCAGAATGTCGATCTGCGGGTTGGAGATCGTCTCGGCGAAGAACGCCTTGGTGTTCGGCTGGACCGCCGCCTGCCAGGACTCCGGGTCGTCGGGGTCCGTCACGAACGTGGTCTCGATGCCCAGCTTGGGCAGCGTGTAGTGCAGCAGGTTGTAGGTGCCGCCGTACAGCCGGGGGGAGGACACGATGTGATCCCCGGCGCCGGCCAGGTTCAGGATCGCGAAGGTTTCCGCGGCCTGCCCGGAGGCCAGGAACAGGGCGGCCACGCCACCTTCGAGGGCGGCGATCCGCTGCTCGACGGTGTCCTGGGTCGGATTCATGATCCGGGTGTAGATGTTGCCGGGCTCGGCCAGGCCGAACAGCGCGGCGGCGTGGTCGGTGTTGTCGAAGGTGTACGACGTCGTGGCGTAGATCGGCAGCGCCCTGGCGTGGGTCGCGGAGTCGGGGGTCTGCCCGGCGTGGATCTGTTTGGTCTCGAAGGACCAGCGTGCGCTGGGGTCCTCGGTTTCGGGTGTGCTCATGTAGAAACGAACCTCCATCTGTTTCTGGGGGCCCGTTCATGACGGACCCGCGCTTGCCGCGCAGCTAGATGCAGCTGCTCAACCTGGTCTTCACCCGGAGCACCCCACCGCGGTTGGAGGGTTGCCGGCCAGCGAGCCGGGGCTTGACGCTGGCGCTCATGACCGCCTTGAAGCATAGCGGACCTTTGTAACGGGAGGCCAGCCGGATATCGGGGCGATTTCGGGTACGCACTGTGACGCAGACCTCTCCACAGATACGACGACCGCGATCACGTAGGTTCAAATGCGACGCGATACTGATAGCCGCCACCGCACCTGAATTTGAACGCCCGGGAGACAACAGCACATGAGCGCCGAGCAACCGTCCATCATTTACACGCTCACCGACGAGGCGCCGCTGCTCGCGACGTACGCGTTTCTGCCGATTCTTCGCACCTTCGTCGAGCCCGCCGGCATCGACGTCAAGACCAGTGACATTTCGGTGGCCGCGCGCATCCTCGCCGAGTTCAGCGACCGGCTGACCGAAGAGCAGCGGGTGCCCGACAACCTGGCCGAGCTGGGCGCGCTGACCCAGGACCCCAGCGCCAACATCATCAAGCTGCCCAACATCAGCGCCTCGGTACCGCAGCTGGTTGCCGCCATCAAGGAGCTGAAGGCCAAGGGATACGACCTGCCCGACTATCCGGACGATCCCAAGACCGACGAAGCGCGCGAGATCAAGAAGCGCTACGGCAAGGCACTCGGCAGCGCGGTGAATCCGGTTCTGCGCGAAGGTAATTCAGACCGTCGTGCGCCCAACGCGGTGAAGGAATACGCCAAGAAGCACCCGCACAGCATGGGCAAGTGGTCGCAGGCGTCGCGCACTCACGTCGCGACCATGAAGACCGGCGACTTCTACCACGGTGAAAAGTCGATAACGCTGGACAAGGACCGCAAGGTGCGGATGGAGCTCAAGCCTGCTGGAAAGGGAGCCGGCGAGGCCATCATTCTCAAGCCCGAGGTCAAGCTCGACGACGGCGACGTCATCGACAGCATGTTCATGAGCAAGAAGGCGTTGATCGACTTTTACGAGACGGAAATCGAGGACGCCTACAAGACCGGCGTGATGTTCTCGCTGCACGTCAAGGCCACGATGATGAAGGTCAGCCACCCGATCGTGTTCGGCCACGCGGTGAAGGTGTTCTACAAGGACGCGTTCGCCAAGCACGGTGCGGTGTTCGACGAGCTCGGCGTGAACGTCAACAACGGGCTGTCCGATCTGTACGACAAGATCGAGGCGCTGCCCGCCTCGCAGCGCGAAGAGATTATCGAAGACCTGCATAAATGCCACGAGCACCGGCCAGAACTGGCGATGGTCGACTCGGCGAAGGGCATCTCGAACTTCCACTCACCCAGCGATGTCATCGTCGACGCCTCGATGCCCGCGATGATCCGGCTCGGCGGCAAGATGTACGGCGCCGACGGCCGCACCAAGGACACCAAGGCCGTCAACCCGGAGTCGACCTTCTCCCGCATGTACCAGGAGATGATCAATTTCTGTAAGACCCACGGCAACTTCGACCCGACGACGATGGGCACCGTCCCCAACGTCGGTCTGATGGCGCAGAAGGCCGAGGAGTACGGCAGCCACGACAAGACCTTCGAGATCCCCGTCGACGGCGTCGCCGATATCGTCGACAACGACACCGGCGAGGTGCTGCTGTCGTGGGACGTCGAAGAGGGCGACATCTGGCGGATGCCGATCGTCAAGGACGCGCCGATCCGGGACTGGGTCAAGCTGGCCGTCAACCGGGCCCGGCTGTCCGGCATGACGACGGTCTTCTGGCTGGACGACGAGCGCCCGCACGAGAACGAGCTGCGCAAGAAGGTGAAGGCCTACCTCAAGGAGGAGGACACCGAGGGGCTCGACATCACGATC
This sequence comes from Mycobacterium sp. RTGN5, assembly GCF_033804465.1. Lineage (NCBI taxonomy): Bacteria > Bacillati > Actinomycetota > Actinomycetes > Mycobacteriales > Mycobacteriaceae > Mycobacterium > Mycobacterium sp. RTGN5. Next base: position 1,484,217 of record NZ_JAPZLA010000001.1, read on the forward strand.
CTGCCGCAGGTCTGGGCCATGCGGTACACGCTTGAGCGGGTGATCCGCGGCCAGGACACCATCGCCGCCACCGGCAATATCCTGCGCGACTACCTCACTGACCTGTTCCCGATCCTGGAGCTGGGCACCAGCGCCAAGATGCTCTCGATCGTGCCGTTGATGGCCGGCGGAGGGTTGTACGAGACCGGGGCCGGCGGCTCGGCGCCCAAGCACGTCAGCCAGCTGGTTGAAGAGAACCACCTGCGCTGGGATTCGCTCGGCGAATTCCTGGCAATCGGTGCGAGCCTCGAGGATCTGGGCAACAAGACCGACAATGCCAAGGCCAAGGTGCTGGCGAACACGCTGGACACCGCGGTCGGGGAGCTGTTGGACGAGAACAAGGGTCCGTCACGCAAGGCCGGCGAGCTGGACAATCGCGGCAGCCAGTTCTACCTCGCGCTGTACTGGGCGCAGGCGCTGGCCGAGCAGACCGAAGACAAGGAACTGGCCGAGCATTTCGCGCCGCTGGCCAAGACCCTTGCCGAGAACGAGAACGCGATTGTCACCGAACTCAACGCGGTGCAGGGCAAGCCGGTCGACATCGGCGGCTACTACTACCCCGACGTCGAGAAGACCATCGCGGTGATGCGCCCGAGCAAGACGTTCAACTCCGTACTCAGCTAGCGAGTACTCAGCTAGCGCCGGCCTCGCTCTGCCGCATTGGCGGCATGTGCGCCGCGACCCAGTCGTCGATGAGGTCCGTCACCCGCTGGGGGGCCTCGAACATCGGGATGTGCCCGACGCCGTCGAGCTCGGTGAGCTTCTCGATGTCCGGGATGTGCTTGCGGAAGTGGTTGCTGAACCGGGGGTGGGGTAGCACCCGGTCGCGTTCGCAGACCACCAGGTGGGTCGGCACCGAGGTCTCGGTCAGCTCCATCAGCCCCGGCATCAGCAGGGCCTTGATCAGCAGCTGGTAGTAGGCCGGGCAGTGGGTGACATCGTCGATGATCTCCTGCAGCTGCACCTCGGTCAGGCCGGCCGGGGTGGCGCTGATCGGCACGCTGGCGGCGGCCTTGACGCCGGGCAGCCGCAGCGCACGCTCGCGCAGCACCAGCGAGGTCAGCCATACCGGGAGGCCGGCGACGAACTTGCCGACGATCTCGTATTTCACCGGTGACCAGCGGTGCCAGCCGCCGGCAGGCGCGATCGCGGTCAGGGTTCTGGCCCGGCCGCGTCGCTCGAGCTCAAAGGCCACCCAGCCGCCAAGGGAGTTGCCGACGATGTGCGCGGTGTCCCAGCCCAGCTGGTCGAGTTGCCGTTCGACGTGGTCGGCCAGGGTGTTGGTGTCCAGGAACCACGATCGGTTTCGCGGGCCGCCGTTGTGGCCGGCCATCGATGGCGCGAACACCTCGTAGCGGCCGGTGTCGGCCAGTTGTGCCGCGACGTCGGTCCAGACGTAGGACGACATCATGAACGGGTGCAGGAGCAGGATCGGTTCGCCAGCACCTGAATGAATGGATTCGCGGGACGCCACAACCCGACCGTAAAGGTGATACCGCCGGTACCGCAATACCGCACGATAGATTTTCAGCCGTGATCGTGACCACCATCAACGTCAACGGGGTGCGCGCCGCGGTGCGCCAGCGCTCCCCGGAAAACCTCGGCCTGCTCGATTGGCTGACCCGGACCACCGCCGATGTCGTGTGCCTGCAGGAGACCCGCTCCGACGATGAGCAGATCGCCGAAGCGCTGGCTCCCGCGGTGGCCGACGGCTGGCACCTGGCATCGGCCAGCCCGCACCTCAAGGGCCGCAGCGGGGTGGCGATTCTGTCCCGCACGCCATTCGCGGCGGTCCGAATCGGTCTGGCGGCAACCGAATTCGAATCACACGGCCGCTACCTCGAAGCAGACCTGGCCGGCGGCCAGACCGTCGGCAGCGTCTACGTCCATACCGGCGAGGCGGGCACCGACCGGCAGCTGGAGAAGGAGCGGTTCACCGCCGCGCTTGCCAAGAGGATGGCTGAGCTGACCGCCGACGGCCGCGATGCGGTGATCTGCGGCGACTGGAACATCGCCCACACCGAAAATGACATCAAGGCCTGGAAAGCGAACGTCAAGAAGTCCGGGTTTCTGCCCAGCGAGCGGCAGTGGCTGACCGATCTGCTGGAGGCCGGGTGGGTCGACGTCGTGCGCCGCATGCACCCCGACGTCGCCGGCCCGTACAGCTGGTGGTCGTGGCGGGGCAAGGCGTTCGACAACGACGCCGGCTGGCGCATCGACTACCACCTGGCCAGCGAGAGCCTGGCCGCGCGAACCGTGGCCGCCCGCGTCGAAAAACCTGCCCTGTATGCGCTGCGCTGGTCCGATCACGCCCCGGTGACGGTGGAATTCGGGGTCTAGTAGCTGCCGTTGATCCAGGCGCCCCAGGGGACATACGTCGTGGCCGGGCTGGCGTAGGTGCTGGGGGCGTTGAAGTTGCCGGAGTTGGTGCCCTGGTCGTCGTCCCACGAGTAGCTGTTCTGGGCGCTGGCCGGTCCGGCGAAACCGAGAGCCGCGCCGCCGATGACGGCGCCGGCGATGGCGGGGGCGGCGATCAGAGCTGCGAGGCGGTTCTTCATCATGGTCGGCCTTTCCAGTGTCCGTTGGCGGTGCTTGCCACCCGTTGTGGTGTGACTCAAATCATTCGCGCTCCAGACCTGCTGGTCGATCGGCTGGTTGGCCGTTTTTGGTGTCCACCGATTGGGGGACAGCGTGGCTGTCAGCAGCCTTGTCGGTCGGGGCCGTCCAGCGAGGCAGGGGCGTTGTCGATCGCCGTGGTCACCGCATCAAGGACCCGCGGATCCCAGGTCAGGGCGCTGGCGCGCGGGAGCTTGGTGATCATCGAGACGTAGTCGCTGTGGGTGTCATCGACGGTGTCGCAACGCCGATGCGGCAGCACGGTGTCGTCGACATCGCGCGCCAGGGCGCTGCGCAATTCGACGACGCCGTCGTTGGGCCACACCGCGGCGTCGGCAGGACTGGGGTGCCCGTACCGGTTGCCGCCGATCACTGTGACGGGTATCCGGTCCAGGATGCCTGCCTGAAAGGCGTTCCAGCCCTTGGGTCCGGTCAGGTAGGACTGGCCGAGTTCACGCGCCGAGCCGGAAATATGCACCGCCGCAATATCTCTGGCGTATCCCTTCATCTGGCTCTCGCAGAACTGGTCACCCAGGCAGGCGCTCAACGGCACAGTGCCCTCGACGTAGTTCGCCAAATACGATCCCTGCCAAGGCGTTCCGATCGTCGTCAACGACCGCACTGTCACCGGCGAGCCGTCGGCCAGAAGGTTCCGGATCGCGGCGCGGGCATAGAGGCCGCCCATGGAATGGCCGACCAAGTCGACCTCGTCGATCTTCTTCTCGGTGTGCAACCAGTCGATGAAGCGGGCCAGGTGCTCGCCGGCCAGGTCGATACTGCCGGTGCTGTCGATGGTCATGGCCGCGGGCAGCGGCCCCGGGCAGGAGGCGAACGCGCCGTAGCCGGTCGTGTCGTGCATCTGCCCGGGGCCCGCCATGGCAGGCGCGGTGAACACCGAATGTCCGGTGCCCAAAAGGTGTTCGCGCAACGGGGTGTGATCGGTGCCCGCCGCCAAGCCGATCGCACACGCGGCCTCCGGCGCGGTGTACGGGCTCGTGCTGGCCAATCCCGAGACGATGACCACGGCCCGCGTCGGCTGATGCGTCTCGGTTTCGGCGGGGTGTGAACAGCCGGCCAGCATGACGGCCGCCGCCAGCGCCAGTACCCGCCGCACTAGGCCGGGCAGCCTTCCCGGTTGGTGCCGTCGAGCGCCTTGGGCGCGTCGTCGATGGCCTTGTGCACGACGTCAAGCACCTGCGGGTCCCATGTCAGCGCGGTCTTCTGGTCCAGCCCAGCAAGATTGGAGACGTAGATGCTGTGCGTGTCATCGAAGGTGTAGCAGCGGCGGTGGGGCAGCACCGGGTCACTGATGTCTTTGGCCAGTGCGCTCTGCAGCGCCACGATGCCGTCGTTGGGCCACACCGCGGGGTTGACCGGACCGGCCCCGCTGGTTTTTTCTCCGGTGAACTTCTTGCCGCCGATCAGCACCACCGGGATCTTGTTGAGCACGCCGGATTGGTATTCGTTCCAGCCGCTCTTGCCCATCAGGAACGCCTGGTTGACCTCACGGCCCGAACCCGCCATGAGTCGCTTCACCTCGTCGGCCATGCCCTTCATCGAAGTCTCGCAGAAGGTGTCGCCCCTGCAGTCGCTCAGCGGGATCAGCCCGTTGGCGTTGTCGGACAGGTACGACCCCTGCCATGGTGTCCCGATCGTGGTCAGTGACCGCACTTTCAGCGGCGAGGTCGTCGACGCCAGCACCCGGATGGCGGCGCGGGAGTACAGCCCGCCCATCGAGTGGCCGACGAAGTCGACCTCGTTGACACCCTTGTCGGTGTGCAGCCAATTGAGGAACCGGGCCAGGTGCTCACCGGCGGTGTCGATGCTGCCCGTCGAGTCGACGGTCATGTTCTCCGGCAGGGTGATCGGGCAGACCCCGAACGGCCCGAAGCCGCTCTGATCGACCACCTGGCCGCGGCCGGCCATCGCGGGGGAGGTGTAGACGGCGTAGCCCTTGCCCAGCAGGTACTCCCGCAGCGCGGTGTCGGTGTTACCGGCGGCCAGCCCGGTCGCGCACGCCTGGTCGGGGCCGGTGTACGGCGTCGTCGCGTCCCCGCCGGACACGATCACCACCGCCGTGGACGCCGGGCGCTTCTCCTCACTGGAGTCCGAATTGCTCTGGCACCCGGCCAGCACACCGATCAACGTCACCGCAGCGGCCAGCGCCAGTACATGTCGCACGAAGCAGGATGCTAGCGGTCAGCAGCCTCGTGACAGGATTGACAGACCATGAGTAGCTCATCCCGTCGCGTCGTCTTTTCCGGCGTCCAGCCGACTTCTGATTCGCTCCACCTGGGTAACGCGCTCGGTGCGATCAAGCAGTGGGTCGGTCTGCAGGACGACTACGACGCGTTCTTCTGCGTGGTGGACCTGCACGCGATCACCGTGCCGCAGGATCCCGCCACGCTGCGTCAGCGGACCCTGGTGACGGCCGCGCAGTACCTCGCGCTGGGCATCGACCCCGCCCGCGCGACGATCTTCGTGCAGAGCCACGTGCCCGCCCACACCGAACTGGCGTGGGTGTTGGGTTGCTTCACCGGATTCGGCCAGGCCTCGCGGATGACGCAGTTCAAGGACAAGTCGCAGAAGCAGGGTGCCGACGCCACGACGGTGGGGCTGTTCACGTACCCGGTGCTGATGGCCGCCGATGTGCTGCTCTACGACACCGACCTGGTTCCGGTCGGCGAGGATCAGCGTCAGCATCTGGAGCTGGCCCGAGATGTCGCGCAGCGGTTCAACGTCCGCTTCCCCGATACCTTCGTGGTCCCTGAGCCGATGATCACCAAGGTCACCGCCAAGATCTACGACTTGGCCGACCCGACGGCCAAGATGAGCAAGTCCGCGGCCACCGAGGCCGGGTTGATCAGCCTGCTCGACGACCCGAAGGTGACGGCCAAGAAGATCCGCTCGGCCGTCACCGACAGCGAGCGGGAGATCCGCTTCGACACCCAAGCCAAGCCGGGGGTGTCGAATCTGCTGTCGATCCAATCCGCGGTGACGGGCACCGATATCGAGACGCTCGTGGCGGGCTATGCGGGCCGCGGCTATGGCGACTTGAAGAAGGACACCGCCGAGGCTGTCGTCGACTACGTCACGCCGCTGCAGCAGCGCGTCGACGAACTGCTGGCCGACCCGGCCGAACTGCAGGCGATCCTGGCCGCGGGCGCGGCACGCGCACGAGAGGTGTCTGCTAAGACCATCGGACGGGTATACGAGCGGTTAGGGTTTTTGCCGACAAGTCCGTAGCCGACAGGTATGTAGACAATGCGGGGAGGCTGGGCAATGTCAGAACCGGCCAAGAAGCCGAGCCGCTTGGACCGGTTGCGGGCCCGCTATCACTGGTTCGATCACGTGATGCGCGCCCAGGAGCGCTACCAGAACGCCAAGGGTGACTTCTACGCCGCGGGCATCACCTACTTCACGATCTTCGCGATGTTCCCGTTGCTGATGGTCGGGTTCGCGGGCGCCGGTTTCGCGCTCGCGAGCCGGCCGCATATGCTGGCCGATATCGAAAACCGGATCAAGGCAACGATTTCCGGTGACTTCGGCCAGCAGCTGATCGGCCTGATCGATTCGGCGGTCCAGTCCCGCACGTCGGTCGGCGTGATCGGTTTGGCCACCGCGGCATGGGCCGGCCTTGGCTGGATCTCCAACCTGCGTGAGGCACTGAGCCAGATGTGGGACCAGCGCGCCGAGCCGCTGAACTTCGTGCGCACCAAGCTCTCTGACTTGGTGGTGCTGCTGTCGTTGTTCGTGGCGATCGTGTTGACCATCGCCCTGACGGCGCTGGCCGATCCGTCGGTGATGACCAAGCTGCTGCAATGGATCGGCATACCCCATCCCGACGGGCTGGGCGGGGTGCTGCGGGTTGCCTCTCTGGCGGTGTCGTGGGCGGTGTCGTGGATGTTGTTCAGCTGGATGATCGCGCGGCTGCCGCGCGAGTCGGTCAGCTTCCGGAGCAGTCTGCGAGCGGGTCTGATGGCGGCGGTGGCGTTCGAGATCTTCAAACTGGTCGGTTCGATCTATCTGCGTTCGGTGGTACACGGCCCGGCGGGTGCGACATTCGGGCCGGTGCTTGGCCTGATGGTGTTCGCCTACATCACCGCGCGGCTGGTGCTGTTCGCCACCGCGTGGGCCGCGACGGCGAAGGACAATCTGCTCCCTGCGCCGGTTGGTGCGCCCGCACCGGCGATCATCTCGCCGCGGGTCGGTCCGGACGACGGGCTGAGCGCACGGCAAACGGTGGCCGCGATGGCGGTGGGTGCGGTTGGAGCGCTTGGGCTTTCGCGGGTCTGGCGCAGGAACCGCGACTAGCTCGCTCTGCTCCGCGAGATTGAACTCACGCAGAGAAAGTACGAGTAACCGTCTGCGTGGCTTCAATCTCGCGGACGGTCATGGCCGCCAACCCCTCGAAATCAACGCGTCACGCACTCGGGCGATCACCTCATCCGGGCGGTCCTCCTTGATCACCCGCGCTGCTTCCCATCCCATGCCGGCGACCAGCCGTGCCCGCTTCTGATCCCACGCGTACCGGCTGCGGTCGGTGCGGTGTTGGTCCCCGTCATATTCGGCGGCGACCTTGAACTCCTCCCAGCCCATATCGAGGACGGCGACCAAACCCCGCTCGTCGTACAGCGGGATCTGCGTTGTGGGCACGGGTAGGCCGGCGTCAATCAGCAAGAGGCGCAACCACGTCTCCTTCGGAGACGCCGCACCGCGATCAACGAGCGGAACGATTTCGCGGAGTCGGCGAACCCCGCGGGCGCCCGGGTACCGCTTGGCCAGCAACAGGATGTCCTCGCTGGAGAACGAGTCCGCTCGCATCAGCGCGTCCAACCGTGCGATGGCCAAAGCCCTCGGGAGGTACCGCCCGAGGTCGAAAGCGGTCCGGGCCAAGGTAGTGACGGGAAGGCCGGCGATCCAAGTCACCTCGTCATCGCCAAGAGTTTCATTGCGCACGATCACGCCTCGCGGCGGGCGTCCGTTGTCCCAGATCAACTCGATAGGTTCAGCAGGGTTGATCCACGCGGCCCCATGCATCGCGGCCGCCGCCGCGCCCGCGATGGTGGCCCGCCTCCGTGACCACAGCCAGGCCGCGATCGTCCGATCCCGCAATGAGACAGGCTGTCCGCCAGCGTGATAGACGTCAGGCAGAATCCTTTCATGAAACCGCTGCAGCTGGTATCGGGTCAGGGCACCGCTCGCTAGGGCTTCACTGCCGATGAATACCTCACCCATCGGGTCATCATCGACGCGGCCACTGACACGTCGCCGAGATTGAACTCAGGCCGAGAGAGTGCGAGTAACCCTGTGCGTAGCTTCAATCTCGCTGCGCAAGGGCGCAGGAACCGCGACTAGCTACCGGCCTCGCGCGGGTCGGCGATTGATCGAACGCGCCATCATGATCAGGCCGAACACGACCAGCCCGCCGATCACCCCCACACCAACCCGGACCGGCACCGCATCGGCGGCGGGCAGTACCGCTGAGGCCTTGGCGCTCACCGCTGAGTCCGCATCCGGCTTCGGCGGCGTCAGCGACGGATCGGGGTCGATCAGGTTGCCGATCTTGGTGCCCGGCGGCGTCGAGAAGCCGTAGTCGAGCAAGTGGGCGGCCTGCTGCCACGGCGGAATCGGCTGGCGGGTACCGCGCATCAGGATCGCGACCAACCGGCGACCGTCGCGGTTGGCGGCGCCGACGAACGTCTGCCCGGCGTCATCGGTGTAGCCGGTCTTGCCGCCCAGCGCGCCCGGATAGTTGTAGAGCAGCTGGTTGTCATTGTCCAGCTCGTAGCTGGGATGGTCGCCGTCCTCGCCCGGCTTGGCCGGGTGCCCGGGAAATTCGTATTTCTGGGTCGCGACGATGTTCGCGAAAGTCGGGTTCTCCCAGGCGTATCGGTAGAACAGCCCGATGTCGTAGGCCGAGGTGCTCATGCCCGGACCGTCCAGGCCCGACGGCGTCGCCGCGCGGGTGTCCTGCCCGCCGAGCTTGCGGGCCAGCGTGTTGATTTTCTGCAGGGCGGTGTCCATGCCACCGACCTGCGCGGCCAGGGCATGGGCAGCATCGTTGCCCGAGTGCATCAGCAGGCCGTGCAGCAGGTCGTTGACGGTGTAGTGACCGCCGACGTCCACGCCGACCCGGGTGCCCTCGGCGTTGGCGTCGTCCTGGGTGCCCTCGACCATCTTGTTCAGCGGCAGTTCGTTCATCGACTGCATCGCGATGAGCACCTTGATGATGCTGGCGGGGCGGTGCCGGGCGTGCGGATCGCGCGCGGCGATGATGTCGCCGGTGTCCAGGTCGGCGACGATCCACGACTCGGCCGAGATGTCGTCAGGAACGGGCGCGGTGCCCGCCGCGACGATCACCCCGCAACCCGACAGCGCGTCGCCCCCGACCGGCTTTGCGGGCACAGGCAGCGGCTGCGGCGGATCGCCGGCTTCGGGCACCTCGGAGGAGTCCACCGCCGGGGGCGTCGTCACCCGATACGGGCAGGTATTGGGGTCCGGCGCACCGGCCGGTTCAGCCCATGCGATCGCCGGCGTGCCGACGACGCACAGCGCCGCGGCCAGTGCGGCAGCACACCGCGTGAATAGTTTCGAGCTCGCCATCGAGTCGCAGAATAGGGGATTGCGGCCCGGAAACAGTGGAGCCGCGCTGTGACTGGAGTGGTAGTTGTTACAAATCGAGACATGCGACGGCGGACGACCCGATGCACCCCAGCCACAGTTTGCGGTCGTGTTCCACCAGGCCGGTGGCCAGCGCGAACCGTGCATCGGTGGTGCGTAACTGGGCTCGGACCTGGCCGTCGAGATCGACGGCGAGCGCCCACACCACCGGCTTGGGGTTAGGCAGCCAGCTGTACGGCAAGCGCCACAGCAGCCGGCGCAGCGCGGGGGCGCGCGGGGCGAGCCATTCACCGACCGCATTGCGCTCGCTGACCAACGCGACCCAGATCCGCCCGTCGGGTGCCAGCGAGATGTTGTCCGGATAGCCGGGCAGGTGCTCGATCAGCGGCACCGGCTCGCCGACCCCGGAGCCGGTGAGCGGGTACCGCGAAACCCGGCACGCGGTGGTCTCGGCGACCACCAACGCCGACTCGTCGGCGGTCAACGCCACCCCGTTCGCGAACCGCAGCCCGGTGGCCAGCGTCGTCACGGTGCCGTCGACGTCACGGCGGAACAGCGAGCCGCTGGCCCGGGCCTCCAGCACCGAGCCCTTGTAGTACTCGTAGTGAAAGCGGGACGTCGACTCGGTGAAAAAGATTGTGCCGTCCGATGATTCGACCACATTGCTGCAGAACGTGAGCGGCCGTCCGGCGACCTCGCTCACCAGTGTTTCGCATGCGCCGGTGACGGGATCCAGCCGCAGTAGCCCGCGGTGGCTGTCACAGATCAGCAGCCGCCCGTCCCGGCTGGCCGCCAGACCCAGCGGCCGCCCGCCGGTATTGGCCACCACCTCGGGTGCGGCGCCGGGCCGGATCCGCACGATCGCGCCGTCGTCGGTGCCGGTCCAGATCGCACCATCGGCGTCGACGACGACATCCTCGGGGGCATGGCCTGGAATATCGACGATGCGGAGTGGTCCGGCCAGATCCGGCGGGGGCAGCGCGGCGGAAGGCGGCGGCTGCCACCGCACGGGATCGACCGGAGGTTTAATGCCAGGCGTTGCCACGGGTCTGCAGGTGATCCCAGGCCTGGGTGAACACCCGGCGCAGGATCTGCTCGATCTCGTCGAAGACGGCCTGGTCGCTGATCAGCGGCGGGGCGAGCTGCACCACGGAGTCGCCGCGGTCGTCGGCGCGGCAGTACAGACCCGCCTCCCACAACTCGACGGACAGGAAACTGCGCAGCAGCCACTCGCTGAGCTCATCGTCGAGGGTCGCCTTGGTGGCCTTGTCCTTGACCAGCTCGATGCCATAGAAGAAGCCCTCGCCGCGGACGTCACCGACGATCGGCAGGTCGAGCAGTTTCTCCAGGGTGGCGCGGAACGCCGGCGCCGTGGTCTTGACGTGGTCGTTGAGACCCTCGCGCTCGAACACGTCGAGGTTGGCCATCGCGACCGCCGCCGAGACGGGGTGCCCGCCCCAGGTGTAGCCGTGCGCATAGGTCGTCTGGCCGTCGTTGAACGGCTCGAAGAGCCGGTCGGAGGCGATCATCGCGCCCAATGGGGCGTAACCGGAGGTCAGGCCCTTGGCGCAGGTGATGATGTCCGGCACGTAGTTGAAGTCGTTGCAGGCGAACATCGAACCGATGCGGCCGAACGCGCAGATCGTCTCGTCGGAGACCAGCAGCACGTCGTATTCGTCGCAGATCTCCCTGACCCGCTCGAAGTAGCCGGGCGGCGGGGGGAAGCAGCCGCCCGCGTTCTGCACCGGCTCGAGGAACACCGCCGCCACCGAGTCGGGACCTTCCATCTCGATGGCCTCGGCGATCCGGTTCGCCGCCCACTGACCGAACTCCTTGATGTCGGTGTCGTGGCCCTCGGGCGCGCGGTAGAAGTTCGTGTTGGGCACCCGGAAGCCACCGGGGGTGATCGGCTCGAATGGCGCCTTGAAGGTCGGCAGGCCGGTGATGGCGAGCGCGCCGTGCGGTGTGCCGTGGTAGGCGATGGCGCGCGAGATCACCTTGTACTTGCCGGGCCTGCCGGTGAGCTTGTAGTACTGCTTGGCCAGCTTCCACGCCGACTCGACAGCGTCGCCGCCGCCGGTGGTGAAGAACACCCGATTCAGATCACCGGGCGCGTAATTGGCCAGCCGCTCCGCCAGCTCGATGGCCGGCTGGGTGGCGTAGGACCACAGCGGGAAGAATCCCAGCGTCTCGGCCTGCTTCTTGGCGGCTTCCGCGATCTCTTCCCTGCCGTGGCCGACCTGCACGACGAAAAGGCCCGACAGGCCGTCGATGTAGCGCTTGCCGTTGCTGTCCCAGATGTGGACACCGTCGCCGCGGGTGATGATCGGTGGTGTGATTCCGGCGCCGTGGCGGGCGAAGTGGCCCCACAGGTGCCGGTCTGCCTTGGCGCCGAGCTCGGCAGTCAGGTTCTGGCTGGCGGTGGTTGTCATCGGGTACCCCAATTGTATTGTTGCTTAACTAGTTTCAGATAGACCAGCGTCTCGGTGGAGGTCACTCCCGGCACGGCGCGGATCCTGGTGTTGAGCAGCTCGAGCAGTTCGGCGTCGTCTTCACAGACCACCTCGGCGATGGCGTCGAAGGTGCCCGCGGTGAGCACCACGTAGTCCACCGCTTCGATCAGCGCCAGCTTCTCGGCGACTTTGGTGGTGTCGCCCGTGCAGCGGATGCCGATCATGGCCTGACGGCTGAAACCCAGTTGCAAGGGGTCGGTCACCGCGACGATCTGCATCACCCCGGAGTCGACCAGGCGCTGCACTCGTTGGCGCACCGCCGCCTCCGACAGCCCGACGGATTTACCGATTGCGGCGTAGGAACGCCGCCCGTCCTGCTGCAATTTCTCGATAATGGCCTTGGACATCTCGTCCAGTTGGGCAGGTCCGTTTCCACCCGCCGCAACGGCGCGGACGGGAAACCGAGTGGCCGGTACACCCGTGTCACGCATGCCCATGATTGTGCACGGAATCAGTTGTTTTAGGCAACCAGATCGATGAAATTGGTGGCGTTTGCCCACCCATACTGCGGGAATGCGTAGCAGCCCCTAAGGGGGTCGGTTACCGTGGAACGGTGACAACTCTCGCCTCTGACAAGACCCGCATTGTGCCCAGTAGCTGGATCGATGGCGCCCCGGTGGTCACCGGCGGCGGCCTGCATCAGGTGATCAACCCGGCCGACGGCAGCGTCGTCGCAGAGTTGGCGCTGGCTCAGCCCGCCGACGTCGACATCGCCGTGGCCTCCGCCCGCGCGGCGTTGCGCGGCTGGTCGCGGGCCACTCCGGCGGAGCGGGCCACCGTGCTGGCCAAACTGGCCGAACTCGTCGAGGCCAATTCCGAGCAGCTTGTCGCCGAAGAGGTCAGCCAGACCGGCAAGCCGGTACGGCTGGCAGGAGAGTTCGATGTCCCCGGCAGCATCGACAACATCGCGTTCTTCGCCGGGGCGGCCCGCCACCTGGAAGGCAAGGCCACCGGGGAGTACTCAAGCGATCACACCTCCTCCATCCGGCGTGAGGCAGTCGGCGTGGTCGCGACGATCACGCCGTGGAACTACCCGCTGCAGATGGCGGTGTGGAAGGTGCTGCCTGCGCTGGCGGCGGGCTGTTCGGTGGTGATCAAGCCTGCCGAGCTGACCCCGCTGACCACGTTGACGCTGGCCCGGCTGGCCACGGAGGCCGGCCTGCCCGACGGTGTCCTCAATGTCCTCACCGGCGCCGGTTCCGACGTCGGCTCGGCGCTGGCCGGTCACCGCGACGTCGACGTCGTCACGTTCACCGGTTCGACCGCGGTCGGCCGCAGGGTGATGGCTGCGGCGGCCCTGCACGGGCATCGCACCCAGTTGGAGCTCGGCGGTAAGGCGCCGTTCGTGGTGTTCGACGACGCCGACCTGGACGCCGCGATCAACGGCGCGGTGGCCGGATCGCTGATCAACTCCGGGCAGGACTGCACCGCCGCGACCCGCGCGATCGTCGCCCGCAACCTCTACGACGACTTCGTCGCGGGCGTGGCCGAGCTGATGTCCACGATGGTCGTCGGCGACCCGCAGGACCCCGATACCGACCTGGGCCCGCTGATTTCTGCCGCGCACCGCGACAAGGTTGCCGCGATGGTGGCTCGCGCGCCGGGAGAGGGCGGCCGCATCGCCGCAGGCGGCGCCGCGCCGGACCGGCCGGGCTCCTTCTACCTGCCGACGCTGGTCGCCGATGTCGCCGAGACCTCCGAGATCTACCGCGACGAGGTGTTCGGCCCGGTGCTGACCGTGCGCACCCATGACGGCGATGACGATGCGCTGCGTCAGGCCAACGACACCGACTACGGGCTGGCCGCCTCGGCGTGGACCCGCGATGTGTACCGCGCCCAGCGCGCCTCGCGCGAGATCAACGCCGGCTGTGTGTGGATCAACGACCACATCCCGATCATCAGCGAGATGCCGCACGGCGGGGTCGGCGCGTCCGGATTCGGCAAGGACATGAGCGACTACTCCTTCGAGGAGTACCTCACCATCAAGCACGTGATGAGCGACATCACCGGGGTCGCCGAAAAGGACTGGCACCGGACGATCTTCAAACTGCGCTAAGTAGTCCAGGGGACGCGGCAGGCGTCGCCCGAACTGAACCCCTGCTCGGTGATGCCCAGTGCCGAGTTCATCCGGGAGCGCATGTTCTCCACGCCGATCTGATAAGTCAGCTCCACCACGCCGTCGGCGCCGAACCGCCGCCGCAGGTCGTCGACCTGTTCGTCGGTGATCGTGTGCGGATCCGTCGTCATGGCGTCGGCGTAAGCGATCGCGGCCCGCTCGTCGTCGTTGTAGAGCGGCGAGGTCGCGTAGTCGTCGATGTGCGCGAGCCGGTCGAGGTCCAAGCCCTCCAGCCGCATCAGCATCTGCCCGAAGTCGACGCACCAGGAGCAGCCGACGGCGCGGGCGGTCCAGAACACCGCGAGCTCGCGGACGCTGACCGGCAGCTTCGTGGACGCCTTCTGCAGTAGGCCCTCGTGCACGGCGTTGGCCACCAGCAGGCCGGTGTGGTGGGCATAGACGGCGAACGGCCCGGGAACCTCGCCGAAGCGCCGCCTGGCCCAGCGGTACATCAGCCGGGTCAGCAGCGGGGCCTTCTCGGGGGTGAGTGCTTCGAGTCGTGCCTTGCTGCTCATGTGCTCAAGTGTGCTCATGTACTCAAGATGCTCGCCGGGCCGGAAATGTGACACCCCGAACCGCATCAATATTGGGTTGACGGACTAAGTACTCGACTAGGGTGCTGACTTGTGGATTTCGACCTTGACGCCGAACAGCGCGCCTGGTTAGCCGAGGTTCGGGAATTCCTGCGCGAGAACGTCACTGACAGCCTGCGCACAGAAATCGCCGAACACAATCTGGAACACCCCGGCGGGGAGGTGGCCGCGTTCCGCGCCAAGCTCGGCGCCAAGGGCTGGTTCGGCCTGAACTGGCCCGCGGAGTACGGCGGCCTCGGGCTCGGCCCGGTGCACCTGCACCTGCTGATGACCGAGTTCGAATACTGGGGTGCACCCGGCCCCGATCTGACCGTCACCTCGATCGCGCCGATGATCATGCGGCACGGCACCGAGCAGAACAAGCGTGAATTCCTGCCGCCCATCGCCCGCGGCGAGATGACCTGTGCCCTCGGCTATTCCGAGCCTGACGCCGGAACCGACCTGGCCTCGTTGCGGACCAAGGCGGTGCGCGACGGCGACGAGTGGGTGATCAACGGGTCCAAGATCTGGAACAGCGGGGCCCAGCGGTCGACCCACGAATGGCTGTGTGTGCGGACCGATCCGCAGGCCCAACGACACCGGGGGATTTCGGTGATCGTCGTCCCCGTCGACAGTCCCGGCATTCGGATTCGCCCGTTGATCGCCTGGTCCGGCTACCGCACCAACGAGGTGTTCTTCGACGACGTGCGGGTGCCGGTCACCAACCTCATCGGCGAAGAGAACCGCGGCTGGTCCTACATCACCGGTGCCCTCGACCTCGAACGGGGTTCGCTGACCAACGCAGGCGACCTGCGGCGCGCGCTCGACGAGCTCCAGGTGCTGGCTCGCATGCCACGACGCGACGGCTCGGTTCCGATCGACAACGCGGGGTTCCGGCGCCGGCTGGCCCAGGCCGAGGCCGACGTCGAGGTGGCCGGGCTGATGGGCTACGAGGCGTCCTCGATGCTGTCCGACGGGGTGATCCCGACCGTCGAGGTGAGCGTCGAGAAGGTGTTCAGCAGTGAATTGCGGCAGCGCATCGCTGACTTGGGCATCGACCTGCTTGGCGCCGAAGGATTGCTGGCGCACCGAAATCCGGAAGCCCCGGCCGGCGGGCGGTTCGAGAAGCTCTACCGGTTCGCCCCGCTGATGCGCTTTGGCGGTGGCACCAACGAAGTGCTCCGAGACGTCATCGCCCAGCGTGGCAACGGCATGCCCTCCTACGGACGTTGATATGAAACTCGTTGCCTCTCAAGATGACCGGGATTTGGCATCCAGCCTGCGCGGGCTATTGAGCGCAGGTCGCGCCGACCTGTGGAGCGACCTCGCTGCCGCGGGGGTGATGGGGCTGGGTCTGCCGGAGTGCCATGGCGGATCCGGCGGGACGTTGTCGGATCTCGGCATCTTCGCCAGGGAGGCCGGCCGGGCGCTGGGCCCGCCGCGGGTGCATAGCACCGTCATCGCCGGGTACGCGCTCTACGTCCTCGGCGGTGAAAAGTCCTGGGCCAGATGGCTACCCGATCTCACGACAGGCCGGATCGCGGGCACCACCGCGCTGTGGAACCCCAACGATGCGTCCGATGTCACCCCCACCATGCGCGCAGACCAGGCCAAAGACGGCAGCTGGCGGCTCACCGGCACAGCCGATTTCGTCACCGACGCCGACACCGCCGACGTGATCGTGGTAACCGGGTTCGACAAGTCCGGCAACACGGTGGGCTTCGTCGTTCGGCTACGCAACGAGGGCGTGACGTTGCGGCCGCTCGCACTGATGGGTGGCCACCACGCCTCGGTGGTGCGCTTCGACGACGTGCCGGTCGACGACGTGCTGGGCGACGGGGCATATCCGGGCAGAGACGAGCTGCGGCGGGTTGCCAACGCCGCGGTGGCCTTGACGTCGCTGGACCTGGTCGGTGTCGGCGAGGCCGTCATGGAGCGGACCGTGCGCTACACCACATTGCGGCACCAGTTCGGCCGGCCGATCGCCTCCTTCCAGGCCGCGCAGCACATCGTGGCCGATATGCACATCGCACTCGCGGCGGCGCGGCTGGCCGCGCAGTCCGCGGTGTACGCGATCGGTCAGGGCCGCACCGCGATCCGCGAAACCGCCATTGCCAGAATCCAGTCTGCCACCGCGGCCAAATGGGCCACCCTCGACGCCCACCAGCTGCACGGCGGGATGGGATACGTCGTGGACACCGATCTGTACCTGTGGTCGGAGCGGGCCAGGGTGCTCTCCACGCTGGGCGGGGGCGCCGATATCGCCGCCGGCTGGCTCGACGACGACGTGGTCAGTCGCGCGGCGATCGGGGATCGGTTGCGGCGCAAGGACGGCCAATGACCTCTGACCTCATCGACGCGGAGACGGCCGCGCGGGTGGGCACCGTCGCCGCCACTGCCACCGGCGAAGTGATCCGCCGGGACTGGCAGCGCTGGGCCGCGGCGGTCGGTGACGACAACCCGCTGTGGTTCGACCCGGACTATGCCCGCGCCAATGGCTACCGCGATGTCATCTGCCCACCGCTGTACCTGCAGTACGCGATCCTCGGTGTCAGCGCGCTCTCGGCCCTGCGTCCCGACGGCTCCTCCGGTGCGGTCTCGGGCAGCCTCGCCTTCCCGAAAGCGCCGCGCCGGATGGCCGGCGGTGAGAGCACCACGTTCCACCTGCCTGCTTACCATGGCGACGAGATCGAGCTGGTTCGCACTATCGAGTCGGTTGTCGAAAAAGAAGGCCGCTCAGGGCGATTCGTTCTGGTCACCTGGCACACCGTCTACCGCAATCAACACGACGAACTGGTGGCCGAGTCCACCACGTCGATGATCGCGCGACCATGACCCAGCTGTTCTTCGATGACGTTGCAGCCGGCGACGAACTGCCTGAGCTGACGGTCACCGTCGACGAGACGCAGATGTTCTTCTTCAGCGCGGCCACCTACAACGGTCATCGCATCCACTACGACAAGGACTGGGCGCGCGAGAAAGAGGGCTACGACGGCGTCCTCGTGCAGGGCCCGCTCCAGGCCGCGCTGCTGGCCCGCGCGATCACCGACTGGATCGGTGGCGCTGGTCGGCTGGTCGAATACTCGGTGCAGAACCGTGGGGTGGCGTTTCCCGGTCAGCCGCTGACGTTCGGCGGCACTGTGACCGGTAAACGGGTGGATGCCGGCCGGGGCCTGGTCGATCTCGACATCACCGGGCGACGGGACGCCGACATCTTGATGCCCGGCACCGCGACCGTGGAACTGCCTCGACGCCGTGGGGATTCCTGATGCGGCTGGCCGGCGAAGCGGCGATCGTCGGGATCGCCGAGCTGCCTGCTGAACGCAAGCCGACCCGGCCCGAACTGTTCACCCTCGACCAGTACGCCGCGCTGACCAAGCTGGTGCTCGACGACGCCGGGCTCGAGGCGGGCGTGGTCAACGGGCTGATCTCCCATGGGCTCGCCGAATCGGACATGTTCGTCCCGGCCACCCTGTCCGAATACCTCGGGCTGCCCATCGATTTCGGCGAACGCGTCGACCTGGGCGGGGCGACATCGGCTGCCATGGTGTGGCGGGCGGCCGTCGCGGTCGAGCTCGGGCTGTGTGACGCGGTACTGGCCGTGCTGCCGGGTTCGCGCGCCCTGCCACGCTCGACGCGCCGACCGCCGGTGGCGCCGAGTTGGTATGGGGCATCGAGCAACAACTACGGCTCACCGCAGGCCGAGTACGAGATCCCGTACGGCAATGTCGGCCAGAACGCCCCCTTCTCGCAGATCGCGCAACGCTACGGTGCCCAGTACGGCTATGACCCGTCGGCGCTGGCGAAGATCGCGGTCGACCAGCGCACCAACGCCTGTGCGCACCCGGGCGCGGTGTTCGGTGGCACCCCGCTCACGGAGGCCGACGTGCTGGGCAGCCCGATGATCGCCGACCCCATCCACATGCTGGAGACCGTCATGCCCGTCCACGGCGGCACCGGTGTGCTGGTCGCCAACGCCGACCTGGCGCGCAAGGCCCGCCATCGGCCGGTGTGGATCAAGGGTTTCGGTGAGCACATCTCGTTCAAGACCACGACTTACGCCCAGGATCCGATGATCACCCCGATCGCCCGCTCGGCGCAGCGGGCCTTCGCGATGGCAGGCCTGCGCCCGGCCGACGTCGACATCGCCTCCATCTACGACTGCTACACGATCACCGTCCTGATGACCCTTGAGGACGCCGGCTTCTGTCCGAAAGGCCAGGGCATGACGTGGATCAAGGAGCGGGACTTGACCTTCCGCGGTGACTTCCCGCTGAACACCGCCGGCGGCCAGCTGTCCTACGGGCAGGCCGGGATGTCCGGGGGCATGCACCACGTCGTCGACGCCACCCGCCAGCTGATGGGGCGCTCCGCGACCGCACAGGTCGCGGGTGCCAACATCGCGTTCGTGGCCGGCACCGGCGGCATCATGAGCGAGCAGGTGGCCCTGGTCTTGGGAGGCGACTGATGGCCGAACCGATGCCGGTCCCCGAACCCACCCCGGTGTCTCAGCCGTTCTGGGATGGGTTGGCTGCGCACCGGATCCTGATCCAGTATTCGCCGTCGGCCGGCCGCTACGTGTTCTATCCCCGCACGCTTGCCCCCGGCACGCTGGCCGATGACCTCGAGTGGCGTGAGATCGACGGTGCGGCAACGCTGTACACCTATACCGTTGCACTCCGGCCGACCGGCCCGCCCTGGGCCGACGCGCTGCCGCAGTTGCCCGCGGTGGTGCAGTGGGACGCCGGCCCCCGGTTCTCCACCGAGCTGGTGGATGTCGAACCCGCCGACGTTCGGATCGGAATGCGGGTCACACCGGTGTTCTGCGACCTCCCCGGCAGCGGTATCACCCTGCTGCGCTACCGCCCCGCCGACGCATGATCGACACCGTCCAGCAGCTGTTGCGCGGCCGGACAGGCGACGACTCCGTCGCGGTGATCTCGCCGGAGCGCAGCTGGACGTGGCGCGAGTATCTGGCCGAGGCCACCGCCGAAGCGTCGGCACTGCTGGCCATGACCGACCCGGACCGGCCGCTGCATATCGGTGCGCTGCTGACGAATTCACCGGCCTACGTGCGGTCGATGGCCGCCGCCGCGCTCGGCGGCTACGTGCTGTGCGGAATCAACACGACGCGCCGTGGGGAGGGACTGGTCTCCGACATCCGCCGGGCGGACTGCCAACTGCTGTTGGTCGACACCGACCACGCCCGCCTGCTCGACGGGCTGGATCTCTCGGGTATCGTCGTGCTCGACGTGACCGGCCCGCGGTACGCCGAAGCGGTTGCGGCCGCGGAACCCCTTGTCCCACATGAGGTCAGCGGCACCGACCCATTCATGATGATCTTCACCTCCGGCACCAGCGGTAACCCCAAGGCCGTGCCATTCGTCCACGCGATGAGCCTGATGTGCGGCCTGAGCGTGGGCGCCCAAGTCGACATCAGCAGCGACGACGTGTGCTACCTCGCGATGCCGCTGTTCCACTCCAACGGGGTGGCCGTTGGCTTTTCGGTCGCGGTAGCCGCGGGCGCGGCGATGGTGCCGGTGAAGTTCTCCGTCTCGCGGCTGCTGCCCGACCTGCGCCGCTTCGGTGTCACGTTCATGAACTACGTCGGCAAGCCGCTCGCGCTGGTACTGGCCACCCCCGAGCAACCCGACGACGCCGACAACCCGCTGCGCATCATGTACGGCAACGAGGCCACCGAGCGCGACATCGCGGAATTCTCCCGGCGTTTCGGCTGCCGCATCATCGATGCCTTCGGCTCCAGCGAGTTCGCCGTGATCGTCGTCCGCGAGGACGGCACCCCGCCAGGCTCCATCGGCAAGGGCTGGGGCGGCGTGGCGATCTACCACCCCGACACCGTGATCGAATGCGCCACCGCTGTTTTCGGCGAGAACGGCGCACTGCTCAATGTCGACGAGGCGATCGGGGAGCTGGTCAACACCACGGGTTCTGGACCCTTTGCCGGTTACTACAACGACCCGGACGCCACCTCCGAACGGCTGCGCCAGGGCATGTACTGGACCGGTGACCTCGCCTATAAAGACGCCGACGGCTGGATCTATCTGGCCGGCCGGACCTCGGACTGGATGCGCGTCGACGGCGAGAACATGGCCGCGGCCCCGATCGAGCGAATCCTGCTGCGGCTGCCGCAACTCAATCAGGTGGCCGTCTACGCCGTGCCCGACGAACGGGTGGGCGATCAGGTGATGGCCGCAGTCGTGCTGCGCCAAGGACAGTCGCTGACACAGGCGGAGTTCGAGGCATTCCTGGCTGAGCAGGCTGATCTGTCGCCAAAGGCCTGGCCGCGGTTCGTCCGCATCAACGACGACCTGCCGCAGACCGCCACCAACAAGATCCTCAAGCGCGAACTGAGCGCGGCCGGGGTGACCGCCGAGGGCGGCGTGCTGTGGGAGCGGCCGGCCCGCTCGACCAGCTACCAGGTCAGCGCGCGAACATAAGCGCGCGCTTGACCTCCTGGATCGCCTTGGTGACCTCGATACCGCGTGGGCAGGCCTCGGTGCAGTTGAATGTCGTGCGGCAACGCCACACCCCGTCGACCTCGTTGAGGATGTCCAACCGCTCGGCGGCCCCCTCGTCGCGGCTGTCGAAGATGAACCGGTGGGCGTTGACGATCGCGGCCGGCCCGAAGTAGGACCCCTCGCTCCAATACACCGGGCAGCTGGTGGTGCAGCAGGCGCACAGGATGCACTTGGTGGTGTCGTCGTAGCGGGCCCGGTCCGTCGGGCTCTGGATGCGCTCGCGGGTGGGCGCGTTGCCCGAGGTCATCAGATAGGGCTTGACCGCGCGGTAGGCGTCGAAGAACGGCTCCATGTTGACCACCAGATCCTTCTCGACGGCCAGGCCGCGGATCGGTTCGATGGTGATGGTGAGCGGCTTGTCCTTCTTCGGCAGCAGATCGCGCATCAGGACCTTGCACGCCAGCCGGTTGACGCCGTTGATCCGCATCGCATCCGAGCCGCACACCCCGTGGGCACACGAGCGGCGGAACGTCAGGGTGCCGTCCAGGTAACTCTTGACGTAGATCAGCAGGTTCAGCAGCCGGTCCGATGGCAGGCACGGCACCCGGAAGCTCTGGTAGCCGGCGCCGTCGGGATCCTCCGGGTTGAACCGCGCGATCTTCAGCGTCACCATCACGGCGCCGGCCGGGATCGGCGGCAGTGCGGGTTCTTTGACGTCAGGTGCGATTGTCATCTAGTACTTACGCTCCATCGGCTCGTAGCGGGTCTGCACGACGGGCTTGTAATCCAGCCGGATATCGCTGAGCAGATCGGTACCTTCCTTAAAGGCCATGGTGTGCCGCATGTAGTTCGTGTCGTCACGATTGGGGTAGTCCTCGCGGGCGTGCCCGCCGCGAGACTCCTTGCGGTTCAACGCACCGACGACGGTGACCTCGGCCAGCTCCAGCAGGAAGCCCAGCTCGATCGCCTCGAGCAGATCGCTGTTGTAGCGCTTTCCCTTGTCATGCACCGAGATTCGGGCATAGCGCTCCTTGAGCGCGTGGATGTCGGTCAGTGCCTGCTTCAGAGTCTCCTCGGTGCGGAACACCGCGGCGTTGTTGTCCATCGACTGCTGCAGCTCGCCACGGATGTCGGCGACGCGCTCGTTGCCGTGCTCGCTCAAGATATCGGCGACCCAGTTCACCACCATGCCTGCCGGCTCCTCGGGCAGGTCGACGAAGTCGTGGCCAAGAGCGTAGTTGGCGGCGGAGATGCCGGCTCGGCGGCCGAACACGTTGATGTCCAGCAGCGAGTTGGTGCCCAGCCGGTTGGCGCCGTGCACCGACACGCAGGCGCATTCGCCTGCGGCGTACAGCCCTGGCACCGTTGTGGTGTTGTCGCGCAACACTTGTCCGGTGATGGTGGTCGGGATGCCGCCCATGACGTAGTGGCAGGTGGGGTAGACCGGCACCAGTTCCTTGACCGGGTCCACCCCCAGATAGGTGCGGGCGAACTCGGTGATATCGGGCAGCTTGGCCTCGAGCACGTCGGCGCCGAGGTGGCGCACGTCGATGTACACGTAGTCCTTGTGCGGTCCGGCGCCGCGGCCTTCCAGCACTTCCAGCACCATCGAGCGGGCGACGATATCGCGCGGGGCCAGGTCGACGATCGTGGGGGCGTAGCGCTCCATGAACCGCTCGCCCTCGCCGTTGAGCAATCGTCCGCCCTCGCCGCGGACGGCCTCGGAGATGAGGATTCCCAGGCCGGCCAGGCCGGTGGGATGGAACTGGTGAAACTCCATGTCCTCCAAGGGAAGTCCCTTACGGAAGACGATGCCCAGCCCGTCACCGGTCAGCGTGTGGGCATTCGAGGTGGTCTTGTACATCCGGCCCGAGCCACCGGTGGCGAACACGACGGCTTTGGCGTGGAAGATGTGGATCTGTCCGGTCGCCAGCTCGTAGGCGATGACGCCGGTGGCAACCGGACCGCTCGGGGTCTGCGTCAAAGCCAGGTCCAGCACATAGAACTCGTTGAAGAACTCCACGTCGTGCTTGACGCAGTTTTGGTAGAGCGTCTGCAGGATCATGTGGCCGGTGCGGTCGGCGGCGTAACACGCGCGGCGCACGGGCGCCTTGCCGTGGTCGCGGGTGTGCCCGCCGAAGCGGCGCTGGTCGATACGGCCCTCGGGGGTGCGGTTGAACGGCATCCCCATCTTCTCGAGGTCGAGCACCGCGTCGATGGCTTCCTTGCACATGATCTCGACGGCGTCCTGGTCGGCGAGATAGTCGCCACCCTTGACGGTGTCGAAGGTGTGCCACTCCCAGTTGTCCTCTTCGACATTGGCCAGCGCGGCGCACATGCCGCCCTGGGCGGCGCCGGTGTGCGAACGCGTCGGGTACAGCTTGGTCAGCACCGCGGTGCGCACCCGCGGGCCCGCCTCGACGGCGGCGCGCATGCCGGCTCCGCCTGCACCGACGATGACCACGTCGTAGCGGTGTTCGGTAATCATTTTTCGCCTCTACAGTGTCGTCTGGCAGAAATGTCGACTAGGAGATGTTCGGATCGAAGGTCAGCAGCACGTAGGTCCCCACCACCAGCACGATCAGCAGCGAGACCGCCAACAGCGAGTTGAGCCAGAACTTGGTGGAGTCCTTGCGTGCGTAGTCGCCGATGATCGTGCGGATCCCGTTGCCGCCGTGCAGCTGAGCCAGCCACAGCAGCAGCAGGTCCCAGGTCTGCCAGAACGGCGAGGCCCAGCGCTGGGCGACGTAGTTGAAGTCGATGCGGTAGACGCCGCCGTCCCACATCAGCCCGATGAACAGATGTCCGAGCGCCAGGAAGATCAGGACGACGCCGGAGAAGCGCATGAACAGCCAGGCGTACTTCTCGAAGTTGGGCATACCGCTGCGACTGCGTGGGGTGCGCGGATTGTCCAGCCCGGCCGGCCGGTCATGGCTGCGCTCCATGATGGGGGCCGGCGGGCCGAGCCGGTTCTCGGGCGCGCTCACAGGAACCGCTCCGCCATGTGCATGCCGATGATCACCAGCGAGGGCACCATCACCAGCAGCCAGACCCCGGCCACCGCCCACAGCATCTGGCGCTGATAGCGGGGACCCTTCCACCAGAAGTCGATGAGGATGATCCGGACGCCGTTGAGTGCGTGATAGAGCAGCGCGGCCACCAGGCCGATCTCCATCAGCCCGACGATCGGGGTCTTGTAGGTGTTGACGACCTCGTTGTAGGCCTGCGGGCTGACCCGGACCAGGGCGGTGTCGAGGACGTGGACGAAGAGGAAGAAGAAGATCGTCGCGCCGGTGATGCGGTGCAGCACCCACGACCACATACCGGGGTCGCCGCGGTACAGAGTGCGCCGTCGTCGAGTCGACTTATCGCGCGGGCCCGGCACGACCGGTGCCGCTGTAGTCATCAGCGCCTCCAACACCATCGTTGCGTTTGGGTGGACTCTAACGCCGTTTGTACGGTCGAAAGAACTACCGTGCAGAGATAAGAGGCGGCTATTCGGCCGATTTGGGCCGGGTTACCGCCGCGAGGCAACTCCTGCGAGGCGGTTGGTGAATGCATTCAGTATTGGTGTGGTGAGCACCACATGACTGGAGAGATCGAGTGGAAGTCATTGCGTGCCAAGGCTGTTGAGGCCTCAAGTCACGCCTACGCACCGTATTCGGGGTTCCCGGTTGGGGCGGCCGCCCTGGTCGACGACGGCCGCGTTGTCACCGGTTGCAATGTGGAAAATGTCTCATATGGCCTAGGTCTCTGTGCCGAATGCGCGGTGGTCTGCGCCCTGATGTCCGGCGGCGGCGGCCGGTTGCTCGCGGTGGCGGTGGTGGATGCCACCGGGGCGGCGTTGATGCCGTGCGGACGCTGTCGGCAGCTGCTTCTCGAACACGGTGGGCCGGAGCTGCTCGTCGATCACGCACGCGGCCCGCGCCGACTGGCCGAGCTGTTGCCCGACGCCTTCGGTCCCGACGATCTGGCTCGGGTGGAACGGGAAAAGCCGTGACGGAGTTCACGTTCGACGCTCCGACGGTCATCCGGGCCAAGCGCGACGGTTTCCGGTTGACCGACGAGGCCATCGACTGGGTGATCGACGCCTACACCCATGGGCGGGTGGCCGACGAGCAGATGTCGGCGCTGCTGATGGCGATCTTCCTGCGCGGGATGGACCGCGGTGAGATCTCCCGGTGGACGACGGCGATGATCGCCTCCGGGGAGAAGCTGGACTTCAGCGATCTGCGCCGCGACGGGCGCCGGCTGCCGACGGTGGACAAGCACTCGACCGGCGGGGTCGGCGACAAGATCACCATTCCCCTGGTTCCCGTCATTGCGGCGTGTGGTGCTGCGGTTCCACAGGCCGCCGGCCGCGGTCTTGGGCATACCGGCGGCACCCTGGACAAGCTGGAGTCGATTCCCGGATTTACCGCCGAGATCACCAAAGCCCAAGTGCGTCAGCAGTTGTCGGAGATCGGCGCGGCTATTTTCGCCGCCGGCGAGCTGGCGCCTGCCGACCGCAAGATCTATGCGCTGCGCGATGTCACGGGCACGGTGGAGTCGCTGCCGTTGATTGCCAGTTCGGTGATGAGCAAAAAGCTGGCCGAGGGTGCCGACGCCCTGGTGCTCGATGTGAAGGTCGGCCGAGGGGCGTTCCTGAAGACCGAAGCCGAATCGCGGGAGCTGGCGGCCACCATGGTGGAGCTGGGTCTGGCCCAGGGCATCCCGACCAGGGCGCTGCTGACCGATATGGACATCCCGCTGGGCCGCGCGATAGGCAACGCCCTCGAGGTCGAAGAATCACTCGAGGTGCTCGCCGGTGGCGGGCCCGAGGACGTGGTGGAACTGACGGTCCGGCTGGCGGTCGAGATGCTCGATCTCGCCGGGATCGACGGCTGCGACCCGGCCCAAACCCTGCGCGACGGCACCGCGATGGACCGCTTCCGGGCACTGGTCCAAGCCCAGGGGGGTGATGTTCACGCACAGCTTCCGATCGGTGTCCATTCCGAGACCGTGGTGGCACCACGAGGCGGCACAATGGGGGACATCAACGCGATGGCAATGGGGCTGACGGTGTGGCGGCTCGGCGCTGGCCGGGCCAGCCCAGGGCAGCGCGTGCAAACCGGCGCCGGCGTGCGTATCCACCGCCGCCCCGGTGAACCGGTTGCCGCTGGTGAGCCGTTATTCACCCTGTACACCGACACCGCACAGCGGATTCCCGCCGCCATGGGCGAACTCGACGGCTCCTGGGCCGTCGTCGATAAACACCACAACCACCGCCCCCTGATCATCGATCGGATTGGATGATGCCCACCCCGCTGACCCTCGCGATGATCGGCAAGGCACCCAAGGCGCTGCTGCACGATCACCTCGACGGCGGGCTGCGCCCGGCCACCGTCCTCGAGATCGCCGAGCAGATCGGCTACGACGGGCTGCCTGCCACCGACGAGGCCGGGCTGGCCACCTGGTTTCGCACGGCCGCGCACAGCGGCTCACTGGTGCGCTACCTCGAACCGTTCGCACACACCGTCGCGGTCATGCAGACCGCCGAGTCGTTGCACCGGGTGGCCGTCGAATGCGTCGAGGACCTGGCCGCCGACAACGTGGTGTACGCCGAGGTGCGATTCGCCCCCGAACTGCACATCAACCGCGGGCTGTCCCTCGACGAGGTGGTGGACGCGGTGCTGGCCGGTTTCGCCGAGGGGGAGAAGGCCGCCGCCGCGGCCGGCCGCCCCATCGTGGTGCGCTGCCTGGTCACCGCGATGCGCCACGCCGCCCGCTCCCGGGGGATCGCTGAGCTGGCGATCCGGTTCCGCGACAGGGGTGTGGTGGGATTCGACATCGCCGGTGCCGAGGCCGGCTACCCGCCCACCCGCCACCTCGACGCATTCGAGTACATGCGCACCAACAATGCGCGCTTCACCATTCACGCCGGTGAGGCATTCGGCCTGCCATCCATTCACGAGGCCCTGGCCTACTGCGGAGCCGATCGGCTCGGCCACGGCGTCCGCATCGTCGACGACATCGAGGTGCTGCCCGACGGCACCGCCCGGTTGGGGACGCTGGCGGCGATTCTGCGCGACAAACGGATTCCGCTGGAGATGTGCACGAGCTCCAATGTGCAGACCGGCGCGGTGGACAGCATCGCCAGCCATCCGTTCGACCTGCTGGCCCGGCTGCGCTTCCGGGTCACGGTCAACACCGACAACCGCCTGATGAGCGACACCACGATGAGCCAGGAGATGCTGCGGCTGGTCGAGGCGTTCGGCTACGGGTGGAGTGATCTCGAGCGGTTCACCATCAACGCGATGAAGTCGGCGTTCATCCACTTCGACGAGCGGCTGGCGATCATCGACGAGGTGATCAAGCCCCGCTATGCCGTGCTGATCGGCTGAGCCGGGCCCACTGCCTTTTGTTTGCTCCAGGGTCGCGCGCACGCCTCGCCACCACGCCGGGTTGCGGGTGGGCGCGTACCCCGCGATTTGCGGGCCGGTGCGCGCCACGAATTGGCCCGCGACCTTGTGATACATGCGCGGGCGTTTACGCGATGTAACTTGGTGTGATGTCCAAGCGCGCCATTTTGAAGGGCGTGTCAGCACATAGGTTCTTCACGAGCTTGGGTCGGGCGGTCGTTCGCCACCCCCTGCTCGTCATCGCGGCTTGGCTAGTCCTGGCGGGGGCCCTGCTGGCCCTCATCGCTCCGCTGTCGGTCGTTGCGGCCCGCAACCCGCCCGATTTCCTGCCCAAAGACGCTCCGGTGCTGCTCTCGGCCCAGAAGATGCAGGAGGCCTTTCACGAGGCCAACGCGGGCAATTTCGCGGCGATCATCCTCAGTAACGACAAAGGGCTGACGCCGGCCGACGAGGACACCTACCGCAGGATCGTCGACAAACTCAGGGCGGACACCAAGCACGTCACCTCACTCCAGGATTTTGTGCACATCCCGGAACTCAAAGAGGTGATGACGAGCAAGGACGGCAAGGCCTGGAACCTGCCCGCCGGCATGGCCGGCACGATGGGCGCCCCGGACGGCCAGGAGGCGTACCGCGCCGTCTACAAGATCGTGAACGAGGAGAGCAAGAACTCGTCGCTGAAGGTCAATGTGGTGGGCGGCGCCTCGACGCTCGAAGACTTGACCGGCATCGGTGCGCGCGACCAGCACATGATCGAAATCGCGACCGTCGGGCTGGTGTTCTCGATCTTGGTCATCGTGTATCGCAGCCTGATCGCGATGCTGATGCCGTTGATCACCATCGGCATTTCGCTGGTGGTTTCCCAACAGGTTGTGGCGGGCCTCGGCGAACTCGGGTTGGGGTTGGGCCCCCAGACGATGATGTTGATGACCGGCATGATCATGGGTGCCGGCATCGACTACGGGGTCTTCCTCTACAGCCGCTATCAGGAGCTCGCCAAGACCGGGCTGGGGTCGGACGACGCCGTGGTCGAGGCGCTGGCCTCGATCGGCGAGGTGATCGCCGGTTCGGCGGGCACTGTCGCCCTCACATTCCTCGGGATGTCGTTCACCAAGCTGGCCATCTTCTCCACCGTCGGGCCGGCGCTGTCGGTGACCATCGCGGTGGCCTTCCTGGCGTCGATCACGTTGCTGCCGGCATTCATCGTCCTTGCCGGCCGGCGGGGATGGATCAAACAGAAGCGCGACATCACCGGTCGGTTCTGGCGGCGCTCCGGCGTCATGATCGTCCGCAGGCCCAAGCTACTGCTGGTGACCAGCGTGGTGATCCTCGGCGCGCTGGCTGCCACCACGACGCTGATGAAATTCAACTACGACGACCGCAAGAACCTGCCGCAAGACTCCGCGAGCAACCACGCCTACGAGGTGATGGACAGGCACTTCCCGATCAGCAGCACGCTGCAGCAATTCCTGTTCATCCAATCCCCGAATGACCTGCGGTCCCCCAAGGCGCTGGCCGATATGGAGCAGATGGCCGCACGCGTCGCGCAGCTGCCCGATATCGACATGGTCCGCGGCATCACCAGGCCCACCGGCCAGGTGCTCGAGCAGGCCAAGACCACCTACCAGGCCGGTGAAGTGGGCACCAAGCTGGGCGACGCGTCCAACCTGATCCACACCAACGACGACAACCTCAGCTTGCTCTCGGGTGGTGCCGGCAAGATGGCCGACGTCTTGGGCCAGATCCGCACTCAAGTCGTGGGGTCGATCGCCAGCGTCCGCGGGCTGACCAGTGCGCTGGACGCCATGTCGCAGAAGTACGGCGGGAACAAGACGCTGGACCAGATCGACAAGACTGCCTCGCTGGTCACCAGCATGCGGACACTGGGCGACTCATTGGGACTCAGCATTCTGCGGGTCACCAGCATCAGCGACTGGGCCACGCCGATGGTCCTCGCGTTGAACGTCAGTCCGGAATGCAATGCGGACCCGGCCTGCGTCAGCTCACGGTCAGACTTGCAGAAGATCGTCGATGTCAGCAACACCGACGCCGTCCATTCCCTCGAAGCGTTCGCTCGTGACTTATCGGCGACCAATGGATCGCAGAAGCTCGACGAGTCTGTCCACGCGCTGAGCCAGAACGTGCAGAAGGCCACGGCGGCGGCGCGTGCGCTCGGGGTGGGTCAACCTGGTGGTGTCGAGAAGAAACTCAACGACGCGGTCACGGGCGTCAACACTCTCGCGGACTCGAGTCGTCAACTCGCACTCGGGGTTCAGACTCTCGTCGACCAGACGCGGAATATCGGGGCGGGCCTGGATCAGGCCTCGTCGTTCTTGCTGGCGATGAAGCGCGAGGCGGCCGACCCGCCGATGTCGGGTTTCTATATCCCGCCACAGGTGTTGACGATGGATGAGTTCAAGAAGGCCGCCGCGCTGTTCGTCTCCGAAGACGGCCATTCGGCGCGCTACCTGATTCAGACGGCGCTCAATCCGTTCGGCATCCCGGCGATGGATCAGACCAAGGTGATCGTCGACACCGCGAATGCGGCGCGCCCCAATACGCAGTTGGCCGGTGCCGAGATCTCGATGGTGGGCTACTCGTCGATCAACGCCAATATCCGCGACTTCTACGACGCCGACTTCATCTACATCTTGTTCATGACGCTGGTCGTGGTCTTCCTGATCCTGTTCGTGCTGCTGCGCTCAATCGTCGCGCCGCTGTATCTGGTGCTCTCCGTGATTCTTTCGTACGGCGCCGCGTTGGGCATCGGCGTCGTGGTGTTCCAGTTCATCCTCGGTGAGGAATTGTCTTGGGGCGTACCGGGTATCGCATTTATGGTGCTCGTCGCCGTTGGTGCCGACTACAACCTGTTGTTGATCTCACGCATCCGCGACGAGGCCAAATACGGTGTGCGCTCGGCAGTTATCCGTACCGTCGGAGCTACGGGCGGGGTGATCACCTCGGCGGGCCTGATCTTCGCGTCGTCGATGATGGCACTGACCGTCAGCAGCCTTCTCACGGCCGCGCAAATGGGCTTCGTGATCGGTGTCGGCCTGCTGCTGGACACCTTCCTGGTGCGCACCCTCACCGTGCCGGCGGCTGCCGTGTTGGTCGGGGATGCCAACTGGTGGCCGTCCAAATCACCACGGGTCAAGCTCGAGGCCGCTCGGCTGGCTGCCGCGACGGCCGCTGCTTCGGCAGCGGGGTCCGTGGCGGTGCTGGACGACGAACTCGATGCACCGTTCGAAGAGGTGACCCAAGAATTCGATCCGGCCGAGCCGGACGAGGACGAGCCTCCTACCGACCTGCACCCCGAAGTCGAATAGCCGACGCCGGCAGCCAGGGAACGGCGCGGGCGGCCCAGCTCACCAGGTTGTCCGCGACGGCGTCCTCGAGCCGGTAGCGAGTGTTCACCGGATCGGTATCCCACAGCGATGAGATCACCTGGCTCAGCCCGTCGATGCGGAGCACGTTGAACTCGGAGTCGTCTTCGAGTTCCATGGCGCCGATCGCCGCATGATGTGGAAGGCCGATCTTCATCGGCGTCTCGAGCCCGTCGATTTCGAACCCGACCAGTCCGGTGTCGTCGTGCAGGCGAACAAGCTTGGCGCCCTGGGTGTTTGGGATCTCGTAGCCCATCGGGTGCCCGGTGAGGACGGCCTTGCTGCCGGTGACGGTGAACGATCCCTCGCCTTGGCGGTAGGGTTCGCGAACCTCGCCGGTCTTCCCGCCGCGGAACCGGTAGTCGATGTTGACCCCGCCAGGAACCCGCTGGCTGCGGGCCGAACGCGGCGGCAGTAGGTCCAGCCAGGATCTCAGCAGCGCCAACGCGTGGTAGCGATATCCCATCTCCGACATCGAGATCCGGCTGACGTCACCGAGTGCGCCGGCCCGGATGGCGTCGCCAACCAGCCGGTACTGCGGCATGTTCATGAAGTCTTCGCCGACCCGGATCTGTGACCACTTCCGGAATTGAGTCAGGCGCGCAAGGTCATCGAGGCGTCCGAGCCCGGGGGTGTCGATCACCAACGCGGCCCCGGGTGCCAGGTGGGCGATGGACTTCAACACGGCGACGTTGTTGGTCACCGTCACCGAGACCAGCGCGATATCGATGTCTCCCGGGCGCAAGACCCGCGGATCTTCGATGGCCTCCACGCCCCATCGCTCGCCGGCACGGCGCGCATTCTCAATCGTCCGCGAGTGAATGCCGACGACCTCAACGTGGGAATTCAGCAGATTCAACGCCGGGAGGAAGGCGTTGCGAACTCGGTATCCGGAGCCGACGACGAGCGCCCGCAGCCGACTACTGGGCTGTGTCACACAACGCCCGTGGCGGCCAGCACTCGAAAACCGACGGTCTGAGCACGGATGTAGGTCGCCTGCGCCCGCGAGAGTTCATTCTTCGTGGTCGGTGGCAGCGGCGTACCGGCCGGGATGTCACCGCGGTCCTGCAGCGGGGCAGTGGTTCCCACCCGGCGCTCATCGATGAGGGCGAGCAGAGCCGGATCGGTCAGGTGAGCCCGGGCGTCCTGGAACTCGGGAAGACCGATCCGATCATTCGGCAAGCCCGCGGGTTGGAACGAAATCTTCAGCACGCGGCGGCGCAACGCGCCGCGGTTCGGTGATGCGCGGTGGAAGTAGGAGCGGTTCCACATCGCCGCCGTGCCGACCGGGCCGACCAACTGCACGGCGTCGCCGCCGGCGCGCATGCCGCTGTTCGGGCGGTGCGGGTAGAACTCGAACGCGCCATCCCCCTCGCCGACCGGCGACAGCAGGATGAAGATGCTGATGAATGACGGGAAATCGGGGGTGTAGGCCCCGATCGTCTCGGTGTCGCGGTGCCAGCCCAGCGGCTTGTCGCGGTGAATGTGCGGCCTGCCCTGGTTGGCGGCGATCTCGTAGCTGTGGCAGTGGTACAGCAGTGCTGACGGATGAAGGCCGGCGATGACCTGACGGACGGGCTCGCTGAACAGCTCGGCGAAGATGCCGGTCTCGGCCAGGGCGTCGGCGCTCGCGTAGGACCGTCGCTCACCGTCGGTTCCAGCGAAGATCGGATCGAGCCTGCGATTCCAGTCCTCGATCACCTCGACCGGCCAGAGTCCGGTCACATCGGCGATGCCCTGGTTTGCCAGCAGGTCAGACAGAGTCAGTGTCGACGTCACCAGTAGTACCTCCCTCAGCCCACGACAATAGGCCACGGCCAGCGTGGAATTGAAATCCGCGATCCACGCTACAGGCGATCGATGCTGGCTGCGAGGGCCGGAAGTCACCTGCAACCGGAAAGTGACGCGGTCGCGTTTGTGGGCTACTTGGCGAAGACGAACAGCCGGTGCTGATACCCGTCGACGTTTGCCCAGTTCTCTTCGTGCTGGCTGGTGTAGCCGCGGTCCGCGAAGAGCGTCCGAATCTCCTCTTCGAGGTAACTGTTCAGCCAGCCGCGGCTGATCCGGTCGACAGCGCCGAGCTTGGTGCGCCGGAACTGGTCGTTGCTGTCGGGGCAGCCGTAGGAGATCACGGCGCGCGGCACGAATGCCGACAGCCAATCCAGCACCGACGGGACGTCGCGCAGGTATTCCAGAACGCCCATGATCACCGCGACGTCGTAGGTGTCCTTGCCCAGGTTGGGCAGCGGACGCTCGTTGAGATCGCAGACGATCGTGCCCGGGCCCCGGTCGACGAGATCGGACGGTGTGTAGGTGCACGACGGGTCGAGGTGGCGTTCGATGGCCCGGGTGCCCGCGCCGAACTCGATGACCCGACTGCCGGCCGGGATCAGCTCGGCGGCACGCGCCGTGCGCGGCTCCCATTCGGAGTAGAGATTGCGGGTATCGGCCCAGCGCTTAACGTCGGTCTTCTGGCGCAGGGCGGCGATGATCCCCAACTTCGGGATATGGACCCGGCTCACTGAATATTCACCCCAAGGCTCGTCGTTTTCAGAAGATTAGCATCCGACCTGTTGGCGGTCGGGGGTGGTTTGCGGGCGAACCTACGCCGATGTCAATTATTTGCGGCCGCAGGCCTTGTCGAGGCCGCATTCGACCCCGGGCATATCTGACCGGGCACGTTTGCTGATAGAGTCTCTCAGGCCTAGTCGGGGGCGGGTGCGCCGGTTCGTCGTGCTCGGTGTTGGCGGGGATAAGGGGAGTGACGCGATATGCGCCTAGCGGCTCGCAGCACAGCAGCGGGGATCGCTGCACTGGCAGCATTCCTGGCCGTGGTCTTGACGACGACCACGACCGCTGCTCTCAAGCTTCTGCTCACTGGCACAACGGTTCTCGTGATGGGCGGTACGGGGCACTCGCTGTCTCCGGCTGAGGATACGAACGCGTTCGTCTCGAGCTACATCGACAGTGCCGTCGGCAACTTCGTCGCCCCCGCATCGACGCTGGGCACCGGCATTCCGTCGAGCCCCTACAACGGGGTCGCCGTCATCACCCCGGAACAGTCCGCGCCGAACAACGGCACATTGACCTTCGACCAGTCGGTCGCCCTGGGCCAGCAGAACCTGGACAACTGCATCAAGGCCACGTCGTGCCAATACAACGACCAGGTGGGCTCGGTGGCGCCGGCCTCGGGCGACACTTTCGTGGTGTACGGCTTTTCGCAGAGCTCCACCATCTCCACGCTCGAAAAACGGGCGCTGGCAGCCGAATACGCCCCCGGTGAAGGCCCGGACGTCAGCTTCGTGTTGATCGCCAACGGCAACCGCCCGAACGGCGGCTTCCTCGCGCGTGGGCCCGAAGGCGTCACCATCCCCTTGGGCCTGCCCTTCGGCGGGTCCACGTTCAACGGATCCACCCCGACCGACACGCAGTACGACACCGTCGACGTCGCCGCGGAGTACGACGGTTGGTCAGACTTCCCGGTCAACCCGCTGAACCTGCTGGCGGTCGCGAACGCGATGATGGGCGTCGACTACCTGCATCTTGGCGGCACCTACGACAGCACCACGCTGACCGACCCGGGCGTCATCGATCAGGGCCAGTACGGCGACACCCATTACTACCTGGTCTCCACTCCGGTGCTTCCGCTGCTGATGCCGCTGAACAACTTCGGGCCGCTCGGTCATGCGCTGGCTGACACGCTGGACGCCCCGCTGCGGGTGATGGTCGAATCGGCCTACGACCGCACCACCAGCCCGGGCGTGCCGACATCGTGGAACGTGCTGTATTTCCCCAACCCGATCAAGTTCGCCACCAACCTGGCGATCTCGATCCCCACGGGCGTCGACAACGGCATCCAGGACCTCTTCGGGGTCCGCCCGTTCCGGACAACGCGGCCAGGGCCCTACGGCGTCGGCGGTCCCGACGTCACCTACACCACCCCGGACACCACCGACTCGTCGAGCTCGGCGGCAGCGACGGACACCACGGCCTCGGCCAAGGAGGCGTCGGCCACGGATTCCACCGGGACGACCGCGACCGTGAAGAAGTCGATCCACGGCGTCACGCCGCACCTGTCTCTCGCGACGACGCCGACGAAGACGCCCGCCCCGGCTGCCAGCAAGGGCGACACCAAGAGCGACGCGAAGAGCGCCAGCAGCGATAGCGACAGCGGCTCGACGAAGTCGTCGACGCCCAAGGCGTCAAAGCACAGCGCCGCCAAGCGGGCGAAGGCCAGCGCGAGCTAGCTACTCGCGGCGCAGCCGCGACTCCACGAAGCGCTCGATCTCTTCCCACTCCTTCACCGCGGCCGCGTACGGCCCGGCAGGACGGGAGTTCTCCTCGGGATCGAGCACGTAGTCGACCAGCTTGCCCAGCGGATGGTCCTCGGCCAGCAGTCGGTCGACGAGGTCCTCCTCCGAGTACTCGCCGACATCGCGGACGAATTCGATGGCGAGCTCGAGCTGGTCGCGGTCGATCGTGTCGGGCCCGTCGGAGATGTCGTCCGACAGCCCGGTGAGGATGTAGATGTTGTCCTCGGTGACGTCGACCCGCAGTGAGCCGTCGGTGGCCGCGGTGTGGATGTCGTCGTAGGTGCTCAGGTCCGCAAGGTCGTGGTCGCGCTGGTCGGCCAGCGAGCGGGCCAGCGACCGTTCCGAGCCGAACACGCTGATCCTGCCGTTACGGCCGAGGAAGATCGGCCGATCGTCGAAGTAGCAGCGCAGCGTGTACACCGTTCCCGAGCCGATCGTGATGCGCACCGGGTCGATGCCGACCTCAGTCCAGAAGTCCGCGTCGCTGCCGAGCACCACAGCGTCCTGCGGCGCAACGACGACGTCAACTTCCTCGGCGTCCGCATCGTCGTCGTCAGCGGCGGCGGCATCGTCGTCGGCGGCCTCGATGTCGGCCGGCTCTTCGATCTCTTCCTCGTACGGCTCCTCGAGCTCGGCGGCGGCCAACTTGGCGGCCCGCTCGTCGACCTCGGGGGTCGTGATGACCTCGTCGATCGCGGACAGGACGCCGTCCCACCCGCGGCCGACGATCTCACCGACGAGACTCCACCGCTTACGGCCCTGCTTGCCGCTGAACTGCTCGAAGCCGCCCGAGAGCAAACCCAGGTTCGGGTTGCCGTTGAAGAACCGCGTCACCGGGGGCAGCTCGCACACCGAACCGATCGAGGAGACGACGGCCATGGTGTTGGCCAGCGCGGTCACCGATTCCTCGGTGGGCTTTTCCGACAGCATCTCCTCGACGGAGATCAGGTCGACCTTGCGGTCCTCTTTCGGCTCCAGCTTGTGGGCGTTGGCCGCGGTCAGGTCCTCCCACGCCGGGTGATCAGCGAGGTCGTTGTCGGTGTTGGTGCGCACGAACGCGACCAGGTCGGCCACCGACTCGAAGACGAAGAGGTCCTCGTCCTTGCCGAGGAACGCCTCCCACTCGTCGCCGCCGTCGCGCCACCGGGGCGCCCACAACGTGTACAGGTCACCAGCGGTCACGCTGATGCGGACCGGAACGAGCTCAGCAGCCATGCCGCACAGCCTAACGACGCTTGCTGACCGGTAACCTGCCCCCCGTGGGGAGATGGGGTCGGGGACTGGCGATTGTGGCGGTGACCGGCCTGGCAGCCGTCGTCACTCTGGCCGGAGCGGGATTCGTTCTGTTCAACCGCCCACACGCCGACCCGCTGACGAAAGCCGACGCGATCATCGTGCTCGGCGGCGAAAACGACGGCCGGCTGGAGTACGGCCAGAGCCTGGCCGAGCAGGGCTACGCCACCACGGTTGTGCTGTCCGATTCCTACACCAACGACGAAGGGGATCCCGGCTCGAACCACGAAGGGGATGTCGAGGACTACCGCCGCGCGTGCGCGTCGGGCACCGCGACCATCACCGTCATCTGCTTTCACCCGTCGCCGTACACAACCCGTGGCGAGGCGATGCACCTGGCCCGGCTTGCCAAGCAAAACAACTGGACTCACGTGATCGTGGTGTCGTGGAACTACCACATGGTCCGGGCTCGCTACGTCTTCCATCAGTGCTTCGACGGCAGCGTCACCATGCGACCGGTGCCGCGTTCCTATGACGACTTCACCCTGGTTCACTGGGCCCGCGTGTACATCTACCAGTACACCGCGTTGATCAAGGCATTCGTGCTCGGCTGCGATAAGGCCTGATACCTCACTACAGTCTCTGCCCATGGATGTGCGCGTGATCGACCACCCACTGGCCAAGGCACGGCTGACCACCCTGCGGGACAAGCGCACCGAAAACGCCGCCTTCCGGTGCGCACTTGCCGACCTCACCCTCATGCTGGTCTACGAGGCCACCCGCGACGCGTTGTGCGAGGAAATCACCATCCACACTCCGATGGCGCAAACCACCGGCTCGCGCCTGGCCGCCCCGCCGCTGCTGGTGCCGGTCTTGAGAGCCGGGCTCGGGATGGTCGACAAGGCGAGTGCGCTGATCCCCGAGGCTCAGGTCGGTTTTGTCGGTGTCGCCAGGGACGAGACCACTCATCTGCCGACGCCTTACCTGGAGTCACTGCCCGATGACTTGAGCGCCCAGCCGGTCATGGTGCTCGACCCGATGCTGGCCACCGGCGGTTCGATGGCGTACACGATCGGACTGTTGCACGACCGCGGCGCGCGCGACATCACCGTGGTGTGCGTGGTGTGTGCACCCGAAGGCATTGCTGCGTTGGAGGCGGTCGCCCCGAATGCCCGGCTGTTCACCGCCACCATCGACGACGGCCTCAATGACATCGCGTACAT
Organism: Mycobacterium sp. RTGN5; assembly: GCF_033804465.1. Classification (NCBI taxonomy): domain Bacteria; kingdom Bacillati; phylum Actinomycetota; class Actinomycetes; order Mycobacteriales; family Mycobacteriaceae; genus Mycobacterium; species Mycobacterium sp. RTGN5. The sequence goes on from NZ_JAPZLA010000001.1 coordinate 1,521,729, forward strand.
CGTGCCCGGTCTTGGTGATGCCGGGGACCGTCAGTTCGGGCCGCGCTGACTACCAGTTCCGCACGGATTCCAGCAGCTTTTCCTGCACGGCGGCGGCCCGCTTGCGCGCATCGCTCAGATCCGTGTTGACGATCTGGCGAACCTCGGTGTAGCACTTGACTTTCGGCTCGGTGCCTGACGGTCGCACCACGACCCGCACCGATGTCTGCTGGTCTCCACCGATGAGGAACACGGCGTCGCTCTGCTCGGCGACGAGCACCGGAAAGCCCGCCAGCTCGGCAGGCGGCGTGGCGAGCAGGCGGGTCATCATCGCGGCGGCCTCGTCGGGATCGGCCACCCGCCGGGACACCGCTGCGGTGGTGTGCACGCCGTGCCGCAGGGCCAGTCGGTCGAGTGCGCTCGGAATCGAATCACCCTGTGCGGCAAGGCATGACACCAGATCGCAGATGAGAACCGCGGCGCTGATGCCGTCTTTGTCGCGCACGGCTGCCGGGTCGACGCAATGGCCGATGGCTTCCTCGTAGGCGTACACGAGGCTCTGGCCCGGTAGTCCCGCGTCGGCGCGGGCGAGCCATTTGAACCCGGTGAGGGTCTCGACGTGCCGGGCGCCATAGCTAGCAGCGATCGCCGCCAGCAGCCGCGAGGAGACCACGCTGCTGGCCACGACACTCGCGGCGGCCTGCCAGGGCGGCAGCATGGAGAGGAGGTAATCGCCGAGCAGCCAACCGGTTTCGTCGCCGGACAGCATCCGCCAGCCGTCGGAAGTGGGAATGCCGACGGCGCAGCGGTCGGCGTCGGGGTCCAACGCGATCGCGATGTCGGCTTCGATGCGTTCGGCCAATTCCAGCAGTGCGTCGGCGGCGCCGGGTTCCTCCGGGTTGGGGAACGGCACCGTCGGGAAGTCCGGATCCGGGGCGAATTGGCTTGCCACCGTGTGCACCTCGTCGAAGCCGGCTGCGTGCAGCGTGCGCAGCGCGAGTTCGCCGCCGACCCCGTGCATCGCCGTCAGCGCCACTCGTGGCCTTCCCTGCCTCGTCCGCCGCAGCGTCGCCGCGCGCGCAACATAGGCCGCCACCAGCGCGTCGTCGGCGCGATGCACGGGCACGCGGGCGATCTGGTCGGCAGGTGGCGCAGTGCTGATCGCGGCCTCGATCTCGCGGTCGACGGGCGAGATGATCTGCAGGCCGCCGTCGAGATACACCTTGTAGCCGTTGTCGCGCGGTGGATTGTGGGAGGCGGTGATCTGCACCCCGGCCGCGGCGCCCGCGTGCCGGACGGCGAACGCGACGACCGGCGTCGGCACCGGATGCTCCCAGGTGATCACCGAAAATCCCCGGGCGGCAAATACTTCAGCCGCCGCGGTGGCGAACTGTGCCGACCCGTGTCTGGCGTCGCGGCCCACCACGACGGTCGAGCCGCCCAGCTGGCGGTCGGTCAGTACCCTGGCCAGCGCCCAGCTGACGCGCAGCACCACCGCGAGATTCATCGCGTCCGGGCCGCCACGCACCGGCCCGCGCAGGCCGGCGGTGCCGAAGGTCAGCGGCCGAGCGAAGCGGCCGGCGAGTTCGGCGGGATCCAGGGCGGCCAATTCCGCGGCGGTGACCGGATCGGGGTCGTGGGCAATCCAGTCCTCGGGGGTCACGGCACCGATTGTGCCCCGCGGTCCGCGTCGGCGAGCTTTCGCAGTACCGGCGCGGTGAGCATCAGCAGATTGAATTCCAGCTCGGAGAGGTGATCGCGCATCGACTCGTACAACCAGGCGTCGCGCTGGGCCCGGTCGCGCAGGAGCAGCTCCAACCCGTCCGGGGTGAGCTCGATGAGCTGCCGACGGCGGTCGGCGTCATCGGGTCGGCGGGAGAGCAGCCCGCGAGACTCGAGCTCGTTGATGCTGTCGGTCAGCGACTGCGCCCGAACCTGCAGCCGGGCGGCGATCTCGGCAGGCGTGGTCACCCCGGCCCTGCTCACGTCGCCGAGGACCTCGAGCTGGCTGAGTGTCAGCCCGTTGTCGGGGCGGTGCCTGCGCAGCTGGCGGGCCAGCGCCATCATGGCTTCCCGCAGCTCGGTGGCCGCGGCCGATGGCGCGATGCTTACCGTCATACTCCAAGTTATACCTTACTAGTCAGTGATGAATATCGCTTGAATCGCGGGTGGCAGCGAGAAAAAAGCAAGGACATACTTGAGATATGCGTTGGGCCCTGTTAGTGATCGCGACGATCGGGGTCACCGTGCCGCTTGACCGGCTCGGTGTCCCGTCGGCGGCCTTGTTCGCGGCCCTGCTGGTCGGCATCGTGCTGGCGATCGCCCGGATGGCACCCGCCGGCGTGCCGCGCATTGCGGGTTTGGCGGCGCAGGGCGTGCTCGGTGTCTACATCGGGACCATGGTGCATTCCGACGCGTTATCCGCCCTGGGCTCGCACTGGCCGGTGGTGGTCGGCGTCGGCGTGGCCACGCTGCTGCTCAGCATCGGCGCCGGGGCACTGCTCGGAATGCATCGCGACATCAGTGCGCTCACCGGCGCGCTGGCCCTGGTGGCCGGCGGGGCATCGGGCCTGGTGGCGATCGCACGTGAACTCGGCGGTGACGATCGCGTCGTCGCCGTCGTGCAATACCTGCGGGTGGCGGTGATCACCGCGACGATGCCCGTCGTCGTCACTCTCGTCTACCACGCCGAGCGGTCTTCGCACGCAGCCGCGACGTCAACCCAATCTTATTTCGCCCCTTGGTATCTGAGCGTGATGCTGATCATCGCACTGGTGTTGGCCGGATCCGTCGTTGGCCGGCTGGCGCGAATGCCCGGCTCCGGCCTGCTCGGCCCGATGGCGCTGACCATCATGGCCGAACTCGGCGGGTGGTCTTTCGGCCTGACTGTGCCGGCATTGCTGGTGTCGGCGTCCTACATGCTGATCGGCTGGCAGGCCGGGGTCGCGTTCACCCGTGAGTCGCTGCGCGCGATCCAACGGCTGCTTCCGGCCGCGCTGGGCTTGATCGTGCTGCTCAATCTCGCCACCGCCGGCCTGGGGGTGGCGCTGTCGAAGATCGCCGGTGTCAGCATGCTCGACGGATATCTGGCGACCAGCCCGGGCGGTATCTATGCCGTGTTGGCCACCGCGGTGGAGACCGGCTCGAACGTCACGTTCATCGTCGCCACCCAGGTGCTACGGGTGCTGCTGATGCTGTTCGCCGCGCCGCTGCTGGCCCGCGGCTTCGTGCGGCTGGCCTACAGGCGTGCCAGCACCGAGGCCAGCAGTGAGCCCATCGCGGTTGCCGACGCACGACCGGCAGCCAGCACTTCGTCATGACTGAGCGGCTGACCGGTCATCCCGGCCGCCAGGTTCGTCACCAGCGAGATCCCCAGCACTTCGGCACCGGCGGCCCGCGCCGCGATGGTTTCGTGCACCGTCGACATGCCGACCAGGTCGGCCCCCAAGGTCCGGAACATCCGGATCTCCGCCGGCGTCTCGTAATGCGGGCCCGGCACGCCCGCGTAGACGCCTTCGGTCAGGCTCGGGTCGACGGAGCGAGCCAGGTCCCGCAGCCGTGGCGAATACGCGTCGACCAGGTCCACGAACTGCGCCCCGACGAGCGGCGAACGGGCCGTCAGATTGAGGTGGTCGCTGATCAGCACGGGCTGTCCGACCTGATACTCGGGCCGCAGGCCGCCTGCGGCGTTGGTCAACACCACGACTTTCGCGCCGGCCGCCCGTGCGGTGCGCACCGGATGGACGACGGCGCGCAGGTCATGGCCTTCATAGGCGTGGATGCGGCCAAGCAGAACCAGTACGTTGTGCGACCCGAGCGGCACCGACAGCACGCGGCCGCGATGCCCGAGTGCCGACGGGGGAGTGAAGCCGGGGATCACCGACATCGGGATCTCGGCCACCGGTGTTCCCAGTGCCGCGGCCGCCGGTGTCCAACCCGACCCGAGGACCACGGCGACGTCGTGCCGCTCCACGCCGGTGTGCTCGGCGATCACCGCTGCGGCGTGTTCGGCGTCTGGACTCACAGCCTGCGAGCCTATCTGTCAATGCGATACTGCGTGGATGCCTACCGCCACCGCGTCGACCCGCGTCGAGGACGTGGTCGCGGCGCGGCAGGGCGATCTGATCGAACTCTCCCACGCCATTCATGCCGAGCCGGAACTCGCATTCAACGAGTACCGCAGCTGTGCCAAGACCCAAGCGCTGGTGGCTGAGCGTGGGTTCGAGATCAGCGTGGCGCCCGGTGGTTTGGACACCGCATTCCGGGCCGACTTCGGTTCGGGTCCGCTGGTGATCGGGATCTGTGCGGAGTACGACGCGCTGCCCGGTATCGGCCACGCGTGCGGGCACAACATCATTGCGGCGTCGGCGGTCGGGACCGCGCTGGCGCTCGCCGATGTGGCCGACGAGCTCGGGCTAACCGTGTCCCTGATCGGCACGCCCGCCGAGGAGTCCGGTGGCGGCAAGGCCCTGCTGATCGAGGCGGGGGTCTTCGATAATGTCGCGGCCGCCGTGATGCTGCACCCCGGGCCGATCGATATCGCTGCCGCGCGCTCACTGGCGCTCTCCGAAGTGATCGTGACCTACACCGGCCGTGAATCGCATGCGGCCGTCGCACCGTATCTGGGCGTCAACGCCGCCGACGCGGTGACCGTCGCACAGGTGGCGATCGGGTTGCTGCGCCAGCAGATGGCGCCCGGCCAGTTGGCCCACGGCATCGTCACCGAGGGTGGCTCGGCGACCAACATCATCCCGGGCCGGGCTCGGCTGCAGTACACGATGCGGGCCGTCAACACCGACTCGCTGCGGGGGCTGGAAGCCAAGATGCGCGGCTGCTTCGCGGCCGGCGCGGTCGCGACCGGGTGTGAGCACGAGATCGCAGAAGCCGCACCGCCGTACGCCGAGCTGACCCCCGACCCGTGGCTGGCCGAGGTGTTCCGCGACGAGATGACAAAGATGGGGCGCAACCCGGTTCCCGTCGAGGTGGAAGCCGGAATGCCTTTGGGGAGTACGGATATGGGCAATGTCACGCAGCTGCTCCCGGGTATTCACCCGGTGGTCGGCATCGAATCCGACGGGGCGGTGATCCACCAGCCTGGCTTCACTGTCGCTGCGGCGGGGCCCAGCGCGGACCGTGCGGTCACTGAGGGGGCGATCATGTTGGCGCGCACGGTTGTTCGGTTGGCTGAGACGGCTGTCGAGCGGGACCGAGTGCTGGAGTTGCTGGGCCGGCGGGAGGTACGCGGATGAGTATCGCCGACGCGTGCGAGTCCTGGTTGGCCGGAAACTTCGACGATCTGGTGGAGTGGCGCCGCCACATTCACCGCTATCCGGAGTTGGGCCGCCAGGAGTTCGCCACCACCCAGTTCGTCGCCGATCGCCTGGTGGAGGCGGGACTCAACCCCAAGGTGATGCCGGGTGGTACCGGCTTGACGTGCGACTTCGGCCCCGAGCACGCGCCGCGGATCGCGTTGCGTGCCGATATGGATGCCCTGCCGATGGCCGAGCGCACCGGGGCCCCGTACACCTCGACGATGCCGAACGTCGCACACGCATGCGGCCACGACGCCCACACCGCGATGTTGATCGGAGCCGCGACGGCACTGGCATCGGTGCCCGAACTTCCTGTCGGCGTGCGGCTGATCTTCCAGGCCGCCGAGGAATTGATGCCCGGCGGTGCGATTGACGCGATCGCCGCCGGAGCGCTGGTCGGGGTGTCGCGGATCTTTGCGCTGCACTGCGATCCACGGCTGGCGGTGGGCCGGGTCGCGGTCATCCCTGGGCCGATCACCTCGGCGGCGGACTCGATCGAGATCACGTTGCACTCACCAGGCGGCCACACGTCGCGGCCGCACCTGACATCGGATCTGGTCTACGGGATGGGCACCCTGATCACCGGGCTGCCTGGTGTGCTATCCCGCCGGATCGACCCGCGGCACAGCACCGTGATGGTCTGGGGAGCGGCCAACGCCGGCGTCGCAGCCAACGCGATCCCGCAGACCGGGACCTTGGCGGGCACGGTGCGCACCGCCAGCCGCGAGACGTGGGTCGATATGGAACACCTTGTGCGGGATACGGTTTCGGGACTGCTCGCCCCCCTCGGTATCGAGCACACCCTGACGTACCATCGTGGCGTGCCGCCGGTAGTCAACGAGGAACGCTCGACACAGATCATCACGCACGCCATCGAAGCCGTCGCTCCCGATGCCCTTGCCGACACCCGTCAGTCCGGCGGCGGTGAGGACTTCTCCTGGTATCTGGAAGAGGTGCCCGGCGCGATGGCCCGGCTGGGCGTGTGGAGCGGCCGCGGGGCGCAACTCGATCTGCACCAACCGACATTCGACCTCGACGAGCGGGCGCTGGCGGTTGGGGTTCGGGTTCTGGTCAATATCGTCGAACAATCCGCGGGATACTGATGAAACTTCTGGTGACCGGCGGCGCCGGGTATGTCGGCAGTGTGTGCGCCACGGTGCTGGTGGAGCAGGGGCACGAGGTCGTGGTCGTCGACGATCTGTCGACGGGCAACGCCGATGCCGTGCCGGCCGGGGCGCAATTCGTCGAGGCCGACATGGTCGAGGTGGCCCCGAAGCTGTTGGGCGATGGATCATTTGACGGGGTGCTGCACTTCGCCGCCAAAATAATGGTGGGTGAGTCGGTTGAGGCGCCCGAACGTTACTGGCACGGCAACGTCATCAAGACGCTGCAACTGCTGGAGGCGATCCGCGCTGCCGGCGTGCCACGGTTGGTGTTCTCATCGACAGCGGCCACCTACGGCGAGCCGGAGTCTGTGCCGATCACCGAGGACGCGCCGACCAGGCCGACCAGTGCCTACGGCGCCACCAAGCTGGCGATCGACCATGCGATCACGTCGTATTCCATCGCGCATGGGCTAGCCGCGACGAGCCTGCGTTACTTCAACATCGCCGGGGCGTACGCCGGATTGGGTGAGCGTCACCCCACCGAGACGCACCTGATTCCACTGGTGCTGCAGGTTGCCACCGGGCAGCGCCAGGAGATCCTGGTGTACGGAAACGACTGGCCCACGCCCGATGGCACCTGCATCCGCGACTACATCCACGTCCGCGATCTGGCCGACGCTCACCTGCTCGCGTTGCAGAACTCGCAACCGGGCGAACATCGCATCTACAACCTGGGCAACGGAACCGGCTTCTCGGTTCGCGAAGTGATCGCCTCATGTGAGCGCGTCACCGGAGGCCCGATCGCGGCGCGTGATGTCGAGCGCAGGGCCGGTGATCCCGCTGTGCTGATCGCCTCGAGTGAGAAGGCAGTCACCGAACTCGGCTGGAAGCCGCAGCGCACCACCATCGACGAGATCGTCTCCGACGCTTGGGAATTCACTCGCTCGCGGGTCTAGCCGCTGCTAGTCCCCGGGCCGACGTTGCTCGCCGGGCGGGTGCGCAGGTCGTGCACGTAATCCGCTGGTGCGCCGGCGATCTCGGCAGCTTCGGCCATCACGCCGATGTAGCGCGCCGAGGGAAGTCCACCCTCCCAGGCGTCCAGCACATAGAGCCACGCGAGCACGGGATCGGTCGTGGTATCGGTGGATTCGCATTCGATGCGGCATCTGATCTTCTTGTGGAAGCCCAGCTCCGAACCCTCCCAGCGATCCAGGTTCTGCTCGTCCGAGGACGTCATGTCGTAGAGCACCACGAACACCTTGGAATCGGGTTCCTCGACCAGGGTCGCGAGTGCGCCTTCCCAGCCGATGTCCTCCCCGGCGAAGGTCAGCCGCCAGCCGTGCAACCAGCCGGTGCCGGCCATCGGGGAATGCGGCGCGCGCTCCAGCATCTGCTCGGGATGCATGTTGGACCCATAGGCGGCGTAGAGCGGCACGGGGAAAGCCTAGAGCGTCCTGTCCCCCGGAGCGAAGCGACCTGGGTGGTTACGCTAACCCTGTGACGACGCGGATCGTGATCATCGGTGGGGGGCCGGCCGGTTACGAGGCCGCATTGGTCGCGGCCGCGCGGTCCGCCGAGGTCACCGTGGTGGACTCCGACGGCATCGGCGGTGCGTGCGTTCTCTTCGACTGCGTGCCGTCCAAGACGTTCATCGCCTCGACGGGTGTGCGCACCGAACTGCGCCGGGCCTCGGGGCTGGGCTTCGACATCGGCATCGACGACGCCAAGATCTCGCTGCCCCAGATCAACAACCGGGTGAAAACTCTGGCCCGGTCGCAGTCCGCCGACATCGGCACGCAGCTGCTGCGCGAGAAAGTCAACGTCGTCCAAGGCCGCGGCGAGCTCACCGATGCCGTGCCAGGCATGGCGCACCACCGCGTGAAGGTGACCGCGCGCAACGGCCAGGTCGGCGTCCTCAAGGCCGACGTGGTGCTGATCGCCACCGGCGCGAGCCCCCGGGTCTTGCCGAACGCGGAGCCCGACGGTGAGCGGATCCTGACCTGGCGGCAGCTCTATGACCTCCCTGAGCTGCCCGAACACCTGGTGATCGTCGGATCCGGCGTTACCGGCGCCGAGTTCTGCAACGCCTACACCGAGCTCGGCGTCACGTGCACGGTGGTGGCCAGCCGCGACCAGATCCTGCCGCACGAGGACAGCGACGCAGCCGCCGTGCTGGAGGAAGTCTTCGCCGAGCGCGGGGTGACGCTGGTCAAGAACGCCAGAGCCGAGTCGGTGCTGCGCACGGCCGACGGGGTCAAGGTCACGATGGCCGACGGCCGCGTCGTCGAGGGCAGCCACGCGCTGATGACCGTCGGTTCGGTGCCCAACACCGCTGATCTGGGGCTTGATCGGGTCGGCGTCGAGCTCGGGCGCGGCAACTACATTCCGGTCGACCGGGTATCCCGGACGGCGGCATCGGGCATCTATGCCGCAGGCGACTGCACCGGGCTGCTGCCGCTGGCGTCGGTCGCGGCGATGCAGGGCCGCATCGCGATGTACCACGCGTTGGGCGAGGGCGTGGCCCCGATCCGGCTGCGTACGGTGGCCTCGGCCACCTTCACCAGGCCCGAGATCGCCGCTGTCGGAGTGCCGCAAACCGCCATCGACGACGGCTCGGTGCCGGCCCGCACGATCATGCTGCCGCTGAACACCAACGCGCGAGCCAAGATGTCGCTGCTCACGCGGGGCTTCGTGAAGATCTTCTGCCGGCCCGCCACCGGCGTCGTCATCGGCGGGGTGGTCGTGGCCCCGATCGCCTCCGAACTGATCCTGCCGATCGCCCTGGCGGTGCAAAACCGCATCTCGGTGACCGATCTGGCCCAGACGTTGTCGGTCTACCCGTCGTTGTCGGGGTCGATCGTCGAGGCTGCGCGCCGCCTGATGGCTCACGACGATCTCGACTAGCCTGGGGCCCTATGAGCGACCCGATCCTTAGACCGGGCACCGGTCAGACCTTTCTCGGGCCTTCCGAACGTGCGCGCGCCTGGGAGCGACTGGGCGGCGAACAGTTCGACGTCGTCGTCGTGGGCGGCGGTGTGGTCGGTGCGGGCTGCGCACTGGATGCCGCGACCCGTGGGCTCACGGTGGCCCTTGTCGAGGCGCGTGACTTCGCCTCGGGAACGTCGAGCCGCAGTTCGAAGATGTTCCACGGTGGGCTGCGGTACCTCGAGCAGCTGGAGTTCGGCCTGGTGCGTGAGGCGCTGCACGAGCGCGAGCTGTCTTTGACCACCCTGGCGCCCCATCTGGTCAAGCCGCTGCCGTTTCTGTTCCCGCTGACCAAACGAGTGTGGGAGAGGCCGTACGTCGCGGCCGGCATCTTCCTCTACGACCAGCTCGGTGGCGCGAAATCCGTTCCGCCGCAAAAACATCTGACGAAGTCCGGCGCGCTGCGGCTGGCGCCTGGGCTCAAGCGCAGTTCGCTGATCGGCGGCATTCGCTATTACGACACCGTCGTCGACGACGCCAGGCACACCATGACCGTCGCACGGACCGCCGCCCATTACGGCGCGGTGGTGCGCACATCGACCCAGGTGGTGTCGCTGCTGCGCGAGGGCGACCGGGTGACCGGGGTGAAGATCCGCGATTCCGAAGACGGCGCGGTCGAGGACGTCCGCGCCCACGTGGTGATCAATGCCACCGGGGTGTGGACGGACGAGATTCAGGCGCTGTCCAAGGAGCGCGGCCGGTTCCGGGTGCGGGCGTCCAAGGGCGTGCATGTCGTGGTGCCGCGGGATCGCATCGTGTCCGAGGTGGCGATCATCCTGCGCACCGAGAAATCGGTGCTGTTCGTCATCCCCTGGGGCACGCACTGGATCATCGGCACCACCGACACCGACTGGAATCTCGACCTGGCCCACCCGGCCGCGACCAAGGCCGACATCGACTACATCCTCACCACCGTCAACACGGTGCTGGCCACCCCGCTGACCCACGAGGACATCGACGGCGTGTACGCCGGGCTGCGGCCGCTGCTGGCGGGGGAGAGCGAGGAGACGTCCAAGCTGTCGCGTGAGCACGCGGTGGCGGTGCCGTCCCCTGGCTTGGTCGCGATCGCCGGCGGCAAGTACACGACGTATCGGGTGATGGGCGAGGACGCGGTCGACGCGGCGGCGGAGTACATCCCGGCCCGGGTGGCGCCGTCGATCACCGAGAAGGTGCCGCTGATGGGCGCGGACGGATACTTCGCGCTGATCAACCAGACCCAGAGCGTCGGGGCCGGGTACGGCCTGCATCCCTACCGGGTCCGTCATCTGCTGGATCGGTACGGCTCGCTGATCGGCGAGGTCTTGGCGCTGGCGGCCGATAAGCCCGAGTTGCTCGAGCCGATCAGCGATGCGCCGGTGTACCTCAAGGTGGAGGCGGCCTATGCCGCGGCCGCGGAGGGGGCGCTGCATCTGGAGGACATCCTGGCCCGCCGAATGCGGATCTCGATCGAGTATCCGCACCGCGGGGTGGACTGTGCGGCCGAGGTCGCCGACATCGTCGCGCCCATTCTGGGCTGGAGCGAGGCTGACTGTGCCCGCGAGGTCGCGACATACATCGCCAGGGTGGAGGCCGAGGTGCTGTCGCAGACTCAGCCCGACGATGAGTCGGCCGATGCGCTGCGGGCGGCCGCGCCGGAGGCGCGCGCTGAGATTCTTGAGCCGGTGCCGCTTACTTGAGACGGCCCGCTCCGCTGCCGGATCGCGACGGTGTGGGCCCGGCGCGGGTACGGCTGCGCGGGGGAGCGGTGCTCGTTGAGCTGGCCGACCGGTTCGGCGAGGCTGCCGCCGAAAAGGTGCTCAACGGTGAGGTCGTCGACGCCGACGGTGCGGTGATCACCGCGGCGACCGTGTTGCCGCCCGGTGCGCATGTCTTCCTCTACCGCGAGCTGCCCGACGAGGTGGTGGTGCCGTTCGACATCCCGGTGCTCCACCGCGACGACGACATCGTCGTCGTCGACAAGCCGCACTTCCTGGCCACCATGCCGCGCGGCGGGCATGTCGCGCAGACGGCCTTGGTGCGATTGCGTCGCTCGCTGGATCTACCCGAGCTCAGCCCGGCGCACCGGCTGGACCGGCTGACCGCGGGGGTGCTGTTGTTCACGGTTCGCCGTGAGGTTCGGGGTGCCTACCAGACGTTGTTCGCGCGCGGGCTGGTGCGCAAGACCTATGTGGCCCGGTCGTCGGGTGTGGCATCGGTGGTCCTGCCGACGGTGATTCGCAGCCGAATTATCAAGGAGCGCGGCCGATTACAGGCCTTTGAGGAACCGGGTGAGCCGAACGCTGAGACGTTGGTCGAGACGCTGGGCGACGGGCGGTATCGGCTGAGTCCGCGGACGGGACGAACGCATCAGCTGCGGGTGCACATGGCGTCGATCGGTTTGCCGATCGACAACGACCCGCTGTATCCCGACGTGATTGATGTGGCGGCCGACGACTTCTCCGCACCGCTGCGCCTGGTGGCGCACCGGTTGGAGTTCGACGATCCGTTCACCGGGCAGTTGCGGTCCTTCGTGAGTCGGTCCGGTGCCTTCAGGCCCTAGTCGTCCGGTGTGAACTGCGTCACGCTGTCGGTATGGACGATGATCACGAACTGGTGCTGGTAGCCGCGTACACCGATCTCGACCGGGCCCGCTCCGATTTCCACGAACTCGGGAAGCGGATCAAGCGCGGCATGGAGTTGCGCGCCGCCGCGCTAGTCACCAAGGATGCCGACGGGCACCCGGAGGTCATCGAGGCAGAGAATCGGCACGGCCGGATCGCAACGGGGATCGGCGCCGGCCTGGGACTTCTGGTTGGCATGTTGATCCCGCCGATCGGGCTGTCGGTGCTGGTCGGCGGGGCGGCGGCAGGGTTGGTCGCTGCGGTCGCCGAGCACGAACTACGGATCGGGCTGCGGCACGAGATCGGGGAGGCACTCGAGGCTGGCACCGGTGTGGTCATCGCCATCGTCTATCCGAACGGGCGGTTCCCGGTTGAGATCACGCTGTCGGGCTCGGCCAAGATTGCCGCGCTCCGGATGGACAAGTCCACCATCAACAGCATCGATAAGGCGGTCGCCGAGGCAATGGCCGGTGCCGGCCATCCGATCACTTCTGGCACGACGGGCACCAGTACGTGACGCGTTGCTCTTCGGAGGATTCGGCACGCTGGATCGCGGCACCGCAGCGGCGGCACGGCTTGCCGGCTCGGCCATAGACCCAGAGTTCCTGTCCGCGGCGGTGGTTGCCCGTTGTGGTGCGCTCCCAGCGGGCGCGGTTGGCCCACAACATCTTTTGCGCCTGGTTCACCACGCGCAGCGGATCGTCAAGGCTGCTGACCGGGCTGGTCGGCAGCCGGCCGAACACGAAGCAGAGCTCGTTGGCATACACATTGCCCACACCGGCCAGCACGCGTTGATCCAGCAGTGCCGCGGCGATCGGCCGGTCCGGGTCGTTGGTCAGATTGGCCGCGGCCAGCTCGGGATCCCAGTCGTCGCTGAGAAGATCGGGTCCCAGGTGCGCGACGGCATCGTGGTCGTTGTCGCGATCGAGTATCTCAAGCACGCCAAGGTCGATGCCCAGTGCCTGAACGTCGTCGGTTTCCAAGATGATTCGGATCTTGTGGGCTTGCCGATGTGGTTTGCCCTTCGGGCTTACCCGCCAGCTGCCGTCCATTTTCAGGTGTGAGTGGATGCTGGCCTGCCCGACCCGGATAAACAGATGCTTGCCGCGGCTGATCACCTCGTCGACGGGGTGGCCGCTGAGATCCACCGTGGCGTAACGGGGCACGCGGATGTCACAACGGGTAAGTGTCTTACCGACCAGCGCGTCGCGCAGGTTGGCTGCGGTGTGGAAAACGGTGTCGCCCTCTGGCATGGTTCCAGACTAGAAGGGTGGCGGATGGGCAGCCGCTCTGGCCTCGTTGAGCCCACGTTCCCATCGGATTCGGTACTCGCGCTCTTGGGTTCGAGTTCGGCGGCGAGCCGGCATCATCAATCCGCGTCCGGGCCCGCGTGCCTGGGGTGGCGGGTTCGGCAGGTTCAGTTCCTCGGTAGGAGCGAAGAGCTGCGGAAAGAACAGTGAGCCACCGGGTTTGGTGGTGTAGGTACGACCCGATGGGGACGTCCAGATCACGGTACCGTCGGGCAATTGGCGGTCGGCCCAGCCACCCGGGCCCGTATAGAAGGTCTTCAAGAGATGGTGCACCCGGCAGAGCAGCTTGAGGTTGGACGGATGCGTCGGCCCAAACGGGTACGGCACCGTGTGGTCGATGTCGGCGACCTCGGCCGGGCGATCGCACCCGGGGAACCGGCACGTCAGATCGCGGCAACGGATGAATTCCGCCAATGCGGTGGACGGCCGGTAGTGCGGTTCGGCGCTGAACTCCTTGCCGCCGATAACTGGCCGAAGCTTGGCTCGCGCCGCCAAGGCCCGCACGGTCTCGGCGGGAATCGCACCGAAGCCTGGCAATAGCGCCGGGGCATCTCCCTCGCCGGTCACCGTCTTGGCTTCGGCCAGCAGGTGGATGACGATCTGTCCCGGTTCGCTGCCCGCATCCGAACCGGCGGGGCACTCGTCGGAACCGCAATCGCAGGTCATCGTCGAAGCGCCGGCCGCCACCGCGCCAACGGCGTCGGCTCGGCGCTGACGGGCAGTTCGGGTGTCGTCCCGGCACACCGTCGCAGCGAGTTGATCCAGTCGCTGGTCGAATGCCGCACCGTCGGTCGCGCGAACCCGGGCCCAGATCTCCGCCATTCCGTCATTGCCCGCCGCGACCTCGACATACCGGTCCTTGTCGGCCTCGTGGGCGGTGCGCACAGCATTGGGATCGAGCTCGACGATCAACCAGTCGATGGTCTCGGCGATTCTCTTCCGCGAGAACGCGTTCCACTGTTCGGCATTCCGCGCCATTCGCTCGTCGATGGCGTCGAGCACGGCTGGGTCGCGAACCAAGCCGGTCCGAAACGTAGCGGCGACCACGATGCGAAACTCAATCGCACCCGAGGCGAACAGTGCACCCAGCTTCGGTAGTCGCTCAATGAGTTGCAGCCCGTAGTCCATCTCATTCGATGCGCGGCCGCGGCTGACTCCGAGGTCAGCGGCCACTTCAGCGGCGACCGCCTCCCAGTTGTCGATACACCACTGGGCACGATCGGCGGCATCGACACTTCTCATCCGACGCTGACACAGCCTGCCCGCCGCCAGCACCCGATGGGCGATCCCCGTCCGTTCACTGCGCTGTCCCTGCCGCATCGCATCGAGGAGGCCAGCGTCCTCCGATTCCTCGAACATGTGTTCGATTCTACGCCGCGCCGCCGACAAATTACGTCGCCGTGGGGCACCCCGTCGGGGGTGCGACGACGGCACAGACTGCATCCACCACCACGGCCGGGTTCTCGTTTTCGACGAAGTGGTCGCTGTGCGTCTCAGTGACATGAGTTGCCCCCAGGTACGACGCGAGCAGACTCCCCGCATCGAGCCACTGTGGCCAGTACGTCGTCGGGTCGCCGATGCCGAGGTAGTCGAAGGGCTTGTCCGAACTGAGGACCGTGACCGGTATCGGCGGCAGCGCCGGTGACGAGTCGAGCTGGCGGATGCTGTCCGGGTGGTCCGTGGTCTCGAAGCCTGGGTGCGCCCGGCCGTGCTCGAGCAGGCTCTGCACCCACCGGTTCCACACGTCTGGCGGCAGCACCGTCGGTAGGTATTGCGTGCTGGGATCCACGAGGACCAGACCGGCGACGTCGTGCGGGAAGGTGCGCGCGTACGTCTGGGCAATCAAACCTCCCCACGAGTGGCCGACGAGCACGTACGGGCCGGGCAACTGCACGGCAGCCAACAGCGAGTTCAGATCGGCCGCCGCACCCTGCGTCGTCGTGGGTTGCGGCACAGGGGTTGATCGGCTCGGGGCGCCGCCGAGTTGTTCGGTACCTGGTCGGTCGTATGCGCACACTCTGGTGAACCGCGCCACCGACGGGAAGACAGCGGATTCACTGCGTATCACCGCCGGGCCGTTCGGGTCGCCGACATAACTCCAATTGTCCGCGGCGACACCGGCGCCCGAGAGGAGGATGACGGTCGGTGAACCGGTGCCGAGGCAGTCAAGGTAGATCGCGCGGCCGTGACCGATGTCGACCGAGTCGCCCGATTGCGCGTTCGCGCAGGGGAGTAGCAGACTCCCGCTGGTCAGCAGAAGGCAGGCGAGGATGGCTGCGCACCTCATCGTCGACAACCTAGTCCAGGGCAAGTTCAAGGGTGACGATAAGCCAACCCAGGGCGGCGTTCATGAGCCCGAACAGGATCGTCCCCCGCAGCGACGACCCACTACGGCGCGCCGCAAGAATCGCCAAGACAAAGAGCACAACGACGTTGATGTTCAACACAAGGGTTTCGTAACCGGCGACCCCAGTGCCATCTGGATTCCGATGATCGTGACCCCAATGAAATATCCACGCACAGAACAGAAGTAAGACCGTGGGGAGACTGGCGAGGGTGCGCGGCGAATCTTCCTTGATGCCTATCCACAGGCTGCCAACGTAGGCCCGCATGGTGCCGTAGCTGCGATTGGAGAGATGAGTCGCATATGCGTCGACCACGGTGGTCAGCGACGCACCGACGAGGATCCACGCCGCCTCCTGAAGTGGCCGCCCTCCCTCTTGGGCCGCGAGCAGCAGGGAGGCCAGGAACGTGCCCTTGATGAGTTTCTTGAGAGTGTTCTCCGACAACCGCATGCGTTACTTCACATCACGCGCTGCTGGTTGACAAGTTCTGGCACGCTGCTGGCCTCAGCCGTTGCAGTCCCGCAGATCGATCGTCGATCCCGGACCGGCACCGTCCAGTGCCGCGCCATCGGCCGCGTCCTGAAAAAATGAGTTGCCCCCGGCGAACGATTTCCCGTCAGCGCTCACCGCGATCGACAGGCACCCCAGCCCCGACGTGAGCACTTGGCAGTCGTTGGTCTTGCCAAGGACGTCACACCACAACTCGGCTGCGTCCTCCGCATCCTGGCGAGTTTCGTAGTTGAGCCGCATCACTTCTCGTCCGGTGGAGACCGATGCCGCCGCCGCACCCCAGCATCCCGGCTTGCATTCGAATTCGATGTCGGCGCCGGCGATCGGCGCCGTCGCCGTTGCCAGCGATCCGGCAGTGAGAACGCAGGCAGCCAATCCCACGGCGATCCGCTTGGTCTTCATCCGCCTAGTTCAGCGTGACTGGCGGCCTACCGATCCCAACAATCTCAGCGCAGACGCAGACCGCGGGGCGTGCGGGCAAACCCGGCATCGACCAACGCATCGGCCGTGATCTTCCGGTCGGGGTGGGCGCCCGCCTCCAACACCGGGACACCGTCGAGCTTTTCGACAAGCACACCGCCGATGCGGCCGCTGCCGACCAGCTCGGCCAGCGTCCCCGCCGCGGCGCGCTGTGCCTCCGCGTCGGCGCTGAAGTTCAGCAGCGAGCGGCCACCGCGCTCCAGGAACCACACCAGCTCGCCGTCCACCAACACCACCAGGGCACCAGCCTTGCGCCCCGGCCGGTGGCCGGCATCGGCATCGGAACGGGCCGGCCACGGTAGCGCCGCACCGTACGGATTGGCTGGGTCGGCCGCGGCCAGCGCGACCGCTCGATAATCCGGACGCTCCGGATCCACCCCGTCGAGATAGGTCCGCAGCCGGTCGACCGTCGATGCCACCGCGAACTGCGCCCCACCGAGCGACTCGACGAAATAGCCACGCTGACACCGTCCGGCGTCCTCGAACCCGGTGAGCACTTTGTACAGGGTGGCGAACCCACCGGGAACACCTTCGGCCGCCACCGCACCCTTGGTCAGCACGCCATACCGACTCAGCAAGAGATCAGCCGAGAAATGCGCTCGCACAGTGGAATCCGGCTCATGGACCGGGAGCGCCGACCACCGCCCGGCCACGGTCGAAGCCACCGCGCGGGTTTGCGGGTGCGCCACTGAAAAGCGGCTCAGCCGTGGCGCGCGCCGTTGGCGGTGTGCGGGCGCAGCGGGACGACGAGTGCCCGGCTTGCGTCCACCGGCCAGCATTGCCCGCACCGGCGCGAACGTGTCACCGGTGACCCAACCAGCCCAGATCAGATCCCACAGTGCGGCTTTGGTGGATTCCTCGGAGCCACCGACCAGCTGGCGGAAGAAGAACGCCCCTCGAGCCTCGCCAGGCTCACCCAGCACCTCGAAAATCGCGCGGTGGGCGTCGGTGAAGTCGATCTCGGCCGGTGCCGCGAGCGTCAACGGTGCGGTCTCCGCGTGGTGAAACGCGATCCAGCCGTCGCTGCCCGAGATCGAGCCCGCCCCCGACCAGGTGACTTCACCCGAGGCCAGCAGTTCGTCGAGCATCGCCGGCTGATAGTCGCGGACCCGCGGCCCGAACACCAGCGGCTCGACGGCCGAGGCCGGCAACGGCACCCCGGCCAACTGGTCGATCACGGTGGCAAGCCCGTCGACGCCGGACGTGGCGGAGTTGCCGACCTGCTGCCAGGCCGGCAGGAAGCGGGCGTAGGCGGCGGTGCTGACCGGTTCCACCTGCGCACGCAGCGCCGCCAGCGAGCGGCGGCGCAGGATGCGGAGTACCTCGGCGTCACACCATTGGTCGACCCCCGGGCCGGCGACGAACTCGCCCCGAATCAGCTTGCCGTCGACTGCCATTCGCCCCAGCACGTCGGCGGCGATCCGCAGGCCGAGCCCGAACCGGGCCGCGGCCTCGGCGGTGGTGAACGGACCACGGGTGCGGGCGAACCGACCCATCAGCTCCCCGAGTGGGTCGGCCACCGCTTCGGTGAAACTCATCGGCACCCCAACCGGTACCGCGACGCCGACCGCGTCACGCAACCGGCCGATGTCCTCGATCCCGGCCCACCACGATTGGCCGGCATACGTCAGCGGCAGCGCGCGTTTGGCGGCATGCAGGCCATCAAGCCACCCGCCGACGTCGCTGGCCGTGCAGCGCTCGGCGATCTCGGCCTCGGTCAGCGGGCCGAGCAGACGGAGCAGGTCGGCCACGCCTTCGGCGTCGCGGGCCTTGCGGTCTTCGGAAAGGTGTTGCAGCTGACGCGATGTGGCCGCGATGACGTCGGGGTCGAGCAGTTCCCGCAGCTCGACGCGGCCGAGCAGTTCGGCCAGCAGCGTGCTGTCCAAGGACAGTGCGGCCGCGCGGCGTTCGGCCAGTGGGCTGTCGCCCTCGTACATGAAGGCCCCGACATACCCGAACATCAGCGACGTCGCGAACGGCGACGGCATCGGTGTCTCGACCTCAACCAACCGCACCCGCCGTTGGGCGATCCGGCCCATCAGTTCGATGAGGGTCGGAACGTCATAGACGTCCTGCAGGCATTCGCGGACCGCCTCCAGCACGATCGGGAAGT
Organism: Mycobacterium sp. RTGN5; assembly: GCF_033804465.1. Lineage (NCBI taxonomy): Bacteria > Bacillati > Actinomycetota > Actinomycetes > Mycobacteriales > Mycobacteriaceae > Mycobacterium > Mycobacterium sp. RTGN5. Next base: position 1,540,469 of record NZ_JAPZLA010000001.1, read on the forward strand.
CGGGGTATTTGCGTGCGACGTCGAGCAATTGGGCCGCGCGCTGCCGCTGATGCCACAACGGTGACCGCTTACCCGGGTGGCGTTTGGGCAGCAGCAGCGCGCGTGCTGCGCACTCCCGGAACCGGGACGCGAACAATGCCGACCCGCCAACCTCGGTGGTGACCAGCGGCTCGATTTCGTCGGGGGAGAAGACGAACAGGTCGGCCCCGGGTGGGGCGTCCTCGGTGTCGGGCAACCGCACCACGATCCCGTCGTCGGAGGCCGTGGGTTTCTCATCGATTCCGTAGCGCTCCAAAAGCCGTCGGCTGACCGCCAGCGCCAACGGTCCGTGCACCTTCAAGCCATACGGCGAGTGCAGCACCACCCGCCAGTCGCCCAATTCGTCGCGGAAGCGTTCCACCAGCAACGTGGTGTCGCTGGGCACCGTGGCGGTGGCCGTGCGCTGATCGTCGAGCAGCTGCCACAGGTTGTCGGTGGCATAATCGGCGAACCCTAAATCGCTGCAGCGTTTGTCGAAGTCGCCACGGCCCAGGCCGGCCAGCTCGCCGGTGAACTTCCCGATCGCCTGACCCAGCTCGGCGGGCCGGCCCGCATCGTCACCGCGCCAGAACGGCAGCCGGGCCGGTTGCCCCGGCGCCGGGATGACCAGCACCCGGTCGTGGGTGATCTCGGTGATCCGCCAACTGGTGGCGCCCAGCGAGATGACGTCGCCGGGGCGCGACTCGTAGACCATCTCCTCATCGAGTTCACCCACCCGCGAGGGCTTTTCGGAGTCAGTGGCCAAGTACACCGTGAACATGCCGCGGTCCGGGATGGCCCCGCCGGACGTCACAGCCAGCCGCTGAGCGCCTGGGCGGGCGGTCAGCGTGCCGGTGTCCCGGTCGTAGACCAACCGCGGCCGCAGCTCGGCGAAGTCGGTGGAGGGATACTTTCCGGACAGCAGGTCCAGCGTCGCCTCGAAGGCGCTGCGCGGCAACGTCGCAAACGGTGCGCTGTGCCGGACGACGTCGAACCACTCGTCGGCGCTGACCGGCTCCAGGGCGCACGCGGCGACCGTGTGCTGGGACAGGATGTCGAGAGGGTTGGTCGGCACCCGCATGGTTTCGATCTGCCCGGCGAGCATGCGCTGCACGCTGACGGCACACCCGATCAGGTCGGTGCGGTGTTTGGGAAACAGCACGCCACGCGAGATCTCACCGACCTGATGGCCGGCCCGGCCGATGCGCTGCAATCCGCTGGCCACCGACGGCGGGGACTCTACCTGAATCACCAAATCGACGGCACCCATGTCGATTCCGAGTTCGAGGCTCGATGTCGCCACCACCGATTTGAGCCGCCCGCTCTTGAGGTCGTCCTCGACGATGGCCCGCTGCTCCTTGGACACCGAGCCGTGGTGGGCGCGGGCCAAAAGCGGTTCGGCGCCGTAGGTTTGGCCGCTACCCATGATGTGGGCCGGCGGCCCGCCGGGTACCTGACGGTTGGGCGGCGCGTCCAGTTCGATGCCGCAGCGTTCGGCATGAATCTCGTTGATGCGGGAGGTGAGTCGCTCGGCAAGTCGCCGGGAGTTGGCGAACACGATGGTCGAGTTGTGCGCCTCGATGAGGTCGACGATGCGGGCCTCGACATCGGGCCAAATGGTGTTGTTCGCCATGTTCGCCATATCGGGCACCGGCACCTGCACGGTCAGCTCGAACGTCTTGGTTGCCGGCGGGGCGACAATCGTGGTGGGCCTGGTCCCCGACAGGAACCGGGCCACCTCCTCGGGTGGACGGACCGTCGCGGAGAGTCCGATGCGCTGGGCCGGGGTCTCCAGCAGCGCGTCGAGTCGCTCCAGTGAGAGCGCCAAATGCGCGCCGCGCTTGGTGGCCGCCACCGCGTGCACCTCGTCGACGATCACGGTCTGCACGCCGGTCAGCGTTTCGCGGGCCGCCGACGTCAACATCAGGAACAGCGACTCCGGCGTGGTGATCAGGATGTCGGGCGGCTTGGTGATCAGCTCGCGACGACGGGCAGGCGGGGTATCGCCGGAGCGGACGCCGACACTGATCTGCGGGGCCGGCACGCCGTCCCGTTCGGCGATGCGGGTGATACCGGTCAGTGGGGTGCGCAGGTTGCGCTCGACGTCGACGGCGAGTGCTTTGAGTGGCGAGATGTAGAGCACCCGGGTCCCGCGAGGCCGTTTGCCCTCCTCATGGGCCAGCTGATCGATCGCCCACAGAAATGCCGCCAACGTCTTGCCCGACCCGGTCGGTGCAATGACCAGGGTGTTGTCGCCATCAGCGATAGCCGCCCAGGCGTTGACCTGCGCTGGGGTCGGCTCGGCGAAGGTGCCCGTGAACCATCGCCGGGTCAGCGGACTGAACCGGCCCATCGGATCGGCGGGACTCACGGCTCCAGACTGCCAGGGGGTACCGACATCTGCGCCTACCCTTGTGCAGTGACGTCGGGTACGACGGTCTGTCGGTCCTGCGGGGCGCAGCCATCGGAGGGTGCTCGGTTCTGCGGTGCGTGCGGCGTCCGCCTGGCACCTGACCCCGATGCCGCCGAGTACAAGCACGTGACCGTGCTGTTCGCCGACGTCGAGCGATCGATGGACATCGCGGCCGCCCTGGATATCGAGCGGCTGCGCGAGGTGATGACCGAGCTGGTGGAACGATCGACGACCGTACTGCGCCGCTACAGCGGGACCGTGGAGTACAACGGCGACGGGGTCATGGCACTGTTCGGCGCCCCGGTCGCGTTGGAGGATCACGCGTTCCGGGCTTGCATGGCCGCTCTGGAGGTCCAGGGCGAGGCGAGCCGGCTGGCGGCCGAGGTGAAGCAGCGTGACGGTATCGACTTCCGGGTGCGGGTGGGCCTGAATTCCGGACGCGTGATCGCCGGCGAGATCGGCTCGGGGGCGTTCGGATACCGCGCCATCGGCGAGACGGTCGGGTTCGCCCAGCGGATGGAATCGGTGGCGCCCCCTGGCGGGGTGATGCTGTCGGAATCGACCGCCCGCCTCGTCGAGGACCTGGTGATACTGAGCGAGCAGGACCAGGTGCGGGTCAAGGGAGCCGATCAGCGTGTCGCGGTGCGGCAGCTGCTGGGCATCACACCACGCAGCGGTCGTTTGGGGCGGGTCGAGTCGAGCCTGGTCGGCCGGAACGCGGCCATGGCTGCGATCGGGGCGGCGCTCGATTCCGCAGTCGACGGCGGGGGAGGTGCCCTGAACGTAGTGGCGCCGCCGGGAATCGGAAAGTCCCGGGTGGCCCGAGAGGCCGCGGCGCTGGCGACGGCGCGCGGAGTCGAGGCGGTGTGGGTCTTCTGCGAGTCGCATGCCAGGGACGTCTCGTTCGGCGTTGTCGCGCGATTGTTGCGAGCGGCCACCGGGGTCACGGACCTCGACGGCGAACGCGCGCGTGCGCAAGTGCGGAGTCTCGTGCCCGAGGCGGACCCGCAGGATGTGCAGCTGCTCGATGACCTGCTCGGCATCGCCGACCCCGAGGCGGCACTGCCGGCGATCGATCCGGACGCCCGGCGGCGGCGGTTGACTGCGCTGGTCAACAGTGCGTCGCTGGCCCGTCGCAGGCCGGCACTCGTCATCATCGAGGATGTGCAATGGATCGACGCGGTGAGCGAGTCGATGGTGACCGAATTCCTCGCCGTCATCGGCCAGTCGCCGGCGTTGGTGCTGATCACCTCTCGCCCCGAATATGCTGGAGCCCTGGTGGAGGCAACGGGTTCGCGAACCATAAGCCTTGCACCCCTGGGTGATTCGGATGTTGCCCTGCTGCTGGGCGAGCTGCTGGGGACAGATCCGGCGATGGGTGATCTGACGGCGATCATCGCCGACCGGGCGGCCGGCAACCCGTTCTTCGCCGAAGAGATGGTGCGCGAACTTGCGCAGCGCGGGGTGCTGGCCGGCGAGCGCGGTGACTATCGTTGTCGTGGAGACGTTTCCGAGATCACGGTGCCGGCGACGGTGCAGGCGGCCATCGCGGCACGAATCGATCGGTTGGGGCCGGCGGCGCGGCACACGTTGAACGCGGCGTCCGTGATCGGTGAGCGCTTCAGCGCGGAGTTACTGACCGCGCTCGGTGTCGAGGCCGAATTCGCCGAGCTGCTGAACACCGAGCTGATCGATCAGGTGCAGTACACCCCAGCCGCCGAGTACGCTTTTCATCACCCCCTGATCCGCGCCGTGGCCTACGAAGCACAGCTGAAATCCGGACGCAGCGAATGGCATCGGCGCCTGGCGACCGCGATCGAGGAGAGTGCACCGGCCTCCGTTGAGGAAAATGCGGCCCTCATCGCCGAACACCTCAGCTCGGCCGGTGAGCTGCACGCGGCATACGGCTGGCAAATGCGGGCGGCCGGATGGTCAGTCAAGCGCGATATCGTGGCTGCCCGGCTGTGCTGGCAGCGAGCAGTTCAGATTGCTGAACGAATCCCGGGGGATGGCCCCACCGAGCTGTCGATGCAGATCGCGCCCCTGACCATGTTGTGCGCCAGCGATTTTCAGGCCGGTGATGCCGAAGAGAGTCGGGGCCGTTTCACCGAACTACGAGATTTGTGTAGCGCGGCCGGTGACAAGGTTTCGCTTGCCATCGGCATGACGGGGCTGGTGACCGAATACCTCTACGCGCGTCAGGGTGCGGAAGCCTCGAGGCTGGCGTCTGAACAGATGGCGTTGCTCGAGTCGATCGGTGACGCCACTTTGACTGTCGGGCTGGGCTTCGTCGCATTCGCGAGCTGGTTCAACACAGGTGAATTCGACGAGATCGTGCGGTGGACACAGACGGTCATCGACCTGGCCGACGGCGATGCCGCCATGGGCGCCGTGTTTGGGATGGCGTCGCCACTGTCGGTCGCGATGGCTTTCCGTGGGATTTCGCGGTGGTGGCTGGGCCAGCCCGGATGGCGCGAGGATCTTCGTGACGCCCTCGCAATGGCGCAGAACTCCGACCTGGCGACACTGGCGTTCATCCTTGCCTGGACATACGGTCTCGAGATCGCCTATGGGGTGCTTCTGGCAGACGATTCCGCGTTACGGGCAAGCGAAGAGGCGATGCAGAATGCACAGAGAACCGGCAACGACAACGCGGTGACCCTGTGCGAGTACGGCTTGGGGCTCGTTCTGTTGCATCGGGAGAACCCGACTGACCGGCGACGTGGGCTGGAACTCATGGAGCAGGCCCTTGCCATGTTGCGGGTGCGCATCCCCTCCTTGGTGCCGGTCACCGCCCTGTGGGTTGCCAGTGAGAGAGCGAGGGTCGACGATCGTGACGCCGCGATCACCATGATGCGCGATGCGATCGACGAGCTCTATGAGGACGGGCGGATCGGGTATTGCCTTGCCGGCATGGGGATTCTGACGGAGGCGCTGATCGAGCGCGGCGTCGGTGACGACATGACTGAGGCCGAAGCAGTGATCGGTCGCATCGCGAACATGAAGGTCGGCGAGGTCTGGGCGATACGCGAAGTCACGGTGCTGCGGTTGCGCGCAGTGCTGGCCCGGGCTCGTGCCGACCCGTCGGCCCTGGACGTGGTGCGCCGCTATCGTGCGGTCGCGGAATCGCATGGCTACGAGGGTCACATCGCCTGGGCTGCCGCGATGGACGAGGCGCGAAACTGACTCCGGCCCGTCCCCCCGAGCGGGCCGGAGTCAGCGTAGATCTTGACTATCGTTGGATCGTCGCTCAGATCGGGGCGTCCGTCTGCAGTAGTGCACTACTGCATCTAGCTGAAGGGTTTGGTCACCAGTGCGGCGAGCTCTTCGCGGCTGGTGGTTCCCGTCTTGGCCATCGCCCTCAGAACGTGACTTTCCACGGTGCGCACCGATAGCGTCAGCCGCTCGGCGATGGCGCGGTTGGACGACAACCCCTGACCGATCAGCATCGCGATCTCGCGCTCCCGCTCGGTCAGCGGCAGCGGCTCGGCGGCCTGGCGCAGCGCCGGAGTGACCAGGCCGCCGCAGCGCTCGGCCAACGCCGCGGCGCGGGTCGAGCACCCAAGGGCCGAACCACGCTGGTCGTGACGGCGATGTGCCAGGGCGGCATGCGCCGCGGCGTCGACCGCGGCGACCAGATCGCCCAGCTCTTCGAAACCTTCTGACACCGAGGACAGTTCGCTGCCGTCACCATCCTGTAGGGCGGCAGCGAAGCGGGCGGCCAGCCCGACCCGCGGGCCGGAGACAATCGACTCCAGCTCGGCCAGTCGCGCGGCGCGGGTGCGATCCCCGAACTGAGTGGCGGTTTGCAGGCAGAGCACCTCGGCGCCGAATTGACCATTCTCCGATGCTCTTTCGGCCGCCGACAAACAGCCGGCGATCGCCTCGCTGACGGCCCCCTGGCTCGCTACCACCCACGCGCGGGCCAGACTCCGCTCGTAGTCCAGTGACCTGAACGGGCGGCGTGCGTCGTCGAGTTCAGCGAGCCGTGCGACCGCCTCATCGGTGTTACCGTGCATCGCCAGTGCCGTCACGAGTACGACGGCGTAGCGGAAGCCCCAACCCATGCCGTGGCCGGCGGAAGACAGGCCGAGCACGGCGTGTCTCAACTGCCGGCAGGCCGATTCGAGCTGCCCCTGGCCCAGTGCGGCACGGCCGGCGACCGCAGCCCCCAACAGTTGAGCCTCCCCGGGAAGATCAGCTGCTTGCCGGTGCACGTCCTCGGCCACCGCAGCGGCCTCCCGCACACGACCGGCAAGCAGCAGCGCCGTGAGATGGGCATCGGCGATATTGAAGCGCATCTGAGGGGCATCGAAGCGACGGGTCGCCGCGTGGTACCCAGCTGCCGCGTGAGTCTCTGCCTCGGCGGTCCGTCCTGCCTCGCCCGAGATCACCGTGAGTGCCCAGCCGATCTCGGCACCGACAACGGGAGGTAGATCGTCAAGCGCCAGGTCCTCGGCCGCTTGCATAGCGGCGTGCGGTCTGTCGGTGGCGAAACTGTGCACCATGCGAAAGGCGTCCAGGTAGCTAAGTGCGTGCGGTGTCGTGATGCCGGATGCTTGCTCGACGATCTCGATTGCACGCCCCGGGTTGCCCAGCGCCCACAGCATGTTGCTGGCACGCAGAAAGGCGAGCCGGGCCCGGTCGACGTCGGTCAGCTCGTCGGTGGCGACTCCGTCGAGTACGGCGTCGGCCTCCCGCCCACGGGACAGCCAGGAGAGTGCGTGCGCCCGAACAAAATTGGGCTCAGGTCCAGCTCCCGCCGCAACCGCCGCCTCGGCAAGCCGATCGGCGAGCTGCAGGTCCGCCAGCCACACCGCGCCGTGCGCCGCGCGAATGAGAAGGTCGGTGTCGGGTGGCAGATCGGACTCCATGCTCAGCGCCGCTCGCTTGACCACCGCTCGAATATCCTCGGCATCACTAGCTTTGGATAGTTCGACGGCGACCAGCCCGCGTAGCCGGCGCAGTCGGGTCAACGAGGCGCGGCGGCGACGCACCTCGCTGTAGATCGGGTGGGCCACCCGTACCTGGACTCTGCCGCCACCGGGCTCGAGTGTGACGAGACTGCGGATCTCGGCCTCTTCAATCGCTGCCGGATCGGCGATTCGCATGAGCGTGTCCAGATCCATCGGTTCGGCGACGGCCAGTACGTCGATCACATCGCCGACGGGTGCGGGTAGGGTGCCGATCCGGGATTCGACCAACCCGATCAAGTCGGGCGGCAGGGCAGGATCGCCGCTCCAGTGCCAGGTGTCGCGCTCCCGGACGAGTCGACCGTCTGCCACCTCTTGCTCGACGATATTGCGCAGGTACAGGGCATTGCCGCCGGTCAGGTTCCAAAGTCGTTGCGATGAACTGGGTTCCACCGTCCCGGTGAGAGTGGCGGCGAGCACCGCCGTGGTCTCGTCAAGGGATAGCGGCTGGACGTTGAGGTGATCGAACTGGGCGGACGTCCAAATCTCCTGCAGTGCGGACGGAACCGGCTCGCCGTCGCGCACCGTCAACACCACTTTTGCGACGTTCCGTTGCACGAGCTGATGAACCACGAAAATGGACAGATCGTCCAGCAGGTGCGCGTCGTCGACCGCCAGCACCAACCGAGCGCCCGAACCAGGGGCGACCAATGAGTCGATCACCCCGCGCACCAACTGGACGGTCTCGGTGGCCCCCGGCTGGGTCCAGGCAGCGAAGGCGCCCAACGGAATGGACCGGGCCGAGGATGCACCGACGACCCACCTGCCCTCGAATCCCCGCGATTTGGCAAAACTCAACGCCTCCCGCGCGATCCGGGTCTTGCCGACGCCGGCCGCACCCGACACGACGGCGCCCGCGACATCGGGGGCCGCGATCGCGGACTCGATGGTTCTCATCTGCCCGGTGCGGCCGATCAGTGGCCACGACAAGCGCATTCTTGAAAGCCTAGCTCTCTGCTAGGGGTCGATCGACGCGAAATCCACCCACAGATGCCGGGGCCCGCGGAACACCTGATTATGCCGATACGGCGGTGGGTCGACGACCAGTCGTGGCGAGCGCACCCGGCGTAGGAAGATCTCCAGGGCGATATTGATCTCCAGCCTGGCCAGCGGTCCGCCGAAGCAGGTGTGGATGCCGCTGCCGAAGCCGAGGTGCTCGTTATCGTCCCGGGTCGGGTCGAAACGGTCCGGGTTCTCGAACCTGCGCGGGTCGCGGTTGGCCGCCGCCCAGACCAGGAATACCGCGGAGCCCGCCGGGATCCGGGTTCCGGCGATCTCGATGTCCGCGGTCGCCCAACGGCTCGGGAAGAACTGCACTGCCCCTTGGAGGCGCTGCACTTCCTCGATGGTCCGCGGGATCAGTTCGGGGTTGTCGCGCACCAGGTTCCATGATCCCTGGTTGCGCAGCAGCGTCATCACGCAGTTGCTGATGGTGTTGACCGTCGAGTCGTGGCCGGCGACCAGGAGCAGCTGCGCGTTGGACTCCGCCACGGCCTTCGACACCGGACCGTCGGGACCGTCGTCATGCAGGGCAGCCGACAGCAGGCCCGGTGCCGGCTCGCGGCTGAGACGCTCGACGAGATCATGGATGTAGGAATTCAATTCGGCCATGCTCGTTGCGGCCTTCGCCACCGCGGCCCGGCCAGCGTCGCTGTCGCGCTCAGGCCCCACATCGGCGCCTTGCATGAAATCCGTCACCCAGCCGTGGAACTTCGGTTCGTCGGCCATCGGCGCCCCCAGCACCTGGAAGATCACCGACACCGGGATCGGGTAGGAAAAGTCGTCGACCACATCCATCCGCGTGCCGCCGCTGGCTTTGGCCCTTTCAGCGACCTTGTCCAGCAGGCTATTCGCCAGGTCGGCGACCATGGTTTCCATGCTCGGGATCACGCCGGGGGAGTGCGGCGGACCGAAGTGACGCATGAACTGCCGCCGCATGCGGTCGTGGTCGGGTGGGTCGGACACGAGCATGCTCAGGTCGCGCGCCTGGGCGGCTTCCTCGGGCTCGAGTTGGGCCTGCTTTTCACCGAACATCCCGGACGGGCTGCGGCTGATATCGGAGCTGATCCGCGGATCATGCGACAGGGCAACCGCTTCCGGGTAACCGGTCACGACGTAGGTCTTGTCGGAGACCTTGGCCACCGGCGTCTTGCGCAGCTCCTCGAAGTACGGGTAGGGGTTCGGCCGGTTTTCGAACTTCATCGCCTCGGCCCAGGCGGTTGCGGCATCCATGCTCACTCCTTAAGCGCGAGGGCGGAATTCGGCGCCACGCGAGGTCGGGTCGTGTCCGGTCAGCACGACGTCCGGATTACCCGCAGGCTCACGCGGATCGGGGAAACGTGCCGGCATCACCTCGGCATTCGCCGGCCGGTCGTACCCGGGCGGCGGGGGAGGAAATGGCGCAGACTTCTCGATCAACGAGGCGTAGTAGGGCAACCACTTGCCGTGGTTGAAGGTGACCGCGCCGACGATGCGGCCCCGCTTGCCGTACGCGGCTGCAAAGCGGCGTTCGGACGGCGAACCCTGGGTGAAGACGATCTCGTCACCGTAGGAGCACACCCCGACACTCTTGATGTTGACGCCGAACTGCCCGGACCAGAATGATGGCAACGGCAGGTGCGGTACTCGACCGACTTCGAGGTTGATCATGTTGTTGGCGGCCACCTGGGCACCGAAAACGGCGTTGTCCCAATGCTCTTGGCACATGAATTCGTAGTCGTAGAGGACGTGCGGGGCGCGGGCGACATCGCCGGCGACGAAGATGTGATCGGTGACGACGCCGTTGATATCGAACGCCCGGCAGCCGGCGTCGCAGCCGACACCCCACTGGCCTGCGGCAAGCCCGGCACCGTCGAGCCATTCCACATTGCGGATGGAGCCGAGTGAGGCCACCACGACGTCGACGTCGAGCACGGTCCCATCAGAGAGATGGGCGTGCCGCACCTGTCCGGCTTTGCCTTCGAGTCTCTCCACTGCCACACCGGTGCGCAGGTCAACCCCTGCGTCGCGCATCATGCCCGCGGCGATCTCACTGATCACCCCGCCCAGGGCCCCCATCAGCGGGCCCCTACCGCGTTCGGCCACCGTCACCGGCAGGTCGAGGTCGCGGCATACCGAGGCGATCTCCGAGCCGACGAACCCGGAGCCGACGATCAGCACACGCTTGGGGCGAGCCTTGAGCGCGGCGGCCAAAGCTGCGGCGTCCTCGACGGTGCGCACGGTGAACACACCTTGCAATGCGCCCTCCGCAGGATTGGGCCACGGACGCGCCCGTGTTCCGGTGGCGATCAGCAGTCGGTCGTATTCGACGTTCTCCCCGTTGGCCAGCTTGACGACATGGTTGATCCGGTCGAGGCCGACCGCGGCCACGCCCAGCTTCCAGTCGGCGTCTACCGGTCGCAGCCGAGGCAGCTTGGTGTGGTCCGCGGGCACCCAGCCCTTGAGCACCTGTTTGGACAGCGGCGGACGGTCGTAGGGTTCGTGCGGTTCGTCGCCGATGATGGTCAGCGAACCGTTGAACCCCTTGTCCCGCAATGCCTCCGCGGCCCGCAGGCCCGTCAGCGAGGCGCCCACGATCGCGATCCGGCCCTCGGCCCGGAACCTCGCGACGATCTCGTCGACCGAGTACGTCCCGGTACGTCCGATCGTCACAGTGTGTCCCGATCCGACGGCGGCTCCACCTCGACGATGATGGCCTGCACAGGGCAGGACGCCGCGGCCCGCAACACGCGTTGCCGTTGCGAATCGTCCGGGTTGGGGTCGTAGGCGAGGGCTTCCTCACCGATCAGCTCGAGGACGTCCGGCGCCAGCGGGACGCACTGGGCATACCCCTGACACTTGTTGAGATCGACCACTAACCGCATGAGCGGACACTAGCCGCGCGAGGTCAAATAACGCTGGCTATTTCGGTCTTCAACGGGATGTTGCAGCGGTTACGCAGGTCGACGCCGGGCTGGCGGATCGCGGAGAGCTCGTCGCGGACCTGCGGGTTGGCGGCGAGGTAGTCCTGGGTCTTCTGCTTGGCTTGGGACTTCGGCAAACCCTGCAGGCTGGTCAGGAAGTCGTTGACGTCGGGATGGGTGAACAGATACGTCGTCATCGAGGCCGATACGCCGGTCATCACCGCGGTCACGTCGCCGGCCGTACAGCCCGGAATGGGGTCGGCGCTTGCGGTTCCCGTCGCGCCGAGGAGGATTCCGCCGCTAGCCAGGAGCGCCGCGGCGACGCGACCGAGAGAACGAGTTGACGACTTCATGCGACTCCTAAGTCCTGACATCACGGTGGCGGGAAGTCTAGCTGGGTACGATTGCGCAAACCGACACAAAGGACAGCCATGTCACGGATACGCCAGTTGCTGCTTCTGCCCGCCGCCGGGATCGGTATTGCCGCCGCGGTGTTGTCCGCTCCGATCGCGGCCGCCGACACCACGACGACGACGGCGCCGCTGCCCAATTGCGAAAGCTATGACGGCAGCTCGATCGCCGGTGGGCAGACGACGATGTGCGAGACGCCAGGCAATGTCCAACTGAACTCGACGCCGCAGCAGTACCCCGGCGAGGAGCCGTTCTACGGATTCCCGGCCTTCGGCTTCTGGTGACCGCGATCCGGCCGTTCCGGATCGCGGTCTCCGACGAGGTTCTGGCCGATCTGAGTGATCGGCTTGTCCGCACCCGTTGGCCCGAGCGGGAATGCGTGGACGACTGGTCCCAGGGCATCCCGCTGGATTACACCCGCGAGCTGGCCGCCTACTGGGCCGATGAATACGACTGGCGCGCGCGGGAAGCCGCGCTCAACCGGTTCGACCAGTTCGTCACCGAGATCGACGGGCTGGACATCCATTTCATTCATCAGCGCTCCGCGAATCCCGATGCGCTGCCGCTGATCATCACCCACGGCTGGCCCGGCTCGGTGGTCGAATTCACCAAGGCGATCGAGCCGCTGACCGAAGACTTCCACGTGGTGTGCCCGTCGCTGCCGGGCTACGGGTTCTCCGGCAAGCCGACCTCGACCGGCTGGGGGATCGAGAAGATCGCGCAAGCGTGGGACACGCTGATGGCGCGGTTGGGGTATCAGCGGTACGGCGCTCAGGGCGGTGACTGGGGTGCGGCGGTGACGACGCAGATCGGCCGGAACGGGGGTGGTTGCGTGGGCATCCACACCAACATGCCGGTGGCCTTTCCGAGCGGTGGTCTGGACAATCCCACCCAAGAGGAGAAGGACGCGCTGGCGGCGGGGGAGTTCTACGCGAAGTGGGATTCCGGCTACTCCAAGCAACAGTCCACTCGCCCGCAGACCGTCGGCTACGGATTGGCCGATTCCCCGGTGGGCCAGCTGGCCTGGATCGTGGAGAAGTTCTGGGCCTGGACCGACTGCGACGGACATCCCGAGAACGCGCTCACCCGTGACGAACTGCTCGACAACGTGATGATGTATTGGGTCACCAATGCTGCGACCTCGTCGGCCCGCCTGTACTGGGAGAGCTTCCGGTTCTTCGGCGCCCAGGCCAAGGTCGAGGTGCCCACCGGGATAGCGCGGTTCCCCAAGGAGATCATGCGTCCGCCGCGTAGCTGGTGTGAGAACAGCTACAACGTCACCCGATGGACAGACATGCCGCGCGGCGGGCACTTCGGCGCGTTCGAACAGCCGCAGTTGTACGTCGACGATGTTCGGGCGTTCTTCGCCACGCTGTCCTGAAAATCAGATCGGGCTGAACGATCAGGTCTCGTCGACCAGCTCGAATTCCTGGTCGAAGCGGACGTGGGCCAGTCCACCGCGGGCTACCCGGCCCGAGGGGAGCGTCGGGTGTTGCAGCCAGATGGACACGCCGGGGGAATCGCCATCCTCGCGACGCTCGATCCGAAGGACCTCCGCCGGATAGACGTAGCCGGAGTCCGGGTCGTGGCAGCTCACGAACTTCCCGACGTGCTCCTGGGTCATGTCGCCGGCCTTGATCCTGGTGTTCTCGGTCATGCGTCGACGGCTCCGATTAGTGCGGGCGGGATATTCGGCACCCGCTTGATGGCGTCGAGCAGGGCGTGGGCACCCGAGTCGGCCAGGTGGTTGGCGTCGACCGACGGGTCGAGGACCCGCTGTCGGCACAGTTCGAAGGTGAACGCCAGCCAGGCGTACACGATCACGCGCAGGTCGCGCTCGACCTTGGAGTCCAGATCCCCGTGTGCCACGTCGGTGATCGCGGCCATGATGCGTTGCATCTGGCGCTCGTTGTCGACGTCGTCGATGCCGCGCAGCACCGGGTCGGTGCGGCCCATCCCGATGTAGGCGGCCCACGCGCCGTGCGGATGCTCTTCGTCGTAGCGGATATAGGCCAGTACCCCGGAGCGCAGCCGGTCGAATAAGGTCTCGCCCTCGGCTGCCGGGGTGTTGGTGGCCTCGAACAGGCGCTCGCTCTCGGCCCGGACCACCGCAGCGAAGAACGCCCGCTTGTCGGGGAAGTAGTGGTACATCAGTGCGCGCGAGACCCCGGCGCGCTCGGCGATCTCGTCGATGCGGACCTCGTCGTACGGACGCTGGCCGAACACCTCAGCGCCCAGCGCGAGCAGCTCGCTGCGCCGGTCATCGGGCGACAGGCGGCGACGTGCGGGCGAATCCGGCATGCGGACATATTGACACACGTACAACAGCGTGTTTCGGCCTAACCGAAATGCACGCCCTGAGCCAGCGGTAGCTCCGAGGAATAGTTGACGGTGTTGGTGGCGCGGCGCATGTAGGCCTTCCATGAATCCGAGCCGGACTCGCGGCCGCCGCCGGTCTGCTTCTCACCGCCGAACGCCCCGCCGATCTCCGCGCCCGAGGTGCCGATGTTGACGTTGGCGATCCCGCAGTCCGAGCCGTCGGCAGCCAGGAAGCGCTCGGCTTCGCGGACGTCGGTGGTGAAGATCGCCGACGAAAGACCCTGGGGCACAGCATTATTCAGCGCGATCGCCTCGTCGAGCGTGTCGTAGGTCAGCACATACAGGATGGGTGCGAACGTCTCGTGGTGCACGATGTCAGTCTGGGCGGGCATCCGCACCACGGCGGGCTCGACGTAGAACGCGTTCTCGCCGGGCTCCCCGCCGACGTGGTGGCGCTGGCCGCCGATGACCTCGCCGCCGTCGGCCACGGCTTGCTCCAGCGCGCCGACCATGTCGCGGTAGGCGGTCTCGTGGATCAGTGGCCCGACCAGTGTTCCGTCCGTCGCCGGATCGCCGATCGGCAGCGTGCGGTAGGCCGCGGCGATCCGCTCGACCAGGGTGTCGGCCACCGAGGAATGCGCGATCAGCCGCCGCAATGTGGTGCAACGTTGCCCCGCGGTGCCCGCTGCCGAGAAGACGATCGCGCGTACGGCCAAATCCAGGTCGGCAGAGGGTGTTACGACGGCGGCGTTGTTGCCGCCGAGTTCCAGTAGCGCCCGGCCGAATCGTTCGGCCACCCGCGGGCCGACCTGCCGGCCCATCCGTACCGAACCGGTGGCCGACACCAACGCCACCCGGGGATCGTCGACCAAGGTCTCGCCGACCTCGCGACTGCCGAGTACCAGCCGGCTCAGATGACCCGACACACCTACATCAGTGGCGGCCCGCTCGATCAGGGCCTGGCAGGCGATCGCCGTCAGCGGGGTGAGCTCGGAGGGCTTCCACACCACCGTGTTCCCGCACACCAGCGCCACCGCGGCGTTCCACGCCCATACCGCCACCGGGAAGTTGAACGCGGTCACCACCCCGACCACCCCGAGCGGATGCCAGGTTTCCATCAGCCGGTGCCCGGGGCGTTCCGACGCGATGGTGCGCCCGTACAGCTGACGCGACAGCCCGACCGCGAACTCGCAGATGTCGATCATCTCCTGGACCTCGCCGAGGGCCTCGGAGGTGATCTTGCCTGCCTCGACGGTGACCAGGGTGGCCACGTCCGCCTTGTGCTCGCGCAGCAGCTCGCCCAGTCGTGCGACCAGCTGGCCCCGCACCGGTGCTGGGGTGGTTCGCCACGTCGAAAACGCCTGCGCTGCTTCGGTGATCGCCACCTGTGTCTGCTCAGGCGTGGTCTCGGCGACGGTGAACAGGATGTCGCCGGTCACGGGTGTGCTCGCCTGCAGGCCGTGTACCCCGGGTTCAGCGAGGTCGGTGCGCACACCGATCGCATCGAAGGCGGCGCGCACGGCAGCGCGCAGGTCCGCGGCGGTGGGCAGCGAGGTGGCGGTGGTGGTGCTCATGCGGGGGCCTCCTGGGCGGTCGCGTCGTAGAGGTCGTACGGGTCGTGAATGCGGCGGCCGATCGTGCCGGCCATCCAGTCGATGTCGTAGCCGGATTCATCTGCCACGCCGGCGGCTTCGGTGTCAGCGTCGAGATTGGATCGGAAGATCCCGGCCGCCGAGGCGGGCAGGAAGTCCTCGTACACCACGGGTGCTTCGGGGTCGCCGCGGTGGTAGTAGGCCAAACCTTGCGAGGCCATATCGTCGTCCGAGGTGGGGAAGTAGTCGCCCCATACGGCGGCCGGATCGGCACCGGCCATCGCGGCGTCGTAGCGTTCGCGGCCCTTGCGGGTCAGCGCGACGCCGCGGGCCTCCACCTCACCGAAGCGCACCCGCAGCGTGCCGTCGGTGACGGTACCGTCGGTCTCCAGGAAGCGGCGCGGCTCGGCGAGCGCGCGAAACGACGTCTGGCGCAACAGAACATCGGGACCGTCGCAGTGCGGCGGCCCCTGGATCGCGTCGATCATCGTGATCCCGCGTGCGGTCATCCGCCGGTACAGGTCCTCGATGTCGAGCACCCGGGGGGTCAGGTGGTTGATGTGGGTGGTGGGTACCCCGGCGATATCGGCGGCGACGGCCGATACCTCGGTCAGCTCGGCGTACCAGGCCCGGTCGACCGGTTCCCTGCACAACGCGAAAGCGGCCACCGCCCGGGTCACGAAGGCCGTCGCGGTATCGGCATCGCAGCCGCCACTGGTGGCGATCCGCCGGGCGTCTGCGATGAGCTCGGGATCGAACACTGTTCGCCTGCGCAAGTATTCGTCGATCCGGTGACGTAGGCCGGTGTCGAAGAACCGGCCATCGCGGGTGGCCAGCATCGAGGTGAACACCCGGAACGGATTGCGCGCCAACTCCGCGGCATCCACCGGCCGGAATGCGGTGGATACCACCGGCACGGGTGAAGCGGCCTCGCGCAGGTCGTAGTAGCCCACCGGATACATTCCGAACGCCGCGAAAAGGTCTGCCACATCGGTCAATTCGCCCGGCGTGCCGACCCGGATCGCGCCGTGGCGTTCCGCGGTGACCCGCTCGATCGATCCGAGCCGCTCGGCCTGCGGATGGGCGGCCACATAGTCGCGGTTGACGGCCTCGCTGACCTCGACGAGCGTGGTGTAGGCCGGAACCTCGGTGCCGTACATCGTCGATAGCGCCGCCGCGAAGCGGGCCCGCAGCTGCCAGATCGGCACGTCAGGTGTCCTCATCACACACCGGCGCTGCGATAGTCTGCGGCGATGGCGGACAGCTCGGAGGCGACGCACGGTCTCGACGAGATCGACCGCACGCTGGTGCGCGAACTCGTCGCCGACGGAAGGGCCACGCTGGCCGAGCTGGCGGCCGCCACTGGGCTGTCGGTCTCGGCGGTGCAGTCGAGGGTGCGCCGTCTGGAGTCCCGCGGGGTGGTGACCGGATACAGCGCACGGGTGGACCCCGAGGCTTTCGGGCACCTGCTGTCGGCGTTCGTGGCGATCACCCCTCTCGATCCTTCCCAACCTGATGATGCCCCCGCCCGGCTGGAACACATCGCCGAAATCGAGGCGTGTTATTCGGTGGCCGGTGAGGAGAGCTACGTGCTGTTCGTGCGTGTCGAGTCGCCACGGGCGCTGGAGGGCCTGTTGCAACAGATCCGGACCGCCGCGAACGTGCGTACTCGAAGCACGATCGTTCTCAATACATTTTACAGTGATCGGGTTCCTTTACCGGAATGATTCCATCACAGCGCTAGGATATCGTAAAAATTACGATAGAATCGCCGCATGACGGAACTCTTGTCGCGAGACGATGTATTGTCCGGGTCCACTGCCGACCGGCGCAGCGCCGTCGAACCCGCGGACGTCCGTACCGTGCTGGCCCGCAGCATCCTGGCCGACGGGCTTGATCTGATCCTCGACCTGGAGCGGTCGTCGGGCTCATGTCTGGTCGACGCCCGAGACGGCACTCGGTACCTCGACATGTTCACGTTTTTCGCCTCCTCGGCGTTGGGGATGAACCATCCCGCGCTGGCCGACGACCCGGCGTTCCGAGCCGAGCTGGCCACGGCCGCGATCAACAAGCCGTCCAACTCCGACGTCTATACCGTGCCGATGGCGCGCTTCGTCGACACGTTCGCCCGGGTGCTCGGCGATCCCGACCTTCCGCACCTGTTCTTCGTCGACGGCGGTGCCCTGGCGGTGGAGAACGCCCTCAAGGTGGCCTTCGACTGGAAGAGCCGGTACAACGAGGCCCGCGGGATCGACCCCGCACTCGGCACCCGGGTCCTGCACCTGCGCGGGGCTTTCCACGGCCGCAGCGGTTACACCCTGTCGCTGACCAACACCGACCCCGTCAAGGTGGCGCGGTTCCCCAAATTCGACTGGCCGCGCATCGATGCCCCGTACGTGCGTCCAGGTGCTGACATGGCTGCACTTGAGGCCGAGTCGCTGCGCCAGGCTCGGGTAGCTTTCGACGCCCACCCGCACGACATCGCCTGCGTCATCGTCGAACCCATCCAGGGCGAGGGCGGCGATCGGCACTTCCGGCGGGAGTTCCTCACCGGGATGCGCGCGCTGTGCGACGAGTACGACGCCCTGATGATCGCCGACGAGGTGCAGACCGGTTGCGGCATCACCGGTACCGCGTGGGCCTACCAACAGCTCGGGTTCACCCCGGACGTCGTCGCATTCGGTAAGAAGACGCAGGTGTGCGGTGTCATGGCCGGCCGTCGGGTCGATGACGTCGCCGACAACGTCTTCGCCGTCAGTTCCCGGATCAACTCGACCTGGGGCGGCAATCTCGTCGACATGGTGCGCTCGCGCCGGATCCTAGAGGTCATCGAGGCCGACGGTCTGTTCGCCAATGCCGCCGCGATGGGTGCCTACCTGCTCGCGGGCCTCGGCGAACTCGCCCGTCAGCTGCCCGATACTGTCCGCGACGTGCGGGGCAGGGGATTGATGTGCGCATTCAGCCTGCCCAGTACCGAACGCCGGGACGCCGTGCTGGGTGCGCTGTGGGAGCGCGGAGTGATCATGCTCGGCAGCGGTCCGGACAGCGTGCGGTTCCGCCCGGCGCTCACCGTGACACGGTCGGAGATCGACCGCGCACTGGCTGCCTTGAGAGAGGTATTGCTCGCGGCGGTCTAGCATTCGGGGCATGCGGCTGTCCCCGGTCCTCGGCGTTCTCGGCGCGGCAGCGGTGCTGCTCGCCGGGTGCGCGCAGACCGTCGCAGGCAGCGCGGTGTCCAACCCGGCGCAGGGCATCAAACCGCTGCGTGCCGACGACACCGATCAGGTGCTGATCGGCCCGGCGCCGCTGCACGACATCGTCGGGGTCAAACTGCAGACGGACGCCGACCAGACCCGGCCCATCCCCGGATCCTCTGCGGTACCGGCCTGTTCGGCGCTCGACGCCGCGGGCATGGAGGCCTTTCTCGGCGACAAGTGGTCGGGACTGCACGTCATGTTGTTCACCGATGGCGACCGGCACGAGCACGTCGTGGCCGAGGCCGTTGCGATCTATCCCGAAGCGGGGTCGGCGGCAGCGCAGTTCGCCACCGGCACCAAGAACGCCAAGGCCTGCGACGGTCAACGGGCCCTGAGCACCGGCGGTGACGCGGCGTGGAAGTTCACCGTCCCGGAGATCAACGCCGACACCGTGCGCTGGAACAAGCAGCAAATCGGTATTCCGTTCGACTGGACGTGCTACGCGGAGGCCAGGCTGCGCAACAATGCCATCGTGCAAGCGATGGCCTGCCAGGGCGACGATGGCGGCCAGATCACCGTGACGAGGATGACCGACCAGATGTCGGCGAGTGTCTGGGAGCTCTCCGGGCGCTGACCGATTCGGTTGTTGCTCAGTGTGTTTCAGTAGGTGGGTTTACGACCGCTCCCATCGGGCAAATAGCAAACATGCAGGAAGCTCAGATCGAGGCGCGGTCAACTCGGTTGGCGTCGGCCGAAACCGGTGTGTGGACCGTCATCCGCTTTACCGTGGCGGCGGCCGCGGCAGGTGTCGGGTTCCTGGTGGTCGGTGCGCTGTGGATGTCGACGTGCACCGGCGGTGTCGGGCTCGACACTGCCGCGTGCGGGCCCGTCCAGCACACCATGTTGGACCTCGGCGCTCCGATCATCCTGCTCATCGCCGCGGTGTGGGCATTCTGGCGCGGCCGTGGCGCGGCCCAAGGTGCGGCGTGGCACGGTGCCGGTGTGGTCCTGCTGATCCTCACCGCCGTGACGCTGATCCCGGCGAACTGACTTGCCAACAACAAAAGCCCAGCCGATCGGCTGGGCTTTCGTTGTTGCTACGTGCTATTGGTTGGCCTTCTGGCGCTCCTCGGCGGCCTTGGCGCCGGCGCGAGCAGCGTCGGCTTCGGCTTCCTTCTTGGCAGCGTCACGCTCGGCTTCGGCCTTGTCTTGCTGAGCCTTGCCCTCGTTGATCAGGTCGCCGCGGCCGGTCACAGTACCCACGGCTTCCTTGGCCTTGCCCTTGACGTCCTCGACGACGCCCTTGATGGCTTCTTCCGGTCCACTGTTCTTATCGTCGGACATGAAACATCCCTTCCGTCAATAACTTCGGATCAGTGAGATCAGATCTTCCTTGCTCAGCCCGGAATAACCCGAAATCCCAAGCTGTTTCGCCCGCTTCTTGAGCTCCGCGACGGTCCAGCCCTCGTAGGCGCAGGACCGACTGGGTCGAAAGAACCGAATGTCGTCGACATCGGCCCTTGCCACAGTGGCACTCGACATCTCCTACCCCCTTTGCTGAGGTTCCGTTCCTCGGTGGGACTTGTACCCCGAGCGGCCCTTGCGCCAAACATTGGCTAACTATCGGATCTCATCCCGATCGGGATCCTCGATGACCTGCTGTTGTTCCTGCCAATCGGATTCGTTGGCTTTCCACGGTGCGGCATTCCCGTCGATCGGTACCCGCTCGTCGGGGTCGGCAGCGTCCAGGTCGGCCGATTCGACCGCCATGCGATGTTGCTCGGTGGCGTCGGCGACACGCGCGTGCGTCAATTTACTTGGCGGGAAACTGATTGATCGATCAGCGTGCCGCGCCGGAAGCCGAAATTTACGGCGGCGCAAGCCTTGACGGCTGCAGTGCTGCCGAATAACGGGGATAATCGTTGTACTGCAAGGAATTTGACGGTCATCGAGTTGGCCGATACGACGGTGCGCAGGCGTGGTCCGTCGGGTGCGGCTCGTCGTGCGCACGAGTACGCGACGTCGGCGGGTGAGGCGGCGCCAGCTCCCTGATTCGGCGGCACCGCGGTTCCCCTCGGCGGGCCGACCCGTAGTGGGCGGCATACCTGCGTGTCACGGCGAATCGCCCGTCTGTCGATCAGACCGTGAGCAGCCTCACGGTCTGCCGAACGAGAATTTGCGACCGGCAGGTTTGACCCTTGCCGCAGGGCGGGTATGAAGGAGCCACCATGACGACGACTTCCTGGGCAGTGCTGCGCACGCCGACCTGGTCAGCGCACGACCGTGGCTAGCACCTGGAGTAGTGTCGGGTCGACATTGCCGGGAGGCCAGATGAACGATGCCGAAAGCCGAGGTAGCGCGACACAACGCAGTGTCCGTGCCGTCGAGTTGAGGGTTGCTGCCACGTTGGAAAACCTTGCCGTACTGCGCACCGTGGTCGGCGCGGTCGGCACGTTCGAAGACCTGGATTTCGACGCCGTCGCAGATCTGCGGCTGGCGGTCGACGAGGCCTGCACGCGGCTGATCCGCTCGGCGTCGCCGGACGCGACGCTCGTGGTGATAGTCGATGCGCACGACGACGTGGTCGTCGTGGAGGCCTCGACCACCTGCGACACCGCCGATGTGGTCACCCCCGGCAGTTTCAGCTGGCACGTGCTGAGTTCGTTGACCGATGATGTGCAGACGTTCCACAACGGTCACGAGCCCGGCAGCGACGGGCAGGTTTTCGGCATCACTCTGACCACGAGGCGGGCGGGCTCCGGGCGGTGACTTCCCGAGCCACGGATAGTTCGTCACGACGGACGAACTCTGAGTACGCCGACGTCCCGGACATGTTCCGGGAGTTGGCGAAACTCGACGCGGACTCCCCAGAGCACCAGCGCCACCGAGACAGCATCGTGGAGCGGTGCCTTCCGCTGGCTGACCACATCGCCCGCCGCTTCGATGGCCGCGGTGAACCCCGCGACGATCTGGTGCAGGTGGCCCGCGTCGGCCTGGTCAACGCCGTCATTCGCTACGACGTCGAGACCGGTTCGGACTTCGTGTCTTTCGCGGTGCCGACGATCATGGGCGAAGTGCGCCGTCACTTCCGTGACAACAGCTGGTCAGTGAAGGTGCCGCGCCGGCTCAAGGAACTACACCTGCGGCTGGGCGCGGCGACATCGGAGCTATCCCAGCGACTGGGACGCGCGCCGACCGCCTCGGAACTCGCTGTGGAACTGGAGATGGATCGCGAAGAGGTCATCGAGGGCCTGGTCGCCGGTAGCTCCTACAACACCCTGTCGATCGACAGCGGTGGGAGCGGCAGCGACGAAGACGCACCCGCGATCCTCGACACCCTCGGCGACGTCGACTTGAGTTTGGACCAGATCGAGAACCGCGAGGCGCTGCGCCCGCTGCTCGACGCCCTGCCGGAGCGTGAACGCACCGTGCTCATGTTGCGATTCTTCGAGTCGCTCACTCAGACCCAGATCGCCGAGCGCGTCGGCATCTCACAGATGCACGTCTCGCGACTGCTGGCGAAATCGCTAACGCGGCTCCGCGACCAGCTCGAGTAGCCGACGCGGTTCGCCGCTGAGCAGCTCCATGGCCGCTGGGATCGAATCGGCGACTGGCAGCGTGTTGTCGGGATCGCACACCCGCATCAAGCGGGACACTGCTTCGCCGGTCACCATCGCCCATCGGGCGGATGCGTTGGCGCACCGGACGTTGATGGTGTGCAGGGCCGAAAAGCCAGCGGTCCCGAAAAAATCCAACGGGCTCAGGTCGAGCACCAGGTGCGTGCCGGTGGCGGCGCACTCGTCCACATGGTCGGCGAACGCGGCGGCGTTGGACGCATCGAGTTCACCGTGCACAGTGATGATCCCGACGCTGTCGTCGGGCCAATCGGTGGTGAAGCGGGCGGAAGTATGGACAACAGACATGGTGACTCCATCAGCGAACAGGTAGGCCCATAAAGTGCGGGAGCTCGCGCGCCTCACACGTCTTTGACGTAGTGCCTGGCGGCTGTGAACTCAACCTGTTGTGAACACTACGCCCGCCTGCGGTGCGGTGGCAGCGCCAGCGGCGGGTTCTAATAATCCTCAGAGAATTGGGGGGCAGTCACACTGTGTACATGGCGAATGGCGACCAAATAGCCGGTGTATTGCTGGCGGCCGGCGCAGGTGTCCGCTATGGGATGCCGAAAGTTCTTGCTGCCCAAGGTCTGTGGCTGCGCTCGGCGGTGATAGCGCTGTCCGAGGGCGGTTGCGATGACGTGGTGGTCGTGCTCGGCGCGGCAGTCGTGGACGTCCCGGCGCCGGCCCGCGCGGTGATCGCCGACGATTGGCAGCGGGGGATGGGCGCGTCGTTGCGCACGGGCTTGGCGTCGGTACCCGAGGCCGATTACGCCGTCGTGCTCACGGTCGACACCCCCGACATCGGCGCCGACGTGGTGACGCGCCTGCTCGATGCGGGGCGCATCTCGCCGTCCGGCATCGCCCGCGCCATCTACGCCGGACGGCCCGGCCACCCGGTTGTCGTCGCCCGAAGGCACTGGCCCGAACTGCTCGAAACGCTGCACGGCGACGAGGGTGCGCGCCGATTCCTGGCCAGTCGCCAAGACGTGGTGGCGGTCGACTGCGCCGACCTGGCCACCGGGCTCGACATCGATACGCCTACACGGTCAGATTGAGGGCCGCGGCGGCGAAGCGGCGCACGGCGGTCGCCGCCACGGCGGCTGCTTCGTCGTGGCCCGGCCTGGCCCGCGTCGACAGGGTCGCGGTGCGCGGATCGATCGTGACCTCGGCCAGCAGCTCACCGGTCGACGGTTCGCACACCGCCCACGAGTAGCCGGATTCGGCCGACCACTGCGCCGTGCACCTGGTCACGTAGTCCGGATCGGTCTCGCCGAGCTCAGCAAGGGCAGGCCGATCGTCGATGCGTTCGTCGGCCCGAAGCGCGCGCAAATACCAAGCGCCAGCATTGATTTCGACAGGATCCATCAGCGGCGGTACAGCAGTATGCCGAGGATCGGAAGAGCCAACCAGGCCAGCCAACCGTGCGGCACCAGGATGGTGAACCCCAATGCCACCAGCGGGATGAGCGCCATCACGATGGCCCGCCAATCCCTGGCCCGCTCGATGTCCGACGGTGACGCCTCGCCGGGTTTGGCCGGGAGATCGCTGAAGATCGGCTCGAGATCGGCGCGGGTCACCGCGGCGGCAATTGCCGCACTGCGCTCGGAGAACTCGTCGGGGTTGAGCCGGCCTTCGGAGAACTGCCGGCTGAGCAACGTCATGGCCTCTTCGCGCTCGGCGGTACCGATCCGCACCCGGTCTGGATCTTCAGTCACGAGAACATCATGCTGGATGGCATGCGGATAACTGTTGCGGGAGCAAGTGGGCAGATCGGCAGGCAGGTCGTCGACCTGCTGACCGCAGAGGGGCACGAGGTGGTGGCCGCGTCGCGCACATCGGGTGTCGACGTACTGACCGGCGACGGTGTCGCCGACGCACTGCGCGACGCCCATGTCCTTGTCGACGTGCTCAACTCGCCCTCCTACGAGGACGAGCCGGTGTTGGAGTTCTTCAGCACCGCAACCCGCACTCTCGTCGCGGCCGCGCAGGCCGCTGGGGTGGCGCATTACGTCGCGCTGTCAATTGTCGGGGTGACCCGGCTGCCGACGAGTGGTTACATGCGCGCGAAGGTGGCCCAGGAGACGTTGATCGAGGCTGCCGGGCTGCCCTACACGATCGTGCGCGCCACCCAGTTCGACGAGTTCGCCGACGGCATTGTGGCCAGCATGACCGAGGGTGACGTGGTGCGGGTGCCCGACGCCCGGATCCAGCCCATCGCGGCCGCCGAAGTGGCCGCGCATGTGGCTCGTGCGGCAGTCGGATCGCCCGTCGGTGTCGTCGAGATCGGCGGACCCGACAAGATCACCTTCGCCGAACTCGCTCGGGTGGTGCTGGCCAGGCGCGGCCAGCAGCTCACCGTCGTCGTCGACCCACGCGCACCCTACTTCGGCGCTCAGGTGGACGGCGACAGCCTCGTCACCGGCCCGGGCGCGGTACTGGGAACGACCAGATTTACTTGATCTCGGCGAGGACCGTGCCCTGGGTGACCGCGGCACCGGCCTCGACGGCAAGCCCGGTGATGACACCGTCCTTGTGCGCGGTGACCGGGTTCTCCATCTTCATGGCCTCGAGCACCACGACGAGATCACCGGTGGCGACGGTCTGGCCCTCTTCGACGGCCACCTTCACGACGGTGCCCTGCATCGGTGCGGTCACCGCGTCACCTGAGGCGGCGGCACCGGCGTGGGCGCCACGCTTGCGGGCCTTCGGCTTCTTCCGGATGGCGCCGGACTCGGCGGAGCCGGAGCCGTTGCCGAGCGCCAGGTCACCGGGCAGCGACACCTCGACACGGCGGCCGCCGACCTCGACGACCACCTTCTGCCGCGGCTGAGCTTCTTCCTCGTCGACCGGACCACCGCCGGTGAACGGCTCGACGGTGTTGTTCCACTCGGTCTCGATCCAGCGAGTGTGCACCGTGAAGCCGTCGTCGTCACCGATGAAAGCCGGGTCGCTGACCACCGCGCGATGGAACGGGATCACGGTCGCCAGACCTTCGACGGTGAACTCGTCGAGGGCCCGAGCGGCCCGCTGCAACGCCTCGGCGCGGGTGGCGCCGGTGACGATCAGCTTGGCCAGCATCGAGTCGAACTGCCCGCCGATCACCGAACCGCTCTCCACGCCGGAGTCCAGACGAACGCCCGGGCCGGTCGGCGGCTCGAACTTGTTGACCGGGCCGGGTGCGGGCAGGAAGCCGCGGCCGGCGTCCTCGCCGTTGATGCGGAACTCGATGGAGTGGCCGCGCGGGGTGGGATCCTCAGTGATGTCCAGCTTTTCGCCGTTGGCGATGCGGAACTGCTCACGGACCAGGTCGATGCCTGAGGTCTCCTCGGTCACCGGGTGTTCCACCTGCAGGCGGGTGTTCACCTCGAGGAACGAGATCAGGCCATCCTGGCCGACCAGGTACTCGACGGTGCCCGCACCGTAGTAACCGGCCTCCTTGCAGATGCGCTTGGCCGACTCGTGGATCTCCTTGCGCTGCGCGTCGGTCAGGAACGGCGCGGGCGCTTCCTCGACCAGTTTCTGGAAGCGGCGCTGCAGTGAGCAGTCGCGGGTACCGGCCACCACCACGTTGCCGTGCTGGTCGGCGATCACCTGCGCCTCGACGTGGCGCGGCTTGTCCAGGTAGCGCTCGACGAAGCACTCGCCGCGGCCGAAGGCCGAGACGGCCTCACGGGTGGCGGAGTCGAACAACTCGGGGATTTCTTCGAGGGTGCGGGCGACCTTCATGCCGCGGCCGCCACCACCGAAGGCCGCCTTGATCGCGATCGGCAGGCCGTACTCCTTGGCGAAGGCCAGGATCTCGTCGGCGTCCTTGACCGGATCCGAGGTACCGGGGACCAGCGGCGCCTGTGCGCGGGCGGCGATGTGGCGGGCGGTGACCTTGTCGCCCAGGTCGCGGATGGACTGCGGGCTCGGCCCGATCCAGATCAGCCCGGCGTCGAGGACGGCCTGGGCGAAGTCGCCGTTCTCGGAGAGGAAGCCGTAGCCCGGGTGGATGGCGTTGGCACCGGACTTGGCCGCGGCGTCGAGGATCTTGGCGAAGTCCAGATAGGACTCCGCGGAGGTCTGACCGCCCAGCGCGAATGCCTCGTCGGCCAGCCGGACGTGCGGTGCGTCGGCGTCGGGCTCGGCGTACACCGCCACGCTGGCCAGTCCCGCATCCCGGGCCGCCCGGATCACCCGGACCGCGATTTCACCGCGGTTGGCGACGAGGACCTTGGAAATGGTCTGACTGGGCGTGTGATTGGGCACCGCGCCTCCTCCTCAACGTGACTCTAAGAACGTTATTTAAAAATAGGTTCGCACGGCAGTGTAGGCGGCGCTTGTTCGACACGAACCAGCTGGTACCCCTACTAATGAGTAAGTTTCGATCTCTAGCGGAGCAATCGGATCGGGTCTGTGCGGATTGCCTCGGCCGCTTCCTGCAGTAGCCGCCTGTCGTGCACGTCGTCGTGGTAACTGAGCGTCACGCTGCGTTCGTGACCGATCATGCCGCTGAACACCGAAATGTCGGCCGGTGCCCACGGCTGCAAGGCCGCATTGATCGACCGGGGGCGGCCCGGAATCCACGGCAGGTTCTCGAAGGGGGACAGCCTGCCGACGTCGGAGTAGGCCAGTTCCACGCGGGTCTGCGGCGGCGCCTGGTGCGCGCGTGTCGCGCTGAGCGGGGCGGCCAGGTTGCGCGTTGATGTGGAGGTCAGGGCGAGCAAGGGCAGCGCCGCATCCAGGCGGGCTTTCACCGCGGCGTCGATCGCGCCGATGGGCGCCTCCGGCGCGGCCTGGACGCTCAGCCCGGAGATGAAGTTGGCGTTGACTCGCTCATGGGGACGCAGGTAACGACGGCAGTCGACGACGAGCCGGAGGGTGTCGGTCAGGGGCAGGCCCGCCTGAGCCAGGGCGGTGCGGATGATGGCCAGCCAGGTGACGGCTCGGCTGATGCCGGCGGCATCAGCCGCCCGCCACCGGTCGACTTCGCGTTCGGTGGACGCGTCGATGTGGATCACCTCCACTGCAGCAGAGGGCAGATCGGTTGCGGGCGCGTGCGGGGACGATCGGAGCCGGCCGGGGATGGGGCGGTGCCTGGCTTCACTCACGGCGCTCCGTAGTCGGCCTGGGCTGGCGAACGTGTTGGTCAGCGCGTGAAGGACGGGGATCGAAGTGTCCGGATCCTTCAACCACTTCGACTCATTCCCGTCAATGAGATCGAAAAGCGTTGTTATGCAATCGATGTAGAGGCGTGCATCGCCGAGGCCATGGTCGATGTCGAAGGCGATGTGACGGTCGGAGAGGTAAACGTCGACGGGACCGCGCGGGACGGCAAGGGCGCGGATGTGGTCGAGCACCGCGGTGGTGCCACGATCGGCGACCTCGGCGGGCACCTCGCGAATAGTGGGCGCGGACTCGGCATTCCAGCTCCACCTCCATGCCCGCGAATCGGGGATCAGTCCGAGCCGGGTGTGCGGTCCTGACCGGGTGATGGTGCCCAGCGCCGCCGCCACCTGTTCGCGGGGCGGAACGACGACGTTCTCCAGGCAGCCCACGTACCGTGTCCCCGCCATCAGCCGATCAAGGCCACTGGCGTTACTACGCCGAAGCAATGGGGCCCCCGTTACGCCGTGGCCCGCAGACGGCGCTTGATCCGAGCCAGCATCGCCGACATGCCGCGCAGCCGCAGTGGACTGATCAGTGCCGCCAGACCCAGCTCGGAGTAGAAGTCGTCGGGTACCGCCAGGATGTCGGTGGCCGACTGTCCGTCGAGCCCGGCCGCAAGAATCGAGGCGAAACCACGGGTGGTCGGCGCCTCGGCGGGCGCGCTGAAGAACAACCGCACATGGTCGGCATCGGAGGCGTCGACGTGCAGGAAGAGCGGCGACTGGCATTCCGGTACCGGTTCCATCGCCGCCTCCTCGAGGTCGGCGGGCAATGCCGGCAATTCATTGGCGAACTCCAGCAGCAGCGTGAGTTTGTCCTGACCCTGCACCTCGCCGAAGTCGGACACGACCTCCGCAAGCGGCGCCGGCATCGTCATGACGCTCCGGGCACGGATCCCGGCTCAACACCGGCGACGACGGGCACCCGCACCGTGTTGCCCCATTCCGTCCAGGAGCCGTCGTAGTTGCGCACGCCGGGAATGCCGAGCAGGTAGGTGAGCACGAACCAGGTGTGGCTGGACCGTTCACCGATGCGGCAGTAGGCGATGATGTCGTCACCGGGCTCGACGAACGAGTAGATCTCTTCCAGCTCGGCGCGATTGCGGAACCGGCCGCTCTCGTCGGCGGCTTTGGCCCATGGCACCGACACCGCGGTGGGGATGTGGCCGCCGCGCAGCGCACCCTCCTCGGGGTAGTCCGGCATGTGGGTGCGTTCGCCGGTGTACTCCTGGGGTGAACGGACGTCGATGAGCGTCGAATGACCAAGCGAGCCAAGCACATCGTCCTTGTAGGCCCGGATGGCCGCGTCGTTGCGCTCGACGACCGGGTAGGCGGAACCGGTCTTGCTCGGCACGTCGAGCGTGGTGTCGCGGCCGTCGGAGATCCACAGATCGCGGCCGCCGTTGAGTAGCCGAACATCTTGGTGGCCGAACAGTGTGAACACCCACAGCGCGTACGCGGCCCACCAGTTGCTCTTGTCGCCATAGATCACGACGGTGTCGTCGCGGGAGATGCCCTTGCGGTTCATCAGCTCGGCGAACTGCGCGCCATTGATGTAGTCACGCACGTGCGGGTCGTTGAGGTCGGTGTGCCAGTCGATCTTGACCGCGCCGGGGATGTGGCCGATGTCGTAGAGCAACACGTCTTCGTCGGACTCCACGATGGCCAGTCCGGCAGTGCCCAGGTGCGCCGACAGCCAGTCGGCGGTGACCAGGCGCTCCGGGTGGGCGTAGTCCTTCAGGGCGGGGCTGGGATCTGCGGGAAGCGGCACGACGACGAGCCTACCGCCGATCAGCGGACCGGATTGGCCGCCCACAGGTCGCCGATCGCCAGCCCGACGTCGTTGAACAGCCGATGCGTCACCGACAGACCGAGGCCCACCACGTTGGACGGATCGCCGTCGATGCCGTCGACGAACCAGCCGCCGAGCCCGTCGAGGGTGAACGCACCCGCGACCTGCAGCGGCTCACCGCTGGCGAGGTAAGCCGCGAGGTCGGTGGGGCTGGGGTTGGCGAACCGCACGCGGGTGACCGCCGCCTGGGTAGCGGTGTGCGCAGCGGCGCCGTGCAACACCCGGATGACGCAATGTCCGGTGTAGAGCAGGCCGTCCCGGCCGGCCATCGAATCCCATTGCAGCGCAGCCTGTTCGGGTGTACCTGGCTTGCCGGACAGTCGGCCGTCGACGTAGAGCATCGAATCACAGCCGATCACAACGCAATCCGCGGCGACGTCACGGTCCAGGGCCTGGTGTACGGCGTCGGCCTTGGCCTGTGCCAGGGCGCTGACGACCTCACCGGGTTCGGCGTCCGACCCCAGGCGCGCGACAATCGCGTCCTCGTCGACTCCGGACACGACGACCACTGGGTCGATGCCGGCGCTACGCAGTATGCGCAGCCGGCCGGTGGACGCCGAGCCCAGAACGACTCGGGTCATCGTGATTGATGCTCTTCGCGCAAGCGGCTCATCGCCGCAGGTGCAGCCGTTCCAGCAGCGTGACCCGCTGCCAGCTGGAGATCCCGTAGCGCAGTTTGTCGACGGGATGGCCCCACAGGTTGAGCTCCTGCGGACCCGGCGCCGCGGCGCCGCCACTCGCGGCGGCCAACACGGTGACCAGAGCGGCGATGTCCACGTCGCTCGGGTTGCCCTTCTCGATGCGGATCTCCGGAGTCAGCGGCTCCGGGTTGTCGAGGGTGATGTCGCGCGGATCGCTGAGCTCGGTGATGTCCTCGTGCTTGCTCACGAGCGAAGCCCTTTCGTCACAGTGGGATGTTCCCGTGCTTCTTCGGCGGAACCTGAACGACCTTGCGTTCCAACAGCCGTAGCGCGGTCGCGATGTAGCCGCGGGTGTGCGACGGCGGGATCACGGCGTCGACGTACCCGCGCTCGGCGGCGATGTACGGGTTCACCAACGTGTCCTCGTAGGTCTGCTGCAATTCGAGGCGCAGGGCATTGACGTCCTTACCCTCGGCGGCCGCGTCCTTGAGGTCCTTGCGGTAGACGAAGCCGACCGCACCCGAGGCGCCCATGACCGCGATCTGGGCCGTCGGCCAGGCGAGGTTGACGTCGCAACCCATGTCCTTGGAACCCATGACGCAGTAGGCGCCGCCGTAGGCCTTGCGGGTGATGACGGTGACCTTGGCGACGGTGGCCTCGCCGTAGGCGTAGAGCAGCTTGGCGCCGCGCCGGATGATGCCGTTGTACTCCTGCTCGGTGCCCGGCAGGAAGCCCGGCACGTCGACGAGCATCACGATCGGGATGTTGAAGCAATCGCAGGTCCGTACGAACCGGGCGGCCTTCTCAGAGGCGTTGATGTCCAGGCAACCGGCGAACTGGGTGGGCTGGTTGGCCACGATCCCGACGGGGCGGCCGTCGATGCGTCCGAAGCCGACGATGATGTTCTGTGCGTAGCCCGCCTGGACCTCGAGGAACTCGTCGTCGTCGAGGATGCGGGTGATGACCTCGTGCATGTCGTACGGCTGGTTCGGCGAATCCGGGATCAGCGTGTCGAGTTCGAGGTCCTCGTCGGTGAGGTTGTCCTCGATGGCGCCCGGGTGCGGCGGCGCCGGGTAGCGCGGCGGTTCGGCGTAGTTGTTCGGCGGCAGGTAGCTCAGCAGGTCGCGGACGTAGTCCAGGGCATCCTGCTCGCCGGAGGCGACGTAGTGAACGGTGCCGGACTTGGCCATGTGGGTGTGGGCGCCGCCCAGATCCTCCATGGTGACGTCCTCACCGGTCACGGTCTTGATGACGTCGGGCCCGGTGATGAACATCTGGCTGGTCTGGTCGACCATGATCACGAAGTCGGTCAGCGCGGGAGAATAGACGTGACCGCCCGCGGCCGCGCCCATGATCAGCGAGATCTGCGGCACCACACCGGAAGCCAGGATGTTGTTGCGGAAGATCCGGCTGTAGAGGCCGAGCGAGACCACACCCTCCTGGATGCGGGCGCCCGCGCCGTCGTTGATGCCGATCAGGGGGCGCCCGGTCTTGATCGCCAATTCCTGGACCTTGACGATCTTTTCGCCGTAAACCTCGCCGAGGCTGCCGCCGAACACCGTGGCGTCCTGGCTGAAGAGGCAGACCTCGCGGCCGTCGATCGTGCCGTAGCCGGTCACCACACCGTCGCCGACGGGCCGGTTCTCGGCCAGCCCGAAGTTGGTGCTGCGGTGCCGGGCCAGCGCGTCGAGCTCGACGAACGAGCCCTCGTCGAGCAGTGCCAGGATGCGTTCCCGGGCGGTGAGCTTGCCCTTGGCGTGCACCTTTTCCACGGCGGTCTCGCCAACGGGATGCAGCGATTCATCGGCGCGCCGACGCAGATCGGCCAGCTTGCCTGCGGTGGTGTGGATGTCGATCGTGTGGCCGCCGGCGGCCGGTTCGGTAACGCTCGTCATGGGTGTCGATGTTATCGGCCGGGGTTCCTTCTTCGTTGGGTGGCCGTCGGCACGGTAAGTCGGGGCTCTCAGTTGGCGCCGCGCGACGCGGTCCGCTCTCACATCCCGACTAATTTTCCGCAAATTCTCTCTATTGATGCTGGCGTCCCATTTCTGGGAGACTCAGCACCCGGATGGGTCACGTTTCAAACTGTGGGCTTCGACTCATTTGTCATATATGGCAAATCTATGGATCGGATTGCTATCCCCTGTGAACTGCCTGTATAGCGAAACATCGCGGAAATTTACGGCGGCGCAGTTAATAAGTATGGGCTGGCTTATGTTTTAGATCACATCACAGTGCCGACCGTCCGCTATCGGTTGCCGCTTCTAACCAAAAGTAGCTAGGGTTTGTCCGAGCGAACAAATGCCGGTTCCTGTCAGCACGAAATCAATCGCGAAATCGTGATCTGACGCCCGGCAGGGCAAATCGGTGCACCGCCGCCGCGGGGAGCGGAGTGCGGGACTGGATCGAGGTTGCGTGAGTTGTCGTCTTTGTGGTTCTGATCGGCTTGTCAGCGTGCTCGACCTGGGCGCGACGCCGCCCTGCGAACGGTTTTTGAGCGCCGATGAACTCGACGCGCCCGAGCCGACCTTCCCGTTGCATCTCCGTCTCTGCGACAAGTGCCTGCTCCTGCAGATCCCGGCGCTGATCACCCCCGAGGACACCTTCACCGAGTACGCGTATTTCTCGTCGTTCTCCGACAGCTGGGTTCAGCACGCCAGGACCTTCGTCGACGACGCAGTGACCCGGCTCGATCTCGGACCGCAATCGTTCGTCGTCGAAGTGGCCAGCAATGACGGGTACCTGCTCCAGCACGTCGTGACGGCGGGCGTCCCGTGTCTCGGGATCGAGCCATCGCAGAACGTGGGTGCGGCAGCCCGCGACCGCGGGGTGCCGACCCGGACCGATTTCCTCGACGAGGGTGTCGCCCGCGCGGTGGTTGATGAGCACGGCTCCGCAGACCTGGTGGTCGCCAACAACGTGTACGCACACGTCCCGGACATCATCGGGTTCGGAAAGGCCTTGCGGGCCTTACTTGCCGACGACGGCTGGCTGAGCATCGAGGTTCACCACGCGCTCAACCTCGTCACGCTCGGGCAGTTCGACACCATCTACCACGAGCATTTCCAGTACTACACCGTGCTTTCGGCGACCAGGGCGCTTGCCGCCGCCGGGCTGCGCGTCGTCGATGCCGAACTGATCCCCACTCATGGCGGCTCGATCCGGCTGTGGGCGCGCCCCGACTGCCAAGCGGTCGAGCCCACTTCACGGTTCTTCGACATCCTGAGCATGGAGAAGCGCGCCGGGCTGCACGACATCACGGGCTATCTGGGCCTGAGCTCGCAGACCGAGGCGTTGCGCCACGAGCTGCTGCGATTCCTCCTCGACTGCAAGGCGGCGAACCGGCGCGTGGTCGGCTACGGCGCGCCAGGCAAGGGCAACACGTTGTTGAACTACTGCGGAATCCGCAGCGATCTACTGGAATACACGGTTGATCGCAATCCGTACAAGCATGGCCGGTTCACCCCCGGCACCCGCATTCCGATCCTGGAGCCGGGCGCGATCGCTCAGGACCGCCCCGACGTGGTGCTCGTGCTGCCCTGGAATCTGGAAGCCGAGATCACCGAACAGCTTTCGTATATCGCCGATTGGGGTGGCGAGCTGGTCTACCCCCTGCCGACCTTGCACGTGGTGAGTAGGAAACCGGAAGTCGTTGGGAGTCATGCCAGATGAAAGTTGTCTTGTTCTGCGGTGGGTACGGCATGCGGATGCGCAACACCGTCCACGACGACATCCCCAAGCCGATGCAGATGGTCGGGCCACGGCCGCTGCTGTGGCATGTGATGCGTTACTACGCGCATTTCGGACACACCGAGTTCATCCTGTGCCTCGGCTACGGCGCCTCGCGCATCAAGGACTATTTCCTGGAGTACCGGGAGACGGAGTCGAACGATTTCGTCATGCGTGACGGCGGGGTTCAGCTGCTCGACACCGACATCAGCGATTGGACGATCACGTTCGTCGACACCGGACTGGAATCGCCGATCGGGGAGCGCCTTCGGCGAGTGCGCGAACATCTCGACGGCGACGAATACTTCCTGGCCAACTACGCCGATGTGCTGACCGACGCACGGCTCGACGACATCGTGGACAAGTTCCACGCCTCCGGCGCCGTGGTGTCGATGATGCTGGTGCCGCCACAGCAGTCGTTCCACTGCGTCGAGGTCAAAGAGTCCGGTGAGGTCAAGGACATCGTTCCCGTCGCCAACTTTCCGATCTGGATCAACGGCGGCTTCTTCGTTCTCTCCCAGGAGGTTTTCGACTATCTGCCCCCTGGCGGGGATCTAGTCGCCGACGCCTGCGAGACGCTCGCCGGGATGGGCCGGCTGTTCGGGTACCGGCACGAGGGTTTCTGGAAGCCGGCCGACACGTTCAAGGAGCGGGCCGAACTCGACGAGGGCTATCGCCACGGCGAGCGACCGTGGGCGTTGTGGGAGCCCGCGCATGCGTGAACTCCTCGCCGGCGACGTCGATGAGATAGCGGTGGTCGGGGCGCACTGCGACGACATCGCGATCGGCATGGGTGGCACTCTGCTGTCGCTCTCGGCTGACCGGCCAGGTCTGCGGGTGCATGCGTTGGTGCTGTCGGGTGGCGGCGGCGAGCGCGAGTCGGAGGAGCGTGCGGCGCTCGAGGCGTTCTGCCCCGGCGCCTCGGTGCGAGTGACGGTCTTGGATATCCCAGACGGCCGGACGCCTGCGCACTGGCAGCAGGTGAAGGAGGCGCTGCACGCGTTTCGCCAATCCTGTGATCCAGCGGTGGTTTTCGGCACGCAACGCCACGACGCGCACCAGGATCACCGGTTGCTCGCCGAGCTGCTGCCCACAGAATTCCGCGACCACTTGATCCTCGGATACGAGATCCTGAAGTGGGAAACCGACACTCCTCAGCCGACTCTGTTTCACCCGCTGCCACTGGGTGTCGCCGAGGAAAAGGCCCGCCTGTTGATCAAGCACTACCCGTCGCAGTCGATGCACGACTGGTTCGACGAAGAGGCATTCCTCGGCTTGTCGCGGTTGCGCGGTGTGCAGTGCCGCAGCCGGCATGCCGAGGCATTCACGTCAGAGAAGATCTCGCTGCGATTCTCGCCTGCATTGGGAGGCCATTAATGCTTGTACTCGTCACGGGCCACCAGGGCTACCTCGGCACGGTCATGGTCGGGGTGCTGCGGGCGGCCGGCCACGACGTGATCGGGCTTGACGCAGGCTATTTCGCCGATTGCATACTGGGCCCCACACCGGACGATCCGCCCCAGATCGGTGGGCGCGGCGCGGTTGATCTGCGCGACATCACGGCAGCCGATCTGGTGGGAGTGGACGCGGTCGTGCACTTGGCGGCCTTGTCCAACGACCCGCTCGGCGATCTTGCGCCGGACGTCACCTACGAGATCAATCATCGTGCTTCGGTTCAGCTGGCCCACGCCGCCAAAGCGGCCGGGGTCTCGCGATTCCTGTATGCCTCGACGTGCTCGGTGTATGGATCGGCGGGTGACGACCTGGTCGACGAGGACGCGCCGCTTCGGCCGCTGACGCCGTATGCGGAAAGCAAAGTCTGGGTGGAGGACGATCTCCTGAAGATCGCCGACCCCGGCTTCGCGCCGGTATTCCTGCGCAACGCCACGGCTTTCGGCTTCTCGCCACGCCTGCGCGCCGACATCGTGCTCAACAACCTGGTTGGGCACGCGGTCCTGTCCGGCGTGGTGAAGGTGCTGTCCGACGGCACGCCGTGGCGGCCGTTGGTGCACGCCGAGGACATCGCCCGAGCCTTCGCCGCGTGCTTGACCGCGCCGGTGGATGCGATTTGGTGCCAGGCGTTCAACATCGGCACCGAGGCCAACAACCTCACGGTGGCCGAGATCGCCCAAGCGGTGACCGACGTCGTCCCCGCGGCCGAATTGCGCATCACCGGTGAAACGGGGGCGGATCCGCGGTCCTACCGCGTCGATTTCGCCAAGGCGCGCGGCCGGCTGGGATATGAGGCCCAATGGTCGGTGGCTGCCGGTGCCGCGGAGTTGTACGGCAGGTACACCGCTCACGGGCTCACCGAGGCGGCGTTCGCCGGTCAGTTCACCCGGTTGGCGCGGCTGAAGGCGCTTCGTCAGTCGGGTGTGCTCGACGAGGCGATGTTCACCGGAGGTCGAGTTGGCTGACCAACTCGCGCCAGCTGCCCGCCGCGCGGTCTCGTGCCGAGACGGCGGTGGGCGCAAGGGGCCACGAGATCGCGAGGTCGGGATCGTCGAATGCGACCCCCAGATCTTCGGTCGGATCATGGGGACGATCGATCCGGTAACAGACATCGGCGGTCGGCGTGAGCGCCTGAAAGCCGTGCAGAAATCCTTGCGGCACATAGAGGTGGACAAAGTCGGTGTCGTCGAGCTGGACCGACACCTGGTGCCCGAAAGTCGGCGAGCCAGGCCGGATGTCGACGACGACGTCGTGAACGGCGCCGTTGGCGCAGCGGACGAGTTTGGCTTCACCGCGTCCCGAACGGCCGTGCATGCCGCGGATCGTGCCCTGCACCGAACGGGATTGGGAATCCTGGATGAACGATGCGCTGAAGCCGGGCGTGCCGAGGTAGTCGTCGAAGATCTCGGCGTCAAACGTTCGGGTGAAGAGACCCCGTTCGTCGAAGAAGGGCTGAGGAACGAGAACGACGAGGCCGGCGATGTCGGTTTGCCTGATCTGCACGGGGCCATGTTGCCATGACTCGCTGCCGAGGATGCCGTAGTTCCGCCCTCACTCCCGTGTTGGATCTCGGGCGTGTGCCTGCTCAGGATTTCTTCCCCCTTGCCACCGATCCCGTTGCGCCCGAGGAATCGTCGCACCCGTTGGCGATGACCCTGTGCGTATCGTGCGGTCTGGCACAGCTGGCCGAGGACGACACCGCGACCGATGAGCCCCGCGGCGTCGAGCCGCAGGCCTTGCGACGTCAGGCTTCCGACGCCGTGAGCCGGGTGGCCGCAGCAGAGCTGTTGCGTGGGTCGACGGTGCGTGAGTTCGGCAGCCCGCACGGTGGGACCTGGCTGCCGCTGCTTGCCGGATACGGATTCGAACAGGCGGAGGTCGCCGACGTCGTCCTGGACAGCTTCGGCTTGATGCACGAACCCGATCAGCAGGGCGCGTTCGCACGCCGCGCCGCCGCCACCGCGAAAGACGGTGTGCTCCTGATCCAGTACCACTCACTGGCGACGATCGTCGGCAAGAACCAATGGAATTCGCTGCGGCACGGCCACTATGCCTACTACTCGACGACCGCGGTGCTCGGTCTACTGGATCAGGCCGGGTTGAGCGCGGTCGACGCGTGGGAGTTCGACCTCTACGGCGGCACGGTTTTGGTGGCCGCGAGGCACGGTTATGTGAGTCCGCCCGACTCCGTGCGCCGCATTCTGGCCGGCGAGTTGGCGATCACCGATCCCGCAGCCGTCGGACACCTGCAACGCGCCGCCGACAACCACCGCCGGGCCCTGCGGGATTGGCTCGAGCAACAGGCAGCGCAAGGGCGCCGAGTCTTCGCCTATGGCGCTGCATCCCGTGCGGTGGCGCTTTTTGCGCTGGCCGGGGTCACCAGCAGGCTCGTCGCGGCGGTCGCCGACGCGTCCAGCGCCAAGCAGGGCCGCCGCATGCCAGGAACGGATGTACCGATCATCGCACCGAGCGAACTCGTTGCCGCGGAACCAGATTGTGTCCTACTCACGCTGCCTGACCTTCTCGACGAGGTTTCGGTCGCCTACCCCCAGCTCACCGGACGGTGGATCAGCGATGACCACTTCATGACAGGCGAGCCCACCCTGCAGTTTCTTGATCGAGAGGAAAGTCATCCATGACAAACGTCATCGGAATCTGGGAAGCGACGTCGCACACGGTGCGGCGGCCGACCATCTCGGTCGTGATACCCGCGCTGAACGAAGAGCGCAACCTGGCCTACATCGCTTCGCGGCTGCCGCACGATGTCGACGAGATCGTCTTCGTCGATGGGGCTTCAGTGGACAAAACGGCGTTGGTGGCCCGCGAGCTGTGGCCCGACGGTGTGCACCTGCGGCAGACCCGTAAGGGCAAGGGCAATGCGTTGGCATGTGGGTTCGCGGCCGCCTCGGGCGACATCGTCGTGATGATCGATGCCGACGGCAGTACCGACCCGGCAGAGATCCCGCGCTTCGTCGGCGCCCTCGTCTCGGGCAAGGACTTCGCGAAGGGCTCACGCTTCGTTCAGGGTGGCGGCAGCAGCGACATCACCCGGCTACGGCGCGTTGGCAACTGGGGTCTCAACGCCTTGGTCAACACCTTGTTCGCCACCAAGTACACCGACCTGTGCTACGGCTACAACGCGTTCTGGCGGGACTGCCTCGATGTGATGGACCTGCCCGATACCGAGGCGCCGGGCCCGCAGTGGGGTGACGGATTCGAGATCGAGTCGCTGATCAATGTGCGCGTCGCGGCCAGCGGGATGCAGATCGCCGAAGTCAGCAGCTACGAGTGCGACCGCATCCACGGTGCCAGCAATCTGAACGCCGGCAAGGACGGTCTGCGGATCTTGTGGACCATCCTCCAGGAATTTCAGCGGGCCCGCCGACGAGGGTGGAAGCGCGGTGCACGAACCGAGGGCGAGAGAGTCACGGCGGCTTCGCGCTACCTGCTCGATCAGTCCTTGTCCGACGTACGGCCGGCCTGAGACGGATGGGGGGATCGACTGTGAGCCAAGTGATGTCGTCAGAAATCCCTAACGAGTCAGAGGCGGGTTTCAAGCGTCCAAAGGTGTCACTGTGCATCCCGGCTTTCCAGGCCGGCCCGTTCCTGCGCGACACGCTCGACAGCGTGCTGGCACAGGATTTCCCCGACCTCGAGATCGTCGTCGTCGACAACAACAGCACCGACGAAACACCGTTGATCCTCGACAGGATCACCGACCTGCGCGTCCGGGTGATCCGCAACCCGACCACCCTGTCGGCCGAAGACAACCACAACCTCGCGGTGACGCTCAGCCGCGGCGAGTTCGTCAAGGTGATCAGCGCCGACGACACGCTCAAACGCAACTGCGTCGCCGCCCAGGCGGCCGTGCTCGAGAACAACCCCGACGTGACCGTGGTGGCCAGCCGAACCGACTTCATCGACGATGCCGGGGCTCTGCTCTTCGCCGCCAGAGGGTTGCGCGGCATCCTGGGACGCCAAACCGGTCAGCGGGTGATCCGTCAGATCGTCCGCAGCGCAAAGAACCCGGTCGGTGCCCCCGTGTCAGTCATGTTCCGGCGCAGTGATTTCGACCGGTGTGGCGGCTTCTGCGGACCCAACCTGTTTACGCTCGATATGGACCTGTGGACCCGATTGCTGGGATTCGGACACTTCTACGGCATGCCCGAGACGCTGGCTGCGTATCGCATCCGGGGCGGCTCACTGACCGCATTGACCTCCGCACGATCGCAACTGGCGCAGCAGGACAGATTCACCCGCCGGCTCATCGACGATCCGCACTGGGAAATCCCGTATGTCGACCAGTTGGTAGGGAAGCTGAATCGTTACGACGTTCTGCTCAAGCGCACGCTGCTGTTCAAGTTGAGTGGCCTGCGCGCGTCACGACGACAGCGGATGGGCTGACATGGCAGCCGAGTTGAGTCTGGTTTCCGCTGAGCGCAATACGGTGGCGCTGTCAGTGGTGATCTGTGCCTATACCACCGATCGCTGGGAGCGGCTGCGTCACGCGGTGGAGTCGGTGCTCACCGGCAGCGGCGACCCGGTGGATCTGATCGTGGTCATCGATCATTGCGACGAACTGCTGGACTCGGCGCGCCACCTTTACGGCGCCGACCACCGAGTTCGGGTGATACCGAACACCGAAACTCAGGGACTGTCGGGGGCGCGCAACACCGGTGTGCGCGCCGCGCGCGGCGACGTCGTGGCGTTCCTTGACGACGACGCGGTCGCGCAGCCGGGCTGGGGGGACGACCTGAGCAACCACTATCGCGACATGACGGTTGCGGGGGTCGGTGGGTACGCCAGCCCGGTGTGGCCCGATACCCGCCCCACCTGGTTGCCTGCTGAATTCGACTGGGTGGTCGGCTGCAGCTACGTCGGCCAGCCGAAGCGACTTGCCCAGGTGCGCAATCCGATCGGGTGCAACATGTCGCTGCGACGGTCGGTCTTCTTGGAAGTCGGTGGCTTCCGATCGGAGGTGGGCCGGGTGGGCGCAACGCCGGTCGGCTGTGAGGAAACCGAGTTGTTCATTCGCATCCGTACCGACGATGCAACCAACCAGGTGTTGTTCGACCCGAATATTCGGGTCGAACACCATGTCTCCGAAGACCGGACGACGCTTCGGTACTTCATCCGCAGGTGCTACCACGAAGGCCTGTCGAAGGCGGTTGTCACCGAACTGGCCGGGACGGCGGACGGATTGAGCAGCGAACGCTCATACGTGACGCGCGTGCTACCGATGGCTGTGGTACGCGAACTGATGTCGATGACACCCGACGGGGCGGCCCGCGCTGCGGCGATCTGCCTGGGCCTGGCCGCCACCACGGCGGGTTTCGTCCGGGCGAAGGTCCGCCGCCTGCTATCGAGGGACGCGCCGTGAACGCACACGATTCCGCTTGCCTGACGTTGGCCCCGGTCCTGCCGAATCCGGTGCAGCCGAGTTGGAGTGGCGCCATCTGGATCGGTGAGGTGTGGCTTGACGCCGTCGACTCCGCCGATGAGGCCAGTGTCAGTTCCGGTCGGCCTGCGGTGTGCCGGCTGCAGAACGCCGAGGGGTTTTCTCGGGCGCGCCTGCTGGTTCGGGATCGAGAACGGGCGGTCGGCTTCGTCGACCTCGACGTCACCGACGGTCAGGTCGCCTTTGCCGAATTGCGAAATCAAGTTGGTGCTCAACGGCATTCGTTGGAGCGCCCGGTGCGCGACCGTGCCGGCGCCGGGTCAGGGGAGTCCGATCACGTGACGGTGGTCATGTGCACTCGCGACCGCACCGACATGCTCAAGTCGGCGCTGCGGTCCGTTC
The DNA here is from genome assembly GCF_033804465.1 of Mycobacterium sp. RTGN5. Taxonomy (NCBI): domain Bacteria; kingdom Bacillati; phylum Actinomycetota; class Actinomycetes; order Mycobacteriales; family Mycobacteriaceae; genus Mycobacterium; species Mycobacterium sp. RTGN5. The sequence goes on from NZ_JAPZLA010000001.1 coordinate 1,581,535, forward strand.
TTGCCGCGACACATCCCAATTTCGAGGTACTCGTCGTCGACAACGCGCCACGCACCGATGCCACTCGCGACTATGTCACAAGCCTTGCGGCACCGCGGGTGCGGTTGATCACCGAACCGAGGCCTGGGCTATCCCGGGCCAGAAACACCGGCCTGCTGGCGGCCACCGGCAATATCGTGGCCTTCGTCGACGACGACGTCGTCGTTGACCCGGACTGGCTGAGCCTCCTCGTCCGAGGCTTCGGATACGGCGACTCGGTGGGCTGCGTGTCCGGGATGGTGCCCGCCGGCGAGTTGCGAACGCCCGCTCAGGCGTATTTCGAGAATCGGGCCGGCTGGTCTGAATCCGCCGACGCGCGACTTTTCGAGTGGTCCGAGGCGCCGCGCGATGTCCCACTGTTCCCCTTCGAGGTTCGGCACTATGGCACCGGCGCCAACTTCGCCGTCGACCGCCGGATGGTGTTGCGCCTGGGTGGATTCGACGAACGCCTCGGTGCAGGGACCCGGGTCAGTGGCGGTGAGGACATCGACATGTTCTTCCGCATCCTGCGCTCCGGCCGACAGCTGGTACGCGAACCGGCTGCGATCGCCTGGCATCGGCACCGGGCAACCGCCGAGGACCTTCGGTCCCAAACACGAGGCTACGGTTTGGGTTTGGGCGCCTGGCTGGCGAAGCTCGCCTCCGATCCGGCGATGGCGTTGCTCGCAGTGAAGACCGTCGTACGTCGCAGGCCGGCGTTGGTCCGTCATCTTCGATCCACGTCGCGTCGAGCCACGCCAGCGATCACCGTGAGAGCCGACCTACCGTCCGACATCGGCAGTGGGACGTGGCGATTCATCGCCGCGGGAGCGTGGGCTTACCTGGTCCGGGCACGCTGATGGTGACCGCGGACGTCGCCCCCCCGGCAGCGGGGCGCAACATGACCGTCAACTCGATATCGCTGATCGGGTCGAGCCTGCTGACCGGGATTCTGGGACTGGTTTTCTGGGGCGCCGCCGGCCGCTTGTATCCCGCCGCCGAAGTCGGCGTCGCGGCCGCGCTGATCACCTCGGCGTTGATGTTGTCCATGTTGTCGATGTTGAGCATCGACACGATCTACGAACGCTTTCTGCCGCTGGCCGGCGAGCGGGCGGGCTCAATGATCAAGTGGGGATACGTCACGGTCGCGGGTACCGCGTTGCTCGCCGGCTGGGCGCTCGTGCTTTTCGGACCGCGCGAGGAGTTGTTCAGTTCTCGTTGGGCGATGGTGTGCTACCCGCTGCTGGTGATGGTGTTGGCGGTGTTCACCCTGTTGGACAAGACCGCGGTCGGTCTCGGGGTGACGAAGTGGTCCGCGGTGAAGAATCTCGTTCACGCGATTGTGAAGCTGGCCCTGCTGTTCGCTCTCGTCTGGACCGGCAGTGGGGCATCCATCGTGCTTGCGTGGGGTGCGACGGCGGCTGCCGGCACGGTGTTGGTCCTGGCGGCCATGCGGCGCCGGTGGCGCACACACACCCAGTTCCACCAGCCGTCCGAGCTCCCGGCCCGTGCGCAGCTGCTGTCCTACATCGGGTCGTCCTTCGGGATCACGACACTGTGGATCATCGGGCCGCTGATCGTGCCGCTGGTGGTGGTGAGCAAGTTCGGCGCCGCGGCCAACGCGCACTTCGCGGTGACGTGGGCGATCATCAACGCCCTCTATTTCGCGGTGCATCTGGTGATGAGCCCGTTCGTCGCGGAGGTTGCGGCGCATCCGGACAAGGTGGCCGCACTATCCACTCGGATGGTCCAGATGATGGCGGTGGTGTCGCTCGTCGGTTCACTCGGACTGGTGCTGATCGGCCCGTACGTGCTGGACCTCATCGGCCCCGAGTATCGAGCGCAGGGAGAAGGACTGCTTGTGCTGGCGGCGTTGTTCGTGCCGCTGTCGGCGGTGAGCGCGGTCTACGAGGGATTTGCCCGGGTACGCCGCAAACTCACCCTGATGGTCGTCATGCGCTGTGTGGCCACGGTCATCGTGGTCGCGGGCACGCTGATGATCACGACCCGCACCGGCGTGATCGGCGTCGGTTGGGCATACCTTGCGGCCGAGGCGATTCCAGCGGTGATCCTGTTGCCGTTCGTGATTCGCATGCTGCGTAGCGCGCGGGTGGTCAGCGCCGGTTAGGCCGGGTACTGCCGGGCCCAGTCGACCGCCATCGAGGCGCCGCTGCCCAGGTCGTCACCGAAGTTGTCGAGCTGGATGCACAGGTGCATCGGGCCCGGCGGTAGGTGGGCGGGATCTCCTGTTTCCCACCACTGGACGCCGTCGACGAACACCGCGACGCGCTGAGGTGTCCATTCCACCGCCCAGCTGTGCCACTGGGTCGCATCGATGTGCACCGCACCCGAGTCGCGTTCGTCGTTCGGGCCGTAGTGAAGCCAGCCCTCGACGGATTGCCGGGTGGGATCGGCGATCTCCATGAAGTCGATTTCGCCACCGACGGGCCAATTCTCGGCGTCCGGCCACAGCAGCAGCAGCGAGTGATAGTCGGGGCCCGACGGTGACGACTTGACGCAGGCCTCCCAGCGACCGTGCAGCTGCCCCGGCAACCAAGCCATGCCGCCCGAGTTCCCTTGGGAATCACCGGTGATCGTCAACGTTCCGTTGGCCGCCGAGATCGCCGACGGGGTGCGCCGACCATTGCCGTTGTGTCCCGGACCGTCGTAAAGGGACCACTGCCGAAGTGAGGCGGAGTCGGTGAAATTGTCGGTGCGGTTGGGCGCACCCCAGCCGTGGGCCGCAGCGGCGGTGTTCGGGCATTTGCCGTTCCCGGATTGGGCATCAGCGACCGGGCGCAGCAGGGCGGCCGATCCGACCGCGAGCACGAGTGTTCCCGCCACGACGCTGGTTAGTGACATCACCACGCGAAGGGCCCGCGAGATGGGGACTGACATGAGCTCCCTTGGTTCAACGACCCGGGCTCAGTCTACCCAGCGATCGTGTTCACGCCTGGCGCCCGAGCGACGTGACCCACTGCCACAGACCTGGCCCCCGGAAGCGGTTGCACTCGCACAACGCGCAGTCCGTTCCGCGTCGGTGATGCTCGTGCGCGGAACGGTCGTGTCCACACTTACAGAGCCGACGTCGCATAAGTGACGAACGATACGCCGCCACCGGCGACGCGAGTCTCATTCGGCCAGGTCGGTCGACCACGTTTCCCGCCGTCTTTGTGGCGACACGGCACGGGGAAATCCGGCCGAAATGTGTATTGCGTTGTTGCTGAAAAATATTCGTACGCCGGATATGCCTGACGAGGGCCGATTTCGTTCCGAGTTCAACTGTTACCAAAGTGATAAATGTGCCGGATATGAATATTGATACCCAGGAGCTTATTGTGATTTGGCTCTCACCCACCGTCAGAGCGCCGCCTTCAACGCGATGGGGCCACGATGTTCCGGTTGTGCTCGGCGACTGTTGCGGTCGTGGCAGTCGCGTGGGGTGCGGTGCTGGCCGTCGCGCCCCCGCAGGCAGGTGCTGCCGCAGGCGTGACATCGATTGAGGCGGAATCGATGACCGTCTCGACGACCAACGGTGCCAAGATCATCACCGACGCCAACGCCTCTGGCGGCAGGGCACTCGGCCTGACCGGAGCGGTGACGGTGTCGACGACTCTCGCTGTGCCGCAATCCGTCAGCGTCGTCATGCGCGCCAGGGGATTGCAGTGTTTCGGCGCCCCGGTTGCCGCGGTGATCGTCGACGGTGTGATCATCGGCCGCAGCCCCATCGCAGCGAGCAAGTGGACCGACTACACGGCAACCGCGAACATCCCGGCAGGATCGCACACGATCGCAGTGAAGTTCGCCAACCCGCAGTGGTTCTTCTGTGCTCGGGCGTTGTATGTCGACACCGTCAGTGTCGTGGCGTCGACGAGCACGCCGCCCCCGAGCGGCGACCTGACCGATGCCCCGGTGGCCGACCTCCCGGGTTGGAAACACGCTCTCGCCGACAACTTCACCCGCGATGCACCGCTGGGCAGTTGGGCCAACCCGTCAGACCCGAGCAAGGTGGTCTACGTGGGCTCTGATGGCCAGAAGTGGCTCACCTACCCGCAGACCTTCACCGACACCTATCAACATCGTCCGTACCGCCCCGACCAAGTGCTCAGCGTCTCGAACGGCACCCTGGATTACTTCCTGCACAACGTCGACGGCCAACCCGCGGGCGCGAACCCGTCGCCGATCCTGCCCAATGGCACCCAGTACCAGACCTACGGGCGCTACTCGGTCCGGCTCAAGGCCGACACGTCCACGCTGAGCGAGTACCACATCGCATTCCTGTTGTGGCCGCAGTCCGAACAGTGGCCCAACGACGGTGAAGAGGACTTCCCGGAAGGCGCCTTGTCATCGACGTCGAAGGCGTTCGCCCACTATGCCCGTGCGACCGGCGGCCAGGACGGCGCCGACACCGGCAAGGCATTCACCGATTGGCACGTGTACACCGTCGAATGGCTGCCGGGCCATGTCCGCTTCTACTTGGACGACACGTTGGTGCTCGACAGCACCAAATACGTTCCCAGCAAGCCCATGCGCTGGCAACTGCAGATCGAGACTGACGGGAACGGAACCAACAGCGGCCACGTGCTGGTCGATTGGGTTTCCATCTGGTCCTACGCGGGCAGCTGATGGGCGCGCGAGCAATACCAGCTAATCGGTAGGCTGAGTCGGTGCTGCCACGCGTCGAGAGTCCTCCGGCACTCCCGGCCAGCCGGGAGTCACTGCCGAGCTGGGTCCCCCTGGCGGTTATCGTCTCCGCCATCCTGCTCGCCGCGTCAGTGGCCGTCACCGTGCTGTCGGCTCTGGGGGTCGCGGATGTGCTGCCGCCGGCGATCCGGGCCACCGTGGGGGTGCTGGCCGTGCTCACGATGCCCGGGCTTCCATTGGCGGCGTTGTTGCGGTTGCCCACCAACGGGGTGTTCACCGCTGTTGCGGTGTCGTTGTCCTTGGCCATCAATGTGCTTGCCGCTCAACTGAATTACGCGGGCGGATTGCACCAGCCGTATGCCGTTCAGTTCGCGGTGTCCGCTCTCGGTGTCGTGGCCACCGCGGCGCTGGGGCGTCAGTGGTACCGCAGGCGCGAGTCCACGACCGTCGCGGGCGCGCTGGGCTGGGTGCGACGCGGATTGGCGGCCAGTGGCGACCGCAGGCTCAGCGCGATCCTGTTGGTGGCGGTCATCGGTTTGTTCTTCAGCGCGATCCATCGCCTCGATGTCGAGGCGGCGGGCAGTCTGGGGCTGCTCGGCGTGCTCGGGGTGGACTACTACGCCGGGCTCGCCCTGCTGTGCGTCCTGCTCGTGATCGAGTACCGCCGCACCGTTCTCGACAGGCTGGCGGTCGCGACGTCGAACGTCGTGCTGATCGCCTACATCACGATGCCGGTCGCGTGGGCGCTGGGCACCGCCCCGTTCGTGACCGCATACGTGCACCGGATGATCACCAATTGGCTGATCGATTCCGGAGCACTGCCGCCGCCGGTGGACGCCCGGATCAGTTGGGCCGGATTCTTCTCGGCCGCGGCCAATCTGGTGACCACCACGGGATTGCACGACAGCGTGACCCTTCTGGTCAGTGCCTCGCTGGTATTCGGCATCTGCCTGATGTTCCCGGTCTACGCGATCGGCCTGGCGATCACCGGCAGCCGGCGGGTTGCCTGGCTCGGCGTCACCATGCTCACCCTGTTCAACTGGTATCAGCAGGACTATTTCGCACCGCAGGCCGTCGCGATGCAGTTCTATGCCACGATCCTGGCCGTATTGCTATGGCAGCTGCGCCATTCAGGAGTCCCTGCGCTTGCCGGTGGCCGGCTGAAGCGCACGGCGACGGCATGGCGACGGATACCGGGACGGGTCCCCGGGCGGGACGGGCAGTGGACGCTGGCGGTCGAGATGGCACTCGTCGTCATCCTCGCGGCAATGGTGGTCGCCCATCAACTGACCCCACTGGCCGTCATCGGTGTGCTGTTGATCATGTCGGCGGCGGGCCTGACTCGCTACAAGTTGTTGTGGCTCGTCGCATTCGTGATATTCATCGCGTGGTTCCGCTACGGCGCCTCCGCCTACTGGGAGGGGCACCTCGGTCAGGTCATCGCCGATATCGGTGGCGTCGATCAGAATCTGAATTCTTCTGTCTCGCAGAAGATCACGGGCGATCCCAGCTACCGCCACATGCAGCTGCTCAGAATCGTCGCCGCGCTGGTGCTGATGTCAACGGCGTCGCTCGGATGGTGGCGGTTGCGCCGGCTGCCACAAAGCAGGCCATGGCTGATCGCCGCACTGGCGCTGGCGCCGTTCGTGCTGGTGTTGCTCCAGAGCTATGGCGGGGAGGTGGCGATTCGCGCTTTTCTGTATGCGTCGCCTGTGCTGTCACCCCTGGCCGCGCTGGCCATTCTGCCGCTACTCCGGCCGCGTACCGATCGCACCGTCGTGCGCCGGATGACCGCCGTGGCCGCGGGCTGCGTGCTGTCTCTGACCGCCCTGCTGGTGACCGCCAACCGCGGCCTCAACATCTCGTTCGAACGGACGTTGCCCCACGAATTGGCAATCGCGAGTGAACTTGTCGGGAAAATCCACGACGCCGGGCTCGGGTACTGGGGCCAGGGTGCGCTCTATGGAGTGCCGAGACAATTCGAGTTGGCGGATAGCTGCTTTGGCTCCGCGGAGGAGTTGGCCACCTGCACGGCACAGCCTGATGTGGATTACTTCTCGAACACCGAGCAGGACGAGAACTTCATCCGGTTGAGCATGGGTGCCAGCCGGGACACGACGCAGCGCGCGCTCGAGCTTCTCAGGACCGAGAAGGGATTTCAGACGGTGTACGACTCCGGGGGAGTGGTGGTATTGAAACGGCCCAGCGCGCCGATGATCCATCTGGGAGGCAACTGATGGTCGCGATTGCACTGTTCGTCCTGTCGGGTGTGCTGTTCGGCCTGACCAGTTTTCGGCGTGAACGGGCCGTGCCGCCGGACGGGACATCCCGCCCCGACCGCACGACCGAGATTCTCATGCTGCAGGCTGTCTGCGCGGCCATCGCTGCGATCGTGGTCGCGACGGTGGACATGGTGACGACCGTCTCATGAGGGCCACAGTGATCTGTGCCAACGGCCATCAGAACCCCGACGGACAGTACTTCTGCGGTGAGTGTGGCGACCTGCTGGAGCCGGGCGCGGTCATCTGCCTGGCCGGCCACGCCAATCCCGACGACCGGCGCTTCTGCGGCGAATGTGGCGCCCCACTGGTCGCACCGGCCGGCGTGACGCCGGCTGCGTCGACCGCGCGCTGGTCGGTCGATCCCACCGGCCGGCACCAATGCCGGTACTGGGATGGCGCCACGTGGACCCAGCATGTGGCCGACGGCGGAACACTCGGAACCGACCCAGAGCCCAGGGCGCCGGGCTGGCGGGCCGAGTCGTGGGTTGCGCTGATCGCGGGATTGATCACCGTGGGGCTGCTTGCCGCGGCCGGCGCTGACATCTGGGTCCAACTGTCCCGAGACGCGGCCAACCCGAGCGCCGTTGGTCAGAGTTCGACGACCACGCCGACATCCACCGGCGCCGCCTCGTCGTCGGCGCCACCACCGCCGTCCGTCGTCGTCGCGACCCCGTGTCAGCCCGGCGGCAACGGCGTCGCCGCCGACGGTTCGGCGACTTACTGTGAGCGCCTTGCCGACACCGACCGCTACCTGTGGTCACTGAATCCCGGTGACATTCCCAGCCCCGCGGTTGGGCAGGGCGGCGACCCTGCGGTGGGGGTGTGCATGGTCCAGACCGGGCGCACCGAAGCCGACTGCGTCGAATATCTCCAACCCGCTCGGTGACCCGGGCAACTAGGTAAAGTTCGCCCGTGGGCTATCCCGAGAACGTGCTGGCCGCCAACGAGCAGGTCGTGCTACACCGCCACCCGCACTGGAAGCGCTTGGTCGGCCCGATCCTGGTGCTGCTGATCGCCACGGTCGCCGCGGCGTTCGTGGCCGCGCTCGTCAACAACACCAACTGGGACCCGACCGCCAAGAAGGTTCTTTTCGGCGTCATCGCGGCGATCTGGCTGATCCTGGTCGGCTGGCTGACGCTGTGGAAGTTCTTGAACTGGCTCACAACGCATTTCGTGATCACCGACCGGCGGGTGATGTACCGCCACGGGCTGCTGACTCGCTCGGGCATCGATATCCCGTTGGCGCGCATCAACAGTGTGGAGTTCCGGCACGGCTTGCTCGACCGCATGTTGCGCACCGGCACCCTGGTCATCGAGTCGGCGAGCCAGGATCCCCTTGAATTCCACGACATTCCCCTCGTGGAGCGGGTGCACTCACTGCTGTATCACGAAGTTTTCGACACTTTGGGCTCCGAAGAGTCGCCCAGCTGAGGCTTGTCCACCTGATTTATGGCGCCCGGGCGGCGCAACGGCGTGACGGTGCCGCCGGCCTCGTACTCGTCCTCCAACGCCTCGGCAAGACCACCGCCGGTGAGTGTTGACTCCAGCCCCTTGTCGTGGCTCGGGCCGAACTCGTCGGGGAACACCCAGCGGCGGAACGCCCAGAATCGGAACGCCATCTGCAGCAGGTTGCCGATGAGGTAGGCCGAGAGGAAGTCGGCGATGTTCTCCATGGTCAGTGAGACGTGCGGTACCCGCAGGTCCAGCACGTAGCTGGAGAACCACAGCGGGGCCATGCTCAACAGCACCCCCACGCCACTGACCCCGAAGAACAGCAGCGCTTCGTGGTGGCGTTCGCGGCCGCCGCGGTTGCGGAAGCTCCATTCGCGGTTCAGCACGTAGGACGCGATCACCGCGACGATGCCCGCGATCACCTTGGCGGTGACCGGCTTGGGCTCGAGGATCGTGAGCTTCAGCGTGTAGAAGATCGCCGAGTCGATGACGAACGTCGTCGCACCGACGATGGCGAATTTGATGAGCTCGTGATGCCGCTCGGCGAAGGGCCGGATCGGTCGGGGCAGCCGAGCGATCGTGGCATCAGCGAAAGACACAAGGAACAAGTCTACGGAAGTCACCGCGCGTGTGCGTACTCGCGCAGGTCTGACACCATGATGGCCGTGTCGAACAGCCCTAGACCTCCCATCGTCGCCATGGTCGGCGGCGGGCAGCTGGCGAGGATGACTCACCAGTCGGCCATCGCGCTCGGCCAGAGCCTGCGGGTGCTGGCCGTCAGCCCCGACGATCCGGCCGCCCAGGTGACTCCCGACGTGGTGATCGGTGCCCACACCGACCTCGACGCGCTGCGTCGGGCGGCTGCGGGCGCCGCCGCGCTGACCTTTGACCACGAGCATGTGCCGACCGAGCTGCTCGACATCCTGATCGCCGAGGGTGTGACGGTGGCGCCGCCGCCGGAGGCCCTGGTGCACGCCCAGGACAAGCTGGTGATGCGGCGCAAGCTGGCGGCGCTGGGCGCGCCAATCCCGCGGTTCACCGCCGTCACCAGCGTCGATGACGTCGACGCCTTCGCCGCCGAGATCGGCGGACCGGTGGTGATCAAGACCGTCCGCGGCGGCTACGACGGCCGCGGCGTGGTGCTCGCCAGGGATCTGGCGCATGCCCGCGAGGCGGTCGCCGGCTATCTGGCCGACAACGTGCCGGTAATGCTCGAGGAGCGGGTGTCGATGCGCCGTGAGCTCTCGGCGCTGGTGGCCCGCTCGCCGTTCGGTCAAGGCGCGGCGTGGCCGATCGTGGAGACCGTGCAGCGCGACGGGATCTGCGTCACTGTCGTGGCGCCCGCACAGGGGTTGTCCGAGGAACTGGCCGGCGCCGCAGAGCAGCTGGGCCTGCGGCTTGCCGCCGAGCTGGGAGTCGTCGGCGTGCTGGCCGTCGAGCTGTTCGAGACGACCGAGGGCACGCTACTGGTCAACGAATTGGCGATGCGGCCGCACAACTCCGGGCACTGGACCATGGACGGTGCGGTGACCAGCCAGTTCGAGCAGCATCTCCGGGCGGTCCTGGACTACCCGCTTGGCGACACCCGGCCGGTCGCGCCGGTGACGGTGATGGCCAACGTGCTGGGCGCGCCGCAGGCTCCCGCGATGGGCGTTGACGAGCGGCTACACCACCTTTTCGGCCGGATTCCGGAGGCGAAGGTCCACCTGTACGGCAAGGAGGAACGCCCAGGCCGCAAGGTGGGCCACGTGAACATCGTCGGCACGGGAGATCGTGACGCGAATCAGGTGCGTGAACGTGCCGAGCGAGCGGCACACTGGTTGTCGCACGCAGAGTGGACGGACGGATGGGATGGGCATGCCTGAACCAGTGGTCGGCTTGATCATGGGCAGCGATAGCGACTGGCCGGTGATGGAAGCTGCCGCCGAGGCGCTGGCCGAGTTCGAGGTGCCCTTCGAGGTGGGCGTCGTGTCGGCGCACCGCACACCGGGCCGGATGCTCGACTACGCGCGCGGCGCGGCCGCTCGCGACATCAAGGTGATCATCGCCGGGGCCGGCGGTGCGGCCCATCTGCCCGGCATGGTGGCCTCGGCCACAGCGCTGCCGGTGATCGGGGTGCCGGTGCCGCTGGGCAAGCTCGACGGGCTGGATTCGCTGCTCTCGATCGTTCAGATGCCGGCTGGTGTGCCGGTCGCCACGGTCTCGATCGGTGGCGCTCGCAACGCCGGGCTGCTGGCGGTGCGCATCCTGGCGGTGTCGGACGAGGCGCTGCGCAAGCGGATGGAGAGCTTTCAGGACGAGCTGGAAGCCCAGGTCCTGGAGAAGGATCGGGCGCTGCGGGAGCGATTACTCGGTGAGGGAAGTCCCGGGTAAAGTTACCGGCGAGTAGCAAGGAGGCTGTGATGGCGGGAAATCCGGATTTCGACGTGTTCAAGTTGCCCGAGGAGCACGACGAGCTGCGGGCGGCGATTCGGGCGTTGGCGGAAAAAGAGATCGCGCCGTACGCGGCCGATTGCGACGAGAACTCGCGTTTTCCCCAGGAGGCGCTGGATGCGCTGAACGCCTCGGGCTTCAACGCGGTCCACGTGCCCGAGGAGTACGGCGGCCAGGGCGCGGATTCGGTGGCGACATGCATCGTCATCGAGGAAGTCGCCAGGGTCGACGCCTCGGCCTCGCTGATCCCCGCCGTCAACAAGCTGGGCACGATGGGCCTGATCCTGCGCGGGTCGGAAGAACTGAAGAACAAGGTGCTGCCGTCGCTCGCCTCGGGTGAGGCGATGGCGTCGTACGCCCTCTCCGAGCGGGAGGCAGGCAGCGACGCGGCGTCGATGCGTACCCGCGCCAAGGCCGATGGCGACGACTGGATCCTCAACGGCGCCAAGGCCTGGATCACCAACGGCGGCAAGTCATCCTGGTACACGGTGATGGCGGTGACCGATCCGGACAAGGGCGCCAACGGCATCTCGGCCTTCATGGTCCACATCGACGACGAGGGCTTCACGATCGGGCCCAAGGAGCGCAAGCTCGGCATCAAGGGTTCGCCCACCACCGAGCTGTACTTCGAGAACTGCCGCGTTCCTGGCGACCGGATCGTCGGCGATCCGGGCACCGGGTTCAAGACGGCGCTGGCCACACTGGACCACACCCGCCCGACCATCGGTGCGCAGGCCGTCGGCATCGCGCAGGGCGCGCTGGACGCAGCGATCGCATACACCAAGGACCGCAAGCAGTTCGGCACGGCGATCTCCGAATTCCAGGGCGTGCAGTTCATGCTCGCCGACATGGCGATGAAGGTCGAAGCGGCCCGGCTGATGGTGTACTCGGCCGCTGCCCGCGCCGAGCGCGGCGAGCCCAACCTCGGGTTCATCTCGGCTGCGTCGAAGTGCTTCGCATCCGATGTCGCCATGGAGGTGACCACCGATGCCGTGCAGCTGTTCGGCGGCGCGGGTTACACCGTGGACTTCCCGGTGGAGCGAATGATGCGCGATGCCAAGATCACTCAGATCTACGAGGGCACCAACCAGATTCAGCGGGTCGTGATGTCCCGCGCGCTGTTGCGCTAGTCGGGTCCGCTTACTCGGCTGGTCTCAGGTGGGTGATATCGCCCGCCGAGACCGTCGTCACCTCGGAACCGGTGTCGATGCTCAACCGGCCCAGGGTGTCGATATCGATTGCGATGCCGGTGATCTCACGGTCGCCGGGCATGGTGGCGCGCACCCGGGCGCCCAGCGTGAGGCTGCGCTTCCGGTAGTCCTCGATGAGTCGTCGATCGGGGCCCTTCGCGGCTTGCCAGTCTGCGATGCGGGCGGTCAGCTCGCGCAGAATCGCCCCGACCACGACCTCACGGTCGAGCACGGCGGCGCCGAGCATCTGCAGTGAGGTGGCCCGGGGATCCGGCGCTTCCTCGGCGGTCAGGGTGACGTTGAGGCCGAGCCCCACCACGATGACCGGATCGGGGGCGGCGACTTCGGCCAGGATGCCGGCGAGCTTGCCGGTGCCTACCAGTACGTCGTTGGGCCACTTCACCCCGGCTTCGATGCCCGTGCTGGCGCGGACCGCGTCGACCAGCGCCACGCCGGTGAGCAACGGCAGCCAGCCCCAGCCTTCTGCGTCGACGCCGTCGGCGCTCACCCCGATCGACAGCGCGATCTGTGAGCGTGGCGGCGCCGACCAACTGCGGCCATTGCGGCCGCGGCCTGCGCTCTGGTGCTCGGCGAGCAGCACCGCGCCGCGGATGTCCTCGCCTGCGGCATGCCGGGCCAGCAGGTCGGCGTTGGTCGAGCCGGTCGACTCGACCACGTCGAGGCGGCGTACTGGAAGTTCGGACAGCGCAGCGGGGTTCAACGGGGTGCGGCTCACCCCGGGGAGCCTAGTGGCTCGCTTGGGGGCGTCAGAGCCGGCGGGTGACCTTCTCGGTATGCGCACGTCGTTCCAGGGCGGCCGGGTCGGGATTGGTCACCTGAACCAGCGACGCGCCCGTGGCGAATACTGCCACCAGATTCGCGACAACCTCGTCGGGGGTGGACCACGGCAACGACGACATCACCCGATCGCCTGCGGAGATGCCTGATGCGGCAGCGGATTCGGATGCCGCGGCCAGAACCTGATCTGCTGACTGGCCGGCCAGTGCCGGACCGGGCCGGGGCTCGGTGATGAACTGATCGCCGTGCACCCGCACCGCCGTCGCATAATCGGTGACGCCGATGGGAAGGTCGGCCACCGGCTTGCCGAAGGGGTCCAGCGACAACACCGCGACCTCGCCGCCGGCCACCGCCTCGTCGGCCTCATCAAGTCGTTCGGAAGTGCACAACGCGAAGTCGGCTGTGCCTGATGTCGCCGGCCCAGCGGCTCCGGGACCGGCGAGCACGACTTCGGCGCCGATCCACCACACGCCCAGCAGGACCGCCGCCGTCTGCCAATGCGCGGGCAGCAACACCGCCACCCGGCTGCCCGGCCCTGCGCCGAGTTCGTCGCGTAACAGGTTGGCGGTCTTGGCCGCCCAGTTGGCCAGCGTCACCGTCGACAGTTCGATGCGCTCACCGGTCGCGTCGTCGTAGTAGGTGATCCGCGGGCCCATCGGGTCGGCCTTCAGCAGCGGATCCAGCACCGTCGCAGTCAGATTGGTCATCAGTTGACGCATTTGGGGTCGTCGGACCCCGCGGTGATGATGGGCGACGGCGGGGGAGCCGTGCCGTCACCGGCCTGACCGGCGGCCTGGCTGACCGCCGCCGACGTCGGCAGCGACCCCTCCAGGCCCGAACCCGGTCCGGTGTAGTCGCTGGCCAGCACCACCCGCACAGTGCCCGCGGGAACGCCCTCTTCGGCCACGACGGGCAATCCGCCGAGCTCCTTGGCGATGGCCTGGGCGCCGAGGTCGTCGTCCTTGGCTGCCTGCACCTGACTGCGGATCACATGGTCCTTGTCGTTGTTGCCGATGGTGCCCGCGCCAAAGCCCTTGGTGCTCAAGACGTCTGACACCGCGCCGGCCAGGCCGTTGATGTCGGTGTCGTTGACCACGTCGGCCTTGGTCTGTTCCGGTGTGTAGGCGATCTTCTCGGTCTTACCTTCGGCCTGATCGTGCAACAGGCTGGCCACCCAGTCCTGCACCTGAGACGGATCGACCCGGACAACGGACTGCATGCCGTCATCGCTCCAGCCGGCCTCGTCGAGGACCGGGATGGTCGCGAACGCCACATTGCCACCCGCGAGATTCTCGAGCTGCTTGATGAAATCCATGATGTCCCAGCCCGATGAGAGGACCACCGAGCGCTGAATCGCGTCCTGCAGCTTGTTCAGGGTCGACGGGCTGGTCAGGGTCTTGCCCGAAATCACTTGGTGGGCCAGGGAAGCCATCACCACCTGCTGGCGCACCACCCGATCCAGGTCGCCACGAGGCAGGTCGTGACGCTGCCGGACGAAGCTCAGTGCCTGCGGGCCGTCGAGCTTCTGCCAGCCGGCCGGGAAGTCGGCGCCGGAAAGGGGTTCGTAAACAGCGTCTTTCAAGCAGACATCGACGCCGCCGAGCGCGTCGGTGATCAGCGAGAAGCCGAGCAGGCCGATCTCGGCATAGTGGTCGACCGTGACGCCGGTCAGATCGGCGACGGTCTTGATGAGTGCCTCGCGGCCCGCCTCGGTGGCCTTGGGTTCAGCCTCGGCGGGGTCCATGCCCTGCTGCTCGACCAGTTGCTTCATCTTGTCCAGCTTCACCTGGCCGTAGACGCCGTTGATCTTCGTCTTGTCCAGGCCCGGCGCCTTGACATACGAGTCGCGGGGGATCGAGATCGCCGTCGCCGACTTCCCGTTGTTGGGGATGCGGACCAGGATGATCGTGTCGGTGTTCGTGGACACGTCGTCGCCGGCGTGCAGGGCGGCCAGTTCGTCTTCGGACAGCGGATTGCCGTGGGCGTCGGTGCGGCTGTCCATACCGACCAGCAGGATGTCGATCGCGCCGTCCTGCCCGCCGCCGCCGAGCGCCGAGGTGCTCATGTGGAAGATGCCGTTCTCGAAGGAGCGGATCTTGCCCCACGCAACTCCGGTGCCGACCATCACCGCCACCGCGATCAACGCGAGCACGGTACGGGCCACCCGCCGGGCGCCCGTCAGTGCTTCGGTGTCAGCAGGCATCAGCCCAGGCTACTGGGGACAAGGGCGCAAGCCGGGTAGCCGAAACCGGCGTGCCAGACTCGTAATCGTGGCAGCAAGGATCGTGATCACAGGTGCCAGTGGCCAGGTTGGGAGCTTTCTCGCAGGTGAGGCCGCCCGCAGGGGCCGGGAAGTCAGCGCGCTGACGCACCAGCAGTGGGACATAACCGACCCGGTGGCCGCCGAGCGGTTCATTGCCGAAGGGGACCTGGTGGTCAACTGCGCGGCGATCGCGAACGTCGACACCGCCGAAGCCGACCCCGACACCGCCTACGCCGTCAACGTCGTCGGGCCCGAGAACGTCGCGCATGCCTGTGCCCGGGTCGGCGCGCAGCTGATCCACATCTCCACCGATTACGTCTTCAGCGGCGACCAGCGGCACCCCTACGAGGTCGGTGACGACGCCGAGCCGTTGGGCGCCTACGGCCGCAGCAAGCTCGCCGGTGAGCTGGCCGTGCTGGCCGCGATGCCGGACGCCCACATCGTGCGCACCTCCTGGGTCTACACCGGTGGCGACGGCACGGACGTCGTCGCCGGTCTGCGCCGGCTTGCCGCCACCGACCGCACCGTCGACGCGGTCGACGACCAGACCGGGTCGCCCACCTACGTCAAGGACCTTGTCGACGCGCTGTTCGCGATCGGTGCGGGCGACATCAGGGAGCCCGTCTTGCACGTCGCCAACGAAGGCGCGTGCACCCGCTACGACCAGGCCCGGGCGGTGTTCGAGGAACTGGGCGCCGACCCCAGACGGGTGCGGCCGGTGAGCGCCGCCCAGTCGGCCCGCCGGGCGCCCCGCCCGGCGTATTCGGCACTGTCGACGGCGCTGTCGGTCCGGGCCGGGTTGAGCCCGCTGCGACCGTGGCGCGTGGCGCTGGCCGAGGCGCTTGCCCGTCCCGTCAACAACGGACAGTTACCCTCTACGCCGTGACGTCGAGCCGCCCCCTGACCCTGGTGACGGTGACGTACTCCCCGGGCTCACATCTCGATCGCTTCCTCTCGTCGTTGACGGTGGCCACCGATCGCCCGGTGACCGTTGTGCTGGCCGACAACGGCTCCACCGACGGCGCACCCGAGGAAGCTGTTGAGCGCTATCCGGGCACCCGACTGCTGCGTACCGGCGGGAACCTCGGCTACGGCAGTGCCGTCAACCGCGGTGTCGCCACCGCGCCTGCCGATGACGAGTTCGTGATCGTGGCCAATCCCGACGTGGTGTGGGGACCCAACAGCATCGACGAACTGCTGGCGGCCGCCGAGCGCTGGCCGCGGGCGGCGACGCTGGGGCCGCTGATCCGCGACCCCGACGGCGCGGTCTACCCATCAGCGCGTCACCTGCCCAGCCTGGTGCGCGGCGGCATGCACGCCGTCGTCGGCTTCGTCTGGAAGAACAACCCGTGGACGCGGGCCTACCGGCAGGAGTACCTCGAGCCCACCGAGCGCCCGGTCGGCTGGCTCTCGGGAGCCTGTCTGCTGATTCGCCGCGCGGCATTCGAGCAGGTCAGAGGATTCGATGAGCGCTACTTCATGTACATGGAGGACGTCGACCTTGGTGACCGATTGGGCGAGGCTGGCTGGCTCAACGTGTACGTGCCGTCGGCGGAGATCCTGCATGACAAGGGTCACTCGACCGGCCGCGATCCGGCCCGCAACCTGCGCGCTCATCACGAAAGCACCTACATTTATCTATCCGACCGTCATTTTGGCTGGTGGCGTGCTCCGCTGCGATGGACGATGAAGAGCGCGCTGAAGGTTCGGTCGCGTGCGGCCGTACGGAAGTCCCGGCGTGAGCTGGCGAGAGGGCAGGGGGCCCGGTGAGTGAAATTGATCCTTCGAAGGTCGATGCAGTGGTGCTCGTTGGGGGAAAGGGCACCCGACTGCGGCCGTTGACGGTGTCGGCGGCCAAGCCGATGCTGCCCACCGCGGGGCTGCCCTTCCTGACCCACCTGCTCTCGCGCATCGCCGAAGCAGGCATCGACCACGTCATCCTCGGTACCTCGTTCAAGGCGGCGACGTTCGAATCCGAGTTCGGTGATGGCTCCAAGCTCGGCCTGCAGATCGAATACGTCGTCGAGGAACATCCGCTGGGCACCGGCGGCGGCATCGCCAACGTGGTGCCGAAGCTGCGCCATGACACGGTGATGGTCTTCAACGGTGACGTGCTGTCCGGGATGGATCTGCGTTCGATGCTGGCCAGCCACCACGAGACGCAGGCCGATCTGACGCTGCATCTCGTGCGGGTCGGCGATCCGAGGGCGTTCGGCTGCGTGCCTACCGATGCCGACGGCCGTGTGCAGGCCTTCCTGGAGAAGACCGAGGACCCGCCGTCCGATCAGATCAACGCGGGCACCTACCTCTTCAAACGCGAGATCGTCGAACGGATCCCGCGCGGGCGCGAGGTGTCGGTGGAGCGTGAGGTGTTCCCGGCGCTGCTGGCCGACGGGGTGAAGGTGTGCGGCTACGTCGACTCGAGCTATTGGCGCGACATGGGCACACCGGAGGACTTCGTCCGTGGCTCGGCCGACCTGGTCCGCGGCCTGGCCCCGTCGCCTGCACTCGGCGGACGACGCGGGGAGAGCTTGGTGCATGACGGCGCGTCGGTGTCGCCCGGGGCGGTGCTGGTCGGCGGGACGGTGGTCGGCCGGGGCGCCGAGATCGGGCCTGGGGTACGCCTGGACGGCGCGGTCATTTTCGACGGGGCGCACATCGAGGCCGGCTCGGTGGTGGAGCGCTCGATCATCGGCGCCGGTGCCCGGATCGGGCCGCGCGCGCTGCTCCGCGACGCCATCATCGGCGACGGCGCCAACATCGGGGCGCGTTGCGAACTGCTGCGCGGTACCCGGGTGTGGCCCGGCGTCGTGATCCCCGACTGCGGGATCCGCTACTCGTCGGACATCTAGCGCGGCGCGCGCGAGCGGCCGGCTGCCACGAGGTGGGCCACGGCCGCGTCGATGCCCTCGGGCAGCGCGTCGATCGGCCACCACCGCAGATCCAGGGATTCGTCGCTGATCGCGATAACGGCGTCCGCGGGCGCCCGGGCGATGAACTGCAGATCCAGATGGCGGGTCGGCACCCCGAGCGAGCAGGTCAGCGCGTGCACGTGAATGGCGCCCAGCGCCGCATCGATGCGCAGGCCGTCGATCCCGGACTCCTCGGTCGCCTCGCGCATGGCCGCGGCGACGATGTCGGTGTCTTCCGGCTCGCAGTGCCCACCGAGCTGCACCCAGCGACCGAGTCGCGGATGCAGGGTCAGCAGTACCTCGTCACCGGAGTCGGAGACCACCAGAGCCGATGCGGTGATATGGCCGGGCGCACAGGCGCGCTCGCATGCGTCGCTGCGCGCGTTCAGAAATGCTAAGACAGCTTGGCGCAACGCGTCCTGGCCGACGTCGGGGGCATCCCACTCGGTCAACAACTCGATCGCCGAATCGCGCACACCCGAGTACGTCACCGCCGCACCAGCAGATCGCCGACCGGCGCCGGATCGCGGGGCTCGGGCGGGTCGACCGGATAGCCGATCGCGACAGCGCCCAGCGGCTCCCAATCCGGTGGCAGATCGAGGGTTTCGCGGACCAGTTGGGCCGCGAAGATCGTCGAACCGATCCAGCAGCTGCCCACGCCGCGGACCGCCAG
The DNA here is from genome assembly GCF_033804465.1 of Mycobacterium sp. RTGN5. Classification (NCBI taxonomy): domain Bacteria; kingdom Bacillati; phylum Actinomycetota; class Actinomycetes; order Mycobacteriales; family Mycobacteriaceae; genus Mycobacterium; species Mycobacterium sp. RTGN5. Next base: position 1,600,200 of record NZ_JAPZLA010000001.1, read on the forward strand.
CGCGACCAGCAGCCCCTGCACCGCTGCACCGACCGCGACGGTGAACATGGTGTGCTCGGCCTCGGTACGGGCCGCGTCCGGATAGCTGTGCGCGCCCTCCGGCACCAGGAACGGGATCACGATCTCCGGTGCGTCATAGAGGATTTGCCCGCGCCCGATGCGCCGCTCGACCGCGTCGGCCGGCTTGCCGTCGGCGGTCAGGTCTGCGCGCCAGGCGTCCTTCATTGCATCCAGCAGAGCGGCGCGACGGTCGTGATCGGTCAACCAGACGAACCGCACCGGACGGGTGTGGTGCGGGGCCGGCGCGGTGAGTGCCTCGGCGACCGCCTCCTCGATGAGCACGGCGTCGACGGGTTCGGCCGCGAACTGACGCACTGAGCGACGCAGAAGTTGGGCTTGGCGGCGGCCGAGTTCGATCGACTCGGCGGTGCCGAGCCAGAACAGGTCATCCTCGCCGCCGCGCAGCAGTCGCGCCGCGGTGGACCCGTCGTCGTCGAGTTCGAGGCCGCGTACCACCGCGACGGGCACCGCGGTCAGCTTGCCTTTGACAAGGTCGGCGGCGGCGGCAATTTCGTCGGCGACGGCCACCTCGGTGACCACCAGCTCGTTGCCGTGCCGGTCGACGGCACCGGCGTAGCCGTACAGCACCGGCAGCCCGGACGAGCCGATCGCGGCGTCGGTTTGCCCGTTGCGCCAGGCGCGGCCCATCGTGTCGGTGACGAGCACCGCGACGTTCACACCCAACCGGTCGTGCAGCGCCGCGCGCAGCGCGGCCGCGCTTGCATCGGGATCGAGTGGCAGCAGGGCCAATTCGGTTGCGCCGACATTGGAGCCGTCGACGCCGGCGGCGGCCTGCACGATGCCGTTGCGGTTCGCGGTGATAAGGGTGCGGCCCTTGCGCGCCAGCACCCGCACCGCCTCAGCGTCGATGAGTGTGCGGCGCAGGGCATCTCGTTCGTCGGGGTCGGAAGGCGCCGCGACGATGCGGCCCTCGCATTTCGACATCACCTTGCTGGTCACCACCACGATGTCGCCGTCGCGCAGCCACGGGGCGGCGTCGGCGAGGGCGGCGGCCAGATCGTCGCCGGGGCGGAATTCGGGAAGGCCGGCGACGGGCAGGATTTCGACCGGAGCCGCGGTCCCGTGCTCGAGACTCACGGCGACACACCTGCCAATTCCAGCCCGGCGCGCACCATCTCGGCGGTGGCCGTCGGGTCGGTCATCAGCAGGGGTATCGATTTCACCGTCACGCCGGGGATTTCGGCCTGATCTCCCTCGGAGATCAACCAGTAGTCCAGGATTCCGGTCGCCGACCGTGCGCCGTAGTGCCGAGCGACGGCTTGCGACGAGGTTTCGACGCCGATCACCGACAGGCACTCGTCGGCCATACCCCGCAACGGCTTTCCGCCGATGATGGGGGAGTAGCCGACGACCGGCGCGGGTGTGGACCGCAGTGCCGCGCGGATCCCGGGGATACCCAGGATCGCACCGACGCTCACCACCGGGTTCGACGGTGCCAGCATGACAACGTCGGCGTCGGTGATCGCATCGACGACACCCGGCCCGGCAGTGGCGTTTTCGGAGCCGACGAACGCGAAGCTGTGTGTGGCCACCTGGGCGCGGTAGCGCACCCACCACTCCTGGAAGTGAATCGCCTTGCGGTCGCCGGTGTCTGGATCGTCGATCACGACGTGGGTTTCGCACCGGTCGTCGCTGGCCGGCAGCAACGTGGCGCCGGGGGTCCAGCGACGGCAGAGTGCCTCAGTCACCTGGGAAAGCGGATATCCCGCCCGCAGCATTTGGCTTCGTACCAAATGCGTGGCTAAATCTCGGTCGCCCAAACCGAACCAATCCGGTTGGACCCCGTAGGCCGCCAATTCCTCTTTTGCATTCCAGGTCTCGTTGCGATGTCCCCAGCCGCGCTCGGGGTCGATACCGCCGCCCAAGGTGTACATGCAGGTGTCGAGGTCGGGGCAGATCCGTACGCCGTGCATCCACGCGTCGTCGCCGATGTTGACCACGGCCGTCAGCGCATGATCAAGATCGCTTGTGGCTGCGGATATCTGGCCGGCGAACTGGCCGAGGCCGAGCAATCGCTGCACGCCCAGCAAGAAGCGGGCACCCCCAACGCCGCCGACCAGAACGGTGATCTTCACACCGACCGACACTAGGCGGTCGGCACTTTCGGCGACGCACGCGGTCACAATCGGGTCACTCCCAAGACACGCCGGTGCATCGACTCGCCGAATTGTCCGAGGAAAGTGGTATCAATTTCGGTTCAATCGCTTGCGCGAAGCATCTCAGACGTGTCTAATCACATCAGTGTCATTTCCCGGTCGGACCTGCCGGTTTCGGTGTCCCAGACCGTGATTCGACCAGGTGTTCGAATGGAGTTGGGCACACTTCAAAAGTGGGCGACATGCAGAGATCTACGAAACCAGGTAAAGGAGGCGGAAATGTCCTATGAGCACGTAATTGGCGCAATGGGGTTGCCGCAGTCCATTCCCGGATCGCAGACGATGGGGGTAATGGCACGCGCTCACTTGAGTTTGGTGCCGGAGCCGATCATCGAAGCGACACCGGATTCAATCGAAGACGAAGACCAGTGGCAGGAACGCGCGCTGTGCGCGCAGACCGACCCCGAAGCGTTCTTCCCTGAAAAGGGTGGTTCCACTCGCGAAGCCAAGCGCATCTGCCTGGGCTGCGAGGTGCGTGAATCGTGCCTCGACTACGCCTTGGCTCACGATGAGCGCTTCGGCATCTGGGGCGGGCTCTCCGAGCGGGAGCGTCGTCGCCTCAAGCGCGGCATCATCTGACGCGCAAGCGCAACCTAATCCTCTTCCATACTCGGGTCGATGACTGACGGTTCGACACCGAGGTAGGTGGCCACCTGCGCCACCAGAATCTCGTGGAGAAGATCCGTCAGGTCGATCGAGTCCTTGGCCCGCCGCTCGATCGGCTTGCGAAACAGCACTATTCGGGCTCGCGTGGAGTTACCGCGTACATCTACCCCGGCCGGGATCAGCCGAGCCAGCGCAATAGGCCCGTCGGCGACCACTTCGGGCGGCCACTGCACACTGTCCGGATCCTTCGGCGCGATGCGCGGGATCTCGTCGACGGCGACGTCCAGTCCGGTGAGCCGTTGTTGCCAGCGCCGCTCGATCGGCTCGTAAGCCTCCAGCACCGCCATGTCGAACCGCTCGGCGCGGCTGCGCCAGCCAGGCACCGTCGGCGGCAGCAGCGGGCCCCGCATCTCGCGTCCCCGGCGCGATCCCGGGCCGCCGCCGGACCGACCACCTCGCCGGGAGCTGCGGGAATCGGCCACGACAGTGATCGTAACGGTTGTGAATCGGCGGCCTTGCGGCTGCGCGTGTCCGCGAGTCACCGGTGAATGAACCGCGATAACCTCACGGACGTGAATGTTCCCCGTCGCTGCTCACGGCCTGGGTGCCCCCTTTATGCGGTGGCGACGCTGACGTTCGTCTATTCCGATTCCACCGCCGTCGTCGGCCCGCTGGCAATCAGCCGCGAACCGCACTCCTGGGATCTGTGCATCGGACATGCCACCCGGATCACCGCGCCGATCGGGTGGGACCTGGTTCGCCATGCCGGCCCGCTGCCCGAGTTTCCGGACGAGGACGACCTGGTGGCCCTTGCCGACGCTGTTCGTGAGGGCCGCGACGGAATGTCGGCCCGGCAGCCGGTCGCGGGTTTTTCCGATCCCGGCGGCGCGGCACACGCACCGGCGACCAGTGCCCCGATGATGCCGTCGGCGGCGCATCGGCCGGCCGCCGCCGGCCGTCGGCGTGGGCACCTGCGCGTACTGCCAGACCCGACAGACTGACGCGATAGCCGCCCGTACCGGGGCGCGCAAACAGATAGGCTGGCGGCCAAGAGTCCCTCTCGGTCAGGAGATCCGCCATGTCGAGGCCCGCCGACGCGGTCCGCAGTGTGATCAAGGCCTATGACGTGCGCGGCCTGGTCGGCAAGGAGATCGACGAGAACTTCGTCACCGATGTCGCCGCCGCGTTCGCCCGGCTGATCCGGGCGGAGGGCGGCAAGCAGGTGGCCATCGGCTACGACATGCGCGAAAGCTCGCCGGCACTGGCCGAGGCATTCGGTGCGGGGGTCACCGAGCAGGGCCTCGACGTCGTGCGCATCGGGTTGGCGTCCACCGATCAGCTGTACTTCGCTTCCGGATTCCTCGGCTGCGCGGGTGCGATGTTCACCGCCAGCCATAATCCCGCCGCCTACAACGGCATCAAGCTGTGTCGTGACGGGGCCAAGCCGGTCGGCGAAGACACCGGGCTGGCGCTGGTCCGCGACGAGGTGATCGCCGGCGTCCCCGGCTATGACGGCCCTCGCGGGCAGATCCGCGATCAAGACGTGTTGGAAGATTACGGCCAGTTTCTGCGCTCGCTGGTCGACATGGCCGAGCTGCGTCCGCTGCGGGTGGCCGTCGATGCCGGCAACGGCATGGCCGGGCATACTGCGCCCGCAGTTCTGGGGCCCATCTCGGCGCTGACGGTGCTACCGCTGTACTTCGAACTCGACGGGTCGTTCCCCAACCACGAAGCCAATCCGCTTGAGCCGTCCAACCTGGTCGATCTGCAGAAGTTCGTGCTGGAGACGGGCGCCGATATCGGCCTGGCATTCGACGGGGACGCCGACCGCTGCTTCGTCGTCGACGAGCAGGGCGGTCTCATCTCGCCGTCGGCGGTGACTGCACTGGTCGCGGGACGTGAGCTCAGCCGGGAGATCGGTGCCACGGTGATCCACAACCTGATCACGTCGCGCGCGGTGCCCGAGCTGGTTATCGAGCGAGGCGGCACGCCCGTGCGTTCGCGGGTCGGACACTCCTATATCAAGGCGCTGATGGCCGATACCGGCGCGATCTTCGGCGGCGAGCATTCCGCGCACTACTATTTCCGCGACTTCTGGGGCGCCGACTCCGGCATGCTGGCCGCGCTGCATGTGCTGGCCGCACTGGGCGAGCAGGACCGGCCGCTGTCGGAACTGATGGCCAACTATGAGCGCTACGAAGCCTCCGGCGAGCTCAACTTCCGGGTGGTGGATGCGCCGGCCTGTGTCGAGTCGGTGCTGAAAACCTTTGGCAATGAGGTTGTTTCGCTAGACCACCTCGATGGAGTGACGGTCGACCTAGGCGAGGGCGCCTGGTTCAACCTGCGCACCTCGAACACCGAACCGCTGCTGCGTCTCAATGTCGAAGCCCGCAGTGTCGAGGAGATCGACGAGATCGTTCGCCGGGTGTCCGAGGTCATCGCGGCTCAACCGGACGAGGCGACGTGAGGGCCGTGCACGCGACCATCGATCTCGACGACACCGAGGGCCTGCTGGAGGCCGACCGCGACGGGCTGCTGCGGGCCGCGGCAATGTCGGGCGCGCAGGTGCGCGCCACCGCGGCCGCTGTCGAAGAAGGCGAGTTGGCGACGGTCGCCGGGGGACCGCGACCGCGAACCGTGATCTGGGTGGGCGGCCGCGGAGCGGCCGAGAGCGCGGGCGCGATGCTCGCCGCGACGCTGAGCGGACTTGCTGGCGAACCGATCGTGGTGGCGTCCGAATCTCCGCCGTGGATCGGTCCGCTCGACGTTCTCGTCGTGGCCGGCGACGACGCCGGGGACCCGACGCTGGTCACCGCCGCGGCCACGGCGGTGCGGCGCGGTGCTCGGGTCGTCGTCGCGGCGCCCTACGAGGGACCGCTCCGCGATGCCACCGCCGGACGTGCTGCGGTGCTGGAACCGCGGTTGTGGGCGCCGGACGAATTCGGGCTGAGCCGCTACCTGGCGGCTGGGCTGGCCACGTTGCAGGCCGTCGATCCGGCACTGCAGACCGATCTTTCTGTGCTTGCCGACGAACTCGACGCTGAAGCCTTGCGTAACAGTGCCAGCCGCGAAGTGTTTACCAACCCGGCAAAAGCGTTGGCCGAGCGGATGTCCGGCCGGCAAGTGGTGCTCGCCGGTGATGGTGCGGCCACCCTGGCGCTGGCCCGGCATGCCGCCGCGGTGCTGCTGCGGCTGGCAGGCAAGGCCGTCGCCGCGGCCGGACTGTCTGACGTTCTCACCGCGTTACGCACCGGTGTGGCAACCCAATTAGGCGACCCGGTGGACGCGCTGTTCCACGACGAGGAGCTGGACGGGCCGCTATCCAGGGGGCCGAGGGTGTTGGCGCTGACCCTGGACAACGAACGCGCTGTGGTCGCCGCGCGGGTCAACGGATACGACGATGTCGATCTGGTCGGGGTCGAAGACATCGGAGCGGGGGGAGCGGTTCCCGTGCCCAGTGGGCGTGCCGAGCAACAGCTTGCGACGCTGGCCGTGCGACTGCAGATGGCGGCGGTTTACTTGAGATTGGTTGGGGGATAACTTCCCAGTGGAATTGCTACGAGGGGCGACACGCACCTACGCGTGGGGATCTCGGACGGCCATAGCCGAGTTCACCGGACGGCTCTCGCCGACGGCACATCCCGAGGCTGAACTGTGGTTCGGCGCTCATCCCGCCGATCCGGCATGGCTGGAAACCCCGGACGGGGAACGGTCATTGCTCGACGCTGTGCAGTCCGATCCCGACGGCCAGTTGGGACCGGCGGTGCGGGGTCGCTTCGGTGACGTCCTGCCGTTCCTGGTGAAGATGCTGGCGGCCGAGGAGCCGCTGTCGCTGCAGGCCCATCCCAGTGCGGAACAGGCCCTCGAGGGTTATGTGCGGGAGGATCGGGTGGGCGTGCCGCTCAACTCGCCCATCCGCAACTACCGCGACCGCAACCACAAGCCCGAATTGCTGGTGGCACTCAGCGAATTCCACGCCCTTGGCGGGTTCCGGCCGGCGGACCGTTCGGTCGCGATGATGCGCGCGCTGGCCGTGTCCGCCCTCGACCCGTTCATCGGGCTGTTGAGTGGCCAGCCCGACGCCGACGGCCTGCGTGCGCTGTTCACCACCTGGATCACCGCGCCGCAACCCGATGTGGACGCGCTGATCCCCGCCGTGCTCGACGGTGCGGTGGCCTATGTGCGCTCCGGTGAAACGGAATTCGCTGCCGAGGCCAGGACCCTGCTGGAACTGGGCGAGCGCTATCCCGGTGACGCCGGTGTGCTGGCGGCTATGCTGCTCAACCGGATCACGCTGGCACCGGGCGAAGCGATCTTCATGCCGGCCGGCAACCTGCACAGCTACATCCATGGTGTGGGTATGGAGGTAATGGCCAACTCCGACAACGTGCTTCGCGGCGGTCTGACTCCCAAGCACGTGGACGTCCCCGAGCTGCTGCGCGTGCTGGACTTCACCCCCGCCGACGAGGCGTCGTTGCGTGCGCCCACCCACCGGGACGGCATCGAGCTGGTCTACGACACGCCGGCGCGGGAGTTTGCCACCTGCGTCCTCATGCTCGACGAGCCCAATCTGGGCCACGAGATCGACGCGCCGTCCCGCCACGACGGTCCGCAGATCCTGGTCTGTACTGAGGGCTCGGTGGTGGTGCGGGCGAAGTCCGACGTCGTGGTATTGGAGCGCGGGTCTGCGGCCTGGGTGGCTGCCGACGATGGCCCGATCCGGCTGGAGGCGGCCGCGCCCGCCAAGCTGTTTCGGGCTACGGTTGGCCTCTAGGCAAGGAGGACAACGGATGTCGACCGAGGGCAGCACCAAGGCGATCCTGGCGGCGCTGGCCGCCAACGCGGGCATTGCGGCCGCGAAGTTCGTCGGGTACTTCATCACCGGCAGCTCGTCGATGCTGGCCGAAGCAGTGCACTCGGTGGCCGACACGTCCAATCAGGGACTGCTGCTGTTCGGTCAGCGCGAGGCCCGCAAGGCACCCGACAGCCTGCACCAGTTCGGGTACGGCCGCAGCCGGTACTTCTACTCGTTTGTCGTGGCCCTGGTGCTGTTCTCTCTTGGCGCGATCTTCGCCCTGTACGAGGGCTATCACAAGATCAGTCACCCGGCGCCGCTCACCTCGCCGATCGTGGCGATCGTGATCCTGGTGGTGGCAATCGGTTTGGAGTCCTACAGCTTTCGCACCGCGGTGGTGGAATCGCGCCCGCTGAAGGGCAAGAGCACCTGGTGGCAGTTCATCCGCCGCTCGCGCAGCCCCGAGCTGCCGGTGGTGCTACTCGAAGATACCGGCGCGCTGATCGGACTGGTGTTGGCGCTCTCCGGTGTCGGCTTGACGATTCTGACCGACAATCCGGTCTGGGACGGCATCGGCACGGCATGTATCGGGGTGCTGCTCGGTGTGATCGCGGTGATCCTCATGGTCGAGATGCACAGCCTGCTGATCGGCGAAGGGGCCACCGTCGACGAATGCCAGGCGATCCGGGACGCGCTGGAGAACACCGCCAATATCGACCGGGTCATTCACCTGCGCACGCAGTACCTCGGCCCGGACGAGATGCTCGTCGGAGCCAAGATCGCGCTGGCCGCCCACACCGACCTGGCCACCGTCGCCACCACAATCGACAACGCCGAAGCCGCCGTACGGGCGGCGGTGCCCGCGGCTCAGGTCATCTACCTGGAGCCGGATCTGGATCGCGCGCTGGCGCGGTAGTCCGCCGCTGTTTCCACCACTGCGACATGTTGTACCGGATCGCGCGGCCGATGATGCCAGGAGGCGGCACCATGTACAGGCTGTCGAGCAGACTGAAGCGGCGCAGAAACCATTCCGCCAGAACCGGTTCGCTTTCCGCGGCGCCGAGGAACTGGTCGAACAGAGCGCCGACCGGGCGGTACCACCAGGGGGCCGGACCCTCGCTGCCGTGCAGGGTCAGGTCGCCGATCGCATTCATCGTCCACACCGGGTAGGTGGTCTTGGCGGTGGCGCGCCCGAGATCGTAGGCCAGGTGTTGGGTACCGCAGGCCAGCAGCCGGCGCAGATGGCCGGCCTGCAGGGCGGTCATCGTCATGCCCTGGCCATAGGTCGGGTTGAAACTCACCACCGCGTCGCCGAAGGGGATGATGCCGACGGGGAACCGCTCGAGCTTGTCGTATCGGCGCCAGCGGCTGACCGGATAGCGGTGAAACGCGATGTCGCCCAACGGTTCAGCCTGACGGATCGCGGCGGCCAGCGCGGCGGGCAGGACCTCGTCGGCGACCGTGCACATCTCGGCGAGGGTCTGCGGTGTGGTGGTGTGGCCCACGGTGAAGGTGGTCAATCCCCAGGTGCCGTCCTCGTAGAACAGCATGCCGAGCCCTGCCTGTTGGCTCCGCGACACCCCGGCGACCACGACTTTCTCGGCAATCAGCCCATCGGGAATGCGCAACTGCTGTGTGGCATAACCGATTCCGACATCGATGGTGTTTTCCTCGGGGCGGGCGAATCCCCATTCGTAGAGCCAGGCGGGCAGCCGCGTGCCCCGCCCGGAGGCGTCCACAACGAGATCGGCGGCGATGAACTCGTTGCGGCCTGCGGCGGAAAGCTCGACGCCGGTGACGGCCTGGCGTTCGCCGTCGAATCGTGGTGCATTGACGTCGCGTTGCACGATCTCGACCCCGGCCAGCGCGGCGGTACGGCGGCGGATCTGCCACTCCAGCTGTTTGCGGCTGGGCACGTAGGCGGTGAACGCGTGGCGCAAGGTGTGCCCGGTGCCCAGCACATGCCCGGCGGCGCCGAAGTGGATGCTGTCGGGTTGGTTCTCGAGTTTGGCCACCCCGGCGGCGACCATCTCGTCGAGCAGGCCCGGAAACAGCGCCTCGAATTCCGCGGCGCCACGCGCCATCAGGATATGTACGTGGCGATCCTGCGGGACCGCGCTGCGATGGCCCGGACTGCTCGGCAGCGCGTCCCGGTCGTAGACCGTCACGTGGTCATAGTGGTCGGACAACACTCGCGCGGCGCACAACCCGGCGATGCTGGCCCCGATGACGACGGCATGTTCGCGCTGCGCGGTTCTGCCGGGTCGTCCCACGCCGTCCTCGTACCCTGCTGCAACTGCGGCTAACCGGGGGACTGGGGACTAACCGGGGGACTGGGGACTAACCGGGGTACTAGAGGGGAATGCAGATGACCCGAAACTGGCGGACCAAGTCGGTGGAGCAATCGATCCTGGACACCGACGAGCCGGGCACCCGGCTCCGCAAGAACCTGACCTGGTGGGATCTGACGGTTTTCGGCGTCTCGGTCGTCGTCGGCGCCGGCATCTTCACCGTCACCGCGTCGACCTTCGGCAACATCACCGGCCCGGCGATCTCGGTGTCGTTCGTCATCGCCGCGGTGACCTGTGGTCTGGCCGCGCTGTGCTACGCCGAATTCGCCTCGACGCTGCCGGTGGCCGGCAGTGCCTACACGTTCTCGTATGCGACGTTCGGCGAGCTCACCGCGTGGATCATCGGCTGGGATCTGATCCTGGAGTTCGCGGTCGGCGCCGCCGTGGTGGCCAAGGGCTGGTCGAGTTACCTGGGCACCGTCTTCGGTTTCTCCGGCGGAGTCGTGGCCATCGGCCCGCTCGACTTCGACTGGGGCGCGCTGATCATCATCGCCGTGGTCGCCACGCTGCTGGCACTGGGCACGAAGCTCTCGTCGAACGTCTCCGCGGTGATCACGGCCATCAAGGTGGCAGTGGTCGCGCTCGTCGTCATCGTCGGTGCCTTCTACGTCAAGGCGGCCAACTTCTCCCCGTTCATTCCGCCGTCGGAAGCCGGCGAGGGCGGGGCGGGAACCGGCGTCAACCAGTCGGTGTTCTCCCTGCTGACCGGCGCTGACAGCAGCCACTTCGGTTGGTACGGAGTGCTGGCCGGAGCGTCCATCGTGTTCTTCGCGTTCATCGGTTTCGACGTGGTGGCCACGACCGCCGAGGAGACCAAGAACCCACAGCGCGACGTCGCCAGGGGCATCCTCGCGTCGCTGGCCATCGTCACCGTGCTCTACGTATCGGTGTCGATCGTCCTGGCCGGCATGGTCAGTTACGCCGATCTGCGCGGCAAGGGCGAGGACGGGCACGCCAACCTGGCCACCGCGTTCGAGCTCAACGGGGTGGACTGGGCGGCCAAGGTGATCTCGATCGGCGCGCTGGCCGGCCTGACGACCGTGGTCATGGTGCTGATTCTGGGGCTGTCGCGGGTGCTCTTCGCCATGGCCCGCGACGGACTGCTGCCGCGGGAGCTGGCCAAGACCGGAGACCGCGGCACCCCGGTGCGGATCACCGTGTTGGTCGCGGTGCTCACCGCGGTGGCCGCCACTGTCTTCCCGATGTCCAAGCTCGAGGAGATGGTCAACGTCGGGACGCTGTTCGCCTTCATCCTGGTCTCCGCCGGTGTGATCGTCCTGCGGCGCACCCGCCCCGACCTGGAGCGCGGGTTCCGGGCGCCGCTGGTCCCGTGGCTGCCGATCCTCTCGATCGCCGCCTGCGGCTGGCTGATGCTCAACCTGACCGCGATGACCTGGATCAGGTTTGTCGTGTGGATGGCCATCGGGATCGCGTTCTACCTGCTCTACAGCCGCAGGCACTCGGTGCTTGCGCAGCGGGAGGCCGTGCACGCCGACTGATGTGCACTGATTTACAAAACATCATCGTTTGTCTAGACACCCGACAAAATTGCTCCTATAGTCAACTCATCAATCGACTTGGGAGGTAACTGTCGTGACGTCTCAACTGGACGCCCCCGCCGCGCACGCGTCGTCAGCGCAATGGCGTGACAAGAAGCGCTACCTGTGGCTGATGGGCCTGATCGCACCGACTGCGCTGTTCGTGGTGCTGCCGGTCATCTGGGGTCTGAACCAGCTCGGCTGGACCGCGGTCTCGCAGGTGTTCTTCTGGGTCGGGCCGGCCCTGATCTACGTGCTGCTGCCGTCGCTGGACCTGAAGTTCGGCCGTGACGGCCAGAACCCGCCCGACGAGCTGACGGAGTACCTGGAGAACGACAAGTACTACCGGTACTGCACCTATGCGTTCATCCCGTTCCAGTTCGTCAGCGTGATCTTCGGCGCCTACATGTTCACCGCGTCGAATCTGAGCTGGCTGGGCTACGAGGGCGGCCTGGGCTGGTTCGCCAAGATCGGCCTGGCGCTGTCGGTCGGCGTGCTCGGCGGCACCGGTATCAACACCGCCCACGAGATGGGGCACAAGAAGGAGTCGCTGGAGCGCTGGCTGTCGAAGATCAGCCTGGCCCAGACCTTCTACGGCCACTTCTACATCGAGCACAACCGCGGGCACCACGTCCGCGTCGCCACCCCGGAGGATCCCGCGTCGTCGCGCTTCGGCGAAACATTCTGGGAGTTCTTGCCGCGCAGCGTGTTCGGTAGCGCACGATCGGCAGTCAAGCTCGAGGCCGCGCGTATTCGCCGGCTCGGCAAAAGCCCGTGGGATCCGCGGACCTGGCTGGGCAATGACGTGCTCAACGCATGGCTGATGTCGGTGGTCCTGTGGGGTGTGCTCATCGCGGTGTTCGGCCCGGCGCTGATTCCGTTCATCATCATCCAGGCGGTGTTCGGGTTCTCGATGCTGGAGTCGGTGAACTACCTCGAGCACTACGGGCTGCTGCGCCAGAAGAACGCAAACGGCCGCTACGAGCGCTGCTCGCCGCAACACAGCTGGAACTCCGATCACCTGGTGACCAACCTGTTCCTGTACCACCTGCAGCGGCATAGCGATCACCACGCCAACCCGACCCGGCGCTACCAGACGTTGCGCAGCATGTCTGAAGCCCCTGAATTGCCCAGCGGCTACGCGACATTGATCGGCGTGACCTATATCCCGTGGGTGTGGCGGCGGATGATGGACCACCGGGTTCTCGAGCACTACAACGGTGACATCACCCGCGTGAACATCGATCCGCGTCGTCGGGCGAAGATCCTGGCCCGGTATGGAGCTGCGGCATGAGTGCCTACAAGTGCCCGGTCTGCGATTACGTATACGACGAAGCGAAAGGCGCTGCGCGGGAGGGCTTTCCACCTGGAACAGGGTGGAGTGAGGTACCCGACGACTGGTGCTGCCCCGACTGCGGGGTGCGCGAAAAAGTGGACTTCGAAGCGATGGAGGTCAGCACGTGAACGACTTGAAGCTGTTCATCTGCGTGCAGTGCGGATTCGAGTACGACGAGGCCAAGGGGTGGCCGGACGACGGCATCGCGCCGGGCACCCGATGGGACGACATCCCCGACGACTGGAGCTGCCCGGACTGCGGCGCGGCAAAGTCGGACTTCGAGATGGTGGAGGTTGCGAGGCCGTGACAAGTACTCTCCCGCTTGTGAAGAGGCCTCGGGTTCCCTATCCCGAAGCGTCTCGTGCGCTGTTGCGGGAAACGGTGCTCGACGCGATGCGTGAAGAACTGCTGACCAAGGACTGGTCGGCGATCACCCTGACCGACGTCGCGCGTACCGCCGGGATCAGCCGCCAGACCATCTACAACGAGTTCGGCTCCCGCCAGGGGCTGGCACAGGGGTATGCGTTGCGGCTGGCCGACCGCCTGGTGGATGCCATCGGCGATGCGATCACCTCGAATGTCGGCGACGTCCTTGCCGCGTTCACCGAAGGATTCCGGGTGTTCTTCACCGAGTCCGCCGCCGACCCGCTGGTCATCTCCTTGCTGACCGGCGTCGCGAAGCCCGACTTGCTGCAGATGATCACCACCGACAGCGCGCCGATCATCACCCGCGCCTCGGCCCGGCTCACCGAGGCCTTCATGAACAGCTGGGTCAGCGCCAGCGAGGAGGACGCGGGTGTGCTGGGCCGCGCGATCGTGCGGCTGGCGTTGAGCTACGTCTCGATGCCACCCGAGGCTGACCACGATGTGGCCCTAGACCTGGCCCGATTGATGACGCCGTTCGCCGAACGCTACGGTGTTATCGATATTCCTTAGCTGTCAGAGCGCCTGAGCGCCTGTCCCGCGAGCCCGCAGGCTGAGGGTGTCGCCAACGCGCGTCTGCGCGTGAGAAGGCAATGACGAAGGAAAAGGGGCTCTTACATGTCTGAACTGACCGTCGACGTCCGCAATGGCATCGACTACAAGGTCGCCGATCTGAGCTTGGCCGAGTTCGGCCGCAAGGAGATCCGGCTGGCTGAGCACGAAATGCCGGGATTGATGTCGCTGCGCCGCGAGTACGCCGATGTGCTGCCGCTCAAGGGCGCGCGGATCTCCGGCTCGCTGCATATGACGGTGCAGACCGCGGTGCTCATCGAGACGCTGGTCGCGCTGGGTGCCGAGGTGCGCTGGGCGTCGTGCAACATCTTCTCCACCCAGGACCATGCGGCGGCTGCGACCGTCGTCGGCCCGCACGGCACCGTCGAGGAGCCCAAGGGCGTCCCGATTTTCGCCTGGAAGGGCGAGTCGCTGGAGGAGTACTGGTGGGCGGCCGAGCAGATGCTCACCTGGCCGGGCGAGCCCGCGAACATGATCCTCGACGATGGCGGCGATGCCACCATGCTGGTGCTGCGCGGCGCGCAGTACGAGAAGGCCGGCGTGGTTCCCCCCACCGAGGAAGACGCCTCCGATGAGTGGAAGGTCTTCATGGCGCTGGTTCGGGCGCGCTTTGAGACCGAGAAGGACAAGTGGACCAAGATCGCCGAGTCGGTTCAGGGCGTGACGGAAGAGACCACCACGGGTGTGCTGCGGCTGTACCAGTTCGCCGCCGCCGGTGAGCTCGCGTTCCCGGCCATCAACGTCAACGACTCGGTGACCAAGAGCAAGTTCGACAACAAGTACGGCACCCGGCACTCGCTGATCGACGGCATCAACCGCGGCACCGACGTCCTCATCGGCGGCAAGGCCGCGCTGGTGTGTGGCTACGGCGACGTCGGCAAGGGCTGCGCCGAGGCGCTCAAGGCGCAGGGCGCCCGCGTTGCGGTCACCGAGATCGACCCGATCAACGCGCTGCAGGCGCTGATGGACGGCTTCGAGGTCAAGTCGGTAGCAGAGGCGATCGGCTGGGCCGACATCGTCATCACCGCGACCGGCAATCAGGGCATCATCACCCTCGAGCACATGAAGGCGATGAAGCACCAGGCGATCCTGGGCAACATCGGTCACTTCGACGACGAGATCGAGATGGCCCGCCTTGAGCGCTCGGGCGCCACCCGGATCAACATCAAGCCGCAGGTCGACGAGTGGGTGTTCGGGGACTCCGGCAAGTCGATCATCGTGCTGTCCGAAGGCCGGCTGCTGAACCTCGGCAACGCGACCGGTCACCCGTCGTTCGTGATGAGCAACAGCTTCTCCAACCAGGTGATCGCTCAGATCGAACTGTGGACCAAGAACGACGAGTACGACAACGAGGTCTACCGCCTCGCCAAGCATCTCGATGAGAAGGTCGCGCGCATCCACGTCGAGGCTCTCGGCGGCACGCTGACCAAGCTCACCAAGGAGCAGGCGGAGTACATCGGCGTCGACGTCGACGGCCCGTACAAGCCGGAGCACTACCGCTACTAAGAGCGCTTCGTTTCGAGGGGCCGTCGGCATGCCGGCGGTCTCTCGGCCGTTAGGCTGCCCGCGTGCTGATCGTCATCGAAGGACTGGACGGGGCAGGCAAGCGCACGCTGACTGTCGGTCTGCAGCGCGCTTTTGAAGCGGGCGGCAAATCGGTCACCACGCTGGCCTTTCCGCGATACGGCGAGTCGATCCACGCCGATCTCGCCAGTGAGGCGCTGCACGGCAGGCACGGCGATCTGGCCTCTTCGGTCTATGCGATGGCGACGTTGTTCGCCCTCGACCGGGCCGGGGCGATCGACCAGATCGCTGCGCTTCGCCGCGAGCACGATGTGGTGATCCTGGATCGCTACGTCGCATCGAACGCCGCCTACAGCGCAGCCCGTCTGCATCAGGACGCCGCAGGCGAGGTGGTGTCGTGGGTCGGTGAACTCGAATACGGCCGGTTCGGCCTGCCGAGGCCCGATCGGCAAATCCTGCTCGACGCGTCGGTGGAACTGGCCGCCCAGCGCGCCAAGCAGCGGGCCGAGCAGGAAGCCGACCGCGCGCGCGACGCCTACGAGCGCGACGACGGACTGCAGCGGCGAACCGGCGCGGTCTACGCCGAACTCGGCGCCGCGAACTGGGGCGGACCGTGGTCGATCGTCGCCCCGGACGTCGATCCGGCGGTGCTGGCGGGGTCACTGGCGCCCTAGGGGCATCCCACGCAGCGGAAATGTCGCAACTCGCCCGTGTGGTAGCAGGGGTTTGTCCCAATTCGGTGACACCATGGACACCATGAGGCAAAGGATTCTCGTAGTCGACGACGACCCATCGCTGGCCGAGATGCTCACCATTGTTTTGCGTGGCGAGGGTTTCGACACCGCGGTCATCGGCGACGGCTCGCAGGCGCTGACGGCCGTGCGGGAGCTGCGTCCCGATCTGGTGTTGCTGGACCTCATGCTGCCCGGCATGAACGGCATCGACGTATGCCGGGTGTTGCGGGCGGACTCCGGCGTGCCGATCGTCATGCTGACCGCCAAGACCGACACCGTGGATGTGGTGCTGGGTCTGGAGTCGGGCGCCGACGACTACGTGATGAAGCCGTTCAAGCCCAAGGAACTGGTGGCGCGCGTCCGTGCCAGGCTGCGGCGCAACGAGGACGAGCCGGCCGAGATGCTCTCCATCGCCGACATCGACATCGACGTGCCCGCGCACAAGGTCACCCGCGAGGGTGAGCAGATTTCGCTGACACCGCTGGAGTTCGACCTCTTGGTGGCGCTGGCACGCAAACCGCGGCAGGTGTTTACTCGTGATGTGCTGCTCGAACAGGTGTGGGGCTACCGACACCCCGCGGATACCCGTTTGGTGAACGTGCATGTCCAGCGGTTGCGGGCAAAGGTCGAGAAGGATCCCGAGAACCCGCAAGTGGTGCTCACCGTTCGAGGAGTGGGATACAAGGCCGGACCCCCGTGACCCGGCTGCAGGAGGAGCGCTGCGGGTGATTTGCGCCGGCGCCGATACAGCGCGAAGCGCTGAGGAGGAGCGGCGTACATGATCTGGAGTGGCTCGAAGCAGCGCGGCCCGTGGGGACGATCGGGTCCCGTGGTTCGGGGCATGAGTGCGCTGAGTCGAGCACTGGGGCTGATCTGGCGTCGTTCGCTGCAATTGCGGGTGGTTGTGCTGACGCTGGGGTTGTCGGCGTCGGTCATCGTGGCGCTCGGCTTCGTACTCACCAGCCAGATCACCAACCGGGTGCTCGACGTGAAAGTCCATGCGGCGACCGAGGAATTGGACCGGGCGCGCAATACCGTCAGCGGCACCGTCAGCGGTGAAGAGGCACGTTCCCTCGACAGCAGCCTGCAGCTGGCCCGCAACACCCTGATCTCCAAGACCGGTCAGTCGTCGGGCGCGGCGCTGGCCGGCACCTTCGACGCAGTGCTGGTTGTCCCCGGTGACGGACCGCGCGCGGCCACGGCCACCGGGCCGGTGGATCAGATCCCTAAGTCGTTGCGCGACTTCGTCAAAGCCGGCCAGGTCAGCTACCAGTACTCGACGGTGCATACCGACAGCTTCGCCGGTCCGGCGCTGCTGATCGGCACGCCGGCGCCGTCGCATGTGCCGAATCTCGAGCTGTACCTGATCTTCCCGCTGAGCAGCGAGGAGAACACGATCACGTTGGTGCGCGGCACGATGGCCACCGGCGGGCTGGTGCTGCTGGTGCTGTTGGCCGGGATCGCACTCCTGGTGTCGCGGCAGGTCGTCCTTCCGGTGCGGTCGGCATCGCGGATCGCCGAACGCTTCGCTGAGGGGCACCTGTCCGAGCGGATGCCGGTGCGCGGCGAGGACGACATGGCCCGGCTGGCGGTGTCGTTCAATGACATGGCCGAAAGCCTGCAACGCCAGATCACCAACCTCGAGGAATTCGGTAACCTGCAGCGCCGGTTCACCTCCGACGTCAGCCACGAGCTGCGTACCCCGCTGACCACGGTGCGGATGGCAGCCGACCTGATTCACGATCATTCTGAAGAGCTGGACCCGGCGTTGCGTCGGTCCACCGAGCTGATGGTCAACGAGCTGGACCGGTTCGAGACGCTGCTCAACGACCTGCTGGAGATTTCCCGCCACGACGCGGGCGTCGCCGAATTGTCCGTGGAGGCAGTCGATCTGCGCTCGACGGTCAACAGTGCGCTGGGCAATGTCGGCCACCTGGCCGACGAGGCCGGGATCGAGCTGATGGTCAATCTGCCCGATCACGACGTCATCGCCGAGGTCGACCCCCGCCGCGTGGAGCGCATCCTGCGCAACCTGATCGCGAACGCGATCGACCATGCCGAACACAAGCCGGTGCGGATCCGGATGGCCGCCGACGAGGACACCGTCGCGGTGACGGTCCGCGACTACGGGGTCGGGTTGCGGCCGGGCGAGGAGAAGCTGGTGTTCAGCCGGTTCTGGCGCTCGGACCCGTCACGGGTGCGCCGCTCCGGCGGGACCGGCCTTGGCCTGGCGATCAGCATCGAGGACGCCCGGCTGCACCAGGGCCGGCTGGAGGCGTGGGGCGAACCGGGCAAGGGTGCGTGCTTCCGGCTGACGCTGCCGCTGGTGCGCGGCCACAAGGTGACCACCAGCCCGCTGCCGCTGAGACCGGTTGCGGCAGAGCGTAATGACAACCAGAATGACCAACGCCAGGTACGCTCACGCGAGCCGGCGGGGGAGAGCGTGTGACACGCCGGCTGCTGGCCCTCGTGATGGCCGGACTGGTCGCGATATTGACGGGCGGCTGCGCTGGAGTGCCGAATTCCTCGGCGCCGCAGGCGATCGGGACGGTCGAGCGGCCCCAGCCGAAGAGCCTGCCCAAGCCGACTCCCGGCATGGATCCCGACCAACTGTTGCGCGAATTCCTCAAGGCCACCGCCGATCCCGCGAACCGGCACCTGGCCGCTCGCCAGTTTCTCACCGGGGCGGCATCCAGCGCGTGGGATGACCAGGGCAGCGCACTGCTGATCGACAACGTCGTGTTCATCGAAACCCGAACTCCCGACCGGGTTTCGGTCACGATGAAGGCCGACATGCTGGGGTCGCTGTCCGATGTCGGCGTCTTCGAGACCGCCGGGGGGCAGTTGCCCGACCCCGGGCCGTTGGAAATGGTGCAGACCCCGGATGGGTGGCGAATCAACAAGCTGCCCAACGGGGTCTTCCTGGATTGGCAGCAGTTCCAGGCGACCTACAAGCGCAACACGTTGTACTTCGTCGACCCGACCGGAAAGACCGTCGTTCCCGATCCGCGCTATGTAGCGGTCTCGGACGCAGATCAGCTGGCCACCGAATTGGTCACCAAGCTGATCGCTGGCCCCCGGTCGGAGATGGCACGGACCGTGCGCAACCTGCTCGGACCGCTGAAGCTGATCGGTCCGGTGACTCGCGCCGACGGCGGCAAGACCGGTATCGGGCGCGGGTACGGGGGCGCAAAGGTTGATCTGGAGAATCTGACCACCACCGATCCGCACAGCCGGCAATTGGTTGCCGCGCAGATCATTTGGACGCTGGCCCGCGCCGATATCAAGGGCCCCTACGTGATCAACGCGGACGGCGCCCCACTCGACGACAGGTTCAAGGACGGCTGGAACACCACGGATGTGGCGGCCACCGATCCGGGCGCGGTCGACGGCGCTTCGGCTGGTGTGCACGCGCTGATCGGCGGGTCGATGGTGTCGCTGGACGGCCAGCGGGCAACGCCGGTGCCAGGCATGTTCGGCCAGATGCCCGCGCAGGTGTCGGCCGCACTGTCGCGAACGGGTCAGGACATCGCGTCGGTGACCGTGTTGCGGCCCGGCGCGCCGGACATGGTGTCGTCACTGTGGATCGGCCCCAACGGTGGCGCGGCGGCGAAGGCCACCGACGCGCGGTCGTTGACCCGGCCGTCATGGGCGTTGGACGACGCGGTGTGGGTCGTGGTCGACGGCAACAGCGTGGTGCGGGTGATCCAGGAGGAAGCGTCGGGGCAGCCCGCGCGGATCCCGGTGGACTCCGCGGCGGTGACGTCCCGATTCCCCGGTGCGATAACCGAATTGCAGCTCTCCCGTGACGGTACCCGCGCGGCGATGGTGGTCAACGGTCAGGTGATCCTGGCCGGGGTGGAGCAGACGCCGGCTGGGGAGTTCTCGCTGACCTATCCGCGTCGGCTCGGTTTCGGCCTCGGCTCGTCGGTGGTGTCGCTGTCGTGGCGCACCGGTGACGACATCGTGGTCACCCGTACCGATGCTGCGCATCCGGTGTCGTATGTGAATCTCGACGGCGTGAACTCCGACGGGCCCAATGGGAACATCGTGATGCCGGTGTCGGCGGTGGCGGCCAACCCCGCCGCGGTCTACGTCTCGGACGCTCGCGGGGTGCTGCAACTGGCGGGCACCAGTGCCGAAAACAGTCAATCCTGGTCGGATGTGCGACCTTTCCTGACGCCCGGCGCGGTGCCGGTGCTTCCCGGCTGAGAGGAAAATTGGTGCCTGGACCCGTGCTGCCCGGCGTGATCCGCCAAATCGGTTACATCGTGCAGGATTTCGACAAGTCGATAGCCACCTGGCTTGAGCTCGGTGTCGGTCCGTTCTATGTGCTGCGTGGTGTCACGCAGACAGGCGTGTATCGCGGCGAGGAATGTACGGTCACACTGACGATCGGGTTCGCCAACAGTGGTGATCTGCAGGTCGAGGTCATCCACCAAGACAACGACGCACCGTCGATCTACTCCGAGTTCACCTCGGCCGGCGGGGACGGCTTCCACCAGCTTGCGTACTGGACCGACGACTTCGACTCCGCGCTGGCGGCGGGCAAGGCCGCGGGGTGGCCCGTGGTGTGGTCCGGCGGGGACGACGGCGTGGCCCGGTATGCCTACTTCGAGCCGCCGCCGGGAAACGCAGCGACGATCATCGAGCTGATGGAGCTCACTCCGGCGACGATCGGGATGGGCGAATTCGTCCGGGCCGCGGCGGTGGACTGGGACGGAACCGACCCCATTCGCGAGCTGAACGGATAGCGGCAGGCGGACTTGCAATGAATCTATCTATACCCCAACAGATTCGGAACTAGTTGTCTGGTGGAACTTTGGGTTCGAAGGGGTGGTACCACTTCCAGTCGATGTGTTCGCCGGTTGGTCCCTTCATTGGTGGGACCGGTGGTGGGGGCAGGTTTGGTGGGCGTGCGAGGGACCTGTGGGTGAGTGTTTTGCCGTCGCGGTCGATGACGGTGAGGTGGTCGGCGGGGCCGCTGATGGTGATCTCGCGTTTGTGGTGTTCCCGGTGGTGATAGGGGCAGAGCAGGACGAGGTTGTGTAGTTCGGTGGGTCCGCCGTCTTCCCAGTGTTGGATGTGGTGGGCGTGCAGTCCGCGGGTGGCGGTGCAGCCCGGTATTGCGCAGGTGGCGTCGCGGTGTTCCAGGGCGCGGCGCAGTCGGCGGCTGATGGTGCGGGTGGTGCGGCCGGCGCCGATGGGCTGGCCGTCGCGTTCGAACCACACCTCGCAGGTGGCGTCACAGGTCAGGTATTGGCGGTCAGCCTTGGTGAGTAGCGGGCCCAGATGTAGTGCCCCAATACGTTGTTCAACGTCGAGGTGCACCACGACGGTGGTGCGTTGCCCGTGGGGGCGGCGGTCCACATCGGAGTCCCAGCCGGCTTCGACCAGACTCATGAAGGCATCAGTGGTGTTCGGCAACGGTGGCGCATTATCGGAACCGTCGGCATTGTCGTGATCGCGTTTCCAGTCGGCGACCAGCGCGTCGTGGTGGGACTGCAGGGCGGCGTCGAAGGTCCCGGCCTCATCGTTGGGCAGGGTGATCTTCCAGCTGGTGGAGTCGTCGTTGGACGTTTTCTTGACGCAGCGTTGCGGTTCCTGCCAGCGGTTGGGTTCGGGTCGGGGCTCGAGCTTGACGGCGGTACGCAGCTGGCTGACCGACGCGACCGAGGCCAGTTGGGCGTAGTGCTCATCGGATCCGTCGGCGGCCCGTGCGGCGATGACCCCGACCTGGTCCACCGACAGCCGGCCCTCCAGCATGCCTTGGGCGCAGCGGGGGAACTCCGGGAGCCGGTGCGCGACAGCCGAGATGGTGTTGGCGGTGGTCGATGAGGTGCCCAGCTTCCAGGCCACTATTGCCGAGACCGAGCGCGCCCCGGTAGCGCCCCAGATCCCGTCGTGGTCGATCTCGGCGACGATCTCCACGATGCGACCATCGATCGCGTTGCGCTGACCGGCCAGCTCCGACAACTCCTCGAACAACACCTCAAGGCGCTCCTGAGAACTGAGCACGGCCATCGAGGACATAACGAAATTATCGCAGGAGGGTCCGACAAAAAACCGATGACTCAAAGGTGAAGCAACACCCGTTCCGCAAACACCTCCGGATGTTCCCGATGCATGAAGTGCCCACCGGGAATTTCCTCAATGACATACGAGCCCAAAAACTTCCGGGCAGCACGCCGGTAGTCCGACGACTCGGCGATCGGATCATCAAGTCCGGAAAAGGCGACGGTCGGCACCGTGATCCGCGCCTTCAAGGACGCAGACGGGAACGGCGAAAGCTTCCGGTAGTAGCCGAATGCCGCGTCCAAGCTCCCCGGGCTGGCGAAACACTCCCGCACCGCATCGAACTCCCCAACAGGGGGACTCCACGTCGGGGACCATCGCCGATAGATCTCGGGCAAGGCTTCGAAATCGTTGTGGGCAAAGCGTTTCGCGGCTCCAGGAAACTTGTATGTCGCGAAATGCCGAGCGCCCCACAATTTTCGCGGCGAGGGCTTCAACGTCGCAGGGTGCGGAATGCCCACCGTGATCAACTTGGAAACCAGATCCGGCCCCAGCGCGGCCGCGCCGTACGCCGCCGACGCGCCCCAGTCGTGCCCGATCAGCACCGCCTCCGAGGCCCCCAAAGCAGAGATCAACGCCAGCGGATCGCGCGCCAGCGTCTCCTGATCGGCATCCGAGACCGGCACTCCAGTCGGGTAGTAACCACGCATGAACGGGCTGACCGCGCGATACCCCTTGGCGGCTATCCGCGGACGCAGGTCGTCCCACGTATGCGCGGTGTCCGGGAAACCGTGCAGCATGAGCACGAGGGGCCCGGAGCCCTCCTCGATATAGGCGAACGTCAGCCCATTCGCCTCGACGAATCCAGTCGCCCCAGTCATGTCCTGTGGACAGTACTCCGGCTGCGTCGTACGTAGCGGCCACACTCAAGCCATGCTCGACCTCGTCCTCCCGTTGGAATGCGGAGGGTGCGGCGCACCGTCGACCAATTGGTGCGACGCGTGCGCCGCGACGCTCAAGGTGCACACCGACGAACCCCACCTCGTCACCCCGCGCATCGACCCTGGCGTGCCCGTCTTCGCCCTGGGCCGTTACGTGGGCCCGCGGCGGCAGGCCATCGTCGCGCTCAAGGAGCACGGCCGGCGCGATCTCGTCGCCCCGCTGGCCCGCGCCCTGGCCCTCGGCATTCACCAACTCGCGAGCTGGGGCATCCTCGACACCCCGTGCACCATCGTCCCGGCCCCGACCCGCGCCCTGGCCGCCCGCCGCCGCGGCGGTGACCCCGTCACCCGCGTCGCGCAGCGGGCCACCCAGAACCATCCAGACATCGCCGTCGTCCAAGCCCTGAGAACCCGCGCCATGGTCCGCGACTCCGTCGGCCTCACGAGCGCCGACCGCGAACGTAATCTCACCGGCCGCGTCAAGATCGCAAAGTCGGTGAGCGGCGACATCCTGCTCGTCGACGACATCGTCACCACCGGCGCCACCGCCCGAGAAGCGGTCCGGATGCTGCAAAAAGTCGGGGCGAATGTTACGGCCGTGCTGGCCCTCGCGCAGGCCTGACCAGGCCAGGCAGATCTTCGGTGTAACAGGGGTCGAAAGACTTGGAAACAGGTGGGGCAAAAAGGTGGCACGGGGCCATGAACAGCGACTACCTTCGGAGCCAACACACCGTGAATAAATCACGGGGGCGGCCCACATCCAACGGGCCCGTCACTTCGCCCGAAAACGGCAGGAGGTGAGGTCTCTCGACCCCTGACGCCGGCGGGTGAATCTCGTGCCAATCCTGTCGGCGTAACTACCGAAGACAGGCAGGCACGCCCGCGCGCGTGCAACCCGTAACAGAAACGAGTTGTCAAGCATGTCAATCGAATCCGTGAACACCGGTCAATTGCTGACTGACGAAGACGACCTTGCCGAGTCTGAAGCCAACGCCGAAGTACAGGTGTGCGGCCGCAACGTCGAGATTCCCGATCACTACCGCGTCTATGTCGCGCAGAAACTCGCTCGCCTCGAACGGTTCGACCGCTCGATCTACCGCTTCGACGTCGAGCTCGAGCATGAACGCAATCGCCGCCAACGCAAGAACTGTCAGCACGTCGAGATCACCGCGCGGGGCCGCGGTCCGGTCGTCCGTGGTGAAGCTTGCGCAGACAGCTTCTACGGTGCCTTCGAGGCCGCCGTCCACAAACTCGAGAATCGGCTGCGGCGTACCAAGGACCGACGCAAGGTCCACTACGGCGACAAGAGACCGGTCTCACTGCATGAGGCCACCGCTGCGACAGCCCTCATCGACGCGGCTGCGGCTTTCCGGCCTGAGCAGCCCGGCGTCCAGGAAGCGCTGCTCGACGACCACGAACCGGGCCGCATCGTGCGCACCAAGGAGCACGAGGCCAAGCCGATGACCGTGGACGACGCCCTCTACGAGATGGAGCTGGTCGGCCATGACTTCTTCCTGTTTCAGGACAAGGAGAGCGATCGGCCGTGTGTCGTCTACCGCCGGCACGCCTACGACTATGGGTTAATCCGCCTGGGCTGATCGGCGCTACCGGAGCGCGACCAGCGCGTCACCTAGGATGGAGGACGCTCAAGCCTCCAATCCACAGGGGAATCGTCCTCTGTCTGTTTTCCCAGGGGAAAATGTGCTGTCGAAGTTACTGCGCCTTGGCGAAGGTCGCATGGTCAAGCGCCTCAAGGGGGTGGCTGACTACGTCAACACCTTGTCCGACGACATAGAGAAGCTGTCCGACGGCGAGCTGCGCGCCAAGACCGACGAGTTCAAGAAGCGTGTCGCTGACGGCGAAAGCCTCGATGACGTCTTGCCCGAGGCTTTCGCCGTCGCGCGTGAGGCCGCCTGGCGGGTGCTGAGCCAGCGCCACTTTGACGTGCAGGTGATGGGCGGTGCGGCCCTGCACTTCGGCAACGTCGCGGAGATGAAGACCGGTGAGGGCAAGACCCTGACCTGTGTGCTTCCGGCTTACCTCAACGCGCTGTCCGGGGACGGCGTGCACGTCGTCACGGTCAACGACTACCTGGCCAAGCGCGACAGCGAGTGGATGGGCCGCGTGCACCGCTTCCTGGGGCTCGAGGTCGGCGTCATCCTGTCCGGGCTGACCCCTGACGAGCGCCGGGCGGCCTACGCCGCCGACATCACCTACGGCACCAACAACGAATTCGGCTTCGACTACCTGCGCGACAACATGGCGCATTCGGTCGAGGAGATGGTGCAGCGCGGCCACAACTACGCCGTCGTCGACGAGGTCGACTCGATCCTCATCGACGAGGCCCGTACCCCGTTGATCATCTCCGGCCCGGCCGACGGCGCCTCGCACTGGTATTCCGAGTTCGCCCGGCTGGCCCCGCTGCTGAAGAAGGACACCCATTACGAGGTGGACATCAAGAAGCGCACGATCGGTGTGCACGAGCTGGGTGTGGAGTTCGTCGAAGACCAGCTCGGTATCGACAACCTCTATGAGGCCGCCAACTCGCCGCTGGTCAGCTACCTCAACAACTCGCTGAAGGCCAAGGAGCTGTTCGAGCGCGACAAGGAGTACATCGTCCGCAACGGCGAGGTGCTGATCGTCGATGAGTTCACCGGCCGCGTGCTGATCGGGCGCCGCTACAACGAGGGCATGCACCAGGCCATCGAGGCCAAAGAGAACGTCGAGATCAAGGCCGAGAACCAGACCCTGGCCACGATCACCCTGCAGAACTACTTCCGGCTCTACGACAAGCTCTCGGGCATGACCGGCACCGCCGAGACCGAGGCCGCCGAGCTGCACGAGATCTACAAGCTCGGTGTGGTCACGATCCCGACCAACCGGGACATGGTCCGCAAGGACCAGACCGACCTGATCTACAAGACTGAGGAAGCCAAGTACATCGCCGTCGTCGACGACGTCTCCGAGCGCTACGAGAAGGGCCAGCCGGTCCTGATCGGCACCACCAGCGTGGAGCGCTCGGAGTACCTGTCGCGTCAGTTCACCAAGCGCCGCGTCCCGCACAACGTGCTCAACGCGAAGTTCCACGAGCAGGAGGCGGGCATCATCGCCGAAGCCGGCCGGCGTGGGGCGATCACGGTGGCCACCAACATGGCCGGTCGCGGTACCGACGTCGTGCTCGGCGGCAACGTCGACTTCCTGGTCGATCTCCGCCTGCGTGAGCGGGGCCTCGATCCGATCGAGACCCCCGACGAGTACGAGGCCGCGTGGCAGGAGGAATTGCCGAAGGTCAAGGCGCAAGCCGCCGAAGAGGCCGAACACGTCATCGACGTCGGCGGTCTGTACGTGTTGGGCACCGAGCGCCACGAGTCGCGTCGTATCGACAACCAGCTGCGCGGGCGTTCTGGCCGTCAGGGCGACCCGGGCGAGTCCCGGTTCTACCTGTCGCTGGGTGACGAACTCATGCGGCGCTTCAACGGCGCGACGCTGGAAAGCCTGTTGACCCGGCTCAACCTGCCCGACGATGTGCCGATCGAGGCCAAGATGGTGACCCGCGCGATCAAGAGCGCGCAGACCCAGGTCGAGCAGCAGAACTTCGAGATCCGCAAGAACGTCCTCAAGTACGACGAGGTGATGAACCAGCAGCGCAAGGTCATCTACGCGGAGCGCCGCCGGATCCTGGAGGGCGAGAACCTCGAGCAGCAGGCCCACGACATGCTCGTCGACGTCATCACCGCCTACGTCGACGGCGCGACCGCCGAGGGCTACGCCGAAGACTGGGATCTCGAGCAGCTGTGGACCGCACTCAAGCAGCTCTACCCGGTGGGCATTGACCATCACGACCTGCTCGACTCCGACGCTGTCGGCGAGCCCGGTGAGCTGACCCGCGAGGAACTCCTCGACGCGCTGGTCGCCGACGCCGAAGAGGCTTACGGCACAAGGGAAGCTGAAATCACCGCCATGGCCGGTGAGGGCGCCATGCGGCAGCTGGAACGCAACGTGTTGCTCAACGTCATCGACCGCAAATGGCGCGAGCATCTCTACGAGATGGACTACCTCAAGGAAGGCATCGGCCTGCGGGCCATGGCGCAGCGCGATCCGCTGGTCGAGTACCAGCGTGAGGGCTACGACATGTTCGTCGGCATGCTCGATGGTCTGAAGGAGGAGTCGGTCGGCTTCCTGTTCAACGTCCAGGTGGAGGCGACGCCTGCGCCGGCGGTGGGCACCGTCGACACCCCGCAGGGGTTGGCTGATCTGGCCGGCCAGCAGCCGGAGCCGGCGCCTGCGCCGGTAGCGTTGCATGCCAAGGGAATTGACGGCGAAGACGCGCGCAGGCTGACCTACTCCGGCCCTGCCGAAGACGGGTCGGCCGAGGTGCAGCGCAACGGCGGGTCCAAGAATGCGGCGCCCGAAGCGGGCACCACGCGCAAGGAACGTCGCGAGGCGGCCCGCAAGCAAGCGAAAGAGGGCAAGACACTCAGGCGCGGCTAGCCCCAGCTAGTCAGCCGATGTGCAGCGCCACCACCTGCCAGCGCACGCCGCTCGGGGTGGCCACCTGCTCGACTCGGCACGCAATGGCATGGCTGCGTTCGTCTCGGCTGTAGATGGCCGCCACCTCGGCGGCTGATCCGTTCGTGCCGACCGGCTGAACGCGCAGGCGGCGCAGTCGTGCGGCGCCGTGGCCGTCGTGGCGGGCCACCGTGGACAGCAGCGAATCGACCAACCCCGCGGCCAGCAGGGGACGTAGCTGCGCCAGCGACCGCCGCCGGTCGATCACCTCGAGCACCCGGCGCAGCGCCGCGTCGGCGAACCCGGCCGCGGCGCGGATCGGAGCGGCCTCGGTCGGGGACGGTGTCGGCAGGCGGGCCGCGGCGCCACCACGCGGACGCAGCAGCCGCACCCGCTCGGGTGCGGTGTGCAGGACGGGTGGCTCGTAGTCGACGACGGGAACGACGCAGGACATGGGGACTCTCCGGGGATCGGTCGATAGGGACCGGCCGCCGGAGAGGGACGAGCCGATGGCGCCATGATGGCACACTCGTCGCACCGGTGTGTGCACCCGCGATGCGAGGGTCGGGGGTTGGCAGTTACCGTGTCGGGACGGAGTCGGGGATTACTTCGGTGAGGGGATTGTCGCGACGATGGTGACTCGGTTGTCAGCATCGGATTCGTCGTTTTATCACCTGGAGAACACCGCGACGCCGATGTACGTGGGCTCGCTGTCGATCCTGCGCAAGCCCCGGTCCGGCCTCAGTTACGAAGCCCTGCTGGAGACCGTCGAACGTCGCCTGCCCCAGATCCCGCGTTACCGCCAGAAGATTCGCGAGGTGACCCTCGGCCTGGCACGTCCGGTGTGGGTCGACGATCCCGACTTCGACATCACCTACCACGTGCGGCGCTCGGCGCTGCCGTCGCCGGGAAGTGATGCGCAGCTGCATGAACTCATCGCCCGGCTGGGCTCGCGCCCGCTGGACCGGTCGCGTCCGCTGTGGGAGATGTACCTCATCGAGGGGCTGGCCAAGAACCGGCTGGCCATCTACACCAAGTCCCATCAGGCCCTCGTCAACGGGATGTCAGCGCTGGAAATCGGCCACGTCGTCGCCGACCGCACTCAGAAGCCGCCGACGTTCGGTGAGGACATCTGGATCCCGGGCCGCGAGCCGACCAACAATCAACTCCTGATCAGCGCGATCGGGGAGTGGCTGGCCCGTCCGAGAGTGCAGCTGCAGGCGGTTCGCTCGGCCATCGGCGAGGTCGCCACCAACAGCGGCGAGCTGGCCGATGTCGCGCGCCGGCTGACCGACGTCGCGCGTACCGTCGCCCGCGGTACCGCACCGAACAGCCCGCTGAATACCAAGGTCTCCCGCAACCGCCGGTTCACCGTCGCCGCCGGCTCGCTGGCCGACTACCGGTTGGTGCGTTCACGCTACGAGTGCGACGTCAACGACGTGGTGCTGGCCGTGATCGCCGGCGCCCTGCGTAACTGGCTGCTGTCGCGCGGTGAGCCGGTCACCAACAGTTCGACCGTGCGGGCGATGGCGCCGACGTCCGTGTATCCGGAGGCCGTCATGGACACGGGGAGTCCCGGCCAGGCGATCAGCGAGGTGGCGCCGTTCCTCGTCGACCTGCCGGTGGGTGAGGGCAACGCGGTGGTACGGCTGTCCCAGATCGCCCACACCACCGAATCACATTCGGCGGCGGCCAGTCTGGTGGATGCGCGCACCATCGTCACGCTGTCGGGGTTCGCTCCGCCGACACTGCACGCGATGGGCACCCGGGTGGCCACTCAGTTCTCCGCGCGCCAGTTCAACCTGCTGATTACCAACGTCCCCGGCCCGCAGGCGCAGATGTATGTGGCCGGAGCCAAGTTGTTGGAGACCTTCGCGGTGCCCCCGCTGCTGCACAACCAGGTACTGGCCATCGGCGTGACGTCCTATTGCGGCATGTTGTATTTCGGCATCAACGCCGACCGCGACGCTATGAGTGATGTCGACGTGTTGCCGACGCTGCTGGCCGAATCGCTGGACGAACTGCTCGAAGCTGCTCAGTAGCCTAGTATTCGGCGGATGGGCAAGCGCGAGGCAAGCGAAAAAGCGGTCAAAAAGCGCAACCGCAAGATTCCCAAAGACATCTACGAAGCCGAATTATTCCGGCTGCAAACGGAATTGGTGAAGCTCCAGGAGTGGGTGAAGGCGAGCGGCGCCCGCGTCGTCGTAGTGTTCGAGGGCCGGGACGCGGCAGGCAAGGGTGGCACCATCAAGCGGGTCACCGAATATCTCAGCCCGCGGATCGCGCGCATCGCCGCCTTGCCTGCGCCCACCGAACGCGAGCGCGGTCAGTGGTACTTCCAGCGTTATATCGAGCACCTGCCGGCCCGCGGCGAGATCGTGCTGTTCGACCGATCCTGGTACAACCGCGCCGGAGTCGAGCGGGTCATGGGCTTCTGCACACCCGAGGAGCACGCCCTGTTCCTGCGGCAGTGCCCGATCTTCGAGCAGATGCTGATCGATGACGGAATCATCTTTCGCAAGTACTGGTTCTCGGTGTCCGACGACGAGCAACTGCGCCGGTTCAAGTCCCGCCGCAAAGACCCGTTGCGGCGCTGGAAGCTCAGCCCGATGGACCTCGAGTCGGTGTACCGCTGGGAGGACTACTCCCGGGCCAAGGACGAGATGATGGTGCACACCGACCTCCCGGACCGGCGATGGATTGTCGTCGAGTCCGACGACAAGAAGCACGCGCGGCTGAACATGATGGCCGACCTGTTGGCCAGCATCGACTACGAGGAAGTCGACCACCCCAAAGTCGAACTGCCCAAGCGTCCGGTCATGGGCGGCTATGTCCGGCCCGCGCGTGAGCTGGCCAACTATGTCCCCGACCATGTGTCCACCTTGCTCGGTGACGGCGAGGGCTAACCTCCCCTGATGCGGGTCTACATCCCGGCCACCCTGGCCATGCTGCAGCAGCTGGTCGCCGACGGATCGTTTCAGCCGCTGAGCGGGACGGCGTTCGCGGTGACGCCAAAACTGCGGGAGTCCTATGCCGAGGGCGACGACGAGGAGCTGGCCGAGGTGGCCATCGGCGAGGCGGCACTGGCGTCGCTGCGGCTGCTGGCCGCTGAAGCAGGCCATGCCGATGGCGGGCTGCCGCTGCGCAGGGCGGTCGTCATCGCCGACGCGGACGCCACTGTGCGGCCCGACCTGGACGACGCGGTGGTGCGGCTCAGCGGCCGGGTGAACCTGGATCAGGTGGCCGCCGCCTACGTAGACAACGCCGACGCCGAAACCGCTGTGAACGCGGCGATCGCCGTCATCGACGACGCCGATCTGGGCGATGAAGACGCCGAGTTCGTCGTCGGCGACGCCCAGGATCACGCGCTGGCCTGGTACGCCACCCAGGAGCTGCCGTTCCTGCTCGATTTGCTCTGAACGCCTAGATACGGGACCGTAAGTTACGGTACCGTAGGTTAACGGCGGGTAGGAGGTGGCCTCATGGCGAAAAGCCAGGTCAAGATCAGTGCGAATGTGGTCGACACGGTTCGTCCCAAGGTGGCGGGCGAAGGGCGTAACCCGGCGATCGACGCGGTCCGGGCCCTGGTCGGCCGGATCACCACGCCGTTGCTGCCCGATGATTACCTGCAGCTCGCCAACCCGTTGTGGTCGGCGCGCGAGATGCGCGGTCGGGTACTCGAGGTCCGCAGGGAAACCGAGGACTCGGCGACGCTGGTGATCAAACCCGGCTGGGGGTTCACCTTCGACTACCAGCCCGGCCAGTACATCGGGATCGGCCTGCTGGTCGACGGCCGCTGGCGGTGGCGCTCGTACTCGCTGACGTCGAGCCCTCATTCCGACGGCTCCGGTCGCTCGCGGACGATCACGATCACCGTCAAGGCCATGCCCGAGGGTTTTCTGTCCACGCACCTGGTCGGTGGAGTGAAGCCCGGCACGATCGTCCGGCTGGCCGCTCCGAAGGGCAACTTCGTGCTGCCCGATCCCGCGCCGGCTTCACTGTTGTTCTTGACGGGTGGCTCCGGCATCACCCCGGTGATGTCGATGCTGCGGACCCTGACACGTCGTGATCAGGTCGGCGATATCGTCCACATCCATTCCGCCCCAACCGAATCCGATGTCATGTTCGCCACCGAGCTTGCAGAGCTGGCGCGAGACCACGACACCTACCGGCTGACGGTGCGCACCACCCGGACCGAGGGACGCCTGGATCTGCGTCAGCTCGACGACGCGATCCCGGACTGGCGCGAGCGCCAGACCTGGGCCTGCGGCCCGGAAGGGATGCTCACCGAGGCCGAGAAGGTGTGGCAGGCGGCCGGGATCGGCGAGCAGCTGCACCTCGAGCGGTTCGCAGCGTCCCGGGCGGCCGCGCACGGCCAGGGCGGCACGGTGACGTTCGGTCGCAGCGGCAAGACGGTGACGGCAGATGCCGCGACGTCGTTGATGGAGGCCGGGGAGAAGGCCGGGGTGCAGATGCCCTTCGGCTGCCGCATGGGCATCTGCCAATCCTGCGTGGTGCCCCTGGTCGACGGCCATGTCCGTGACTTGCGTACGGGCGCCGAGCACGAACCGGGTACCCGGATCCAGACCTGTATTTCGGCTGCGTCGGGCGACTGTGTGGTCGACGTCTGAGGTTTACCGGCTAGTAACCTACGGGAACGTAGGTTACGGTACCGTAGGTAGAAGAAGGGAGGCGTGACTTATGGCTATTACCGATGTTGATGCGTTTTCGCACCTGACCGAGGCTGACATCGAAAGCCTGGCGGTCGAGCTCGACTCCATCCGCCAGGACATTGAGGATTCCCGGGGCGCGCGGGATGCGCGCTATATCCGTCGCACCATCGCCGCCCAACGCGGGCTGGAGATTGCCGGACGGCTGATGCTGACCGCCAGCTCCAAGCGATCCGCGTGGTGGGCCGGCACTGCGACCCTGGGCGTGGCCAAGATCATCGAGAACATGGAGATCGGCCACAACGTCATGCACGGGCAGTGGGATTGGATGAACGATCCCGAGATTCACTCCTCGTCGTGGGAGTGGGACATGAGCGGGGCGTCCAAGCACTGGCGGTTCACCCACAACTTCATGCACCACAAGTACACCAACATCTTGGGCATGGACGACGACGTGGGCTATGGCGTCATCCGGGTCACCCGCGATCAGCGGTGGCAGCCGTTCAACCTCTACGGCAACCTGCTGTTCAACACCCTGTTGGCGCTCGGGTTCGAGTGGGGCGTCGGCCTGCAGCACCTGGAGCTCGGCAAGATCTGGAAGGCCCGCGACGATCGCAAGGCCACCCTGATCCGGGTGCGCGAATTCGGCATCAAGGCCGGCCGACAGCTCCTCAAGGACTACGTCGCCTACCCGGCACTGACGTCGTTGTCGCCGGGCGCCACATTCCGCTCGACGGCCACCGCCAACGCCATAGCCAACGTGATCCGCAACGTGTGGGCCAACGCGGTGATCTTCTGCGGCCACTTCCCTGATGGCGCAGAGAAATTCACCAAGACCGACATGGTGGGCGAGAGCAAGGGCCAGTGGTACCTGCGCCAGATGCTCGGCAGCGCCAACATCGACGGCAGCCGGGCCATGGACTTCATGACCGGCAACCTGTCGTACCAGATTGAGCACCACTTGTTCCCTGACCTGCCCAGCAACCGGTACCAGGAGATCTCGGTGCGGGTGCGGCAGGTCTGCGACAAGTACGACTTGCCGTACACCAGTGGGCCGTTCCTGGTGCAGTACGCCAAGACGTGGCGGACCATCGCCAAGCTGTCGCTGCCGGACAAGTACCTGCACGACACCGTCGACGACGCACCCGAGACTCGCAGTGAGCGGATGTTCGCTGAGCTGGGCGACGAACCGCGCCGCGGGCTGAAGTCCGCTATCGCGACGGTGCGCGCCACGCGTCGCGAGAAGCGTCGCGCCAAGGCTGCTTAACCGTCGGCTCACTCGCGGGGCATGATGGTCCCGTGAGTGGGCCGTGGCAGCTGCGCACAGGCAGCGCGGATGATCTCGACATCGTCGAACCCCTGTGGGTCGCCGTGCATCACCGGCATGCCGAGACGATGCCCGAGCTGAGGCCATACGTCAGCGATGACCAAACGTGGCGACTACGGCGCACTCTCTACGAGGACCTGCTCGCCAAACCCGGCACGCTCCTGCTGCTCGCCAGCATCGACGATCGTGTGATCGGCTACGGGCTGGCGCACATCATGGCGGTCGAGGACACCTGGGTGGCCGACACCTGGGTCACCGGAAAGCGCATCGGCGAGATTGAATCACTCTCGGTGCTACCAGAATTCCGCGGATCCGGGTTGGGCACCGAGCTGCTGACGCAGCTGGAAGACCACCTGCGTGTATCCGGCGTCGATGACCTCGTCCTCGGGGTGCTGCCCGGTAACCGAGACGCCCTGCGGCTCTACGAACGACTCGGCTACCGGCCGACCTGGCTCTACCTGTCAAAGTTCGCCGGCCGGGATTGAACGTCTAGTCCGGGATCCAGTTGAAGTCGTCCGGATTGGGACCCCTTCGTCCCGCCTCGCCCTTGTCGAGGGCGGTGATGGCGTCGATGTCCTCGTCACTCAGCTCGAAGTCGAAGATCTCGGTGTTCTCCTTGATGCGTTCCGGGGTAACGGATTTCGGGAACACGATGTCGCCGCGCTCGATGTGCCAGCGCAGCACCACCTGAGCCGCGCTCTTGCCGAGACGCTCGGCGATCGCGCCGATCACCGGGTCGCCGAGCACCGCGCCCTGGGCGATCGGTGACCAAGCCTCGGTGAGGATGCTGTGATCGATACCGTAGCCGCGCAGCGCGTCGTTGGCGAAGTACGGATGCACCTCGATCTGGTTGACGGCGGGCACCGTCTCGGTGTCGCGCGCAAGCTGCTCGAGGTGGTGGATCTGGAAGTTGGACACTCCGATGCTGCGGGCCCGGCCGTCTTTCTTGAACTCCTCCAACGCCTGCCACGTGGAGACGAAGTCGCCGTCGTAGAGCCCCGGCAGCGGCCAGTGGATGAGGAACAGGTCGACGTAGTCGAAGCCGAGCGCCTCGATCGTCCCGTCGAATGCGCGTCGCGCATCGTCGGGCTTGTGAAAGCCGTTGTTGAGCTTGCTGGTGATGTACACCTCACCGCGGTCGATGCCGGAGTCCCGGATGCCTTCTCCCACTCCCTTTTCGTTCTGGTACATCTCGGCGGTGTCGATGTGGCGGTAGCCGATTTCCAGGGCGGTGCGCACCGCCGACGCGGTCTCGTCGGGCGGGATCTGGAAGACACCGAACCCGAGCTGGGGGATCGAAGTGCCGTCGTTCAGTGTCAAGTTGGGAATGGTGCTCATGTCTGCGGCGTGCCCTCTCGATTGGTCTTGCAAACAATTATCA
Source organism: Mycobacterium sp. RTGN5 (assembly GCF_033804465.1). Taxonomy (NCBI): domain Bacteria; kingdom Bacillati; phylum Actinomycetota; class Actinomycetes; order Mycobacteriales; family Mycobacteriaceae; genus Mycobacterium; species Mycobacterium sp. RTGN5. The sequence goes on from NZ_JAPZLA010000001.1 coordinate 1,635,160, forward strand.
ATACGCTGCGCCATCTGACAACGCGGACAGCAGCCGCCGGGCGGCGGCGACGCGCCGCGCGGGCTCGCCGGTCAGCGCGTCGAGCGCGCATTCCGGGTCGGCCGGCGGTCCCAAGTGGCCGCATCCGCGGGGGCAGTCTTCGATTACCTCAGCCAGATCCGAAAACGAGCGCAGCACCTCGTCGGGCTCGATGTGGGCCAGGCCGAACGATCGGATGCCAGGGGTGTCGATAGCCCAGCCGCCACCCGGCAGTGGCAGCGCGACCGACTGCGTCGACGTGTGCTTGCCCTTACCGACGCCCGACACCTCGCCGGTCGCGCGGTGTGCTTGGGGCACAAGGCGATTCACCAATGTGGATTTGCCGACGCCGGAGTGGCCGAGCAGGACGGTGATCTTCCCGGTCAGTAGCTGCTCCACCTCGTCGATCTGGTCGCCGCGGCCCGCGGTGATCACGGTCAGCTCCAGATCGGCGAACTGCTCGGCGAACGGTCCGGCCGGTGCCAGGTCGGTCTTCGTCAGACACAGAATCGGTCGGATCCCGCCGGCGTACGCCGCGATCAACGCCCGGTCCACCAGCCCGGTGCGCGGCGGCGGGTCGACCAGGGCGATCACCATGAGTAACTGGTCGGCGTTGGCGACGATCACTCGCTCGGTGGGGTCGGTGTCATCGGCGGTGCGGCGCAACACTGTTCGACGTTCACCGCGGCGCACTATCCGAGCGAGGCTGTCGGGCCGCCCGGATAGGTCACCGACCACGTCGACGTGATCGCCGACGACGATCGGGGTACGGCCCAGTTCGCGGGCGCGCATCGCGGTGACGAGCCGGTCGGGATCACCCCCCAGAACGCAGCCCCACCGGCCGCGGTCGACGGTGACCACCATGGCCGACACCGCGTCGGCGTGCTCGGGACGGGTCTTGGTACGGGGCCGCGAGCCACGGCCCGACCTCATCTTGGCGTCGGACTCGTCGTACTCGCGAGGGCTCAACCGCGGCCCACCATCTCGGTCCACAGCTGCGCGAAGTCCGGCAGCGTCTTGGCGGTGGTGGCGATGTCCTCGACCGTGACGCCGGGTACCCGCAGCCCGACAATCGCCCCGGCCATCGCCATCCGGTGATCGGCGTAGGAATGCCAGGTGCCGGCATGCAGGGGGGTCGCGGTGATCACCAGGCCGTCGTCGGTCTCGGTGCATATGCCGCCGAGGCGGGAGATTTCGGTGCGCAGCGCTGCCAGTCGGTCGGTCTCGTGGCCGCGCAGATGCGCGATGCCGGACAGGCGCGACACCGAGCCAGGGGCGGCCAGCGCGGCCAGCGCCGCCACCGCCGGGGCCAGCTCGCCCACGTCGTGCAGGTCCACGTCAAAGCCGTCGTAGGATTGCGGACCCCGCAGCTCAAGGTGCGAATCGGATTGGTGCACAGTCGATCCGAGCAGCGTCAGGATGCCGAGAATGGCGTTGGCGGGTTGCACGCTGGCCGCCGGCCAGCTCGTGATGCGCACGGCGCCGCCGGTCACCACCGCCGCGGCCAGGAACGGCACCGAGTTGGACAGGTCCGGCTCGACGTTCCAGTGCCGGGCCGCGATCGGCCCCGGCGCCACCCGCCACTGGTTGTTCACGGTGTCGTCGACGTCGACGCCGGCCTCGCGCATCATCGCCACGGTCATTGCGATATGCGGTGCGGACGGCAGCTGCGGACCGGTGTGTACGACGGTCAGGCCCTGGGTGAAGGCGGCGCCGGCGAGCAGCAGGCCCGAGACGAACTGCGAGGAGGCTGAGGCGTCGATGTGGACGGTGCCGCCCTCGACCGCGCCGCGGCCGTGGACTCCGAAGGGCAACCCGGTGCCGTCGATATCGACACCGAGTCCGCGCAGCGCGTCGAGCAGGGGAGCGATCGGCCGGATGCGGGCCTGCGCGTCACCGTCGAACTCGACGACCGCGGTGCTCAGTGCCGCCAGTGGCGGCACGAACCGCAGCACCGTGCCGGCCAGCCCGCAGTCGATGCGCGCCTGCGGCCCCGGCGCGAGTGCCCCGCCGACCACCAGTTCGGCGGCTGGGCCGGTGACTTCGATACCGAGTGCCTGCAGGGCGCCGATCATCAGGTTGGTGTCGCGGCTGCGCAGCGCGCCGCTGATCGTGGAGGCGCCCTGCCCCTGGGCGGCGGCCAGCGCAGCGAGCACAAGGGTGCGGTTGGTCTGCGATTTCGAGCCGGGCACCGTCACGGTGGCGTCGACAGCAGTCGCCGTCGAAGGTGCCGTCCACAACTCGGTGCTCACGGCTATACATCCTGCCTTGTCGGCCGGTGCGTCACGATGGAGGTATGTGCGGACGATTCGCGGTGACCACCGACCCGGCGCTGCTCGCCGAAAAGATCAATGCCATCGACGAAGCCACCGAGGCGGCCAAAGAGGCCAGGGGGCCCAACTACAACGTCGCCCCGACGGCCACGGTGGCCACCGTGGTCAGCCGCCACGCCGAACCCGACGACACCCCGAGCAGACGGGTGCGGTTGATGCGCTGGGGCCTGGTGCCGCCCTGGGTGAAGGCGACGGCCGACGGCACCCCGGAGACCAAGGGCCCCCTGCTGATCAACGCGCGCGCCGAAAAGATCACCAGCTCACCGGCTTTTCGGGCGTCAGCGAAGAGCAAGCGGTGTCTGGTCCCGATGGACGGCTACTACGAGTGGAAACCCAACCCGGACACCCCGGCCGGTAAGAAGGCCCGCAAGACACCGTTCTACATGCACCGCGCCGATGACGAGCCGCTGTTCATGGCCGGTTTGTGGTCGGTCTGGAAGTCCGATGACGCGGCCTCCCCGCTGCTGACGTGCACCATCATCACCACCGACGCCGTGGGGGAGCTCGCCGAGATTCACGACCGGATGCCGCTGATCGTCGACGAGCGTCACTGGGACCGCTGGCTGGATCCCGACCAGCCCGCCGATACCGACCTGCTGACCGCACCCCCGGACATCGCCGGTATCGACGTCCGAGAGATCTCGACCCTGGTGAACAGCGTCCGCAACAACGGGCCCGAACTCCTCGAACCGGCCGGTCCACACAACCAACCGGTTGGCCTGTTCTAGCGACTCGGCTGAGGTTAGGCTCACAGGGAGATCCGACCAGCGAGAGGAACCGCCATGACCGCGGTTGAGCCCAAGGCCGATCAAGCCACCTTCACCGTGCGCAACCCCGCCGACGGTCGCGTCGCCGGTACCGTGCCGATCGACGCTCCAGAGGCGGTGGCGGCCAAGGCCAGGGAGCTGCGGCTGTTCCAAACCGAGTGGGAGACGATCGGCCCACGCGGGCGCAAGGCCTGGATGCAGAAGTGGCAGGACTGGATTCTCGACAACGCCGACCACCTCACCGAGGTGCTGATGTCAGAGTCGGGGAAATCGCGCAACGATGCCAGCCTTGAGCCGGTGGCGATCGCCGATTCCATCAAGTACTGGGCCGGCAACGCCGAGGTGTTCCTGGCCGATGCGCACCCCAAGCCGCACAGCCTGGTCTACCGGATGAAGAAGCTGACCACCGTGTACCGCCCGTACCAGCTGGTCGGGATCATCGAGCCGTGGAACTTCCCACTGGCGATGCTGGCGCTCGACGTGGTGCCCGCCCTGGCCGCCGGTGCGGCGGTGTTGCTGAAACCGTCTGAGGTGACGCCACTTTCGGCCATCGAGTTCGCGCGCGGCTGGACCGAGGTCGGTGCTCCGCCGGTGCTCGGGTTGGCCACCGGATACGGCGAGACCGGCAGTGCGGTGATCGAGAACGTCGACTACGTCCACTTCACCGGATCGACCGCCACCGGTCGCAAGGTCGCCGTGGCCTGCGCCGAACGGCTGATCCCGTGCAGTCTGGAACTCGGCGGCAAGGACCCGGCGATCGTGCTGGCCGACGCCGACATCGACCGCGCAGCCAACGGCATCGCCTGGGGTGGGATGTTCAACTCCGGACAGGTGTGCATCTCGGTGGAGAGGGTCTACGTCGAGGCTCCGGTCTACGACGAGTTCATCGGCAAGCTCACCGAGAATGTCCGCAATATTGCACAGGGACAAGAGGATTCGGGCTACAAGTACGACACCGGTGCGATGGCCACCGCCGCCCAGCGCGATATCGTCGGTCGGCACGTGCAGGACTCCGTTGCCGCCGGGGCGCGGGTGCTTACCGGCGGCAAGCCCACCGGCGTCGGCACCTTCTTCCAGCCGACCGTGTTGGCCGACGTCACCCACGCCATGCCCTGCATCGCCGAGGAGACCTTCGGCCCGACGCTGCCGGTGGTCAAGGTCGCCGACGAGGAAGAGGCCATCCGGTTGGCCAACGACTCTAAATACGGACTGTCCGCCACGGTCTGGACCGGGGACCTCGAACGCGGTGAGCGGGTGGCGCGGCGGCTGGAGTGCGGCGCGGTCAACATCAACGACGCCCTGACCAACGTGTTCTGCCCGTCGCTTCCGATGGGCGGCTGGAAGGACTCCGGTATCGGCTACCGGGCCGGCGGGCCCAGTGGGCTGATCAAGTTCTGCCGCCAGCAGGCGATCACCGCCCCGCGGATCCCCACCCAGAAGTCCGAGCTGGTCTGGTACTCGTCATCGAGGCGGCAGGGCCGGGTTGCGCTGGCGATGATGCGGGCCTTCGCCGCGAAGGGTGTGCGCCGCTTCGGGGTGCGTCCCCGAAATTAGACACAGCGGGCTCCGCCCGAACAGATAGGCACAGTGGGGTTCGCCCGAAGGGTTAAAGCAGGTAGGGGTACTCGACTTCACGCTCGAGGTCAGGTTCTGCGCGTCGGTACGGCAGAATGCGGATCACGTCCTGTTGGTGGGGGAGAAGCCGATGGCCAAGACCGAGCCCGATGCGCAGCTCGAAGCGCTAGTGGCTCGAGGCGGCCAGGTGGCGCTGGCCGTGGTGTTTCTCGTCTCCGCGTCGAATTGGCTCGGCTGGGCGACCGGGACCGAGCGGTTGACGAGGATCTTCGAGTCCTGGCCGCAGATGACGCCGTGGACGGCCCTGTTGGTGGCTGCATTGGCCACGGCGATTCTGGTGCAGTCGGGTCACCCGTCCCGTACGCGGCTGTGGGTTGGCCGCGGCCTGGCGGTGGCGGCTGCAGTGGTCGTAGTGGCCATCCTCTGCGAATACGTGACCGGCCGGGCGTTCGGCTTGGATCAGTGGTGGTTTTCCGGGGAGGTCACCGCGCTGCAGAAGCAATGGCCGGGCCGTCCCAGCCCACAGACGGCGGGCACCGTCCTGCTGCTGGCGCTCGCGGTCGCGCTGACACGCGTAGATCGTGCCCCGGCTCGGGTAGCTCGGACGGCAGGCCTGGTATTGGCGCTGGCCGTGCCATTCGTGGTGATCACGGCCTACACCTTCCAGACACTGTCGGTCATTGAAGCTGGGACCTCGACCGGTATGGGGATCGCGACCGCCGTCACGCTGCTGCTGCTGATCGCGGCGGCCTTTGCCGCACGGCCCGACTGGAATCCGGTGGCGTGGCTGCTGGCCCGACCCGATGGCCGGGCCCTGATTCGGATGGGCGCGATGTTCGCCGCCCTGCCGATCGTCGTCGGGCTCTCTCGGCTGGCGTTCCTGGCCGTTGGCGTGCGTGAGGATGCGGTGTGGGCGCTGTCCATATCGGTCAGCGCCGTCGTCATCGGTGTGGGGGTGTTCTATCTGAGCCAACGCGAACAGCGACTCCTGATCGACAGGGCAGTCCTGATCCGCGACCGCGAGGATGCCGAGGCCCGCTACCGCATCCTGGCGGAAAACGCCGTCGACGCCGTCGTTCACCTGCGCGGCGCGCAGGTGGTGTGGATCTCGCCGTCCGTGGAAGCAACATTCGGGTACGCCGAAGAAACGTGGATCGGCTCGGACTTCAACCGCCATGTCCACGCCGACGATGTGGACTTCGTGAATATCGGCGAACAGCGAACCGCCACAGACGAACCCGCGGTCGAAAGGTTCCGGATCGACCGGGCGGACGGCGGCTTCCACTGGGTCGATTGCCGATCCAAGCCCTACGTGGACGGCGACGGGGACGACGATGGCGTGATCGCGGCGCTGCGGGTCGTCGACGATCAAGTCGAGTTCGAGCGGCGTCTCGAGCAGCTGGCCCGGTTCGACATGCTCACCGGTTTGGTGAACCGTGCCGAGGCACTCGATCGCCTGGGGTCCGCGCTGGCTGGTCCCAAGGTCGACGGCCAGCGCATCGGCATCCTCTTTTGCGATGTCGACGGTTTCAAGCGCATCAACGACGCGTACGGGCATGCGGTCGGGGACATTGTGCTGGCCACGTTGGCGGCGCGGATCCGGGAGTGTGTGCGCCACGGGGACACGGTCGGTCGCACCGGTGGCGACGAGATACTCGTGCTGTTGCCGGGCGTCCGTGACCTCGATGCTGTCACGAAGATCGCGGAAGCGATTCGGCATAGAGCCGCCGAACCGATCGACTATCCCGGCGGAATCATCCACGCCACCTTGAGCATTGGCGCCACCCTTGCCGTTCCCGGCGAAGACGCCACCACCGCGACGGCGCGGGCCGACGAGGCGATGTACCGCGCCAAGGAGACCGGGCGCAACACCGTCGTCCAGGTCTAAGCGTCAGGGATTGCGGTACCCGGGCGGGTTGGGGGTGTCGACCCACAGGTCCACGCCCAGCTCGGAACCTGGAATGCAGTCGTAGACCGACAGATCGGTGACACCGGAGTCCAGCAGGACGTCCTCGCACAGCAACGTCTGTCCCGTGTACTCGCGAGCCGGCCTGCTCAGTACCGCGTAGGCGGCGTCGGAGTAGACCTCCGGCTTGCGTGAGCGGGCCATCGCCTCGTCGCCCCCCAACAGGTTCTGCACCGCGGCCGTGGCGACCATCGTGCGCGGCCACAGCGTGTTGGAGGCGATACCGACATCACGCATTTCCTCGGCAATGCCCAACGCACACAACGTCATTCCGAATTTCGCCATCATGTATGGAGTGGGCTTGAGCCACTGCGACTCCAGCCGGATCGGCGGCGAGAGGGTGAGGATGTGCGGATTCTCCCGGCCCTTCATATGTGGGATGCAGGCCTGCGAGACGGTGTAGGTGCCGCGGACCTGGATGCCGTTCATCAGATCGAAGCGTTTCAGCGGCACCTCTTCGATCGAGCCGAGGTTGATCGCCGAGGCGTTGTTGACGCAGATGTCGATGCCGCGGAACTGCTCGATGGCCTTGGCCACCGCGGCCGCCACCGAGTCGCCGTCGCGGACGTCACCGACGATCGGCAAGGCCTGGCCGCCGGCGTCCTCGATCTCCTTGGCCGCGGTATAGATGGTGCCGGGAAGCTTGGGGTGCGGCTCGGTGGTCTTGGCCACCAGCGCGACGTTGGCGCCGTCGGCCGCGACGCGTTTGGCGATGGCCAGGCCGATGCCACGGCTGGCGCCGGAGATGAACATGGTCTTGCCGGAAAAAATAGCTGCCACCCGTGCCACCCTAGACCGCACGGATATCGGCGGTCACCGCCTGCGTCAGCCGCACCAGGTCCTGCGGAGCCAGCGCGACATCCCAGCCGCGCTTACCTGCACTGCACAGCACCCGCTCGAAGCTCAGCGCCGAACTGTCGACCACCGTCGGCAGCCGCTTGCGCTGGCCGAGTGGTGAGATGCCGCCCAGCACGTATCCGGTGGCGCGTTCGGCGGCCGCCTGATCGGCCATCGTGACCTTGGCCAACCCCAGCGCCGCGGCGGCGGCCTTGAGTGACAACTTCCATGGCACCGGCAGCACGGCGACCGCCAGCACCGATCCCGCCGCGATGACCAGGGTCTTGAAAATCTGCTCGGGCGCCAGAGAATCGCCCGCCAGCGCGGCGACCGCCTCGTCACCGTACGACTGGGCCCGCGGGTCGTGGTGATATCGCAACACCTCATGGGGCGCACCGGCCGTCACCAGCGCGGCGATGGCCGGGGTTGCTGCACGACTCACCGGCTCAGTTAACCGTGGGAAATAGCCTGGTGAGAAATCCTGTTGTGGACAGTAATCGCAGCCGTCGGGGGCCGCGATCGGCAACGTCCTTCAAAAAGATGTTGGTCACAGCCTTAGGATCGGAAGGAGAGAAGTCCGGTGTCAGCTGCAGTCTGCATGATGGCCGAAGCCGCACCCGCATTTCTCGTCCGTCCGATACCGCTGCCGGAGCTCGTCTGGAGCACCGCGGCAGAAGGGACTGTGTCACCCACGATGACCGATATCGACAGCGTTGACAGTTCAGGCTCAGTCGAGGCCGAACCGCGCGTGGAGTCCGATGCGGAGTTGACCTCGCGCTTCGAGCGCGACGCGATCCCGCTGCTGGACCAGCTCTACGGCGGCGCGCTCCGCATGACGCGCAACCCGGCAGATGCCGAAGACCTGCTGCAGGAAACCATGGTCAAGGCCTACGCCGGCTTCCGGTCATTCCGTGAGGGCACCAACCTCAAGGCGTGGTTGTACCGGATTCTGACGAACACCTACATCAACAGCTACCGCAAGAAGCAGCGCCAGCCGGCTGAGTATCCGACCGAGGAGATCACCGACTGGCAGTTGGCGGCCAACGCCGAGCACACCTCACGGGGATTGCGCTCGGCCGAGGTCGAAGCACTCGAACTGCTGCCCGACACCGAGATCAAGGAAGCTCTGCAGGCATTGCCGGAGGAGTTTCGGATGGCGGTGTACTACGCCGACGTCGAGGGCTTCCCCTACAAGGAGATCGCCGAAATCATGGATACCCCGATCGGGACGGTGATGTCCCGGCTGCACCGAGGCAGGCGCCAACTGCGCGCCCTGCTGGCCGACGTCGCCAAGGAACGCGGATTCAACCGCGGCCAGACGGAGGACACGCCGGAGGAGGTCGTCTCATGAGCGACGAGAACGTATCCCGCGACGAGAACTGGCGCCCGCCGGTTGGTCCGGTGGACCCGGCTCATCCCGAGTGCGCTGCGGTGATCGCCGAAGTGTGGACGCTGCTCGACGGTGAGTGCACGGCCGAGACGAAAGACCGCCTGCGTCATCACCTCGAAGAGTGCCCGACCTGCCTGCAGCATTACGGGGTGGAGGAGCGCATCAAGAAGCTGGTCGCGTCCAGGTGCAGCGGGGACAAGGCTCCCCAGCACCTCTTGGAGCGGGTGCGCCTGCAGATCAGTCAAACCACCATCATCCGGCGCGGATAGCACGGAAGAGAAACACGGAAAAGAAAAGAGCCCGGCGTATTGCCGGGCTCTTTGTTTTCAGGCGTTGGGTCGCCTGCCGTGATTGGCTTTGCTGTGCTTGCGGTCACGCTTCTTACGACCACGCTTGGCCATGATGTACCTCCATTGATTTGACGCTGCATACAGTGTCTCACGGCCCCATCGAACCTCTGACCACCCGGTGTTGTGGTTCGATAGAGCCGCACCAAGAGTTTGAGCAGCACCAAGAGTGAGGGTGAAGATGGCCGAGGATGTTCGCGCTGAGATCGTGGCCAGTGTGCTCGAGGTCGTGGTCCGCAAGGGAGACCAGATCGGCGCGGGCGACACCCTGGTGCTTCTGGAGTCAATGAAGATGGAGATTCCGGTGCTGGCCGAAGTCGGCGGCACCATCACCGAGGTCAGCGTGTCAGTAGGTGACGTCATCCAGGCCGGCGACCTCATTGCCGTGATCGACTAGCTTCGTGTCCACCCTCGGTGACCTGCTCGCCGAGCACACCATGCTGCCGGGCAGCGCGGTGGACCACCTGCATGCGGTGGTCGGCGAATGGCAACTACTGGCGGACCTCTCGTTCGCCGACTACCTGATGTGGGTGCGCCGCGACGACGGCGCGCTGGTCTGCGTCGCCCAGTGCCGGCCCAACACCGCACCGACCGTCCTGCTCAAGGACGCCGTCGGCACCGTCGTCGCGCAGGGCGACCTGCCCCTGGTCACCTTGGCGTTCACCTCGGGGGCGATCGGCCGCGGTGACAGCGATCCGAAGCCTGAACCCAGCGTCGACCTCGAAGCCGTCCCGGTCCGATACAGCAACCAGGTCGTGGCCGTTCTGACCCACCAGACCGCGCTCGCCGAGCGGCGCACGTCCTCGCCGCTGGAGCGGGCCTACCTGGACTGTGCGGGCAACCTGCTGCACATGCTGTCCGAAGGCACGTTCCCCAACGTCGGCGATTTGGCGCTGTCCCGGTCGAGCCCGCGGGTCGGCGACGGTTTCATCCGCCTCGACGTCGACGGCGTCGTCGTCTACGCCAGCCCCAACGCGTTGTCGGCCTATCACCGAATGGGACTGGCCGCCGAGCTCGAGGGCCACAACCTGGTGGCGATCACCCGGCCGCTGATCTCCGATCCGTTCGAGGCCCTGGAACTGGCCGAGCATGTCCGTGACTCGCTGGCCGGCGGATCGAGCATGCGGCTGGAGGTCGACGCCGGCGGTGCCGCGGTGCTGATGCGCACCCTGCCCCTGGTGGTCCACGGCGCCGCTGCGGGGGCGGCGGTGCTGATCCGGGACGTCACCGAGGTGAAGCGCCGCGACCGCGCGCTGCTGTCCAAGGACGCCACCATCCGCGAGATCCACCACCGGGTGAAGAACAACCTGCAGACCGTCGCCGCGCTGCTGCGCCTTCAGTCCCGCCGCACGAGCAACGAAGAGGCCCGCGAGGCGCTGATGGAGTCGGTGCGCCGGGTGGCCTCGATCGCCCAGGTGCATGAGGCGTTGTCGATGTCGGTGGACGAGGAGGTCAACCTCGACGAGGTGATCGACCGGATTCTGCCGATCATGAACGACGTGGCCCGCGTCGACACGCCCATCCGCATCAACCGGGACGGCGCGCTGGGCGTGCTGGACGCCGACCGGGCCACCGCCTTGGTCATGGTGGTGACCGAGCTGGTCCAGAACGCCATTGAGCACGCCTTCGAGCCGTCGGCCAAACAGGGCTGCGTGACGATCAGGGCCGAGCGCTCCGCGCGATGGCTGGATGTTGTCGTGCACGACGACGGGCGCGGGCTTCCCGACGGATTCAGCCTGGAGAAATCCGACCGGCTCGGCCTGCAGATTGTGCGGACCCTGGTCACCGCCGAACTCGACGGTTCACTCGGAATGCACGACGTTCCTGGCGGCGGGACCGATGTGGTGTTACGTGTGCCACTTGGGCGACGTACGGGCGCGCGAGTTCCGCAATAGCAAATGTGACGGACACCATATTCGGAAACAAAAAATCGCGGCCCCTGGCATTTGCCGGGGCCGCGATCTTACGAACTGTGAAAGGGACCTAGACGCTGGTGCGCGCGCGGGTGCGAGCATTGCGACGCTTGAGCGCGCGGCGCTCATCCTCGCTCATGCCGCCCCAGACACCGGCATCCTGGCCGGAATCCAAAGCCCAGCTCAAGCACTCCGTGGTCACGGGGCACCGGTTGCAGACGATCTTCGCGTCAGCGATCTGGGCGAGTGCCGGACCGCTGTTCCCGACGGGGAAGAACAGTTCCGGATCCTCGTCACGACAGACCGCATTGTGGCGCCAATCCATTTGTCGCTACTCCTTACTAAGTGCGCGACTGAGCGCGCTCGTTTTGTCTTCGGCTGTTAACGCGTGCACACAAATGTTTCTGTGCTGTTGCATCCGATCGTTTCACAGCCTCGACGGATGTCAATAGGACTCAGTTAACACGTGGGCAATGTCACTGCAGGCTCTTGCTGGGGGTGGGTCAACTAACCCTCTACCCGTTTGTACTACACTCAACTCATCTGCGCCCGCAATCAGCGGGCGCAGCGCTGTTATCGCAGGTCAGAGGGTGTGGTGGCAGGCGGAGCGACAACGCTCAACGCCGCCGGAACCGCCCGGAACGTCATTTCCTCGCGCAGCCCGAGAAAATCTCCGTCGATCTGGCTAGCGACTGGTTCGGAGCTGGTGATCCGCACGCAGGCCACGTCGTCGTCGCGGATCAGGTGCTTGGCCTTGATGTTGTGTTTCTGGGACACCATGCGTCGCACCAGCATCAGGTTTCTCCAGACGTTCATGCTGGTCACCGCGAAAATGCCGAGGGCGGTATCGAACGAGGTGTCCGGGTTGGTCCATACCGGCTTGGTGTTGGCGTAGGTCCACGGGCTCGAGTTGGAGATGAACGCGAAGTAGACGCCGGTGACGGGGGCTTGGCCGGGAAGCTCGAGCGTCAGCAGGGGTTCTTTGCGGGCGCTGGCCAGCATCTGCCGGACCGCCACCCGGATATAACGGCCCGCAGTTACTTTTCGGCCCTTGGCGCGCTGAGCCTCCACGGCCGCCACGACGTCGCCGTCCACGCCCATCCCCGCGGTGAACACCGCCCAGCGCTCGCCGCAGTCCATCAGCCCGATGCGCCGCCACGATGCGCCGTTGCGGCGCGCGCTGAGCAGGTCGACCAGCTGATTGGTGGCCGCGATCGGGTCCGGGCTGATGCCAAGCGCCCTGGCGAAGACATTCGCCGACCCGCCGGGCACCACCGCTACTGCGGGCATGGTGTCGGCCAGCGGCGAGCCGGGACGCCCCATCAGCCCGTTGACCACCTCGTTCACCGTGCCGTCGCCGCCGTGGACGATGATCACGTCGGTGCCGTCGCGCTTGGCGGCAGCGGCAATCTCGATCGCGTGGCCGCGGTGATCGGTGTGCACGACGGCCAGCTCCACCCGGCTCTCCAGCGCATGGGCGAGCAGATCGCGGCCGGCTGCCGTGGTGGAGGTCGCGTTCGGGTTGACGATCAGGACGGCACGCACGAGCCATGAGCCTAATCGCGTGGTGGACCGGAATTCGAAGTGTTTGCCTGCTCATCACTAAGGGGTCAGCTGCCGGTGGCATGCTCGCGACGTGATCGTGGGGTCGGAGCCGGGTTCGGTCAGCGCCGTCGGCTGGTTCCACCGGGCGTGCGAGGCGGTCGTTGCGCGTCTGCCATTCGGCCTGAATTCCGTTGTGGCGCCGACCTTTTTGGGCTTCGTGGTGATCAACTCCGGCACCTTCGCCCTGGACCTGTTGGCCCTCACGCTGCTGCATGGGGTGTTGCACGCGCCGTTCGCGCTCGCGGTGACGGTGGCTTACGCGGGTGCCTTCGCCGCGAGCTATGTCCTCAATCGGGTGGTGAACTTTCGGTCGCACGGCGCGGTCGGGCCCCAGGTGGCCGTCTACGTCGTCGTGGTCGTGATCAACTACCTGGCCTTCATCCTCGGGGTCTCCAGCGCGCTGCGCGCACTCGGTGTCGAGTACCACCTGGCCCGGATCGCAGCAGGCGCCTGCGAGGGGATCTACATGTATTGCGCTATGCGGTGGGTGGTGTTCCGGCGCTGATACGCCTCTTCATCGAGGACGGGGGCCGGGGGAGACCACGCGGGATGCCGCCTCGATCGCCGCGGCCCGCCGGTGCGCCAGGATCGCCGCCGAGGTGGTCGCGGCCGCCGGGTCGGGCCAGTGCGCCCATGCCAGCGCGATGCCGAACAGGGTGACGAGAAGATCGCGGGGATCCCAGGACGGATCGACATGGCCGGCGGCCTGAGCCTCCGCGATCGCGGCGATGGCTAGTTCGGGCAGCGGCTGGCCATCGGCGGTGGGTTCTTCGAGGGTGAGCCCCTCGAGATGCGCCCACGCGACCATCCGATGGTGCTCGGGCCTGCGCACGTTGACATCGAAGACGTCGCCGACGAACTCGGGGACCGCGTCGGGCCGCATCGTGACGGCCTGGAAGAACTCGGCGACGTCGACGGCGAGCACCTCGCGGAAGAGCGCCTCCTTGTCGCCGAAGTGCGCGTAAAGCCGTTCCTTGCTCGCGCTGGCCGCTGAGGCGATGCGGTCGATGCGCCCGCCCGCGAATCCGTAGCGCGCGAACTCGGTGCGCGCGGCGGTCAGGATCTCGTCGCGCAGCGCTGAGGTGCTTCTCACAAAGCGAGAGTATAAAGAACGAACTAGTTCGTTTGTAGTGGGTAAGGAGTTCGGAATGGGCAGCGGAGCTGAGGTGGCGCCGGTCGCCGTCATGGATCACCCACCGCGGGTCCGTGCCCTCAAGCGCGTGCTGGGAGCGGTCGCGGACGGTATCCATCCGGTTGTCGACCTATGGCGCCCCTACCTTGACGGGTTGAGCAACCTGCCCGTTGACGGCCGATTTCTGTTGGTGGGCAACCACACTCAGATGGGCAGCGCTGAGACCTTCCTGATTCCCTATGCGGTGCGCCGAGAGATCGGGGTTCGGGTCCGGCCGCTGGCCGACCGTCAGTTCGGTCAGATGCGCGGCCTGCCCGGCGACCTGCTGGCGGCATACGGCGGCGTCGTGGGCGCACCAGAAACCGCGCGCGAACTCATGCGCCACGACCAGACCGTCCTGGTGTTCCCCGGCGGCGGTCGCGAGATCCCGAAATTCAAAGGCGAGGAATACACCCTGCGCTGGCAGGGGCGGTCGGGATTCGCGCGGATCGCCGTCGAGAACGGCTATCCGATAGTGCCGGTCGGGCTTGTCGGAGGGGACGACGTCTACCGCAGCCTCACGTCACGGGACAGCGCATGGGGTCGATTCAGCCAGGCCATGAGCAGCCGATTCGGCGGTCGAGACGATATGGCGATGCCGTTGTTGCGTGGTGTCGGGCCGACGCTCATTCCCCGGCCGGAGCGGATGTATCTGCGGTTCGGCACCCCCATCGACACCACCACACCGGTGGGCATCGACGCGGCGGGCTGGGCCGACGACGTGAAACGGCGCACACAGGCAGAGCTCGAGCAGATTCTGGACGACCTCTTGGTGCTTCGGGAAACCGATCCCTATCGCGGGCTCAGCCCCCTGGGCTGGTCGCGCGCCGCTCGACCGGAACCGGAATAGGCACAGTGCGACCGGTTACCTTACGAGGGTGACCCAACCTGCTATCCCGCCTGTGGTTCGCTACGCCGGTTTCGCGGCGGCCGCCGAAGGTGTCGTGGCAATCGTCGTGGCCGTGGTGTTGGTCGTGCGCGCCGTTTCCGGCACCGACCAACACATCGTCAACGGGTACGGCACCGCAGGCTGGTTCGTCGTGATGGGCGCTGCCGTGTTGGCCGCCGGCGGGGCGCTGATCACCGGACGCCGGTGGGGCAGGGGCATCGCGGTATTCGCCAACCTGCTGCTGGTGCCGGTGGCCTGGTACATCGTTGCCGGGCATCAGCCGGTCTATGCGGTCGCGCTCGGCGGGGTGGCCATCGCGGTACTCGCGCTGTTGTTCAGCCCGCCGGCAGTGCGCTGGGCGTCACGGGCCGAGGACTAAATCTCCGATCAGACTTCGGCGGCCAGCGCCCCGAGCTCCGGGCCGGTCACCCGGTAGGTGATCCACTCCGACATCGGCTTTCCGCCGACGTTGTCGTAGAGCGCGATCGCGTTGACGTTCCAGTCCAACACCGCCCAGGTCAGGCGGCTGTAGCCGTTGTCGACGCATTCCCGGGCCAGGGTGGCGAGTAGTGCACGAGCCAGCCCGCGCCGGCGGAACTTGTCGCGAACGAACAGGTCCTCCAAGTAGATTCCGGCCACGCCGTCCCACGTGGAGAAGTTGCGGAACCACAGGGCCACCGCGGCGGCCTCGCCGTCGATCTCGGCGATGTGGCAGAACCCGATCGGGTTCTCCGCGAAAAGTGCTGCGGTGAGCAGGCTTTCGGTCACCGTGCACTGGTCGGATGCGTGTTCGAATTCAGCGAGCTCGCGGATCATTGCGACGATCTCGGCCTCGTCCCCGGGACGGGCCAGACGGATCTCGGTCATTGCTGCACCCCCAGTGCCGACAGGATGGTCCTGAATTTCGTTGTGGTTTCCGCGACTTCGTCGTCGGGATCGGACTCGGCGACGATACCGCCGCCGGCTTGGGCCAGCGCCCCGCTTCGATCCGCGGACAGCTGTGCGCCGCGGATCGCCACCACCCAGCGGCCGTCGCCGCGGGCGTCACACCACCCCACCGCGCCGGCGTAGAAGCCGCGGTCGCCTTCCAGCTGCGCGATCAGATCGACCGCTTCCCCCGTCGGCACGCCGCCCACCGCCGGGGTGGGATGCAACGCAAGCGCCAGATCGATTGCGGTGACAGAGGTATCGCGCAGCCGGCCGCGGATCGGGGTGGACAGGTGCCACAGCGCGGCAGTGCGACTCAGCTGTGGTCGATCCGCCACGTCGAGCTCGGCACACAGCGGCTCCAATGCGGTGCGCATGGTGTCGACGACCAACTGGTGCTCGTGACGGTTCTTGCCTGACTCGGCCAGCCCGGCACCGTTGGCGGCGTCGGTCGCCGGGTCCGCCGACCGCGGCGCCGACCCGGCGAACGGCTGGCAGCTGACCTGATCGCCGAAACGGGCGACGAGTAATTCGGGGCTGGCGCCCACCAGCGCGGTGCCGAGGTAGTCGCCGCCGGCCGGGGACAGGTCGGCCAGGTATGCGCAAGCCTCCGCGTCGTCGGCCACCAGCCGGCGCAGGATCGCCCGCTCGTCCAGCCGGCCGTCGGCGACAAGGCGCAGTGCGCGCGCCAAAACGACCTTCTGCAAAGCACTTTCGGGCTTGGTCAGGCGGTCTAGGGCGGTGCGGATGCGGGCGCGGTGCTCATCGGGCGAGGGCAGGGTTGCCGCGATGCGAACGGCGGGCAGCTCTTCCGTCGGCCACGCAGGCAACGCATCGGCGAATGTCACCGACACCGGCGACAGCAGCGCGGCCTTGCCCCTGATGTCGAACGGCAGAGCGCCGACCACCACGTCGGCCGACCCGGCGGCCAACGCGGCCGAGGCCGCGGCGACGTCGTCGTACCCCGTCTGGATCCCCTCGGCGACGACTGTCCCGGCGGGCCCGCTCAGCACAAAGGACGGCTGCGCCATCACGTCCCGGTGACCGGCTCGCGGTGGCTGGTCAAGCCCAGCGCCGAGAGCTGCCGCAATCCGTATTCGAAACCGCCCACCGCGACCGAGGCCGTGCCGAAGCCGTAGCGCGCGCCCTCGCGCAGCGGCTGTTCCACCCAGCGGGTGACCACCGAGCGGGAGAAATGCCCGTGGCTGACGAACACCACGTCGCGGTCGACCATGTTCTCCAGGGCGTAGGACACCGCCTGGTCGGCGCGCATGCTGACCTGGTCGACACTCTCGCCACCGGGGCAGCCGTAGGTCCACAGCAGCCAGCCTGGCGTCGTAGTACGGATCTCGTGGGTGGTCAGGCCCTCGTAGTCGCCGTAGTTCCACTCGGCCAGCAGCGGGGACACTTCGTTCACCGTCAGGCCTGCCAGCTCGGCTGTGGCCAGGGCGCGCTTGCGCGGGCTGCTGATCACCAGCGGGTTGTCCAGCGCGAGGTGGTCGAGGGTGAGGGCGGCCAGTTTGGCCTGCTCGCGCCCGATCTCGGTGAGGTCGATGTCGGTGGTGCTGGTGTGTTTGCGGTCCCTAGACCATTCGGTTTCGCCGTGCCGAAGCAGGACCAACCGGTGCGTGCCGACGCTCACGCTCACTGATTCTGCCCGATGACCAGGCGCGCCGTGGCAGCCGGGACGCAACTGCTCAGAACCTGCAAGGATGGTCCCCGTGACCCGAGTATTGGCGGTTGCCAACCAAAAAGGTGGGGTGGCCAAAACAACCACGGTCGCGTCTCTGGGTGCGGCCTTCGTAGATGCGGGCAAGCGTGTCTTGCTCATCGACCTCGACCCCCAGGGCTGTCTGACCTTCTCGCTGGGTACCGACCCGGACAAGCTGGCGGTGTCGATACATGAGGTGCTGCTCGGCGACGTCGAGCCCAGCGCGGCCCTGGTGGATACGGCTGAGGGCATGACCCTGCTGCCGGCCAACATCGACCTGGCCGGCGCGGAGGCGATGCTGCTGATGCGGGCCGGCCGGGAGTATGCGCTCAAACGCGCGCTGGACAAGCTCGACCAGTTCGACGTGGTGCTCATCGACTGTCCACCGTCGCTGGGTGTGCTCACCCTCAACGGCCTGACCGCGGCCGACGAGGTGATCGTGCCGCTGCAGTGCGAGACGCTCGCGCACCGCGGCGTTGGCCAGTTCCTGCGCACGGTGGATGACGTGCAGCAGATCACCAACCCGAAGCTCAAGCTGCTGGGCGCGCTGCCCACGCTGTACGACTCGCGCACCACCCACAGCCGTGACGTGCTGCTCGACGTGGCCGACCGCTACAACCTGCCGGTGCTGTCTCCGCCGATCCCGCGAACCGTGCGCTTCGCTGAGGCCAGCGCGTCAGGGTCGTCAGTGCTCGCGGGTCGAAAGAGCAAGGGCGGCACGGCTTATCGCGATTTGGCCAATTCGTTGCTGAAGTATTGGAAGTCCGGCAAGACGCTGCCGACCTTCACCCCTGACGTCTAGGGGTTCGTGCCGAAGGCGGCCAGTGCCGCACCGCGCTGCTCGATCACCTTCGAATCGGTGACGGTGGGGACCACCGGTCCTGAGCCGTCCGGATGGGTGACGGCGATGGTGCGCTCGTTGGTCCCGCTGGTCGGGTCGTACACCCCGATGCCGGTGGTCAGCGGGATGAGCAGGCGGCCGGCCATCATCGCGCCCGGACCCAGCGGGCTCACGGCGCCGGCTGCCTCAATCGTGTAGCGATAGGACAGGCGGCCGTCGAAAACCTCCACGCTGTCGCCGGTCCACCAGGTGAACATGTCGCCGGCGTGGGTGACGGCCTGGGCCGGATTCGCCAGTACCGGAGGCTTTTTCAGTAGCGTGCTGGATATTTTGCTGCCGGTGTCGTCGTACACGGCGATCTGGGGTTGGGGCGTCGGCAGGTACACCGCGGTGGTGGTGCCCGACACGGCCAGCACCCGGGCCTCGGAATCACCGGCGACACCGGGCAGCGGCACGTTCTTGGTGTCGGGTTCGTCTTCCTCTTTCGCCGGCTTGAGCAGGGTGAGGCGCAGGTCCTTCTGGTCCCGACAGGCTTCCAGCACCGACACCGCCTCATCGCTGGCGGCCGCCGACATCTGAATGCAGCCGGCGCCGATGCCCTGGTTGACCGGCTTGACCCGGGCGTCGATCTCGCCGTAGGACAACATCCGCACCAGATCCGAGCGCCACAGTTCCAGCCGGGTGGGACCGGCCGACAGGACTGCGCTGCCGTTGGAGCTGAGGACCACCTGCGGGTCGGCGTAGGCAGTGCGGGTCGGGCCGCGGCGCCCGGTGCCGCCGTTGATGCTGCTGACCTGCCCGCAGCCCCGGACGTCGGGGTACACCGCGACGGCGAGGTCGTAGACGTAGGACACGCCGCACAGAGTGGTGTCACGGGCGTAGCTCCACCGGGTCTGGCCGGTCTGCGGATCACGGCCCTCGACGGTCGTCCCGTCGCCGGTCACCACGGTGCCGCCGACCACGATCGGGCTCAGCGTGCGCGGGCTGGCCGCGGTCCACAGCTGGTGCAGCGTGTCCGGAACCACCCGCGCCGGAATCGGATTGGGTGCCGGTGAGGTGGCGGGCCGGCTGATCGTGGCCCGCGCCGAGCTGTTCCACCAGAACAGCGCGGCGACGACGATCACGACAAACGCGATCGTCGCCACGGCGATGAGGTCGCCCTTGGTGCGGCGCTCAGGTCTGACCATCTAGGCGACGATAGCGGTCGTCAGCTTGCTGTTGCGGGGGCCTCGGCGGCGTTGCGCGGCCGACGCCGGCGCCGGCGCTTGCGAGCCGGGCTGTCGTCGCCGCCGTCGCTCGCCGTGGACTTGTCGCCGGAGGCGGTGGCAGGGGAGTCGGACGACGTCTCGACGTGGCCGGTGGCTCCCTCGCCGGCGCGCGTGCGACGGCGGGATCGGTTGCGGCTGGGCCGCTCCCGGGTGGAGTCCTTGTCCTTGTCCTTGGAGCTGATCCGGGTTCCGTCTTGGCCCTTGCCGCTGTGAGCCTTGGCGGCGCCCTGCGGCGACTTGCGCGCGCCGCCGATCGTGCCGCCGGCTTCGGCAGGGATGCCGAGTTCCTCGTAGAAGTGCGGCGAGTTGGAGTACGTCTCCGCGGGATCGGCACAGTCGAGCTTGAGCGCGAGGTTGATCATCGACCAGCGCTCGAGCTCGTCCCAGTCGACGAGGGTGATCGCGATGCCGGTCTTACCGGCCCGGCCGGTGCGGCCGATGCGGTGCACGTAGGCCTGCTCGTCTTCGGGGATCTGGTAATTGATCACGTGGGTGATGTTGTCGATGTCGATGCCGCGGGCGGCCACGTCGGTGGCGACCAGGACATCGACGTCACCGGCGCGGAACGCCTTGAGCGCCTTTTCCCTGGCGATCTGGCCGAGGTCGCCGTGCACGGCGCCGACCTTGAACCCGCGCTCGGCGAGCTCGTCGGCCACCTTCTGCGCGGTGCGCTTGGTGCGGGTGAAGATCATCGTCGCGCCGCGGCCCTCGGCCTGCAGGATGCGGGCCACCATCTCGACCTTGTCCAGCGCGTGCGCGCGGTAGACGAACTGCTCGGTGGTGTCGTGGGTGGCCGCCCCCTGCACGCCTTCCGCCCGGATGTGGGTCGGCTGGTTCATGAACGTGCGGGCCAGCGTGATGATCGGATCCGGCATGGTCGCCGAGAACAGCATGGCCTGCCGCTTCTCGGGGATCTGCTTGAGGATGCGCTCGATGTCGGGCAGGAAGCCCAGGTCGAGCATCTCGTCGGCCTCGTCGAGCACCAGCATGCTCAAACCGCCGAGCTGCAGGTGACCCTGCTGGGCGAGGTCGAGCAGTCGGCCGGGGGTGCCGACGACGATGTCGACGCCCTTCTGCAGCGCTTCGATCTGCGCCTCGTAGGGACGTCCGCCGTAGATCGCGGTGACGGTCAGCTTGCGGGACTCGTCGGCGCGCAGGTACTTCGCTGCGGTGACGAGGTCGCCGTGCACCTGCAGGCACAGCTCGCGGGTCGGTACGACCACGAGCCCGCGCGGGATGCCGCTGAGTTCGCGCTCCTTGTCGGTGGTGATGCGCTGCAGCATCGGCACACCGAAGGCCAGGGTCTTGCCCATACCGGTGCGGGCCTGGCCGATCAGGTCGTCGCCGGCCAGGGCCATCGGCAGCGTCTGTTCCTGGATGGCGAAGGCGAATTCCTTGCCGTCTTCGGCAAGGGCCCGGACGATCTCGTCACGGACTCCGAGCTGGGCAAATGAGATCTGGGGAAGTGTTATGAGTGGTGTCATGCTGGTGGCGTTGTGCCTTCCGTAGTCGTTCCTCGTTGTGCTTCCAGCGCGCACGAGTTCTGACTGTCGGAATGGAGTCGGCTTCAAGAGATTCGATGCCGATTCGCCGGGCCCTGCACTGAGGGAGGCGGGCCCACTGCATGCACGCACATTTCCTTGACCACGCCTCACGGCGATTGTCAGGCCCCATCATAGCTGGTCGCGCTGGCTGAGACTGATCCCAGCCCCAGCCGCGACTACAGTGTCGGCCATGACCGCCCCTCAACCCGCCGCCGAGTCAGCGGCGAGCATCTCCGCCGATCACCCCGGCGTCAACGAGTTGTTCGCGCTACTGGCCTACGGCGAGGTCGCGGCGTTCTACCGGCTCACCGACGAGGCGCGGATGGCGCCCGACCTGCGGGGACGGATCAACATGGCCAGCATGGCCGCGGCCGAGATGGCCCACTACGACCTGCTGCGCGACGCGTTGCAGGCCCGTGGCGTCGACGTCGTTCCGGCGATGTCGCGCCACGCCTCGGCGCTGGAGAACTACCACCGGCTGACCACGCCGAGCACCTGGCTGGAGGCCCTGGTCAAGACGTATGTCGGTGACGCGCTAGCCGCCGACTTCTACCTCGAGATCGCTGACGTGCTGCCCGATGAGGTGGCCGCCGTGGTGCGTGGGGTCCTGTCGGAGACCGGCCACTCACAGTTCGTCGTCGCCGAGGTTCGCGACGCGGTGACCGCCAGCGGACGGCAACGCAGCCGGTTGGCGCTGTGGTCGCGCCGACTGCTCGGTGAGGCGATCACGCAGGCCCAGTACGTGCTGGCCGAACACGACGAACTCGTCGACCTGGTGTTGGCCGGACCGGGCGGGCTTGGTCAGGTGGCCGAATTCTTCGACCGGTTGCAGCGCACGCACCACGACCGGATGCGCCAGCTCGGCCTGGCTTAGCGGTTGCAGGTCGTCGAGATCGCGTTGTCGGTCTGGGCGGCGACCGTGATCCCGCGGGCATCGGTGATCCAGCAGTTGAGCTGACTTCCGTTGCTGCTGGCCGTCACATAGTTGACCGGCACGTTCGGGATGACGGTCATCCGCCAGGGCAGCGAGACGTTTTCGGACGTGCGCAATGCGCCCGTCTCGTCGGCGTAGGTGATCGTCACCGGATCGTCGGGTCGCTGGTTACCCGCGACGGTGTAGACGATCTCGCCTGGATCGACCAGCGGCTGGGCCATCGGTGCGGCCGCCGGGGCGGTGGCCGGGGGAACCCGGACCGGTGTCTCCACCGGCAGACCCGGGACCGTGACGGTGACCGGCGCAAGCGGCGGGGTCGACGTCCGGGGAGCCGGGATGGCCACCACGGTGCGGGTGGGGGTGGCACCGCCGAATTCCGGCGTGGTGGTGGCCGCGTCGTCGGTCCGCACGACCAGCGTCGTCGCCGTCGCGGCGACCAGCACGCCCGCGGTGGTCAGCGCCACTCGGGGCCACTGGACCAGCCGCCGTCGGCCCTTCTTCTCGCTCACGAGGCCAAGGTTATGGATGCAGAAGGCGGATTTCGACGCGCCGCGCCTGTCCGTTGCCATGCTGTTATCCCAGCTTGACGCCCTATTCGCTCACCGCGAACGGCTGCTGTCAACCGTGCAGTCAGGCGTCCACTAGCCTTCTGGGGTAGCCGCGCACGCGACGCAAATGACAGAGAAGGGGCCAGTGTGGAGGTCAAGATCGGCGTTACGGACAGCCCACGTGAGCTGGTGTTCAGCAGCTCACAGACGCCCGCAGAGATCGAAGAGCTGGTGACCTCGGCGTTCTCGAAGGGTGGTTCGGACGTGCTGAGCCTGACCGACGACAAGGGACGCCGCTTCCTGGTGCAGACCACCAAGATCACCTATGTCGAGATCGGTGTCGCCGACTCGCGCAGGGTTGGCTTCGGGATCGCCTCGGGACCGGCCGCCGCCGCAGCAGCCGACGCCTAGGTCGTCAGCCGCGGGTGAGCGGGACGTGTGACAAGCCGCCCCAGGCGAAATGCACCGTCCCGTCGACCGCGGCCTCCTTGGAGACCGGGCGGTCGGCGTTCAGCCAGTAACGCGCGCTGTCCACGCTGATGGCAACCAGCGCGACCGCGATCATCCGGGCCCGGTGCGGATCGAGCCCGGAATCGCGGCTGATCAGGTCGAACACCGCGTCGGTGCACGATTCGGTGGCCAGCTTGACCTGGACCGCGACCTGCGGCTCGCTGATGTAGTCGTTCTCGAAGATCAGCCGGTAGCCCTGGCCGTCGTGCTCGATGAAATCGAAGAAGGCCTGTACCGCCGCGCGCAGTCGCTGCCGGTTGTCGGTGGTCGTGCGCAGGGCTTGCCGCACACCGGACACCAGGTTCTCGACGTGCCGGTTCAGGACCGCCAAATACAGCTCGAGCTTGCTTGAGAAGTGTTGGTACAGAACGGGTTTGCTGACACCGGCGCGATCGGCGATCTCGTCCATGCCGGCGGCGTGATAGCCGCGGTCGACGAATATCTCACTGGCTGCCACCAGCAGCTGGCCCCGTCGCTCATCACGCGGCAGGCGGCTGCCCCGCCGAGCGGTGGGGGCGGGACGGTCGCCACTGGCCGCTCGAGCGGACTTCCGCTCGGCCGCGTTGGCGAGATCGCTCATCGAGTCCTCAATCTGTGTGTGGCTGGACGACAGTGCCCCCGCGCTCGCAGCCTCGTTGAACTGACATTACTACCCGGGCCTGGTTACTCGCCCGTAGCGCGCTGGGGCGATGGTACGGGCGCGCCGGGAGTCTCGTGTTCGGCTGTTGTGCCATCCTGGGTCCGTGACCTACGACCCGGGGCACCGCGGCGGCGGTCGGGTGCCTGTGCTGCGCAACGAGTGGCGTGAGCCGCTGCGCGCGCTGCGGGACCCGTTGGCGGTGGAGCAGGGCCGGGTCAGATCCAATCGGGACCAGCGCCGTCAATGGCGCAAGCAAACGTGGTTGGGCCGGTTCGTCTCGATGTACGGCTGGCGCGCGTACGCGCTGCCGGTGCTGATCGTGCTGACCGGAGTGGTGCTGTATCAAACCATCACCGGAACGGCCGCGCCGGCGACCGAGCCCATCGCTCACGGGGGCGTCGAAAGCCCGCCGACGATCGGGTCAAGTGGCACCGCGATCATCGGCGCGCCGCCCCGTGGGCTGACCGAATTCGACGCCAACCTGCCGACCGGGATCCTGCCCGAGGGCGGGGCGTTCAGCGAAGCGGGAGCCAAGACGTGGCACATCGTGCCGGGCACCTCGCCCAAGGTCGGTGACGGCACCGCGAAGACCTTCACCTACACCGTGGAGATCGAGGACGGCGTCGACACCGCGTCATTCGGCGGTGACGAGGGATTCGCGCGGATGGTCTCCGAGACGCTGAGCAATCCCAAGAGCTGGATCCACAATCCGCAGTTCGGCTTCGAGCGGGTCGATGCCGGCAGTGAGGGCGTCAAGCCCGATTTTCGGGTGTCGCTGACGTCGCCGATGACGGTGCGCGAGGGCTGCGGTTATGAGATCCCGCTGGAATCGTCCTGCTACAACCCCGCCTACGGACCCGACGCCCAGCCGAGGGTGTTCATCAACGAGTCCCGCTGGGTGCGCGGCGCGGTGCCCTTCCAGGGTGACATCGGTTCCTACCGGCAATACCTGGTCAACCACGAAGTGGGCCACGCCATCGGCTATCAGCATCACGAGCCGTGCGACGAGAACGGCGGCCTGGCGCCGGTGATGATGCAGCAGACGTTCTCCACTGCCGATAACGACGCCTCCCGGTTCGACCCGGAGTACGTCAAGGCCGACGGGAAGACGTGCCGGTTCAACCCGTGGCCGTATCCGATCGCCTGAGGCCCCTCGGGAAGCTTTGACGGCTGTTTGCCGTTGATCTGGCCACCTGCTGAGATGGATGGTGAACGTCCGTCGGGCCGCTGTCAGATCGAGCGAATTCGAGGAGTAGCCGGTGTCTCCGTTGCCGCCGCTGGTCGAGCCAGCCGCCGAGCTCACCCGTGACGAGGTCGCGCGCTACAGCCGCCACCTGATCATCCCGGACCTTGGTGTGGACGGACAGAAACGTTTGAAGAACGCCAAGGTGCTGGTGATCGGCGCCGGCGGCCTGGGTTCGCCGGCGCTGCTGTACCTGGCCGCCGCCGGGGTCGGCACGATCGGCATCGTCGAATTCGACGTGGTCGACGAGTCCAACCTGCAGCGCCAGATCATCCACGGGCAATCCGACATCGGCCGGTCCAAGGCCGAGAGCGCCCGAGACTCCGTGCTCGAGGTCAACCCGCTGGTCACCGTGCACCTGCACGAACTGCGGCTGGAACCCGAGAACGCGGTGCCGCTGTTCGAGCAGTACGACCTCATCCTCGACGGCACCGACAACTTCGCGACCCGTTACCTGGTCAACGACGCCGCGGTGCTGGCGCACAAGCCCTACGTGTGGGGCTCGATCTACCGCTTCGAGGGACAGGCCTCGGTGTTCTGGGAGGACGCACCCGGCGGGCTGGGCCTGAACTATCGCGACCTCTACCCCGAGCCGCCGCCCCCGGGCATGGTCCCGTCGTGCGCCGAAGGCGGTGTCCTCGGGATCCTGTGCGCCTCGATCGCGTCGATCATGGGCACCGAGGCCATCAAGCTCATCACCGGGATCGGGGACACCCTCCTGGGCCGGCTGATGGTGTACGACGCGCTGGACATGACCTATCGCACGATCCGGATCCGCAAAGATCCCGAGACGCCGAAGATCACCGAGCTCATCGACTACGAGTCGTTCTGCGGCGTGGTGTCCGACGAAGCGGTCGACGCCGCGCAGGATTCGACGGTCACCCCCCGGGAGCTGCAGGATCTGCTCGATTCAGGCAAGAAGTTCGCGCTGATCGACGTCCGCGAGCCGGTGGAGTGGGAGATCAACCACATCACCGGCGCCGAACTCATCCCCAAGTCGGTGATCGAGTCCGGCGAAGGTCTGAGCAGGTTGCCGCACGACCGCGTCCCAGTGCTCTACTGCAAGACCGGAGTGCGCTCGGCCGAGGCATTGGCCGTGGTGAAGAAGGCCGGTTTCGCCGATGCCCTGCACTTGCAGGGCGGCATCGTCGCCTGGGCAAAGCAAATCGATCCCGACATGGTGATCTACTGACAGCTACTTTGCGTTCCGACAACCTAGGCTGTCGGGGTGGACGGGGTGACTGATGAGCGCCCGCCTGAGCATGTCCTGGCGACGTTCGGTCTCAAAGGGCAAGATCCTGAACCGCTCGGTGCGGGCTGGGAGGGCGGCTTCAAGTGCGGCGAGGTAGTGCTGTCGGTGATTGCCGACCACGCCCGTGCTGCTTGGTCGGCGAAGGCCCGCGAGACGTTGTTCATCGACGGGGTCCGGCTGGCCCGTCCGGTGCGCTCGACCGACGGCCGCTATGTGGTGTCGGGTTGGCGGGCAGACACATTCGTCGCCGGCACTCCTGAACCCCGCCACGACGAGGTCGTCTCGGCCGGGGTGCGTCTGCATGAGGCCACCGCCAAGCTGGAACGGCCCCGCTTCCTGACCCAGGCGCCGGTGGTGCCGTGGAGTGATGTCGACGTGTTCATCGCCGCCGATCGCGCGGCGTGGGAGGAGCGTCCGCTGCACTCGCTGCCGCCCGGCGCGGTGGTGGCACCCGGCACGGCCGATGGCGAGCGGTCGGTGGAGCTGATCAATCAGTTGGCCGGGTTGCGTAAGCCGACCAAGAGCCCCAACCAACTGGTCCACGGCGATCTGTACGGCACCGTCCTGTTCGCCGGGACGGCCGCGCCGGGCATCACCGACATCACCCCGTACTGGCGGCCGGCACCGTGGGCGGCCGGCGTGGTGGTCGTCGACGCACTGGCGTGGGGCGAGGCCGACGACGGCTTGATCGAGCGGTGGGATGCGCTGCCGGAGTGGCCGCAGATGTTGTTGCGCGCCTTGATGTTCCGGCTCGCTGTGCATGCACTGCATCCGCGCTCGACGGCGGCCGCGTTCCCGGGTTTGGCCCGCACCGCCGCGCTGATCAGGCTGGTTCTCTAGAACTCGTGGCGGGCTTCGGACAGATTCACCCGGCCGTCACTGGCCAGCAGTCCTTCGGCCCGTAGCAGCTCCAGCTGACGCGTCACCAGGTGAGCTGCCGGCCGGCCGGACGCGGTGATCACCCGATGCCACGGCAAATCCGAGGAATCGGTGCGCATGATCCAGCCGACGATGCGCGGGCTGGAAAGCTTTGCCGCCGAAGCGATATCGCCGTAGGTGGCAACCCGGCCCGCGGGTATCGACG
This sequence comes from Mycobacterium sp. RTGN5, assembly GCF_033804465.1. Lineage (NCBI taxonomy): Bacteria > Bacillati > Actinomycetota > Actinomycetes > Mycobacteriales > Mycobacteriaceae > Mycobacterium > Mycobacterium sp. RTGN5. The sequence continues at coordinate 1,662,473 of NZ_JAPZLA010000001.1, forward strand.
CCACCAGCCGGCGCACCAGCTCGACCTGCTCGTCGGTAACCGCGGCCATTCCTAGCGTGCCCCGAGCAGGTCCACGATGACCTTGGCGGTCTCCTCCGGTTTGGCGTTGGGAACCATGTGCTGGCAGGCGACGTCGACCAGGGTGAAGTCCGCGCCGAGCCGGCTCGACAGGCCGTCGAGCAGTTCGGGGCCGACATACGGCGGGTCCGTCCACTGCGCCCGCACCAGCGTCGTCGGAGTTCCGCTGCGCGGCAGCACGATATCGCGGGCCAACTCGCTCCAGTACGACATCATCGCGGGCACGCAGATCCGCCAGCCGTACCGGCCGTTGGGTAGTGCGATGAGATGCTCGTCGAGATCCTCGTCGAGGTCGGCCGGATCGACATCGGCCCAGGAGCCGCTGAACTTCTCGGTGCGAGCCTGGTCCCGGTCGGGGTAGTCCGGCGAGGCCAGCATGGACTCCGAGATCTCGTGCATCCACTGCCCGTCCAGGCCGATCGCCGGATCCAGCAGCACCAGCCCGGACACCAGATCGGGGCATGCCGCGGCCAGGTGGAGGGCGATCGCGCCGCCGAAGGAGTGTCCCACCACCAGGACTGGGCCGTCGGCGTCGTTCTCCACCAGGGTGGCCAGCGCGGCGATGTTGGCGTCGATCGTCCACGGCGCCGACCATGAGGAGCGGCCGTGTCCGATCAGATCGGGTGCGGCCACCGCGATTTCGGGCAGGTGCCCTTCTGCCAGCCTGCGCCAGCGGTAGCCGTGGCCGGTGAGGCCGTGGATGGCCAGGACCTGGATGGGTCCGGCCGGGCCGAATCGGTGGACGTGAAGGTGGTGGGTCACGGGCTTCATGCTGCCAGTTCCCGAACTTGTCGGAGCCTGGTGGTGTCATAGCCGGCATGAGCACGCCCGCATTCGTCGTCGAGGTGACCGAGCCGTCGGATGTGTTGCGCCCGGAACTGCGTGGCACGGTGCGTGTCGTCGGTGGGCCGGGCACGGGCAAGACCAGCCTGCTGGTGGCGGCCGCCGCCGCGCATATCGCCGCCGGGACCGACCCGGAATCGGTTCTGCTGCTGACGGGTTCGGGCCGGCTGGCGGCCGCCACCCGCAGCAAGCTGACCGGCGAGCTGCTCGCCGCGCGCTCGGCGCAGCCGTGCCGTGCGGTGGTGCGTGAGCCGCTGGTCCGGTCCGTGCACAGTTACGCGTTCGCGGTGTTACGGCAGGCCGCAGCCCGGGCGGGCGATCCGCCGCCACGCCTGGTCACCGGGGCCGAGCAGGACGGCATCATCCGTGAACTGCTCGCCGGTGACCTCGAGGACGGCGACAAGTCGGCATCGCGATGGCCGCAGGTGCTGCGGCCCGCGCTGACCACCGCCGGGTTCGCCACCGAACTGCGCGATCTGCTGGCCCGCTGCGCCGAACGCGGTGTGGACCCCCTGCATCTGCAACGCATCGGCCGGCTGTCCGGGCGGCCCGAGTGGGCGGCCGCGGGCCGGTTCGCCCAGCAGTACGAACAGGTGATGCTGCTGCGCGCGGCCGTCGGCACCGCCGCACCGCAGGCCACCGTGCCCGCGCTGGGCGCGGCCGAGTTGGTGGGTGCCGCCCTGGAGGCCCTGGCCGCCGACGCCGAGCTGCTGGCCGCCGAACGGTCCCGCGTGCGCCTGCTGCTCGTCGACGACGCCCAGCACCTCGATCCACAGGCCGCGCGGCTGGTCCGGGTGCTGGCGGCCGGGGCCGAGCTGACCCTGCTGGCTGGTGATCCCAATCAGGCGGTCTTCGGCTTCCGGGGCGCCGACCCGGCTGTGCTGACCGAGGCCGACACCCCGCTGGTCGAATTGACCCGGTCGTACCGGTGCGCGCCCGCGGTGGCCGGCGCGATCAGCGGGATCGCCGCCGGGCTGCCCGGCAACAGCGCGTGGCGCAGGCTGGACGGCAACACCGACGACGACGGATCGGTGCGCGTGCGGGTGGCCGGCTCGGCGCACGCCGAGGCGGCGCTGATCGCGGACACGCTGCGCCGAGCGCACCTCGTCGACGGGGTGCCGTGGTCGCAGCTGGCTGTCATCGTCCGCTCGCCCTCGGCCGCCGCGGCGCTGCCAAGGGCGCTGGCCGGCGCCGGTGTCCCGGTCGCCGCGGCCCAGCTGGCCGGACCGGTCGCCGACCAGCCGGCCGCACAGGCCTTGTTGGCGGTGCTGGCCGCGACCGCCGACGGCCTGGACCGCGAGCAGGCGGTGTCGTTGCTAACCGGGCCGATCGGCCGGGTCGACCCGGTCACCCTTCGCCAGTTGCGTCGGGCGTTGCGCCGCAACGGCTCCGGTGATTTCGGCGACCAACTCGTCGCGGCGCTCACCGCCGGCCCGGTCAACCTGCCGGCGACGCTGGCCCGTCCGGTCAACCGAGTGCGCGCGGTGCTGACGGCGGCAGGCCGCGGGCACCGGCGGCACCGCGACCCCCGTTACACCCTGTGGCAGGCGTGGGAGCGCAGCGGTCTGCAGCGGCGCTGGCTGTCGACGGCTGAGCGCGGCGGCACCGAGGGCGCGTTGGCAGACCGCAATCTGGAAGCCGTCACCGCACTGTTCGACATCGCCGACGACTACGTCGCTAGGACCACCGGCGCGTCACTGGCCGGATTGCTCGATCATATTGCGGGCCTGCAACTTCCACCGGTCAGCGCGGATGGCTTCTCGGCGTCCGAGACGGTGGCTGTGCTCAGCCCGCACGCCGCGCTGGACCGGGACTGGGATCTGGTGATCATTGCCGGGCTGCAGGACGGGTTGTGGCCCAACACCACACCGCGCGGTGGGGTGTTGGGCACCCAGCGGTTACTCGACGCGCTGGACGGCCTCGGCGATGACGTGTCGGCGCGGGCGCCGCTACTGGCCGAGGAACGCAGGCTGCTCATCGCCGCGATGGGCCGGGCCCGGCGCGGACTGTTGATCACCGCCGTCGACAGCGACGCCGGCGACGGCGCTGCGCTGCCGTCGCCGTTCGTCGCCGAGCTCGCCGAGTACACGACCGCTGAGGTCACCGAGCCGGCTGCGCCGGCCGTCGCGCCGCCGGTGCTCGCACCGGCGGCGGTCGTCGGCCGGCTGCGCGCGGTGGCGTGCGCACCGGCCGGCGCCGTCACCGACGGTGAACGTGCCACGGCTGCACAGCAATTGGCGCGGTTGGCGGCCGACGGCGTGCCAGGCGCCGATCCTGCGCAGTGGTACGGCATGACGACCGTCAGCACGCTGGAGCCACTGTGGAGCGGTGATGAGCACACCGTCACGCTGAGCCCGTCGACGTTGCAGACCCTCGCCGACTGCCCGCTGCGCTGGCTGGCCGAGCGCCACGGCGGCGCCGACCGCCGTGATCTGCGTTCCAGCCTGGGCTCGGTGGTGCATGCGCTGATCGCCGACTCGGTGACCAGTGCGGAACAGTTGGTCGCGAAGCTGGAAACACTGTGGAGCACATTGCCGTTCGATTCGCCGTGGTATGCCGACAACGAGCTGGAGCGGCACCGGGCCATGCTGGCGGCATTCGTGGCGTGGCGGTCGGCCACCCGCCACGAACTCACCGAGATCGGTACCGAGATCGATGTCGACGGGGTGATCGCCGCTTCGGACGGGGAGGGCCCCGGGGTGCGGGTCCGCGGGCGAGTCGACCGGCTGGAGCGCGACGCCGAAGGCCGGCTGGTGATCGTCGACGTCAAGACCGGCAAGAGCCCGGTGACCAAGGATCAGGCGCAGCGCCACGCTCAGCTCGGGCTCTACCAGTTGGCGGTCGCCGACGGGGCGCTCGCCGACGGCGATCGCCCCGGCGGCGGCCGGCTGGTGTACGTCGCCAAGCCCAATGCGTCGGGCGCCACCGAACGCGAGCAGTCCGCCCTGACCCCGGACAGCGCAGCCGAATGGCGACAGACCGTGCAGCAGGCCGCTGGTGCGACCGCGGGGCCGCAGTTCCTCGCCCGCGTCAACGACGGGTGCACCCACTGCCCGATGCGGGCGGCCTGCCCCGCGCACACCGCGCCCCGAACGGAGTCGTCATGACCTACAGTCCCACCGAACTGGCTGAGGCCCTTGGCCTTCCGACCCCCACCGACGAGCAGGCCGCGGTCATCGCCGCCCCGCCCGGGCCGCTGGTCGTCATCGCCGGGGCCGGTGCGGGCAAGACCGAGACCATGGCGGCACGGGTGGTGTGGTTGGTGGCCAACGGATTCGCCGATCCGGGGCAGGTTCTCGGCCTGACCTTCACCCGCAAGGCGTCCGGGCAGCTGCTGCGCCGGGTGCGGTCCCGGCTGGCCCGGCTGGCCGGCCATCTCGGTGGTAGCGCGCAGCTGGGTGCGCCGACGGTCAGCACCTATCACGCGTTCGCCGGTGCGCTGCTGCGCGAGTTCGGACCGCTGCTCCCGGTGGAGCCCGACGCCCGGCTGATGAGCGAAACCGAGTTGTGGCAGCTGGCTTTCGAGGTGGTCAGTAGTTATCCCGGTCCGCTGGACACCGAGAAGGATCCCGCCGCCGTCACCGCGATGGTGCTGCGGCTGTCCGGCGATCTCGCCGAGCACCTCGTCGATACCGACCAGCTGCTGGACACCCACCTCGAACTCGAACGTCTGGTCCACCACCTGCCGGCCGGGCGCTACCAGCGTGACCGCGGCCCCAGCCAGTGGCTGCTGAGCATGCTGGCCACCCAGACCGAACGCACGGCGCTGGTACCGCTGATCGACGCACTGCATGAGCGGATGCGTGTCGACAAGGTGATGGACTTCGGTTCGCAGATGTCGGCGGCAGCGCGGCTGGCATCGGGCTGCCCGCAGGTGGGGGAGCAGCTGCGGGACCGGTTCCGGGTCGTTCTGCTCGACGAATACCAGGACACCGGGCATGCCCAGCGGATCGCGCTGTCCGCGTTGTTCGGTGCCGGCGCCGACGAGGGGCTGGCGCTGACGGCGGTCGGGGATCCGATCCAGTCCATCTACGGCTGGCGTGGGGCGTCGGCGACCAACCTGCCGCGCTTCACCACCGACTTTCCGCGCCCGGACGGCTCGCCGGCGCCGACCCTCGAGCTGCGGACCAGCTGGCGCAATCCGCCCAGCACGCTGCACATCGCCAACGCCATCTCGGCCGAAGCCCGTCGCCGGTCGGTTGCGGTGCGCGCGTTGCGAGCCCGTCCCGGCGCCGAGCCCGGCACGGTGCGCTGTGCCTTGCTCACCGATGTCGCCACCGAGCGGGAATGGATCGCCGACCACATCGCCGAGCGCTACGCAGCCGCACCTGACCAGCCGCCGACCGCCGCGGTCCTGGTACGCCGCAACGCCGATGCCGGTCCGATCGCCGAGGCGCTGAGTGCCCGTGGTGTTCCGGTGGAGGTGGTCGGCCTGGCCGGGCTGCTGTCGATCCCCGAGGTGGCAGACGTGGTGGCGATGGTGCGGCTGGTCGCCGACCCGGCCGCCGGGGCGGCGGCCATGCGGGTGTTGACCGGCCCGCGCTGGCAACTGGGTGCCCGCGACCTCACCGCGCTGTGGCGCCGCGCCGTCGTACTCGACGGCGCTCGGCCGTCGACCGCGACCGCCGAGCAGATCATCGCGGCGGCCGCACCCGACGCCGACACCGCGAGCCTGGCCGATGCGCTCGCCGATCCCGGGCCACCGGCGACGTACTCCGTCGACGGCCATCGGCGCATCACCAATCTGGCCGGCGAACTGGCAAGACTGAGAACACTTCTGGGACATCCGGTCACCGAACTCGTCGGTGAGGTGCGCCGCACCCTCGGGGTCGACGTGGAAGTGAGGGCCGCCCGGCCGGTCGTCGCCGGCTGGGCCGGCGCCGAGCACCTGGACCGGTTCGCCGAGGTCGTGGCCGACTACGCAGGCCGGCCGCACGCATGTGTCGAGGGCCTGCTGGCGTACCTCGATGCGGCCGCGGTCGTGGAGAACGGACTGGCCCCCGCCGAGGTCAGCGTGGCCACCGGGCGGGTGCAGGTGCTGACCATCCATGCCGCCAAAGGGCTGGAGTGGCAGGTGGTGGCTGTCCCGCACCTGTCCGCGAGGGTGTTTCCGTCCACGGCGTCCAAGCGCACCTGGCTGACCGATCCGGCCGATCTGCCGCCGCTGCTGCGGGGCGACCGGGCCGCCGCCGGCCTGCACGGGGTACCGGTTCTGGATACCTCAGCCGTCAACGACCGAAAAGCATTGTCCGACACCATCATGGCGCACCGTAATCAACTCGAGCAGCGCCGCCTCGACGAGGAGCGCAGGCTGCTCTACGTCGCGATCACCCGGGCCGAGGACACCCTGCTGCTCTCGGGCCACCACTGGGGTGTCAGCGAAAGCAAGCCCCGCGGGCCTTCGGATTTCCTGCGGGAGATCAAAGACATCATCGATGACGCCGCGGCGGCGGGCGAGCCGTGCGGCGAGGTGGAGCAGTGGGCCCCATCGCCCGCTGAGGGCGATCGGAACCCGCTGCGCGACAACGCCCGCGAAGCGATCTGGCCCGCCGATCCGCTCGGGCGGGCCCGCGCCGACATCGAAGATGGGGCCGCACTGGTCCGAGCGGCACTGGCAGGCACAGTCACCGACTCCGGTGAGGACCCCGAGGGCTGGGCCGCCGACGTCGACGCGCTGCTGGCCGAGCGGTCCCGCATCGCCGCGCCGCCGCCTGCCGAGCTGCCCGGCCAATTGTCGGTCAGCGCACTGGTCGAGCTGGACCGGGATCCGGCGGCGCTGCGTCGGCTGACCCGCCGGCTGCCGTCACGCCCGGACCCGCACGCGATCCTGGGCACCGCGTTTCACGAGTGGGTGCAACGGTTCTACGGCGCCGAGCGGCTGTTCGATCTCGACGACCTGCCGGGCGCCGTCGACGGCGCTGCCCGCGACACCGAGGAGCTCGCTGCCCTGCAGGCGGCGTTCACCGAGTCGCCGTGGGCGGCGCGCTCCCCGGTGGACGTGGAGGTGCCGTTCGAGATGGCGATCGGCGAGACCGTCGTGCGCGGCCGGATCGACGCGGTGTTCGCCGACCCCGACGGCGGCATGACCGTCGTCGACTGGAAGACCGGCGAACCACCGAAAGACGAAGACGCGCAACGGCACGCCGCCGTCCAGCTCGCGGTCTACCGGCTGGCCTGGGCCGCGCTGCGCGGCTGCCCGGAGGAGACCGTGCGTGCGGCGTTTCACTATGTGCGCGCGGGTATCACCGTGACGCCGGAAAACCTTTCCGGCCCAGATGAATTGGTGGCGCTGCTGGCCCGCTCTAGTAGCGCGGTGCGTTGCGCCTGATCGCGAGGGCCTGGGTGATCATCGGAATCTGCAACGGCAGCCGGGCGATGGCAACCAGCTTCATCGGCAACGGCTTGTCCCACCACAACCGGACCATGTTCGCGTTCGCCGGGAGCACCGCCAGGTACAGCAGGATCGCCGCCAGCGCACCCGCACGGCGGGTCCGCGGCACCAGCAGCATGGCTCCGATACCGACCTCGGCGACCCCGGACGCGTAGGTATAGAACCGGGCGTCGCCGGGTAGTTCGGCGGGCACGATGTCATCGAACGGCTTCGGCGCGGCAAAGTGCCCGACACCGATGCCGATGAGCATCGCGGCGGCTCGGTAGGCGGGCACCTGGCTGGGGCTGCGTTGGGGTTCGAGTTCGGTAGTCGTCGTCGGCATAGGTACATAATGCTGGAGTGGTGGCACCCGGTGCGAGAGGTATGGGGCTGAGAGGTTCGGGCGAGATGACGGAGTCGCGTGGCCAAGGGTAGGTTGCGGCGCAGGCTCGAGGCGATCGACGAGAACCTGGCAGCCAAGCCCGACAGCGCGCTCGTCGACTATCTCCATATCCCGGACAAGTTCGTCAGCCCGGGGCGTCGCATCGCTCGCCGATTGTTGTACGGCCTGACGGCGCTGTTCGCCGCGGTGATCATCGTCTACCTCGACCGCGACGGTTATCGCGACGTCCGCGGCGAATCGATGACCTTCCTGGACTGCCTCTACTACGCCACGGTGTCGCTGTCGACCACCGGCTACGGCGACATCACCCCCTTCACCGAGCAGTCGCGCCTGATCAACGTCCTGGTCATCACTCCGCTTCGGGTGGCGTTCCTGATCGTGTTGGTCGGTACCACCGTCGAAACCCTGACCACGGCGTCGCGGCAGGCTCTGAAGATCCAGCGTTGGAGGAACAGCGTGCGCAACCACACCGTCGTCATCGGTTACGGCACGAAAGGCAGGACGGCGGTGGCCGCGATGATCGGTGACGGCGCCGCACCCGCCGACATCGTCGTCGTCGACACCGACCAGACCTCACTGGACCGGGCCAACGCGGCCGGGCTGGTCACCGTGCGCGGTGACGCCAACAAGTCCGACGTGCTGCGGTTGGCCGGTGCCCAGCACGCCACCTCGATCATCGTTGCCACCAACAGCGACCCGACCGCGGTGCTGGTCACCCTGACCGCCCGGGAGCTGGCCCCCAAGGCCAAGATCATCGCCTCGGTCCGGGAAGCCGAAAACCAGCACCTGCTGCGCCAGTCCGGCGCCGATTCGGTGGTGGTGTCCTCGGAGACCGCGGGCCGCCTGCTCGGCATCGCCACCAGCGCCCCGAGCGTGGTGGAGATGATCGAAGACCTGTTGACGCCGGATGCCGGTTTCGCGATCGCCGAGCGAGAGGTCGAGCACAAGGAGGTCGGCGGTTCGCCGCGGCACCTGCCCGACATCGTGTTGGGCGTGATGCGCGACGGCAAGCTGCTGCGCGTGGACGACCCCACGGTCGACGCGTTGGAGACCACCGACCGGTTGCTCTACGTCCGCACCGCCGGAGACTGAGCGCGTGGCTTTCCGACTGCGCAACGTTCCGGTGCTCTCCCGGGTGGGCGCCGACCGTGCCGACCACCTACGTACCGATATCGACGCCGCGATCGCCGGCTGGGCCGATGCCGCCGTGCTGCGCGTCGACCACCGCAACCAGGTGATGATCGCCGACGGCCGGGTGCTGCTGGGTTCGGCGGCCAAACTGGGGGACAAGCCACCGGTCGACGCGGTGTTCTTGGGCCGCCTGCAGGACGACCGCCACGTGTGGGCGGTGCGCGCCGCGCTGGAAGCCCCCGACGACGGCGAGGCCGAGGTGTCGGACCTGCGCCGTGGCGGGCCGGTGTTCGACGACGCCAGCGCTCAGCTGGTGGCCTCGGCGCTGGCGCTGCTGAACTGGCACGACCACGCCCGCTACAGCGCGGTCGACGGCTCCCCGACAAAAGCGATCAAGGCCGGCTGGTCGCGGGTCAATCCGCTCACCGGTCACGAGGAGTTCCCCCGGATCGACCCGGCCATCATCGTGTTGATTCACGACGGGCACGACCGGGCGGTACTCGCTCGCCAGACCGCGTGGCCGCAGCGGCTGTTCTCGTTGCTGGCCGGGTTCGTCGAGGCCGGCGAGTCGTTCGAATCCTGCGTGGCGCGCGAGGTCGCCGAGGAGGTCGGCCTGGCGGTCACCGACGTCGAATACCTGGGCAGTCAGCCGTGGCCGTTCCCGCGGTCACTGATGGTGGGATTCCATGCCATCGGTGACCCCGAGCAGGAGTTCGTCTTTCACGACGGCGAGATCGCCGAGGCGGCATGGTTCACCCGGGCCGAGGTGCGCGAGGCGCTCGAACAGGGCGACTGGAGCAGTGAATCGACCTCGCGGCTGCTGCTGCCCGGATCGATCTCGATCGCCCGCGAGATCATCGAATCCTGGGCCGCGCAAGATTAAGACGCGAGCTTGGCCTGTACGTCTTTGAGGCTGGGGTTGGTCAGCGCGCTGCCGTCGGCGAACTTCACCGTCGGGACGGTCTGGTTGCCGTTGTTCACCGACATCACGAATTGGGCGGCGTCCGGGTCGTACTCGATGTCGACCTCGGTGAAGGAGATACCCGCCGATTTCAGCGCGGTCTTCAGTCGCTTGCAGTAACCACACCAGACGGTGCTGTACATCGTGAGCTGGGCATCACTGGCACTCATAAGTCCAACAACCTATCCGAGACCGCATACATGCCCGCAACCGGCGCGGCGCGCAGCGCGAAATGTCGCCACCCCCTGCCAAGATGGAGCCCATGCCGGTGACCACCGATCAGTTGACCGGCCTCGACGACGAACAGCGCGAAGCCGTGCTGGCCGCCCGCGGGCCGGTATGTGTGCTCGCCGGCGCCGGTACCGGCAAGACGCGCACCATCACCCACCGCATCGCCCACCTGGTCGCCAGCGGTCACGTCGCAGCCGGTCAGGTACTGGCCGTGACGTTCACCTCCCGCGCCGCCGGCGAGATGCGCGCCCGCCTGCGTGCCATGGACGCCGCCGGTGATTCCGGCGCCGCCGTCGGCTCGGTGCAAGCGTTGACGTTCCACGCCGCGGCCCGCCGCCAACTGCAGTACTTCTGGCCCCGGGTGGTCGGCGACACCGGCTGGCAGCTGCTGGACACCAAGTTCAGCGTCGTCGCGCAGGCGGCCAGCCGCAGCCGGCTTCAGGTCAGCACCGACAACGTCCGCGACCTCGCCGGCGAAATCGAATGGGCCAAGGCCTCATTGATCAGCCCCGAGGGATATGCCGCCGCAGTGGCCAAAGTCTCGCGCGACATCCCACTGGACGCCGAGAAGGTCGCCACCGTCTACGCCGCGTACGAAAAACTCAAAGCCAACCGCGACGGGATAGCGCTGCTCGATTTCGACGACCTGCTGCTGCACACCGCCGGGGCGATCGAGAACGACGCGGCAGTGGCGGCCGAATTCCGGGACCGGTACCGCTGTTTCGTCGTTGACGAGTATCAGGACGTCACCCCGCTGCAGCAGCGGGTGCTCGACGCGTGGCTGGGCAACCGTGACGACCTGACCGTCGTCGGTGATGCCAACCAGACCATCTACTCGTTCACCGGTGCCTCGCCGCGCTTCCTTCTCGACTTCTCCCGCCAGTTCCCGGAGGCGACGGTGGTTCGCCTGGAGCGCGACTACCGCTCCACGCCGCAGGTGGTCTCGTTGGCCAACCGGGTGATCGCCGCCGCGCGCGGCCGGGTGGCCGGCAGCAAGCTGCACCTGATCGGTCAGCGTGACCCCGGTCCGTCGCCCACGTTCCACGAACACCCCGACGAGATTGCTGAGGCGGCGTCGGTCGCTCGCTCGATCAAGGCGCTCGTCGAATCCGGAACGGCGCCAGCCGAAATCGCGGTGCTCTACCGCATCAATGCCCAGTCCGAGGCGTACGAAGAGGCGCTGACCGAGGCGGGTATCCCGTTCCAGGTGCGCGGCGGGGAGGGTTTCTTCAGTCGTCAGGAGATCCGCCAGTCGCTGGTCGCTCTGCAGCGCGCGGCGGACAGGGGAGCCGAGGGCGACCTGCCGGAAGTGGTCCGCACCCTTCTGGAACCGCTCGGCCTCACCGCCGAACCGCCGCCGGGCACCAAAGCCAGGGAGCGGTGGGAGGCGCTGACCGCGCTGGCCGAGCTGGTCGACGACGAGGTCGCTGCGCGCCCGCAGCTCGAATTCCCGGCACTGGTGGCCGAATTGCGGATGCGCGCTGATGCCCGCCACCCACCTGTGGTGCAGGGCGTGACGCTGGCATCGCTGCACGCCGCCAAGGGCCTGGAATGGGACGCGGTGTTCCTGGTCGGCGTGGCCGACGGCACACTGCCGATCTCGCACGCGCTGGCCCACGGTCCGGACAGTGAAGCGGTGGAGGAGGAGCGGCGCCTGTTGTACGTCGGAATCACCCGAGCCCGAATGCATTTGGAGCTCAGCTGGGCTCTGGCGCGCACCCCTGGCGGCCGCCAGGGCCGACGGCCGTCGCGTTTCCTCAACGGCATCGCCCCGCAAACCCAGGCCGAGCCGACACCGAACAAGCCGCGCCGGCAGAAAGGCGCCACCCCGCGCTGCCGGGTGTGCAATGCGGTCCTGGCCACCGCGCCGTCAATCATGTTGCGCCGCTGCGAAACCTGCTCGGTCGACATCGACGACGAACTACTGTCCCAGCTCAAGGACTGGCGGCTGCGCACCGCCAAGGAACTGAAAGTTCCTGCCTACGTGGTCTTCACCGACAACACGCTGATCGCGATCGCCGAATCGCTACCCGCCGACGACGCGGCGCTGGTGGCGATCCCCGGCATCGGTGCGCGCAAGCTCGAGCAGTTCGGCCCTGACGTGCTGGACCTGGTGCGCGGACGCCAATAGGTCAGTGGCCGGGACCGTAGTTCCCTGTCCTGGTGGTCGCATTGGTCCCGTTGTGCGCGCTTCCGGATGTGCCCTGGCCCGTGTAGCTGTTGACGTCACCGACGCCTTGAGTCGCCGTACCGCCCGGGTGGTTGGCGGTCGCGCCGCCGGTGTAGCTCGATGGGCCGCCCACCCCGAGGGTGGCGGCCGTGCAGTTGTGGTGGCACAAGCCGTGGGACGTCGAGCCGCCGGTGTAGCTAGACGCGTCGCCGACACCGAGGGTCGGTCCGAAGCCGGCGCCCGTCACTGCTCCGGATTCGCCGCCGGCTGGGCTGTCGGCCGCAGCGACGGGCGAGCCTATCAACGCGATCGCCGCGGATAGCGCGGCAGCCGCGACCACCCGAATATTTCGGCGGTGATGAATCAAACTGTGTTTGAGGTCATTTCGTGGTACCTGATCCATACCTCAAGAATGGCTGGGGAATCCGCCCGGGTCACGCGACTCATAGTGAAAACAAATGTAATCTACGGTGCCCGCCAATAGCTCAGGCCTTCACCATCTTTGGCGGCTGCCACGTCCCGTCCAGGGCCTCGTCCTTGGGCCAGTACAGGCGCATTGCGGCGACGAACGGTCCCGCCGGCGCCGGCAGCCAGTTCGCTTCCCGGTCCGCGCCAGGAGACGAATGCTGCACATAGATCGTCACTCCGCCGTCGGGATCCTTCACCAGGTCGGCCAGCATCGGCGAGTTGATCAGATAGCGGTCGATCGGGTTGTCCACCAACAAGCTTTCCGGCATCTTGTACATCGTCACCGACCAGAACGCGTTGACCGGCGGCAGCTCCCCGGCCGCAAAGGTCAGGGTGTAGCTGTCTGCCCCGGTCAGCGAGTTGCCGTCGGCGTCGGTGGCCAGCACGGGGTACATCGCTTCCTGCAGGGAATTGCCGTAGATCCCGAGTGCCGCGCCGCCCATCCGGTAGAGGTAATTGCCGTTGAGATCGTCCTTGGTTCCGAACAATTGGCCCGCCGTCACCTGGCGGGCGTCGATCTGATGTTTGAGGGTGCCGAATTCCGCCCAGGCGTCGGCCATTCCGGCCTCGATGGCCGACAGCAACTCCGGTGTCAGCGCCTCGACACGGAAGCCCGCCCCGATGCCGATGCTGGCGAAGCGGGCGCGCACCGTCTGCTCGGACGCCAGCGTGGGGGCGAAGCCAAGCAGGAAGTCCATCAGTTCGAAGAACCTGGGCGACGTCTTCTGCTCGTCCGCACTCAACGCGGCGGGGAAGTCGAGCGCCGGTGCCTGCGGCGGCGCGGGCTGCTCGAGGAACGCCGACAGCGGCTGCGCGGTGTACCCGGCCTGAATGATCTGGACGTGGTCGAGATCGGCGGGGCCGAACAGTTGGGTGCGGTACAGCACGAGCGCGAACTCGGTGTCCGAGCGGATCACCGCGTCGACGCCGTCAGGCGTCGCTCTCGCCCACCCCGGCCCGGCCAGCAGGTAGGTTCCGCCGCCGTTGCCGGTCGCTCGGCTGCCTACGTAGGCGAAGTTCTGGGTGTAGCCGTCGACGAATTGCAGCGAGTAGTAGCGGCCCGCCTCGATCGGCGGGACACGCAGCACCAGCGGCTCGGCGCGCAGGTCGGCGCCGACCGCCGAGTAGGGGGTGTCGGAGTTGGGGGTCTGGATGGCGGTGTCGGCCGGGGTGTAGACCCGCGCGGTGCTGTGCACCGTGTTCCAGGCGCCCTTGTATTCCGGATCGTCGGTGTCGACGAAATAGGAGTATTGGACGCGATAGTTGTCGACCATCGGGAAGCCGTAGATGTAGGCCTCTTTAGCGATGGTCCTGACCTGCTCGGGGGTCAACGGCTCCCCGGCCGGGGTGGCCGGGGAACCGTCAGAACCCGAGGTCATGGCGATCAGTCCGGCGAACTAGCCGTTCACCGCGGCGAGCGCGGCGTCATAGTTGGGCTCGGTGCCGATCTCGGGCACCAGCTCGGTGTAGACGACCTTGCCGTCGGGGCCGACCACGACGACCGCGCGGCCCAGCAGGCCCGCCATCGGTCCGTCGGTGATGGTGATGCCGAAGTCCTCACCGAAGCTGCTGCGGAAGGCCGACGCCGTCACCACGTTCTCGATGCCCTCTGCACCGCAGAACCGCTTCTGAGCGAACGGCAGATCCTTCGACACGTTGACCACCGAAATCCCGGTGGCGCCGACGCGCTCGTTGAAGGTCCGCACGCTGATCGCGCACACGGGGGTGTCGACGGACGGGAAGATGTTGAGCACCACGCCTTTTCCGCCGAACTGGCCGCTGTCCACGGAGCCGAGATCGGTGCCGGTCAGGTCGAAGGTGGGGGCCTGAGCGCCGACGGCGGGCAGGTCTCCAACGGTGTTGATCGGGTTTCCACGCAGGGTTATCTGTGCCATGGAAAGTAGTTTGTCAGGGCGGGCGCGACGGCCGCAGGTCGGGCGGTGCGAAATTGCATAAGCCCAGGTCAGAAAATCGCTTGTGGCGAAATGGTGTTAGCATTTATTCTCAAATCCGAATCCTGTGCCGATCGATGGCTGCAGGCGGCGTGACGGAAGGAGGGGCCCACGATGATCACCACCACAGCTGACTTTGGCGTAGCTGGCATGGCGCATCACGCATGGTCCTTCCGGGCCGTCATGTCGTCGAGCCCAGTGCTTACCGCTCATGCCGCCGGTGCGGCCGCCGCTATTCCGGCGCAGCGTAAGCGCCGCGCCAACGCCGCCCCGACGATCGCGTCCGTGGACAGGAGCTCCATCTAGGAAAGCTCCCAGACACAGCCAACTGGCCACGGACCCGAAGTCAAAGGATCCGTGGCCTTTGTGTTTCACCAGATTCCTGGTCCCGGATCCCTCTCGAAGAGATACGTACAGCTATTCGACCAGGAAGCAGGTGAGCGAGACATGTCGACATCGACAGTCCGCCAGGAGAAGCTGCCGGTGTTGCCGTGCCACGCCGGGAATCCCGACTTGTGGTTCGCCGAGAGTCCCATGGACCTGGAGCGCGCGAAGGTGCTCTGCGCTGAATGTCCGATCCGGCGGCAATGCCTTGACGCCGCGTTGGACCGCGGCGAGCCCTGGGGTGTGTGGGGCGGCGAGATCATCGAGCGGGGCAGCGTCGTGCAGCGCAAGCGTCCGCGCGGGCGTCCCCGCAAGGACGTGATCGCGGCCTAGAGGTTCACCGGCTGGGTCGGATGTCGCCGACCCGCCGGCTCCTCGTGCTCACTGCGCGGGTGGAGTGAACCCTGGCACCAGGCGCGCGGCCAGCTCTCGCGTCGGCACATGGGCGTCGAGCTGACACGAGATCGCCACGGTGGATGCGATCACCCGCAGCGGGATCGCCAGCTTGGCCGGCAGGTCCATGGAGCGGGCGGTCTTGATCTGCTGCGACGAGACGTTCATGTTCGCCGCGGCCATCTTCTGCAGCCACCGGCGGGTGTAGTGGAAGACGTCGACCTCGATGGGCTCGACGTACTGGCGCAGCATGTCGTCGATTTCGCGCGCCGAGACCTGCTCACCCTTCTGGATGAAGCCGACGCGTTCCATCGTGGGCAGCAGCTCGTCGTAGTTCTTGTCCCGGGCCAGGCAGATGATCTGGCCGATCTCGATGGGCAACCCGTCCGGCAGCGGACCCACCGCACCGAAGTCGATGACGCCCATCCGGCCGTCGGGCAGCATCATGAAATTTCCCGGATGCGCGTCGCCGTGGATCAATCCGAGTCGGGACGGGGCATCGAAGGTGAGCTCGATAAGCCTTGTGCCGCAAAGGTCTCGCTCTTCGGGCGTGCCCTCGCGAATGATGTGTGCCATCGGCACACCGTCGATCCACTCGCTGATCATCACCTTCGGCGCACTGGCCACCACGTGCGGCACCACGAAATGCGGATGGCCTTCGTAGGCCTTGGCGAAGGCGCGCTGGTTGTCGGACTCCAGCCGGTAGTCCAGCTCCATCTCGGTGCGCTCGATGAGCTCGTCGACCACGCCTTGCACGTCCGCGCCGGGGGAGAGCTGCTTGAACACGCTGACCATGCGCTGCATGGTCTTCAGGTCGGCGCGCAGCGCCTCATCGGCGCCGGGGTACTGGATCTTGACCGCGACCTCGCGGCCATCCGACCACACGCCCTTGTGCACCTGGCCGATGCTCGCCGACGCCACCGGGGTGTCGTCGAACGAGGTGAACCGCTCGCGCCATTTCGTGCCGAGCTGGCCGTCGAGCACCCGGTGCACCTTGGCTGCCGGGAGCGGCGGGGCGTCCTTCTGCAGTTTGGTCAGCGCCTCGCGGTAAGGCTCGCCGAACTCCTCGGGGATGGCGGCTTCCATCACCGACAGCGCTTGGCCCACCTTCATGGCACCGCCCTTGAGCTCGCCGAGCACGGTGAACAACTGGTTGGCGGCCTTCTCCAACAGCTCGGCCTGGACGTCGTCTTTCGACATGCCGGTCAGTCGTTTGCCGAAGCCCAGCGCCGCCCTGCCAGCAAACCCCACCGGGATGGAGGCGAGCTTGACGTTGCGGGCCGCACGGCCGCGCTTGATGTCTGCCACGCCCCCATCATCCCTGACGAAACCCTCCTGGCAACCAAGGACGGTCAGCATTGGCAGTTCGGATGCCGTGACCAGCGACGAGCGGAGATCGTATTGCTGGTGACGTCGACCTGCAGGGTGGTGTTCAGCGTCGCCGGCGGTGCTCCGGCGGCTTCCTGCCCCCGAACCGCGGTGATGATGCGCTGTAGCTGGCCCAGCGCAACCGCGGCGGTAGCCAGCACGGTCGGGCGGTCGGCGCTGCCGATCACGTCGCGTAGCTGTGCGGCCAACGCCGGCCAGGCCCCGTCGCGGTCGGTCCGATGCAGGTCCGCACACGCCAGACAACTCGTCACACCGGGGATCACCAGCGGGCCGACCAGCCCGGCGCCGTCACGCACCCGGACCGGCAGGTGCGGCACGCCGGCGGTATGCAAATCCCGAACCAGCCTTGGATCGGCGACCAGATAGTCGCTCAGAACCACCATGTCCGCGCTCGCCGCCGACACCGACGCTCCTGCGTGACTGGTCTGCGCGATCCGTGCCCCCGAGCACCGCAGTGCCTCGACCAGCAGATCCGAGAGTGGGCCGCAGCCGTGCACCCGGATCGACAGCGCTCGCACTGCCGGCTGCCGTGCCCGGCCGCGGACCACACCGCTGCTCACCAGGGCTTCCAGGATCTGTTCGACGACGTTGCCGGCCAACCCGTGGGAGGCGGCCAGCCGGTGCAGCTCGGCCATGCCGAGCGGAACCTGCATGCCGCGCAACAGCGCGGCCAGGTTCGCCGAGGTCGCGCCGTCAGGCGGACGGACCAGGACTGCGCGGCGGGGATCCCAGCCGACCTGCACCGCGCCGTCCGGTCGCAGCAGCACCGGCATTGCTGGGTCGAGTGCGTAGAGCACCCGCCGACTGTGGCACCACTGGGGTGCCGCGCGACTCAGCTATCCACAGGCTCGTCGGGGTCATCGTCCGATTTTTCGGGCTTCTCGGATTTCTCCGACTTTTCCGACTCTGTCTTCTGGAACTCCGCGATCGCCGAGTCGATGTCCAGCCCGCTGGTGTCACCGCCGATGATCCGGTCGATGAACCCGGCCGGCTCGTCGAGATCCGCGGAGTTGGGCAGCAGGTCGGGGTGTTGCCAGACGGCGTCGCGGGCGTCGATGCCGACGGCGTCGGTCAGTCGCTCCCACAGCACGGCGGCTTCGCGCATCTTGCGGGGCCGCAACTCGAGGCCGACCAGCGTCGCGAAGGTCTGCTCGGCGGGTCCGGCGGTGGCCCGCCGTCGCCGCAGCATCTCCGACAGCGCGGCAGTGCCCGGGATGCGGTCGCCGAGCGCGGCGATGACCACGGTCTGCACCCAGCCCTCAACCAGCGCCAGCAGGGTTTCCAGGCGCTCGAGCGCCGCCGTCTGTTCCGGAGTGGCCTTGGGCTCGAACATGCCCTGGCTGAGCAACTGCTCCATGGCGGCGGGGTCGGCCAGCGCGGCCGGGTTGAACCCCTGCGCCAGCTCCTCCATGCCGCTCATGTCGATCTTCATGCCCTTGGCGTAGGCCTCGACAGCATTGAGCAGCTGGGTCGACAGCCACGGGACATGGCTGAACAACCGGTGATGGGCTGCCTCGCGGGCGGCCAGGAAGGTCAAGATCTCGCTGCGTGGCTGCTCAAGTCCTTCGGAGAGAGCCTCGATGGCCTCGGGCAGCAACGCGGCGACGCCCTTGGGCCCGAGCGGCAGCCCGATATCGGTCGACGTCAGCACCTCACGGGACAGCTTTCCCAGCGCCTGGCCCAGCTGTGAGCCGAACGCCATGCCGCCCATCTGGGTCATCATCGCCAGCAGCGGCCCGGCCATCGCCTTGGCTTCCTCGGGCAGCGACGACGCCCACACCGACCCGATCTGTTCGGCCATCGGATCGCACAGCCGCTTCCAGGTGTCCAGGGTGCCGTCCACCCATTCGTTGGGCGTCCATGCGACGGCTTTGGTGGCGCCGGCGGGCAGCGCGGTCGCGCCGTCGAGCCAGGTGTCGGCCAAGTGCACGGCGTCGGCGATGGCCGAGCTGGTGGCGGCCGGGATCGGCGCGACGAAGCCGATGGAGCTTGTCGCCAGCTGGCGGGCCAGGTCGTAGTTGACCGGCCCGGACGAGCTGCCGCCCATCACACCGCCTGTGCCGCTGAACATCTGGCCGAGCTTGGTGAAGATCTGGCCGAGGTCGGCCATGTTGAAGTCGCCACCGCCGAAGCCGAAGGGATCGCCGGAGCCGGAGTTGGGGTCCTTTTTCGCCTTGTCGCGGTCGGGGTCGTCTCCCGGCGAGAAGCCGAAGGGCAGGTCAGCCATGTCTCAACCGTACTCACCCTGCGTCGTGGGCGCGTAACTGACGATCACGCTGTCAGTGAACCGGGCCTGCGGACGGCTCCGTCTATTCCCCGGGTCGCTTCGCTCCTGCCCGCCGCATCTAGTCTTGGCGGCGTGAACAGGCGGATTCTGACGCTGATGACGGCGCTCGTGCCGATCGTGGTCTTCGGCGTGCTGCTGGCGGTCGTGACGGTGCCCTTTGTCTCGCTGGGCCCCGGGCCGACCTTCGACACGCTCGGCGAGGTCGACGGCAAGCAGGTGGTGGCCATCAACGGCACCGACACCCATCCCACCGCGGGGCATCTGAACATGACTACCGTCGCCCAGCGCGACGGGCTGACGCTGGGGCAGGCGCTGACGCTGTGGGCGTCGGGCCGCGAACAGCTGGTGCCCCGCGATCTGGTGTTCCCACCGGACAAGTCGCGCGAGGACGTCGAAAAGGACCAGGATGCCGACTTCAAGAACTCCGAGGACAGCGCCGCATACGCCGCACTCGGATACCTGAAGTACCCCAAGGCGGTCGTGGCGGCCAAGGTCAACGATCCCGGCCCGTCGGCAGGCAAGCTGCAGGCCGGTGATGCTATCGGCGCGGTCGACGGTAAGCCGGTAGCGAACCTCGCTGAGTTCACCGGACTGCTGAAGGCCACCAAACCGGGCCAGGAGATCGTCATCGACTACCGCCGCGAGAACGCCCCGCCTGGCAGCGCGCGGATCACGTTGGGCACCAACCCCGACCGCGACTACGGCTATCTGGGGGTGGCCGTGCTCGACGCACCGTGGGCGCCGTTCAGCATCGATTTCAACCTCGCCAACATCGGCGGGCCGTCGGCCGGACTGATGTTCAGCCTGGCCGTTGTCGACAAGCTGACCACCGGTGACCTCAACGGATCGAAGTTCATCGCAGGTACCGGAACGATCGACGCGGACGGCAAGGTGGGCCCGATTGGGGGCATCACCCACAAGATGCTGGCCGCCCAGGAAGCGGGCGCGTCGGTCTTCCTGGTGCCCGCCGACAATTGCGACGAGGCCAGGTCGATGCGCGACGACAACATGGAACTGGTCAAGGTGGACACCTTGGCCGGGGCTGTCGACTCGCTGCACACGTTGACCTCCGGCGGCCGTCCGCCCAGCTGCTAGCGCGTTAGTGCAGGACAAGACCGCTGCTGTGATGCGTAGAGTTGTGGCCGTACTGCTGCCACGGCGCGGCGCAGCCGCCCGACAAGACTCAGGAGCCTGACAGGTGAGTATGCGGCCCGGCGCCAGGATGCCGAAGCTGACTCGGCGCAGCCGGATTCTGATCGGTGTTGCGCTCGCGGTCGTCGTGCTGTTGTTGGTGGGGCCACGGCTGGTCGACGCCTACGTGGACTGGCTGTGGTTCGGCGAGTTGGGATACCGCTCGGTGTTCACCACCACGCTGCTCACCCGGATCGTCGTGTTCCTGGTGGCCGCCGTGCTCGTCGGGGCAATCGTGTTCGCCGGGCTGGCGCTGGCCTACCGCACCCGGCCCGTGTTCGTCCCGACCGCCGGGCCCAACGATCCGGTGGCGCGCTACCGCACGGCGGTGATGGCGCGCCTCAAGCTGTTCGGTATCGGGGTGCCTGCGGTGATCGGCGTGCTGGCCGGCGCCGTCGGGCAGAGTTACTGGGCGCGGGTGCAGCTGTTCCTGCACGGCGGGAACTTCGGTGTCACCGATCCGCAATTCGGTAAGGACCTCGGCTTCTACGCCTTCGATCTGCCGTTCTACCGGCTGGTGCTGTCGTATCTGTTCGTCGCGGTGTTCCTTGCGTTCCTGGCGAATCTGCTCAGCCACTACGTCTTCGGGGGCATCCGGCTTGCCGGGCGCGCCGGAGTGCTGAGCCGCCCGGCGCGTATCCAGCTGGTCGCCCTGATCGGGACGCTGGTGGTGCTCAAGGCGGTCGCCTACTGGTTCGACCGCTACGAGCTGCTCAGCCATACCCGCGGCGGCAAGCCGTTCACCGGTGCCGGTTACACCGACATCAACGCGGTGCTGCCGGCCAAACTGATCCTGTTGGCCATCGCGCTGATCTGCGCGGCCGCGGTGTTCTCCGCACTCGTGCTGCGCGACTTGCGCATTCCGGCGATCGGTTTGGTGCTGTTGCTGCTGAGCTCGCTGATCGTCGGGGCGGGCTGGCCGTTGGTGGTCGAGCAGATCAGCGTCAAACCCAATGCGGCGCAGAAGGAAAGCGAATACATCAGTCGCAGTATCGCCGCGACCAGGCAGGCGTACGGGCTGACCAACGACCACGTCACCTACCGTGACTACAGCGGCACGGCACCGACCACCGCGCAACAGGTGGCCTCCGACCGGGCCACCACGTCGAACATCCGGGTGCTCGACCCGACGATCATCAGCCCGGCGTTCACCCAGTTCCAGCAGGGCAAAAACTTCTACTACTTCCCCGATCAGCTGTCGATCGACCGGTACCAGAGCCCCGACGGCGATCTGCGTGACTACGTCGTCGCCGCACGCGAACTCAACCCCGACCGTCTGATCGACAACCAGCGGGACTGGATCAACCGGCACACGGTCTACACCCACGGCAACGGGTTCATCGCCTCGCCGGCCAACACGGTGCGCGGAATCGCCAACGACCCCAACCAGAATGGCGGCTACCCGGAGTTCCTGGCCAGCGTCGTCGGCGCGAACGGCACTGTCGTCTCCCCAGGTCCTGCTCCACTGGATCAGCCGCGCGTGTACTACGGCCCGGTCATCTCCAACACTTCGGCCGACTACGCGATCGTCGGCAAGACCGGCAACGACCGCGAATACGACTATGAGACCAACACCGAGACCAAGAACTACACCTACACCGGCGGCGGCGGTGTTCCGATCGGCAACTGGCTGGCCCGCTCGGTGTTCGCCGCCAAATTCGCCGAGCGAAACTTCCTGTTCTCCAACGTGATCGGCTCCAATAGCAAGATCCTGTTCAACCGCGATCCTGCGCAGCGAGTCGAGGCGGTGGCACCGTGGCTGACCACCGACAGCTCGGTGTATCCGGCGATCGTCAACAAGAAGATGGTGTGGGTCATCGACGGCTACACCACGCTGGACAACTATCCGTACTCGGAGTTGACGTCGCTGTCCTCGGCCACCGCCGACTCCACCGAGGTGGCGGTCAACCGGCTGGCACCGGACAAGCAGGTGTCCTACATCCGCAACTCGGTCAAGGCCACCGTCGACGCTTACGACGGCACCGTGACGCTGTACGCCCAGGACGAGAGCGACCCGGTGCTGAAGGCGTGGATGTCAGTCTTCCCGGGCACGGTCAAGCCTAAGAGTGAGATTTCGCCGGATCTTGCTGCGCACCTGCGCTATCCGGAGGATCTGTTCAAGGTGCAGCGCATGCTGCTGGCCAAGTATCACGTCGACGATCCGGTGACGTTCTTCTCCACCTCGGACTTCTGGGACGTGCCGCTCGATCCCAACCCGACCGCCAGCAGCTACCAGCCGCCGTACTACATCGTCGCCAAGAATATTGCGCGCAACGACAATTCGGCGTCGTTCCAACTGACCAGCGCGATGAACCGGTTCCGCCGCGACTTCTTGGCGGCCTACATCAGCGCGAGTTCCGATCCCGACACCTACGGCAGGATCACGGTGTTGACGATCCCGGGTCAGGTCAACGGTCCAAAGCTGGCGTTCAACGCGATCAGTACCGACACCGCGGTCAGTCAGGACCTCGGTGTGATCGGACGGGACAACCAGAACCGAATACGGTGGGGCAATCTGCTCACCCTGCCGGTCGGGCAGGGCGGTTTGATCTACGTGTCGCCGGTGTACGCCTCGCCGGGCAGTAGCGACGCCGCGTCGTCCTATCCACGGTTGATCCGCGTGGCGATGATGTACAACGACAAGGTCGGCTACGGCCCGACCGTAAGTACCGCGCTGGACGGCATTTTCGGTGCCGGCGCAGGGGCGACGGCCACCGGTCCCGCACCCGCGACTCCACCGGGTGGTCAGCCACCGGGTGGTCGCCCGCCGGCGGCGGCACCGCCCCCGGCGCCGGGCAGCGCGCCTGAGGTCCCCACACCGATCGCGGCAGTGCCCGCGACGCCAGGAGTGCCAACGACGTTGTCGGGGCCCAAGATGGCCGCGCTGCAGGATGTCGAGACTGCACTCGGCGCCGTGCAGGAAGCCCAAAAGAACGGCAACTTCGCCGAATACGGCGATGCGCTGCAGCGGCTCGATGATGCCTTCAAGAAGTACGAGGGCACGAAGTAGCGGCGTCTAGCCATGCGTGAGTTGGTCGTGCTCGGCACCGCCAGTCAGGTGCCGACGCGCTACCGCAACCACAACGGCTACCTGCTGCGCTGGGACGACGAAGGGCTGCTCTTCGATCCCGGCGAGGGAACCCAGCGCCAGATGGTGCTGGCCGGGGTTGCCGTCAGTGCGGTAAACCGGCTGTGCCTCACGCACTTTCACGGTGACCACTGCCTCGGGGTGCCCGGCATCATCCAGCGGGCGTCGCTGGACCGGGTGAGCCATCCGATCGTTGCGCATTTCCCGGCGTCCGGACGGGACTACTTCGCCCGGCTGCGCCATGCCTCGATCTTCTACGACACGGTCGACGTGCGGGAGGAACCGATCGAGGCGAACGGCACCGTGGCGGTCGGGGCGTTCGGGGTACTGGAGGCGCGGGCCCTCGAGCATTCGACCGAGGTGTTCGGCTACCGGCTCGTCGAGCCCGACGGTCGGCGTTTCATTCCGGAGTTGTTGTCCCGCTTTGGGATCAGCGGTCCCGACGTCGGCGCGTTGGAGCGGGCCGGGGCGATCAGGGTGGGGGACCGAATGATCGAGCTGGAGCAGGTCAGTGAGGTGCGGCGGGGCCAGCGATTCGCGTTCGTGATGGATACCAGGCTCTGCGACGGCGTGTACGAGTTGGCCGACGGCGCCGACCTGTTGGTGATCGAGGCGACTTTCTTGGCGCAGGACGAAGACCTGGCACAGCAATACGGGCACCTGACAGCTCGACAGGCGGCCGAGGTTGCGGCCGAGTGCGGGGTGCGCACGCTGGTGCTGACGCACTTCTCACAGCGCTACCAGGACGCCGCCGGCCGCTACGCCGACGAGGCCGCCGCGGTGTTCTCCGGCGACATCGTCGTGGCCGAGGATCTGATGCGCGTGCCGGTGCCGGCCCGTCGCTAGGGAGTGGGAGTGGGCAACCCCACGCGCAGAGCGATGGCCTGCTTCTGGCCGACGTTGGTGATGAAGTCAGCGTCTGCGGGCTGGCCGGGCAGGCCGTCGAACTCCACCCGGGCCAGCGTGGAGCCCACCGTGAACAGCAGCACGCTGACTGACTTCGCTCCGTCGGGGGAGTTGCCCGAGACGATGGTGCCGCCGGTGCCCACGATGGAGGGTCGCGGTGGGCCGGGATCCACCGACTTGGCCAGGCTGGCCTGCGCCTCGGCGAGCGCGGAAGGACCGGCGGCCGGGCTGTCGAGCGCGATGATCAGGATGCTGACGGCCTTGGTCTGCGCCTGGTTGACGATCAGCACTTCGGCGCCGGGCCGGCTGTCGGGGTTCGCGGTCGCCGGCTGGGCGACGAAGGCGTCACCCGTCGCCGAGATGTCGCCGGGCTGCAGCAGCAGACGGGTGTAGTCGACAGAGGCAGCGGCCGGTTTGGTGCTGGTGGTCGTGGTGGTGGCAGCGGACACACCGGGCAGCGCGGGGATCGACGCGGCGGGATTACTTGTGGTGACACCGGATTCGTTGTCGCAACTGGAGACCCCGAAGGCGACGGCGGCGATCATCGCGATCGCGGCATAGCGGGTGGTGTGTTTTGACTTCATCTCCAACGAGCCTGTCGACTTCTGCCGTGGGAAGCAAGCCAATACCCCTGCTTTGTGACGAACGCCAAGCGTGATTGTGCCTCTGAGCTGCCGATTTGGTTCCTTTGCTTGGCGGCCGGTAACGTTGCGTTCACCCGACGCGGGGTGGAGCAGCTCGGTAGCTCGCTGGGCTCATAACCCAGAGGTCGCAGGTTCGAATCCTGTCCCCGCTACTAGGTAAGACGGCCCTCGGAGATTACTCCGGGGGCCGTTTTCGTGTGGGTTGTGATCGGCCGGAAGTCTGCAGGACTTGGAGCCCACGCCATAATCGAAGGTTGAGAACCGCGGACACGATCACCAAGACGACTGGGAGGCGTCAATGGAGTCCTTCGCCGCACGCCACGAATTCACGGCCTACGGCCCATCGCACTTGGTCGTTCTGTCGATCTTCGCGCTCGGCGCGGTGCTGCTGGTGTGGATCGGGCGCAGGTCGACCGACGCGCACGCGCAGATACTGAGCCGCACACTCGCGGTACTTATTCTGCTGGCGTTCGCGGTAGCGCTGACCTACAAACTCACCCAGCCCGACATCCAGACCTCGATACCGCTACAGCTGTGCGACATCGCCGAACTCGTTGCCGCTTACGCGCTGTGGTCACAACAGCATTGGGCCTTCGCGCTTACCTATTACTGGGGCCTGCTACTGAGTTCACAGGCTCTGCTGACTCCGGACATCGGTACACCTACCGAAGGCGCACCGGACTTCCCGAACCACTTGTTCGTGACCTTCTTCGCGCTGCACGTTTTGGTCGTATGGTCGGCCGTCTACCTGACCTGGGGGCGCCGACAACGCCCCGGTTGGCACGATTTCCGGTTCGCTGTCGCCGTGACGCTCGGCTGGGTCGCGTTCACCCTCGCCTTCAACACGTTTGCCCGCACGGACTACGGCTACCTCAACGGAAAGCCGCCCACGACATCGATACTCGATGCCCTCGGGCCGTGGCCGTTCTACGTACTGGCCGAGATCGCGGTGGTCATCGCCGTATGGGCGGCGATGACCTGGCCCTGGCAATGGACCAATTCCCTGCGCTCAGGCATGAGCAATGATCTCCCCGCTACCAGGTAAAACGGCCCCCGGAGATTCTCCGGGGGCCGCTTTCATGCCTGTTGGGAACTTCGTAGGTCGCTCAGCCGTGCGGCGCCTCTGAAATCTTCGTGTCCTCGGTGCCGAGAGTCTTGCAATAGAGCAAGACCGAGGTCTTGGTCGCGGTGATCTCCAGATTGGTCGGATCCTTACCGCTGCTGTCCTTGAGCATCTTGCTAACTTCGTCGTTTTGCTTTTTCTCGTCCTGGGTGACGAAGTCCTTGCATTTCGTGTCGCCGCCGGTGTTGATGACCTCGGACGCCGAGCAGCCGCTGATGACAGCGGCCGCCGCCGAAGCCGCCAAGACGGAGTAGACGATTCGCTTCATTGAGGACCTCTCTCGCGTGGGCAATGGCATGGGGGTAATTCACAGAAATGACGTAGTCGAAACCCAGGCGCGAAGCGTGGCTGTCGTGCCACCTCATGCTTGCACCGCTGGCGCACGGGTACTCGTCCGAGCACGATGGCAGAAATGTCCTACCGAAGCACCGACGACCACGACCCTTGTGTGCGTGTTTACGGGGCCCAGGTCCACAATCTGCGGGGTGTCGACGTCGTAGCGCCGCGCGATGCGCTGGTCGCATTCACGGGGATCTCCGGATCCGGCAAATCGTCGTTGGCCTTCGGGACGATCTATGCCGAAGCCCAGCGCCGCTACTTCGAATCGGTCGCGCCGTACGCCCGTCGCCTGCTGTTGCCGACTGGCGCGCCAAAGGTAGATGACATCACCGGGCTACCGCCCGCCGTCGCGTTGCAGCAGCGTCGGGGTTCGGCGACGTCGCGGTCGACGGTCGGCACCGTCACCACACTGTCGAATCTGCTGAGGATGCTGTTCTCCCGCGCCGGAACCTACCCGCCGGAGACCACGGAACGACTGGACTCCGACGCGTTCTCCCCGAACACCGCGGTGGGGGCGTGCCCCGATTGCCACGGGCTGGGACGAATCCATCGGGTGACCGAAGAAACACTGGTGCCAGACCCGTCGCTGACCATCCGCGAAGGCGCCGTTGCCGCATGGCCGGGTGCGTGGCAGGGCCAAAACCTACGCGACATCCTCGTCACGCTGGGTTACGACATCGACAAGCCGTGGCGGAAACTTACTAAGCGTCAACGCCATTGGATTCTGTTCACCGACGAGCAACCAACAGTCGAAATCGATCCGGGTCAACACCCCGTGCAGGCCGATTACTATTACAACGGCACGTTCTCCAGCGCCGAACGCCACGTCCGCCACACATTGGCCAACTCCCACAGCGCGATGATGCGTCGCCGGGTGCTGCAATTCGTCGGCAGCGTCGAGTGTCCGTTGTGCGGCGGTTCCGGCCTGCGTGCGGAGGCGCTGAAGGTGACATTCGTCGGGCGCACCATCGCCGACTACGTTGCGATGTCGTTGGCCGAGCTTGCTGATACATTGCGCCCGACGGCTTCTCGCACCGATGCCGCCGCCGCTTACGAGTCAACGAATTCCGGTGAGTTGACGGAAGTGGCGACCATGATCGCCGCCGATCTCGTTGCGCGGCTGCAGATACTCATAGATCTCGGCCTCGGCTATCTCGCGCTGAGTCGCCGTACACCGACGGTGTCACCCGGCGAGCTGCAGCGGTTGCGCCTAGCCACTCAACTGCGTGCCGGCCTGTTCGGCGTGCTCTATGTGCTCGACGAGCCGTCGGCTGGACTTCACCCAGCGGACGCCGAACCGCTACTCGACGTGCTCGATCGCCTTCGGCGCGCGGGAAATTCGCTATTCGTGGTCGAACACGACATGGACGTCGTGCGCCGCGCCGACTGGATCGTCGACGTTGGCCCCGGGGCGGGAGAGCTTGGCGGCGAGGTCCTCTACAGCGGGCCGGTGCCGGGTCTCGCCGACATCGAGCGGTCGGTCACGCGTAGGTACCTTTTCGACGAGGCCGGGCCGCCGTCTCGTGAACCCCGCGCGCAGTCCGGGTGGCTGCGGTTGCGCGGGATCTGTTTCCACAATTTGAGAGACCTCGACGTGGACCTGCCACTTGGGGTGTACACCGCCGTCACCGGAGTATCCGGTTCCGGCAAGTCGACCCTTGTCGTCAAGGTCCTCGGCGATGTGGTGAACAGCCATCTCGGCACCGGACGCGCTGCCGAACCGGTTGAAGCCAACGACGACGAAACCGACACCGGGATCGTCGATCTCGATCACGACGCGAGCGTCGGTGTGACGGCAGAGGGGGTGGAGGACATCAACCGGCTGGTAACCGTCGACCAGCGCCCGATCGGACGCACGCCGCGCTCGACGCTGGCGACCTACACCGGCTTGTTCGACGCCGTGCGCCGCGAATTCGCTGCCACCCCGAAGGCGCGTCGGCGCGGTTGGACAGCGGGCAGGTTTTCGTTCAACGTGGCCGAAGGTCGCTGCCCCACCTGTCAGGGGGAGGGGTTTGTGTCGGTCGAATTGTTGTTCCTGCCAGGCACTTACGCCGTGTGCCCGGCGTGTCACGGAGCGCGGTACTCCGACGAGACACTCGAGGTGCGCTATCGCGATAGGACGATCGCCGACGTGCTCGCGATGACGGTCGATGAGGCCTCGGACTTTCTTGCCGACGTCGCCAGCGCGTCGCGGAGTCTGACCACGCTGCGGGAGGTGGGACTGGGTTATCTCCGTCTCGGACAGCCCGCGACCGAGCTGTCAGGTGGCGAGGCGCAGCGGATCAAGCTCGCCTCCGAACTGCAGAGACCGAGGCGAGGGCACACTCTCTACGTCCTCGACGAGCCGACCACCGGACTACACCCCGCCGACGTGGATCTGCTCGATCGTCAACTGCACCGCCTCGTCGACTCGGGCAACACCGTAGTGGTGGCCGAACACGATATGCGGATGGTCGCGGGTGCCGACTGGGTGATTGATCTGGGACCGGGTGCCGGTAGCGATGGCGGTGGGGTCGTCGCGGCGGGGCCGCCCACGAAGGTGGCACGTGCGAAAAACAGCCGCACGGCGCCGTATCTGGCACAGCGCTTGGCGGAGTGATTTGCTGAAAGCTCCAGGCGGCTACGCGTATTGATATTTGCTGACGACTAATGTTATTCGCCCCAAACTGGAGTGTCACTGCTGATACGGTTCGCCAGAGAGGTCGCCCAAGTTGCTTGGATCGACCGAGGGGGCCGCAGCATGACAATTCCGCAGGCGCTTGACGCTCAACCCGACGAGGGCGAGGGCAACCTCTTCGAGCGGTTTGCCGCAATGCTGTGCACCGCCACGTTCGACGGTCGGTTCCTCGAGGTGAATGCGGCGCTTGAGCTCGCGCTGGGTTACGAACCGGGCGAGCTGACGAACTACTCATTCGCCGAACTCGCCCATCCCGGGGGCCGACGGGACACGGAAGCGTTGACATCGGAGTTCCCGTACGCGTCGGCAGGGCTGTCCTTCGACCTCCGGTGTCTCCGCAAGGACGGCTCGTCCTGCTGGATGGCGTGGAACGTCCGGGCCGACATGGCCCGAGAGATCTTGTACTGCTCGGCGCGCGACCTGACGGACTCGCGCGAGCACGCCACCGTCGTCACCAAGTTGCTGGCAGAACTCGAACGCTCCAACAGTGATCTCGCGCAATTCGCGTACGTCGCCTCACACGACCTGTCCGAGCCGCTGCGAATGGTTTCCAGCTACGTGCAGCTCCTGGCCGACCGCTATCAGGGCCAACTCGACTCCGACGCCGACGAATTCATCGCGTTCGCCGTCGACGGTGCCGCCCGGATGAAGGTGCTCATCGACGACCTGCTCGCCTACTCGCGGGCCGGCACCGGCATGCTGGTCCGGCGCCGGGTCGACTGCAACGCACTCGTGCGTTCCGCGCTGGCCGACCTCGACCGGGTCATCGTCGAGTCGGGTGCCATCGTGGTCGTAGACGAGCTGCCGGTGATCGAAGGCGACTCAGGCCAACTCGCCCTCCTTCTTCAAAACCTTCTCTCCAATGCTCTGAAGTTCGTCGCCACCGACGTCCGGCCGGAGATCCGCGTCTCTGCCGTACGAGACGTCGACGCGTGGTGCTTCACGGTTGAGGACAACGGCATCGGCATTGCCGAGGTCCATCGCGACCGGATCTTTCTCATGTTCAAGCGGCTCCACGGTCGCAGCGAATATCCGGGGACAGGGATCGGTCTGGCCTTGTGTCACAAGATCATCACCCGCCTCGGCGGCCGGATCTGGCTCGACGGGGATGCGAAGCGCGGCAGTGCCTTCCACTTCACCCTGCCCGACGTCGAGTTGGCGAAAGAGGTGATCCCCGGTGGGTGACGGGATCCACATCCTCCTCGTCGAGGACAACCCGGGCGATGTCCGCCTCACCCAGGAGGCGCTGCGCGGCGCCAGGGTCGCCAACGACCTCCATGTCGTCGGCGACGGCGAAGAGGCCATCGAGTACCTCCGCCGCCGGGGCCGCTACGTCGATGCCCCACGGCCCGACATCATCCTTCTCGACCTGAACCTGCCCCGACTCGACGGGCGGGAGGTCCTGATCGACATCAAGAGCGACCCAGACCTCGCCAAGATCCCGATCATCGTCCTGACATCGTCGTCGGCCGAGCGGGACATCCAATCCGCCTACGAACTGCACGCGAACTGCTACATCTCCAAGCCCGTCGACTTCACCGAATTCATCGAGGCAGTGCGCTCGCTCGAAGGCTTCTGGCTGCGGATAGTGCGACTGCCCAAATGAAGGGCATCACGACGGCAACCCACGACACCGAGCTGGTGCGGGTCCTGCTCGTCGAGGACAACGACGGCGACGCCCGGCTTGTGCAACTCATGCTCGAAGGCACCTTCGGGTCGGGCATGGAACTCGCCCGGGCCCGCAGCCTCCGGGAGGCCATGGCCGAACTCGACGTCGAAATGCGTGACTGCGTCGTCCTCGACCTCGGTCTGCCCGACGCTTCGGGCCTCGAGGGAGTGCGGGCAATCAAGCACCGGAGCCCGATGATGCCCGTCGTGGTGCTCACCGGCCACGCCGACAGCGAGTTGGGGATGCAAGCCGTCGCCGCAGGCGCGCAGGACTACCTGGTCAAAGGCAATGCCGTTGACGAGACACTGACGCGGGCCATCCGCTACGCCGTGCTCCGCAAGCACGCCGAGGACGCGCTGGTACGTAGCCAGGCGACGCTTGCCGAGGCGCAGCGCATCGCCCACCTCGGCAGCTGGGAGCTCAACCTCGTCACCGACGAGATGGTGTGGTCCGAAGAGCTCCGCCGTCTCTATGGCTACGCCCCCGATACGCCGCGGGACATGGACGACCTCCTCGGCCAGCTCCACCCCGAGGACGCCGAGTCGGTCCGCGGCTTGCTGCACGCCGCGCTCGACGCCCGCAGCGCGTTCGACGTCGATTACCGCATCGTTCTGCCCGACGGCGTGACGCGATGGCTGCGATCACAGGGCCGCGTCGAGCTCGACGGGGCGAGCGTCGCCTTCCACATGCGGGGCACAGTGCAAGACATCACCGAGCAGCGGTCGGCCGAGGACGCTCTCGCCCACCAGGCGTTGCACGACCCCTTGACCGGCCTCCCGAACCGGACGCTCCTCCTCGATCGACTCACCCACATGCTCGGGCGGCTCGATCGCTCCGACGGTTCGGTCGGGGTTCTGTTCATTGACATCGATCGGTTCAAGGTCATCAACGACAGCCTCGGCCACCCCGCCGGCGACCACATGCTGCTGGCCATGGCGAGCCGGCTCCGAACGACGTTGCGGACGAGCGACACTCTCGCCCGCTTCGGTGGCGACGAGTTCGTCGTTCTCTGCGAAGGCCTCACTGGCGAGGAAGAGGCCATCGGGATCGCGGCAAGCATCAGGGACGCCATGCAGCAGCCTCTCGGCTGGGGCAAGGGCGAGCTCGTGGTGACGCTCAGCATCGGCATCGCGATGGCAAGCTCACCCCTCGTCTCGGCGGAATCGCTCCTTCGCGACGCCGACGCCGCGATGTATCGCGCCAAGCAGGATGGTCGGGCCCGTAGCGCCGTCTTTGCGCATTCGATGCGAGCCAAAGCTGTCGAGCGCCTCGACACCGAGGTCGCTCTCCGGCGAAGCATCGCGGCGGGCGAATTCGAAATCCAGTACCAGCCCATCGTCGAGCTCCGGACCCGCCGCATCGTCGGCTCCGAGGCGCTCGTGCGGTGGCGCCACCCCTCTCGGGGCCTGGTCCCTCCTGGCCAGTTCATTCCCATCGCCGAGGAGACTGGTCTCATCGTGCCGCTCGGCGCATGGGTGCTCCGCGAAGCAGCAACCCAGGCCGCCGCCTGGCGGGCTCGCTCCGGCTTGGAGTCGTTCAAGATGGCCGTCAACCTCTCCCCGCTCCAGGTTGCCGACGCTGGTCTGGTCCGCCTGGTCGCCGAGGTGATCGCCGGGTCGGGTCTGCCGCCGGAATGCCTCGAGCTGGAGATCACCGAGACCGCGCTGATGGAGGATGCTGCCGCCGCAGTGCAGATCCTCGGGTCGTTGAAGGGTCTTGGCGTCAGCCTCAGCATCGACGATTTCGGGACCGGCTACTCGTCGCTCAGCTACCTGAAGCGATTTCCGGTCGACACGTTGAAGATCGACCAGTCCTTCGTGGCCGATCTCAGCGACTCCAACGATGACGCCATCATCAAGGCCGTCATCAGCCTCGCCTCAGCCCTCAACCTCGAAACGATTGCTGAAGGCGTCGAAACCGCGGGCTCGGCAAGCCGTCTTCTCGAGCTCGGCTGCGGCTTTGCGCAGGGTTTCTACTTCGCGCGACCCGCTGCTGCCGGGACGATCGACGATCTCCTCGACATTGCGTAGGCAGCGCAGGTGCCGGCAGCAGGCGGCAGGCGTGGATGACCGAAATTGGGTTACCTTGGCGGTGATCTGCGGCGGGCGGCTCAACACCTCCCCGAGCCGCACCCTGACCCACTGCTAGGAGGCGACAATGCCGATCGTGGTGATACTCGAAATGAGGATCAAGCCAGATGGGGTGCCTGCAGCGCGCGACCTCATGAGTCGAGCACTTCAAGACACCCGGGCGTTCCAGGGCAACCTCGGCACAGATGTATTTGTCGATGCCGACGACGAAGCCCACTGGGTCATCTACGAACTGTGGGACACGGTGGAGGACGACGAGGCTTACCGCGCCTTTCGCGCGGGCGAAGGTCGGCTGACCGACCTGCCTCCATTGCTGGCTGCGCCTTCTGTGAAGACGAGGTATAACACCTCCGACATCTGAGCCACACTGCGGCGCAGCGGAGTTGGTGTGTCGCGGCACCGAGCGGCCCTTTTAGGATTGAGTCTATGACCGTCCCCTTCTCGTGGGATCTGCCCTACGCCTGGCCGCGCAAACCCGTGCTGGCTCGGAACGTGGTCTGCACGTCCCAGCCGCTGGCCGCCCAGGCAGGCCTGGCGATGCTTGCCGACGGCGGGAGTGCGGTCGACGCGGCGCTGGCCGCCGCGATCACGCTGACCTTGGTCGAGCCGGTGTCCAACGGCATCGGTTCGGACGCCTTCGCCATCGTGTGGGACGGCACGAGATTGCATGGGTTGAATGCTTCGGGTCGTTCGCCGGCCGCTTGGACGCCCGAGTATTTCCGTGGCGGCCCGGTTCCGCTGCGGGGCTGGAATGCGGTCACCGTGCCCGGCGCAGTGTCCGCCTGGACCGAGTTGCACGCCCGGTTCGGCCGGTTGCCGTTCGAGCGGGTCTTCCAGCCGGCGATCGGTTACGGCCGTGAGGGTTTCCTGGTCTCGCCGACGGTGGCCGCTCAGTGGGCCGCGCAGGTTCCGGAACTGCGGTCGCAGCCAGGATTCGCGGCTGCGTTTCTTCCGGGTGGACGAGCGCCCGCGCCAGGGGAGCGGTTCCGGCTCCCCGAGCACGCGTCGACATTGGAGGCGATTGCGGCGACAGGCGGCGAGGCATTTTATCGGGGCGAGCTTGCGGTGACGATGGAAGCGCATTCGACGTCGAACGGTGGCGCGATGCTGGCCTCCGACTTCGCGGAGCACCGCGCGGACTGGGTCGATCCGATCAAGGTCGACTACCGCGGCTACACGTTGCACGAGATCCCACCTAACGGCCAGGGGATTATTGCGTTGACCGCACTTGGCATGCTGCAGCACTTCGACATGTCATCGCTCCCAGTGGATTCGGCAGACAGCGTGCACCTGCAGATCGAGGCGATCAAACTCGCTTTCGCCGACGCGCGGGCCTACGTCGCCGATGTGGACCACATGCCGGTGCGGCCACATCAGCTGTTGGACGAGGACTACCTCCGGCAGCGATCGACGCTGATCGACCCGGCGCGGGCCAGACCGGTGGTGGCAGGAAAGCCTCCGAAGGGCGGCACCGTGTACCTGACCGCGGCCGACTCCGCCGGAATGATGGTGTCGATGATCCAATCCAACTACGACGGCTTCGGGTCCGGCGTCGTGGTGCCGGGTACCGGAATCTCATTGCAGAACCGCGGCACCGACTTCAGTGTGACGCCGGCGCACCCGAACCTGGTCGGGCCGCGAAAACGGCCTTACCACACGATCATTCCCGGCTTCCTCACGCGGGACGGCGCACCTGTGATGAGTTTCGGCGTGATGGGCGGCACCATGCAGCCGCAGGGCCACCTGCAAGTGGTAGTGCGCATCGCCGACTACGGTCAGAATCCGCAGACGGCGTGTGATGGACCTCGGTTCCGCTGGATACAGGGCATGCAGGTAAGCCTCGAAGACGGCTTCCCGCAGGCAACGGTCGACGAGCTTCGCCGGCGCGGCCACGATGTCGTTGCGGTCGATGACTACAACCAGTTCGGCTGCTGTCAAGCGATCTGGCGCTTACCGGACGGATATCTCGGGGCAAGCGACCCGCGTCGCGACGGTCAGGCCGTCGGTTTCTAGTGTCAGAGCAGCGGTGCCGATGCGCTGACTGTCTGTAG
Organism: Mycobacterium sp. RTGN5; assembly: GCF_033804465.1. Taxonomy (NCBI): domain Bacteria; kingdom Bacillati; phylum Actinomycetota; class Actinomycetes; order Mycobacteriales; family Mycobacteriaceae; genus Mycobacterium; species Mycobacterium sp. RTGN5. Next base: position 1,697,311 of record NZ_JAPZLA010000001.1, read on the forward strand.
GCTTCGTTCGCCGAGACGCGCTCGGCGAACGACGTTGCGGGCGGGCCGGTGGTGCATCGTGAGTGCACGTTTCGAGGAACTCGACTGGTCCGAGACCCCCATGGGAGTCATCAGCCTGCGCAGGCGGGTCGAGCCCTCCCTGAACGTCGACGTATACGAGGTCAAGCTCGGCGACGAGTTCCTGATGTCGAGCCTGTTCACCGTGGCCGAGGTAGCGCTCGCGCGCCTCGGCCTGGCCCAGGCGGTAGATGGCGACCTCGATGTCGTCGTCGGGGGATTGGGGCTCGGCTACACCGCGAAGACGGCGATCGAGGATCCCCGCGTGCGTTCACTGGTCGTGGTGGAAGCACTCGGAGAGGTCATCGGCTGGCATCAGCGTCGGTTGCTTCCGGACACTGCCGAATTGGCGTCGGATCCCCGGGTTCGCCTGCAGCGGGGCGACTTCTTCGCCATGGCCGACAGCGAGGCGGGTTTCGATCCGGAGACACCGGGCCGGCGCTTTCACGCCGTGCTCCTCGATATCGACCACACACCGCGACACGTCCTGCACCCCAGCCACTCCGCGTTCTACACGCCAGAAGGGTTGCGAAAGCTGATCGGGCACCTGCATCCCGGCGGGGTCTTCGCGCTGTGGTCCGATGATCCGCCCGACTCTGACTTCGAGGCCGTCCTCGCCGAGGTCTTTCGCCAGTCCGAGGCATCCGTCATCCGGTTCGCCAATCCGCTGACCGGCGGGTACTCAACCAACACGGTTTACGTCGCGAGCTAGCGGCCGTCATGATCGTCGGGGCTCGGCGCGCAGAGTAAACGCGAACGGTCTCTCAAAATCCGCGCTCGGCGGCCTGCACGGCGCGGACCACGTCGTCGTCTCCGTCGAAGTCGACGCGGACGGCGTTGCGCCCGAACGTAAACAGCAGTAGCTCCAGCGGCTCGCCCGTCACCGTGACGGGCGAACCGTGCCCAACCGCCGCCACGTTCTGACCGTCGGTGGTGCGCAACGTCAAGCGAGCGGGTATCGCTGCAATCGCTTTCGACATCCCCGCCCGGCTGACCACCGAGATGCGCCGCTTTACCGCACCGGTCGTCTTGGAATCGAGTTCCCTTGGCTTCCAGCCGATCTGCGCACGGCGGACGTCCTCATGATGGACGAACATCTCATGAATGCTCGCCACCGGGTCGAGAATCTTGAACGCGGAAAACAATGGCGGCCCTGCGGCGAACAGTGCGATGAGGTCGTCCCACTTCGTCGAGGTGGTCAGCTTGTCCTGGACGCGCGCGGTGTAAGGCGCCAGCGGGCCGAACAAGATGCCGGGCAACGCATCTGGTCGGCGTTCGCGCACCAACAGGTGCGCGGTCAGATCGCGCGTCGTCCAGTCGCCACACAGGGTCGGGGCATCCGGCCCCACCGTACGGAAGGTCGCGACCATCGCGTCGCGTTCGCGTTGCACAATCGACATTCGCCCACGATATGCCGCCGCGGGGATGTGTGATCGGCATGGGCCGGTATCGACGTCTTCGCTACCCGGTCAGGATGACGGGAGAAACCGCAGCTAAGAGTGGTTCGGACCGTTAGTGCTACTTTTCGCTACAGCCAAGTGTTTGCGTTTGAAAGCAGCTCAGGAAACGCGGCCAGTGCTTCGTTGCTCCGGTAGCTGCCCTCTGCCTATGATGCGCTGACTGGCAAACAGCTGAGCACCTCGTGTGGGGTGCCTGTGCGCTCGGCGGGGATATCGGGGGATAACCATGGGGCAGCATCGCGCGCTTGAACAGGCATCCGGGGGAGGCGCGGCCAAGTACGTCGGCCGCGTTGGCGCATTGGCGGTGGCCTTGGGCATCGGGGCGTGGGTCGGCGGGGGCGCCGGTATTGCCTACGCCGACGACGGCACGGGCAGCTCGGACAGCGGCACCCATACGGCCAGCGGTGCGAGACCCTCAGGCTCAAACAGTGCAGGCACGGCCAACGCCAACGGGCCCGGTAAACCGGGAACCTCGCGAATCCCGCGCGCGGTCGTGAAGAGCAATGGCGGCGCGCAAACCGGTGCCGTACAGGGTGCACTCGATCCCGCCGCGGCACGGGTGACTGCAGCACCGAGCCAAGCCCGGCTCCATGTACCTCAACAGCGGGCCCGCGCAACCTCCGTCGGGCTTGCCGACGATCCCACGCCGGATCGCGTCAGTACCCAAACCGCCGACCTCACGCCTGCAGTCGCGTCGCCCGTGGCGGCTGCACTGCCGGCGAGGCAGATCGCCGCACCAGTCTCACGCCTGCAGGCCGCGGTCGGCATCGCCAAGCCCACCGGACTGACCTCGAATAGCACGCCGTCGTCGCCGTTGTCGGGGTTGTTCAACGCACTGCAGCTCATCCGTCGCGAAATCGAACACAGCCTCGCCAACCGGGCCCCACGATTCCCTGGCAACACGACCTCGGTGAGTACCTATGACGAAACCCCAGTCGTGGTACCGAATCTGGCCGCCACTGACGCCGACGGCGACACCATCACCTACAGCGCGCCCGGTGGGCCCAGCCACGGGACAGTAACCATCATCGGCAACACCGTCACTTACACCCCCGATGAGGGCTTTGTGGGTGAGGACAGCTTCACCCTCAAAGCCAGTGACGGCGCGAGCGTCAACGGCTTTCACTTCCACGGTTTGGCCAGCTTGTTGAATCCAGCCACCGCGCACGCTGACACTGAGGTCGTCAACGTCCACGTGGCGGCCGTGGATCCGCCGGCACCGCCTGATCCGCAAAACCCCTACACTCCCGACGTTCTGCACGAGGGCGATCCCGCCGGGACGGTGCGCGGTCACGTCAATGCCACTGACCCGCAGGGCCTTCCGATCACGTACAGCTACACCGGAGGGGCACCGGCCGACGGGAGCGCGCTGACTGTCGGCTCCGATGGGTCGTTCGTCTACACCCCCAGTGCAGCTGCCCGCCACGACGCGGCGAGCACCGACGCCGCCACAACGGGTGCCGACACTTTCGCGTTCACCGTCACCGCTACCAACAGCCACGGCGTCGCAGCCGACATCGCCATCAGCGTGCCGATAGATCCGGCGAATGAGGTTCCGGTGGCGCCGGTTTCGCCACCGGCTCCCACGGTCAGCGATCATGGCAGCGGGATCGCCACTGGCAGCGTGGGCTATGTGGATCCCGATGGTGATGCGTTGACCTACACCGGCCCGGTTGGTGGGCATACCAGCGGTGGGGGCGCCGTGACGGTCCATCCCGACGGCACCTATACCTACACTCCGGAGCCGGCTGATCGGCATGCCGCTGCGGCTGATGGTGCGTCGTTGTCGGATTCGTTTGATGTGACGATCACCGATGGGCATGGTTTCACTCAGACGGTGACGGTGCATGTGCCGATCGATCCGACGAATAAGGTTCCGGTGGCGCCGGTTTTGCCGCCGGCTCCCACGGTCAGTGACCATGGCAGTGGGATCGCCACTGGCAGTGTGGGTTACGTGGATCCCGATGGTGATGTGTTGACCTATGCCGGTCCGGTTGGTGGGCATACCAGCGGTGGGGGCACCGTGACGGTCAATCCCAACGGCACCTATACCTACACTCCCGATCCGGCTGATCGGCATGCCGCTGCGGCTGGAGGCGCGGCGGCGACGGATTCGTTTGATGTGACCATCGCGGACGGGCATGGTTTCACTCAGACGGTGACGGTGCACGTGCCGATCGATCCGACGAATAAGGTTCCGGTGGGGCCGATTTCGCCGCCGGTTGCGACTGTCGACCATGGTGGCGGATCCGTCACGGGAACCCTGGGTTATACCGATCCCGACAACGATGCGCTGCACTACGCCAATCCGGCAGGCGGCACCTCGACGAGTTGGACCACCGCGAGCGGTGGCAGCGTCACGATCGACCCGACCACCGGCGCGTACACCTATACTCCCGATCAACAACGACGCCTCGACGACTACGCAAGCGGGAACACCACTGACACTGACAGTTTCGATGTCGTCGTCACCGACGGACACGGTTTCACCAAGACGGTGACGGTGTCGGTACCCGTGGATCCCACCGCCGCCGCCGCCACGTCAGTGACTCGACTCGACACTCCGGACCAGGGTGGTGCCCTGGTGATCGCGAGTGACGGCACGATATACCGCGTGACCTTCCGCGGAGGGTTGGACGACTATACCGTGGTCTCCAAAGTCAATCCCACCACCGGCGCTCTCACGCCAATCGGCCAGCCGCTCAACGGTTACCCCAATGGCGACCCTGTTCTGGGCGCCGATGGAACCATCTATCAGGTCACTGGCGTGTTCGGCAACGATCCAGGAACGTCGACCACAACGGTGTGGGCGATCGATCCCGATACCGGAGTGACGACCGATCTTGCCGTCATCAACGACCGCGTCAATGGGCCGTTGACGGTTGGGTCCAACGGCACGCTCTACCAGAGCACGTACGACGTCGACGTCGACGGCAATGCCCATCTCCAACTGACGGTCATCGATCCGGCGCACTCCACCTCGGTCACGATTCCCATCGAGGGACAGGGCGGAAACAGCTTCACCGGATTGTTCACCAACGCCAATGGCAACGCCTACTTCGTGACCGTCAACGACACGAGTAGTTCCGATGACGACTCCAAGATCACCGTTGTCGTGATCGATGCGGATAACCCCACCGATGCCCATCCTGCGACGGTCGTCATCGACGGCTATCCGCGAGGCGTCACCGTCGCACCCGACGGCACGGCGTACGTGACCACCGACGACGAGACGTGGATGGTCGATCCCGATACCGCGGCCGCGACGCAAATCGCGATGGGAAGTTCGGCCATCAGGCCGTGGGGGGCGGTGGCAATCGGATCGGACGGCAAGGCGTATCAAGCTGTGTCCATCTACGACAACACCGACTCGCGACCGGCCGTCGTTCGCATCGACCCCGGCACCGCCACCGCGACCGTCGTCGCCACGACCACCGACACCGGTTATCCCATCGTCGGGCTGCAAATCGCGCCCGACGGCACCTACGTCGTTAGGGGGTACTACCCCGATGGCGTCAGTGCCAACTGGAAGCTGGTCGCCTTCCATCCGGACGGGACGTCGGCGAGTATCCCACTCGAGTTTCAGCCGTCGGATGCGATTGTGTTCCAGGGGGATAGGGCCTACTGGTCCACCTACGACTACACCCCGGACTGGGTGGCCCATTTCACCACCGTGGACCTGGCCGCCGGTACATCCACAACGACCAGCGTGCCTGGCCTACCGGGACCGGCGGTCGTTGGACCAGATGGGACGGGATACCTCACCGTCTCGTCGGCGTTCTCGGATAATGGCGTAGGCAGCACCCCAGTGGTACTAGTCAGCAATCCGGCGAACGGAACGACCACGGCAGTGCCCCTGCCGGATTGGCCCTTGGGACCGGTCACGTTCGGGGCGGACGGCACGGCCTACCAGCTCGTCAGCGACGGCACCGCGACCTACCTCCTCGTGATATCTGTCGCAGGTCCGACCACTGTGTCGGTCTGACCTGACCTGACGTTCCGGGGCGCCATCGGGCCGGACGGCATGATGGGCGTATGAATGCACGATCAACGAACCGGCCGCTTCGGGCCGTCGGGGCGGTCCTCGGCCTACTGGTGGCGCTACTCATGTGCGGACCGACCGGCGGAGTCGCGCACGCGGCCGTAGCGGCACCGGCAGGCGATGCGCTGTCGATAGGCGATCCCGACGCGCTGGCACAGATCGATCTGTACGTGGATCCGCTGTGCCCGTACAGCGGCAAGTTGGTGCGGGCTCAGGGCGACAAGATCGGTAGCCGCATCGAGGCCGGCACGCTGCGGGTCAATCTGCGATTCGTGGATTTCCTCGACAAGTACTCCGCCAGTGGCACATACGACAGCCGAGCGATCTACGCGGCGTACGTGGTGGCCGACCAATCGCGATCGAGTGACGTCACGTGGCGCTTCATCGAGTCGATCTATTCCTCAGATCATCAGCCCAAAGAGGGCGGCCCCACAGACCTGAGCAACGACCAACTGGCCGACATGGCCAATCAGGTCGGCGCGCCGCAACTGGCCCAAGACCTCATCCGGATCGGCCTGCCGATCGGCTTCGACCCGCATGTCATCGCGGCCAACAATCTTGTTGTGCTGCACCAATTTCCCGAGCCGGGAGTGCCGCTCATCGTGATCAACGACCAGCCGGTCGACGAAGATTCGGACTGGCTGTCTCAGCTCCCCGGCTGAGGAGAAAGGCCGTCCACGATCAGCGCGATCACACCGTCGCCAACTCCTATGTGAGTGGACTCTCCCTCGCCGACTGCATCGTCGCGGGCCGCCGTGCGGCACCAAGTGCGGTCCCAGGCGGCCAGGTCGAATGCTCTCATTGAGAGATACTTCGATTAGTGACGCAAACTCCTATCTTGATAGCTACTGTCAAACGGGAACTCACACATAGGGGCAACGGTGGCGAAATATACCGAACGCGAGTTGGAAGCACTCGAGTCCTATCGGCGCTATGTAGCGCAGCGCGAACGCTGCGTCGCGGGGGAAGCCGCTTGGTCGACCATCGGCGAATGGTTCACCGACGACGCAGTTTTCATCGACCCAGCCTGGGGCAGGGTGCAAGGCCGCGATGCGATTACAGCCTTCCTCGACCACTCGATGGCGGGATTCGAGGGCTGGAGCTTCCCGGAAGAATGGACCATGGTCGACGGCGACCGCCTGGTCACCTACTGGTGGAATCGCTTGCCCGGGAGTCGCGCAGACGGCACCCCGTATCAAGCACCAGCGTTCTCGCTGCTGCACTACGCGGGTGACGGCCTGTTCGATTATGAGCTGGACGTGCTGAATATCGCCGAGGTAGGCGATCTCGTGGTCGAATCCGCCTGGATCCCCGGTCCCGGCATATCCATGCCGGGGCCAGGCGCCGACCGAAATATCACCCCGCCACGCCTAACGGCACCCTGACCAAGGCGCCCGCAACCGCGCTGATGGATTGTTGGCCAACAATATTCGCGCGTACCTGGCCGGGCGTGCAAGATTGCATCTATCGCGGTGTGCGGCGATCCTGAATGGGCCAGAATCGGTAGGCCACCAGCAACGGCACGATTGCCCACGGCAGGTTCATGGGCAGGTAGGTCAGCAGGTGTGGGGGACTGTCGGGTCCAAGGAACGTCTGCATGAAATAGAAGTACATGTTCATCACCGCGCTGACGGCGTAGGCCAAGGCGAGGCCGCGGAGCCACGGCCACGGTTTGAGCTTCCAGACTCCGATGGTGAGTATTACGAGTAGCGGTAGTTGCACGAACGCGTCGTAGAGGAGCGAGGCCTGCAGGGCTGGCGGCATGACGAGGTGCTGCGGCTCCTGCTCGACGGCCCAGGTGTGGAGGGCACGTAACACCGGCCACGGGCTGTCAGGGGCGACAGGCAATCTGAGTGCTTCCGGGAGGCTCAGTAGGAGGGCGTTGACGATGCCGAGCACGAATGCCGGAATCAGGACGTAGTCGAGCCGATGACGGACGAGGGTGCCGGAGTTCACGATCATGCCCGTCGCCTGCGGGCTCGACTCGCCGGGATCGGCCCGGCAAGTCCCCGGGCCACCTGCTGGAGCGCCTGCTCGGTGAGGGCGTGCAGGGATTCGCTCTGGCCGTAGGTGAGCCACCATTCGTAGGCGTATTCGACCGCGGCGACTGCCGCGCGGACCAGCACTCCCGCGCGCATGTCGGCCGCAGGGTCGGTGGCGTCCAAGCGGGACGCCACTGCGCCGATGAGTTCGTCGCAGTCCTCACGATTGAGGATGGAGGCTCTTCGCAGCTCTGCCGGCGCCGAGGCCATCGCTCGCCGCCACAGTTCGAGCGTCTCGTCGTCGTCCACGAATTGCGAGGTGCGTGCGAGGATGGCCGCCGCGAGTGAGTCGACGATGTCCTCGTCCTGTGGGCGGCCGTGGAAGTTGGCTACTACCTTGGCTCGTCCCCGCTGGGTGGCCCCGAGCAACAGGTATTCCTTGCTCGGCACGTGGCGGAAGAACGTGCTCGGCGAGATGCCGACCGCCTCGGCGATCGCCTCCGTGGTGATGTTGTCGAAGCCCTGTTCGGCGAACATGCGCAACGCCGCTTGCTGGATGTCGGCACGAAGCGCGATGCGCTGCCGTTCACGCAACGAAACCAAGGCATTGCCCTCGGAAGGGCCGGGGCCGCTTTTGGTCGTCGTCATTCTCACGTCGTCCTTCTCGTCTCTCGCCAGGGCTTCATCTCTAGAACATGACGGTAGCTGTCATTTTCGATGTCACTGTTGTTTTGAACGTTATTGTCAGAGACCTGCGCCGGCAGGTTCCAGACCTCGCGGTGAACGCCACGCTGGTGCAGTCCGACCCGCATCGCGCAGCCGCGAAAAATGTTGCAAATCAATGACTCACGAGGCTTCCGCAATTTCGGTGATTTCGCGTCGGCTGGTTGCGCTCCCGGGATCCGGGTACTACCTGATCAACCAGGGCCAGCCCGCCCGCGTCACCACCCAGGAGTACCGATGCCGCCCCGCCGCAAGCCAGACCAAACCGCCCCCAAGCCAACAAGCCCCACCGGCAATTCCACCGGACAGGCCGGCGATCTCGACGCGCGCGCCCAGTCCGGGAAGCACCTCACCACAGCGCAGGGCCTGCGGCTCCCTGACACCGACCACTCACTCAAGGCCGGTGACCGGGGTCCATCTCTGCTCGAGGACTTCCACCTGCGGGAGAAGATCACGCACTTCGATCACGAGCGCATCCCCGAGCGCGTCGTGCACGCCCGCGGCGCCGCAGCACATGGGGTTTTCGAGTCCTATGGTGTCGCCGGGTCGGTCACCAAGGCCGGCTTTCTGGGGCGCAAGGGCAAGAAAACCGATGTGTTCTGCCGCTTTTCAACAGTTTTAGGTTCGCGTGGATCAGCCGATACGGTGCGCGATACCCGGGGCTTCGCGGTGAAGTTCTATACCGACGAAGGCAACTTCGACCTGGTCGGCAACAACATGCCGGTGTTCTTCATCCAGGACGGCATCAAGTTTCCCGACATCATCCACGCCGCCAAGCCCCAACCGGATCGGGAGATTCCCCAGGCGCAGTCGGCTCACGACACGTTCTGGGACTTCGTGTCGCTCCACACCGAGGCCACCCACCACGTCTTCTGGAACATGAGTGATCGCGGCATCCCGCGCTCGTTTCGGACGATGGAAGGATTCGGCGTCCACACCTTCCGGTTGGTCAACCGCAAGGGTGAAACCAGCCTGGTCAAGTTCCATTGGAAGCCGGTCGCCGGCGTGCATTCACTGGTGTGGGAAGAGGCGCAGATCGCTGCGGGTTGCGACCCCGACTTCCACCGCCGCGACATGGCCGACGGTATCGAGGCGGGCGCGTACTTGGAGTTCGAGCTCGGTATCCAGGTGATGCCCGACGACGGAACCGACAGCTACGAGGGCATCGACCTGCTCGACCCGACCAAGCTGGTGCCCGAAGAAATGGTCCCGGTCCAACTCATCGGGAAGCTCACCCTCAACCGGAATCCGACCAACTACTTCGCCGAGACCGAACAGGTGGCATTCCACACCGGGAACCTCGTGCCGGGCATCGAAGTGACCAACGACCCGCTGATGCAGGCCCGCTTGTTCTCCTACCTGGACACCCAACTCACCCGGCTCGGCGGCCCGAACTTCTCGCAGCTGCCGATCAACCGCCCGCACTGCCCGGTCAACGACATGTTGCGTGATGGTATGCACCAGAGCGCGATTCACACCGGGCAGGCGCCCTACCACCCGAACAGTATCGACAACGGGGAGCCTCTGGTCGCCGGTGCCGACGAGGGGGGTTACGTGCAGACACCGCGGCAGGTCGACGGACCGACGGTGCGCGCGCAACCGGCGTCTTTCGACGATCACTTCAGCCAGGCGGCGATGTTCTACCGCAGCCTGACCGACGTCGAACAGGCACACATCGTCGAGGCGTTCACCTTCGAACTCGGCAAGTGCTACGAGCAGTCGATCAAGGAACGCCAGCTCCAGGTGCTGGCCAATGTCGACGCCGACCTGTGTAAGCAGGTGGCCGTCGGACTCGGATTGCCTGCACCGAAAGGCAAACCGCCGCAAGACGTTGTCGAGTCGCCGGCACTGTCGCAGATTATCGACACGCCGGGCCCGATCGACGGCCGCAAGATCGGCATCATCGCGGGCGCAGACTCCGACCTGGCCGGTGTGGCCAAGCTGGTGGCATCGATTCAGCGTCTGGGGGCGACCCCGCTGGTGACCGCACCGCTGGGCGGTGTGCTCAAGTCCGGGCGGCGCAGCGTCATCGTGGAGCGGACACTGTTGACCGCGAGATCCATTGAGTTCGACGCGCTCGTCGTCGCCGCCGGAACGAAGCCGACCCGCGATATCAAGTTAATTGTCATGCTGCAAGAGGCATTTCGACACTGTAAGACCATCGCGGCGTGGGGTGACGGGGTCGACGCTCTCACCGCAGCAGGCATCGATCTCGATTCTCCCGGCGTGCTGGTCGCGGGCAGCGTGGACAAGTCGTTCACGGACGCGTTGGCCGATGGGGTTGGTCTGCATCGGGTGTGGGCGCGCGCCATCGACGTCATGGCCTCGGAAGTTGCGCCGGCGCGGTGACCGCGTTCGAAAGGGAAGTCATGACCTCTCCGTCGGAAAGCCGCAACCCGCTCGTCGTCACGCGAGACACCACAGCCTCCCGTCAACAGGTATGGGACGTCATCGCCGACGGCTGGACGTATTCACAGTGGGTTGTGGGCAACACCCGCATGCGCGCGGTGGACCCCTCCTGGCCGAACCCGGGCAGCAAAATTCATCATTCGTTGGGTGTGTGGCCCGTTGTTCTCGACGACGAGACGACTGTTGTCGCCTGTGAACCGCTCCGCGAAATCGTTCTGGCCGCCAAGGCGCGTCCGTTCGGGGCGGCGCGAGTCACCTTGCGATTACACGACATTGCCGAAGGGTGCCGGATCGAGATGTCCGAGGTGCCGATCAGCCGGCCGCTGAAATGGTTACCCCAATCGGCGACGCTAGCGGCGGCATGGCCGCGCAATCGGGAATGCACGTGGCGGCTTGCGGCTGTTGCTGAACGCCGCAAGCCCAACGAGCCTCACGACTGAAAGGGCCGCTCGCCAGCGACCGCCACTCATCGGAGCGTTTAGCCTGGTGAGCGGCGGGGTACACCGCAACGGCAGGTTCAGATTCGAGCCGGTGACCCCCTACGGCGAATCTATAGAGGAACTTGCTCATGCCTGCATCAAGTGTGTCCAATTCAGATTATTCGGAAGTGACGGACATGTTCCGGCGCCTCAAGCAACTTGACGAGGGATCGCCGGCATTTCGCCGTCTTCGGGAAGCCATCATCGAGGCCAGCCTGCCGCTCGCCGACCACATCGCACGGCGCTATCGCGGGCGTGGTGAACCCTTCGACGATCTTGTGCAGGCCGCACGAGTCGGCTTGGTCAACTCTGTGAACCGCTTCGACGTCGACACCGGTGCAGCGTTTCTGTCCTTCGCCGTCCCGACAATGATGGGCGAGGTGCGGCGTCACTTTCGTGACTACGGATGGGCCGTCAAAGTGCCTCGTGGTATCAAAGAGCTTCAGCCACAGATGATTAGGGCGCGCTCCGATCTGTCGCAGCGGTTGAACCGAGCGCCGACGGCCACCGAAATCGCGCAGTATCTCGGTATCGACCGGGAGCTGGTTGTGCAAGCGACCATCGGTGGCGGCAACTACGCCACTGTGTCAACCGATGCCCCTGCGGGATCAGGCGACGGCCCTAGAGTCATCGCCGATACCTTTGGTGAGGTCGACCCCAACCTGGACAGGGTGCTCAGCGTCGAGACGGTCCGTCCCCTGATCGCCACACTGCCGGAGCGGCAGCGAGTTGTTCTGGCGCTCAGGTTTTTCGATAACCTCACCCAGACTCAGATCGCCGAGCGCGTCGGCTGCTCCCAAATGCACGTCTCCCGTCTGCTCGCGAAGGCGCTCGAGACCCTGCGCACGTATGCCGGGGATTCCGAATTGGCGGCGACCGCATGAGGAAGTCGCGGTGTGACTGGTGACGGTTGCTAGCCGGCGCCCTTCCCGTTGTCGACGCGATACACCGCGCCATGAATAGCGGCGGCGGCATCGCTGGCAAGGAACGCGATGACGTTCGCGACGGACAGCGGCGACATCATCCCGCGTGGTGATGCAGTACGCATGATCAGGTCGAAGTTCGCACCTTCTGGCGCACTGAACTTCTCGATCTGAGGCGTGATCATGCCGCCTGGGCACACGGCATTCACTCGCAAACGATCTGCCGTGTACTCGACGGCAAGAGCACGGGTAAGCCCGACCAGTGCATGTTTGGCCGCACAATAACCGGCTGAGTAGGCCTGGCCCTCGACGCCGGCGATCGACCCGACATTGACGATGTTGCCACCACGTTCGAGCAGGTGCGGCAGCGCCGACCGGCAGAGATAGAACGGGCCGTCGAGATTGACAGCAAGGTCGTACCGCCAATCGCTGTCGGTCATCGACTCCGTGCGCCGCATCTGATGCTGCCCGGCAACATTGACGAGGATATCCAACGCGCCAAATTCGTTGAGGCACTGCTCGACTGCTGTCCGGCATGCCTCCGGGGAGGTGATATCCAACGAGGCGTACGAGCCGTTGTGAACGTCCGCGAAAACCGATGCCAGGCGGGCCTCATCCCGGCCGATCCCGAACACGGACGCGCCCTGCTCGGCGAATAGTCGCGCCGTGTCGGCTCCCAGACCTGACGAGGCGCCGGTGACCAGCGCGATCTTGCCTTGCAAAGCGGACACGAAGTCTCGCCTCTCTCATCGATTCTGCGGAGGTTCGGTCCTCAGCGAACGACCGCGCCGGACGCCGCGGATTCGCCTGCACGCCGGATGTTCTCGGCGACCTCGCGGTGCCAGACCGTGTTTGCGTGAGAGGTGTCGACCTCAACCTCGAAGCGATCGGTCATCTCGGGCGTCACGTCGTCGACGTCGACGTAAAACTGCTCGTACCAACGACGATGGTGATAGACCGGCCCGTCCTCTTCGGTGAGCAGTGGATTGTCGATACGCGCCTTGTGCTGCCAGATCCGGACGTCGTCCATAAAACCCTCGCCGAACGATTTCGACATCGAGGTTGCCAGCGATGCAGCCTTGGCGGCGGGTAGGCCCGGAAGGCTCTGAACGGCGACACCCCACTGAAGCACGAAGGAGTCCTGGGTAACCGGGTAGTGGCAGTTGATGAGGGCTACCTCGATGGTGAAATCCGGGGCGACGTCGTTGTGCAACCAGTTGATCATGTAGGCGGGACCGAAGTAGGTCGCCTCCGACCTCAGTTTCGTCCCCTCCCACAGGTTCTCGAAGTTCGGCGTGGTGTCGGGCCGCGGATTGGACTCCATGAACTGCGAGGCGGTGTGCCCTTCGATCACGTTCTTGAAGTACGTCGGGTAGGCGCGATGAATGTAGAAGAAGTGCGCCATGTCGACGTTGTTGTCGACAATCTCCCGACAGTGCGAACCCTCGATCACGAGCTTGCTCCACGCCCACGGTGACCAGGCTCCTTCGGAGTATCCCTCGATCTCGGGGGGAAAGAGCTCGGCGGGCGGGGATGACCCCTCGGGGTCGTGCCACACCAGGAGCTGGCCGTTGACTTCTCTGACCGGCCAGCGCCTGGTGCGGGCAAGGCGCGGTGTCCGCTTGGCGTAGGGAACCAGAGAGCAACGCCCGGTTGCCCCCTGCCAGCGCCAGTCGTGGAATGGGCAGGCGACTGAATCGCCCTTGACGGAGCCCTGGGAGAGATCGCCGCCCATATGGCGGCAGTACGCGTCCAAGACGTGAAGTTCGCCCGCGTCGTCTCGGAAGACAACGAGCTTGGTGCCGAACGCCTCGATGCCGTACGGGGTGTCGGCGGAGAAATCGTCGGCGAGTCCGAGGCAGTGCCAGCCCCGAGCAAACCTCCGCATGGGCACACCCGTGTCGATCTCGCGTACCGGAATGCTGTCGGCCATGTGATCGCTCCCTTATCGTCCGCTCTGATATTAAGCACTTTCGCTTAAACCGCAAGGGCGGGTGGGCCGCGTCGGCTTCCAAGGGGTGCCGGCTGCCGTCAGCCGGCCAACCCCAGCAGCCCGGGAACGAGGTACCGGCGTGCGAACGATCGGGCGGCGTCGTCGTCGCCGAGGGCGACGTTCTGCGAGGGCGTGAGCACGAACGACACGATGACCCGAACGGTCACCTCGGCGACCTCGAGCAGCTCGATCTGTGTGCGGCGGTCATTGGGCAGGGCCACGGCCAGCTGATGAGCGAGGAACGACGAGGCCGTCTGAATGACGCTGTCTCCCTCGACCGTGAGGAACGGCAGCACGGTCTCGGATTCGGTGGCGAGCAACCGCTGCAGAAGCGCGTGCTCACGCATCGTGGTCAGGGTGAACACAAACCCTTCGACCAGTTTGTCTTCGGCTTCGGCGTAGCCGCCGGCCTCCGCGGCGAGCTCGGAGAGGAACCGCCCGAGTTCACGCAACAGCACCGCCTCGACGATGGCGTCCTTGTTCGCGAAGGTCCGGTACAAGGTGACGCGGGCCAGCCCCGAGCGGCGGGTGATGTCCTCGACGGTGGAGCGGCGGATCCCGAACAGTTCGAACTGCTTGAGCGCCGCGTCGAGGATTCGTTCGGCGTTGCCTTCCGCCTTCGGCGACCCGAAACGCTGCACCGCCTTGGCGAGCAGGCCGCTGTGCTTCATCGGTGCAGTGTAAAGCCTGCATCGAACTATTGATACAAACAGACGCAGAATGTATCTTCAGTCTCAACGGCGCAGACACCCCGATGTGCAGGAGGCTCTTCCCATGGTCACGGCTCCTTCGAAGACGGCGACGACGCCGCCTAGTCGAGAAGAATTCAGCGACCGGCTGCTCCGGGGATCGGCCAAAAAGTCGTACGCCCCCGTCGTCGACATCGACTGGGAGTCGCCGGTCGAACCCGACAAGTTCTTCCTTCCGCCCCGCGTGGTGTCGCTGTACGGCACACCGATGTGGGCCGACATGACTCGCGAACAGCAGATCGAGCTGTCGCGTCAGGAATTCATCAACCTGCTCTCGGCCGGCGTGTGGTTCGAGAACATCCTGAATCAGGCGCTCCTTCGCGGCCTCATGCACGCCGACGTCACCTCGGCCTCGACCCACTATTCGTTGACCGAACTGGGTGACGAGACCCGCCACATGGTGATGTTCGGCCGCACCATCAAGGCTGTCGACGGAAAACCGTTCCAGCCCGGCCGCTTTCAGCGGATGATCATCAACACGCTGCCGTTGATGTTCCAGAAATCGGTGCTGTGGATCGCCGCGCTCGTCGGGGAGGAGATCTTCGACGCGCTGCAACGGCTGATCCTCGACGATCCCGAACTGCAGCCGATCGTGCGCCGCATCATGCGGATACACGTCACCGAGGAGGCGCGCCACATCCAGTTCGCCCGCGATGGTGCGCGCCGCGACGTCCCGATGATGCGGCGGCGGAACCGATTCCTGCTCGCCACGATTCACGGTGCCGGTGGGCCGTTCTACCGCTACCTGTTCACCAACCGCGCCGTGTACCGGCGGGCCGGCCTCGACGGCGTCCAGGCGCGTCGGCAAGCTCGCAGCAACCCGCATTTCCACCAGACGATGCGTACCGGATTCGCGCCACTGGCGGCATTTTTGGAGGAGATCGGGCTGATGAACCGAATCAGCCGGCGCATGTGGAAGCGCAGCAGCTTCCTGTGACAGCCATGGCGGATGAAAGCGGTGTCTTCGACGGCGACGCCGAATTGGACGCCGCCGGCGTGTGCTGCTCAGTCCGCGTCCGCCTTGCCGGTCACCTCAGTCCGATCGACGGGCGATACCACTGGCAGGGACTGATCTACGGAGCACCAGAGGATCTCCCGGCGGGCAAGGCGGCCCAGTTGCGAATCGGGAACCGCAGCGCGGCAGCGCGGCTCGTCGAGAAGATCCCCTCCGGCCAACTGATGGTCAGCGGCGTCGGTCCGCCGCCGTACGACCTGCTGCCCGCATAACAACCCTGAGGTGCCATCCGCGACCCCTTCAGTGACGAATCACTGTCATGGACGCGCGGCGGGAGATGCAGTCGACCGTCGCGACGCTGCCCCCGAAACGGGATCACGTGGCCTGCGGGGATTCAGCGGGATCCGGCACGGGTGTGTGGCTAGGCTATGGCTCGATGAACGGATCGTCGCAGCCACGCAATGAGCTGGAGACATTGCTGGGCCGGGCAGCGCATCAGGACGCTGAGGCATTCGCCCAGTTTTACGATCTGACCAAGGCGCGGGTCTACGGGCTGGTGTTGCGGATTCTGCGCGACCCGGGCTACAGCCAGGAAACCACCCAGGACATCTTCCTTCACGTATGGCGCAATGCCGCCAAGTACGACCCAGCGGCCGGATCAGCGATGGCGTGGCTCCTGACCGTTGCCCACGGGCGCGCCGTCGAGCGGGTGCGATCCGAGGAGGCCGGGCGTCGGCGCGAGGATCGCTACGGCGCGGCCACCGTCGACCGCCCAGGCGACGAGGTTGTCGACGCGGTGATTGGGGCAGAGGAGCGCCGCCGCGTCGCCGAGTGCCTCAGCTCGCTGACCGACGTCCAGCGGGAGTGCATTGACCTGGCCTACTACGGCGGACTGACCTACCCCGAAGTGGCGGCGCGGCTTTCGGCCAACCTGTCGACCGTCAAGTCGCGGTTCCGAGATGCGTTGCGCGGGTTACGTAACTGTCTGGCTGTGCCGTGACGGGCCCGGCGGATTTCGAGTTGATGGAACTCGCAGCGGTGTATGCCCTCGGAGCCATCGACGATCACCAGCGCGCCGACATCGACCGCCGTCTCGACGCTGCACCTGCGGCCGTGGCACACGCCTTTCACGACGAGGTCCGTGCCTGCCGCGAGACCATGGCCCTGGTGTCGGTCGGCACCGCCGTCGAGCCGCCGCCCGAGCTGCGGGAGCGGATCCTGGCGGCGGTGGCAGCGCAGGCCACGTCACCCCGGCGTGCCTGGCGCAGGCCGCTCATCGCCGCCGCTGCTGCGGTGGTCATCGGGCTCGGGGTGCTCAGTGCGGTCGTCGTGCTACGCCCCCCGAGCACCCCGACGGCCGCGCGAGTCCTCGAGTCTGCCGACGTGCGAACCAGCACCGCCAATATCCCGTCTGGCGGCGTCGCGACGTTGGTCTATTCACGAGACACCAATGCTGCGGTGTTGGTGATGAATAACGTCGCACCGCCCCCGCCGGGCTCGGTCTATCAGATGTGGTTGCTTGACGGTGGGACCCCGAGATCGGCGGGCACGATGAGCACCGCTGCAGTGCGGCCGTCGACGACGGCGGTGCTCACCGATCTCGGCAACACCAACACGCTGGCGTTCACCGTCGAGCCCGGGGAAGGTTCGCCGCAACCGACGGGCGAGATCTTCGCCAAGTTGTCGCTGACCTGATCCCGCCCGAGCCGCCGCGTCTGTACCCATCCGGCGGGTCAGCAGTGACGAATACCCAAGGTGAACGTTGCGCAGCGCCTCGAGGCACTCGTCGGTACGACACTCGAGATGGACCTGCCGGTCCGCATCCGGGCTTGGGATGGCAGCGAGGCCGGTCCAGTGGGCCCGGTCCTGGTCATCCGGTCACGGCGTGCGCTGCGCCGGTTGATGTGGGCACCAGGCGAACTCGGTCTTGCGCGTGCCTTCGTGGCGGGGGACCTCGACGTTGACGGCGATCTAGGTCAGGGTTTGCGTGAGGTGTGGCGTCGATCCGGTGGCAATACGCCCTCTGGTCGCGGCCTGACAGCACGCAGGCTGGCCGCCGGACTTCGGCTGGGGACACGGCTCGGGGCACTGGGCCCGCCACCGCGACCGCCGCGCACTGAAGCGCAGCTCCGCGGCCGTCGGCACAGCAGACGGCGCGACCGCGCCGCGATCGCACATCACTACGATCTCTCCAACGACTTCTATCGCCTGCTTCTCGACGACCATATGGCGTACTCGTCGGCATACTTCACCGACGACCAGCAGACCCTGCATGAGGCCCAGACCGCCAAACTCGACCTCATCTGCCGCAAACTCGGTCTCGCCGAGGGCATGCAGCTGCTTGATGTCGGCTGCGGCTGGGGCTCACTGATCCTCTTCGCTGCGCAGCATTACGGAGTGCAGGCCACCGGTATCACCTTGTCGGCAAGCCAACACGAGTTCGTGACAGCCCGAGTGGCAGAGCGCGGGCTGGCCGGTCGGGTCAGCGTGGTGCTGCAGGATTACCGCGAATTCGGCCTCGCACCTGAATCGTTCGACGCCGTGGCGTCGGTGGAGATGGGCGAGCACGTCGGCGAGGAGCACTACGGGACGTACGCCACGATGCTGTATCGGTCGCTCAAACCCACGGGCCGGCTATTGCTGCAACAGATGTCGCGGCGCGCTGACGCCGCGCCGGGTGGCGGAGCGTTCATCGAGTCCTACATCGCCCCCGACATGCACATGCGGCCGATGGCGCAGACCCTGAACCATCTGCAGGGCGTGGGTTTTGAGGTACGCGACGTCGAGGCGATGCGCGAACACTACGTACGAACCGTTGCCTGCTGGATCCAAACCTTCGAGGACCGTTACGCGCAGTTCGTCGCTCTGGCCGGCGAGGAGGTTTGCAGAGTCTGGCGGTTGTACCTGGTCGGCGGCGGGCTTGCCTTCGAGCAAGGCCGCATGGGTGTGGACCAAATCCTGGCCGTCAAGCCTGACGCCGGGGGAGGCGCCGCCATGCCGTGGGGACGGCCCTGGTCGATGTAGGCCGCGTCACCGCGCCCGCGACTTGGGCGGCAGCGGTACGAAATATGAGGTGCGCGAGCAGTATTCGCCGAAGCCAGGACGGTCTCTCATATAGCGTTCGGTCAGCCGTGCCCCGGTGACATGCACCAGGAAGTAGGTCATCAACACGGGGCTGGCCACAGTCGCTAGCGAAATCCATCCGGCGATGCTCACCAGCCACAGCCCCCACCACACACAGGCATCCCCGAAATAGTTCGGATGGCGCGTCCAACCCCACAGTCCGCGGTCCATGATCGTGCCCTTGTTCGCGGGATCGCGCTTGAACGACCGCAATTGCTGATCGCCCACCGCCTCACACGTCAGGCCGGCCAGCCACACCGCTACGCCGAAACCCGTCACGGCGACCGCATTCGTCGGCGTCGGGCCCAGCGTCGCCGACAGTACGAGAGGCAGCGCAACGAACAGCGTCGCTGCGGCCTGTGTGCCAAAGATCCGCCGGATCACATTGCCCGGTGCGAAGTTTCCCCCCAGCAGGTCGCGGTAGCGGGGGTCTTCGCCGTGGCCTTTGGTCTTGACGTACATGTGCCGGGCCAGTCGCAATCCCCACACCGAGGTCAGCGCCAGCAGTAGCAGCCGTCGAAACAGATCGCCGTTGCCGAGAACCGCGGCGACAGCGGCGACCGCCACAAATCCAAGTCCCCAGCTGATGTCCACAATGTTGTAACGCCCGATGCGTCTCGCGATCAGGAATGTCACACCGTGTACCACGACGATAGCCGCCACCGAAGCTGCGACGACGATGAGAAAGTTCATTGTGCGGCTCCAGTTGGGGCGAACGTCCATTGGTATACATCAAGGTATCCCGAGCGGAACCCGGCTTCCGAATAGGCCAGATAGAGTTCCCACATGCGGGTGAAGACGCCGTCGAAACCCAATGTGCCCAGCACATCTCGTCGTTCAATAAACCGCTGACGCCACAGTCTCAGGGTTTCGGCGTAATGATCGCGCAGCGACATCATGTCGACGGTACGCAGCCGGGTCTGGTCCTCGGTGATCGCAGCGATGGCTTGTGTGGACGGTAGTAGTCCGCCGGGAAAGATGTACTTCTGGATCCAGGTGTGGGTGTTACGGCTGGCCAGCATTCGAGCGTGTGGCATCGTGATCGCCTGGATCGCGACCCGTCCGCCAGGGCTGACAAGTTCGTCCAGAGCGCGGAAATACCCGGGCCACAACGAGTACCCGATGGCCTCGATCATCTCCACCGACACCACCGCGTCGTAGCGCCCCTGTACCTCTCGGTAGTCGGTCAGGTCGATGCGCACGCGATCGGACAGCCCGGCGGCGGCCACCCGCCGCAGCGCGTAGCGGCGTTGCTCCGCCGACAACGTGATCGAATGTACCGTTGCGCCTCGGGCGGCGGCCCGAACGCACAATTCGCCCCAGCCCGTGCCGATTTCGAGGACCCGGCTTCCCGCGCCGACCCTGGCCATATCGAGCAGGCGGTCGATCTTGCGGTGCTGCGCTTCGGCAAGCCGGTCCGTCGATGCGGGCAATTGGTCGAACAGCGCGGACGAATACGTCATGGTCTCATCGAGAAACTCGCCGAACATCGCATTGGACAAGTCATAGTGCGCGGCGACATTGCGTCTGGCCTGGGCCGGGCTGTTGCCTGCCGAGCGGGGCTGGCGGCTCAGCAGAAAGGGCCGCAGCCACTGCAGCCCGCGCGGCACAAAATCTGCGATCCCGGTTGCCAGCACGGTGAGTGCGCCGGCCAGATCGGCACAGTCCCACTCTCCGGCCATGTAGGACTCGCCGAAACCGATCAACCCGCTGGTGCCGACCCGTCGGGCCAACCGATCCGGTTGGTGCAGAATCAAACTCGGCAATGACGGGTCGGCGGCACCGACCACCGAACCGTCGGGGTAACACAACCGCAGCGGCAGCGCCGCAACGGTGCGGCGCAACAACCGGTCGGCCACCGCGCCGGAGATCGCCGCGAATGGTCCGCGGGGAACGCGTGCGACGCCCGCCCAGCGGGTGTCGTCAACGGTTCCGACGGACATTGCCGGGGACTCGATAGTCATCGCAGGACCGCCTTATCGTCGCGCCGTACGACCGGAACTCTTCGCAACCACAACGCAATCCCGTGTATCCGGATGGCCAGTGCCGCCATCAGCGGGGCCAACGGTGCGACCACCTGCAGTCGCAGGAGTTGGGCGGCGCTCACCGGCAACCGATCGCCCCGCAATGCCGCGACAAACGGCGGCTGGTCATCGCGCAGCAAGGTGATGGTCACGTCCAGGGTCTCGGCCGGGCGTGGCGCGTTGATCAGGTAGCGGCCCGAAACGTCGTTGAACGGAGACACGTAGAAGGCTTTGGCCACCGTGGCCAGCCGACCATCGCCGGTCACGACATAGGCGTGGCGGCCGCCGTAGGTGTTGTGTACTTCGGCGATCACGTGCCGCACAGCGCCGTCGGCATCATGAACCCAGTACAGGCTCAGCGGGTTGAACACATAACCGAGGACGCGAGCCTGAAGCAACGCAGTCACTTTCCCGCCGCAGGCATCCAGTCCGTGGCGATTCAGTTCGGCGTCGACGCGATCACGCAGCGAGTCCCCGGGCTGACCCTGGAGGTGGTCGCGCGCGTCGAACCGGGCGAAGGGGCGTAGCAGCAGTGGCAGCGTCGGAAGCTCATCGACATCCACGTACCAGCTGTAGCCCCGATGCCGAAATGAATACTCGACCGGCGCGCCCCGGCGATGCCAGATCCGGGTCCGATAAAGCGCGGGACTCAACTCGCAAGGCTTTCGACGTGATGTTCCGATTCGACCGCGGGCCAGTCGGCGCCCAGGCGGCGAGCCGCGCGCAGCCCCGACGCGGCGCCGTCCTCATGGAAGCCCCACCCGTCATAGGCGCCGGCGAAGACGAGTTGGGCATCACCGAGGGTGGGTAGAAGCTGCACGGCGGCAACCGATTCCGGGGTATAGAGCGGATGCTCGTAGGTCATCTCCGCCAGTACCCGGTTCGGGTCTATCTGGTGCCCATCGCCGAGGGTGACCAGGTAACGCCGCGGCCCAGTGAGGCCCATCAACCGGCTGACGTCGTAGGTGACCACCACCTCGTCCTGGTTGGCGGTGGCGAGATAGTTCCACGACGCGCGGGCCCGCCGCCGCCGCGGCAACACCGATTCGTCGGTGTGCAACCGCGCGTGGTTGGTGCTGTAGGGAATCGCTCCTAACACCCGGCGTTCGTCGGCGGTGGGCGCCACGAGCATCAGCAGTGCCTGGTCGGGATGCGTTGCGATCACCACCGAGTCGAACAGTTGCGGCCCCAGACAGCCTGCCGTCACCTCCACGCCGTCGTCGGTGCGCTCAACGGCGTGAACCCGCGCGCCCGCGTGCACTTCATCGATGTGGTCCGCCATCTTGGCGACGTAGGTGGCCGAACCGCCTTGGACGGTGCGCCATTTCGGCGAACCGGACACCGACAGCATGCCGTGGTGGTGCAAGAAGCCGAAGAGGTAACGCGCGGGGTACGACATTGCCGCACCGGGCGCGCATGACCATACGGCGGCGACCAGTGGTGTCATGAAATGCGTCACGAAGAACGGTGAGAAGTTGTGCCTGCTCAGGAACGAGCCGAGCGTCTCGAGGATGCCGGTGGGCTCGCTGGCCAGGAGCCCGGTCGCCGCCCGGTGAAACCGCTTCACCTCCGCGAGCATGCGCAAATACTGGGGCCGCGCCAACAACGCCAACGACGGGAACAATCCACCGATGCCGCGGGCGCCGGCGTACTCGAGTCCGATCCCGTCCGCGCGCACCGACATGGACATCTCGGTTTCGTGGGTGGCGATGTCCAGATCGTCGAACAGGCGGCACAACGTCGGGTACGTGCGGTCGTTGTGCACCAGAAACGCGGAGTCGACCGCGACCGTCTGCCCGTCGCCGCCATCGACGAAATGGGTGTGCGCGTGTCCGCCGATACGGCTGTCAGCCTCGAACAACGTCACCCGGTCACGCTGCGCCAGCACGTACGCGGCCGTCAGACCTGCAACCCCACTACCCACTACCGCGATTGATCGCCGACCAACAACACCGTGCCTCATAGCCGTCATTCGACGCCGCGACGTCATCGGATGGGCAGCAACCGCAACTAATTCTGAAGCCCAATCCGTCCACGACGTCGTCGGCGGCGAATACCCCGATATGAGCACATCGGAGTTTTCGGAGACCCGCGTCCTGACGCCGTATTTCGACGATGTTCAGGCGCACTACGACCTGTCCGATGAATTCTTTCGGCTGTTCCTGGACCCCACTCAGACCTACAGCTGCGCCTACTTCGAGCGCGACGACATGACCCTGGAACAAGCCCAGATCGCCAAGATTGACCTGTCGCTTGGCAAGCTGGGCCTGCAGCCGGGCATGACGCTGCTCGACGTCGGGTGCGGCTGGGGCGCGACCCTCAACAGGGCCGTGCAGCGCTATGACGTCAACGTCATCGGGCTGACGCTGAGCCGCAACCAGCAGGCCCGCGCGCAGCGGCTCCTCGACGAGAACCCCAGCGCACGAACCAAACGAGTCCTGCTGCAGGGCTGGGAGCAGTTCAACGAGCCCGTCGACCGGATCGTCTCCATCGGCGCCTTCGAGCACTTCGGCCGCGACCGCTACGACGACTTCTTCCGGACGGCCTACGCGCTGCTGCCGCCCGGTGGAGTCATGTTGCTGCACACGATCATCCGGCCGTCCGCCGGAGAATTCGCGGCGGACGGGCTACCCATCACGATGACCCTTGTGCGATTCGTCAAGTTCATCCTGGACGAGATCTTCCCCGGTGGTGACCTGCCCCAGCCGTCCGCTGTCCTCGAGCACGCGGACAGTGCGGGTTTCGAGTTTCAGCGAAGCCAGCGTCTTCGGCTGCACTATGCGCGCACGCTGGATCTTTGGGCAGCAGCGCTGACGGCCCGTAAGGACGAGGCGATCGCGCTGCAGTCCCAGGAGATGTACGACCGCTATATGCGCTACCTCACCGGTTGTGCCGAACTGTTCCGCGACGGCTACACCGACGTGTGTCAGTTCACGCTGACCAAGGCAGGTGCGCACCAAACTTGGGATGGCTCACCCCGTTGAGGACGCGGCGCCCGGTGTTCGCGAGTGCCGGGATGCCGGCCAGCCGATGGAATAACCGGCCGTTGCGGTACTCCCGACCCCACGTCGCGGTGATGCGCTGTTCGTAGTTGGTGAAGTCGCCGGGGCCGCCGTTGGTCAGCGCGGCGATGGCGCACTCGCCGGCAGCAAGCCCGGACTGCAGCGCCTTGGAAATACCGGCGCCCGACGCCGGCCTGGCCGCACCCAACGCGTCGCCGGCGAACAGCACGCCCGGGCGCCACGGCGGCCAGGCCGTGAAGCCCATCGGCAGCCGCCAGGCCTGCACAGCTTTGTTCTTCCGCAGCTCGTCGATGGGGGGCAGCTCCCACTCGGGAGGCAGCGTCGCGAGGAACTCGCCGAGCAGTTGGGTGACGTTGATCTGCTGCCAGCGTTTGTAGCTGTTGACGTAACCGAGTCCGATGTTGAGGCGACCCCCGCCCATCGGAAACACCCAGCCGTAACCGGGCAGCTGATCGCCCTGAAACGCCAGCTTCAGATAGATGTCGAGGGAGTCGGAGTCGGGACGGTTCGCCATCATCTCGGTGCGAATCGCGATCGCCGAGTAGCCGTTGTATCGCGAGGTCAGGCCGAGGCCCCGTTTGACGGGCGAGTAGGCGCCGTCGGCGGCGATCACCGCATCGGCGAATACCCGCTCCCCACCCTTGAGCATCAACCCCGTCACTCGGCCGTCGCCATCCATGATGGGGCCGGAGACCTCGGTGGACTGGCGCACCTCGGCGCCCGCGGACTGGGCGTTCTTGAGCAGCAGCGTGTCCAGTTCGCGACGTGGCGCACAGTGGCCATGGTTGGGCATGCCGGGCCGGCTGGGGAACGACAACTCCAACCGATTGGGACTGAAGACTGTCGCCCGATTGACGCGGTGGAATGTGTCAACCTCGCTGGCCAAGCCCATCTTCTGGATGAGACTGACCGCGCGCGCGGTCAGGCCGTCGCCGCACGGCTTGTCGCGCGGGAACTCGGCCTTGTCGAGCACGACCACCCGCGCTCCGCTCTGCACTGCCTGCCAGGCCGCGGAAGCCCCCGCCGGACCGCCGCCCACAATTGCCACGTCATATCGCTCCATATGCCGTATTCGAAGCTGTCGCGGTTGCGGACGGGTGTGAGCGCGATCGAACTCAGATCACATGCGGCAGGACCGCCCTAAACGGTCTGCGCCAGTCGCTCCGCCAGCAGCGTCGCGAACTTCGCCGGATCCTCCAGCGTGCCACCTTCGGCCAGAAGTGCTGTGCCGTAGAGCAGTTCGGCTACCTCACCCAGCGCGGCATCGCCGCCACGGCTCAAGAACCCGTCTCGCAATCCAGCGATCAACGGATGGCCCGGGTTGAGCTCGAGGATGCGTTTCTCCTGCGGCACCTGCTGCCCGGACGCCTCCAACATGCGCGCGAGCGCGGGCGTCATGCCGAAACTATCGGTGATCAGGCAGGCCGCCGACTCGGTCAGCCGGGTGGACAAGCGCACCTCTTTGACGTGGTCGGTCAGGGTTTCGGCCAGCCAGCCGAGCAAGTCGGCGTAGTCCTGCTCCAACTGCGAGCGCTCGGTCTCATGCGCGGTCTTGTCGTCCTCGGAGTCGAGGTCGACCTCACCCTTGGCGACAGACTGCAGTCGCTTGCCGTCGAACTCGGGCACCATGTCCACCCAGACCTCGTCGACCGGATCGGTGAGCAGTAGCACCTCATAACCCTTGGCCTTGAACGCTTCTAGGTGCGGTGAACTCAGCAGCTGCTGACGCGATGCACCAGTGGCGTAGAAGATCTGCTCCTGACCGTCTTTCATGCGACCGACATACTCGGCCAGCGTGGTGGGCTCCTCGTCGCTGTGCGTCGAGGCGAACGATGACACCGCCAGCAGCGTGTCCTTGTTGTCGATGTCGGACAGCAGGCCCTCCTTGAGGACCCGGCCGAATTGCACCCAGAACGTGCGGTAATTCTCCGGCCGCTCGGATTGCATCTCCTTGATCGTCGAGAGCACCTTCTTCGCGAGCCGGCGGCGGATCGCCTTGATCTGACGATCCTGCTGCAGAATCTCGCGAGAAACGTTGAGCGACATGTCCGCCGCATCGACGACGCCCTTGACGAAGCGCAGATACGACGGCAGCAGTTCGTCACAGTCGGCCATGATGAACACCCGCCGGACGTACAGCTGCACACCCACTCGGGCATCGGAGTTGAACAGGTCGAACGGGGCGTGCGACGGGATGAACAACAACGCCTGGTACTCGAAGGTGCCCTCGGCCTTCATCGGGATGACCTCCAGCGGGTCGTCCCAGGCGTGGGCGATGTGCTTGTAGAACTCCGTGTACTCCTCGTCGGAGACGTCGTCTTTGGACCTGGCCCACAACGCCTTCATCGAGTTGACGGTCTCCGTCTCGACGGTGACCACCTCGTCTCCGCCGTCCTCGGTCGCGGGGCTGCGTCGCTCGACTTGCATCCGGATGGGCCAGGCGATGAAGTCCGAGTACTGCTTGACCAGCGCCCGGATCTTTCGTTCGGCGGTGTAGTCGTGCAGCTCGTCCTCGGCATCCTCGGGTTTGAGGTGCAAGGTGACCGACGTGCCCTGCGGCGCGCCGTCGACGGCGGCCACCGTGTACGTGCCTTCGCCGCTGGACTCCCATCGGGTTGCCGAAGTCTCGCCCGCTTTCCGGGTGAGGAGGCTGACCTTGTCGGCCACCATGAACGACGAGTAGAAGCCGATCCCGAATTGGCCGATCAGTTCCTCGGACGCCGCGGCATTCTGGGCCTCCCTGAGCTGCTGGCGCAGTTCGGCGGTACCGGACTTGGCCAGCGTGCCGATCAGGCCGACCACCTCGTCACGGGTCATCCCGATCCCGTTGTCGCGGATCGTCAGCGTGCGGGCGTCCTCGTCGATGTCGATCTCGATATGCAGATCGGAGGTGTCGACATCGATGTCCTTGTTCCGGAACGCTTCCAGGCGCAGCTTGTCCAAAGCATCCGAGGCGTTCGAGATCAACTCCCGCAGGAACGAGTCCTTGTTGGAGTACACGGAGTGGATCATCAGATCAAGCAACTGGCGGGCCTCGGCCTGGAACTCCAGCTGTTCGACGTGTTCAGTCATGGTAAATCCGATCGAGAGGGACGACGATTGGTGCCGGCAGGATGATAGCGACTGTCAAATGACATGAGGCGCGATGA
Source organism: Mycobacterium sp. RTGN5 (assembly GCF_033804465.1). Lineage (NCBI taxonomy): Bacteria > Bacillati > Actinomycetota > Actinomycetes > Mycobacteriales > Mycobacteriaceae > Mycobacterium > Mycobacterium sp. RTGN5. The sequence goes on from NZ_JAPZLA010000001.1 coordinate 1,724,402, forward strand.
GCATGGTGGCACCCAGTACCACGAACCCGATCAGGAACGCGACGATCGTAAAGCCCATCACCTGACGGACATTGAGTTTCGCGATCGCCAGTAGGGGCAGCAGCCAGAACGGCTGGATCATGTTCGCGACGCCCTCGCCGACGGCCACCGCCATGGACATCAACCCGAGATAACCCGACGAGTGCTGACCGAGCGCCACCGCCGAGTCGACCGCGATCGGGCCCTGTACGGCCCAGTGCCCGCCGCCGGAGGGCACAAACAGGCTGATGATCAGCGAGCCGACGAAGGTCAGGAACGGCAGCGTGTATTCGGTCGCTCCGTTCACGAGCGCCTCGGCCAGCAGTGTCTGCAGCGGCTTGATGTCCTTGGCCGCCTGGTAACCCAGCAGGCCGATCAGCCCGCCGTACAACGGATATTGCAGCAGCAGTGGACCGGAGACTTTCGCGGCGCCGGTGAAGGCCCGAATGAACCGGATCGGGGTGCGGTGCAGCAGCGCACTGGTGATCGTGAGCAACATGATCATCGAGGAGATGTTCAGCGCGAAATCACTGATCCAGAAGTAGGCAATGCCCGCGGCGAAGATGAGGACGTTGAGGATCCACAGGTTTTCCAGCCACTCGGCGAACGACTTCTTGCCTTCAGGTTGAACGGGCGGTTGGTCTTCCTCCTCAAAAATCGCGGGATCGGGAGCAAGGGTCTGCGACGGCGCCATCCGCCAGATCGCCAGCGCCAGTACCGCGACCACGACGATCACCGACAGCCAGCTGTAGGGCTGAAAGATCGTGTCCGACAGGGGCACCGTCATGCCGGTGATCTTGTGGATCACGTTGATGGGGCTGCTGCCGTCGGTGTTCGCCAGCGCGATCGACGACGAGAGTCCCTGCGTCCAGATGAGGAAGCCCATGAATGACGCGGCGATGAGGTAGCCGAAATGTATGTCGGTGAGGCGCTTGGCGATCTGCCGGGCGATCAACGCACCGGCGACCAGGCCGAGCCCCCAGTTCAGCAGGTGCAGGGCAGCGCTCACGCCGAAACAGAGCAAGGCCGCCTGAACCTGATTGTTCGGCTTGCCGGCGATGTAGACGATGGCGCGCTTGAGGACCGGTGCCTCGGCGAGCGTGTAACCCGTGACGAGAATCAGCACCATCTGCAGGGCGAACGTGAAGATGTTCTGTGATCCCCACACGCCGCCGTACCACGCCTTGAGCATCCCGCTGGGCGTGGCGCCCTTCACCAGAAATGCGACCAGCGCGGCGACGATGATGGTGAGGACGACGGCGAATAGGTACGGATCAGGCATCAGCCGTTCGACGTAGCGGACCGAGACGTCGGTGAGGACCTGCATGACGCCGCGGCGTTTTGTTCTCGGTTCTTCGCTCGTTGTCATTGACCGCCCCCGCCGCTGTTTAGTGCCTGTTCGGCACGGACTCTAGCGCCTGCGTCCGCGGAATCCCGCGCGAAAACGGTGCAAGGTCGCCGCGCTATCCGACCAGAAGCCACTGGCGCCTTCCTGGCCTTTGCTGGTATCCATGAGTCAGCAGGTCTGAGGGGGATGGGATGTCGCTTCGGGTCAATATCGAGGATCTGGCCGCATCGGGTGTTGCGGTCACCGGTCACGGCGAGGACGTGGCCGCCAAACACGCGGCGGCCGCCAGCCGGATCGATGCCGCCCAGGTCGGGTGGCAGGGCACCTCGGCACTGGCCATGACCGCCCTGTCCGAGCAGTGGCTGGCCACCACCAGCACGCTGCTCACCCGCCTGAGTGATCACGCCCAGGGGCTGCACACCAGTGCCCAGGGCTTCGCCGAGATGGAGCAGCGCCACAGCCAGGCGCTGCAGGCACCCGCGCAGGCGGCGAACGCGATCGCCAGCCAGACCGATCTCTGAGCCGTCGTGACCCTGACCGTCGCCGACATCGAGCGCTGGAATGCCGGCGATGTCCGTGAGGTCTTTCACGCCGCCACCAGCCGCGCGCAGGCGGCCTTCGACGCGGCCGACGGCCTGGCGACGCTGCCGGCCCTCACCAGTTGGGGCGGCGAGTCTGCTGAAGCGGCCAAAGAAGCGATCGGGCAGACCCGCAAGGATCTGGACTCGCATGGCAATGAAGCGCTCGCGGTCGCCAACGCAGCCCGGGGTGCTGCGGACAACATCGAGAAGATCAAGTCGGAGCTGGCCACTCTGAAGGCCGATGCCGAATCGTTGGGGATGGAAATCGATCCCGTGTCCGGCACGGTGGTGCCCGGCCCGAAGATTCGCAACCCGATGGAGGCCGAACTCAAGCAAGCTCAGCTGCAGCCGCGGCTGAACAAGATTGTGGCCGAAGCCAATCTCGTCGACATGGCGCTGGCCAACGCCATCAGCATGGCTGGCGGTAAGACGCCGATCCCGCCGTCGCTACATGCCAATGACCCGGAGCTGCAGCAGGCGCTGAATCAGCCGCTGCCCGAGGACCCCAAGCAGTTTGGTGACCTGTGGGACAAGCTATCCCAGGAGGACAAGGACTTTCTCTACAGTCGCGACCACAGCATCGGCAATCACCCGGGCATGCCGTTCGTCGACAGGGACAAGTACAACCAGCAGCACCTCGGTGAGCTGATCCAGACCACGCAGACCAACATCGATTCCATGCAACGTCGCTATGACGAGCTGGCGCGCCAGGTGTACATGGGGGACAAGACCAACCAGACCGGCGGTGAACTCAACGCGCTGGGGTCGCAACTCTTGGCGGCTCGCCACAATATGGATGGCTATAAGGCCGTGCAGAATTCACTGCATCCGTCGACCGATCCGAATAGCAACGATCCGCTCGGCAAGGTTCCGCGGATGCTCGGCTTCATCGACGACCAGGGACATGCCGCCGTGTCGGTCGGCAATCCAGATACGGCCAGCCGCAACGCCATTCTGGTTCCGGGGACCGGCCAGGACATGGCCGCCTTCCAGGGGAGCAACGGCAAGTCGGAGGCGATGTTCCGGTCGACGCTGTTGGCCGATCCGAGCTTGTCGGCCAAGGACGTTTCGGTCACGACGTGGATGGGGTACGACCGGCCGATGAACCTCGCCGAAGCGGCATTCCAGGACCGGGCGGTCAACGGTGGCGCGGCGCTCGACTCCTACCTCAACGGCATGCACGGTTCGCACACCGGTCCGGCAGCCATCGACACGGTGATCGGGCACAGCTATGGCTCGACGCTGGTGGGCGGTGCGTCCAGCGGCGGCAATCACCTTGCCGCCGATAACGTCATCGGCGTCGGCAGCCCTGGCATGCTGGTGAAGCATGCGGGCGATCTCAATCTCGACCCAGGCGCGCACGTGTATTCCATGACGGCAAGCAACGACATCATCACCATGGCCACCGATACGACCCTGGGCCCCGATCCCTTCGGTCGGGACTTCGGGGCGACCCGATTGTTCGCCAACCCCGGCCCGAGCTGGGACCCGACAGGCATCATCGGCGACGTCGCCGCCCACAGCGCCTACTGGGACAGCCCCACCAATCCCGCGTTGCAGAACATGGGCGCCATCATCGCCGGTCTGCCACCGACCCAGATCGTCACACCCGACGGGGTGGTGCCGGGATCATGAGGTACGTGAGGGTGTGCACTCGCCGGGTGGCGGCACTGCTTGGGGCACTTACCTTGAGCGCCATGCTTTCCGGCTGTGGTGGCGGCACGCTCGGGCCGCCGAGCCCAACCGGCGCGACTGACATTGGAGGACCCACGATGACGTCCACACCACCGACACCGGACGGCTGGAACCCCAAAGATGTTGTGCCGCAGAGCCAGCAGCAGGCTCAAGACACACTGTTCGGCTATCTGCAACGAACCGTGAAAGGCCTACCGCCGGGAATCGCGTTCGACGCCACCAGGTTCGGCGGTGTCGGCAGCGGCAATGTCGGCTGTGACGACAATGCGGCGACGCCGGACGCTTCGATGCGCTTCAACGTCGCCTTCGATATCAAGGTGCCTCCGGGCACCGACAATGCGAACCTCATCCAGTCCATGGGCGGCGTATGGCGCAGTTGGGGCTGGTACGTCTATGAACGTGACGGGTTCCGTAAGCCGAACTTGTTCGGTTTCAGCCCGGACGGCTACGTCCTGCGGATTGTCACCGCGGCCCGTGACGGATTCCCGCCGGGCCTCGAGGGCTCAACGCCATGCTTCCCAGGCAACCTGGCGCGCAACGACATTGCGTTCCCCACAGTGGTTACGCCGTAATCGCGGCGATCGCTGACGCGGTGTCGAGATCACCGTAAGCGTTGGCATAACGTTGCGCCAGCGCGACAGCCACCTCGAGGCGTTGCCATAACCCGCCGCCACTGCTCGCGGTGGCCAGCCACAGCGCCAGCCCGTGCGCGACCGACGCGCGATACCGCAGCCAGACCTCGTCCATGCTGGGCAGCTCGACGGCAGGCAAGCCGAGCGCGTCGCGATATTCCTCCAGCAGCGCCCGCTCGTGCAGCCTGCGGTCCTCGACGGTCAGGGCGCCCTGCAGGAAATATCCGACGTCCAGTGACCAGTTGCCGCGGCGGGCGACCTGCCAGTCCAGGAAGCCGACCTCGCCGTCCGGCGTCACATAAGTGTTGCCGATATGCGGATCGCCGTGCAGCAGCGTCTGCGGCGAGGTGATCAACGTCCTGATGTACGGCTTCCACACCTCTTCGACCAACTGCTCGATCGACAGCGACAGCACCTCCGGGGGAGTGCTCGCATCGAGTTGTTCCAGCGCACTCGGCAGCGGCGCGTACTGCAGCCCGTCGAACGGCTCGAAGGGCTCCAGCCAGCCCAGTCCTGGCTCCTCGATGACGCGCGATCCCCAATACCGTCCATGCATACGTCCGAGCCCGCGCATTCCCGAGCGCGCCTCGTCGATTGTCAGGGGCCGCAACGAGTCCCGCGGGTCGGCCCCACGCGCGGTGAGGTCCTCCATGACGAGGCAGAAATCGTAGGCCTCTTCGTCGATGAGCGCGGCGTACACCACGGGATGCTCCAGCGGGAGTTCGACGCCGGAGCTGAACAGCCGCGGCTCGTGGAACATGCCGCTGGTCATCCGGATGAGTTCCTTGTGATCCGGGTCGGCGGCCTTGACGAACACGGTCGCCGGGCCCTCGCCCGCGGAATAGGACAGGCGAAGGCGCGCACGGCGATTGGTGCCGTCGTCGCGCAGATCGATGGCGACGTCGCTGACAGTGGCACCGGGATGGTGAGCAGCCAGGGCCTGCGTCATCCAGCTCGGCGAAACGTCGGCGAAGTCGGTGGGCACCGTCAGTTCGGGTGTGCTCATCGCGGGCGCGCTCCTGTGGTCGGCTCGTCTAGTATTACGACACGATATGGGTCGTAATAGCGGGAACCTACCGCACCCCATCCGCGACCGATAGTGAATCGACGAAGTTAGGCTCGCGACATGTCGCAACCGCCCGGCCGGCCCAGGGACGCCTCGCTGCACGCGGCGATCCTCGATGCCGTGCGCGAGCTGCTTCTCGTGTCCAGCTACGCCGAGCTGTCGATGGACGCCGTCGCGGCGCGCGCGCAGGTCGGCAAGAAGACGCTGTACCGGCGCTGGGCCTCGAAGGCGCCGCTGGTGGCCGAAGCGGTGCTGGATGCCTATGGGCGCGGCGGCTCGTTCGCGGTACCCGACACCGGCGACCTGCGCGCCGACCTACGCCGGTGGCTGATCGAGCACGGCGAGTTCATCGGCGAACCCGCCAATGCGAAACTCATCCGCGCTCTGGTTGCGGCGGCGGCCGCAGGTTCCGGCGACAGCGAAGCGCTTTACGAACAACTCAGCGTCCCGCAGCGCAGCGGACTCGTCGAGCGGGTGCGGCTCGCGGTGGACAGCGGAGCCGTCCGTGCCGAGATCGATCCCGACGTGGTCGCCAACGCCTTGATGGGGACGCTGCTGCTCCAAGTCATGAGCGGTCCCGTTCCGGGGGATCACGCTGTTGCGCAACATGTCCGGCTGGTGGATGCGCTATTGGACGGCATGGCCTAGAACATGCACCTCGAGGAACTCCAATGGTTCGTAGTGCTGGCCGAAACCGAACACGTCACCGAGGCCGCGGCCGAATTGGGGGTGAGTCAACCCACGCTGTCGCGTGCTTTGAGCCGGATCGAACAGAAGGCAGGCGCCCCACTCTTCGATCGCGTCGGCCGGCGTCTTCACCTCAACGAGTACGGCCGCATCATGCTCGAACACGCGCGCCGCAGCATCGCCGAAGTGCAGGCGGCACTCGATCGCATCGCTGCACTGCGAGATCCCGACACCGGCCGCGTCCGGCTGGCGTTCCTGCACTCGTTGGCGAACTGGTATGTGCCCGAGCAGCTTCGGCGGTTTCGCGAAGCCGCGCCGAGGATCGCGTTCGATCTGTTTCAGGGGCCGGCGCATGAGGTCGCGCAACGAGTTCTCGACGGCGGGGCCGATCTCGCGATCACCTCACCGCGCCCCGACCCGGCTGCCTTTACCTGGCATCGGCTGTATGTCGAGCGACTCTGCCTGGCGGTGCCGCCCGGACACCGGCTCGCGGCGCGCAGTCGGGTAAGCCTTTCGGTGGCGGCCGATGAATCGTTCGTCGCACTCGAGAAGCCGCTCGGCCTGCGGCAGCTGACCGATGACCTTTGGGCCGAGGCTGGCATCGACCCCGAGATCGTGTTCGAGGCCTCCGAGATTCCGACGATGGAAGGCTTGGTGGCGGCAGGATTCGGGGTCGCCGTCGTGCCGGTGCCGCGCGAGGGGGCCGACACCCGCGTGGTCCATGTCCCCTTGACGAACAGTCGTGCCAAGCGCGAGGTCGGCCTGGCGTGGGGACGTGACCGCCCACTGGCTCCGCCGTCGGAGCGGTTTCTGGACTTTCTTATCGGCACCTGACACGGGCTAGTCGCGTGCTTCAACTGCAGTCATGTTCTCAATGCATGAATGGTGAACTCTTCATGCATTGGACACATCAGTAGCCGATTCTTACCGTCGACTGAGTGACCATTGACCAATCCCTGGAACCTGCCTGGACCGGGCACACCCGGGGATCGGCGGCCTACGCGCGACTGCTGGCAGCGCTGTTCTGCGCAGGCGTAGCGACGTTTGCGCAGTTGTACTCACCGCAGGCAGTCCTTCCGCTGGTTGCGTCGGACCTCGGCATCGGGGCGGCCAATGCGGCGCTGGTGGTTTCGGTGTCCACCGCGGGGCTGGCGATCGGTGTCATTCCGTGGTCGGCGCTGGCCGACCGGATCGGCAGGGTCAAGGCGATCACGATCTCCGTGACGGGCGCGACGGTGGTCGGGATGCTGGTTCCGTTCGCGCCGACGTTCGGGCTGCTGATGGCCGGCCGGTTCGTCGAGGGTCTGTTGGTGGGAGGTGTGCCCGCCATCGCGGTGGCCTATCTGACCGAGGAAGTTGATCCGGTGCATGCCGCAAGGGCGGCCGGCACATTCGTGGCGGGTACGACGATCGGGGGTCTGCTCGGCCGGCTGGTGTCCAGTCCGATCGCCGAGATCGCCGGATGGCGAATCGGCGTCTTCACCGTCGCGGTGATCTGCGGGTTGGCGGCCATGGCCTTCGTCAAGCTGGCGCCCGCGCCGCGCGGCTTCACCCCGGCGTCGGGACGTGGCGCCAACCCCGAAGGGAACCTCGGCCATCGGCTGGCCGTCAACCTCCGCACACCCCGCCAGTTGGTGCTGTTCGCGCAGGGCTTTCTGCTGATGGGCGGCTTCGTCGCGCTATACAACTTTCTTGGCTTCCGCTTGACTGCCGCGCCGTTCCATCTGCCCCCGTCGTTGGTGAGCCTGGTGTTCCTGGCGTACCTGGCCGGGACGTGGGCGTCGTCGCGGGCAGGTGCCGAGGCCGCGCGCTTCGGCCGCAGGCGGGTGCTGCTGGTCTCAGTGCTGGTCATGATGGTTGGCGTCGCTATCACCCTGAGCGACAACGTGTTCGCGGTCCTCATCGGTTTGGTGGTCGCCACCGCAGGCTTCTTCGGAGCGCACTCCACGGCCGCCGGGTGGACCGGCCAGGCCGCACCGGTCGGCAAAGCCCAAGCCTCATCGCTGTACAACCTCTTCTACTACGCCGGCTCCAGCGCCATCGGCTGGTTCGGTGGAGTGGCGTTCGACGCTCGCGGTTGGACTGCCGTCGCCGTCACGATCCTGGTGCTGGCCGGCGTCGCCGCAGCACTGGCGGCTTTGGTCCTGCGCGACGCCTGAGGTCCAAGCGTCCCCACGCGCGCTTGACCGATCGGCTACTGTCGAGACAACAGTAAATATCTCAGTTTTGCTGGCCTGACCGAGAGAAGGTTGCCGTGAACAAAGACGACATGATTCTGATCAGCGTCGATGATCACATTGTCGAACCGCCTGGCATGTTCAAGAATCATCTGTCGACAAAGTACGTCGATGAGGCGCCCCGGCTGATCCACAACCCGGATGGCTCAGATTCCTGGCAGTTCCGCGATGTCGTGATTCCCAACGTCGCGTTGAATGCGGTGGCCGGTCGGCCTAAGGAGGAGTACGGCTTGGAGCCGCAGGGTCTCGATGAGATCCGGCCTGGCTGTTATGACGTCGATGAGCGGGTCAAGGATATGAACGCCGGGGGCATTCTCGGGTCGATGTGCTTCCCGTCCTTCCCCGGCTTCGCCGGCCGGCTGTTTGCGACTGAGGATGCGGAGTTCTCGCTGGCGTTGGTGCAGGCCTACAACGATTGGCATGTCGAGGAGTGGTGCGGGGCCTATCCGGCCCGCTTTATCCCGATGACGTTGCCGGTGATCTGGGATCCGGTGGCCTGTGCGGCCGAGATCCGCCGCAACGCCGCCCGCGGTGTGCACTCCCTGACGTTCAGCGAAAATCCCTCGGCGATGGGTTATCCGAGCTTCCATGACTTCGACCACTGGAAGCCGATGTGGGACGCGCTCGTCGATACCGACACGGTCCTCAACGTGCATATCGGATCGTCGGGCCGGCTGGCGATCACCGCCCCGGATGCGCCCATGGACGTGATGATCACGTTGCAGCCGATGAACATCGTGCAGGCGGCGGCGGATCTGTTGTGGTCGCGTCCGATCAAGGAATATCCCAATCTGAAGATCGCGTTGTCGGAGGGTGGCACCGGCTGGATTCCCTACTTCCTCGAGCGCGCCGACCGGACCTACGAGATGCATTCGACGTGGACGGGGCAGGACTTCGGCACGCAGAAGCCCTCGGAGGTGTTCCGGGATCACTTCCTGACGTGCTTCATCTCCGACAACGTCGGGGTGCAGCTGCGCAACGACGTCGGTATCGACAACATCTGCTGGGAGGCCGACTACCCGCACAGCGACTCGATGTGGCCCGGTGCCCCCGAGCAGCTCGATGAGGTGTTGAAGAAGCACAACGTGCCCGACGACGAGATCAACAAGATGACGTACGAGAACGCGATGCGCTGGTATCACTGGGATCCGTTCACGCACATCGCCAAGGAGCAGGCCACCATCGGCGCGCTACGCAAATCCGCTGAGGGACATGACGTTTCCACCCAGGCATTGTCCAAGCATGAGCACGCGAAGTCCGATCCGACCGCTCAACTCAAGGCGGCCACCAGCTCACAGCGATGACTCGCGGGCGGCGCTGATGAACGGCGACGCTTAGCCGGTACTAGCCGACGCGCAGGCTGATTGATGCTGGCATCGGCGCCGTCAACTGGGCGCGAGAACTACCGCCTGTGGGTCAACTTAGGCCCCTATTGGCCATCCAGGTCTGGTGTTTGATCGCCGCTTTACGGGCCTGCTTGGCCAACGCTCGGTCGGGCAGGTGCTGCCCGAGGGCTTCCAACACTGCGGCCGTCTCGGGTGCGCAATGATGCCAAAAGAATTCGAGCATGCCTGCGGGATCGTGGCCGCGAAGAAACTGCTCGCACAGCACGTCAGGGTGGTCGATCAGTTGTGCCAGGATGTCTACGATGATGGCTGGGGTAATGAACCCGCCGACGGCGTCGCCGTCCGCCAGTCCGTGGTCCAGTAACCAGACCGCGGCATGCCCCGCCGCCGCGGTGTCGAGCAGTTGCCGCATGTGCGGCTCTGCCACGGCGGCATCGAACATCCCTAAAAAGCGAAGGCCGACGAGTCGCATGCGTGCGTCCTCGGCTGCGGTGATCATTGCAGCAACGAGTCCGGCGCGTTCGGACGGCGGTAGCGCTGGCTTCCACACCGCGAGCATCGCCGAATGTCGTTCTGGCGGTTGGGTGGCCATCGCGTCCATCAGTTCGGCCAAGTCGACCTCGGCGAGGTCTGGCGCGGTGTGTTCGTCGATGCGCCGTTGCATCGCTGCCAGTAGTTCCTGGTCCGACATCGACTCCGAGCCCTCAATGTCGACCAACAGCGACTTGGCCATGCCGTAATTGCTCGGGTCAGCCATCTTCGAAGTCATTTTGCCGGCCAAGCCGTTCGTCGTCCGCATGAGAGCCCGGGCGCGCTCGGGACCACCGGGTAAACGGCCTGTGCCGCCGAGGAAGTGAAGTAGCTCCACCACGGTCTCGCACACCGACCAGGATTCGTCGGCGGGCAGTCTGAGGCGGCGTGGACACCAATCGAGAAGGAAGGAGCGAATGGCGTGCTCGTCGAGCGTCGCCAGTGAAGATTCCGCGTGCCAACGGAGGAAGGTCCGGGCATGGGAAACGTAGTTGATGCCGTGTCCCAGAGGCTGTTCGCAGAGCCAGTCCTCGAACTCTTCGATCAAATCGTCGGCCACTTCAGCAGTGTGGCTTGCAGTACCGACAAACGGCAGTCACCGTTGCCTTCTGTTGTGGAGCGTCTAGATAGCCAGTTAGGTACTACATATATGTACTACACTTGTCGGATGGCTGAGATACCGGTGCGCGTTCTGAATCAAGAGACCGCGAAGGTCCTCGCGCGGGTCAAGGCGGGTGAGGAGATCACCCTGACCGAGCGTGGCACCGTGATTGCTCGAATCGTGCCGGCCTCACCGGGTCCGCTCGACGATCTGGTCGCTGCTGGCCGGGTGCGGCCGGCCGCGGCGCACGGTCCGGCCCCTCGGCCGAAGATCCACGGCGGCGAGGATCTCGATGCAGGCGCTCTGCTGCGCAGCATGCGTGACGACGAACGGTACTGATCGACGTGATCTACCTTGATACGTCGGCGCTCGTAAAGTTGATTCGCGTCGAGTCAGAGTCCGGTGACCTGGCGGACTGGCTCGATGAGCGGATCGAAATGCCCTGGATCACATCGACTTTGGCCGAGGTGGAACTGCCAAGGGCGCTTATTCGGGCGGGTATCCCCGAAGGTCTACCGGCCGTGCCGAGCATACTGGCTCGCCTGGACATTTTCGAGATGGACCCTGTCGTGCGCTCTACCGCCGCAGCGTATCGAGATCCGGCGTTGCGCTCACTTGACGCGATCCACCTCGCGACGGCGCAGGTGGCCGCCTCGGCTGACACGCTCACTGCGTTCGTCAGCTATGACAATCGGCTGACGGAGGCCGCCGAGACGCTTGGTATGGCGACCGTCGCACCCGGCGTCAACTGAAAGTCCAAGCGGCACCGCCGGGCTCAGTAATCCCAGCTGGCCGGTACACACCGGAAGACATCGCCGGCGGGCGCCACGTGGCAGACCGACGGGAACGGCAGGTGGGTGGCCACCAGTGCCCCGCCAGTTGCCGCCAACTCTCGCAGGAGATTGACCCGGACGCGGGCCGCCTCTGCGGGATCGTGCTCAAAACCGTTCTGCCACTCGGGGTTATCGAATCCGACAGCGAACACCGCGTCCCCGGCGAACGTCAGCTGATCACCACGAGACTCCAGCCGGACGATGCTGTGTCCGGGAGTGTGACCACCGGTACGGCTGATGAGCACTCCCGGCACCACCTCGTACTCGGTCTCGAACGGCCGCAGCTGGCCGCGGTAATCGTTCAGGAACTGTGTTGCGGTCCGCCGCAACACGTCCGGTATCGGCTGCGGCATGACGGTTTGGGAGAAGTCGGGCTTCTCCCAGAACTCCGCCTCCGCGCTGGCCAGGTGGACTCGCAGGTCTGGGCGCAAGCGGGCCTTCAGCCCGTCGGTGAGGAGCCCGCCGATGTGATCCATGTGCAGGTGGGTCAGCACGACGTCGGTCACGGATCCGGGATCGATGCCTGCGGCTTCCAGTCGGTGGACGGTCTGCCCGGCCCGAGGAAAGTCCGGGAACTCCACCCCGAGACCGGCGTCGACCAGAATCGTCCGGCCGCCGGTACGCACCACGACCACGTTGAGCGGCCAGTCGACCACGTCACGCGGTAGGAACATGTCATCCAGCCAGCCACCCAACTCGGCCGACGCGACGTTGGTGCCCAGCGTCGAGGCCGTTATCGGTAGCACCCCGTCGCTGATCACCAGCACCTCGATGTCGCCGACCTGCACCGCGTAGCGCGACGGAACCAACTCGTCCACCTGCGAAATGTTGTCCACGCTCATGTCTGTTCTCCTGACCGCCTTGCCGGGCGACGTCGTGAAAGTGCTTCTCGACTGCCTGAACGCAAGGTGGTTCGACGATTCATCCCGTACCCCGAAGGTCATCCCGGCAGGGTCAGAATTCGCTTCGCCCGGTGATGTGTTCGAACGCGTTATTCAACCGTCGCGTCATGCGTCTCGTGTCGTGGAGATCGCGGTCGGGCTCGATGTCGGCGGAATCCCCAATGCCCGCCGCATAGGTGCCGGACACCACTGCCGACCACACCCTGACCGTGCGGAGTATCAAGGGGTCGTCCGGGTCCATGCCGTAGTGATCCGCCAGCGCGAGCGGCAGCGTCTGTTTACGTCGTTCCGCGATCGCGGTCGCCACGATGGGTGAGGCCATCGACAACAACCCCATCTGTTGCATCCGGTGCAGCGGGACCGCTCCGGTACCGGCGATGATCGCGCCCAGCATCTCCTTGTGGGCTCGGCTGAGTGCATCGACGAGATCTTCGTCCTGCTCGCCCTCGGCCAAGTACTTGACGACAGCCGTGAACATGTCGTCGACGATGGCGAGCACGTACGATTCCTTGGTGGGGAAGACCGTGGCGAGGGTCTGGACGGGTAGGCCACATGCTTCGGCGACGTCGTCGAGTGCCGTGGAACCGAATCCGCGCTCGAGGAACAACGCGAGTGCGCTATCGATCACCGCACCGCGATCAAACTCTGGTGTCGAATACATGGCCAGAGGATCGTAGGCCCGCCGCCGCGGTCACGCCTGTCGACTACGTCAATTCGAGTAAAGCCGGCCCCTGAAATTCGGCGCAATGCGAAGGTAGAGCAGATGTGTCGACGACCCTTCAGCGTGCCGCTCGCTGCCGCCGCGGCCGCGATGTTCCTGGCGGCCGCACCCGTGGCGGCGGCCCGCGATGATGACTGCAGCCTGCTCCTGCCGGCGGCCGATCGGTTGGAAGCCGTGTTCAATCAGCTTGCGCCGTCGGGAACTCCGCCGTGGGTGGCTGCCCAGGTTCGGGCCCCGTTGAGTCCGCTGCACAACTTGAGCAGCCCGCCAGGGATCGATCTGCGGATTCGGTCGAACATGGTGGCCTCCCAGATCGACAACAGCGATCCGTACCGGCCGGCGAGCCCAGAACGACTTGCCAGCGATCTGGCCAAGGCCAGGGATCTGTTGGTCGCGGTCCGTGACTACTGCGCGCCGTAGCGTTAGTTTCCGCCCAGGCCCCAGCGCTTGATCTGAACGCGTTCGGCGTCAGGCCAAATCGCTTTGGCGGCTGGCGAATTGCAGAAAAAATCCTCGGCTTGGCGGATGCTCATATCGACCGCGTGCAGGCCATCTTCCTGGTGGGCGCGGCAGTTGACGGTCAAGGCCCGGTTGGTGGCCGGATCGGCATCCAGGACTTCGATGGTCAACACCGTAACGAGCGTGTACCCCGCTCCGGTCGGCAGATAGAAGGTGAGGTCCCGGCTGGCCGGGCCGCCGCCGTTGCTGACCAGATAACCGTCTCCACTGGGATATACGGCCTGCCCGACCATTTGGGTGCGCTCGTAATGCCGGCTGTCACCGGGGGCGCGCCACACCGCGAACCGCGTGTTCGGGTTCCCGCCGTTGAGCAGATTCTGCGAGATCGGGATGATCAGCTCGTCGCGACCGTCACCGTCGACGTCCTGTAGCCCGACGCCTCCCGGGGTCGATGGCTCCAGGAGTTCATCGATCGTCTGCACCACCGCGCCCGAGGGATCGGTCACGGTGACTTTCACGGCTCTGGGCCGCGGCAATTCGGGCACACTCCAGTACTTGACCGCGAAGTCGAGATCACCGGAGTGCAGAGTGCAGTCGACCATTGGCGACGTGCCTGTCGGGGTGATCACCGGGTTCGATTGTGGGCAGGGTGGCAGCGTCGTATCCGCGCGCGCCGCGGGAGACACGGTGCTCGCGATCGCCATCGTCACGGCGGCGACGAATAGCGACGGCCGATTCACGGACGCGGTGCCGGTTTGGCCGGAGCCGGTGCCGGAGCAGGCGCGGGGGCAGGTGCCGGACCGGCGCCGGGCGCGGGAGCAGGAGGAGCGCCGGGCGCGGGCGGAGCGGCCGGAGCACCACCGCCCGGGATCTGTTGCTCCTCGGGTGCCTTGGTGCCGGTCTTGGGGCCGATATCGGTGACCTGCCAAGCATTGCCGACCTTGTTCACCGTGACTCGCAGCAGGATGATCGACACCTTCGGCGTCGGGTTCTGCAGATTGCGGGTGGTTTGATGGGCCGACACCACCACTTCGTAGGAGCCGTCGGGCGCAAGGACGGGATCGGTGGCCAGCACCTCGCCGGTGGAGCTGACCTGCGCCTGCAACATGACGGCTTTGAGTAGGTCGGTGGCGTTGACGTACTTGTCTTTAAGCTGCTGCGACACACCATCTTCGACGGAGTGGAAGAAGGCGTCGGGGTCCTCGAAGCTGTAGGTCAGTGACTTCATCGCGTAGTCCCTGGCGAGCTGAGCGGCGGCCGCGCGATCTGCCTCGCTCTGGCGCAGCTCGGCGAGCTGGCCGCTTGTCTGGTGGTATTTGATGAACCCGAACACGCCGCCGGCGATCAGCACCACAGCCAAAGCCACCGCGACCCAGAACCAGCGATTCTTCGATCCCTGTCGCGGCGCGGGGGAGTCGTCGACCGGCACAGCGTCGACGGCTGGCTCGGCCTCCTTGGCGGGCTCGGTCTCGACGGCGCTGGACGTTTCGTCATCGCCGGCAGTTGACTCGGTCATGTAGCGATCTTCCCTTGCTATTGCTTCGTTCGTGGTCACTCGTGCCACGCAGGTACGTTGAGTTGAACCCGCACGCCGCCGGTGTCGTTGAACGTCGATTCCCAGAAATCGAGCCAGTGCCCGGCGTCCACCTTAACGTCGTGCAGTGGAGCCATCGCGGGCTGCAGGATGGTGGCGAAAGTACCCAACGGGCCGGCCAGCATGTCGAGCCATTCGCCGAACTTGGCCACCAGGATCCCGGCCGGGTCCTGGGGGCCGATCACGCCGATGCCGGTGTGCGACAGGATCTCGATCTGGTGGATCAGCTGCAAGAACGCCGGCACCGACTTCGGCAGTATTTTGCCGGTCTCGCTGATGATTTCACCGGCATGGAGCTCGCCCAGGTTGGTGGTGAACGTGGACACATTGCTGAACAACGTGCCGAGCAGTTCCTTGTCGTCGCGGATCACCTTGGCGGTCAATCCGGCGGTGACGGCCAGGGAATCGATGGTCTCGTCGTTACCCTTGAACGCCGCCGACATGTCATTGATGATGCCGTGGATCTGGTCGAGGTTAAGCGCGGTGAACAAGACGTTGGCCTTGGTCAGCAGATCGCTGGCGGTGACGATCGGTGCGACCCGATCTGGGGGAATCACCGCCCCGTCGGTGAAGTACGGCGGCGCAATCAATTTCGGCCGAAAATCGATGTACTGCTCGCCGGCCGCCGAGAGGTTCTCCACGCTGATCATGCTGTCGGCGGGGACCTGGTACTTGCGGTCGACGTCCATCGACACGGCCAGACCGCTGTTGGTGGTCTGGATGCCGGTCACCCGGCCGACCTTGATGCCGCGCATCGTCACTTCCGAGGTGGGCATCAGGCCACCGGAACTGTTGAGCAGCAGGGTAAGTCGAGTGATCTGTTTGGTCGGGCCCATGTCGAGCACGCCGAACGACATGTAGGCCGCCCCGGCCAGCGTCATCACCACCAGGATGGCCAACGTGGTGCGCGCGCTGAATTTCATGGCACCAGCCCCATCGTCTGCATCGCCTGTACCGCCGCATCGGCCTTGTCGGCGGGATCGACGCCCTCGTGTCCGGTCGGTGCGTGAAGTTCGGTGATGGTGTATTTCGGGCCGCCGTCGCGGAAGAACCCGAGGAGCTTGTAGCGCAGCAGCGCGACGAACTTGTCGGCGATCACCGGAATCGTGGTGTCCGCGGTTGCCAACGTGTGGATCATCGGCGTGATGTAGGAGAGGATCTGCATCAAGTCACCGGCAATGGGGTTGATGAGATCGCCGCCGAGTTTGCCGACATCTCGAGACGCGCCGACCACGTTGAGGATGGCGATCGTGACCGCCGACAGGCCTTGGAGTTTCGCCGGACCTTCGGTGATCAGCCGGTTGAACACCTGCGTGTTGGCGGCAAACCCGGAGGTGATGTTCTCCATGCCGTCGAGCATCTCGTTGATGGTGTCCTGATTGGCGGCCAGATCGTTGAGTACGCCGGCGACGGTGTGCTGCATCCGGGTCAGCTCGCCGGGGTCTTGCGGAAACGCCTTGTTGACGTTGACCACGGTGGTTTGCAGCGTGCCGATCGCGCCGCCGGCCACCAGATTCGACATCGACCGCAACAAGTCTTCGACGTTGTCGGCCGGGGCGGTGTTGCGCAGCGGGATGGTGTCGCCATTGCGCAGTATCGGCCCCGACTTGTCCTCGGGCGGAAGCAACGCGACGTAAATATCGCCGAGCGGGGTGGCCTGGCGGAGTTCAGCGCGGGTGTTGACGGGAAGCTTTGTATCACCGGCTATTTCGACGTACGTGACCGCGGTGGTGCCCTCGAGCTGGACGCGGTCGAGCACACCGATCTGTACGCCGCCGGAGTCGACCTTGGCCCGGGCCGGCAGGTTGAGCACGCTGGCGAACTCGATCTTGATGTTGTAAGAGTGTCGCGGGGTGTAGGCGCCGGGGACCGGCAGCCGGGTCGGATCCAGGGAGCATGCCGCGGTCAGGCTCAGCGCCACGGTGGCCAGCAGCACGCACAGCGCGCGCAACGATCGTCGGGTCATGGCAGCGCCGCCCCCAGGACGAGATTGGTCAGGCCGAGGGTGACCGGGTCCGTCGGGGTTCCCGACGCGCATGCCGCGGCCGCGCCGGGGATATTGCGATCCTTGAGTCCTTGGCAGATGGCGCCGGCCTGGGTCGGGGCGATCGAGACCTGCGGTGGGATGTAGGTGACATTGTGGGTGCCCCACGACGGTTCGTAGATGTCGGCGATCCAATGGCTGAACTGCGGCCACGAATTGATCATCGCGGTGATGGCCGGGATGTGTCTGTTCAGCAGGTCCCGCAGCCCGCCGAACCGGACATCGAATTTCTCATACCACCGCGGTCCGAACCGGTTTATCGCTTCGATCAAGGTCGGAAGCAGGTGTGACACATAGGCCATCGCCGCACCGAAGTTGTCCGACAGGCCCTCCATCAATTGGGTGGTCACCGGAAGAGACTGGATCACCGAGGCGAAGCTGTCCCAGTGCGTGAGGAAGTCCGAGGTGAGGACTTCGCTGTTCTCGAACAGCGCGCGGTAGTCGGCGTCGGCCTTGTGCGGGTCGGCGAGCATGGTGACCAGATTGCGCATGGTCTTGTTGATGCCGGGGCCGGTGCCGTTGAGTGAATTGCTCGCCGCGGACAAGCTGTCATTGATCGCCTGCACACCCGGTGCCTTCGACGGGTCCTGGCCCGGTTGGGATCCCAGGATGGCGTCGGTGAGATTGCCGATGGCAGAGAATGTTTCGCTGACACTGATCGGGGTCTTGGTTGACTTCAGCTTGATGCACCCGGGCCCGGTGAATTTCGGGCCGCCGGTGTACGGCTTGGTCAGTTCGACATGGCGATCGGTGACGATCGATTGTGAGTAGGTGACCGCACCGACGTCGGCAGGCAGCACCAGATCGGCGGGCACGGTGAAGTCCACCTCGACGTGGTCGGGCTTGTTGACAATCGCGCTCATCGAGCCGATCTCGATACCCAGCAGCGCCACCTTGTTGCCCGGATACAGCCCTACCGCGTCGGTGAATTCGGCGCACATCGCGCGGGTGGGGTTGATTTTGGGCGACAGGATCTTGACACCCACAACGACCGCGACCGCGAGGATGGCAAGGATGGTCACTGTCACCGCGATAACCCGACGTGACCGTAGCCGCGAGCCGATACCCGACACCCTGGCCATGTCAGCAGGCCTTCATGATGCTGGGGAGACATAGGTCTTGGCCGGGGACCAGCCGGTTGTGCTCGTCGAACGTGACCCCGTTCCCGCTGAGCATCGGCCCGACGATGTTGAGCGTCTGCCCCAAGCCGTCGAGGGCCATGCCCCAACGCTCGGGGTGGGCCGCGAGTGTGTCACTGATGTCTTCGATTCCTTCGGCCATGGGCATCACATCTCGCCCGTACCACACCGTGAGGCGATCGAGGACGCGGGTCAATTCCTTGATCAGACTGAAGAATTCGACGATGTCGACGGCCTTCGAGGTGTACATCCGGCTGAGGATGTCGAACTGCTCGAACAGCGCGATGAGCTGTGCACGTCCGGCGGTCATGGCCCGCAGCCCGTCGTTGATGAAGTCCAGACCGCGATGGAAGTCGGTGGTGGATTTACTCATCGATTCGGTCAGCTGATCTGCGGACTGGAGAAGGTTGCGAATCGCGTCGGGATACCTGTTGGCCGCGTTGGCGACTTCGGCGAAGGTGTCGTGGATGACTTGACCGTCCACCTTTTTGACCACTGGCGTGGCTGCCTGGATGATGTCGTTGACCTCGAAGGGCAGGGTGACGCGCTGCGGTGGAATCCCGTTGCGGCCCAGCGGTGACGCGCCCTTGGGGTCCAGCGCCACGTAGTGGCCGCCCAGGGGGGTCAGCAGCTTGATGTCCAGGGTGGAGTCCAAGCCGACATGCACCGAGTTCTCGACGTCGAACGTCATCTCGACCAGCGCGCCGTCGAGACGAACGCCGGTGACCTTGCCGACCGGAATGCCGGCCACCCGGACCTGATCGCCGGCGCGCAGACCGGCGGAGTTGGGCATGTGCGCGGTATAGCGGCCCTCATCCGCCGGATTCAGGTAGGCCATCGCGGTGCCGGCGAGCGAGGCCATGATGACCGCGACGCCGATGAGGCCGTTTCGGCGATTGCGGATGGCGGTGGCGCGTTCGTCGCGCGACGCGTGCCGCCCGCCGATTCTCGCGCGCAATGCGCTGAGTCGATCGCCGCGATCCGTCACTGGCACACCACCAGGTTCTGTTGCGCGAACGAAACCTCGCCGATCCCTGGCAGGGTGACTTCGCCGCGCGAGCAGGAAAACGTTGGTGTCGCGGGTTGTTCGTCGACCAGCCAGTCCCGCATGCCCTGTACCAACGACGGGGCGAGCGACAGGCCCGCGATGATCGTCGGGGTCTGTGGCCACATCCGGCTGGTCAAGTCGTAGAGCGCTCCGGTGGTCCCGTCGAACGTGCGCTCGAAATATTGCATGACGTGGGTGGTGTTCCGTAGGACCGGCAGGCCGCTGTCCAGGGCGGCGCGGAATTCTTCGGCCTTGGAGCCGAACTTCGCGAGCACCTCGTTGAGCTGAGAGATGAGTGCAAACAGCTGCCCGGACTTGCCGCCCAGATCTTGGGAGATCGCGCTGAGATTGCGAATCATCGTGGTGATCACGACCTGGCGGTCGACCGCCAGTTTGGAGATCTCGTCGAGGTCGTGAAGAAACGGGCCGATGCCGGATTCGTCGCCCTGAATCAGCCGCAGCAGGTTCTCGCCCAACAGATTGAACTGGGCGGGGTCAAGCGTTTGGAACATTGGCTGAAACCCGTTGAACAACTTCGCGACATCGAATGACGGGATCGTCTGTCCGATGGGAATGGTGCCGCTGTCCGGCAGCCGGTTATCAGGCTTGGGCGGCTGGACGAGTTCCACATAACGCTGACCGATCAGAGTTTGATAGCGCACCGCGGCAACGGTATTGGTGTACAGCGGATGGTCGGCTTGGGCGGTGAAGTCCACCTTGGCGACCCGCCCGTCGAGCCGGATGGTCTGGACCTTGCCGACCTGGACGCCGGAAATCCGAACGTCATCGCCGACGTAGAGCCCCGACACATCGGAGAACGTCGCCGTGTAGCGGGACAACGCCCCGGTGACCGGGCTACGCAGGGCGGTCAGCACGACGAGCGTGCACACGACGGCGACCGCGGTGAAGATCGTCAGCCAAATCACGGATTTGGTAACGCTTCTCATCGGCCGCCGCCCTGCGGTGGGGCGGCCGCGGGGGCCTCGGCGGGCAGCGCCGCCGCGAGCCCGGGCATGGTGTCCAGGGTGAGTTCGAGATTCAGCCGGACCTTGCCGTTGACGATCGGGAACGCCGTACTGGTGCGGTCCAGCAGGCCGGATATCCGGTCGTAGGCCGGCGACATGCTCCCGTACATGTACGAATACGGCAGCAACACACTCATGATCCCGCCGAACAGCGGGACGAGCCACGTCAGGTGCCTGGCGAAGATCCCGTCGGCGGTGAAGAGCAGCTGGGAGAGCTGGTCCATGATCAGGTTCATCCGAGCCACCCCGTCGGGATGCGCCAAGAATTCCATGCCGTTGAGCAGGTCATAGGCCAAGCTGACGAGGGGGACGGCGTCGCTGACACCGTTGACCACCGAGGCGAGCACCGAAAGTGACTGCGAGAAAGGCACTTTCTGGGAGTCGGTGAGCATCTTGATCAGATCGAAGTAGGACCGGGTTACCGGCTCGGTGAGGTCGGCGTGCTTGCGCACTATCCCGATGATGTGGTCGATGTCGGGCGAGTCCATGATCCGGCCGAATTTCTGGCCCTGCCGCAGCAGCCCGGTGATGGAAGCCGACCGCACGTTGGTGTCGACCATCAGCGTCTGGTTCGGACTCAGCCGGGGGCCCGCTCCGCTGCTGACCAGTTCGACCGCGGCAAGGCCAAAGGTGTTGGACGACATAAAATTCGCCGTGGTGTCGACGGCCAGGGCCGCGGCCTGGCGTGGCTCGAGCTCGAGGGTGATCTTCTGTTTGTTGAAGCCGGCCGATTGCAGCGTCTTCACCGAACCGATGGTCAGTCCGCGGAATTTCACCTCGGCGCCCGGCGTCAGGCCCTCGCCGAGGGTGTCAGCCATCACGGTCAGCTTGAACGTGTCGGCGTAGCTCCCGGTGCCGAATTGATATAGCACGGTGCCCGCGACAATCAGTACCACGGCGGCAATGAGACCCCGTATGCGCAACGCGCGCGAAGTGGGCGTCCGCCCTCCCTGGTCGGCAGTTACCGGCATGCCCTATCCCGAAATCCGAATCCCGGGGCTGTTGCCCCAGAACAGCAGCGTCAGAACCATATCGGCGGCGACCACGGTGACGATGCTGGCGCGGATGGCGCGACCCGAGGCCCGCCCGACACCCTCGGGACCGCCGACGGCGTAGTAGCCCTGATAGCCATGAATGGCGATGATCAGGGTCACGAAGATGACCGCCTTGAGCACCGAGAACACGATGTCGGAAGGCTGGATGAACGAGTCGAAGTAGTGGTAGTAGGTGCCGGAGGACTGCCCGTGCAACACGTTGACCACCAGCGCGCACGACACATAGCTCAGCGCCAGCGTCACCACATAGAGCGGAATGATCGTCAGCATCCCGGCAATCACCCGGGTGGTGACCACGAACGGGATCGATCGAATACCCAGCGCTTCGAGCGCATCGATCTCCTCGGAGATCCGCATGGCGCCGATCTCGGCGGTCATTCGGCACCCGGCCTGGGCGGCGAAACCGATCCCGGCGATCATCGGTGCCATTTCCCGGGTGTTGGCGTAGGCGGAGACGAAACCGGTCAGCGGGCCCATCCCGACCATGTCCAGGGCGCCATACCCTTCGATGCCCACCGAACCGCCGACCGCCGCACCCATGAACACCAGCACGCCGATGGTGCCGCCGCCGACGATCAGCGACCCGTTGCCCCACATCACGTCGACCAACAACACCCCCGTCTGTTTGCGGTAGTGCTTCAGGGTGTGCGGAATCGCGCCGAGCACCTGAGCCAGGAAGCTGACTTGGTGGCCGAGGCGCTGGAACACCGAGTCGCCCTGCTCGGCGATCCACAGCGGCGCCGAAACGACGCCAGGTAGGTGGCGGGACGGGGTGGCCATCAACCCATCCTCAGCGGCATGGACATCGACACGCCCTGCGTGATGATGAGGTTGAGAACGAACACCGCGACCACGCCGATCACGACCGAGGCGTTCACCGCGTCGGCCACGCCTCGCGCCCCGCCCTTGGCCTCCAGGCCGCGCTGACAGGCCACGAGGATGACCACCAGGCCGAAAAGCCAGGTCTTGAGCATGGCGACCACCACATCGCTGACGCTGGCGAACGACGCAAAGGATGCGATGTAGCTGCCCGGCGTGCCGGACTGGAAACCGACGTTGATCGCGTAGCCGGCCGCCAGCCCCATGAAGATGATGAAGGCGCACAGCACCGGCGCGACGAACACGATCGCCGCCAGCCGAGGGGTGACCAGTCGCTGCACCGGGTCGACGCCCATCACGCGCAGCGCGTCGACCTCTTCGCGGATCGTGCGGGCGCCGAGATCCGTCGCCACGGCCGAACCGGCCGCACCGCCCAGCAACAACGCGGCCACCATCGGTGCGCCCTGCCGGATCACCCCGAGGCCGCCCGCCGCACCCGAGACCGACGACGCGCCGACCTGCTGAATGAAGTTGCCCACCTGCACCGCCACGATCACCCCGAACGGGATGGACACCAGTAGTGCCGGTATCGCCGTGACGCTGATGATGAACCAGGCTTGGTTGAGGGTGTCGCGCCACGGGTGGCGCAGCCGGATCAGATCCGTGATCAGGAAGCCGAACGCCTGAGCGCCAAGGCCAAAGAAGCGGCCCAACGTCTGCAACGACGAATCCGTTTGGGCGAGCACATGCCTAAGCGGTCTGCTTAGTATCGTGACGACCTCACGGCCGGTCGACACCGCTGCGACGGGTTCGCTCGCCTCCGGCGTAGCGGGCGCAGCCGCAGTGCCAGTGGGGACGGTTTCGCTGTTCGTGGTGGAGGTCGCGTCGACATCGACGCAGGCAAGGTCGATGTCTTCGGGTTCGGTCGCTGCTTCAGCCGCAGTCGCGTCGTGGACACCTGCGGTCAACGGCAGGCACCTCCTTATTCGCTGGCAAAACTACTTCCCCCCAGCAAAGTTCGAGCTTGGTTGTCGTGCGTTTACCAGCGGTACGAGTACGTGCGTTGTACCAGCGGCGGAGGGCGTGTGTTCACGGAAAGAAGTTCAGTGTGATGTACGCCACAAACCACCGTCAAGGGCGGTTGTCGCGTCACGACGCAGACTGATGCTGACCGAGAGTTGCGGCAGGGTCAATAACGTGCGCGGACGTGCGTTTAGCGCGGCGATGGCCGTAAGTTCCCTGGCTCAGCGACACTTCGTGTCCGGCGATGTCATTTTTGACCGTGGACCCGCGGTTGCGGATAACCGGCGACTGCACAGGAGATTGACAGTCTGTCCAATTGGCGGTGAGACGACGAGGGGGGCCGTGCCCGACCATCGGGCCGGGGGCCGAAGCCGGGTTGGTCGCCGGGGCACGTGACCGGACACCGTCGTGTTCACATTTCGCGCACGCCCGGTTGGCGCTCGGTTCGGGCAAATACCGCTACGACCCGGTGCGATTGTCTGCCAGTTCGCCAAAGCTCGGCGAACAGCCGGGCATCTGCACTAGGGTTTCGTCCAAGTTAGACGGACTAGGTGGGGGTCATGGCGAGCGCTGTTTCTGGGCAGGTGCCGGGGGCGACTGCGCTCGATCGTCATGCCGGTCAGCTCTGAGCACAACGGCGCAGGGGATCGGCGCACGCGAGTAGTCGACTACATCGTCGAACGCCTGGCCCTGCGCGGTGTCCGGCACGTATTCGGCGTGGACGGCGCCAACATCGAGGACCTTTACGACGCCGCCCACGCGTGCCCCGACGTCACCGCCGTGGTGGCCAAGCATGAATTCTCCGCAGCGGCCATGGCGGATGCCTACAGCCGTACCGGCGGTGGCATCGGCGTCGTCGCCGCGACGTCCGGCGGTGGCGCCCTCAACACCGTCCCTGGGCTGGGGGAGTCGTTGGCCAGCCGCGTCCCGGTCCTGGCGCTGATCGGCCAGCCGCCGACGACGACGGACGGCCGCGGGTCGTTCCAGGACACCAGCGGCCAAGGCGGCGCACTCGACGGGGACGCGCTGTTCGCGGCGGTGTCCGTTTTCTGCCGGCGGGTGCTGACCCCGGCCGACATCGTGACCGCGTTGCCCCAGGCGCTTGATGCCGCGATGGCCATCGGTGGGCCCGCGGTGTTGTTGCTGCCCAAGAACATTCAGCAGGCGCCTGTCGAAGCTCCGGCCGAGGTGGCGACCGAGGGGCCTGCGCGCCGGGTCGGGCAGGTCGACGCGCTGGTCGAGCTGCTCGGCAGCGTCGACGGCCCGGTGACGATCATCGCCGGGGACCAGGTTGCTCGCGACGACGCCCGCACCGAACTGGAGAACCTGCGAGAGGTGTTGCACGCCAGAATCGCCACGGTGCCCGACGCGAAGGACGTTGTCACGGCCGAGGCGGCCTTGGGCGTGACCGGGGTGATGGGCCATCCCGCGGTGGGTGCCGCCCTGGCCGAGAGCGGGGTGTGCCTGCTGGTGGGTACCCGGCTGCCACTGATGGCGCGCGGCGGCCTGGAGCAGACACTGGACTCGCTGCCCATCGGATCGATCGGCTCAGCGCCGCCATACCTGCCTGCTACGCACGTCGACAGCGGCGACTTGCGCGCCTCGCTGACCCTGCTCGCCGCCGCGTTGGCTGACTCCACGCATCGCGAGCCGGTCGCCGAACAGGTCCTCAAAGGTGAGCTGACACCACCGGCCCACGACGGGGCGGGGGTGCGCTACCGGGATGCGATGCTCACGCTGGACGCGCTGCTGCCGCAGGACGCCGACATCGCCGTCGACGCGGGCAATATCGGCGCGGCCGCGATCCACTGGCTGCCGGCACGCCGCGACGGCCGATTCCTGGTGGCCCTCGGAATGGGCGGCATGGGATACAGCTTCGGCGCCGGCATCGGGATGGCCTTCGCGCGCGGTGATTCGACGGGCCAGAAGCCGCGGCGCCGCACGGTGGTCGTCGCCGGTGATGGATCATTCTTCATGCACGGCATGGAAATTCACACCGCAGTGCACTACCGGCTTCCGGTGACGTTCGTCCTGTTCGACAACCACGCACACGCAATGTGTGTCACCCGTGAGCAGTTGTTCTTTCGCGACCGGTACAGCTACAACCGGTTCGGCCCCAGCCGGCTCGGGGCCGGCCTGGCCGCCATGTTCCCCGCACTGCCGTCGATCGACGTCACCGACATCGGCGACCTGGCGGTGGCGATCAAGGCCGCATTGGACGTCGAGGGTCCGTCCGTGGTGTCGGTCGAGTGCTCGGCCGACGAAATCCCGCCCTTCACAGCCTTCTTGGACGCATCACTACCGAGGGAACCCTGATGACACTGCCCGCGCTCGAGGACATCACCACCCACCACAATCACCGGATCGGGGGCGGCGCCGATCCGATTCCCGGGCTGATGCGCATCGAGACGTCGCCAAGGGAGAAGGCCACCCCGATCCTGATGGAGATGATCCATGCGGTCTATCCGCACGACGACGTGTTCGGGGAGTTCTGCACCGTCAGCGATTTCGTCGACTGCCCGCCCGACGAATTGTTCGACTATCTGTCCGACACCCGGTCGCTGGAGGAGTGGACATACAGCCTGCGCGGCTTTACCCCCACCGAGGAGGACGGGCTATGGCTGGCCTATGACCGGCTCGGCAGCGAGACCGAGATCTACACCCGCACCGTTGCCAACCGGGAGGCGCGCACCGTCGACTATCACTGTGCCTGGGATCAGGGCCGGCACTTGTGGATGGTTTATCTGATGCGCGTGGTGGATGCGCAGGTGGTGTTCAACAAGCCCGGCTCGGTGGTGCTGTGGACGAACTGCCACCACCCGTTCTACGACGACAATCCGTATCCCGAGACCGCCCCGCCGGAACGCCCGGTCTGGGTGGGTGACTTCTGGGAGATGTTCGGTGCTGGTCATCTCCTGGAACTGAAGAACCTCAAGGCAATTGCCGAATACCGCCACCACAACGGGCTGCCCATCACCCCGGACTGGATGCGCACATCATGAGCCCGAGCGGCACTGCGCCCACAGTCAGCCTGATCGACGTCGCCACCTATCTGCCCGAAAACCGGGTCCCCGCCGAGTGGTACACGCAATACAGCGACAACGACGACCTGCGCGACAACCCGATGTTCCGGCCACCGGACTTCCGTCACCACGCGGCCGACGACGAGTCCAACGTCGACATGATCGAGCGTGCTGTCGCGGAATTGGTTGCCCGCCACGGGCCCGACGTGCTTGGCGAAGTCGACGTCCTGCTCACGCACTCTCAGCTGCCCGATCTGCCGATCCTCGGGGCAGGCGGCGAGGTCGCGAAACGATTGGGCATCAACCCCGAGTGGATCATCGACGTGCACAACGGCGGCTGCGCGGCGTTCGTGTTGATGCTCAAGCTGGCGCGCCAGCTCCTGAGCGGCGGAGCGGGCCGCACCGCGCTGATCGCCGTCGCGCAGAACGCCGCAGGCAAGATCTTCGAACAGGACCAGGTACGCAAGCTGGCCCAGGCGTCGGTCCCCGGCGACGGCGCGGCGGTCGGGTTGGTCACGCTCTCGGACAGTTCGCCGGTGCTCGACATCGAATGCCGCTACTTCGGCGAGAATGCCACCGATATGACCCTGGCCGCCGATCCGGCGCGCCGGTGGTGGGAGGCCGGCGAGGGCCAGGGCTACGTCGGCTTCAACGAGGGCAAGATCATCAAGGTGCTCGCCCGAGGGAACCGGCAGGTGCCCCAAGTTGTGCGTGCGGTGTGTGACCGTATCGGGGTGAAGCCGGGCGACCTCGACCTGCTCGTGACCAACCAGCCGAACCGGTTGCTACTGCGGAACTGGAATGAGGCGCTGGGGATTTCGCCCGAGCGTCACCGTGACACGTTCCACGAGTGCGGCAACCTGTTCGCGGTCGCGATCCCGGTCAACTTCGAGGCCGCGGTCCGAGACGGCCACATCGGCGCGGGCGACATCGTCATGATGGCCGGGTTTGCGCACGCCGGCGACTTCGCCGGCGCCGCCGCCATCCAATGGGGTGGAACGCGGAAATGACGGCGGCCGGCGGACAACCGACGACGTTGGGCGCGGTCACCCAGGACATCATCGGCTTCATCGCATCCGAAACTGATGGCGCTGCAGCCAATCTCACAGCCGACTCCGGCCTGCAGGACGCAGGCATGGATTCGGCCAGGGTGCTGTCGCTGGTGTTCCGGATCGAAGCGCGCTACGACATCGACCTGGACGCCGAGGATGGCGACGACCTGCGCACGGTTGGTGAGTTGGCCCAATTGGTGCTGCGCCGCATCCAGGAGCGGGCATGAGTGGTGCCCTCGCCATCCTGCCCAAGTTCGGGACGCTCACCGAAATGCTCGATACCGCAGCGCAAAGTGGCCAGAGCCTGATCTTCGTCGACCGCAACGAGAACGACACCGAAGTCCCTTTTGCCCAGGTCCGCCAGCAGGCGCGCGAACTCGCCGCAGGCCTGCGCGCCGCCGGTGTGCACACCGGCGATCGCGTCGCACTGGTACTGCCGACCGGACCGGAATTCGTCGCCAGTTTCTTCGGCGTGCTCTATGCGGGCGCCGTACCCGTGCCGTTGTACCCGCCGGTGCGCCTGGGCAAGCTCGACGAGTACCGTGCGCGGACGGCCGTGATGTTGCAGGCGGTTCAGGTGGCCCTGGTGGTCACCGAGGATCGAATCCGTCCACTGTTCGAATTCGTGGAGACGCGATGTGTCACCGCAGCCGAACTGAGTGGTTCGGACGGTGTCGAGATCGAGTTGGCCACCACCGATCTCGCGCTGATCCAGTTCTCCTCGGGTACCACGCACGATCCCAAACCCGTCGCCCTCACCCACCAGAACCTGCTGTACAACCTCGCCGCGATCGCCGACTACTTCGTCAGCGCGGGCATGCCCGACCAGGTGGGTGTCACGTGGCTGCCGCTGTACCACGACATGGGGTTGATCGGAAACCTGTTGATGGCGTTCTATCTTCCGCGCCCGTTGGTGTTGCTGCCACCCGAGCTGTTCCTTGCCGTGCCTGCCGCGTGGTTGCGCGCCATCTCGCGGCACCGCGGCACGGTCACAGCGGCTCCCAATTTCGCTTTTGGCTTGTGCCTGAAGCGGATTCGCGATGAGGACCTGGCCGGCGTCGACCTGAGTTCCTGGCGTCTGTGCCTCAACGGTGCGGAGCTGGCCAACGCCGACGTTCAGCGCCGATTCAGCGAGCGCCTCGGGCGGTGGGGATTCGACGCCTCGGCGTTCACTCCGGTCTACGGCCTTGCCGAGGCGTCGCTGGCGGTCACGTTCAAGCCGGCGGGCAGCATGTTCAGTGTCATCGAATTCGACGACAAGGAGCTGGTGAGCACCGGTCGCCCGCTGGCGGGCATCGAGGTCGAGATCCGCGGTGACGATGCCCGGCCGCTGCCCGAGGACCAGGTGGGGCACATCTTCGTTCGGGGGTCCAGCGTGATGGCCGGCTACTACGGTCGGGCCGATCTCACCGCGCAGGTGCTGCACGACGGCTGGCTGGATTGTGGTGACCTCGGATTCGTCCATGACGGTGAGCTTTTCGTCTGCGGACGCAGCAAGGAGACTGTCATCATCCGCGGCGCCAATCACGCACCCCAGGACTTCGAGGTGGCGATCGACGGGTTGGCTGGTGTTCGCACCGGCTGCACGGTGGCGTTCGGCTACCTGCCGGTCGACGCGGACGACGAGGCGCTGGCATTGCTCGTCGAGACCACCGCCGATGCACCCGACGGCCTGGCGGTCGACGTGGCGGCCCGGGTGCTGGCGCGCACCGGTATCGCCGTCGGGCACGTCGAGCTCTTGGCACCGGGCACGTTGCCACGCACATCCAGCGGAAAACTACGTCGGCTCGAGGCGCGTACGCAATGGCTGGCGGGAACGCTGTCACCGTGTTAGCGGGCATCGCTCGGCTCGCGACTCGTGCCCCTCGGCGGATGATCGCGGTCGCGGTGCTCGTCCTGATCGGCACAGCAGCATTCGGCATTCCGGTGGCCGGCCGGCTGTCCGCGGGTGGTCTCACCGACCCCGGTGCGCAGTCGTCGCAGGCGAGGACGGTGCTGGCACACACCTTTGGGCAGGGTGACATGCCGCTGCTGATCACCGTCAGCTCACCCGACGGCGTCAACTCCAGTGCAGCGCGCACGGTAGGCACCGAGATTGTGCAGACTCTGAGCCACTCGGCCACGGTGGCGACGGTTACCTCACCGTGGACCGCTCCGCCGTCCGCGGCCGCGTCGCTGATCAGCAAGGACGGCACGATAGGCGTCATCGTGGCCGGCATCACCGGCGGCGACAACGGCGCGCCCAAAAACGCTGCGGCGCTGATCGATACAGTGGCCCACAATCGTGACGGGGTGACCGTGCGGGCCGGCGGCGAGGCGGCCATGATGCTTCAGATCACTCAACAGAGCGAAAAAGATCTGAAGATCATGGAAGGCGTGGCGATTCCGCTGAGCTTTCTGGTTCTGGTCTGGGTGTTCGGCGGCCTGGTGGCAGCCTCGCTGCCGGTGGCGGTGGGTGCGGTCGCGATCTTCGGTGCGATGGCCGTGCTGCGCGTGATCACCTTCGCCACCGACGTCTCGATCTTCGCGCTCAATCTCGCTGTCGCCCTGGGGCTGGCGTTGGCCATCGACTACACGCTGCTTCTGCTGAGCCGATTCCGCGACGAACTGTCAGCTGGCGCGGAGCGTGACGATGCGCTGATGCGCACCATGGTCTCGGCAGGCAGGACAGTG
Organism: Mycobacterium sp. RTGN5; assembly: GCF_033804465.1. Lineage (NCBI taxonomy): Bacteria > Bacillati > Actinomycetota > Actinomycetes > Mycobacteriales > Mycobacteriaceae > Mycobacterium > Mycobacterium sp. RTGN5. The sequence goes on from NZ_JAPZLA010000001.1 coordinate 1,754,554, forward strand.
TTGTTCTCCGCGATGACGGTCGCGCTGTCGATGTCGACGATGGTGCTCTTCCCGATCTATGCACTCAAGTCATTCGGCTACGCGGGCGTCGCCGTGGTCGCATTCGCCTCTCTGACAGCGGTGTTCGTGACACCGGCGGCCATCGTTCTGCTCGGAGATCGCCTGGACTCACTGGACCTGCGCCGGTGGCTGCGGCGCCCGGTCGCGGTGGCACGCCCCGTTGAGGAAAGCCCCTGGTATCGGCTGGCGACGTTCTCGATGCGCAGGGCGCTTCCGGTCGCCGTGGCGATCGTTGGGTTGCTGGTGGCGCTCGGCGCGCCATTCCTTGGCGTCAAATGGGGTGTGCCTGACGACCGGGTCCTGCCGACGTCGAGTTCGTCGCACGTGGTCGGCGACCAGCTGCGCACCCAGTTCAGCTCTGATCTGGCCAAGAATCTGACCATCGTCATACCGGACGTCAACGGCATCAGTTCGGCGCAGCTCGACGCGTACGCTGCCGCGCTGTCGCAGATATCCGACGTGTCGTCGGTCTCGTCGCCGGGCGTCACCTTCGTCGCCGGCTCCGCCGTTGGGCCCCCGACGGCAGCGACCGGGATCACGAACGGCAGCGCGTTTCTCACCGTCGCCAGCACCGCACCGCTGTATTCGCAAGCATCCGAGACGCAGCTCGACAAGCTGCAAGCTATTCCCGCCCCGGCGGGCAGGCAGGTGCTGATCGGTGGGACACCGCAGGTCAACCAGGACACCGCCAGCGCGATCGCGTCCCGGCTCGGTGCGGTTCTCGCGATCATCGCCGGGATCACGTTCGTGCTGCTGTTCCTGATGACCGGCAGTATCGTGGTGCCGCTGAAGGCATTGATACTCAACGTCTTATCGCTGAGTGCCGCGTTCGGGGCGCTGGCGTGGATCTTCCAGGACGGCAACCTCGGCGCCTTGGGTACCACCTCGACCGGAACCCTGGCGATCAGCATCCCGGTGCTGCTGTTCTGCATCGCCTTCGGTCTGTCGATGGACTACGAGGTGTTCCTGGTGGCGCGGATCCGCGAATTCTGGCTGGCAAGCGGCAAGACTGCTGCCGACAATGACAGAAGCGTCGCACTGGGACTGGCCCGCACCGCGCGAGTGATCACAGCAGCGGCGCTCATCATGGCCATCACCTTCGCGGCACTGTCCGGCGCGCAGGTGTCGTTCCTACGGATGCTGGGTGTCGGCCTGACACTGGCGATCCTGGCGGACGCTACGCTGGTGCGTGTCCTGCTCGTCCCGGCCTTCATGCACTTGATGGGCCGATTCAACTGGTGGGCGCCGAAAGCACTGGCGCGCCTGCATCAACGGGTCGGAATCCGGGAGGCACCCCATGCCTAAGGCCGCGAAGGTGCCACCCGCTCGGCTCGCCCGCGCCGTCGAGTGGACACGCCATCACCTGCTTCTGCTTCATCAACGGATGCTGCCCGCGCCCATGGCGATGATGGAGCTGGTGGTGTCGGGATGGCCCGCGCAGGCGATCACCACAGCCGCTCAACTCGGTATCGCCGATGCGCTCGCGGACGGACCGCTACCGATCGAGGAGCTGGCCGCGCGGGTGGGCGCCGACGCCGACGCGCTGCGCCGGCTGATGCGGGCGTTGATCGGCCGCGGCATTTTCCGTCGCCGCCGCGACGGGCGCTACGCGCTGAATTCCGTTGCCGCCACTCTGCGTTCCGACGCACCGATCTCGCTGAAAGGCGCGGCGCTGTTCCAGGGTTCCCAAGAGCAGCGCGAGCGCTGGACTCTGCTGACCGACGCGGTTCGAACGGGTGAGTCGGTGGTCCCGGCATTGCGTGGCATGGACGGGTTCGACTACCTCATCGAGATACCCGACCACGCCGACCTTTTCGACCAGACGATGACCAGCCTTGCCCAGATGACGCTGGCTGTCGTGGTGGCCAGCTATGACTTCACGGCACACCACACGATCGTCGACGTCGGTGGGGGACAGGGGGCGATGCTGGCCGCCATCCTCCGGAGCACGCCCGGGTCGAGGGGAGTCCTCTACGATGTGCCTCGGGTTGTTGCCGGCGCCCCAGAGTTGTTGAACGCCAACCGTGTCACGGACCGCGTTCAGATCGTCGAGGGATCCTTCTTCGACCATGTTCCCGGCGGGGGCGATGCCTACCTGCTCAAGAACATCATCCACGACTGGGCTGACGACAAGGCACTGCAGATCCTGCGCAATGTCCGGGCGGCGGCAGGGCCGGGTGCCACCGTGCTGCTGGTCGAGATGGTCGTTCGGGAGAACGGCCGCGACGGCCCCGAGAACTGGGTGGATCTGGAGATGCTCCTGAACCTCGGTTCTCGCGAGCGCACCGCGCAGGAGTACCGGAATCTGCTGCAGCAAGCCGGGTTCCGAATGACCCGGGTGGTGCCGACCGCCTCGCCGCTCAGTGTGGTCGAGGCCGTCGTCGACGACGCGGCACCGGGCTAGGCGGCGGTGGCCCGGATGGACATCGCAACCATGCCGCGCGGCGGGTTCGACGCCACATGGCTGGATCGCCGTCTGCAGACCGACCGGCTGGAATACCTGGACCGCGACGATGTCGCCGACCGGGTCAAACGGCAGGTGATCTGGTCGCTCGACTGGATGGGGCGGATCCTGCGCGATCATGATCACCTCGCCGCCCGGATACTACCGCTCGTTGGCGATATCGGTGACCCGAAGATTCTGGAACTGGGGGCGGGCCACGGGGCGTTGTCGCGCGCAGTGCTGAAACTGCACTCCACAGCCCAGGTTACGGTGACCGACATCGATCCAGTCTCGGTGGCGAACATCGCCGCAGGCGATCTGGGCAGCCATCCGCGTGCCGCCGTCCGCCCGATCGACGCCACCGACATCGACGCGCCCGACCGGTCCTACGACCTGGCGTTGTTCGCCCTGTCGTTTCATCACCTGCGGCCGGCCCAGGCCGCGAAGGTGCTCGAAGAAGGCACCCGGGTGGCCGACAAGCTCGTGGTGTGCGACCTGTACCGTCCGCCCGCCCCGGTGCACGTGCTGCGGCTGGCGTCGATGCTGCCGTTCGTGTTCGTGCCGTTCGCCCACGACGGGCTGATCAGCTCGTTACGCGCCTACAGCCCCTCGGCATTTCAGGCGTTGGCCGCGCACTGCGACCCGGCGATCACACTCGAGTTCAGCCGGCTGGGGCGTAACCAGGTCGTCGTGGCGTCGAGGGTGCCGTGAGGGCGCCTGCGACGCTGGCGGCACTGGGCCGCGCCGCCTGGGCCGGCATCGACCCGGAAGGGTTCTTCCGCAGGCACGCCAGCGACCCGAAGCCGTTCCCGGTGCGGTTTCCTGGACTCGGCGAGGTCCTGTTCTTTTCGACGGCCGAGGGTGCGCGCGACATACTGACCGCTCCCGGCTCACAATGCCGGGCACCACTGCCCAACCCGATCGAACCCGTCGTCGGGCAGAACTCGCTGATCCTGCTGTCCGGCGAGGCTCATCGTCGGGCCAGAAGTATTCTGACGCCACCGTTTCGGGGTGAACTCATGCGTTGCTACGTCGATGTGATCGCCGAGGTTGCGAAGGACGAGATCGCTACCCTGCGGCCGGGCGATCACCTGCTGGTCGGTCAGGCGGCCCAGCGCATCACCCTGGACGTGGTGATCCGGGTGATGTTCGGCGTGACGAACCGAACGCGGCGTGCCGAATATGCCCGGGTGACAACGCAATTACTGCGCTCCGGCAGCGCGGCGCTGATGCTAGTGCCGTGGCTGCGTCGCGACATCGCCGGACGGGGGCCGTGGGCGCGCCTGGTTGGCTTTCGCGCCCAGCTTGACCGGCTGCTGTCCGAGCAGATCGAAGAGCGAAGGGGCAGTGGCGAACACGGCAGCGATGTGCTCGGACTGATCCTCGACGCCACCGACGACGAGGGCAACCTGCTCGGCGACGACGTGCTGCATGACCAACTGCGGACCATGCTCGCCGCCGGGCACGAGACCAGCTCGACCTCGTTGGCGTGGGCGCTGTTCCACATCCACCGTGACGAAGGCATTCGCGCACGTGTCGGCGAGGAGCTGGCGACCGCGGCCACGCCGGCGGAGGTCACCGCGCTGCCGTATCTCGGTGCGGTGATCCAAGAGACTCTTCGCGTGCATCCGACGGTGCCGATCGTGTTACGTCGGCTCACCGCACCGCTGACGGTCGCCGGTGTTGCCTGTTCGGCTGGCGATGTGGTCGGAATCGCCTTGCCCGCACTGCATTTCAACCCCAAACTGTGGCAGGATCCGGAGTCCTTCCTCCCCGAGCGATTCCTGGACGCCAAGCCGTCGCCGTTTCAGTACGCGCCCTTCGGCGGAGGGTACCGTCGCTGCATCGGCGCGACGTTCGCGCACAACGAGCTGGCGGTGGCGATCGGCACCATCATGAAGACGCTCGAATTGCGCGTGCCGGCGGCCGAACAGCGCGGAAAGCCACCTCGTGCGGTGCCTCGCGGTATTGCTACCAAGCCCAGCCGCGAGATCGCGCTGGAAGTCATTGCGCGACGCTAGCTACTGGCGATAGGTCGCCAGGAACTGCCCGATTCGCTCGATGGTGGATTCCAGTTCGTCGGCCTGCGGCAGGGTCACGATCCGGATGTGGTCGGGCTCAGGCCAACTGAGACCCGTCCCGGGAATGATGTGGATCTTCTCCTGGATCAGCAGATCGAGGACGAACTGCTCGTCGTCGCGGATCGGATACACGCTGAGGTCGATCTTCGGAAAGGCATAGAGCGCGCCCTTGGGTTTGACGCACGACACGCCAGGAATCGCGTTCAGGGCAACCCAGGCGCGATCGCGCTGTTCGTGCAGCCTGTCGGTGGGGAGGGTGAGATCGAGGCCCGATCGGTCGGCTTCCAGCGCAAGGCGAATCGCCTGCTGGGCAGGAACATTCGCGCAGCGACGCAGCCCAGCCACGGTCGTCAGACCTTCGAGATAGCTGGTGGCATGGTCGGTGGGTCCGGATACCGCGAGCCAGCCGGCGCGAAAGCCCGCACAGCGGTAGGCCTTTGAGAGACCGTTGAAGGTCAGGCACAGCAGATCCGGTGCCAGCGACGCCGTCACGGTATGCGTGGCGTCGTCGTAGAGAATCTTGTCGTAGATCTCGTCCGAGCAGACGATGAGGTTGTGCTCCCGTGCGACTTCGAGGATGTCGGTGAGCACTTCGGGCGGGTAGACCGCGCCAGTCGGATTGTTGGGGTTGATGATCACGATCGCCCGCGTTCGCGCGGTGACCTTCGACGCGATATCGGCGACGTCGGGATACCAGTCCGATGATTCGTCGCATCGATAGTGCACCGCGCGGCCACCGTTGATGTTGATTGCGGCGGTCCAGACCGGGAAGTCGGGCGCGGGCACCAGCACTTCGTCGCGGTCTTCGAGGAGCGCGGTCATCGCCATCGTGATCAGTTCGGAGGCGCCATTGCCGAGGAACACGTTGTCGACGTCGACGTCCGGGACGGCGCGGGCCGCGTAGTACTGCGCCACCGCATGCCGCGCTGACGGCAACCCTTTGGGGCCGGTATAGCCGGCCGAGGCCGCCAACGTGCCGGCGATCTCCCGAACCAGTTCGGCGGGTGCCTCGAACCCGAACGGATGCGGATCGCCCGCATCCAGTCGCACGATGTGGTGACCCGCCGCCTCCAGCCGGGCGACCTCTTCAGCGATCGGACCCGGCGTCTCGTGCGAGAGGTTGGACAACCTGCTCGACTGCGCGAACTTCATTCGGTTCCTTTCACCGCAGAAAGCATCGCAGACAGCGCCGCGCTCAGTGCGGTTAAGCGATGGCCGATGTGCTCGCCGGATGTCTACCGGTCAAAATCGCAGGTCATCTGGGGTGGTGAACCTATTAACGAGAGCGTCAGAAGCCTAGCGCTCGGTTACTCAACTGATCAATTAATCAGTAGGGGGTCGGCCCGCCAGGTGGGTTGGGTTTGCCGTTCCCCTTTCCGGGCTAGAGAGAAGGGATGACCGGCCACGAAATGCTCGTGGACCGCTACGAGCTACGCGGGATCCTGGGTCGCGGCGGCATGGCCGAAGTGCGCGATGGCTGGGATACCCGGCTCAACCGGCCGGTGGCGGTGAAGCTGCTGCATCCGTCCCTCGGGGCGATGCCCGATATCCGGCGCCGGTTCGAAGACGAAGCCCGGTCGGCGGCCCGGTTGTCGCACCAGAACATCGTCGTCGTATTCGACTTCGGTGAACATGAAGGCAGCCCCTTCATCGTGCTGGAACGGCTGCCGGGGCAGACGCTGGCCGACGTGATCGTGGCGGGCCCGATGCCGCCCCTTCGTGTCCGTGCGATGCTCGACGACGTTCTGGCGGGTCTGCACGCGGCGCACAGTGCCGGAATACTGCATCGCGACATCAAACCGGGCAACATCCTGGTGTCGGCGCCCGGTGACGCGATGAAGGTCGCCGATTTCGGCATCGCCAAGACCGCAGATGGGGCAACCACGATGACCGGCCAGATCGTCGGGACCATGAGCTACCTGAGTCCAGAACGAATCGCCGGTGCGCCCGCCACGGTCGCCGACGATCTCTACGCGGTCGGCGTGATGGCCTACGAGGCATTGCTGGGTAGGCGCCTTTTCACGCAGGACAATCCAGCCGTGCTGGCCCGCGCGATCATGGACAATCCACCGCCGCCGGTGGCGGCGACACGAACCGATCTCGATCCGTTTCTCGCAACAGTCATCGACCGGGCGATGACGCGAAACCCGTTGCAGCGCTTCGGCAGCGCCGCCCAGATGCGCGCCGCCTTGGCCGGTGATCGCCGCGCGTTGCTCGACGTTGGCACTCCGGTCGCAGTCCCGCCCCGGCCGGCAACCAAAGTTCTTCCAGGGCCGCCGATTCCGGCAACCCCCTATTTCGCGCCGCTCCCGCCTCGGCCACGACGTGGCAAGGGCCGAATCTATGCGTCCGCGGCTGCGGTCCTGATCGCCCTGGCCGTTTCGGTCTTGGCATTGGCGATGGACCCGTCATCGTCGACGCCGGCGCCGCAACCGGTGAGTACCAGCACACCCGTGGTTGCGCCGACGAGCGTCGCGCCACCGCCGAGCCCCGTCGTCCAACAGCCTCCCGTCCCGAATAGGGAGGTCGGACCTGGCGGCCCGGGACATGGGAGAGGTGACAAAAAGCACCCATAGCGCGGGTGCGCTTTCGATTCCCGTTGGTCGGTAATCGCCGGTCAGCGGCCATCCGGCGCTAATATCTACTCGCTACGCAGGGACCGTGCGCCGCACGGATAAGCCCTACTGAGGGAAGGCGGCCTTCCATTGGAGTGGCCGTTCGTTGCCCGCTCGGCAGAGATCCATCAGGCGATGGACGCCGTCGACAACTCCTCGTTCAGCGGCGTCGTTTTCGTGGGCGAGGCCGGTGTCGGTAAGACCGCGCTGGCGCGGCACGTAGCTGAACTGTTCAGTAGTCGCGGGATGCGGACCCATTTCGTCCTGGGGACGCAGACATCTCGGGACGTGCCGCTGGCGGCCTTCGCCGGGATCGTGCAGATCCCAGGAGCGCTTGAGCCGATCCGCCTGCTCGCCGCGGCTCACGACGCGCTCGACGGCGTGGAAAACCTGCTGCTGGTCGTCGACGACGCGCATTTGCTCGATCCGCTCTCCGCGATCGTCGTACACCAACTCGCCGTGCGCGGGGCGGCGACGCTGGTCGTCACCATGCGGTCGGATACCGAGGTCCCCGACGCCATCACCGCGCTGTGGAAGGACCAGTACCTTCGTCGGATCGAGGTCGGCACGTTCACGCACGCCGAGACCGGGCGGCTGCTCACCGAAACGTTGGGTGGCCCCGTCGCAGGCACCGTCGTCGATCAGCTTCACGAACTGTCGGCGGGCAGTCCGCTGTTGTTGCGTGGTCTGATGGACACCGCCGTGGACGACGGCGCGCTCACCGACGACACCGGCAGATGGCGGCTCACCCATTCGCCGCGCTTGGGCTCCGACATCGAGCAACTGCTGGAATCGCGGGTTCGGGGGTTGCCGCCGAAGGAGCGCGACGTTCTCGAAATCGTTGCAGCCGCAGAGATTCTGGACTGGAATGCGCTCCGCTCGATGTGTGATATCGATGCGATCAGCGATGCCGAACGCCATGCTGTCATCAACGTGATCAGCGATCCGCTCCGAATGCGGGTCCAGGTGGCACATCCGGTTTTGGCTGACGTTGTCCGCAAGAGCTGCGGTGTGGCCAGGCTGAGGCAGATCAATACCTCTCTGGCCCAGAAGTTTTGGTCGCTGGTCGGCGATCTGGGCCCGAACACCGCGCGGGACCCGAGGCTGGTCATCGAGCTCGCCCGGCTGATGATGAACAGTGATGCGACACCGGACGCCAACCTGGTGATCGATGCCGCCGAGAGTGCGATGACGATGTCCAGCCTGGCGCTCGCCGAACAGTTGGCGCGATTCGCCTACGAGCACGGCGGGGGATTACGGGCCGCCATCGCGCTTGCTGATGCGCTGGGCTGGCAGGGTTTCAACGAGCAGGCCGAGGAACTGTTGGCGCCCTTCGATCCGCGCGACGAGGTCATGCTTGTCCGTTGGGGGTGCCTGCGGGCCACCAACTTGTTCTTCGGCTGCGGTCAGCGGGCGATGGCCGAGGAGGTGTTGGGCACAGTCCGGTCCCGCGTCACGCTTCCCGCACTGCGCAGCTATGCCCTGGCGGTCGAGGCATCGATCGCCTACTTCGCCGCTGACCTCGACACCGCCGACGCCGCGAGCGCGGCCGTCATCTCCGATCCGAACGCGATGCCGATGGCAGTCCTGTGGGCGGCGGTCCCGGCTGCGGCGTCGGCGAACCTGCGGGGCCGGCCCGAGGTGCTGGCGGCAGCGGCCAGCCGTGGCGCCGACGCGGCACTGCACTGTGCGTCTGGGCCACAGCAGTACGCCATCTCATTGTCCGAGGCGCTGTCGGCACTCAACCACGGTGATATCGCCGCCGCTCAGGCGATCGTCGACCGGCAGCAGGCTCAGGCCCATGGGGCTCCGCACGCCGAAGCGATTGTCGCCGCGATGTCCGGCCGCGTGCAGCTCGCCGCGGGCCGACCGCAGGCCGCCTGCGACTGGCTTCAGCGGGCGTTGTCGGCGATGGTGTCGACCCTGTCCGGGGGTTGGGTGCCGCTGGTCGCGGCCTGGACCGTCCAGGCCGAGGTACTGCGCGGCGACACCGGTGCGGCCGCGCGAGCGCTGAGCATGGCCGAAGGCGCGTGGGGGCCCGCGGTGGAGGTGTTCCGGCCGTTGCTCGAGCTGGCCAGGGCGTATCACAGCGCTGCCACGGGTGCGACCGCAGAAGCCCACAGTGCGATCGAGCGGGCGGCGGACGCCGCCCACCGTTCCGGTGTCATTACCGGTGAGCTGGAGGCGCTTTATACCGGGCTGCGATTCGGGATGGAGCCCGACGTGGCTCGCTTCAAAGCCCTTGCAGAACAACTGAATACACCCACCGCGGCTCTTGCGGCCAGCCATGCCGAGGCGGTCGCGGGCGACGACGGCGACGGCCTCGACCGGGTGGCCAGTGAATGGGAGTCGCTGGGGATGGCGGCGCACGCGGCAGACGCCTTCGCGGCGGCGGCGCTGGTGCACCGGCAAGCCGGCGCAAGGCTGCCGGGACTTCAATCGTCGACGCGGGCGCACTGGCTTGTCAGCACCTTTGGCCTGCACACACCTGCGACGGCAACCGGCGGAGTTCCGTTGCCGCTCAGCGGTCGTGAGCGTGAGATTGCCACCCTGGTCGCCAACGGGCTGACGAACCGTCAGATCGCCGAACGCTTAGTGGTGTCGGTTCGTACCGTCGAAGGCCACCTCTACCGGGTGTTCAAGCAGCTGGGCATCAACGAGCGCGAGCAGTTGATCCGGCTGATGCGCAGCGCCGATCCCGACACACCGGCAAACGGCTAGCGGTGGGAGAACTCCGGGTTCTCAACCGGGGTCGGTGGTTGGTCGTCGTCTGACGACGCGGCGGTTTGGGCTTGGACGGGATGGGAAAATAGTGGGTCCATGAAGTGTCCCCTTTCAGGCACAGACTGATTCGAACTTGCCGTCACGAGATATCGGCAGTTCGTTGGACGGATCGCAGATGTTTGCGATCCGCGAGATGCACGGCGCCGGTTGGACCATCCACGTGACGTTTGCCTGGCGGCATCGCTCACCGATGTTGGCGAGCGCCGAAAAGCCCGCGCAGTCAAAGAATGTCACCCGGGTCATATCGAGGTTCAGCACCTTGCAGTTGCCCGCACGGCGGAATACGTAGTCGCTGAATTGTTGGGCTGTGCACATGTCGACGGTGCCGGCGACGGTAATCAGAACGTCAGTAGTGCTGAGCCATTCGGTGACGAGTTGCAGTGGCTGCCGGGTCTCGCCATCGACGGGCGGTCCGGATGTAGACAAAGACATCGGGGCGGCTCCGGTGGGTACTAGAAGGAAAACGTAAGTTTCGGTGGAACACGCACGAAAGGCTCGCATTGCGGGTGCGAGGCACACCGCTCGCCTGCGACGAATACCGCGGCTGGAAAGTCAACCTTCGCCCAGCTTACACGTAGGCGGCAGGTACTGGCACTTCGTCAGGCGCAGGGGGCGTCGGCCGGCGTGTAATACGGCCCGCCGTCGGGGGTGTAGCAGGGCGGTCGTCCGGCAGCCGCCTGGGCCGCCGCGTCGAGGGGATCGGCGAACGCTATGCCGGGACCGACCTCGACCCCCGGACCGACGACGACGTCGGGACCGTAGATGACATCCGCGTGGGCCGACGCTGGGGCCAAGAGCAGCGCCGCGGCCGTGATCCCAGCGGCGAACAGTGTCTTCATCTGCTTATTTGTACTCGAAAGTGCGCTGGGATTTTGCACTTCTTGGTATCAAGTCCGGTATATCTAGGCGCATGGCATTGACGAAAATGTCCCTCACAGTTGTCCTCACCGGGGCCGTAGCCGCGGCGATCGCGGCCGCGCCCATCGCCGGCGCCGAACCGGGTTGCGTCAACGCCGATGGCAGCCAGTGCGGCGTCGCGGGCGGCATTCCCGGTGGCCCCGGCGGTACGGCCGGCTGGGGCGGCGCGAGCGGCGGCTTCCCGAACGGACCCAGCGGTTCGGCATGGCCGGGCGGGGCTACCGGTTGCCTTCCGGGGTTGGGTTGCTACACCGTCGGCCGCTAGCTATGAAACCCGTTTAGCTCCAACGGTTCTCGCTGACGAACTCGGCGAGCGGGCGGCCGAACGTCCATTCGTCGATCTCCAGCGCAGGCCGGTCAGGAAAGTCGGGCACCGGACCTACACACAGGATCGCCACCGGCTCGGCGTCGGCCGGCATCTCGAGTAGTTCACCAAGGCGTGCTGGATCGAAGATCGAAACCCAGCCCATGCCGAGGCCTTCGGCACGGGCGGCCAGCCACATGTTCTGGATGGCGCACGACACCGAGGCCAGATCCATGTGCGGCATCGTCCGTCGGCCGAAGACGTGGCCGTCGCGGTCGTCCCCGAGGGCGACCACCAGCAGCTCGGCACAGTCGAGGATGCCTTCGACCTTCAGCGCCAGGAACTCCGCGGCCCGGGGGCCCAAGGCAACCGCGGTCTGCTGACGTTCCTCGTCGACCAGCCCATGGATTTTCTGCCGGAGTCCGTCGTCGGTGATGCGCAGGAACCGCCAGGGCTGCATCAGGCCAACGCTGGGTGCGGCGTGCGCGGCTGCCAAAAGTCGGGCCAGGACCGCCTCGGACACGGTGGCATCGGGGCTGAACCTGCGCATATCCCGGCGTTCGTTGATCACGCGGTAGATGGCGCGGCGCTCTTCGGCGGTGAACGCGTGGTCGGTCACCGGGTCATCCTAGAGAGGGGCACGGAGCTGTAACGACGGGCGCGGTCTGCCAGTTCGGCCGGGCTCTGACAGCTACTCTGATAACCCCGGTGAGGCAGCGTTGCCGTACCGAGCAAGGGGGAATCATGTCGACGTCCCATGCGCCCGATCTCCGCGGCGCCACGCTGCCGTCCAGCCAAACAGTCGAGGTCAGGGCCGCCGACGGCACCCGCCTGCACACCGAGGTCTTCGGCCCCGAGGATGGCTACCCGATCGTGTTGGCGCACGGCATCACCTGCGCCATCCGGGTTTGGCACGAACAGATCAACGACCTGTCCCGCGACTACCGGGTGATCGCCTACGACCACCGCGGACACGGCCGCAGCGGGCTGGCGCGTCGGTCGGGGTACAGCCTCGGGCACCTGGCCGGTGACCTGGATGCCGTCTTGTCGGCCACCCTGCGCCCCGGGGAGCGGGCCGTGATCGCTGGGCATTCGATGGGCGGGATCGCGATCAGCGCCTGGTCCGACCGCTACCGGCACCGGGTCGCGCACCGCGCCGACGCCGTCGCCCTGATCAACACCACCACCGGTGACCTGCTGAAAGAGATCAAACTGCTGCGGGTTCCCCCACTGCTGGCCGGCGGTCGGTCAGTGGCCGCACGCCGGCTGATCACCACGTTCGGCGGGGCGCCGCTGGTCCGCGGCGCCCAGCCCGGCAGCCGCTGGTTCGTCGCGATGATGGCCGTCGGCGCCGGCGCCGACCCAGCGGTCGCCGACCTCATCCACGAGCTGTTTGCCGCCACCCCGGCCGCCGGGCGCGGGGCGTGGGCGCGGGCACTCGTCGACGAGATGGGTCCGCGCCACATCGACCTCAGCGGTCTGACCGTGCCGACCCTGGTCATCGGAAGCAGCAAGGACCGGCTATTGCCGATGTGCCAGGCTCGCAAGATCGCCGATGCCGCCCCCAACCTGGTCGAATTGGTGGAAATCCCGGGTGGGCACTGCGCCATCCTGGAACACCCCGAGGCGGTCAACGCGCGGCTGCGGGCATTGGTCGAATCGGTGACCGCGCAGCGCATCAGCTCCTGAGGGTCGCGGCGACTTCGGTTGCCGCGCGGTGCCCGGAGCGCACCGCGCCGTCCAGGAAGCCCGTCCACTCGTCGGCGGTCTCGGTGCCGGCCCAATGCAACGGACCGACGGGCTCACGCAGCAGTGGACCGAACTCTGTCCACGCCCCTGGCGGCACCGCTGCCGTGGGGCCGCCGGGTGCGAAAGCCTCTGCGCCCCAACAATGGTCGACGTATTCGATGGGGTTCTCGGCGTCGGGGCCGAACAACGCGGCGAATCCTTTGAGCGCGGCTTGACGGCGCTGCTCGGGGGCGAGTGCGTCGAACCCACGAGAGTCGACGAAGCCGAGTAGCACTCCCGGGCCATCGTCGGAGGGGCTGACGTCGAAGGTGATGAAGACCGGCCCCTGGTCGGACAGCGCCTGACCGGACAGCTTCTTGTCCCGCCAGAACGGGCGGGGATAGGCGGCGTAGGCCTTGCTCAGGGCGCCCTGCGGCCAGCTTTGGGCGAGCTGCTGATAGCCGATCGGCGGGGCAGGGGCGATGTCGATGCCCTGACGATGCGCCGGGGGAATCGCCAGGATCACGCGTCGTCCCTCGACGACACCACCCGAGGACATCACCGCCACCGCGTCGTCGGACCACTCGATGCGGGAGACGACACAGTCGAGCCGGACCCGCTCGCCCAGTTCGGCAGCCATCTTGAGGGCGATCTGCTGGGTACCGCCGGGGAAGTGGTCCTGCTGGGCCCCGCCGACCACGTCGAGCATGCGATCCAGACCGCCGGCGGCCTTGACGTAGCGCACGGCGTGCAGCATCGACACCTCGTCGGGCTCGGCGCCCCAGGTCACCCGCGCCATGACGGCCAGCAGGTCCCGGGAGGACGCGCTGGCGCCCACCGAGTGCAGCCAGCCGCCGAGCGTCGTGCTGTCGAGCTGTTTGGCCCTGGGCGCCGCCCATGGCTTGGTGATGTCGATGTCCCGGCCGAGCCGCTCGACCTGCCATTGGATCCGGGCGATGTCGAGCAGCTGAAGCAGCGAGAGCCGGGGGATGGTGCCGCGGTATGACCGGACCTTGCCGCGCCACCGGATGAGATTGGCGCCCTCGCAGTAGGTCGGTTCGGTGGGGCAGTCGAGTTCCTTGGCCAAGGCGATGACCGCATCCTGGGTGGGGCCGACGAAGGTGCCGCCGAGATCGACGGGAACTCCGGCGACCGTCGTGGTGCTCGAGCGTCCGCCGACACGGTCGCGGCCCTCCAGCACCACGACGGCGAACCCGTCTTTTACCAGTTCACGTGCGGCTGCCAGGCCTGCGAAGCCGGCGCCGATGACCACAACGTCGTAACCCACCCCACCCATGGTGCCCGCCCCTTGCGCCCAAACCAACGTTAGGCCGCGAAAGTGCGAGTAAAAGCCGCCAATACGTCGATCTCGACGCGGGCTCTCAGTGGGCCAATTCGTCGACGATCTCGGCCAGCGTGTCGATCGCGATGGGACCGGGCTGGTAGAGGCAGACGGTGTCGCCGACGCCGTCGACTCGGTCACGGATATGTGCGGCGATCTGCTTGGGGGTGCCGCACGCCGCGATGGTGTGCAGCACCTCGTCGCTGATCAGCCCGGCCATCTCCAGCCATTTACCTTGTTTGGACATCGAATTCAGCTCGGGCTGCAGGTCGCCCCAGCCGTGGATGTCCAGCACCGGACGGTAAGCCGGGGTGGACCCGTAAAACGCCAGCAGCCGCCGCGCCGCGTCGTGATCCTCGCCGGCCGACAGGATGATCTCGGGCACCACGTTGAACGACGACTCCGTCCGCCCCGCGGCGGCCAAGCCCGCACGTACCGCAGGCATGGTCGACTCATGGAGGAACTTCGCCGAGCCAAACGGCATCACCAGTAAGCCGTCGGCCACCTCGGCGGTGGCGCGGGTCAGCCGTGGACCCAGTGCACCGACGTAAATCGGCGGTGGCCCAAAGGGATTCGGGCCAGGATTGAACACCGGTGTCATCAGCGTGTGCCGGTAGTACTCGCCGCGGAAGTCCAGGCGTTCGCCGGTTTCCCAGGTTCTGAAGATCGCCTGCAGCGCGCGGACGAGCTCGCTCATCCGCGCCACCGGCTTGTCGAAAGCCGCGCCGTAGTGCTTCTCGATCTGCGCGCGCACCTGGGTGCCCAGCCCAAGGATGAACCGGCCCTCGGCGAGCAGCTGGTGATCGTAAGCCTGATGTGCCAGCTGGATCGGGTTGCGCGGGAACGCGATTGCCACATTGGTCATCAAGTCCAGCCCACCGACACCGGCGGCCAGCGTCAGCGGCGCGAACACGTCGTGCGGCCCCTCGAACGTGAACACACCGCTCGCGCCGGCCTCACGCAGCGCACGCGCGCGGTCGACGGCATCGGTCGGCCCATAGAGGGCAGTCATGACTTTCACGGCGTAATCACCTAGCGATCGAGATCGACGTTTTGTCGGGTTTTACTCGCACTTTCCCGCCCAAACGTCGGTTTGGGCGCAGGCAGTGGCGAAAGATTTACGGTGCGACCGTCAACCAGTCCGCGAAGCCGGACGGGTCGTGGCGGCCCAGCGCGCCGTGCTCGAACAGGCCCCAGCCCTCGACCGACGAGTTGCCGTCGTGGCAGACCGCGCGACCGACGTGGTCGATCACCCCGAACGCCGAACGCCCAATGACCGCCGGGTCGTTCATGTCATAGGTGAGCCGCTCGGCGAACTTCTCGCCCTTCCACACGCCGTGAATCCAGTCCGAGTCGCCGCCGTAGCCGCCGCCGACGTGGATCGGGACGGGAAGCTTGGACTCCACATCGAACCGCAGTGGCGCACCGTTGGCGTCGGTCGCCTCGATGGTCGCGCCGGTGGGAATGCGAGTGCCGGAACGGTAATGGATCTTCACCCGCGGCCAGCCCAGCTGCTCGACCCGGCCGTCACGCCAGATCCGCGTGCAGTCGTTGAGTGAGCGGAAGCCGTCCGGCGCCTCCTGGATGATGAGCACGATCGCAAAATCGTCGAAGGCCATCGGCACGTACAGCCACCACATGCCTTCGAACGGCGGATCGGCCGGCCGTCCGGCAGGCTCGGCTTCCCCGATCGGTCGGATGCCCCACGACCGGTCCCGGCTGCCGATCCACACCGACGGGTCGACGGTGATCTCCTCGCCGTCGATGACGATATGCCCTGCCCACGAACCCAATTGGGCGAACCGCTGCGCATTCAGCGTCACCCGGTTGCCCTGGCGCATGATGTGCGGCTGTTCCTGCACGACCGGGAAGAGGCCTTCCCAGGTGAGATCGAGCGCCATGCCCTCGGTCTCGTCCATTACGATCCGGATCTTCTGCAGCGGCTCGAGCACCTCGAGGCGGTAGCTGTTGACGTGCTGGTTCAGCCGGTCCTGATCGATAGCGTCGGACACGTGCACTGCGGTCTGGGTGTCACCCCGCCTCACCAGCACGTAGGCGTCTTTCACGCCGAGGTTGGGGTAGTAGCCCATGCCGGTGATCAGGAAGATGTCCCCGGTGCGGTCGTGGGCGTTGAAATAGTTGCGGTCGTAGAAGTTTCGGTCCGAGGAGCCCGGCCAGGCGATCGGCAGCGGCGCCTGGTGGACAGGATATTCGTCGAGCGGTCCGAGCATGTGGGGCTAAGCCTCCTCGATAAGCCGGCGCAGCAAGCCGGCGTGGTAGAACATCGACTCGACGTCTTCAGGCTTCTCGATCTCGCCGAAGTGCACGCGCCGCGCGCCGGTGCGCATGAACACACAGCACCAGATCACTCCGGAGTAGACGTAGAACCATCTCAGGTCACCGAGTTCGGCGCCGGTCAAGTTCTGATACGTGGCGCGAACGTCGTCCTCGCGCATGACATCCGGCAGACCGGGCATCCCGGCCAGCCCGGCGAGTTCCTGGAACACCATGTGCGCGAAGATGATCCACGCCACGTCCAGCTCGCGCGGACCCAGCGTCGCCATCTCCCAGTCCAGCACCGCGACCGGGCGGAAGTCTTCGTAGAGGACGTTGCCGACCCGTGAGTCACCCCATGCCAGAACGGGTTCTCCTGCCGCGACGTCGGCGGGAAAGTTGTCCTCGAGCCAAGCCAACGCGGTCTCGACCAGCGGCGATCGGCCGATGTCGGGGACCGCGAACTCGTACCACCCTTTGAGCCAATTCAATTGGCGGCGCAGCGGGGTATCGCCCGCGGGCACGGCTTCGGCGAGGAAGCCGAATGTCTCGCCCGCGTTGGGGATTGAGTGCAGCTTGGCCAGGACCTCGACTGTCGAATCTTGCAGCACGCGCTGTTGCTCGACGGGCGCATCGGCAAACCAGTTGTCGCCGAAGGTGTACGGCATTACGTCGGGCGGAACGATGCCCGAGACATGGTTCATCAGGAAGAACGGGGCACCGAGGATGTTGCCGGTCGGATCGATCCAGCGCACCTTCGGTACCGGCACGTCGGTCAATTCCTCGACCAGGCGGATGACCTCGAACTGATGGTCCATCCGGTAGGTGATGAAGACCGGAACGTCCTCCTCGGTGGGGGCCACCCGGGCCACCCACTTCTGCTCGACGTTCTTGCCGTCCTCTTCCCAGCGGCCGGTCAGGATGATGGTCTCCGACGACATGCCGTTGGAGTCGATGCCGCTCTCGACGGTCACCTCCGGCTTCACGCCGCCGGGCATGACGGTGGACAGCCACTCCGACAACACCGCCGGAAGGGTGCTGACGTCACGGCCGGAACGCTGTAACCGCTCGACGTCGGTTTCTACGCTCGGTTGGTTGGTCACCTTTGTCCTCTCCAACCCTATTACGATACGGTGGGTAGCGTTATGAAAGCAGACCCGTCTTCGCTTGACAAGGCCGCGGTCCCAGGGCGGCCCCGCGATCCGCGTATCGACGCTGCCATATTGCGTGCTACGGCGGAGCTGCTTGTCGAAATCGGTTATCCGAATCTGACTTTGGCGGCGGTCGCCGAGCGGGCGGGCACGACCAAGACGGCCCTGTACCGCCGCTGGTCCAGTAAGGCCGAGCTGGTTCACGAAGCCGCGTTCCCGACCGCGCCCACCGCACTGGCGACCCCTGCGGGCGATATCGCCGCCGATGTGCGCGCCATGCTCGCCGCCACCCGCGACGTCTTCACCAGCCCGGTGGTGCGCGCGGCGCTGCCCGGTCTGATCGCCGACATGAGCGCCGACGCCGAACTGAACGCCCGGGTGATGGCCCGGTTCACCGCGGTGTTCGCCGCAGTGCGGGATCGTCTGGTGGAAGCGGTGCACTGCCATGAAGTTCACGCCGACGTCGACCCGGAACGCCTCATCGAACTGATCGGTGGTGCGACGATGATGCGGTTGTTACTGCGCCCCGAGGACGTTCTCGACGCGAACTGGGTTGACCAGACCGCGGCGATCCTCGTCCACGGGGTAGCGCTCTGACCGGAGGAATGCGATGACTGCAAGACTGGCCGGCCGCACCGCCATCGTGACCGGCGCCAGCCGTGGACTCGGCCGCGCGACGGCGCTGGCCCTGGCCGCCGAGGGCGCCGCGGTGGCAGTGGTGGCCCGAACCGAACAACAGTGGGACGAACGGCTGCCCGGCACCATCGGCGAGACCGTCGCCGCCATCGAGGCTGCCGGCGGTCGGGCCGTCGCCATTGCGGCTGACCTGCTCGAGCGCGACGACCTGCCCCGGCTGGTCGCCGAAGCCCGTGCGGCACTGGGTCCCGTGACGATCCTGGTCAACAATGCCGCGTTCACCGCGCCGGGCCGCCCGCCCAAGCCGGATGCCGCACCGAAACAGCCCAAGCCCAAAGGGGCGCCGGGCGCGGCCAAAGCCGACTGGCCCGGCTTCCTGGCGATCCCGCCGAACGCCTATCGCCGGCATTTCGAGATCGGTGTATTCGCCTCCTACGAGCTCATCCAGCTGGTCTGCCCCGACATGCTCGAGGCGGGCGCCGGCTCGATCATCAACGTGACGTCGGTGGCCTCCCGGGTGCCAGGCGACGGGCCGTATGAGAACTTCGCCGGCGGTGTGCTGCCCGGCTACGGCGGATCCAAGGCGGCGCTGGAGCACCTGACCTGGTGTGCGGCCTACGATCTGCAACGGCACAACATCGCGGTCAACGCGCTGTCGCCGTCGCGGCCGATCCCGACTCCGGGCCTTTCGTACTACCGCAATGAGTTCGCCAGCGTGTCCCCGGAGGACGAATTCGCCCGCGCGGCAGTCGAACTCGCGCTGGTCGACGCCAATGTCGTGACGGGCCGCACCATCGGCCACCTCGAGGTGCTCGACGGCAGCTTCGCGCCGTTCACGAACACGACGTCCGCACTGGGCTAAGGTTGGCGATTTCGGCGCGCTTTCGTTCGCCTAGCGGCGGTTTGCGCGCCGAAATCGCTTGTTGCGCTCGGCGACCTCGCGCTGGCGAGCAGCGAGCTGTCCGGTGTCCACCGACGCCGCGCCGGCCACCGCGCGTTCGGCCTTGAGCGCCGGCCCGGTGACCGCCGCGGTTCCGGTGCGATAGATCTCCTTGAGGCCTGCCATGGTCGGTGCCGGCACCTCGGCAATCTGGCTTGCGAGTTCGAGCGCCCGGGGCAGAAGCTGTTCGTGGGCAACCACTTCGGTGACCAGTCCGATACGTTCGGCGCGCTGCGCGTCGACCACCTCACCGGTCATCGACAGCCGCCGGGCCATCCCGGAACCGACCAGTCGCGGCAACCGCGCCGTCATCCCGCCACCGGGAAGAATCCCGACGCGGGCGTGGGTATCGGCGAAAAACGCTCGCTCCGAGGCGATCAGGAAGTCACACGCCAGCGCGATCTCCAATCCGCCGGTGAACGTCGCGCCGTTCACCGCGCCGACGACGGGCTTGTGCAGCTCGACGATGGCGTTCATACAGTTCATCTTGTCGAACCGGCCGAAGTAGTCCATCCCCAGGCTCTGCGCCTGCTTGAGATCGACACCCGCGCAGAATGCCGGATCTGTGCCGGTGAGCACCACGGCGCGAACCGAGTCGTCGGCGTCGGCCTCGCTAAGGGCGGCGTACAGCGCCTCGAACAGCTCGGTGCTCAACGCGTTGCGCACCTCGGGCCGGTTCATCGTCAAGACCCGGACGGCGCCGTGGTCATCGCTGAGAAGAATCATCAGGTCAGGAATCTAGCCGCATGGTCGACGAGGTCGAGCAGCGGCTGGGGTAGTGCGCCGAGCGCGAACGTGATGGCCGCGGTCAGCGTGATCGTCGCGACGCTCAGCGCGCTGGGCGTGACGACCTCCGGAGCGTCCTCGGGCGGATCGGTGAAGAACATCAGCACGATCACCCGCACATAGAAGTAGGCGGCGATCGCCGACGCGATGACACCCACTACCACCAACGGGATGGCGCCACCTTGCCCGGCGGCTTTGAACACCGCGAACTTGCTGACGAATCCACTGGTGAGCGGGATGCCGGCGAAGGCGAGCAGGAACAGCGAGAACACCACGCCGACAAGGGGATAGCGCCGACCCAACCCAGCCCAGCGGGCCATGTCGGTCTCCTCGACGCCGTTGGCGTCGCGGACCACGCTGACCACCGCGAAGGCGCCCAGGGTGGAGAATCCGTAGGCGAACAGATAGAACAGCGTGGCCGACAATCCGGCGGGGTTGGCGGCGATCACCCCGGTCAGGATGAAACCGGCATGTGCGACAGCCGAATACGCGAGCATCCGCTTGATGTCGGTCTGGGTTACCGCGGTGACGGTGCCGACGGCCATGGTCAGGATGGCTACCGCCCACAGCATCGGTCGCCAGTCGTGGCTGAGGCCGGGCAGCGCGACGTAGAAGATGCGCAGCATGGCGCCGAAGGCGGCGACCTTGGTGGCGGCGGCCATGAAGGCGGTGATGGGGGTCGGTGCGCCTTGGTAGACGTCCGGGATCCAAGAGTGGAAGGGGACAGCGCCGACCTTGAACAGCAGACCGACGGCGACCAGCGAAGCACCGATGAGAGCCAGCGTGGTGTTGTCGCTGCGGGCGTCGATGGCGTGCGCGATCCCCGTCAGGCTCAGCGTGCCGGCATAGCCGTACAGCAGCGCGATGCCATAGAGGAAGAACGCCGACGAGAAGGCCCCGAGGAGAAAGTATTTCAGGGCGGATTCCTGCGACAGCAGCCGCCGGCGGCGGGCCAGCCCGCACATCAGATACAGCGGCAGCGAGAACACCTCCAGCGCGATGAACATCGTCAGCAGGTCGTTGGCGGCAGGGAAGAGCATCATGCCGCCGACGGCGAACATGGTCAGCGGGAACACCTCGGTCTGCACCAGTGCGGCCTTGGTCGCGATCTTCTCCGCGATGCTGCCCGGCACCGTCGATGCGTCGGGCGTGAACGCATCCAACCCCGCTGCGCTGTCCTCGAATTCGTGAGGAACTCGTCGTTCCGCGATCAGCAGGACGCCTAGCACGCCGATCAGCAGGATGGTGCCCTGCAGGAACAACGCGGGCGCATCGACGGCAACGGCACCGACCACGACCGCCTGGCCGACCCCGCCTCGCAGGTCGCGAGCCAGCAGCACCACGGCGACGAAGGCCGCCACCAGGCCGCCCACGCTGAGGGCGACCTGGGTGGGATAGCGGCTCTTACGGGGCGCGAAGGCCTCGACGAGCACCCCGGCGACGGCCACTCCGAGAACGATCAACATCGGTGAGAGCTGGCAATATTCGACGCTGGGCGGGGTCATGGATGGGTCCCCTCTGCCACGGTGGGTGTCGGGTCGGGTTGGTGAATCGACGTGAGGGTCGCGGTCACCGCGGGGTTGATGACGTCCAGGGCAATCTTGGGATACACCCCAAGTCCGATCAGCAGCGCGATCAACGGTGCCACCACGAGCAGCTCCCGCGGCCGCAGATCCCGAACCTTCTCGTTGCCGTCCGTGACCGATCCGGTCATCATCCGCTGATAGAGCCACAGGATGTAGACCGCCGACAGCACCAGTGCGGCGGACGCGATCACGGCGAAGGCCGGGTAGCGGGTGAATGTGCCGATCAGAACCAGGAATTCACTGATGAACGGCGCCAGACCGGGAAGCGACAACGTCGCCAGTCCGGCCACCAGGAAGGTGCCCGCCAGGACGGGTGCGACTTTCTGGATCCCGCCGTAATCGGCGATGAGCCGGCTGCCGCGGCGGCTCACCAGGAACCCGGCGATCAAGAACAGTGCGGCCGTGGAGATGCCGTGGTTGACCATGTACAGGGTGGATCCCGCCTGGCCCTGGCTGGTCATCACGAAGATGCCCAGAATGATGAAGCCGAAGTGGCTGATCGAGGTGTAGGCGATCAGCCGCATGACGTCGGTCTGGCCGATGGCCAGGATGGCGCCGTAGACGATCCCGATGACGGCAAGGGCGATGATCACCGGCCGGAACAGGGTTGCCGAATCGGGGAACAGCGGCAGGCAGTACCGCAGCATCCCGAACGTGCCGACCTTGTCCATCACCGCCATCATCAACACCGCCGACGCCGGCGTGGCCTGCACCGCGGCATCCGGCAGCCACCGATGGAACGGCCACAGTGGGGCTTTCACCGCGAACGCGAACATGAACCCGAGGAACAGCGCGTTGGAGATGCCCGGACTCATGGTGAATTTTCCGGTGGCGACGGCGTCGGCGATGGCGCGGAAATCGAACGTGCCGGCATCGAACGCCTTGCTGGCGGAGGTGACCACGTAGAGCCCGATGACCGCGGCGAGCATGATCAGCCCGCCGAACAGGTTGTACAGCAGGAACTTCACGGCGGCCTTGGAGCGGTTTTCGCCGCCGAACCCACCGATCAGGAAGTACATCGGGATCAGCATGGCTTCGAAGAACACGTAGAACAGCAGGATGTCCAGGGCGACCAGAGACATCATCACCATGCCCTCGACGGCCAGCATCAGCGCGATGTAACTGTGCGCTGTCCGCCCGGACAATCCGGGCCGGTCGTCGGCGTCGTTCCAGCCGGCAATCAGCAGCAGCGGCATCAGCACCGCGGTGAGCACCACCAGCGCCAGCGCGATGCCGTCGAGGCCGAGGATGTAGCCGGTGCCGAATGACGGTATCCACGGATGGTTCTCGACGAATTGGAACTGACCGCCTGCCGGGTCGAACCGCACGGCGAGCAGAAGCGACAGCGCCAGCACCGCCAGTGAGACGGCCACGCCGGCGTATTTCGCGAACTGTCGCAATGAGGCGGGGAGCACGATGATCACGGCCGCGCCGACAACGGGGATGGCCCACAGCACGGTCAGCCAGGGGACGTTCGTCATGGCGCTCACCTCCACGCCGTGAACAGGACTGCGGCGATCACCAGTGCCGTACCGGCCAGCATGGACAGCGCATAGGAGCGGGCGAACCCGGTCTGCAGCTGGCCCAGCCGCTCCGAAATCCGGCCGACCGTGTAGGCAAGCCCCTGCGTCACGCCGTCAACGCCCTTCTCATCCACGACCACAAAGCCTTTCGTCAGCTCCTGGCCGCTGCGCATGAACGCCACCTCGTTGAACGCATCACCGTAGAGGTCGTTGCGCGCCGCGACGGTCAGCGCGGAGACGTCGAGCGGGGCGGTCTGGGGAACCTTGTGCATCGCGTACTGCCGGTAGGCCACCGCGATGCCGATGGCGACGACACCCAGTGCGGTGACGGTGATGATCCAGGCCGGGATCAGATGTTCGGCCTCGTGGCTGCCGACGACCGGCTCGAGCCAATGCTGCAGTGTATTGCCCAGGGCCAGAAGGGCGCCGGCGCCGATAGAGCCGACCGCTAACACGATCATCGGCGCGGTCATCGTGGCAGGTGATTCGTGCGGATGTGTATTCGGCTTCCAGCGCTTCTGCCCGAAGAACGTCAGCAGCATGACGCGGGTCATGTAGAAGGCGGTGATTCCCGCGCCTAGCAGCGCGGCGCCGCCCAGTACAAAGCCCTTGAATCCGCCGCTGTTGAAGGCAGCTTCGATGATGGCGTCCTTGGAGAAGTATCCGGCGAACGGCGGCACGCCGATGATCGCGAGATAGCCGAGCCCGAAGGTGACGAAGGTGATGGGCAGCAGGGTCCGCAGGCCGCCGAAGCGGCGCATGTCGGTTTCCTCGTCCATGGCGTGCATGACGGAGCCGGCGCCGAGGAACAGGCCGGCTTTGAAGAAGCCGTGGGTGAGCAGGTGCATGATCGCCACCGCGTAGCCGGCCGGCCCGAGCCCGGCGGCCAGCACCATGTAGCCGATCTGGGACATCGTCGATGCGGCGAGTGCTTTCTTGATGTCGTCCTTCGCGCAGCCGATGATCGCGCCGAACAACAGGGTGACGGCGCCGACGGTGACGACGGCGGTCTGAGCACCCGGTGCCGCGTTGAAGATCGGGCCCGAGCGGACGATGAGGTAGACGCCAGCGGTGACCATGGTGGCGGCGTGGATCAGCGCGGACACCGGGGTCGGGCCTTCCATGGCGTCGCCGAGCCACGACTGCAGCGGCACCTGCGCGCTCTTGCCGCAGGCCCCGAGGAGTAGCAGCAAGCCGACGGCGGTCAGTGCGCCCTGGCTCATGGCCGGCACCGAGGCGAACACGGTGTCGAACGTGACCGAGCCGAGGCTGGCGAAGAGCACCATCAACGCGATGGCCAGCCCCATGTCGCCGACGCGGTTGACCACGAAGGCTTTCTTGGCCGCGGTGGCCGCCGACGGTTTATGCGACCAGAATCCGATCAACAGGTACGACGCGAGTCCCACGCCCTCCCAGCCCATGTAGAGACCCAGGTAGTTGTCGGCCAGCACCAGCAGCAGCATCGCGGCGACGAACAGGTTGAGGTACGCAAAGAAGCGTCGCCGGCCGGGGTCGTCCTTCATGTAGCCGATCGAGTAGATGTGGATGAGCGCGCCCACCCCGCTGATCAACAGCACGAAACACATCGACAAAGCATCGAGTTGCAGTCCGAAGTCCACCCGCAGGACGCCGACCGGCACCCAGGAGAACAGCACCTCGTGGACCACCCGGTCCTCACCCGGCAGTCCGAGCAAGTGGGTGAACAACACTGCCCCGCAGGCGAACGCGCCGATCACGGTGGCACAGCCCAGGAGATGCCCCCACGCGTTGGTGGCCTTGCCGCCCAGCAGCAGGATCACCGCCCCGGCCAGGGGCAGCGCGATGGTCAACCACACCAGTGTGGGCATCAGTGCCGCAGCAGGTGGGCGTCGTCGACGTTGGCGCTACGTCGGGTGCGGAAGATCGTCATGATGATCGCCAGTCCGACGACCACCTCGCAGGCGGCCACCACCATGGTGAAGAACGCCACCACCTGACCGTCCAGATGGCCGTGCATGCGGGAGAACGTCACAAACGCCAGATTCGCGGCATTGAGCATCAACTCCACGCACATGAACATCACGATCGCGTTGCGCCGCAACAACACCCCCGAGGCGCCGATCGTGAACAACAACGCCGACAGGTACAGGTAATTGTCCGGGTTCATCGCTGCCCGTCCCCGTTGTCGTGCTGAAGGATCGTGCTCACCGACGATTCCTCGTCTGAGCCGTCGGGCAGGCGGGCGAAGGTGTTCACGGCGTTGTGCCGGGCGAACACCCCCGGGCTGGGCAGCGGGGTGGCGCGGGCGCCAGTCTGGAAGCGTTCGATGACCAACTCGCGCTGGGTCTTTCGATGCTCGAAGCGCTCTCGATGCGCCAGCACCATTGCCCCCAAGGCCGCGGTGATCAGCAGCGCACTGGTCAACTCGAACGCCCACAGATCCCGGGTGAAGATCAACATCGCGAGGCCCTGCACGTTGCCGCCCACATTCGCCTCAGTCAGGCCGACGAATCCCGTGGTGGTCACGGTGCCGATTCCGGCGATCAGCAGGATCCCGAAGCCCAGGCCGGCCAGGATGGCCGCGATGCGTTGGCCCCGAATGGTTTCCACCAGCGATTCTGAGGAGTCGACACCGATGAGCATCAGCACGAACAAGAACAGCATCATCACCGCACCGGTGTAGACGACCACCTGCACGACCCCGAGGAACAGCGCGTCCTGTGCAACGTAGACCATCGCGAGCGCGATCATCGTCGTGGCGAGAAAGATCGCCGAGTAGACCGCCTTGGGGGCGGCGACGACGCCGATGGCACCCGCGACCGCGATCGCGGCGAGGATCCAGAACACCACCGCCTCGGTTGTGGATGTCCGGGTGAGGGTTTCGGCTGCCAGCAGGGTCATGGTCACCCGGCCACCCCCTTGCCGACGGGCTCAATCCCCAACTCCACTCCGACGATCCGCCCCAGGTAATAGTCCTCGTCGGTGGCCCCGGGTGCCATCGGGTGTGGTGCTGGTTGCATGCCGGGTTGCATGGGTGCCAGCAGCTTGTCCTTGCCGTAGATCAGGTCGGAGCGGTTGTCGTCGGCCATTTCGTAGACGTTGGTCATGGTCAGTGCGCGGGTGGGGCAGGCCTCGATGCACAGTCCGCAGCCGATGCAGCGCAGGTAATTGATCTGGTAGACCTGCCCGTAGCGTTCGCCCGGGGAGAAGCGTTCGTCCTCGGTGTTGTCGGCGCCCTCGACGTAGATGGCGTCAGCGGGACACGCCCAGGCGCACAGTTCGCAGCCGATGCACTTCTCCAGCCCGTCGGGATAGCGGTTGAGCTGGTGGCGCCCGTGATAGCGCGGTGCGACCGGACCGGGTTTCTCCGGATACTCCTCGGTGATGGGATGTTTGAACATCGTCGAAAACGTCACGCCGAAACCCTTGACCGCATCGAGGAATTTAGGCATCTGCTTTCTCCTTGCGTGGCGCCGCCGTGTCGGGCAGCGGCGGGATCGGGAACGCCCGGGCGTCCGCCGGCGGCGGTGGTGGCACGGTCTTGCGTTGGATGATCTTCTGCCGCAGGGAGTTCGCCGCCAGCAGGACGAGCAGCAGTGCAGCGGCCGCGATGAGGTTTTCGATGATGCCGACGTGGCCGATGCTGCGCAGGACGGCCACGATCATGATCCAGACCAGCGAGATCGGGATCAGCAGTTTCCAACCCAGCGCCATGAACTGGTCGTAGCGCAGCCGCGGAAGAGTGGCGCGCAGCCACATGAAGATGAATAGGAACGTCCACACCTTGGCCACGAACCAGATCAGCGGCCACCACCCGGTGTTGGCGCCATCGATGAGGCTGATCGGCCACGGGGCATGCCAGCCGCCCAGGAACAAGGTGGTGGCCAGGGCGGAGACGGTGGTCATGTTCACGTACTCGGCGAGCATGAACATCGCGAACTTCAGCGAGGAGTACTCGGTGTGAAACCCGCCCACCAGTTCGCCTTCGGCTTCGGGCAGATCGAACGGGGCCCGGTTGGTCTCGCCGACCATCGACGTCAAGTACACCGCGAACGACGGCAGCAGCAGGAAGACGTACCAGGTGTGTTCCTGGGCGGCGACGATCCCCGACGTGGACATGGTGCCCGCGTAGAGGAAGACCGCAGCGAATGACAGCGCCATCGCGATCTCGTAGGAGATCACCTGAGCGCTCGAGCGCAAGCCGCCCAACAAGGGGTAGGTGGAGCCAGACGACCAGCCCGCCAGGACGATGCCGTACACCCCGATCGAGGTGACGGCCAAAATGTAGAGCACCGCGACCGGTAAATCGGTGAGCTGCAACGGCGTCCGGTGCCCGAAGACCGACACCACCGGACCAAGGGGGATCACCGCGAAGGCCAGGATCGCCGGGATCACCGAAATGACCGGGGCCATCAAGTAGATGGGTTTGTCCACCCCGGCCGGCGTCAGCCCCTCTTTGAGTGCGAGTTTGATGCCGTCGGCCAGGGATTGCAGGATGCCCCACGGCCCGACCCGGTTGGGCCCGTACCGCATTTGCATGCGGCCCAGGATCTTGCGCTCCAGCAGGATCGCCACCAACACGGTCAACAACAGGAAGGCGAAGACCGCGACCGCCTTGACCACGATCAGCCACCACGGATCCTGGCCGAACACAGTCATATCCGGGTAACTCATGCGGTCCCCTCCCGCTCGATGCACACCACGGCACCGACGGTGACACCGAGTTGCTCGTGCACCGCGCTACCGGGTGAGTTCAGCGGCAACCACACCACGCCGTCGGGCATCTCGGTGATCATCAGCGGCAGGCTGATCGCGCCACGACCGGTCGACGCGGTGACCACATCCCCGTCGGCCGCCCCGATTCCGGCCGCGGTCGCCGCCGACAACCGCACCACAGTTGGGTGCGCCGTGCCCGCCAGGAACGGCTCGCCGTCCTGTAATCGCCCGGCATCCAACAACAACCGCCACCCCGCCAGCACCGCCTCGCCACGTTCCAACCGCGGTAGCTCCTTCGCCGCGACGGACGGGGGAGCGGGGCGATCGCCGTCCCACAATCCCAGCGTCGCGAGCTCGGCGCGGGCGGCCTCGGCAGTGCGGAATCCCAGGTCCACGCCGAGTTCGTCAGCCAGGATCTGCAGCACCCGCAGGTCGGGAAACGAGTTGGCCGGCAGCGCGGGTTCGAAGGGGCGAATCCGGCCTTCCCAGTTCAGGAATGAACCGGCCTTCTCGACGACGGGTGCGATGGGAAACACCACGTCGGCCAGGGCCGTCACGGTGGATTCCCGCAGTTCGAGGCTCACGACGAAGCCGGTCGACTCGATGGCCGCCAAGGTGGCGTGCGGCTCGGGCAGGTCGGTCGGGTCCACCCCGCCGATGAGCAGTGCGTCGAGCTCACCATCGGCGGCGGCGGCCAGGATCGCGGTGGCATCGCGTCCTGGCTCCGCGGGAAGGTCGTCGACATGCCATGCGGTCGTGAGCTGTTGGCGGGCAACAGCATCAGTGACGGGGCGTGCGCCAGGGAGCAGGTTGGGTAGGCAACCGGTATCCAGGGCGCCGCGATCACCGGCCCGACGCGGAATCCAGGCCAGCCGCGCACCACTGCGCTCCGCCAGCTGCGCTGCCGCAGACAGTGCACCGCGGCTGGTCGCCAGTCGTTCCCCTGCCAGGATGATCGCTGAAGATGGCAGTTCGTCGGCCAACCCGTCGAGGGCCGACGCCTCCTGGCCGGGTTCGGTCAGTATCACCCGGGCGGTCAGCTTGGTGGACCCCGGCGAGGCGAACGGTGCGATCGTCACCACCCGCAGGCCGTGCTTGCGGACCGCCTTGCGCAGCCGGAGGAACACGATCGGCGACTCGTCCTCGGGCTCAAACCCGACCAGTACCACCACCGGGGCAGCCTGCAGATCGGCGTAGCTCACGTCGCGGCGGCCAGCGACCGAAGCGGCCAGGAACTCCTGCTCTTCCACCGAGTGCGCTCGAGAACGGAAGTCGATATCGTTGGTGCCCAATACGATTCGGGCGAACTTGGCGTAGGCGTAGGCATCCTCGACCCCAGCCCGCCCGCCCACCAACACGCCGGTCCGAGCCGATCTCAGGCCGGCGGCAGCCACCGCGACAGCCTCCGACCAGGACGCCGGGCGCAGCGCGCCGTTCTCGTCGCGCACCAGCGGAGTGGTGAGTCGATCGCCGACGCGGGTGTAGGTGAACGCCCAGCGGCCCTTGTCGCAGTTCCACTCCTCGTTGACTTCCGGGTCGTCGCCGGCCAGCCGGCGCAACACCACGCCGCGGCGGTGATCGGTGCGCTGAGCGCACCCCGACGCGCAGTGCTCGCACACGCTGGGGCTGGACACCAGATCGAACGGGCGGGCCCGAAAGCGATACGCAGCACCGGTCAATGCCCCGACCGGGCAGATCTGCACGGTATTGCCGCTGAAGTAGGAGTCGAACGGCTCACCCGGGGCGATGCCCACCTGCTGCTGTGCCCCGCGCTCCAGCAGCGAGATGAACGGATCTCCGGCGATCTGCTCGGAAAACCTTGTGCAGCGGGCACACAACACGCAGCGCTCCCGGTCCAGCAGGACCTCGGTGGACAGGTTGATCGGTTTGGGGAAAGTGCGTTTGATGTCGGTGAAGCGCGTCTCGACCCTGCCGTTGGACATCGCCTGGTTCTGCAGCGGGCATTCCCCGCCCTTGTCGCACACCGGGCAATCCAGCGGGTGGTTGATCAGCAGCAGTTCCATCACTCCGTGCTGGGCTTTGTCGGCCGCTTCCGAGGTGTACTGGGTACGCACCACCATGTCCGGCGTGCAGGTGATCGTGCACGACGCCATCGGCTTGCGCTGGCCCTCGACCTCGACCAGGCATTGCCGGCACGCGCCTACGGGCTCCAGCAGTGGATGATCGCAGAACCGCGGGATCTGCACGCCGATCAGCTCGGCGGCCCGAATCACCAAGGTGCCCTTGGGAACACTGAGCTGGTGATCGTCGATGGTCAGGCTGACCATCTCGACGACGGCCTTGCTCTCGGTCTTGTCCTCCGCGGTCGTCATCAGGCTCCCACCCCTTCCGGTGCGGCCAGCATCGAGGCATACGGGTCGAACGGGCAACTGCCGTTCAGGTGAGCCTCGTACTCGGCACGGAAATATTTGATCGACGAGATGATCGGCGAGGCCGCGCCATCGCCCAACGCGCAGAACGACTTTCCGAAGATGGTGTCGGAGATGTCGAGCAGCTTGCCGATGTCGTCCTCGGTGCCGCGCCCGGTCTCGAGCCGTTCGTAGATCTGGCTGAGCCAGTACGTCCCTTCGCGACAAGGAGTGCACTTGCCACACGACTCGTGAGCGTAGAACTCGGTCCAGCGCCGCACGGCGCGCACCACGCAGGTGGTTTCGTCGAAGATCTGCAACGCCTTGGTGCCCAGCATCGACCCGACCGAGGCCATGCCTTCGTAATCCAACGGCACGTCGAGGTGCTCGGCCGTCAACAATGGGGTCGACGACCCGCCGGGAGTCCAGAACTTCAGTTCGTGACCGGCGCGGACTCCGCCGGCGTACTCCAGTAATTCGCGCAGCGTGATACCCAGCGGCGCCTCGTACTGCCCTGGGGTGGTGACATGCCCCGACAGCGAATACAGCGTGAAGCCAGGGGATTTCTCCGAACCCATGGACTTGAACCAGTCCACACCGCCCAGCAGGATCGGCGGCACGCTGGCGATGGACTCGACGTTGTTGACCACCGTCGGGCAGGCATACAGTCCGGCGACGGCGGGGAACGGCGGTCGCAGCCGGGGCTGGCCGCGGCGGCCTTCCAGCGAGTCCAGCAGCGCGGTTTCCTCCCCACAGATGTAGGCCCCGGCCCCGGCGTGCACGATGAGATCGAGATCGAAGCCCGAGCCCTGGATATCGGTGCCCAGATAGCCCGCCGCGTACGCCTCGGCTACCGCGGCCTGCAGCCGCCGCAGCACCGGCACCACCTCGCCGCGCACATAGATGAAGGCGTGGCGGGCCCGGATCGCGTATGCGGCGATGATCGCGCCCTCGACTAGGAAATGTGGGGTGGTCAACATCAGCGGAATGTCTTTACACGTCCCGGGTTCCGATTCATCGGCGTTGACCACCAGATACTTCGGCTTGGCGCCGGCCCCGGTCGCATCTTGGGGGATGAACGACCATTTGGTGCCGGTCGGGAAGCCGGCACCGCCGCGCCCACGCAGCCCGGACTCCTTGACCATCGCGATGACGTCGTCGGGCTTCATGCTCAGCGCGGTGCGCAACGCCTGATAACCATCATGGCGCACATAGGTTTCCAGCGTCCACGGCTCGGGCTCGTCCCAGAACCGGCTCAGCACCGGCGTCAGCGGTGTCGCGGGCGTCATCAGCCCTCACTTTCGGGAACCGGAGGTGCGGACATACCGAGTTCGCGTGCCACCCGCAGGCCGGCCAGTGTCGCCTCACCCGGTGCGCCACCGCCGGATTCGCCGTCCCCGGCTAGCCCGGCCAGTGTCCGCGCGGTCTCCCGGAACGAGCAGACTTGCGTGCCGCGGGTGGCGTGCGGGGCTTGACCGGCGCGGATGTCATCGACGAGTTGCCGTGCGGTGGCGGGGGTTTGGTTGTCGAAGAACTCCCAATTGACCATGATGACGGGCGCGTAGTCGCAGGCCGCGTTGCATTCGATGTGCTCGAGGGTGATGCGCCCGTCGGTGGTGGTGCCCCCGGCATGGACACCGAGTTCGGTTTCCAGAATGTCCAAGATGGCGTCACCGCCCATGATGGCGCACAGGGCGTTGGTGCACACCCCAACCAGGTACTCGCCGGTGGGGGTGCGGCGGTACATCGAATAGAAGGTGGCGACGGCAGCCACCTCGGCATCGGCGAGACCGAGTTGGCCTGCGCAGAAGGCGATTCCGGCTCCTGTGACGTACCCGTCTTCGGATTGCACCAGGTGCAGCAGGGGCAGCAGCGCGGAGCGGGCCTGCGGGTAGCGGGCGATGATCGTTGCTGCGTCCGCCGCCAATCGCTGGTGCACCTCGGCCGGATAGCTGGTGGGCCCGCTGATGGGCGGTCCGGGTTCGTCGGGCCGCGGGCCCAACACCAGGTCGATGCTCACCTGTCGACACCTCCCATGACCGGGTCGATGGAGGCGACCGCGGCGATGACGTCGGCGACCATGGCGCCCTCCGACATCGCGGCCACCGCCTGCAGATTGGTGAAACTCGGGTCGCGGTAGTGCACCCGATACGGCCGGGTGCCGCCGTCGGAAACCATGTGCACCCCGAGTTCGCCGCGCGGGGATTCCACCGCGATGTACACCTGGCCGGCCGGCACCCGGAAGCCCTCGGTGACCAGTTTGAAGTGGTGGATCAGGCCCTCCATCGAGGTGCCCATGATCTTGGCGATATGGGCGGGGGAGTTGCCGAGTCCGTCGGGGCCGAGTTCCAGGTCGGCGGGCCAGGCCAGCTTCTTGTCGCTGATCATCACCGGGCCCGGCTCCAGCCGATCGAGGCACTGGGTGACAATCCGCAGTGACTGGTGCATTTCGCCGATCCGGATCAGATACCGGCCGTAGCAGTCGGCTCCGGTGTCGGTGATGACGTCGAAGTCATACGTCTCGTAGCCGCAATAGGGTTGAGACTTGCGCAGATCGTGTGGCAGCCCGGTGGAGCGCAGCACCGGGCCGGTGATGCCCAGCGCCATACAACCGGTGAGATCCAGATAGCCGACCCCTTGGGTACGGGCCTTCCAGATGTAGCTCTCGGTCAACAGATCTTCGAGTTCGCGCAGCCGCCCCGGCAGAATCTTGAGCAGGTCGCGGACCCGCTGAGGTCCGTCATCCGGGAGATCAGTGGCCAGCCCGCCGGGGCGGATATAGGCGTTGTTCATCCGCAGACCCGTGATCGCCTCGAAGACATTCAAGATGAGTTCGCGTTCGCGGAAGCCGAAGAACATCGGTGTCATCGCCCCCAACTCCATACCACCGGTGGCCAACGCGACCAGATGACTGGAGATGCGGTTGAGTTCCATCAACATCACCCGAACCACGCTCGCCCTGGCCGGGATGTCATCGGTGATGTCGAGAAGTTGTTCCACGCCAAGGCAGTAGGCGGTCTCGTTGAAAAACGGTGAGAGGTAGTCCATCCGGGTCACAAACGTGACGCCCTGGGTCCAGGTGCGGTACTCGAGGTTCTTCTCGATGCCGGTGTGCAAATAGCCAATGCCGCAACGGGCTTCGGTAACCGTCTCGCCTTCGATCTCCAAGATCAACCGCAACACTCCGTGCGTGGAGGGGTGCTGGGGACCCATGTTCACCACGATCCGTTCGCCTGCCTCGCCCTTGCGGGCCGCGGCGACGATTTCTTCCCAATCCTGGCCGCCCAGGACGATCACGTTCTCTTCGCCGCTCATCAGTGATACGACCTGCGTTCGTCGGGTGGGGGGATCTGGGCGCCGTGGTATTCGACCGGCACGCCGCCCAGCGGGTAGTCCTTGCGCTGCGGGTGGCCCACCCAGTCATCGGGCATCTCGATGCGGGTCAACCCCGGATGGCCGTCGAAGACGATGCCGAAGAAGTCGTAGGTTTCCCGCTCGTGCCAGTCCACGGTCGGATACACCGAAAACAACGACGGCACATGCCGATCGGCGTCTGGGCAGGTCACCTCGACATGCACCCGCCGGTTGTGCGTGATCGACATCAACGGGTAGAAGGCATGCAATTCCCGGCCGGTTTCCTGCGGGTAATGCACACCCGATACGCCACAACACAATTCGAACCGCAGGCGCTCGTCGTCGCGCAGGGCCTTGGCGACCGCCGGTAGATGTTCGCGGCGGATCTCCAGGGTCAGCTGGCCGCGGAAGACGACGACGCGTTCGACGGCGGCGCCGAACGCGTCGGGGCCTAACACCTCGGCCAACCGGTCGACGAGCTCGTCGAAATAGCCGCCGTAGGGCCGCGGTGTGCTGCCGGGTAATGCGACCTCACGGACCAGTCGGCCGTACCCGGAGGTGTCACCGCTGCCGTTGATGCCGAACATGCCATGGCGAACACCGAGGCGTTCCTCGTCCGGCCCCTGTTCGTCGCTCAACGCAGCAGCCCCTTCAGCTCAAGCGTGGTGGGGGCGGCCAGTGCGGCCTTTTCGGCCGCCGCGATGGCCTCGACTCGGTTTACTCCCAGAGGCATCTCGGCGATCTTGGCGTGCAGGGCCAGAATCGCGTTGAGCAACATCTCCGGGCGCGGGGGACAACCGGGGAGATAGATGTCCACCGGCACCACGTGATCGACGCCCTGCACCACGGCGTAGTTGTTGAACATCCCTCCGCTGGAGGCGCACACCCCCATGGCCAATACCCATTTCGGCTCGGCCATCTGGTCATAGACCTGCCGCAACACCGGGGCCATCTTCTGGCTCACCCGTCCGGCCACGATCATCAGATCCGCCTGCCGCGGGGTGGCCGAAAACCGTTCCATGCCAAACCGGGCGATATCAAACCGGGGCCCAGCCGTGGCCATCATCTCGATCGCGCAGCAGGCCAACCCGAACGTCGCCGGCCAGAGCGACCCCTTGCGGACGAACCCCGCAACCTTCTCCACCGTCGACAACAGGATGCCGCCCGGCAGTGCTTCCTCTAATCCCATTCCAGTCCGCCCCGGCGCCACACATACCCGTACGCCACGAACACAGTGCCCATGAAAATCAGCATCTCGACCAGTGCGAACGTTCCCAACGAGTCAAACGAGACCGCCCATGGATAGAGAAACACGATCTCGATGTCGAACACGATGAACAACATCGCGGTCAGGTAGTACTTGATCGGGAACCGCTGACCGGCGGGCTCCCCGGCTACCGGCTCGATCCCGCATTCGTAGGCCTCGAGTTTGGCTCGGTTGTATCGCCGCGGACCGATCACCAACGCGATCACCACCGAAACGATCGCGAACCCTGCCGCAATAACCCCCAACGCCAAGATGGGTGTGTAGAGACTCATATCGCTGTGTCACTCCTCGCTTGGGCTGGAGATGTGAGCTATGACACAGCCTAGCGATCTTGAGACCTGCTGTCGCGATTTCGTTAGGATGGCTCGAAGAGCTGAACGCGGCCCATCTCTCACCGAGAGGGCAAGGGCGACAGCGTAATTGGCGTTTAGGTCACTGCACGGGAGTTCGCAGCAAACCAACGACCGCGTCGCCCAGCCGAATCGGGTCGATCGGGTGCGGCACCGCGGCCTCCGCGCGCGACCAGTTGGCCAGCCACGCATCGTCGGGGCGGCCGGTCAGGACCAGCACCGGCGGGCAGTTCTCGATCTCGTCTTTGAGTTGTTTGGCAATGCCCATCCCCCCGACCGGGGAGGACTCACCGTCGAGGATCACCAGATCGAATCCGCCGGCGTCCATCAGCTGAATCACCATGGGGCCGGTGGCGACGTCGGTGTAGGTCAGCTCCGGCAGTTCGGGATGGACGCGCTTGCCCAGCGCCAGGCGGACCTGCTCCCGGGTGCGGGCATTGCTGCTGTACACCAGGATGTGCAGGGGTTGTGCACCGGGACGAGACACGCCGCCGATGCTACTGCGAAAACCCCTGCCGCCTAGCGCGTTCGGCAGGTTCTATCCGGACTTGGCAAAGACGACGTCGGCAAGCAGCGTGGTGGTCGCCGGCATCATGCCGACCATGTTGCCGCTGACACCCCACTCAGTGCGGTCGATCGCCGCCCGCGCCGTCAGCTGCACCGTGCCGTCGTCCAGCAGCTGAACGGTGACCGGCAACGGCAGCGGCTCGGTGGTGCCCCGCACCGTCAGGGTGGCGCGCAAGTTACCGCTGGATTCCACCCCCGTGACCTCGACGCGGATTACCGGATGGTTCTCGACGTCGAAGAAATCGGCCGAGCGCAGGTGCTCGTCGCGTTTACTGATACCGGTCTTCAGCGACGCCGCCCCGATGACCAGCTCGCCGGAGAGCGCGCCATTCGCGGTGACCTCGCCGGCACCGCGCACCTCGGTGAATTCGCCGGTGACGGTGGCCAGGCCCCAGAAGGTCTTGTTCTTGAACCGCACCGAGGATCGGGCGGGCACCAGTTGCCATCGCCAGGCCGAATTGGGGTCATTGAGTAACGCCTGCAGCGCGGACATTGCGATCTCCTTGTCAAAAAACCCTCAGGACAGAAGCGGAGCCAACTCGGCGGGATCGAGGTATTCGTCGATCCGCTGGATGAGGCCGTCCTCGTTCATCTTCACTATCAGGCATACCCGCAGTGTCACCTCGTCGCCGCGGCCGGTGGTGGAGTGCAGGATGTGCTGCTGCACGAAGCCGCCGTCGAACACCTGCCGGTCGAGCACTTCGTAGCGCCGGTGAGTGGTGGCCCGGACGTACCACTCGATCACTCTCAGTGCCCGCGCCTTGTCGTTGTCGCGGGTGTCGCCCTGGTGCCAGACGGTGACGTCGTCGGACCACTGCGCTGCCACCGCCGCGACGTCGCCCGCCGAGATGGCGGCGAACAGCCGGTCGGCGGCCTCGGTGATCTGGTCGTGGGTGGGCATCAGGGCGCTCCTCCTTTATCGGGTTGGTCGTATCCGGCCTTCGGGTGGTCATATCCGGGATGCGCGATGGCCAGCCGGTGACGGACCAGGGCCCGCAGGGTCCCGGTGATATCGCCCGCTCGATCGTCGAGGTCACCGGCACGGATCGCGGCGGCCAGGGCGTCTTCGTCGGGATAGCCGAGCAGCTCCAGTGCGGCGAGTGGTTCGGCGGAGGTCTCGTCGAGCAACTCGCGTTCGACGGTGCGTAACACGTTGGCGGCGACGAGGGCGTGGAAGTTGACCGACCCGGTGGTGTTGGCCCGGACCGCACCCTCGATGAATTCGGCGACGGCGGCGACCAGTTCGGCGGCGGTGGGTCGCCCGTTCAGTCCGGTCATGACGCCCCCTCCAGTAAGTCGAGGAGATCCCATTCGGTCTCGCAGACCCGCCTGCCGATCGCGGCGAGTTCGACCGAGCGGGTTTGGCCGCTCAAGTGGCGCTCGGCCTGGAACCGGCAGATCACCCCCCAGCGCAGGGTGGCCACCACCAGCCACCAGCGCAGCGCCGCGCGGTCGACGGTGGCACCGCCGGCGTCCTCGTAGGCCGCGACGAAGTCGTCGACGCTGCCCAGCCCACCGGCGGCCATGCCGGCCGGGGCGCCGAAACGCCAGGCCCGGATGCAAAACCAGGCCAGGTCCTCATAAATCTCGCCGATATGGACCAGTTCCCAGTCCAGCACGGCCGCCAGATCCGAGCCGTCGACGATCAGGTTGCCCATCCGGAAGTCCCCGTGCACCAGCCGCAGGGGTGACGGCGGCGGCCGGTGCTTCGTCAGCCACCGGAACGCCCACTCGAATGTGGCTGTGGTGTCGCCCATTTCGTCGAGTCGCAGCCGCCATTCGGCCAGGTCGTCCTGCTTGGCGAGGCCGGGCGCGTCGGCCGCGCCGCGGTGGATGGCGGCCAGCGCCTGCGCGCACTGGCGGAGCAGCTTGGCCCGGCCGTCGTCGTCCAGTTGGCGTTGAATGCGCCGGACGATGGTCTCACCGGCGATCTCGTTGCAGATCAGAAACGGATTACCCAGTGTCTCAACCACATCGGAGGCAATGAGCACATCGGGCACCGGTGCGCCGGCCGCGGCTGCGGCCACTTGCACGGCCGCCTCCAACTCCATACCGGCGTGTACGTCGTCGGGCGGCCCGGTGCGCAGGATCAACGCGCGCCGCTGCGATCCGGTCACTGCGTCGAACGCCCACGTGGTGCGGCTGGCACCACCCGTCAGCGCGCGCAGGTTGTCGATCTCGGTGGCCGAACCGAGTATGGGGCGCAACACCCCCGTCAAATCAGTCGATAACGTCTCGGTGGCCACGTCAGCGGGCCGGCTTGCCGAACTTGAACATCCGTTGGGCGACCCGGCGCATCTGAATTTCCTCGGCGCCCTCGGTGATTCGGTAGCGGCGGTGATGGCGATAGATGTGCTCGAAGGGTTCGTGGCGGCTGTAACCGATGCCGCCGTGCACCTGCATGGCCCGGTCGGCGGCCTCGCACACCAGCCGGTTGGCGCGATAGTTCGCCATCGACACCTTGTCGGACACTTCGAGGTGATGGTTGCGGTCAAGCTCCCAGGCCGCGTAGCGAACCAGCAGCCGCACCATCTGCGCCTCGGTCTGCAACTCCACCAGTGGCCACTGCACCGCCTGGTTGACCGAAAGCGGCTTACCGAACGTCACCCGCTTGCCGGCATACTCCACCGCGCGGTCGATACAGTGCTGGGCGGCACCCAGACTGCTCGCCGCCTGCCGAATCCTGTTCTCGTGCAGGAACGTCTGGGCCACTTCCAGCCCGTGATCGAGCTCACCGAGCACCGCGTCGGCGGGCACCCGCACGTCGCGCAGTTCGACCTCGCCGTGGTCGGTGGGCATGTTGAAGGTCCACCAGTAGAACGGCACCGTGAAGCCCGGAGCGTCGCAGGGGACCAGGAATGCGGTGATACCGCGGGCTTGGCCGGCTTCGCCGGAGGTACGGGCGAACACCAGATCGTGCGTGGCCCGGTGGACGCCGGTGTTCCAGCGCTTGGCTCCGTTGATCACCCAGTCGTCGCCGTCGCGTTCGGCGCGGGTTTCCAGCCAGGTGGCGTCCGAGCCGTGGTCGGGTTCGGTGAGGCCGAATGCCATCGACCGCGTGCCGGTCAGCATCGCCTCGATCCACTCGCTCTTCTGCTCGTCGGTGCCGAACCGGTCCATCATGATGACCTGCGGGAAATTGCCGACGATCGACGACTCGTCCTGTAGGTCGTTGTGCAGTCCAAGGCCCTTGTGGGCCAGGTGTTCCCGGATGACCGCCATGTCCACATTGGTGCCGTCGCGGCCGCCGAACTTCGACGGCAGCCCGTAGCGCAGCCAACCGGCCTTATCGGCGCGACGGCGCATCTCGTCGAGCAGGTCCTCCCATTCCCGGCGTGGGATGCCGCCGTTCTCGACATCGGTGCGGGCGAACTCGCGGCGCTGGTCGAAATACTGCATGTGCTCGCGCTCGAGTGGTTTGATCTCGGCCTCGATGAACGCGTCCATTTCCGCCAGTAGTGGCGGAAGATGTTCGGGCAGAGTGAAATCCACGTTGATCTCCTTGCTTGGCTAGAAGCCGTAGAGCGTTTTCTTCCAGATGGTGGACAGTGTCGTGATCGCTTCGGTGTCCGACAAGCGCAGGCCCAGTCCGGCGCTGTCGGGGCGCAGGCACACCGTGGTGAATTGCTCGAATAGCAGCGCGATCGCCAGAGCGGCGTGTTCTGGCTGCAGCCCGACCGCGTAGCCGTGTTCCTGGGCGCGCAGCACCGACGCGGAGACGATGTCGATACCGAATTGGCGGAACTGATTCTGCAGGCCGGCGAAGCGGGGCTCGGTGGCTGCGAGCTGATCGACGGCGACCATGACCCCGATGCTCTGTTTGAACATGTCCCAGTAGGCGGTGACGACGGTGACGAAGAATCGGGTGTCGTCCGGGGATTCAGCCAGGTGCAGCCGTAGGCCCGACGGCTGCACGACGTCATGCAGGAACGAATCGGCCAGTGCGGCCAGCAAGTCCTCTTTGTCGTTGTAGTAGCGGTAGAACACCGCCGGTGACCTGCCGGCCGCCGAGGTGATGTCGACCAGCGTGGTGCCGTGAAAGCCCCGTTCGGCGAACAGTTTCCGGGCCGCGTCTTCGATGGCCTGACGGGTCTGGCGACCCTTGGAACTCAGCGTGCGCGAGCCGTCGCCGGCTCCGTCCGCTTTGTCCGGACGGCTGGACGGTTCCATGGTTGCCCCCGTGCTCGCCGTGAGAAAACTAAACCTGACGTTACTTTTTGTTCGGGTGGTTGGCAAGAGCGTCACCGTCCCCGGAATTTCGCCTTGACCTGCCTCAACGGGCCCGCCATCGAGGTTCCTGGCAACGATCCTCAGTATCGTTATGTAAGCTCACCGTTGAGTCGGGGAGGCTCTTGAACAGTCTGGAGCTGCACGCATTCCAAGCCCAACGTCAAAGGCCTTTCCCTTGTCACACGCCATCAGCTACACAGCCCCGTTGAAACCACACTTCGAGGACGTCCAGTCGCACTACGACCTCTCTGACGACTTCTTCCGGCTGTTCCTCGACCCGACGCAGACATACAGCTGCGCCTACTTCGAGCGCGACGACATGCCTCTGCACGAAGCGCAGCTGGCCAAGATTGATCTGTCACTAGGCAAACTTGGCCTGGAACCCGGAATGACGCTGCTTGACGTCGGCTGCGGATGGGGCGCCACGATGCGCCGGGCGATCGAGAAATACGACGTCAACGTCATCGGGCTGACGCTGAGCCGCAATCAGCAAGGACATGTGGAGCGAACCTTCGCCGAGATGGATTCGAAGCGGACCCGCCGCGTGCTGCTGCAGGGCTGGGAACAGTTCACCGAGCCGGTGGACCGCATCGTGTCGATCGGGGCCTTCGAACACTTCGGGGCAGATCGCTACGACGCGTTCTTCGATTTCGCCTACGACGCATTGCCCGCCGACGGCGTGATGATGCTGCACACCATCGCGCAGGTCCGGCGGGCCGACATGGAAGCGCGCGGGCTGCCGATCACGATGAGCATGTTGAGGTTCTTCAAGTTTCTTTCGGTGGAGATCTTTCCCGGCGGCCACCTGCCGACAGCCGACATGGTTGTGGAACTTTCCGGAAAGGCGGGCTTCGCAACCGAGCGCGTGCAATCACTGCAGCAGCACTACGCCAAGACGCTCGACTTCTGGGCGGCGGCGCTCGAGTCGCGACGCGACGAGGCCATTGCGATCCAGTCCGAAGAGGTCTACGACCGCTACATGAAGTACCTGACGGGGTGCGCGGACCTCTTCCGCAAGACCTACACCGACGTCTGCCAGTTCACCCTGACGAAGTAGGGCCGAGGGCTCACCCCTGGCTCGCGCGCCACTTCTCCAGGGCTCGGCGTTCACGTTTGGTGGGCCGGCCAGACCCGCGATCGCGGGCCGCTACCGGCACCGCTGATGTCGGCGGCGGCGGGGGCGTCCGGTCCAGGTAACAGGTCACGGCGTCGGCCGCGCCGACCCGTTTGAGTATGACCCGTGCGACCTCGACGATCCGTGTTGTATCGCCCACCCGGACGCGTACCTCGTCACCGGGCGACACCGTCGTCGAGGGCTTGGCCAATCGATCGTTGACTCGTACGTGCCCACCGCGGCACGCTGTGGCGGCATCCGGCCGGGTCTTCGTCAGGCGGACTGCCCATAACCACCGATCAACCCGGGTCGACTCCATCGAATCCGATTCAGCTCAGGTCAGGATTCGGTCGCCGGCTCGCAGCAGCGCGCTGGGCAGATCGTGACCGATCAGCGACCGGGCGACAGCTGCGGCGCGGATCGCAGCCTCCAGGTCGATATCGACGCCAATTCCACTGTCGCGCAACAGATATACGAGGTCCTCGGTGGCGATGTTGCCGCTGGCGCCGGGCGCGAACGGGCAACCGCCAAGGCCGCCAACCGACGAGTCGAGCCGTGTCACTCCGGCCGTCACTGCGGCGTACGCGCTGGCCAGCCCCGAGCCGCGGGTGTTGTGGAAGTGGGCCCCCAGCGGAAGGTTGCCGATGCGGGGCTTCACCTGGTTCATCAGCGACGTGACCCGGCCGGGAGTGGTGGTGCCGATGGTGTCGGCGATCGCCAGCCGATCGGCGCCGGATTCGCATGCGGCGTCAACGATGTCGAGCACCCGCTGCGCAGGAGTCGGGCCGTCGAACGGGCAGTCCCAGGCCGTGGCGACGATCACCTCGACACTGACACCGCAGTCGTGGGCGATCGCCACGATCTCGGCGATCTGCGCGGTGGCTTCCGCGCTGCTGCGCCCGACATTGGCGTGGCTGTGTGCGTCGGCGGCCGACACCACGTATTCGAGTGAATGCAGACCGGCCGCGATGGCCCGTTTGGCACCGTTGGGGCTGGCCACCAGAGCGGAGAATTCGATGTCGGGGTAGTCGGCCAATCGAGCGGCGAACTCCGGTGCGTCGGCCAGTGCGGGAACCTTCGACGGGGAGACGAACGCGGTCGCCTCCACTTCGCGGACGCCGGTAGCGGCGATGGCGGCCAGCAGTTCCAGCTTGGCCGACAAGGGGATTGGATCTTCGATCTGCAGACCGTCGCGCAGGGCGACCTCACGGATCGTGACGTGTTCGGGTAGTTCGTTCACAGCACCCCCTGGGACTCGAGGTCGGCGATTTCTTCTCCTCGTAGGCCCAGCAGATCGGTGTAGATCTCGGTGTTGTGCTGTCCTGGCCGCGACGATCCGGCCGACCGGATGGTTCCCGGCGACTCGGACAGCACCGGCACCACGCCCGGGCCCTTGACGTTGCGGCCGATGCGCTCATCCCAGTGATCGGCGATCATGCCGCGCGACACCAGTTGCGGGTCGACGACGACCTCGGCCACGGTGTTGATCGGGCCGCTGATGACGCCGGCCGCGCTGAGTGTGCTGATGATGTCGTCGGGTTCGCGGGCCGCGGCCCAGTCGCCGATGATCTTGTCGATCTCGTCCTGATTGCGCCCGCGGGCAACGTGATTGACGAATCGGTCGTCGTCGGCGAGCTCGGGTTGGTCCATCGCTGCGCACAACCGGCGGAACACGGTGTCCTGGTTGGCGGCGATCACCACCCAGCTGCCGTCGGCGCTGCGGTAGATATTGGACGGGGCGATGCCCTCGAGTCGGGTGCCCGACGGTCCGCGGACGACGCCACCGATGTCGTAGTCGGGGATCGTCGACTCCTGTACTGCCAGGCACGATTCGGTCAACGCCGCGTCGACGATCTGACCCTCACCGGTGACGGTGCGCCGGTACAGCGCGGCCAGTGCGCCCTGCGCGGCGAACATGCCGGCCAGGCTGTCACCGAGCGACAGGGCCAGCCGCGGTGGGGGACCGCCGGGGAATCCGTTCATGTGGCGCAGCCCGCTGGCTGCCTCGGCGACCGAGGCATACCCGGCCTTCTTGGCCTCCGGACCTGTCTGCCCGTAGCCGGATACCCGGACGAGGATGATGCCCCGATTGCGTTCGCGCAGAACGTCGTAGCCAAGACCCCACTTCTCGAGCGTGCCGGGCCGGAAGTTCTCGACGATGATGTCGGAGTGCTCGACCAGATCGAGGAACAGGTCGCGGCCCCGGGCTTCGCGCAGATTGAGGGTGACGGCTTTCTTGTTGCGCGCGTGCACCGTCCAGAAGAAATGGTGGCCGTCCAGCTCGGCCTGCCCCCAGGTGCGCAACGGGTCGGGGGCACCCGGCGGCTCGATCTTGACCACCTCGGCGCCCATATCGCCCAGCAGCCGGCCCGCGAAGGGTCCCGAGATCAGCGTGCCGACCTCGATCACCCGAATGCCGTCCAACGGACCGGTGACATCTCCCGGGTCGCTGCGCTCCTGCCCTCCAACGACCATTTAGTCCGCCTTCGCGAAATCGTGCCGAACCAGCCAGTCGGTGACGATCCCGACCGCTTGACGCAGCGTGTCCCGTTGGTCCGGCCCCGAGTAGTAGTGGTTGGCACCGGGGATCTCGTGCATCTCCTTATCGGGGTGCCCGATCGCCTGAAACAGCCGCCGGGTGTGGCTCGGCGTGCAGGCGTCATCGGCGAGGTTGCCGATCACCAGCGCGGGCACCGCGATGTCCGGGCCGGCCTTCACGGCATCACCGTTGGCATCGTCATAACTCCACTGTGACAGCCAGCTGCGCAGCGTGCAGAACCGTGCCAGCCCGACCGGGCTCATGTTGACCACCTGTGGGTCGCCGAGGTAGCAGGTGCCGGGTGCGCGATCGTTGGGGTCGACGGTCGGGTCCAGCCAGCGCGGGTCGGCCATGGTGCCGTGCACGACGAAGCCGAACTCGTCGTCGGGCCGTCCGGCCGCCTTCAGCTCGGCGAGCTTTTCCTTGACCCACTTGGTGATCCGCCGGTTACGGGCGACCTGCGCCTGGTGATAGCGCTCCAGGAACTCCGGAGTGTAGGGCGGCTGGTTGGGGTTGTCCGGGTTGTACAGGTCGAGTTCGGGATCCCGTTTGGTCGGGTCGCTCTCGTCGAGGATCGAGGCGTCCATCCACTCGGTCATCGTGCCGTGCCTGCTGATGTGCGCGGCCAGCAGCATGATGCCGTCGGCGGGCAGCAGACCGAGCGTGGTCAGGTCCGGGCCGTCACCTGACGGGCTGGCCGTGATCGTCGGGTTCTGCGCCTGCTGCTGGTAGAACACCGACAGCGAACCGCCGCCGCTCCAGCCCGCCAGGACCACCTTGGTGTAGCCCAGCCGGTTCTTGGCGTCCTTGATGCATTCGCCGAGATCCTCGACCACCTTCTCCATCAGGAGTCCGGAGTCGGTGCCGCGGAAGCGGCTGTTGCAATAGATGACGTGATGACCGGCCCGCGCCAGTGCGTTCATCATCGGCAGGTAGGCGCCACCGCCGATCGGGTGCATGAACACCAGCACGGTGTCTGATGGGGCCGTCGGCCTGAGCAGGTAGCTT
The DNA here is from genome assembly GCF_033804465.1 of Mycobacterium sp. RTGN5. Taxonomy (NCBI): domain Bacteria; kingdom Bacillati; phylum Actinomycetota; class Actinomycetes; order Mycobacteriales; family Mycobacteriaceae; genus Mycobacterium; species Mycobacterium sp. RTGN5. Next base: position 1,799,218 of record NZ_JAPZLA010000001.1, read on the forward strand.
TCCAGCACGACCAGTTCCGCGACTCCGCCGTAGACATCGCGGACGGCCGAATTGTTCTGGTAGGCAATCAGATACGGGATGCGCTCGTAGGCACGCTTGACCGCGGTAGTCATCAGTGTTGCCCCAGATCGTTGGCCAGAACTTCCGGCGACGGAACCAGACGCCTTCGGGTATCGATGGCGATCACCTGCCAATCCACATGGGCGAAATCGTCGAACTTGCGTCGGGCACGTTCGCGCGCCTTCTCCGGTGCGCCGTGGTGAACGCCCTGCGGCGCGTGGCTGATGAGCCCCGGTGGCATCGGGATGCCGTAGAGGGAGCCGCCGTGGAAGAACGCGATCTCGTCGAAGTCCACGTTGCGGTGATACCAGGGAGTGCGTTCGGTGCCGGGCACGGATTCGGCCGGCTTCGGCAGGAAGTTGCAGACGTACACACCCGTCGCCTCCATGAACAGATGAACCATCGGCGGCAGGTGCACGCTGTCGGAGGTGATGACGTTGTAGTCGTCGATGTTGAACGTGAACGCGTAGTTGTCGCCCCGCCAGCCCTCGACGTCGATCGGATTGTGCGGATAGATCAGCGTCGTCGTCTCGACGCCGTCGATCGGCCGGTGATACAGGCGCACCTCATAGTCACCGTCGTTGTGCGGACCGTCGCCGTCGGCGATGGCCACCGGGTCGGGGATGACGGCCTGCGACGGGTCGAAGGGCCAGTGGCGCCCGAGCGGGCCCGCCGGCGGCACCCGGAACTCGTCGGTGGCCTCGATGATCAGCCAGGTACTTTCTGTGTCCGGAATCTGGCGCCAGGTACAGGCCTTCGGGATATAGATCCAGTCGCCGGGGCGGTAGGAGAGCGGGCCGAACTCGGTTTCCAGAGTTCCGGTGCCCTGATGGACGAAGCACAGCAGGTCGCCGTCGATATAGCGGACGTAGAACGGCATCTCCGCCTCCCGCCGGCTCAACGAGATGCGGCAGTCAGGGTTGGTGAACAAGACCAGCGGCGCACCGGCGGGGTCGGTCAGGTCGCTCGGTTTGAGCTCACTGGAGAGGACGTCGAGCGGCCGTAACGGGCCGCTTGCCCGAAATGTGGTCGGATCGTTGCGTCGGTAGATATTGGCGGTCCGGCCGGTGAATCCACCTCGGCCCAACTCGTCGTCTTTGAGGCCGTCCAGGTCGGCGTGCAGCCGCCGGGGAGTGGTGCCTTTGCGCAGGTGAGTGAAGGATTCCATGGAATCTCCCGAGATCAGCGTCGAGGTACGGGTGAGTCAAAAACTAAAAGTGACATTAGTTTTTGTTTGGCCCGCTGACAAGGGGTGAATAACTAGTGTGTAACGTGGCGGACTTTCACAGGTTCGAGACGACATGTTTTACTCAAGTCTGCAATCCGAGTACCGGGGTCATAGAAAGCTGGGTGGATTTGTGAAGTCCTTGTTCAACAAGGTGCGCTCTTTGCCGCGCCGATTCGCGGTCGTCGCGATCGTGGCGGCTGCGCTTCCGGGCCTGATCGGCCTGGTCGGGGGATCCGCAACGGCGGGCGCGTTCTCGCGCCCCGGCCTGCCCGTGGAATACCTGATGGTTCCGTCGCCCTCGATGGGACACGACATCAAGATCCAGTTCCAGAGCGGCGGCACTAACTCTCCGGCGGTCTACCTGCTGGACGGCCTGCGTGCGCAGGACGACTTCAACGGCTGGGACATCAACACCCAGGCCTTCGAGTGGTACTACAACTCCGGTCTGTCGATCGTCATGCCGGTCGGCGGGCAGTCGAGCTTCTACGCCGACTGGTACTCGCCGGCGTGCGGTAAGGCGGGTTGCCAGACCTACAAGTGGGAGACGTTCCTGACCTCCGAGCTGCCGCAGTGGCTGGCCGCGAATCGGGACGTCAAGGCCACCGGCAGTGCCGCAGTCGGTCTGTCGATGGCCGGCTCGGCGTCGATGATCCTGTCGGTGTATCACCCGCAGCAGTTCATCTACGCGGCGTCGCTGTCCGGCTTCCTGAACCCGTCCGAGGGCCAGTGGCCGTTCCTGATCAACCTGTCCATGGGTGACGCGGGTGGCTTCAAGGCCAACGACATGTGGGGCCCGACGCAGGACCCGAACAGCGGCTGGAAGCGCAACGACCCGATGGTGCAAATCCCGGCCATCGTCGCCAACAACACCCGCATCTGGGTCTACTGCGGTAACGGCCAGCCCAACGAGCTGGGCGGCGGCGATCTGCCCGCCACCTTCCTCGAGGGTCTGACCATTCGCACCAACATCACCTTCCGCGACAACTACCTCGCCGCGGGCGGTAAGAACGGTGTGTTCAACTTCCCCGACAACGGCACGCACAACTGGGCCTACTGGGGTCGCGAGCTTCAGGCCATGAAGCCCGATCTGCAGAGGACGCTGGGCGCAGCCTAAGCAGTTCAACGAAAAGCGGGTCGTCGGTCTCAGGACCGGCGGCCCGCTTTTCGTCGTCCTCGGCTGACAGTTATCGGGCTAGAAGCCGCCGGCGACCCGTACCACCGCGCGCCCGGAGTACTTCCCGGCGCGCACCTGGTCGATGACCGCGACGACGTCCTTGACGTCGACCTCGTGGGTGACGTCGTCGAGGTGGCGGGGCTTCAGGTCGCCGCCCAGGCGCTCCCACAGCGCACGGCGCGGGCCGATCGGTAGTTGCACCGAGTCGATGCCCAGTAGGGACACAGCGCGCAGGATGAACGGCATCACCGTCGTACTGAGGCCCGGGCCGCCGGTCAGGCCGCTGGCTGCCACCGCTCCGCCGTATTTCAGCGTGCTGATGACATCGGCCAGGGTGGCTCCGCCGACACAGTCGACCGCACCCGCCCAGCGGGTCTTGGCCAGCGGGCGGGGCTTGGCGTCGGGATCCTCGGGCAGGCGGCCGATGACCGCCGCGGCACCCAGCGCCTTGAGATGCTCGGTGGCCTCGGGCTTGCCGGTGGACGCCACCACGTCGAAGCCGGCCGCGGCAAGGATGTCGACGCTGACCGATCCCACGCCGCCGGTCGCGCCCGTCACCACGATCGGACCGTCCTGCGGTGTGATGCCGTGCGAGAGCAGCGCCTCGACGCTCATCGCGGCCGTGAAGCCGGCGGTGCCGATCGCCGCACCTTCGCGCGGCGTCAGCGAGCCAAGCGCGACGACCTGCTCGGCCGGCAACCGGAGGTATTCGGCATAGCCGCCGTGGTGGCCGGTGCCGATGTCATACCCGTGCGCCAAAACCAGGTCACCCACGGCGAATTCGGGGGACTGGGATTCCACGACCTCGCCGGTGACGTCGATGCCCGGCACGATCGGATACTGCCGGACCACCCCGCCCCGGGGTGTCAGCGCCAGCGCGTCCTTGTAGTTGACGCTCGAATAGGCGACCCGGATCGTGACGTCGCCGGGTGGCAGTTCGGTCGCGTCGAGAATCTCGATCGCAGCGGTGATCTGATCGCCGTCCTGACGTGCCAGCAGTGCTGTGAAGGAATCCATAGCCAAGACGGTAATGCTCGGGGAGGGGATTACCCGTGGGTTGCCTCGTGGCTGGCAGTGAACCGCCGGATCGTTCGCTCGATGGTGGGCAGGATGTCGGTGATCGCGATCTCGCCTGCGGCGAAGCGTCCGGACAATCCGTAGACCAGGCTGGACAACACGGTGTCGACGTCGTCCACAAAGTCCTCGTCGACGCCGTCCAGTACCTCCATGGCTGCCGGGATGACCATATCGAGACCGCGGTGCAGAAGGATTTCGCGTCCGGTCGCCGCCCGCGAGCGGTGGTAGGCCTTCAGCATTTCGGGATGCCGTTCCCACGGCTCGAAGATGGTGCCCAGCACGCGCATCAGCCCGTCGTAGATCGACTCGCCAGGGTCATGGTGTTGCTGCGCCAAGGGCGCGTATCGGTGCTCGTCCATCCAGGATTCGAGTGCGGCCAGGATCAGACTGTCCCTGGTGGGGTAGCGCTTGTAGATCGTGGACAGCGATGTGCGCGACCGTCGCGCGACCTCGCGCAGCTGAACCGCTTCGTACCCTTCGGTTTCCAGCATGTCGATCACGATGTCGAGGATCCGGTCGCGAGCATCGACAGTGGTGCCGGTCGTCTTTTCAGCGCTTTCCACGGATGCCCTTGCCGTCGGTGAGTAACGCGGTTACTGTACCGCAGTAACACGGTTACTGTGTGGCTTGATTCCAACGGCGACGACGCCGGCGCAACGAAGGCGGGAATGATCGATGGGTTCTCTGGACGGCAAGGTCGCGTTCATCACCGGTGTTGCTCGCGGGCAGGGCCGCAGCCACGCGGTTCGGCTGGCAGCCGACGGCGCCAGCGTCATCGGCCTGGACATCTGCGCCGACATCGAGTCCAACGGTTATCCGATGGCCAGCCGTGACGAGTTGGACGAAACCGTCGAACTCGTTGAGGCCAAGGGCGGCAAGATGATTGCCGCGGTCGCCGACGTCCGTGACTTCCACGGATTGAAGGCCGCGCTGGACGCCGGGGTCGAGCAGTTCGGCCGCCTCGACATCGTGTGTGCCAACGCCGGCATCGCGACCATGGCCTTTCGCGAGTTGACGATCGACGAAGAACTCCAGCAGTGGACCGATGTGCTGAACGTGAACCTCGTCGGCGCCTTTCATACGGCCAAGGCTTCGATCCCGCACCTGATCGCCGGGCACCGCGGTGGCTCGATCGTGTTCACCAGTTCGACGGCAGGGCTGCGCGGATTCGGCGGGCTGCAAGGTGGCGGATTGGGCTATGCCGCGTCCAAACACGGCCTCGTCGGGCTTATGCGGACGCTCTCGAATGCGCTTGCCCCGGAAAGTATTCGGGTCAACACTGTTCATCCGACCGCAGTGCGCACGATGATGGCCGTCAATCCCGCGATGACGGCCTTCCTGGAGAACTACCCCGACGGCGGTCCCCACCTACAAAACCCCATGCCGGTGGACCTCCTCGAACCCGAGGACATCAGCGCTGCCATCGCGTATCTGGTCAGTGATGAAGCCAAATACGTTACCGGCGTGACCTTCCCGGTCGACGCCGGCTTCACCAACAAACTCTAGGGACGTCGTGAGACAAACAACTGGACGGGTCGCCGGCAAGCGAGTTTTGGTCACGGGTGCCGCCCGCGGAATGGGCCGCAGCCATGCCGTGCGGCTGGCGGAAGAAGGTGCCGACCTGATACTGGTCGACATCTGCGAATCACTGCCGGAGGTGGAGTATCCGCTGGCAACCCGAGAAGAGCTGGAAGAGACCGCACGGCTGGTCGGGCTGCACAACCGCCGAGCGGTCAGCCACGTGGTCGACGTCCGTGACGCCTCCGCCTTGGCCGCGGCGGTCAACGACGGCGTCGACCAGCTCGGCGGCCTCGACGCGGCGGTGTCCAACGCGGGAGTGCTGACGGTGGGGGCCTGGGACGCTACGACGCCGGAGCAATGGCGAACAGTGTTGGACGTCAACCTCATCGGAACGTGGAACACTTGTGCGGCGGCGCTGCCACACTTGGTCACTCGTGGCGGGAGCCTGGTCAACATCAGCTCGGCGGCGGGGTTGAAGGGTACGCCGTTGCATCTTCCGTATACGGCCGCCAAACATGGTGTCGTCGGGCTGAGTCGAGCGCTGGCCAACGAGCTTGCCGCGGTGAGTGTTCGGGTCAACACCGTGCACCCGACCGGGGTCGAGACGGGTATGCGCCCCGAGTCGCTACACCGAGTGCTCGGCGAAGGCCGGCCCGACCTCGTCCCGATCTTCCTGAACGCGTTGCCTGTCGTGATGGTCGAAGCGATCGACATCAGCAATGCCGTCCTGTACCTGATCTCCGATGAGTCCCGTTACGTGACGGGCACCGAACTCAAGGTCGATGCCGGGGTCACCATCCGATGAGTGACAGCGACAGGCGTGAGCGCGGCAGGCAGTCGTTCGCCGATGTGATGACCTTTCCCGCGCCGCAGGATGACACGCCTGCGGCCACCGGGCTGATCGACTTCGTGTACGGCGAGATCTGGTCACGTCCGCTGCTGAGCCGTCGCGACCGGCGGTTCGTCACCCTGGCGTGTGTGGCGGCGGCCGATGCCGAGGCGCCGTTGCGTGACCATGTGTATGCCGCCCTTAACAGCGGCGATGTGTCCATCGGTGAGATGCGGGAAACGGTACTGCATTTCGCGGTGTACGCGGGGTGGCCCAAGGCGTCGTGGTTCAACATGGTCGTTGACGAGCAATGGGAGCGGATCCATCGGGACCGCGGGCAGGGTCTACCGCCACCGGACCCGCTGCTGCCGCTGATCACCCCCAGTGACCCCGAGATCCGGTTGTTGGTCGGAGAGCAGTCATTCAAAGACATCAACTGCATTCCGTTCGCCCCGACGCGTGATAACCCGTATTCCGGTGCGGGCATTTTGAACTTCGTCTTCGGCGAGATGTGGCTTCGTCCCGGTTTGGGCATGAAGGAACGTCGGCTCATCACCGTGGCATGTGTGGCGTTTCAGGACACGCTGATACCTATCATCAGCCATGTATACGCCGCGTTGAAGAGTCGGGACGTTTCCTTCGACGAGATGGACGAGTTGGCACTGCATTTCGCCGCGTATTACGGCTGGCCCAAGGCGTCGCACCTCAACCAGGTCGTCGACGAGCAGCAGCAGCGAGTCCTCGAGGAGTGGCGCAGCGAAGCGGGCGCATCGTGATTCCCCCTGTGGGGCCGCTGATCGACGGCGAGCGGATCACGTTCTCCTCGGCGGGCACCCACGACCACATCTATCCCGCCACCGGGCAGCCAAACGTGGTTGTCGCGCTGGCCGGCCCGCAGGAGATCGACCGCGCAGTCGCCAGCAGCCGGCAGGCGCAGCGGGCCTGGATGTCGTTGACGGTAGACCGGCGTCGCGACCTGCTCATCGACCTGGCCGACCTTGTCCACGAACATCTGGACGAGCTTGCCGAGCTCAACGTCCACGATTACGCCGTGCCGATCTCCTTCGCCGGGACGGCCGTGCTGCTGGAACGCTTCCTGCGCCATTTCGCCGGCTACGTCGACAAGCCGCACGGTGCCAGCACACCGGTCAACGGGTCGTTCGACATCAACCTGATCGAACGCGAGCCCTACGGTGTCGTGGCCGTCATCGCACCGTGGAACGGTGCGCTGGCCGTCGCGGCCTCCTGTGTGGCACCCGCACTCGCCGCCGGAAACGCGGTCGTGTTCAAGCCTTCTGAGCTCGCGCCTCTGGCGGCTCTCCGATTCGGCGAGCTGTGTCTACAGGCGGGACTGCCGCCCGGCCTGGTCAATGTGGTCCCCGCGGGGGCCGAAGGTGGCGATGCGTTGGCGCGCCATCCGGACATCCGCAAGGTTCACTTCACCGGCAGCGGTGCTACTGCTCGTAAGGTCATCGCCGCGGCTACAACAAATCTGACACCGGTGGTGGCGGAGTTGGGCGGAAAATCGGCCAACATCATCTTCGACGATGCCGACGTGCAGGCCGCCGCAACGCTCTCGGCTCACCAGGGTCCCCTGATGCAATCCGGTCAGAGCTGTGCCTGTGCCAGCCGGATCCTGGTGCAGCAGTCGGTGTACGACGATTTCGTGGACGTGTTCCTCGCCCGCATTGCGGAGGCGAAGATCGGTGACCCGCTCGATCCTGCTGTCTCGTTCGGGCCGGTGATCGGTCAGGCAGCGCTGGATCGGATCCTGACGGTGGTCGGCGATGCCGTCGACAGGGGGAGTGGTCGGCTGCTCGCAGGGGGCGGGCGCATCGGTGGTGACTTGGCGCAGGGCTACTACATCGAGCCGACCGTGTTTGGTGATGTCGACAACTCTTCGGCACTGGCGCAGGTCGAGACGTTCGGACCGGTGGTGTCGGTGATCAAATTTCGCGACGCCGATGAGGCTGTCTCTATCGCCAACGACAGTCCCTACGGGCTCAACGCTTTCGTGCACACCCGCGATCTCGTTCGCGCCCACGGCGTGGCACGACGACTCGAGTCCGGATCGGTGTGGGTCAACACGTTCAGCGACATGGCGCCGCAAGGACCCTATGGCGGCTACAAACAAAGTGGTTTCGGCCGTACCGGCGGCATCGAGGGTTTGCACGAGTTCCTTCAGGTCAAGAACATTCGCATCGGGATGCACTAACCGCCTACTCGATGGTTGACATGAGGCCTCGAGACTGCGACAGTTTTGATCGATCGATCAAATTGTGATCACGGTATCGGAGGCGAGAATCTATGACTGGACGAGTTGAAGGCAAGGTCGCTTTCATCACCGGTGCAGCGCGCGGCCAGGGCCGCAGTCACGCAGTTCGGTTGGCACAGGAGGGTGCCGACATCATCGCTGTCGATGTGTGCAGGCGCATCAGCAGCAACGACGACATTCCTGCGCCCACACCCGACGACCTGGCCGAGACCGCGGATCTGGTCAAGGGTCTCAACCGCCGGATTGTGACCGCTGAGGTCGATGTCCGTGACTATGACGCGTTGAAAGCCGCTGTCGACAGCGGGGTGGAGCAACTTGGCCGGTTGGATGTCATCGTGGCCAACGCCGGTATCGGCAACGGCGGTCAGACGCTCGATCAAACCAGCGAGTCAGACTGGACGGACATGATCGACGTCAACCTCTCCGGCGTCTGGAAGACGGTGAAAGCCGCGGTGCCGCATCTGATCTCGGCCGGCAGGGGCGGATCGATCATCCTCACCAGCTCGGTCGGCGGACTGAAGGCGTACGCGCACACCGGACATTACATCGCGGCCAAGCATGGCGTGGTGGGGCTGATGCGAACCTTCGCCGTCGAGCTGGGACACCAGTCCATCCGAGTGAATTCGGTACATCCCACCAACGTCAACACCCCGCTGTTCATGAACGAGGGCACGATGAAGCTCTTCCGTCCGGACCTGGAGAATCCGGGGCCTGACGATATGGCTGTAGTGGCCCAGATGATGCACGTACTTCCGATCGGCTGGGTCGAGCCGGTCGACATCAGTAATGCGGTGCTGTTCTTGGCTTCTGACGAGGCCCGCTATGTCACCGGCCTGACGATGACCGTGGACGGTGGGAGCATGCTCAAGTAGCTTGCGCCTGCTCGGTGGGGGCGAACCGGTTCAGGAAGCGGTCTACCAGCTCTCGCATCTCCTTATGACCCTCGGTCATCCCGATGGCGCTCTCGTTGCCCAGGCTGCGGGCGATCTGTGCAACGAGCATCGAGATTGCCACGGGCGGATACTCGTTCAGATCGAGGCCCTGTGAGCGCAGCGCGACTGTGGCGGCAGCGGTTTCGATATCGCGAACGCGTTCAGCGTAGGACTTGAGCTCGGCGCTGATCATCTTGCGATGGTTGGCCAGTGCGACGAACTCTGCGTACAAGGCCGTCCAGCGCGGATCGGTATTGATGGACCACATGGCTCGCAACGGTTCATCGGCGGTGATCGCCTGGCGCATCCGGGCCAGCGAGGCCTCGGCGCCCAGTCGCATTACCGCGACAAACAGGTCATCCATCGCTGGAAAGTAGTAGTACACGAGGGCGGACCGGACCCCGGCGCGCGCCGACACGCGCCGGGACGTCGCGGCGGCGTACCCCTCCTCGAGCATGATCTGAGCGGTCGCCTCCATCAGGCGTTCACGCGCGCCGGCATCTTTCTCTTTGGTCTTTGCGGTCGATGCCATAGCGGTCATCCTCTCAGGACCCATCCTCGCTTGGCTAGACGATGCCCCGGCCCACCTGTTGACCCCCGATTTCCGCCCGTGGTAAAAATGTCCGGACGCAAAAATTGATCGATCGATCAAAATCGATTCACGACACGGAGGGGCTCAATGACGGCGGCTCGATGGCGCGTACAGGTGGACCGGACCTTGTGCGAGGGCCATGCCCTGTGCGTCGAGCTCGCCGCTGAAGTCTTCGATGTCGATTCCAGCGACCAGGCCACGAGCGTCGCATCGCCCGCGGACGAGATGCGTGAGCGGGTCGAGGCCGCGGTGGCCGCCTGCCCTCGCCAAGCCATCAGCATCGTGAAAGGCCCCCAACAATGACCGATTTCGCGACAACGGACTACTTCTCCGACCCGGGCATTGCCCAGGACCCCTACGACTACCTGGACTACCTGCGCGCGCAAAACCCGGTGTTCCGCGAGCCCAACTACGGAGTCGTTGCGGTCACGGGATACGAAGAGTCCGTCGCGGCATTCAAGGACTACGAGACATTTTCGGCGGTGAACGCCATCGGCGGGCCATTCCCACCGCTGCCATTCGTCCCCGAGGGCGACGACATCTCCGAGCAGATCGACGCCCACCGACACCTCTTCCCCATCAACGAAATGATGGTGGTGATGGATCCGCCCGAACACACCCGCGCCCGCTCACTGCTGAGCCGACTGTTGACGCCCGCTCGGCTGAAGGAAAACGAAGACTTCATGTGGGAGCTGGCCGATCGCCAACTCGACGAATTCATCGCCAACGGCAGATGCGAACTACTGGGCGAGTACGGCAAGCCCTTTGCCACGTTGGTGATCGCCGACCTGCTGGGCGTGCCCGCCGGGGACCGCGGGGAGTTCCGCCAGAGTCTCGGGGCGGGCAGGGAACCGGGAAGTGCTGTCGGCGCACTGGATCACACACCCGTCGCCGTAAACCCCCTGGAGTGGCTGGACGGCAAGTTCACCGGCTATATCGATGAGCGGCGCCTGCGACCGCGTGCGGACATCCTGAGTTCGCTTGCGACGGCGACGTATCCCGACGGCACGACACCGCAGACCGTCGACGTCGTCCGCGCGGCGACTTTCTTGTTCGCAGCCGGACAGGAAACTGTGGTCAAGCTGCTCAGCGCCTCGACGAGAGTGCTGGCCGAGCGCCCCGACCTTCAGGACAAGCTGCGAGCGGACCGTAGCCTTATCGGCAACTTCATCGAGGAGTCGCTGCGCATCGAGAGCCCGACAAAGGTCGACTTCCGGCTCGCGCGCAAGACCACCAAGCTCGGCGGCGTCGACATCAAGGCCGGAACCGTAGTGATGCTGTGCCTCGGCGCCGCTAACCGTGACCCCCGCAAGTTCGAGCGGCCCGACGAATTCATGCTCGACCGCAAGAACGTTCGGGAGCACATCACGTTCGGCCGTGGCATCCACACCTGCGCCGGTGCTCCTCTGGCCCGTGTCGAGGCCAAAGTCACGCTAAACCGGCTGCTGGACCGGATGACCGACATCGCCATCGACGACATCCACCATGGTCCGGCCGGTGACCGTCGTTACCGCTACGAGCCGACGTTCCTGCTGCGCGGCCTGAGCGAACTGCATCTCACCTATAAACCCATTGCGTGAGCAGCCAACCCCAGGAAGCATTGACCGGCATGTTGATCCATCCCTGGGATGCCGCGCGTGATGCCACCGAATGGCAGGACTGGCTGGCGACGACCGATCGGTTCGGGGTGCTTGCGGTCAACAATGTGGACGCCGGTCAAGCCCCACTGCTGGTGCCCACCCACTTCACGCTGGCCGGCGAGGAGCTGCTGATCCATCTGGCGCGGCCCAACCCGGTCTGGCCGCACCTGGAAGCCGCCGCCGAAGTGCGGCTGGCCGTGATCGGCGACTACGCCTACATCCCGACGTACTGGCGGGCCAAGGCGGGCGGTCCCGACGAGGACGGTGTGCCCACCAGCTACTACTCGTCTGTTCAATTCGTCTGCCGCCCAACGGTTGTCGACGATCCGCAGGGCAAGGTCGAGATCCTGAAGACCCAGCTCGGCGACTTCCAGCCCGAGGGTCGTCATGCCGAGGTCGCCGTCGGGGAGGACCCGTACGGCCGGATGCTGCCGGGTATCCGTGGCGTGCGGCTCGCGGTGGTGCGGGTGGAGGCCAAGTTCAAATACGACGACGCCAATCCCGTCGAGCATCGGCAGCGGGTCATCGGCAATCTCGAGGAGCGTGACCGTGGCCTCGACGCGGGGACCGCCGCCCAGCAGCGGCGACGTCTGTCGGCCATGGGTGAGTGGCGCACCCGTCGAGAGCAGCCCTGACCCATTGTGCTGGCCGTTGCGGCCTGCCTAATATGGACAGGTGTCCAGACAGCCGTCGGATAGTGCTCTCGACTCCCACCGGGTGACGTGCCCGCTGTGCGAGGCCATGTGCGGCCTTCGGGTGACGGTCGACGGCGACCGGGTCACCGATATCCGCGGCAATCCCGACGACGTGTGGTCGGCAGGGCATCTGTGCCCCAAGGGGACCGCCCTCGGTCAGATCCACGACGACCCGGACCGGCTGCGATCACCGATGATCAAGCAAGCCAACGGAACTCACATCCCGGTCTCCTGGGAGGAGGCGTTCGCCGAGGCGGAGCGGGTCTTGCGGCCGGTGCTCGACAGCGACGGCGCCCAGGCGATCACGGTGTACGTGGGCAATCCGGTGGCGCACAACTTGGGCCTCAGCTCCTATATCGGCGCCCTGGTCGGAATGGCCTCCGCGGCCGGGATGGGCGCCTATTACTCGCCGGGCACCGTCGACCAATGGCCGCTCAACGTGGTCGGGACCTTGCTGTTCGGCGGGATGTGGAACGCGCCGATCCCCGACCTGGCGCGCACCGACCACCTGGTGGTCATCGGGGCCAATCCGGCGGCCTCGCAGGGCTCGATGCTCTCGGCGCCCAACGTCACGGGCCTTCTCGCCGATATCCGCAAGCGCGGCGGCCGGGTGGTGGTCATCGATCCCCGGCGCACCGAGACCGCCCAGCGGGCCGGCGAATGGGTGCCGATCCGGCCGGGCACCGACGCGCTGGTGTTGTTCGCGCTGCTGCGGACGCTCGCCGCCGACGGCCTACTGCGCGCCCATCCGCACCTGGACGGTCGGGTCCAGGGGCTCGACGACGTGATCGCCCTGGCCGAACCGTTCACCCCCGAGGCCGTCGCAGGACCAAGCGGGATCCCGGCTGCGACGATCCGCCAACTGGCCCACGATCTCGCATCAGCGTCGAATCCGGTGCTCTACAGCCGGATCGGAGCCTGCACCCAGGAATTCGGCACGCTGGCAACCTGGTTGGTGTTCGTCCTCAACACCGCGCTCGGGGCTGTCGATCGCCGCGGCGGTGCCGTGTTCCCCACTCCGGCGGTGTACTCGCCGATGTTCATGAAGCCACCGGACCAGACCGGCCCGCGTTGGGAATTCGGCCGTTTCACCTCACGAGTGCGTGGCATCGGTGAGGTGCTCAGTCAGTTTCCGGTGAGCTGCCTGGCCGAGGAGATCCTCACCCCGGGGGAGGGCCGGATTCGCGCGATGATCGCAGTCGCGGGAAATCCGGCGATCTCGGCGCCCGCAGCGGGCCGCGTCGACGAAGCGCTGGCATCGCTGGATGCCCTGATCTGCGTGGACAATTGGCTCAACGAAACCACCCGGCACGCGCACGTCATCTTTCCTGGACTCTCACCGCTGGAACGCCCGCACGCCGACGACCTCTACTGGATGTACGCCATCGCGTCCTGTCTGAAGTGGTCGGAGCCACTCTTCGCTCCCGACCCGGGGCGACCGGCCGAATGGGAAGTACTCCTACGGCTTTCGGGTGCCGTACTGGGTACGCCGGTGCCCGATGTCGACCTCGTCGCGATGGACGACCTGTACACCGGTGGCCTGGTCGCCACCATGTGCGCTCAGCCGGGCACGCCGCTGACCGGGCGCGATCCCGTCGACGTCATGGGTGCACTGAAAGGCCAAGGACCCGAGCGAATTTACGATCTCTACGTCCGGTTGGGGCCATGGGGTGACGGGTTGGGCACCAACCCGGGCGGCCTGACTCTCGACGATGTCCGCGCCCAGCCCGATGGCCTGCGGCTGGGGGAGCTGCAGGGCGGGCGGCTCGACCTGGCGGTCACGACGCCGTCGGGGGCCATCGAACTGGTGCATGACCTCTTCGTCGACGATGTGCCGCGGTTGCGGGCGAGACTGGACCGCTGCGAGGAGTCGCTACTGCTGACCAGCCGGCGGCATCTGCGGTCGAACAACTCGTGGTTGCACAATGTGCCGTCGCTGATGCGTGGCCGCGACCGGTGCACGTTGCTCATCCATCCGGACGACGCGCGGCGGGCCGGGCTCGGCGACGGCGATGTCGCCGAGGTCAGCACGTCGGAGGGCAAGGTGTCGGTGCCGGTGGAAGTCAGTGACGAGATGATGCCCGGTGTGGTGTCGTTGCCGCACGGCTGGGGCCACGGTGTGCCGGGCAGCCGGCTCGGCGTCGCCAATGCGCATCCCGGCGTCAACTCGAACCTGCTCAATCCGCCGGATCTGCTTGACGTGCCCAGCAATACCCAGGTGGTCAACGGGGTGCCCTGCCAGGTTCGTGCGACGGGCTGACCGTTAGTCGCCGACCGAGTCGGCCAGGCGGTGCAGCAGCTCGGTGAGGACCAGTTGCTCTTTGGCGGACAGGATCGAAAACAACTCGTGCGCGGCGGCGGTGTAGGCGGTCGCCCAGGTTTCGGCCTGACGACGCCCCGTGGTGGTCGTCTGTAGCAAGGTGACTCGGCGATCGGAGTCGTCGGCGAAGCGCTCGACGAGACCCTCGCGGGCGAGCGCGTCGATCAGGGTCGACGCGGTGCCCTGGGTGATGCCGACCGCGCGGGCGAGGTCAGTCAGTCGGACCGGTCCGCACCGGTTCACCTCGAATAGGACCTTCGAGCGGGGGGTAGACACCCCGTGGTCACCAAGTCGATCGTCGAGCGCGCGGACGAGGGTCTTACCGGCGCGGCCGAACGCGTCGGCGAGTTCGACGGCCCGCTGCGGGGATTCGGCGCCGTGTGCTGGGCTTGGAATGTGGCTTCACCTCCCTGGGTTGACAGGAAGCGTATCGCGGCCGCAAGATAGTTTGACATCAAACAATTTGACCTCAATGCGAATGGAGCATCCATGACACGCTTTCCGCTGGCCGGCTACAACGTCCACCGCGTTGGATTCGGCGCCATGCAGCTCCCCGGCCCGGGTGTGTTTGGGCCACCGAAGGACCACGACCAGGCACTGGCCGTCTTGCGCCGGGCTGTCGAAGCCGGTGTCGACCACATCGACACCTCGCAGTTCTACGGACCCGACGTGGCCAACGAGCTGATCCGCGAGGCGCTGTACCCCTATTCCGACAGCCTGGCGCTGGTGAGCAAGGTCGGCGCCCGCCGCGACGACCAGGGGGCGTGGCTGCCCGACGCCGAACCCCACCGGTTGCGTGCGGGCATCGAGGAGAACCTGCGCACCCTCGGCGTCGAACGGCTGGCCGCGGTCAACCTGCGGGTGATGGAGTCCGAACCCGATGCGTTGTTCACCGACCAGCTCGGGGCGATGATCACGGCCCGCGACGAGGGCCTGATCGCCGGAATCGGGCTGAGCAACGTCAGCCACGAGCAACTGCTGCATGCCCTCGAGATCACCGACATCGTGTGCGTGCAGAACCCGTTCAACCTCGTGGACCGCACGTCGCAGCCCGTGCTCGACGAGTGCATCGCCCGCGGTATCGCGTTCGTGCCGTTCTTCCCGCTCGGCTCGGCGTTCCATGAGGTGAATCCGGTGCTGACGCACCCGCTCATCTCCGGCGCCGCCAGCAGGCTGGGTTACACCCCGGCGCAGATCGCGCTGGCGTGGACGCTGGGTGTTGCGGACAACGTCCTGCTCATCCCCGGCACGTCATCGCTGGGCCACCTGGAGGAAAACCTCGCGGTCGCCGACATCGAACTCGACGAGGAGACTCAGCGCGAGCTGAACGCCATTGGCTGACTTAGCCTGATTACTTCAGTTCGGTCGACGACAGCCCGAGCAACCGGCGGGCCACCACCAGCTGCTGGATCTGCTGGGTGCCTTCGAAGATGTCGAGGATCTTCGAGTCGCGGGCCCACTTCTCCAGCAGGGTCTGCTCGGAATAACCTGCGGTCCCAGCCAATTCGACGGCCTTGAGGGTGATGTCGCTGGCCACTCGGGCGGCCTTGGCCTTGCCCATCGACGCTTCCTTGGAGTTCGGGATCGCGTTGTCGGCTTGCCACGCAGATCGCACCGTCAGCAGGTAGCCGGCCTCCCAATCAGCTTCCATGCGAAGGAATTCCGCGGCGGGCGCGCTCTGAGCATGGGCGGGTTTGTCGTAGTCGATCTCCACGCCCGCCTCGGTGAGGATCGTGCGGAGTGCCTCGAGCGCCGCTCGGGCCACCCCGACGGCCATCGCCGCCACGATCGGCCGGGTGTTGTCGAAGGTCTCCATGACCCCGGCAAATCCCTTGTCCACGTGGATCTCCGGGTCGCCGAGCAGGTTCTCTTTGGGAATGCGGGCGTTGTCGAACCGGATCACCGCGGTGTCGGAGGCTTTGATGCCGAGCTTGTGCTCGAGACGCTCGACGGTGACGCCGGGGTGCTCGCGCGGGACGATGAACGACTTGATGGCCGCGCGGCCCTTGGACTTGTCCAGCGTCGCCCACACCACGATATGGGTGGCCCGGGATCCGGCGGTGACGAAGATCTTCTCACCGTTGATCACGTACTCGTCGCCGTCGAGGACTGCTGTCGTGGATACCGCCGCCGAGTCGGAGCCGAATGACGGCTCGGTGATCGCCATTGCGGCCCAGACGTTTTTGCCCAGCCGCGCCAACTGCTCGTCGGTGGCCACCCCCGAGATGGCGGCGTTGCCCAAGCCCTGGCGGGGTACCGACAACAACAGCGCGATATCGCCCCAGGAAATCTCGAGCGCATTGAGCAACGCGGACATGTTGCCGCCGTTGATGTTTCCCTTTGGCCCGTCGTCGCTGTCCCGGAAGGCCTCCGTGCCGGCGAACGAAATCGTGTTTGCCTCCGAGATGCCCTCGAACAGCGTGGCCAGGGTGTCCAGCTCCACGGGGTAGGCGTGCTCGGCGACGTCGTACTTGCGCGAGATCGGCCGCAACATCTCCGCGGCACCCTGGTGCGCCTTCTCGATCACGGCTTCCAGCTTGGGCGGCAGTTCGAGATTGATTGCCATGGCAGTCTTTTCCGTTCGTTAGCCGGTGACGTTTACAGGACGACAACACCCTCGGCGACGCCGATGGCCCGCAGATCGCGGTACCAGCGCTCGACCGGGTGTTCCTTGGTGTAGCCGTGACCTCCGAGCAATTGCACACCGTCCAAGCCGATCTGCATGCCCTTGTCGGTGCCGAGCTTCTTGGCCAGTGCGGCCTCACGCGCGAACGGCAGGCCGCGCTCTGCGCGGGCGGCGCCGCGCCAGGTGATCAGCCGCAGGCCGTCGAGCTCGATGGCGATATTGGCGCACATGAACGCTACCGCCTGCCGGCGGGCGATGGGCTCGCCGAATGCTTCGCGTTCCTTGATGTACGGAATGACGTAGTCGAGTACCGCGTGTGAGGTGCCGACCGCCAGTGCGGCCCAGCCCAAGCGCGACAACGCGATTGCTTCGGAATAGTCCGAATCCGTTGCGCCGTCCTCGCCCAGGCGTGCCGACACCGGCACCGTCACGTTGTCCAGTACCACCTGGCCCAGCGCGGCAGCGCGGATCCCCATGCTGGGATCGGCTTTCACCGAAACGCCGGCAGTGGCGGCCTCGACGATGAACAGGGCCGGCTTGCCATTGAGTTGCGCTGCGACAATGAACAATTCGGCGTCGGCGGCGGCCGGCACCAGCGACTTGACTCCGTCGAGGCGATAGCCGCTAGGGGTGCGCACCGCGGTGGTCTTCAGTGCGGTCGGGTCGAATAAGGCGTGCGGTTCGGCGATCGCCACGCAGGCTTGCGGCACGTTGTCGCCGGCGAAGTCAGTGAGATAGGTGGCCTGCTGGTCGGCGCTGCCCCAGTGCGTCAATGCTGAGGCGACGCCGCCGGGTGCCAGGATCGGCAGCGCCAGGCCCATGTCGCCATAGGCGAGCGCCTCGGCCACCAGGGCGTTGGTGACCGTGGTGCGCTGCTCGGCGATACCGTCGAAGTCCTCGGGGATATTGATCGCGGTGATCCCGAGTTCGGCGGCCTTGGCGATGAGGCCCGGGGGATAGGTCGCCGCCTCGTCGGCGTCGTGAGCGGCCGGGCGCAGAATCTCCTCGGCGAACTCGTCGACCGTCGCGACGATCATCTTCTGATCGTCATCGGGGGTGAGGTCGAAATAGTCGGCGCCACTTGGCCGCAGCCGGGTCGGGGCTTTGCCGACGCCTTGGACCCTCTTGAATTGCCTGGTGGCCGCGCCTGCGGTCGAGAACACCTGTTTGACACCGTATTTCAGGCCGCGGTTGAACGGGTCGCGCAGGTGGTAGCGGTCCAGGAAGTCCTGTCCGACTAGCGGGGTGACGATCGCCAGTGCGATATCGGTGATGGACCGCTTGTGCTTGAACTGCCCGACCGCGCTGTCGCGGGCCCGGGCGCTCGTGGATGTGGGCGGAAGAGTCTTGGTCATTTTCGTCAGCCTCGTCGACGGTGGGCGGTGCTGGTCA
This sequence comes from Mycobacterium sp. RTGN5, assembly GCF_033804465.1. Lineage (NCBI taxonomy): Bacteria > Bacillati > Actinomycetota > Actinomycetes > Mycobacteriales > Mycobacteriaceae > Mycobacterium > Mycobacterium sp. RTGN5. Next base: position 1,817,579 of record NZ_JAPZLA010000001.1, read on the forward strand.
GATCACGCTGAACCTATCTTACTCCAAAGTAAGGTCGATCCCGGACCGGTTGGCGTCCCCGGGTTTTGTTGAGTGAGTCACATAAGTCCGGATATCGGGTAGCGGGCTACTCGCATTCCCGCCGCATCGCCGTTCGAGACTCAGCGGAGGAGATATCCGAGCAGGTCTGGGGGTTGACATGACCATCACAATCGACGCGCCGCGAATGCCGAATGTGTTCGACGCCGGCTTGCCGGCCATCGACTACGACACTGTGACGGACCCGGCCGAGGCGATGGCGATGTTGATGCGAGCGCGCGAACGGGCTCCCATCGCGATCGGCCCGCATGGTCCGGAACTGCTGACCTACGAGATCGTCCACGACGCACTGCGCGATCACAGATTTCGCGTGCCGCAAGGGATGTTTCTTGCGTCCCAGGGGATCACCTCGGGTCCGTTGTGGGACAGGGTCGTCGCCACGATCATCAACATGGACGGTGACGAGCACCATCGACTACGCCGACTGGTGTGCAAGGCGTTCACGCCAAGGGCGACCGCGAGGCTGCGCACCACGGTCACCGATGTCATCAACGGACTGGTCGACCGTTGCGCCACCGACGGCCGATGCGACGTGGTTGCCGATATCGCCCGGCATTACCCAATTCCGATCATCTGCGCTCTGCTCGGCGCCCCAGCCGGGGACTGGGAGCAGTTCGCGACGTGGACCGACGCCTTCTTCAAGGCGTTCAGCTGGAACGTCGCGGATGAGATGCCGTCGATCCTGGCCGCCTGGGACGAATTGGACAGCTATGTCGACGAGATGGTCGCCGAACGACGGCACCGGCTCACCGACGATCTGGTCTCGGATCTGATCCGGGCCGAAGACGATGGGGATCGTCTCACCATCGAGGAACTGCGGATGTTGGTGGCCGGGCTCCTGATGGCGGGTACCGACACCACCCGAAACCAGCTCGCCGCGTCGGTGTCCGTCTTGTGTGACCATCCCGACCAATGGGCGCTGTTGGGGCGGCAGCCGGAACTCGCCGCGAACGCGGTGGAGGAGACGATGCGCCATTCGCCGATCGTGTTCGGCACGCTACGCACCGTGGTCGAGGACGTCGATGTCGCCGGATATGTCATCCCGGCGGGGACGTTGGTCATCCTCAATTCTGCTGCCGCCAACCGTGATTCGGGCGTGTGCGATGAGCCGGGTCGCCTGGATATCACGCGGACTGCCGCGCTGCCGATGCAAACCTTCGGCGGTGGCATGCATTACTGCGTCGGGGCCAACCTTGCCCGCCTCGAACTGACTGAAGCGCTCACGGTGATGGCGCGACGGATGCCCAACATTCGGCGTGCCGGCCCCGCGCCGTGGAAACCGCTCAGCGGACTGAGCGGACCCGCGACCCTGCCCGTCGCATTCGCTGCCGGGTACTAACGCCCAGCCAGGCTCGCCAGCGTCGCGTCGTGCAGCAGTCCGTTGGTGGCCACGGCGTGCCCGCCGTGCGGACCGGGCTGGCCGTTCAGGTTGGTGAAGGTGCCGCCGGCCTCGCGGACCAGGATGTCGAGCGGGGCCAGGTCCCACAGCTTGACCTCCGGCTCGGCGACCACGTCGACGGCTCCCTCGGCGACCAGGCAGTAGGAGAAGAAGTCGCCGTAGGCGCGCACCCGCCACACCGCGTCGGTCAGCTCGATGAACTGCTCGCGCAGGCCCAGGTCGGCCCACCCCGACAGGCTGGAGAACGAGAGGCTGGCAGAGCCCAGGTCGGCGACTCCCGACACCGCAAGTTTGCGTGCCGGTCCGCCGCCGGTGCTGGCGAAGGCGCCGAGTTCGCGGCCGGCCCACCAGCGCCGGTTCAACGCCGGGGCGCTGACCACGCCCACGGTCGGCACGCCGTCCTCGAGCAGCGCGATCAGGCTCGCCCACACTGGCACGCCGCGCACGAAGTTCTTGGTTCCGTCGATCGGGTCGATCACCCACTGCCGGCCGTGGAAGGCGGCCGTCCCGCCGTACTCCTCGCCGAGGACGGCGTCGTCGGGGCGTTCACGCGACAGGATCGCCCGTAGCTCGGCCTCGACAGCTTGGTCGGCGTCGGTGACCGGCGTCAGGTCGGGTTTGGTCTCGATCCGCAGATCCAGGGCGCCGAATCGGTCGAGGGTGATCGCGTCGGCGCGGTTGGCGAGTTCTACCGCTACCGAGAGGTCTGCCTGTACACCGTGGCCGCTCATGCCGTGCCCTCGCAGGCTCGGGTCCGGCATGTCCGCTGTTGATTCGCTCCGCAAGCGTCGCTCATGGCAGCAGTCCTACCATGGCCGCATGTGGGAATTCGTGGTGATACTGGTCATCGTCGGTGCGCTGGTCCTCGTTCTGGCCCCGCGCATCATGGGGCGCCGCGGCCCACGCGGTGAGATGGCACAGGGCACGCTGCTGGTGACCGGGGTGAGCCCGCGCCCGGACGCCACCGGTTCGCAGTACGTCACGATCAGCGGCGTCATCAACGGCCCGACCGTCAACGAGCACGTGGTCTATCAGCGGATGGCCGTCGACGTGAACAGCTGGCCGACCATGGGGCAACTGATTCCGGTGGCGTATTCGCCGAAGAATCCTGACAACTGGTACTTCGCGCCGGGCGACGCGCCAGGTCGGCGGGTCGATCCACACATCCCCTATTGACGTGCGGCGCGGGTCAAGGCCGCGGCGCGTCCGCGCACTGGTCGATGATGCGGTCGATCACCGCGAGTAGGCCCTCGTCGAGTTCGGTTCGCGGCTGGCCGCCGAGCGCGCTGAACAGCGCGTGGTGGTAGAGGCCGTCGCCGATCAACTTGACGGTGCGCGCGACGTCACGGTCGCCGAGCGCCTCGGTCAGCACGCTCAGCCATTGGTCGGAAATCGTCTCGATCGCCGCACGGGCTCGCGCATCGCCGGCCTGCTGCAGCCGGGCCACCGCGACCAGGGTGCGATCTAACGGGGTGTTCGCGTAATGCGAGGTGCGGATGTAATGCCGTGCGGGTCCGTCTGGCGCGTTGCGCATTTTCTGAACGTCGTCGCCCGCCAGGGCGATCAATCGATCACACAGCGCCTCGGCGAGCTGATCCTTGGCGGGGAAGTGGTAGAGCAGGCCGCCCTTGGACACCCCCGCGCGTGCCGCGACCGCGTCCAGCGTGGCGTGGCGTTCGCCATCGACGGCCAGCGCGTCGGCGTAGGCATCGAGAATGCGCTCACGCGAGGTCGTCATCCGCCGAGTTTATCGGTTTCCCACTGTACCGTCTGGACGGTACAGTGGAGGAAAGCTCTAGAACCGATTGAGGAAGTGATAACCGTGCGTGCCTACGTTGAGCTCGTTCGGGTTCCGGGCGTGGTCAATGTGACCGCCTCGCAGCTGTTTGCGCGGTTGCCGCTGGGCATGCTGTCGCTGGCGATCCTGTTGCACGTGCAGGCCCGTACCGGGTCCTATGCGGTGGCGGGGGCGGTGGTCGCCTTCACCAGCGTCGGCGAAGCGGTGGCCATGCCGATGACGGCGCGTCTGCTCGGCCGGATCGGGATGGTGCCGACCCTGGTGTCCGCCGCCTTGATCAACGGCGTCAGCATGCTGGCGCTGGCGTTCATCCACGTCCCCACGTCGTACCTGATGGTGTTGGGGTTCCTGATCGGTGCGTCGGTGCCGCCGCTGTTGCCCGCGGTCCGTGCGCTCTACCCGCAGATGGTGCCCGGTGAGGGGTTGCGTGCGTTGTTCGCACTCGATACCACTGCTCAGGAACTGATCTGGGTGATCGGCCCGGTGGCCGCCACGTTCCTCGCGTCCGCGATCTCGACCTCGATCCCGCTGCTGTTTTCCGCGGCGGTGACGGTGGTGGGGACTGTCTGGTTCCTGCTCAGCGCGCACCAGTTTCGGCCGCGAATCGTCAGTAGCGCGGTCGCGTTCGGCAAGGTCCTGGCGAATCGTGCCGTAATTCTGGCGATGGCCGCCAGCCTCGCGCTGGTCGCATCGTTCACCGCGCTGGAAGTCGGTGTGCTCGCCCTATTCGGCAACCACAACCTCTCGGCCGGCATCGCGCTCGCGGCAACCGGTCTTGGCTCGTTGCTCGGTGGCGTGTTGTTCGGGCATCGGCACTTGGGCGTGCGCGGTCTGGCGTTGTCGATGGCGGTCGTCGCCGCAGGCACGGTGCTGTTCGGGCTGGTCAACGGGTACGTTCTGCAACTTGCCGCGTTGTTCGCGTCGGGGCTGGGTTTCGCGCCCGCACTGGCCACGCTGTACGTGATGGTGTCGCATGAGATCGCCGCGCACGCCACCGCCGAGGCGTTCGGGTGGCTCAACAGCGGCGCGCTTGTCGGCGGCGCACTGGGCACGGCGCTCGGTGGTGTGGTCGCGGACAGTTACAGCCCGTTCGCGGTCGTCATGGTCTCGGCCGCGTTGGCCCTGGCCGCCGCGTGCACTCCGCTCATCGCTCGCACTGCCGGTCCGGTGAGCGGCCTGTCCCGCGAGCGGGAGCCGGTCACGGTGACCTGCGAGGTCTGATCGCTACCCGTGCCCGATCCGCAGTAGCTCGGCGACGTTGGCGACCTTCACCCGCGGCCGCCCGTGCGGTTCGCCGGCGCCGCGCTCGTGGGCGTCGATGAGCTGCCAGTGGTCGTCGGTCACCAGCTTCGGCTGTCGGTCCACCAGCCACCGGACCAGCTCGTCGGCGTAGTCGGGTCCGACCTCGGCCAGCTGCGCGCCGTCCAGGTCGGCCAGCAGGGTGTCGACGGTGTCCTGGGAGTCCTTCTTGTTCGTGCCGATGATTCCCGACGGGCCGCGCTTGATCCAGCCGACGACGTATTCGTTGGGCCTGCCGGCGATACGGCCGTCCTCGTGCGGGATGGTGCCGGCACCTTCGTCGAACGGCAGGCCGGGGACCGGGATGCCCTTGTAACCGACCGCGCGCACCACGAGCTGGACGGGGAGCGCCTCGCGTTCACCGGTGTCCTTGGCGACCACCCGTCCGCTCTCGTCGGAGACCAGCTCGTTGCGGCCCAGCACGATCTCTTCCACCCGCTCGTCGCCGTGGATCTCGATCGGCGACGTCTGGAATCGGAACACGATCCGCCGATGCCCCGCGGTGTGCTCCCGCCCGGCGTAGGCGCGCAGCACCTTGATGTTGGCCTTGGCGATCTTGCCTGCGGCTTCGGCGTCCTCGTCGGAGATGGTGGCCAGGTCCGCGGGATCCACCACCACGTCGACACCTTCCAGCTCGCCGAGTTCACGCATCTCCAGGGTCGTGATCGCGGACTGCAGCGGTCCGCGACGGCCCAGGATCACCACTTCCTCGACACCCCGGTCGTGCAGCGACTGCAATGCGTGGTCGGCGATGTCGGTGTTGGCCAGCACGTCGGGGTCGGTCACCAGGATGCGGGCGACGTCGATGGCGACGTTGCCGTTCCCCACCACAACAGCGCGACCGCTCGAAATGTCGGGCATCATCTCCTCGAAGTGCGGGTGTGCGTTGTACCAGCCGACGAAGTCGACGGCGGCCACACTGCCTGCCAATTCCTCGCCGGGGATGCGCAACGCCCGGTCGGACTGGGCGCCAACGGCATAGACCACGGCGTCGTAATGCTCGGCAAGCTCCGCGGACTGGACGTCTTTGCCCACGGTGATGTTGCCGAAGAAGCGGAACCGCGGATCGTTCGCCGTCTTCTCGAAGGTCTTGCTGATCGATTTGATCTTCGGATGGTCCGGCGCCACTCCGGAGCGCACCAAACCCCAGGGGGTAGGCAGCATCTCGAGCATGTCGACGTGCACATCCGGTCCGCCGCCGGGGACGGCACCGTCCGCGAACTTCAGCAGCGACGCCGCCGCGAAGTATCCCGAGGGTCCTGCACCGACGATCGCGACATAGTAAGGACGCATTCTCGCGCTTTCTGTCCGGACTCGGCCGCGCGCAAGGGGCTGTCGCGTCGCAGCCGAGAAGCGCCGCAAGGGGCTGCGCGGCGCACAATCCTGGTTACGAATGTGATGTTAGACGCGCGATCGGCTCAACCACCCCAGAAGTCCCAGCAGCCGCCGCGGATAACAACGTGTCGCGACGCCGGTACCCTGAGAACCCGTGGACCTCGATCGTCAGTCAGATATCGCCGCCCTCGATTCCACCTTGACGACGGTGGAACGAGTGCTCGACGTCGATGGTCTGCGCGCCAAGATCGAGAAGCTCGAGCACGAGGCCGCCGATCCGAATCTGTGGAACGACCAGAGCCATGCCCAGAGCGTCACCAGTGAGCTCTCCCATGCCCAGGGCGAGTTGCGTCGAGTCGAAGGCCTACGAGGGCGCCTCGACGACCTGCCGGTGCTCTACGAGATGGCCGACGAAGAAGAGGGCGCGGGCGCCGCGGATGCTCTCGCCGAAGCCGACGCCGAGCTGAAGTCGCTGCAGGCCGACGTCGAGGCCATCGAGGTCCGGACCCTGCTGTCCGGTGAGTACGACGAGCGCGAGGCGCTGGTGACCATCCGCTCCGGCGCCGGTGGCGTCGACGCCGCCGACTGGGCCGAGATGCTGATGCGGATGTACATCCGCTGGGCCGAGCAGCACAAGTACCCCGTCGAGGTGTACGACACCTCCTACGCCGAAGAGGCCGGCATCAAGAGCGCGACGTTCGCGGTGCACGCCCCGTACGCCTACGGCACGCTGTCGGTCGAACAGGGCACCCACCGGCTGGTGCGGATCAGCCCGTTCGACAACCAGAACCGCCGTCAGACGTCGTTCGCCGACGTCGAGGTGCTTCCTGTCACCGAGACCACCGACCACATCGACATACCCGAGCAGGATGTGCGCGTGGACGTCTACCGGTCCAGCGGCCCCGGCGGTCAGTCGGTCAACACCACCGACTCGGCGGTTCGACTCACGCACATCCCCACCGGCATCGTCGTGACCTGCCAGAACGAGAAGTCGCAGCTGCAGAACAAGGTGTCTGCGATGCGCGTCCTGCAGGCCAAGCTCATGGACCGCAAACGCCTGGAAGAGCGCGCCGAGATGGACGCCCTCAAGGGTGATGGCGGCAGCTCCTGGGGCAATCAGATGCGCTCCTACGTTCTGCACCCCTATCAAATGGTCAAGGACCTGCGCACCGAATACGAGGTCGGCAGCCCTGCGGCGGTACTGGATGGGGACATCGACGGATTCCTGGAAGCGGGGATCCGGTGGCGCAACCGACCAGATGACGACTAACCTCCTGGCGCTTCCGTTCGCCGATCGCTGGCATGACTTCTGGCATGGCACGATCGGCGAGTGGATCCTGACCAGGGGTCTGCGGATCACCCTGCTGGTCCTCGGCGGCCTGCTGGCGGCCCGGTTCATCAACTGGTCGGCACAGAAGATCTCCCGGCGCATCGACGCCGACTTCCGGGAGAGCGACGCACTGGTCCGCTCGGAAAGCGCCAAACACCGCCAGGCCGTCGCGTCGGTCATCTCCTATGTGGCGATCGCACTGCTTGGCGTCATGGTGGTGGTGGAGGTCACCGATATCCTCGCGGTTCCGGTCAGCTCGCTGGTGGCGCCCGCGGCGGTTCTGGGTGCGGCACTGGGCTTCGGCGCTCAACGCATCGTGCAGGACCTGCTCTCAGGGTTCTTCATCATCACCGAAAAGCAGTACGGCTTCGGCGATCTGGTGTCGCTGACGGTGGCCGGTATCGCCAAGGAGGCGACGGGCACCGTCGAGGACGTCACGCTGCGGGTGACCAAGCTGCGCTCGTCGGAGGGCGAAGTGCTCACCATCCCCAACGGGCAGATCGTCAAGACCCAGAACTTGTCCAAGGACTGGGCGCGGGCCGTCATCGACATCCCGGTGCCGACCACCGCCGACCTCAACCGGGTGAACGAGGTCCTGCACGGGGTGTCCGAAAAGGCAATCGCGGACCCCGGGCTCAAGGACCTTCTTCTGGACGCCCCGCAGCTGATGGGAGTGGAAAGCATCGAACTCGACACCGTCAACCTGCGCATGGTGGCGCGCACGCTGCCCGGCAAGCAGTTCGAGGTCGGCCGCAAACTTCGCGTGCTGGTGATCGCCGCACTGATGCGCGCCGGCATCGCCAGCCCGTCGGACGGCTCGCCGATGGTCGAGGCCATCGTCCACCCGGCCACGGCGGGCGGTGCCGAAGGTAACCAGGGGCCGGTGACGCCGACGTGAAGCTGACGCCGACGCGCAGAGAGGGCCGCGGCTGGCCCCACTACATCCTGTGGGGACGGGTTCGCACCTCCACCGCCACGCTGCTGGCCGCGTTCGTCGCGGTCTGGTGGCTGTATGCGACCTATCAGCCCGAGTCGGCGGCCCCGGAGGCGCCGGCCACCCAGATGGTGCCGCCGGGCTTCGTCCCCGATCCCTCGTATACGTGGGTGCCGCGCACGGAAGTCCGGGATCGGACCCCAACCACCAGGACGACGACGCCGACGACCACAACGACGACGGAGACGACGACGACATCGGAGACGTCCCCAACGTCGCCCACATCGCCGACCTCGCCCACAACCACGACGCCGACGGCGCCTGCGCCGTTCCAAATACCTGGGCTGCCGACACCGACACCCACGCCGATTCCGTCACCGGCGCCGGGGCAGGGGCCGATGCTCACGCCCGCGGCGCCGACGCAGTAATCGGGCGGACGGCTACACTGGCGTGCCGTGATGATCACCCTTGACCATGTGAGTAAGCAGTACAAGTCGTCGGCACGGCCTGCCCTCGACAATGTCAGCGTCAAGATCGACAAGGGTGAGTTCGTCTTCCTCATCGGCCCGTCGGGTTCGGGCAAGTCGACGTTCATGCGGCTGCTGCTGGCTGAGGACAGCCCGACCTCCGGTGAGCTCCAGGTGTCGAAGTTCCACGTCAACAAGCTCTCGGGCCGGCACGTCCCCAAGCTGCGCCAGGTGATCGGCTGCGTGTTTCAGGACTTCCGGCTGCTGCAGCAGAAGACCGTGTTCGAGAACGTGGCTTTCGCACTCGAGGTGATCGGTAAGAAGCCCGACACCATCAACCGGGTGGTGCCCGAGGTGCTGGAGATGGTGGGTCTTTCGGGTAAAGCCAACCGGCTGCCCGCCGAGTTGTCCGGCGGTGAGCAGCAGCGGGTGGCGATCGCGCGGGCGTTCGTCAACCGCCCGTTGGTGCTGCTGGCCGACGAGCCCACCGGAAACCTGGACCCGGAGACCAGCAAGGACATCATGGACCTGCTCGAACGGATCAACCGGACGGGCACCACAGTGGTGATGGCCACCCACGACCACCACATCGTCGACTCCATGCGCCAGCGTGTGGTGGAGCTGTCCTTGGGCAGGCTCGTCCGCGATGAGAAGCGTGGTATCTACGGAATGGATCGTTAAGTGCGCTTCGGCTTCCTGATCAACGAGGTCCTCACCGGACTTCGCCGCAACGTCACCATGACCGTGGCGATGATCCTGACCACGGCGATCTCGCTCGGCTTGTTCGGTGGCGGTCTGCTGGTGCTGCGGATGGCCGAGCAGTCGCGCCATATCTATCTCGACCGGGTCGAGAGCCAGGTTTTTCTGACCGACGACATCTCGTCCAACGACCAGACCTGTGACGGCGATTTGTGTAAGGCGTTGCGCGCCAAGATCGAGGCGCGTAACGACGTCAAATCCGTGCGATTCCTCAACCAGACGGACGCCTACAACTTCGCGCTGGTGAAGCTCCCGCAACTCGCCAAGGACGCCACGAAGGACAAGTTCCCGGCGTCGTTCATCGTCAAGCTCGACAACCCGGACCAGCACGAGGATTTCGACAAGGCGATGCAGGGCCAGCCCGGTGTGCGCGGCATCCTCAACCAGAAGGACCTGATCGATCGTCTGTTCGCGGTGCTCGACGCGTTGTCCGCCGTCACGTTCGCGATCGCGGTGGTGCAGGCAATCGGCGCGGTTCTGTTGATCGCCAACATGGTTCAAGTGGCGGCCTACACCAGGCGTACCGAGATCGGCATCATGCGGATGGTGGGTGCGACCCGTTGGTACACCCAGCTGCCGTTCCTGTTGGAAGCCATGCTGGCGGCGTTCATCGGTGTCGTGATCGCGGTGGTCGGGCTGGTACTGGTGCAGGCGTTCTTCTTGGATGACGCACTCAAACAGTTCTATGCGGCGAATCTGGTCGCCCGCGTGGATTGGCGGGACATCGCCGTCTATGTCGCGCCGTGGATGACCGGGGTCGGTCTGGCGATGTCGGGGCTCACCGCGTACGTCACGCTGCGCCTGTACGTGCGGAAGTAGCCGTGCCCAAGAAAGACAACAACCCGGATCGCAAGATCGTCGCCACCAATCGCAAGGCACGGCACAACTATTCGATCCTCGATACCTTCGAGGCCGGTGTCGTGTTGCAGGGCACCGAGGTCAAGAGCCTGCGCGAGGGCCACGCCTCAATGGCCGACGCGTTCGCCACCATCGATGACGGCGAGATCTGGCTGCGCAACCTGCACATCCCGGAATATCACCACGGCACATGGACCAACCACACGCCGCGGCGCAATCGCAAGCTGCTGTTGCACCGAAGCCAGATCGACACGTTGATCGGCAAGATCCGCGACGGCAACCTGACCTTGGTGCCGCTGTCGCTGTACTTCACCGACGGCAAGGTCAAAGTCGAGCTGGCGTTGGCGCGCGGTAAGCAGGCACACGACAAGCGGCAGGATCTGGCTCGCCGCGACGCCGAACGTGAAGTGATCCGGGAACTCGGCCGGCGGGCCAAGGGCAAGTCCTGATCGGGGTCGTGCTCGCGCTGGCCTCCGCAATCGGCTACGGCGTCAGCGATTTCGTCGGGGGCATCGCATCGCGACGAGTGGCCGCCCTACGGGTGGTTCTGCTCTCCTACCCGCTGGCGATGGTCCTGCTCGGCATCCTGGCGGCCGTCGTCGGCGGCACGATATCCACGCCCGCGGTGGTGTGGGGTCTGCTGTGCGGAGTGAGCCAGGCCTTCGGCGTGTGGTGGTTCTACGCCGCTCTGGGTGCCGGTCCGATCTCGGTGGTCTCGCCGTTGACGGCGGTCCTGGTGGCCGGCGTGCCGGTCAGCGTCGGACTCGCGATGGGGGAGCGGCCGGGCCTCGTGGCCGGCGTCGGTACCGTGCTGGCCCTGCTCGCCGTCGTGTTGGTCAGCCGCGAAGCCACCGACGAGGACGAGCGCCCGCACCGGTTCACCGCGAAAGTCGCCTGGCTGACCGTCGGCTCGGGTCTGGCGTTCGGGCTCAACTTCGTTCTCATCCACCAGGCTCCGGTCGATGCCCACCTTTGGCCGTTGTTCTTCGCGCGGGTGTCGGCGACGGCCGTCGTGGTTGTGGTGGCCGCACTCACCGGGAATTTCCATGCGCCGCGTGGCTTTCCGCTGACGATGGCACTGGCGGCAGCGGTGCTGGACACCGGCGCCAACGTGGCGATGTTGCTGGCGTTGCAGGCTTCGATGCTGTCGCTGGCCAGCGTGCTGATGTCGCTTTACCCTGCGGCGACCGTGCTGCTGGCCATCGTGGTGCTGCGTGAGCGGGTCACCCGCTGGCAGGCGCTGGGCATGGTGCTGGCGCTGGTCGCCGTCGGGTTGATTTCGATCCGCTAGCGCAGCGTTTCGCTGGGCACGTCGTAGCGCTCTTGGTAGGCGCGGACTTTCTCCCGCAATTTGGTGGCATTCAGTCCGGTATCGGCCCAGGTGTAGCGGTTGCCGCCGCCGTCGCCCGGGTGGGCCGAAAGATGGTCGCGCATGCGCTGTTCGGCAATCGGTGTGAGATCCCGGCCCAGTCGGGCGTAGATCGTGTTGATCGTCGCCAACGGGTCGCTCATGAAATCGGCGAAGCGCACGTTGATGATCCGATCCGGCCCGACGACGCCCTCGTCCGCCCAGGTCATCAAGCGGTCGAGACCGAGGATGTTCTCGGCGGCGCATTGTCCCGCCGCGCGTTCAACGGTCGCGTTGTCGCTAGCCAGCTTCTGCAAATGCGCGATCAGCGCGCTGATCGATGAGATCACCACCAACGGATCACGGTGCGTCTGAACCAGAATCGCATCGGGATACTCGGCCAACAACTTGTCGAGGGTCCAGAGGTGCGCGGGGCTCTTCAGCAGCCACTGACCGGGCACACCGGACTGCAGATGCTGCAGATACTGTCGGTGGTAGCGATAGGCGGCGCCGTGGTCGGCCTCGTACATCAGCCAGTGTTGGTAATTCGGCATGCGGTATTGCGTGGGAAAGATCATGCTGCAGAACGTGCCACCGGTGATCCGCACGCACTCCTGGCCGCCCCGCGCGCTCATCGGGTGGAACTTCATGAAGCCGGGCATCAACTGCTCGACCATCTCCAGTTGCGCCTGAGTTTCGGCGATCCGCGGATCGGTCTCGTAGGTCTCGGGCGTCGGCACCGGGAAGGGCTGGTCGACCTCCCACGTCAACGGGGCCCGCAGGTCGGGATCCTGGGCGAGCAGGTCGTAAAGAATGGTGGTGCCGGTGCGCGGCTGGCCGAGAATGAAGATCGGCCGCTCGATCCGCTGCTCGGCAATCTCGGGATGTTCCTTGCGCCAGGCGGTGATCTGCAGTCGATTGCGCAGCGGAACAACGATGTCCCCCGCGGCGATCTCCACACCCAGCGGAGACAGATCGGCCTCGGTGACGAGGTCGTCGAGCACCCGGGACAGGTTCTCCCGCCAGCCGTCGTCCGCACCGAAGTCGTCGCTGCCGGCCAACTCACAGGCCTGCTCGATCAGCTTCTCCGGATCAAGCCGGGCCTGCACCGCACTGGTCATCGCTGAACCTCCCTCTCCAGCAGGCGAACTGTCACATCAGGGGCATTCGGGTTGTCCAGCCAGCGCACGATCATGAAACCCCGTCGACGTCCGCCGGTGTCCAGCCAGTAGCCGTCACCGATGTCTTCGGCGCCGATCGTCAGGCGGACGAATCCGTCCGGGTCGGCGCTGACGCCCTTATTCGTCACCGAGCTGGTGCGTACCAATGGCTCGAGGCATTCGTGCCAGATGCTCTCCAAAGTGACTGACCAATACCGGGTTTCGGGCGGTTGAAAGGTCAATTGCAGGCTCTGGTGCGGCTCGAGGTCGAACATGCCGAGCATGTAGAGGTTGTCCGGGGTGGTGTTCTCGCCGCCCAGATTCTCCGCGCCCGAGGTGATCAGGATGTTGGGGGTGTCCAGCAAGTCGGGCCGTACGGTGCGGTGCAGGGTGGTGAGCTTGACGATCGTCCAGCCCATCGCGGTGAGCTGGCCGGCCAGTGCCTCGTCGGTCAGCGGTCCGGGCGGCGGTGCCTCGCCGATGAGGGAGACATCAAGCTGCGCAGGGATTTCGGTGGACGGGTCGCCGACGTAGTCGCGCACGACGATCGAGGTGGCGTCGTCGGGGATTTCGATCCACTGGGCGCCGGCCAGATCGCTATCGGCCGGGCGGGCGGCGGCGAAGACGACGTTGAACCGGCCACCGTCATCGACGACCAGATCACGGTCGGACAGGTAGTTGCTCATCCGGCGCGGGTTCATCCCGGTGCCGGCCAAGACCTGCAGGCCCAGATAGGCCGACGTGCCGCGGGTTCCGGTCACGCGATAAGCCCGGTCGCCGCTGATCATGGCCAACGGATAGGAGCCGTGCGGATTGGGTCCGCCGACGAGGCGGACCGGCGTGCTCATGTCGACGAAGTGCGGATGGTCCGGGTCGACGTCCACCGACAGTTCGGTGCACAGCGCCGTCACGCGATTGAGCACGCGCAGCCCCTCGAGCAACTCGCGCTCGTCGCGGGCGTCCGCGGTGATCTGGCCGGTCAGGTCGTCGAGGACCTTGCGGACGAATCCCCATGCCTCCAGCGACTTTTCGCCACTCATCTGCTCCTCATTCCTGGTTTGGGCACGGGGCCATTGAGTTGACCGCGCGGGAGATCCGGTCGGACAGCGATCCGCCGTCGCGTAGCCAGTCGTCGATAGAGATCCGGACCGAGGCCATCGCCAGCGCACCGATCAGCCGCGGGCGTGGGTCGTCGACCGTCAGGTCGGGCAGCCGGGGAGTGATCACCTCGGCGATGGCGGTCTCGAAGTTCAGGTAGCACAGCAGGGTCCAGGCGCGCAGGCTCAGCGAGTCGCGGGTCTGGCGCTCGATCTCGGCGATGTTCTGCTCGACGAGCTCAAAGCCCGGGGTGAGCTCCGCGAACGCTGCCGCCAGCGCCTCGTTGACGGACAGCTCCGAGGGTTGGCGGCGCAGGGCGTCGGTGATCGCAGCGATCCAGGTGGCGGTGAAGCCCTCGGCGACCGCATATTCCTTGGACTCGAAGTATCGGAAGAACGTCGCGCGGGCAACGTCGGCCGCTTCGGCGATCTGGTCGGCAGTGGTGGCGCTCAGCCCGTTGCGCGAGACCAGTTGCGCGGCCGCGGTGGCGATGCGCTCGCGTGTTCGCTGCCGCTTCCGAACCCGCAGACTTTCAGACACCGTCTCACTATAGACAGAGTCTCATTTTCTGGGAGGAGTTTTCGGGGACTTCGCGCCGAGCATCACTCCAGAGTCACGTTCGGCGCTCAACGTGGCTCTGGGGTGACGTTCGGCGGGGCAATCTCGACGCGTGGATTAATGCACTTCAGTCCGCGGTTGTAACTCGCGTAGCATGGGATGTCCGGCCGTACCTCGGCCGGGGTGCGAGGGGCTGAACGGTTTCGACTTCGCGCATCGAATCAAGGGAAGCGTGCCGGTGCAGGCAAAGACCACCGTAAGCGTCGTTGCAAACCAATTAAGCGCCGATTCCAATCAGCGCGACTACGCTCTCGCTGCCTAAGCGATAGCTGGTCCGTCAGACCGGGAGTGCCCTCGACCCGGACCCTGGCGTCATCAAGAGGGACAAACCGTTAAGTCCGGTCGCGGGATTCAGCGGGAAATCAAACAGCGACTGGGATCGTCATCCTGACTTGTTCGCGTGAGCAGGAGATCCAAGTAGAGACATAGCGAACTGCGCACGGAGAAGCCTTGAGGGAATGCCGTAGGACCCGGGTTCAATTCCCGGCAGCTCCACAAGGGTATAGGCAGGTCAGGGAGCATTTTTTCCCTGGCCTGCTTCCTTTTTGGGCATATTTTGGGCACACCCCGATACCAGGTCGTCCATCTTGTCGGCTATGTCGTCAAGGTCGTCAGGAAACAGGTGGCCGTACTGATCGAGTGTCATGGTCGCCGACTTGTGGCCCAACTGGGCCTGCACCGTCTTCACGTTGGCGCCGCTGGCGATCATCAACGACGCCGCCGTATGCCGTAGCTCGTGGACAGTCACCCGAGGGAACTTCTCATCGTCCGCCTGGCAGCGCTTGACCGCTGCGCCGAACCAATGCGTTGTGGTTGGTGGTCGCAACGGCTGCCCATCGGCGCGAGACCACAAGAGCTCATCAGGGGCTTTGCCGACCATCGCCGGCGCCAACAGCTTGAGCACCGATGCTGATGCCGCCACCGATCGGGCCTGGTGTGTCTTGGTTGTGCCAATGATGGTCTTGGAATTCACCTTCGATGCTGAGCGCTCGACGCGGATGCGGCCACGTCCGAGGTCGATGTCGCGGACCCGCAACGCCGCCATTTCGCCCCACCGAAGTCCTGTCGTCGCAAGCAGCAAAACGATGTCAGGATGTTTGGATTCGTAGGCCAATGCCGACGCTTGCGTGGCGGTCAAGTAGTTACGAGCCTTCGGGGTCTTGCGGGGAAGCTTGACACCTCTGGCCGGATTGGTCGCCAGTCGACGGTCGGCCACGGCATCGTCCAGGATGCCTGCGAGCACGGTATGGGCGTGGGCCACGGACGATGCCGAGAGCTTCAACTCGGCAACCCACTTTTGGACTTCGGTTGGACGAATGTCAGCGATGCGACGGCGGCCCCATTTCGGTTCGACGTGGACACGCCACACCGATTCCAGTCGCGCCGACCAGCTGGCTTTATGGTGCACCTGCCGAGTCAGCCATTCCCTACCCAACTCGCCGACGGTGACCTGACCAAGCGACGGCGCAACGTAACTGCCGGTGAGCTTCTCGACTTCCACTGTGTTAGCGAAGGCTTCGGCGGCTCGCTTGGTGGCGAACCCGCGCTTCTTCGTTTGTGTGTGCTGGGGTGTCCGGTATCGGACCATGTAACGGGTTGCACCCGTTGCGGTTTGGTACCTCTCAATCGTTGCCATCAGTTGCCCTGTTTCGTTGATGGTGTGGATATTTCAAACCTCAGGGCGGGCGGAGGAACGGACCGTGCTACCCACATCGGACTTGTGACCCATGAGGCCAGGTGCTTGGTCGGGTGCACCTGAGCCGTAAGCCATCCCCAAAGCAACTCTGCGGTGGTGCCTTTCGGCAATCCGGTGGTTTCGACTTCGGAATCGTCCCATTCAGTGGTTGTCACTTCGGGCATGAGCAGCGTGGCCGGTGACACCTCAAGTGCGACCGCAATCGCCATGAGGTCATCGACATCGACGCGCCGCGTTCCCCGCTCGATCTTGTCGAGTGCAGTATGCGGGAGCGGACGACCGGCGTCGGCGAGGCGAGCCGCCAGGGCGCGTAGACCCAGATTCTGTCCTTCGCGGAGTCGCTTGATGTTGGCAGCGACGGTCTCAGCGGTCGGTCCCCGCTGTACGGCATGTGTACCCATGTTGCTGACACTACGTCATCAAGACGTCCTTGCGCCACTGGGATCTATTGTGCTCAAATGATGTCATCATAAATGTAACGAGTCGTACCTATTTTGGGTACGAGCCGGACGGCCCCACAGATAGGACTCTCATGGAACACCCGAAGCTGGACGACGACGGGACCGATGGCTTGATACCAGCATCAAAGATGCCGTCGCTGTTTCCCGGTACAACAGCCCAAACCTGGGCAGCACTGCGGCACAAGGGGAATGGCCCGGTGTTTGTGAAGGTAACGCGCAGGGTGTACTACCGCCGTTGCGACGTGGACACGTGGCTTGACCGGAACCGCAAGGTGCGTACCGACGAATACGCATCATGAGCCGTTCTCGCGCATCGTCAACCCACGCTTCGATGGCTGAAGCGTTTGACCAAGAACGAGATTGAGGGGGCCGCAGCATGACCGCGAAACTAAGTAAGCAGACCGGATCGGGGTCGGCAGCGCCGACAACCCTCACCGCTGAAGTCGGCAGATCGGACGCTACCGCCCGTGTGCGACGCGATGAGTGCACGCAAACGGAGGTATTACGCGTTGAAGCCAACGCGATCCGCGAGCTCCGTGCCACAGTTCTGGGTACCGACGACATCGGCACTCACGCGATCGAGTACGGCGTCAACAACTGGCCGAACATGCCGCTTAACGGCAAGCTCCCGGCGATTCCGAATCCGCACCCCAAGGGAAGCCGCGAACGCCAGGAATGCCACGGAGAGTGCGGCCTCCACGGTCACGGCCTGTACGACGCTACTACCGACGTCGCGATCATCGCCTCATGGTGGGGTGGCCGTTACGCGGGCTGCAACGTCGGCGGCCGAGTACCCCAGACCATGTTCGTGATCGATGTCGACCCGCGCAACGGCGGCCTCGAATCGGTTGCAGCACTGGAGAAGCAACATGGCAGGCTACCGGAGACCTTGACGACGCTTTCAGGGCGCGGTGACGGCGGTTGCCATCGCTTCTACCGGCGACCTCCTGGCAAGCTGTCCCATAAGCGTCTGGGCCCCGGCATAGACGTCAAGACGTCGAACGGCTATGTGGTGCTGCCACCGTCGATTCACCCCGATACCGGGCGCCCCTACGTGAGGGTCGATGCCCCGGTCGCCGCACCACC
Source organism: Mycobacterium sp. RTGN5 (assembly GCF_033804465.1). Taxonomy (NCBI): domain Bacteria; kingdom Bacillati; phylum Actinomycetota; class Actinomycetes; order Mycobacteriales; family Mycobacteriaceae; genus Mycobacterium; species Mycobacterium sp. RTGN5. Next base: position 1,835,303 of record NZ_JAPZLA010000001.1, read on the forward strand.
GGTCTGGCTCACAGACCTGTTGAGGTTCGAGGCGCTCAAGACCCCATCGCGCGAACCCCGACTACCGTCGGCTTTCCGCAGCGGCTTTTCAATCGCCGAAGAGTTCACCGCTGGCACTTCCTGGTTCGACATACTGACTCCACACGGCTGGATTTGCCGTGACCTCGACCCTGATGCCGACGGAGCCCGCTGGCTGCACCCAACACACACGTCCTCGTGCTCGGCTACTGTCCGCAACGGCTGCCTGTTCATCTACAGCCCCAATACCGTCTTCGACGTCACCGAACCCGGATATCCACGCGGGTACACCAAGTTTCGGGCCTATGCGCTGCTCAATTGCGACGGCGATCTGTCCGCAGCAGTCCGCGTCATGAGCCGGAAGGTGGCATGAATTGATCGACGCAGACACCGTCGAGTCGATGCCGGAAGAGGATGACGACCGGCCCAATGCTGATCCGATTCCTTTGACCCAAACGGTAGAAATGCCGCAGTTCCCAGTGGATGCGTATCCCGAACCGTTCGCGAACATGGTTCAGGCCGTCAGTGTGGCGACCCAGACCGATCCGGCGATGGCAGCCGTTTCGGCCCTATCGGCCCTTTCGGCATGTACTGGTGGCCATGCCGAGATCGAAATTCGGCACGGCTGGCGTGAACCTCTGAACGTCTATACGGCGACGGTAGCGGGTCCTGGGGAACGCAAGTCGTCGGTCCAGTTGTCCATGACGCGCCCGATCCTGGACGTCGAAGAACGACTCGCGGCTGAAGGCACCGGCGCAGCACTGGAGGCCGAGACCCGAAAGCAAGTTGCCGTCAAGATTGCGGAGAAGATACGCAACACCGCTGCCGCCGCCCAGAAGGGGAATCAGGACAAGGCGTTGGCTGACGCGATCGCAGCAGCCAGATTCGCCGATGACATCACGATTCCGGCGATCCCTCGGTTGATCGCTGATGACGTGACCCCGGAGGCAGCAGCATCGCTGATCGCCGAACAAGGTGGCCGCCTCGCGATCATTTCCGCAGAGGGAGGGATATTCGACATCATTGCCGGTCGGTATTCCAAGTCCGTACCGAACATGGATCTGTGGCTCAAGGGTCACTCCGGTGACCCGCTTAAGGTCGATCGCAAGGGACGGGCGCCGGAGTACGTTCGACGTCCCGCGCTGACGCTCGGTCTGATGATCCAGCCGTTGGTCCTGTCTGCTGTCGCCGGTAATCGTGAGTTCCGAGGCCGAGGCTTGCTCGCTCGAATTCTCTTTGCCTTTCCGGTCTCTAAAGTCGGGCGCCGCAAGATCGCCCCCGCCCCAGTCGACCCGTTGATCGAGAAGGCTTACGACAAGGCGATAGCCGACCTTGCTACGGGAATGGTCGACCGGATAGGTGAGCCCACGATCCTGACGCTCACCGACGGAGCCCAGGAGGAGATGCAGAACATCGAAACAGCCGTGGAACCCACCCTCGCTGGGGACGGTGAGCTAGCCGCACTGGCCGACTGGGGTGCCAAGTACTGCGGTGCAGTCGCGCGCATCGCGGGAATGCTTCACTTGGCCGAGCACGGTCCTGTCGACGGGCCGCGAACCGAGGTGACGGCTACGACGGTGCGGGCGGCTTCGCGGATCGGGGATTACTTCAAGGCCGCCGCGATCCACGCCTTCATTCAGATGGGTAACGATGTAGGTACCGCTGACGCTGTCTACCTCCTGGAGCGGCTCCACCATCTCGGCATGGACGAGGTGTCGGAGCGTGACCTGCAGCGAGCTGCTAAGCGGTTGAGGACAAAGCAAGACCTCCGGCTCGCGGTGGGTCGGTTGGTCGACCACGGGTACCTAGTTCGACTACCCGCTCCACCGCCAACCGGGGGACGCCCAGCTTCCGCGCACTATGCGGTGACAAAAGGGCCAGAAGGGCCAAAAGGTAGCGACAGAAAGACTTCTGGCCCTTCTGACCCTTCTGTCCCGCCATGACAACACCGACAACGACAAAAAACCGCGGCTCCACCACAACTGCCGACACCTTCGGGCGTGGTCGAGACGGCGAATGGTGATTAACAGCCGGACCGTCAGCCACAACCTCTGGTACGGAAATCGAAAGGAAGCGAAGATGACTGACCCATCGAAGGCTGTACCTATCGACCGTTGGGAGCAGAGCCTCCATCCAGAGCGTCGTTGCACTGCGCACCGGAAGAACGGAGATCGGTGCAAGAACGCCGCTCGAATGGGGACCAGCGTGTGTGATTTCCACGGAGCCAAGGCGCCGCAAGTTAAGCGCAAAGCGCGGCAGCGCATCGAGGAAGCGGCCGATCGGATGGCGTGCGAACTGTTGAAGATGGCGACCGACGACAACGTCGCTGACTCGGTCAAGCTTGCGGCGATCCGGGATGCCCTTGACCGTGCTGGATTGTCGGCCAAGACTGCCGTGGAAATGGAGGTCGGACCGCCCAAACCGTGGGAGCAGATCTTGGGTGGGCTCACCGAGGTGGTCGGGGGTTCACGTGCCGAGTTCCGACGAACGCAAGGTATCCCCGATTTTTCCGATCTGACGCCTACTGCAGTGGAGTCAGCCCGCGAACTGCCACCCGCCCAGGGCGATCGAACAGTTGCTGAGATCGTTGACGGTTCGAATGAGGCGATCGCCAACGCGAGGAGCGGACGGACAATTCGCCGCCCTCGCTGATACCGAGCCCGGTCGCTGCCGTCGGTTGCATGAGGATGCAAGAAACGTACCGATATTTGCTGGATTTACATGCCCGCGCTTCACAGCGATCTGATATACATCGTCCAGCGTTGTAACAGGAACCGGGGGCGGCTTTCATGGCGGGTGGGCATCGAATGAAGTCTTCGGCACCCAACAAGCACAGCAAGCGCCGGTACCGTGTTGGGCGCCGCGGTCTGACGCCTTACACGTGGCTGGGTGCCGGCGCGATCACCCTCGGGGTGGGCGCAGCCTTGGCGAGCGGATCAGGAGTGGCCCATGCTGACACCTCCCCGCCTAGTGGGGCGCAGCACGCGTCCAAAGCTGGCGAGAATGCCGACTCTGCAAAAGGTCCTGGTTCGGCGACTGGTGTGTCGAAACGTGCGGCCGCCGCAACCCGTCGGGCCAACGTCGATGCAATAGGCAACCAGCCGCCGCTGACCTCCCGTGTGGCGAAAAGCTCTGCTGCAGAAATACTTTCGGTCTCGCCGACAGTCGTGAACGCCGCAGAAAATACCTCACCGCTTGCGAACGCCGGGAAAGCGACAACGACTTCCGGCGTCGCGGGTTTTCAACCTGCACCGAAGTCGCAGGCACCGCGGGTCGTTGCTGCCTCGACGATGACAAGTGCGACCGCGCTAGCTGCCGCCCCGTCGTTCGCCGAGATCATTCAATACACGTTTTCCAACAACCCTCCAACCGCTAACCCCGCGCAATCTGCTGGCCAGTCACCCACCGCGGTCGTCACGGGACACCTAAACGCCAACACGCAAACCGGTGCACCGCTGACATACACGCTTGCCCACGCACCCGCCAGGGGCAGCGTGGACATCGGCCCGGACGGCACCTACACCTACACTCCCGCCACAGATCTTGCCCTCAACGGCGGCACCGACACCTTTTCAGTCAGAATTGACAATGGCAGCGCCTACCGTATGACCGGAGTTGCCGGGGCAATCCAAAGGGTCTTGCATTCACTGGCACAGGCCATCGGGCTGAGCGGACGCGACGCAATCACAGTGACAGTCCCGGTCACCATCGCCGCGACCAACCTCCCGCCCACGGTCAGCGGCTACACATTGAACAGTCGCGACCCCAGCGGGGTGGTGACCGGAAAGGTCGACGCCACCGACCCCCGCAACCACCCCCTGACCTACAGCACCGCAGCCACCACGGCCAAGGGCAGTGTGACCATCGACGTCAACACCGGGGCGTTCACCTACACTCCCGGCGCTGCCGCCCGGCTAGCCGCCGCCCAAGCTGGGGCCACCGCGGCTGACAAGCACGATGAATTCACTATCACTGTGTCCAACAGCGACGGCGGCGTTGCGACCATCAAAGTGCCGGTAGCGATCAGGCCAGCCCCGACGGTAATCGCCACCATTCCCGTCGGCGATACCCCCCAAGGAGTGGCGGTCAGCCCGGACGGCACCCGTGCCTACGTCACCAACTATCAAGATGACAATTCTGTCTCGGTGATTGACACCGCCACCAACACTGTCACCACCACTGTCCCCGTGGGTTCCTACCCATACGGAGTGGCGGTCAGCCCGGACGGCACCCGTGCCTACGTCGCTAACTACACAGCCAGCTCCGCCAGCGGGACGGTGTCGGTTATCAACACCGCCACCGACACCGTTACCGCCACAATTATTCTCACGAGCGGCGCTTACCCTGTCGATGTAGCACTCAGTCGCGACGGCACCCACGCTTACACCGCTAACTTTCGCGGCAACTCCGTATCGGTGATCGACACCGCGACACGCAAAGTCACTGCCACTATCGCCGTAGGTTCCTTCCCAGAGGGGGTAACGGTCAGCCCAGACGGGACCCACGCCTACGTCAACAACATCAACAGCAAATCGGTGTCGGTGATTGACACCGTCACTAACACCGTCACAGCCACCATCTCTTTCGGCTATGCCCCGGAAGGAGTCGCGGTCAGCCCAGACGGGACCCGTGCCTACGTCACCAACTACGAAGGTGTCTCAGTGATTGACACCGCCACCAACACTGTCACCTCCACGATCCCCCTCGTCGCCTCTGGGGTGGAAGGAGTGGCGGTCAGCCGCGATGGCAGTTGCATCTATGTCACCCAGAAGAGTTCCCGCGGCACGGTATTGGTGATTGACACCGCCACCAACACTGTCATCTCCACCATCGCCGTGGGCTCGTTTCCGGACGAGGTGGTTGTTAGCCGCGACGGGACCCGGGCTTACGTGGCTAACACCGGTAGCGACACAGTGTCGGTGCTCTCAATCTGATTACGTAGCAGAGTGAAGCGGCGACTATTCAGATAGCGGGCAGGGCTGTGCGTTAAAACCATCTGATTAACCGCGGGTGGCCGATTTACTCCGTACGACGAACTTCCGTGCGGAGGGGCATTACCGGCGCAGAATCCATGCGCTGACGGTCAGAACGCCGGCAGATGAAATCGACCAACTGTCGCAACTGCGGCCGGCGAGTTCGCGAACCCGCCGGCCGAGCGATCAATAATATTGAGGACCATCAATGTTAAACTGTGTCGTGACTCGAAGACTGGTCTCCGAGGGAGCGGTGCGCCAACGGCGACGTCGTGCACGTGTTTGGGCTCCAACCGGGACTGTCGTCGCATATTTGCGAGTATCCACGTCCGAGCAGGCACTGTCTGGCCTTGGACTCGAAGCCCAACGCGCAGCAGTCGCTGTCTACGCTGAACGCAAGGGTCTAACGGTCGTGGCTGAGTACTGCGACGAGGGCCTGAGCGCGAAGTCCCTCAAGGGACGGCCGGCTGCGCGTGCGGCGCTCGAAGCCGTAGCCAGCTGCCGCGCCGCCGGACTGCTGGTGGCCAAGATGGATAGATTGAGTCGTTCGGTGGTTGACGGCGCGGGACTTATGGAACGGGCCGCGCGGGAAGGTTGGGCTCTACACTTCGCCGATCTCGACCTCGACACGAGCACACCGGCTGGAGAGATGGCGGCCAACATCATCATTTCCGGCTCGCAGTACGAGCGTCGGCTAATCAGCCAACGCACCCGAGACGCCCTGGCGGCCAAGCGCGCTCGGGGAGAGCGACTCGGCGCAGCGCCAGCACTACCGCTGGAGATCACGCGCCGGATAATCGCCGAGCGTTCCAACGGACGGACGTTTCAGGCGATCGCTGACGGGCTGATTGCCGACGGGATTCCCACCGCGAGAGGCAAAACTCTTTGGTTTCCGGCGACGATAAGGGCTGTGACGGTCAGCGACAATGCGGCCGCCCTTTGCCTAGGCCTCAGCTGATCTGCAATCACTGGATCCATGGCGGTCACCGGCGGGTAGGAAGTCCATGAATCGCCGAGCCTCCAACGCACGCAAGTTCGCTATGCCAGAATCGGCGGCGTGCGCAGTGCGGCGAGGCTACCCGACCCTATCCCCGCGCCCGCCGGGACCTGGTATGTGCTTCCTGAAACCAAAATGAAGTTCAGTGCGACACGAGTGGAGCATCCCTGGATTTTGGTGCGGGAATGGAGTGGGAGAACCGTGTTCGGTCACGGGTGCCCGCGCACATCAGGAAGATGTGACGACGGTATTCAGCATCCGCGTCATCAAGCCGGTCACGAACCATATTGCTATTTGGACCGGGGAGGGTGGGTGCTGCCCAATTCATACCGGCAGATCCGCAGTGAAGCACGACACGCTGGCTATAGATGCTGTTCCGAGGATGAGGCGTCCGATCTCGTAGAAAAGCTACGTCAGGTGATCCCCTCAACGTGACCGGCGACGAATTGCAGGCGTTACGCGACGAATACTCCTCCGACTGCATCGGCGGGTTGATCTACACGCGGATTCATGGACTCGTAAATAACCTCCTGTCTGGACGCGACCCAGCGGTTTACGCCCGGGGTTTTGGCGGGTCCGATGGGGGCCCTGACGTTATGCACGACTTCGTCATCGACGTGCTTATCGAGGAAGGGCAGCTTGACTACATATTCGCCGTTGCGCTGACGATCAACGACTTCGATCGCCTCGTCTACTTCCAGGCTCGCCGGTATCTTGCACGAACCCGTGTCCGGACGGTTGTAGACAACCTTATTGACAGAGCCCTTCGCATACTTCGAGCCGCAGATGATCTCGAGACGTCAATGATCGGCGACCGGGAACTGTTTGTTTCCGCTCAGGTCGGTCATGACCAGGCCGCAGTTGGCTCGGGAGGTCATCTCAACAGGGCAGTTGCTCTAGCAGCGGTTGTACCTAAACAGCACAGTGACGGCGACGAGAGAGCGCCCGTTGTCTACGCTGCGGAGGAGCTCGAACAGGTGTTACGAATACTCCTCGAGACGTATGGCGAGCCAATTGGGGTCACTGAGCTCGATGCGTTCTTCTCGAAGCTCTTGACAGCGTGGAAGCCAAGCTTCCTTGGTCTTGACAGTGGCCTAGAACCCACAGACCATGCCCTACTTGCGGAAGACGTGACCTTGGCGACGGACTTGGCGATCAGCTTGGCGGAGAGCTTCACCCCTCAAGAACGCGAGATTTTCGCGTTTAAGTACGCGAACCTCCCCGACCATGAGCTCGCCGCGCACTTGAACCTCAGCCGGCAATCACTTTCGCCGCGAAAGCTAGCGCTGTTCAGGCGCTTAGCAGACGAGTTGGGCGAGCTAGCTGACGAAGTGCAAGCAGCCGTCATCGAGCGAATTGCGGCGGTTGTCGCGCGCAAAAGGAGTGAGACGTGATTCCATCCGATATACGACGTGCCGCGCGGCGCAAACTCGCGGAGCAGCGAGCTCGCCTCGAGCCGAAGCGCGAGATCGCAATTGGTCACATCGTGAAGGTTCAGTCCTATCCCGACAGCGACGGCAGTCAAATTGCGCGACTGGCCGTAGTTGTGGCGGTGAATGAGGAGGACCAGACGATTCGGATTCTCCTCGCAGCGTCGGCAACAGAATTCGCGACGGATCTAGATCTAGTCGTTCCGCCGGAGGCCTCGGGACTGCCACACGACCTGCTCGTCCAAGGGGAGCTATACGGGACGATTTTCGAGGAACAAGTCGTCGCAAACGTCGCGACGCTTGATCCTGCGCTTGCGGTCGCGGCCGCTGCCGCCGTCGCGTCGGACGGCGAGTCGCTTGAGACACACGAGACTGGCTGGCCGCTGGGATCGGTTGGAGACCCACGCCGCACGTTCAAGGAACTCGAGCTCGATGAGCTCGACGCGGTCGTGCGCGAGTGGCGCCGGGCGACCGATGGTCTCGCCGCGGATCAGCGAATTCTTGACGTCAGCCTTCTTGTGCCTCCGCCGGTCGGTACCGATCCCGACGTTGCCGGCGAACTATTCGTCGAACTCCTAGATGTTGTTGACGAGCTCGGACCAGGAGAGATTGAGCTGCCGCGCGAGTGGCTGGACGACGAGATCCTGCTCGACGAGCTTCACAGGTGGCAGTCGGAGTTCGGACTGCCGGTCGCGCGCATCCTTGACCGCTATACCCTCGCCGCGGGGGACTCGGACGCCCCCTCGGGTGGTGAGCCGTCGGTGAGTGTCTCAGCTGAACCACGCGACCGCGCTGACCGGGTCGTTCAGCGGGTCCTGGATCGAAATGGAGCGGCCGGATCGGTCGTCGTCGACATCTACACAACGCGGGCTGAGTGGTGTCGGCGGCACGACAAGATGTTCATCAGAGAGCGAGTACGCTCGGGCGCTTTTGTCCGTGCGTTTGCCCGAATGCGCGAGGAGGCAACTGCCGCATGACCCGCATGACTCATGTTCCGATGACATGGATTTCGAAACTTCGGATCGAGAACTACAAGTCGATCGAATATGCTGACTTGGACCTGGGACCGTTGACGGTATTGGTCGGCGCGAACTCCGCGGGCAAGAGTTCTGTGCTTCAAACCCTCGTACTATTGAGCCAGATAGTCCGGGGGCGGTCGCAAAGCTCGGTTGTTAATCTTAACGGTGCCGAACTCCAGTTAGGAACGTTCGCCGACATCAAGCACTCGGCCAACAAGAAGTCAACGATCTCGTTATCTGTGGTTCTCAACGCGGATGAATTTGGGCCGGCGGCGCGACACATGCGACGAGGGCGACGCCAAAACATATCAATGCGCGAGACCCTGCGCTGGGGGCTCGTGTTGGGTCGTCCCGACTCAAAACAGATCGGCTCGGCTAAGGTCACGAAGCTGGAGCTTGAGACCGAGAGGCCAGCAGGCCTAATGCGGGCAGTCTTTACGCCTACGCGCGATAGGGAACGGCTCGAGGCTGCTGCGAGCCGCGATGAAAGGCTCGATCAGTACCGGGTCCGCGGGGAGCTAGCCTACCGAACGACAAGCGTCGACCCAAGCAAGGTCTACGACGCCCGCCTCTCCGGCCATTTCCAGGTTAGAGATCGACCCTACGGTCGTGTGGTGGTGGCGAGCAAGTCACCCGCCTCTCTTACGTATTTCTCCAATGTGGAGAATGGACTTCCGGATGGGATATTCGAGTTCACCCCGGACTCAGTCGAATTGGCGAGGGCCTGGCTGAATTGCGTTGAAGCGCCGCTGCGGATTTCAGGTAAGCTCGATACCACAGAGTGGAGCGAGGAGGCCACTTCACCCGACGAAGAGGGCGACTCTGCTCCCGAGCCTCCTGGCGAGATGATCGCTCTGCTCTTTCCCAGCTTCCGGACGTGGGTCGAGGCATTCGACCATGGCGATTCGCCTGAGGCTCTTTTGCCGCCCAACGACCTAGACCGCTTCACAGAACTCCTCAGCGAATTTCCGTTAAAGACCGACACCGTTGAAGAGAAACTGCCGCAAGCCTTGGCCAAGCGTCTAGAGCAAGAACGACCGCCGCGGGACACACTCACTTGGGGACCGAGAACTCGACTTATTGGAATGGCTGGCCTCCTCCACGAGCGGATGTCTACTGCGCTGTGGTATCTGGGGCCGCTTAGAGAAGATCCCAGTCCCGCGTATCGGCCTGGGCAAGGTGTCGGGATTGCGCGGCTGGGGCTGAAGGGCGAATACACGGTTCCTGAGCTTGAACGGTTTGGTTCGACCGAGATTGAGGCGCTGCTGCCGCCGAATCCCGGCGAACCCTTCTCCCTGCGCGTTTCCAATGACGAGCTCGTACATAGCGACCTGGATCGCCCGCCCGTGAAAACGTCTCTGAAAGACGCCGTCGACAGGTGGATGAATTATCTTGGAGTAGCGAGCGCAGTGCGGGTACGCGAAACAGGAAGAGCAGGTATCGAACTCGGGATTGTTGACAACCAAATTCCTACTGAGCGGAACCTAACGAATGTCGGTGTTGGGGTCAGCCAGCTCCTGCCAGTGGTGGTGACATGCCTACGGGCACAGCGGGGCGATGTCGTGCTGATAGAACAGCCTGAGTTACACCTACACCCTGCTCCGCAACAGGCTTTGGGAGATTTTCTACTGGCGATGTCTATGTCGGGAAGACAACTGATCATCGAAACGCATAGCGAGTATCTGATTAATCGCCTGCGTCTTCGCATAGCTGAGGATGACTCAGATTCGGACGCAATATCCGGCCTCGTCAAGATCATTTACGCCGAGCGGCGGAATGGGAAGACTCAATTTAGGCCGATCAAGCCCAATGCCTATGGTTCGTTTGACGATTGGCCTGAGGACTTCTTTGATCAAGCCCCTAAGGAGACCGAGAAAATCCTGCGCGCGGCGATGAAGAAACGGAAACTTCAACGAAGCCGATCGGAAGATCGTGACCGTTCCGTGGACTGACCTCATCCTATAGGGCGACGGCCAACGTCTGAACGAATCCCTTCGGAGTTCTCTGGGAAATGAGCGCATCCGGCACGCCGTAGTCGTGGTTGCAGCATGTTCCGGACCGCTGCAACGCGCAGCTGACAACCACTTCACCGGTACCGCACCGTTGCCGCATGACCGTTGCACCCAAAGTCACTGACGGGGCTTGTTCCGGAGTTCCGGTAGCACCTGTGGCCGTCGCTCCGCCCGAGAGTTTGGAGCCGCACCCGATGGGTGTCATCCAGTGATCGACGGAGTGTCCTGACGCACGGCGTTTACACCCGGTGGTCTACGCCTCCTTGATGTTGACGGAGGGGAATTGCGCGCACCAACTAGCCGAGGTGCTGAACACCCATGAGGTCGATTAGCGAGGGCAAGGAGGACAAATGAGCAGCAGCTGTCACGCCCATCTCGACTGCGACCAGTCCGCCGTAGTTATTGAGAACCTGACCGTGAGAGATAAGGATGTCGCGCGTGAGGCCCAACGCTGGACCGCCGGCGAGCGGGGACCCGTGGTCGATGACCCCGCTGCTCTCGCCGCCGCCGATCTGACTGCGTTTGTCACCGAAGCAGTCAAGATTGGTGCGCACGCCCTCTCCGCAACGGGCCAGTCCCAGGACGCGCGTGCTCTGGAATTGATGGTCAAGGAGGTAGGGGAGAAGGCCGAGAATTCTACGACGAAAGCGGCCGAGCTCACCGAGCGTGCAGTGACGGCGGCAACGGAGACTGTGGCCAAGGCAGCCAAGGACGCTAAGACGGCGATCGTCGAAGCGGATGCAGCGAGCCGCAAGGAATTCGTCGAAGCAGTGGCGGCCGCCAAGGAGGACCTCACTGTCGAGGTCCGTCGGATATTCGGCGGCGATAGCCCCGAGCTTCTGGAGCGCTTGCGGCCGTTGCTGGACAAATTCGGTACAGACCTCGACGCAAAGTCGAGGGCCGGCGCCACCGAGCTTCTGGAGAAGGCCGTCAAACAGTTTGACCCGAGTGACCCCACCTCGCCGATGGCGAAGCACGCGGCGGATCTCACCACGCGACAGCGTGAGCTGACCGAGCTGATCGACAAGAATCACGATCAGCTTGACAAGAAGCTCGACGACTTAACCGTGGCGCTTAAGCTCCAGGAAGCGCGCACAAGCCTGTCAAAGGTCACGCCGATCAAGGGCGACACCTTTGAGAACCAAGTCAACGTCGTTGTCTCGGAAATTGCGGCCGGACTCGGTGACGAATACGTCGACACTCGAGCGACGGTCGGGAGCCTCTCTAGATCGAAGAAGGGGGACGGCGTGCTCACCGTTGACGGCGGCGCGGCCCGCGTCGTGCTCGAGATGACGGACTCGGCTCGTACGGGGTGGGCAGAGTATCTCAACGAGGCCGAACGTAATCGCCAAGCCGTTGCCGCGTTGGGGCTCGTTCGGACTACTGATCAGAATGGCGGTCAATCAATCCGCGTCCTCGGTCCGCGCCGAATCGTGTTGGCATTCGATCCCATGTCGGACGATCCGGACCTGGTGCGGACGGTTCTGATGCTCTTGCGAACCGCCGCGCTGGCCGCCCAATCCCGTCGGGGCGCCCCCCAGATGGCGACTGCCGAAGAGAAGATCACCGAGGCGGTCGCGCAACTTGAACGGCTCGAAGATGTGAAGAAGACGGCCGGCTCCATTCAGAAGAATGCGATGAAGATCGAAAGCTCCTGCACAGGGATTACTTCCAGCATCCAGCGATTGCTGACAGACGCGCTGGTTTCGCTGAACGAGGCTCGAGATGATGCGCCGAGAAGTCAGGCCGACGCTGTTGCTTGATTCCTATTGAGCCCGTCCAGTTGAAACGACAGGCTATCGCTCCTGCCAAACACGGCCATTTCATCCCAGGATGCGTGCCGTCTCTGTAGCTGCGATGCTGCGTCATCGAATGTCCCTGCGCAGCAGGTTACTTCATGCGGATTTCTAGTTTGATCGCCCGCTCAGATAGACGGAAGCCGAAAGTGTGCTTTACACATGGTCGGTCATGCTTCCTTGAAGTTGATGGAGAGGAGGAACACCCATGGTCCAGTCGAAAGAATGCTCAACCTCAATGGCACTGACGGCCATGGTCATCCAGTGAATACGGGGGCAGAGACATCCGATGGTCGCGACGGTGACGTGAATGCACCGGGGCTGCGACGCGATCCACGCCGCCTCTTTAGCGCGCATCAGCGCACCGAGATTTCGAGCCGCCAGCATCACGCCTGCGTGGAGTGCAGTGAAGATCTCCCCGACGTCTTCCACGTCCACCATGTGATTCCATGGAGCGAAGGTGGTTGCACCGACATCGATAACGGTGTTGCCGTTTGCGCGGAATGCCACCTGCGCGCCGAGGTCCGAGAGTTGCCGATCTTTGAACCGCGCCGTTGGCAGCGTGAAGCTGTCGACCGTGTCCTGCCGCTGTTGCGTGCTGGCGAGTTCGCCACTGTGAGCGCCGCGCCGGGCGCAGGTAAGACTTTGTTTGCTTCGTGGGTGTATCGGCAGCTGCTCGACGGCGGCGACGTTGGTCGCCTGGTGGTGTTCGTCCCGAACGCGAATCTTCGCACCCAATGGGCCGATGAGGCCAAGGCACTCAACGTCTTTCTCCATGCAAGGGGTACCACGGAGAGGCGCGGCTACGACGGCATGGTGATGACCTATCACGCGCTGTCGGATGCGGTACAGGTTCAGCAGATTATTGCCGACGCGGAGGAGGAAAGCACCGTGTTTGTTCTGGACGAGGTCCACCACCTTGCGAAGGACCAGAGCGGGCAGGCCGGCTCGTGGGCGGTCAACGTGGCGCGCATCGTCGGTAGCCACAACAACCCGCGCCACCGTGTGCTCAACCTGTCCGGCACCTTGTTCCGGTCGAACCGCCAGGAGCGGATTTCCACCATCCGCTACGAGGTGGTTGGTGGTGACCGCATCGATACCATCGCGGACTACGCGGTGACGGCCGGCGAACTCATCCGCGAGCGGCAACTGCGCCACATCAAGGTTTTGGGCTTCGACGCCGACATGCATTTGGACGCCATCGATCTGAGCGAGTTCGACGACAATGACATGATCCGCGCGGTGGACATTAACGCCGATAGCAGGATGCGGGGTCCGTTGATTCGCAAGATGGTGCGCGACGAGCGGTATCTCGATGGCGTGATTCGCGAAACTGTTAGGCGCCTGGGGCATTCGTCGGTCGCGTTGGAGGGCGCTGCGGTCAAAGGCCTCATCATCGCCGACAGTGTTCATCACGCGGAACAGATTCACGCCATGCTCGCGGCCGAGGTGGGCGCACGCAATGCATTTATCGCGCATGGCCAGATGTCCTCGGCCGAGGCTGAGATTCAGCGGTTCCGCATGTCCAGCGAGCAGGCCATTATGGTCGCGGTACAGAAGATCACGGAGGGTTTCGACGTTCCGGACATCTGTGTGCTCACTTATCTGCGGTCTTGGCGTGCACCGCTATTCATCAATCAGATGGTAGGCCGGGCCATGAGGGTCACCAAACGTGAGCGTGATCTTGGTCTGATCCTGCCGGCGACAATCTTGGTGCCCAACGATGCGGCAATCAAGGCGGCGTTCGCGGATGTGTTGGTGGGCGCGATGCGTGTCCTGGATGCGCCCGCAGATCCGTGCCTGCGGTGCCACGCGCTTGTATGCATCTGCCCGCCGCGACCTCGGGCCCCGCGCCCGTGGGACCCGGCAGAGAAAATCTGTTCAGGATGTGGATACCCGTGGAGAATGTGCACCTGTGACTGCGAGCGCTGTGGGCTGACGCGTGCCACAGGCTGTGTCTGCTGTCGAGCCGAGAATTACCCCGTCACCGTTGAAGTCGTCGGCGAGGGCGAGGTAGTCCACGTCTCGGTGGACGGTGCCGAAATCGATCTGCACATCGTGCACGCGTTACACGGAGCTCTGGACCAGATGGGTATCCCAGAGGTCCACCTCGAGCAGGCAGCAGCGGCATTGCAGCTGCAGATGCGCAGCGACCCGATGACATTTCTAACGGCGCTACGCGGTCAGGATCAGGAGCACCAGTAATGGCTAGTTACGAGAAGGTCGTCGACCTTGTCAGCAAAGTACGTAACGCTCGCTACGGCGAGATGGTCAAGTATCTCGAAGCTCTCATCGATTCAGGTGATTGGCGTGATTTCAGCACGCCAGCCGGTACCCGGTTTCAGTTCCGCGAGTGCGAGTTCGACTATTTCCTTCTCGCGCTGGAGGTCGACCCGACAATTGTCAGGCATGCCTACCTGTACGCCGACGGCGTGGACGGACTGATGGCCAAACAGCTGCGGCTGGCCGACATCACCGGTCGGGGCAAGGCCGCGGAGGGCGACCGCCGACCGTGGAAACAGGTGGCCGACGATTTGGAGGGTGAGCCATCGGGGGCGGCTGCCCGGATTCGTATGGCGCGGGACAACGCGGGGGATTGGTTCGTAACGCAGCGAACCGGAGAGCTGGCGAGGGATCCGATTCGCCGGCGGAACGTCGAACAGGGCAAACGGGTGCACCGAGATCGCCCGAACGCCAAGGTCTGGCGGGTGCGGTGGTCGGACGATAAATCGACCGCCGATGCTATAGCCGAGAAGTTGCTGGCAGAGCCTGATCTGGCCGCACAGGTACAGAAGGTGCTGAACGCATCGACGCCGTGGAACTGATGATCGGAATCATGGACACTATCTGGCGACGGTGGCTCGGGAGGGCCGAGGCGCCTCCGCCGGTCAAGCGTCGGCCACGCAAATGACCGGCAACGCCCACCTGCCGGTGCTGCAGCGTCTGATCGGGATGACGCGCGGCGTGGACGCGACCCTGCAGGACCCGTGGATCATGCCGAGCGCGAACGACGCGGTGAAGTTCGACATCCAAGTCGCCGCTGACATCGCGTGGGATCGGGTCCAGAAGACCGGTGTAGTCGAGGCCGACAGTGGCGGCGTACTCACGCCGCCTTATCCGCTGCTGTGGATGGAGTGTAGCAACGAAGACCGCAACGAGCACATCGTGGCGGTGGTCGAGAGCGACGACAACCGTTTGCTATCAATGCGATTCATCGCCCTGAACGAGGTCGACATGGTCGCCTTCACGTACAGGGTGGCACCCGTGGTCGCGATGGTCGAGATCGACGCGGCAGGCAACTTCCTTGGGTGGTACCCCGAGGGTGGCGAGGAGATTTCCGACGACATCATTGACCTCACCAACAAGGTGATCGGGGTTGTGACGGTCGCGTTGTCGCTAGTTAATTGCCGCAACGTGAAGACGCCCGAGTCGGGTCAGATCAAGATGGCACGCAGCGGTGCCGAGAAGCGTCGAGGGCAGGTCGCGCGGGTTATCCGCTATCACACGATCGTGCTGCCCGGCGGTGGCACCGAGTCCGACGCGCGCACTGGGCGACAGCGAGCCACCGCCGTGCACCGTGTGCGTGGTCACTTCAAGACGTTCACCGAGGAGCGCCCGCTGATGGGCAAGCACGTCGGCACCTACTGGTGGGGCTGGCAGGTGCGCGGGGACTCGGCGCGGGGCGTCATCGACAGCGACTACTTATTGGGTGAGTCGTGAGTGAGTCGTCCCACGAGGAATGGCTGCCCGTCGTCTCTTGACCGATAGCCTGACGGCACGGCGATGTAACTCGATCGCCAGAGTCAGCCGACCCCAAGCGATCAATGGATCGCGACGTTTCGGAGGACCCGTCGTTACTTGCCACACCACCGCGTCAGGCGGGACATCGTGATCGCGATCGGCGAGCCGTGCGACATGGCAATGGTGCACTGGGGATCGACCACGTTCGTGCACCGAAATAGCCGACTGATGATCATGACGGACATCCGCCGCAGTCGTCGGGATCGAAGTTCTCAGAATGCGTTGAGGAGTTCGATTCCGCGGCCATGGAACACGTGAGGACTACGTACGGTTCGAAGACTTGCGGCGACCGCATTCTGGGCAGCCATGCCCTGCGCCGGCTCGGCTATAAATAGCGGCGGCCCAACTATATTCACAGATGGGACAAATCCACCAAGCCTTCTGACGGCTTCCGGGTGTCACGTCGGCGGGTGTTAGTAGGCCATTTTTCTCTGGGTCCCACTGGGCAGCGAGTTCGGGGTGCAGGGTCGCAAGAGACTCGTCGATCCGCCGACGCTTGATGTAGGTTGCGGCGGCATCGCTGCCCCAAGGGCGGTCTGTATTGAGGTAGTCGGCGTACTTGGCGGCCTTAAAACCGAGGCTCTGCAGCTTCAGGAGGACCGCCTTCGCTCGAACGGTTTCGTTCGAGAAGAGCGGCACCACGACGTCGTGTTCGCCGATGGAGGGCAGTCCTTCGCGGACTCGAATGACGGTCCAGCGTTCTTCGATAAGCATGCGTGTCTTGCGCGCATCTTTCTCGGCACTTTCTGGCAGCTTATGAAACCTGTTGCCGTCGAACTCAATTACTAAGTTCCATGCCGAGCAGAGCATGTCGCACTGCAAGACCCGCCCGGATACCTTGTGGATGACCTCGTGGTGCGGGTCGATCGGGACTCCGGCGGCGAGCAACTCGTGCCGCAGGCGGATCTCTTCGAGACTAGTACCCCATAGCGTGCACTGCGGGCAGCCCCGTGCCTTGCGTCGGTTGTTGATCATGGCCTGCCACTCATGTCGTCTCTCACAGAGCCACCACACCGTTTGACCGCTATTCGCAGTGACGTCCGAGGCAGTGAGCGCACCGTTGCGGATGGGATGCCACTGGGCGGCGATCTCTGGATCTCGATCTGCGAGTGACTGTCCGGCACTTGGTGCACTGAAGTCGGCTGCTCGTTGCCGGTCAGCGCAGGCTCGACATCCGTGGCCGCTTGCGCGGCTGTATATTCCTGCCTCCCAGACATTCTCACATATTGGACATTGCCACCAGGCGGTGCGACGACTTCGAGCTGCCACCTCTTCCGGCTTTAGCGGATCATTGAGCTCGGTGTGCCATTCCGCGGCTAGGGCTGGAAACACCTCGGCGAATGAACCGCCGGGCTTTGGTTTGGCATTGGCGCGTCCGGCTCTGCGCCTGCCACATTCGCGGCAGCCAGCTCCTTTGCCACGACTCTGGATAATGGCTTTCCACTCGTGGCCACAAGTGCGGCAGAGCCACCACGCTCGTCGGTTGCTTGAGTACGTGACCATTTCGGGCGTCACGTCGTCGTTGAGCGTCGGGTGCCATTCAACGGCAATTTCGGGGAAGCGATCCGCGAACGATCGGCCGGATCGCGGGACGCTATTCGATGTCTTCGTTTTTCGAGCTACGGGCTGTTTCGAGCCGCGAGGTAGTTTTCGGCCTCGCAAAGCTCGCGCTGCGGCGGCGCGCCCGCAAGGCGGACAACCAGCTCCCGCGGCACGGTTACCGATTGATGCGTCCCAGACGTTCCCGCATTTTGCACACAGCCACCACGCCTTCTCCTTCCTCGAGAAGGCGACGTCCGCGGGTGTCAGGTTCGCATTCAGCGTTGGATGCCACTCCGCGGCGGCAGATGGACAGCGCTCTGCCAGTGAGTTGCCGGGCTTGGGGATTGCCAGTGCCCTGCTGGCGCACTTTTTGCAAGTAGCGCCGTGTCTTCGGTTCGCCACTTGGATTCGCCATTCTTTCCCACAGGTGCGGCAGAGCCACCAAACTTTCTTGTTGCTGGCGTAGCCGACGTCGGCTGGCGTGAGATCGCCGTTCAGTGTGGGATGCCATTCGGCGGCGACCTCAGGTCGCTTCTCGGCCAAAGACTCGCCCCGGCGAGGAATGCCTTTCGCCTTACCTGCGGCGCGGCGTCCACAGGCGGGGCAGCCGCAGCCACCGCGGGTCCGACTATTGATCCGCGCTTGCCATTTGTACTGACACGTCGCGCAGATCCAACCGACCTTCTTCTTACTCCCCGGCGTAGTCATCTTCGGCGTAAGAGGCGCGTTGAGTTCGGAGTCCCACTCAGCCGCGACTTCGGGATAGAGATCGGCAACTGATCCCGCACCATCCTGCTGCTCGGTGACCATCACCGAATCAACCCTGTCTTGGACGGCCTAGTTTGACTGGCCGTGGACCGTTTGGTTGCGCATCGCCGACACCCGGGCCGGCCCGGAGTCGCTTGCCACTCGTGAGCGCAGTCGGGGCACTGCCACCACACCCTGGTGTGACTGTTTGGCTTCAGGTCTGTGGGCTCGAGACCTACATTTTTGCTTGGATGCCAAAGCACTAGCAGTTCGGGCTTGACGTCGGCCATCGAGCAGCCCGGTCTAGGGCGCCGCCGGCTAATGCTGAGATGGGCCGAGGCGCATTTCTTGCAACCGTGGCCCCGGAGGGCCCGCGTGTCGATTCTTGCGCTCCACTCATGACCGCACTGAGAACACCGCCACCACGCGAGTTCCATGCTGTTGCTCTTTAGCGACTTGGGTGACAGCCCTGGATTTCTGTCATCGATCCACTCGCGTGCGAGATGGGGGTGAGTGTCTAACAATGATGCCCCAAGCGACGGCTTCTTACGAGCGCTGCCAGCCCGCCTTGCCGAACAACGACGACAGCCTGCACCGGTTGAAATCCGTAGCCCCGGACTGCGTTGCCACTCGCGTCCGCACTTACGGCATTGCCACCAAACGGGTTTAGTGGAAGTCTCTCGGACTTGCGTCGGAAGTAGATCTGCGTTCTTGGTGGGGTGCCATTCATTGGCGATCGCTGGATGGAGGTCACCAAATGAGTGGTCCGGCTCGGGCATATTGATCTGCTCAACGCGTCTCTTCGCCGCGCATCGTCGACATCCGGTACTTCTTGGTGTGCGCGTTGACCATTCGTTGTGGCAGTCAGGGCAGAACCACCAAAGTTCAACGGTGGTGCCATAGTTTAGTTCCCAAAGCGAAGTGTCGCCGTTCTTCGTTGGATGAAAGATTCGTAGAAGCTGTGGGAACATGTCGGCGACTGAGCGCCCTGGTTTCGGCTGTCGACGAGCGGCGGCACGACGATCGCGGGCGCAATTGGGACACCCGCTGCCATCGCCGGTGCGTTTCTTTGGTGCAGTCTTCCAGTCATGTCCGCAGGATGAGCAATGCCACCACGCCCTATCTCGTGATCCGGGGTTGGTGAACTCCGGACGGCGGTCGCCGTTCAGGCTTGGATGCCACTCGGCTGCAATCTGGGGGAACAGCGTTGAGAGGCTGCGAGCGAATCGCGCTTGAATCTCTTTGTCAGCTTCGGCGACTGCCCACAACTGTGGGTCAGCGCAATACCGTTCGGCGTGCGCTGGTGCGTATCCGAGCTGCTGAATCCGTTGCAAGACAGCGTTGGCAGCGCATTTTGTGTCCCTGCCATCGGCAATCATCACGTCTTCTGGGCGCAGTTGTTCAAGAGGTGCCGGACGAACTCGGATCACTCGCCAACCCGCAGCTTCGAGAGCTTGAGTCTGGCGAATGTCGCGCGCCGCCGCGTCCACGCCGAGGTGAAATTGCGATCCGTCGAACTCGATGACAATCTGGTAATCGAGAACGACGATATCGGCGTTGACGGGACTTCGGCTCGGGACCGGTATGCGGTCGTGATTGTGGACGACCGGACACCCTGCCGCCTCAAGCTCATGAGCAAGTCGGATCTGTTGTTGCGACGTACCCCAGGTGCGGCATTGTGTGCAGCCACTCCCATCCGGTTTGGCCCGATTCACGATGCGCGCCCGCCAGACATGGCCAATTGGGCATTGCCACCAAGCCAGAAACGCGCTTCCCAGGGAAAATTCATGTGGTTGGCGCCCTTCGTTGAGGGTCGCGTGCCACTGCTGTACGAGATCGGGCCGCAAGTCACCTAGCGAATCCCCATCGGCCGGAAGATCGCGGCAGTCGGGGCACCCAGTCTTATCGGTGCCGGTCCTCGCGTACACATGCGCCTGCCATACATGACCACGCGCGCAGATCCACCACGCCCGGAGGTCGCTACCTTGTCTAAGTTCCTGTGGGCTGCGATCGTTTTGGGTGGGATGCCACTCAGGCACCAGAGCGGGGAACAAATCCGCTAGCGACCGGCCCGATTCGGGTCGATCGCGTTCTGCGATCCTCTGTCGGTAACTGCAGGGGGCGCAACCCGTTTTGCCCGCCGTCCTGTTGGCCGGTGTGGCTCGCCACACGAAGCCGCAGTCAGCGCACACCCACCAGGCCTTCTTCTGAGATCGCGGCTTCACTGTGTGGGGATCCAGGCGCCCATTGAGCGTGGGATGCCAGTCGGCCACCACGTTTGGGTGCAGAGCCGCAAGAGACTCACCACGAGCAGGCATATCTGAATCCGGGCGGTGACACACCGGGCACCCTCGACGCTTCCCCGCTGTTCTGGTGGTGATTCGCGCTATCCACTCATGTCCGCAGCTCGAGTCCGGGCATCTCCACCACACCTCCTCCTCAGAGTCCGAGGCGTAAGAGTCGGGACCTCTAGCGTCATTTCGCGTGACGTGCCATTGCTCCGCGACGCCAGGGTGTGTATCGCTCAATGCGCCGCCACGCAGAGGATGTGCGCCGACGGGGGGTCCTGCGCATTGGGGGCACCCTCGATCAGTCCGTGCATTTCGAAACTCCGGCGGTAGTGCCCACTCATGCTCGCATTTGTTGCAGGTCCACCAAATGTTCTGACCCCAACCGACAGGAGTCGATTTGGGCGTTAGTGGCTGGTTCTTGGTGGGGTGCCAATCGGAAGCTAGTGACGGCGCGCGCTCGGCGATCGAGTCTGCGGGTGTTAGTTCTGCTTGCGCTTGGATTCGCTGCTTACGCCCTCGATTGCAGTCCACACAGTTCAGCGATTGTTTGACAGTCCTGTTGTTGATGATGGCCAGCCACGCTGCGCCGCACCGGCCGCACTTCCACCACACCTTGTTGTTGTTGCCCGGCGACACGTCGGGGGGTTTCAGGTCACCGTTCTTCGTCGGGTGCCACTCATCAGCTTGGGCTGGGAACAAGTCAGCGAGAGAACATCCAGGCTTCGGGCCGCCACGCGGCATCTGATCCCCTTTTCGCTAAAGGCTCGCGTTCGCTGAGCACGAAACTGTCTGTGGGAGTGGCAGGTTGGTCTGACACCGGGCGAAGGCCACTCGCTCTGGACGTCGGGTGGTTCCGTCGAACTGACCGGGCACCTTCGCCTCCACCAATATCAAGGAGTCGTTGACCCTTGCGTGTAAAGGCGCACGAAGGTTTCGTTTCTTGAGATGAACGGCGGCTCCTTTGGATCTGTCCGAGCATGCGGGCCGGGTGCGCAGATATATCGGCGATATAAAGCGGCTGCCGCGTGTGCTAATCAGGCCGTAGCAGCCTCTGAGGGGAATAGGTCTGCCAGAACTCCAGATCGCGCGGCCAGTGCCTCCAATTCTTGACTGCTGACCTCGGCGGGAGTGGTGAGCAAATCCTCACCTTTGTCTGGTAGGTAGTCGATCGATCCGTCAGTCTGCAGGATGACCCGCCAATTTCTGTCGGTCGAATAGATCGCGACGCCGTCGCACTTGCGGTATTGGCGCATCGCCACGCCAAGACGCGGCGTCCGAGGGTCGATGAGCGGATTATCGATGCCCGCAACTTCGACGCGGAATTTGATTTGGACTGACCCAGGTGACGGCTTCAGGCGCACTGACGACAGTCCTAGTTCTTCGGCCTGCCGCTTGCACCATAGATCATCATCAATGAAATCGATTGCCGCCGTGAGGTCCTGGTCGATTTGATTCGGTGTGACCGGGGCACCTGTCACTTTGGTTAAGAACTGGGCGGTGACGGCGGATGGGTCGAGGAGTCCATGCGCGAGAGCGGCGGTAATTACGCCTTGGCTGGCGATGATTCGTCCCCGTCGGTTGCTAGGCCCGCGCCGGATCATCAGCCAGCAAAGCGCAGTGGCGGCTTCGGCGAGTTCCGCAATGGTGTCCTGTCGCACCTTGTCGTAGGTGGGGCGATCAAGACGATCGAGCCAACCATCCCCGGTGTCGGTGCCCGCGAAATTGCGTAGCCAACGCAACCACAATTCATCCAGGTCGTCCGGCGTCAGTTCGATCAGTGTCGGATCAGCTGCCGACTTAAAGCGAAGGAAGGTGAGCGCGGCGGTGATCATGTGGAAGTTGCCCGCCGGGGCGAGCGGGTCTATCCAAAGCAGTCTTGGATCAGACTGGGCATCGGCCCAGCGTCTCAACACGTTCCGTGCGCGCACTCGGATCCGTGTGGCCTCCGCCCAGCGTCGTGGATTCTTGGAGGCGTCATCTGCGGCCTCGTCCGGCGGCGGTGTGGAGTCTGGGTCGAGAGCGATCCGGAGAATCTCGCCGAGGACGGACTTGGCGCTTCCGTGGCCGGGCTGTTGCGCCGGCGCACGTGCACCGAACGCTTCAAGCAGCTCGATCAAGGGTTCATCGGCATTTGACGAGCGGTTGCCCCAGAGCCGCGCGTAAATGGCAACGCGCGGATCACGTCCAAGTTTCTCCTTTTCGAGGCGTTCCCATAGATCGTCGTCTTCCGTGGGATCACCTACGGAGACATCACCGCTTGCAGCCGATGCACTCCCGGAATTTTCGCTGATGTCCATGACCATGTTGCAGTGCAACCATGCGATCGCCGAACCGAGTGGCGTGTTGGTGTCCGCGCTGTTGAACTCGACGGGAATCGCCTTGTCGGATCGAGTGTCCCCGCCGTACAGGACACGAGCCAGACTAGCCGGGTCGTCTACGACGACGCGGTTCGACAGTATTGCGCCGCCCGGACCGACTATTTGTACGAGCCGACCATCGATAGGTCCCGCGGTATGCGCAGTGCCTCGTTCGTTTCCCTTGATTAGCTGATGGGTAGTTTGGAGGTCGTCCAACAACCATTCGTCTGCAAATTCCTGCGCTGTTGTGACCTCGACGTCCGAGTCGGTAAGGGTCGCACGGAGGAGTTGCACGGGGGGCGCTGGCGTCTCGTCGACTGTAGAAAAAGTCAGCGAAACGAGGTCCTCGATGTCACGAATAACGACTGCCGTCTCCGGTGGGTGGAAAACCTCCCGGAGTTCATCCGGCCCGTACTCGCTTGTGATGGCCAGCTCGACGTTTCCCTGGTCTGCGGATTGGGTTAGCGCCGCGCGAGAGAGGTTGGCTGACCCAGAGAGCAGCCATCCGCGGTCCTGGGATATCGCGCCAATCAACTTCGCGTGGACAAATTGGTCGGGCTCGTAGGCGGCGATCCGAACGTCGGCGCCCAGGCTGTCGAGGCGCTCTTTGAGACGCTCGCCGTTGACATTGGTCGACGTGGTGATGAACAAAGTGACTCGTTGCGGGTTGAGCAGGTCGAGCAGTCGGCCTGCCGCGGCAGCGTCTGCGTCGAAGAATGGCGCCGCCAGTAGCAGCTCGTCGACATGCTTGCCTTTCCCCACTCGGTCCACGAATTGGTCTGCAATTGGCCGTTCGAGGTTATGTAGGAGGGGTGATTCAGTGGCTCCGTTTGCTGCCCAATTCGCAACGCCAAGACGGACTTCCAGATCCCGGAAGCGGTCGGCGACTGCCGTGTCGTCGGTGAACTCGACAAGCCGGCGCAGCCAGCTAACCCATGCCTGGATAACGAGGTCATCGCTCGCCGACCCCGATCGGAAGATTGAAAACACCTCGCGGCCGTCCGACAATCCTCCGATCGAAAGGTTTCCAGAACCCACCAGCAGTACCGCGCCGCCGCTGTGGACCGAAAGATAGGTCTTCGGATGGAACGCGCCGCCTCCTGGGGATACGCCTCGAAGGAGCCATCTACGGTTGACTGCAACGAGAGCATCGGTCTGCTCTGTTGGGATGCGTTGTAGCGCGGCGCTTAGCCGGTGATGGTCCGCCAGCACAACGACATTCAGCGGGGGATCGCCCAGGCGTGGAAGCAGGTATTCGTTGAATAGGTGCAAGTCCAGGCTATAAGTCGTGGCCCAGAATGCGGAGACATTGTTTCTGAACAGATGATCGATGGGCTTGACGGTCTGTTCGTTTGCGGACTCTGGGTGCGCGGTCATCCAAGGACGTCCTGGATGAACCGGCGTCCGTACGCTGTGAGCGACGGGATGCCGTTTAGCCTTTCCCAGAAGCCGAGATCCTGCGTGAGCGACGCCAACGGCTCCCGCCGAATCGATGAGAGCGGGAAGCGACCTATGCCCGTGTCGTAGAAGTGTAAAAGTCCTTCTTCCCAACGGAATCTGAATGTGAATTCAGGAAGCTTGGAATAGGCGATGTTCTCGTGGACCGGAAGTACAAATCGCGACACAAGCCACCACAGAGTCGCCCCGATCGTCGGATCCGTAGCTAAGTGCGCGTCAAGCGCTACGAAAACAGCGGCCATTGACGGCTGCCATGCGGACCCCACCAATAGCGCTTCGCCCCAGCCCCGGCCTGTCATACGCTTGGCCCGGCGTGAAAGCTCCAGCAGGACAATTAGTCCCGATGCTGCAGTATCTGAATGTCTGGTGTATAGACGCAATTCATCGAGCCGAGCATCGGTCACATTGACCTGAACTGTGTTGTCTGACGCACCAGGCATGGTAGTCACCGATAGATTCGCGGCAAGGTTTTGGGTGAGCCGATCGCGCAGAGTCTCTGGGTGTCCGGTGAAGAGGTTTTCGGCAAGTTCTTTCACCTCGTGCCACGCAAGATCCGCGTCAGTGCTACGGGTCAGGGCGAGGCCCGTCCGGCAGAATTCTGACCACACCGAACATAACGCTTCCTGCCACACGTCTTTGGCGATGAGTGCCGCCCACTGACCCGCAGTCATTTCGTGTAGGCCGCCGTGGATGTTGGCAGGTGACCAAAGTGCATCTCGGTACGCTGTCTCCGCGTCAACTACGGCGGGAGTGTCCCGGACCAGTGTGAGATAGTGCGCAACGCTTAGCCGTCGCTGTTGCACACCGCGGTCTGCGAGTTCAATAGGTTGGCCATCTGGGCGCGGGTCTTCCTCGAAAATTGCCGCGCGGATGGCATCACGCTCCATCTCGTGCTGGTCGAGGCGGCAGAGGCACACGGCCTCGGCGAATTCATCGATGACATCTGTGGGAATCGCATTTTCAGTCGTCATCCACTGCCTGTAATACTGCGTTCCCGCGATCGCTTCACGCATCTTTACGGCGAGATTGGTGGCGCGCGGTGAATCGCGAATGACATCTATTGGGATCGGCTCGTCGCCGAGCATCGTGCCAGCACCGGCAACGACGCCGAACGCGATTAGTGGAGTCCGGTAGTACAGCCCATAGCCACCCAGACTGCTTTCCACCGATTCGCCTCGTGCGAAGGGTCCGGGGCCTTGGGAGACTTTGCCTAGTCGGCGCGCCCCGACGGGACTTGACTGGCAGCGCGGACACCGTTGCACTGCGAGCCCAAAGTCCCACTCCCTTCGCCGCAAAAATGCCGACAAACTAGCTTGATCGGCGGGAAAACGCCTCTTGCGGTACTCGTCAAGCAGAAATGCGTGGAACGACAGGTACCGGGCGCGCCTCGTCAACTCCATGAGACCAGGCAAGAGGACCGGCATCAGCCCGTCCTGTGTGGTGGTCTGCAAGCCGAGCGGGTCTCTACCCTCTCTGACGTCTAACGATGCAGCGATCCACTGCACCGGCGGCCCATGAACCGTGACCTTCGGCTCCCTTCGGTTCGCGCGACGACCGTGACGATCGCGACGTGTGAAGGATAGGTTTTCGCGCCGCTTAGAGCTGTGAATTGAGTGAAAGCTCATGTGGCTGTCGGGCCGGAGCAGGCGCGGGCCGGGCACATTTTGGGCACATTCGATCGCAAAAGTGCTCAATTCTGGTGAATCACAGTTCATGTTATTTCGCAGCTCAGCGCCGTTTCGGCTAAGAGACCAGCACCCCAAAACGGGTTCAATTCCCGGCAGCTCCACCGAAGTAGGAAGGGCCCCCAGCAATGGGGGCCTTTCTTGCATCACGGCGCGGGTGCTTACGGACCAGCGGAAACTCGCAACGGTATCGGCCCACTGAGATAGATTTTTCGTAGTGTGCGGCCCCGGATCCGCTGTCTAAATCGTGAGGTGGCGGGGCGCAAGGCCCCGCGACGAGCGGTGACACACTGAATGGGGGGCCGCCATGGCCGGTGAACGTCAGGTGAAGGCTTCGGCCCGGGGTGGGGCGGGATGCACGAAGGGTCGCCACCGCGCCGCGCACCGTCATCGTGAACCGTATGTCTGGCTTGGGGCGGGCGCGATCACCCTGGGGGTGGGTGCGGCACTGGTAAGCGGGTCGGGGGTGGCCAACGCTGACACATCTTCGCCCGCACCATCTCCGCACTCCAACGCAAGCCAAGGCAAGAGCTCGACCGAGGCGGCGAGCCGCCCCGGCGGTAACAACAGCTCTAGCGTCAGTAGGACTTCGACCGGCAGTTCACCTCGAGTGGCTCAAGCAAGACCGGCGACCAGAGTCGCAGGCAGGACGCCGCAGCACACCGGCCTGAGCCATCAAGCACCCGTCACCGCGACGGCCATCGCCTCGACGACCATCGGCAGGAGCCCGTCAGCCGCGGCGGCGGCCAATCCGTGGCAAGCGTTACAGCAGAACGTTCTCAACGCGATCAACGCCCCCACCGAGGCTCTATTGGGTCGCCCACTGATCGGCAACGGTGCTAACGCAGCGCCAGGGACGGGTCAGAACGGCGGTGCCGGCGGTCTGTTGTGGGGCAATGGCGGCAACGGGGGATCCGGCGCAGCCAACCAATCCGGCGGCCGCGGCGGGGCTGCCGGGCTGTTCGGCAACGGCGGCAATGGCGGCGCGGGCGGTTTTATTAGCGGCAGCTCACCCAGCGTCGGCGGCGCCGGTGGGGCCGGCGGAGTGTTCTTCGGCAATGGCGGTGAGGGTGGCCCCGGTGGGACCTATTTCAGCGCAACCCCAGGCGGCCATGCCGGTGCCGGCGGCGCGGGCGGGAATGCGATCGGGCTGTTCGGTAATGGGGGCACCGGCGGTGTCGGCGGGTTGGCACAGGGAACCGGTATTTCGGGGACCGGAGGCGCTGGCGGACATGGCGGCCACGGCGGCCTGTTGAACGGCCGCGGCGGTGCCGGCGGTGACGCCGGGATCGGCGTGACCGGCGCCGTCGGTGGCGACGGCGGGGCCGGTGGGATGCTGAGCGGCTCGGGCGGCGGCGGCGGCAACGGCAGCGTCGATCAACACGGCGGCAGCGGTGGCCATGCCGGCCTGACCGGCAACGGGGGCACAGGTGGTGGGGGCGGCAATGGCAATGGCGCGACCACGCCCGCCGGCACCGGCGGCACCGGCGGCACCGGTGGCACATTGTTCGGCGACGGCGGCCGCGGCGGCGTCGGTGGACAACATTTCAACGGTTCCAAAGGTGGCGTCGGTGGAATCGGCGGCAACGCCATCGGACTCTTCGGCAACGGCGGCCACGGCGGCAACGGCGGACAATCCACCAACAGCGCCGGCGGCATCGGTGGCGCCGGCGGCAACGCCAAGGGATTGGTGGGCAACGGCGGCAGCGGCGGCACAGGGGGTAGCGGCGCGTTCACCACCAGCGGCGGCAACGGCGGCAACGCCGCACTGATCGGCGGCGGGGGCAATGGCGGGAATGCCGGTTACGGTTTCAACAGCTCCGGCGCCTCAACGAAAGGCGGCACCGGCGGCAATGCCCAGCTGATCGGCAATGGCGGCGCCGGCGGCGACGTCTACTTCGCCAGCAACACCGTCGGTGAGGGCGGCGACGGCGGCTTGTTACTCGGGGTGGTTGGGCCAAACGGGTTGTAGCGACCCGAAACCCATCGCCGGCCGCCGTGAACCGCCTCCTCGGGAAGTCCGCCGTCATCACCGGTGCTGCGTTCGGCATCGGCCGGGCGACGGCCGAAGTGTTCGCACGCGAGGGTGCGCGGCTAACTCTGACCGATATTCAGGGTGACGCGCTACTGGCGCTGGCCGATGAATTGCGGAGCGCTGGCGCGCAAGTCGAGACAGTCGTCGGTGACGTCTCGGTCGAGGACGACGCCCGGCGAATGATCACGGCGGCGGTCGACCGCTTCGGCGGGCTCGATGTGCTGGTGGCCAACGCCGGCATCATTCCACTCGGCGACGTGCGGGAGGTGAGCGTCGCGGGCTGGGACGAGGTGATGGCCATCGACGGGCGCGGCATGTTCCTCACGTGCAAGTTCGCGATCGAGGCGATGCTGACGAGCGGTGGTGGCGCCATCGTCTGTCTGTCTTCGATTTCCGGACTGGCCGGCCAGAAGCGACAGGCGGCCTATGGCCCCGCCAAGTTTGTCGCCACCGGGTTGACCAAGCATCTGGCGGTCGAATGGGCAGACCAGGGGATCAGAGTCAATGCAGTTGCGCCCGGGACGATTCGGACCGATGCAGTCAAGAGGATTCCGGACAAGCCCGGCGGTGCGGAATACCTGGCGGAAATCGAGCGGATGCACCCGATGGGTCGACTCGGCGACCCGATCGAAGTAGCAAGGGCGATAGTCTTTCTCGCCTCCGATGACGCGTCCTTCATCACCGGTGTCGTATTGCCCGTCGACGGGGGATACCTGGCGCAATAGCGTCCGGAGAACAGCGCCTAGAACCACAACCCCGACGTCAAGATCGAATAGAAGAAGTAGATCCCCAGGGGTATTTCGATAGGCAGGGCCACGACGAACAAGACGCCCCCCACGAGTTGCCCGATCCGGCCGAGCATGGCATCGACCGCTCTGCCGACCGTCTGAATGACGGTGTGGACCGGGTTGATGAGGGCAGTTTGGACGGCATGCACGACATCGAAGTTCTGGATTGAACTGCCCAGCGCGACGAAGCGCCCGAGTAGATCGTAGAGGGCGCTCGGCGCCGCGCTTGCGTGAGCCGTCGACTTCGTCACGCGCAGTGGGCCGGCCGAGGACACGCTATTGACCACTCTCGCAGCGGGTCTGGCGTTGTGGCTCGGGGCCGCCACCGCGGTAACCGTGCTCGCCGCTACCAGTGCCGCGGACTTTTTCGGGCGCGGCGCGGCATGGGCGACCGGCCTGGCCCGGCTCGGAGAGTGACTCGCCGACACGGTATGACGCGTTGACGAGCCTGTCCCGGCACTGTCCGCGTTCGCCACTGCCGTACCGCAACCCAGCGCAGCGGCACCCATTCCGATGGCGAGCGCGCCCGCGCCTAACCAGGCCGCATAATGCTGTCGCTTGGCCGTGCCCCGCGCCGTCTGAATGTCAGTAGACATAGCAACCCCCCGGTGTGCTGAATTGTCCGTTGGCGCCGAGCCTACCTCAGCAAATTTGCGTGCGGGAAATATCTACGCGGTGTCGCGGGCCCGCTCGAAGAGTGTCGGGTCGTGAGAGTTGACGACGAACAGGTCCGGATCCTGGCGCTGGTGGAGCTCGGCGATGCGGTCGTGGTTGTCCCGGACCTTCTTCAGGTCCCACGCGATCGCCGATTCCATGACTGTGAGTACCCGAGGCACCCGTGACCGGCCATCGAGGGTGGCCCAGTGATAGAAGGCATCCCCGCAGTGCAGGATCCAGCGGTGGCCGGCGTCGACGGCGACGCACGCGTGACCGCGGGTGTGGCCGGGCAGGGCGATGAGCGCGATCCCGGGCGACACATCGTCGAGTTCCTTGGCCGCGGCGAATCCGCGCCACTTCTCGCCGTGCGGATCGTGCTCGACGATGTGGGGTTCGTGCGACCACTGCGCTGAGCGGTAACGCACTTTCTCGCGCCACGACGGCGGCCTGATCGCGCCCAGCGCTTCGGCCGCCGTGACATGGATCTGCGCGTCGGGAAAGTCCGATAGACCGCCGATGTGATCGATGTCGAAGTGCGTGATGATGATGTGGCGCACGTCGTCTCGTCGGAAGCCGAGGCGTTCGACTTGGTGTGCGGCGGTTTCCCGCTGATCGAGGATCGGCCGCACGAGGTGCCGGCTGGGGCCGAGGCGTTTGGCCGGATCGAGGCAGTCGTGTGAACCGAACCCGGAGTCGACCAGGACGAGGCCGTTGGCGGTTTCGACGAGCAGGACGTGGCACACCATGGGGGCACTCGGCATCTTCATGGTGCCGCAATTGAGGTGATGCACCTTCATGATGAAATCCGTTCAGCCATAGGTGGGTTCGCCTTCGGTGGTCACGTCGAACGTGTTGAGGAAGTTGCAGACCAGTTGGTAGAAGCCAACTGTCATCACCAGATCGGCCAGCTGGGTGGTGGTGAGCAGTGTGAGGGCAGCGTCACGGTCGCTGCCGCTGAGAGTGTGGTCGTCCAGGAGTCGATCGGTCCACGCGAGGATGCCGACCTCGTCGGCGGGCAGCCCATTGGTGTCACCGCTGGCCGCGGCCGCGATCGCCTCGGCCGACAGTCCGGCGTAGCCGGCGATCATCTCGTGTTGGTGTGTTTCGTACGGTGCGGCGTAGCGGTAGCCGACTCGCAGGATCGCCAATTCACGCAGGTGCGGCGGGAGCGAATTGGCTTGGAACATCGCGTCGGCCATGACGAAGAACCCTGGTGCCAGGCCCGGTGAATGCATGACCATGCGATAGACGTTGACCGGCGCGTGCTGCGCGAGGGTGTCCTTGAGGTGCTGGGGCAGGACGTCGACGTCGGAGTAGTCCATGGCGCTCACTCCCTGCCGCGGATCGGGTCGGTGCCGTCCCAATTGGCGGCGACTTCGCGAATGTATTGGAAGAATTGGCCTTTGGGGCCGCTGACATCGGAGATTTCGATGACGGTGCCTTGGGTGGTTTCGGTGTCGAGGTAGGCGAAGCGGCCCTTTTCACCGCCGATGCTGCCTTCCTGCCCGATGGTGTAGCCGTCGCGAAGCGCCTGATCGAGCAGGCTCTGATAGTCGTTGGACCAGTAGGCGATGTGTTGCATGCCTTCGCGGCCGGCGTCGAGGAAGTCCTTGTACATGGATGGCGCGTCGTTGCGCGGCTGGATCAGTTCGAGTTGGACGTCGCCGGAGTTGGCCAGCGCCACGCTCATCTGCATGTCCGATTCGACACCGCGGTAGCGGAAGTAGTCGGTTTGCACGCGGTCGACGTAGAACCACGGCCCGACACCGTGTTTCACCCAGTCGTCCATCGCGACGTCGATGTCGCGCACGACGTAGCCGATCTGGGCGATGTTGCCGAACATTCGGCTCATGATCGATCTTCTTCCTGTTCGGTGCTGAATCGGCGGGTGAGGAGTGCTTCGATTTCGCTTCGGGCTGCTTCGAGGTCGACGTCGTCGTCGATCAGTGATTGCAGTGCCACGCCGCGCAGCACGGCGACGACGACCGTGGCCAGCCCCTGCGGGTGAATCGTGTTGGGCGCCAAGCCCGCACTGATCGCGACCGCGATGCGCTTCTCGATCTCCTCCCGGAACTCCCGATCGGCGGCGACCATCGTCGCCCGAGTGTCGCCGGCGGGGTTGGCGACCGCGTCGGCCCAGAGCACCAGACGTGCCCGGTTGACCGGTTGAAGGTCGGCCATGACGTCGAAGTAGATGCCGATCAGCGTCCTGAGTTCGGTTATGGGATCGGCGGATTCACCGCGATCGAACATCGCGCTACGGAACTGGTGGGTCACGGTCTCGACGAGGCGCTGCATCAACGCGCCTTTGGAACCGAAGTGATGGGTGGCCAGCCCGCGGCTGTAGCCGGCGCGTTCGCCGACGTTGGCCAGGGTGACTCTGGCGGGTCCGACCTCGCCGACCAGGTCGGCGGCGGCGGCGATCAGCCGGCTTTCGGCCTCGGCTCGGCGGACCTCTTGGGTGCGGGGCGCGGCGTTGTCGTCGCTCACGATCGCCTCCGTCCATCAACTAACTTGTTGACTAACAAGTTACTGTGCCACGTGCGACCACGTCAAGAAGCCCGCGATGGTTAGGTCCCGTATTTCACAATCAGCGCCAGCGCGTCGTCGATCTTCTGCTGAACGAATTCGTTATCGCGACCGCGCATTGCCAATCCAGCGCTATAACCGGTCAGCCGAACGACCAGGTCAACGGGATCGTCAACCTCGTGAATCGCGCTGCGAAGCCGCACTTCCCAGGGACCGTCGAGATTCACGCCGTCAAGGCGGCGCCGCACGTCGTCATAGAGGGCGTTCCACGCACGCTCGCGATCACTCATCACGGGCACCTTCGGCAGACACGGGCCGGAGCCTAGGGGCGCCGGGGGCTCGGTGTCGTGCGTAGTTGACCACTCTAAATTCACCCATCCGGGGGAGTGGGACTCGTCACAGATGTTTGCCGGAGCGGGATGCGGGTTACAGGACTGCATGTTGTCTAGCGGCACCCCCGGCTTTCGCGCGGGCAGAGTGCGGTCAGCCGGTCGTTGGGTTGGGCTTGTCGCGGCGGCGCCGTTGTCCGTGGGCGTCCTGCTCATCGCCCCACACACGCTGCCGGTAGCGTCGGCCACCGATTGCGCCGACGTCGAGGTCATCTTCGCGCGCGGCACCGATGAGCCCGCAGGTATGGGTCGGGTCGGCGATGGGTTCGTCGACGCGCTGCGCAAGCAGACCAACGGTCTGAACATTGACACCTACGCGGTGAACTACAAGGCCAGCAAGCTGCAGCTGCACGGTGGCGACGGCGCCAAAGACGCGATCTCCCATATCAAGTCCACGGCGGCGGCCTGCCCCGACACCAAGATCGTCCTGGGGGGCTATTCGCAAGGCGCAAGCGTGGTGGACATCGTGGCCGGCATTCCGGTGGGCGGCATCCCCTGGGGCGATCCTTTACCGCCCCAGTACGTGAACAACATCGCAGCCGTCGCGACCTTCGGCGACGTGGCCACCCGCACGGGCCAAGCGCTGCCGACCACGAGCACACTGCTCGGATCCAAGGCGATCGACCTGTGCAACCCCGCCGACCCGATCTGCCATGCGGGTCCGGGCAACGAATGGAGCGGCCACACCCAGGGTTACGTGCCTGGGTACACCGACCAGGCGGCGGCGTTCGTCGCGGCCAAGCTGTTGGCTGGATACGCCCAGCACTTGCCAGGGTATGGGCCGCCGCCGGGATATGGCTCGGCAACGACGGGATATGGCCCCGCGATTATGGGCGACGAAGCGGACACCGCGATGCATGGTCCGTCAACCGGATACACCGCCGCGACGCCGGCGTACGGTCCGGCGGCTCCAGGGCCCAGCCCGGCGGCAATCGGGCCCAGCCCGGCGGCTCCAGGGCCAAGCCCGGCGGCAATCGGGCCTAGCCCTTCGACGGTCGCCCCGGCCTCGCCATCAACTCAAACTCCGTTGGCCGCCGAGGTGCACTGACCTCGGACGAGGTGCGCCGATTATCGCGGCGTCTTCTTCGCTTCCTGCTCGGCCGCGTGGTCTTCGATGGCCTTGCCGATGGCGTGTGCAGCTCGGTCGACGAACTCTGTCCCGCTTCCGATCACCCAGTCGCGGGAGGCCTGCGGCCCCTCGGCTTGGCCGGTGAAATGTGGCATCACGTACTGCGCGAACAATTCGTAGCTGCGCAGCTTCGCCGCCGGCGGTGCCCAGTCGTGATCGAAGAGCAGGAACGCACCGAAGCCGCCGTTACTCGCCTCGACCAATTCGGAGATCTTGGCGACGGCGTCGTCGGGCGTGCCGATGACCGCGAAGCCCGATTCGTGATTGTTGGCGATGATCTCGGCTGCGGTGTCGCCCTGGACCGGACCCGCGGGCAGGATGTGGCTGAAGTAGCGGGAGAACTCGGCGATGCCGTGCTCGACGTCACGCTCGGCCTGCTCGCGGGTGTCAGCGAGGTGCATCGGCCCGACGAGCCGCCACTTCGAGCGGTCGGCGACGTGGCCGTGCTCGCGCGCCACCTCCTCCCAGGTGTCCCAGTGGTGGGCGAGAAGGTTCATGCCCTGCTTCGCGGTCGCCGCGATCGACAACATGCCGATGCCATGCTTGCCGGCGCCGCGCGGCCCGGTGGGTGAAAAGGACGCTGCGACAGCGACATCGAAGCACGGATCGCTATAGGGCTTCAGCTGCAGGCGCGCGTCTTGAAGGATGAATCCATCGGTGTGCATGGTCACGATCTCGCCGCGAAGTAGCCGCATGATCGCGTCGAGGCACTGCTCCATGCGCGGGCGCTGCTCGTCTGCGGGAATGCCGAGCATGTGTGCATCTGACGTCAGCTGTCCTGGCCCGCAGCCCAGCATCACCCGGCCGCGAGTGAGGTGATCGAGCAGCACCATCCGATCGGCCAGCATCAACGGATTGTGGTAGGGCAGTGAGCTCACGCCTGTGCCGAGCTTGATGTGTTTGGTTCGCTCCGCGGCGACGGCGATCACGACCTCGGGTGAGGCAATGATCTCGAATCCTGCGGAGTGATGCTCGCCGATCCAGGCTTCCTCGAACCCGAGGCGGT
Organism: Mycobacterium sp. RTGN5; assembly: GCF_033804465.1. Taxonomy (NCBI): domain Bacteria; kingdom Bacillati; phylum Actinomycetota; class Actinomycetes; order Mycobacteriales; family Mycobacteriaceae; genus Mycobacterium; species Mycobacterium sp. RTGN5. Next base: position 1,869,962 of record NZ_JAPZLA010000001.1, read on the forward strand.
CCATCGCCACGATCAGGTCGAGGTCCCGCTCTATCGCGAGAGTGGGGTTCTGCCCCGCCGGGTGGAAGGGGGCCATGAAATTACCGAAGCGCATACGTTGTCCTCACATCGCCGCCCCTTGAATATGCCTCACCCGCACGCTATCGGGTGAGCACCGAGTTCAAGCCCCGCCGAAGCTGCAAAGCCGCGCCAGTAAGCGGGTTGTCCAATCGCTGGGGGAGCGCAAGTCTGCGCGCGACGGGGACAAGGCGACCCAGCCGACGTCGCGTAACGAACGCCGCCATGAACCCGGTGATCAAGCCGAGCACGAAATACGCGCGGACAGGTCGCTTGTTCCGCTGACGTACGACGCCCGCGACGTACCCACCCAAAGCGGCCAGTCCGGCGATCGCGATCAGCAGGCAGCACAACGCTCCGACCGGATCCACACTCCGATCACATCACCGTCTGCGCCGATGCGGCAGTGCTGATCAACGGTCGTGACCGAACCGAGCGGGCAGCGTTACCGTCTACTCGGAAGAGACTCCGTCCGAGCCTCGTCCCGACTATTGCGAATAACTCGTTCCGCCAGGTCATGTTGGCTAGGCTCCGCTTGGCAAGCAACGCCGCCTAACGTCTACGAGTTCGGTTCGGAGCAGACGACTGTGGCAAACATTGTCATCATCAACCCTCGGTTCGAGGTCTCCTACTGGGGCCTGGAACACGCACTCCCACTGCTCGGCAAGAAGTGCAACGTTCCGACGGCCTGCCTTCCGTTGCTGGCTGCGTTGACCCCCGCCGAGCATCACGTGACGCTCATCGACGAGAACGTCGAGGACATCGACCTCGACCGGGTGGCACAGGCCGACATCGTGGGCCTGACCGGCATGATCGTTCAGCGCAAGCGCATGCTCGAGATTCTCAACGAGCTCAAAGCCCGCGGCGTCTTCGTCGTCGTCGGTGGCCCCTGGGTCAGCGTGCAGGAGGACTACTTCGACGGCCTCGCCGACGCGATCTTCGTCGGCGAAGCCGAAACCACCTGGCCGCAGTTCCTCGACGACTGGGCGCATGGCCGGCATCAGTTCCGCTACGAGCAAGCCGACCGCACCGACATGACGCAGGTTCCGGTGCCCCGGTATGACCTGCTGAAGACCAAGCACTACGTGTTCGGCAGCATCCAGTTCAGCCGCGGTTGTCCGTTCCAGTGCGAGTTCTGCGACATCATCGTCACCTTCGGCCGTAAGCCCAGACTCAAGACGAGCACTCAAGTCATCGCCGAACTGGAGGCGATGCGCAAGGCGGGCCTGTCAATCGGCTTCATCGTCGACGACAACCTGATCGGCAACAAGGCCGCCGTGAAGGTCCTGCTGCAGGATGTCCACACCTGGCAGGAGCGCGAGGGTTATCCCTTGCAGTTCTTCACCGAGGCCTCGCTGAACCTCGCCGAAGACGACGAGCTGATGGAGTTGATGGTCGCCGCCAACATCACCGTGGTCTTCATCGGCATCGAAAGCCCGAACGAAGACTCCCTGAAAGAAGCGAAGAAGTACCAGAACGTGAAAAAGGGCGGGACGATCGTCGATCGCGTCCGCAAGGTGCAAGACGCAGGCCTGGAAGTCTGGTGCGGCATGATCGTCGGTTTCGACAACGACGACGCCCGGAGCTTCAAGGAGCAAGTCGATTTCATCAACCAGACCGACATCATGCACGCGATGGTCGGCATGCTCGCGGCCATTCCCAAGACACCGTTGCACGCGCGCTTGAAGAACGAAGGCCGCCTCGACCTGGACGACGACCAGACCTTCGGCACCAACGTGATTCCGCTCAACCTGAGCCGTGAAGAGTTGCGCGACGGCTACATCGGCCTGATGCACGAGCTGTACGATCCGGATTCCTATTTCGATCGGCTCGAAAGCCTTTATCTCACACGCAAATTCGACTTCGGAAGAGCCCGCAACGCGTATCTGCGCGACCATTCGTGGCGGCGACGAAAGACGCAATTACTCGACGGCGGACGGGCGTTGGGCCTGTTCCTACTGCTGATGAAGAACGTTCCCGACCCGCACCTGCGAAAGGTCTACCGGCGCAGGATGATGACGATTCTGCGCAGCCGGCCGGAGCCGGGCGTGCTGTTCGTCTCGGTGGTCAAGTGCGCAACGCACTACCACCACTACACGATGTCGCGAGAGATGTCCGAGCGCCGAACGCTGGTCAATACCTTCTAGCCCTGCTCGCTGGCGTGGTCGGTCACCTTGTCCAGGAAATCGACGGCGAGAACCCGAACCGGAACGTTCGTCTCCTGGCTCTGCACCCGGAGCACGTCGAACGCCTCGTCGGCACCGATGCCGCGCATGGCCATCAGCACACCCTTGGCCTGCTCGATCGGCGCCCGGGTCTGCAACACCCGCTGGATCGACTCCGCGGTGTCCTGCGCGGACTTGAACCGGGCGAAGTCACCGATCGCCCGGGACACCGCGGTGGTCAACAGATCGAGAATCTCGGCGTCGATGCTGTCGAAGGCGTGCTGTTCCCGTCCGTACAGATTGAACGACCCGAGCGTGTGATCGTCGGTAAACAGGGGTGCGGCCAGGAAGCTGATGATGCCCTCGGTGCGGGCGCCGACGGCGAAGAGTGGCCAGCGCTCCATGGCCTCTTCGGAATCCAGCAGCACGATGCTGCGGGTGCGTGCGGCGTGCAGGCACGGGCCGTCGCCGGCCTCGTATTGCTCGCTGTCGATGCGCAGGGTCCGTTCGTCGGTGTGCACCGCGGTATAGGTCAGGCCGCCGAAGTCGATCGTGATTCCTGTGCAGTCGGCGCCGTCGATCGCTTCCTGGGCGATGCCCGCGACGTGCTGCAGCAGGGTCAGTAGATCATTCTCGTCGGCGATGCTGCGGCCGGCGTCGACCAGCATTCGGCCCAGCGCTGCGGGCGAGATGGTCTTGCGGATCGCGGCGTCGACGACGATCTCAGCCGCCTTTTCGGTCTCGGCGTCCAGGACCTCGGTCGGGATGGAGTCTTCGACGCGTGGGTCGCTGGTGTCTTCCATACCGCTGAGTGTCCCACTAAACCGGCGCGAGGGGAGTAATGCGACGTCAGGGCAGCACAGTGTGCATGAGCATCACGTTGTAGGCCGACCACAACGAGAGGTTGTAGTACAGCTCTCGGCCCGTCGACCACGGGTGCAGGAACGGCGCGTAAATGCCGCCGGGGATCTGCATCGATGACACCAGCATCTGCTCGGGGCCCCACGGCCCCTGCGGCGCCGGCGCTGTCCGCATCACCACGTCGTTGTTGCCGTTGCAGTACAGCACCAGGTACTGCTTGAGATAGCTGTTGAATTGGGCCGACATCTCGCCGACCGGACCCGGGATGACCGGCGTCGCCGAGGCCGGACTGCCCGGCACCCACGAGTTGCTGTCGGAGTTCCAGTACTCGTATTTGGTCAGGTCCGGGATGAGCCCCGGGGACACCCGAGCCACATAGGCGGATCCGCCGCGCCCGTCGGGGGTGCCGAACGAGTACATGTACGGATCACCCGGGCCGGGCTTCAGGAATGCACCCATCTGGAACTTCTCGTTGCCGTTTGTCGGTTGACGGACGGTGCCGGGGTAGACGCCCCAGGTCTCACCGTTGTCGGTCGACGTCGCGATGGCCGAGTAGTTCGTGGTCCACGCGCCGTAGTTGTCCCAGCTCTTGATGGACATGAAGTTCATGAATTGGTTCTGGCCGACGGCCACGCCGGAGGTCGGGATGATGCCCGTCTCTTCCGGCGCGGCGTTGATGCTGTTGACGACCTGCTTGGCGATGCCGGGCCGCCACACCGGCGACCCGGAGTATTTGTTGCCCACGGCGCCGTCGGGCACCGCGACGGTGTTGGCCAGCGAACCGTCGGTGCTGCGCATCAGCGTGTTGTACCGCCACTGCTTGCCAGGGATCTGGCAGAAGCCGTTCGTGTCGCCGAAGGCCAACAGGACCTGTCGGTGAGTGGGATCGCCGTTGTCCCACATGATTCCGAGGTCGGTGCCGGTGATCGCGAACTTTTGAACGGTCTGGTTCGGGCTGTCCGGTCCGGTCACCCAGCCGACGACCGAGGTGCCGGGTGGGGCGGTCGACGGCGGTTGCGCCGCGGCCGGGGTCGGCTGGGGCTGGGCGGGCGCGGGCTTCGGCGGAGTGACCGCCGCCTGCTTCTGCACTTGCCCCGCGTTGGGGATCAACGCGTTGATGAGGAGCTTGCCCAACGCCGGAAGCGGGGCTTGGTCATTCGCGCCGACGGGCTTGTGCCCGATCGGGCGGTCGAAGGGGGCGATCGCCGACGGCTGCGGAATCTGGTACGCCTGGTTCGCGGCCGGTTGTGCTGCGGCAGAAGCGCCCTCGCACGGGTCCGCGTTGGCCGGCGCAGCGACGCCGGTTGCCGCGCATAGCCCGACGACGAGCGTCGAGGCCAGTGACAGCGAGGGGATACGGGGGCGCGGCGACACGACACACCTTTCGGAGTGGGGACGTCGCTGAGACGTCTGTTATCCAATGTGACGATAGGGATCCGTGTGCCTCTTGTGACCGGGCCGGTGTCGATAGGTACGTTTCCGTGACCGTGTCGCAACCTGGGCGGCCCGGTTTGGGTTAATGTGCCCATGACAAAAAGGGGGAGCGATGAATCGTGGTTTGTGTGTGGCAGCAGCCCTTGCGCTGGCCGTCGGACTGACCGGCACGGCCTGCAGCAGTTCTGATTCCGGCAGCAAGTCGGCCTCCTCGAGCGCGGCGCCGACGACCACGAGCGCGGCCCCGGTTGATGCCAGCAAGCTCCCCGGCCTGGTGCCGGCGCCGGCGAACACTCAAGACACCAAGGGGCCGGACAGCATCGCCGACAACGGCATTCACCTGAAATTCGCGGTCACCGGGGCGCCAGTTGACGTCATGGCTGCCTACAAGGCGGCGCTGAAGGACAAAGGCTGGACGGTGACCACCATCGTCACCTCGGGCGGTGAAGGCGGCGGTGGCGCCACCTACACCGGAACCAACGGGGGCGCCTACGGGGTGTTCGACGGCGGCGGATTCGATACTTCGACCTACATCAACGTCTGCGCGTGGCCGACAAAGCCCGCGGACCCCAACTGCACACGCAGCTAGGCGGTCGAGCTCGCGTCCTTGCCGTAGATAGATTCCTGTGAGCCACCGCGTGACAGCGCTTGTCGCTGCTCTCTTGCTCTTGTTCACCTTGCCCGCCACGCAGGCTCCCGCCAGCCCCGATCCCCCCGGTGCGCTGATGTTCGGTGGGGTGCAACGCACGTATCTGCTTCATGTCCCCGCGGGGCTGGAGCATCCGAACGCGCTGGTGCTCAACCTGCATGGTGGGAGCCAGACCGGGCGCAAGCAAGCCGCGCTGACCAACTACAACGCCGTGGCCGACCGGCACGGCTGGATCGTGGCCTATCCCGACGGCATCGACTTCAGCTGGGCTGACGGGCGCGGCGCGTCGACGCCCGACCGGCGGGGCGTCGACGATGTCGGCTTCCTCGCGACGCTGATCGGTCGGCTCACCCGCGAGTACGGCATCCCGCCCGGCCGAGTCTTCGTCACGGGGATGTCAGCGGGTGGGTTCATGGCGAGCCGCCTCGCGTGCGACCGCCCCGACCTCGTCGCCGCCATCGTTCCGGTGTCGAGCACGCTGGGTGTCGGGGTGCACTGCAATCCCTCCAAACCTGTTTCGGTGCTTGCGATTCACGGCACCGCTGACTCGGTTGTGCCCTACAACGGCGGCCGCATGGTCGGTCGTGGCGGGGCAAGCACTGTCGTCGCGGCACACACGATGGCTGACCGGTGGCTCGCCTTCGATCAGTGCCCGCCTGCGGTGGTAGCGCCTATCGCCGGCGGAAAACGTATGTCCACCACCGGTTGTGCCGACGGCACTGAAGTCGCCTTCGTCACGATCGACGGGTGGGGTCACACCTGGCCGACCGGAGCTGGTGCGAAGTTCGACGCATCGGAGGCCAGCGCGCAGTTCTTCGCCGCTCACGGCGGCTGACCGAAAGTTCGGTCAGGACCCGGGCGGCAACAGCATCGATTGCCACGTGTCGCCCTGCCCGGCGGGCTCGGCCAGATTGGACTGGCTGTACTCCCGCCCGTTGGGGGCGACGTAGGTTCCGCTGGCCGGATCGTATTCAGCCGCCCCCACCAGGGCCGGCGGTGGCGGAGCGGTGGGCATGCCCAGCGGCGGTGGCGATCCTGGCGGCAGCTGCGGGATGGCCTGGCCGGTGCTGGTGGCGTTGGGGTCGCCCTTCCAGTTGTAGCCGTCGTTCAGCGGAACGTACTGCTCGTTGCTCTCGCACAACTTCACCGTCGGGGCGCGTTTGCCGGGCACGGTCTCGCACGGAATGTTGCGCGCCCCACGGACATTGAACGGCGAGTCCTGCGGTGTTCGGCAGTACAGGTCACCCGCGGGGCGCTCGGGATAGTCGGTCAGGGTGGGAACCCGAGCCTGCTGGGCCGGCAGGAATCCGGTGGTGCAGGCCGGTGGAAGGTTGATGTTGAGATTGAACGACAGATACTCGCCCCGGTAGGCCTGGTTGGTATTGGCATTGGCCAGAAACGTTCCCTGGCCCTCAGATACGGCATGTGGCAACAGCACCAGCAGCTGCTCGATGTCGTTCTGATAAGTCACCGCAACCTGGCCGACGCTGGAGAGGTTGGCCATGATGATCGGCACCGTGGGTTTCAGCCGGTCGATGAGACGCTTCGCTTCGCCCGAGGTCGCCACGAACCCGCCCTGATCGATGACCCCGGCAACGGCGTCGTTCTCCTTCTGCAGTTCGCCGGTGACGGTGGCCACGTGTGACGCCCAGGCCTGAATGGCGGCTGAGGTCTGAACCTGGGAATCCAAGACGGGCTGGGAGTTGTCGATCAGATCGATCAGCGGGTCGAGATTCTTGCGGGCATCGATCGCCAAAGCCGTTGAGCCTTTGACGATATCGGAGAGCTGCGGCCCCAGGCCGCCGACAGCGGTGTAGGCCTCGTCGATAGCCGTCTTGAGGTTGTCCCGCGGAATCGCATGCAGGCCGGAGTTGGCGGCATCGAGCAATGCGTTGATATCCGGGGGCACCGACGTCTCCGAGCGCGGAATCACATCTCCGTCCTTCAGCGGGCGCGAAGTGCCGTTACGTGGCTTGAGCTCCACGTACTGTTCGCCGATGGCCGACTGGCTGTGAACTTCCGCACTGAGGTCGGAGGGAATATCGATGCCGGATTTCAGCGAGAGTTGTGCTTCCACACCGGTATCGGTCAGGTGTACCGACTGCACGCGCCCGACCTCGACGCCGCGGTAGGTGACGTTTCCGGTGCCGTAAAGCCCGCCCGTCTCGGGGAGCTGCATGCTCACGGTGTAGCGACCGACGCCGAACATCTTGGCCGGCAGCTTGAGGAAGTGCAGACTCATCAGGGCGACCGCGGCCAGCGCGATGACGATGAAGATGGCTAGCTGGAACAGTATTCGCCGGGACAGATGCATATCAGGGTCCCTGATCGAAGCTGTACGGCACGGCCAACGGGTTGACCTTGGTGTACGGACTGGGGAACTGGCCGATCGTGCGGCCCCATTGCATTTCGAGCTCGGTGAGATTGCCCTCCCAGCGGGTTCCGGTGAACAGCCCTTGGTCGATTCGGCTCAGGGTGAGGTCGACGACGGCGGTCATGTTGGCGTAGTCGCCGCGCTGCCACTTCTCGATGGTCTCGTTGGGGAACGGGAATGTCAGGATGAGGCTGAGTGCGCGAGTCATGCTCGGCCCGGCGTTGGCCAGTGACTCCAGCACCGGGCCAATGTCGTTGAGCTCCTTGACCAGATTCGCCTTGCTGCCGTCGACAGTGGTGACGACAAGGTTGGAGAATTTGCCCAGTTGGTCGGCCGCCTCAGCGAGGTTGTCGCGTTCGCTGTTGAGTACCGCCAGTGCTTCGGGGATGGTCGTCAGAGCCCTGTCCAGCACGGGCTGGCTGGCCGCGAACGTCCCGGCCAGTGTGTTGAGGCCTTCGGTGGCGGCAATGATGTCGTCGCTCTGGTCGTTGAGATTGGCGGTGAATGTGTCGATCTCGCCGATCATGCTGCGCAGGTCTTGCTCGCGACCGCGGAACGCGGTGCTGAACGCCTCGGTGATGTCCTGGATCTGACCGAGACCGCCACCGTTGAGCACCGTCGAGACGGCGGCGAGGGTTTGTTCGACAGTGGGGTAGGACGCCGAATTCGACAGCGGGATCAGCGATCCCTCGTGCAGTCGGCCCTGGGACGCTTCATCGCTGGGGGCGCTCAACTCGATGTGCTGGGAGCCGAGGATGGAGGTCAAGCCGATCTTGGCCGTCGCATTGGCCGGCAATGTGACATCGCCGTTGAGGCGCATCGTGACCAGGGCGTGCCAGCCGTGCAGTTCGATCTTGGTGATATGGCCGACGGTCGCATCGCCGACACGAACCCGGGAATTGGGCTGAATGTTGTTGATGTCGGGCATTTCTGCCTGGACGGTGAACGACCCGGGTCCGTTGCCCTCGGTGCCGGGAAGTGACAACGAGTTCAAGCCTTGCCATTTGTTCAGTCCGCAGCCCGATGAACCGACAGCCAGAGCCAGGACCACCGCGACGGCGGTCAACCCGCGAAGGCGACGCATCATGAGCCACCGCCGGCGGGCGCCATGATCCCGGTCAGTCCGGCCGTGGGATCCGTGGCCAGCGTCGTCGCGGCCGGGGGCGCAGGGGGCGGGGGTGCGGGGGCCGGCGGAACGTAGTCCGGGCGCAGCCAGTCCTCGCTGTAGGTCACCTCGTTGGGTCGCGCCTGCGCGCCGACCAGGAAGTCCTCGCCGATCGGCGGGAAATTGAACTGCCGGTTCTTGATGATCGGGGCCAGGTACTGAACGCAGAGTTTCGACGATTGTTCGGCGTTGAGCCGGGAGGCCGCCTGAATTGCGCCGCACAGGAACGAGATCGGGTTGGCGAAGTTGTTGACCGCAAGAGCCCCGGTGAAGGCGCCGTTGGACGCTTCGTAGATGTTGGTGAAGTTGCCCACCGTGGTCGGCGCGATGTGCAGCGTCTGCTTGATGTCGTCGAGGCTGTCGTTGAGCGCCGTGCTGATCGAGGCCAGCTTGTCGGTGGTCGTGCCGATCGTCTCACCGGTGTCGTCGATGAAGGTCTTGACGTCTCCGATGACCGAGTTCATCACCGCGAAGGCGTCACCGATCTTGGTCGGATCATTCGCTAGGAGGCCGGTCACCGACGCCAGGTTCTCGTTGAGCGCACCGAGCAGGTCGCTGCTGCCGCGCAACGCAGTCACCAGAATAGAGAGATTCTTGAATGTCGCGAAGATGTCGCCACTGTGATCGCCGAGCGCCGACATCGCCTGGGACAGTTTGATGATCGTGTCCCGGATATTGCCGCCCTCACCGCGCAGATTGTCCGCGGCGGTGTTGATGAACGAACCGAGCGTGCTCACCCCGCCAGGGGCGGTGGGCTTGAGTAGCTCGGTGAGGCGCTGCAGCTGCTCGCGCACCTGATCCCACTCGACAGGGACCACCGTGCGGCTGCGGGGGATGACGGCACCGTCGCCCATGGCTGGACCGCCGGTGTAGACCGGCGTCAACTGAATGGCACGGCCGGTGACCAACATCGGCGACAGGATCGCGGCCTTGGCATCGCTAGGGACCTTGTATTTGCGATCGAACCAGAACGAGATCTTCACCCCGTCGGGCTGCGGCTCGACGTTCGCCACCTGGCCGACGGGCACACCGAGGATGCGGACGTCATCGCCGGGGAAGAGCGCTGTGCTGTTGTCGAAGTAGCCGACCACCTCGATTCGGTCGGCCCGGTTGTAGGCACGTATGGCCAGCACCGCCCCCCCGACGAGGATCAACACCAGGACGGCGGCCAGCACCGTGCGTGGGTTACGCAGCGTCGTCACTGTTGTCCTCCCTGTCCTTCACGGGGTGCGGGTACGAAGAACGGCGCCTGCACCGGATCGGGGACCGACGCGATCTCGGGCGGTGATACCGCGGGCGGGCCGGGCGGCGGGCCACCCGGCGGCGGTGCGGGCAGCGGTTCGCGATAGGGGTAACGCGGGTCGCCTGGGTTGCCGGTGATCGCATCGGGCAGATTCAGGTGCGGTTCACCGCCCTGGCCGGTGCGTGGGTAGGGCACCGGTAGCGCTGGCGTGCCGGGCTGGCCCACCTGAGGATCGGTGCGCAGCGACGGCAGCAGGGTGGCCGGGTCGAGACCGAGGTCGGAGAAGGCCGCATCGATGAACGGCTGAACGAACTGTCCGGGGAAGAGATTCACGAGGTAGGCCTTGAAGAACGGGCCCGACGACACCGACTCACCCAATGACATGGCATAGGCATTGAGGCGCTTGATGGCCTCCTGCACCTTGGCTTTGCGATCGTCGACGATGGTCAGCACCCCGTTGAGCTTCTCCAGGGCCGGCTTCAGCGTCGTACGGTTCTCGGCGATGAACGCCTTGAGCTGTTGAGAGATCTCGGAGATGTTGCGCCAGATGCGATCCAGGGACTGGCTCTGGGCTTGCAGGGCGACCAGCAGGGAGTTGGTCTGCCGTACCAAGTCGACGATCTGATCGGTGCGCTTGGCCAACACGTCGGTGGTCTTGGCTGCATTGGCCAACAGGTTGCGTAACTGAGTGTCCTGGCGATTGAGGATGTCGGCGAAGCGAGCCACCCCGGCGACCGCGTTGTGCAGATCCGGCGGGGTATGGGCGAACGTTTGCGCCATCGTGGCGAGTGAGTCCGACAACTGGTCGGTGTTCAGACCGCTGATCGTGGTGGTCAGATCGCCGAGAGCATCCGGCAATTGGTAGGGCGAGGTGGTGCGATCGATCGGGATCGGGCCCGACAGCTCCCCGTCCCCGCGGGGGATGACGTCAAGCATCTTGGTGCCCAACAGGCCCTTGGTTTTGATCGCGGCGACTGTGCGCTCGCCCAGATGCACGTCGCCGTTGATGCGGAACGTCACCAGAACCTGCGGACCGTCGAGTTGGATGTCGGACACCTTGCCCACCGGAAGGCCCGACACTTCCACTCCGGCACCGGTGAACAAACCACCGGCGTCGGCGAAGTGGGCGGAGTAATTGTGGCCGGGATTCAGGAACGGCAACTTCTGCCAATTGAGCGCGCCCATCACGACGCCGGCGATGACGACAGCGCCAATGACACCGAGAACTAAAGGATTACGTTCGGAGAAGGACTTCACTTGGGCGTGCACCGCCCGGTGTCCTGGCCGGCCACCTTGACGAAAACCGGTTGCCCGCCTTTGCCGTTGACCTTGAGGACCAGGTCGCAGAGATAGAAGCTGAAGAAGTCGCCGTACATACCCTGACGGCCGAGCGCGCGGTACTTGTCGGGCAGTGTGTCGATCAGCTTCTCCAGGTACTCATGGTCGGCCACGGCGATCGAGGACACCCGATCGGTTTCGTGCACCACCTTCTGGAACGGCCCCCGCGCCTGCGTCAGCAGGTCGGCGACCGTCGCGGCGGCCGCATTGGTGCTGGCAAAGGCATTCGCGATGTCGGTCCGGCGTGCGTTGAGTCCGTCGACCAACCCCGACAGATTCGTCACGGCCTTGTCCAGTTGGCCGCTTTGGCTACCCAGTGAGCCGAGCACCGCGTTCAGGTTGGTGATCACTTCACTGATCAACTGGTCCCGGTCGGCAAGGGTATTGGTGAACACCGCGGCCTGGCTCAGGAAGGCGCCGATGGTGGCGCCCTGACCCTGCAGGGCCTGATTGAGCTGACCGCTCAGCGCATTGACCTGCTCAGGGCTCAGCGCCCGGAACAGCGGCTTGAATCCGCCGATGACCGAATCCAAATCCAGGGCCGGCGCAGTGCGGTCCACCGGGATCGTCTGGCCGGGTTGCAGACGTTTGACCCCGCCGGTGCCCTCGTCGAGGGCTAGGAACCGGCCACCGATCACGTTGTCGTAGCGGATGATTGCCCGGGTTCCCTCGGTGAGCACCACCGCGTCCTTGGCCGAGAATTCCACCCGTACCGTCGCGTCGCGATTGATCGCAATGTCGTCGACTCGGCCGACCTCGACTCCGGCGATGCGCACGAAATCACCGTTCTTCAGTCCGGTGACGTTGGTGAACACGGCGTTGTAGGTTGTGCCGCCCCCGAAGCGGAACTGTGCGAAGACGGCGAGCAGGGCGAAGGCGCCGAACAGGCAGACCGTCAGGAAGATGCCCAGGCGCCAGACCGTGCCCTTCAGGTTGTCCTTCACGGTTGGTCTCCTGTCGGCGGCCCCGGCTGGGGTTGGGCTGCAACGGGATCCGGTGCGGGTGGTACGCCCGGCCACAGTGGCACGCCATCTGGGCCGTACCACGCGGCCCCGTAGGGCGGCATTCCTGGCGGCACGACCGGACCTGGGGCCGGGCCGGGCAGGCACTGGCGAATGCTCGGCTGCTTCGGTGCTGCGCGAGTGACGGGGAACCAATCGCCCCAGCACGGATGCCCGAGGCCGGGATTCGGCCGGATGTCCAGGCCGGTGCCCCAGCCGGTGTTCGTCACGAGCTGGCGAACCGGGAAGTTCTTGGTGGGATCAGGCATCGATCCGCAGCCCGGCTTGCCGCCGGGTCCGCCCTTAGCCGCCACGATCGGCAGATTGTCCGGGTATTGGTAGGGGTCGTTGCCCAGGAGTAGTGCGATGTCGTACACCGCCGACTTTCCGTCCTTGCCGCCCCAGGCCTCGTAGCCCCCGTGGTCCAGAGTCCAGGTCGCGCCTTGCAGCCAACACGTGTAGACCGGGTTGTACTTCATCAGCAACGCGGTCGTGGGTTCCAGGGTGTTCACCGCCTGCACCAGTTTGTCGCCGCTTGTCTCGAGGAGGTCATGGCCGGATTGGGCGAATCCGATCGTGTTGAGCAGCAACGTATCCAGGGCTTGGGCGCGGTCGGCGATCGTGGTGCTCACCGTGGTCGCGGAATTGAGGATCGCCACGATGTCGGGTGCCGCGGCGGCGTAGGTGTCGTTGAAGTTCCTGAACGAGCGCCAGTCATCGCGGATCGTGTCGCTGCGAGCGTTGAGCGCTTTCAGCACCTCGTTGAGATCGGTGGTGGCCTCGCCCATGCGCGGGCCTTGTCCGCGCACCCCGTCGGCCACGGCGGTCAGCACCGCGTTCAGCTTGGCTGGGTCGACCATGTCGAGAAGGTTGACCACATTCTCGAAGACAGTGTTGACCTCGGTGGTGACGTTGGCTGACTGCAGAACCGCGCCGGCGGCCAAGCGCTGCGGGCTGGGTTCGGATGGATAGACGAGGTCGACGAACTTCGCGCCGAATGCAGTTGTTGAACGGATCTGAGCACCGACATTGGCTGGGATATAGCGGATCTGGTCGGGCTCGATCTCCAGTCGCAAACTGGTGTCGCCCTGGCGGCCGCTGATTCCGGTGACTCGACCGACCTGGACCCCGCGCAACTTCACCTTCGCGCCGGTTTCCATCACCAGCCCGGACCGGTCCGATGTCAGTGTGACCGGAACGAACGACCGAAACGTGCCCGCGAATGCCGTTGTCGTCACGAAGAAGAACGCGCCGATCGCCAGCAGGAGTACGACGGTCCACCAGCCGTCGGAAAGACGGTTCTCACCTTGCCGGTCCTCCATCGCTACCCGGCGAGGTTGAAGTTGCCGGACTGGCCGTACACGGCCAGCGAAATCATCACGATCTCGACCGCCGCGACCACCATGGACGTTCGCACCGCGCGGCCCACTGCCTCGCCCACACCCGCGGGCCCACCCTTGGCGGTGAACCCGTAATAGGTGTGCACCAACATGATCACGACAGTCATCGCCACCGACTGCATGAACGACCAGATCACGTCGGTGGGGTTGAGGAAGGTGTTGAAGTAGTGGTCGTAGACGCCGGAGCCTTGCCCGTAGATGGCGACCGTCCCGGTCCGGGCGGCGACGAACGCCATCATGACCGCGATGCAGTACAGCGGGATGACCACGATGACCCCGGCCAGCACCCGGGTGGCGGCCAGGTATGTGACGGAACGGATCCCGATGACCTCCAGTGCGTCGATCTCTTCGTTGATGCGCATCGCGCCGAGCTGGGCGGTGGCGCCAGCTCCGATGGTGGCCGACAGCGCCACGGATACGGTCCCGGGCACGATGAGCCGGACATTGAAGAATGCCGAGGCGAACCCCGTCAGCGCTTCGAATCCGACTGAGGACAGCTGGTTGTAGCCCTGAACGGCGACCAACGCGCCGGTGGTCATGGTCAAGAAGCCCACGATCGCGACGGTGCCGCCGACGACGGCGAGCGCCCCGGCGCCCAGCCCCATCTGCGCGATGAGCCGCAGCAGTTCCTTGTGGTAGCGGGTCACCGCTTCCGGAATTGCCCCCAGTGTCTTTGCGTAGAACCGGGTTTGGGCTCCGATACGGTTCCAACCCCCGAGCACGCCATGCAGGCCGTCCGCCAGCCTAGGGTGCAATCTGCTTGGCGCGTTGACGCTCACAGAACCACCCTCACGAGACGGTGAACTGAATGCCGACGGCTGTCACGATCACGTTGATCGCGAACAGGACCATGAACGTGAACACGACGGTCTCGTTGACGGCGTTACCGACACCGGCCGGGCCACCGCCGACGGAAATGCCCTTGTAGCACGCGATGAGTCCCGCGGCCAAGCCGAAAAGTGTTGCCTTGGTGAGGGAGACGATGACATCGCCCATACCGGTCAGCAGGGTCAGCCCCGCGGCGAATGCCCCTGGTGAGACGTGCTGGATGTAGACGCAGAAGATGTATGCGCCGGTCAGGCCGGCCAGGATCACTGTTGCTGAAAGCGCCAGTGCCACAGTGGTTGCCGCGAGCACTCGGGGAACCACCAGAGCCTGGATCGGGTTGATTCCCATCACCCGTAGAGCGTCGAGCTCTTCGCGGATCGTGCGCGCTCCGAGATCGGCGCACATTGCGGTGGCCCCAGCACCGGACACCACCAGCACCGTCACGATGGGACCGATCTGGTTAACGGTGCCGATCGCGGCGCCGGTACCGGAGAAGTCGGTCGCACCGAATTCGCCGAGCAGAATATTGAACGTGAACACCAGCAGCACCGAGTAGGGCAGCGTCAGCATGAGCGCGGGCAGCACCGACACCCGGGCCACGAACCAGGTCTGCAACAGGTACTCACGCCATGCGAACGGCGGCCGGAAGATCATCACCAGGGTGTCCAGCGACATGGCGATGAACCCGCCGAACGCCCGCACGGGCTTCGCCAACGGGTATGTCGCGATCACGGCGTCCCGCCAGGCGCCGATGGGGTCGGCGGCCCGGATTCACTGTTGACGACCGACGGCATGGCGGAACGCTATCGTGCGCGTTGCTACGCCTGCTGCTCCTCGATGGGGGCGAATATCTACCCCCAAAGAGTTAGCGGGGGATCACGTCGAGCGCACGCCCGCGACTCTGCGGCAAATAACCATTGGGTTTGCTAAGGGGCTACGGCCGGTGTCCGCCGCCGCCGGGCAGCCGAACCACCTGGACGAAGAACTCGTCGATCTGGCGCACCGCGCTCATGAACCGGTCGAGGTCGACCGGCTTGGTCACGTAGGCGTTGGCGTGCAGCTTGTAGCTGCGCAGAATGTCCTCTTCCGCCGACGACGTGGTGAGCACCACGACCGGAATATGGCAGAGGTCGTCGTCGGACTTGATCATCTCGAGGAGCTGGCGCCCGTCGTACTTGGGCAGGTTCAGATCGAGCAGGATGAGGTCGGGCCGCGGTGCCTCGGCGAACGGGCCACGCCGATAGAGATAATCCAGGCCTTCTTCGCCATCGTGCACGACGTGCAGCGTGTTGCTGAGCTTGTTGTGCTCGAACGCTTCCCGGGTGATCAATTCGTCACCGGGGTCGTCCTCGATGAGCAGGACATCGATCGCGCGACCCTTGTCGGTCATGAAGCGGTTCCTTCCAATAGCGGTTCGTGCTTGGCTGCGGTCATGGCGGGCAGGGTGAACCGGAAGCGCGTCCCGTCGTCATAGGACGTGTCGATCCAGATGACGCCGCCGTGATGTTCGACGATCTTCTTGACCAGAGCCAGACCGATTCCGGTGCCGGTATAGGCGTCCCGGCCATGCAACCGCTGGAAGATCACGAACACCTTGTCGACGAACTCTTCGCCGATACCGATTCCGTTGTCGGAGAAGGTGAACATCCACTGACCCTCCTGCTCTCCCGAACCTGGTTCGCAGGTGATCGCGATGCGGGGTGCTTGGTCTTCGCGGTGGAATTTGACAGCGTTGCTGACTAGATTCTGCCACAGCATGGTCAGCAGCGTCGGATCACCCAAGACCCGGGGTAACGATTCCGGACGGGCGATCTCGGCGCCGGACTCCTCGATCGCCGTGGCCACGTTGTCGATAGCCTCGCTCAGCACGGCGTCGAGGTTGACCTTGACCTGGGTGGAGTTGAGCCGGCCAACCCGGGAGAACGTCAACAGATCGTTGATCAGGACCTGCATGCGCTTGGCTCCGTCGACCGCGAAATCGATGTACTGGATTCCGCGTTCGTCGAGCTGATCCCCGTAGCGCTTTTCCAGCAGCTGGCAGAACGATGCGACCTTACGAAGCGGTTCCTGTAGGTCATGGGAGGCGACGTAGGCGAATTGCTCGAGCTCGGCGTTGGAGCGGCGCAGCTCGCCGGCTTGTTCGTTCAACTGTTCGCGCGCCGACCTGGTCGCTTCGAGCTCATCGACGATGCGGCCCCGCATCTCCTCGACATCGGCGGCGATGGCGCGAATATCCTTGGGGCCCTGCGGAACGATGTGATCACCGAAGCTACCGCTGGTAATTCGCCGACACGCGGCCGCCAGAGCCTCCAGTGGCCGGGTGATCGCATTGCGAGACAGGATCGCAATCACGAACCCGGTGATCAGGAAGGCTGCGATGATGCCGCCTAGAACGCGGTCACGCCAGGCTTGGGCGGTGTTGAGTTGCGCGAGTGCATCAGTCCGAGCGGTCGCCAGGCGCTGATTCTGGGTATCGAAGAGTGCTCTCAGGGAATCGAATTGCGACTTTCCGGCCACGACATTCGCTTTGGTGGCCACGCTGGGTGTCCCTGGGGTCACGCTGGCGATCAGTGGCTCAGCGTATTGGCTGCGCCACGTTGCCGCTGCTTGCTCTATGGCGTTCAAATCGGCGATGAGCTCGGGCCGGTCATCGAGGAGCTTCCGAAGCGCGTCTGCCGCACTTTGTTCGGTTTTCTGCCCGTCGTAATAAGGCGCGAGGAACTGCGAGTCGGTCGCGATGACGTAGCCGCGCACGGCGGTCTCCTGGTCGGTCAGCGCGGCCTGCAGTCGATAGGCGGCGACACGGGCGGGCTGGATGTCGTCGATGAGTTGCCTGCTGGTCTCATCGGTGCGGTTCAGCAGCGTCGCCGCACCCAGCGCCCCGCCGAGCACTACCACGCCCACCACGACCAGCACCAGGCTGAGCCAGCCCCGTACGGTCAGACCCGACAGCCGGGTACCTGCCACCTCTTGCATCAGCGCGTCCGTTCCACGCGCAGCACCGCGATGTCGTCGCTGATCCCGCCGTGCGATTGAGCAAGGGTCTCGGCGCCTTCGATGAGCGACTTGACGAATTCGGGGCCTGGCAGTGTTGCTATCGACCGGGCCAGTTCCAGCAGGCCCTCTTCGCCAAGGCGCTGGTTGCCGATGCCGGAATGCCCCTCGAAGATGCCATCGGTGAGCAGCACCAACCCGTGACCGTCGGGTAGCTCCAACTCGTTCTGCGGCCATTTCTGCGCGCCAAGGCCCAGTGCGGGTCCGGCGGGAGGTTCGAGCCATTCGACGGTGCCCGGTCCGTGTAGCAGCATCCCCGGGTGGCCGGCGCGGACCGCGGTGAAGCCCCGGCCGTCGGGCCACAGCGCCACGCTGAGCACGGTCGCGAAGATTCCCGATCCGGCTCGCTCGGCCCGGAGGATCTGCTCAAGGCGCCGCATCCGCTCGTTGCCGCGAAGCCCGGCGAAGGTGAAGGCGCGCCACGCAATTCGCAACGCCGCACCGAGTGCCGCCTCGTCGGGCCCGTGGCCGGCCACGTCGCCGACCATGACGTGCACGGTGCCGTCCGGCGTCTGGACCATGTCGTAGAAGTCCCCGCCCAGCAGCGCGTTCTCCCGGCTTGGCCGGTACTGGGTGACGATCTCGACGCCGGGATCCTCGTCGAGTAGGGGTAACGGCAACAGCGCCCGCTCAAGCCGCGCGTTCTCCTGGGCCCGCACCTGGCTGGTGTGGAGGTCGACAGCGATCAGCTCGGTCCGTTTGCGTTCGATGGCGTACAACAGCGAGCGGTGCAACGTCTCGGGTTCGACATGCCCCTTGACGTGGTAGTCCTGCGCGCCGGACGCCATCGCCGAGATGCCGAAGTGTTCGTCGTTGAGGCCGGTGAGCACCACGATCGGCAGCGTGGCATCGAGCTGGGCCACGCGATGGACTGCTGAGATCCCGTTCGCGTCCGGCAGGTTGAGGTCCAGCAGGACGCAGTCGGGCCGGTGAACCGACAGCTTTTCGGCGGCGATCGCGATCGACGAAGCCCACTCGACTGTGATGTCGGCGCCCGCGTCGTCGATCAACTCCTCGACCAGGATGGCGTCACCTTGATCGTCCTCGATCAGCAACAGCGAAATCGGTCGGTTGCTGGCCCCTGCGAAGCCGACAGGGTTCAGTCCCTGTGGGTCATGAGGTGCGCGCATGGGCCATCCAGATCCTTATCTGCAGATCGGCCGCGCTTTGACCTGGGAATTCCTGAAACAACGTGTAGACCCTACCGGCTGGACCTGGGTCGCCCAACCCGAATTGGTACCGGCGCGCCATCAGCGGTGCGCCGAGCCGATCAGCGGTTGCCCGTCGGCGGCCTGCAGCAGGCAGATCACCGTGCTCGGATAGGGGTTGTCGGAGGTCCGGTCTTGGTCGGAGTCGATGAGGTAGGTGCTGGTGTACTTGCCCGTCGCGGGCGTAGCCCCGGTGTACTGCTGGAAGCCAGTCGTGCACTCACTGGTCACGACGTCGGCCAACGCGGCGTTCACCGGGATCGGCGCGCGCAGGTATGCCTCGGCCAGATGTGGCTGGCCACAGTCGACGACGCTGACCATCACCACCGCCGGATCCGTCGGTGGTGGATCGGCCAGACAGTCACCGGCCTGCAGGTCCACCCACTTCACCGCCCGGGGCTGCGGCGCCGGTGCGGCGGCCACCGTGGCGGTCGTTGTTGTCGTCGTGGTGGTCAGCGTGGGTGTGGTGTCGCTACTCCCACCGCAGCCCGCCAACGCGGTGACGGCAAGCCCGACCACCGCGCACCACCCCGTTGTGCGCATCTCCATGTGTTTACCGGACCGGGCTGGCCGGGTACAGGACTTCCCACCATGACGATCCTGAAGACTGCCAAGGTGGCATTCGCGGCCGTGGCCGGCGCGATCGCGTTGGGAGCAGGGGCAGGCCTCGCCCAGGCCGATCCGCACCCGCCGCCTGCACCGCCCCCGATCCCGGGCGGCCCGGGCGCCAACGTCGGCGGGCCGGGCACCCCGCTTCCGCCAGGTCAGGGATACCAGCCCCCACCTGGGCATAGCGCCCTGATTGACGATGTCGTGCCGGTCTGGGCTCCGCCGCCGCCACCACCACCGCCGTGGGCGCCCTGGCTGCCGGTGGTCTGGAACGCCGACTTGCCGGCGTGGGGCGTCTGGTGGAACGGCGGCTTCATCCAGCTCTAGAAGGTGCTGTCGCGATCCCGCACGTACACCAGCAGCGCCGGATCGGCTGAGGTGAATCGGTCGACCTCTTCGCCGCCGTCACAGCGATACAGCCCGACGGTGACCTCATCCGCATGACGATCGATCACCGCCCAATGCGCGCCGGCATCCTCCCACCGCTGCAGCGCCGCCACCGGGTCATCGCTCATAGCGACCATCATGACCCGTGCGATGATGCGCAGTATGCGACTCGGGTTGCACGCTCTGGGTATCGGCGCCGGCGCTGAATCCGCGGTGATCCAGGCGGTGGCCATTGCCGCCGAACAGAGCGGCTTCGCCACACTGTGGGCGGGGGAGCACGTCGTGATGGTCGACGACTCTGTATCGCACTACCCGTACGCCGACGACGGCAAGATCGCCGTGCCGGCCGACGCCGACTGGATCGATCCGATGATCGGCCTGTCGTTCGCTGCGGCCGCCACGACGACGATCGGCATCGCCACCGGCGTGCTGCTGTTGCCCGAACACAACCCGGTGATCGTGGCCAAGCAGGCCGCCAGCCTGGACAAGCTCAGCGGTGGCCGATTCTCATTCGGCATCGGAATCGGTTGGTCGCGTGAGGAATTCGATGCGATCGGGGTCCCGTTTGAGCGTCGAGCGGCCCGCACCGCCGACTACGTCGCTGCGATGCGCGCCATCTGGCGTGACGATATCGCCTCCTACGCAGGAGAATTCGCCAACTTCGAGAACATCCGGGTCAATCCCAAACCGCGGGAGCGCGCGATCCCGATCCTGTGCGGTGGCAATAGCGATGCCGCCCTTCGCCGTGTCGCGCAGTGGGCTGATGGCTGGTACGGCTTCAACCTGCGTGACGTCGACGACGTCGCGGCCAAGATGGCGACCTTGCGCCGGCTGTGTGAGGAAGCCGGACGTGATCCGGCCGAACTGCGGGTGGCAGTCGCGCTGCGCCAACCCAACCCGGCGCAGGCGGAGCGTCTGACACAGTTGGGTGTCGACGAACTGGTGTTGGTCGCGTCGCCACCGGAGGACCCGGCGCAGGCCGGCGCCTGGGTGGCCGAACTCGCCACGGACTGGCGGTAAGGGGACGTGGTGGCGCACTGGACGGCGACCGCGGTGGCAGCGTTGTTCGTTTGGCTGGGCATGGTGCTGGCCATCTCATTCCTCGAGGCGCCGCTGAAGTTCCGTGCACCCGGGGTCACCATCGCGCTCGGGTTGGGCATCGGACGGCTCGTCTTCCGTGCGCTCAACACCTGCGAAGCAGTGCTGGCGGCGGTCATCGTCGTTGCCTTGGTGATGGGCACGCCCAGCGCCGGTGTCATTGCGGCCGTCCTGGTCGCCATCGCCGCGCTGGTGATTCAGGTGGGCCTCGTGCGTCCGGCCCTGACTCGGCGCTCGGATGCGGTGCTGGCCGACGCGAGTCAGGCGCAGGCCGGGCGATCACACGCGCACTACGTCTACGTCGTAGTCGAAGTTGTCAAGGTGGTGGCGCTGCTCGTGGGTGGCGTTCTGCTGCTTAACTTTTGAAAAACTGGAGGATGTTATGGATTCGATTTCGCTGTCCCAGCTCGCCGACGAACAGCTGGCTGCGGCCCGCTCGTCGAACAGTGGGCGGGCCGCACACACCGTGCACGGCGGCCACGAGCACCAGCTGCGGCAGACGTTGATCGCCCTCGCCGGTGGCCGTGACCTCAGCGAGCACCACAGCCCGGGGGAGACCACGCTGCAGGTACTGCGGGGCAATGTCCGGCTGACCACCGCCAATGACGCCTGGGAGGGTCATGAAGGCGATCTGCTGGTGGTTCCGCGGGAGCGGCACGGCCTGCATGCGATCGAGGACTCGGTGATCCTGCTGACGGTGTTGACCGACAGCTGATCGCCTAGTTCCGGTAGTCGGCCAGATCCGTTGCACCACTGCGCACGTCGCCGTCGAGCATCAGCATCGCGGGCACCATCTCGGAGGTGACCAACCCGTGGCGGCCGGTCAGCTCGTCGACGAGGTCGAAGCACCGCGCGATGATCTCCGGGGTGTCGACAACCATCGTGGTCACCGGCACCTGGCGGCCGTATTGAATCAGCTTGTCGCCGTGGGGTTTATGGTCACCGTGAAAGCCCCAGATGCCGCGCAGTACGGTCGCGCCGCCGACGGTCTCTGATTCCCACAACCGCCGTACCAGTGCCCGGTGAATGGGCACCCCGTCATGGTGGGTGGACTCGTCGGTGTAGATCGTCAGCTGCTGGTGCAACGCGCGCCCGTGGGCGTCGACGGCGGGCAGCGTGGGCGGGCGGGCCAGCAGCTCGCCGTCGCGCTTGCACACCTGGACACGCTCCACTGTCACCAGCGGCTCGTTCATCAGTGCTTCGAGTTCGGGCAGCGCCCGCTGTGCCTGTGCGGCGGAGCCGACGGCGACGATCATGATCGGTACATCGGTGTTGCTGCCGAAGAACCGGGCACGACGCCGTCGACCGAGCGCGGTGCCGTCCACGCCGAGGAACACCGTCGCTCCCGCGAAGTGGTGGCGGTGCAACAGGTCGCACACCGCGTAGAACGCCGCTGCGCCGTTGATCCGGCGTCGACGGCCGACGTAGACGGTGACTTTCACCGCGTCGTCGTCCTCGGGCAGGTCACCGGTGTACAGCCGGGCCCGTTCCAGGGTGATCAGGCCGCGGGTGGTGGTGCCGACGACGTCGTCGATCAGCCCGTTGATTTTCGCTTCGGTGTCGACGGCGGCGATCGCGACCGGCAGATCCTCGGACAAGGTGAGCGACTCGTCGGTGCGGACGATGTGCCGCGGGCCGAAGCTGGCGATGCCGCGCAGCATCACGCTGTTGGCCACCCCGCGTTCGGCGTAGAGGTCGAGCATCGCATCGGCCAGCAAGCGGGAACCGGCGCGCTGACGGTCGCTGAAGAAGGTGGTCAGCTTCAAGTAGGTGTCGCTCATAGCAGGCTCGCAATCCATTGGCCGAGCATCGCCGCGGCGACGCCCAGGGCGACGCTGACGACGAGATTGGTGACCGCTGGCCAGATCTGGCGCTCCTCGGTCAGCCGCTGGGTTTCCAGCATCCAGGTCGAGAACGTGGTGTAGGCCCCGACGAAGGCGGTGCCGGCCAGCAGTGCCACGTGGTGGCTCAGCGCCAGCCCGCTGACGAAGCCGAGCAGCACCGCGCCGCTGATGTTGACGGTGAGGGTGCCGAACGGAAATGACCGCGCCACGCGGCGGGCCACCGCACGATCGACCATGAACCGGGCCACCGACCCCAGCCCGCCGATGACCATCACCCCGGCCCATACCGCGAGGCTCACGCCCGGATCCTGACCCGGCGCACCAGCGCTGTCGCCACGTACACCGCCAGCAGGCCGGCGATGATGCTGACCACGGTGTAGCCGGCCGCCAGGCCGTAGTGATGGTGCTCGATCATCTTCAACGTCTCGACCTGCATGGTGGAGAACGTCGTCAGCCCCCCGCACAACCCGGTACCCAGCAGGGGGCGGCGATAGCTCGACAGCGGCAGGCGCTCCAGCAATCGGGTGGTGAAGTACCCCAGCAGGAACGCGCCGACGATGTTGACGCCGAATGTCGCCCACGGCCAGTGCGCCGGGTCATCGGCGAAGACCGTCGCCAGGCTCGCGCGCGCCAGGGTCCCGACCGCGCCGCCGACGAATACGGCCGCCAACTCCCGGTTGTCATGGCCGAACATGGGCCACCCCCTTAACCGTCGATGAATCCGCGAGCAAGTATCGCCCCTAGGGGGGCAGAATTGGCGTCATGGCGGCTAACCCCCGCGCCGGTAAGCCGGCGCTCCCCGAAGACCTCGTCGATCTGCCCCATCTGGTCACCGCGTATTACACGGTGAACCCCGACCCCGACGACATCGACCAACAGGTGGTGTTCGGCACGTCGGGGCACCGCGGCTCCAGTCTGGACGGGGCGTTCAACGAGGCACACATCCTGGCCACCACACAGGCGATTGTGGAGTACCGGGCTGCGCAAGGCACCACCGGTCCGCTGTTCATCGGCCGCGACACCCACGGGCTGTCCGAGCCGGCGTGGGTGTCGGCGCTGGAAGTGCTGGCCGCCAATGATGTTGTGGCCATGATTGATTCGGCCGACCGTTACACCCCGACCCCGGCGGTCAGCCACGCCATCCTCGCGTTCAACCGCGGCCTGACCTCTGGCCTTTCCGACGGTATCGTCGTCACCCCGTCACACAACCCGCCACGCGATGGCGGGTTCAAGTACAACCCGCCCAACGGCGGCCCCGCCGACACCGACGCCACCGGCGTGATTGCCAAGCGCGCCAACGAGATTCTCCGCGGCGGGCTCAAGGATGTGAAGCGGGTGCCGCTGGCGCGCGCACTCCCACGCGCCCAACGCCACGACTACCTCGATGCCTACATCTCGGATCTGCCCAACGTCGTCGACATCCACGCCATCCGCGCTCAGAAGATCCGCATCGGTGCCGACCCGCTGGGCGGGGCCAGCGTCGACTACTGGGGCGCCATCGCCGAGCGCCACGACCTGGACCTCACCGTGGTCAACCCGCTTGTCGACGCGACGTGGCGGTTCATGACACTGGACACCGACGGCAAGATTCGGATGGACTGCAGTTCACCGAACGCGATGGCGTCACTGATCGCCAACCGGGACTCCTATCAGATCGCCACCGGCAACGACGCCGACTCCGACCGGCACGGCATCGTGACCCCCGACGCCGGGCTGATGAACCCGAATCACTATCTGGCCGTGGCGATCGATTATCTGTACTCGCATCGGCCGGACTGGCCGGCCACCGTGGCCGTCGGCAAGACCGCAGTCAGCTCGTCGATCATCGACCGGGTGGTGGCCGGCCTGGGCCGCAAGCTCATCGAGGTACCCGTCGGGTTCAAGTGGTTTGTCGACGGATTGATCAGCGGCACAATCGGTTTCGGTGGCGAGGAGTCGGCCGGTGCGTCGTTCCTGCGCCGCGACGGCTCGGTGTGGACCACCGACAAGGACGGGATCATCATGGCCCTGCTGGCTTCGGAGATCCTCGCGGTCACCGGGTCGTCGCCGTCGCAGCGCTACGACGAGCTGGCCGCCAAGTACGGTGCGCCGACCTATGCCCGCGTCGACGCCCCGGCCAACCGGGAACAGAAGGCGCGGCTGGCCAAGCTGTCCCCGGAGCAGGTCACCGCGACCGAGTTGGCCGGCGAGCCGATCACCGCGAAGCTGACCACCGCGCCGGGCAACGGCGCAGCGCTGGGCGGGCTCAAAGTGACTACCGCCAACGGCTGGTTCGCCGCGCGGCCGTCGGGCACCGAGGATGTCTACAAGATCTACGCCGAGTCGTTCAAGGGCCCCGAGCATCTGGCGGAGGTGCAGGACGCCGCCCGTGAGGTGGTGAATACAGTCATCTCGTGAGTTCCGTCGCGGAGGGTGACTGTCCCTCGGAAGCCGAGGCCAAGCTTCCGCGGGAAGTCTGGGTTCTGATCGCGGCCAACGCGGTCATCGCCCTCGGCTACGGCGTGGTCGCGCCGGTGCTGCCGCAGTTCGCTCGCAATTTCGGAGTGAGCATCAGCGCCGCGACGTTCGTGATCACCGCCTTCGCGGTGATGCGGCTGTGCTTCGCCCCGGTGTCGGGCATGTTGGTGCAGCGCCTGGGGGAGCGGCGCATCTATGTCAGTGGCTTGCTGATCGTGGCGGTGTCGACGGGGGCGTGCGCCTTTGCCCACACCTACTGGCAGCTACTGGTGTTCCGGTCGCTTGGCGGGATCGGCTCGACGATGTTCTTCGTCTCGGCGTTGGGGCTGATGATCCGGATCAGTCCGAACAACGCCCGCGGTCGGGTGGCGGGCATGTTCTCCAGCGCGTTCCTGGTCGGCTCGGTCGCCGGTCCGCTGATGGGCAGCCTGACCGCCGGCCTTGGCCTGGCCGCGCCGTTCCTTATCTACGGGGTGGCGCTGCTGATCGCCGCGGCGGTGGTGTTCATCAATCTGCGGCATTCGCATCTGGCCGCGCCGGCCCCGGCCGACGAGCTGACGGTGACGTTGCGAGTCGCGCTGCGCCATCGGGCCTACCGCGCGGCGCTGTTGTCCAACTTCGCCACCGGCTGGTCGGCGTTCGGGCTGCGGGTCGCTCTGGTGCCGCTGTTCATCACCGAAGCGCTGCACCGCGGGCCCGGGGTGGCCGGTGCGGCGCTGGCCACATTCGCGGCCGGCAACGTCGCGGCCGTGCTTCCGTCGGGACGGCTCTCCGACCGGACGGGGCGTCGGCCGCTGCTGATCATCGGTCTCGGTGTTTCCGGGCTGACGACGGCGGTGGTCGGTGCGGCGACGTCGCTGCCGGTGTTCCTGGTGGGTGCGTTCATCGCGGGCGCGGCCACCGGGGTGTTCACCGCGCCGCAGCAAGCTGCGGTCGCCGACATCATCGGCAAGGCCCGCGGCGGGACGGCGGTGGCGACGTTCCAGATGATGTCGGATCTGGGGTCGATCGCGGGGTCATTCGGGGTCGGGGAGATCGCTCAGCACCTGTCGTTCGAGGCGGCCTTCGCGATGAGCGGCGCGATCCTGGTCCTGGCCTCGATCGGGTGGCTGCTGGCGCCGGAAACCCGGGATGGCCCGCCGTTGGAGCACACCCCGCCGCGGCCGCTGGGCCCAGAGGCCGCTGGCGAGCTGCCCTGACCAGCGATTTTGAAGCGCGCCTGCCGGTGGTGTAACTTCGGTGGGCACACCTGGGGCTATGGCGCAGTTGGTAGCGCACCACACTGGCAGTGTGGGGGTCAGGGGTTCGAATCCCCTTAGCTCCACTTTTCCAAGACCCGCTCTGACTTCGGTTGGGGCGGGTTTCTTGGTTTACGGAACCCGTAGGTCGGGCGAGAACGCACATGAGGCTGTAGATCCGCGGAGATCGCGACCCTGCGCGCAGTTTGGATGACGGCAACGGTCATTGGCGGTCGTGGTGGCAGACGGCGTAAAGCATCCAATCGAAGGGGCTACGGCCTGGCCTCGAACACCATGTTGAACGGAGTCTGGGCCGCGCGACGGAAGCGGGTGAACCCGCCGTCACTCATCACCTCAGCCAGCCGCTGTTCGCCGGCCTGCGCGCCCAGCGCGGGTCCGTTCTGTGCGAGCGATACGGGTACGCAGATGAGTGAAGATGCCCCGTAGAAGACCCTGCCTACAGGATTGAGGTTGTCCGAGACGCTGTCGCCCGCTGCCGGTTCGACCAGCAGGCAGTGCCCGTCGGCATCGAGTGACTGCCGGGCGTGCCGGGCCGCGCCGGACGGATCAGCCATGTCGTGCAGACAGTCGAAGAAGGCGATCAGGTTGTAGTCGCCTCCCTGATATGACGTCGCGTCCGCTACCTCGAAGCGCGCGTTGGTCACGCCGGCCTGTGCGGCATGCTCGCGAGCGGTCTCGATCGACGCGTCGTGGTAATCGATGCCGACGAACTGCGCATCCGGAAATGCTTGCGCCATAAGGATGGTCGTCACACCGTGCCCGCATCCGATGTCGGCGGCGCGGCCCCCGGAGTTCAGTTTCTCGACAACGCCGTCGAGAGCGGGCAGCCAGTCGGACAGCAGGCTTGCGTTATAGCCGGCCCGAAAGAACCGCTCGGTGCCGCGGAACAGACATGGATGATGCTCGCCCCACTCCATCCCGGATCCCCCGCGAAAGTTCTGGACGGCTCGCTCCTTGACGTGGAATAGATCCTCGACGATGGAGTAACCGCCGGGTAGATCCACCGGCCCCTCGGGGTTCGCCAGGCACAGCGCCTGCTCCTCGCTCAGGTGGTATCGGTCAGTCGCGCTGTCGTATTCGACGTAGCCTCCGGCGGCCTGGTTGGCGAGCCACTCTCGCACGTAGCGCTCGCTCGTGCCGGTGCGATCGGCCAGTTCGGCAGACGTCAACCGCTCCTCGGCCAGCGCGGCATACAGTCCGAGCTCATCGCCGATAAGTACCAGGACCGCGCTCATCGCAGCGCCCAGATCGCCGATGGCCTTGCCCAGAAATTCGTTGAGTTTGACTTCGTTGACAGCCATTGCAGCCCCTTCGCGCTTCGTCGCGCGTCGGCTAATAACTTACTCACCGACGCAGCCCGGCCGCGGGTGATTTCGGGGTTATCGCTCAGGCCAGGGCCAGGGCCAGGGCCAGGGCTAGGTCGATGGCGACGGGGCCGCTCACGGCGGTGACACCGCGACGACGATCGCCTTCCTCAATCGCCCTAGCGGGCGCGCAACGGGACGGCCGCCGCGAGGGTCGATCCCGCCGAATCGCCGGCGACCGCGATACGGGCGCGCTGTCGCCATCGATTTCGTGGGCGTTGTCGACCACCCAGCTGTAGACCTCATAGGCATCATCGAATGGTGTAGGGAACGGGAACTCCGGCGCCATCCGATAGTTGGCTGACACCACGACCGCGTCGTTGGTGAACGCCAACTTGCGCGACAGGAAGTCGCAGTCATCAGACGAACCGACCGTGAATCCACCGCCGTGGTAGTAGACGATCACCGGAAGACGCTGATCAGCCGGTGCTGCCGAGGGTCGGTAAAGCTGGCATCGCGCTACCCCGTCGGTGACCGGCAGGTAAACCTCATCGACATCGACATTCGGTACTGCCTCGGCGCCTGCCATCGGGACCAGGGTCGGATCCTGTGGGTGGCCGTCGCCGACATACCCGCTCCGCACGGGCGCAATCATCAAGTCCCGCAACGCTACCGGCTGTCGCAAGTTGGCAAGTATGCGGTACATCGGCATCGCCGGGTCATCGCGGGCGACAAAGCTCAGACCATCAATCGAGATTGGCGCGGTGACATCCACCTGGCCCTGCGGCACCGAACGCAGCGAGTCGCGTATCACCCCGATGATCCTAGAAGGTCATACCGTGGCGCCGCTGCGTATGTACCGCAATCGAATTGAGAGATATCGATGCGGCGCGCACCTTGTATGGATCGGGTAGTACACCGTCGATGCTTGCCTGGCGGATAGGAAACCCTGCCCTTGAGCCAGTGGATCCTGGCTTCCCGGCGATTACCCAGCCCGTTGCTGAGCGCGACTATTGCGACACGGGTGAACGGCCAGGGAACCCGACTAACTCAAGGACACGAAACATGACAACCACCTACCAGGGCGGTGCCGGTCGGCGCAGCCACACCATCGCCGCGATCCTGCTGGCCGCGGCGGCGACCGTCGTCGGAATGGTCGGCGCAGCCGCGCCAGCGCACGCAGCTGACCAGTACATCGCACTCGCCCTCGGATACGTCAACGAGAATCCCCCCGTCACGATGGCCGGCGGCTCCGCGATCAACGGCAGCCGAGACCAGGCCGCCCAAGGGGCGCTCACGAACTGCGTGAACAACGGCGGCAGCCACTGCGTGACCGAGGTCATCGCCACGAACGAGTGTGCGGCGGCCGCCTCGAACGACTACGGCGAAGAGGTCGGGGCATCTGCCCCATCGCTCGCCGCCGCGCAGAGCAAGGCCAAGAGCATGCTGCAGAACCAGCAGGGCGCAAAGGTCATCGTCTCGGGTTGTGCGAACGGGGCCACC
The DNA here is from genome assembly GCF_033804465.1 of Mycobacterium sp. RTGN5. Taxonomy (NCBI): domain Bacteria; kingdom Bacillati; phylum Actinomycetota; class Actinomycetes; order Mycobacteriales; family Mycobacteriaceae; genus Mycobacterium; species Mycobacterium sp. RTGN5. The sequence goes on from NZ_JAPZLA010000001.1 coordinate 1,899,200, forward strand.
CCGCCGCCGCCGAATGACCCGCCGCCACCGCCGCCCGCACCGAAGCTGGGGCCGACGGTCTCGTTCGACACTGTCGTGGGTGGCATGGTGGCTCACATCACGGACCGCAGTGGAGTGACGTCGCAATGCACGTATGCGACGGACAACTTCAACCGCGGCTTCGCCCTGCCGGCCAACTCCAAGTACGACCTGAGGATCGTCCCCGCTGTTCCCCGATTCCGGAACTGGACCGTCACGATCACATGTGACAACGGCACGAGCACGACGGCGACGACGTTCTTCTGAGTCCCGGCGTTGCCGCTAACCCGATCCGCCCGGGCCGTGATGCTACGGCCCGGGCGTGTATCGGGTTTTCTGTTGATGCCATCAACGGTGCCGGGGATCGAATCCGTACCGAACCCGTCAGCTCGCAGGTTTCGTTCGGCGATCGTCGCAGCTCAAGCAACATTTCCGCCGGAACTGTCAGGGGTTCGAATCCCCTTAGCTCCACCAGGAAACGAGCAGTTCAGGGAGTTGGTCGCGCCGGTTAGGGTCGCGTAGGTTCTTACAGAATCAAACCCAAGAACCCAACGCAGCATTTAACGAAAGCCATCATGTCCGAGGATCAGAGCACAGACGTTCCACCGAATCACCTCTCCATCGATCCGCGCAGCGCCTTCTACAGCGAAGAGGTGCTTCAACGCGACGTGGGTATTCGCTTCAACGGCGTCGAGAACACCAATGTTCACGAATACAACGTGGCCGAGGGTTGGGTGCGTGTTGAAGTCCCCACCGCCAAGGATCGCCGCGGAAATCCTATGGTCATCAAGCTGAGCGGCACGGTTGAAGCGTATTTCCGCGTAGCGGAATAGGCGCCCTGGTTACTGGCGCGGCTGTCAATCGGCCCCGGCAGCGATCCTGTGGCTCTAGTGGCTGCGTACGGCACAATCCGGCCGATTGGTACGTCAGGATTGCTGGTTGATCAGCTCGATGATTGCCCGTTGGGCTTCGCCGACTTCGAGCGGCAGTGTGGCGAACATTTCGGCGATCATCATCGCGACCGGGGTCGTCCACAGCAGCATGCCCAGTGCAACGGCGTTCTGGCCGCCATGACTGGTTTCCAACCGTTGGGTCAGACTCACGAGGGCCGCACCGAGTCGCTCCATGTGCCGGCTATCGAGGCCGGAACGCAGCTCTTTGGTGGATATGAGGATCTCGAGACCGGCCATCGCTTTGGGGTTGGCGAATGCTTCCCAGGCGCCACGCACCAAGTCGGTGGTGTCGATCGGTTGCTCTGGGTCGGACAACGCTTCGAGCGAGGTAACCAGGCGGTCAACGGCGTCGTCGATGACCGCGATCAGCAGGCCGTCGCGGTCGCCGAAGTGGTGCTGGATGACACCCCACGTCACACCGGCGCGTTCGATGATGTGCCGTGCGCTCGCGGCTGAAAACCCTTCTTCGCGGATGCAGAGGACTGTCTCGTCGATGAGGCGTTCACGAGTGCGGTCGCCGCGTTCGCGGCGGCCGGTGGTGGGACGGTCGGGACTCCTGCGCCCACTCATTGCCGCCCCTGCCTAGCGTGTCGCCTCATCCGTAGCACTTTATGACAGCACCAGCACCGACCCAGCGCATACGCGTGCTATCGGCACGGGCGTTGACCCTTGCCATTCAAACATGGCATGTGCCATGCTAGCGAAGTTGCCGGTGTCTGCGAGGCGGGACGAAATCGTCAAGCAGAAGCGGCGGGTCTTCGGGCACTTACGACTGAATGTGACTGCTGCCAGTAGCGCTTCGCGGTGCTAGTTCCGACGGGCGAGTCCGCCAAAGGCATGGAGGTTTGACTATGACGGAGACGATCCCTCAGGACGGCAAACGCGATTCATCGACGAAGCGCGGACTCTCCTCCCTGCAGAAGTCCCTCTTCGGCATCTTGGCGTTCTTCTTCGTCATCCACATCGTGTTCTGGTACCTGGAATTTCATGCCGGGGTGTCCCATGTCGTGGCATCTACGGCGTTGGTTTTGTTCGTCGTCGGCTGTTTCGTGACGGCACTTGTTCTTCCGTGGCTACCCCTTCCGGGGCAGCGCGATTGGACGAAATCGCAACGGCTGGGTGCGATGGTGATCGTGTGGGTATTCATCGCCCTGATACCACGTTTCATCTGGGAACTCCCGTGGCTTCTGTTCTTCAACGAGATCCGAGCCGGCGTTGAGAACGGCGCGCTCTGGACGTACATGTGGTCGCCCATCCTCTTAGGTGGCGACGCGCGCTACCTGAACGGTGACCCGCTCATCGTGGTTCTTGAGTGGATCGCGTTCTTCATCGGCCTGTTCGAAGCGTATGCGATGGTGCAGTTCTTCCGAAATGGCAAGCGGTTCACCAGCACTCAACTCTCGTTCATTATGGGTGGAATGATAGTGGAGGTCACGCTGCCGGCGGTTTACTTCGGTGTGGAGATCGCGAACAACATGCAGAGCATGACCAGCCCGGCCGAGATGTGGATCAAGTTCGTGGTGCTGAACCTGTTGTGGTGCACCATGCCGCTGGTCACCTACTTCTGGGGCGTACGCAGATTGACGCGCCAAGACTTCGCCGTTGCGTTCTGACTTTGTTCGTGTTGTCGCGGCTTTGCAGGGCGGACTGGTGACATGACCGTGATGCGTTGTCGCGCAGACGTAATGGATTTGGGCAGTTGATGAAAGAGCATGCGCGCACGTTGTCTGGTCTGGCCATGGTTGTGGCGATCGTGGGCATTGTGATCGTGGCGGCGGGGATGTTTCGCGGCAGCTTCGCCGACACGGTGCCCCTGACGGTTCTGTCGCAGCGGGCGGGCCTGGTGATGAATCCGGACGCGAAGGTCAAGCTGGTCGGTGTTCCGGTGGGTAACGTCGTGTCGATCCAAGACCGTCCCGACGGTCAGGCCGCCATCTTGTTGGCCATGGATCCGGCTCAGCTGGCTCAGATTCCGGACAACGTCAGAGTCGACATCTCCTCGGCGACGGTCTTCGGCGCCAAATCGATTGACCTTGTGGCGCCGCCGAACCCATCGACGCACACGCTGCGGCCCGGGCAGGTGCTGACCGCAGAGCATGTGACGGTCGAGTTCAACACCATTTTTCAGCAGCTCTCCTCGGTGCTGTCGGCGATACAACCAGAGAAGCTCAACGAAACACTCGGGGCGATCTCCTCGGCATTCAACGGCCGCGGCCCGCAACTCGGGCGCACCCTGAGCGATTTCGACGCACTGCTGGCCAAACTCGAACCCAGCCTCCCCAACCTCACCCACGACACCGAAACGGCACCGGAGGTGCTCAACGCCTACGCCGACGCCGGCCACGATTTCGTCACCACACTCGATGACGCGACACACATCGGCCAGACAGTTGTCGAGGAACAGAACAGTCTGGATACGTTCCTCGTCAGCACCATTGGGCTTGCCGACGTCGGCAACGACGTCCTCGGATCGAACCGCGCGGGCATCAGCGACGTGTTCCGAGTGTTGGTGCCCACCACTGATTTGACCAACCAGTACCACCAAGGGCTGAACTGCGGGATCGGCGCGCTGGCCACGATCGCATCGGGTCCGCCACTGGAGAAACCGGGCATCACCGACTCCATCGGATTCCTGCTGGGCCGTGAGCGGTACCGCTATCCGATGAATCTGCCGAAGGTCGCCGCCACCGGCGGGCCGCAGTGCACCTCGCTACCGACCGTCCCGTTCGACACCGGCCCGCCATTCGTGGTCACGGATGTGGGAACCAACCAGGCGCAATACGGCAATCAAGGCATCCTGCTGAACTCCGATGGACTCAAGCAATTGCTCTTCGGACCGATACCCGGACCTGCCCGCAACACCGCTCAGATCGGAGAACCAGGGTGAGCGGCACACGGGGACACATCCTGAAGTTCGGTGCCTTCGGCGTCGTCATGGTCGTGCTGACCGCATTTCTGTTCATGATCTTCGGGCAGTACCGCAACGGTTCGACCAACGCCTACTCCGCAATGTTCGTCGACGTATCGGGACTGAAAACCGGTGATTCGGTGCGCGCCGGCGGTCTGCGTGTCGGCACCGTCGCCGACATCTCGATGCGGCCAGATCACACCGTGACGGTCGCGTTCGACGCTGACCGCAACGTCGTGCTGAGCAGCGGCACCAAGGCGGCCGTCCGCTACCTCAACCTGGTCGGCGACCGATTCCTGGAACTCATCGACGGACCAGGCTCAGCCAGAGTGATGCAGCCCGGCTCGCAGATCCCCGCCGACCGGACTGCACCGGCGCTGGACCTCGATCAGCTACTGGGCGGTCTCAAGCCGGTCATCCAGGGCCTGAATCCTCAAGACGTCAACGCATTGACCAACGCTCTGCTGCAGATCTTTCAGGGCCAGGGCGACACGGTGGACTCGTTGCTGACCAAGACAGCATCGTTTTCCAATGGGCTGGCCGACAACAACCAGATCATCGAAGCGCTCATCGACAACCTCAACGCTGTGATCGGCACGCTCGCCACCAGTGGAAGTCAGTTCGCCGATGCTATCGACCGTTTCCAGCGGTTGGTCTCCGAATTGGCCGCCCACCGTGACCCCATCGGCGAGGCCATCAACGCCCTCGACAGCGGCACAACATCGATCGCTGATCTGCTCGGCCAGGCCCGCGCGCCGTTGGCCGGCACCATCGATCAACTGAGCCGCTTGGCGCCCCTACTCGACGATCAGAAAGGCCTTCTCGACGGGGCACTGCAATCGGCCCCGGACAACTACCGCAAACTCGTGCGCTTGGGCGCCTACGGAAGCTGGATCAACTACTACATCTGCGAACTCACCGTCCGCGTCACCGACCTGCAAAACCGAACCGCCGTCTTCCCGTTCGTCAAACAAGACAACGGCAGGTGCGCTGAGTAATGCTGAAATACCGCGAATCACGCCTGGTGCGCACGGGATTCATCGGCGCCGTGCTGATCATCCTCGTCATCACTGTGGGCCTGCAACCCGAACGGCTCAGTTCGTGGGCCACCTCCTTGCGATTTCAGGCGCTGTTCACCGAAGCCGGGGGACTGACCGCCGGCAACGACGTCCGGCTGGCGGGAATGAAAGTCGGTCAGGTCGACGATGTTTCGCTCGACGAGGAAGGGAAGGCGCTGATCACCTTCAGCGTCGACAGTGCGATCACGCTCGGCAACGACACGTCGGCGCACATCAGGACCGGTACCCTGCTGGGGCAGCGCATCCTCACGCTGGAATCCGCAGGCAGCGGTCTGCTGCGTCGCGGCGCGGTCATTCCGCTATCGCGCACCTCGTCGCCGTATTCGCTGACCGAAGCGGTTACCGACCTCACCACGAACACCGCGGGTACCGACACTGAAGGCATCAACGCGTCGTTGGATGCGTTGTCCGACACCATTGAACAGATCACGCCCCAGCTGGGTCCGACGTTCGACGGGCTGACGAAGGTCTCGCGGTCCTTGAACGCGCGCAACGACAGCCTGCGGGAGCTACTGAAAAGCGCGGCGTCGGTCACCGGCATCCTCGCTGAGCGAAGCGAAGCGCTCAACACCCTGATCCTGGACGCCAATGACCTGGTCGCCATGCTCAACGAGCGGCGTGAAGCCATCGTCAGCCTGCTGGCCAGCACCTCGGCGTTGTCGCGCGAACTGTCAGGACTGGTCGCCGACAACGAGAAAGAGCTGGCACCCACATTGCAGAAACTGAACTCGGTGACCGCGATGCTGGAAAAGAACCGCGACAACATCGCCAAAACCCTGCCTGGTCTAGCCAAATACGAAATGACCCAGGGTGAAGCCGTGGCCAGCGGGTACTTCTACCAGTCCTACGTCCCCAATCTGATACCGGCGCAGGTTATCCAGCCGTTCCTCGACTACGCGCTCGGGTTCCGACGCGGCGTCAGCAACGGGCAGCCGCCGGACAACGCCGGGCCCCGGGCGGAACTCCCGTTGCCGTACAACGGGATTCCGGGTGGTTCACGATGAACGCCAGGAGGTTACGGCGGGGGGCCGTGGTGGTGCTGGTTGTCTTGCTGCTGGCCGGTGCCGCCGTGCTGATCCGCAACTTTTATTTCGCGCCGAAGGTGATCACCGCCTATTTCACGAGTGCCACCGGGATCTACCCGGGCGACGAAGTCCGCATCTCGGGGGTCAAAGTGGGGACCATCGCTGCGATCGAACCGGCCGGCGCCAACGCCAAAATGACCCTTGACATCGAGCACCGGATATCGGTTCCTGCCGACGCCAAGGCCGTCATCGTCGCGCAAAGCCTGATCTCGGCTCGTTACGTGCAACTCGCCCCGGCCTACGCCAAGTCCGGTACCACCATGGCCGACGGCGCGGTGATCCCGGTCGAGCGAACCGCAGTGCCCGTGGAATGGGACGAAGTTAAAGCCCAACTAACCCGCCTGGCAACAGATTTAGGACCGCACAGCGGCGTCTCGGAAACATCGGTGTCCCGTTTCATCGACACCGCGGCCAACGCGATGGACGGCAACGGCGCCAAGCTGCGCCAGACACTGGCCGAGTTGTCCGGACTGGGGCGGATTCTGGCCGACGGCAGCGGCAACATCGTCGATATCCTGAAGAACCTCCAGACGTTCGTCACCACGCTGCGCGACAGCAACCAGCAGATCGTCGAATTCCAAGGCCACTTCGCGACCCTGACCAGCGTGGTCAACGACCGCACCGACCTCGACTCCACCCTGAAAGATTTGAACGCCGCGGTCAGTGACGTGCAACGATTCGTCAAAGGCAGCCGCGATCAGACGGCTGAACAGCTGCAAAGGCTGACCAACGTCACTCAAACCCTGGTCGACCACAAGCGCGATCTCGAGAACATCTTGCATGTCACGCCCAATGCCATCGCCAACGGCTACAACATCTACAACCCGGACACCCACAGCAATATCGGCTCCTTCGTGTTAAACAACTTCTCCAACCCGGGAGCGTTCCTGTGTCAGGCGATCGAAGCCGTCGCCGACGTCACTGCGGGGGAGACGGCAAAACTGTGCAGCCAATATCTCGGTCCGGCACTCAACACGGTCGGGTTCAATTATCTGCCGTTTCCGTTCAGCTCCTACCTGATGAAATCGCCGAGCCCAGAAAACCTCATCTACTCCGAGCCGAACCTCGCCCCCGGCGGGAGCGGGCCGAAACCTGCCGCACCCGATGTGCCGCCAGCGATCTCCGCCTATACCGGCCTCAACGACCAAGCGCCCCCACCCGGATACGGCGCGCCACCAGCAGTCGCCCCGGGCTCCTCGGCGCCCGATCACCTGCCCGCCGACCCCTCTCCGGCCCTCTACCCGGGGGCCCCGGTTCCGCAGTCGCGAAGCCTGAATGACATGCTGCTGCCCGCTGAGGCGACCCGGGCACCGGCACCGGCAGCGGAGGTACCGCCCTCATGACCAATCGGCAACGCAGCCGCACGCTGGCGGTCATCGCCAGCTGTGCAGTACTGACGCTGTCCGGCTGCGGATTCAACGGCTTGAATTCCCTACCATTGCCCGGTGCGGTCGGACGAAGCCCCAACGCCAGTGCCTACCACATTCAATTCGCCAATGTCGGCACCCTGGAACCGAATTCGCCGGTGATGATCGATGACGTCGTCGTCGGCAGCGTCCGACAGATGACCTTCTCCAACTGGCACATCGACGTCGAAGTGTCGGTGAAGCCGGACGTCGTCGTTCCGACCAACGCCGAGGCCAGCATCGGCCAGACCAGCCTGCTTGGCTCGATGCACATCGCGCTCGACCCCCCGCTCGGCCAACCGCCCACCGGAAGGCTTAATCCCGGTGCGACCATTCAACTCGACAAAACCTCGACCTACCCGTCGACCGAACAGACCCTGGCGTCGCTAGCCGCCGTTGTCAACGGCGGGGGACTGGGCCAGATCGGCGACGTCATCCACAACTTCGCTGCCGCCCTAACCGGCCACGAAGGCGACATCCGGGATCTGCTGACCCGCCTGAACACGTTCGTCGACACACTAGATCGCCAGCGCGACAACATCATTGACTCCATACAGGCTCTCAATCGACTGGCGGGGACCTTCGCCGAACAGCGAGATCTCATCACCAGCGCCCTGAACAAAATTCCGCCGGCACTCGACGTGCTGATCCGCGAACGTCCCCGCCTCACCACGGCACTGGACAAACTGCGCACCTTCAGCACCACCGCCACTGGTTTGGTCAACGACACCCAGGCGAACCTGGTCAAAGATCTCCAGAACCTGCAACCCACCTTGCAAGCGCTGGCCGATGTGGGGCCAGACCTCGACAACGCCCTGGTATTCGGCTCGGTGTTCCCGTTCGGACAAGACCTGATCAAGCGCGGTGTTCGGGGTGACTACATGAACTTCTTCGGCCAAATCGACCTGACCGTGCCCCGGCTCAAACGCTCACTGCTGCTGGGCACCCGGTGGGAGGATCAGAAGGCCGCGCTGGTTCCTGCCCCCGGCGAACCGTATTGGCAGAAGTACACCTACGACCCACTGGGCCTACCGCTGGCTCCGCCGCCCCCGGGTGGGCCGCTGGGCCCGGTACCGGGGAATCCGCCGACACCCGGGCTGAATGCACTTCCACCCGGCGTTGTACTGCCGGTCAGCCCACCACCGTCTGTTGCCTCCGCCGAACCGGCGCAGCCAGGCGCATCGCCGGTCTTCGCCGGGCCTTATGGCACAGCTGACGCGACACCCGCACCCGGAGGCCGCTGATGCTCACCCGTTTCATCAAAACGCAACTCGTCATCTTCACGATCGCCTCGGTGGTCGGACTGGGGCTGATGGTGTTCAACTACCTGCAGGCGCCGGTGTTTCTGGGTATCGGTCGCATCACCGTGACACTGGACCTCCCCGCCGCCGGCGGACTGTACCCGTTGAGCAACGTCACGTACCGCGGCGTTCAGATCGGCAAGGTCACCGACGTCAAAGCCGTCGACGCCAGGTACGCCCAAGCGACGTTGTCATTGGACTCCAACGAACAGATCCCCGCTAATCTCATCGCCCAAGTGCGCAGTGTGTCGGCCGTCGGCGAACAATACGTCGACCTGCAACCGGTCGACCAATCCCCGCCATATCTGTATGACGGCTCGGTCATTGGCATGGGGCAGAGCAGAATCCCGCAACGAGTCGGCCCGATGCTGGATCAGCTCAGTGCGCTGGTTGGGACCATCCCGAAAGACAAATTGAACTCGCTGCTCGACGAATCGTTCACCGCGTTCAACGGCGCCGGCTACGACGTCGGTTCTCTGCTGGACTCCTCATCCCGAATCACCGGCGACCTCAACGGCGTCGCCGACCACACCCGCGCTCTCATCGACGACAGCGGCCCACTCCTCGATGGGCAAGCAGCGACCACCGACGCGTTGAAGACCTGGGCGCACAATCTGGCCGGCATCGCCGGCCAGATCAGACAGAGCGATCCGCAAGTGCGGACACTGCTGCACACCGGCCCCGGGTTCGCCGACGAAGTCTCGGCTCTGCTCAATCAAGTCAAACCCACACTGCCGGTTCTGCTCGCCAACCTCACCACAGTCGGCCAAGTTCTCGTCACCTACAACAAGTCTGTCGAGCAGCTCCTGGTCTTACTTCCGCCCTACATCGGCGCAATCCAGTCGTCGACACCGGTCAACAATCCGACGGGAGATGCACTGGGCGACTTCTCCATCACCATCGCCGACCCACCCGCCTGCACCGTCGGATTCCTACCCCGCTCGGCCTGGCGCGCCCCGTCGGACACCACCGAAGTCGACACACCCGATGGGCTCTACTGCAAACTGCCGCAAGACTCACCGATCGCCGTCCGCGGCGCTCGCAACTATCCCTGCATCGAGCACCCCGGAAAACGTGCCGCCACCGTGCAGGACTGCGACAGCGACAAACCCTTCGAACCATTGGCTCTCCGTCAGCACGCGCTGGGTCCCGCCCCACTCGATCCCAACCTCATCGCACAGGGAATTCCCCCCGACGCCCGAGTGTCCGCCAATAACCAGATCTTCGGCCCCCTCGACGGCACGCCATTGCCACCCGCGGCCACCCAGCCACCCGGAACAACCCCGCCCACGCCAACTCCACCCGCAGAGCCTGAGCCGGCGTCTGGAGCCCAACCCGTGGCGCCAAGCGCGTACACCAACCAGCCCGCACAGCAGGCACGCGTCGCCGTTGCCCGATACAACCCCCAAACCGGTTCCTATATGGCACCCGACGGACACCTGTATGCCCAATCGAACCTCGTCGCCCCGGCAGCACCGAAGTCGTGGACCGACCTCGTCATGACGACGGGATAGCTTGATGCGGAACATAACTCGGCTCACGAATGCCTGTGCCACATACCTCCTCGCGGGCGGTGCCGTGCTGACAACGGCGCCGCCATCTGCCGCCGACTACGACCAATACGCCATGAACGGAACATTCACCGTCGTCTCAAACGGTGAATGGGCGCAGATGAACGGCCGCTATCAAGACCAGCCGACGGTGCGAAGCACCTGGACGGTGACCTCGACGTGCAGCACTGGCATTACCTGCGCAGGCAAAGTCACCAGCTCGCTGGGGTGGACCGAAGACGTCTACACCGAGGGCGGCTACTCCTGGTTCGTTCGACACCCGGTGCCCGACTGGATACCGTGCCCCGACGGCAGCACCGCCCCCGGACTCCAGGTCTACAAGTTCTACCCAGCCACCGAAAACGGCACATCTCAGCCAATCTCTGATCTCTGGCTCGGCGAAGACCAAACCACAGGCGCCAGCGGAAACTGCGGACGCAACCGCTCACTCGTCCTGAGCCTGCCGCTCAAAATCACCAAGATCGGGTGAGTCGGGTCGCTGAGCTCTCGCGGCCCCTACACGCAAAACGCCGACTCGAGTGGTCGCGGTCTGCTTTCACGGAGTCGTCGAACCACGAGGCTTGGTGGACCAGCCCGAGGTGATCAACTGGGTGAGGTCGTCCACCCACGCAGCGTCCAGCGGGGCATCGTGCCGAATGATGATGCGGAATATCGCGCTGCCGACGACCACCTCGGCCAGCAAGGGTAGGTCGGCACCGTTCTCGTCATCAGGCTGATCGAGTCTGGACCGGAAGGTCGCGAGACCGTCGGCGAACCGGGAGATCATCCTGCTGTGCACATCGGGATCGGCGACCGTATCGGCGATCAACGCCGGGAGAGCAGCCCGGACCTCCGGGCGGTCGAACATGGTGCGCGTCGATCCCACTAGGGCTCGGATGTCCTCCTCGACGTCACCAGAAGCACTGGGCATGGCCATGACTTCGGCAGGCAGTATCGCTTCGTGCACCAGCTGCGCCTTGCCCGACCAGCGCCGGTAGATGGCGGCGGTGGTGGTGCCGGCACGCGCCGCGATGGCCGACAGCGACAGTGCCGAGTAGCCGGTCTCGAGGAGTAGATCGCGGGTGGCCTGAATGATCGCGGCATCGATCTTGCCGTCGCGAGGCCGGCCCGCCGATGACCGGGTAGGTCCCTTGTCATCTTCGGGTCGATCTGTTCTCATAATTCCAATATAGCTCGCATCGTATCGTTATTTGGAGAGTCTGTTGATCCTGAGTCCGCTCGACGAGTACCCCATCCACCAGGCGCCGGTGCCGATCAGCTCCCCGGACACCTCGGATCGCAACTTCTACGACCGCTCGTACTTCAATGTGCTTGACCGCGACGGGCGTTTCATGGCGCTGACCGGGATCGGCTATTACCCCCGGCTGGGTGTCAAAGACGCTTACCTGCTCATCCGGCGTGACGACGTCCAGACCGCAGTCCGGTTCAGCGATGCGATCGACGGTGACCGTCTCAATCAGAACGTCAACGGGTACCGGCTCGACGTGGTCGAACCCTTGCAGGAACTGCATCTGACCGTCGCGAAAACCGAAGGTATCTCGGTTGACCTGCGCTGGCGTGGCCTGTTTCCCGCCGCGTTGGAGCACCCGCATTCCATGCACTCAGAACGCCGAGTGACGTTGCAGGCGTGCCGCTTTGCCCAGCTCGGCAACTGGGAGGGGTGGATCGACATCGACGGCGACCGCCTTGACGTCACCCCCGACACCTCGGTGGGCAGCCGGGACCGGTCGTGGGGGATCCGGCCCATCGGCGAGCCCGAGCCCGCAGGCCGGCCGGACACCGCGTTCGGCGGGATGTGGTGGTTGTATCTGCCGCTGGCCTTCGACGACTACCAGATTTTCCTGATCATCCAGGAGGACCCGGACGGCCATCGCAGCCTGTATGACTGCTCTCGACGGTGGCCAGACGGCAGGGTGGAACAGCTCGATGGCGTGCGTGCGACAATCCACTACACGCCCGGCACCCGGATCCCTTATGGCGCACACATTGAGATGATGACCAGGGACGGAAGCCGACTGCAGCTCGATGTGGAGTCGAAGTTGTTCGCCCCCATCGCTTTTGGATCCGGATACGGCGGTGACTCCTCGTGGGCGCATGGCACATGGAAGGGCGGACCTTCCGCTGACCGCGTCTCCTACGACCTGACCGATCCCGACGTGATGGCGCGAGCTCCATTCAGTTTGATCGACCATGTCGGTCAAGCTGTCTGCACCGAACCCGACGGCAGCACACAGCACGGGGTGGGACTGTTCGAGCATGCCGTCATCGGTCCGCACCACCCGTCGGGATTCTCCGACTGGACCGACGTGCTGGCAACGGCGACCCCGTGAAGGTCATGACAGCCCTGTTCGACCCGAATGGCGCGGTCGAACGGGCGGCACTGCTGCGCGAAGCCGGGGCATCGGGGGTGTTCACATTTGAGGGTCCGCGGGAGGTCTTCACCCCGTTGGTGTTGGCCTCGACGGTCAAAGGCCTGGATCTGATGACCAATGTCGCTATTGCGTTGCCCCGCAACCCGATACAGCTGGCCCATCAGGCACATGACCTTCAAGAGATCTCCGAGGGCCGGTTCATCCTCGGCCTTGGCACCCAGATTCGCGCGCAGATCGAGAAGCACTACGGCGCGGAGTTCGACCACCCGGTGGCCCGCATCAAAGAGATGGTCGGCGCGCTGCGAGCGATCTTCGCCGCCTGGCACACCGGCGAGCGGCTCGACTTTCGCGGTGAGTACTACCGGCATACGTTGATGACGCCGACCTTCAATCCCGGGCCCAACGCGTTCGGGCCGCCGCCGATCTATCTCGGGGCGCTGGGCCCGCGAATGACCAGGGCCACAGCCGAAGTGGCCGACGGTCTGCTGGTGATGCCGTTCGGGTCGAAGCGGTTCCTGCACGAGAAGACCATGCCCGCCGTTCGCGACGGACTGGCCGCCGCGGGCCGAGAAGCCGATGACCTCGCGATAGTTCCCGAGATCATCGTGTCGGTCGGCGAGGATCACACCGCAACACGGATGCTGCTGGCGTTCTACGGCTCCACACCCGCCTACCGGCCGGTGCTGGACGCGCATGGCTGGGGCGACCTGCAACCCGAGCTGAACGCCATGTCCAAACAGGGTCGGTGGCAGGAGATGGCCACGCTGATCGACGACGAGATCCTCCACACGATCGCGGCCTGCGGTACCCCGGCCGAGGTGGCCGCGCACATCCGGGACCGCGTGGACGGCGTATCGGACCGGATCTGTCTTTATCAACCCGGGCCTATCGCTGTTGAAGCACTGGCCGAGATCATCGACGCGTTGGGCTGACGAATGCACACCACTGAGTTCGGCGAGATCACCGATGACCGGTTCGGTGGTAAGGCGCTGGGGCTGGCCGAATTGACGCGTCTCGGGCTTTCTGTCCCAAGGGGTTTCGTCATCGCGCACGCCTCATCGCTGACCCTTTCAGGCGAAGTAATAGCCCGCTTCACTCAGATGCAGGCGACGGGTTCGTCACCGGTGGCGGTCAGGTCCTCGGCGACCGGAGAGGACGGCGCCGAGCAGTCGTTCGCCGGACAGTACGACACCGTGCTCGGGGTGGATTCGCTCGACGGGTTCGCCGCGGCCGTCCGCCAATGCGTTGCTTCCGTCAGGTCCGAACGTGCCTCCGCTTACGGCGCCCACGATGAAGGCCGTGGTGCGGTCACCATGCATGTCGTCGTCCAACACATGGTCGATGCCCGCGCGGCCGGAGTGGTCTTCACCGCAGACCCCACCACCGGCCGTAGGGATCTCATGGTGATCGATGCCATCGCCGGGCTCGGGGAAGCGCTCGTCGACGGATCCGCCACCTCCGATCATCTCGTGTTGACATCCGACGGTGCCCAAGCGGTGCGTGAGGTCGGTGACGTCCCCGTCCTGTCCGATGAGGAAGTTGCCCAGATCCGCGCCGGCGCACTGCGCGCCGCCGAGCACTGGGCCAGGCCGATGGATCTGGAATGGGCGATCGACAAAGCCGGGCAGCTGCGGTGGCTGCAGGCCCGGCCGATCACCACGCTGCCCGGGGATCTCAACGAGATGGATACTCCGGTGGCCGGCCCGTCGCACGTGTACACCCGATGCAACATCGGGGAGATGATGCCCGGGGCGTTCTGTCCGCTCACCGCATCGGTGTCAGGGCACGCGATCGACTACGCCATGCAGATGACCCAAGTCGTGGCGCGGGCGCAGGACCGCTACGACAAGCAGTGGCTTCAAGTGGGCTACTTCTACGGGCACATGTTCTTGAACATGACCGAAGGGACTGCCCTGAGTTCGGGCATTCTTGGGAACTCGTTGGAGCAGTTCTCCATGTCTATCTGCGGTCGGGTGGTCGATGAACTCGAGCCCATGGCACCAAAACCGTTCGCTTCCAAGCTGATCAACACGGTCCGGTTGACGTCGTATTCGCTGTTTGCGGGGCCGGCGATCCGGCGCCTGGGCGATCAGATCGCCGCGTGGCCCATCCCGGCTTCTCGCGACGCCAAAAGCGTGCTGCGGCAGCTGGAGTCGGGTGTCGAACTGTACAGCCACGTCACCTTGGTCCACGTCCGGTCGTCATCGCGGGCGGCGGTGGGCGCGAACGTGCTGGAGAGCTACCTGGTACGTGATGCGGTGAAGAACGGCCGCGATGAGAACGAGGGTCAAGCGCAGGCCGCCCGGCTGATGGCGGGCGCGGCCGATGTCGAGAGCGCGATGATGGTTGAGGAACTGCATGCGGTGGTGGGGAAGATCGCCGACGACGAGACCGTCGCGGGCGAGTTTCTCGCTGCGGCCCCAGCGGATGCGCTGACCCGGTTGCGGAACGCGAACAATCCCGGCGCGGTGGCGTTGCGGCAGTTCCTCATTCGACACGGACACCGCGGATACCGCGAATTGTGCATGCGTGACCCCGCGTGGGCCGAGGACGCCGAGGGGCTAGGTTCGATGATGCAGGTCATGGTGCAGTCGGCCCGTGAATCCACCGGTGCGGCTCCGACACGCAAAGTTGTCGAGACACCCGAGTCGCGGACGGTCCGGCTGCTGGCGCGCCTGGCCCAGGGCGGCGCCCGCGGACGTGAGGAGACCAAATCGAAGATGGCGCTGATGGCGCATCGCCTGAAACTCGGGTACCGCCATCTCGGTGATGTGCTGGCCGAGTCCGGGCGCCTTCCCGACGCCGACTTGGTCTTCTTCTTCGATCGCGCGGAATTGGCCACCGTGGTCGGTAATGCCGATATCGCCGACCTCGTGCAGCGTGCGCTGCAGCGCCGACATGCCTTGGGGTTCCAGCAGTCACTGGAGTTCGAGGATGTCTCGGTCGGACGGCCCGCGCCGATCCTCGCTCGACCACTGAGTGCGCTTGACGACGGTCAGATCGTGGGACGGCCTGCCAGCAGGGGGACGGTGGAAGGCCTTGTGCGGGTGGCGAAATCGATCAAGGATGCGCGCGAAGTACAGCGTGGGGAGATACTCGTCGCACCCGTCACCGACGTCGGCTGGACTCCGTACTTCACCGTGATCGCCGCGCTGGTCACCGACATCGGCAGCTCGGTATCGCACGGCGCGGTGGTCGCCCGGGAATATGGGCTGCCCTGCGTCGTCAACACCCTTGTGGCCACCCAGGTGCTCAAGACCGGCGATCGTGTCAGGGTGGACGGCGACCGGGGCCTGGTCACGCGACTCACCGAGGCCGAATAGGGTCCAGGCATGACTACCGCAGCCAACCAGTCGGCCGTCCAGTCGGCCGTTGTCGTAGGTATCGACGGATCGGATACCGCGCTCGGCGCCGCCCGGTGGGCCGCGGAGTTCGCCAGCAGACATGCTCTTCCGCTGACGCTCTTGCACGCGGTCCCCAAGCTGGACTGGCATTTCGCCAGCGCCGACCCACCCGCCGGACTCGACCGAAGCACGGACAGCGACAGGGTGCTCGCCGCGGCGGAGACGGCCGTGCGTTCGACGCATCCAGATCTGGCGATCCGCGCGGCGACCGTCAAGGACGCGGTCGCGACAGCCCTCGCAGACGCCTCGCAATCCGCCCGGCTTCTGGTGGTGGGCGCGGGTGCCGGGGACCATCCCGCGCTTGGTGGGCACGCCGTAAGGGTCGCGCATCGGTCCCACTGTTCCGTCGTGGTCTGGCGGCAGCCGGTCGCCAAGCGGACCGGCAAGCCGCTACCCGTCGTCGTTGGCATCGATGAGTCCGATGACTCGACGCGCGCGCTGGCAGAAGCGTTCGACATCGCCGACATGCTGCATGCACAGCTGACGGTGGTGCATATGTGGGAACTCGGCGCGGCGGTCGGTATGGGCGATCTCGGCGGCGAGGGGATGATGGACTGGCAGCTGCTCGATGTGTTGCAGTCCCGGCAGCGCCAACGGATGGACGAGTTGGTCGCACCGTTGGCCCATAAGTACCGGAACGCGCACGTGACCAAGGTTTTTCAGGACATCAGCCCGGCAAAGGGACTCACCGATCTGTCCCGGGAAGCCCAGCTGCTGGTCGTCGGCAGTCACGGCCGTGGGAAGCTCGCCGACTTGCTCCTTGGCTCGGTCAGCCAGACCCTGATCCATCACGCGGAGTGTCCGGTGCTCGTGGTTCGGTAACGAACGTTTCGGTTGGCGACATCCGGGGAATAAGCGCGCTCGTCAACTTCAGTCGGTACCCACCGTGAGGTGATGCCCTCGCGGCGGCGGAAAGGGGATGATGATGAGCCAGCACGTCACGGATCCTGAATACGCTGACGTCCTTCCGATGTTCCGCCAACTGGCGACGCTGGATCCTGGGACAACCGCACACGTCCGACAACGCGACGCCATCATCGAGCGATGCTTGCCGCTGGCCAACCACATCGCCCGCCGGTTCGCTAATCGAGGCCAGCCATACGAGGACCTTGTCCAGGTGGCGCGGGTGGGTCTCGTCCAGGCCGTGAACCGATTCGATGTCGAGACCGGTTCCGATTTTCTGTCATTCGCCGTGCCCACCATGATGGGGGAGGTCCGCCGGTACTTCCGTGACTACAGCTGGTCGCTGCGGGTGCCACGCCGCCTCAAGGAATTGCACGTCCAACTCCAACGAGGCCGCTCGGAGCTCTCTCAAACTCTCGGGCACTCGCCGAATGCGACTGAGCTTGCCGAGTACCTGGGAATGGATCGTGAGGATGTCGTCGAAGGCCTCATCGCTGCCGATGCGTACTCCACCCAGTCGACCGATGTGCCCACGGGTGCCGGCGATGACGGTCTGGCGTTGGCCGAACGGCTCGGGGCCGACGACGTCAACATCGATCGGATGCTCAACGTGCAGACCCTTCGCCCACTGCTGGCAGCCCTGCCGGAACGCGAGCAGGCCGTATTGGCACTGCGGTTCTTTGAGAACATGACGCAATCGCAGATCGCCGAGCAGATCGGCGTTTCGCAGATGCACGTCTCCCGCATTCTGAAGCGGGCGATCGCCGGCCTCAGGGAGCGTCTGGAGAATGCCGAATCTGCCTCGCCCACGCTGCCTCTCAGTCCTCGCCGGGCAGCGATGGCGGCCAGGGATGTCGCGTCCGCACACTCGGCTGAGGCAAGAATCGCGGCTATCTCGAAGCGCTCTAAAACCGGCGCATCTGGGGCCGTGGCCTGAGGCTGGGTGCGCAGCGTTTAGGAACGCGTCAATTCGGGCTACTCGCTGTCGGAAGATTCCTGTTGGCTCTGGAGGTTCCGGTGCGACTACGGCGCAGCGTTCTCGACAAGCCCGGCATCACTCGTAAACGGAGTGGAACCGGATTCGCCTACCACGAGTCCGACGGCGCCAGGGTTGACGACCCGGCGACGCTTGCCCGGATCAAGGACCTGGTGATCCCACCGGCGTGGAAGAAGGTGTGGATCTCACCGTGGCCCAACGGCCATATCCAGGCGGTGGGCACCGATGTGGCCGGTCGCCGGCAGTATCTGTATCACCAGGGCTGGCAGGACGAGCGGGCCGAGGAGAAGTTCGACCGCGTGCTCGAATTGTCTGCGAAGTTGCCCGACCTGCGGGCGCAGATCGCGGCGGATCTGAGTTGTCGTGGGCTGCAACGTGATCAAGTGCTGGCTTTGGCTCTGGTATTGGTCGACCGCGGCTATTTCCGGGCCGGTGGCGAACAGTATGCCGAGGACAACGACTCCTACGGGCTGGCCACGTTGCTCTGTGATCATGTGGTGGCGCGCGGGAACGTCGTGTGCTTCGACTATCCGGCTAAAAGCGGCGTGCAGCGCGCCTGCGAAATCGAGGATGCAGAGGTGGCCCGCGCGGTCCGGGCACTATTGCGTCGCCCCGAGCGTACCGATCGGCTTCTGGTGTGCCGCACGTCATCCGGTTGGACGGACATCCATGCTGAAGACCTCAATGCCCGATTCAAAGAACTCGTCGGCGACGAGTACAGCGTCAAGGATCTGCGGACCTGGCATGGCACGGTGCTGGCCGCGCGCTCCTTCGCGCTGGCCGATCCCGCCGTCAGCGGACGCATCGCCAAAAAGGTGACCGCGGTGGTGATGAAGGAAGTCGCTGAGTCCCTGGGAAACACGCCCGCGGTGGCGCGCAGCGCCTACGTCGACCCGCGCGTCGTGCGTGCATATGAGCGCGGGAATACGATCGCGGTGGCCTGCCGGCGAGCGTCGCGTGCACGCCGGCCCGACACTGTCCAAGACATTCTCGAGAAAGCCACCCGCTCGATGATCCGCCGCGAGGTCAAACACCGCCCGGCCACGGAGATGCCCACAGCGGCCTGATCTCGTGTGGCGCCCGTCTGCAGCTCGCTAAGGCAAATTCGTCGGACGCACCGCTCATCGAACGCGTGGCCACTGCAGCAGTACGGCGCGCCGGCAGTCTGGGAGTAGTGGGTGGCTGTTGCAGAGTTAATTAATGATGCAAGTAGATTTGTTTAATTAGGTAAATAAGTTCGATTAT
The DNA here is from genome assembly GCF_033804465.1 of Mycobacterium sp. RTGN5. Taxonomy (NCBI): domain Bacteria; kingdom Bacillati; phylum Actinomycetota; class Actinomycetes; order Mycobacteriales; family Mycobacteriaceae; genus Mycobacterium; species Mycobacterium sp. RTGN5. Next base: position 1,918,442 of record NZ_JAPZLA010000001.1, read on the forward strand.
TGTCACACGCAAATAATTGCACTTCGGTCGCTGCGTCAAAGTTTAGAAAAAATATTGACGCGATTCGATTATTCCGCCCGCAGCTAACTGTTACGGTCATGCTGTTCGCGTGGGCCGAGCTCAGGCGAACGACATGGTCGGGCGTGGGCCTGCACAACAGGAGCTCCTGTGACTGATCGCGGTGCTTAAAGCGTAGGCACTGTGGCCAGGGGTCCAATCTGCCTAGCTGGGCACTGCTGTGTCGCAGCTATTTCGCATCCATAAGTGCATCAATCACCGGATCAGACATCAGAGCTCCGAAGGGGAATTCACCATGTCCGCACTAATTGCCATGGGCAAACACCGTAAATCAGAAACTACTCGCGCCACAGTGGCCAAGCGGGCCGCTGGGGGTGCCATGATCGGCGCCGCCTTGACTGCCGGGATATCCGGCACATTTGCGGCCGCGACAGCGTCGGCCGCACCAGCTTGCAACCTTGCTCAGCTCTGTACCGGCCTGCCCGCCGCCGCCCCGCTGATTGGTGACGCCGGTGGCGGCAAGGTCACCCAAGCACTCGTGCAAGCGAATGCCGCGCCCGGTATCCCCGGCCTTGATCCGATCACGATCATCAATGCGTTCGCGGAGCCCATCCTCGCCAATCCGCTGACCCTGGTCTTCACCGCCGGGATGATCGGTGACGGCACGCTGCCGGGTCAAAACGGTGGCTTCCTGATCGGCAACGGCGCGGCCGGTGTGCTGCCCGGCCAGGCTGGCGGCAACGGCGGACTGTTCTACGGATCCGGCGGCAACAGCTTGCTCGGCAATGGCGGCAACGCGGGATTCATCGGCAACGGCGGCAACAGTGTTGCCGGCGGAAACGGCGGCAACGGCGGATTGTTCGCAGGCAACGGCGGTACCGCCGGCGCAGGAAACGGTGGCAACGCAGGGCTATTCGGCAACGGCGGGAGCAGTATCACCGCTGGCAACGGGGGCAACGGCGGCCTGATCTACGGCAACGGCGGCGACGGTGGCGCGGGGAATCCCGCGACGATCGCCAGCGGCGGCCGGGGTGGCAACGGCGGCTTCTACGGCAACGGTGGTAACGGCGGTAACGGCAGCGTGCTCGGTGGCGCCGGCGGCGACGGCGGTAATTCCGGCGGAGTCGGCTTCGGCGGCAACGGCGGCAACGCCGTCGTCGACCCTCTGCTGGGCACGCCCTACGACGGCGGTAACGGCGGCTCCGGTGGCCAGTTCTACGGCAACGGCGGCAACGGCGGCAACGGCAGCTCCAACCTGGGGGCGACCGGAAATGCCACTGGGGGCGCCGGTGGCGACGGCGGCGTGTCCGGAGCCGTCGGCAACGGCGGTAACGGCGGTACTGGCGGTTCGGTCGTCTCGACGGCCGGTACCGCTACCGGCGGAACCGGCGGCAGGGGCGCAGCCTCTGGCATGGGTGGCAACGGCGGCAATGGCGGCAATGGCGGCAGCGGCACGTCCGGTACCGGCAACGGTATCGGCGGTGACGGCGGCAATGCCGGCCGGAGCGGCACCTTCGCCGGTAACGGCGGTAAGGGCGGCACCGCTGGTGGTGGTACATCGGTGAGCGGTAATGGCACCGGCGGTCTCGGCGGAAACGGCGGCGGCGGTGGCGCATACACCGGCTCCGGCGGCGCTGGCGGTCCCGGCGGCAAGGGAACGTCGGTCACCGGCATTGGCACCGGAGGCAAGGGTGGCAACGGCGGCGGCGGTGGCGGCGTGTTCGGCAGTCGGCCAGGCCCCGGCGGCAAGGGCGGCACGGGTACCACCACCAATGGTGGGGACGGACAGAACGGTCAGTAGTCAATAGCCGACTCGGTGGCTCCGGCCCTGTGCCGGAGCCACCGTAGCCGGGTGATGCTGCTAACCCATCGCGCTACATTGAAATCGAGCCCACCGCAAGCCAATTCGGCGCGGTGGGCTCGGTCGCGCCTCGATATGTTATTCATGGTCGGCCAACAGCCGTGTACTGCCGATGAGGCTAGACGCGCCCGACGTCTGTCGCCGATAGGAATTGCGGTATGCCTATGCGCACTGCGGTCTACCGAGTATCGCCGATCGCTCGACGCGATCGAAATCGCCTGTCCGGCAAAGTATCTGAGTAGTGGAAACGCTTGGCGGCTTTCACGTGAAAGTCCATCGCGCGCGGAGAAAGCTGCGGCGGGCGAAACGCACGCTCTCGGACCACTATCTGTTCGTACGACGTCCGGTGCAGTACGCGGTGCTGGCTGCGATGGTCGTGGCTGCCTTGCTCAGTGCCTACGTGGTGATGTGGCCGCACGGTTGAGCGTGCGTCACTCCCGGTCGTGGTGACAGACGGCCTCGAGCATCAAGCCGGAGGGGTCGAGCCAGAAGGTCGCAAAGTAGGGCGGCGGATACTGCGGGAAGAATTGCGGCTCATGCAGAACCTCGCCGCTGAGTTCCTGCACCAGGCGATGCACGTCCTTTACCGCTGAGCGCGACGCGACCATGAAAGCCAGGTGTTGCAACCCGGTGCGCTGAAGCGAGTACGGCCCGGGTTCGGTGGCTGGATAGAAGAACAGATACGTCCCCGGCTTACCGGCCGCAGGACGGAACGCGAATTGGTCGTGATCGTCCAGAAACGGCTCGAACCCGACCAGCGGCATGAGCGCCGTGTAGTAGATACGCGCCGCCGCTAGATCAGCGACGTTGATCCCGAGGTGTCCGAGCATGAACCATGCTGCAACGGATCCCGACGGTGCTGCAATACGGGCAGAACGTCTTGGGAGCTATTCAGCGGGTGCCGGCGGGGCAAATTGACTCCGCCGCAGAGCCAGGTCCCGTATACACAGAGATATGAACGCGTCCGCTCATATCGGTCGGGTAGGTGGTTTGGCCATCGCGTTGGGCATCGGCGCGGCGTTGGCCTCAGCAAATGCGGTGGCGTGGGCGGACGCGGGTGACTCCGGGGCGGGTCACTCAACCGCTGCATCCGCCGGGGGCCACGCGGGCCCGCGAGCGGCGAAGGCAACTGCGAACGCGAAACCCAAACCCTCGACATCGACGCAGAAGGTGACGAGCCAACCGGCGGCGAAGTCGACGGTGTCGGCATCCGCTGCTCCCCGGCATCCGGTGAATGCTGCCGAGGCAGCGATCTCGAGTGTGTTCGCGGCGCTGGAGACCTCGTATGCGCGGAACCGGTCGGGGAGTGGCGCGGCGGCGACGCCGAGGCCCGCCGCCGTGGTGACCAACGGTGCGACGATGCCAACGTCGGCCGCGGTGACACCGATATCGGTACCGCACAACCTGACCGGGCTGGTCCAGCAGCTGGTCTACACCCCGCTGCATGCGGTCGTGCAGGCCTGGATCGTCAGCGAGGTCGGCAGGCAGGTCGACGGTTTCGTCAACACTGTGGCGGGTTCGTATGTGATCGGCAATGGCGCCGCCGGCACTGTGGATCGCCACAACGGTGGCGCCGGTGGGTGGCTCCTCGGCGACGGTGGTGCCGGCTGGGGCAGCGACCAGGCCGGTGTTGTCGGCGGCAATGGCGGCGCGGCCGGGGCGCTGGGCAACGGCGGAGCAGGGGGAGCGGGCGGCGCTGGTGCTGCCGGTGGTGCGGGTGCGGCCGGCGGTTCGTTGATGGGCATCGGCGGGAGAGGCGGTAACGGCGGTGCCGGCGCGGCGGGTGCAGTCGGCGGTGCGGGCGGTGCGGGCGGTGCCGGCGGCGACGGGGCAGGCGTGGTGTTCGGCATCGGTGGTCACGGCGGCCTCGGTGGCGACGGTTCCGACGGTGGCCGCGGTGGCAACGGAGGTAACGGTGCAGCCTTCCTGGGCAGTGGGGGCGCCGGCGGCGATGCAGGCAAGAGTGGTGTCGGTGGTGACGCCACGGGACTCCCCGCACTCGGCGGCGCGGGTGGCACCGCGGGCTGGCTCGGAAGTCACGGTGCGGTCGGCAATTCCGGCGCCACGGCCGCCGCGGGACCGCTCAGCGGGCCGCTGCCGCCTCTGTCGCATAACGGTACCTGGCTGACCACCAGCGACGGGCAGGTTGTCATCCTGCACGGCGTGAACGAGGTATACAAGCTGGCGCCGTACGAGCCGTCGCTCAGCGGCTTCGATGAGGAAGACGCACAGTTCCTGCAGGACAACGGTTTCAACGTGGTGCGGTTGGGCGTCATCTGGGCCGGTGTGGAGCCTCAACCTGGCCAGATCAGCACCACCTATCTCGACTCGATCAAGCAGACCGTGGATATGCTGGCCGACCACGGGATCTACACCATCATCGACATGCACCAGGACCTTTACAGCGAAGAGTTCTACGGTGAGGGCGCGCCCGCATGGGCCTCCGATGGCGGCGGCCGGCCCAACAAGAACGCCGGATTCCCGGGGAACTACTTCGTCAACCCCGCGCAGAGCCATGCCTGGGATGCCTTCTGGGGTAACGCTGCCGCACCGAATGGCATTGGGCTGCAGGACAATTACGCGCTGGTCTGGGAACACGTCGCGAGCTACTTCAGTGGAAATTCGGCTGTCATCGGCTACGACATCATGAATGAGCCCTTCCCGGGCTCCAATTATCCGGTCGCCCTGCTTGGCGGTTCGTTCTTCGCGACGCAACAGCTGACCCCCATGTACAACCAAGCGGCCGCCGCTATCCGGGCCGTCGACCCGACCACCCCGCTGTACCTGGAACCGCCTAACCCTGCGGTGACCGAAGTTCCCACTCTGCTGGGTCTGCCTGTGGCGCTGCTCGGGCACGTCGGCGACCCGAATTTTGTGCTGGCATTCCACGATTACTGCGGACCCATCGGTGGTGCGTTGTGCACCAAGATTGCCAATACGCTTGCCGCGCAGGCGGAAACCTATTCGAAGCGACACAACGTTCCGGCGGTGATGAATGAGTTCGGCGCCACCAGCGACGCTTCGATACTGACCAAGGAGATATCGGCGGCCGACCGGTACCTGATGGGCTGGGCGAATTGGGCGTACACCGGCAAGGGCGACATCACCGGATCACCGGATGTGGAGGCGCTGGTGTACGACCCGGCACTCCCGCCGGTTGGCGACAACGTGAATGCCGGCAATTTGGCGTTACTGGCCGCGCCGTACCCGCAAGTGGTGTCGGGTACCCCGAGCGCCTGGTCGTTCAAGAACGGTACGTTCGACTTCAGCTATTCCACGGCAAAGGTCGACGGCTCCGGCGCTTTCGCCGACGGCTCGCTGACCACGATCTCGGTTCCCGCCGTGGAGTATCCGAACGGCTATAACGTGACGATCACCGGCGGTCATGTTGATGGTGCGTTGTCCACTGCTACCCGACTGGTCATCGCATCCGACCCGAACGCCACCACCATCCGTGTCGTCGTGAGCCCCGCGCCTTAAGGCGAACCGATGCCCGAGCGCATCAAGCCGGCTGGATCGTACTTATGACGAATGGTGTTGAAGCGCTCCAGGTTCGGCCCGAGATACCGGGATAGCGGATCGCCCGTTTCCGGGTAGTTGATGTAGCCGCCCACTGACGCCGAGCCCAGCGTGCTGTGCGCAGTGGTCAGCCAGCCGCTCGCCGCGTCCGATGGTGACTCGGTGTACCACTGCACCGACGCCGCCTGCCGTCGCCAGGGAAAGGCGCTGCCCGCAGGGGCGACATCGTCGACCGCGCCCGACAGCGATTCGACGACCGCGGTCGCCGAACCTGCCGACTGCGGCCACGCCGACATCACCGCGACGATGGAATCCGCTGCCGCCGAGTTCATTTCACCGATGATGTCCGAGCCGGCGACGAACGCCCGCGGCACGCGTGCTGCGTCGCCGCCTTCGAAATAGTGCACGAAGTCGACGCGGTTCATTGTGCGGGTGCGGGTTGACGACGCAGACAACCCTGCTGCGGCAAGCATGTCGCCGGCGACCGAGGATCCGGTGCCAGGCGGCGTCGCCAAGATGACCGTGCAGCGGCCGGGTCCGTCGCCGACGGTGATGTTGACCATGCCCCAGATGTCCCGGGCGGCGGAGCGCAGCCAGCTGTGCCAGCCGATGATCGCCGCCGCGGCTGATGCCATCGGGAATGTCAGGGTGACCACGTCGCGGTCGGTGGCCGGAAAGGTCCGGAACGTCAGCGAGGTCACCACCCCGATGTTGCCGCCGCCACCGCCGCGCAGTGCCCAGAACAGATCGTCGTGGTCGTCGGCGGACGCGGTCACTACTGTCCCGGTGGGCAATACCAGCGATGCCGACACCAAGGCGTCACAGGTCAGGCCGCACCGCCGCGCGTCCGAACCCAGTCCGCCGCCCAACGTCAGTCCCGCAACACCGACGGTCGGGCAGCTTCCGGAGGGGATCGAGCGCCCGCGTGCTGCGAGCTGGGTCTGCACGGAGTCGAGATCCGTCGCGGGTGCCACCGTCACCAGATTGCGCCCGGCGTCGACGTCGATCCCGCCGGGGAGCCGACGCAGATCGATCACCAACGTCGCGTCGAGGGCGGATGCACCGATGTAGGAGTGCCCGCCGCTGCGGGCGCTGATTCCGATGTGGTTGGTTGCGGCGAACGCCACGGCTTTCTGTACGTCGGCGATGGACGTCGCGGCGACGACAGCCACCGGAGTGGAGCCGCCGAAGCGGGAGTTGAACACCCCTTTGGCGGCGGCGTAGTCGGCGGATGACGGCAAGACCAAGCTGCCGTCCAGCTGGCTGCCCAGCGCATCCCAGTCGGGTGGGGACGGACTCGACAGTGCTTTCGGCGTCACCGATCGGCACGAAGCCAGCAGCGCCGCCCCCGCTAGCCCGCCGAGTGCTCGTCGTACGAACGCCTGGCGGGAAATCTCGCCCGACATGGGCTGAATGGTAGTGCTACTCCAATACGAAAACCGGGATCAACCGCGAGGTCTTGGTCTGGTACTCGGCGTAGGGCGGGTATGCCTCGACGGCCAGGTCCCACCAGTGGGCCCGCTCGTCTCCGGACACCTCGCGCGCGGTCAGCGTGACGACCTTGTCGCCGTCCTGAGCGGTCACGGTGGGATTGTTCTTGACGTTGAAGTACCACGACGGGTGCGCCGGATCGCCGCCCTTTGAGGCGACCATGGCGTAGCGGCCGTCTTCCTCGACGCGCATCAGCGGCACGTAGCGCTTCTTGCCGGACTTGGCTCCGGTGGTGGTGAACAGGACGACCGGGCGGTCCAGGATCTGCACCCCGTCGGTGGTGCCCTGCTTCAGAATCTGTTCGGTTTGCTCGCGCACCCAATCGGTGGGGCTCAGTTCGGCATGTTCAGTCACGGACTCGGCAACACTTCCCGCCGCGGGGCTATTCCCCGAAAATGAGATTCACGCCGATCCGATACCTCTGGTTGCGCCGCCTGCCGGCGGAGGATTGCGAGCGTGCAACTGCGTGGCTTCCTTCCCCAACCGACCGTCTGGCATTGGGAATGGCAAGCATTGGGCAACTGTGTTGGGCACCCAGGGGAGGTGTTCTTCCCCGAGGACAATCCCCGAGGTGACCGCAGGCGCCTGGAGCAGCAAGCCAAGGTGATCTGCGCGGACTGCCCCGTTCGGGCGCGTTGCCTCGAGCACGCGTTGAATACGCCCGAGCCGTACGGGGTGTGGGGTGCGATGACGGCTACTGAGCGAGGGCAACGCGATTTGCGGCGTCGAGCTCACACGCCGGGGATTTCGGCGCGCTCCCGTGCGCTGGGCGCCTGAAAGCGCGCCGAGTTCGGGACCAATCGGCTGTGTCGGTCGAGCGTTGACTCTAGCGCTGATCGGATTAGCCTGCGGACATGATCTTTGAGCCCAAGAACACCGCCGTGGTGTTGATCGAGTACCAGAATGACTTCACCACCGAGGGCGGGGTACTGCACGGGGCGGTGTCGGAGGTGATGGCGAAGACGGGCATGCTCGCGCATACCCGCGATGTGGTGGCCGCGGCGCGCAGTGCCGGTGCGGCGGTCATGCACGCCCCGATCAGCTTCGCCGAAGGCTACGGCGAGATCACCAACCACCCGTACGGGATTCTGAAGGGCGTGGTCGACGGCAACGCCTTCGTCAAAGGGTCATGGGGTGCGGCGATCGTCGACGATCTGGCCCCGGCCGGCGGTGACATCGTCATCGAGGGCAAGCGTGGCCTGGACACCTTCGCCAGCACGAACCTGGATTTCATCCTGCGCAGCAAGGGCATCACGACCATCGCCCTTGGTGGGTTCCTGACCAACTGTTGCGTCGAGTCGACCATGCGCAGCGGATATGAGAACGGTTATCAGGTCATCACATTGAGCGACTGCGTCGCGGCGACGTCGGTGGAGGAACACGAGAACGCGCTGAAGTACGACTACCCGATGTTTTCCCGGCCGATGACCGCCGACGAGTTCATCGGGCAGCTCTCGTGACGCGGGTGCAGGTGGCGGTCCTCGACGACTACCAGAACGTCGCGCATGAGATGGCCGACTGGTCGGCGGTGGCCGAACGCGCCGACATCACCGTCTTCAACGACCACATCTTCGACGCCGACGAACTCGTCGCACGGCTGGCCCCGTTCGACGTGATCTTCGTGATGCGTGAACGAACCCCACTGCCGCGCAGCATCATCGAACGACTGCCGCGACTGAAGATGATCGCCTCGACCGGCCCGTTCAACGCCGCCATCGACATGCAGGCCGCCGAGGACCACGGAATTCACGTCGGGACCACCGGCGGCACCGTGGCATCGACGGTGGAGCTGACCTGGGCACTGATCCTGGCCGGCGCCCGCGACCTGGTCGCGGAAAGCGTCTCGGTCCGCGACGGTGGCTGGCAGGTATCAGTCGGGCGCGAGCTGTCCGGGCGGGTGCTTGGCGTCCTGGGCCTTGGCCGCATCGGTGCTCGCGTCGCGCGCATCGGTGAGGCCTTCGGTATGCAGGTGATCGCGTGGAGCCAGAACCTGACCCCGGAGGCCGCCGCCGAGGCGGGGGTGACCTACGTCGACAAGGAGGAGTTGTTCGCCCGTTCGGATGTGCTGACCGTCCACATGAAACTCAGTGAGCGGTCCACCGGCTTAATCGGCGCGGCCGAACTGGCACTGATGCAACCAACCGCGCTGCTGGTCAACACCTCTCGCGGGCCCCTCATCGACGAGGCCGCTTTGGTCGAGGCCCTGGAAGCCAAACGGATTCGGGCGGCGGCGCTCGACGTTTTCGACACCGAGCCGCTGCCGGCCGGGCACCCACTGCGCACGCTCGACAACGTCATTGCCACACCGCATATCGGCTACGTCGCCGACCGGCCCTACCGCATTTTCTTCCGCGATGCCGTCGCCGCCATTACGGAGTGGCTTGACCGACAGTGATCAGTAGGCGTCCGGATTCTGCTGGACGGCCTCCGGAACCGGATGCTGGTAGAGCCGTGAGGCGTTCTCCCACGTCACTTTTCGGATGATCTCGTCAGGAAGACCGTTGATCTGCTCGCGGATGGTGCGCTGCGTGTGCGGCCATGTCGAGTCGCAGTGCGGGTAGTCGGACTCGAGCATGATGTTGTCGGCCCCGATCCGCTCGTACTGGATGAACGACGACTGGTCCTCGACCGCGCAGAACCAGAAGTTGCGGGTGAACACCTCCGCCGGGGTCAGGGTCTCGCCGAGCGCCCGCCACGTCCCGTACATCTCGTGATAGCTCAGCATGTGGTCCAGGCGGTCCAGAAGCCCTGCCACCCAGCCGATTCCGCCCTCGGACAGGCAGATCTTCAGGTCTGGATAGCGGCTGCACACGCCTGAGTACAGCCAGTCGACCGCCGCGCTGATGGCGTAGGCGAAGAACAGCACTCCCGCCACGTCGGGCGGGGCGTCGTCTGTGGTCGACGGGGAGGTGCCCGACGAGCCGATGTGCAGGTTGACCACCGTCCCGGTATCCGCGCAGGCCGCCATCATCGGCTCCCAATAGCCGGAGTGGATGGTCGGCAGGCCCAGCATGGCGGGGTTCTCGCTGAAGGTCACCGCGCGGAAGCCACGTTCGGCGTTCTCGTAGATCATCTTTGCGCCGACCTCGGGGTCCAGCAGCCACGGCAGCTGGCACGGAATGATCCGCCCGGGGTACGTCCCAGCCCACGAGTCCATATGCCAGTCGTTCCAGGCCCTGACCGATGCCATCGCCAGGTCGCGGTCGGTGGTCACCTGCTGCAGCCGCTGACCGGCAAATCCGGGCAGGAACGACGGGAAGTTCAACGAGGCATACACGCCGTTGAGATCCATGTCCTTGACTCGGGCATGGATATCCCAAGCGCCGCAGCGCATTTCGTCAAATCGGGCCGGCTCGAAGCCGTACTCCGACACCGGCCGGCCGACGACGGCATTGAATCCGACATTCGGCAGTGACTGACCGTCGTAGATCCAGGTCTGTCCGCCGTCCTCGGTGTCGACCACCCGCGGCGCCCGGTCGGCGAATTTGGCCTGCACCCGCCCCTCGAAGGTGTCGGGCGGCTCGACGATGTGGTCGTCGACGGAGATCACCGTGTAATAGCGTTCGGCGCGTTCAGGTTCGGGCAGGAAGGTCACGGTGCGCTCTGCGCCGGTCTTGGCGGTGGTGAAATTCAGGTTCGACTGAAGCTCGTCGATGGAAGCCATGTCGAATCTCCTAGCTCAGCACGCCGCGGTCGGCTTTGATGGTCATGCGGGCCGCCCCGGCCCAGTACACGTCGGCGGCGCGTTCGATCAGCGAGGCCTGCATGCCGATCATGTCGCCGCGGTTCATCGGCGACGGCGTCCGGCCGGTGACCATCACGTCGTAGGCCAGCCGGCACACCCGCTCGATGGACACCGCGCGATACACCGCCGCGGCCACATTGTGTCCGGTGGCGATGACACCGTGGTTGGCCAGGATCACCAGATTGGCCGAACCGATCTGTCCGGCGAGTTCGGCTGCGCGCCAGGGGGCGTCGATCTCACCGTCGTATTTCTCGACCAGATACATGTCGTCGAGGAACAGCGCCCCGGTCTGGTGGACGAGGTCGGGCAGCACGCCCAGCGCGGCGATCAGGCTGACGTAGTAGGGATGGTTGTGGATCACCACCCTGGCATCGGGGCGCTGTCGGTGAATTTCGGTATGCAGGTGGATCGCGGGTGTGACGTCCCAGCGGCCGCGGACCACGTGTGCGTCCTCGTCGACCACGCAGATGTCGGATGCGGTCAGCTCCTGCCACCACAGTCCCCATGGGTTGACGAACATCTCGGTTCGTCCCTCGGGTTGCCAGGTGATGTGCCCGGCCATGTTCTCGGCCAAGCCGATGTCGGCGAGGTGGCGGAATGCCACCGCCATCTTCTGCTCGTCGGTGAGCTCGACGCCGATCGGCGGCGTCTTCGATGGCGCCCACACGCCCAGGCCGCCCTGCCGCACTTCTGGTGTGGTCATGATCGCTCCAGTATTGATCGGATATTTTCGCGGAGTTGGCCTTTGGCGATCTTGCCGCCCGAGGAGCGAGGCAGCTCCTCGAGCACCTCGAGGCGTTCGGGCAGCAGCTCTTTGGAGACGCCCTGGCCCAGGAGGTGATCGACGAGCGCGGGCAGATCGAGTGTGTCGCCGGGATTGATGAGTTCGGCGAACACGCACACGCGTTCTCCGAAGAGCGGATCGGGCATGGCCACCGCGGCGGCCACCGCGACGGCGGGGTGGGTGTCCACGACCTCCTCGACCGCGACGGCACTGATGTTCTTGCCGCCGCGCAGGATGAAGTCGGAGGTTCGCCCGGCTAGAACCAGGTATCCGTCGCTGTCCAGCTCGCAGATGTCGCCCATCCGCATCCAGCCGTCCGTGGTGAACAGTTTGTCGTGGTCGGTGCCGCCCAAGTAGCCAAGGCTTGTCGCGGGTCCACGGCAAACCGGCTGTCCGCGACCGGATTCCGTGACATCCTCGTCGCCGTCGAACAGGCGCACCTGCATCTCGGGAACGATCTGCCCCGCGGTGCGCAGCCGATGGTGCAGCGAATCCTTGACGGTGGTCGCGCTGAGCATGCCGGTCTCGTTGGAGCCGTAGAACTGAAGGATGGTGACCCCGGTCAGCTCTTCGAATTGTGCGGCCTGCGCGTAGGGCAACGGCTCACCGCCGGTGAACACGACTCGCAGGCTGGAGAGGTCGTGTTCCCGGGACGCGGGATTGGCCAGGAGCATCATCAATTGAGTACTCACACAACACAACACCGTGACCTGATGACGTTCGATGGCTGCGCAGGTCGCGGCAGGGTCGAACCGCTCGATGCGCACGGTGGTCGCGCCGAGATAGATAGGGGTGGTGTGTGAGGTCCAGATTCCGAAGCCGAACGGTGTCGGGATGACCGGAAGGACGATGTCGTCGGTGCTGAGTTCGCCGTTGGCGACGGCCTTCTGGTGAAAGTAGTGCCAGCGGTTCTGGGTGTGCACGACGCATTTGGGCAAGCCGGTGGTACCCGAGGTCGAATTGATGAGGAATTCGTCATCGGGTCCGACCGGCGACAGCCCGGCCGCGACGTCTGGTTCCGCTGCGGCGGTGTCGATGGTAAGTCCGCCGGGTCCGAGCACCACGGCGCGCAACGACACGTCGGCGGCAGCCTCGGCGGCATGTGCGGCGTGGGCAGTGTCGCTGACCAACAGCGACGGCTGCGCGGTCCGCATGATCTGGACGGCCTCCCGCACCCCGGCTCGTGCCCCGAGCCCCACGCTCACCGCGCCGCAGCGCTCGATCGCCACCAGCAGGACGTGGATGGCGATGCTGTCGCCGTGCCAGATCGCGACCCGGTCACCGGGCGCCACGCTCAGCCGGTGCAGCTGCACCGCGAGGTTGGTGGCGGCATTGTCGAACTCCGACCAGGTCAGCGCCTCGTTCGGGGTGTCCAGGGTGAAGTCGACGTACGCCGCCTTGTCCGGCGTGGACAGGGCATTGCGGCGAACGCACTCGGACAGCGTGATGTCCGACCACCAGCCGGCGGCCCGGTAGTGCGCCGCTTCGGCGCCGGTCGTGACGGCAACGTCGACAGCCATCACCAAATCATATGAAAATAAGGAGCGCCGTCAATGATCCCAGTGCCGGACCATGGCGGCGTCGACTGTTCCCGCTGATCCCGGGTAGTGCTGCGCCTTGATCAGGTGGGCCGCGGCGAGGTCATGGGCCAGGCGGGAATCGCCTGCCTCGATGGCGTCGATCACCCGCCGGTGTTCCTCCAGGACCGCCAGCCGTTCGTCGACGGGCACGATGCTGTGGTCGCTCACCTGGGTTGACCAGCTCTGTTCGTGCGCCGACCAGAGTGTCTCGAGTGCGCCGGCCAACATGATCATGGTCTGGTTGCCGCAGTAGGCGACCAGGGCTTCGTGGTAGCGCCGGCTGGCGGAGATCGCGCTCTGAAATTCGTCGGCGGCGTCGACGGCCTCGGCATGCAGCCGGCGCAGCGCCGGGACCACCGTGCTGTCACGGTCGGCGCGCTCCGCGCACAGCGCCGCACACGCCGGTTCCATCTGCCGAAGCGCGCCGCCGACATCGGACAGACTCACCTCCTGCGAGCCGAGCACCAAACCGATCGTGTAGGCCACGTTGGCGGCATTGGGCCGACGGACCACCGCGCCGCCGAGCTTGCCGCGCCGGACCCGCAGCAGCCCCTCGGCTTCCAGGATCCGCATGGCCTCCCGCAGCGACGGCTTGCTCACCGGGAATTCGCGCAGCAGTTCGTCCTCTTTGGGCAGGATGCTGCCGTCGGCGAGCTCGCCCCGCAGGATCCGCCGCCGCAGTTGGTCGGCCACCTGCTCGGCGAGACGGCGGAATTGAACGGTCGGCTCTGACACGGAACGGATCTCTATCGCTGGAAGTGATCTGCATCGTACAAGCGTGGTCCCGCCGGCAGCGGTGACTCCGGCCATGTTTCTCCACCGGATCTCCACACAATCGCCAAGCAACGATCCTCGCCGCTGCGAAGCATGGGGGAGGTGCGGTCATCAATTCCCGGTCGCGGAAGCAGTTTCACAACGCCCAACGTCGTGCGCCGTGATATCGACGAGAACAGGGTCACTTTCATGGACAACGGCGAACCCAACGATTCACGTAACGACTCTGCGGCAGAACAGGTCTCATGCCCGAGTTTCGAGCGGGACGTTCTGCCGCTGGCGCCGGAGTTGTATCGGCGGGCAGTGGGCTACACCAAGAATGCCGCTGACGCAGAGGATCTGGTGCAGGAGACGCTGTTGAAGGCGTACAACGCGTTCGACAGGCTGCGGGCGGACACGTATCTGCGGGCATGGTTGTTGCGCATCATGCGCAACGCCTGGATCTCCGACTATCGCGCCCGTTTGCGCCGGCCGGCCGAGAGCTTGGTCGGTGAGGTCGACGACGGGACCGACCATGCGGTGTCCGCTGAGAATCAGGTATTTCGGCACCTCTTGGATCCCGATGTCAGCGCGGCGTTGTTCGCGTTGTCGACAGAAATGCGCGAGACGCTCTACTGGGTGGCCGTCGAAGGGATGAGTTACCGCGAAACCGCCGAGATCATGGGCGTGCCCGAGGGCACCGTGATGTCGCGGATGCATCGCAGCCGTGCCAGCATGCGTCGATCACTGGGTGACGCCGCATGAGCTGGTTGTTCCTCACTGGTTCACGGCGGCCAGCCAGGCCGACTCTTCGCCGGGCTCTGGCAGGACGCGGCCACCTTCGACCGCGTAATGGGCAGGGCTGCTTTCGAATACGACCAGCACCCGCTCGGCGGGAATGGCGGTGATGCGGGTGGCCGCCGCGGCGATGGCTGTTGCCAGCCGGGTCGTCTCATCCTCGGGGTGGCCGTCTCGCACCCAACCGGTGATCAGCAACGGGTTCGCGGGACGGCCGTCGGTGTACACGCAGTCGGGTGGCAACTCGTGGAAGACGACGTTCACATACGTACTGGGAACGTGGTTGATTTCCGAGTGGATCCGGGCAATTTCGCCGGCCAGCACGGTCTTCCTGTCGGCGTTGATGGTCGATTGCGTCGTGGTGCAGGTGTAGATGGGCATGGTCTTCTCCCTGATGCGGATTGATGTGATGCGGATTGATTCGGCGGGGACCGCGATACGCGATCCCCGCCGAATTCGATGGGCTCAGCCGAGATGCGGGAGTTCGGACTGGGTCGGCACCACAATGACGGTGGGTCCGTCGGCGTCAAGTGCTGTCGTGAAGGCGTCGGCGAGCTCGTCGGTGCTGGTGACTTCGGCTGTGTGGCAGCCGAATCCCTTGGCCAAGGAGGCGATATCGAGGCCGGGCAGATCCAGCGCCGGCACACCCGGTGTGTTCTCCAGTTCGGCGAAGGACTTCAAGATCGCGTACGCGCCGTTGCGCAGCACCACGAACACGATCGGCAGCTTGTGTTGCGCGGCGGTCCAGATGGCCTGGATCGAGTATTGGAAGGAACCGTCCCCGATGGTGGCCACGATGGTGCGCTTGACACCCCGCTCGCGGTCGCCGAGGGCAACGCCCACCGCGCCCGGCACACCCCAGCCGATCCCGCCGCTACCGGTCGCGAAGAAGCTTCCCGACTTGGTAGTCGGCAGCCACTGCTCCAGTTCGGCCATCGTCGAGGTGGACTCCATGACCACCACCGCGTCATCGGGCTTGACGGTGCTCAAAGTCGCATAGACCTCGTCGGCGGTCAGCGGATCCGACGGTGCCGAGACGCGCACGGCGCGGTCGCGATCCAACGGTGTCGGAGCGGCCCGGCCGACGGGAACGTCGATCAGGTCGACCAGTGCCTCCAGTGCGATGCCCACATCACCGATCAGGCTGTCGCCCACCGGTGCGACCGCTGACACGCCCGGATCGGACGTGATCTGCAGCAGGTCGGTGCCCTCCGGCAGGTATTCACCGGCCACATAGGGGTAGTAGCGGAACACCGAGGCACCGATCACGACCACCAGGTCGTGACCGTGCACCACCTGGTTGACTTCGGCGATCGTCATCGGCAGCGGGCCGGCGAACAGCGGATGGGTTTCGGGGAAGGAGATCCGGTCAGGCAGGGCGCTACCGCGAACCGGAGCACCGAGTTTCTCGGCGAAGGCGATGCCCGCGTCCCAGGCGCCGGCACGGTCGACCTCGGGCCCCAGCACCAGCAGAGGATTGCCCGCCCGGTTGATCCGGTCGGCGAAGGCCGCCAACCGGGTGGCGTCGGGGGCCACTCGGTCGCTGACGGTCCGGATCACGGCCGGGCCCGTCGCAGGCTTCTGCCAGTCGTCGAGCGGGATGGACAAGAACACCGGGCCCCTCGGCGGTTGCATCGCCACTGCGTAGGCGTGCATGAAAGCCCCGGGCACATCCTCGGCGCGGGCCGGCTCGTAAGCCCACTTGACCCACGGTTGGGGCATCATCGTCGCGTGCGGATTGTTCAAATACGGGTCGATCAAGGACATTTCGCGGGTCTGCTGACCGGCCGTCACGATGAGCGGGGTATTCGCTCGGGCGGCGGCCACGAGGCTGCCCATCGCGTTACCGGTGCCTGCGGCGGTGTGCAGGTTGACCAGTGCGGGCTTGCCGGTCGACTGGGCGAAGCCGTCGGCCATGGCCAGCACGGAAGCTTCCTGCAATCCCAGGACGTAGGTGAAGTCGTCGGGGAAGTCCTGCAGGAACGTTTCCTCGGTCGAACCCGGATTGCCGAATATCGTTGTGAGTCCCAGGTTTCGGAGCAGATCGTAGGTGACAGCGTGGACGGTCTTGTCATCGGTCATTTCAGTCGCCAGCCTTCGTCGTGGGAATATTTTCGGCCGTCGAGCTGTCGCTCGCGACGCAGTACTCACCTTGACGGAGCGACAGCCCCGTCGACATCGACGCTGACCGCCATATCCGACTGATGCTGGCTGGATGGTCCTGTTACCGCCAGCGGTAATCCCTGAAGGAACGCTGGGGGCGGAAGGTGATTCAGAAGCAACCGACGATGAGGAGAGTCGCGATGGCGACGATGTCAGCGATCGCTTCGTTTGCGAGCCTGCCGATCGACGATCCGCAGGCACTGCAGGACGTTCGGGTCGACCTACCCGAATTGCGGCCCCGGGACGTGCTTGTCGAGGTCGCCGCGGTGTCGGTCAACCCGGTTGACGTGAAAAGACGCCAGACGCTGCCACCGTCGAGCACTCCGGTGATCCTGGGATTCGACGCCGCTGGTGTCGTCACGGCACTCGGTTCGGAGGTCAGCACGCTCTCGGTCGGTGACGAGGTCTGGTACGCCGGCGACATCTCCCGTCCGGGAACGAACGCGCAGTTCCATGCCGTCGACGAACGGCTCGTGTCACGCAAACCGAGGTCGTTGTCCTTCGCCGACGCAGCGGCGCTGCCGCTGACGACGATCACCGCATGGGAGTCGTTGTTCGACCGGTTCACACTGACGCAGGAATCGCAGGGTGACTTGATCATCATGGGGGGCGCCGGCGGCGTGGGGTCGGTGATGATCCAACTTGCCAAGGCGCTGACCGGGGTGCGTGTGATCGCCACCGCCAGCCGATCGGACTCGCGTGAGTGGGCGTTGAGCATGGGCGCTGACGTGGTGATCAATCACCACAACCTGCGCGCCGAGGCCATCGCCGCCGCACCCGACGGAGCTGACTGGTTGTTCTCCCCACACTCGACTGGAAACGTCGAAAACTACGTCGAGATCCTCAAGCCGTTCGGACACATCGCCGCGATCGACGATCCGGAAAACTTGGATTTGATGCCGTTGAAAGACAAGAGCATCGCCTGGCACTGGGAGTTCATGTTCACCAAGCCGCTGTTCGGGCTTGCGGGGCAACAGGATCTGCTCGCCAGGACCGCCCAGCTGGTCGACGACGGAGTCATCCGCAGCACCGTCACCCAAACGATCGGGGACTTCAGTGCACGTGGTTTACGGGAGGCCCACCAAGCTGTCGAATCGGGCCACATGGTGGGCAAGATAGTCGTCCACCGATGACGTTCGGCCCGCCGATCCTGCGCAGGGCAGGTCAGTCTTGGCCGCGGTAGCGGGCTTACTTGTGGGCGGGGCGCTTCAGCAGGAACTGAAGCCAGCGAACGTCGATCAACATGTGATTGACGGTATGGCTCAAAAATAAGGTGGCGAGGTCGTAGCGGTAATGTCTCGCTAAGAAAATTTGCCAGAGCGCCATTATTTTCGGGGTGCGAGGCACCCCGCGCAAGCGGTCCGCACCTGGCCGTTCGTCGCGATCAGGCTGCTCGGCCGTTACTTCCCCGGAACCACTTTGTGGTCATTCGTTCATCCGTATATCGACGCTCGACCAGTAGCTGAGCTCCCGAGCGGTCAGCTCGTTGTCCGTGATCGCGCCAAAAGCGGCTGCCTCGCGGGCGAACCGCGCCGGTGCGTCCGCGAGCGAATCGGGACCCTCGAGACGGAAGCAACTCGGTGCCAGCGGCCCGAACAGCAGAGCGCGCCGCAGATCCGGCCAACTCGCCAGCCGCGGTTCCACACCGGCGGCGCGGGCGAACATCACCGCGGCCAGGTTCATCCGGGTCTTCCGCGGGCCGAGGGCACGACAGGCGGCAATCGCCGCACGCTGGTCGGCGTCGCTCACCTCCTCGACGGCGCCGCCCCACGTGTACGCGATCCACCGGGCCTGCAGTTCCAGCGGCACGAAGTAGCCGCCCGACTGGTCCCACATGCCCATGAACGCCAGCCCGGGCAGGTCGGGGTGGAACGTGTACCGGTCGGTGTCGAAGCCACCCTCGTCGAGGTTGAGGATGGCGCGCACCTCGGCGTCGAGGAACGGCAGGCTCAGTCCGAAACCGGTTCCGAACACGATGCCGTCGAACTCTTCGGCGTGCCCGTCGCTGAACGTCACCGTCGTCCCGGCCACCGACTGCAACCAGGGCCGGACGGTGATCGCCCCGTCGGCGACGGCAGGCAGGTAGTCCTGGCTCAGCGTCACCCCGGCGGCGAACAGCGACTCGGCCGGGCGAGGGGCGCCGTATTGCTCCGGGCTGCCTGCGGACTCGACCACGATCTCCTTGAGCTGGCGGTCGACTTCGGCGGGAGCCAGGGTCTCGTTGGCGAGGACGCCGTACCGGGTGAACATCCGGTGATCCGACGGCACGCCTGCGACGAACTTGGGCAGCACGTAGCGCTGGCGGCGCTGCGTGACCACGACGCGGTCGGCTCCCCGGGTGGCGAGCTCGGCAGCAATCTCCAGGGCACTCACCGCGCACCCCGCAATCAGAACTCGCATACCGCGATACGCCGAAGGCCCGCGGTACTCGTAGGAGCTGATCGCGCCGGCGGCGCCGCTGAAGCTCTCCAGGCCGGGAACGTGGGGGACCGCCGGGGTGTGAAACCGGCCGGCGGCCACCACGACCCGGTCGAACGTTTCCCGCTGCCCGTCATGGCACACCAGCCACCCGTCATCGCATCGGGTGATGGCCTCGACGCGGGTGTTGCAGCGCACGCGGGATTCCAGGTCGAACACCGCGGCATAGCGGTGCAGGTAGTCCAGGACGTCGGAGCCCGACGGGAAGACGGGATCTCCGTCCCGCGGCAGGTCGCTGAAGGCCGTCAGGATGCGACTGGTGTTGGTGTGCATGCCCGGCCACACACCGCTTCGGCCGGAGCGCGCGGTCCATTGACCGCCCAGCGTCGGGTCCTGCTCGAAAATCGACGGCTCGAATCCCTGCGACAGCAGCCATCGCGATACCGCCAGCCCCGCGGGGCCGGCCCCGATCACCGCGACCGTCGCCTTCATCTGGAGAAACTCTCCCATGCGCACGCCTTCTCGGTAGCATCTGGTCGATTCAAGGGGAGGAGGCCGAGATGGCCACTGGCGAATGGATTCCGGCGGTTGCGGGTGCGGCGCTGATTGCGGCGGTCGGGCTGGCGAGCCCTGCCATGGCGGCGCCCCCGCCGAGCCCGGGCATCGAGGTCGACGACGAAAGCGGCAGGTGCACAGCTGGTTTCGCAGCCCAGGGCAATGACGGTAGTTACTACCTGCTGACCAGTGGCCACTGCGATGCGCACGACGGCTCGGATTGGACATACGGCAGCGACGACACGCTGCTGGGGACGATCAGCGCCAGTGAGGTGAACGGCGACAAGAGGGACGCTGCCATCATTCGCCTCGATCCCGGCGCCGGGGCGCCGAACGGTGACGTGGCCGGCAGGTATCAGGTACGAGATGTGTTGGGTGCCAGCCAACTTAGTGTCGGCATGCCGTTCTGCAAGGTTGGCGCCGTCACCGGCGAGACCTGCGGCGAGATCAAGGGCATCGAAGGTGATGTCGTCGAGGCCAACGTCTACAGCCTGGAAGGTGACAGCGGCAGCCCGGGCTTCGTCAAGAATCCCGACGGCACCGTGAGCGCGGTCGGAATCCTGATGTCCTCACCCGACGGCGACGACTACACGACCTACTTCACCTTGGTGCAGCCGTTGTTGGGGCAGTGGGGATTGCGGATTCTGCCCTGACGCGCTGTCAGGCCGGCTGGCCGTAGACCGCCACCAGAACCGACCGGTCCAGGCTGTTCACCGACCACACGCCGATCGCGCTGTTGGCGCAGTCCGACATGATCGCGAAAGCGGCAGGGTCGTAATACCACTGGTTGATGACGTCCAGGTTGTTGATGGCCAGGGCTGGGTTGATGGCCACTGTTTGGGTGACCTTCCCCGTGAAACCAGCTGCGGCAGCGCGGCTCTGCGGCGTGGAGCCGTCGGAACCGAGATCGCCGTCCAGGGCCCGGTCATTGAGGACGTCGTTGGCGTGCCACTCGGCGGCTTGGGTCAGCGCGGGGTTCTTCTTGATGTTCGTCGAGCACCCTGCCTGATGCTGAACGGTATAGACGTTGGCGACCACGCCGTTGTTGAGACGAGTGTTGTCGGCGTGGGCGGCGGGTGCACCGGCAACAGCGAGCAGAGTCGCCGCGCCAGCGACTGTCGCTGCGTGAATGGCTTTGTTTACCAACGTCTTTCCTTACTATGCGGACGGGACGTAGCCGGCCGCGGACTGGCGCAGTTGCCAGATCGCGGCCGGGCACAGCTCCTGGGCGGACTGGCTGATCAGATAGGACGCCTGGAACTCGTCGGTGGTGGAGAAGTCGGCCTTGATGGTGTTGACCAGCTGGCCATAGCTGACCCCGGAATTGATCTGATCGCAGACGCCGTTTCCGTATGCCAGCGCGGCGTCGGCATTGGGAAAGTTGTAGCCCGGCCGGACGGTGACGTTGACGAGGTAACCGATGTTGTCGGCGTGTGCGGGCAGTGCGGCGCTCAGCACGCCCACGGCGCCCAGTGCGGAGAAGATGCCGACGATCAGCAGGCGGCTTGCAGCTGTACGCATTGCCATATTGTGTCCCATGGGTGATCGGTGCAGGTGGGGGAAGTACCGGGATCCGCGCAATATACATCGACGCATTCGGTCGTGATCTAGTATTCGGCCATGATTCGGCCGATCCACGCGGTGTCGATGGCGTTCCTATTGGCTCTCGGCGGTGTGACCGGAGGCGCTGTCGCGCATGCCGGCCCGCTGCCACCCTGCACATACACACTCTCGCCGCCCGCGGTGGGGCCGGGCGGGGTCAGCGCCACCGCAGAGCTGGCCGGATGCGGACCGGCCGGGGGCCCGTACAAGGCGGTCGCCTGTCTGCTCGGTGCGGACGGGGTCACGCACTGCACTCAGGGACGCGGTGCGGATCCCGCGACGATCACGGTGCCGTACCAGCCCGGCACGACCTATATTGCGACCGGCCGCGGCTGCCCGGTCTGGCTCGGCCAGAACGTTGCGCCCGACTGCCAGCTCCTTGGCCCATTCACCGCAACTCTCTAGGAACACCATGTCGATCGACAAAGCCGCGGTGATCGCGGGCAGTATCCGGCTGGCCTCAGGAGTCCACTTCCTGGTCGACCCGATGGGGGCCAACAAGCTGTGGGGCGAGCCGAACGACCCCGGCCCGTCGGCGCGGCTGCTGCTGCGGTCGATGGGCTACCGCGACGCGCTGATCGGCGGACTGCTGCTGTCGGCGGGGCTGCGCGGGCGCAACACCCGCGGCTGGTTCCTGGCCTCCGGCGGAGCCGACGCCGCCGATCTGCTCGGCGGATCGAGCGTGCACAGCGAGCTGACTCGCGGACAGCAGATCATCGGACTCGGCGGTGCGGTCGTGGGCATCGGCGTCGGCCTGTGGGGTGCCACCCGGCGGGGTAAGCCTGTTGCCGAGGTAGCGCCTTAAACCGGCGAGCGGCGGTGGTGGTCTTGGCTGCCGCCGTTGCCCTTGTTCAGTGTGCGTCGCCACCCGGACCGCCGGTTAGTTGGGCGCCGGCCACTCCGTCCACCACTGCCGCGCCGGGACCCGTCGTGCAATCGGTGACCACCGCCGAGCTCGGCGCGACCTGGCGCCCCGGCTGCCCGGTCGCCCCGGAGCAGCTGCGCCGCGTCGAACTGGACTACGTCGGATTCGACGGCCAGCCCCACCGCGGAGTCCTTGTGGTGCACGAACAATTGGTGGCCGACGTGATCGCGATCTTCGGTGAGCTGCAGCGGCAGGGCTATCCGATCGCGAAGATGCAAACCGCCGAGCACTATCCCAATGCCGCCGACGAACTGTCGATGGAGGACAACAACACCTCGGCGTTCAACTGCCGGCCGCTGCCCGGCAGCACCGACTGGTCGCTGCATGCCTACGGTCGCGCCATCGACCTCAATCCACTCGTGAATCCGTATATCGATCGGACCGGCCATCTCGAGCCGACGACCGCGGGGGCATACCTGAACCGCGCCCGCACCGATCCGGGGATCCTGCACGCCGGCGACCCGGCAGTGCGGGCGTTCACCGACCGCGGGTGGACGTGGGGCGGCGATTGGCACAACCCGATCGACTATCAACATTTCGAGAAGCGCTGAATGGGAGAGTCATGCAGATGTGGGAATTGGTCGCCCGGGAACGGATCCGGGACACCCTTGCGCTCTACAACTGGTCCGGGGACTCCGGCCGCATCGAGGATCTGACCCAATCCTTTTGTCCGGATGGCGAACTCGAGGTTCGCGGTACCGCCACGGCGACGGGTCGGGCCGCGATCGCACAGTTCCTCGGCGGTGTCACGGCACCGCCAGTCGACACGGCGGCCAGCGCTGTGATCACTTCTGGGGTCAAGCGGATCGTCCGGCACACACTGACCAACATCCGGTTCACTGAGCTGACTCCTGAACGCGCGCAGGTCTCGTCGTACTTCACGGTGTTCACCGAGATCGGCCTGGATCACTACGGCCGCTACCGCGACGTCTTCACCCCGGTCGGTGACGACTGGCTCATTGCCCATCGGTTCGTCTCGACCGACTGGCGTGCACCGAATTCGACGATGGCACCGCCGTCGTCGGTGTCATAGCGCCACAAACTGCGAGCCGGCGTTCAGGTCATCGAGTCGATGAGGCTCAGGCCGGCACGCCAGCAGCCATGGCCTCGCCGAACGCGATCAACCCCACCTTGCCGATGGCCAGGATCGCCTCGTCGAAGTCGGTGTTGTCCCGGTAAGCCAGCTCGAGCATGCGGTCGGCCATCTCGACTGCCACCAGCATGGCCCGTGGGTCGGTGTCGACGGGAATCAGCCCGGCAGCGACCAGGATGTCGTGCAACCGGCCGGCCAGGGCTTGCATCCGGGCGTGGACATGTTTGGTGACGGTGAGTGAGGTGCGCCCGCCCATCCACAGCCCGGCCGCGCCCGGATGCTTGCGGTAGTAGTCGACGTGCAGGTCGAGTTCGTTGTTGAGCAGCTCGGCGATCGAGGTGATGACCCAGGTCTGCTCGGCGGCCACGCAGCGAGCGTCGATCTCGGCGCAGTGCTGCTCCATCAGCTCGTCGAGGATGGCGTCGCGGTCGGCGAAGAACCGGTACAGCGAGGGATAGGACACTCCCGCGCGGCCGGCGATCGAGCGGGTGGTGACCGCGTCGACGCCCTCTTCGTCGGCGATGGCCGCGGCGGCGTCGAGAATGCGGGCCACGGTCTGCCGGCTGCGGGCCTGAACGGGGGCCCGCCGCGGAACCGACGCCGTGGTCATCGCATACCTCCTGGGAACCCTTGACAGTTGTTCGCAAAACTATAACACTATTCGCGTTACAGTTTTCCAGCTCGAACCGGAGAGTGCTCGATGACCGTGAACTCGCTCAACCAGGCCCGCCCGACACAGCCGCTAGGCGGCCATGTCGACGTACTGATCGTCGGTGCCGGGATCTCCGGCCTCGGCATGGGCCACTACCTGGCGGCCAGCCAGCCGGGCAAGACCTTCGCGATCGTCGACAGCCGGGAGGCCATTGGTGGTACCTGGGACCTGTTCCGGTACCCCGGCATTCGGTCGGACTCCGACCTGCACACCTTCGGTTACGAATTCAAGCCGTGGACCAGTGATAACGCGATCGCCGACGCCCATGAGATTCTCGACTACCTGCACGAGGTCGTCGATGAGGACGACTTGGCCCGGCGGATCTACCTGCAGCACAAGGTGATACGGGCCGATTTCGACTCGGATACCGCGCAGTGGACGGTCGTACTAGAACGTGCCGGCGAGCAGTTCGAGGTGACTTGCGACTGGTTGTTCGGGGCGACCGGATACTACGACTACGCCGGCGGCCATCGTCCGGACTTCGAGGGTGAAGAGGACTTCGAAGGGGTCATCGTGCACCCCCAATCCTGGCCGGAGGATCTCGACTACAAGGGCAAGAAGGTCGTCGTCATCGGCAGCGGCGCGACCGCGGTCACGTTGATTCCCGCCATGGCTGACGATGTCGAACACATCACCATGCTTCAGCGCTCGCCGTCCTATGTGATGCCGCAGCCGCGTAAGGACCCGATCGCGAACGCGTTGCGAAAGGTGCTGCCGGCCAAGGCCGCCTACGCCGCGACGCGCCGGTTCAACATCGGCAAGGGCCGGTTCATCTACAACCTGTGCCAGCGCAATCCCAAGCTGGCCCGGCGCATCATCCACGCGATCAATGTCAAGGCGCTGCCCGAGGGCTTCGACGTCGACACCCACTTCAACCCCACCTACAACCCGTGGGATCAACGTCTGTGCGCGGTGCCCGATGCGGATCTGTTCCGCTCCGTTGGTCGTGGCAAGGCAGAGGTGGTCACCGACCGCATCGCCCGCTTCGCCAAGAACGGGATCCTGTTGGAATCCGGCAGGACGCTCGAAGCCGACATCATCGTCACCGCAACCGGTTTGAAGCTGCTTCCGTTCGGGGGCATCCAGGTCGCTGTCGACGGCGAAGTCAAGGATCCGCACCAGTCGCTGGTCTACAAGAGCTTCATGCTCTCAGATATCCCGAACCTGGCATTCGCCTTCGGCTACACCAACTCGTCGTGGACCCTCAAGGTCGGCTTGGTGTGTGAACACCTCTGCCGCCTCTTGGGCTATATGGATCGGCACGGCTACAGCACGGTCGTCCCTGTCGTCGACGATCCCCTGATCGAGAAGCGCCCGATGCTGGACTTCTCGGCCGGTTATATCCAGCGTTCCGTGGACCTGTTCCCGCAGCAGGGCACGACCGGGCCGTGGACGGTCGAGATGGACTACTGGTCGGACCATGCCCGGTTGCGCAAGGGCGCGGTCGACGATCCCGCGCTGCGGTTCAGCACGGCCGTTCCGGCCAAGGTGGTTTCGGGGCTGGCCTCGGCATGACCAGGCCGACTTTTATCGACGTCGACGGCCGCCGTACCCGGGTTCGGGTCGACGGCGACCCGGACCGCCCGCCGGTACTGCTGGTGCACGGGATCGGCCGCAGTATGGAGGATTGGGCGCCCCAGTACGAGCGGCTGGCCCAGTCGTACCGGACCATCGCGCTCGACGTGCCCGGCTTCGGCTTTTCCGAACGCACCAGGGAGGCAATCACATTGGGGGTGCTGGCACGCGGTGTCGCCGACACCCTCGACACACTCGGGGAGACCAGGCCCGTCCATGTGGTGGGCAACTCCCTCGGCGGGGCGATCGCCCAGCAGCTGCTGGCCGACCAACCCGAGCGGGTCGCCAGCCTTTCGCTGATCAACAGCGCCGGGTTCGGCAGCGAGGTCACCATGCTGCTGCGGATGCTCACCATGCCGGTGCTCGGGGCCATGAGCACGCGGCGGCCCACCCGCATGAGTGCCCTACTTTTCGAGCGCGCGATCCACGCCGACAAGGCGGTCGCCACCAAGGAGCGCGTCGACCACGCGTTCGCCGTCGGGTCGCAGCCCGGAAACGGTGCGGCCCTGCGGGAAACCGCCCTCGAACTCGGCACGCCGCGCGGGGTGAAGCCGCAGTGGCGGCGTGACCTCGCCGCCGCCGTGACCCGAACGCCCCGGCCGACGTTGATCATGTGGGGCAGCCAGGACCGCATCCTGCCCGCGCACCACATCGACGAGGCCATGCGCGTGTACCCGCACGCCGAGGTGCATCTGCTGAACGGGGTCGGCCACATGCCGCAGATCGAATGCCCGGAGCGTTTCGCCGACCTGCTGCTGCCATTCCTGATGCGCGCCAACGCGGTTGCCGGCGACGGCTAAGTCAGCCCCGAATGCGCCAGTGACCACGCCGTACTGGCCAGACTGCGGTACCGGTCGCGGAATTCCGAAGACGCCGCTCTCGCATCGGCCGCGTTGCCGTCGAGGCCGCGTCGCCACACACCCGCGGTGATCGCGGCCAACCGGAACATCGAGAACACCACGAACGGGTTCAGCCCTTGCGGCACCTCGCGACCCACATATCGCGCATAGTTCGACACGAAAGTCGCTTGGTCGGGAATGCCGGTGTGGCTGAAGTCCTCGCCGAGCAGACCCGACAGTCCGGAGCCACCCGCCTCGAAGTGATAAGTGATACAGGCATATCCAAGATCGGCGAGTGGATGGCCGATCGTGGAGAGCTCCCAGTCCAGCACCGCGACGATACGGGGCTCGTTCGGATGGATCAGGACGTTGCCCAGCCGATAGTCGCCGTGGGCGATACAGGAATCCTCCTCTTCGGCGGGGAGGTGCCGCGCTAGCCACTCGGCCAATCGATCCATGTCCTGGTTGTCTTCGGCGCGCACCGCAGCCCACTGTTTCGTCCAGAGCGCAAGCTGGCGCTGCATATAGCCGCCGGGCTTTCCGAAGCCATCGAGACCGCACTCACGCCAATCGACGCGGTGAAGCAGACCCAGCACCCGTGCGAGTTCTTCGTAGATGGCGCGGCGCTCGTCCGGTGTGCCCTCACGCATCACCCGATCGGGGTATATCCGTCCCGGCACGTAGTCCATGACGAAGAACGGTGTGCCCACGACCGACTCGTCGGTGCAGAGCAGTCGGGTTTCGGGTACCGGCACCTCACTTGCGGCCAGTGCGGAGATGATTCGGTGTTCGCGTTCGACGTCGTGCGCACGTGGCAGGAGCTTGCCGGGCGGCTTCTTGCGCAAGACATACTCGCCCGCGGCGGTGCGCAGGTGAAAGGTCGGATTACTCTGGCCGCCTTGGAATTGGGACACGTCGAAAGGTTCATCGAATCCCGGCAGCCGCGGACTCAGATAACGCGCCAGCGATTCTTGATCAAAACGATGAACCGCCAATGGTGTTATCAGTTCGGGTTCGCCCACACCAAGCGACGTTACAACTACGTGAGCGTTGGCCGTATCGTGATGCCGTGACCAGCGACCGATGGCGCTCCCGGTGGATTCTGGCCGCGGTCTCGATCGCCCTGTTCTGCGTTCAGATCGACTATTTCGCGGTGAACCTGGCGCTGCCGCGGATGGCCGCCGACCTGCATACCACCACGACGGACCTGCAGTGGGTGATCAGCGTCTACATGCTCACCCTGGGGGCCTTCATGGTTCCCGCGGGCCGCATCGGTGACATCTTCGGCAGGCGCCGTGCGCTGCTGGTCGGCATCGCACTGTTCGGGGTCGCGTCCGTCTGTTGCGCGGTTGCGCCCGACGCCGGGGTGCTCATCGCCGCCCGCGCCGCGCAGGGTATCGGGGCGGCGTTGATCTTCCCGGTCTCGGTCAGTGTGCTGACGAACGCCTATTCCGCTGAACAATCCAGTCGGGCAATCGGCTTGGCTTACGGCATCGCGGGTCTGGGGAACGCGGCCGGCCCGGTGGTGGGCGGCATACTGACCGACACGCTGGGGTGGCGTGCGGTGTTCTGGCTGCTGGTCCCGTTCGCGGTGGTCTCACTGATCCTCGGCGCACTGGCAGTCCCAGAAACATTCGACGACACCGTTCCGCGCCGGCTGGATCTGGCCGGCCTCGCGTTGATCACCACGGGCATAGGCCTTTTCACGCTGACTGTCGATCGTGCGCCGTCCTGGGGGTGGACGTCGGTGGCCACCATCGGTGCGTTCGCTGCGTCGGTGGCCCTGCTCGCCTTGTTCGTCATCGTCGAACGGCGCACGCGTTGGCCGCTTCTGGATCTCTCGCTGTTGAGCAACGGCCGGTTCGTCATCCTGGTTGCCGCGGGCACGGTGGCCAACGTCGCGTACGCGGTGACGGTGTTCCTGTCGACGCTGAATCTTCAACAGGTACGCGGACTCACGCCGCTGGTGGCGGGTCTGGTGTTCCTCGGCCCGTCGGCGGGCGCGGCACTGGGTGGGGTGATCTCGGGTCGGCTCGCCACCTCCGATGTCGCCGGCACAGCGGCTCCGGCCCGCCATTCTCCGATCACGGTGATGGGTGTCGGCTGCACGGCGGCCGCGCTGTCGCTGGGACTGCTTGCTGCGGTGGGCAATCCGGTGGTCTATGTCGTTGCGCTGACCGCGTGCGGGTTCACGATGGGGTTGGTGTACGCGTTCACGACTGTCGCGACGCAAGCCGTCGTCGCGCCGGAGCGTGCCGGTGGCGCCGCAGGCGTCACCCTGACATTTCTCGTCACGCTCGCTGGTGTCGGGGTTGCGGTCGCCGGCACCGCGCTGGAAGCGTTGCAGGGCAATGGTTTAAGCGCAGGACGTGGGATCAGCACGATTCTGGCGATCATCGCCGCGCCGTTACTGGTGGCGGGGCTGGTCGTCCTGCAGCGCTCCCGAGTCAATCGATAGGAACGTCGAGGATCGGGCGCTGAACCCCGGCGCCGGGTCCGTCGAAATGCCACCACTCACCGGAATAGACCGCCAAGCCGCCGCTTCCATTTCCCGGGTCGCTTCGCTCCTGCCCTCCGGCGCCCATCGCGGCACGCAGCCGGGCGCGGTTGGCCTGGGCGGCGGCGCTGACCCCGTCGGTGGCATAGGCCGTCGCACGGGCAGAGAAGTCGTCGAAATCGGTGCCCATGTCGACCAGCTGGCCGCGCTCGGCGATGGTCACGTCGACTGAACGTCCCGCCTCGTGGCTACGCGCATATGGTCCGGGTTTGGCCACCCAGGCCGGATTGGGTACCGCGTCGAACATTCGGACCTGGACGTCGTGCGGGCGGTAGCAGTCCCAGAACACCAGCACATCACCCTGGGCCCGCAGTTCATCGGCGGCCTTCGCCAGGCCCGGTGCCATCGATTCGTGCACCAGGCAGCGGGCATCGGCGGGATAGAGCGGGACACCGACGAAATTGTGCGGCGTCGCGTAGCGCAGGTCGATGACCGCGTCCGGAACCACGGTGCGCACGTCGACGAAACCGGCCGCGGCGGCTTGCGGGCTGACCGGCGGCACGCCGCCGGGGACCGCGCCGGCCGGCGCCGCCACGGCTACCGCAGCGACGATCATCGCCGTCGCACCCAGCACGCCGCGACGAACACCGCTGTCAGTGTGAGTGGGTCCCATGCGGGCCAACGATGCGCTGATCGGCGGTCAGCAGCAAGTTGTCATAGGCCGACCGCGGTGGGGACGACTCGGACTGGGACAGGCCGACGAAGTCGGCGACCACCCGATCGGCCAGCAGCCGAAGCTTGATGTTGGCCTCCTGGGAACGCCACCGCAGCAGGTCGAACGCCGCTCCGGAGTCGATGCCGTAAACGACCATCAGCATGCCTTTGGCCTGTTCGATGATCGCCCGATTCTCGGCGATCTCGGCGATCGCCGCGCTGAGCTGTCTCTGCTGGCTGTGTTCGTCGGGGGTGACGTCGACGTAGAAACCGTGGGTGCCGATCACCACACCGGACTCGTCCTGCAGCTTGTCGGCCACCACGATCACGTGGTGGATCCGCCCGGCGTTGTCGATGATGCGGTGCCGGGTGCTGAAGGCCTGGTGGTGACGGCGGACCTCATCGAGCGTGGTCGCGACCTGTTGATAGTCGTCGGGATGTTTGTGCGACAGCACCAAGTCGGTGGTGGGGGAGACCGTGCCGGGCTCGTAGCCATGCATGGCCTGCACCTCGGCCGACCACTCCCAGCGTTCGTCGTCGAAGAAGAAACGGAACCAGCCGACCTGCTCCGGGCGCACGCTCGCCTCGTCGCCGCTTTCGACTGTCTCCATCGGATTCTCGTCCGCAACCATCGCCACCCCTCCCAACAACTGTCCGCCCTTGAGATTTGCCGCTTGTGCCGGGGATGCCTCAGGGCGCCAGGAAGGCAGAAACCATCGCCATCCCAGGGTCCGCGGGCAGAGATGTTCTACACCTTCGACCGCCGGGTTTTCAAGCCCCAACCGCTGAAGTCGTTGAACACGGCGGATGTCCTGAGACTGCGGTGACGCGAGTGACAGATGTAACGAATTCAGTTCGCCGTCGAAAACACCTTTACAGGGTGTCCGCGGGCCGGTCAGGGCCGCGGGGACGCCGTCCTGCAGGACCCGCGGAGGACACGACGGTGAAGATCATGATGGTGCTGGGCGCACTAGGCGTCGCGACGGCAGTTCTGGCGGCACCGGCGGCGTGGGCCGACCCGGCAGACCCCGCCGATCCGGCTACGCCGATCCCGGTGGCCACCGATACCAATCCGCAGGTGACAGCGGCTGGCCCGTCGATCGCCCCGGCTCCGGTGCAGCACCTGTCCAGCCCGGACAACCTGCCGCCGGGCACCTCGACGGACGCTCCGGCGCCGCAGGGCCGGCTCAACTACTGGCGCGAGCTGTTGCACGCCATGCACACCCAGGACGTGTCGGGAAGCGATGCGCTGCTGCTGCTCACGCAGCGTCCGCTCGACGCCAATGCCGCCCCGCCGGCCGGGATGCCGGCAGGCCCCTCCGGCCCGGTCGGCACCTCCGCGGTCCCGCCCGCGGCCGACGCGAGCGCGCCTGCGCCGGGCCCTAGTGCGCCTGCGCCGGCGGGCTAGGCCGGATCGGTCGCATCGAAGGCAGCGTCGAGGTCGGGTTGGTAGCGGCCGTCCGCCTCGAACTCCTGCCACCATTCGGTGCGCCGCACCGTCCGCAGAGTCCGATCGGGTAGCCCGCTGATCATCAGCCGGATCCCGGCGCCGGACAGTTCGAGGTCGAGGTCGACCAAGAGGTAAAGAACCGTCGACTCCAGGACGGTCTGCCGTACCAAGTCCAGTACCAG
This sequence comes from Mycobacterium sp. RTGN5, assembly GCF_033804465.1. NCBI lineage: Bacteria > Bacillati > Actinomycetota > Actinomycetes > Mycobacteriales > Mycobacteriaceae > Mycobacterium > Mycobacterium sp. RTGN5. The sequence continues at coordinate 1,949,716 of NZ_JAPZLA010000001.1, forward strand.
CGTCGTCGGCGGCGTATCAGCCTCGAGCGTCGCCTTCCGGATGGCGCTGATGTTCGGACGCACGTTGGCGGCATAGAGCGGGACCAGGCAACGCAGCACCAGCGGGTCGGCGGGCATGAGCGCCACATTCTCGGGCTGCTCGATCCACGCGCAGTCGTCGTGACGCACGACTTGAACGACGTGCGGAGAGTTCACCACGTGCAGGACCATCAGCAGGGTGGCCGCCACCGCGACGGCCACCGCGGGGATGAGCCCGAACGCCAAGCCCACCAGTGCCACACCGAGGGCGCCTAAGCATTCGCGGGGATTGAGGCGGTAGAGCCGGCGCAGCCCGTCGATGTCGACAAGCCGGGTGACCGCGATGACCACCACGGCGCCGAGCACCGCCTGGGGCAGCAGACTGAGGATCGGGGCGACGAACAATGCGACGAGCACGGCGAGCACCACCATCACCAGACCGCTGATCTGGCTGCGCGCACCAGCACGCAGGTTCACCGACGTCTGCGCGAAGCCGCCGGCCGGCGGCAGCGAGTGGAAGAACGCCCCGGCGACCGAGGCCAGCCCCAGCGCCATCAGCTCACGGTCCGGCTCGATTGGGCTGTCCTCGGCCCGTCGGGAGGTACGCGCCACCGCGATCGTCTCTAGAAAGGCCATCACCGCAATTGCCAAGGCCCCAGGGACCAGCGGCACGATGTGGCGATCGAGACGGGGAACCCCAGGCACTGGAAACCCCGACGGCACCGTCGGGATCAGTGCGACACCATGGGTCGGCAACGAGACCACGGCGCTCACCGCGAGCGCGACGGCGATCACCACCAGTGGCCCCGGAACGCGAGGCGCGAACGTGGTCAGCAACAACAGCACGACAAGACAGACCAGCGACAGCGCCACGGTGACCAGGCTGGCCGCAGGAATATCGGCGAGTGCCGCCCACGCCACCCTGAAGAAGCCGGTCGACCGCGGGTGCGGAGCCACCCCGAGGAGCTTGGGTAGTTGCGCTGCCATGACGGTCAGGCCGACGGCAACCTTGAGGCCGATCAGGGTCATGTCGCTGATGTTGTCGACCACCATGCCGAGGCGAAATACCCTGGCGGCCAACAAGAACAAGCCAACCAGCACGGTCAGGGTCACCAGGTCGCCGCGCTGGTCCTCGGAGCCGATGAGGACGCCGCCGGCCAGCATTGTCGAGGCGGTCAGCGTCGAGACCGTCGACGAGGTGGTGACGCTGGCGATTCGGGAACCGCCGATGAAGGCGTACACCATCACCGGGACGATGCAGGTGTACAAGCCCATCTGGACGGGCATGTTGGCGACGGTCGCATACGCCATCGCCAGCGGGATGACGACCGCGCCGGTGCTCAGGCCGGCCAGGACATCGGCCCGCAGCCACCTCGCGTGATACGGCCGGATTGCCGGGGCCAGCCAGGTGGACGGCGCGGTGGAGGGCACGACCGGAATTGTGACACCCCCGCGTTTGTCGCGTGCGTTAAGAACCCTTGCCGAGGGTGAATTGGTTGACGTCGATGTGGCCGCTGCGGAACAGCTTGGCGCACCCCGTCAGGTACTTCATGTAGCGGTCGTAGACCTCTTCGGACTGGATCGCGATCGCTTGGTCGCGCGCGCCCTCCAGCGCCGCCGCCCACAAGTCGAGGGTCCGTGCGTAATGAGGTTGCAGGGACTGGACGCGGGAGATGGTGAAACCTGCTGCGGTGGCATGCTCTTCGACCATCGGGATCGAGGGCAGCCGGCCGCCCGGAAAGATCTCGGTCACCATGAACTTGACGAACCGCGCGAACTCGAAGGACAGCGGGACGCCGCGGTCGGCCATTTCGTTGGGGTGCAGCCCGGTGATGGTGTGCAGCAGCATGACACCGTCGTCGGGCAGTATCTCGAAGGCCCTGGCGAAGAATTGGTCGTAGCGGTCGTGCCCGAAGTGCTCGAAGGCGCCGATGGACACGATGCGGTCGACGGGTTCGTCGAACTGCTCCCAGCCTTCCAGCAGGACGCGCTTGCTGCGGGTGCTGCCCGAGGCGTCGAACAATTCTTGGACATGTGCGGCTTGGTTCTTGCTGAGCGTCAGTCCGACGACGTTGACGTCGTAGGACTCCAGCGCCCGGATCATCGTCGCGCCCCAGCCACACCCGACATCGAGCAGCGTCATGCCCGGCTGAAGCCCCAATTTGCCAAGGGCCAGGTCGATCTTGGCGATCTGTGCCTGTTCCAGCGTCAAGTCGTCGCGTTCGAAGTAAGCACAGCTGTAGGTCTGAGTGGGATCGAGGAACAGCCGGAAGAAGTCATCGGACAGGTCGTAGTGGGCCTGCACGTCGTCGAAGTGTGGGGTCAGGTCCCCGTCCGGCGGTTGTTTACCCATCGAGTCAGCTAATCACGTATCAGTGGCGATGCCCACTGCAACTTCATTGCGCCGTCGGCACGGCAGCGTCCACGGCGGATCATAGAACCAGGCCACCGGGTCGCCGATAGATTCGATATTGTTGCGGTACAAGACTTTCAAGAGTTGTTCGGTGCGTAGCGAGACAGCGTCCGGGTCGATATTCCCGGTGAATCGCAACACCGCCACGGTTTCGGAAGGGACCGTCACCAGGCTGACGCGGTCGTCGTTCGGGGCGGGCAGCGATTCCAGGGTGTGCTTCGACGGCATGAAGAAGCGGATCACCCATTCACCTGACGGCGTGCGTTGGGTCGCGACCGGCGCGGTCATCGCGATCTTCTCGCTGGGCTGTTGGGCGACGGGAGCTGTCATCGCGATCGTGTCGCTGCTGGAGTTCGCGCCGAAGATGTAGCGAGCCAATCGGCGGAAACCCTCGTTACGGGCGGCTTCCTCGTCGGTCGAGACCGCGGTCTCGGCCGCGATACGCGGTCCGTATCGCCGGATCTCGACGCCGTCAAGCTCACGATCCACGCTGAAGCGGGGTTCCTCGGTACCGAGTCGAATTCCGACGATCATGCCGCCGGCTTGGGCGATCTTTCCCACCGCATCAGCAATCGTGTTGAGCATGTACCGGCCTCCTCAGATCTTGCCTTCTCAGATCACGGTGGGGATACCCAGATCCGAGGTGAAAGTCGCTGACGTGTTTGTGACGCACTTTCCGGGCTGCCAACCGCCCGCGATGTGTTGCCGTATATCGTCCGGGCATGAGCCGGGTTTCGATAATCACAGGTGGCGCTGGCGGCATGGGTCAGGCCACGGCGAAGATCGTCGGGCAGGACCGCACGCTGGTGCTCTGCGACGTCAGACAGGATCGCCTGGACGCGGCGGCCGCCGTATTGAGCGATCTCGGGATCACGGCCACCACGGTCAACTGCGATGTCACCGACCGCGACGCCGTGGGGCGGCTGTTCGAGACGGCGGCCGGCATCGGACCGATCGCCTCGGTGATTCACACCGCCGGAGTCAGCCCCAGCATGGGGGCTGCCGATTACGTGATGACAACCAATGCGATCGGCACGCTCAACGTCAACGAGGTGTTCTTCGCCTCGGCCGGTGACGGCGCCGTGATCGTCAACGTGGCGTCGATGGCCTCGCACATGCTGCCCGAGGAGCTGGTCCCGACACAGCATTTCGACCTCGCCTTCACCGACGAGAAGCAGTTCTTCGCCGAGCTGCTGGCGGCGTGCGATATCGCGGGGGAGGAGATGCGCTCCGGGCTGGCCTACAGCATCAGCAAGACCTTCGTGCGGTGGTACAGCTCGTCACAAGCCGAACGGTTCAACGGCCGGGGCCTGCGCATCGTTTCGGTCTCCCCGGGGTCCGTCGACACCGAGATGGGTCTGTTGGAAGCGGATGCCGGTGCCGGGGCGATGGTCGCCAACGCCGCCGTCCCCAGGTGGGGAACCGCTAAGGAGATGGCGGAGCTGTTCGCCTTCTGTGCCAGTGACCGGGCGAGCTACCTCACCGGAACCGACATCCTCAACGACGGTGGCGTGATCGCCTCGATGCGGGAACGGGCCCGGCTGGCGGCCGAAAAGGCCTAAGGACGAGTCAGTTTCGCGTACCGCGTGCGGTGCTGGTCGGCGGACCCGAACTCGTATTGCAGCGCGGTGAGCCGCTTGAAGTAGTGGCCGATCGCCAGTTCCTCGGTCATGCCCATTCCGCCGTGCAACTGGACGGCGTTCTGGCCAACGAAGCGAGCCGCCCGCCCGATCGTCGCCTTGGCCGCCGAGACCGCGCGGGCCCGGACGTGCGGCTCGGCTTCCAGGTTCAGCACCGCGAGATAGACCGCGGCAACGGACTGTTCGAGCTCCATGTACATGTCGACCATCCGATGCTGCAGAACCTGGAAGCCGCCGATCGGCTGACCGAACTGTTGTCGCTGTTTGCAGTATTCGACGGTGTCGGACAGCACCTTTCGCATCGCCCCGACCGCTTCCGCGCATACCGCGGCCGCGCCTTCGTCACGGGCCTGCGCCAGTGACGACGTCGCGTCCTCGGCGAGCAGCGCATCGGCGGGCAGGCGGAGTTGGTTGATCGTCAGGTCGGCGGCACGCCGGTCGTCGATGGTGCGGTAGCTGTGCACCTCGAGCCCCGGCGGCGGTGCGGCCGGATCGAATTCGGTGAGGAACAGCGAAACCCCTTGGCGATCATCGGTTTCGCCCGATGTTCGTGCGGTGATCAGCAGATGGGTGGCCAGTGGCGCCGCGGTGACGACGATCTTCTCGCCGGTGAGCACCCACTCGGAGCCGTCGCGGACTGCCTGCGTCGACACCTCGTGCTCGCCCGCGTCGGGCTCGGTGCTCGCCACGGCGACGATCGCGCTGCCGTCAGCGATACGCTCCAGCAGCCCCACCGCGGCCTGGTGGTCGGCGCGCTGCAGCAGGCCGCCCGCGACCACGACCGTGTCGACGAATGGCTCGATCGCCAGCGCCCGGCCCAATTCTTCGGCGATCACCATGATTTCGACTGGGCCCCCGCCGATTCCGCCGACCGACTCAGGGAACGCCGCGCCGAGGATGCCGAGCTCGTCGGCCAGGCCGCGCCAGATATCGGGCTGCCAGCCGGCTCCGAGCTTGGCCGCGGTGCGGCTCTTCTCGAGGTCGTAACGGGTGGCCAAAAACTTGCCAAGGCCGTCGCGCAGGAGCTCTTGTTCTTTGTTCAGGTTGAAGTCCATTACAGCCCCAATGTCGCCTTGGCCAGGATGTTGCGCTGAATCTCGTTGCTGCCCGCGTAGATCGAGCCGGCCCGGTCGTTGAAGTAGCGCAGCGCCGCCACCGCCTGCCATGGCTGTCCGCTGATGTAGCCGTCCGCCGGTGGTTCGAAGTCCGACACCGGACCGCCGGGCCGGGTCGCGTGCGGTTGATAAGCCCGGCCGCGCGGACCGGCGGCTTCCATGGCGAGTTCGGTGATGGCCTGCGAGAGTTCGGTGGACAGGACCTTCAACATCGACGATGCGGCGCCGGGGTTGCGGCCTTCGGCAACCGTTGTCAGGACGCGGTATTCGAGGATCTCGAGCACTTCGGCGCGGATGCGGATATCGGCGAGTTTGGCGGCGAACGCCGGATCGTCGATGAGTGCACCGCCGGCCGGGCCGGGTTGTTCGGCCGCCTCGGTGGCGATCGAACCGGCCAATGCTTGGAGCGCGGGTGCTGTTGCGCCGCCGCCGCGTTCGAACTCCAGCAGATACTTGGCCACGGTCCAGCCGTCGTCGATCTCGCCGATCACATTCGACTTCGGTACCCGGACAGCGTCGAAGAAGATCTGATTCTGCACCTCCTCGCCGGAGGTCATCACCAGCGGGCGGATCTCGATACCCGGGGTGGTCATGTCGATCAGCACGAACGTGATGCCCTGCTGCTTCTTGGCCGAGCGCGACGTACGGACCAGCGCGAAGATCCAATTGGCCTCGGTGGCGTGAGTGGTCCAGATCTTGCTGCCGGTGCAGATCAGGTCATCGCCGTCATCGGTGGCCGCCATCGTCAGCGCGGCCAGGTCCGAGCCTGCCTCCGGCTCGGAGTAGCCCTGGCAGAAGAACACCTCACCGGTGAGGATGCGCGGCAGGAAAAAGTCCTTCTGCTCGGCGGTGCCGTAGGCGACGATCGCGTGGGCGACCATCCGGATGCCCATCGGCGACAACGACGGAGCACCGGCAAGGGTGGATTCGCGGCTGAAGATGTAGTGCTGAGTCAGTGTCCAATCGCAGCCGCCATGCTCGACCGGCCAGGCGGGGGCGGCCCAGCCGCGCTCGTGCAGGATTGCCTGCCACGTCATGCTGGCCTCGTGGTCCGCGTAGACGCTGGTCATCAACCGACCCGCCTGCCGCAGATCCGGTGTGAGCTTCTCCTCCAGAAACGCCTGCACCTCGTCGCGAAACTCGAGATCCTTCGCCGACCACGAGAGGTCCATCTGCTGTCCCCTTATCTGCGCACGGCCGTTTTCAGAAGTAACCGTAGCCCGTCGGCCTTGACGGTCCCGCCGAGGGTGCCGTCTGCCCAATTCTGCGCGGCCGGGTTTGAGGATCCAAGGGCTGGGGAACAGTGGTTGAGGCTGCCGCAGGGCGGCCCCCAAAACGTGACACTGAGAGGCCCGGTCCCTGGACAAGGGACCGGGCCTTTCGTCTGCGCGGGTCAGGCGGCCGGCGCCGCGCCCAACACCCGCTGGATGTCGGGCTTCATCGCCTGTAGCTGGCCACCCCAGTAACCCCAGCTGTGCGTGCCGTTGGGCGGGAAGTTGAAGACACCATTGCGTCCACCCGCCGCTTCGTAGCGCGCCTGGAACGCGTGGTTGGTCCGAATCGTCAGGCCCTCAAGGAACTGTGCGGGCACCTGTGCGTTGCCAAGGCCGGCGTCGAGGTCGGTCGGGTTCCCGTTGCCGCTGTAGACCCAGACGCGAGTGTTGTTGGAGACCAGCTGGCCGACGTGCAGCATCGGGTCGTTGCGCTGCCAGGCCGCACCGCCGAAGCCTCCCCACATGTCGAGGGCGTTGAATCCGCCGGCGTCGGCCATGGCGATCGAGACCAGCAGTGGCCACGTCTGCGCCGACAGGTTCAGGAAGCCCGATAGCGAACCGGCGTAGACGAACTGTCCGGGATGGTAGGCCGCCATGATCAGCGCGGCACTCCCCGACATCGACAGCCCGACCACGGCGTTGCCGCTGGGGCTGATGCCCTTATTGGCCGATAGCCACGCCGGCAGCTCGGAGGTCAGGAAGGTCTCCCACTTGTAGGTCTGCGTGGTGCCATTTCCGGCGGCGGGTCGATACCAGTCGGTGTAGAAGCTCGACATGCCGCCGACCGGCATCACCACGGACACCCCGGAGTCGTTGAACCAGGAGAATGCGCCGGTGTTGATGTCCCAGCCGCTGCGGTCGTCCTGGGCGCGCAGGCCGTCGAGCAGATACACCGCCTTGGGGCCGCCGGCCTGGAACTGGACAGTGATGTTGCGTCCCATCGACGGTGACGGCACGCTGAGGAACTCGACGTCGGCGGCATTCGCCGTCGGCGGTTGGGCGGCGACGGCGCCGACCACCAGTAGTGACGCGATGGCGGCCGAGGCCGCCCGAATGATCCCCCGACTGCGTATCTTCCGAAATGGATTCATGAGAGGTCCTGTTCTGCAGTCATCAACCCCCGGACCTACCCGACGTATCGGAGGCCGTTAGCCATCAGTTACGCCCGCGACAGTTTTCTCGATCCTTTGGTCGGCGACGTCACCGCACTGCTCGACGGGACAGCCGGCCGTGTGGTCGTCGGCATCACCGGACCGCCGGGGGCGGGCAAGTCGACGTGCGCGCTGGAACTGGTGGCGTCCATCGGCGGCGCGGCGTATCTGCCGATGGATGGCTTCCATCTGTCCAACGTGGCCTTGGACCGGCTGGGTCGCCGCGACCGGAAGGGTGCGATCGACACCTTCGATGCCGCGGGGTACGTCGCCGCGCTACGGCGCGTGCGTGCCGAGTATCAGGAACGCGACGTCTACGTGCCCGCGTTCGACCGCAGCCTCGACGAACCGACAGCGGCCGGGCACGTCATACCCGCCGAGTGCCGGCTGGTCGTCACCGAGGGCAACTACTTGGGTGTGGCAGGCGGCGAGTGGGCCGCGGTGCGCGGGCTGCTCGACCGGCTGTACTACGTGGACTGTCCCCCGGATGTTCGGCGGGAACGGTTGGTAGCGCGGCATATTGACGGGGGACGGGCAACGGAGGCGGCCGAGGTGTGGGTCGACCAGGTCGACGAGCCCAATGCGCGGATGATCGCGACAACGCGAGCGTTCTGCGATCGCGTCGTCGACGGCTGTTGATGCGCCGAACGTAACTGGGTTAGCAGCAGCGGGCGGTCGGGTTGGTGTCCGCATGGTGGTGGCGCATGCGCCAGTACTGCCCCTCGCTGAGCACCGGCTCACCGGGGTGTGTGCGCGCCCGGTGCTCGGTATAGCGGCGGTAGTGGCTGTCGCCCATCAATGCACCGACGTACCAACGGATTTGGCGTGCTGCGCGGGTAGCGCGTCCCATTGTTTCTGCACCTCCTTCTCCGCGGAGGTGGAGATCAGGCTGGACGGCCCGAAGATCTTCGACGGCACGGGGGTGTCCTCGCTCAGCTCGCGGCCGCCGCCACGGATGGCCCGCAGCGCCATGACCACACCGGCGAGTACCACGATGATCACCAGGACGGCGAACACGACCGACAACGTGCCCTGGATGAAGGTGTTGCGGATGACGGCGTTCAGCTGATCGGCGTTCTTGGCCGAACCGAACGTGGTCTTGCCCGCCTCGGCGGCGGCGCGGTACTGGAAGTGTTGCGTCCAGTAGCCGAGCTTGGGATCGCCGGAGAAGATCTTCTGCCACGACGCGGTGAGGGTGACCACCAGATCCCACAGCAGCGGGATCCCGGGTATCCACGCCCACTTCAGCAGACCCTTCTTGATCACCACGACGGTGACCACGGTCAGCGCGATCGCGGCCAGCAGCTGGTTGGCGATGCCGAACAGTGGGAAGAGCGTGTTGATGCCGCCGAGCGGATCGGTGACGCCCATCAACAGGATCGAACCCCAGCCGGCGACCACCAGCACGCTGCAGGTCCATGCTCCGATCCGCCAGCTCGGGTTGCGCAGCCGCTTGAACGGGCCGCCGAGGTTGGCCAGACCGTCGGAGAGCATGAACCGGGCCACCCGGGTTCCGGCGTCGACGGTGGTCAGGATGAACAGCGCCTCGAACATGATCGCGAAGTGGTACCAGAACGCCCGCAGTGAGGCACCGCCGAACACCTGATGCAGCACCTCGGACATGCCGAACGCCAACGTCGGCGCGCCGCCTGTGCGGGAGACGATGGACTTCTCGCCCACGCTCTTGGCAGCCTCGGTGATCTCGCCCCCGGTGATCGGGGCGCCGGACAGGCCAAGGCCGTTGACGTACTTGGCTGCGGTCTCGGCGGTGGTGCCGGTCTGGGCGGACGGTGCATTGATCGCGAAGTACAGATGCTGGTTGAGGATCGCTGCGGTGATCAGGGCCATGATCGCCACGAACGACTCGGTGAGCATGCCGCCGTAGCCGATGAGCCGCATCTGGCTTTCCTTCTCCAGCAGCTTGGGTGTGGTGCCCGAGGAGATCAGGGAGTGAAAGCCCGACAGCGCCCCGCAGGCGATGGTGATGAACAGGAACGGAAACAGCGAGCCGGCGAACACCGGGCCCGAACTGTTCCCGGCGAACTGCGAGATCGCCGGAGCGTTCATCACCGGCCGGGCCACCAGGATGCCCACCGCCAGCAGTGCGATGGTGCCGACCTTCATGAACGTCGACAGATAGTCACGCGGCGCCAGCAGCAACCACACCGGCAAAACCGAGGCGGCCAACCCGTAGACGATGATGCACCACGACAGAGTGACCTTCGACAGCGTGAACCAGTCTGTGCCCCAATCGGTTCCGGCCACCCAGCCGCCGCCGGCCACGGCCAGAAGCAGCAGGACGACACCGATCAGGGAGACCTCGGACACCCGGCCGGGCCGTAGGAACCTCAGATACAGGCCCATGAAGATGGCGATCGGGATCGTCATCGCGATGGAGAACACGCCCCACGGGCTTTCGGCCAGGGCACCCACCACCACCAGGGCCAGCACCGCCAGCAGGATGACCATGATGACCAGCACAGCGACGATGGCCGCGACACCGCCGATCGCGCCGAGTTCGTCCCGGGCCATCTGCCCCAGCGAGCGACCGCGCCGGCGGGTGGAGATCGCCAGCACCAGGTAGTCCTGGACGCAGCCGGCGAACACCGCACCGACGATGATCCAGATCGTGCCGGGCAGATAGCCCATCTGCATGGCCAGTACGGGACCGACCAGCGGGCCGGCTCCGGCGATGGCGGCGAAGTGGTGACCGAACAGCACCCGCCGATCGGTGGGCATGTAGTCGGTGGCGTTCTCGAAAATCTCAGCGGGCGTGGCGTACTCGTCACGCGGCTGGACGATCTTCATCTCGATCAGCCGGGCGTAGAACCGGTAGCCGATGACGTAGGTGCAGATCGCGGCGATCACGAACCACACGGCGTTGACGGTCTCGCCGCGGAAGAAGGCGATGATCGCCCACGCGAGGGCCCCGAGGACGGCGATCGCGCCGAAGATCAGTTTGTGCCGGGTGGTGATCGACGAGCGGTCGACGATGGCGACCGGCGGCAGATCCTTCTCGGTGCGGATGTAGGTGACGTCGCCCCTGGTCTCCTCGGTGTATTCCGAGGGCGCGGCGGTCGGTGAAGCCACAGTGTTCTCCCTTGAGACGTGCAGTGTTCATACCGTGCGGTGATCTTTTCATTCACAGGTTCACCAGTTCGGAGAACGCGGAAACGCCGTTCTTAGTGTTACCACAAGTTTCTCTTAATTTTCTTAGAGTTGGGGTACGGTCACTTCTCGTAGGCACCCAATGGGCGTGCGTGCGCGTGATATGGAGGCGACGGGATGGCCGAACTGGGGTCGCAGGCGGTGGTTTTGGGTGCCGGTATCGCGGGGCTGCTCGCCGCCGGGGCGCTCACGGAGTTCTATGAGTCAGTCACCGTGGTGGACCGCGACGGACTGCCCGATCACGCTGAGCAGCGCACCGGAGTGCCACAGGGACGACATCTGCACAGTCTGCTCGGCCGTGGCACGCAGGCGATGGGCGAACTGTTTCCGGGATTTCTCGGTGAGCTCGCAGCGGCCGGGGCTGTCGTCGACGACAGCGATGACCTGTCACGGCTCTATGTGCGAGTCGGACGGTATGAGCTGAATCCCTTGGGGCGCCTGGCTGATCCGAAGCCGTTGGCGGCCTATCAAGCCAGCCGCCCGTTCGTGGAGTTCCATCTCCGCCGGCGGGTGGCCGCGCTGGCGAACGTCACGATTCTCGACCGGAGGAACGTCGTGGCACCGGTGATCGCCGGGGACGCCGTCACAGGTGTGCGAATCATCAACCGCGACAGCGGTAGCGCCGCGACTCTGCCGGCCGAACTGGTAGTCGACACAACGGGCCGGGCGGGGCGCACCGCGCACTTCCTGGCGAATCAGGACTTCGGTGTGGTCCCGGAAGAGAGGATCCCGCCGACCGGGGGATACTCCAGTCAGCTGCTGAGCATCCCGCCGGGACGCATCTCGCAGCGGATGCTCTTCGTCAACCAGGGCAGCCGAGCGCCAGGCGCATTGATGGTCGCCTACGAACACGACACCTGGATGCTGGCGATCGCATGCCCAGCTGAGTGGGGCAGTCCACCAAAGAATTTCGCAGAGCTGATGCAATCGGCGCAGCGGTTGCTACCAGCGACCATCATGGCCGGCCTGCGCGACGCGACATGTGTGGGGGAGATCTCGATCTCGCGCAACACCGGTGCGGTGTGGCGACGCTACGATCGAATGTCGCGTCTGCCGTCCGGTCTGGTGATCCTCGGCGACGCGCTGTGCAGCCTCAATCCGCTGCACGGCCAAGGCATGACGATGGCCGCCGTGGAAGCGCTCGCGCTGCGTGACTGCCTGCGAGCGGGCGACGCCGATCTGCCGCAGCGCTTCTTTTCCGCCGCCGCCGAACACATCGGACCGGTCTGGGCGACGAACCGGGCGAACGACCGGCCGCCGTCGCCCGGCACTGCACGTAGCTCGTCGCGACGGCTGGGCGCCTGGATTCAACATGCGGTACTGCAGGCGGCGAGCACGGACATCGCTGTGGCTGAACGGATTATGCGGGTACGCGGTCTCATCGACCCGCCTGCGCGGCTGAGGGAACCGTCTCTGCTGGCGCGGGTCGTCCTCGCGAATCTCCGATATCCGCGGCGCACCCAGCAGGCCACCGCGACACCTTCGCACTCGTCGGTGAGCGATACCGACGAACAAGCGATTCGCGCGCTGGTCGATCGTCAAGCCCACCGCCGCAGAGGACCCACCGAGATCATCCGGCTGCGGTATCTGACACCCGACGTGGCGCTGATCCAAGCGCGTGCTGCGATAACCCGCCGGTTGCGCCGAGGGCATTGGCGCAACACCAGCGTCGCGGTACGCACTGAAGACGGTTGGCTGCTTGCCTTTTCGCAGAACACGCAGGATCGGTTGACATGCTTGAGTTGACGTATCGCGCGGCCCGCGGTCGGGTGAAAGAACTCGCTGGCACACTTAGCGACGACCAGCTTCGCGTGCAGGTGCCTGCAACACCCCGATGGACCGTGCACGAGCTGTTGGCGCATCTTGTCGGTTGTGCGTCCGACGCCGTCAGCGGACGGTTGGACGGGGTGACGAGCGATCAGTGGACGGCACGTCACGTCCGGGAACGCCGGCGAAACTCGGTCGGCGAACTGATGGCCGAATGGGATCGCATCGGCGCGGCCGCCGATGCCAGCCTGACTGACGAACATCTCTACGGGCCCAACCTCGCCATTGACACCATCTGCCACGAGGCGGATCTGCGTGAGGCACTGGGACTTCCCCGGGTGGACCGCGAACACTGGCAACTGTTCCTGAACGTGACGATGCTCTACCTGGGCAGGCAACTGCGGCGCAGCACGACCCTGCTCATCGTGGATGACGAGGACCAGCAGTGGAGTTGCGGTTCAGGGGAACCAATGACGCTGCTGCGGGCTGACGGCTATGAACTGTTGCGCGCCAACCTGAGCCGCCGGTCCCTGCACCAGATCGCCGCATGGGAATGGACACCTGCGCCCGCCGAGGAGATGCTGCACGGATTCGGAGTCTTCGGGACGCGGGTCGATGATCAGCCGATCCCGGTTCGCTAGTGACTCTCGTAGAACGCCCGCACGGTGTCGATGGTGTCGGCCTCGGCGGGGCCCTTGTCGTCGCGATAGCGCAGCACCCGGGCGAACCGCAGCGCCATGCCTGCGGGATAGCGGCTTGAGCCCTGCACCCCGTCGAACGCGATCTCGACGACCTGCTCGGGCCGCAACGGCACCACGTACTCATCGAGTGGTCCCACCGCCAGTTCCGTGAATCGCGCCGTCTGCCAGTCCAGCATCGCGTCGGTCATGCCCTTGAAGGTCTTGCCCAGCATCACGAAGCCGCCCGTCTGCGGATCCAGCGCGCCCAGATGGATATTGGACAGCTTGCCCGTGCGCCGTCCCGAGCCCCACTCCACGGCCAGCACCACCAGGTCCAGGGTGTGCACCGGCTTGACTTTCAGCCAGCCCGCGCCGCGGCGGCCCGCCTCGTAGGGGGAGGTGGGTGATTTGGCCATCACGCCCTCGTGGCCGGCGGCCAGTGTATCGTCCAGAAAGTCCTGTGCCGCAGCAGTATCGGTGGTGGTCAGCCGGTCGACGCGGTGCTCGGGCGGCACGATCGCGTCCAGCGCCGCGAGCCGGGCGTGGGTGGGCTCGTCGAGCAGGTCGACACCGTCGAGATGCAGGATGTCGAAGAAGAACACCGAAAGTGGTTGTGCCGCTCGGGCTGCGGCCACATCGGCGCTCTTGCCGAATCGGGAGGCGGTGACCTGGAACCGGTGCGGGCGGTTGTCGGCGCGCAGTGCGATGGCCTCACCGTCGGCGATCAGGTCGGTGACCGGCAGCGCCAGCGCCGCGTCCACCACCTCGGGTAGCCGGGCGGTCACGTCGTCGAGGCTGCGGGTGTAGACGGTGACCTCGTCGCCCCTGCGGTGGATTTGCACGCGGGCGCCGTCGAGCTTCGCCTCGAAAATGGCATCCCCGCCGAGGCGTTCGAGGGCATCGGCCACGCCGGTGGCGGTCTGGGCGAGCATCGGGCCGACCGGCCGGCCGACCGTCAGGGTGAACTCGCTCAGCGCGTCGGTTCCGCCGGTCAGCGCCGAGGCCGCCACGGTAGGCAGGGCACCGCCGAGCATGGCGGCCCGGCGCACCAAGGCGGCGGGCACGCCCGCCGCCTTGGCGACGGCGTCGGCCATCACCCCGGCCAGTGCGCCCTGGCGCAATTCGCCGCCGAGCAGTCGTCGCAGGAACAGCTGCTCGGTGTCGGTGGCCGCGGCGAACACGCCGGCGAGCAGCTCGGCACGCCGGGACTGCGAGCCCTTGCCCGAAACGGCGCCGATCTCGGTGAACGTTGCATCGACGGCTGACACCGTCAGCGTCGGCTCCGCTGCCGGATCGGGCAGTGCGCGCAACGCCGCCCAGCCGACCCCGATCTGGCGCTGCGGCAGCTCCCCGGACAGCCACGACACCACGACGGCCACCAGCCGCGGTTCAGCTACTCCGGTGAGCAGTTCGGCGATCCGCGCCACCTTGGCCAGCCGCGACGACGTCGCCGTCACATCGGCTGAGGCCGCCGCGACATCACCAAGCAACATGCCTCCAGGTTGGCACGGCCCTGTGACAACCAGCGGGAGTCAGGCGACTTCGAACGACACCGCGGGCCAGCCCGTTGCGCCGTCGGGGGCAGGCTGCGCCTGGTCTTCGGTCTGCACCGCGCCGGTGTTGTCGGTCGCGCGCGCGGTCACTGTGTGGACACCGCCCTGGCTGGCCGTCCACGGAAAGCTCCACAACCGCCAGGTGTCGCCTGAGTAGGCCGCCCCGAGCTGGGCGGGCTGCCACGGGCCGTCATCGATGCGTACCTCGACACCCTTCACGCCGCGGTTCTGCGCCCACGCCACGCCGCCGAACGTCACCGGCCCCTTGGCCACCTTCTGGCCGTCGCGCGGCACGTCGATCCGCGACTCGGTCTTGATCGGGCCGCGCTCCGACCAGCCGAGCTTGGTCCAATACGCCTGCGCCCGATCGAAGCGGGTCAGTTCCAGGTCCACCACCCACTTGGTGGCCGACACGTAGCCGTAGAGCCCGGGCACCACCAGCCGGGCGGGATAGCCGTGTTCGACCGGCAGCGGCGCGCCGTTCATCCCGATCGCCAGCATCGACTCGCGCCCGTCGGTGAGCGCCTCCACCGGGGTGCCTGCGGTGAAACCGTCGATCGATGTCGAGAGCACCATGTCGGCGTCCGGGTGAATTCCGCTGTCGCGCAACAGGTCTGCAACCCGATACCCGGTCCAGGTGGCGTTCGAGATCAGGTTGCCGCCGACCGGGTTGGACACGCAGGTCAGCGTCACGACTTTGTTGATCGGTTCGAACTTCGCCAAGTCGGCGAAGGTGTAGGTGACTTCACGGTCGACCATGCCGTGGATGCGCAGCCGGAAGTCGGCGCGGGCGAGCTGCGGCACGCTCAGCGCGGTGTCGATGCGGTAGAAGTCGCCGTTGGGGGTGATGAAGCTGGGGAGCTGCACGCCCGGTGGCGTGACATCGGCGGGAATCGGCGACGGTGGCGGGGCCGACGGCAGGGCGAAGCTCTCCCGGTCGCCGGACACCGAGTGCAGCCGGCGGCTGATCGCCACCCCGGCGACACCACTCAGTAGCCCGAGCGCCCCGACACCGAACGTCACCAGGGACAGCCGGCGTCCGGGATCTACGTCGGTGTCGGTGGCTTGGGTGGCTTCGGCGGTTTCGGTGCTTTCGGCCTTGGCGATCCGACCCGTGAGCAGACGTAACACCGCGATGCCGCATGCCGCGCCGAGCAGGGTCGGGATGATGTCGATCGGCCGGGCGCCGGGGCGGGCCAGCACCGCGACGCTGCCGGCCACCGCGGCGGCCAGCATCGCGACCGTGCCGACCGGGATGCGGGCGCGTTCCCAGATCGCGGCGACGGCGGCAAGCACCCCGATCACCGCGATCACGGACACCGACAGGAACAGCTTGTCGGCGGTGCCGAAGGTCTGGATCGCCCATTCCTTGACCGGCCCCGGTGTCATGTTGATGACCGCGGTGCCCACCGCGGTGCGGGCGTCGGCGGCCGGTGAGAAGAAGGCGGCCGTCAGCTCGACAACGCCGAGGGCGACGGCGGCGGCCGCCACTCCGGCCCCCATTCGCTGACCGGTGGTGGATGGCGCCATGCCGCCCAACCTACCGCTGGGTAGACACCCTTGTTCATGACCGCTTTATGACGAGCGGTAACGTGCGTACCGGCTCGGACGCCACCGGGTGTCCGCGAATGGAATAGCGAACTGTAAGCCGCACGGTGAGCGTGCCGGTGTCAACCGACAGGAGTATCGGATGGAGATCTCGGGCAAGAAGGTAGTCGTCGTGGGCGGCGCATCGGGCTTCGGGCGGGCGAGCGCTGAACTGCTGGCCTCCCGCGGGGCCCAGGTGGCGATTCTCGACCGCGAGGGCACCGACGGCCCGGAGGTCGCGGCCGGAGTCGGCGGGCCGTTCATCCCGGTCGACGTCACCGACTTCGCGGGCACCGAGAAGGTGCTGGCCGAGGCGGTCGACAAGTTGGGCGGACTGCACGTCGTGCTGACCACCGCCGGCGGCGGCGTCGCGGAGAAGACGTTCGGCAAGAACGGCCCGCACGCCCTGGAGACCTTCCAGAGCACGATCAACCTCAACCTGATCGCCAGCTTCAACATCAGCCGGCTCGCCGCCGCGCACATGGCCAACAACGAGCCCGAGGACGAGGAGCGCGGCGTCATCATCAACACCGCCTCGATCGCCGCCTTCGAAGGCCAGATCGGCCAGGTCGCCTACACCGCCGCCAAGGCCGGTATCGCCGGGATGTGCCTGACCATGGCTCGCGATCTGGGCCCGGTGGGCATCCGCGCGCTGGCCATCGCGCCCAGCCTGTTCGCCACCGGCCTGACCAAGGGCATCCCCGACGAGTTCGCCAAGGCGCTGACCAAGGATGCCGCCTTCCCGAAGCGCCTGGGCAAGCCCGAGGAGTTCGCCAAGCTGGTCGCCGCGATCGTCGACAACCCCATGCTCAACGGCCAGTGCATCCGACTGGATGCCGGACAGCGCTTCGCCCCCAAGTAATTCGCGCTGTGGTAAGGCATTAGGGGAACAGGCACTGCCGCCTCGAGGAGGACCCGATGGGTATCGCACTGACCGACGACCACCGTGAACTCAGCGAGGTGGCGCGCTCGTTCCTTGTCGCGCAGAAAGCCAGGGCCGCGACGCGGGCACTCCTCGCCGACGATGCCGAGGAGACCCGCCCGCCGTTCTGGTCGGAGCTGGCCGAGCTGGGCTGGCTCGGCCTGCACGTCGACGAACAGTACGGCGGTTCGGGTTTCGGTCTGCCGGAGCTGGTGGTTGTCATCGACGAACTCGGCCGCGCGATCGCGCCGGGCCTGTTCGTGCCGACCGTCCTCGCCTCCGCCCTGGTGTCGGCGGCCGGCAGCGATGAGCAGAAGGCTCGCCTGCTGCCCGGCCTGGTCGACGGATCAATCACCGCGGCAATCGGATTCGGCGGCGACATCGCCGTTGGCGGTGAGACGGCCAGTGGCGACGCCGGTGTGGTGCTCGGCGCCGGCCTGGCCGACCTGCTCGTGCTGACCTCCGGTGCGGACGTGTTGCTGGTGGAGCGCGGCGCCGACGGAGTCTCGGTCGAGGTGCCGGGAAGCCTCGATCGGTCCCGGCGCTCGGGCCGGGTGTCGCTGCGCGATGTCTCGGTGGCCGGCAACGTGCTGGCGGGGGCGCGTTCGACAGCAGTTGCCTTGGCCCGCACGCTGTTTAGCGCCGAGGCTGCCGGTGGAGCGTCCGACTGTGTGGACACCGCAGTCGAATATGCCAAGGTGCGTGAGCAATTCGGCCGCACCATCGCGACCTTCCAGGCGGTCAAGCACCACTGCGCCGACATGATCGTGGCGTCGGAGTCGACGGTCGCCGTCGTGTGGGACGCCGCTCGCGCCTTCGGGGACGACCAGAAGCAGTTCGAGCTGGTGGCGGCCGCCGCGGCCGCATTGGCATTTCCGGCCTATGTTGGCAACGCGGAGTTGAACATTCAGGTGCACGGCGGCATCGGGTTCACCTGGGAGCACGACGCGCATCTGCATCTGCGGCGGGCACTGACGGTGCAGGCGCTCCTCGGCGGGGACGGCCCGGTCACCGACGTGTTCACCCTGACCGAGTCGGGTGTCAGCAGGCCCAACAGCCTGGACCTGCCTCCCGAGGCCGACGAGCTGCGCACCCAGATCCGTGCCGACGCCGTCGAACTCGCCAAGCTCGACGAGAAGGCGCAACTCGATGAGCTGATCGCGACCGGCTACATCATGCCGCACTGGCCCAAGCCGTGGGGCCGTGCGGCGGGTGCCGTCGAGCAGCTGCTGATCGAGGAGGAGTTCGCCGCCGCCGGCGTCAAGCGGCCCGACTACGGCATCACCGGCTGGGTGATCCTGACCCTGATCCAGCACGGAACCCCTTCCCAGATCGAGAGATTCGTCGAGAAGGCGTTGCGCAAGGACGAGATCTGGAGCCAGCTCTTCTCCGAGCCGTCGGCGGGCTCGGATGCCGCGGCGGTCAAGACCCGGGCGACCCGCGTGGACGGCGGCTGGAAGATCACCGGACAGAAGGTGTGGACCAGCGGGGCGCACTACTCCAAGCGCGGTCTGGCCACCGTCCGCACCGACTTCGACGTGCCCAAGCACGCCGGCATCACGACGGTGATCCTGGACATGCACGCCCCCGGCGTCGAGGTGCGGCCGCTGCGCCAGATCACCGGCGGCGCCGATTTCAACGAAGTGTTCTTCAACGATGTGTTCGTTCCCGACGAGGACGTCGTGGGGGAGCCGAACGCGGGCTGGACTGTCGCGCGGGCCACGCTGGGCAACGAGCGGGTCAGCATCGGCGGTGGTGCGGGCACCATCGCGCCTGCGGCGGCGTGGCTGGTCTCGATGGCCAAGAAGCACGGCGACCGGCGTGCCGGCGCGGTCCAGTGGGTCGGCAAGTTCCTGGCCCGAGATCAGGCATTGCGGCTGCTGAACCTGCGCCGCGTGGTGCGTGCCCTTGAGGGCGCCGGTCCCGGCCCGGAAGGCAACATCACCAAACTCATTCTCGCCGAGCAGTTTCAGGAGCAAGGCACGATCGCCGCGGCCCTGGTCGGCCCCGACGTCGCGCTCGATGGCGGCGAGGGTGAAATGGCGGGCCGGACGGCGCTGGGATCCCGCGCGCTGTCCATCGCCGGCGGCACGTCGGAGATCACCCGCAACCAGATCGCCGAGCGCATCCTCGGCATGCCGCGCGACCCGCTGATCAAGTAGTTCACACACAGGTTTGCGCTGTTGGCAAACCGTTTCTGAGGTATATACCGCAGGCGCAGCCAGTATTGGCTAATGTTCGCCCATGCGAACCAAAGGTCTAGTGCTGGCCGCGCTCGCCGTCGTCCTCGCGGCGTGTGGTGGGCCCAAGCCCGTCATCCCCACTCCGGCGTCGCAGGTCGCCAAGACCGACGACATCAAGATCACCGGCGATGCGTCCGCCCCGGTCAACAAGCTGGCGATCACGGCGATCGCCGACCTGCAGAAGTACTGGGCCGAGGAATACCCGAAGCTCTACGGCAGCGACTACAAGCCGGTGTCGGGCGGCTTCTTCGCCGTGGTTCCGTCGTCGGCGAAACTTCCGCCCTGCGTGTCAGACGCCGCCGAAATCACCGGTAACGCCTTCTATTGCCCCTCCAAAGATGTGGTGGCCTGGGACTCCGAGGGCCTGCTGCCCGACTTGCAGTCCAAGTTCGGTGATTTCGTTATCCCCATCGTGCTGGCCCACGAGTGGGGCCACGCCATTCAGGCCCGGTCCAACTTCACCGCGCGCACGGTGACCCAGGAACTGCAGGCTGACTGCTTCGCGGGCGGCTTTGCCAAACACGCCAAGGACTCCGGGGAGTACAAGGTCAATGCCGCCGAGATGGACAACGCGTTGGCGGGCATCCTCGAACTGCGCGATACGCCGGGCAAAGAAAAAACCGACCAGACGGCCCACGGCAGCGGCTTCGACCGGGTCAGCGCGTTCCAAGACGGCTACGACAACGGACCGACCGCGTGCAAGGCGTACCGCGACGACAACCCGGTGGTCGTCGAGCTTCCGTTCCAGAACGCCGAGGACGAGGCCGCCGGTGGCGACATGCCGTATGACGCGATGGTCAACGACGTGCCCTACGACATCGAGGACTACTGGGCCCACGTATTTCCGGAGTTGACCAACGGCGAGGCCTGGGTGCCGGTCAAGGGCCTGGAGCCGTTCAACCCGTCGAACCCGCCGATGTGCGGCGGGACGTCGGCCAAGGACTATGCGCTGTTCTATTGTGTCCCAGAAGATTACATCGGGTGGGACAACGTCGACGCGATGCCGACGGTGTACCGCAAGGGCGGCGATTTTGCGGTCGCCACCTTGCTGGCCACCCAGTTCGGGCTGGCCGCGATGACCCGGGCCAACGACAAGTCCGACGACAAGACCCAGTCACTGCGCGGCGACTGCTTCGCCGGGGCCTACACGGCCAGCGTCCTGCTGCAGAACCGCAAGGAAACCAGCAGCTTTGGCATCTCGCCCGGCGACCTCGACGAGGCCATCACCGCACTGTTGGTTTTCCGCGGCGACGGTGACGTCGAGCGTCAAGGCGCCGGTTTCGAACGGATCCGGCACTACCGCAAGGGTGTGCTCGAGGGCGCCGAGGCCTGCCTGAAGGACTGAGCCAGGCCGACGCGGTCGTCAGTGCCCGGGGATCAGATGCGGGAACATGTCGTGAAGTCGTTGCCGCACACTGGGTTCGCGCTTGGGTTCGGCGGATGCGGGTGCGGCGGCAGGTGGGGGCACGAGGGTGGAGGCGACGGCCGTCGCGCTCCATGAGGTGGGCGGCTGCGCCGACGGCGAGGGGACCGGTGCGGTGTTGCTCACCGGCGCGATCGGCACGGCCGACGTCGTGGTGGTTGCCGCGGGGTGCGGTTGCCCGACGGGCCGCGACTCCTCGTGGGACATGCTGACGACGGCGACGACCAGGACGCCAAGCGCCAGGATGCCGAGCCCGCCCAGGAATGCCGAAACCCAGCGCCGGTCCGCGACGGCATCGGGCCTTCGTGTCGCGTTCATAGGAATGCCTTGACCTCCGGATTTTCCAGTTCGCCGGCTGATCGTAATGTCGCTGCCCGAAAATCAGCTGTGAACACTTCGGCGATCTTGTCTTCTCCGCTCGTGATCGGGCATGCTGCGGGGCGTGGCAGGCACCGACAAACTAGTTCTGGGCGCGAGCGGCTTCCTCGGCTCACACGTGACGCGACAGCTGGTCGAGCGCGGCGACACGGTGCGCGTCATGCTGCGTCCCAGCAGCTCGACTCGTGGGATCGACGACCTGCCGGTTCAGCGCTTCTACGGCGATATCTTCGATGACGCCGCACTGAAAGAAGCGATGGACGGCTGCGACGTCGTCTTCTACTGCGTCGTCGACACCCGCGCCAACCTGCGCGACGCGGCACCGCTCTACCGCACCAACGTCGACGGCCTGCGCCACGTCCTCGACGCCGCGGTGAACGCCGATCTGCGCCGGTTCGTGTTCACCAGCACGATCGGAACCATCGGACTGGGCACCGGCGGCGTCGTTGACGAGGACACCCCGGTCAACTGGGGGAGCAAGGCCGGTGGCTACATCGGCTCGCGGATCGCGGCCGAGAAGCTCGTGCTGGATTACAGCCGCGAGAAGGCACTGCCCGCGGTGGCGCTGTGCGTGTCCAACACCTACGGCGCGGGCGACTGGCAGCCGACCCCGCACGGTTCCCTGGTCGCCGCGGCAGCGGCCGGCAAGCTGCCGTTCTACATGGACGGGATGGCCACCGAAGTGGTGGGCATCGAGGACGCCGCGCAGGCGCTGGTGCTGGCCGCCGATCAGGGCCGGGTGGGGCAGCGCTACATCATCTCCGAGCGCTACCTGACCTACCGCGAGCTCTACGAGACCGCGGCCCGCGCCGCCGGCCGGCCCGCGCCGCGCTGGGGCATCCCCAAACCGGTGATGAAAGGTCTCGGTGTCCTCGGCGGCATCGCAGCCGCGGTCACCCGCCGTGACCTGCCACTGAACCCGACCACGGTGCGGCTCATGGGCATCATGGCGCCCATGGACCACGGCAAGGCGGTCCGCGAACTGGGCTGGCAGCCGCGAGACGTCCACGAGTCGATCCGGGAGGCGGTCGACTTCTTCGGCCGGCGCCGACGTGACCGCGACGGGTTTGCTCGCGATCACTGAGAAGGCCGCCGGTTGACCGGGGGATGACTACGCTCGTCACGTGCACGCGGTCCGGTTCATCCACCGATCACGTGGACGGCCCGCATGAACGCGGCGAGTACGCGCGATCGAATCGGGTACGCGGCGGGCCTGTTCGGGTGGGTGGCCTTGCCCTATCTGGCCGGTTCGGTGTTGTCGTGGCAGACGTTCGGCGCGGGCATCGGCCCGGCGTTCTTCCCGGCCGCCGGGGTCACGGTGGCGGCCATGCTGCTCAACCGGCGGGCGCTGTGGCCGGTGATCGTCGCCGCGATCGTGGTGGCCGAACTGGCCGTCGACCTGCGCTACGGTGCCGCCCTGGGGACCTCTGCCGGATTCGCCTTGGCCAACTCGGTGGAACCGCTGGTCGGCGCATCGCTGGTGTTGGCCTGGTGCAAGGGACCGCCGGACCTACGTGAACGAGGCGACCTCGCCCGATTCGTGGCCGGCGCGATGGTTCTGGGCCCGCTGGCGGGCGGCGTCATCGGTGGGGTGACCACCGCGATGACCAATCATGACTGGTCGCCCATTGCGATACTGCACTGGTGGGCCGGTGACGGGGTCGGTGTCCTCATGATAGGCGCGCCGATTCTGTTGTGGCGCTATCAATCCCAGCTCCTTCGGTCCCGAATGCTGGAGACCTTCTTGGTCCTGGGCTCCATGGCGGGACTGACGGTGGTGTCGTTCCGGCTCGAGCTCCCACCCGCATTGTTCCTGCTGCCCGTGATGGCATGGGCGGCCCTGCGACTCGACATGATCGGTGCCGCACTGTGCGGCGGCGTGCTGGCCTTCACCGCCAACTCCATGGCCAACGTGGGCTACACGACGTTCGAGAGTCTGGATCTGCGTTCGCCGGGTCAGCTGGCGATCGCCCAGGCGTTCATCGGCGTCGTGGTGCTGGTCGCGATGCTGACCGCACAGGAAGCCGGCGGGCGGGTCACCGCCGTTCAGCAGCGCCAGGCCGAGCGGCGGGAACGGGCCCGCTTGGAGACGTTGGCCAACCTCGGCCAACTGCTGTCGGGTGCACTCACCGAAAATCAGATCGGTGACGCCGTCATCGGGCAGGTGATCAACGACGCGGGTGCGCAAGCACTTGCGGTGGCACTCGTCAACGACGACGGCACCGCACTCGATTGGCTGGCGATGGGCGGTTACCCGGATTTCGCGGCGTATCAGTTCCACGAGAGTGTGGCGCTGGACGAGGCCACCGCGGCCACCGACGCGGTCCGCACGAGTCAGCCCGTGGTGATCCGCACGGTCGCCGAGTACCGTCGCCGGTATCCCGACAACGCCAAGTGGATGGTCGCCAGCGGCGGTGCCGCCGTTGTGAGTTGGCCGTTGACGGTGGGCGGCAAGGCAATCGGGGCGCTGGTGTTGGCGTGGGCTGACACCCAGTCACTGGACACTGCACAGCTCGCCTACACCTCGGCCGTCGCCACCATGATCGGTCAGGCATTGGTGCGCGCGCGGGTGTACGCCGACGAACACGCCCGTGCAGCGGTGCTGCAGGCGGCGGTGCTGCCGACCAGCCCTGCCGTGATCGCCGGTGTGGACGTCGGGGTGTGCTACGAACCCGCCGACGTGGTGCAAGGCCTCGGTGGTGACTGGTACGACGCACTCGAATTGCCCTATGGGCGGACATATCTGGCGGTCGGCGACGTCGTGGGCCACGGGCTTCCGGCGGTGGAGGACATGGCGCAACTGCGCAGTGCCGGGCGGGCTCTGGCATTTCATGGTTTGCCACCGGCACAGCTGCTCGGCGCCCTCAACTCGTTCACCCGCTACGCCAGCAACGGAAAGTTCGCGACGATGGGTGTGGCGGTGCTGGATCCGGCGACGGCC
The DNA here is from genome assembly GCF_033804465.1 of Mycobacterium sp. RTGN5. Classification (NCBI taxonomy): domain Bacteria; kingdom Bacillati; phylum Actinomycetota; class Actinomycetes; order Mycobacteriales; family Mycobacteriaceae; genus Mycobacterium; species Mycobacterium sp. RTGN5. Next base: position 1,973,989 of record NZ_JAPZLA010000001.1, read on the forward strand.
ACCCTGTCCTACGCATCGGCCGGTCACCCGCCGCCCTTGCTGCGGCGCGCGGGGACCGGGACCGTCATCCGCCTCGGCGGTGCGCATGGCCCGGTGCTGGGCCCGGTCGAGCTTGCGTCCTACAGCGAGGGTCACGTCGAGATCTGCGACGGCGACATTCTCGTCATGTACACCGACGGGCTCATCGAGCGGCGCGGCCAGGACATCGAATCCGGGATGATGCGCGTGCAGGAGCTCGTCGCCCAATGGAGCGGTGACGAGTCCCTTCCACCGGCGTGCCGGCAACTGACCCAGGCCCTGGCCCCGCCGCCGCGCGATGACGATGTCTGCGTGGTCGCGGTCCGCTTCGGGGCGATCGATACCGGCGGATCGGCCGACCGTTGACCAACGTCGACGATCGGATGGCGGAGGCCCCAGGGACTCTCGACGATGCCGCGGTGGCGGCGCTGAGCGCATGGGTGCGGGAACGCGGAATCGGTTCGGGCGTAAGCGATGTCGAGCCGTTATCGGGTGGCACGCAGAACGTGGTCGTGCGGCTGCGTGTCGACGACCGCAGGGTGGTGTTGCGCCGGCCGCCGCCGCATCCTCGTCCCAACAGCAACCGCACCATGCAGCGCGAGATCGCGGTGCTGCAGACGCTGACAGGCAGCGCGGTGCCTCATCCCGAATTCGTCGCCGGCTGTGAGGATCTCGACGTGCTCGGCGTCGTCTTCTATCTCATGGAGGATGTCGACGGCTTCAACCCTGCGACCGAGGTGTCGCGGGCGTATGTGGCCGATCCACGGATGCGGCATCAGGTCGGCCAGAACTATGCGGCCGACTTGGCCCGACTGAGCGCAGCGCAGTGGCAGGGCCGCCCGCTACAGCAGCTGCACCGCCCGGGATCCTTTCTGGCGCGCCAGGTTCCGAACTTCCTGGGCTTGCTCGAGAGTTACCGGCACGAGGGCTATCGGCCGGAGATTCTCGACGTCGGCCGGCTCGCGGACTGGCTCGACGGGAATCGGCCACCCGATGGTGAGCCCGGCATCATGCACGGCGACGCGCATCTCAACAATGTTCTGCTGCGCCGCGACGTCCCCGAGGTCGCGGCGTTCGTCGACTGGGAGATGTGCACCATCGGGGATCCGCTGCTGGACCTGGGCTGGATCCTGGTGTGCTGGCCCGACGATCCCGACCCGATCAACGCCGGCCGGGAGCTGGCCGCACTCGGTGGTCTGCCGAGCCGCACTGAACTGATCGCCGCCTACGCCGCTGCCGGTGGCAGGCCAACCGAACGCCTGGATTGGTATGTCGCGATGGCGTGCTTCAAGCTGGCGATCGTCATCGAGGGCACGTACTCGAGGTTCCTGGCCGGGCAGGCACATCGCGAAGCCGGTGAACGCCTGCATGATTCGGCGAGCCGGCTGATCGGCCTCGGCGTGCGGGTGACGACGGGGGACAACCCCTTCGTGTGACCGCGTCAGCGTTGCGGCTGGTCGGCCCGTTCGCAGCTGCACTGCTGGGCCGGTGGCACCTCGCGCATCACCTGGTCGACGTGCTCGCCACACCCTTCCCAGGTGGTCTTGTGACAGCGCGGGCACTCAACGGGATAGCACATATGAACTCCTTTGCGTCGAAAGCTTATGCGGACGATAGGGCATGAACGGCCCGGCTCGCATAACTCGTTTGCATGCGCCGTGCGGCGAGGTCTAGCATCGCGAACGTGCATCGTGCGCTTGTCGTAGTAGCTACCCGCAGCGGGGTCTGATCCAGACCGACCCCCCGCTGTGGGTCGAAACTACGACGTCGGTCAGCCTCCGTTCGACGAGAAGACCGATTCAATGACTCCGCACAGCACCACAATCCCTGAACCGTCACCCCACTTCTGCACACCGCTGCCCGTCGGGCTGCGTGAGCATGCCGAAGCCATGCCGTGGAGCGCGTTCACCGCCACCTACAGCCCGAGCGGCGGCCCCGTTCGCCTGGGCGCCTGGGAATGCGATGACGTGTCCAGGCGTGGTCCGCAGCCCCGCAGATTCCGCGCGACGCTGGCCGTCGGGGACCATATCGAGACCGCGACCGCCGACGCCGGTGGCCCGGTCGCCGCGCTGACCGCGATGCTCTACGAGCGGGGGATCGGCGTGGAGATGACGCACTTCCACCAGCTGGCCTCCGGCGCGCACACCGCGACGTTCGTGCAGGGCAGCGACGGGCGAAGCAAGGAATGGGCGATGGGCTGGTCGAAAGACCCCACTCAGTCGGCGCTGCGCGCCGTCATCGCCTGCGCCAACCGCCTGCTCGCCGCCTGACCTTCTAGATTGACTGCGCCCAAACCGACATTTCGCCGGGAAAGTGCGAGTAGATCGCGCCAAAACGTCGATCTCGGCGCGAGAGACCTCAGTGCAGGGGCCGGAGCACGATCGGCATGCCGTCCATCGGAACCGGCATGCCGCCGTAGTCCTGCCGCAGCTGGTGTCCCGGGCGGGGTAGCTCGAGCCGGTACCGGCGCAGCAGCCGGTGCATGATCGTCTTGATCTCCAGCTGGCCGAAGAGCATGCCGATGCACTTGTGCGCGCCGCCGCCGAACGGGGTGAACCCGTAGCGGTGTTTCTTGTGCTCGTTGCGCGGCTCGGCGAACCGGGCCGGGTCGAACTTGTACGGGTCGGGGTAGATCTCTTCGAGCCGGTGCGTCATGCCGGGGTAGTAGATGACGTTCGTGCCCTCGGGCAGGTAGTAACCGAGCAGCTCGGTGTCGCGCACGGCCCGGCGCATCGCCCATTGCACGGGCGATACCAGCCGGAGCGACTCATTCATCACCAGGTCGAGCGATTCCAGCTTGTCCAGCGACTCGATGTCGAGCGGGCCGTCGCCGAGCCGGTCTGATTCGTCGCGGCAGCGTTCCTGCCATTCGGGGTTCGCGGCCAGGTAGTGGCACATCGTCGTCGCTGTCGACGTCGACGTGTCGTGGGCCGCCATCATCAGGAAGATCATGTGGTTGACGATGTCCTCGTCGGAGAACTTGTTGCCGTCCTCGTCCTCGCTCTGGCACAGCACCGACAACAGGTCCGAGCCGTCCTTGCCGCGCCGCTCCTTCACCCGCTCCTCGAAGTAGCCCTCCAGGTATTCGCGCGCCTTCAGCCCGCGCCACCAGGTGAACGGCGGCACGCCGGTCCGGATGATCGCGTTGCCGGCGCGGGTGGTGACCGTGAACGCCTTGTTCACCTTGGTGACCAGTTCGCGGTCGGTGCCCGGCTCATGGCCCATGAACACCATCGATGCGATGTCGAGCGTGAGTTCCTTCATCGCCGGATAGAGCAGGAAGCGCGGATCGTTGGCCACCCAGTCGTTGGCCACGACTTGCGAGACGACCTTGTCGACCTGCTCGGTGTATCCGACAAGCCGGGTCCGGACGAACGCCTCCTGCATGATCCGGCGGTGGAACATGTGCTCTTCGAAGTCCAGCAGCATCAGGCCGCGGTTGAAGAACTCGCCGATCATCGGAGTCCAGCCCTGCTGCGAAAAGTCCTTGTTGCGGTTGGAATAGATCGCCTGTCCCGCGTCGGGACCGAGTGCGGCCACCGTCGGGATGATCGGCGAATCGAGCAGCATGACGGGACCGTGCTTGCGGTAGTTGCGCAGCCAGAAGTCCGGTCCGCCGCGGAACATCTCCACCATGTGGCCGATGATCGGCAGGCCGCCGTCGCCCATCACGGGCTTCAGGTCACTGCCTGCCGGGGGCTGGGCCATCGGGTGCTGGGGCCACTCGCGGGCATTCAGCCGCTTCTCCAGCTTTCCCATGCCCGGCAGGGTCAGCATCGGCGACGTGGTGACGCGGCGCTTGGCCTGGTCCAGCAAATATTGCGGGGTGGTGATCGTGGGCATCGACGCTCCTCGGGAAAGGGGGCGGGCAACCGGCTGGGTGTGGCCGGGGCCACACATGTGCTCCATCCTCGCCAACTTTCTTGACGCATGTCAAGTTTCATTTCAGCGGTGGCGTGGTGCAAGGTAAACGGGTGACCGCCCAGCAGGAACCCGTCGAGGCGCCCCGTCGGCGCGGCGACAAGCAGCGGCACGCCATCGTCCAGGCCGTGCGCGAGTTGCTCGAAGAGAAACCGTTCGCCGAGTTGTCGGTCAGCACGATCAGCGACCGGGCCGGTGTGGCCCGATCCGGCTTCTACTTCTACTTCGACTCCAAGTACGCCGTGCTGGCCCATATCGTCGGCGAGGCCGAGCACGAACTGGAGGAGCTCACCCAGTCCTTCGCCCCGCGTGGCGCTGAGGAGACGCCGACGGCGTTTGCCGAACGGATGGTGCGCAGCGCCGCGGCGGTCTACGCGCACAATGACCCGGTGATGTCGGCGTGCAACGCCGCACGCCACACCGACGCCGAGATCCGGGAAATTCTCGACGCCTACAACGAATCGGTCGTCAACCAGATCGTGCCGATCGTCGAGGCCGAGCTGCACAACGGCACCGCGTCGCCGATCAGCGACGACCTCCGCGGTTTGGTTCGAACTCTCGCGGCGACAACGGCTTTCACATTGGCCGGTGACTCGGCGTTCGTCGGGCCCAATCGGGATATGGACAACGCGGTGCGCATCCTCGAGAAGCTCTGGCTGCACGCGCTCTGGGGCGGGCAGGTCGGCGAGTAGTCCATGGCTGACGGCTTCGCGGGCAAGAGGGTGTTCATCACCGGCGCGGCCAGCGGCATCGGCCGGGCCATCGCGCTTCGGCTGGCCCGCGACTGCGCCGAGCTGTATCTGACCGACGTCAACGCCGACGGGCTGGAAGAGACCGTGGCCGATGCCCGCGCGCTGGGTGCTCTGGTGCCCGCGCATCGTGCGCTCGACATCGCTGACTACGACGCGGTCGCCGGATTCGCCGCCGACATCCACACCCACCATCCGGCGATGGACATCGTGATGAACATCGCCGGGATCTCGGCATGGGGCACCGTCGAACAACTCACGCACCGGCACTGGCGGTCGATGATCGACGTCAACCTGATGGGCCCGATCCACGTCATCGAGACCTTCCTGCCGCCGATGGTCGCCGCGGGTCGGGGTGGTCAACTGGTCAACGTCTCCTCGGCCGCCGGCCTGGTCGCCCTGCCCTGGCACGCCGCCTACAGCGCGAGTAAGTATGGGCTGCGCGGACTTTCGGAAGTCTTACGCTTCGATCTCCACCGTCATGACATCGGCGTCTCCCTGGTGGTGCCCGGCGCGGTCGACACGCCCCTGGTGCACACCGTGCAGATCGTCGGCGTCGATCGGGACCACCCGAAGGTGCAGCGGTGGATCAGGCTGTTCAGCGGCCACGCGGTGACGCCGGAGAAGGTCGCCGAGAACATCCTGACCGGGATCACCAAGAACCGCTTTCTGATCTACACGTCACCAGATATCCGCGCCCTCTACGCATTCAAGCGATTGGCGTGGTGGCCCTACAGCGTGGCGATGCGGCGGGTCAACGTGTTCTTCACCCGTGCGCTGCGACCGCGCAGCGCGACCTTCACCCCGCCCAGCTGAAACCCCGAGCGATTTCGGCGCGCTTTCGTTCGCCTAGCGGCGGTTTCCGCGCCGAAATCGCTTAGAGCGGCGCGAGTTCGAGGCGCACCCCAAGCAGGCGCACCGGGCGGTCGAGCTCGAAGAGGTCGAGCACCCGCAGTGCCGCGGCGGTGATCACCTCGGCGTCCACGCTCAACTCGTCGAGTTTGCGGATCTTGGTTCGCGTGTAGAAAGTGTTGGTGCGCAACGTAACTGCCACGCGTGTGACGATGCGCGACTGGGCCACCACGTCGGCGAGGGCCTGGCGGGCGAGATCGACGATGGCGGCGTCCATTTCGGCGCGTTCGGTCAGATCGCGCGGGAAGGTCACCACGTGGCTGCGGGAGCGGGGGACCCACGGTTCGGCGCTGACCGTTGCGTCCCCGCCGCCCTTGGCCAGCAGTAACAGCCACAACCCGGTGCGCGGCCCGAAAGTCGCGGTCAACAGCTCGGCATCGGTGTGGGCGAGCTGCCGCACCGATGTAATGCCCAGGCTGTCAAGCTTTTTGGTGGTCTTGGGCCCCACGCCCCAGAGTGCGTCGACCGGGCGGGCGCCCATCACCTCCATCCAGTTGGCGTCGGTGAGGGTGTAGACCCCGTCGGGCTTGCCAAAGCCGGTCGCAACTTTGGCGCGCTGTTTGTTGTCGCTGATGCCCACCGAACACGCCAGCCCGGTCTCGGCCGCGACCGTCGTGCGGATCCGCTCGGCCAGTTCCACCGGATCGTCGACCCGGGCCCCGATGTAGGCCTCGTCCCAGCCCCACACCTCGACGGGATGGCCGAGATCGCGCAGCAGGCCCATCACCTGATCGGATGCGTCGTCGTAAGCGGCCGGGTCGGACGGCAAGAACGTCGCGTCCGGGCAGCGGCGAGCGGCACTGCGCAACGGCATCCCGGCGTGCACCCCGAACCCGCGAGCTTCGTAGGACGCGCACGTCACGACCTTGCGAGGTTCGGTGGGATCGCCACTGCCGCCGACGATTACCGGCAGGCCGACCAGTTCGGGATGGCGGCGCAATTCGACGGAGGCCAGGAACTGATCGAGGTCCACGTGCAGGACCCAGTCGCTGGGAGCCGGCGCGGTCATCTCCCGCACAACTTGCGCGCGACGCTGTCCCAGGCGTCACCCAGGGCGTCCACGGTGCGGCCGCGATCGAGTTGATGGGACACGTAGTCGGCATCCAGGAGCGCCAGCAGCGCGTCGGCCTGCGCGTCGAGATCACCGGTGGTGCCCGCGGCGTCGAGCAGTACCCGGATATGGGTGTGCATCACCGCGAGCGGGGCGCTGTGGCGGGTATCGGGATCCCGGTTGGCTTCCGACAGCAGCTCGCGATGGGTCTGGGCGAAACGCAGCCGTTCGCGGCCGAAGGCCAGCAGTCGCTGCAGGGGAGGGGCGTCGGGGCCCAACGGTGGCGGCCCGAAGAGGAAGGCCTGCTGGATGGCGCGCTCGTCCTCGTCGAGCAGGACCATCATCAGCCCGGCGCGGCTGCCGAAGCGACGGAACACCGTGCCCTTGCCGACGCCCGCCGCTGCGGCGATATCGTCCATCGAGACGTTGTCGGCGCCCCGTTCGGCGATCAGGGTGCGGGCGGCGTCGAGCAGGAGAAGCCGGTTGCGGGCGGCGTCGCCGCGTTCTTGTGGCGTGGAAACCGGCAGCTCGTTGGCTCGCTCGATCGCGCTCACCCCCACACTTTAGCTCAGCGGGAAATAAACCGGACCGTGGTCCGGTTGTGGCGTGCGAGGATCTCGGAGGACTGAGAGGATTGCGGACATGGCGGATATCAAGGTTCTGACGCTGGTAGGCAGCTTGCGAGCGGCATCGGTCAATCGCCAGCTCGCCGAGCTGGCCGCGGAGGCGGCGCCCGACGGCGTCACGCTGAGCATCTACGAGGGGCTCGGCGACCTGCCGTTCTACAACGAAGACATCGACACCGAGGACGCACCCGCCGCGGTGGTGGCACTGCGGGCGGCCGCCGCGCAGGCTGACGCCACCCTCGTCGTGACGCCGGAATACAACGCCACCATCCCGGGTGTGCTGAAGAACGCCATCGACTGGCTGTCGCGGCCGTTCGGCAACGGCGCACTGAAGGGCAAGCCACTGGCGGTGATCGGAGCGTCGTTCGGCCAGTACGGCGGGGTGTGGGCCCAAGATGAGACCCGCAAGTCGTTCGGGGTCGCGGGGCCTCGGGTGGTGGAGTCGGTCAAGTTGTCGGTGCCGGCCAAGTCCCTCGACGGCAAGCACCCGCGCGAGAACGCCGAGGTCGCCGCTGCGGTGCGCGACGTGGTCGGCAAGCTCGCCGCCGAGGTGAGCTGACCGCGTCCCCAAAGCTCGTAAAGCCGCCGGTGCCGTCGCGCCGGCGGTTTTGCTATCTGCGGTTGTTCATGGGGTGTTTGGCGGCGCGATCGGCCGTCGATGTCGGTGCCCGCTGGTACACCTAGGCACAGCCGGTGTCGTCCGGCGTGTTGTGACATGCGACACGCCGAGCGAGGCCGCACGGAGGGGCTCACGACCAGGGAATTTCACAATTGTTATTCAGAACATGTGGTATCTCTTCTCGCTGTCGGACACCAGGTGTAGTGTTCGACAAGCCGACAGACCCGAGAGTTACGGGGCCGCCGGAACGCCGGAACCGAAGCTGAGATGTCGGTCCGAGCGGCTCCGCCAGCCAGGAATTTCGAGGTCCGACAGCGCGCTGAAAGATTATGAGTGCCTGCGCACAGACCATCCCGTAACCGTCTTGAGTCCATCTCCATGTTTCGCTGAGGAGCCATTCGCAGATGACCATCACCGTGTACACCAAGCCCGCCTGCGTGCAGTGCAACATGACCTACAAAGCCCTCGACAAGCAGGGGCTGGCCTACGACGTCGTCGACATCAGCGAGGACGACGAAGCCCGCGACTACGTGATGGCGATGGGCTACCTGCAGGCGCCGGTCGTGGTTGCCGGCGGTGACCACTGGTCAGGCTTCCGGCCCGACCGGATCAACGCCCTCGTCGGTGCCGCAGTAAGCGCCTAGCAGTCCGGGCGCCACGAGGAGCGAAGTGATGAATCCGGATGGCGGCCCGAGCTTGGCAGGCTCGGAGCGGTTGGTGTACTTCTCCAGCGTTTCGGAGAACACCCACCGTTTCGTGCAGAAGCTGGGCGTCCCGGCCATCCGGATTCCCCTGCACGAGCGCATCGAGGTGGACGGGCCCTATGTCCTTCTCCTACCGACCTACGGCAGGGGCAGGGGAGACAGCCCGCATCTGGACGCCAAGGGGTATGTGCCCAAGCAGGTCATCGCATTTTTGAATAATCCGCACAATCGGTCCCTCATCCGCGCGGTGATCGGGGCAGGCAATACCCAATTCGGTGCCGAGTACTGCTTCGCAGCCAGGCTGGTTTCGCACAAGTGCGAGGTGCCGTTTCTTTACCGCTTCGAATTAATGGGAACCGCAGAGGACGTGGAAGCCGTCCGTGCGGAATTGGCAAATTTCTGGGAGGACGAGGACACGTGGCACCTTCAGTCACAGCTGCAGAGCCTGTAACGACTTCCGGGCACGCGTTGCCCGGCGAGACCGATTACCACGCGCTCAACGCGATGCTGAACCTGTATGACAAGGACGGCAAGATCCAGTTCGACATGGACGTCTTGGCGGCTCGCCAGTACTTCCTCGAACACGTGAATCAGAACACCGTGTTCTTCCACAATCAGGACGAGAAGCTCGACTACCTGCTTCGCGAGAACTATTACGAGCGTGAGGTTCTCGACCAGTACTCGCGCAACTACGTCAAGTCGCTGCTGGATCGCGCCTTCGCCAAGAAGTTCCGGTTCCCGACCTTCCTCGGCGCGTTCAAGTACTACACCTCGTACACGTTGAAGACCTTCGACGGGAAGCGCTACCTGGAGCGTTTCGAGGACCGCGTGGTGATGGTGGCGCTGACGCTGGCCGCCGGTGACACCACCCTGGCCGAGAGCCTGGTCGACGAGATCATGGACGGCCGCTTCCAGCCGGCCACCCCGACATTCCTCAACTCGGGCAAGGCGCAGCGCGGCGAACCGGTGAGCTGCTTCCTGCTGCGCATCGAGGACAACATGGAGTCGATCGGACGCTCGATCAACTCCGCGCTGCAGCTGTCCAAGCGCGGTGGTGGAGTTGCGTTGCTGCTGACCAACATTCGTGAGCACGGCGCGCCGATCAAGAACATCGAGAACCAGAGCTCGGGCGTCATCCCGATCATGAAGCTGCTGGAGGACTCGTTCTCCTACGCCAACCAGCTCGGTGCGCGTCAGGGTGCGGGCGCGGTCTACCTGCACGCCCACCACCCCGACATCTACCGCTTCCTGGACACCAAGCGGGAAAATGCCGACGAGAAGATCCGCATCAAGACGCTGTCGCTGGGTGTGGTGATTCCCGACATCACCTTCGAGCTGGCCAAGAAGAACGAGGACATGTACTTGTTCTCGCCCTACGACGTCGAAAAGGTCTACGGCGTTGCGTTCGCGGACATCTCGGTCACCGAGAAGTACCACGAGATGGTCAACGACGGCCGGATCCGTAAGACCAAGATCAAGGCTCGCGAGTTCTTCCAGACGCTGGCCGAGCTGCAGTTCGAGTCGGGCTACCCGTACATCATGTACGAGGACACCGTGAACCGGGCCAACCCGATCGACGGCAAGATCACCCACAGCAACCTGTGCTCGGAGATCCTGCAGGTGTCGACGCCCTCGCAGTTCAACGAGGACCTGTCGTATTCCAAGGTGGGCAAGGACATTTCCTGCAATCTGGGTTCGATGAACATCGCCAAGGCGATGGACTCGCCGGACTTCGCGCAGACCATCGAGGTGGCTATCCGCGGGCTGACCGCGGTGAGCGACCAGACGCACATCTGGTCGGTGCCGTCGATCGAGCAGGGCAACAACGACTCGCACGCCATCGGGCTCGGGCAGATGAACCTGCACGGATACCTTGCGCGCGAACGGATCTACTACGGATCCGAAGAGGGCGTCGACTTCACCAACATGTACTTCTACACGGTGCTCTACCACGCGCTGCGGGCGTCGAACAAGATCGCCATCGAGCGCGGGACGACGTTCAAGGGCTTCGAGAAGTCGAAGTACGCCAGCGGTGAGTTCTTCGACAAGTACACCGAGCAGGTGTGGGAGCCGGCGACCGAGCGGGTGCGCGAGCTGTTCACCGATGCGGGCATTCGCATTCCCACGCAAGAGGATTGGTTGCGGCTCAAGGAGTCGGTGCAGACCAACGGCATCTACAACCAGAACTTGCAGGCGGTGCCGCCGACCGGCTCGATCTCCTACATCAACCACTCCACCAGCTCGATTCACCCGGTGGCTTCCAAGATCGAGATCCGCAAGGAAGGCAAGATCGGCCGGGCCTACTACCCGGCGCCGTATCTGACCAACGACAACCTGGAGTTCTACCAGGATGCGTACGAGATCGGTTACGAGAAGATCATCGACACCTACGCCGCGGCCACGCAGCACGTGGACCAGGGCTTGAGTCTGACGCTGTTCTTCAAGGACACCGCCGATACCCGCGAGGTCAACAAGGCGCAGATCTACGCCTGGCGCAAGGGAATCAAGACGCTGTACTACATCCGGCTTCGCCAGATGGCGCTGGAGGGCACTGAGGTGGAGGGTTGCGTCAGCTGCATGTTGTAGTGCTACAAAGCCTGCGGCATTGAGGCAGAACTGAGAGCGATGTTTTGGCGGATTCTTCGCCCTCAGTTCTGACTCAATGAGCCTTCTTGGCCTGCAGCGCCTTGACCCGGCGCTCCTCGGCCAACACCGCCTGGTAGCTCTCACGCTCGGCGATCAGCCAGTCCGGCTTCTCCGCGAGCAGCGCATCGATCTGCTCGGTGGTGAGCGCATCGGTGACACCGCCGCGGGCGAGGCCGGCGATCGACACGCTCAACTTGGCTGCCACCAGGTTCTTCGGGTGCGGCCCGTTCTTGCGGAGGTCTTTGAGCCACTGCGGCGGGTCCGCCAGCAGCGCGGCCAGCTCGTCGCGGGTGGTCGGGTTCTCCTGGAACTCCGCGGGCGTCGCGGGCAGGTAGACGTCCAACTTCTTTGCCGCGGTGGCGGGTTTCATGGACTGCGCGTTAGGCCTGCTCATGCGCTGAGCCTATCGGTAGCCTGATGCGGTGACCCAGCCCTCGCTCACCGTCGGGTACGTCCCCGGTGGGACGCCCGCGAAATGGGTGCGGACCTGGGCCGAGCGCCACCCCGACATCCCGCTGACGTTGCGCGCCGTCGCCGCGGCCGACGCCGCCGCCAAAGTGCGGGCCGGGATCGTCGACGTCGCGTTGCTCCGACTGCCGACCGACACCTCCGCGCTGGCCGTGATCCCGCTCTACGAGGAGACCACGGTGGCGGTGGTGCCCACCGATCACCTTCTCAGCGCAGCCGACGAGATCACCTCCGCGGACCTCGACGGTGAGCCGATAGTGCTGCCGCTCGATGACGTCGTCGCCTGGACGGATGCCCCGGGCACCCCGGCGGGCCACCGGCCCGAAACCACCGAAGACGCAATAGAACTCGTCGCCGCGGGAATGGGTGCGCTCATCGTGCCGCAGTCGCTGGCCCGGCTGCATCACCGCAAGGACCTCACGTATCGACCGATCGCCGACGCGCCGACATGCGTCGTCGCGCTTGCCTTCCCGGAAGGGCCACCGTCGGCACTGGTCGAGGAGTTCACCGGGATCGTGCGGGGCCGCAAACCCGGTTCGTCGCGGGGGCCGGCCCAGCCGGCGCCGAAGCGCACCGCACGGGAGAAGACCCTCGCCAAGCAGGCCGCCCGCGCCGCCGCGGGCAAGGTCGCCCGCAAGCCGGGCAAGGTCGAGCGCGGCCGACGATGACCGCACTCATGCCGGCAGCGTTCATCGGGCACGGCAGCCCGATGAACGCCGTGGAACACAATCGCTATACCGCCGCGTGGCGGACATTCGGGCAGGCGGTGCCGCGGCCGCGGGCGATCCTCGTCGTCAGCGCGCATTGGTACATCAACGCCACCGCGGTCACCGCGATGGCCGTGCCGCGGACCATCCACGACTTCTACGGTTTTCCCGCCGAGCTCTTCGAGGTGCAGTACCCGGCACCGGGATTGCCCGAGCTGGCCGACGAGATCGCCGACGTGGTCGAGCCGACCTGGGTGGGTGCCGACGTCGACAGCTGGGGCATCGACCACGGCACCTGGTCGGTGCTCGTGCACGCGTTCCCGGACGCGTCGGTGCCGGTGGTGCAGCTGGCCATCAACGCCGAGAAGCCGCTGGAGTACCACCTCGAGCTGGGCGCGAAACTGACGGCGCTGCGCGAGCGCGGAGTGCTGATCCTGGGTAGCGGGAACATCGTCCACAATCTCGGGGCCATGGATCCGGCGTTGGGGGACAAGGCTTTTGACTGGGCTCAGCGCTTCGACGACGAAGCTCGCACGCAGCTGCTGAATGACCCTGCCAACGCCGTCCGGCTGCGCGAGCATGCCGACTACGCCGCCGCGGTGCCCACCCCGGATCACTTCCTGCCAATGCTGTACTTCGCGGGCCTGGCTGCCGCGGACGGCAGCGGGGTAGACGTGCTGACCGACGGAAGTGCCTACGGGTCACTGTCGATGACGTCCTACACCCTCGGAGTGTGGACCAGCATCTAGCCGATCAGGTGGGACCAGAACGGCACCGTCGACGTCGGCGCATCCGATGCTCCGGGCGTAACCTGCCCGAATTCGCCCTCGATATAGGCGGAAAGGTCGGTGCCGCAGAGTGTTACGTCGGTCTGATACACCGATAGAACCGGATGGCCGAAGGTACCCCGACCGGCGGGAAGATAGTGATTCGAATGCACCGGCACCAGCTGTGGCACCCGCGCCAGGTGGTACTTGGCGCTGCGCAACGCGTCCTTCATCCGGGCCGGGCGCGCACCCCACTCCGCACCCCAGAATTCCCGCCACTCGACCGCGAACAGGACTCCTTCGACGGGCAGCCGCAATCGCTGTTGCAGGCTCCGGCGCGGTGCGTCCCGCCAATCGGGCCATGAATCCCCAGTCGGCAGACCAGAAGACAGAAATGATCGGTGGTCGTCGGCGAACTCGAAACCGAACTCGCTCTCGATGCGCGCCAGCTCATCGTCGGTGAGACCGGGCGCCATCGTCACGGTGCCGTCGTCGGGCATGCGATAAGCCTAATCCGGAAATGGCCCGTCGTATCGCCGCGCGAACTCGTCGCCGGGGACTGGCCATCGATCGCCATGCTCGCCAAGCACCAACCATTCGCCGGCGGAGGTGGTTACGCGGCCTTCGAGGGTGTCGACAACTTCACCGTCACGCGCAGGCCGCGCTCTGACCGTGCCGCGCCGCCGCCAGATTCGGCCGCCGACGTTTTCGTAGCGTGAGCGGAAGATGTCGTCGCGCACCGACCACGTGTGTCCGGTGGTGGTGTCTTGGACAGCCCAATCGCCGGCGTTGGCCGTCATGGTTTGCCCGGAGCGAAGTGCCCACGTCCAGTCTTCGGTTCGCCGTTCGGCGACGACGATGCCGATTCGTCGAAAAAACTGCCATTCATCGTTGTTGGAGTCATCGGGAGAGTGCGGAGCGGTGTTCACTCGACATCGCCTGATTGCGTGCCGTTCTGACGCGCTTGTGTCAACGATGCAGACCCCACGGGGTGACTGTAATCGCGTCGGCGAGGCGCTTTGGGTGAACGAAACTTGTTCCCGTTCCACAGGGTTGTCGGGTCACCCGACGAACGTGGTTGGGGCCGCATAACGGCCGAACCTGCTTCTTTCGTCCGAAACTACCTACACGCTGGCATTTCGTGACATACCGTGACACGGTCGTTAATTCGCCAATGTCGTTCAGGTTGGGTCGAAGTTCGCTGGGGGTGACGTCATGTCCCGCATCTTCCTCAGTCACTCGAGCGTGGACTCCCGCGAAGCGATCGCATTGAAGCAGTGGCTGATCGAGCAGGAAGCTGCGCTACCTGACGAAATCTTCCTCGACGTCGACCACCACACCGGATTGAAGGCCGGGACACGGTGGAAGGACGCATTGCGCCAAGCAAACGCACGCTGTGAAGCCGTTGTCTGCCTGTTGTCGCGAAACTGGGAGGCCTCGCACGAGTGCAAGGTGGAGTACCGCACCGCGGAGAACCTGAACAAGCAGATTTTTGTTGCTCGATTGGAGCCGTCCGCTGGTGACGATCTGACGTTGGAGTGGCAACGTTGTGATCTGTTTGGTGAAGGCCCGACCACGCTGATCGACATTGGTTCCGGACCGCCCGTAACATTCGCGAACGACGGACTCGATCGCCTACGCGAAGGGCTCCGTGGAGCCGGCATCGGTGCCGAGTCCTTCGGCTGGCCACCGCGGAATGACCGGGGGCGGGCGCCCTATCGCGGGTGGGAGCCGTTGGAAGCCGCCGACGCGGCAGTGTTCTTCGGGCGGGACGCGCAAATTGTGCGCGCGCTGGACGCCCTGCGCGGAATGCGGATGTCCGGAGTGAACGCCTGGTTCGTGGTGCTCGGTCCATCGGGGACGGGCAAGTCGTCGTTCCTGCGCGCCGGCCTCCTGCCCCGCCTGCGGCGAGAGGACCGCCGTTTCGCGGTGCTCGACATTGTTCGTCCTGAGCGCAGTGCGTTGACCGGACAGTCCGGCCTTGCGGCGGCGATATACGCGGGACGAAGATCGTTCGGACTCAGCAAGCCGAGCCTGGGTGAGATCAAGGCGGCCTGCTCAAGCGGCGATGTCGACCGAGTAGCGGCATGGCTCAACGAGATTCGCGATGAAGCCGCCGCGCGACTGCTGGGACGCGGGGATGACCAAGACGCGCCGGTGGCGCCGACACTGTTGCTGCCTTTGGATCAAGCCGAAGAACTGTTCTCAGCCGATGCGGGCGAGCAGGCCGACGTGTTCTTGCGACTGCTGGAAGGTGTTGGGCGCCAGCTGAACACCGCCCAAACTCGGCTGGTTGTGACGGCCACCATCCGCACCGACCGATACGAGCTGATGCAGACCCATCCAGCGATGGCCGCGGTCGGCACTGTGCTGTTCGACGAACTGAAACCCATGCCTCCCACCGAGTTCAAGGAGGTGATCACCGGGCCAGCGCAGCGCGCGACTGATGCGGGGCAGCCCTTGAAGGTGGCCCCGGATCTCGTGGAGCGCCTGTTGCTTGACGCCGCGGACGGCGCGGACACACTGCCCATCCTGGCGTTGACACTGTCCCGGCTCTACACCGATTACGGCGACACGGGGGAGCTGAGCCTCGAGCACTATCAAGCGCTCGGCGGCATGCACCGGGTCGTGCAAACCGAGATCGACGAGGTGCTGGCCGTCCATCCGCAGGAACAGGAAGAAGAACTCGAAGCGCTGCGGGCCGCGTTCATCCCGTGGCTGGCGACCATCAACCCCAACAATGATCAGCCGATGCGGCGGGTGGCGCGCTGGTCGGATCTGCCCGAAGCAAGCCGTCCACTGGTCGATGCGCTGGTGGCAAAGCGGCTGATGTTGAAAGACACCCGTGACGGGCAGACCGTTGTCGAGGTGGCGCTGGAAAGCTTGCTCCGGCAATGGGATGAACTTGCCGACTGGTTGCGTGAAGAGCGGCAAGACCTCAAGGATGCTGACGACCTTGAACACTATGCCCACGCTTGGGATGCCAATGACCGCGATCCGGCCTGGTTGCTCGAAGGGAGTCGGCTGGGCGAAGCGGTTGTGCTCCTGGACAAACCGGGATTTCACGAGCGGCTGGCTCGCGCCGGCGAATATCTTGTTGCCTCAAGCGAACGCGAGGAGCAGCGCCGCGCAGCCGAGGAGCACCAACGTGAAGCGGACCTACGCGCGGCGCAGGAGCGGGCCGAGCATGCTCAGGAGAAGCAAGCCACCGCAGAGGCGCATTCTGCAGTGCTGCGCAAGAGATCTCGGGTGTTGCGTGTAGTGGTCGCGGGCACGGCAACCGTCGCGGTCCTGGCGATAGCAGCGTCGGTGTGGGCCACGTCGGCACACAGTCAGGCGCAGGCCCGGTTCCGGCAGGCGACGGCGGCCAGATTGGAATCGGAAGCC
Source organism: Mycobacterium sp. RTGN5 (assembly GCF_033804465.1). NCBI lineage: Bacteria > Bacillati > Actinomycetota > Actinomycetes > Mycobacteriales > Mycobacteriaceae > Mycobacterium > Mycobacterium sp. RTGN5. The sequence continues at coordinate 1,990,564 of NZ_JAPZLA010000001.1, forward strand.
CAGGGCATGCTCGAGCAGGTGCGACCTGGGGGTGACCAACGGGCACTGCAACAGGTGCTGGCCGCCAGACTGATCGACAATGATCCGAACGACGACGCGATCTACAGCGCTGCCGTCACCCGGCACGACCTCGTCAAGATCATTCCCGCCGGCTCTCCGGTGTACAGCGTGGCCTTCAGCCCCGACGGGAGCCACGTCGCCGGCGCCAGTGACGACCACCTGGTGCGGGTGTGGGACAGAGTGACCGGCAATCTCATCGGTCAACCCTTGACCGGGTTGACGGACTCGGCGTTCAGCGTCACGTACAGCCCCGATGGTCAGCGATTGGCCGCAGCAAGCGAGCAGTCCGTTCTGCTGTGGCGGACAGATGCCGCTTCGGGCGGCGGTACGCCCATGCGGGTCGACGCAGCCAACGTCAAGCAGGTGAAGTTCAGTCCCGATGGACGCCGGCTCGCCACCGGGACCTCGGACGGAACGATTCAGTTGTGGGATGCGAACACCGGTAAGCAGCTGGCGCAAGTTCTTGTCGGCCCCGAGGATGCCGTCAATTCGATCGCCTTCAGCCCCGACGGACATCGAATCGCCTCGGGGACCAACGACAAGACGGTGCGGCTGTGGGATGCCGACGCCCTCACTCCTATTGGGGAACCCATGACTGGGCACAAAGACGCGGTGACAGCCGTGGCCTTCAGTCCCGACGGACACCGGCTGGCTTCGGGGTCAAAGGACAAGAACCTGTATCTCTGGGATGCGGATGCCCGCCGGCCGATAGTCGGTCCGATGGTTGGCCACGACGACGTCATACACGAAATCGCCTTCAGTCCCGACGGGCGGATGCTCGCGTCGGCCGGTGGCGACAACGTCGTGTGGATGTGGGATGCCGGGACGGGCACGGCTGTCGGTAAACCCTTGACCGGCCATGAGTTTGACGTTTACAGCCTCGCCTTCAGCCCCGACAGCCGCTACATCGTCACCGGCAGCTACGACCAGTCCATTCGGCTGTGGGATGTCGGCGACATGATTCTCGCCGGACAGGGCGAGCTGTGGGCCGTGGCGCTCAGCCCGGACGGCAGACTGATCGCCAGCGGTGGTGACGACGGGTCGGTGCGCCTTTGGGACACCCAGTCCGGTCTGATGGTCGGGGCGCCGCTTCTCGCCACCAATAAGCAAGCGATTGAGGCGGTCGCGTTCAGCCCGGACGGTCGACGGGTGGCAGAGGGTAGCGATGACAGGACTATCCGTGTCTGGGACACGAAAACCGGAAAGCTGGTGGGCCGCCCCATGATCGGCCACACCGACCTCGTGTGGACCATCGGGTTCAGCCCGGACGGCTCCAAGCTGGTCTCGGGCAGTGCGGATCGAACCATCCGGATATGGGATGTCAATACCGGTGCACCAATTGGTAATCCGATCACTGGACACACCAACGATGTCTACGGGGTGGCCTTCAGCCCGGACGGTTCGCGCATCGTATCGGGCAGTGTCGACCGCACGATTCGGTTGTGGGATGCCAACACTGGGGCGCCGATCGGGAAGCCGATCACCGGCCACACGAATACGGTCGACAGCGTCGCCTACAGTCCAGACGGAAAGCGAATCGTCTCCGGCGCCAGCGATGGTCTCGTGCGGCTGTGGGACGCCGAGACCGGTGCGCCAATCGGGAAGCCCCTCATCGGCCATACCGACGCGGTCGGCTCCGTTGTGTTCAGCCAGGATGGACGGTTGATCGTCTCCGGAGGCTACGAGGGCGATGTGCGCCTGTGGGATGCCGCCTCTGGAAGACCCATCGGCGCACCGCTCCAAGGGCACGCCGCCCTCGTTGTGGGCGTCGCGACAAACTCCGAACACCACCTGGTGGTGTCAGCCGGTGACGACGGAGCTTTGCGATTGTGGTCCACCGAGGCCAGCGGGGCAGACCTGTGTTCGAAACTGACCACGAACATGAGCCACGCCCAGTGGAACGACTGGGTGTCGTCCGATATCGACTACATGACCACCTGCCCTGGCCTTCCCATGGCCACGGACCAATAGTGGCCGGACACCGTCATGGCCTATAAGACTCTCGATGACCACCTGTTCGGCGACGGCCCAAAACGCATGCTGTCGTTGGACGGTGGCGGTGTCCGGGGTGCGCTGAGCCTCGGCTACTTGGCCAGGATCGAAGATATCCTCCGCAAACGGGTCGACAACGACCCTGATTTCCGCTTGTGCGACTACTTCGACCTGATCGGAGGCACCTCGACCGGCTCCATCATCGCCGCCTGTCTGGCCATGGGTATGTCCGTCGAGGAACTGATCGACGTCTACCACACGCTCGGGGTCGAAGTGTTCGAGGAGAGTTTTCTACGGTTCGGTGTCCTCGGTGCGAAGTTTCCCAAAGAGCCACTGATGCGCGCGTTGACCACGTTCTTCAAGGACGAGACGATGGGCAGCGAGAAGTTGCGGACTGGCTTGATGGTGATGACCAAGCGTCTCGACACTGGGAGTCCGTGGCTGCTGCACAATAATCCGCGCGGCAAATTCTATGACGGGCCTCATGCGACGGATGGATCGGGAAATCGAAACTTCCTGATACGCAACGTCATCCGTGCTAGTACGGCCGCACCTCACTACTTCGAACCGGAACTGTTGAACGTGTCCCCGCATGTCATGGGTGCCTTTGTCGACGGCGGGATCAGCCCGTACAACAATCCGTCGATGCAACTGCTGATGATGGGTACCTGCAGCGGTTACGGGCTGGAGTGGCCATTCGGTGAGGACCAATTACTACTGGTTTCGGTGGGGACAGGATTTCGCCCCGTGTCTGTAGCGGCCGCGGATGTGGTGAAGATGCCGGCGATCAAGCTGGCCGCGGAGTCAGTCGTGTCCATCATGCAGGATGCCAACTGGCTGGGTCAGGCTGTGCTGCAATGGATGTCGCGCAGCCCGACCGCGTGGGAGATAGATGCTGAAGTCGGGGATCTGAGCTCTGACGTACTCGGAGGTCGGCAAGCCATGATGTCGTACTTGCGCTACGAGCTCGCCTTGGAACCGCACTGGCTGGCGAAAAACCTTGGCGTCGAAGTCAGTGAACGCCACTGCGACGCCCTCTACGCGATGGACAACGCCAAGAATCTCCCGGAGTTGACGCGGTTGGGCCGAGCCGCGTCGACGGTTCAGATCGCAGACACGCATTTTCCCGCGAGCTTTGACATCACAGCGTCCTAGGCGGCTGACCCGTCGGGCGCCAGCCGCGACATATAGCCCAGTTCGCGGAGCTTCGATAACGTGTCCGCCAGACTGGCCAACGCGGTGGACAGCAGGTTCGGATCAGCCGTGACGGTGTCCCACTCCACGAGCTTGTTGTGAATCTTGTTGGCGTCATCGCGGACCGGACCGTATTTCCATCCCGCCCTGCGGTAATAGCGGCACCAGTCCTCGTGCTCGCTGCGGGCCATGGCGATGGCGGTGTCCTCCTCGAATCCCATCACCTGCAGCCGCTCCAGGGGTGCGAGATCACGAAGTTTCGCCGTCGGCAGCACCGAATCTGGTGCGTGGCCAAAGGTATTCCACGTGTGACCGCCGATCGTCTCCACCATCCACAGGGCATTCTGCACTTGACGTCTGTTCGAGCCACGATAGAACTCACTGAGCTGATCCCAGGGTAGCGTTGCGGCGGAAGAGATCTGGATGTCGGCGACATAGCGATCGTGAATCAATCGGGCCGCTCGCTCCCACGTATCGTGCGCCTTGCCTTCCGGCATGTGCATGCTCAACTGATAGATGTATAGCTGCCCCACCAATGGCGTGCGATCATCGGTTGGCTGCGCATCCGGGTGCCAGGCGTAGATGGGGGTCGTCGGGTATCTGGCGGCCAGGCGGGTGCCGGTGCTGGCCTCAACATGGGGATCGTCGACCAGGATCACTGCGGTGCTGGTCGGCGCGGCGTCGATCAGCGATATCAGCAAAGGCACCGAGGGCGACTTGGCCATTGCGGCAAGCTCTCGATGGTCCGCTGAGGGGCCCAGATGACGGTGGGCGTAGAGATGATCCTCCTTGAACTCCTCGGCGCTTTCTGCGACCAGCGTCAGCGGAGGCAACGGCCTGCGGTCCGGTGCCGAGTAGTAGTCCCATTCCAGTTGCCGCTGGACCATCTCCGCGCACAACGCCAGAGTCAGTTGCGATGCGCCGCATACCAGGATGCGTTCGATCGCGACAGGCCCGAGAATGTCGTCCAACAGCCGCCGCGCGGTGACCTCATACTTGCCGACAGTGTCGGCCGCCCAACGAGTCTCGGCACCACCGAAATGCTGTGCCCGCCACGCTGCCGCTTGCCACGGGTCGTCAATACGCACGATCAGCGGTATGCGTTGTTTCCCGCGGACCGCCGCCAACCGCTCCGTGATGAGCGCAAGCCGTCGGACATTTGCAGACGGGTCTGGCGAAAGCAGGTAGAGCTTGTCCAACTTGCGCCATAACGGCAATGCCGTCAACGCTTCGGGTTTGGCGAAATCCACTGTCGCTATGCGTGCACCCATACCGCGCGCGTCGCGCACGCATTCCCGGGCGGGCGAGGCGGTGATCACGACCAATGTGCTCCGGCGGTCCAATGTGGCGCGAACGGCGCCCACGACCGACGCCGCATCGTCGTCGATGTCGACCACCGCGGTCACCGAGCGGGCCAGCGAGATCCTCAACCGGTCCATACGGGATTGGAACAGTGCCGTAGCGATGCCGATCACGCTGAGGAATATCGCGGCGGTGGCTGTCAGCCGGGCGAGGTCCAAGGCGATGGGAGCGGGCAACGGGCATACTGCGCCCTCGGCGAGCTCGTGGTCGCCGGTGCCTCCTTTGACCAGCCCGGCCGTCCAGATCAACGGAGTGAAGAGCTTCGGGTTGTCGTCGTCGAAGCACCGCCAGTACGACGCGAAGCCCAACACGGTTGTGATCAACAGGAGAGCCGCGACGACCGCCACGGGTGCGCCTGTCCGGCCGCCGCCGGGCGAGTGGAAACCGAACCAGCCGAGCGCCACCAGCGCCACCACCACGATCAGCAGCGTCTGCCAGGAGCCTGGTGCCCCGAACCACTGCCATTGCGCGGGCAATCGTTCGCCGAGTTGTGGCGCGATCGCCAGGGCCGCGAGATAACCCACGAGCAGCACCGCGATCAACGAGAGTGGTAGCCGAGTGAGCACCTTGCGCACTGGTCACCTCGTTAAGTGTGTTGGGGGCTCTGCTGCTTCTTGTAGAGAGACTTCAGCAAAAAGTCGCGGAAGGTGTGGTTGTCGAGCAATCTGAGCCCGGTCTCGGAGACCTTCGGGTAGCCGGCGAGCTTGTTGAAGAAGCGCCCGCGCCGGTACTCCCGGCCCCAGGCCGCCTCCATGCGCAGCTGGTAATTGGTGAAGTCGTCAGGCCCGCCGTTTTCCAGCGCCGCGATCGCGCATTCGCCGGCGGCCAATCCGGATTCCAGCGCCTTGGAAATACCCGCGCCGGATACCGGCTTGCCCGCACCCAGCGAGTCGCCCGCGAACAGCACCCCGGGACGCCACGGCGGCCAGGCGGTGAAGCCCATCGGCAGTCGCCAGGCCCGCACGGTCTTGTTCTTCTTCAGTTCCTCGACCGTCGGGAGCTCCCATTCGGCGGGCAGGGTGCGCAGGAAGTCGCCGAAGAAGTGCGTGGCGTTGATGGACTGCCAGTTCTTGTAGCTGTTGACGTAGCCAAGGCCGATGTTGAACCGGCCGCCGCCCATCGGGAAGATCCAGCCGTAGCCGGGCAGCTGATCGCCCTGGAACAACAGCTTGAGGTAGATCTCGAAGCGGTCGGAGTCCGGCCGGTTGGCGGGCATCTCCGAGCGGATCGCGATGGCGGAGTAGCCGTTGTAGTCCGAGTCGATCTTGAGTCCGCGCTTGAGGGGGGAGTAGGCGCCGTCGGCGGCGATGACGGCGTCGCCGAGGACCTTCTCCCCGCTCTTGAGGACGACGCCGACGACTCGGCCGCGCTCGTCGAACTCGGGGCCGGCAACCTCGGCGCCCTGGCGCACGACGGCACCGGCGGACTCCGCGTGCTTGAGCAGCATCGTGTCGAGTTCGGTGCGGCTGGCGGTGCGGCCGTAATCGGGCATGCCGGGACGCTTGGGGAACGACAGTTCCCACTCCGACGGGCTGAAGACGGTCACCCCGCTGATCTTGTGGAAGTGCGACACCTCATGGGCCAGACCCATCTTCTGCAGGTAGCTCACCGCTCGCGCGGTCAGGCCGTCGCCGCACGGTTTGTCCCGTGGAAACTCCGCTTTGTCGAGGACCACCACTTTCGCGCCAGTTTGCACGGCCTGCCAGGCCGCGGCGGCCCCCGACGGGCCTCCGCCTGCTATCACCAGGTCGAATCGCTCGGTCACTGCGTCTCGTCTCATTCGCTAATCGGGTTGCCTCGATGTTATCCGAGAACGCCGGTTTGCTCCGATCGGCGGAGGCCGGTGTGATCGTCATCGCCGAAGGTCGTTGCGGGCCCGGGTACAGTGCTTGACGTGCGGAGAGTGTCCAGATCGCGATCCGGCGCCGAGCCGGGAAAGGTCGACGCCCGCAGTGAGCGCTGGCGTGAGCACCGCAAGAAGGTGCGCGCCGAGATCGTCGACGCCGCGTTCCGTTCGATCGACAAGCACGGTCCCGACGTCAGCCTGCGGGAGATCGCCGAAGAGGCCGGCACCGCAAAGCCGAAGATCTACCGGCATTTCACCGATAAATCCGACCTGTTCCAGGCGATCGGCAAGCGGCTGCGCGACATGCTGTGGGCGGCCATCTTCTCGAACATCGACGCCGCTAGCGATCCCATGCGCGAGGTCGTTCGCCGGGGTGTGGCCGAGTACGTGAACCTGGTCGAGCAGCACCCGAACGTGCTGCGCTTCATCCTGCAGGGCCGCTTCCCCGAGCAGTCGGAATCCACCCAGCGCGCGCTCAACGAGGGTCGCGAGATCACCATGGCGATGGCCGAGATGTTCAACAACGAGATGCGCGGCATGCAGCTCGATCCGGCGGCCATGCAACTGGCCGCCGCGGCCACGTTCGGGTCGGCGTCGGCGGCGACCGACTGGTGGCTGGGTCCCGACCCGGACAGCCCGCGGCGGATGCCGACCGACGAGTTCATCAACCACCTGACGACGATCATGCTCGGCACCGTCAACGGCACCGCCGACCTCTTGGGCGTCAACCTCGATCCCGACCGGCCGATCCACGACGCGACCCCGCGACGGGCCGCAGCGGCCGGCTGACCCGAGAACCCTTAGGCGATACCGCCGGTATTGGGTACTTTGGTGGGATGACCGTTGCCGAACCGTCCATCGCCGAGACCGCGACCGAACCCGTCCATACCCGGGCGCTGGTCATCGGCACCGGATTCTCCGGGCTGGGCATGGGGATCGCACTGCAACGCCGCGGCGTCGACTTCCTGATCCTGGAGAAGGCCGACGACGTCGGCGGAACGTGGCGCGACAACAGCTACCCCGGCTGTGCCTGCGATATCCCCGCGCACCTCTATTCCTTCTCGTTCGAGCCCAAACCCGACTGGACCTACATGTGGTCGCTGCAGCCGGAGATTCTCGACTACCTCAAGGGCGTGACCGACAAGCACGGGCTGCGTCGCTATATCCGCTTCGGCGCTCACGTCGATCGCGCCCACTGGGATGACTCCGAGTTCCGCTGGCACGTCTTCACCAAAGACGGCCGCGAGTACGTCGCGCAATTCCTGATCTCCGGCGCCGGCGCGCTGCACATTCCGGCCGTGCCCGACATCGAGGGGCTGGCCGACTTCGAGGGTGCGGCGTTCCACTCCGCGCAGTGGGACCACGGCGTCGACATCACCGGCAAGCGCGTCGCGGTGATCGGCACCGGCGCCAGCGCCATCCAGCTCGTCCCGGAGATCGTCGACCAGGTCGGTGAACTGCAGCTCTACCAACGCACCCCGGCCTGGGTGCTGCCGCGCTCCAACAACCCGATCCCGGCCTGGATGCGCGACGCGTTCGGCACCGTGCCCGGCGCCCGCGCGCTGCTACGCACCGGCATCTACTGGTTCCAGGAGGCCCTCGGCTTCGCGATGACCCAGCGGCCCGAGCTGCTCACCCTCGGGGAGAAGGCCGGCAAGTGGAACATTCGCCGCCAGGTCCGCGACCGTGATCTGCGGCGCAGGCTTACCCCGAAGTATCGGCTGGGCTGCAAGCGAGTCCTGTTCTCCGACAGTTATTTTCGTGCCATCGACAAGCCGCACTCGGAGCTGGTCACCGACCCGATCGCCCGGATCACCCGGCACGGGATCGTCACCGCGGACGGCAAGGAACGCGAAGTCGACGTCATCGTGTTCGCGACGGGCTTCCACGTGACCGACTCCTATACCTACGTCGGCATCAAGGGGCCGGGCGGCGAGGATCTGGTGGACCGCTGGAATCGCGAGGGTGTGCAGGCCCACCGCGGCATCGCCGTCGCGGGAATGCCGAACCTGTTCTTCCTGCTCGGACCGAACACCGGATTGGGCCACAACTCGGTGGTGTTCATGATCGAGTCGCAGATCGGCTACGTCGGTCAGGCGATCGACGCCGTCGACAAGGCCGGGGCGCAAGCGCTGGCACCCAGCCGCTGGGCCCAGGACACGTTCAATGCCGAACTGCAGCAGCAGCTTCAGGGCGCAGTGTGGAGCACCGGTGGTTGCAGCAGTTGGTATCTCGACGAGCACGGCAAGAACCGCACGCTGTGGAGCGGCATGACGTGGCAGTACTGGTTGGCGACGCGGTCGCTGAAACGCTCGGAGTACCGCTTTTCAGGCGGGGCTTCCGGGGCGCCGGCCAAGTCGTCGACGCACGCTGCGGCGGGCTGATCGCCCGACACGCCGGGGTCGTTCGCCGCGCCCGTCGGACCTGTGGATTCGACATTGAGGAAACACAAGTAGTTGTGTTGCGGCGTGTCGTCGGACCCCAGGGGTAGTGTTTTGGTGGTCAGCCGGAAACGGGGCAAACAGCGTGGTGAAGTGGGGTTTCGGTGAGCGATGGAGCGAGGCTGATCGACCGGGCAACGGCGATCAACTGGAACCGGGTCATTGACGAGAAGGACGCGGAAGTCTGGGATCGCTTGACCGGCAACTTCTGGCTGCCGGAGAAGGTTCCGGTATCCAACGACATCCCGTCGTGGGGCACGCTGAACGAGCACGAGAAGCAGCTGACCATGCGGGTGTTCACCGGGCTGACGCTGCTGGACACCATCCAGAGCACGGTCGGCTCGGTCAGCATGATCCCCGACGCGCTGACCCCGCACGAAGAAGCGGTGCTGACCAACATCACGTTCATGGAATCGGTGCACGCCAAGAGCTACAGCTCGATCTTCTCCACGCTGTGCTCGACGACCGAGATCGACGAGGCCTTCCGCTGGTCGGAGGAGAACGTCAACCTGCAGCGCAAGGCGCAGATCATCCTCGACTACTACCGCGGTGACGACCCGCTCAAGCGCAAGATCGCCTCGGTCTTCCTCGAAGCGTTCCTCTTCTACTCCGGCTTCTATCTGCCGATGTACTGGTCGAGCCGGGCCAAGCTGACCAACACCGCCGACCTGATCCGGTTGATCATTCGCGACGAGGCCGTGCACGCCTACTACATCGGCTACAAGTTCCAGAAGGGTTATGCGCTCGAGAGCGACGAGCGCAAGCAGGACCTCAAGGACTACGCGTACGAGCTGCTGTATGCGTTGTACGAGAACGAGATTGAGTACACCCAGGATCTCTACGACTCGGTCGGGCTGACCGAAGATGTCAAGAAGTACCTGCGCTACAACGCCAACAAGGCGTTGATGAACATGGGCTTCGAGGCGCTGTTCCCGAAGGACGAGACCGACGTCAATCCCGCGATCCTGTCCGCGCTTTCACCGAACGCCGACGAGAACCACGACTTCTTCTCCGGGTCGGGCTCGTCCTACGTGATCGGCAAGGCCGTCGTCACCGAAGACGACGACTGGAACTTCTGAGCTTCCCTGTTCGGGGCGATTTTTCTACCTAAAGGCGGACTGGAAACGGTCCGCCTTTAGTGTTCGCCGAGATGGTGGCAGAGCGGCTCGTGCCCACTTTTGCCCACACTTCTCTGCGCTAATGCGGGTTACGCAATTGAATGAGCTACGGCTCGTAAACTTCGCTTGGTAACCGCCTCGGGTCGACAGAGTTCAAGCGCTAGGTGCCAACGGGATGCTCATCTTGCTCATCGTTCTGGGAGTAGCGGGCTTCGGTGCGCTTGGGGTCTTTATCTACCTAGAGATCAAGGGTGAGGACCCGAAGGCAATACCTCGCAAATGGGCGCCCAAACCGCCAGCTTCCGCGCGCCCGCCGCAACGCCCACGTTCTCCGCAGAAGTCATCGACGCCCGCTAAACCGCTCGCCGTCACGAGCAGTCCTCCGGCGCCGCAGAATCCATCATCAGCGACAGCGGCTTCACCTGAACGTCCATTGGTCGCCGGTTTCCGACGACGGTGGGAACCGTTATCAACGCCGGGTCGGGTCGCCGCGTTAGCGATTCCCGCAGTGGTGATTGCGGTCGCCGTTGTCGGAATCGCTTATAGCCGAACCGCATCCCGCGACCAGGACTCAGACGAGTACGGGCGTTCCACCGGCGGTGTTGACAACTGGGTGGCAGCAGTCTGCAAGTCTGATGGTTACCAACGCACGACCTCCAACCCGGTGATCATGTGCAACGGCGACGTCGCGGAGAGCGGCGGATTCAGAAGCCAGATCATGGTTTTCGAGTACGCCTCGAAGTCGGATATGCAGGCCAAGCGGAAGATGTGGGACGGCGAGTTTGGCAATGCCACCTGCATCGACACGGCGAGCGACGTCATTGTTGTGTTCAAACCGGAAGTCTCCGGCATCGGCTCTCGTTCAGCCGCCGCCCATATTGCCGAACGAAGCCTGCAGCCGCTTGCTGAGTTCAAATGCTCGATTGAGTCGTCGGGCTCGTCATCTCAGTTGGTGCCAGAAACCCCGAGCCCGCGTGCTCAGGCCCCCGCACCATCTACTCCGTCAGTGAGGTCAGGCGGAGTAGAGCTGCCCGCCAACTCCTTTGGCTATGTGGCGGTCCAGACGAAGTCGGGTCGGGTTCGTTGCATGGTCCAACAACAGCGGGTTGTGTGCGAGACGGCAGAAAGCAATTGGCCCGCCCATGGTGTCGAGATTGAAGCTAACGGCTCCACCCGGTTCGCAAACGGCAACATCGGAGACGTCCAGCCAGCGACCTTGGATTACCAGACTTACCGGGCGGTGGGCTGGACCATCACGGCCTCCAGTACCGGGACGCGATTCAGCAATGACAGCACCGGCCACGGTGCCGTGGTCAACGTCGATCGGGTAGACGCCTTTTGAGTTCGGTAGGTCAGGTTTGCCGTTGACAGTGCAGCTAGTGCTGTGGGCGTTTCCGTCGTTGCCACTGCCAGATTCCGTGGTCAAGATCGGTCGGCGAGACGCCCATCTCACGTGCGGCACCTGTGACAGCTTCGCGGGCGAACTCAGGGCTGACCTGTCTAGCCGGTACGTCTAGTGCTTGCGCAACAAAGCGAATGATCATGCGGTCGGGCTTGACGCCGGGAACACCGGCGAGCATCCGCACGTAGTGCCACGTGATGCCCGAGCGTTGGCCGGGCACCTTCAGCCATTCTCCCTGTATCCGCTCTTGTGCCTCCGTCTTGGAGACTGCATCGCGCAGGTCCTGAGCCGCTGACACACCCTCCAGAACGAGGGCTTGGGCAGCCAGGTGGATAGCCGCCGACTTTAGCGGTGCGCCTCGGTGGGTCGAGGTCTTGTTGTCGTTACCGATTTCATGTGCCCAGCCTTCAGCGCCGTTTAACTCACCAAAAGTGGCTACCAGTTCCTCCGCACCGTCAGATTCAGGGTCTCCACCCTGTGCGCGGCGATACGCCCGGTACCGGTTCACGACGGAAACGACACTGGCGTACGTGACTCCAGTGGACTGCACCGAGTCGATCACGCAGAGAGCCAAGCTGTCGCGGTATCCCGACGGAGCTTGCGAGTCGCGAAACGGTTCGCAGAGAGCAACAAGCGTGCTGATCTGGTCGGCGGAAAGTGCCATTCTCGTACTTTGTCAGGCTTTCCAGCTTTCCGGTGCGGATGCCAGCTAGCATGCCGCCCATGCCCTTGAGGATCGGTGAGACGTTCGCCGGATACCGGGTCCTGCGGCTGCTCGGCTCCGGGGGGATGGGCGAGGTCTACCTGGTGCAGCACCCCCGCTTGCCTCGCCGGGAAGCCCTCAAAGTCCTTCGACCTGACATATCTGCCGACCCATCCTTCCGGGACCGGTTCATCCGCGAAGCAGACCTGGCCGCAGGCCTACGCCACCCCCACATCGTTGGCATCCACGACCGGGGCGAACACGACAGCCAGCTATGGATCTCGATGGACTTCATCGAGGGCACCGACCTCGGTCATCTAGTGGAGCAGCGGTCCCCAGCAGGCATGCCCATCGGTTACGTCTTGCCCATCATTAGCGCGGTGGCGAGTGCCCTGGACTACGCCCATAAGAAGGGCTTGCTGCACCGCGATGTCAAGCCTGCCAACATCATGGTCGCTGACCTTGGCTCCGACGACCCGAGCATCTTCCTGGCCGACTTCGGCATCGCCCGACCGCTCGACGACACTAGCGGCCTGACTACGACCAACATGACGGTGGGCACCGTCGCCTACGCCGCACCAGAGCAACTCATGGGCGATGCAATCGATGGACGAGCCGATCAATACGCCCTAGCTGCAACCACTTTCCAACTATTGACCGGCGCGCAGCTGTTCCCGCACACCAACCCGGCAGTCGTCATCAGCCGCCACCTCAACGCCAAGCCACCCAAGCTCGGCGAAAGTCGCCCAGACTTAGCAGGTCTCGATGCTCTGTTTCAGACAGCACTGTCCAAGAATCCCCATGATCGATACCCGTCGTGTAACTCGTTCGCGCACGCCATAAGTCAAGCAGTGGAGCCAATGCGTTTGGCGGCCTCTACAGGGACCGCCGTTGCGCCGGTAGGCGATCCACCCACCGGAAAAGTGGCGAATTCGACATCGATTGGTGCCCAGGACGGACCGGTCCGGGTATCGCCGACCGCGCCTACCCGCCACGCGCCAACATCCCGTGCCTCAAAGCCGCTCGACCACAGCCCACACACCGACGAGCAGTCGCCAGGCGACCGGTCTACCCACCGCGCGAAACTCGCCCTGATAGTTGGCACCGTGATCCTCATTGTCGCGGCGGTGTCGGCAGTCGCGTTCCTATCTAAACCGTCGTCGGAATCCGGGTCGCCGACCTCATCCAAGTCTGCGCCTGGCGGACCGACGACCGCAGTGAGCCCAAAAAGCGTCAACGCGATCGCCGACCTGTTGCCCGCCGCAATCAAACAGTCCGGCACATTGGTGATCGGCGTCAATGTGCCCTATGCGCCCTCCGAATTCCTGGATACACAGGGAAGGATCGCCGGATTCGACGTCGACTTGATGAACGCGATCGCGTCCACCCTCGGTCTGACCGCCGAGTACCGGGAGGTGGACTTCGCCAAGATCATCCCGGCGATCCAGAGCGGCACGTTCGACGTCGGTATGTCGTCGTTCACCGACACCAAGGAACGCGACCAGTACGTCGATTTCGTTGACTACTACTCTGCGGGCACCCTGTGGGCACAGCGTCCGCGCCAGCCCGTCGACCCGAACAACGCTTGCGGGAAGACGATCGCCGTGCAGGCCACCACGACCCAGGAGACCGACGAGCTTCCCACCAAGAGCAAGGCATGCACCGACGCGGGCAAGCCCCCGATCGACATCGTCAAGTTCGAAGGACAGGACGCCGCAACCAACGCGGTGATACTCGGCCATGCCGACGCAATGTCGGCTGACTCGCCCGTGACGCTGTACACGATCAAGATGAGCAACGGCAGGCTCGAGCCTGCCGGTGAGATCATTGACGCCGCGCCCTACGGATGGCCGGTACGGAAGGGCTCGCCACTTGCCCAGTCGCTCAAGCAGGCCCTCGAGCACTTGATCGAGAACGGCACCTACAGGACGATCGCCACCAACTGGGGCCTTGAGGCGGGCATGATCGACGAGCCAGCCATCAACGGTGCCATTTACTAAAGCGCCGAGTCTTGCATTGTCATGCGTCGTCATCGGACGGACACACGTGACAAGAATGTCGCAGATAACTATCCGAGCTTGTCTGACGGCCAGCGCCAGATCGTCGCTTTTAATCGTGAAAGATCGGTGTACTCGTTTGCCCGGATGAGGAGGTCGTTGTCCTCGATCTTCCGAACGCGGTACGCGAAACCTCCGTGAGGGCTCAGGCCCGGCTTTGGTGGGATGCTCGGGTCGAACTCCAGCACGACGTTCTCTTTGCGGAGCATCTCCCACCAAGCAGTGAGGCGTTGGAGCTTGCCCTCGTTCATGCCGACTCCACCGGTCGTCATGAACTCTCCGTGATCGCGAAGCCGCTGGAAAGCGGTGGATGCACCGTGGAGACGGGTGGTTTTCCACGGCCATGCCTTGTTCACCATCTGCCTTGGGGTCAAGTGACCTCCGTAGGTCACTTTTTGCCACGACACCGCTTGCCGACTGACTCCGTGCATGTCGGCGATCTCTGTCTGGTTGTAGCCCCTGCGTCTCAGATCTTCGATAACGCCAAACACCAGTGGTTGGCGGGCGGCCTTTGCGGGGCGAGTCTCCATGGATTGGCGGGCCTTCTTGCTCTCCACCAGCTCAACAATTGCCGCATACCCACGACCGGGGTCAGGTTCCACAGAGTGAACGATCCACCCGTGCGCCTTGAGCAGCTCGGTGGCTCGGTCAACGAGGTCGCCCGAGCTGCTGACCGGGATGCCAGTGTCACCTTGGACCACCTCAATCCGGTGCTCAATTGGGTCCCAGACCGTCACCTCGGCGCTCCCGGCAACATTGTTGTCAGGCTCGGTGTTGATCCACGCGATTTGCAGCATCGTGCTCCCTAGTTGCCATACCGGCTGATCGCAATGCGCGGCCTCGGAATCGTGCTCGGATGTTAATTACCACCTCCGACGGTCTGGGCTCCGGGGTAACTTCCCCCGCGTCGGCACACAGACACTAGGAGACAAAGTTCCCTTCCCTCGTAAGGGTTATTTGTTGTCGCCCTGGGGCTTCAATTGTGTTCGAGGAGTACTCGAAATCAGATGTCACGTGCTCGCGAAATCTGATCTTTGATCTCTCGATAGGCCATGACCCGTGCCATCACCGCATCGGCTGCCGAGTCCGTTGGCGCGGTGTCCCGTGTTGCATCGACCCCATAAAGCATGGCGCTCAGTTTTCCGTGTAGCTCCGCGCGTTGCTCAGCAGTCCGAGCATCCTCACGTTCAGTGTGTAGTGATTCGTCGATGAGCCGGGCTTCCGTCGCGCACTTCACGATCAGTTCCACGCGCTCGATAGCGGCACGTTCCAAATTGGCAGTGGTGGTCTTTGCCTCGGCGAGGATCTTGCGATCATCGAGGCTAGGTTTATTGAGGGCCGACAACTCGCTAGAAACTTTGCGGAGGGCGTGTGCTTTCTCGAACTTGTCCGTGATTTCTCGGATGTCGGCGGTGAAGTCGACGTCACCGAGCCACCCTGCGCGAGCAGCTTCAGATCCACCGACCTGCTTAACGGCAGCCAACGCAGATTCGACTAGCGCGGCGTTCGCTTTGCCGAGGGTGTTGATGCGCTGTTGCTTTGCCTTTTGTACTTGCGCTTCCCGATCGCGTTTGGCGGCAACCGCTTTCGCTGCGCGCCGCTTATCGTATTCCTTGTCTGCCCACACGACGACCGCGATGAGAATCGCAGCCCCTGCTATAACGCCGAGGGCGATCCAGACCTCTTTCGGGACCATCGCGATGATCACTATTACGCCAACTACGAGTCCGGAGATGATTTTGGCCACTCCGTCGTCTGAGTCCTTCTTACCCATCGCGGCTCTTAGCCATTTGTGGTGCGCCTTTCCAAACTGTGCCGCCCGGGCTTAGCGCCGCACTTCATCGTCAGCGGAGCTGAATTGGAGTCACGGACACGTTTCGCTATCTGTGCGCACCACGCCGAAGTCGATCCGCGTATCGGCAGTGAAAGTCGATCCTGGTTGCGGCGTCGAGGTACATACCTGCCAGTTGCGGTCGAGTACCTGCATTCGGCCTTTACCGGTGAGATCGGTTGAACCGCTGAAGAACACCTTGTTCTCCGTCAACGCCTGTATCGCGTTCTGTGCATCTTGAAGGTTGCGCCCGATCAAGTTGGGCATCATCCACGACTCCGATGCGGTCGTCGTGGACGGCGCCGGCGTAAACGATCCCGACGGTGCCGGTGCCGATGTCGAGGCGACTGGGACCGTGGTCGTCTCCCGCACTGTCACCGTGCTGGGCCTTGAAGTCGGCGTCGGCGTCGGGCTGGAGCATGCACTGGCCAATGCCGACCCGCTGCCGACGAGGAGAACGACCCCTGCGATGAAAAGCCTCGTTCTGGAGTGTGCCGTCATTTATCGTCGCCCCCCGGCTGGCTTGACATTGATCAAAGGTGATCTAAGCAAATTCATAGCGACTGCACAGGCAAAACGCCCCTGCTCGGGTGGGGGCTCGCTGCCGGGCAGGAAATTGTGCCGGTTAGGTCCATTCCGACAATGAACTTCCCTTCGGGAAGAGCGTCTCGCAGATCTGTTGAAATCCGATCTTCGCATCATTGTCGAATACGGACAGCACGTCGTTAGGAGGTGATACGACTGGCGACGAGCGTCTGCTCGAAGAGTGCAGCTCGGTTTGGGGAATCGCAATGACGGTGTCAGCAGGTTGGTATGCAGACCCTTGGCAGCAGGCTGAGATGCGGTGGTGGGACGGTCAACAATGGACACCGTCCACCGCTGGGAGTGCCCCCACAGCTCGGTCGAGACCGATGGGCCTGGCCAATCTTCTCGGTCGGGAAGGTCGTGTCGCCGTCATCGACGTGGAGACCACCGGCCTGTATCGGACGGATCGCGTCGTTGAAGTCGCAGTCGTGACCGTGAACGCCGACGGGGCCATCGAAGAAGAGTTCGACACCCTCGTTAACCCGATGCGCGACATGGGCGCAACGTGGATTCACGGCATCGACACAGCGATGGTGCGCGATGCACCGACGTTCGCCGATGTCGCACATCACGTGGCTGCGCGGATCAACGGTGCCGTTGTCACGGGCCACAACGTGCGGTTCGACATGCGCATGCTCGGCGACGAGTTCGACCGCGCAGGCATCGACATCGACTGGGGCACAGGACTCGACACCTTGTCAGTCACCGGCTGCAAGCTCTCTCAAGCCTGTATCGACCACGAGATCGTGCTCGATGGCGCACACTGCGCCCTCGACGACGCCCGTGCCACTGCGAAACTGATGCTCAGGCTGTGCGGCTCGTTCGACGAAAGCCCGCTGCCCGCCAGTGCGAGACCATTGATGGTCACAGCGATGCAGGTCTGCCGTCGCGACGGCAAGGCCCACGTTCAGCCGCCCCAAACGTATCTGGCCAGCTTGGCCAAGGGCATCCACACAACTCCCGATGTTGCTCCTTACGTCGCCTTGCTCGACGTAGCCATTGCTGACCTGCGGCTCACAGCCAACGAGCGTGCCGAGCTTCATGTGCTGGCTGCCGATCTCGGACTCGACGACCTCGCGATTGCCCGCGCCCACCGCGACTTTCTCACCGGGCTGATCGACGCTGCCGTGGAGGACGGCATCGTTACCGACGATGAACTAAATCAGCTCTGTCGGGCTGCCGCGCTGCTCGAAGTCGACGTCGAGCATGTCGCCGGTCGCACGGACCAATTCCGCGCTATCAAAACGGAACTCGAACTTTCCGCCGGCCTGACGGTGTGCTTCACGGGAGAGGGGTGCGATCAACACGGCACCCCGATTGAGCGTACCGACCAAATACGCTTCGCTGAGGACCACGGCCTGGTGGTGGTCAAGTCCGTCACCAAGTCGGGGCCAAACCTGCTTGTGGCAGCCGACGCAGGCTCACGGTCGGAGAAGGCCCGCAAGGCCCGGCGCAACGGGACGCCCGTCACTTCGTATGCGGCGTTCGCCACTGCGCTGGCGACAGGCCGCGCCCTTGCGGTTTCCCAGATGGTGTCGAGCGGTGTGGCGCTCGTCTGCACGGAATGCGGCGACTCCTGGATCGCATCTAGACGCCTTTCCACCCCTGTGTGCGCCGACTGCTCTTGAACTTGGCCTAACTCCATACAGGAGCCAGCGAGTTCGGCGATCGCGGTCTGCTGCCCTAGATACGCGCAGTCGGCTCAGTCGTCCGCCGGGCGACGAGATCGCGCAGTGATTTAGGGGCGACCGGTAAACCCATGCTCAGCGCCTCGCCGAGTCTGATGCCACCGATTGTGTCCCACACCGACAATCGGGCCAGGTGCAGCGTGAGGATGTCGGAAGCGGCGATGTCCTTGATGGCGTCGTAGAGGGCGCGCTGCTTCCATCGGGGTGAACCGGCGTCCTGCAGCGCACCTGCTTGTCCCGGAGGTCCGAACATTGCTTCGCACGAGGAGCTTGTCCACCGTTTTCCCCACTTGCCAGCCTGAAGGCAGTGGCCTTCGTACAGTCGGCAGAAATCGAGGTAATCGTCTCGCCAAGGCAGGTTTGCCGACTCGACTGGGTGAAGGGTGCTGAACCGGTAACGATTGAAGTGCAGTTCCTCGTCCAGCTCCACCACCAGGCCGTCACCGAATGACAAGTCCCATGCTCCAGGGCGAAGAGCGCGTATGGGCTGCAATCCGCCTAGTTCGTCATACAGCGTGGTCACCGCCGTCCGCGCTTTGGTGGATAGTTCACTCAACCGAGGCGCTGCGGGGACCACGGCAGGTTGTAGCCCGGCGCAAATCAAGAGTCGCTGAAGTGCAGCAGCGCGGCCACCGGTACGGACCATCTGTTCAGTCTGCCGGTCGCGTCCGACACTGCCACCTATGCCCGCAATGCCTGCCTTCGCTCGGCGCACGGCGTCGCCTCGGCTCAATGGCGGACCGAGAAAACGTGCCCACATTTTGCCCACAACCTGCCGATTTTGCAGGTGCCTAGAGACATCAACAGATGTGAATGTTCGCAGCTAGTAGTAGTTTTCGTTCGTCTGACCCGAACGCCGACGAGAACCACGACTTCTTCTCCGGGTCGGGATCCAGCTACGTGATTGGCAAGGCCGTCGTTACCGAAGACGACGACTGGAACTTCTAGCCACGCAACGATTTCGGCGCACGAGGCTCACCCCTCCGGCAGCTCGGCGAACTGCCTCTTGACGTCGTTGTACCAATTCATCGATTTCTTCGGGTGGCGCCAGCGGCTCTTCATGTCTGCTCGAGCGGGCAGGTGGGCGTCATCGCCGGCCCGCTCGCGTTCCTTGAGGTGCTGATCCTGCGCGTTGATGATCTCGTTGGCGTCCTCACCGCGATGTGCGAGGTCGCACGGTCCACCGAGGTCCTTACAGGTCATGGTCTTCACGACGGGTTCTCCTCCTCTGGTCACACCGGGCGGTCCGGGTGCGTCAATGTGATGACGCACCCGACTACGAAAGTGTGACCGCCATGGCGACCGACGATCAGCTGCATGACGGCTTCCAAGCCGAGCGGCCACGCCTACAGCGCATCGCGGCGCGGATCCTCGGCGATGCTCACGCAGCCGAAGATGTCGTGCAGCAGGCGTGGCTGCGACTGCAGGCCACCAACGAACCGATCGACAACCTGCCGGGCTGGCTCACCACGGTGACGTCGCGGCTGTGTCTCGACCGGTTGCGGGCACGGACGCCGGTGCCCACCGAGTCGATAGAAGTCGAGGCGACGGCACCCGACCCGGCCGACGACGTGGTGCTGGCAGACACCGTCGGCATCGCGCTGCAGGTGGTGCTCGACCGTCTGACACCCGCCGAGCGAGTGGCATTCGTGCTGCACGACAGCTTCGGTGTTGACTTCGAGTTGATCGCCTCGATGCTCGACACGACGCCGGTCGCGGCACGCAAACTGGCCTCGCGTGCTCGTGCCAAGGTGCGCCCAGCCGCTCGCGAGGATGCCCTCGCAGACTGGGAGATTGTGGACGCCTTCATGGCCGCGGCCCGAGAGGGTGACTTCACAAGGCTGCTTGAGCTGTTGGCTCCCGACGTGGTGGTCTCCGGTGACACCGCTGCTATCGCGCTCGGTACGCCCACGCGCCTCGAAGGCGCCGACGAGGTGGCAAACTTCTTCAACGGCGCGGCCGCGGCTGCCTTCCCTGTCTTCGTCGAGAATCGCCCGGGCGCCGCCTGGATCCACCGTGGCGAGATCAAGGTCGCCTTCGATTTCACCGTCAAGGACGGCCGTGTCGAAAGCCTACGGTTCCGTGCCGACGACGATGTGCTGGCCGGCGTGCAACGTCGTGAGGGTGGGATCACGCGGCAGTGACGAGAGCTAGACGATGGGAATTTCACCGCCATCGACGATCAGACTGGTGCCGGTGATCCACTGCGCCCTATCGGAGGTGACGTAGGCGACGGCCTCGGCGATGTCGCGCGGATCTCCGGGGCGACCCAGCGGGATGGCAGCGGTGGTGTCGGTGAGCGAGACGCCCAATGCATCGGCGAAGTCCTGGCGGATTGCGTCGGCGCCCGGGGTGAGCACGTTTCCGGGCACGATCGTGATGACGCGGATTCCGGCGGGCGCGAGCTCGGTCGCGAGTGCTTTGCCGTAGGCATTGAGCGCGGCCTTGGCGGCACCGTAGTGGGCCAGCGGCGGCGCGGGCGTGAGCGCTGCTCCCGATGAGATGTTGACGATCACGCCGCCCGGCCCTGCCTCGCGCAGCGCCGGCAGCAGCGCGTTGTTGACCCTCACGGCGGAGAGATAGTTCAGGGCCAGTGCGTCGAGCCACTCCTCATCGGGGATCGTTGAGATGCCGCCGAGGTGGGCGCGTGCGGCCGCCGCGTTGTTGACCACGATGTCGACGCCGCCGAGTTTCTCGAGCGCTGCGGCGGCGAACGCCTGCGCACCCTCAAGCGTGCTGATGTCGCCGTGGATGAAGGTGGCGGCTTTCGGCGTCTCGTCGGTGGCGGTGCGCGCGGTGGTGACAACGGTCGCGCCACCGTCGAGCAGTCGTTGCACGATCGCCGCGCCGATACCGCGCGAACCTCCCGTGACGATCGCGCGCTTGCCGGAGAACTCAGAAGGGTCGGACGCTGGGGTTTTGAACATGCAATGCACTATATACAGGTTTTGGACCGGACGTTCAAAACAGCGTAATGTCGGGGCATGGCACGACCACGGAAATTCGACGAGCAAGGGGTGGTCGTCGCTGCACGCCTGCTGTTCAACGAGACCGGTTACCACGGCACCTCGGTGGAAGATCTCTCCCGCGTCACCGGGCTCAGCAAGGGCAGCCTCTACGGCGCGTTCGGCGACAAGGAGGCCCTTTTCCAGCGGGTCTTCGATGAGTACTGCGCAAGCTCCGACGAGAGTGCCGCCGCGTTGCTCGAAGGCCCGGAGGACCAGGCGCTGGACCGCATGCGCAGCTGGCTGACGGCGCCCGAGGGCTGCACCGACCGGCGTGGCTGCCTGCTGGCGAAGGCCACAGCCGAACTTGCATGGGAGAACGAGGCCATCGCAGCACGGTCGCTCGCGGCGTACGAGACGCTACTGGACAGCTGCCGCCAACTCGTCGAGCAGGCGCAGCGTGCCGGGCACCTAGATTCGGCCGCCGACGCCGCGGTGCTCGGCGGCCTGATCCTGACGACGCATCGCGGGCTCGAGGCGCTCGCCAAGGCGGGAGTCGACACGGAGGCGCGCAACCGCATCGCCAACGCCATGATTGACAACATCGCGCTCACTCCAAGGCGCGCGTAAGCGCGCCCGAGGCGGACTCCGCCCCGCTGACTCACCAACCAGGGTCCACGCTCAAACCTCTTATCGGTCGACGCTCCGGGCCAAACCGGCGCTCGGACAGGTGGTTTCGTTGTTGAAGCGGAAAGAGACTCCTTCTCCGGGTCGGGCTCGTCATACGTGATCGGCAAGGCCGTCGTCACCGAAGACGAGGACTGGAACTTCTAAGCCGGTCGTATACAGCTTGCCAATACATTCCACGGGGGCGTGTTGGTGGGGCATCGTGATCACTTGTGACTCGTTGGCACTCGCTTGAACCGGTCGATGCCCGGTTCTTTGTGTCGGCTCCGCACATCTTCCGGTACGAACGTTGCTTCGCAGCGACACCGGCGCGGGTCTGGGAATCGATAGCATCGGACGCCTCCGCCGCGGCGTGGGGCCGCATGATCAACGAAGTCACCTGGACGTCGCCGCGACCGCACGGGGTCGGCGCCACGCGCGAGTCGGTGGCCCTTGGTGTGCGTGCGCGCTCACGGTACTTCCGGTGGGATGAGAGCAGCGGTTACTCGATGTTTGTCTACGAGTCGACCGCATCAGTTTTCACTCGCTACGCAGAAGACTTCATCCTCCGACCCGGCGAGGGCGGCACGCTGTTCACCTTCACGGTGGCGATCGAGCCGAAACCGGTGTTGGCGTTGCCATTCAAGGTGCTTGCCCCCGTGTTAGGTGCATACCTTGGCCGCATTGCCGATGACGGCCAACGTTATTTCGCCAAAGCAGTCTGATCCCTTCGGCTAGCGGTACTGCACTGTTAGGTGCAGGGAACGCCGTGTGGACCGCCCTTCCAGTGACCGGGCGGATCGCCGGGGCACAATGCATTCTTGACCTGTCCGGGCGGGCCCCAATTGACTCCCGGATTCCAGTCGACCCATTCGGGCCCTTCGACGCATGCGGATACGTACCCCCACGGACCGCTGACGCAGATGCCGGGATCTGCTGCCGCCTGCCCCGCTGCCACTACGGCGAACATCATTGGCGTCGCCACCGAGGCCAATCCCGCCGCCGTCTTTTCGAGGATTCCTGACCAGGTCATAACGCACCTCAATCATCCCCGACCCAACTACGAGAATAGCCCTGTGCGGACCGACTGGAACCCTCTGTATGTCCTCAGGCCCAGGGATTTGGCGGATGCACGGGAGTGGTGAATCGGCGACAACTATCGCGGCAACCCTCGGCGTCAGCCGCGCAACCGTCTACCGGGTAACGGCAAGGGGTGTGCCGCCTCAACGGTCATTCCGCTGTTTCGTGCCGCCGGTGCAGCATCAGCCAGTGGCCCTGTATGACAGCAAAAAGGAATGCCGTGCTGATGCCGAACAGCAGCGCGCCATTCACCGCTTCTAGCGCGCTCAACATGTGGAACCGGGCCGGCAACGTCAATCCCGGTATCTCGAACGTGGTCATGGTCGCCAGGGAATAGACCGACGCCTGCGTGAACGAGTCGAGCGCGCCAAGCTGCCAATATGCCGACGCCCACAACACACCCTCCAAGCCATGCAAGGCGGCCAATACCAGTGCGACGGCTCCGATGTAGCCGATCACGGTCGGAACCGCCCGCAGCCGATCATGTTTGTGCTTGTCGAGCCGGGCCCGAATTCTCGTCTCCAGTGTGAACGCCATCAGCACCACCGCGGTCGTATGGATCGCGATGGTCAGCACGATGAGCGAAAGCCCTACGCCCCAGCTCGCGAGATCCACCCCTTTTCCATACCACCGGCCACATCGGCAGTCGGTAACAACCGCCAAGTTGATGGGGAGATGGCTGGGGTGGGCTCACGGTCGATTCCGACCGCCTCGCGGTGACTGCCCGCGTGAATGGGTACCCCGGTGAGGTTGAGCGGAGGCCGCCCGACGGGGGTGGTCGACATGACCTACATGTCCGCGACTTGTATGCGAAGGCTAAACCATGGGCGACTTCGGCAAAGCGGGTCTCTGGTTGCTTCTGGCCCTGGCGCTCGTCGTGGCGGTGTTGGTGGGGGCGGCAAGCATCTGGCTGGCGCATCGGACGCTGCCCAAACCGGTTCCGGCAGGCCACAACGGGGCGCTTTCACCGTTCATGACCTGTGTCGGACTCGTGTACGGCGCCTTGCTCGGATTCACCATCGTCGTCGCGTGGGAACAGTTCTCCTCCGCTGAAGCTAACGTCTCCAACGAAGCCTCCACTCTCATCACGATGTACCGGCAGACCGTCGGCATGCCCGTGCCTGAGCAGACCCAGATGCGAATACTCCTGCGCAAATACACCAACGCGGTCGAGGGTCCTGAATGGGAGAAGGCAATACACGTCGGGGGCGGAGCCGAAAGCGCACGAGACGCCCTCAACGAGATGTATGGGGTGCTCGGCAGTCCGCAGTCCAGCGTCGCGTCGAACCCGATCAGTTCAAAGTTTCTCGACCAGCTGAGCACGTTGGCGTCACAGCGGAATCAGCGAATCCTGGACGCCAAGCCCCGAATACCCGGCCTGCTGTGGACCGGGCTGCTCTTTGGCGGTGTCGTCCTGCTGGGGCTCGGCGGATTTATGCACCTTCAGAGCGCCCGTGCACACCTGATCCTGTTGAGCGCGGTCGCGGTTCTGCTCGGCCTGCTGCTGTTCGTCGTCTACTGGCTCGACCACCCGTTCGGGAACCAACTGGGCGTCACTTCCGAACCGTTCGCGCAATCACTGATCGTTTTCGACTCAATCGACCGGGGGACGTGATCAGCCAAGGCCCAACGCAACAGACGCGACACCGGGGACGACTAGCACAGGGCCTCGACGCACACGGCGACTGGCTCGAGCTGATCAGCTACTCGCCGACGGCGTCGACCACACCTTGTCGACAGCGATCCTCAACCGGGTGCTGAACGCGGCGAGATACTCATCGCTCATCCCGATGCCGACGGCGTAATCGTGGTACTTCGCCTGATAGTGCTTGTCCGCGAGCGGATCGGCTCCCACTGCGTCGATCCTGGCTGTACCGGCGACCACGATGGTCCCCCTGCCGTTGCCATCGGAATCCAGATTCAGACTGACCCGCGGGCGGGCCGTGATGTGCGCGACCTTTGCGGCTTTCGGCATCGAATACACAGTCACCTCTTCGCCGTCGAAGAAGAACCACACGAGCCGCGGCACAGGCTGGCCGGATTTCGCCACTGTCGTCAACCACACATAGCGATCCGATTCGAGCCTGCGCGAAACCTCTTGCGTCAATTCGACTGTCATGATCGCGAATGTAGCCTCCAGGGATAGGTCCAGGGCCCTGTTCGCCGCGTACAGCGGATCGACCGTCGACATCTGCGAGGCCGGCCGGTCTGGCCGAACTGGTGTTCAGCCGACGGTAAGGGGCGCACACTCGAGGTGTCGGTCTCGAACCTGGGGAGCTGCGATGAGCGAGCAACTTTACGACTTTTTCGGCGACATCTTCCAGCGGTACTTCCGACCAGCCGTCGACGCATATCCGCGAACGGGTGGAGCACTCGTCAAACGGCTGTTCACGCTCAGTGACGACGTTCCCGACAGATTGCTGCAGACCCGATGCGCCGCAACAGCCTGGGCCAATACCGAGACCCCGAGCGTCAGGATCACCTCGGAACTCTTCGTGATCACCCAACACGGGCTTGTGTACGCCGCCGGGTTAAACGAGTCGCGCGGGGCGTTGTATTACCTGGCCACGCCGCCTGCGTTGTTCGATCCATTCGTCGATCAAGTCGACACTGCCGAACTGCACGAGGGTGCGGTAGTCGTGGTGGACAACCGATTGGGTCGCGACCTCGCGTCCGCGCATCCGATGGACGCCGCTCTTCGCCGGATACTCGACGAGCACCTGGCGCTGCGGGTAGATCTACGGACTCGCTAACGCGCCGAACGCTACTTCGAGCGCTAGCTGGGCAAGCCGCTCTTCACGGCGGCGTCCTGCTTACGGGCGACGTCGAGCACGAAGTCGGGTGCCGGGGGACTGGCGGGCGCGTTCATGAATACCAAGTTGACGGCTGCCCGACCCTCGGCGAAAACGACTTCGGTCACCGACTTCGAATTGTCGGGCGACATCCCGGTGGCGATCCGACCGCCGGTACCCACTTCGAACGGCTGCGGTGCGGGGTTATTCACCTTCGGGAACGGGTGACTCGCGACGGACTGGTCGGCCGCCGCCGGATCGGCCAAAACCAGGACGCTGGCGACGACGATGCGGCTGCCGTCGGCGGTGTTGAAACTTTGACCCACACCGGGCATTCCACCGGCATTCTGGGTCGGCTCGCCGTACCCGGTGAAATCGGGGCCGATGTCGCTGGCCTTGATCAGGGCTGCGGTGTAGTCGCCGGTCTGCCCAAGTGCAGGTGCGGACGGCGCCGCGCTCGACGTATCGGCCGCCGCGGCTGAGGTCGACGCAGCCGACGAGGCCGACGAGGATGGAGATGCGGTGTTGTCGCTACTACAGCCGGCGGTAGCCGCAACGGCCAAAACGGCGGCGGCAACGCAGATGCGCGCAGTACTCATGAACGTCCTCTCCAAGGGTTGACGCTTATGTCTACACCTGCGGTATTCCGGCGTCTCCGATATCGGGACATCGCTGAGCAGCGGTGACACGATGTGTGCGTGGGCGCGTCGGGGGACGGTCGTTTTGCACGGACTGCACCGGCGCTGTCGTGCGGGTCGTGCGGTATCGCGCTGCCGCTGAACTCGAGATTCTGTAACGAGTGCGGTGCGCCGCTCGGACAGGGCAGTCGGCCGTCCGAGTACAAGCAGGTAACGGTGTTGTTCGCCGACGTGGTGCGCTCGATGGACATCGCTGCTTCGGTGGATATGGAGCGCCTGCGCGTGATCATGACCGAGATCCTGGAACGCTCCGCGTCGGTGGTCCATCGCTACGGCGGCACCGTCGAGTACACCGGCGACGGGGTCATGGCCATCTTCGGCGCTCCAGTTGCCTTAGAAGATCACGCCTTTCGGGCCTGCCTTGCGGCCGTAGCCATCCAAGACGAGGCGATCCGGTTGGCGGCCGAGGTGCACCGCGCCGACAAGGTGGCGCTGCAGTTGAGAGTGGGGCTGAACTCGGGACGGGTGATCGCCGGTGAGATCGGTTCGGGGTCACTGGGGTACCGCGCGACCGGTGAGCACGTCGGGATGGCGCAACGGATGGAATCGGCAGCCCCGCCGGGTGGGGTGATGTTGTCGGAGTCGACCGCGGCGCTGGTCGAGCACCGCGTGTTGCTGGGGGCCCCGGAGTGGGTGCACATCAAGGGCTTTGAGCAACCGGTGCCCGCGCGCCGCCTGGAGGGGATCGGTCCGCGGGACAGTCCGGTCGGGCGGGCGGAGGCAAGCCTGGTCGGACGGCGTTCGGAGGTGGCGGCGCTCGACGCCATGGTGGAGCGCGCGATCGGTGGCCACGGAACGGTGGCGAACGTGGTGGGACCGCCGGGCATCGGTAAGAGCCGGGCAGCCCGGGAGGCCGCGGCGTGCGCGACCGCTCACGGATTCGCGGTGTTCTGGACGTTCTGCGAATCCCATGCCGGTGACATTCCGTTCGGGGTGGTGGCTCAGCTGCTA
This sequence comes from Mycobacterium sp. RTGN5, assembly GCF_033804465.1. Lineage (NCBI taxonomy): Bacteria > Bacillati > Actinomycetota > Actinomycetes > Mycobacteriales > Mycobacteriaceae > Mycobacterium > Mycobacterium sp. RTGN5. The sequence continues at coordinate 2,017,975 of NZ_JAPZLA010000001.1, forward strand.
CGCGTCCGCACGGGCGTGGCCGACCTCGACAGCCACGCTGCCCGCGCCCGGGTGCGCGAGCAATTTCCCGGGACGGACCCGCAGGATCTGCTGCTGCTCGACGATCTGCTCGGCATTGCCGAACCCGACGCGTCATCGGCCCAGATCGACCCGGACGCCAGACGGCGCCGGCTGACCGGGCTGATCAACAGCGCGTCCCTGGCACGTACCCAGCCGACACTGTTCATCATCGAGGACGTGCACTGGATCGATGCGGTCAGCGAGTCGATGCTGGCCGACTTCCTCAGCGTCATCCCGCAAACCCCGTCGATGGTGTTGATCACATCCCGCCCCGAATACCACGGCGAACTGGCGCGGATTCCCGGCGCTCAGTCCGTAGCTCTTGCCCCACTGGATGATTCGGACACCGCGATACTGCTCGGTGAACTGCTGGGGTCGCATCCCTCGGTCGGTCAGCTCACCGGGATCATCGCCGAGCGCGCCGCGGGGAATCCGTTCTTCGCCGAGGAGATGGTGCGCGAGTTGGCCCAGCGCGGCGTGCTCGCAGGCCGACGTGGCGACTACATCTGCCAGGCGGATATCGCCGAGGTGAGCGTCCCGGCCACCGTGCAGGCAGCCATCGCGGCACGCATCGACCGGCTGAGCGACCCGGCTCGGCGGACGATCAATGCCGCGTCGGTGATCGGGGCCCGCTTCGGAGCTGGGCTGCTGGCCGCGCTCGGCCTTGACCCCACGTTCGACGAGTTGCTGGGCGCCGAGCTGATCGATCAGATGCGGTCCACCCCCAACGTCGAGTATGCGTTCCACCACCCGCTGATCCAGGCCGTGGCCTACGAATCACAGCTGAAATCCGATCGCGCCCAATGGCATCGGCGTCTGGCGGCAGCCATCCAAGACCGTGCGCCGGGCTCGCTGGACGAGAACGCGGCGTTGATCGCCGAACAGCTCGAAGCCGCAGGCGAACTGCGCGCCGCCCACGGCTGGCACATGCGCGCCGGCGCGTGGTCAACCAACCGCGATCTCTCGGCGGCCCGCGTCAGCTGGGAGCGGGCACGCGGTATCGGCGACCGATTACCTGACGATGAAACCGACCAGTTGTCGATGCGTATCGCTCCTCGTGCCATGTTGTGTGCCACCGACTGGCAAGCTCGTGCGGTTCAGGACAGCAGGAGTCGCTTCGCGGAGCTGCGCGAGTTGTGCACTGCGGTAGGCGACAATGCCTCGCTGGCCATCGGGATGACCGCGCTGGCCGCTGACCTCTGCTACGCCGGACGTGCCAGGGAGGCGGCGCAGTTGGCATCCGAACAGATGGCGTTGCTGGAGGCGATCGACGATCCCACCCCGACCATGGGGTTGGCGTTCTTGGCGTTCGTCAACTGGATTGGCGTCGGTGAAGTCGGCGAGATCCTGCGATGGTCGCAGACGATCATCGACCTGGCCGCCGGCGATCCGGGCAAGGGCGCCGGTTTCGGAATGGGCTCACCGCTGGCTATCGCGTTGGCGTGGCGTGGCACCGCTCAGTGGTGGCTGGGCCGTCCCGGGTGGCGCCTCGACCTCCAGGACAGTGTCGAATTGGCCCGACGCAGCAACCCGGAGACTCTCTCGGGTGCCGTTGCCTGGACCTACGGTTTCGCGTTGCAGTACGGGGTGCTTCGAACCAGTGACTATGTGGTGCGCGTAAGCGCGGACGCGGTGCAGACCGCTGAAAGGGCAAGCAGTGATCGGGCATTGGGCTTGGCCGCATACACATTGGCCGTCGGGCTGCTGAATCGAGACGCGGCATCTGACCGCGCCCGCGGGCTTGAGCTGATGATGCGGGCCCGCGAGGTCTGGCTGCGCAAGCGAGCGCTGTTCCTCATCCCGGTCACCGACCTGTGGGCCGCCCGCGAAACGGCCAGACGCGGCGACGTCGACGCGGCGATCGAGTCGGCGCGTCGCGCTGTCACCGAGCTGCGCAATGCGGGAAACTTGTTCTACGGCCTTTGGGGCACGGGCATTTTGGTGGAGACGCTGCTTGAGCGTGGCACCGACACCGACGTGGCGGAAGCGCAAACGGCGATCGAGAGCCTGTCGGACCTGCCCGCGGATTCGCCGATCTGCCAGATCATGCTGCTGAGAATGCGCACCCTGCTGGCCAGAGCTAATGGCGACGAGCTGATATACCGCGACCGCCGTGATCGTTACCGCGCGATGGCGAAATCGCTTGGCTTCGAGGGGCATCTCGCGTTGGCCGAGATGCTGCCTTGACGGCCCGAGTGCTCGGCTTGCCCACCGCATGCGAATCACTAGTCGCAGGGCGCAGTTTCGCTGACGTCGGCGGCGGGCTGATGAGATGCCGGGCGTTGTCGACACCCTCGTCGAACGCTGCGGCCAGATCTGCGGCGAGCTTTCCCGGATTGATCGCCGGGATGAGCCGCGCCGGGGTGGGTTCCCACGGTTTGATGGTGCGGTCGTAGCCCACTTCCACGATCACCCGGAAGAACGGCTCGACCACATCGATCAACCGTTCGGGCACGCCGAGCGTGCGGAGTGGACCGAACAACGGCAGGTCCTGGTTCTCGAAGAAGTAGTAACTGGTGTCGCCGTGGGTGCCCTGATATGCCGGGGACGTCATCGGATTCTCAGGCAGGCTGACGTCGAGGCCGTACATGTGCACGTACACGATGCCCAGCACCGCGTTGAGGTCGGCGATGAGATTCAGTGGATACAACGGGAAATCGCTGAATCCGTCGTACTGCCGGTTGATTTCGACGGTCTTGAACTGGGTATCGGTCGCTGCGGAGCCGTTGAACGTCAGATTGACGAACGGAATGTAGAGGCCCGCGAACCGAGACATCAAGCCGCCGTTGGGGAGATTGGGGTCACCGCCCAGAACGAAGTCGATATCGGGGGGTGTGGTTCCGTCCGGGTACTGCGTGGCGAGGTGCTTCTTGACCACGTTCGCAATGCCCGCGCCCTGCGAGTTGCCGTAGATCACCAGATGGTCATTGTCCTGTGCGGCGATCGCCGCTTCCAGATCGGCCACCCCGACCCGAAGTGATTCGTTGGCGGTCATGTCAAAGAGTCCCGAGAGTTTCCACCACGGCTCGTCCGGCCAGCCCGGGCCGCCGGGACCCCAGATTTCCGGTGGCCCGACCGCGAGGCCGAGGAGGCGGAAGATCCCGGTGATGGGCCAAAACACCATGGGGGCCGTCACCCCGACGGCATCGATGTTCTGGCCCGGATGAGTCGGCGCGATGTACTTGTTCTTGATGGCCTCGATCCAGAACGCGTTAGGTGTCGGGCAGGTGGTCCCGCACAAGATCAGGGCGGTTCTATCGGGCGGTGGCGGGTCCTCGGCGGCCGCCGCCGGGGTCACCGTGACCGTCGCCGCCACGACGGCGATGCCGATCGAAATACCAATGTGCCGTGCGATACCCATCATGTTGCCCCCCGTGTTCTGCTGTGGGCAATCGTCACTCGGCGTGAAGCAGACGAACTCAGTAGTGCACTACCGCACTTGCGGTCAGTTCACGGCGCCGCGGGTCACCTGCGCTGCGGGGGCGGCGCGATGCCGAGACAACAGGCGGCCCGCTTGACCCGGCGCACCGAGTTGGAGCATGGCGGCCAGCGCCGTTTCGAGAATCACTTCCTGCTGAACTCGGCTGCCGCCGATCGAGGGAAGCCCGGGAAGCGATTCGAGGAGATAGTCGAGTGCGGCGCGTGGCTCGCCTTCGGTCAACGCGATCAGGCCTTCGCCGATGAATCGCAGTGTGGTCGCCTGCTCCTCAGTTGCGCCGGGAACGTCGACGGCTCGAATGGCCGCCGGATCGTTCGCGGCTGCCAGGACGAGCAGCGCGTGGAACGCGATGAACGGCGTTTGCGGCGCATACGCAAGTGAACCGGCCTCGGTGAGCAGCGCCATCGGATCAGGTGGGGTGACCCAGTCCGGATGCAGACGCGCTCGCCATGCGAGTGAACCGGCATCAACGAGACAGCGCACGTCCCTCGAGTGCGGCGGCGCGAGGGACGCGGCGTACCGGCGCGCCGCGGCGGCGGCATCGCCCATTGCGAGCTCGTGCAGTGCGGCGTGCCATTGAAAGTGGGGGAGGTAACGCTGTGTGCAGCCGGCGGTGGGGATCCAGTCGGTCAGCCACTTCAAACCGGCTCTGTGCGCATCGGTTTCGTAGTGCACATGCGTAAGGGCATGCGCCGCATTGCCATTGCCCGGATCCAGCTCCAGGGCGGCGTCAGCCAGGTCGGCGGCGTCGTACCAGAGGCCCTGCTCGGTCCGGCCATAGGCCCGTAGACCGAGATACCACGGTGCCTCGCCGTGCACGCTGGTGAATCGCTCGACGTACTGCCAGGCGTCCGGTAATGCGTCGCCGGCGCCTGCGAACGCGATCGACGGTGCGAGCACAAGCAACGCGACGGCGTCGTCCGGTACGCGGTCGAGGTGATCGATGAGCGCCTCGGTGCCCGCTGCATTTCCCTTCTCGCACCACGTCGCGATGGCCTCGACGTGATTGCGGTCGTCGTCGCTGCCGTGGGCGAGCGCCGCCCGTGCCCGGGCGAGATGGCCGGCGACCGCGTCGGGGCCGCCCGCGCGGTCGGGCCGCTCCATGGCGATCATCGCCAGCGCGACATGGGCACGCGCATGGCCGGGATCCTCGGCGACCGCGGCGGCGAACGCGATGGACGCGCCGTCCTGGACGGCGAGCAGACGGCGCACACCCTCGGCGTACGACGCATCCGCACCCGTCGAATCCTGCACCGCGGGTGCCGGATTCGGTCTACGCACCGGATGATCGCGGGTGTCGTCGGCGACCAGCTTGGCGACAGCCGCGGCCTGCGTCCGGATTTCGGGAATCGCGGTGGTCTCCCACTCTTCGCCCTGGCGGATCGAGCCGAGACACACGATGCCGGGGACCGTCGCGCCGGCTTCGTCGACGAGGCGGCCGTCGTCGTCGAGACGCACACCGATGCCGCACGGATGAACCGAAGCGACTCCGGAGGCCAGCAGGTTCGCCCACAACGGGGAGCGCTGCAGGGATCGCCGATCCCATGCGGTTCCGGTGGCGACGACCACCGCGTCGCCGCGCCTGCGCACTGATTGATCGCTGGTCGTGACAACGAGTTCGACGCCGCTGCCGCGCAGCGAGACATCGGCGACTTCGCCTGCCGCGACGGTCAATTGACCGCACTCGATGGCCGCGTCAATCGCATCGGCAATCGTCGGTGGCATGCGGTGGCGCACGATCTCCCACTGCCGCAAGTCTTCCCGCAGGAATCGGCGTTGGTCTTCCCACCCCAACGATCGCCACAGTCGCGATGTGTGCGGCCGTACCGCGTCGATGACTTGTCGCCAATCCAAACCGGTCTCGCGAGCGTGTTCGAGATCCGCACGGAGCGCGGCCCGCAATTCCTCCAGGGTGACCTCGGTGCCGAGCGCATCGAGGTGGGGTAGCGCTGCCGGCGCGCCGGCGTTGCGGAATCGTTGGGGGAGTGCGCCATTGCGCGACAGCAGCGTGACCGTGGCGCCACGCGCGACGAGATGCAGCGCGACGTCGACACCGGTGAGTCCTGAGCCGATCACCAAGACGGTCGCGGGCCTGCGTGCGCCGAGAGCGGCGAGGGCCCCGGGCGCCCATGGATCGACCACCACCTTGCCGTCGGTATCGGCGGCCAGCACCGGAGCGAACGCCCGCTCCAACGAGTCGGGCATACCACCATCGGGGCGTCCCGACGCCAGCACGACGACGTCGGCCGCCAACGTCCTGCCGTCGTTCAGCTTCAGCTGCGTGGATGCGCCCGGTACCACTCCGACAACCTCGGCGGTCTCGATCCGCACGTTGGCTTCGGCGAGTTGCTCGCGCAAATAGCGACCGTAGGCAAGACGCGGCGCGAAGCCGTCGACGGCCGTGACGGCTCGTTCATCGAGCCACCGGCAGAAGTGATCGGGGTCGTCGGGCCACACGGACATCCGCTGGGCGGGAACGTTGAGCAGGTGCGACGGGTCGCTGGTGCCGTAGGCCGCACCGGTGCCCGGACGGCCGGAGGCATCGAGAAGCGTGATCTGTGCGTCCGGTTTGTTTCGTCGCAGATGGATTGCGGCGAGCACACCGGCCGCTCCACCACCCACGATCGTGACTCGCATCACGGTGGGGATGCTATCCCTTGCAGGGGCAACAACGGCTGTGAACTTCGGATGTGGATCGGGACTGCGTACTTGAGTTCGACGCGACATCGCGGATGCTGATTGCGTGATCACACCCGAACCGTTCAGCGCGCTCGGTGTCGACGGCATCCGCATTGCCGCCGATCGGCTCGGCGATCCAGACGCCCCCGCCGCCGTGTTTCTGCATGGCGGCGGGCAGACGCGGCGCTCCTGGGGCCGGGCCGCCGCGGCGGTGGCTGCCCGAGGCTGGCAGGCGATCACCGTCGACCTGCGCGGGCACGGCGAGTCCGACTGGTCAGAAGATGGCGACTACCGGGTGGTCAGCTTCGCCGCTGACGTGCTGGAACTGCTGCGTGAGCTGCCACCGCGGCCAGTCATCGTCGGTGCCTCGCTAGGCGGATTTACCGCCATGCTGCTCGCCGGTGAGCTCGCCCCGGATGCGCTGCGGGCGCTGGTACTGGTCGACATCGTCCCCGATATGGATCCGTCCGGGGCCTCGCGGATTCACCGCTTCATGTACGACCGGATGGAGTCGGGCTTCGAGTCGCTCGACGAGGTGGCCGACATGATTCAGGAGTACAACCCGAACCGGAGCCGGCCCGCGGACCTCGACGGACTTCGCACGAATCTGCGTCAGCGCGACGGCCGGTGGTACTGGCATTGGGATCCCAAGTTCATCGACGGCACCGCGGCCAGCCCGCCCATCGAGGTCACCGAAGTCGAGCGGATCAACGCGGCGGTCGACGCGATCCTGGCCGCCGGCGTCCCGATGCTGCTGGTGCGCGGCCAGATGAGCGACCTCGTCACTCAGGACCGCGCCGACGCGTTCCTGGCACGCTTCCCGCAGATCGAATTCGTCGATGTCGTCGGGGCAGGGCACATGGTCGCCGGGGATCGCAACGACGTCTTCGCCGAGGCTGTGGTGGAGTTCCTGGCCAGGTGCACCGAAGACGGATGAACGCGGCGTGAATCGGCGGCGAACTGTGCGGCCGGTGCTGGCGCAGCCTCGACGCAACCGAGAGACTCTCCTGGTGACCGCTACGTCGCTTCTGAACTCGATTCTCACCTGGCTGCGCGCCGGCTACCCCAACGGTGTTCCCGGTCCCGACCGGGTGCCGCTACTGGCGCTGCTGCGCTCCACGCCACTGACCGAAGACCAGATCAAAGAGGTTGTCGCCAACCTCACGGCGAACGGCTCACCGGCATTGGACGGCGGCATCGACGAGAACGAGATCGCCGAATTCATCAAGGACGTCAGCCACCACGATGCGGGGCCGGAGAACGTCAAGCGCGTCGCAGCCGTGCTGGCCGCGGCCGGGTGGCCGCTGACCGGGGTGTCCGAGGACACCGTCAGCGACTGAGCTACGCGCCGCGCAGCGATGCGGTGTCGATCACGAAGCGGTACCGCACATCGCTGGCCAACACGCGCTCGTAGGCCTCGTTGATGTAGTCGGGCGCGATGACCTCGATCTCGGGTGCCACGCCATGCTCGGCGCAGAAGTCCAGCATCTCCTGGGTTTCCGCGATGCCGCCGATCAGCGAACCTGAAATGCTGCGACGACCGCCGATCAGACCGGCCGCGGGCACGCTCATCGGATGCTCGGGCATGCCGAGCTCGACCAGTGTGCCGTCGAGAGCCAGTGTGCCGAGATAGGCATTGAGATCGAGATTGGCCGACACGGTGTTGAGGATCAGGTCGAATGTGCCTGCCAGCTTCTTGAAGGTGTCCGGGTCACTGGTCGCGTAGTACTCGTCGGCGCCAAGGCGCAGACCGTCTTCCATCTTCTTCAGGGACTGGCTCAGCACGGTGACGTGCGCGCCCATCGCCTTGGCGAGTTTTACGCCGACGTGACCAAGGCCGCCGAGGCCGATGACCGCAATCTTCTTGTCCGGACCGGCATTCCAGTGCCGAAGGGGCGAATACAGGGTGATGCCGGCGCACAGCAGGGGCGCCGCGGCATCCAGGGCGACGCTGTCGGGGATCCGCAGCACATAGTTCTCGTCGACGACGATCGCACCGCTGTAGCCGCCCTGCGTCGGCTCACCGTCGCGGCCGACGCCGTTGTAGGTGCCAACCATGCCCGGGTTGGTGCAGTACTGCTCGAGACCGGCTTTGCAGTTCGAACATTCGCGGCAGGAGTCGACGAAGCACCCAACACCTACTCGGTCGCCCACCTTGTATTTCGTGACCTCGGGCCCGACTTCGGTTACCACACCGGCGATTTCGTGCCCGGGCACCATCGGATACTCGACCGGACCCCACTCGCCGCGCACGGTGTGGATATCGGAGTGACAGATGCCCGCGAAGTGGATGTCGAGCTGGACGTCATGCGGGCCGACGTCGCGGCGGGTGATGGTGGTCTTGGTCAGCGGATCCGTCGCGGAGGTGGCGGCATAGGCGGTAACTGTGCTCATTGGCAGTCCTTGAGTTCGCGTTTTAGGCAGCACTGATTCAGTCAGCGTTTTGGTCATATGTGTGGTGTCGCAACGCTGCGACCAAAAGAAACAACCCAGTGCGGCGGGTGCCTAATCCCGCATGTGAAATTTATAACCCGGCTGCGCGAATTCCGCCGTTGAAGGACGAGCGCTGATAGCTGACCACGCCGGCCAGGGTGTACGGATCGCGCTCGATCATGCCCTCGGCGTCCTCGACGCTGATGTCCGCGGTGATCAGGACGCCGCCGGCACCGGAATCCAGCCGGCCGGCCAGCAGCAGGCGCCCGGCGGCGACCTCGTCGTTCAGCCAGGCCAGATGCGCGGGCCGGGTCTGGTCGACGACGTCGAGCGGCTTTTCGTAGGTGATCGTCAGCACATGGAACACGTGGCGAAGGTTACCTGCCGGGTCAGTTGATCGGGGCGTTGAGCCAGCGCAGGTCGTCGAGAATGCCGCGCGCGGCGACCACACCTTGGCCGGTCTGCCAGACCTCGTTGTTGACGACGAACACCCGGTTGTCGCGGTTGACCGACAGCTTGCGCCACGCCGGACTCTCCAGGACAGCCGGTGCGCGATCCTTGGCCGACTGCGACGCGAACGACAGATACAGGATGTCGCCGTCGGCGGGGGAGAGGTCCGGCGAGCGGTCCAGATCGGCATCGGAGATCCCGATCTCGATGTACGGCTTGTCGGTAAACCGTTGTGCAGCAGGGCGATCCACGCCGACGGCGGCGAACACCGAGGCCGGGAAGTTCTCCGCGCCGTACACCCGGATCGTGGTGTCGGTGAGCTGGACGATGGAGGCCTGGAAGTGCGGGGCGTCGTTCGCGATGCCCTTCTGCTTGGCCTGCTCGATGAAATCACCGACCAGCTCACCAGCGGCGTCGGCCCGGCCGGTCGCCGCACCCATCGTCCGCAGGTTGTCCTGCCACTTGGCGCCGGGTGCGTCGGTGAACACGGTCGGGGCGATGGCCGCCAGCGCCGGGTAGGACTGCGGCGTCAGCGCCTGCGAGCCGAGGATGAGGTCGGGTTTGGCGGCGGCGATCGCGGCCAGGTCGGGTGCGCTGCGGGTCCCGGCGCCGGGCACGTTGTGGATGACGGTGCCCAGATACGACGGCTGGCCGGCCGATCCGTCGGGCAGTGCGGCGGCCACGATCCGCGACTGCAGACCCAGCGCGCACAGTGCATCGAGCTCGTCGCCGGCCAGCACCACGATCCGCTGCGGATCGGCCACCACCGTGGTCTCCCCGGCGGCGTGCCGGATCGGTGCCGGGGGCGCCGGGTCGAGCGGGGCCGGCTCGGGTGCACACGATTCGTCGGGACGGCGCTGATTGCCCAGCACACCGGCACCCGCGATCTTGGTGGTGCTCGTAACGAGGCTGCCCGCCGCCGACGGGGCCGGATTCTTGGCCGAACCTGAGCATCCGCTGGCGACCGTCATGGCGACCGCTGTGAGCACCGCTCCGGCCGCCATCACGACACCCGAACGCTTACCGCGGATCAGCACGACGCCGACGGTAACATCCGACCGCCAGAGGGCCGCTGAGCTGCGGGGCAGGGTGTTGCGAGATCGAATACGACAGAATGTAGGACCCACAGCCCATTGGCGGCGATGGACGGCTAGGATCAACTACACGTTCTCGGGTGCGCTAACTGATTTTGGAGGACCGTTGACTGCCGTTGTGCCTTCGCGGGGAGAACTCGAGGCCACTCGGCCCATGCCTGCACGGATGGGCCCCAAGGGCAATCTGATCTACAAGCTGGTGACCACGACCGATCACAAGTTGATCGGCATCATGTACTGCGTCGCCTGCTTCATCTTCTTCTTCCTCGGTGGCTTGATGGCGCTGTTCATCCGCGCCGAGCTGGCCGTGCCGGGTCTGCAGTTCCTGTCTAACGAGCAGTACAACCAGCTGTTCACCATGCACGGCACGGCGATGCTGCTGTTCTACGCGACGCCGATCGTGTTCGGGTTCGCCAACCTGGTGCTGCCGCTGCAGATCGGTGCTCCCGACGTTGCCTTCCCGCGGCTGAACGCGCTGTCGTTCTGGCTGTTCGTCTTCGGCGCCATGATCGCGCTGGCCGGCTTCATCACCCCCGGCGGTGCCGCCGACTTCGGCTGGACGGCCTACACCCCGCTGTCCGACGCCATGCACAGCCCCGGCGCCGGTGGTGACCTGTGGATCCTCGGCCTGGCCGTCGGTGGTCTTGGCACCATCCTCGGTGGCGTCAACATGATCACCACCGTGGTCTGCATGCGCGCCCCCGGCATGACCATGTTCCGGATGCCGATCTTCACCTGGAACATCTTCGTCACGTCGATCCTGGTGCTGGTCGCCTTCCCGCTGCTGACCGCCGCGCTGTTCGGCCTGGCCGCTGACCGCCACCTCGGTGCGCACATCTACGACCCCGCCAACGGCGGAACCATGCTCTTCCAGCACTTGTTCTGGTTCTTCGGGCACCCCGAGGTGTACATCATCGCGCTGCCGTTCTTCGGCATCGTCTCGGAGATCTTCCCGGTCTTCTCCCGTAAGCCGATCTTCGGCTACACCACCTTGATCTACGCCACGATCAGCATCGCGGCGCTGTCGGTGGCGGTGTGGGCGCACCACATGTACGTCACGGGCGCGGTGCTGCTGCCGTTCTTCAGCTTCATGACGTTCCTGATCGCCGTGCCTACCGGCATCAAGTTCTTCAACTGGATCGGCACGATGTGGAAGGGCCGGCTGACATTCGAGACGCCGATGGCGTTCTCCATCGGCTTCCTGGTGACGTTCCTGCTGGGTGGTCTGTCCGGCGTGCTGCTGGCCAGCCCGCCCATCGACTTCCACGTCAGCGACAGCTACTTCGTGATCGCGCACTTCCACTACGTGCTGTTCGGCACCATCGTGTTTGCGACCTACGCCGGGATCTACTTCTGGTTCCCGAAGATGACCGGCCGCCTGCTCGACGAGCGGCTGGGCAAGCTGCACTTCTGGCTGACCTTCATCGGCTTCCACACCACGTTCCTGGTCCAGCACTGGCTGGGTGACGAGGGCATGCCGCGCCGCTACGCCGACTACCTGCCGTCGGACGGCTTCGAGACGCTGAACATCGTGTCGACGATCGGCGCGTTCATCCTCGGTGTCTCGGTGCTGCCGTTCGTCTGGAACGTCTTCAAGAGCTGGCGCTACGGCGAGGTCGTCACCGTCGACGATCCGTGGGGCTACGGCAACTCGCTGGAGTGGGCGACCTCGTGCCCGCCGCCGCGGCACAACTTCACCGAACTGCCCCGGATCCGTTCGGAGCGGCCCGCTTTCGAGCTGCACTACCCGCATATGATCGAGCGGATGCGTGCGGAGGCTCACGTCGGTCGTGCGCACGGTCCCAATGACGGTGACGTGACACGGTTGGACGACGAGAGCGTCCGTACCTAGCCCTGGAATACGCGGCTATCCCGGTATGAGCATGTCCAAGGTGTCGGTGCTGATCACCGTCACCGGTGTCGATCAGCCTGGGGTCACCTCAGCGCTCTTTGCAGTGCTGGCCCGCCACGATGTCGATCTGCTCAACGTCGAGCAGGTGGTGATCCGGGGGCGCCTGACCCTGGGGGTGCTGGTCTCCGGCCGCGATGAGGTGGCTGACGGCAGCCAACTGCGTGAGGACGTCACCGACGCCATCAACCGGGTGGGGCTCGATGTCACGATCGCGCGCAGCGACGACATGCCGATCATCCGCGAACCGTCCACCCACACCATCGTGGTGCTCGGCCGGCCGATCACGGCGGCGGCGTTCGGGGTGGTCGCCCGTGGGTTCGCCGCACTCGGAGTCAACATCGACTTCATTCGCGGTGTCTCCGACTACCCGGTGACGGGGCTGGAGCTGCGCGTGTCGGTGCCCGCCGGTGTCGGCGGTGAGCTGCAGACGGTATTGGCCCGCGTGGCCGCCGAGCAGGGTCTGGACATCGCCGTCGAGAACTACAGCCTGGAACGTCGGGCCAAGCGGCTCATCGTATTCGACGTCGACTCGACCCTGATCCAAGGCGAGGTCATCGAGATGCTGGCCGCTCATGCCGGTGCCGGCGAGGCTGTCGCCGCGATCACCGAGGCGGCCATGCGCGGTGAGCTGGACTTCGCCGAGTCGCTGCATCGCCGGGTCGCCACGCTGGCCGGCCTGCCGGCGGAGGTGCTCGACGAGGTGGCCGATCAGATCGAGCTCACCCCCGGCGCGCGCACCACGATTCGCACGTTGCGCCGCTTGGGTTTTCACTGCGGCGTCGTGTCCGGTGGTTTCCGGCAGGTCATCGATCCACTGGCGCATGAATTGATGCTGGATTTCGTGGCCGCCAACGAACTGGAGATCGTCGACGGCAAGCTGACCGGCCGGGTTGTCGGCGAGGTCGTCGACCGGGCCGGTAAAGCCAAGGCGCTGCGTGACTTTGCGCGCCAAGCCGGGGTGCCGATGGAGCAGACCGTCGCGGTCGGAGACGGCGCCAACGACATCGACATGCTGGCCGCCGCCGGCCTCGGCGTGGCGTTCAACGCCAAGCCCGCCCTGCGCGAGGTCGCCGATGCCTCGCTGAGCTACCCCTACCTGGACACCGTGTTGTTCATCCTGGGCATCACCCGCGCCGAGATCGAGGCGGCCGATTCCGTCGACGGCATGCTGCGCCGGGTGGAGATCCCGCCGGAGTAGGTTCAGCGATTTCGGCGCGGAAACCGCCGCTGAGCGAACGTTTGCGCGCCGAAATCGCTAGATCACGACGGCTCTGGCCTCGGGCGCGGTCGATCCGGTGATGCTGCGCCACGCGTGGCCGAGCAGCTCGATCGCGTGAGTCAGCTCATCTTCGGGCAGCGCGAACGGAATTCGGACGAATCGCTCCAGGGTGCCGTCGACCCCGAACCGCGGGCCGGGCGGCAACTCGACACCCAGGCGGGACGCTGATGCGCACATCGCCGAACTCACCGGTGCCGGCAGTTGCACCCACATCGACATCCCGCCCGTGCCGGGCAGCGGGCGCCAGTCGGGCAGATGCTCGTCGATCAGGTCGAGCAGCAACGCACGGCGGCCGCGCAGGATCTCCCGGCGTTCGGGCAACACGTCGTCGGCCCGTTCGGTGAGAAGCCATGCCGCAGCGAGCTGTTCGATCACCGACGTGCCCAGGTCGATGGACGGCCGGACGGCCCGGATGGTCGCCAGCACGTTCGGCTCTGCCCGGATCCAGCCGATCCGCATTCCGCCCCAGAACGATTTCGACATCGAGCCGATCGTGATCACGAGGTCGGTGCGCGAGCTCATCGACGCCGCCACCGGAGGGGGCACCGGCTCGTCGAGCCAGATGTCGGTCAAGGTCTCGTCGATCACTGTGCGAGTGCGGGTCTCGGTGATGATGTCGGATAATCGCTTGCGGTCGGCAGCCGGCATCGAGAAACCTGTTGGATTGTGGTTATCAGGCACCAGGTAGGCCAGGGTCGGGGCGAGTTGGCGCACTGCGGCGTGCAGAGCGTCGAGTTCCCAGCCGTCGGCGGTCATCGCGACAGGCACCGGCCGGGCCCCGGCGGTCGCGATCGCAGTGAGCACGCCGTGATAGGTGGGTTGCTCGACAAGCACTCGATCGCCGGGCTGCACATAGGTCGTCAGGATCAACGCGATCGCGTGCTGCGCGCCGCTGGTCACCATGATTTGGTCGGCGGTGGTGGGAAGCCCTCTGGCGCAATAGCGTTCGGCGATCGCGTTACGAAAGGCCAGCACCCCGTGCATGTCATGACCGGTGTGCTGCAGATAGGAAGCGGACTGCCGGGCCGCCTCGGTGAACGCCTCCTGGACCGCGCTGGCCGGTGCGGCCAGCGCCGCGGCGGCCAGATTGATGACGGCCGGCGCGTCGTCGGGTGCGACCACGGGTGTGCGGGGGAGCGCGATCGTGCTGCGCGCGCCGCGGCGGGCATGCAGGTAGCCGCTGTCGCCCAATTCGGCATAGGCGGCGGTGATCGTGGTGCGCGAGACCCGCAGCGTGTCGGCCAGCGCGCGCTCGCTGGGCAGGCGCGACCCGACCGGAAGCCGGCCGTCGACGATCAGCATCCGCAGACCGTCGGCCAGCGCCTGGTAAGTGGGTCCACTGCGGCTGGAGGTACGCCAGTTGCCCAATTCGCGAGCCAAAAGGTCCGGATCGAGCGTTCTAGCCGCCATAGTTGTCGCCATTTGCATGCCAGTATGTGCCAACTGGCTATTGATCTGCAAGCCAGTCGCTCGGGAACATGGTTGTCATGAGTACCTGGTTCTCTCGAGTGGCCGACCGGTTGGCGGCCTTGCTCGACGCCCATCACGGCCCGTGGAATCCGACGACGTCCGGGTGGGATGACGTCGACGCCGACGCGCGCCGGCTGCGCGGTGACCTGGACGCCCTGCGCGTCCGGTTCTCCGACCACCGGTGAGGCCGGCGCTGCGCGGGTTCGCGCTGCTGGTCGGACTCGCCTGCTACGGCTTCTCGATGGCGATGATGGTGCGCGCCGGCCTCGGCCTTGACCCGTGGGACGTGTTCCACCAGGGTCTGACCCGGCACACACCGATGAGCCTCGGAGTGGCCTCGGCCGTCGTCGGGGTCGTCGTGCTGCTGGCCTGGATCCCGTTGCGGAACAAGCCCGGCATCGGCACGGTCGCCAACGTCATCGTCATCGCGATCACCGTCGACGCCGGACTGGCCGTGCTGGCCGCCCCCGAATCGATGCCGGCCCGCATCGCCATGATGCTCGCGGCGGTCGCCCTCAACGCCGTGGCCACCGTGTTGTACGTGGGGGCTGGCCTGGGCCCCGGTCCCCGCGACGGGCTGATGACGGGACTGGTTGCGCGGACCGGTCTTTCGGTACGGCTGGTGCGCACCGCGATCGAGGCTACCGTGCTGACCGCCGGTTGGTTGCTCGGCGGGAGCCTCGGCGTCGGCACCGTTATCTACGCGTTCGGGATCGGACCCATGGTGCAGCTGGTGCTGCGGTTGACCCCCAAGCCGATCCTGGCCGTCAGCGGCTGGGCACACATCCTCGGACACGCCCGAAACGGCAGCGACCCCAGAAGTACGGACCGCGACGAATGCGGCACGATGGTGCAGTGCCCGACGCCGCAGACGAGGTCGACCCCGACCTGCTGATCGACTTCCGGAAAGTCTCGCTGCGCCGTGGGGGACAGGTCCTGGTCGGACCCATCACCTGGCAGGTCGAACTCGACGAACGCTGGGTGCTGATCGGTCCCAACGGTGCAGGCAAGACCTCGCTGCTGCGCATCGCGGCCGCCATGGAGCACCCGTCATCCGGCACCGCCCACGTGCTCGGCGAGCGGCTGGGCCGTACCGACATGGCCGAATTGCGGGCGCGGGTCGGGCTGAGCAGCTCGGCTCTCTCGCAGCGGGTGCCCGACGGCGAGGTGGTCCGCGATCTCGTGGTCTCGGCCGGCTACGCCGTGCTGGGCCGCTGGCGGGAGACCTACGAGGACGTCGACTACGCCCGCGCCCTCGACACCCTGGAAAGCGTCGGCGCTGAACACCTGGCCGAACGCACGTACGGCACCCTCTCGGAAGGCGAACGCAAGCGGGTGCTCATCGCCCGCTCACTGATGACCGATCCCGAACTGCTGCTGCTCGACGAACCCGCGGCCGGCCTCGACCTCGGCGGCCGTGAGGAGCTCGTGGCCCGCCTGGGCGATCTGGCCGCTGACGCCGATGCGCCGGCGATGGTGCTGGTCACCCACCACGTCGAGGAGATCCCGCCCGGCTTCAGTCACGCTCTGATCCTGTCCGAAGGCCAGGTGGTGGCCGCCGGGCTGCTGCATGACACCCTGACAGCGGAGAACCTGTCCACGGCGTTCGGGCAATCGATCGCGCTGGACACTATCGACGGCCGCTACTTCGCCAGGCGCGTGCGCAGTCGCGCGGCCCACAGGAGGCGCTTGTGAGCGACGACAAACCCGAACCGCTGCCGATCCGTCCGGCGGCCACGGTCATGTTGATCCGGGACACCCCCGCTGGGATCTCGGTGTTTTTGATGCGCCGCCACCGCGCGATGGAGTTCGCCGGCGGCGTGATGGTGTTTCCCGGCGGCGGGGTCGACGACCGTGACCGCAACTCCGATATCGCCTGGTATGGCCCCGGACCGGACTGGTGGGCCGAGCGGTTCGGCATCGAGGAGGACCTCGCCGAAGCGCTGGTGTGCGCGGCCGCCCGCGAGACGTTCGAGGAGTCCGGCGTGCTGTTCGCCGGACCGGCCGACGACCCCGACGGGATCGTCGCCGACGCGTCGGTCTACGGCGACGTGCGCGCGTCCCTGGTCGACCGCAGCCTGTCGTTCTCCGAATTCCTGCAGCGGGAAAACCTGGTGCTGCGGGCCGATCTGTTGCGGCCGTGGGCCAACTGGGTGACCCCCGAAGAGGAGCGCACCCGCCGCTACGACACCTACTTCTTCGTCGGTGCACTCCCGGACGGCCAGCGCGCCGACGGCCACAACAGCGAATCCGAGCAGGCCGCGTGGACCAGCCCCGAAGAGGCGCTCGAAGACTTCGCCGAGGCGCGGAGTTTCCTGTTGCCGCCGACCTGGACGCAGCTGGACTCGCTGGCCGGGCGGACGGTCGGCGAGGTGCTGGACCTGGACCGTCAGATCGTGGCCGTGCAGCCCAATCTTGCTGTCCGAGAAGGCAATTGGGAGATCGAGTTCTTCAACAGCGACCGCTACAACGAGGCCCGTAATCGCCGGGCGCCGCAGGGTTACGGCGGGGACTGACATGCGGGAGTTCGTCAGCATCCACGTCGGCGAGCAGTACCCCGGCGTCGGGGTGCTGCTGGTGTCACGGCCGCCGACCAACGCCCTGACCCGGCAGACCTACCGGGAGCTGATCTCAGCGGCGGCCGAGCTGGCCGAGCGCGCCGACATCACCACGGTCGTCCTGTTCGGCGGCCACGAGATCTTCTCCGTCGGCGACGACGTCCCCGAACTGCGCACCCTGAACCGCGCCGAAGCCGAGGCCGCCGACCTGCTGCGCCGCGAGGCGATCGACGCGGTCGCGTCGATTCCCAAGCCGACGGTCGCCGCCATCACCGGCTACGCCCTCGGCACAGGGCTGAGCCTGGCGCTGGCCGCCGACTGGCGGGTCAGCGGCGACAACGTGAAGCTGGGCGCCACCGAGATCCTGGCGGGCCTGGTTCCCGGCGGTGGCGGGGCGCAGCGACTGGCCCGCGCGGTCGGGTCGGCGCGCGCCAAGGACCTGGCGTTCAGCGGCCGGTTCGTCGACGCCAAGGAGGCGTTGGTGCACGGCCTGATCGACGAGATGGTGGCCCCCGACCACGTCTTCGACGCGGCCGCGGCGTGGGCGGGCCGTCTGGTGGACGCGGCACCGAGTGCGCTGGCCGGTGCCAAGGCGCTGATCGACGGCGGGCTCGATGCCGGTGAGCAGGCGCAACGCTACGGCGAGGTCTTCGCCGCGGGCGATAGCAGTTAGGCTGCCCTGCATGAATTCGATCGATCCGGCGCCACAACCACACGCCACCGCGGAGCAGGTGGAAGCGGCGTTGAAGGACAGCAAGCTGGCCCAGATTCTGTATCACGACTGGGAAGCCGAGAGCTACGACGACAAGTGGTCGATCTCGTACGACAAACGCTGCGTCGACTACGCCCGCAACCTGTTCGACGCCACCGTGCCGCCCGAGGAACTGCGTGAGCTGCCCTACGACCGGGCGCTGGAGCTGGGCTGCGGTAGCGGCTTCTTCCTGCTCAACCTCATCCAGGCCGGGGTGGCCCGGCGCGGCTCGGTGACCGACCTGTCGCCCGGCATGGTCAAGGTCGCCACCCGCAACGGTGAGAACCTGGGTCTGGACATCGACGGCCGGGTCGCCGACGCCGAAGGCGTCCCCTACGAGGACGACACCTTCGACCTGGTTGTCGGTCACGCCGTCCTGCACCACATTCCGGATGTCGAGAAGTCGCTGCGCGAGGTGGTCCGGGTGCTCAAGCCCGGTGGCCGGTTCGTGTTCGCCGGCGAACCCACCAGCGTGGGCAACACCTACGCACGGTCGCTGTCGACGCTGACCTGGCGGGTCGCCACCAACGCCACCAAGCTGCCCGGCCTGGATGGCTGGCGACGACCCCAGGCCGAACTCGACGAATCGTCTCGTGCGGCGGCACTGGAAGCGGTCGTCGACCTGCACACCTTCGATCCCGACGACCTCGAGCGGATGGCCCGCAGCGCCGGAGCCGTCGACGTGTCGACAGCGACGACGGAGTTCACCGCCGCGATGCTGGGCTGGCCGCTGCGCACCTTCGAGGCCGCGGTTCCGCCGGGCAAGCTGGGCTGGGGCTGGGCGAAGTTCGCGTTCAACAGCTGGATCGGCCTGAGCTGGGTCGACGACAACGTCTGGCGCCGGGTGGTGCCCAAGGGCTGGTACTACAACGTGATGATCACCGGGGTCAAACCGTCCTGACCTTCGGGCGCGACGACGTCTCCTACCTCACCAGCGATGCCGGTACCGCGGCGCTCGCTGAGGTGGCCCACTATCCGCTGACCGACGCCAGCCTCCTGGCCGACGTCGCCGCCATCCGCGACCGGTTCGCCGGGCGCAGCACGGCCCTGATCGAAACCACCCTGCTGCGGCGCAAGGCCGCCACCAAACTCGGTGAGCTGGGTGACGTGTCCGCGTGGCTGTTCACCGATGACGCCCTGCAGCAGGCCACCGCGGCGCCGGTGGCCCGGCACCGGGCCGCCCGGCTGGCCGGCGCGGTGGTGCACGACGCGACCTGCTCGATCGGCACCGAGCTGGCCGCCCTGCGCTCGACCGCGGCCGTGGTCATCGGCAGCGATATCGACGAGGTCCGGCTCGCCATGGCCAGCCACAACGTGCCCGACGTGGCGCTGTGCCGCGCCGACGCGCTGCACCCGGTCAGCCGCGACGCGGTGGTGCTGCTCGACCCGGCCCGCCGATCGGGCGGGCGGCGCCGCTTCGACCCGCGCGACTACGTCCCACCCCTTGACGGGTTACTCGAGGCCTATCGCGGGCGGGCCACCGTGGTGAAATGCGCGCCGGGAATCGATTTCGATGCCGTTCGCGAATTGGGCTTCGATGGCGAGATCGAGGTGACCTCGGCCGGCGGCTCGGTGCGGGAGGCCTGCCTGTGGTCGGCGGAGCTGGCCGCACCGGGGGTGCGCCGCCGCGCCTGCGTCCTGGACCGCGACGAGGTCGTCACCGACGCCGACCCCGACGACTGCGCGGCCGGCCCTGCCGGACGGTGGATCGTGGACCCCGACGGCGCGATCGTGCGCGCGGGGCTGGTCCGGCATTACGCCGCGCGGCACGGGCTGTGGCAGCTCGACCCCGATATCGCCTACCTCAGTGGCGATCACGTGCCGGCCGGGGTCCGCGGGTTCGAAGTGCTCGAGGAGCTCCCGCTGCGGGAAAAGGTGTTGCGGCAAGCGCTCTCGCGGCACGACTGCGGGCAGCTGGAGATCCTGGTGCGCGGAGTCGACGTCGACCCCGACGCGCTGCGGCGGCGGCTGCGCCCCGCGGGGCATACATCGATCTCGCTGGTGATCACCCGGATCGGCTCGGGCGCAGGCGAACGCACTTGTGTGTTCCTCTGCAGACCCGCCGCCGCAGTGCGTTAGCCGCGGGTACGCTGGCGGCGACGGCGCCGGTGCCGTCTTCACAGCGCGAGGACGATCGACGAATGCGCATTCTCACCCTGACCGCAGTGCTGGCAGCGAGCGTGCTGCTGGGCGAGCACACCATCGCGGTTGCCGGCGCGCAGACCGACTGCGTGACGCTGGGTGGCGCCGTCGAGGCTGACAACATCTGCCACGTGCACAGCAGCGCAGCCAGCTACACGATGGACTTGCGTTTCCCCACCAACTACGCCGACGAGCAGGCCGTCATCGACTACGTGACACAGAACCGCGATGGGTTCACCAACGTCGCGCAGATGCCGGCCTCGCGCGCCATGCCGTACGAAATGGACGTCACCACACAGTCATTCACCTCAGGGCCGCCGCCAGGCGCCACCCAGAGTGTGGTGCTCAAACTGTTCCAGGACATCGGTGGCGCGCACCCGACGACCTGGTACAAGACGTTCACCTACGATGTGGCGCAACGCAAACCGGTCACCTTCGACACCCTCTTCGCGCCGGAGGCGAAGGCCGTCAACGCGATATTCCCTATCGTGCAACGCGATCTCGAGCGCCAGACCGGTCTGACCGGCGTCATCGCCACCAGCGACGGGCTCGATCCGTCGCACTATCAGAACTTCGCCGTCACCGACGACGCGGTGATCTTCTTCTTCAGCCAAGGGGAACTGCTCCCATCGGATGCGGGCGCTACATCGTCCTCGGTGCCGCGCGCTGCGCTGCCGCCGCTGCAACTGTGAGCTACTGAGGGTCGAAGCCGTACAGCTGGCCCGCGCTGGTCGCCACCACCACCCGGCGATCCAGACCCACCGACACCCCCACCGGGAAGCCGTCGGCCTCCGGGAGCGGATAGCTGTTGAGAGTGCGCCCGTTAGCCGGATCGAACGCCAGCAGCGCCAGGCCCGACGGCGGGTTGGCGACCACCGCGTACGCCACCGGACCGGCCTGGCTCGACGAGCTCAGTGGTGTGACGTCGTCGCGGCGCCAGGCCAGGTCGGCGTGGTTGCCGGCGTCCTTGAGGGCGACAAGGTGGGTGTTCGGCCCGCCGCCGACGACGATCAGTCCATCCGGTGACACCGACGGCGGGGTCTGGGGCAAAAAGTCAAGCGGCGCAGACCATTTCACCTTGCCATCGGAGGTGTTCAGCGCCCACAGCTTTTGGTCGCGTCCGGTGACGTAGACGGTGGCGCCGTCGGCAGAGGACACCGGCGCCGCCAACACCCCGGCGGCAATGGCCTCGGTGGTCCACTCCCGAGTGAGCTGTGGGGTCTGGCCGGGGTGGTACTGCAGGCCGACGAGCGTCGATGCCTTGGCGCCCGGCTGCCACAGGCTCACCACGATCGTGTGGGTGGCCGCGGCGTACGCCGGCGGCGCCGACACCGGGCACTGCGGCAGCGCGTTGGCGCAGTCGGCCAGCCCGCGGGTGGAATCGGTCGGGTCGAGCCCGTCGACGAGATCGAGCGGGGTGCCGGTCACGTCGCCGCGGTGCGAGTCGAAGACCAGCACCTGCCCCAGATGGGTGACCACCAAGAGTTGCCCGCCGCCGAGAAACCTTGCGGTGGTGGGCATTCCGATGACGTTTTGGCGCCAGCGGATCCACTGCGTTGGCGGGTAGGCCTGCATTGCGCCGGGCTGGCCGATGAACAGGTTGTCGAACTGGTCGAACAGCGGGCTGGCGAATCCGCCGCCGAGTACCTGGCGGATGCACCAGCGTTGCCGACCGTTGTTGTCGTTCTCCCACACCATCAGCGAGCATCCGCCTGCGGTCTGACCGTTCACCGCGAGGTAGCCGATGTCGCCCAATGCGGCTCCGGCGCCGAGTTCACCCTTGACCGACCGGCTCCACTTCAGCCGCAGCGCCGAGGCGCCGCCGGTGGCGGTGTAGCTGCTATTGGCGGCATCGCCGTATTGGGCGGACCAGCCGTGGGCCGCGGTGGAGTCGACCCAGGAGTCGGTGTTGCCGCATCCGGCCAAGCCGGTCACGACCAGCGCGGCCGACGCCGACGCCAGCAATCGCCGCAGCACCCGTGTCCTTCCCATCGCGCAACCAGACAGTACAGGCGAGGGTAACTCGTGGCGCTGCTGGCGTTAGGCTCTCAGCCCATGACGTCGATGTGGGGTTCGCCGATCCACAAGCGGTGGGTGGGCTCCCGCCTGCGTGATCCGCGCCAGGCCAAGTTCCTGACCAAGGACTCGCTGCGCTGGGTCATCGCCAATAAGGCGTATACGCCCTGGTACCTGGTGCGCTACTGGCGACTGCTGAAGTTCAAGCTGGCCAACCCGCACGTCATCACCCGCGGCATGGTGTTCCTCGGCAAGAACGTCGAGATCCACGCCACCCCGGAACTGGCGCAGCTGGAGATCGGCCGCTGGGTACATATCGGCGACAAGAACACCATCCGCGCCCATGAAGGCTCGCTGCGGTTCGGCGACAAGGTGGTGCTGGGCCGCGACAACGTCATCAACTGCTACCTCGACATCGAGCTGGGTGACTCGGCGCTGATGGCCGACTGGTGCTACGTCTGCGACTTCGACCACAAGATGGACAACATCGAGCTGCCGATCAAGGACCAGGGCATCGTCAAGGGCCCGGTGCGCATCGGCCCGGATACGTGGATCGCGGCCAAGGTGACCGTGCTGCGGGGCACCACGATTGGGCGCGGTTGCGTCCTCGGGGCGCACGCCGTGGTCAAGGGCGACATCCCGGATTACTCCATCGCCGTCGGCTCGCCGGCCAAAGTGGTCAAGAACCGCAAACTGGCCTGGGACACCTCCGCCGCGCAGCGCGCCGAGCTGGCCGCGGCGCTGGCGGACATCGAGCGCAAAAAAGCCTCTCGTCTCGAGGCTTAGCAGCCGGCGCTACCAGTCGATAGCGAACGACTCGGCCAGCACCGCCCGGCCGGCGGCAGTCACCGTCACCGCGCGATTGCGCGGACTGCGGGCCAGCCAGTCCGCAGAGATGAACCGGTCCAGCAGCCCACGGCCGAGGCCGCCGGCGAGGTGGTGGCGCGGGTCCAGTCCACGCAGTAAAGCGAGTCGAACATCGTTGGTGAGATGATCGGCACTGCCCTTCTCGGGCGTTCGTCGGTTCAGGCCGCGGGTGCGGTGTGAACGTCGGTTTCCGCGTCATCCGGGCTGGTTTCACCAACACGAGGGTGTTGGTCAGCGCCGTCCCGTCGGCGGACATTGGTGGCCCGGCCTCCTGCTTGGGGGTCCGGGGATCGGTGGGAGTCAGGATGGTGTTCGGCCCAACGGGCCAGATTGACCGCGGCGTTGGTGTCTCTGTCGCCAATATGTCCGCAAACACAGCTGAAGATGCGATCGGCCAGCGTCATCGCATGGTTGACGGCCCCGCATGCCGGGCATAGGCGGGTCGAGGGAAACCAGCGGTCGGCTTCGATGACCTGTCCGCCGCGCCACGCTTGCTTGTAGCGCAGCATCCGGGCGAATTCCGACCAGCTGGCATCTGAGATCGCTCGGGCCAAACGGTGATTGGCTAGCATGCCTGCCACGTTGAGGTTCTCGATGACGAGCCGGTCGTGGGTCTTGACCAGTTCGCCGGAAACCTGGTGCAGGAAATGGCGGCGCACATTGGCGACGCGGTGATGATGCCGGCCCAGTCGGGCGACGGCGTCCTTGCGGTTGCGTGATCCTTTCCTTTTGCGTGACAACGACTTCGACAGCAGCCGTTGCTGTTTCATTCCAGTGGACAGCGCCTTGGGGGCGTCAACGACTCGGAGGAGCGTGGTGCCGTCTGTGCTGGCCGCGACCACGAACGCCGACAGGCCACGGTCCACACCCACCCAGCCGGCACCGTCGTCCACGCGGGAGGGGTGCTGGTGGGCCGGGTGCAGGTCAGCGGCCTCGATATTCACGGAGCACCACCACCGACCCCCGCGGTGGCTGATGGTGGCGAACAGGATTCTCGCGCGGTCTTTGGAGAGCATGCGCCGTAACCGGCGAGTGTCGTCATGCACCGCGACCTGGCCGATGCCGGGCAGTGTGACCGATCGGGGCCTGTTGTTATCCCCGATCCGGATCGCGGCGGGTTTTCCCTTGTGGTGCTTGTTGCGCAGCCGAAACGAGGGGATCTGCTCGATCTTCTTCTTGAACCGCGGGAACCCGACCCGTTTCCCTTTGCGCTTGCCCGACCGTGAATCCGACCACGCCTTCAAGCCTTTGCCGAGGTCCACGGCGGCTTCTTCGAACACCTGCTGGCACACCTCGCCGCGCCACGCCAGGCCTGTCACCGTCGTCTCGGCGTGGCCGTCTGCGTCGACGGCGAAGATCCGGCCGGCGGCCTCGGTCTTTTTCCACGCGTTGAACGCGTTGATCAGGTCGAACCCGGTCCACGGCACGTCACCATTCGTGAGGTTCGTACGTCCGGTGAGGGCGGTTTTCACGATCCGCAGGCACTGATTGAACGCGAACCGGGACGCTCCGGCGTGCCGGGTCAGTACTTCGCACTGCTCGACGGTCGGATCGAGGCAGAAGCGGAATGTGGTGTGCCGGCTCATCAAACGACAGCGTCCCATACGACACCGACAACACCCGGCCCGCGCGAACGCGTCGGCACTTTGTCTACCGGGTGCCCCTGGGAGGCACCTGCCGCACAACTCCACCGTGTCCTGGTCCGCTGCGCACAAAACACCTCCTGCATTGGTGCCGCAATGGCGCCTGGGCGCGAATCCTCACCACCGCCACAGCTGGCACCGGTGTCAGCATTGAGGTCGTTTCAGGGCCGAAACGCCGCAACGGCTTCATCTTCCAACCCAACGCTGGGCAGTCGAACACACCAACGGCTGGATCACCCACTGCCGCCGTACCGACCAACAATACGAAATCTTCCTGGCCGCGCGCGAAGGCTTCGTGTGGCTCAGTCAAATCGCCCTACTGCCATAATGACGCGAGTAGTCATTGTTCCGAACACTAGGTGCGGAATGATTCGATGCCCGTCGAACTATGAGCGGCCTGGCAGTGCGTGCTCGACGATCGGCCGGCGCGGCAGCGGATCACGTTCGTGACGCTTGGCGGCCAGATAGACCTGAGCTGTCTCGACGGCCACGGTGTGCCAGTCGAAGTCGGCGGTCAGTCGGGCTCGTGCGGCGTCCGCCCGCTGTTGTGCGGCAACGGGATCGTCGAGAACGCGGCGCACCGCGGCGGCCAGTGCCGCCACGTCGCGCGGCGGGAAGGAGACACCGGTCTCGCCGTCGATGACCGCCTCGCCGAGCCCGCCCACGTTGGAGGTCACCAAGGGTGCGCCCGCCGCGGCCGCTTCGAGCGCGGCGATACCGAACGGCTCGTAATGGCTGGGCAGCACCGCAGCATCGGTGCGATGCAGCAGGTGCAGCAGCTCGTCATGATCGACCCGGCCGGCGAAGTGAACCGCCTTGAGCACCTTGTGCTTTCGCGCCACCTCGACGAGCCAGTCCTGCTGGGTGCCGTCGCCTGCGATCGTCAGCGTGGTCCCGGGGTGGGTGCGCCGGATGCGGGGGAGCGCGGCGATCGCCTCGTGCACACCCTTCTCGTATTCCAGCCGGCCGATGAACAACAGCTCCGGCGGCCCGGTGCGCTCCCGGCGCTGCGCGAACGGCCAACGGCTCGAATCGATTCCGTTGCGGATGACGGCGATCTCGGCCAGGTCGGGACCGAACAGATCGGAGATCTCGTCCGACATCGACGCCGAGCAGGCGATCAGCGAATCGGACTCGCGGACGAACCATGACTCCACGCCGTGCACCTGGCGACTGATCTGCCCGGACACCCAACCGGAATGGCGGCCGGCTTCGGTGGCATGCACGGTGGAAACCATTGGTACATCGAAGAATTCGGCCAGGGCGATCGACGGGTGGGCGACCAGCCAGTCGTGGGCGTGGACGACGTCTGGCTGCCAGACCTTCGCGTGCAGGGTCAGTCCGGCGCGGGTCATGGCATGACCCATGGCCAGCGTCCAGGCCATCAGGTCACGGCCGAAGTCGAACTCGTGCGGGTCCTGCGCGGCCGCGATCACCCGCACGCCCTCATGGACTTCGTCGGTGGTCGGGTGCGTACTGGGATCGGTGCCGGATGGCCGCCGCGACAGCACCACCACGTCGTGTCCGTCGGCGGCCAGCGCGGTCGCCAGTTGGTAGACGTGCCTGCCAAGGCCGCCGATGATCACCGGCGGGTACTCCCACGACACCATCAGGATTTTCATGGCAGCCGCCTGGCATCCAGCGCACCGAACAAGCCGTCGGCGCGGTTCCAGCCGGCGGCCAGCCGCTCGGCGGCGTCGCGACGCCCCGATGCCAGCGCGTCGGAGATCTCCCGGGCGGCATGGGCATGCAGATGGGCGCGGTAGCGGGCGTAATCGGCCGCGGAATCCTTGCTGACCATGAACGGCCAGTCACTGGACACGGTCAACAGCGTCTCGCGCAAGATCTGGTCGGCGACGAAATCCCGGCTGGGCGCGCTGTGCGCCAGCGCCTTGTCCACGGTGGCCAGGGCGGTGTCGACGACCTCGGCGTTGAGCTGGACCAGATCGGCGACCTGCTCCCCGGACCACACCTGCCAGTCCTTGCCGGATCCCCATGAGCTGGGCGGCAATTCGACGGGCGCGCCGACGTACCCGGCCGACAGTGCATCGCTCAGGGTGCCGACTTGCACACCGGCCTCCGGCAGCGCGCGCAGCAACCGTTCCAGCCAGACCGGTCCCTCGTACCACCAGTGCCCGAACAACTCGGTGTCGAAGGCGGCCACCACATGTGCGGGCCGGCCGATGCGCTCGGATTCGGAGATCAGCCGCTGACGCACCACCCCGACGAAGTCGGCGACGTGGGCGTCGATCGCCTTGTCGGCGCGCTCCGGGTCGTAGGGCGCCTTGGCGTCGGAGTCCACGTTGCGGCCGGTGACGCGCGCCGGCTTGAGACCGGTGATGTGGTCGTAGGTGTGGAAGTCGCGGTAGGCGGCGTGCCCGGGGTAGCCCGACTTCGGCGACCACACCCGGTAACTGACCTGAAGGTCGCGGCCGAACGCCACCACGTCCGTCGACCCGACCGGCCGGCCCAGGCTGGTGTCGCCGTGCAGCGAGGGGCCGTCGACCATGAAGTGCCCGACCCCGGCGGCGGCGTAGTCGTGCTCCATGCCTGGGGCGTAAGCACATTCGGGTGCCCAGATGCCCTTCGGCGTGTGAGCGAAGCGCTGGCCGGCGTCGGCGAGTCCCTCGCGCAACGCGAACTCGCGCAGCCGGGGATTGAGCAGCGGCTGGAACGGGTGCGCCAGCGGGCCGCCGAGCAGTTCCACGGTGCCGGCATCGATCAGCTCGCGCAGCAGCGGGCTGGCGCCGTGCCGCCAGAGTGTGCCGAACTCCTCCAGCGCCCGCCCGGCTTCGTCGTACTCCCGAATACCGAACTCGCGCAACGCTTCCGGGGTGGTGGCGGTACCGGGTTCGGCACCGGTCGGGGTGCGCAGGGTGGCGGCCTCCAGCGCCCGCAGCTGCCAGTTGGCCAGCCAGCGCTGCATGCCGTCCAGACAGTAGGGATCGTCGAGCTGAGCAGTGACCACCGGCGTCATGCCGAGGGTGAGCACTCCGCGGCGGCCTTCGGCGGCCAGCGTGCGCAGCACCCCGATCAACGGGAGGTAGGACGCCGACCACGATTGGTAGAGCCATTCCTCGCCGACTGGCCAGCGGCCGTGATGGGCCAGCCACGGGAGGTGGGTGTGCAGGACCAGGGTGAACTGGCCGGGGATTGGGCGCACGCTCATGCGCGCACCGCGATCGCCACCAGATCCAGGCTGTCGTCGATATTGCGTGCGGCGGAGTCGAGCAGGTCGAAGTCCTCGCAGCGCACGGCGGCCACGTCGGCCAGCAGGTCATCGGGCCACGCGGCGTCGGCCAGCGCCCGGACGATCTGGGCGTCGATGATCGAGCCCCCGTGGCGCTGGTCCATCGCGACCAGGCCCGCGCCGTGAAACACCCCGCTCATCGAGCGCATCTGGAAGCCGCCGTCGGTCAGCAGCTCGGCCAGCTCGCCGGCGTTGAGCTCGCGGGTGTGGAACGGGTTGATCGGGGTGTCCAGGCCAGGGGAGAAGGTGATCCGATTCGGCGTCGACATCAACAACAAACCGCCAGGTCGCAGCACGCGCGCGCATTCGGCGACAAACTGTGGCTGATCCCACAAATGCTCGATGACCTGGAAGTTCACCACAACGTCAACCGAAGCACCGGGCAGGGGAAGCGCGGCCAGGTTGCCCGCGAGCATGGTCACTCGGGGGTAGCGCGCCTGCACGTGCGCGACCGTCGCTTCGTCGTAGTCGACGGCCACGACTCGGTCGGCCACCGAGGCGATCAAGTCGGCCCCGTAGCCCTCGCCACAGCCCGCCTCGAGTACCTCACGACCTGCGCAAAGGTCCAGCAGGCGGCGATAGACCACCTCATGGCGGCGGAACCAGTAGTTCTCTTCCGCCAGCCCGGGGATGGTCCGCTCGCCGGTCAGCGGCAAACCGCTGTCACCTGCGTCAGTCACGAATGCGCTCATTGCAAGGCAGGCTAACCCGAAGTTGGCAGTTCGCGAACTGCTCGGTACCGATGGGCTGCTAGAACACGAACTTCGACCAGCTATGGTGTTTCTGCGAACCACTCTAAGTTACTCGTCAGTAACATGATGTGAGTTGCGGAATGACCAAAAGTCTTGCGACCTTCCCTGGTCGCAGGACGCCTGCCAGGAGGACGTAGAAGACTCATGACGAACATCGTGGTCCTGATCAAACAGGTCCCAGACACGTGGTCCGAGCGCAAGCTGTCCGACGGTGACTACACGCTCGATCGCGACGCCGCCGATGCCGTGCTGGACGAGATCAACGAGCGCGCCGTCGAAGAAGCACTGCTGATCAAGGAAAAAGAGGGTGGCGAGGGCACTGTCACCGTGCTGACCGCCGGCCCGGAGCGCGCCACCGAGGCGATCCGCAAGGCGCTGTCGATGGGTGCCGACAAGGCCGTGCACCTGCTCGACGCCGGCATCCACGGTTCCGACATGGTGCAGACCGGCTGGGCCCTGGCCCGCGCGCTGGGCGCCATCGAGGGCACCGAGCTGGTCATCGCCGGTAACGAGGCCACCGACGGCACCGGCGGTGCGGTCCCGGCCATCATCGCCGAGTACCTCGGCCTGCCCCAGTTGACGCACCTGCGCAAGGTGACCGTCGAGGGCGGCAAGATCACCGGCGAGCGGGAGACCGACGACGGCGTGTTCACCGTCGAGGCTTCACTGCCCGCGGTCATCAGCGTCACCGAGAAGATCAACGAGCCGCGCTTCCCGTCCTTCAAGGGCATCATGGCCGCAAAGAAGAAGGAAGTGACCACCCTGACGCTGGCCGAGATCGGCGTCGAGGGCGACGAGGTCGGGCTGGCCAACGCCGGTACGACGGTGACGGCGTCCACGCCGAAGCCGCCGAAGACCGCGGGCGAGAAGATCACCGACGAAGGCGAAGGCGGCAAGAAGATCGCCGAGTACCTGGTCGCCCAAAAAATCATCTAATTCCTTCCCCCGGACCTGAAAGATTAAGAGGCTGAACAGCTATGGCTGAAGTACTTGTGCTCGTTGAGCACGCCGAAGGTGCGGTGAAGAAAGTCACCGCCGAGCTCATCACCGCCGCCCGCGCGCTGGGCGAGCCCGCCGCGGTCGTGATCGGTGCCGCCGGCACCGCCGCGCCGCTGGTCGACGATCTCAAGGCTGCCGGTGCGGCCAAGATCTACGTCGCCGAGTCGGACGACGCCGCGGGCTACCTGATCACCCCGTTCGTCGACGTGCTGGCGTCGCTGGTGGAGTCGGCCACTCCGGCCGCCGTGCTGCTGGCTGCCAACGCCGACGGCAAGGAGATCGGCGGCCGGCTGGCCGCCCGCACCGGTGCGGGCGTGCTGTCCGACGTCATCGAGATCAAGGAGGGCGGCACTGGCGTCCACTCGATCTTCGGTGGCGCCTTCACCGTCGAGGCCAAGGCCAACGGTGACACCCCGGTGATCACCGTGCGACCCGGCGCCATTGACGCCGCGCCTGAAGCCGGTGCCGGCGAGCAGGTCAGCGTCGAGGTGCCCGCACAGGCCGAGAACGCCACCAAGATCACCAAGCGTGAGCCCGCCGTGGCCGGCGACCGCCCGGAGCTCACCGAGGCCACCGTCGTGGTCTCCGGTGGCCGTGGTGTCGGTAGCGCCGAGAAGTTCTCGGTCGTCGAGGACCTGGCGGACTCGCTGGGTGCCGCCGTCGGTGCATCACGTGCCGCCGTCGACTCCGGTTACTACCCGGGCCAGTTCCAGGTCGGCCAGACCGGCAAGACGGTCTCGCCGCAGCTGTACATCGCGCTGGGCATCTCCGGGGCGATCCAGCACCGCGCCGGCATGCAGACGTCGAAGACGATCATCGCGGTGAACAAAGACGAGGAAGCGCCGATCTTCGAGATCGCCGATTACGGCATCGTCGGCGACCTGTTCAACGTCGCACCGCAGCTCACCGACGCGGTCAAGGCCCGCAAGGGTTAATTCGCAGCTCAACGGCTGTAGCTTCCAGCGGCCCCCGCACGTCATTGCGACGTGTCGGGGGCCGTCGCTTTTGTTCGTCATCGAGAGTGCACGAACACGTCACGCTCGCGTTGACATCCCGCCGAACGGCTCAGCAACCGTGCAGCTATGAGCACTGCCTCCGTACTCATAGCCCCTGACCAGAACGAGACCGCCGCCCTGCGCGGCCCCCGCTACTCGCTGCTGCTGTCCACCGACCCCGCCCTGATCGAGGCGGCCCAGCGGCTGCGCCATCAGGTGTTCACCACCGAACCCGGTTATGCGCTGCCCGCCGGCGGTGACGGCCGTGACGCAGACCGGTTCGACGAATTCTGCGACCACCTCCTGGTCCGCGAGGACCTCTCCGGCGAGCTCGTCGGGTGCTACCGCATGCTGCCGCCGCCCGGTGCAATCGCCGCCGGAAGCCTCTACACCGCAACGGAATTCGACGTCAGCGCGCTCGACGGACTGCGGCCGTCGCTGGTGGAGATGGGCCGCGCGGTGGTGCGCGACGACCACCGCAACGGCGCCGTGGTGCTGCTCATGTGGGCCGGCATCCTGGCTTACCTGGACCGCTGCGGATACGACTACGTCGCCGGATGCGTCTCGGTGCCCACCCACTCAGAAGACCCGGCGGGTGCACCTCCAGGCTCTCAGATCCGCGGGGTGCGCGACGTCGTGCTGCGCCGTCACGCCGCCCCGGCCGAGCACACCGTGTACCCCTACCGCCCGGTCGTTCTCGACGGGGTCGGACTCGACGACATCCCGCCGCCGACCAGGCCCACCATGCCGCCGCTGATGCGCGGTTACCTGCGCCTGGGTGCCCGCGTCTGCGGCGAGCCGGCCCATGATCCCGAGTTCGGTGTCGGCGATTTCCCGGCCCTGCTGAGCAAGCGGCAAGCCGACACCCGCTATCTGACCCGGTTGCGATCGGTGTCGGCGGCCAGCGAGATGGCCGGCGGGATGGGGGAGACCGCATGACCGCCCCGGATCACGCCTGGCTGCCCCGGGCACTGTGTGACGACAGCTGCGTGCGCGCCGGCGGCGCCCCGCCGTCGCGGCGGGCGATCGCGACGCTGCGCGCGACGCTGCGCATCTCGGCCACGCTGCTGCTGCTGATGATGGTGCCGCTGCTGGCGGTCCCGATGCCGGGCCGCGGACGTGTCCAGCGGCTCTACTGCCGGACGTTCCTGCGCTGCCTTGGCGTGCGAATCACCGTGTCGGGCGGCCCGATTCGTAACCTGCGGGGCGTGCTGGTGGTCAGCGGCCACGTGTCCTGGATCGACATCTTCGTGGTCGGTTCGGTGCTGCCGGGCGCCTTCGTCGCGCGCGCCGACCTGATCGACTGGCCTGCCGTCGGGCTGGCCGCCCGGATCATGAAGGTCATCCCCATCGACCGCGCCAGCCTGCGCAGGCTGCCGCAGGTGGTCGCGCTAGTGGCCGACCGGCTGCGCAACGGGCAGACCGTCGTCGCGTTCCCGGAGGGCACCACCTGGTGCGGGCTGGCCTACGGGCAGTTCCGCCCGGCGATGTTCCAGGCGGCCGTGGACTCGGGCCGGCCGGTTCAGCCGCTGCGGTTGACCTATCACCACCGCGACGGACGGCCGTCGACCGTGGCGGCGTTTGTCGGCGATGACACGCTCTGGCAGTCGCTGAGCCGCACGGTCCGGGCCCGGCTGACCGTGGTCGACGTCGAGGTCAGCTCTCTGGAGCTGCCCGGAACTGACCGGCGCGAACTGGCCAAGCGCTGCGAGGTGGCGGTGCGCGGGCAGATCGCACCGCGCTTCGAGCACGCCCACGCACTGGCGGGCTGACCGCCCCTTCTGGCGTGGCAGGGAGCCCCGGCTGCGGCCGGTATCCTGGTTTGGCTATGAGCCCGACCACCGGCCCGGTGTATCTCGACCACGCTGCCACCACCCCGATGCATCCTGCTGCCATCGAGGCGATGACGGCTGCGCTGGCCACCGCCGGAAATGCCTCCTCGTTGCACACTGCGGGCCGCGACGCCCGGCGCCGGATGGAGGAGGCCAGGGAGAGCATCGCGGCACGGCTGGGTGCCCGCCCGTCCGAAGTGATCTTTACCGCCGGCGGCACCGAGAGCGACAACCTCGCGGTCAAGGGCATCTACTGGGCTCGCCGCGACGTGGAGCCGACCCGCCGTCGCATCGTCACCACCGCGGTCGAGCACCACGCGGTCCTCGACGCGGTCACCTGGCTGGCCGAGCACGAGGGCGCCGAGGTGACGTTCCTGCCCACCGAGCCCGACGGCTCGGTCACCGCCGCGGCGCTGCGCGACATCCTGCAAGAGCACGATGACGTCGCGCTGGTCTCGGTGATGTGGGCCAACAACGAAGTCGGCACGATCATGCCGATCGCCGATCTGGCCGCCGTGGCCGCCGAGTTCGACGTGCCGATCCACAGCGATGCTGTCCAGGTCGTCGGTCATCTCCCGGTCGACTTCGCCGGTTCTAATCTGTCGGCCATGAGCATGGCCGCCCACAAATTCGGCGGCCCCACCGGCGTCGGCGCCCTGCTGTTGCGCCGCACCACCGCCTGTGTCCCCCTGCTGCACGGTGGTGGGCAGGAACGGGACATCCGTTCCGGCACACCGGATGTCGCCGGTGCGGTGGCGATGGCGGCGGCGGCCGACATCGCCGTCGAATCGCTCGAGGTCACCGGCTCCCGGCTGCGTGCCCTGCGTGAGCGGCTCATCAACGGGGTTTTGGACTCCATCGCCGACACCCATCTCAACGGCGCACTCGGCGATCGGCGACTGCCGGGAAACACCCACTTCACCTTCCGCGGCTGTGAGGGCGACTCCCTACTGATGCTGTTGGACGCCAACGGAATTGAATGCTCCACCGGCTCGGCGTGCACGGCCGGCGTTGCTCAGCCGTCACACGTGCTGCTGGCGATGGGCGCTGATGCTGACGCCGCGCGGGGTTCACTGCGATTCTCGTTGGGCCACACCAGCACCGAGGCCGACGTCGACGCGGCGCTGCGGGCGCTGCCCGCTGTCGTTGAGCGGGCGCGGCAGGCCGCACTGGCCAGTTCGGCACTGGGAGCGCTGCGATGAGGGTGCTGGCCGCGATGAGCGGCGGCGTCGACTCGTCGGTGGCCGCGGCCCGGATGGTCGACGCCGGCCACGAGGTCGTCGGCGTGCACCTGGCATTGTCCAAGTCGCCGGGCACCCTGCGTACCGGCTCGCGCGGCTGCTGCTCGAAGGAGGACGCCGGCGACGCCCGGCGGGTTGCCGATGTGCTCGGAATCCCGTTCTACGTCTGGGATTTCGCCGACAAGTTCGCCGAGGACGTCATCGACGATTTCGTCTCATCCTACGAGCGCGGGGAGACGCCGAACCCCTGTGTGCGGTGCAACGAGAAGATCAAGTTCTCCGCGCTGGCCGTCAAGGCGCTGGCGTTGGGTTTCGACGTGGTGGCCACCGGCCACTACGCCCGGCTGTCCGAGGGTCGGCTGCGCCGCGCGGTCGATGCGGACAAGGACCAGTCCTACGTCCTGGGCGTCCTGACCGCCAATCAGCTTCGCCACGCCGCGTTCCCGATCGGTGACACACCCAAGCCGGCGATCCGCGAGGAGGCCGCCCGCCGTGGGCTCTCGGTGGCCGAAAAACCGGACAGCCACGACATCTGCTTCATCCCGTCCGGTGACACCCAGGCCTTCCTCGGCGCCCGGATCGGCGTGCGGCGCGGCACGGTGATCGACGACGCCAGCGGTGCCGTGCTCGCCGAACACGACGGTGTGCACGGGTTCACCATCGGGCAGCGAAAGGGCCTCGGCATCGCCGGGCCCGGTCCCGACGGGCAGCCGCGTTATGTCACCGCGATCGACGCCGACTCGCAGACGGTGCGGGTGGGCGCGGTCGAGAACCTCAATGTGCGCTCGCTGACCGGCACCCAACCGGTGTTCACCTCCGGCGTCACGCCGACAGGGCCGGTGGAATGCGAGGTCCAGGTTCGGGCGCACGGCGGCGTGGTTCCCGCCGTCGCCGAAGTCGTCGGCGATGAGCTGAGGGTGGCGCTGCGGACCCCACTGCGTGGTGTCGCGCCGGGCCAGACGCTGGTGCTCTACCGGCCCGACCCGGCCGGTGACGAGGTCATCGGCAGCGCGACGATCCTCAACCGGGAATCTTGCTGACGATATTGGCCATCACGATCTCGGGGACCGACTCGGGATACGTACAGAACGTCACCTCCACCAGCACCGAGGCCTTCAGCCGGTAGTCGCGGCCGCACCGGCCTGGGCGGGTGCGCAGCGAGTCGGTGTCGGCGCTGACCTCGCCGACCAGATACGAACCCATCGGACCGTCGGCGCAGCGATGCGCCGTGGTCGAGAGGATGTTGAACGCCTGCCGTGCCGCGGCGTCGTCGCGGTAGGCGGCCGCCCCCTCGGAGATCAGCGCCCGTCGGGCCGGGTGCTGAAAGCTGGTCTTGTGGAAGTCTTCGACGTCGGTGCCGAAGGTGTCCGTCTCGGCGAACAGGAAGCGGCAATCCTGGGGGACCGATTCGGCGAGTTGCTCGACGTCGACCAGTGACTTGCCGTCCATCGTCGGAATGATGGTCACCTCCTGGCCGCCACCGGTGATCGCCTGCACCTGCGCCTGGGTCAGCAGCACCTGGTCGACGTCGACGATGCCCGGCGGGTGGTACGGCGGCTCGCTCAAGGCGCGCAGCGGATCACCGTCGACCCACTGGGTGCAACCGGTCAGCAGGGCCGCCATCGCGCAACAGGCCAGCCCCGCGCGCACCGTCATATCGATCACGTTAGGCCCCCGGCCGTGGGGTGTGCCCGGGCTGTCCAATACGGTTGGCCGGTGAGTGATTTCGCTGCGGGCACCGGGATGGGTTCGTGGCCGGGTTCGGCGCCGCGGGAAGCCGCCGAGATCATCGTCGGGGAACTGCACCGGCTGCCGCACCTGGTTGAGCTACCGGCCCGCGGTGTGGGTGCGGACATGATCGGCCGCGCCGGTGCGCTGCTGGTCGACATCGCCATCGACACCGTGCCGCGCGGCTACCGGATCGTCGCCAGGCCGGGCGCGGTCACCCGCCGGGCGAAGAGCCTGCTCGACGAGGACATCGACGCCATCGAGGAAGCCTGGGAGAAGGCAGGCGGCCCCGGTTCAGGACGGTCGGTCAAGGTCCAGGCACCGGGTCCGATCACCCTGGCCGCGCAGCTGGAGCTGCCAGGAGGTCACCGCGCGCTCACCGACGCCGGCGCGGTTCGGGACCTGACGTCCTCACTGGCCGAGGGGGTGGCGCGACATCGGGCCGAGCTGGCACGGCGGCTGGGGACGACGGTGGTGGTGCAGTACGACGAGCCTGTGCTGTTTGCCGCACTGGCCGGCCGGCTGACCGGAGTGACGGCCATGAGCCCGGTGCATCCGGTCGACGAGGTGGTGGCGATCGGGTTGCTCGACGAGTGTGTTGCCCGCGTGGGCACGGAGGTATTGCTGCACACGTGTGCGGCCGACGTTCCTTGGAATGTTGTGCAGCGCAGTGCGATCAACGCGGTGTCGGTGGACGTGGGCACGCTCGGCGACGCTGATTTCGACGGGCTGGGGGAGTTCCTGGACTCGGGTCGCACGGTGGTGTTCGGCTTGGTGTCGACGAGTGCGCCGGCGAAGCGGCCGTCGGCCGAAGAGGTTGCTGCGGCAGCCGTCGCGATCACCGACCGAATTGGCTTCTCCCGCAGTTCGGTTCGCGATCGCGTCGGCATCAGCCCGGCGTGCGGGCTGGCGGGCGCCAGCGCCGAGTGGGCCCGTGTCGCGATCGGCTTGTGCCAGCGGGCCGGCGACGCCGTCACCGAGGACCCCGAAGCGATCTAGCGGTATGTCCTTGTCGCAGAAACTCTCCTCACGATGGTTCCCGCTATTCGTGGTGAGCACGGGCGTCGTGTACGTAATCGGCTGCCTGGACTTCGTGAACATCGAGATCGACGATGTCTTCGTCACCCTGCGCTACAGCCGCAATGTCCTCGCCGGAAATGGTCCGGTATTCAACCCCGGCGAGGCCGTCGAGGGCTATTCGAATCCGACTTGGCTGCTGCTGGTCACTGTCGTTGCGGCGGTCACCGGGCTGACCACTCACCTCGCACTGTTCTACCTGTCCAAGGTTTTGTGCATGGTGTTCGGCGCATTGACCTTGGTCGCGATCTGTCAGCTCGCCAAGCTGCACGGCAACGGGACGCCGGCGATCGCGCTGTTGGTGTTCGTCATGGCATCGAGTCCGTTCCTCAACGCGTACAACATCTCTGGCATGGAGACGTCGCTGGTCACCTTCCTGCTGGCGCTTTCCTTCTTGTTTTACTATCTGTGGCGCGCGCATCGAAAGCTAGGCTGTGCCATCGGCTTCGCCGTCACGCTCGGCATTTTGAGTATCTCGCGACCGGAGGCGATCATCTATCCGATCGCGATCTATGCCGCGATATTCGCGAGCCGAGCACGCAGCAAGAACGAACGGATACCGTTCGTCTATGTGACGTTGGGCATTGTGGCTGCAATCATTGCCGCGTTCATCGCATTCCGGCTGTCCTACTACGGCGAATTTCTTCCCAATACCCTGTTCGCCAAGAACAATCCGGAGTTTCCTGCTTTCAAGGAAGGGCTGCGTTACGTCGCACTCTTCCTGGCCGTCGCCGCAGGTCCGTACGTCCTGCTGACGTTGTTCAAGAAGGCTTCGTTGTCGGTGGCCGCCCACCTGCCGATCTACCTGGTCATCGTGGCGCAGTGCGCGTTCGCGGTCTACGCGGGCGGCGACTGGATGCCCGCTTTCCGCCTGGCGTTGCCGGTACTTCCCTTACTTCTGTTCGTGTTGATCGACCAGATCGATCTCGGCGGCTTGCTCAACCAAAAGCTGCTCGCCACCGTCGCGGTCCTGGTCGTCGCGGTCGGTTGCGCAGGATTCGTCCAACGCAACTACGTGAAAACCTATAAACCCCTCGCGTCGGGCTTGCGCCTCGAATTTCAGCCGTTCAACGAGGACTACTACGACATAGCGCGGAATCTCGGCCGACTGGCCGCCCCGCACCAATCCGTGTTGATCGGGGAAGCAGGAGTAATCCCTTATCTCAACGATCACCTCAGATTCACCGACCTGTACGGGTTGGTGGACAAACACATGGCGAAAGAAGTCGGGGGAAGACATTTCGCGCGCATCGACAACGATTACCTGCTCGCAGGGGAGTACGACTACGTCGTCGTCGTGATGTTGCGAAGCAAGCGCGCCCCCGAAGCCGGCGGTAAGTACGACACGGGATTCGTCGCGCTGGATGCTCTGTTGAATGACCCCCGCTTCAGTGCGACTTACACGCCGGTCTACTACGAAAAGCGGGGCATCATCTTCCAGCGGATGCACGTGCCCGCGTAGCCACGTGATGCGGAAATCGAGTACCGCTCTACTCGACCCGCTGTGGATTCGCGCTCCTAGCGTTCAATCCATGACGATTCTCGGGGAACGCGCTGTTGTGCTGGGGGCGAGCATGGCGGGAATGCTCGCCGCACGGGTGGCCGCTGAGCATTACCGGACGGTGGTGGTGATCGACCGCGATGAGCCGCCCGAGCGGCCGACCACTCGTCGCGGAGTGCCCCAGGGCAGTCATGGTCACGTTCTGCAGGGTGGCGGGGTGGCCGTCCTCGACGAATTGTTTCCCGGTGTCCTCGAGGAGATGGCCGCCGACGGCGCCCCGACGTGGAATGACGGTGACCTCGCCAGGGTGATCCTCGAGTACGGTGGCCACCCGTTCCTGCATTCGGGCCGGCTACCCAACGCGGTGACGTCGTATCTGCCGAGTCGTCCGTTTCTGGATTGGCATGTGCTGCAGCGTGTTTTGGCGATTCCGAACGTCACCATGCTCGGCGGTCATGACGTGGTCGGCCTGACATCGTCGCGGGACCGCCGGCGGGTGACCGGTGTGATGACGGCCCGGCGCGACGCCACCGAAGCCGTCGTGCTGAGTGCGGATCTGGTGATCGATGCCACCGGCCGCGGATCTCGCGCCCCGGTCTTCCTCGAGGACCTCGGCTATGACCGGCCGCGCGAAGACGAGCTGGTGATCAACCTCTGCTACACCAGCCAGTGGCTGGCGATGCCGTCGGACGCGATTCACGAACACATGGTGGCGACGTTTCCCAAAGCCGGCGACGCAACCACCGTCGCCCTGCTCGGGCACGAGGACGGCCGTTGGCTGATGACCGTCGGAGCGATGGCGGGCCAGGAGTCGGCGGTGGATTTCGCCGACATGCTGGCTCTTGCGCGGCGGCGCCTTCCCCGACGCATCTGCGAGGCGCTCGAGGCCGCCGAACCCGTTGGGAAAACGGCGCACTACCGGACTCCGTCGAGCCGTTGGCGCCGCTACGACGAGATGGTCCGGCTGCCTGACGGGTTGGTTGTCACCGGTGACGCGGTGTGCAGCTTCAATCCGATCTACGGACAGGGGATGACGGTGGCCGCATTGGACGCCATCGCCCTGCGGGATTGTCTGCGTCGCGGTGACAAGGATCTGACCCGCCGGTTCTTCCGCGCCTCCGCCAAAACCATTCGGGTGGCGTGGCGCAACGCGATCAGCGCGGACCTGTCGTTGCCCGAGGTCGCCGGTGATCGCCCGCTCGGAGTGCGCATCAACAACAAGTTTTCCGACTGGGTGCTCACCGCCGTCGAGACAGACCTGGCCGTCAACGACCAGTTCTTCCGGGTACTCGGCATGCTCGATTCGCCCACGCGGCTGATGCGGCCCTCGATCCTGGCCCGGGTGCTACGCGCCAACATCACACGGGCGCAACAGGTTCAGGCCCCGGAGATGTCGCCGGCCGGTTAGCTGTCGAGCTGCTTGACGGCAGCGCGTGGTTGCAGCGGGTCATCGGGCCGCTGGGGTTCTTCTGGCTGCCGCCGTAAACCGCCCGCACGTTGGGGTTCAATTGCCGATGTGGAGGGTGAGAAGAGTGCAGGGCGCCCGCGGGACGCGTCGATCGACGAACGGGTCTTCGCGGTGACTCGGGAGTTACTTGTCGAGGTGGGCTGGGAAGAGCTGAGCATGCGGTTGATAGCCGCCCGTTCCGGGGTCAGTCGATCGAGTCTCGACCGCCGCTGGCTGTCAAAGGCAGAGCTCGTTCTGCATGCGATCCTTGGGGCGACCCCCGATCTTGCCCCGTTCGCGGGTACCGATCGACTCGGGTGGGTGGACTGGGTGGTGCGGGGCAGCCATCAGCTGTTCGCGCGCGCCGAGGTGAAGGCTGCGGTGCCCGGACTGCTGCTTGCGATGGCAGAGAACGAGCAGTTACGCCGCCGGGTGTGGTCTGGCTTCAGCGGACCGGCGGTTGCGCTGTTCACCGGCGCCGACGTGCGCGACCCGGGTGAGGCCGAACGCGATGCCCGATCCGTGATCGCGATGGCGGCCGGTGCCGCGCTGTTTCTGACCACGATTGCCGTCGAGGACGACACCGAGGCGCTACGGGCCCGCATTGTCGGCATCCTCACTGCCGCGGTGACGTCGCGGGGAATGACGTGACGATGGCGTCGATCGGAGAACGCCACGTCATGTTGAGGTCGTGCAGGGTGGCAGTGTCATCGGTCGGCGTCGCCGCAGTGAGCAGCAAGGCCGCTTCGTAGGTCAGGCCGTCACCGATCGACACGACTCCGCCCAGCGCGTCACCGATCCGGCCGATACCGCGGAAAGTGCTTGGGCTTAACGAGATTCGTGTGAACCGCCGACCAGAACCCCGCTCCAACGCCGACACCATCTCGTCGAACGGGATCATTACTCCGCCGCACATGTACCGTCGAGGACCGCGACCGGGTGTCATCACTGCGGTGTGAACGTCTGCGACATCGTGGACGTCGATCATTTGCATACCGCCCCGTAACCGGGGCGCGACACCGAACCGCACGATCGGCGCCCAGCCCCGCTCGGTGACACCGGGTGCGGTGTGAAACGCCGGACCCACCACGCTCGACGGGTAGGTGATGACCACCGGTGCACCCTGCGATTGCAGTCGCCGGGCCACGCGGTCGGCGTAACCCTTGGTCCTGGCGTACGCGCTGCGGCCTTTCGCGGTGGGAGTGTCGGGGCCGATCACGCCCGTCGGCGGCGGGAACAGGGAGCTGTAACTGCTCACCGACACCACCGGGTCGAGCCCCTTGTCGACGGCGTGCGTCAGCAGCCTCTCAGTGGCGTACGCGTTGACCTGCCACATCAACTCGCTGCGGCGGTTGTCAGTCCCCACCACGCCCGCAGCGTGCAGCACCGCATCACAACCGTCGAGCAGGGCGTCGACTGTCACGTCGTCCCGGATATCGCCGGATAGCGAGTCGACGTCGCCGTATTCGGCGAAGCGGTCCAGCACCGGCGCGCCCTGCGCGTCCGGGCCGACCAGCAGTCGGACCCGATGTCCACCTGCGAGCATGGCGCGCACACAATGCGCACCCACGTACCCGGTTCCCCCGGTGACGCCGATCAGCATGTTCCCTCCAGCGATTGCCTGTTGGTCGAGTGGCCGCGCGTGCTACCTTACGATGCCAATGGCATCGAAACATGCAGGCGGTCGAGCGGTCGCCTCCTCGGCGGCGTTCACTCCGATGACGCTGGGACCGCTCACGCTGAAGAACCGGTTCATCAAGGCCGCGACCTTTGAGGGTCGTATGCCGCGCGGCGAGGTCACCGACGACCTCATCGATTTCCACGTCGAAGTCGCGCGCGGCGGCGCGGCGATGACCACCGTCGCCTACTGTGCGGTCTCACCCGGCGGCCGGGTCCACCGAGACACGATGGTGCTCGACAGTCGGCGGGCCGAGGCGTTGCGCCGCTTGACCGACGCGGTACATGCCGACGGCGCGCTGGTGTGCGCGCAGATCGGCCATGCGGGTCTAGTTGCCAACACTCGTTCCAACCGCATGAGAACACTGGCACCGTCGACCCGATTCAGCGCTCCGGCAATGGGATTGGTACGAGGCGCGACTGTCGGCCAACTCGAAGAGGTCATCGGCGACTTCGGCGCCGCCGCGCGTCACGCCGTTGAAGCGGGTTTCGACGCCATCGAGGTGCATTTGGGTCACGGCTACCTGGTGAGCTCGTTCTTCAGCCCGAACCTCAACAAGCGCAAAGACCGCTTCGGCGGTGACATGCTGCGCCGTGCCGAACTGGCGCGCAGGGTCGTCGAGCGGGTGCGTCGGGAAGCCGGTGACGCCGTCGCCGTCACCGCGAAGTTCAACATGGACGACGGTGTGCGCGGCGGCTTTTGGCTCACCGACAGCCTGCCGACCGCACAGCTTCTCCAATCCGACGGTCACCTCGACGCGCTGGAGTTGACCGGTGGCAGCTCGTTGTTCAACCCGATGTACTACTTCCGCGGCGATGTCCCCATGGCCGAATTCATCGCCGCCCAACCCGCGATCGTCGGTCTGGGGCTGCGAGTCATCGGCCCCCGCATGTTCCGCACCTACCCGTTTGAAGAAGCGTTCTTCCTGCCGCTGGCACGCCAATTCCGTGAGGCGCTCACGATGCCACTGATCCTGCTTGGCGGGGTGAACACGATGGACACCGTCGAATCTGCGCTGGAAGAAGGGTTCGAATTCGTCGCGATGGCCCGCGCGCTGCTGCGCGATCCTGCGCTGGTCAACAAGTTTCGTGCGAATACCACCCGCGAGGGGCTGTGCGTGCACTGCACGAAGTGCATGGCGACGATCTACGACGGCACCCGGTGCGTATTGCGAACGCAACCACCGGCGGTCGCGGCGCGGCAGGCATGACTGACGGTCAGATGTCGCCGGTCGGTTAGCCGTCGAGCTGCTTGATCAGTCGCGCCGGGGCCTGCAGCCGAAATGAGGCGTCCACCAGTTCGGCAACCTCGTCCCAGTCGATCTTGGCGGCGTCGAAGTCCAGGCCCAGCCAGCCGTACGGGCCCAGGTAGGCCGGGTAGAAGAAGCGGGGATCCTGCTGCAGGGCGGTGCGCTCGCTGTCGTCGACCTTGACCAGCAGCGCGTGGTTGTAGCGGATCATCGGACCGCTGGGGTTCTTCTGGCTGCCGCCGTAGATCGCGAACATCTTGGGTGCGGAGAACGTGGGGCGGCCGTGCGAGATCTTCTCGATCGTCTCGGGGAAGGCCAGCGCGATCGTGCGCACCTTGGCCAGGATCGGGTCCGCGTCGTCGAACATGATGGGGTGCCCCATGGCGTCCACCCTGCCACGGCGGCGGCGTCGGTGGCCTCAGATAATCTGCGAGGGTGGCTCCAGAGACGTCCGATCCCGCGGTTGACCCCATCGATCCGGATGTGCGCCGGCGCTGGCAGGACCTCGCCGAAGAGGTGCGTGCGCATCAGTTCCGGTACTACATCAAGGACGCGCCGATCGTTTCCGACGCGGACTTCGACACGCTCTTCAACGAACTGCTCGCCCTCGAGGAGCGCTACCCGGAACTGAGGGTCGCCGACTCGCCGACCCAGCTGGTCGGCGGCGCCGGGTTCGCGACCGACTTCGCCGAGGCCGCCCACCTGGAGCGGATGATGTCGCTGGACGACGTGTTCAACACCGACGAATTGGCGGCGTGGTCCAACCGGGTGGAGGCTGAGATCGGCCACGACCCGACGTATCTGTGCGAGCTCAAGATCGACGGTGTCGCGATCGGCCTCGTGTACCGCAACGGGCGGCTGGAGCGCGCGGCCACCCGCGGTGACGGCCGGGTCGGCGAGGACGTCACCAACAACGCCCGAACCATCGACGACATCCCCGAAACCCTCACCGCGTCAAAGGAATTCCCGATACCCGCGGTCCTCGAAGTTCGTGGTGAGGTCTACTTCCGGCTCGCCGACTTCGAGAACCTCAACGCCGGCCTTGTCGAGGAGGGCAAGGCGCCGTTCGCCAACCCGCGCAACAGCGCGGCAGGCTCACTGCGGCAGAAGAATCCGGCGGTGACCGCCAAGCGCCGGTTGCGAATGATCTGCCATGGGCTGGGCTATACCGAGGGGTTCACCCCAGACACGCTGCACGACACCTACTTCGCCCTGAAGTCCTGGGGGCTGCCGGTCTCCGACCACACCACGCAGGTCGCCGGACTGGCCGCCGTCGAGGAGAAGATCACGTACTGGGGCGAGCGGCGCCACGAGATCGAGCACGAGATCGACGGAATCGTCGTGAAAGTCGACGACTTCACACTGCAACGGCGTCTCGGCGCCACGTCGCGCACCCCGCGCTGGGCGGTGGCCTACAAATATCCGCCCGAGGAGGCCCAGACCACGCTGCTCGACATCAAGGTCAACGTGGGCCGCACCGGCCGGGTCACCCCCTTCGCGGTGATGACCCCGGTGAAAATCGCCGGATCCACCGTAGAAATGGCCACCCTGCACAACGGCTCCGAGGTCAAGCGCAAGG
Source organism: Mycobacterium sp. RTGN5 (assembly GCF_033804465.1). Lineage (NCBI taxonomy): Bacteria > Bacillati > Actinomycetota > Actinomycetes > Mycobacteriales > Mycobacteriaceae > Mycobacterium > Mycobacterium sp. RTGN5. Next base: position 2,062,096 of record NZ_JAPZLA010000001.1, read on the forward strand.
GCGTGCTGATCGGCGACACCGTGATGATCCGCAAGGCGGGTGACGTCATCCCCGAAGTACTCGGGCCGGTCATGGAGCTGCGGCCTGATGACGCGTACGCGTTCGAAATGCCCACCCACTGCCCGGAATGCGGCACCAAGCTGGCCCCGGCCAAGGAAGCCGACGTCGACATCCGCTGCCCGAACGCCCGGTCGTGCCCCGCGCAGCTGCGCGAGCGGGTCTTCCATCTGGCCGGCCGCGGCGGGCTGGACATCGAAGGGCTGGGTTATGAAGCGGCGACCGCGCTGCTCGCCGCCAAGGTCATCGGCGACGAGGGGGACCTGTTCAGCCTTACCAGCGCCGACCTGCTGACCTCGGAATTCTTCACGACCAAAGACGGGGCGCTGTCGGCCAATGGCGCGCGGTTCCTGATCAACCTGCAGCAGGCCAAGGACCGTCCGCTCTGGCGGATTCTGGTGTCGCTGTCCATCCGGCACGTGGGGCCGACCGCGGCGCGGGCACTGGCGGTCGCCTTCGGCAGCCTTGAGGCCATCATGGCGGCGTCCGAGGAGCAGCTCGCCGATGTCGAGGGTGTCGGTCCGACCATCGCCGCCGCGCTCGTCGAGTGGTTCGCCGTCGACTGGCACCGCGAAATCGTCGACAAGTGGAAAGCGGCCGGCGTGCGGATGGAGGACGCCCGCGATGCCGCGATAACCCCGACGCTGCAAGGACTTTCGATAGTGGTGACCGGATCGCTGCCCGGCTTCTCCCGCGACGAGGCCAAGGAAGCCATCATCATCCGCGGCGGCAAGGCCGTCGGCTCGGTGTCGAAGAAAACATCGTTCGTGGTGGCCGGGGATGCGCCCGGATCGAAGTACGACAAGGCCGTCGAGTTGGGTGTGCCGATCCTCGACGAGGACGGCTTCCGCGCCCTGCTGGCCAGCGGCCCCCCGGAGGCGGTCCAGACCGACGGAAGTCCACCTCCGCAGGAGTCGACGGACGGCTAAAGTGCCGCGTCCACGTTCTGGAAAGCGAAGTCGCTCAAATCGATTGACACCATCGGGTCCTCGGCGATGACCCGGCCATCGGCGTCGGCGCGGTACGCTCGGCGCCTGGTCGGCATCCTGAACCCCGCGATGTCCACCACATCGTCGATGTACTGGATGGCCGCGAACCCGCCGGCAACATCGACCCGATAGTCGTGGCGGCGAACCACATGCCGTTCGTCGACGTAGAACTCCTGCACTGTGCTGTGGCTGGGAAAATCCGCGGGGAACTCGACCCGCAGGCCCGGCCAGCGCCGGCCGCCGTCGTCGACCGGTTCGATCTCGGTGACCCTGAAGCCCGGCAGCGCCATCAGGAACGGGGTGTTCAGGTAAGTCCACAGCGCGTAGCCGTTGAAGTAGGCCCGCTGCAACGGATCCCACGGCGTGGCGAGTTCATGGCCGGTGAAGGATTCGCGCGGGTTGCGTCGCTCGGCGACGACGGGGCCATCGAGTTTCTCGATCGCGATCCGTGTCGCGGTGAAGTCGGTCTTCTGGTCGTCCGCGCCGAACGGCCGCACCGACGCCCACGATTGCCGCGTGGCGACGGTCATCCGGCGCGGTGTCGGGTCCTGCGGCTGGCCCTTGATGTCCCACAACTTGCCGCCGCTGACGATGGTCGCCGCGACGGTGGTGACGGCGTTCCAACGCTGCAGCCCGCCGTGGGCGTCGAACACTGTGTCCAGCAGCCCGGCCATGGCGACTCAGCGCAGGATCGTCGCGACGATGCCGGCCAAGTAGCCCAGCCGGGCCACTTCCGACGGGCGGAACAGCGGCCCGCCGGGGCGGCCGAGCATGATCGCGATGTTGGGATCACCCAGCGGCGCCGCGGCCAGCGTGGTGTCGATGTCCCGCCACACTTGCGGAACCCAGTCGGCGGTGCCGTCGAGCGCCTCGGCGTGGGCCAGCGGCAGCCAGGGCGCCGAGGTCGCCTGGGTCTCCGGTGCGCCGGAGCTGCCTGCGATGCGCCGCAGACCCGACTCGGAGATGCCGGCGACCGTGCACCACCCCACCCGCAGCACACGCGGCGCCTCGTCGGCCAGGACCTGCAACCTGTCATCGCGGTGGGCGGCGGCAACGTGGTCGATCAGCTCCAGCTCGCGATGAGCCTCCAGCAGACCAGTGTGCGGCCGGATTGTGTCCACCCGCACGCCCTCGAGCCGTTCGGCAGCCGTGATCAGTGTGTCGGGCATCGCGCCGTGCGGCAGGTCGACCACCAGATCGTCGATCGCGTATCCCGATCCGCGCTCGACGACGTCGAGCGACAGGATGTCAGCGCCGACCGAGCCCAGGGCAACGGCGAGCGAGCCGAGGCTACCGGGCCGATCGACCAGCTGGACCCGCAGCAGATACGAAGGCACGTCGCCACCCTTTCATAGCCGCCTGGACTCAGCATTCCGGCAGGTTCGCCCGCTCAGCGCCGCAGATAGACCGTGCAGGGCTCGGGGCCGCAGCCGAAAACCGGCCGAAACCGCACGTCAGTGCGTGCGATGCGACCCGTGACCGAGCTGTCGCCGACCATCAGGACAGCGATGTCGGGGTCGGCGAGCAAAACCCGTGCCTGCACGGGTGTGACGTCATCGGGAATCCGGATCGCGCGGTGCGACAGATCGGCCGGCCAGGCCAGGTAGGGCAGGTCCATCGTCCTGTCGAAGGCCGTGACCGCCCCCGGCGGTAGGTGGTCAATGGTGGCCACGACATCGCCCGGTGGGCCGGCGGCGCCGACCGCTGTGCGTCGCTGCTCGGGCGTCATGTGCACATAGGCGCTGAGCGGCGGCCCCTCGCCGGTCAGGCCGGGGTAGGCCACCCACAATCCATGGGCGGCGGCGAGCGCGACAACGGTGAACACGGCCTTCCGCCAGCGCCGGTCAAGACGGTCGAGAGCGGGCACCGCGAACGCCAGCACCAGGCCGGCGAAGCCCAACACGTAGCGGGCCACGGCGGGATCCGGGGTGGCCAGTGCCGCCGCGGAGCACAGCCACACCGCCGGCGACCGGGTCCGCACGGCTCGCACCAGCGCGAACGGCAGCGCCACCAGGAACACCAGCCCCAGCCCGCCGATGCGCATGTCGAATACCGGAAGCGGCGGCACGATCGTCGTCCACGACCGGAGCACCCGGCTCAGCAGCGACCCGTCGAGGTGCGGTGCGGACGCCCCTGATTCCAGGAGTGCCGACATGGCCTTGCTGCCGGGTAGATGCAGCGCGCCGACGTCGATGCGGACCGGCCACACCGGGTTGTGGTGACGGGCGATGTTGAGCGCATAGGTCGGCGCACCGAGTAGCAGCGCGGCCAGCCAGGCCGGCGCGATCGCCCCCCGCCGTCCGGCGCGATGGGCGCGGACCGTCAGCACCACGAGCAGCAGCACGCCCGCGACGAGTGCGTTCGGTTTGGAGCCGAGGAACAGCCCGACGGCGGCGCCGGCCAGCAGCAGCTGCGGGCGCCGCATCGGTGTCAGGACGAACGCGATCGCGGTCAGCAGCAGCGCGGCCGACGCGACGTCGGTGTAGTTGGACGGCAGCTGCAGGAACACCGCGGGCAGGGTCAGCCAGGCCGCCCCGGCAGCCACCGCGTGCGCGGTACGGGCACCGGAGTGGCGGGCGATCGTCGCGATCGCCAGCGCGCCCAGCAGGCCGAACATCAGATGCGCCAGCTCCACCAGCCGGTCGTCGGGCAACAGTGCCCGCCACGCGATGAATACGTTCTCGACGATGTGCGGATAGCTCGATAGGTAGGGCACGTCGGCCGGGATATCGGCGAACGTGCCGCGCTGCAGCGCGAAGTTCACGTACGGCAGGTGATAGCCCAGCGCGTCCCACTGCCACACCGGCAACAAGTAGGCGGCCACCACGGCCAGCACCACCGCGGCCAGCCCGACCACCAGCATGGGCAGCGTCTCGACGCTGACGACGTCCCGCCACGGCAGCCGCCACCACGACACCTCGCGGCGACGAGCCAGCAGCAGTACGGCCAGCGTCGCCCACGCCAGCACCGCCAGCAGCAGTACGCCGGTCAACCGGCCCACGACGCCCAGCCCGACCACGGCAACCACCACGCCGGTCAGGGTCGCCACCGCTCCGGCGAGCAGCCGCTGCGAAGCGGGGCGGGGCAGGATCAGCGCGCCGCTGGCGAGGACCAGCAGCCCGCCGAGCGGCAGGCTGACCGGAAGCAGTCCCCACGGCACGTCACTGAGCCTTTCACCTAGGCTTGGGCACCGTGTCCCAGATCTCCCGCGACGACGTCGCCCGGCTGGCCAAGCTGGCCCGGCTGGCGCTGACCGACCACGAACTCGACAGCTTCGCCGGCCAGCTCGACGCCATCTTGGAGCATGTCGGCCAGATCCAGGCCGTCGATACCGGCGACGCGAAGCCGACCGGCAACCCCCTCACCGACGTGAACGTCACCCGCGCCGACGTGGTGCAGCCGTGCCTGACCCAGGAGGAAGCCCTCGCCGAGGCGCCGCACGCCATCGAGGGCCGGTTCGCGGTGCCCCAGATCCTGGGAGAGGCCGAATGAGCGAGTTGATCCGCCTCGACGCCGCCACGCTCGGGGAGAAGATCGCGGCCAAGGAGATCTCTTCGGTCGAGCTGACCCAGGCCTGCCTGGACCAGATCGCCGCGACCGACGAGCAGTACCACGCGTTCCTGCACGTCGCCGCCGACGCGGCGCTGGCCAGCGCGGCGCGCACCGACGCCGCCGTCGCCGCCGGGGAGACGCTGCCGTCGCCGTTGGCTGGTGTTCCGTTGGCGCTCAAGGACGTTTTCACCACCACCGACATGCCGACCACATGTGGGTCGAAGATCCTCGAGGGCTGGGTGTCGCCCTACGACGCGACGGTGACCGCCCGGCTGCGAGCCGCCGGCATCCCGATCCTCGGCAAGACCAACATGGACGAGTTCGCGATGGGCAGCTCGACCGAGAACTCCGCCTATGGCCCGACCCGTAACCCGTGGGACACCGACCGGGTGCCCGGTGGGTCCGGCGGTGGCAGCGCGGCCGCGCTGGCCGCGTTCCAGGCGCCGCTGGCGCTGGGCTCCGACACCGGCGGCTCGATCCGCCAGCCCGCGGCGCTGACCGCCACCGTCGGGGTCAAGCCGACCTACGGCACGGTGTCGCGCTACGGACTGGTCGCGTGCGCGTCGTCGCTGGACCAGGGCGGGCCCTGTGCCCGCACGGTCCTCGACACCGCGCTGCTGCACGCGGTGATCGCCGGGCACGACCCGCGCGACTCCACCTCGGTCGAAGCCAAGGTCCCCGACGTCGTCGCCGCGGCGAAGGCTGGGGCCGCGGGCGATCTGTCCGGGCTGCGGGTCGGTGTGGTCAAACAGCTGCGCAGCGGCGAGGGCTATCAGCCCGGCGTCCTGGAGTCGTTCAACGCCGCCGTCGAGCAGCTGGCCGCCCTCGGCGCGCAGGTCAGCGAGGTCGACTGCCCGCACCTGGACTATTCGCTGTCCTCCTACTACTTGATCCTGCCGTCGGAGGTGTCGAGCAACCTGGCCCGGTTCGACGCCATGCGCTACGGCCTGCGGGTCGGCGATGACGGCACCCACAGCGCCGAAGAGGTGATGGCGCTGACCCGGGCGGCCGGATTCGGCCCAGAAGTCAAGCGCCGCATCATCATTGGCACGTACGCATTGTCGGCGGGCTATTACGACGCCTACTACAACCAGGCGCAGAAGGTCCGTACCTTGATCGCCGGCGACCTCGACGCGGCCTACGAGAAGGTCGACGTGTTGGTGTCCCCGGCGACCCCGACCACCGCGTTCCGGCTGGGGGAGAAGGTCGACGATCCGCTGGCGATGTACCTGTTCGACCTGTGCACGCTGCCGCTGAACCTGGCCGGGCACTGCGGAATGTCGGTGCCGTCGGGCCTGTCACCCGACGACAACCTGCCGGTCGGACTGCAGATCATGGCCCCCGCCCTGGCCGACGACCGGCTCTACCGGGTGGGCGCGGCCTATGAGAGTGCGCGCGGTCCGCTGCCAACGGCGATCTGACGGGGCAGGATAGGGCCCATGCGAATCGGAGTGCTCACCGGTGGCGGTGACTGTCCCGGCCTCAACGCCGTGATCCGGGCGGTCGTGCGAACCTGCGACGCCCGCTACGGATCCACGGTGGTCGGCTTCCTCGACGGATGGCGTGGCCTGCTGGAGGACCGCCGGATCCAACTGCACAACGACGACCGCAACAACCGGCTGCTCGCCAAGGGCGGCACCATGCTGGGCACCGCCCGCACCAACCCCGACAAGCTGCGCGCCGGGCTCGACGACATCAAACAGACGTTGGAGGACAACGGGATCGACGTGCTGATCCCGATCGGCGGCGAAGGCACGCTCACCGCCGCGCACTGGCTCTCCGAGGAAGGTGTCCCGGTCGTCGGGGTGCCCAAGACCATCGACAACGACATCGACTGCACCGACGTCACATTCGGTCACGACACCGCCTTGCAGATCGCCACCGAGGCCATCGACCGGTTGCACAGCACCGCGGAGTCGCATCAGCGGGTGATGGTCGTCGAGGTGATGGGCCGGCACGCGGGCTGGATCGCGCTCAACGCCGGCCTGTCCTCGGGTGCGCACATGACGCTGATTCCCGAGCAGCCCTTCGACGTCGAAGAGGTGTGCCGGCTGGTCAAGAAGCGCTTCCAGCGCGGCGAGTCGAGCTTCATCATCGTCGTCGCCGAAGGCGCCAAGCCCGCCGAGGGTTCGATGCAGCTGCGCCAGGGCGGCACCGACGAGTTCGGCCACGAACGGTTCACCGGGGTGGCCCAGCAGCTGGCCTACGAGGTGGAGAAGCGGATCAAGAAGGAAGTCCGGGTCACCGTGCTCGGCCACGTGCAGCGCGGTGGCGTCCCGACGGCCTACGACCGGGTGCTGGCCACCCGGTTCGGCGTCAACGCCGCCGACGCCGCCCATGCCGGCGAATTCGGGATCATGGTCTCGCTGCGCGGGCAGGACATCGGCCGGGTGCCGTTGGCCGATGCGGTGCGCCAGCTCAAGCTGGTGCCGCAGACCCGCTATGACGATGCGGCCGCCTTCTTCGGCTGAGTTTCTGCTGGGCTCGGCGGGAAAACTGCGCCCACTAGGATTGACGACATGACTGCCGCAACGCAGGCCGACCTGCTCGATTACGACGACGTCGTCGCTCGCTTCGACCCGGTGCTCGGTCTGGAGGTGCACGTCGAGCTGTCGACGGTCACCAAGATGTTCTGCCCCTGCTCGACGACCTTCGGCGCCGAGCCCAACACCCAGGTCTGCCCGGTGTGCCTCGGGCTGCCGGGCGCGTTGCCGGTGCTCAACGAGGCCGCCGTCGAATCGGCCATCCGCATCGGCCTGGCGCTGAACTGCCAGATCGCGCCGTGGTCGCGCTTCGCGCGGAAGAACTACTTCTACCCCGACCAGCCGAAGAACTACCAGATCTCGCAGTACGACGAGCCGATCGCGTTCGAGGGGTACCTGGAGGTCCCGCTGGACGACGGCAGCACGTTCCGCGTCCCCATCGAGCGGGCGCATATGGAAGAGGACACCGGCAAGCTCACCCACCTCGGCGGCGACACCGGCCGCATCCACGGCGCGACCACCTCACTGCTGGACGTCAACCGTGCCGGGGTGCCGCTGATCGAGATCGTCACCAAGCCGATCGAGGGCACCGGTGACCGGGCCCCCGAGGTCGCCCGCGCCTATGTGACCGCGCTGCGGGATCTGCTGCGCGGGCTCGGTGTCTCCGATGTGCGGATGGATCAGGGTTCGCTGCGCTGCGATGCCAACGTGTCGCTGCGCCCGATCGGCCAAGTCGAGTTCGGCACTCGCACCGAGACCAAGAACGTCAACTCGCTCAAGAGCGTCGAGGTGGCGGTCCGCTACGAAATGCGCCGTCAGGCAGCAGTTCTCGAGGCCGGCGGCAGAATCCGCCAGGAGACCCGCCATTTCGACGAGGCGGGCTTCACCGCACCCGGGCGCGACAAGGAAACAGCCGAGGACTACCGGTATTTCCCCGAGCCCGACCTTGAGCCGGTGGCGCCGAGCGATGACCTGGTCGAGCGGTTGCGGACCACCATCCCCGAGCTTCCGTGGTTGTCGCGCAAGCGGATTCAGGACCAGTGGGGCGTCTCCGACGAGGTGATGCGTGACCTGGTCAACGCCGGCGCGGTCGAACTGGTGACGGCCACCGTCGCGGCAGGCGCATCGAGCGAGTCCGCTCGCGCCTGGTGGGGAAACTTCCTGGTGCAGAAGGCAAACGAGGCTGGTATCGAACTCGACGCGCTGGCCATCACGCCGGCCCAGGTCGCCAAGGTCGTCGCCCTGGTCGACGAGGGCAAGCTGTCGAACAAGCTGGCCCGTCAGGTCATCGAGGGTGTGCTGGCCGGTGAAGGTGAGCCCGACCAGGTGATGGCCGACCGCGGCCTCGCCATGGTCCGCGACGACTCACTGATCCAGACCGCCGTCGACGAGGCGCTGGCCGCCAACCCCGACATCGCCGACAAGATCCGTGGCGGCAAGGTGCAGGCCGCCGGTGCGATCGTGGGCGCGGTGATGAAAGCCACCAAGGGGCAAGCCGACGCCGCGCAGGTGCGCGAGTTGGTCATGGCCGCTTGCGGGCAGAGCTAGGCGCTCAGCCTGGAGTTGGTGATCCACCACTGCTCGTGGAGACGCCGGCAGCGTTCGGCCGACAGCGGCTCGACGCAGTCGTAGCGGTCCTGGACCGCGGCCGCTCCGACAAAATCGAGCGTGCGGGTGCCCAGGGTGGTGACGACGATCGTCGCCAGCCCCGCCGATCGCGCCGTGTGAAAGCCGGCTTTCGAATGCTCGACCGCCATCGCAGCCTCGGGGCTGACCCCGAGCTCGTGCAGCGCCCGCTGGTACACCTCGGGATGGGGTTTGGGCCGCACCACGTCGTCACCGGTGATCATGACCTCGATGACGCCGTCGCCGATCAGGTCCCGCACCAACGGCTCGACCCGTGCGCGTGACCCTGCTGCGGTGATGCCAACCCGGATATCGTCGCAATGCAGGCTCCAGATCAGATCCCGGAACATGTGCGCGTCGCGTTCGGTGGCTGCCAGCGGGGTATCGAAATCGAAAATAACGGCCTCGAGTACGGGCACGTCGGCGTGAGCGCAACGTGCTCGATCCCACCAGAAGGACTGGTTCCGGCTGATCGTGTCCAAGGTCATCGTGGCCACGGTCGAAGTATCACCCCGCTCACACCCATGGACATCCCCCGATCAGGGGAGTGGGGGTGGGGGAGCATCCCCCCGGGTGTTTGCGAACGTAATCATCTGTGGCCGCTGTGGTTACGGGACAATGCGGGGACGCTGGTCAGCGGCGGCACTACGGTGAAGCCCATGACGGTGCGGGTGGTGCTGGTCGACGACCACGAAATGGTCATCGAGGGCCTCAAGGCGATGCTCGCGCCGTTCGCCCAACGCGTCGAGGTGGTCGGCGAAGCCATTGGGGCAGAGAAAGCCATGGCCGTGATCGCCGAGCTGAATCCCGACATCGTGCTGTGCGACGTGCGGATGCAGGGCGCCAGCGGACTCGACCTCTGCCGGGAGATGCGGGAACGCGACCCCGGCCGCAAGGTCATCCTGTTGTCCGTCTACGACGACGAGCAGTATCTGTTCCAGGCCATGCGGGTCGGTGCGTCCGGCTACCTGCTCAAGGGCATCAGCAGTGACGAGCTGGTGCGCCAGCTGGAAGGCGTGCACGCCGGCTCGACGGCCATCGACGCCGGCCTGGCCGCCCGCGCGGCGGAGACCGCGGCCCGTTTGCAAAGCGACCAATTCTGGCCGGGCGCCCGGCAAGGGCTCACCCAACGGGAAAGCGAGATCCTGTCGCTGGTGGTGACGGGGCTGTCCAATCGGGGTATCGCCGCCAAGCTGGTGATCGGCGAGGAGACGGTCAAAACCCACCTCAGCTCGATCTATCGCAAGCTGGGTGTCAATGATCGCACCAGTGCCGCCGCAACCGCATTGCGCGAAGGCATCTTTCGATGAATCCCTCGAAGGGGGTCAGCCCGCACGCCGTACACGGCCTGGTCGACGCCGACCAGGAAGTCGCCCTGCTGCTGGACATCATCGCCGCGACGTCAACGGGTCCCGGCGTCGAGCCGATGGCCGCCGCGGTGGCCCGGATGATCACCGCCGCAACCGCATCCGACGTCTGCTTCGTGCACGTTCTCGACGACACCGACCGGTCGTTGACGTTGGCCGGCGCCACACCGCCGTTCGATGAGCAGGTGGGCCTCGTGCGGATGCCGTTGGGATCCGGGGTGTCCGGGTGGGTGGCCAGCCATCGCGAACCGGTGGTGATTGTCAGCGACAAGGAGGCCGACCCGCGGTACGTGCCGATTGCGGCGTTGCGCGGCAAGGACTTCGCCTCGATGGCATCGGTACCGATGGAGACCGAACCCGGCGGGTTGGTGGGGGTGCTCAACGTGCACACCATCGAGCGCCGCGACTTCACACCCCGCGACATCGAGCTGCTGACCGTCATCGGCCGGCTCATCGCCGGTGCGCTGCATCAGGCTCGGCTGCACCGCCAGCTCTCCGCGCGCGAACGCGCGCATGAGAATTTCGCCGAGCAGGTGATCGCCGCACAGGAAAGCGAGCGCCGCCGTCTCGCCGGTGACATCCACGATGGCATCTCGCAGCGGCTCGTCGGGCTGACCTATCGACTCGACGCCGCCGCACGCGCCGTCGACGACGGCGAGCAGAGCTCGGCCGCCGAACAACTCGAAAAAGCCCGTGATCTGGTGGATCTGACGCTGGCCGAAGCGCGTTCGGCGATCGGCGGCCTGCGTCCGCCGGTGCTCGACGACCTCGGCCTGGCCGGCGGGCTGGCCAGCTTGGCCACCTCGATCCCGGAAGTCGATCTGGACCTCGACCTCGTCGACGAGCGGCTGCCCGAACATATCGAGGTCGCGCTGTATCGCATTGCGCAGGAAGGGCTTCAGAACGTCGTCAAGCATTCCCGCGCGATGGTCGCCACGGTGCGCTTTGCCGTCAACGACGGGGTGGCCCTGCTGGAGGTCGCCGACAACGGGGTGGGCTTCGAGTCCGTGCCGGGGAACCCGTCGTCGGAGAGCTACGGCATGTTGTCGATGGCGGAGCGGGCCGAACTCGTGGGCGGAACGCTGAGCGTCATCTCTGCGCCAGGATCGGGTACGACTGTCCGGGTGACGATTCCGCTGGACTAGCCCTGACGAGGCGTCAACTCCTCGGCTTCTGTGGTTCGGGGAACTCGACGTCGGCACCACCCGGCATGGGACTCACGCCAAGGCGGTCGCAGACCTCCAAGACTTCGTCGACGATCGAGGTCGGCACGATGAACTTCTCGGTGGCCGATATCTGCTCAAGGTGCTCGGCGATGTCTTCGGCGGCCGGCGCGGAATCGGCGTCGGCCAGCCAGCCTTCGCTGAGCCCGACGAATGCGCGGGCGTAGCGTCCCGCGCAGGCGGAATAGTTGCGATGAGTGAAAGTGCAAGCCTGACTTGCCAAGAACACCACCAGCGGCACCACCAGTTCGGGCCGGATCGCGCGCATGAAGCCGGATTCGGCGAGGAACTTCTCGTCGCCGACGGTCTCGGTGACCATCCGCGAGAAGCCGGTCGGCAACACGGCGTTGGCCCGGATGCCGTGCGCTTCCCCTTCGATGGCTATGACATTCGTCAACCCGATGAGGCCGGTCTTGGCCGCCGCGTAGTGCGCCTCCATCGGCTGGCCGAATACTCCGGCCGAGGAGGAGATGAAGACGAATCGGCCGCCGCCGTTGGCCTTCATCACCCGGTAGGCGGGCTGGGACAGGTGGAAGCCGCCGTCGAGGTGGACCCGCAGCATCCGGGTCCAGTCGTCGGATGAGAGGTCCTCGAAGGCAACGCTGCCGAAGATGCCCGCATTGCTGACGACGGCGTCGAGGCCACCGAACGCATCCACCGCGGTCGAGACGATCGCCGCGCCGCCCGCCGCGGTGTCGACCGAGTCATGGGAGGCGACGGCCCGTCCGCCGGCGCTGGTGATCTCGTCGACCACCGAGTCGGCGACCGCGGCGTCCACTCCGTCCCCACGCATCGTCGAGCCGATGTCGTTGACGACGACGGAAGCGCCCCGTTTGGCCAAATCGAGTGCGTACAGGCGGCCGAGTCCACGGCCCGCGCCGGTCACGATCACCGCTTGGCCGGTGAAGTCGATCATGTCATCACCCTTGTCAATTCGGTGCCGATGCGGCTTCCCGGGCGCCGCGAACGGGCCAGTTGACTGCCCTCCGGCCGAACTCTACGGTGGAACAGATATTTGGTCAACAACGCCACAGGCGGTGACGAGAGGGTGGAGGTACTCGTTGGCTGACGACGATCGACTCGCTCGGCTGGCCATGGTCGCGTCGGCCGTAGCCGGCCACGTTGTGGTCGTCGTCCCTGCTGAGCCGGGCTCGCCGCCCTGGACGGACGGGCAGAGCATCTTCGTCGATCCGACGGCCGCCCAGCGCGCCACCATCGAGGCCATTGCCGTCCAGGCCTCGCTGATCGCGGCCGGCAGCCTCGACGCCGACATCGTCAAGACGCTGACGAGAAATCGGAAGGCGGCAGCGCGGTATCTCGCCATCGAGGGGCACCGCGCAGTGGTGGCCAACGCCGACATCCTGCCCGGCACCCTGGCATCTCTGGCCGACGCCGGCGTGGCGTGCCGAAGCCATTCCGCCGCCGAGTCACTGGTGATCGCGACGGGCTCGACGCCGATCGCGGACGCGCCTGCACACTTCGGCGTGATCCGGCCGAAGCAGTTGCTCGAGGTTATCGGGCGCGCGGCGAAGGCGGTGGACCACGACACGGTCGGGCACGTGCCGCGAAACGCCGGAAAACGCGAGCTCGAAGAGCTCGACGACGGCGAATTGCCAACGGGCGACACCGATCCTGACCTGTTCACCAGCCCGGTCGGTGGCGGGGGTTTCATCGGGAAATGGCTCAAGAAGCTACTGTCGTCCACACGTGCGAGCAGTTCGGGTGGCGGCCCACCGGGGGCGGACTCGCCGACCCACCGCACGAATTCGGCCAATCGCGGCGCCAACGCGGTCTCATCGACCGCCTCGGCCGCAACCGAAGACAGTGCCGATGCCAAGTCGGGCGGTGTGACCTATCCGGAGTGGGACGTCAATCAGAAGAAGTACCGCCCGGACTGGTGCACTGTGCGCGAGGTCGAACCGCGGATCGAACCGGCCGCATCACCCAGCATCGACGACGCCATCGCGTTCCGGCGACCGCTGGCCCGACTCGGCATGGGCCTGCACCGCAGGCATCGTCAGCCCCAGGGCGATGACATCGACATCGATGCCGCCGTGGCTGCCCGGGTACAGGTGAGGGCCGGCTCGACCCCCGACGAATCGGTGTATCTCGACAGCCTGCGTCGCCGCCGGGACCTTTCGGTGCTGGTGCTGCTCGACGTGTCGGGGTCGTCCGCGGAGGCCGGCACGGTCGGCAAGACGGTCCACGAGCAACAACGTGTCGCTGCGGCCAACCTGGTCGTCGCCCTGCACGACCTGGGGGATCGCGTCGCCCTGTACGCGTACAACTCGCAGGGACGCTCGGCGGTGAACGTCATTCCGATCAAACGCATGGACGACCACCTGGACAGCCAGGTGCTGCGCAAGCTCAACAGCGTGCAACCCGCGGCGTACTCACGCCTTGGCGCCGCCATCCGCCACGGCAGCCGGGTGCTGGAGGAACGTGGCGGCAGCTCGCGGCGACTACTCGTCGTGCTCTCGGACGGTTTGGCCTACGACCACGGCTACGAGCGCGGATATGGCGCTGCCGATGCGCGCCGGGCGCTGACGGAGGCGCGCAGGCGGGGCACCGGCTGTGTGTGCCTGACTGTGGGCGCCAACATGGATTCGGCGTCGCTGCGCAGCGTCTTCGGCAGTACCGCACACGCGATGGTCGGCCGCCCTGAGCAGCTCACCAGCGTCATCGGACCGCTTTTTCGGTCCGCGGTCCGCGCCGCCGAAGTCAGGCGGCGTGTGTCGTGACCCCATGCTTGAAACAAACATCTGTTCCGGGATACGCTGCCAATCACCGCAGCGACGCGGGGAAGGGAACGTTGAGTGGTCGCGGATAAGCTCGAACACCAGAATGGGGCCGCCTACCTCCCTGAGGGGGAGCGGCCCTATTACCAGCCCCTCGGAAACGAGGAGACCGTCTTCAAGGCGGCCTATCGGCAAGGGCTTTCGCTGCTCCTCAAGGGCCCCACCGGATGCGGCAAGACGCGGTTCGTCGAGGCGATGGCCCACGATCTCGGCCGCCCCTTGATCACGGTGGCGTGCCACGACGATCTCACCACCGCGGATCTGGTCGGGCGCTACCTACTGCAAGGCGATGAGACGGTGTGGGTCGACGGCCCGCTGACCCGTGCGGTGCGCGACGGTGCGATCTGCTACCTCGACGAGGTCGTCGAGGCGCGCCAGGACACCACCGTGGTCCTGCATCCGCTCGCGGACTACCGTCGCCAATTGCCCATCGAGCGGCTCGGCGTGACGCTCGACGCCGCGCCCGGTTTCGGCCTGGTCGTGTCGTACAACCCCGGTTACCAGAGCGTGCTGAAGGATCTGAAGGACTCCACCCGTCAGCGCATGGTGGCCATCGAATTCGGCTTTCCCGCAGCCGAAGTCGAAGAAGGCATCGTGACTCACGAGGCCGGCGTCGAACGCGTGGTTGCCGCCGAGCTGGTTCGCTTCGGCCAGGCGGTGCGCAGGCTGGAGACCGGTGGACTCCGCGAAGTGGCATCGACGCGGGTATTGATCGCGGCAGGCCGGCTCATCGCAGAAGGATTGTCGATGCGCGAAGCGGCTCTCGCGGCCATCGCGGGTCCGCTGACCGACGATGCCGTCGTCGGCCGCGGCCTCGCCGAAATGATCGACGTGTACCTCGGCGCATCCAACTAGACGACCCAGGAGACTCCAATGTCCTACGAAAGCACCGCGGAGCCGATCAAGGTCGGCTATCTGATGGACTTCACGCTGCCCCCCGGCTTTCCCGAGGACCTGTTCACCTCCTTCACCCGATGCTTCGACATGATCTTCGAAGAGGCTGTCGAGCAGGGTGTGATGGACCGGCCCGTGCACATGATCTACAAGGAAGTCGAGGGCCTGCCCAAGGGTTCGGTCAAGGCCGTGATCGACGCCTACGGCGAACTGGTCGACGAGGGCTGCCTGGTGGTGTTCGGACCGAACATCACCGACAACTGCGTGCCGGTACGCGAGGCGATCGAAGAGCGCTTCAAGGTGCCCGCGATCAGCGTGACCGGCACCGATGACTGGCTGGGCGAGTGGACGTTCGCCTTTCCCCAGGGCTCGATGACCGACGAGCCAATCTTCATCGCCGATCTGGTCGCCAAGCGTGGACTCACCGAGATCGGCGTGTTGGTCGAGCAGAGCCTGATCGGCGAGAGCTATGTGAAGAACTTGCGAATCGCATGCCGTCGCAAGGGCATTCGGATCGTCGCGGAAGCCCAGATCGCCCAGACCGCGCAGGACATCAACGCCGCGGTCCAGACCCTGCACGAGGCGAAGGCCGAGGCGATCGTGCACCTGGGTTTCGGTTTCGGAATCGTGTTCGTCAACCCAGCACTGAAGGCGCTCGACTGGGACCCGCCACGGTTCACCACCACGGCCTTCCAGAACGCCTGGGTCAACCCGATCATGTGGGACGCGTTCCTGGGCTGGATCGGCGTCGATCAGTACGACGAGGGAAACCCGATCGGGCAGGACTTTCTGGACAGGTACGCCGCCAAGTACGACGGCAGCCGTCCGGAGTTCTGCGTGACCGTGGTGAACCGCGATGTCGCAGCCACGCTCGTGCGCGCCTTCGCGGACTCGCACCCACTCAGCCCGCGCGGGGTCAAGGAGGCGCTGGAGCGCGTCAAGATGCTGCCCGCCGCATCCGGCGCCCCGGGAACCCGCGTCTCCCTTGGCAAGTGGACTCGACGGGCCTGGATGGGCGCCGGTTACCTCGTCGCGCGCAAGCTCGACACCGACGGCGTCAACTCGCATCTCGTCGATCGCTTCGGAGAGGAAGGCTGATTCGATGACCACGCAGGAATCCCCACCATCGCCGGCACCCACCGATTCACCGAATCTTCCTCGCACCGGCCCGAATTGGGGCCGAGTGATCGCCCTACTTGCCTGGCTCGGCTTCCTCGGGTTGTTCGTCGCCGTAGGGCGTACCGATGTCGACCCGCGAGTGGCCAACCCCAATGTCGAGGGACGGCCACGCCCGGTCGAGTTCCTGACGAGCTGGGATCACTGGCAGCTGATCCCCCAGATCGGCGCCGCGATCATGGTCGTGGCGCTGACCATCGTCTTCATCCGCGGCTGGCGAAAGAACCCCGGCAGCCCGGTGCTGATGATGGTCCTGGTCACCACACTGATCGTGTGGCAGGACCCGATCATGAACTGGTCACCGTACGCGGTGTACAACCCGGCCCTGCTGCACTGGCCCGAGTCCTGGTACCTGATCATGATGTCGCCGACCGTCGAACCCTTCATCGTGTTCGGTTATGTGACTTTCTATTTCGGCCCGTACTTCCCGGCGATCTGGATTCTGCGCAAGCTCCAGGCCAAGCGGGGTCCCGAAGCGTTCGTCACCCGGCACCCCCTGATCAGTCTGGGCTTGCTGACGCTGGTGATCGGTTTCATCTTCGACGCAATCCTGGAGATCAGCCTGGTGCGCACCGGGCTCTACATCTACTCGCAGGCGATCCCGTTCGGCACGATGTTCGGAGGCAGCACCTTTCAGTTCCCATTGATCTGGGAATCGCTGGCAGTGACGTTCGTGATGATCCCGGCATCGATCCTCGTCTACCGCGACGACACGGGGAAGTCGGTGGCGGAGAAGCTTGCGGCGAAGGCGAGGCTGTTCCCGAAGAAGCCGGTGCTCGGCACGTTCCTGGTGATGTTCGCGATCATCAACGTGGCGTACTTCGCGTACGGCGGGTGGTTCTGGGTGATCAAGGCAAGCGGCGCCGCCACCTCAGTGGCGTGCCCATGGCCGTTCCCGGAGGCCAAGGTCTACGACCCGCAGGGCTATTACGAGAAGGCCGGCGCGCAGGGGCCTTTCTCGGTCGGCAAGTGGTCCACCTGGCAGCAGGGTCTGCCGGACGGCCGGCCCGAGGTCACGCCGCCACCGCCCGGTGAAGGCGCCTGTGCACCTGCGAACGCGAATGGATAGCCGGCGCACCGTCGTGATCACCGGCGCGGCCCGCGGTTTGGGGTTCGCCTCGGCGGTACGGCTTTACCGCGAAGGCTGGCGGGTGGTGGCCGCCATGCGCACCCCGGATCGTGGCATGCCGTTGCTCCGCGCAGCGACCGGTGCGGGCGAGGACGACGATCGGCTGATCGGTGTTCAGCTCGACCTGACGGACATCGCGTCGGTTTCGGCTGCCGCCAAGGCCATTGACGAACGGGTCGGCGCACCGTATGCCCTCGTGCACAACGCCGGCATCTCCTCGGCCGGGATGGCCGAGGAGACCGACATGGCTCTGTGGCAGCGGATGTTCGCCACCCACGTGATAGGCCCGGTCGCGCTGACCAATGCGCTGTTGCCGTCGATGCGGGCCGCGGGGGAGGGACGGATCGTTCTGGTCGGCAGCTCGGCAGGGGTGCGCGGGCAGCCGGCGACCGCGCCATACTCGGCCAGTAAGGGCGCCATGGAACGCTGGGGGGAATCGTTGGCTGCCGAGATCGCCCCCTTCGGTCTGGGCGTGACGGTCCTGATCACCGGCACCTACGACACCGAGATCATCACCGACGCGGGCACCACCGATGACCGTGACTTCGGCGGCCCGTACGCCCGGCTTCACCAGACGATGAACACCCGTGGCCGGTTCGCCATGAAACTTGCCCGATCGCCCGAACGGTTCGCCGACGGGTTGGTCAAGGCGCTGGCCGATCGCGGCCCGTTCCGGCGGCACGGGGTCGGACCGGATGCGTCGATGTTGTTGGTGTCCAACAGGTTCCTGCCGGCGTCAGGAATGCACCACATGTCCAGGGTCGTGCTCGGCATCCCCCGGCAAGGCTCGATGCGCAACGGGGCGTACCCGCTGACCACAGCCCAGAAGGCGATGGTGCTCGCCATGAAGGTCATCCCGCAGCCGGTGATGCAGCGCATCGTCGCGGCGGCAGCCAAACGGTCAGCGGCGAAACAGGCACCGCAGCAACCAGACTGACTTATCACCAATCTCAAGGAGCGGTAATGGAACAACTTTTCGATGACCTCGACGACTTCGGCTCGTTCGATGACGTCGTGTCCGGCAATGTGCGCGATCCGTTCCCGGAGCTGGCCCGGATGCGCCGGGAGGAGCCGGTCCAGCGCATCGAAGGTTCCGCGATGCCCGGTGAGGCCGGTCTACCTGTTTTCATTGTGTACCGGTTCGAGGAGGCGCAGCAGATGTTGCGCGACAACGAGACATTCTCGTCGTCGGGTGTGATCGCCGCCTTCGGTCCGGTTCTGGGTGAGCGCGTGATGCTCGGCATGGACGAACCGGTGCACGGCCGACTGCGCGCCCTGATCTCGAAGGCGTTCTCGCAGAAGTCGCTTGCGCGGTGGCAGGACGAACTGGTCGCGCGGGTGGGCAACGAGTTGATCGACGCCTTTGTCGCGAATGGCAAGGCCGATCTGGTCAAGGAGTTCACGTTCACCTATCCGAGCCGGATCATCGCCGGGCTGTTGGGGTTGCCGGAGCAGGACTACCCGCAGTTCCAGCGGTGGTCGATCTCGCTGCTGAGCTGGATTATGAATCCCGAACGCGGCCTGGCCGCTTCGGCTGCGCTGGTCGAGTATTTCAAGCCGATTCTGGCGGCACGGCGGGCCGAGCCACGCGACGACCTGATCAGTCTGCTGGCCGCTGCGGAGATCGACGGCGAGAAACTCGAAGACGAGGAGATCTTCTCGTTCCTGCGGCTACTGCTTCCGGCCGGTGTCGAAACCACCTACCGGTCACTGGGTAATCTGCTGTTCGCCCTGCTGTCAGATCCCGCTCAGCTGGAGGCGGTGCGCAACGATCGCGCGCTGATTCCGCAGGCGATCGAGGAAGGTGTGCGGTGGAATCCGCCGCTGCTCACCATCACTCGCGTTGCCACCCGGGATACCGAACTGGGTGGGGTGGCGATTCCGGCGGGCGCGTCGGTGATGCCGATGCTGGGTGCGGCCAACCGGCAGGACGAGCGCTTCCCGGATCCCGACGCGTTCAATCTGTTCCGCGAGCCACGGAGCAACCTCGGCTGGGGATACGGCGTGCACGTCTGCCTCGGTATGCATCTGGCGCGTCTGGAGATGCGCACGGCCGTCAACCTGTTACTCGACCGGCTGCCCAACCTGCGGATGGACCCCGACGGGGACGACCCGCACATCCGCGGACAGGTGTTCCGGTCGCCGACGGCGCTGCCCGTGCTGTTCGATCCCCAGTAGGGATCGTCACAGTAGGGACCGTCACGTGACGACGACGCCGCGAAGCGTCGTGTCGCGGACGCACAACAGAGAGGCGCGGGTGCCCAGCTCGCGCAGGATGCTCTCGGGGATCCAGCCGACGCCGATCACCGAACGCGCCAGCAGGTCGTTCGACGGGCTGTCGATACTGATCTCGCCGGACTTGATGCCCTCAGCGAGAAGACCTTTCATCTGCCGCACCCGTTTGGTGAACAACCAGCCAGGGTTGGGAGTATCCGGGGGAGACTGGCGCATCCACGCCAGCTGAATCCGGAATTCGTCGGCGAAGCGATCCATCGCATTGGTGTTGATCCAGCTCAATGCGTCGAGCTTCTCGATGATCGTGGAATCCGCCTCGAGCACCTCGGACCAACCCATCGCGACCTTCTCGCCGAAGGACTGCATGATCGAGGCCAGCAGTTGATCTTTCGAGCCGATCAACCGGTAGACGGTGCCGGTGCCCATTCCCGCCGCCGACGCGATGTCACGGACAGTCGTGACCTCATAGCCCTTCTTGCCGAATTCTGTTCTGGCGACGGCACGTACGTGGGCCGCTTTGTCATCGGGCTCGGCGTCCGCGTCGTCGGTCCAGGAACGGACGACGGCGTCGGCAGCCAGGAAAGCAGCCGATCGATCCAGCTGTTCGTCGGTGGGTGCGCCGGTCGCCAAGCCTTCGAGAAGGATCCGGCACAGCAGGACGGCCGACTTGTCCGGGCCGGCGTTACCCCGAATGACGTCGAGCCCGATCTGCAGCATCGTCTGCACGATCCGGTCGGCCAGCACGGCCACATCGACATCGGATCGCAGGTATCCGCTCCACCGGGCCGCCCGCAGCGTCTCCAACATCGACTGAAGCAACGCGGTCGGGCGGCGTGCGGCCAGAGCGGTCAGTTCATGACTGGAGCTGGGACCTTCATAGAACGACATCTGCAAGGCGGCGCGATGGGTGACCGCGCAGTGCGCAATCGCGGTGGACAATTCGGCGATCTGGTCGAAGGCCGGATGAAATTCCGGATCGTTCAGCCTGCTCTGCGCTTCGTCGGCAATGCGATCCAGGTCCTCGTGGTAGCGGCCAAGCAGCTCGACGAGGATCGCTTCCTTCGAGTCGAAGTGGTGGTAGAGGCTGCCGGGCAGAATGCCTGCCGCGTCGGCGATTTCCTGCAGCGAGGTCCGTAGGCCGGACGTGGCGATGATCGACGCGGCCGTCTGAAGAATCTCGGTTCGCCTGGTGCCGTCGTCGTAGGCATGGCCGGTGCCCCGCTTCGGCGTCATGCCCGAACGCGCCACGACTCCTCCAACGGCTGAACTGCGGTACCCGGCTGACCCGATATTTGGTAGACGCTACCAGAAAGCCGGGTGCACACGAGGCCCTCACCTGCGACTGTCGGCCCCCGGCGAGGGCTAACAGGAGATCCGTTTGGTAAATGCCTCAGGTGTTGTCGGCGTTGCTGCGCGGGAAGCCGCCACCCTGCGGGAAGAGCGGGAAGACCACGTCGTCCAGCTTCTCGGCGTCGCCGGCGGTGCGGTTGACCGTTGCGCCCCAGATGTTTCCGTCCGGGGCTACTTGCAATGCCCAGGCGTGGCCATGGGTGTCCTGGCGCACCACCTCGGGCTCGCCGGTCACCGAGCCGGTGCCCTGCGCAAGCCGAACCGCCACGGTCTGTTTGAGGTTGACGAGGTTCACCAGCACCGTGCCGTCCAGCGCCGCGCATCCGGCCACGCCGGGCTTGTCCGGCCACGTCCACACCGTCGTGGTCTTCGCGTCCGGGCCGATGCGTTGCAGGCGATCACCGGCGGGGTTGCGGTCGGTGATGTAGAGCGACTTGTCGGTCGGGTCGATGCACATGCCGCCGGCGGGACCCATCCCCGACAGTGCGGTGGTCGGCGGTGCCGGGTGGACCGTCGTGGGCTGCTCGAGGCGGACCACCTTGCCCGCCAACGACTTCGGATCTGCCGCCAGGGCTGGGTTGCCCGCGTCGCCGGTCTGCACCACCAGGGTCGTCGGGCTGGTGAAGATCAGCGAACCGGAATTACCGGTGGCGCCCTTGGGAATCCCGGTCAGGATCGGCTTGGGGATATCGCCGTCGGCCACCCGGATCACCTGGTTGTCGGTCGGCGTGCTGATGTAGGCGTACATCAGGCGGTCTTGTGAGTACGTGGGCGACAACACGATGTCCATCAGCCCGCCGTCACCGCTCGGGTCGACCGGGATGACGGTGTGGATCTTCGGTTCGGCGCTGACGGACACGTCCTTGACGGCGCCGGTTGTCCGTTCGGCCACCAGGGCGGTCTTGCTGTCGGGACCCATGATCAGCCCACTGGTGCTCTCCAGGCAGCCCTGCATGACCCCGGGCGCGGGGCAGGCCTTGGGGAACGGCTTGGGCGGCAGGGGAGGTGGGGGCGGTGGTGTCGAGCTCGGTCCGGGTCCCCGCTCCGGGGCGGTGGTGAACGGCTGCGAGATGTCGTTGTTGAACTTCGCGCAACCCGCCGAAGACCCGGCCACGACCGTCGTCGCACAAATAACGGCCAGCACCCCACGGACCGACCGGCGTAGCTGCATGCCCGCCAGGTTACGGATAGGGCGTCGATGTTCGCCACGACGGTCCATGCGCGGCGCGAAATCCAGGCAATATTGGCCGCCAGAAGCGCCGCCCAAATCCCCGATTTGCGGGCAGTTGCACTTACTCTGACTTTCGTGACCAGTCAAGGCCCCGATCCGCACTGGCAGCGACCCGACGACTCCTCGGCCCGACCGTCGTCGGCCCAGCTAGTCGACCCGGAAGACGATCTGCCCTCGTCCACCTATGGTGGCGACTTCGAGACCACGACGATCCCCCATTACAGCTCGGGGATACCTGGTTCTGCGCCGTCGACCGGCTATGGCCTGCTGCACGATCCTGAACCGTTGCCGTACGTGCAGCCCCATATCGATCCGACGCCTTCGCAGGCCGCTCCGATGGAGATCGAGCCCATCGACGCCGAGGAGCGCGCCAAGGCCGCCGGCCGCAGGGGCACCCAGGACCTGGGTCTGCTGCTGTTGCGGGTGTTCGTCGGCGCGGTGTTCATCGGCCACGGACTGCAGAAGGCGTTCGGCTGGTGGGGTGGTCAGGGCCTGGACGGCTTCAAGACCGCGCTTGCGGACGCCGGCTACCAGCATGCCGGTGTGCTGACCTACGTCGGTGCCGGCGCCCAGATCCTGGTGGGTGTCCTGCTGATTCTCGGGCTGTTCACGCCGCTGGCCGCCGCCGGTGGGATCGCCTACCTGGTCAACAGCCTGCTGACGATCGTCTCGGCGCAGCGCCAGGACGGCTACCTCGCGGTGTTCGGCCCCGACGGCATCGAATATCTGCTGGTGCTGATCGCGGCCGCGTCCGCGGTCATCCTCGTCGGCCCGGGTCGCTACGGATTCGACGGCGGACGCGGTTGGGCCCGTCGTCCGTTCATCGGCTCGTTCATCGCACTACTGCTCGGTGTCGGTGGCGGCATCGCGGCGTGGTTCTTCCTGCACGGAAACAACCCACTGGCCTAGCGGCTCACTTGTAGGGGTTGGGCACTCGTCCGTTGCTGGCCTCGGTGAGTTGCGGCAACGTCGCGAACGTGACCGCGGGCAGCATCATTTCCGAACTGTCGCGCAGTCGCGCCCGAGCCCACGAACTGCGGTCGAAGCGCAGGCCATCGATCTCATCCCAGCCCACGGTGCGGCTGCTCAACAGCGTGCGCGCGGTCAGTGTTTCCCGGTCGGCCACCGTGCGCAGCCGCACGATCGCGACCGACGCCAGGACGGGGAGCACCATGAACACCGCACCCCAGGCGGGGAAGATCGTGATCATCACCAGCAGGCCCAGCGCCAGGAACCCCGAGGCGAAATGCGCCATCGGCGATATCCGGATCACGGTGGGCTTGGCGGTGGACGCATCAGGTGCGCGACGCGAGGGCATGGTTGCATCATCCCATCACCAGCGCGGGGACCTCGGTGGCCGGGATCGGGATTTGACGCTTGACCTGTGCGGAGGCTACCGTCGCAGGTTATGAAGTCCGGCGGAATTCTCGTAGTACTTGGCCAGCGCGTTGGTGTCGCGCTTGCCCCGTCCCGGGCATAGCCACACGCACCAGCGCGCAACCCTCGTACAGCCGCCGAAGCTGACGGGGGTTTTTTCTTGCCCGAAGAATGAACAGGACCGAAAAGGACGACATCGTGAGTGCACCCACCACTCGACCACCCGAGCCAACGGCGCCCGCCGACGGCGGAGTCGCAGCCCACACCGGTAAGGCCGGCACGACCGCCGCCAAGCGCGTCGCCCCGCAGCAGCTCACGGGCGCCCAGGCGGTAGTCCGCTCGTTGGAGGAACTCGGCGTCGACACCATCTTCGGAATCCCCGGCGGCGCGGTGCTTCCGGTCTACGACCCGCTCTACGACTCGAAGAAACTGCGCCATGTCCTGGTTCGCCACGAACAGGGTGCCGGACATGCGGCCAGTGGTTATGCCCACGCCACCGGCAAGGTCGGCGTGATGATGGCCACCTCCGGCCCCGGCGCCACCAACCTGGTGACCCCGCTGGCCGACGCGCAGATGGACTCGATCCCCGTCGTCGCCATCACCGGGCAGGTCGGTCGCGCCTTGATCGGCACCGACGCCTTCCAGGAAGCGGACATCTCCGGCATCACAATGCCGATCACCAAGCACAACTTCCTGGTGCGCAACGGCGACGACATCGCCAGGGTGATGGCCGAGGCGTTCCACATCGCCTCGACCGGCCGTCCCGGCGCAGTGCTGGTCGATATCCCCAAGGACATCCTGCAGGCACAGTGCACCTTCGCGTGGCCGCCGCAGATCGACCTCCCCGGCTACAAGCCCAACACGAAGCCGCACAGCCGTCAGATCCGTGAGGCCGCCAGGCTGATCGCCGCGGCGCGCAAGCCGGTGCTCTACGTCGGCGGCGGCGTGATCCGCGGCGATGCCACCGAAGAGTTGCTGGATCTGGCTGAGCTGACCGGGATTCCGGTGGTGACGACGCTGATGGCGCGCGGCGCCTTCCCGGACAGCCACCCGCAGAACCTGGGCATGCCGGGCATGCACGGCACCGTCGCCGCGGTGGCCGCCCTGCAGAAGAGCGACCTGTTGATCACTCTGGGTGCACGGTTCGACGACCGGGTGACTGGCAAGCTGGATTCCTTTGCGCCCGAAGCCAAGGTGATCCACGTCGACATCGACCCGGCCGAGATCGGCAAGAACCGCAATGCCGACGTGCCGATCGTGGGTGACGTGAAGCTGGCGATCACGGATCTGACTGAGTCGCTGCGCAAGACCGGCGGCACACCGAGGGCCAACCAGGACAACTGGTGGGAATACCTCTCGGGCATCCGGGCCACCTATCCGCTGAGCTACGACCCGCAGCACGACGGCAGCCTCAGCCCCGAATACGTGATCTCCCAGCTGGGCAAGATCGCCGGGCCGGACGCGATCTACGTCGCGGGCGTGGGCCAGCACCAGATGTGGGCCGCGCAGTTCATCTCCTACGAAAAGCCGCGCACCTGGCTGAATTCCGGTGGTCTTGGCACCATGGGCTTCGCCGTCCCGGCGGCCTTGGGCGCCAAGATGGCCCGGCCCGACGCCGAGGTGTGGGCGATCGACGGCGACGGCTGCTTCCAGATGACCAATCAGGAGCTGGCCACCTGCGCGGTCGAAGGCGTGCCGATCAAGGTCGCGGTGATCAACAACGGCAATCTGGGCATGGTGCGCCAGTGGCAGACGCTGTTCTACGAACAGCGGTACAGCCAAACCGATCTGGGCACCCACAGCCGCCGGATCCCGGACTTCGTCAAGTTGGCCGAAGCCTACGGATGCGTCGGATTGCGTTGCGAGCGTGAAGAAGACGTCGTCGACGTGATCAACCAGGCCCGAGCGATCAACGATCGCCCGGTGGTGATCGACTTCGTCGTCGGCGCCGACGCCCAGGTGTGGCCGATGGTGGCCGCGGGTTGCGGCAACGACGAGATCATGGCGGCACGCAATATCCGCCCGCTGTTCGACGACAACGAGGAAGGTCGAGCCTGATGGCCGGCAACACTGTCACCCATACCCTTTCGGTGCTCGTCGAAGACAAGCCCGGTGTTCTCGCTCGCGTCGCGGCACTGTTCTCCCGGCGCGGCTTCAACATCGAGTCACTGGCCGTCGGCGCCACCGAGCAGAAGAACATGTCGCGGATGACGATCGTGGTCACCGCCGAGGAGACCCCGCTCGAGCAGATCACCAAGCAGCTGAACAAGCTGATCAACGTGATCAAGATCGTCGAGCAGGACGGCGACAACTTTGTGGCGCGCGAGCTGGCGCTGATCAAGGTTCGAGCCGACGCCGGTACCCGCAGTCAGGTGATCGAGGCGGTGAACCTGTTCCGCGCCAAGGTGATCGACGTGTCCACCGAGTCGCTGACCGTCGAAGCCACCGGCACCCCGGAGAAGCTCGAGGCGCTGCTTCGGGTGCTGGAGCCCTACGGCATTCGTGAGCTCGTGCAATCCGGTGTGGTGGCGCTGTCGCGCGGGCCGCGCGGGATGACCAACAACAAGTAAAGACCCCACCGAAGTAACCAAACAGCCGAAGTAACCAAACAGAAGGAAAGTTCAATCGTGTCAGTTGAGATGTTCTACGACGATGATGCCGACCTGTCGATCATTCAGGGTCGCAAGGTCGGGGTGATCGGTTATGGCAGCCAGGGCCACGCCCATTCGCTGAGCCTGCGCGACTCGGGTGTGCAGGTGAAGGTCGGCCTCAAAGAGGGTTCCAAGTCGCGCGAGAAGGTCACCGAGCAGGGCCTCGAGGTCGATACTCCTGCCGAGGTCGCCAAGTGGGCCGACGTCATCATGCTGCTGGCGCCCGACACCGCGCAGGCCGAGATCTTCAAGAACGACATCGAGCCCAACCTCGAGGCCGGCAACGCGCTGTTCTTCGGCCACGGCCTGAACATTCACTTCGGCCTGATCAAGCCGCCGGCCAACGTCACCATCGGCATGGTCGCCCCGAAGGGCCCCGGCCACCTGGTCCGCCGCCAGTTCGTCGACGGCAAGGGCGTGCCCTGCCTGATCGCCGTCGAGCAGGACCCGACCGGTGAAGGCCAGGCGCTGGCACTGTCCTACGCCAAGGGCATCGGCGGCGCCCGCGCCGGCGTGATCAAGACCACCTTCAAGGACGAGACCGAGACCGACCTGTTCGGTGAGCAGGCCGTGTTGTGCGGTGGCACAGAGGAACTCGTCAAGACCGGCTTCGAGGTCATGGTCGAGGCGGGCTATGCCCCCGAGCTGGCCTACTTCGAGGTGCTGCACGAGCTCAAGCTGATCGTCGACCTGATGTACGAGGGCGGCATTGCCCGGATGAACTACTCGGTGTCTGACACCGCGGAGTTCGGCGGTTACCTGTCGGGGCCGCGCGTCATCGACGCCGACACCAAGGAGCGCATGCGCGCCATCCTCAAGGACATTCAGGACGGCAGCTTCGTCAAGGAGCTCGTCGCCAATGTCGAGGGCGGCAACAAGCGCCTGGAGAAGCTGCGCAAGGAAAACGCCGAGCACTCGATCGAGGTCACCGGTAAGAAGCTGCGCGACCTGATGAGCTGGGTCGACCGGCCGATCACTGAGACCGCCTAGTTAGTCGACTTCGGCGCGTTAACAGTCGCTCAGCGACGGTTAACGCGCCGAAATCGCGTTCAGGGGGCGTTCAGGGGCGGGTGAACGGATGCGCCCGCCACATCCGGGCGGTCAGCAGTATCGGCACGATGATGTAGGGCAGGTTGTAGGCGAGCGCCTTCGGCACGTTGGTGAAGGTGTAGTCGTAGGCCGTGTTGCAGACCGCCTGGAAAAGCCGTGCGTCACCGGCGAATCCGACCATCACCACGATGAAGGTCGTCTGGACGACCATGCCCGTGTAGATGAATGATGGCTTGCGGATCCACTCTCGTCCCCTGATGAAGGAGTAGACGAGCAGCACGTAGAAGGTGCCGAACACCACCGCGGACACACTCGCGCCGACCTGCAGGAAGCGGGGGTTGGCGATCAGCAGGGGATCGGTGCCGCCGGCGTAGACGTGATACACCACGCGGGCCAGGAAGAAATCGGAATCCGGGTCGGGGCGGCCCACCATGTTGACGATGTCCCCGGTGAACGAGGACCCGATGAACACGGTGAACACGACGATGAAGAACCAGTCGTAGCGGCGCTCGCGCAACGGGATCGGACTGCGCACGGCGCCCGGCTCGGCGGTGGTTGCGGCCGGGGAGATGGTCATGGCCGCTGATGTTAGGCGCTGGCGACACTCCGGAGAGCGGATTCCCGAAATTACAACAGTAAGGCCATCTGTATCGCCGGGGCTTGCTGCTCGGCCGATGGGGTACTCCGTCGTATGCAACGCTTCAAGGGATTCACAGCAACGGCGAAGGAGTTCGGCAATGACAACGTCCAGAGGTAGCGCGCTCGGTGCGCTGATGGTGGGTGCCGTCGGGGTCGCGGCCTTCGTGTCAATGCCGACCGCGGCGGCGGCACCCTGCAGTGCCAGCGGATTGGCCACCACATCCAGCGGTGTGCTGGCCGCCGCCGGCGGATATCTGGCCAATCATCCCGGGGCCGACGATGTGCTGACCACCGCCGCCAGTCAGTCTGCCGAGGACGCGAGGGCCTCGGTGCGGGGGTATTTCATCGGACATCCCGGTGAGTTGATCGACCTGCAGAACATCGCGAGCCCGCTGCGCGATCTGCGCAACCAGTGCGGAGTGGCGATCTCGCCAGGCCAGCTTGCGCTGCTGTTCGACCAGGTTTCCTAGGTTTCTAGCGATTTCGGCGCGCTTTCGAGCGCACAGCGCACGAAACCGCGCCGAACTACGGGGCCAGCGACGGCAGCGGCAGCCCGAATTCACGCTTGAGTACCGTGCGCGCGGCGTAGTAGCCGGACATTCCGTGCACGCCGGTTCCCGGCGGCGTCGCCGACGAGCACAGATACGCCTTCGGGATTGGCGTGGTCCACGGGTTCCAGCGCAGCGTGGGGCCGACCATCGCGGCGAACAGCGTGGCGCCGCCGACGATGATGTCCCCGCCGACGTAGTTGGCGTTGTGGCTCGACATCTGCGCTGCGGTCACGCAGCGCGAGGCCAGCACCAGATCCCGGAACCCTGGCGCGGCCTTCTCGAACAGGCCGGTGATGGTTTCGGTCAGGTCCTCGGTCGAGTGCGCCGGGACGTGCGCATAGGTCCACAGTGGCCGCCGCCCCGCGGAGTCGATGCGCGACGGATCGGACACATGCGGAAGCGCTGCCAATGTCATCGGCCAGTCGGGGTGCCGGCCGGAGGCGATCTCCTTCTCGGAGTACGCCATCTGCGCTCTGGTCCCGCCCATGTGCACGGTCGGCGACGCTGCCAGCCGCGGGTCGCGCCACGGAATCTCGCCGGCGAGCACGAAGTCCACCTTGCACACGCCCGGGCCAAACCGATAGCGCTGCAACGACTTTACGTAGCCATCGGGCACCGCGGAACCGTAGATGTCGAGCAGCGCCGTCGGTGCGGTGTCGTAGATCGCCACACCAGGGGGAGGGGACGTCACCGGCTGGCCGACGACCAACTCGCCACCGTGGGCCTGCAGATCGGCGAGCATCGCGTCGACGATGGCCTGGCTGCCGCCGACCGGAACCGGCCAGCCCGCGGTGTGTGCCAGCGTGCCCAGCATGATGCCGGCGCCACTGTTGACCGGCGAAGGCATCGTCGAAATCGCATGTGTGCCAACGCCGGTGAACAACGCACGGGCATCGTCGCCGCGCAGCACGTTCCATGCCGGGCTGCCCTGGGTGAGCACCCGAAGGCCGGCGCGCACGGTGGTGGGTAGATCGGGCGGCAGCGAGCGCTTGTCGCCGAGGAAGAAGCCAACGACCCCGTCGGGATGCTCGGCGAGCGGACCGAACAACCGGCGCCACGAGCGCCCGTCGTCAAGCTCGGCGCAGGTGCGCTCCAGCGAGTGGTACGCGATCGCGGCGGGCCGGTTCGGCAGCGGATTGGCGTAAGAGATCTCCGGGACCGCCAACTGCACCCCGCGCGCAGGCAGGTTGTACTCGGCGAAGAACGGCGAGGCCAACGCCAGCGGATGGACCGCGGAGCACACGTCGTGGCGGATGTCGGGGTATTCCGGGTCGGCCGCGGTGCGGGCACCACCACCGAACGTCGGCTGGCCCTCGATGACGCGCACCTTCAAACCGGCTCGCGCGCAGATGACGGCAGCCGCCAACCCGTTGGGACCACTGCCGACGACGGTCACGTCCACCCGGTAAGTAGACCGCACCACGGCCGCTGATCGTCCACCGGGCAACAACCACTAGGCTGACCGGCGTGAATCTGCCCGTTGTATTGATTGCAGACAAGCTTGCCGAGTCGACCGTCGCGGCGCTGGGCGACCAGGTCGAGGTCCGCTGGGTCGATGGCCCGGACCGGCCGAAACTGCTGGCCGCTGTCGCCGACGCCGACGCGCTGCTGGTGCGTTCGGCCACCACGGTGGACGCCGAGGTCATTGCCGCCGCGCCCAAGCTGAAAATCATCGCCCGCGCCGGAGTCGGCCTGGACAACGTCGACGTCGACGCCGCCACCGCCGCCGGGGTGCTGGTCGTCAACGCGCCCACCTCGAACATCCACAGCGCCGCCGAGCATGCGCTCGCGCTGATGCTCTCGGCCGCGCGGCAGATCCCCGCCGCCGACGCCACGCTGCGCGAGCACACCTGGAAGCGCTCGTCGTTCTCGGGCACCGAGATCTTCGGCAAGACCGTCGGTGTGGTGGGCCTTGGCCGCATCGGGCAGCTCGTCGCTGCGCGGCTGGCCGCGTTCGGCGCCCACATCGTGGCCTACGACCCTTACGTGTCGGCCGCCCGCGCCGCCCAGCTCGGTATCGAACTGCTCAGCCTCGACGACCTGCTGGCCCGCGCCGATTTCATCTCGGTGCACCTGCCCAAGACCAAGGAAACCGCCGGCCTGATCGGCAAGGAAAACCTGGCCAAGACCAAGCCCGGTGTGATCATCGTCAACGCGGCCCGCGGCGGCCTGATCGACGAGCAGGCCCTGGCCGACGCGATCACCAGTGGCCACGTGCGCGGTGCCGGACTGGACGTGTTCAGCACCGAACCCTGCACCGATAGCCCGCTGTTCGAGCTGCCGCAGGTGGTCGTGACTCCGCACTTGGGGGCGTCCACCGAAGAGGCCCAGGACCGGGCGGGCACCGATGTTGCGGCGAGCGTGAAGCTGGCGCTGGCCGGCGAGTTCGTGCCCGACGCGGTCAATGTCGCCGGCGGCGTGGTCGGCGAGGAGGTGGCACCGTGGCTGGACCTGGTGCGCAAGCTCGGCCTGCTGGTCGGTTCTCTGTCCGACGCTGCGCCGGTATCGCTGAGCGTGCAAGCTCGCGGCGAGCTGGCTTCTGAAGATGTTGAGGTGCTTAAGCTTTCGGCACTGCGCGGGCTGTTCTCGGCTGTAGTCGACGAGCAGGTCACCTTCGTCAACGCCCCGGCGCTGGCCAAGGATCGTGGCGTTGCCGCCGACATCTCCACTGCCACGGAGAGCCCCAACCACCGCAGTTTGGTCGACGTGCGCGCGGTGTATGCCGACGGAAGCTCGTTCAACGTGGCGGGCACGCTGTCGGGTCCACAGCAGGTGCAGAAGCTGGTTCAGATCAACGGGCGCAACTTCGATCTCCGCGCCGAGGGTTTCAACCTGGTGGTCAACTACTCCGATCAGCCTGGCGCGCTAGGCAAGATCGGCACCGAGCTTGGCGGAGCGGATGTCAACATCCTGGCCGCGCAGCTCTCCCAGGACGCGAGCGGTGAGAGCGCGACCATCATCCTGCGCGTGGACACAGATGTCCCCGAAAACGTGCGCGCCGCGATCGCCAAGGCGGTCGGTGCCACCACACTGGAAGTGGTTGACCTGTCGTGAAACTAGCTGTCATTGCCGGCGACGGCATCGGCCCTGAGGTCATCGACGAGGCACTGCAGGTGCTCGACGTGGTGCTGCCCGGCGTGGACAAGACCGAGTACGACCTCGGCGCGCGTCGCTACCACGCGACCGGTGAGCTGCTCACCGCGGAGACCATCGAGGAGCTGAAGGGCTACGACGCCATCCTGCTCGGCGCGATCGGCGATCCGTCGGTGCCCAGCGGCGTGCTGGAGCGCGGGCTGTTGCTCAAACTCCGGTTCGCCCTGGACCACCACGTCAACCTGCGGCCGGGCCGGCTATACCCGGGTGTCAGCAGCCCGCTGTCCGGGGTGACGAGCATCGACTTCGTCGTGGTCCGCGAGGGCACCGAAGGTCCCTACACCGGTAACGGCGGCGCCCTGCGCGTCGGCACACCACACGAGGTAGCCACCGAAGTCAGCGTGAACACCGCGTTCGGCGTCGAGCGGGTGGTGCGCGACGCCTTCGCCCGCGCGCAGGCCCGGCGCAAGCACCTGACCCTGGTGCACAAGACCAACGTGCTGACCTTCGCAGGCAGCCTGTGGTCCCGCGTGGTCGCTGAAGTGGGGCGGGAGTTTCCGGACGTCGAGGTCGCCTATCAGCACATCGATGCCGCGACGATCCACATGGTCACCGACCCCGGCCGGTTCGACGTCATCGTCACCGACAACCTCTTCGGCGACATCATCACAGACCTTTCCGCGGCGGTCTGCGGCGGGATCGGACTGGCCGCCAGCGGCAATATCGATGCCACCCGGACCAATCCGTCGATGTTCGAGCCCGTCCACGGCAGTGCGCCCGACATCGCCGGACAGGGCATCGCCGACCCGACGGCAGCGGTGATGTCGGTGGCCCTGCTGCTGCGCCACATCGGCGAGGACGCCGCGGCGGCCCGCGTCGACAAGGCCGTTGACGCTCATCTGGCCAGCCGAGGCGACGCGACGTACTCGACCCGTGAGGTCGGCGACCGCATCCGCGCTGCGCTCTAGTGCTTGATCGGCGGGTCGACCGGCACCAGCGGTAGCGCCACCACCGGGAACAGCGCGCACACCGCGAACGCCACTGGGTAACCCAGCACGCCGATCAGCGCACCGAACAACGGCGGGGCGAGTCCGCACGCCAGCAACTGGCTGGTGTTCTGGGCGCCCAACGCCCGCCCGCTCCAGAACGGTCCGGCGATCTCAGCGATCGCGGTGAACGCCAACCCGTTGTCGACGACCGTGATCACCGAGGCCGCGACGATCACCGCGATGCTCAGCGGGGAGTGCAGCGCGTCGGTCAGCGACAGCGCGAGCATGGATACCGCCGCGGCGCCGGCGATCATCCGGACCGGCCGCAGCCGTGACCCCATATGGTCCGACCAGCGTCCGGCGGCGATCCGGCCCAGCGCGCCGAGCACCTGGGCGGCCATCACCAGCACGCCCGCGGATTCCGCCGACCAGCCGCGGTCGGCGATCAACCACACCAGGGTGAACGTCCACACCACGCACTGCGGCACGACCAGCAACACCGACACCGCGTGGATCCGCCACAGGATCGCCGACCCGCGGTACGGGTTGGCCAGATGCTCGGCCGGTGCCTCGGCGCGCGGCGGACGGGGCGGGTCGGCGACGGCGATCGCACACACCACCGCCGCGATCCCACACACGATGGCCGGGAACAACAGCGCCAGCCCGACTCCGTGCGCTTGGGCCAGGCGGGGAATGGCCAGCGCGCCGACCGCGACGCCCAGCGGTTGGGCGGTCTGGCGGATACCCATCACCAGTCCGCGCTGGTGTGGCGGAAACCACCCGACCACCAGCCGCCCGCTGGCCGAATTGCTGCTGGCGGCGGCCATTCCGCCGAGAAACAGGAAGACGGCGACCAGGATCAGCGAGTGTGACGAGGCCGCCGCGAGCGCCGCAGCCGCGGTCAACGCGGAGCCGACCGACAGCACGAGGCGCTCGCCGACGCGGTCCACCACATAGCCCCAGAGCAGCAGGGTCAACACCATGCCGAAGCTCGGCATGGCCGACACCAGGCCGGCTTTGGCCAGGTCGAGGCCCATCGTGGTGTGCAGGGTGGGGATGAGAAAGGCGGCGCCGTTGATGAAGACGTTGGCGGACAACGTGGCGAACAAGGCGATCGCGAGCATCGTCCAACGCCGCACGGTGCTGATCGTGTCGACGGACATGAGCCCATAATTCCACGACGTGTCTCACAATGCTGAATCAAAATCTCATAATGTGAGAGCCCTGGGCGATGACGAGGAACGCGGCCACGGCCACTAGCATTGGTCCAATGCGCCTGGGTCGAATCGCCAGTCCCGACGGGGTCGCCTTCGTCAGTATCGAAGGGGACTCGGGGAGTGAAATCGTTCGTGAGATAGCCGAACATCCATTTGGTTCGCCGACGTTCACCGGCCGGGTCTGGCCGCTGGACGACGTGCGCCTGCTGGCGCCGATTCTGGCCAGCAAGGTGGTCTGCATGGGCAAGAACTACCTGGCCCACATCGAGGAGATGGGCGGGGAGGCGCCGGAGGATCCGGTCATCTTCCTCAAGCCCAACACCGCGATCATCGGGCCAGGTTTACCAATTCAGCTGCCCGCCAATGCTTTCCCGGTCCATCACGAGGGTGAGCTGGCCGCCGTCATCGGCCGACCGTGCAAGGACGTTCCGGCCGCCCGCGCCGCCGAGAACATCCTCGGCTACACGATCGCCAACGACGTGTCCGCGCGTGACCAGCAGAAGGCCGATGGTCAGTGGATCCGGGCCAAGGGGCACGACACG
The DNA here is from genome assembly GCF_033804465.1 of Mycobacterium sp. RTGN5. Lineage (NCBI taxonomy): Bacteria > Bacillati > Actinomycetota > Actinomycetes > Mycobacteriales > Mycobacteriaceae > Mycobacterium > Mycobacterium sp. RTGN5. The sequence goes on from NZ_JAPZLA010000001.1 coordinate 2,096,315, forward strand.
TTCTGCCCGGTCGGTCCGTGGATCGTCACCGACCTCGACCCGTCCGACCTGGAAATCCGCACCGAGGTCAACGGCCAGGTGCGTCAACTGAGCCGGACTTCGCTGATGATCCACGACATCGGGGCCATCATCGAGTGGATCTCGGCCGTGATGACCCTGCTGCCCGGTGATCTCATCCTGACCGGCACACCGGAAGGTGTCGGGCCCATCGAGCACGGCGATACCGTCAGCGTCAGCATCGAGGGCATCGGCACATTGACGAATCCCGTGATCCGAAAGGGCAATTGATGACCGCGGCGGCCAATGATCCAGTGCGCGTGCGGTTCTGCCCGTCTCCGACCGGCATTCCGCACGTCGGCATGGTGCGCACCGCGTTGTTCAACTGGGCCTACGCCCGCCACACCGGTGGCACGTTCGTGTTCCGCATCGAGGACACCGACGCCCAGCGTGACTCCGAGGAAAGCTATGCCGCACTGCTCGATGCGTTGCGATGGCTGGGGCTGAACTGGGACGAGGGACCCGAAGTCGGTGGCCCCTACGAGCCCTACCGGCAGTCCCAGCGCACGGACCTGTATCGCGATGTGCTTCAGCGGCTGCTTGAGTCCGGGGAGGCTTATCTGGCCTACTCCACACCTGAAGAGGTGGAGGCGCGGCACCTGGCCGCCGGGCGCAATCCCAAACTGGGCTATGACAACTACGACCGCGACCTGACCGACGACCAGCGCGCCGGCTATGTCGCCGAGGGCCGCAACGCGGTGCTGCGGCTGCGGATGCCCGATGCGGATATCACCTGGCACGACCTGGTCAGGGGCACAACGACATTCGCCGCCGGCACAGTTCCCGATTTCGCCCTGACCCGCGCGACCGGAGAACCGTTGTACACCTTGGTCAATCCGGTCGACGATGCGCTGATGAAGATCACCCACGTCCTGCGTGGTGAGGACCTGCTGTCGTCGACGCCGCGCCAGATTGCGCTGTACCAAGCGCTCATTCGCATTGGCGTGACCGATCGGGTGCCCGAGTTCGCGCACCTGCCACCGGTGTTGGGGGAGGGCACCAAGAAGCTGTCCAAGCGCGACCCGGAGTCCAACCTGTTCCTGCACCGCGACCGCGGGTTCATCCCCGAGGGCCTGCTGAACTACCTGGCTCTGCTGGGCTGGGGCATCGCCGACGACCACGACATCTTCAGCCTCGACGAGATGGTCGCGGCCTTCGACGTCAAGGACGTCAACTCCAATCCGGCGCGCTTCGATCAGAAGAAGGCCGACGCGATCAACGCCGAGCACATCCGCCGGCTCGACGTCAGTGACTTCACCGCGCGGCTGCGTGACTTCTTCGTGGCGCACGGTCATAGCACCGGGCTCGACGACCGCGGCTTCGCCGAGGCCGCGGGATTGGTGCAGACCCGCATCGTCGTGTTGAGCGACGCGTGGGAGCTGCTGAAGTTCCTCGACGACGGGTCCTACGCGCTGGATGAGAAGTCCGCGGCCAAGGAGCTCAAGGCAGAGGCCGTGCCGGTGCTCGACGCGGCGATCACCGCACTCGAGGGGGTGACCGACTGGACAACGCCGGCCATCGAGGACGCACTCAAGGTCGCACTGCTGGAGCGGCTCGAGCTCAAGCCGCGCAAGGCGTTCGGGCCGATTCGGGTTGCCGTCACGGGTGCCACGATCAGCCCGCCGCTGTTCGAGTCGCTGGAGCTGCTGGGTAGCGACCGCAGCCTGCGGCGACTGCGGGCCGCGCGCGATCATGCGGGGTGCGGTGAAAAAGATGGCGGAAATCTTTGATACTGTGCTCGTCGGCCCGCGAACCTCGGCAGAGCGGCCCTAGTCCCTTAGCTACACGGGGGATTATGGCTTCTGACCAGCGGTTATAGGCAGCCAATGGGGTATGGTGTAATTGGCAACACTAGGGATTCTGATTCCCTCATTCTAGGTTCGAGTCCTGGTACCCCAGCAATTATGTCGGCAACGGCCTCTGGGCTATGCTGGCTAACCGGTGAGCCGCAAGGCCCGCCATGGATTTGGTTCTGGCCCCGTCGTCTAGCGGCCTAGGACGCCGCCCTCTCACGGCGGTAGCGTGGGTTCGAATCCCATCGGGGCTACCAATTCCAAGTCGCCCGGTCATCGACCGGGCGATTCGTCATTTCGGCAACCATTCAGGCTGAGCCCAGCAAATAACCGCGCGGTCGAGAACCTTGTCGCAGCGTTGTTAGCTGTGCGATGATTTTCCCTGGTAGAGACACATTCGCCACCGTGAGGCTGGCAGTGGTGTTTGCCCAGTATTCCTGTATCGAAAGGATTCTCACGATGAAGGCGCGAGGCTCGGACTCTCGCCTCGCCGGCGTTGCCGGTGACGCGGTGATGACCGGGCGCGTCGTGACAGTCGTGGGAATCGGCAACGAAAGGCCGCCCGGCACATCCGGCGGCCGTCGTTAGCCGCTACGGCCACACCATGATCCGCTACCGACCGGCCGTGTTCATCGCCACACTGGTGCTGGTGCTGGTCGCCGCATCCGGTCCGTCGGCGTGGCGGATCGCGCAGGGCGGCTCGGTCATCACCGGCCCGTACGCATCGCTGCTCGCGGCATCGACCAACTTGGGTCCGTCGCACGCCAGCGATGTTCAGCTCACCGTCGCCCTGAGTCGGGCCGCGCGCCCGTCGACGCTGATGGATTGGGCCGAAACACATCACCTCGCCGTCCGCTGGCAACCGGGCACGAACTTCGCGTTCGTCACCGGAGCCGCCGAAGGCATCGCGGCTGCGTTCGATGTGCCCGTTCGCGACTACCGGGGCCGACAGGGCCAGGTGTTCTACGCCTCACCCCGCCAGCCGGTCCTGCCCGCGGCGCTGCGCGACGACGTCACCGGCGTCGGACGCATCCTGAGCTATCTCCCACACCGGATGGCTCGGCCCGTGCCGCCGCTGGACGTGCCGCTACCCGGTTTGACGCCGCGTCACCTATTGACCGCCTACAACGCGACACCCCTGGTCGACGCGGGTTACCGCGGTGCCGGCCAAACCGTGGTGTTCTTCGGGTTCGACGGTTACGACCAGCACGATCTGGACATGTTCGCGGACATGTCGGGGCTGCCCAGGTTTACCCCGGTGGTGATCGGCGGCCCGCTGACCCGGCCCGAGGGCGAGACCACGATGGATTTGGAGGTGGTCCACGCCATCGCGCCGGATGCCCGGCTGGTGGTCGTCAACGCCCGTCACACCGTCGAGGGCGACGGTGCCTTCGAGAAGATCGGCCGGATGTTCGACGATGCGGCGCAGCGGTTTCCCTCATCGATTTGGAGTCTGTCGATCGGGTGGGGGTGTGAAGCCCTGGTCAACGCGACCGACGTCGCACCCGTGCGGGCCGCTCTGACCAACGCGCACCGCCGCGGCATCACGGTTTTCGACGCAAGTGGTGACACCGCGGGACTGGAATGCAAAGGCGGCAAGGACTGGTCGTCGGCGCCGGGTCCCAACGACGTCGGTGTGGACACCATCGCGTCGCTGCCGGAGATCACCTCGGTGGGCGGGACCACATTGTCGACGGACATGGAAGGCAGGTGGCTGGAGGAGCGGGCCTGGATCGACGTGCCGATGTCGCAGGGCTCCAGCGGTGGAGTCTCGCGATTGTTCGCGCGCCCTGATTATCAGCGTGCGGTGGTCGTCGCCCGGGATACCGATCACCGGCTCGTTCCTGATGTGTCCGCGGTGGCCGACCCGTTCACCGGTGTGCAGATCGTGTTCAACCAGGCCAAGCGGATCGGCGGCGGAACCTCTCAGTCCGCACCGATATGGGCCGGCATGGCCGCGTTGATGAATCAGTACGTGATCGCCCGCGGCGCCCCGCCGCTTGGCGATATCAATCCGCTGCTCTATCGGGTCGCCCTCGGCTCGCGGCTGCCCGGGTTCCGCGACATCACGGCGGGCGGCAACGCCGTCGACAACCCCACTCCCGGATATGACCTCGTCACCGGCCTTGGCAGCCCGAACGTCGACAACCTGGCGCGGGATCTGTTCGATGCGCAAATGGCGCAGTCAGTGGCCGCTGGCTTTGCCCCCGGCGGCGGGTAGTCGGTGCCGACCACGCATTGCCCGGCATGCGGAAACGACGTCCCCGCAGGCGAATTCTGCGGGTCCTGCGGCGTGCAGCGATCCGCGGGTCGGCGCGGCCGGCGGCTTCGGGCCGGTGCCTATGTGGTCGCGCCGGGGGAGCGCGTTCTTCGTCCCTGGGTGACGAGTTCGCTATTCCCGGGGCTGCCGCCGAGCTCGCGCAAGGGTTTTCGTGCCGCGCTGATTGTGCTTGTGGTGGCGGTCATCGGATTCGCCGTCCTGCGATGGCAAGCGCCGATGATCGCGACCGCCGCGCTCGGCCTACCTGTGCTGCTCGTGATCTATCTGCGCCAGATCGGCATTCGCCGTTTCATCGGGGCGCGCAATGTCGCCCTGTCGGTGATTCTGGGCCTGGGGTTGGGCGTCGCGTGGGCGCCGGTCGCGGGCGCGATCGTGGCCCGTGCCTACTCCGCCGCACTCGGGGCGGAGACGGACGTGGTGGAGGTATTGCTCTACGGCGTGGCCGTGCCGGTCAGCGAGGCACTTCTGATGATCGTGCCCGCAGCCGTCGTGTGGCTGCTGGACCGCTCGCGCCGGCGGGTACTGGACGGTTTCGCGATAGGGGCCCTCGGCGCGACGGCGTTGACCGCGGCCGCCACCGTCACGCTGCTGGTGCCGCAGTTGGCGATGGGGGTGACCGCCCCCGACAGGTCGGTGGGCAGCCTCGTCATTGAGGCGCTGGTCGAGGGGGTGGCGTGGCCTCTGGTGGGCGTCGCCGCCGGCGGCATTGCCGGAATCGCGCTGTGGTTCACCCGCTCTGCCAAGACTTCTCGCCGCCGTCGTTGGGTGATTCCCGCCGCGGTGCTGATCGTGCTGATCTTGGTGGGCTCGATGGGCGTGGTCGATATCATCCCGCTCCCATCGATCTGGTACGGCGCGCTGCACCTACTGAACGCGGCAGTCGCGGTGTTCGTTCTACGGATCGTCGTCGCGGCCGCGCTATTTCACGAAGCGCACGAAAATACCGGCGACAGCGGGCAATTGGAGTGCCCCGAATGCCACCACACGGTTGCCCCGTTGGCGTTCTGTACCGACTGTGGTGTCGTCATCTCCGCGATGCCGCAACGGGCGGCGAGCTATGCCGGTGTGCTGGGTCCGCTGGCCGCCGGGCTGGTGGTGGCGGTTGCGGTGGGCGTCGTCGTGTCGATCCGAATCACTCCGGTGCCGGAAATCTTTGTGTGCCCGCCGGATTGCGGCAGGCCGCCGCTCGGCACCCCGGTCGAGTCCAACCCCCGCTTCAGCGGCGACAATGGCGCGTTCTCGGTCGCCTATCCCGCTGACGGCTCCGCCTACGAGGTCACCTTCGACCCACCCGGGGTGAAAGGGGTCGAGCTCACATACATCGGCGGGGATACCGGCACGCTGACACTTTTCGGTGAGCACGCCGACGGTCGTACCGCCAAGCAGATCGCGCAGCAACTCGTCGAAAGCCGGTACCCCGGTGCCGCGGTCGACTACGAAATCCCCAACGCGTCGGTCGGTTATCAGCCCGGCTTCGGTGTCGTCGCCGACGTCTTTCCCACCGGCTCGACGGCGACCTACACCCGCCTTCGGGTGATCGTCATGGCCGCGGTCAAACACGACTACGCGCTGATCGCGGCCGCCGTGGGCCCGTACCACCAATTCAGCCCGGACTACGGCAACGGCCATCCGTCGGGGGCCAACGTCGAGCTGGCCATGGATATGGGCAAGTACGTCAACAGCTTCAAGTGGTACGGCGACCGGTACGGGCGCCCTTAACTATGCCCCGTGTTGTGCCCAGTTATTCAGCGGGTGCGGTGGACCCGGCCAGCGGCATCGGCGGCATGCCGAGCTTGCCGTGGTCCCAGGACCGGGTGCGGCTGGCCGCGATGCGTACCGCCACACGCTTGTTCATCATCATGTCGACGGCCGGCTTGAGGTCGTCGGTGTAGGGGCCGTTGTAGCGCTCCCACACACTGACGCCGACTTTGAAAATCGTGTCGGGATCCTCAACGATCTCGCCGATCCCCTCGAACGAGACACCCCGCAGCGTGTCGTAGGTCATCCCGCCCTCGATGAGGAAGCTCACCCGCGGGTCGCGACGCAGGTTGACTGCCTTCTGGGACTTGGCCTTCGTCTCGATCCAGATCTCGCCGTCCAGGACGCCGTACCACATGGCGACGAGGTGCGGCTGGCCGTCGGGCCCGATGGTCGCCATGGTGCCGGTGCGGCTGCGTGCCACGAAATCGGCGATCTCGGCGTCCGACATGACGATCTGGTTGCGTTGATTGGTTCCCATGGCGTCAGTTTGTCAGGCCGTCGCGCGGGGTTGTCGCGGGGATCACAGTCTGCGAGTGAGGGCGTCGGCGGCGGCCAACAGGTCGGCGGCCCAGCGCGCGCCGGGCCGACGGCCCATCCGGTCGATCGGGCCGGACACCGACACCGCCGCGATCACCGTGCCGCTGCGGTCGCGCACCGGGGCGGAGACGCTGGCCACCCCGGGTTCGCGCTCGGCGGCGCTTTGCGCCCAGCCGCGACGCCGGACCTCGGCCAGGGTGCGTTCGGTGAACTTCGCCGTCGGCAGCACGGCCTGCTGGGTGGTGCTGTCGCTGAACGCCAGCAGGACTTTGGCGCCCGAACCGGCCGTCATCGGGAGGCGTGCCCCGACGGGGACGGTATCGCGAAGCCCGGCAGGGGGTTCCAATGCGGCGACGCAGATCCGGCTGGTGCCCTCGCGGCGGTAGAGCTGCACGCTCTCGCCGGTGATCTCCCGCAGCCGGGGCAATACCGCTGCGCCCGCCGCGAGCAGCGGATCGTTGACCTGGGCGGCCAATTCGCTGATCGCCGGTCCGAGTCGCCAGCGCCCCGCGCTGTCCCTGGCCAGCAGCCGATGAACCTCAAGGCCGGCGGCGAGCCGGTGCGCGGTGGCGCGGGGCAGGCCGGTGCGCTCACAAAGTTCGGCCAGCCCACAGGGCGAATCGGCGATCGAGTGCAGTACGCCCACGGCTTTGTCGAGGACGCCGATGCCGCTATCCTGTCTCATATCGAGATACTAGCGTCCCGGAATGTGAGATATCCAGACTTATGTTCCGGGAATCGAAAAACGAATTGAGACGTCATGGCCCCGTCCGACAAGCCCAGGACATTGCCCGAGAAGGTGTGGGACGACCACGTTGTGGTCGCCGGCCCCGGAATCGGCGCATCGCGTGAACCCGATCTGATCTACATCGATCTTCACCTCATCCACGAGGTGACCAGCCCGCAGGCATTCGATGGGCTGCGGTTGGCCGGCCGGCCGCTGCACCGTCCCGATCTCACGATCGCGACCGAGGACCACAACGTGCCGACGGTCGACATCGACAAGCCGATCGCAGACCTGATCTCGCGCACGCAGGTCGAGACGTTGCGACGCAACTGCGCCGAGTACGGCGTCCGGCTGCACCCGATGGGTGATGCCGAGCAGGGGATCGTCCATGTGATGGGCCCGCAGCTCGGACTCACCCAGCCCGGGATGACGATCGTGTGTGGCGACAGCCACACCTCCACCCACGGCGCCTTCGGCGCGATCGCGATGGGGATCGGTACGTCCGAAGTGGAGCATGTGCTTGCCACCCAGACACTTCCGCTGCGGCCGTTCAAGACGATGGCGGTCAATGTCAACGGTGCGCTGCCGCCGGGAGTGAGTGCCAAGGACATCATCCTGGCGGTGATCGCCAAGATCGGGACCGGTGGCGGCCAGGGCTATGTCATCGAATACCGCGGCAGCACCATCGAATCGCTGTCGATGGAAGGCCGGATGACCGTGTGCAATATGAGCATCGAGGCCGGCGCCCGCGCGGGACTGGTGGCTCCCGACGAGACGACCTATGAATATCTGCGCGGTCGTCCATACGCGCCCTCGGGTGCGGACTGGGACGCGGCAGTCGCCACGTGGGAGGCGCTGAAGACCGACGAGGGCGCCGAATTCGACACTGAGGTCTACATCGACGCGACGACCCTGAGCCCCTTTGTCACGTGGGGTACCAACCCCGGCCAGGGTGTCCCACTGTCCGGGGCGGTGCCCGACCCGGAGCTGATGACCAGCGACTCCGAGCGGCAGAACGCGGAGAAGGCGTTGGCATACATGGATCTTCGGGCGGGTACTCCGATGCGCGATGTCGCCGTCGACGCGGTGTTCGTCGGCTCGTGCACGAACGGGCGCATCGAGGATCTGCGGGTGGTGGCCGACGTGCTGCGCGGCCGCAAGGTCGCCGACAGTGTGCGGATGCTGATCGTGCCGGGGTCGATGCGGGTGCGCGCCCAGGCCGAATCCGAAGGGCTGGGCGAGATCTTCACCGCGGCCGGTGCGGATTGGCGTCAGGCCGGCTGCTCGATGTGCCTGGGAATGAATCCCGATCAGCTGTCACCGGGCGAGCGCTGCGCGGCGACGTCCAACCGGAATTTCGAAGGTCGGCAGGGCAAGGGCGGCCGGACGCACCTGGTTTCGCCGGCCGTCGCCGCCGCGACCGCGGTGCGCGGAACCCTGTCCTCGCCCGCCGATCTCAACAACTAGATCTGCTAAGGAGAACCACGATGGACGCATTTCACACTCACACCGGCATCGGTGTTCCGTTGCGGCGGTCCAATGTCGACACCGACCAAATCATTCCGGCGGTGTATTTGAAGCGGGTCACCCGAACGGGTTTCGAGGACGGGCTGTTCGCCGCGTGGCGCAACGACCCCTCATTCATTCTCAATCTGAGTCCGTTCGACCGGGGTTCGGTCTTGGTCGCTGGCCCCGATTTCGGGACGGGATCGTCGCGCGAGCATGCGGTCTGGGCGCTCATGGACTTCGGATTCCGGGTCGTCATCTCGTCCCGGTTCGCCGACATCTTTCGGGGCAACGCCGGCAAGGCCGGGCTGTTGGCGGCCGAAGTCGCTCAAGATGATGTTGAACTTCTCTGGAAGCTCATCGAGCAGAATCCGGGGCTGGAAATCACTGTCAATCTTCAAGATCGAAATATCACCGCGGGAACGGCGGTGGTGCCGTTCACGATTGACGATTACACAGCTTGGAGATTGCTGGAAGGCCTCGACGATATCGGCCTTACGCTGCGGAAACTCGCTGAAATCGAGGCGTTCGAAGCGGCCCGGCCAAGCTGGAAGCCGCGCATTTCGACGGCCTCCTGAAGGGCGCGGGACGCCGAATTGCCGCCCCCCTAGGGGGGTTCAGGCTCGCTGGAATCACCGCCCTAGGGCGGCAACCGGATTGCTGAAATCCTCCTAAGTAATGCCCCAAATTGGGCGTGGCTCTTGGAATTCTGCAGCTCTTGGGTTTACCGTGTTCTTCAGTCGGTCCAAAGTGGACCACTGGCTTCCGGAGGAATTGAATGAACAAAGCAGAGCTCATCGACGTACTCACGGAGAAATTGGGCTCAGATCGTCGGCAGGCAACTCTGGCGGTGGAGAACGTTGTTGACACCATTGTGCGCGCAGTGCACAAGGGCGACAGCGTGACCATCACGGGCTTCGGCGTTTTCGAGCAGCGGCGCCGTGCCGCTCGCGTGGCGCGCAACCCGCGCACCGGCGAAACCGTCAAAGTGAAGCCGACGTCCGTTCCCGCTTTCCGTCCTGGCGCTCAATTCAAGGCCGTGGTCTCTGGTGCACAGAAACTTCCGTCGGAAGGCCCCGCCGTCAAGCGCGGTGTCGTCGCCGGCGCGGTCAAGAAGGCCGCCGTCAAGAAGGCCGTCCGCAAGGCGGTCGTGAAGAAGGCTGTGGCCAAGGCCGTCGTCAAGAAGGCTGCCGTCAAGAAGGCTGCTCCGGCGGTCAAGAAGGCGGCCGTCAAGAAGGCCGTCAAGAAGGCCGTCGTCAAGAAGGCCGTCGTCAAGAAGGCTGCTCCGGCGGTCAAGAAGGCAGCGGTCAAGAAGGCTGTGGCCAAGGCCGTCGTCAAGAAGGCTGCCGTCAAGAAGGCTGCTCCGGCGGTCAAGAAGGCTGCGGTCAAGAAGGCTGTGGTCAAGAAGGCTGTGAAGAAGGCCGCCGTCAAGAAGGCCGTCGCCAAGGGCCGTCGCTAAAGTTTCACCGTCGAATACGCCGCGGGCTCAACGCCCGCGGCGTATTTGCGTGTCAGGGCCCAATTGCGTGTCAGGGCCCAATCGCGTTTTAAGGCCTAGTCGCGTCTTAAGGCCTAGTCGCCAGTGGGCTGCCGATGTAGTCAGCCGCCACGATCCGGTCACCGTCAAACGACAGCACCCAGGTGCTGCCCTTGCGGTTGCGTGACTTGTCCGGCTTGTCGGTGCCCCGCCACCACGCCAGCAGGTAGGGAATCACCTTGCCCTGTGTGCAGATGACGGGTGTGCCGCCGCCGGCGGCGATCTCGGCGATGCGCTTGTGCGCGACATCCGGGTCGTCGGCGTAGGCCTCTTCGGTGAGATCGGCCTCGGCGGCGACCTTCACGCCCAGCTCCTGCGCCAGCGGCTCGACGGTCTGAATACAGCGGACGCGATCGGCTGCATAGATATCGGTGGCACCGAACGCCAATAACTGTCCGACCAACGACTCGGCTTGTGCGCGACCGTTCTTGTCCAGCGGGCGGCTCCGGTCGTCGCCCTTGTAGCGGGATTTGATGCCCGCGGTGCCGTGCCGGACGATCAGCACCGTCGCCGTGTCTGCGGGTTCTTTGGTGAACGCCGTGAGCACTTCCCGGTCGTGCGGGTAGGTGAGCCGTTCCATGGCGTCGTCGACTGAGAGCCACTCCAGCCGGTCGACTTCGGAGCCGGGGGTGAACTCACCACCGAGCGCTCGAGCCGCCCAGTAGTGAACGACCTTGGCGCCCTGCGCGACCTGATAGTGGGTCTGGATCAGGCGCCGGCCCAGCTGCGATCGCTGACCGGTCTCCTCCCAGATTTCCCGCACCGCGGCAACGGGCTCGTTCTCGCCGGGATCGACTTTCCCCTTAGGCAGGGACCAGTCGTCGTAGCGGGGTCGATGGATCAGCGCGAGGCGCAGCTCGCCGCTATCGGGGTCGGGGCGCCACAGTGCCGCGCCGGCCGCGACGATCACCCGTTGGGGTGGCTTCCCCTTCTTCGTCGTTGTCTTCTTCGTCGCCTTCGACCTTGAGCTGTCACGTGACGCTCTCTTGGCCACATCAACTCCCGCAGATGAATTCGGGTCCCATCAATTCAGGACCGGGCGTGGGACCGGACTTGGTGGGTCGCAATGGAGGGAGCACCTAGTGCTGCCGGTGACGTTCCATCAGCCACACCTGATGGTCACGGACTTGGCGGCCGTCTTGCGGCGCCGCCGTCCAGTAACCATCCGGGCCGAGTTCCCAGCATCGCGTCGAGGGATCCATCGCCGACTCGAAGATGTCGTCGATGTAGGCGGTGAGCCGGGGGTCCTTGACCTGAGCCATCACTTCGACGCGACGATCGAGGTTGCGGTGCATCATGTCGGCGCTACCGATGAAGAATTCGTTGATCGCATTGAAGTGGAAGATCCGCGAATGCTCCAGGAAGCGGCCGAGAATCGAGCGCACGACGATGTTCTCGGAGAAGCCCTCAGCGCCCGGCTTGAGTGCGCAGATGCCGCGGACGACGACCTCGACCCGAACCCCGGCCTGCGATGCCCGGTACAGCGCGTCGATGACCTGTTCGTCGACAAGGGCATTGGCCTTGAGCCGGATCCGGCCGTTGCCGCCCTGCTGGTGCGCGTCGATTTCCCGCTCGACGCGTTCGACGATGCCCCGGCGCACGCCGTACGGCGCGACCAGGAGATTGCGGTAGGACACCTTGCGCGAGTAGCCGGTCAGCGAGTTGAACAGGTCTGTCAGGTCGGCGCCGATATCGGGGGCAGCGGTGATCAAGCCGACATCTTCATACAGCCGGGCGGTTTTGGGGTTGTAGTTGCCGGTGCCGATATGGCAGTAGCGCCGAATCGTGGAACCCTCGCGGCGCACCACCAGACAGGTCTTGCAGTGCGTCTTCAGCCCGATCAACCCGTAAACGACATGCACGCCGGCATCTTCCAGCGTGCGGGCCCACTTGATGTTGGCCTGTTCGTCGAAGCGCGCTTTCAGCTCGACGAGGGCAACCACCTGCTTGCCGGCCTGAGCCGCGTCGATGAGCGCGTTGACGATCGGCGAATCACCGGAGGTTCGGTAGAGCGTCTGCTTGATAGCCAACACATTCGGATCGGCGGCAGCCTGCTCGATGAAGCGCTGCACACTCGTCGAGAACGAGTCGTAGGGATGGTGCAGCAGCACGTCACCATCACGCAGCGTCGAAAAAATGCTCTTGGGTGTCTCGCGCTCGGCGAAGGCCGGGTGGGTGGCCGGCACGAACGGGCGGTCCTTGAGTGCCGGGCGGTCGACGCCGTACACCTGCCACAGCGACGAAAGGTCAAGCAGCCCCGGCACCTGCACCACGTCACCGGGGTGGACGTCGAGCTCGCGCAGGAGGAGTTCGAGCATGTGCTCGGTCATGTCGTCGGCGACCTCGAGGCGCACCGGAGAGCCGAATCGCCGCCGTGCCAACTCACGTTCCAGCGCCTGGAGCAGATCTTCGTCGCGGTCTTCCTCGACCTGCATGTCGGCATTGCGGGTGATGCGGAAGACGTGGTGCTCAACAATCTCCATGCCGGGGAACAACACCGGCAGGAACGCCGCGATGAGTTTCTCCGTGGGCAGGAACCGGACGACATCGCCATCCCCGTTGGTTCCCTTGAGCTCGACGAACCGGTCGACGTTGTCGGGAACCTTGATTCGGGCGAAGTGCTCGCCGCCGTCGTCGGGCGACTTGACGGTGATCGCCAGGTTCAGGCTCAGGCCGCTGACGAACGGGAACGGGTGGGCCGGGTCGACGGCGAGCGGGGTGAGGACCGGGAATACCTGCTCGTGAAAGTAGGTCGACAGCTCACGGCGTTCGGCGTCGGTGAGCTCGGCCCACGTGACGATGCTGATGCCTTCTTCGGCCAGCGCGGGGCGCACCGACTCGATGAAGACCTCGGCTTGGCGCAACGAGATCTGCCGGGTGCGCTCGCCGATGCGGCGCAGCTGTTCGCGAGGGGAGAGCCCGTCGGCCGAACGGACCGAGAGTCCCATCTCGTCGCGGCGTTTCAGCCCGGCCACCCGGACCATGTAGAACTCGTCGAGATTGGAAGCGAAGATGGCCAGGAACTTCGCCCGCTCCAGAAGAGGTAGTGAGGTGTCGGCCGCCAGGGCCAACACTCGGGCATTGAAATCCAGCCAGCTCAGCTCGCGATTGAGGTACCGATTCTCCGGCAGCTCGTTGTCGACCGCGGTGTCCGTGGCCGCGGGCGGGGCCTCCGGCGCGTCACCGGGCTGCCAGTGGTCATCCGTGGATCGGGCTTCGGCTTCGGTCTCGGTCACGGTTTCGATCATCCCCCATCGAGAGGGTGCTTGGACCTCGGCAGCCGAAAGTCGAAGGCCGTTCAGGCGTTGTTAACCATCAGCGATTCGCGATTGCCCTGGTTGTCGCGGCGCCGACACCGAGCAGCTCTGCTGACTGCAGGTCTTCGACAGTGTCGATATCGCAACGCAGCCCTGGCCACCCGCCAGTCAGTTCGACCGCCCCGGAGTCGCGGTGCCGACGGGCCGAGTCAGCGCCGAGCAGTGGCTCCAGCGCAGTGCCGAACGCGAACAGCGCCGCGGTGCCCGTGCCGTGGCGGTCGGCCACGAAACTGCGCGGGAATGACCGCGCCTGCGCCAGCGCCTCGGTCAGCTCGGCAGTTTGCAGAGCGGGTAAATCTCCTTGCAGCACAATGGTATTGGGTGTTTGGTTGGTGACGGTGGACCAGGCGAACCGGACGGCGGTGTTCAACGGGTCGGGATCAGTCGATGGCGTGGTGTCGAACAACACCGCCGCGCCGAGTTCGCGGGCGGCGGCGGATGCGGTGTCATCGGGGGTCACGACGGTGATCGATTGGACCGCGCTGACCGCCCGGGCCGCGGTGATGGTGTCGATCAGCATCGCGAGTACGACCTGTTCGCGCATGCCCGCTTCGAAGACCGGACTCAGCCGGGTTTTCGCGGCCGTCAGACGCTTGACTGCGATGATCACGCCCACATCGGCTGCGCCGCTCATGTTCACCATCCTTCCAGCGTCGTCGGGGCCGGCTGCATTCCTGGTCGGCGAGTAGTCGCAGCGGCGTGGGCTACGTTAATCACCATGACCAGCACGGTGGGCACCGCGGCGGTGATGGGCGCCGGCGCCTGGGGGACCGCACTGGCCAAGGTGCTGGCCCAGGCCGGTTCCGAGGTCCGGTTGTGGGCGCGCCGCGGCGAGGTGGCCGATGAGATCAACGCCACACACATCAACACTGCTTATCTCCCGGGTATCGAGCTGCCGGGCGCGATCCGCGCCACGACCGATGCGGCCGAGGCCCTCGACGGGCTGACCACCGTGCTGCTGGCCGTCCCGTCCCAGACCTTGCGTGCCAATCTCGAACAGTGGCGTCCGCTGATCGCCGACGGCGCCACCCTGGTCAGCCTCGCCAAGGGCATCGAGTTGGGCAGCCTGATGCGGATGAGTCAGGTGATCGTGCAAGTAGCCGGCGTAGACGCCAATCAGGTGGCTGTGGTGTCCGGCCCCAACCTGGCCGATGAGATTGCCGACGAACAACCCGCCGCAACGGTGGTGGCCTGCACCGATTCCGGTCGCGCGGTGGCACTGCAGCGCTCACTGAGCACCGGCTACTTCCGGCCCTACACCAACGCCGACGTGATCGGCACCGAGATCGGTGGGGCCTGCAAGAACGTCATCGCGCTGGCCTGCGGCATGGCAGCGGGAGTGGGGCTGGGGGAGAACACCGCGGCTGCGATCATCACCCGCGGACTGGCCGAGATCATGCGGTTGGGAATCGCGGTGGGCGCCAAGCCGGCGACGCTGGCCGGTCTTGCCGGCGTCGGCGATCTGGTCGCCACCTGCACATCGAGCCAGTCCCGCAACCGCACCTTCGGCGAACGACTCGGCCGGGGCGGCACCATCGAGGCGGCTCAGCTGGCCGCGGGCGGCCACGTGGCCGAAGGTGTCGCGTCGTGCGAGTCGATCCTGGCGCTGGCGTCCAGCTATGACGTCGAGATGCCGTTGACCGATGCGGTCCATCGGGTGTGCCACAAGGGCTTGTCGGTCGACCAGGCGGTAGCACTGTTGCTGGGCCGTAGCACCAAACCGGAGTGATCAGGCCCGGAGTGATCAGACAATGAGCGATCGTTATGGCGATTCCACCCGCGCTGTCAAAGCGGTGAGTTCCCAGCCGATTCCGGGCGAGCCGGTCGGGCCGGGCCCGGTTCTGGCGTCGGCGTTCCATCTGTCCGACGACGAGGGCAGCGAGGCCAACACCTATGGCCGCGGCTCGAATCCGACCTGGCGTCAGCTGGAGTCGGCGCTGGCCCAGCTGGAAGGCGCCACCGCCGCGCTGAGCTTCGGGTCTGGGATGGCGGCCATCACCGCGGCGTTGCGGGTGACGGCCAAACCTGGTTCGGTGCTGGTTGTTCCGGCTGACGGCTACTACCAGGTGCGCCGATATGCCGCTGAAAGCCTTGCGCCACTTGGTGTCACGGTTCGCGAGTCGAGCGCTGAGCAGATCTACCGGGCCGCCGAGGACGCCGATGTGGTGCTGGCTGAGACCCCGACGAACCCGGCGCTGGACGTGGTGGATCTGCACCGGCTGGCCGAGATCTGCCACCACCGGGGAGCGCGGCTGCTTGTCGACAACACCACCGCAACCCCGTTGGGGCAGCAACCGTTGTCGCTGGGCGCCGATCTTGTGGTGGCCAGCGCCACCAAGGCGTTGTCCGGTCACAGTGACTTACTGGCGGGTTACGCCGCGGGCAGCCACCCCGAACTGATGGCGGCGTTGGAGCGCGAGCGGTTGCTCTCCGGCGCGATTCTCGGTTCGTTCGAAGCGTGGCTGGTGTTGCGCAGCCTCGGCAGCGTCGGACTGCGCTTCGAGCGGCAGTGCCAGAACTCGCTGGCTCTGGCGACCGCAGTGATGAGCCACCCGAGAGTCCGGTCGGTGCGCTACCCGGGGTTGCCCGGCGACCCGTCCTACCCGGTAGCGGCCGCCCAGATGCGCCGCTTCGGCGGACTGGTGTCCCTCGAACTCGCCGACGCGGCGGCGGTGCACGCCTTGGTGCGACGCAGCGAGTTGTTGGTCGCCTCGACGAGCTTCGGCGGTATCCACACCTCGGTGGACCGCCGGGCTCGGTGGGGCGATCCGGTGGCGGACGGGTTTGCCCGGATTTCGGCCGGCATCGAGGACACCGACGATCTGGTCGCCGACGTCCTGGCCGCCCTCGACGCCTGAAATGCCTGTGCACGGCGTCGGATCGTGCCGATAACACCCGCGCTGTAGCCTCTCTAGGTTGTGACTTCCCGTCTGCCCTCCGACCGGCCTCGTGTCCGTGTCGCCGTCATCTACGGGGGCCGTAGCTCCGAGCACGCGATTTCGTGTGTATCGGCAGGCAGCATCCTGAAGAACCTCGACCCGGAGCGCTTCGAGATCGTCGCCGTCGGCATCACCCCGCAGGGCTCGTGGGTGCTGACCGACGGCAGTCCCGAGACCCTGGCCATCACCGACCGGCAGCTGCCGGAGGTCACCGGCGAGTCGGGGACCGCGCTGGCCCTGGCCGCCGATCCGCTGCGCCGCGGCGAGCTGGTGTCGCTGGGCCAGACCCCCGGTCAAATGCTGACGTCGGTCGATGTGGTCTTCCCGATCCTGCACGGCCCTTACGGCGAAGACGGCACCATCCAGGGTCTGCTGGAATTGGCGGGCATCCCCTACGTGGGTGCCGGAGTGTTCGCCAGCGCGGCCGGCATGGACAAGGAATTCACCAAGAAGCTGCTGGCCGCCGCCGGGCTGCCGATCGGCGACCACGTTGTGCTGCGCGCACAGCAGCAGGCGCCGACGCTGGACGATGTTGACCGACTGGGCTTTCCGATGTTCGTCAAGCCGGCCCGCGGTGGCTCGTCGATCGGGGTGAGCCGGGTCAACAACGCCGACGAGCTGACGGTGGCGATCGCCGACGCCCGTCGTCACGATCCGAAGGTGATCATCGAGGCCGCCATCGGAGGCCGGGAGCTCGAATGCGGAGTGCTCGAATTCCCGGACGGCTCAGTGCAAGCCAGTGCCATCGGCGAGATTCGCGTTGCCGGAGTCCTGGGTCGTGAGGACGGATTCTACGACTTCGCCACCAAGTACCTCGACGACGGCGCCGAACTCGACGTGCCGGCCAAGGTCGACGACGATGTGGCAGAAGAATTGCAGCGCTTGGCAATTCAGACGTTCAAGGCGCTGGACTGCCAAGGCCTGGCCCGGGTGGACTTCTTCCTCACCGACGACGGTCCGGTGGTCAACGAGATCAACACGATGCCCGGCTTCACGACGATCTCGATGTACCCGCGGATGTGGGCTGCCAGCGGTATCGACTATCCGACGCTGGTGAGCACCATGGTCGAGACCGCGCTGGCCCGGGGAACCGGTCTGCGCTGACTCAGCGCGCCGGGTTCGGATCGATCGGAACCGCAGGCGTGGTGCTCGCGATCAGATCCGACAAGGTCTGGATCGGGGTCGGTCCCGACTCGGTCGGCAGTGTGAGTGCCACGTAGACAGGGCGATCCACGGTGACCCAGGTGCTGT
Source organism: Mycobacterium sp. RTGN5 (assembly GCF_033804465.1). Taxonomy (NCBI): domain Bacteria; kingdom Bacillati; phylum Actinomycetota; class Actinomycetes; order Mycobacteriales; family Mycobacteriaceae; genus Mycobacterium; species Mycobacterium sp. RTGN5. The sequence goes on from NZ_JAPZLA010000001.1 coordinate 2,114,021, forward strand.
GGTCGGTGTCGGGATCGTCGAGCCGGAACCACTGCACCGCATTGACCATCTGGATGGGGGAGCCGACGACGAACTCGGCAGGTCGGTCGATCCCGCACCGCATGATCACCGGGTAATTGTCGGCCTCGCCGCGCCATGCCGCGGCTCCCTGCGGCACCGGGTCTGCCGCGACCACCCGATGGAATTCACCGAGGTTGGCGGGCAGTGCGTCGATCAGGGCCCGGCAGGTCGAGGAATCGGCTTGGGGTGCCGGCGCGGCCGCGATGACCACCGGCTGGACCGGCGCCTGCCGGGTGGCGGCGATCGCCAGGACGGCGCCGATCGAGACGACCCCCACCACCACACCCGCAATCAGCAGGGCGCGGGGCGGACCGTCCGGCGGGCTTTCTTCGGTGGCGCTCACTGCCTCGTTATTACACGAGTGTGCGGTGTACTACGCCAAACTCGGCGCGTCGCGGATGAAACCGCACACTCGGCGCACTGTCGCTCAGTCGGCATCGGCGATGGGGCAGGTCAGGGTTCGAGTGATCCCGGTGATCTGCTGAATGCTGGGCACGACAGTGGCGGCGAGGTCGTCTTCGCTGGCGGAGCCGACCCGCACCACCACGTCGTACGGTCCGGTCACGTATTCCGACGACAGCACACCTGGCAGCGCGGCCACCTGCTTGGCGACGAGCTCGGCGCGGCCGACCTCGGTCTGGATCAGCATGTAGGCCTCCACCACCCGTCGCCTCCTCGTCTCGATGTTCGCCCGTGCGCGGTGCCGCCCTAGACTGACGTGTCCTAGACCGGCAGGGAAAACGTACCGCAGGTTGCCGCACCGATCAGCGTGTGCGACAGGAGGGGAGGCGCCGTGGCCGACGCTGGCGAACCCACCTTGCGTGAGTTGGGCGAATTCCCGGTGATCGACCGACTGGTGTCGGGGCGCCGTCAGCCCGCCGGGGTGAGCGTCGGGCCCGGGGATGACGCGGCGGTGGTGAGCGCGCCCGACGGGCGGATCGTCGTCACCACCGACATGCTGGTGGAAGGGCGTCACTTTCGGTTGGACTGGTCGGCGCCCTACGACGTCGGCCGAAAGGCCATCGCGCAGAACGCTGCCGACGTCGAGTCGATGGGCGCGCGGTGCAGCGCGTTCGTCGTCGGGTTCGGCGCCCCGCCGGACACCGCGGTGTCGCGGGTGCAGGAGCTGTCCGACGGGATGTGGCAGGAGGCTTCGGCATTGGGCGCCGGGATCGTTGGCGGGGATCTGGTATCCAGCCCGCAGTGGGTGGTGTCGGTGACCGCGCTGGGTGATCTCGGTGGACGTGCCCCGGTGTTGCGCAGCGGCGCACGGGCGGGTTCCGTGGTCGCCGTCGCCGGTGAGCTTGGCCGCTCGGCGGCCGGATATCTGTTGTGGCACAACGGCATCGAAGGGTTCGACGATCTGCGCCGCTGGCATCTGGTGCCGCGACCGCCGTACGGGCAGGGGGTCGTGGCCACGGAGGCCGGCGCGCAGGCCATGACGGACGTCTCCGACGGGCTGCTCGCCGACCTCGGCCATATTGCCGAAGGATCCGGGGTGGCCATCGATCTCGCCTCCGACGCGCTGCGGCCCGACGTGGACGCCGTCGCCGCCGCGGCCACGGCCGCTGGCGTCGAGCCGGTGTCGCTGGTGCTCTCCGGTGGTGAAGATCACGCGCTCGTCGCGTGCTTTCCCGGTGCGGTGCCGGCGGGTTGGCGGGTGATCGGCACGGTGGCCGACGGTCCACCCGAGGTTCGGCTGGACGGGCGGCCCTGGGCCGGCTCGGCGGGTTGGCAATCGTTCGACTGAGCCCACGAGTTAGGTTGGCCCCCGTGACTTCCACCGCCCGGCCGCTGACCGAACTCATCGACGACGGCTGGGCGCAGGCGCTGGCCCCGGTCAGCGATCAGGTCTCGCAGATGGGTCAGTTCCTGCGTGCTGAGATCGCCGCCGGCGAGCGCTATCTGCCCGCCGGGCCGAACGTGCTGCGCGCGTTCACCTTCCCGTTCGCCGAGGTGCGGGTGCTGATCGTCGGCCAGGATCCCTACCCGACACCGGGCCACGCGGTGGGCCTGAGCTTCTCGGTGGCCCCCGACGTGCGACCGCTGCCGCGCAGCCTGTCCAACATCTTCAGCGAATACACCGCCGATCTCGGCTACCCGGCGCCGTCCAATGGTGATCTGACGCCATGGTCGCAGCGCGGCGTCATGCTGCTCAACAGGGTGCTGACCGTGCGGCCCGGCACCCCGGCATCGCACCGGGGCAAGGGCTGGGAAGCGGTCACCGAATGCGCCATCCGCGCGTTGGCCGCGCGCGATCAGCCGATGGTGGCGATCCTGTGGGGGCGTGACGCGTCGACGTTGAAGCCGATGCTGGATGGGACTCGCAACCCGGTGATCGAGTCGGCACATCCGTCGCCACTGTCTGCGTCGCGGGGATTCTTCGGCTCGCGGCCGTTCAGCCGGGCCAACGAACTGTTGACCGGGATGGGTGCCGAGCCGATTGACTGGCGGCTGCCCTAACCGACGCCGAGATCGACGTTCTGCAGGGATCTACTCGAACTTTTGCGCCCAAACGTTGGTTTGGGCGCAAGAGAGGGGCAATTAGCCGCGGGTGACCTTGCCGGCCTTCAGGCACGAGGTGCAGACGTTGACGCGCTTCTTGTTGCCGCCGGGACGGCTCACGGCGTGCACGGTCTGGATGTTCGGGTTCCAGCGACGGCTGGTCCGGCGGTGGGAATGCGACACCGACTTGCCGAAGCCGGGGCCCTTTCCGCAAACGTCGCACACGGCAGCCATGTAGAACTCCTCTAAATCAGTAGTCAAACTTTGTCCAGGGGGCCAGCGACCGCGCGACGGGTGACCCGACAACCTGACCAGAATAGCGGTCCGGTGAACCGAACGCCAAAATGCTCCGCCGCCCGTCCGGTTGGCGACTGCGCAAAGGTCACTGACCTGCGGTGATCGTAACATCCCACCGTGGTGGCCGCCGGTGACGTCGCACTGTCGGGTGGACTGGTTAGGCTGGCGCGACGGAGCCGTGTGGTGTGCCAGGGATCGCGAGGAGGTGCCGATGCCGGACCGGCGGCTGGACGCATCAGCCCTGCGCGATTGGGCTCACACCGCCGTCGGCGACCTGATCACCCACACCGACGAGATCAACCGGCTCAACGTGTTCCCGGTGGCCGACGCCGACACCGGCACAAATCTGCTCTTCACCATGCGCTCGGCGCTGGACGAGGCGAAATCGGCGGCCGGCTCGGGCGACGTCAGCCTGATGACCGCCGCGTTGGCCGACGGCGCGCTGCACGGCGCCCGCGGAAACTCCGGTGTGATCCTGTCGCAGATCCTGCGCGGCCTGGCCGAGGTGACGGCATCGGCGGCCGACGACACCGACGGGTCCCTCGCCGATATCGACGCGGTTCTGCTCGGTGCTGCGCTGCGGCACGCCGTCGGGCTGGTGGTGTCGTCGATGGGCGGCGAGCTGGTGGCCGGCACCATCGTGTCGGTGCTGCAGGCCGTCGCCGAAGCGATCCAGCACGCCGCCGCCGAGGGCGCGGGACTGGCCGCGGCGCTGGCCGCCGGCGGCGACGCGGGGGTCGCGGCGCTGGAACGCACGCCCGATCAGCTCGACGCGCTGGCCGCGGCGGGCGTGGTCGACGCCGGCGGGCGTGGCTTCCTGGTCCTCATCGATGCGTTGACCGCCACCGTCACCGGGCATTCGCCGCATCGGGATGCCTACGAGCCGGGACCGCCGCGACTGGAAAGTGCTGCTGCTGCACCCCGTCCGCCGCAATTCGAGGTGATGTATCTGCTCGCCGACTGTGACGCGACCGCACTCGACCCGCTGCGCGCCCGATTGGAGCAGCTCGGCGATTCGGTGGCGATCGCCGCAAGCGCTGATGCGGATCGCCACTCGATCCACGTCCACACCGACGACGCCGGCGCCGCGGTGGAGGCCGGGCTGGCGGCCGGTGCGGTCAGCCACATTCAGATCTCGGTGTTGAGCGCCGGCCCGGCCCGGGTTTCGCCGGGTAGCTGGAGTCGCGACCGCGCGGTACTGGCCATCGTCGACGGTGACGGCGCCGCAGAGCTTTTCGACCAGGAGGGCGCCTGCGTGTTGCGTCCGGGCGCCGCGCTGGCCGACCCGGCCAACGGCATCTCCGCCCGGGAGCTGGTGCGCGCCCTCGTCGACACCGGAGCCGCTCAGGTGCTGGTGCTGCCCAATGGTTACATCGCGGCCGAGGAACTGGTCTCCGGCTGCACGGCCGGAATCGGTTGGGGCATCGACGTCGTCGCGTTGCCCACGGGATCGATGGTGCAGGGGCTGGCCGCACTCGCCGTCCACGACTCGACCCGGCATGCCGTCGACGACGGCTTCTCGATGGCCAGGGCGGCAGCCGCGGCCCGGCACGGTTCGGTGCGCACCGCCACCGAGCAGGCGCTGACGTGGGCCGGTACCTGCGAACCCGGTGACGGCCTTGGCATCGCCGGCGACGAGGTGCTGGTGGTCGCCGACGATGTGACCGGCGCGGCCACCGGGTTGATCGACTTGCTGTTGGTCGCCGGCGGGGAATTGGTGACGGTGCTCGTCGGCGACGGCGCCGATCCCGCCGTCGCCGCCGCACTCGCCGACCACATCCATCGCCGCCATCCCGGTATCGAATTCGCGACCTATTCCACCGGCCATCGCGGCGACGCACTGCTGATCGGGGTGGAGTAACCGTGGTCGGCCTCAGCGACCGGCTCGACGGCATCCTTGGTGGCAAGGCCGCCGGTCTGCTCGACGACGTGTTCGGCATCCACACCGTCGACGACCTGCTGCGGCACTACCCCCGCAAGTACATCCACGGGATGTCGGTATGGGGCGAGGACGAGGTGCTGCCGGAGGCGGGTGAGCACGTCACTCTGGTCGGGGAAATCGAGAAGGCCGACGTCCGTTGGACCAACCGTCAACCCAAGCGTGAATACCTGGTGATCACGCTGGGCAAGGGGCGACGCAAGGTCACCGCGACGTTCTTCAACGCCAAGTGGCTCAAGAAGGAATTGATCGAGGGCGTCCGGCTGATGCTGTCCGGGGAGGTCGGCTTCTTCAACGGCAACATGCAGCTGACTCATCCGGATTTCCTGGCGCTGAACTCGCCGAAGGGGCGGGTATTCGGCAGCAAGTCGCTCAAGACGATCGCCGACACCTCGACCTCGCCGAGCGGCGAGCTGTCCATGGCGGCGTTCGAGCGTGACTTCTTCCCGATCTACCCGGCCAGCTCCAAGCTGCAGAGCTGGGATATCTACGCCTGTGTGCAGCAGGTTCTGGCCGTGCTCGATCCGATCGCCGATCCGCTGCCGAAAGCTGTTGTGGATCAACGTGGTCTGATATCTGAAGGCACCGCGCTGCACGATATTCACCTCGCCGAGCGCGAACCCGAACGGGAGGCTGCCCGTGAGCGGCTGAGGTTCGACGAAGCCGTCGGGATGCAGTGGGCGCTGGCCCAGCGGCGACACGGTGAACTCGGCGAATCCGGGCCGCCCGCACCGCATCGTGACGACGGGTTGGCCGCCGGTCTGATGGGCCGGCTGCCGTTCGACCTGACCGCGGGGCAGCAGGAAGTACTCGGCGTTGTCACCACGGAGTTGGCTGCGACCAAGCCGATGAACCGGCTGTTGCAGGGTGAGGTCGGCTCCGGCAAGACGATCGTGTCGGTGCTGGCGATGCTGCAGATGGTCGACGCCGGCTACCAGTGCGCGCTGCTGGCCCCGACGGAAGTCCTTGCTGCCCAACATGCGCTGTCGATCCGCGCTGTCCTCGGACCGCTGGCGATGGCCGGCCAGCTCGGCGGCGAGGAGGGCGCGACCCGGGTGGCGTTGTTGACCGGCTCGATGTCGGCGGCCCAGAAGCGTCAGGTGCGTGACGAGGTCGCCGCGGGGGAGGCCGGCATCGTCATCGGCACCCACGCTCTGCTGCAGGAGGCGGTGGAGTTCCAGCGATTGGGTTTCGTCGTCGTCGACGAACAGCACCGGTTCGGTGTGGAGCAGCGAGACCGGTTGCGCGCCAAGGCTCCTGCTGGTCTGACGCCGCACCTGCTGGTGATGACGGCGACGCCGATCCCGCGCACGGTGGCGTTGACGGTGTACGGCGACCTGGAAACCTCGACGATGCGCGAACTTCCGCGCGGGCGCCAGCCGATCACCACCAACACGATCTTCATCAAGGACAAGCCGCAATGGCTGGCCCGGGCGTGGCAACGGATCATCGAGGAGATCGGCGAGGGCAGGCAGGCCTACGTCGTCGCGTCCCGCATCGATGAGGATGACAAGACGGCTGCGGCAACCGATGGTCCGCCCGCCGAGACCGTCCTGACGTTGTTCAAGCACCTGGGCCACGGACCGCTGGCCGGACTGCGGCTGGGCCTGATGCACGGCCGGCTGTCCGGCGACGAGAAGGATGCGGTGATGGCCGCGTTCCGGGCCGGGGACATCGATGTCCTGGTGTGCACCACAGTGATCGAGGTGGGCGTGGATGTGCCGAACGCGACGGTGATGGTGGTGATGGACGCCGACAGGTTCGGCATCAGCCAGCTACACCAGCTGCGCGGGCGTATCGGGCGCGGCGCGCATGCCAGTCTGTGCCTGCTGGCGACAAAACTTCCGGAAGGCTCCAAGGCGGGCGAGCGGTTGACCGCGGTGGCAGGCACTCAGGACGGGTTCGCGCTCGCGGATCTGGATCTGCAGGAGCGCCGCGAGGGAGATGTGTTGGGGCTCAACCAATCCGGTCGACCGATCACGTTGCGCTTCCTGTCGCTGGCCGAACACCTTGAGGTCATCGTTGACGCGCGGGAAGTGGCACAGTCGATGCATGCCCGCGACCCCGCCAACCGGGGGATGGCCGTACTGGCCGGGCAGTTCACCGGCGGTGACCGCATCGACTTCCTGGACAAGTCATGAAGCGCCGTCCGCTGATCTGGCTGGCGGTGATCGCGGCGCTGTCGGTGATCGTCTCGGTGCAGGTGATCTCGTCGACCGGTGAACCGGATCGGATGGTCGCGCGTGCCGATGTGCCGACCGTGGCGCCGGGAGCCGATGTGCTCGCCGGCATTGTGATCGTCCCGCAGCGGCTGCGGGGGTACGACTATCAGCGCGCGGCGTTCGGCGATGCCTGGGACGACCAGAACTCCGCTCCGGGTGGACACAACGGCTGCGACACCCGCGACGACATCCTCGACCGTGATCTCGTCGACAAAACCTACGTCTTCACCAAGCGCTGCCCGCAGGCCGTCGCCACCGGCGAGCTGCACGATCCCTATACCAGCGCGACGATTTCGTTCACCCGGGGCGCGCAGGTGGGGGCGGCCGTGCAGATCGACCACCTGGTGCCGCTGGCCTACGCGTGGGACATGGGGGCGCGAGACTGGCCGGACGCCATGCGGATTCGGTTCGCCAACGATCCCGCCAACCTGTTGGCGGTGGCGGGGCAGGTCAACCAGGACAAGGGCGATCAGCCGCCGGGTGCCTGGATGCCGCCCAATCACGCCTTCTGGTGCCAGTACGCCGTGCAGTTCATCGCCGTGCTGCGCGGCTACTCATTGCCGGTGGACCAAGCGTCGGCCGACGAGCTGCGTGAGTCCGCGGCCACCTGCCCCAAGGGTTGATCGGCGGCGAATCCGCGATCACCGCAGGTCAAAAAACCGCACGATTCGTAGTATTCAAGCCCACACCCGTTAAATGCGCATTCTGGATGCGCAATAAACTAGCGTCGCATTCATGCAGCTCACACGCTTCACCGACCTGGGACTCCGGGCCATGATGCTGCTGGCCACGGGCCAGGCCCGCGAACAGCGGGTCACCACCAGAACGGTCGCTGCCGCCGCCGGAGCGTCGGAGAACCACGTCGCCAAGGCGGTCTCGCGATTGACGGAGATGGGACTGGTGTACGCCCGCCGCGGACGGACAGGCGGGCTGGAACTCACCGACGCCGGCCGGGAGGTCTCGCTGGGTTGGCTGGTGCGCCAACTCGAAGGCGATCGCGAAGTCGTCGATTGCGTGGGGCAGTCTGCCTGCCCGTTGATCGCGGCCTGCCGATTGCGACGGGTACTCGCCGACGCCAAAGAGGCGTTCTACACCGAACTCGACCGCTATACCGTCACCGATCTCGTCGGCAGCAGATCGCTGCCCGTCGTATTGCAACTCACCACCGAAAGGAAACTGGGATGACCACCACCGCAGGCGGCCTGGTTGTGCAGGAACTGGAGCCGGACCACGCCGAGATCATCAGGGCGACACTGCCGCTCGTCGGTGCGCATGTGGACGAGATCACTCATGTGTTCTACGGCCGGATGTTCGCTCGTCATCCTGAACTTCTGCGGACTCTGTTCAACCGGGGCAACCAGGCGCAGGGATCGCAGCAGCGTGCCCTGGCCGCATCGATCGCGACATTCGCCACCCACCTGGTGACTCCGGATCTGCCGCATCCAAGTGAACTGCTTTCGCGCATTGGCCACAAGCATGCGTCGCTGGGGGTTACGGCCGACCAGTATCCGATCGTGCACGAGCATCTGTTCGCGGCGATCGTCGAGGTGCTGGGCGCCGACACCGTGACCGCGGACGTCGCCGCGGCCTGGGACTGCGTGTACTGGATCATGGCCGACACGTTGATCGCGTTGGAGCACGATCTCTACCGCAGCGTCGGCGTCGCGGACGGAGACGTCTTCCGCCGGCTGCGGGTCACCGCCCGTGAGGACGACCCCTCCGGCACCGTGCTGCTGACGGTTGCTGCCGACGGGATCTCTAACACGGTTGCAGCACAGTATGTTTCGGTTGGTGTGACGTTGCCCGACGGGGCGCGTCAGCTGCGCCAATACAGTCTGGTGAACGCGCCGGGTGCAACCGAGCTGACCTTCGCGGTCAAGCCGGTGGACGCCGATAGGCAGCACCCGGTAGGAGAGGTGTCCAGTTGGATTCGCTCATGCGTCCGGGTGGGTGATCTGCTCGATGTCACCGTGCCGTTCGGCGATCTGCCGCAACCGCGCAGTGGGGCACCGGTGGTACTGATCTCCGCCGGTATCGGCATCACGCCGATGATCGGGATCCTGGAATACCTTGTTGCACAGGGGCACCGCACGCCGGTGCAGGTTCTGCACGCCGACCGCAGCGCGGAGAGCCATCCGTTGCGCAAGCGGCACCAGGAACTGGTGGACATCCTGCCCGGCGCCGATCTACAGCTGTGGTACGCCGACGGTGTCGACGGCGATAGCACCGGGATTCACGAGGGCTTGATGAACCTCGATGACGTCGAAATCGCCGATGACGCCGAGATCTACCTCTGCGGAAACGCTGGATTCGTGCAGGCGGTGCGTGCTCAGCTGACCGGAAGCGGTATCGCGCTGAGCCGCGTGCACTGCGAGCTGTTCAGCCCGAACGACTGGCTGCTCGACTAGCGGGCGCCGCCGCGTCAGGCCGGTGACTTTCGCGCCGCCGGTGGACTGATGCGGCGGATGGCGGCTGCCGACAACGCCCCGGCGGCGATGAGCGTGATCCCGAGCCAGGTGGGAATCTCGTCGATGATCAAGCCGATGATGCCGATCGTCACCACGTACGAAGGCAGCCAATCGACAATCGGCAGCAGTGACGGCAGTGGCTCGTCCGACAATCCCGCCTCCCGTTCCCATTTGAGGCCCGCGTAGTCGGGATAGGCCCCGGTGAAGGACAACGCGAAGAAGGTCGCGGCGAGCTGAAGCACCCAGCCGGTCCAGAAGTTGTCGGGGTCGTGCAGCCAGACGATTCCGACGAAGCCCACCACGGCGGCGAACGCGAATGAGCCGGCCCACACCGCCGAGACGGCGTAGTTGATGCGAATGAATGCCGGTGCGTCCCAGAACTCCTCCGGCGTGGTCTCCTTGGCGTAGGACAGCGTGAACGGTCGGCGGATCAACAGCGTGGCCACCGCGAACACCGTCAGCGCGATGTTGGACATCTCGCCCGTCCAGGTACTCAGCCACTGGTCGGCCTCGACCCCGGTCAGCGCCCGTATCACCAACAGCACGCCGAAGTAGGCGGCGCCGAAGACGGTCAGCGAGTGCATCCGGTCGCCACGGCGATATCCCGCCCACAGGGTAAAGAGGGTGAGGCCGAAGACGATCGCGATCGCCGTTCCGAACCGGCCCGGGCCGCCCAGCACCGACACCAGGATCCACGGCGCCAGGCCGGACAACGGTGAATCCAGATAGCTGTCGAGCAACCTCGACGCGCCGAATCTCGGCTTTCTCGGTGCCGGGGGCTCGTGTCCCTGCTCGTCGGACATGCGGACACCCTAATTGCGTTCGGCCGCTGACGCGGCTCGAACCGCGAGACCTTAGGTGCCGGTGTAGGTTTCCGGGTTCGGCCGGAACCGGGTGCCGTCGTCGAGCCCGCTGAGGGTTTCCACCTCGGCCGCCGTCAGCTCGAAGTCGAACACGTCGGCATTCTCGGCGATCCGCGCCGGATTGGCCGAGCGGGGGATGACGATATTGCCCAGCTGCAGGCTCCACCGCAGAAGCACCTGGGCGGGCGACTTGCCATGTGCCGCAGCTACTTCGGCGACCGCAGGAAGCTCGAGCGCCTTACCCACGCCCAGCGGGCTGTACGCCTCGGTGACGATCGAATGCTCGGCGTGCACGGCGCGCAGCTCGGCCTGATTGAGCAGCGGGTGCAGTTCGATCTGGTTGATCGCAGGCGTGAAGAAGCTGAGATCGATGATGTTCGAGAGATGCTCAGGGGTGAAGTTCGAGACGCCGATCGACTTGATCAGGCCGTCCTGGCGGGAGCGCATGAGGCCGCCCCAGGCATCGACGTACTTGCCGTTCTGCTCGGCGGGCCAGTGGATCAGGTAGAGGTCCACGTAATCCAGGCCGAGCCGTTCGAGGCTGGCCTTGATGGCGTCCTGCGCGGCCTGGAAGCCCTGGTCCTCGGTGGCGAGCTTGGTAGTGATGAACAGCTCGTCGCGGGGGACGCCCGAGGCGGCGATGGCGCGGCCGACGATTTCCTCGTTTCCGTGTGCTGCGGCGGTGTCGATCAACCGGTAACCGGCCTCGAGCGCGGTGGCCACCGCGTTCTCGGTCTCCTCGACGGACAACTCGGCGACGCCGAGACCCAGCGCCGGGATGGTGTTGTCGTCGTTGAGCGTGACGGTGGGGATCGGGGCCGCCGGTGTCATGTCACCTGCCTGTGGAATAGGAGTTTGTCCAGGTCCGAACCCGGGCAATGATCGGTTGTCGAGTCACCGACTTCGGGATGACGATAGTACGGACGGCGATAGGTGAGCTGAGCAGGCCCGGCGCGCCGTCGCGGGTCGGCACCGAAATTTGCGGGCTGGTAAGCGACCGGCCCGGGCCGGAGGCTGACAGACCGCTGCCAGCGCGGGTCCCGTACGCTGCGGCGATGCCGACCACACACCGGAAGTGAGGGGTGCAGTGATGGCGGAGAGCCGGTTTTCCAAACGTGCGCTGGCGGTGAGTGCCAGGGCGGGAGTGAAGATCATCCCGCGGCTGCCGAACGCCCTCAAGCGGCTGATCGGAGGCGGCCGGGCGATCACCATCGACGGGAACACCCTTGATCCCTCGATCCAGGCGATGCTGGCCGCGCAGCGAGCGATCGGCATGAGCAGCCTGGCGGTCTTCGGCGACCCGATCGCCACCCGCCGGCAGAACCGGGAAGCCACCGCCAGCCTCGACGAGCCCAATATCCACGCCGCCAGCGTCGAGCCCGTCGCGATTCCGGGACCGGCCGGAACCATCGCGGCCCGGCACTACCGTCCAGCTGACGACGGCGCGCCGCTGCTGGTGTTCTTCCACGGCGGTGGATTCGTCTTCGGCGATCTGGAAACGCACGACTGCGCGTGCCGGCTGATCTGCCGCGATGCCGGGGTGCATGTGCTGGCCGTCGACTATCGGCTTGCACCCGAACACAAGGCACCCGCCGCCGCCGAGGATGCCTACGCCGCGTACCTCTGGGCCCTCGATCATGCCGCCGAGCTGGGCGCTGATCCCGAGCGGATCGCGGTCGGCGGTGACAGTGCCGGAGGCTGCCTGGCCGCCCTGGTGGCTCGTCAGGCCCGCGACGCCGGCGTGGCACAGCCTGCCCTGCAATGGCTGATCTATCCGGTCACCGACCTGCGCGGTAACACCACATCGCGCACCCTGTTCGGCGACGGCTTCCTGCTGACGAAGCGCAACATGGACTGGTTTGAGGCCGCCTACATCGAGGGATCGGGTCTCGACGTCAGCGATCCGCGGGTCTCCCCGTTGCTGGCCGACGACCTCGCCGGGTTGGCGCCTGCGCTGGTGATCACGGCCGGGTTCGACCCGCTGCGTGACGAAGGCGAACAGTATGCGGAGAAGCTGCGCGCGGCCGGTGTCACGGTCGACGCCCGCCGGATGGGCCCGATGACCCATGCATTCCTGAACCTGAATGCGCTCGGCGGGCAGGTCAGCCAGTGCAACGCCGAGATGATCTCGGCGTTGCGCGCCCACCTTGCCCGCGGCTGACCCTCCGGGGAAGGAACAGGCCCGAATTCGCCGCCGGTACTCTAGAGGCGCTAACACCGAGTCTTGACAGCGAGGATCCACCGACCCGTGGCCACCAATAAGAAAAGCGCCCCCCGCTACGACCTGAAAGCTCAGGATCGCAAGCGCAACCTCTTCATCCAGCTAGGCCTGACTGCGATCGTCGTCATCTTCGCCGTCGGCCTCGTGCTCTTCATCGTGACGGGCCATGACAAGAAGACGGCCGGCGGCACTGCCCAGGCGGTGCGGATCACCTCCGGCGCGCTGATCAAGAAGGACGGCACCGACGAGCCCAAGGCCGTCTTGTCGCTCTATGAAGACTTCCAGTGCCCGCACTGCCGTGAGTTCGAGAAGGCCTTCGGCCCGACCATCACCAAGCTGGTGGACAGCGGCGCAATCGCCACCGACTACTACATGGTCGCCATCCTGAACTCGCCGATCAACAAGAACTACTCGACGCGCGCCGCCAACGCGGCCTACTGCGTCGGCGACGAGAACAAGGACGCCTTCCTCCGGTTCCACGGCGCGCTGTTCGCCCAGCAGCCCGACGAGGGCTCCGGCGCTGCGCCGGACAACAACTCGCTGATCGAGACCGCCCGGCAGGCCGGTGCGGGTGGCGGCGTTCCGCAGTGCATCAACTCCGGCAAGCACAGTGACATGGTCGAGGGGCTGGCCGCGGCCGCCAAGATCCAGGCCACGCCGACCATCCGGCTCAACGGCGAGGACATCAGCCCCGCGTCGCCCGACGAGCTGATCGCCAAGGTCAAGGCCATCGTCGGCAATGTGCCCGGCCTGGATTCCGCGACGCCCCCGCCGCCGGCTGCGCCGGCTTCGGCCCCGGCTGCACCTGCTGCCCCGGCACCGGCCGCTCCGGCCCCGGCACCGGCTGCTCCGGCCCCGGCGACACCGACCCCGTGAGCGTGGCGACCCCGGCGCCGGTGGAACCGACGGAACCCGCTGAGGCGGGGACCGCGCCGGGTGGGGTCGCAGTGCGGGCGACCAGCGCCTGGTGGGTGCTGATCGCCGGAGTCGTCGGACTGATCTCCTCGGTCACCCTGACGATCGAGAAGATCGAGATTCTGGTCAACCCGGCCTACGTGCCGAGTTGCAGTATCAACCCGATCCTGTCGTGCGGCTCGGTGATGATCACCGAGCAGGCGTCGGCATTCGGCTTTCCCAATCCGTTGATCGGCATCGCCGGCTTCACCGTCGTCGTCGTCACCGGCGTGCTCGCGGTGACCAAAGTCCCGTTGCCCCGGTGGTACTGGGTGGGTTTGACGATCGGCACGGGGCTGGCTGTCGTGTTCATCCACTGGCTGATCTTCCAGACGCTGTACCGCATCGGCGCGCTGTGCCCGTACTGCATGGTGGTGTGGTCAGTCACCATCCCGCTTCTGGTTGTGGTGTCCTCGATCGCGTTTCGTCCGCTCGCCGGCAACGCAGTCGCCAGCGTTCTGTACACCTGGCGCTGGTCGATTGTGGCTCTTTGGTTCACCGCGATAGTGCTGCTGATCCTGGTTCGGTTCTGGAACTACTGGTCAACGCTCATCTAAAGCGTGTCGTATCGGCAACGGAGGTAGGGTCCGTCTGTGATTTCCAAAGTCCTTGTCGCCAACCGCGGTGAGATCGCGATTCGTGCTTTTCGCGCTGCCTACGAGATGGGCATCGGCACGGTCGCGATCTATCCCTACGAGGATCGCAACTCACTGCATCGGCTGAAGGCCGACGAGTCGTATCAGATCGGCGACATCGGGCATCCGGTGCGGGCGTATCTGTCGGTCGACGAGATCGTCGCCACCGCGCAGGCCGCCGGCGCCGACGCGATCTATCCGGGGTACGGCTTCCTGTCGGAGAATCCTGAACTGGCGGCGGCCTGTACGGCCGCGGGCATCACGTTCATCGGGCCCGATGCCGAGATTTTGGAGCTCACCGGCAACAAGGCACGCGCGATCGCGGCGGCTCGTGAGGCAGGCCTGCCGGTGCTCGCCTCCTCGGAACCGTCCTCGTCGGTCGAGGAACTGGTCGAAGCCGCCAAGACCATGCATTTCCCGGTGTTCGTCAAGGCTGTCGCCGGCGGCGGTGGGCGGGGGATGCGCCGGGTGAGCGACCCGGCCGCGCTTGCCGAGTCCATCGAGGCGGCCAGTCGCGAGGCCGAATCGGCGTTCGGTGACCCGACGGTGTTCCTCGAGCAGGCCGTGGTGAATCCGCGCCACATCGAGGTGCAGATCCTCGCCGACACCCACGGCAACGTCATTCACCTCTACGAGCGCGATTGCAGTGTGCAACGCCGCCACCAGAAGGTCATCGAACTCGCGCCCGCGCCAAACCTGGATCCCGCTCTGCGGCAACAGATTTGCGACGACGCGGTCGCGTTCGCGCGCCAGATCGGCTACACCTGCGCGGGCACCGTCGAGTTCCTGCTCGACGAGCAGGGCCGGCACGTGTTCATCGAGATGAATCCCCGGATCCAGGTGGAGCACACCGTGACCGAGGAGATCACCGACGTCGACCTGGTGTCGGCGCAGCTGCGGATCGCCGCGGGGGAGACGCTGGCGGACCTGGGCCTGAGCCAGGAGGCGATCCAGCCACACGGCGCGGCGCTGCAATGCCGCATCACCACCGAGGATCCGGCCAACGGGTTCCGGCCCGACACCGGGCGGATCACCACCTACCGCTCACCGGGTGGGGCGGGGATCCGCCTCGACGGTGGCACGCATCTGGGTGCCGAGGTCGCCGCGCATTTCGATTCGATGCTCGTCAAGCTCACCTGTCGGGGTCGTGACTTTCCCACCGCGGTGGCCCGGGCCAGGCGTGCGGTCGCGGAGTTCCGCATCCGCGGTGTGTCGACGAATATCCCGTTCCTGCAAGCGGTTCTGGACGACCCGGATTTCCAGGCCGGACGCGTCACCACGTCGTTCATCGACGAGCGCCCGCAGCTGCTGACCTCACGCACGTCAGCCGACCGCGGAACCAAGATGCTGAAGTTCCTTGCCGAGGTGACGGTCAACTCGCCCTACCGCGATCGCCCCCGGTACTACCCCCAGGACAAACTGCCCCCCATCGACATCGCGTCGACCACCCCGCCGGCGGGAAGCAAGCAGCGGCTCGTCGAACTGGGACCCGAGGGATTCGCCCAGTGGCTCAAGGATTCTGATGCCGTCGGCGTGACCGATACGACGTTCCGGGACGCGCACCAGTCACTGCTGGCGACGCGGGTGCGCTCGTCGGGCCTGCTGTTCGTCGCCCCCTACATCGCCAGGATGATGCCGCAGCTGCTGTCGATCGAATGCTGGGGCGGCGCGACTTACGATGTGGCGCTTCGCTTCCTGAAGGAAGACCCGTGGGAACGGCTCGCCTCGCTACGCGAAGCGATCCCCAACATCTGCCTGCAGATGCTGTTGCGCGGCCGCAACACCGTGGGGTACACGCCCTACCCGGAGGCGGTGACGCACGCGTTCGTCGACGAGGCCGCCCGCACCGGCGTCGACATCTTCCGCATCTTCGATGCACTCAACAACGTCGAATCGATGCGGCCCGCCATCGACGCGGTACGCCAAACCGGTTCGGCGGTAGCCGAAGTCGCGATGAGCTACACCGGCGACCTGTCCGACCCCGCCGAGACGCTCTACACGCTGGACTACTGGCTGCGGCTCGCCGAGCAGATCGTCGACGCCGGGGCGCATGTGCTGGCGATCAAGGACATGGCTGGCCTGTTGCGTCCGCCGGCGGCGGCCACTCTGGTGTCGGCGCTGCGCAGCCGCTTCGACCTGCCGATTCACGTGCATACCCACGACACCCCCGGCGGCCAACTGGCCACTTACACCGCGGCGTGGCATGCGGGCGCGAGCGCGGTCGACGGGGCGGCGGCGCCGCTGTCGGGAACCACCAGCCAGCCGCCGCTATCGGCGATCGTCGCTGCCGCGGCACACACCCCGTTCGACACCGGCCTCGACCTGCAAGCGGTGTGCGACCTGGAGCCGTACTGGGAGCTGCTCCGTCGGGTCTACGCGCCGTTCGAGGCCGGTCTGCCCGCGCCGACCGGGCGGGTCTATCACCACGAGATTCCCGGCGGCCAGCTGAGTAACCTACGCACGCAAGCGATTGCGCTCGGGCTGGGTGAGCGGTTCGAGGACGTCGAGAACGCCTACGCCGGCGCCGACCGGATCCTGGGCAGGCTGGTCAAAGTCACCCCGTCGAGCAAGGTGGTCGGGGACCTGGCACTGGCGCTCGTCGGTGCGGGGATCACTGCGGAGGAATTCGCCGAAGACCCCGCGCGCCAAGACATCCCCGACTCGGTGATCGGGTTCCTGCGCGGCGAGTTGGGCGACCCGCCCGGCGGCTGGCCGGAACCGTTGCGCACCAAGGCGTTAGAGGGACGCGGGCCGGCCAAGCCCGAGGAGCCGGTGTCGGTCGAGGATGAGAAGGTGCTCGGCGAGCCCGGCCCGATCCGCCAGGCCACCTTGAACCGGCTGCTGTTCCCCGGTCCCACCAAGGAATTCGAGGCGCACCGCGAGGAGTACGGCGACACATCGGGCCTGTCCGGCAACCAGTTCTTCTGCGGGCTCCGCCACGGCGACGAGCACCGCATCATGCTCGAGCGCGGCGTCGAACTCATCGTCGGGCTGGAAGCCATCTCCGACGCCGACGAGCGCGGGATGCGCACGGTCATGTGCATCATCAACGGCCAGCTGCGTCCGGTGTTGGTGCGCGACACCAGCATCGCCGAAACCGTGCCGACCGCCGAGAAGGCCGACCGCGGCAATCCCGATCACGTCGCCGCCCCGTTCGCCGGGGTGGTCACCGTCGGGGTGGCCGTTGGCGACCAGGTGGACGCCGGCCAGACCATCGCCACCATCGAGGCGATGAAGATGGAAGCCGCGATCACCGCACCCAAGGCCGGGACCGTCAATCGCGTCGCCGTCGGCAGCACCGCCCAGGTCGAAGGCGGCGATCTGCTGGTCGTGATCGGTGGGGGAACAACCTGACCCGCATCGTCGGGGGCACCGCCGGCGGCAGGCGTATCGATGTGCCGGCGCGCGGAACACGGCCGACCACGGATCGGGTTCGCGAGGCGTTGTTCAATGTCCTTGCCGCACGGCGGGATTTCGACGGACTGCGGGTACTGGACCTCTACGCGGGGTCGGGTGCACTCGGGCTCGAAGCGCTATCCCGCGGTGCGGTCTCGGCGCTCTTCGTCGAAAGTGATTCGCGCGCAGCGGCGGTCATCAAACGCAATATCGAGACCCTCGGGCTGACGGGTGCGACGGTGCGGCGCGGTGTGGCCGCCGCGGTGCTGGCGGAAGGGGCCGAGCAGCCGGTGGACCTGGTGCTCGCCGACCCGCCCTACGAGGTGTCGACCGCCGAGATCGAGGCGCTGCTGGACAGTCTGGCGCGCAACGGCTGGTTGGGTGCGGACAGCGTCGTGGTGGTGGAACGCCCGGCCTCCTCGGCCGAACTGGCCTGGCCGGCGGGTTGGACGGCGTGGCCGGTGCGCCGTTACGGAGATACCCGAGTTGAACTGGCCGAGTGCTAGCGTTTTCGCTCATGAGTGGCGCGGTATGTCCGGGGTCCTTCGATCCGGTGACGTTGGGCCATATCGACATCTTCGAGCGGGCCGCCGCGCAGTTCGACGAAGTGATCGTCGCAGTGTTGATCAACCCCAACAAGAAGGGGATGTTCGACATCGACGAGCGCATCGCGATGATCGACGAAGCCACCGCCCACCTGCCGAACCTGCGGGCCGAGTCGGGGCAGGGCCTGGTCGTCGACTTCGTCAAACAGCGTGGATTCACCGCGATCGTCAAGGGTCTGCGGACGGGCACCGATTTCGAGTACGAGCTGCAGATGGCCCAGATGAACAAGCACATCGCCGGGGTGGACACGTTCTTCGTGGCCACCACACCGCAGTATTCGTTCGTCTCGTCGTCGCTGGCCAAAGAGGTGGCGATCTTCGGCGGTGACGTCGCGGCGTTGCTGCCGGAGCCGGTGAACCGCCGCCTGCAGGCCAAGCTCGCTCAGCGCGCTGACTGACGTTTTGGGCATAGGTGGCCCGGGTATCGCCTGGTTGGCGCACAGCCCCGCGCCGATAAGCCCGAAAGCAGCGGAGGCATTGCTGTGGTTGAAACATTCGTGCAATCCACGACCGACGTCGTCGATTTCCTCAAGCACCAACACAACCTGATCAAGGACATGTTCGACGAGGTTCTGCACGCCTCCGATCCCAAGGCCAGGGAGAAGGCATTCGTCGATCTGCGCCAGCTTCTCGCTGTGCACGAAACCGCGGAGGAGATGGTGGTTCATCCTCGCGCGCGTCGCGACGTGACCGACGGCGACAACATCGTCGACACCCTGCTGAAGGAGGAGCACGAGGCCAAAGAGCAGCTGTCCGCACTCGAAAAGATGGACATCGACTCCGCAGAATTCCTCAACGCGCTCACCACGTTTCGCGATGCGGTGATCCAGCACGCCGAGCACGAGGAGAACGAAGAGTTCAGCGAGCTGCAGGCAGAGCTGGACGCCGCGGATCTCAAGCGGATGGTCGGAGCGGTGCGTGCGGCCGAGGCGATCGCGCCGACCCGCCCGCACCCCGGCGTCGAATCGGCGACCCTCAACTTCGCGGTCGGCCCGTTCGCGTCGATGCTCGACCGTGCCCGCGACGCGATCTCGGCGGCGATCACGTAACAAGCCCAACCCCTCGGATTGCCCGCCAGCCGGCGCGTCAGCCCGACATAATCTTTGGCGAGACGCCCTCTGACCGGTGCGCTTGCCAAAAACGTCTTTCCGACACACCGGGCCGCCACCACAGTCACAGGCGTAACACCAGGCACACTAGTCACTACCAACTACGCCCAGGAGGGTGGCGCCGTGTACCGAGTTTTTGAAGCGCTCGATGAGCTGAGCGCGATTGTCGAAGAGGCCCGCGGCGTCCCGATGACTGCTGGCTGCGTGGTCCCGCGCGGCGACGTACTCGAACTCATCGACGACATCAAGGACGCCATCCCCGGCGAGCTCGATGACGCCCAGGACGTACTGGATGCCCGTGATTCGCTGCTGCGGGAGGCCAAAGAGCACTCCGATTCGATGGTCTCCAACTCCACCGCCGAGGCCGACTCGCTGCTGAGCCATGCCCGCGCCGAGGCCGACCGGCTACTGGCCGAAGCCAAGTCGCAGGCCGACCGGATGGTTGCCGAGGCCCGCCAACACAGCGAGCGCACGGTTCTCGAGGCTCGTGAGGAGTCCAGCCGCCTGGCGGCGACGTCCAAGCGCGAGTACGAGGCGGCCACCAGCCGAGCCAAGGCCGAGGCCGACCGGCTGGTCGAGAGCGGCAATATCTCGTACGAGAAGGCCGTGCAGGAGGGCATCAAGGAGCAGCAGCGGCTGGTCTCCGACACCGAAGTCGTGCAGTCGGCCCACGCCGAGTCGACTCGGCTGATCGACACCGCCCACGCCGAGGCCGACCGGCTTCGTGGAGAGTGCGACATCTACGTCGACAACAAACTCGCCCAGTTTGAGGACTACCTCAACGGCACCTTGCGTTCGGTCAGTCGGGGCCGTCACCAGCTGCGGACCGCCGCGGGTACCCACGACTACGTTCAGCGCTGAACGGCACGGCCCACGCCTATTGGCTGAATCGGGCCGCGCCGGGTTTTAAGATTGGATTCATGTCGACGCGACGAAGTGGCCGAACCCAACGCCGACCGCGATCGTCGCTCGTCTTCGACATCTCCCGGTTGGGGCGCCGCCCCGGCTCCATGCTGGAGCTGCACGAGACCGTGCCCAGTCCGTCCCGAATCGGGTTGGACCTGATCGCGATCGAACGCGGTGCGGATCTGAACCTGGACCTGCGGCTGGAATCGGTGTCCGAGGGCGTGCTGGTCACCGGCACCGTGGACGCGCTGACCAGCGGTGATTGCTCCCGGTGTCTGACGCCCGTCACCGGCGACGTCGAGATCTCGCTGACCGAGTTGTTCGCCTATCCGGACAGCGCAACCGAATCCACCACCGAGGAAGACGAAGTCGGCCACGTCGTCGACGACGCGATCGACCTCGAACAAGCGATTGTCGACGCCGTCGGCCTGGCCCTGCCGTTCGCGCCGGTGTGCACCGAGGATTGCGCCGGGCTGTGCACGACGTGCGGTGTCTCGCTGGCCGACGCCGAACCGGATCACCACCACGAGGGGATCGACCCGCGCTTTGCCAAGCTGGCGAAGATGTTTCCCGCCGCAGACGAGGAGAACACCCCCGAGCCGGGGGCTGGCGCTTCGTGAGCCCGCCACGTGAGCATCTGCTGGACGCGTTGGGCGTCGAGATGACCGAAGAATTGCTGACGCTGGCGTTGACCCATCGCAGCTACGCCTACGAACACGGCGGGCTGCCCACCAACGAGCGCCTGGAGTTCCTCGGCGACGCGGTACTCGGACTGACGGTGACCGACGAGCTCTACCACCGCCACCCGGACCGATCCGAAGGCGATCTGGCCAAGCTGCGCGCCAGCATCGTCAACACCCACGCGCTGGCCGACGTCGGGCGCGGCCTCACCGCCGAGGGGCTGGGGGCGCATCTGTTGTTGGGCCGCGGCGAGCTCAACACCGGCGGGGCCGACAAATCCAGCATCCTGGCCGACGGGATGGAGTCGCTGCTGGGCGCGGTGTACCTGGAGCACGGCATCGACACCGCACGCAAGGTCATCTTGCGGCTGTTCGGCAATCTCATGGATACCGCGCCGACACTGGGCGCCGGACTGGACTGGAAGACAAGCCTTCAAGAACTCAGTGCGTCAAAGGGTTTGGGGCCGCCGACCTACCTCGTCACCTCGACGGGACCCGATCACGACAAGGAGTTCACCGCGACCGTCGTGGTGGGGGAGACCGAGTACGGCACCGGTGTTGGCCGATCCAAGAAGGAAGCCGAACAGAAGGCCGCAGCCAAGGCGTGGCAGGCCATCATGGATCAACAGCCGGATGCCTGAACTGCCGGAGGTCGAGGTTGTCCGGCGCGGTCTGCAAGCCCACGTGGCGGGCAAGTCGATCACCGCGGTACGGGTGCACCATCCGCGCGCGGTACGCAGGCATGAGGCCGGCGCCGCGGACCTGACCGCGCGGCTGCTCGACGCGAAGATCATCGGCACGGACCGGCGCGGAAAGTACTTGTGGCTCAGTCTTGGTGACGATCAAACCGCGCTCGTCGTGCACCTGGGGATGAGCGGGCAGATGCTGCTCGGCGAAGTCCCCAACACCAACCACCTGCGCATCGCCGCACTGCTCGACGACGGCACCACACTGAGTTTCGTCGACCAGCGCACGTTCGGCGGGTGGCAGCTGGCCGACCTCGTCGACGTCGACGGCAGCCGGGTGCCCGAGCCGGTGGCCCACATCGCCCGGGATCCGCTGGACCCGCGCTTCGACCGCGACGCCGTCGTTACGGTGTTGCGCCGCAAGCATTCCGAGATCAAGCGGCAGCTGCTCGACCAGACCGTCGTCTCCGGCGTCGGCAACATCTACGCCGACGAGGCATTGTGGCGGGCCAAGATCAACGGCGCCCGGCTCGCGGCTGGCCTGACTCGACGCCAGCTCGGCGAGCTGCTCGACGCCGCCACCGAGGTGATGCGCGAGGCGCTGGGGCAGGGCGGCACATCCTTCGATTCGCTGTACGTCAACGTCAACGGCCAGTCCGGCTACTTCGACCGGTCGCTGAACGCGTACGGCCGCGAAGACCTGCCCTGCCCGCGCTGCGGGACGGCGATCCGGCGGGAGAAGTTCATGAACCGCTCCTCGTACTACTGCCCGAAATGCCAGCCCCGCCCTCGGCGTTGAACCGGGCGCCGAGATCGACGTTTTGGCGTGATTTACTCGCACTTTCTCGGCCGTTTGTCGGTTTGGGCGCAAAGAGGAGAGACAGATGACCGACCTGTGGGTGGAACGGACCGGCGTGCGGCGCTATACCGGGCGCAGCAGCCGCGGCGCGGAGGTGCTGATCGGCTCGGAGACCGACGAGGGCGTCTTCACCCCCGGCGAGCTGCTCAAGATCGCGCTGGCCGGCTGTAGCGGGCTGAGCAGTGACCAGCCGCTGCGCCGCCGCCTCGGCGACGACTACCCGGCGGTGATCAAAGTCTCGGGGCCCGCCGACCGTGAGCAGGAGCGCTACCCCCTGCTGGAGGAGAAGCTCGAGATCGATCTATCCGGGCTGTCCCCGGAAGAGGTCGAACGCCTGGTGGTGGTGGTCAGCCGGGCGATCGAGCAGGTCTGCACCGTGGGGCGCACCCTGAAATCCGGCACCGAAGTCCATTTCGAGGTGACGGACGTTGGCCGCGCCTGACACTCGGCTGACCGCCTGGGTGCACGGCCACGTCCAGGGCGTGGGTTTCCGCTGGTGGACGCGGTCGCGGGCGCTGGAGCTCGGGCTGACCGGCTACGCGAGCAACCAGGCCGACGGCCGGGTGCTCGTCGTCGCGCAGGGACCGCGCGCCGACTGCGAGCGATTGTTGGAGCTGTTGCGGGCCGGCACCACCCCCGGATCGGTGGACAACGTCGTCGCCGACTGGTCGGCGGCAGGCGAGCCGATGCGCGGTTTCGTCGAAAAGTAAACCCCAGAGGTAACATTCGTCACTTCAGCCCCGCCTGTTTGGTAGCAACTGCCGGGCGATGAACGTCCGGCAAGACACCCGTTAACCACGCTGCACGGTTGCGCTACCTGCCCCTCATCCGCCGGTAAGGTGGCACCCCGTGTACCTCAAGAGTCTGACGCTGAAGGGCTTCAAATCCTTCGCGTCGCCGACGACTCTGCGCTTCGAGCCGGGTATCACCTGCGTGGTCGGTCCCAACGGCTCCGGCAAGTCCAATGTCGTCGACGCGCTGGCCTGGGTGATGGGCGAGCAGGGCGCCAAGACGCTGCGCGGCGGAAAGATGGAGGACGTCATCTTCGCCGGCACCTCGTCGCGGGCGCCGCTCGGGCGCGCCGAGGTGACGCTGACCATCGACAACTCCGACCACCTGCTGCCCATCGAGTACACCGAGGTGTCGATCACCCGCCGGATGTTCCGCGACGGAGCGGGCGAGTACGAGATCAACGGCAGCAGCTGCCGGCTGATGGACGTCCAAGAGCTGCTCAGCGACTCCGGCATCGGCCGCGAGATGCACGTCATCGTCGGCCAGGGCCGGCTCTCGCAGATCCTCGAGTCGCGGCCCGAAGACCGCCGGGCCTTCATCGAAGAGGCCGCCGGTGTGCTCAAGCACCGCAAACGCAAGGAAAAAGCGGTCCGCAAGCTCGATTCGATGTCGGCCAACCTGGCCCGGCTCACCGACCTGACCACCGAGCTGCGCCGCCAGCTCAAGCCGCTGGGCCGACAGGCCGAGATGGCGCGCCGTGCCCAGACCATCCAGGCCGATCTGCGCGACGCCCGGCTGCGGCTGGCCGCCGACGATCTGGTGGTCCGTCGGACCGAGTTCGCCGGGGCCGACAACACCGAGACCACGCTGCGCCGCGAGCACGACGAGGCCGCCGACCGCCTTGGGGTGGCCACCGAGGCGCTGACCGCCCACGAGGCCGCCGTGGCGACGCTGTCCGAACGCACCGACGCCGCTCAGCAGGCCTGGTTTCGCCTGTCCGCGCTGGCCGAGCGGGTCAGCGCCACCGTCCGCATCGCCACCGAGCGGGCGCAGTACCTGGACGCCGAACCCACCGCGAGCACCGGTCCGGACCCGGACGCCCTGGATGCCGAGGCCGACGAGGTCGCCGCGCGGGAGCAGGAGCTACTCGTCGAGCTGACCGAAGCCCAGTCCCGGCTGGAGATCGCCAGGGCCGAGCTGGGCGAGCGCGAACGCGCGGCCACTGAGGCCGAACGTGCGCACATGGCCGCCGTGCGCGCCGAAGCCGACCGCCGCGAGGGCCTGGCCCGGCTGGCGGGGCAGGTGGATACGTTGCGCGCCCGGGTCGAGTCCATCGACGACGGGGTGGCGCGACTGACCAGCGGGATCGAAGATGCCGGGGCCCGTACCCAGCACGCCAGGGCCGAGTTCGAGACGGTGCAGGGCCGGGTCGGTGAGCTCGATCAGGGCGAGCTCGGGCTCGACGAACAACACGACCGCACCGTCACCGCGCTGCGGCAGGCCGACGAGCGGGTGGCCGAATTGCAGTCCGCCGAGCGCGCCGCCGAACGCCAGGTGGCCTCGCTGCTGGCCCGCATTGACGCACTGTCGGTCGGGTTGGAACGCAAGGACGGCTCGGCCTGGCTGACGCAGAACCGCAGCGGCGCAGGCGTTTTCGGGACAATCGCCAAACTGGTCAGGGTGCACTCGGGCTACGAGATTGCACTGGCCACGGTGCTGGGTGCCGCCGCCGATGCGGTGGCCGCCGATGACTCCCACGCCGCCCGCTCCGCGGTACACGCACTCAAGGAATCCGACGGCGGCCGGGCCGCAATCGTGTTGGGGGACTGGCCGATAGCGGCGCGGCAAGGCGGCTCGTTGCCCGACGGTGTGGCCTGGGCGCTGGATCTGATCGAGGCGCCGGGACGCCTGCAGGGTGCGATGACCGCGATGCTGTCCGATGTCGCCGTCGTCCAGGACCTTGGTGCGGCCCTCGATCTGGTTGCCGCGCGGCCAAACCTGCGCGCGGTGACTCGTGAAGGTGATCTGGTGGGCGCGGGATGGGTCAGCGGTGGCTCGGATCGAAAGCCGAGCACCCTGGAGATCGCCAGCGAAATCGACAAGGCCAGAAGGGAACTCACCGCTTCCGAGACGCAGGTCGGCGAGCTGTCGGCCGCACTGGCCGGGGCACTCACCGAGCAGGGTAACCGCCAGGACGCCGCGGAAGAGGCGCTGGCCGCACTCAACGAATCCGATGCCGCGATCTCGGCGATCTACGAGCAGCTCGGCCGGCTCGGGCTGGACGCCCGAGCCGCCGAGGAGGAGTGGCGCCGGCAGCTGGCCCAGCGTGGCGAGTTGGAGGCCAGCCGGCTGCAGACGGTAGAAGAGCTCACCGCGCTCGAGAACCGCCTGGCCGCAGCGCAGGACACGCAGACCGTCGTCGACGACGAGCCGGAGGACCGCCAGTACATGCAGGCGGCCGCCGAGGAAGCCCGTGCCGTCGAGGTGGAGGTGCGGCTGGCGGTGCGCACCGCCGAAGAGCGCGCGAATGCCGTTCGCGGGCGCGCAGATTCGCTACGCCGCGCGGCGACGGCCGAGCGGGAGGCGCGGATCCGCGCGCAGCGCGCCCGCGCCGCCCGCGCGCACGCCGCCGCGGTGGCGGACGCGGTGGCCGATTCCGGCCGCCGCATCGCCGAGCGACTGGCCGGCGTGGTTGCGGCGGCGTCGCGCCGCCGCGACGGCCTGGCCGCCGAACGCCAGGAGCGGGCCACCGCGATGGCCGCCGCGCGTGAAGAAGTCACCGCGTTGAACAGCCGGATCACCGCGCTCACCGACTCGCTGCATCGCGACGAGGTGGCCAAGGCGCAGGCCGCCATGCGCATCGAGCAGCTCGAGCAGATGGTGCTCGAGCAGTTCGGCATGGCCGCCGACGATCTGGTCGTCGAGTACGGGCCCGATGTGTCGTTGCCGCCTTCAGAGCTGGAGATGGCCGAGTACGAGCAGGCCAAGGAGCGCGGCGAGCAGGTCACCGCGCCCGCACCGATGGTGTTCGACCGCCCGACCCAGGAGCGCCGTGCCAAGCGGGCCGAACGGGAGCTGGCCGAGCTCGGCCGGGTGAATCCGCTTGCGCTGGAGGAGTTCGCGGCGCTCGAGGAGCGCTATAACTTCCTGGCCACCCAACTCGAGGACGTCAAGGCCGCGCGCAAGGACCTGCTCGACGTGATCGCCGACGTCGACGACCGGATCCTTCAGGTGTTCGCCGAGGCCTACGCCGATGTCGAGCGTGAGTTCGGCGAGGTCTTCTCGGCGTTGTTCCCCGGCGGTGAAGGCCGGCTGTTGCTGACGGATCCCAACGACATGCTCACCACCGGCGTCGAGGTGGAGGCCCGCCCGCCGGGCAAGAAGGTCAAGCGGCTCTCGCTGCTGTCCGGCGGCGAGAAGTCGCTGACCGCGGTGGCGATGCTGGTGGCCATCTTCCGGGCCCGCCCGTCCCCGTTCTATGTCATGGACGAGGTCGAGGCCGCCCTCGACGACGTGAACCTGCGCCGGCTGATCGGGTTGTTCGAGCAGCTGCGGGCGCAGTCACAGCTGATCGTCATCACCCACCAGAAGCCGACGATGGAGATCGCCGACGCGCTCTATGGCGTCACGATGCAGGGCGACGGCATCACCACCGTCATCTCGCAGCGGATGCGCGGCGAAGAGTTGGTGTCGGCCAGAACCTAGCGCGCGCTCAAACCCGTTGCTGGTCAGGCCGATTCGAGAACGAAGTGCTGCACGACCAGTTCGCGTGCCAGCGGGAATTCGTCAAGATCCGCAGCAAGCAGGCGCGCCAACTCGGCAACCGCGGCGGGATCGAGATCGCGCGCCCGCAACACGTCGGCGATCCACCAGGCGGTCTCGGAAATCGGTCGGCTGTCCCCGGTGAGCAGCGCCGCGGACACCGCATGCAACGCTTGGTTCACGGTGTCGGCCCCCAGGTTCGCCAGGGCCGTACTCGGATTGGGCTCACGAGTCAGGGACCATCGCTGGCACAGCGAATCGACGATCCGGCGGTGACGCAGATCCAGCAGAGCCTGTTCGGCGGTGGCCGCCACCGGAAGCTCGGGTAAGGCGCCGACCACCGTCGGCAAGGTGTCCATGGCCGCGAGCGCCGAGCGTGCGTCGGGTGCCCAGGCAGTTGCGCCGAGTGCACGTGCCCGCACGTCGTCGTACCCGAACGCCGGACCACCGACGAGGGTCGGCACGCCTGCCGCGGTGGCCGCCTCGATGAACCGGCGAGTGGTCGGCAGTGCGCCCAGCACCGAGCAGCTGATCGCCACCGCGTCAGGTCCCCGATCGGCCAAATGCTGGCTGAGCCGCATCGGCGAGGTCGCCGCCCCCAACACGGTGGTGTCCCAGCCGCGGGAGCGCAACGCGCAACCGATGATCATGGCCGGCAGTTCGTGCCATTCTCGCTCGGCGCAGGCCACCAGAACCGAGCCGCGCAGAAGAGGTCCCGCACTGACGTAGTCGGCGACGGTCTGGGTCGCGGCGACCGAGATCGCCGTGGAGGCGTGCTCATCGGCGACCGTCCATTCGCCTCGTTGCCAACGCATTCCGACATCCCGCTGGGATACGGCTATCACCTCGGTCAGAACGATGATCGGGTCCGCACCGTCGGCGAGCATCTGCGTGACGACGCCGGTCGCCTGCACCCGATTCCTGGCCGCCAATGCGTCTCGATAGTCCGAGAGCAAACTCACCTCTCGCATGTGATTGCCAACAACACCATGTCGTCGTGCGGCTCACCGTCGAGATAATCCAACACATCGCGTTCGACGGCTTCACAGATCACGTCGCCGCCGGCGCCGGCGTAGGCGGGAAGCAGGCCGAGCAATCGGGGCAGGCCATAGAGTTGCTTGTCACGGCGGGCCTCCTCGACGCCGTCGGTAAACATCAGCATGGTGTCGCCGCGATGCAGCCGCAGCGTTGTAGCGCGGTACAGCGCACCGCGTTTCACGCCGGCCGCAATCCCGGAAACTTCGACCTCATCGATATCGCCGTTGGCGCGCACCACGATCGGGGCCGGGTGTCCGGCAGCTGCGATGTCCGCCTCGGCGCCCTGACCATCTGGCCCATTGCGCACCCTGGCGCACAGTGCGGTGACGAATCCGCTCACTTTCTGCTCGCACAGTACCGAATTCAGTGCATCGAGTACCGAAGCGGGCCGGTGGTCGAAATGTGCTGCGGTACGGACGGTTTGCCAGGCCTGCGAAGTAAGCGCTGCGGCGTCGACACCCTTGCCGCACACGTCGCCCAACGTGACGAGCAAGTCGTCCTCCGCACCGACGACATCGTAGAAGTCGCCCCCGATTTCGAGGTGCTCGACAGCCGGCCGGAAGCGCGCGGCGATTCCGAGACCGGTGAGTCGGGGCAGAGTCGGTGGCCGGAGCGAGCGCTTCAGCACCGCGGCCAACTGGCCGCTCTCCTCGTAGATCCGGGCAGAGTCGAGCGCGACGGCGGCGATCGCGGCCACCCGTTCTGCCTCGCCGACGGTGGCATCGTCGAAGTGCCGGCCCCCTGAGCGGGCGAGGACCAAGGCTCCTATCGTCGTTCCGCGCGCCGTCAGCGCCAGTGTCAACACGTCAACGGGACGCAGTCGCGCGAGCTCGTGCGCGAGTCCGGAATGGCGTAGCCGGATGGCGATATCGGCCGCCGATTCGTCCGGATCGATGAGGCGGTGCAGTGGTTGACCGGTGCGCAACACCTGATCCAATCCGCGCTCGGTTGCTGAGGACCGCGCTATGACAGAGGAGAATGTGACATCGGCGCCGCCGTAGAGGGCGAGCCCCCCAGTGCGGTGATCGGGCATGGCAAGCAGCGCCCAGTCCGCAAGCACGGGTCGGACGGTACTGAGCAACCTGAGCACGGTCCGTCGCAGATTCAGTGATCCGTGGAGCACAACCTCGACATCGTCGTCCCGGAGCGAGACACCGGCTTGCGCTTCGTTTGCCATTGCACCCCACGCTAGCCCTCTATCGAGACCCGCTTACGGGCCTTGAAGCGGAGCGCCCAGATCGCGGAGTGCAGCCAGGTCGGCCACCCCGCAGCCGTGTAGGCAGATCCGCAGTTCCTCGATGAGCCGGTGCAGGGTGTCCAATGCCGCGGCGGGTGACTCGATTGCCGCGGCCAGCAGCGGGCGGGCCAGCGCCACCACGTCGGCGCCCATCATCAACGCCTTGGCGGCGTCCAGTCCGGTGCGAATGCCACCAGAAGCCACCAGCGGCATGCCCGGCAGCGTCACACGCACCTCGGCAAGAGCCTGGGCGGTCGGGACGCCCCATTCGGCGATCGCCGGATCGCGCACTTCCCCGTAGCGCACCAGCTGCTCCACCCGTGCCCACGAGGTCCCGCCTGCCCCGGCGACGTCGACCGCGGCGATCGGCATGCCGCGTAACCGCTCGGCGGCCGCGGCGCCGATGCCGTGACCGACTTCCTTGACCAGCACCGGGTAGGGGAGATCCTCGGCCAGTTGGCGCAACCGCGCCAGCGAGCCGCTGAAATCGGTGTCGCCGTTGTCCTGCATGGCCTCCTGCAGCGGGTTGGTGTGCACCGCCAGCGCGTCGGCACCGATCCGATCCAGTGCGGCAACCAGTTTGGGCACCAACGCGTCGGAGAGCTGCGCCAGCCCGATATTGCCGATCAGCAAGACGTCGGGTGCCAACTCGCGGACCTCGAAGCTGGCCGCGGCGACGCTGTTGTCGAGCATGATGCGCTGCGAGCCGAGCATCATGCCGATCCCGAGCTTCTGGGCGGCCTCGGCCAGGTTGCGGTTGATCGTGCGGGACAGCTCGGCTCCGCCGGTCATCGCCCCGATGAGAACGGGTGCGCGCAGCGGGGCGCCCAGGAACGTGGTGCTCACGTCGACGGCATTGATGCTGGTCTGGGTCAGGGCGTTGTACGGCAGCCGGTAGCGCTCGAAGCCGGTCGTCACCGTTTCATAGGAGACCGGCCCGTGCAGGCACGCGTCGATGTGGCGCAGCTTGCGGCTCGCCATTGCTGGGGTCTCGTCCATCGTCACTAAGTACCCCGTTGTCCAGGGGAAGCGCAGGCCCGCTCAGCGCCCTGAAACAATGGCACGGTGTCAGAGGGTCTCTGGATCGCTATCGCGGTCATCGCCGTCCTGGTCATCACTGCAATCGTCGTCGGGCTGGTGCGGTTCCGGCGGCGTCAGATCAGTCTGCGCCCCAGCTCAGAGAGTCCCACACCGATCGACCGATCCGGTGGATACACCGCCTCGACGGGCATTTCGTTCAGCCAGACGCCCACGGTGGACACCGTCGGGCTGGAGCGAAGCGACCCGGGAATTGACACCGTCGGGCAGGACCCGGGAATTGACACCGTCGGCCTGCCGGGGGTCGGCGATGACGCCGCGGTGCCGCGCGACTCGGTCAAGCGGCCGATCGCCGATGTGCGGCTGCCCGAGCCGCCGGTGGTCGAGGAGCCGAAGGCCGAAGTAGCCCCCGAGCCCCCAGCAGTCCCATCGGAAGCCCCGAAAGCTCCCGGGGCACCAGACCTCGACGCCATTGCCCCCGCTGAAGGCCGTCTGGAGCGCCTGCGCGGGCGCCTCGCCAAATCCCAGAACGCGCTCGGCCGCAGCATGCTGGGCCTGCTCGGCGGTGGCGACCTCGACGAGGCGTCCTGGGAAGAGGTCGAGGACACGCTGCTGATCGCCGACCTCGGACCGGTGGTCACCGCCTCGGTGATCGAGCAGCTGCGCAGCCGGCTGGCCAGCAGCACCGTGCGGACCGAGGCCGATGCCCGCGCGGTTCTGCGCGAGGTGCTCATCGCCGAGCTGAACCCCGAACTGGACCGCTCGATCAAGGCGCTACCGCATGCCAACAAGCCGTCGGTGCTGCTGGTCGTCGGCGTCAACGGGACCGGCAAGACCACCACCGTCGGCAAGCTGGCCCGGGTCTTGGTCGCCGACGGGCGCCGGGTCGTCCTCGGTGCGGCCGACACCTTCCGGGCCGCGGCTGCCGACCAACTGCAGAGCTGGGGGTCGCGGGTCGGTGCCGTGGTGGTCCGTGGCGCCGAGGGCGCCGACCCGGCCTCGGTGGCCTTCGATTCGGTGGACAAGGGCATCGAGACCGGTGCCGACGTCGTCGTCATCGACACCGCGGGCCGGCTGCACACCAAAACCGGCCTGATGGACGAGCTCGGCAAGGTCAAGCGGGTGGTCAGTAAGCGCGCCGCCGTCGATGAGGTGCTGCTGGTGCTCGACGCGACGATCGGCCAGAACGGTCTGGCACAGGCTCGGGTGTTCGCTGACGTCGTCGAGATCACCGGCGTGGTGCTGACCAAGCTCGATGGCACGGCCAAGGGCGGCATCGTGTTCCGCGTGCAGCAGGAACTGGGCGTCCCGGTCAAGCTGGTCGGACTGGGCGAGGGTCCCGACGATCTGGCGCCATTCGAGGCGGCGGCCTTCGTCGACGCGCTGCTCGGATAGCCCGCAAATCGCTTCTGAGCGCTGCGAATTGCGGGATGTAACACCAGCGAAACGAAGACTGCCAATCCGTTCACACGCGCGAAACACCCAGGCGTCTCAGCTGAAACAACCACTGCGCATTGTCTTGGCCTAGGTCAACGGTGCCTAACCGTGGCATGGGTGAAGGAGATACTGCGAGTGGATGGATTTCCCGTAATGGGTGTGCCGGACACCGGCGACACAGCATGGATGCTTGCGAGCTCCGCGCTCGTGCTGCTGATGACGCCGGGCCTGGCCTTTTTCTATGGCGGCATGGTGCGTGCCAAGGGCGTACTCAACATGATCATGATGAGCGTCAGTGCCATGGGCCTTATCACGGTGCTGTGGGTTCTGTACGGCTACTCACTGGCGTTCGGCGACGACAAGTTCAACTTGTTCGGCGATCCCACCCAGTACTTCGGCCTCAAAGGCCTGATCGGTGGCACCTACCTGCAGCTCACCCCGGACGCAGCGGCCGTTTCGGTCCCGCTGGCCGGAACCATTCCGCAGGTCGTCTTCGTGGCCTTCCAGCTGATGTTCGCGATCATCACCGTCGCCCTGATCTCCGGTGCGGTCGCTGACCGCCTGAAGTTCGGTGGCTGGCTGGTGTTCGCCGGTCTGTGGGCCACCTTCGTGTACTTCCCGGTCGCGCACTGGGTGTTCGCCTTCGACGGCGTCACCGGTGCGCATGGCGGCTGGATTGCCAACAAGCTCAAGGCAATCGACTTCGCCGGTGGCACCGCGGTGCACATCAACTCCGGTACCGCCGGCCTGGTTCTCGCCCTCATCCTTGGCAAGCGCCTCGGCTGGCCCGGCACCCCGATGCGGCCGCACAACCTGCCGTTCGTGATGCTCGGCGCCGGTCTGCTGTGGTTCGGTTGGTACGGCTTCAACGCGGGTTCTGCGGTGGGCTCCAACGGAATTGCCGGTGTCACGTTCATCACCACCACGGTCGCCACCGGTGCGGCAATGCTGGCCTGGCTGCTCACCGAGCGGATTCGTGACGGACACGCCACCACCCTGGGTGCGGCATCGGGCATCGTGGCCGGCCTGGTCGCGATCACCCCGTCCTGCTCGTCGGTGAATGTGGTTGGCGCACTGGCGATCGGCGTGGGCGCCGGTGTCCTCTGTGCGCTGGCGGTCGGCCTGAAGTACAAGCTGGGCTTCGACGACTCGCTCGACGTGGTCGGCGTGCACCTCGTCGGCGGTCTGTTCGGCACCCTGATGGTGGGCCTGGTGGCCACCGCGGAGGCGCCGGCGGCGGTTTCCGGCCTGTTCTACGGCGGCGGCACCGACCAGTTGGTCAAGCAGGCCATCGGTGCCTTCGCGGTTCTGGGGTACTCGGCCATCGGTACGGCTATCTTGGCCTTGATCGTCAAGTACACCATCGGACTGCGGCTTGATCGAGAAGAAGAGGCAGGCGGCATCGACGAAGCCGAACACGCGGAGACCGCGTACGACTTCGCCGTGGTCGGCAGCACGGGCTCGGTTCTCGGTCGTCACGGCGCGGAGGAATGAGGAAAATGAAACTGATTACTGCGATCGTCAAGCCGTTCACGCTGGAAGACGTCAAGACCGGTCTCGAACAGGCGGGTATCCTCGGGATGACCGTCAGTGAGGTGCAGGGATACGGACGCCAGAAGGGCCACACCGAGGTATACCGAGGTGCGGAGTACTCCGTCGACTTCGTGCCCAAGGTCCGCGTGGAGGTCGTCGTCGATGACTCTGCCGTCGACAAGGTCGTGGACGTCATCGTGCAGGCCGCACGGACCGGCAAGATCGGCGACGGCAAGGTGTGGGTCAGCCCCGTCGAGACCGTTGTTCGGGTCCGCACGGGCGAGCGGGGGTCCGACGCTCTCTGACGCATCCGATGTGACGTCTTCGTGCGGCCTCACCGAATAAGCGTTAGTTGGCGTCGGCCGTAGGAGGACTGAGATGACAAAGCAATCAAGAGATCCCGCCGCCGGCGCTTCCCGATGGGAGGCACCGGCGGCGGGCTCGTCTAAGCCGGCCAAGGATCTGGCGATGGCGTCCCAACAGCTTCTGGAAGGTGGTCAGCGCCAACTCGATTCGGTCGCCCTGCGCGACGCCCTGCTGGATCTGCACGACTTCTGGTTGTCCACCAAGGCCACCGAGATCGGGATCACGCCCACCAGTGGATTTGCCATTGTCGCCACGGGCGGGCTGGGCCGCCGGGAATTCGTGCCCTACTCCGATCTCGACCTCATGCTGGTGCACGACAACATGCCCGCCGACATCGTCACCCAGGTGGCCGAACTGTTGTGGTATCCGTTGTGGGACGCGAATATTCGCCTCGACCACAGTGTCCGCACCGTGCCCGAGGCTCTCACGGTGGCCAGCGAGGACATCTCAGCGGGTTTGGCGATGCTCGAGGTGCGGCACATCGCCGGCGACTCCGAGTTGTCCCAATTGCTGGTCGGCGGGGCCAGGCGCCAGTGGCGCACCGGAATCGCCTCCCGCTTCGACGAACTCGTCGAGCTCACCCGGGCACGCTGGGAACGCAGCGGGCAGATCGCGCATCGCGCCGAGCCCGACCTCAAATGCGGCCGCGGCGGCCTGCGTGACGTCCAGCTGCTCAATGCCCTGGCCATCGCCCAGCTGGCCGATGTGTACCCGAGCCACTCGCTGGCGTCGCCGACCGGATCGCTGGGTGAGGCGCATCTGGCGCTGCTGAACGTCCGCACCGAACTGCACCGGACCTCCAAGCGTGGCAGAGACCAGTTGCTGGCCCAGTTCGCCGACGAGATCGGCGCCGCGCTGCGCATCGGTGACCGTTTCGATCTGGCCCGGGTGCTCTCCGACGGGGCGCGCACCATCAGCTACTACGTCGACGCCGGGCTGCGGACGGCGGCGAACGCCCTTCCCAAACGCGGGCTTTCGGTGTTGCGCCGCCCGACGCGTCGTCCGCTCGACGAAGGCGTGGTGGAGTTCGCCGGCGAGGTGATCCTGGCCCGCGACGCCCGCCCCGAGCGAGATCCTGGCCTGATCCTTCGGGTCGCCGCCGCCTCGGCGACCACCGGATTGCCGATCTCGGGGTCGACGTTGAGCCGGCTGGCGGCGTCGGCTCCCGAGCTGCGCACGCCGTGGCCCCGGGATGCCCTCAAGGACCTGCTGGTGCTGCTGGCCGCCGGCCCGACGGCGGTGGCCACCATCGAAGCGCTGGACCGCACCGGATTGTGGGGCCGGCTCTTCCCGGAGTGGGGAGCTGTGCGCGACCTTCCGCCGCGCGATGTCGTCCACATCTGGACCGTCGACCGGCATCTTGTCGAGACTGTCTCGCGGGCAAGCGCTTTCACTACCCGCGTGTCGCGTCCTGACCTGCTGATGCTCGGCGCTCTGCTGCACGACATCGGGAAGGGTCGCGGCGGAGACCACAGCGTGATCGGTGCCGATCTGGCCGTGCAGGTTGGTACTCGGCTGGGTTTGTGGCCTTCCGACATCGACCTGCTCGCCGCGATGGTGCGCTATCACCTGCTGCTTCCCGACACCGCGACGCGCCGTGATCTGCAGGACCCGAAGACCATCGCCCGTGTCATCGACGCGCTCGGTGGCGACCCGGTGCTGCTCGAATTGCTGGATGCCCTGGCCGAGGCGGACTCGCTGGCCACCGGGCCCGGGGTGTGGGGCGACTGGAAGGCCTCGCTGATCGGCGACCTGGTCCGGCGCTGCCGGCTGGTGTTGGCCGGCGAATCATTGCCACAGGCGGATCCCATTGACCCGCATCATCTTTCGCTTGCCGCCGATCGCGGGGTGCATGTCGAGATGATGCCGGGGGAGAGCGCGCACACCTTCAACGTGGCGATCATCGCACCCGACCGGCGCGGCCTGCTGTCCAAAGCGGCCGGCGTGCTCGCGCTCAATTCGCTGCGGGTGCATTCGGCATCGGTCAACAGTGCCGGTGGTTCGGCGATCAATACCTTTGTGGTGTCACCGCATTTCGGGGCGCCACCCGCTGCCGAGCTCTTGAGGCAGCAGTTCATCCTCGCCCTGGACGGCGAGCTCGACGTCATCGCCGCATTGGAGAAGCGCGACCGGGAGGCCACCCAGTACGGCACCGGCCGGGTGGGGGAACACAAGCCGGCGGTGCCGATCAACGCCGTGCCGGCCCCGCCTCGCATCCTGTGGCACGACGGCAGCGGCGAGGGCCAGTTGATCGTCGAGATTCGCACCACCGACCGCACCGGTCTGCTTGCGCTGCTCACCGCTGTATTCGAACGCACCGAAGCAGATATCGCATGGGCCAAGATCACCACCCTGGGCTCGTCGGTGGTCGACGCGTTCGGAATCTCGGTGCCTGCGCTGGATTCCGTAAACGACATTCGCAAGCAGCTCGAAAGTGAGCTCTACGCGGTACTACCGGCTCCGCCGGTGGCTGCGCCCATCGTGGAGGCGAGTTAGCGGCTGCTCTTCGGGATCAAGCCGAGTGTGCCGTTACCCGCTGTGGTGCCAAGGTAATACACGACGTCGTAGTCGTAGAACAACGAGATGCCGGTGTTCAAGTAGTAGACGTCCTTGGCCTCAACGTCGTCTGCGGGCACGTCCTGAACCTTCACCTTGCCGGCATTGAGGTCATCGGTCGTGACGAACTGGAAATACCGAACCGGGGTTTGGCCCGTCGTAGTCCCGTTGAGCCAGAACAGCATGTCGGTTTTCAGCTTGCCCTTGGTGTCCGTCGAGTCGTCCCAGTCGATGATCGAATCGTATTTGTCCGGATGCGGACTCAGGTTGGTGTTGTGCAGCGTGGTGTTCGCGCCGGTATCGGGAGTGATGCCGACGTTCGGATCGTTGATCAGCAAGGTGCCACTGCGATCGATGATGTTGATCGCCGCGTTGAACAGCTGCAGCGCGTAGAAGTGCAGGTGGCTGTTGTTGAAGGTATTCGTGCCCGCCTTGTCGTCCGGCAGCATTGGGAAGTACATGCCCTGCGAGTTCGCAATGTTGCTGTTGGTCAAGCCAATCTGCATCCACGCCGCGCCGGTGTCCGGATCCACGTGCACGAGGTAGCCGGGCTTGGCGCCCCAGCCAAAGGTCAGCTGGGCGATCACCTGGTCGATTGAATTCGCTTGGAATGTCGGGGCCATCCCGAAGTCGCCGTAGAACGCGTTGTCGATGGGTGCGGGCGAACTTGGTGTTGGAAGACCGTTCGGCGTCCAGAACACGTCGCCGGTTTTGCTGTCTGTGATCGAATTCATTTGGCCGACAACAACTTGACCACTGGTGACCAGCGGGGTGGAGCTCCCAATCGAATACAGCGACACGGTTCCCGTCGCCGCGTAGCCGGTGTAATCCAGGCCGCTGTCGAACTTGTCCTGCACCTGTTGTGTGGAGGTGGTGACATTGCTGCCCCACCACGGCGACAACGAGGGGTCATCCGAGGCGTAGGCCGCATAGAAGCCGCCCGCGCCGGTGTCGAACTCGAACAGCTGCGGCGGCGCACCGTAGCCGAGTGAGACGTAGATGCCGAGTTTCTGGGTGCCTGCGTTGTCGATGGCCTGGAAGTAGAGCGGCACCTTGATCGGCCGGGTGATCACCCCGACGCTAGCCGGGAACAGGGTGCGGCGCACCAGGTACAACGTGCCCTGCAAGAAGTCGGTGACCGGGTTGGCCGGCAGCGCGGAGAGCCGGTTCGCGGCGCCGGCGAGGATCTGCTGCACCTCATCGGAGATCGACTGCAGGGCTTGACTGCCGCCGATGCGCTCGGCGCTCGCTAGCCGCGGGGTCTTTTCGACGCGGCCCGTGACGTTGCGGGTATTGGCCGCCACCGGTGCCTTGGCTCGCGCGGCACTGGCCTGCGCAGCCGGGCGTGAGGAGCGTCCAGACGTTGCGGTGGTGTGCTTGGCAGGACCGGTGTGCGCCGAACTATGCGACGAATTCGCCGTGGCCGAGCCCCCGCTCGCGTCCGCCGTGGCGATGCAGGGTGCTGCCAGCAATGCCATCCCGATTCCGGTGGCTGCCGTACCCAGCTGAAGCCAGCGCACGACCGGCACTGTCCGGCGTTTGCCACGATCGGCCGCGGACCTTCTGCCGCGCACAGAATGACCCACCCGACCTCCAAGCCCGACCCTTGGGAGCGCATTTGCTGCACTCCCGAGAAGGGATATCACATGCCCGGGGTCCGAGCGGGATATTCGCGGCGGTCCGCGAAGTCGACACCAGGGTTGCGATTCGCGGCGCGGGCACGACCATGGTGGCGATCTCGCTCCTGGGCTGCGCCAGATAGGCTTGCGTCGTGTTTGAATCCCTGTCCGACCGGTTGACCGGTGCGCTGGCCGGCCTGCGTGGCAAGGGCCGGCTCACCGACGCCGACATCGACGTCACCACGCGTGAGATCCGGCTGGCGCTGCTCGAGGCCGATGTCTCGCTGCCGGTGGTCCGCGCCTTCGTCAATCGCATCAAGGAGCGGGCGCGCGGCGCCGAGGTCTCCGGTGCGCTGAACCCCGCCCAGCAGGTCGTCAAGATCGTCAACGAGGAGCTCGTCGGCATCCTCGGCGGTGAGACCCGTCAGCTGGCGTTCGCCAAGAACCCGCCGACGGTGATCATGCTGGCCGGCCTCCAGGGCGCCGGTAAGACGACGCTGGCCGGCAAGCTCGCCAAATGGCTCAAGGGCCAGGGCCACACCCCGCTGCTGGTGGCCTGCGATCTGCAGCGCCCCGGCGCGGTCAACCAGCTCAAGATCGTCGGCGAGCGGGCCGGCGTCAATGTCTTCGCCCCGCACCCGGGCACCGCGCCCGACGCCGCCGACTCCGACGCCGCCGGCCCCGGTGACCCCGTCGTCGTCGCGGCCGCCGGCCTGGCCGAAGCGCAGACCAAGCATTTCGACGTCGTCATCGTCGACACCGCCGGCCGCCTCGGTATCGACGACGTGCTGATGGCTCAGGCCGCCGCGATCCGCGACGCCGTGCATCCCGACGAAACCCTGTTCGTCCTCGACGCGATGATCGGCCAGGACGCGGTGGCCACCGCCGAGGCCTTCGGTGCCGGTGTCGGGTTCACCGGTGTCGTGCTGACCAAGCTCGACGGCGACGCCCGCGGTGGTGCGGCGCTGTCGGTCCGCGAGGTCACCGGCGTGCCGATCCTGTTCGCGTCGACCGGTGAGAAGCTCGAGGACTTCGACGTCTTCCACCCCGACCGGATGGCCAGCCGCATCCTCGGCATGGGCGACGTGCTCAGCCTGATCGAGCAGGCCGAGCAGGTCTTCGACCAGGAGAAGGCCGAGGAAGCCGCGGCCAAGATCGGCTCGGGCGAGCTGACGCTGGAGGACTTCCTCGAGCAGATGCTGATGATTCGCAAGATGGGCCCGATCGGCAACCTGCTGGGCATGCTGCCCGGTGCCGGCCAGATGAAGGACGCGCTGGCCACCGTCGATGACAAGCAGCTCGACCGGCTGCAGGCGATCATCCGCGGGATGACCCCCCAGGAGCGGGCCGACCCGAAGATCATCAACGCCTCGCGGCGGCTGCGCATCGCCAACGGCTCGGGTGTCGCGGTCTCGGAGGTCAACCAGCTCGTCGACCGTTTCTTCGAAGCACGCAAGATGATGTCGCAGATGGCCGGTGCGATGGGCATGCCGTTCGGGCGGCGGTCGTCGAAGAAGAACGCCAAGAACTCGAAGAACTCGAAGAAGGGCAAGAAGAGCGGGCGGGGGCCGACGCCGCCGAAGCGCAATCCACTGTTGGCCGGCGGCATGCCCGGTGGTTTCCCCGACCTGTCCGGAATGCCCGAGGGGCTCAACGAGCTGCCGCCGGGGTTGGCCGACTTCGATTTGTCCAAGCTGAAGTTCCCGGGCAAGAACTAAGCCGTTGGGCGCCTTGCACGTTCGCGGCCGCGGCTTGCCGGACGGCGAGTTCGTCGAGTGGTGGATCGTCGACGGCGTCCTGCGCGCCGACCCCGTCGCCGGTGCCGATACGGTCTTTGACGGCGGCTGGATCCTGCCCGGTCTTGTCGACGCGCACTGCCATGTCGGGCTCGGGGAGCGCGGCGAGATCCCGCTGGATGATGCAATCGCCCAGGCCGAGGTGGAGCGTGGGGTCGGCGCACTACTGCTGCGGGACTGCGGCTCGCCGACTGACATCCGCAGCCTCGACAATCACCACGATCTTCCCCAAATCATCAGGGCGGGAAAGCATTTGGCCCGCCCCAAGCGTTACTCGCACGGCTTCGCCATCGAACTCGAGGACGAGTGGCAGCTACCCGAGGCGCTGGCCGCGCAGGCCCGGATCGGCGACGGCTGGGTCAAACTCGTCGGCGACTGGATCGACCGGTCGGTGGGGGACCTGGCGCCACTGTGGTCCGATGACGTCCTGCGGGCCGCGATCGCGGCCGTGCACGACGAAGGCGCCCGCGTCACGGCCCACGTGTTCAGTGAGGATGCGTTACCCGGGCTCATTTCAGCCGGCATCGACTGCATCGAGCACGGCACCGGCCTGACCGACGACACGATCGCGATGATGGTCGAGCACGGCACCGCCCTGGTGCCCACCCTGATCAACATCGAGAACTTTCCCGGATTCGCCGATGCCGCAGGCAAATACCCGACCTACGCCGCTCACATGCGCGCCCTCTATGCCACTTGCTATCCACGGATGGCCGCCGCCCGCGAGGCTGGTGTGCCGATCTATGCCGGCAGCGACGCCGGCAGCACGATCGCGCACGGCCGTATCGCCGACGAAGTCGACGCCCTCACGCGCATCGGGATGAGCCCGACCGACGCGCTCGGGGCGGCGTGCTGGGATGCGCGACGGTGGCTGGGCCGGCCCGTCCTCGACGACGGCGCCCCGGCGGATCTGGTGTGTTTCACCGAAGACCCGCGCGGCGGCGCCGACGTGCTGTCCAACCCCGACCTGGTGATCCTGCGCGGCCGGGCGTACTAGGCCTGGCGAGATTAATCGCGCAGACCTGGTTTTTTAGCGCGCGCTGGCGGGTAGGCCGCAGTAACGTTCTCCGAAACCCCCCGGGAGATGTTGGCACTGATCAGCTAGGGAGAGACCGTGAAGATCGCGAAACTGGCCGGAGTGGCCGCCACTGTTGTCACACTCGGCCTTGCTGGCGTCAACGCCGCACCGGCGTGGGCGACCGACAGCGTGAGGGTGTTCGGCCAGCAGGAAACGTTGAACGGGCCCAACGGCCTGCCCTACATCGGCTACGCCGTCGGCAAGCTCGCGCCCAGTTCGGACCCGGTGCCACACAATGGCACGTTGTACGCGGCCAAGCTGGTGGTCGACGGGTTCGGTGGCGGTTACCCAGCATCGATCGAGCGATTCGGTGCCCGGGCTGAGTCTGGCTCTTTCTACCCATCCATCTGGGGCGCGTCGAACGCCGGAAAGCTCTACTTCGACGTTGTTGGTGACATCCCGAACAGCGTCGTCTACACCGACGGCGGCCGCGACATCCTGGCCTGGGTACCGGGCGATCCCGGTACCGCAGCGCCGGTCGTCGTGCCGCCGGATTCCGACGCGAATTTCCAGGTGCTGCCGGACACCCAGGCCGCCGGCGGTGCCTCGACGCCGCCGGGCAGCGACTCGTCTATCGTGGCCACCCCGAACGACCTGGCCCCCGCGCCCTATCAAATCACTGAGGGTGACGCTGCGCAGCCGGGGTTCAATTCGGGCGGCGGCGGCGGGCACCGCTAACTGCGGTTTCAACGAAGTCGGGTCATTGGCTGTAGTGGCTGAATCCCCAGTCGAGTAACTGCGCCGCCTGGCCCCACAGATCGTCGCTGCCGTACATCTGCACCACGATCAACCGTCGGCCGTTGCGCTGGGCCATACCGACATACGTTTCCTGGGCGAGGTCGGTGTATCCGCTCTTGCCGCCGATGAAGCCGGGGTAGCTGCGCAACAGGTGGTCCTGATTCTTGATCTCCTTGTACCCCGAGCGGTCGGGGAACTGCGCCGACGGCTGGTGGACGATCTGTGCGAACAGCGGGTAGCGCAACGCCT
The DNA here is from genome assembly GCF_033804465.1 of Mycobacterium sp. RTGN5. NCBI lineage: Bacteria > Bacillati > Actinomycetota > Actinomycetes > Mycobacteriales > Mycobacteriaceae > Mycobacterium > Mycobacterium sp. RTGN5. The sequence goes on from NZ_JAPZLA010000001.1 coordinate 2,155,605, forward strand.
CTCGGTAGATCACCGCCAGGTCATGCGGTGTCGTCACCGATTCCCAGCCCGGCCCGTCCAACCCCGACGGTGATCCGGCCTTGGTGCTGCGGGCGGCGAGTTGATAGGCCTTGGTGTTCATCTTCTGCACCGCAACCTGCGGGCCGCCGAGCATGTCGGCCAGCAGGTTGGCGGCGTCGTTGCCCGACACCATCAGCAGGCCGTCGAGCAGTTGTCGCACGGTATAGACCTGGCCCGGAACCAAACCGACGCACGAGCATTCGACTTGGGTGTGCGCCGCGGTCGCGCGGACTGCGGCGTTGGGCGCCAACTGGTCGAGCACGACCATCGCCAGCAACGGTTTGATGGTGCTCGCCGGAGCGTGGGCGCTATACGGTTCGCGTCCGCCGAGGATCTGGCCGGTGTCCAGGTCGGCGACCAGCCAGGCCTGCGCGGGACCGTCGGGCGGAGCCGTCACCGCCCCGGCCGGTTGGGGAGCGGGCTGCGCGGCGGCCGGCGCCACCAGGACCAGGGACATGACGATGCTCAGCAGCGCGATGAACGGGCGGGCCGGCATGGGTGCCGAGGCTAACCAGCGCGCACGTCGGCGACGACGCGATCGAATCTCGAAAGCGTTGCGATAGCGGACCGGCGGGCTGGGGGCACCCCCCGCCGAAGGCAAGGGGGAGAGCGAAGCGACTCGGGGAATGGCTCAGCAGGGTTTAGAGCGCCGCGATGCTCTCCGAGGGATTCTGGGCGAAGCCCCAGTCCAGTAGCGCCGCCGCCTGATCCCAGTAGGTGGGGCCGCCTTCGTGGATCAGCCCGTACATCATCGCGATCACCAACCGGCGGCCGTTGCGGTCGGCAGCGCCGACGAACGTCTTACGGGCGGCATCGGTGAACCCGGTCTTGCCGCCGATAGCCCCCGGGTAGCGCGCCAGCAGCTCATCCTGATTGACCAGCGGCTTGTCCCCGGCGTCGGTCGGAAACATGGCCGCCGGCTGCGCGGTGATCTGCGCGAACACCGGGTTGGCCATCGCGGCCCGGAAGATCGCGGCCAGGTCGTGCGGGGTGGTCCACCCCGACCCGCCGGGTCCGTCCAGTCCCGACGGTGTGGTCGCGTGCGTGTTGGCTGCGCCGATGGCGACTGCCTTGGCGTTCATCTTGTCAACCGCGGCGTCGACGCCGCCGAGCATGTCGGCCAGGGTGTTGGCGGCGTCGTTTCCCGACACCAGCAAGAGTCCGTCGAGCAACTGGCGTGCGGTGTAGACGCGACCGGGTCGTACACCCGCGCAGTTGCATTCGACGAGGGTGTCGTTGTTATTGGCGACCACGGTGGCATTCAGGTCGGGCAGCTCGTCGAGCACGGTCAGGGCGAGCAGCGTCTTGATGGTGCTGGCCGGCGGGTGGGCGGCGTACATGTCGCGGCCCGCCAGCACCTGGCCGGTGTCCATGTCGGCAACGATCCACGCCGGCGCGGGGCCGTCCGGGATCGGTACCGAGCCCGGCGGCTGGTCGGTGTCGGCGGTGGCGACACCTGCGGTCGAGGCCAGCAGGCTCAGCGCCGTGATCGCGCTCGCGAGAAGTCTGCGCATGGCCTCCGAGCCTAACCGCTGCGATTTCGGCGCGCTAACCGCCGCTGAGCGAACGAAAGCGCGCCGAAATCGCTCAGAACTCAGTAGACGTCGCGCAGGTACCGATGGGCCTTGATCAGTTCGTTGACGTAGCCGTGCGCGGCGGCCGCGTCCATGCCGCCGGCCTCGGCGACGATCTCGTGCAGAGTCCGGTCGACGTCCTTGGCCATCCGGTCGGCATCGCCGCACACATAGAGATAGGCACCGTCCTGAAGCCAGCCAAAGAGGTCGGCGGCGTTGTCTTTCATCTGGTGCTGGACGTAGGTCTTCGGCCCGTCGGCCTCGCGCGAGAACGCCAGGTCCAGCCGGGTCAGCGCGCCGGACTCGACGAATCCCGACAGCTCGTCACCGTAGAGGAAATCGGTGGCGCGGCGACGGTCGCCGAAGAACAGCCAGGCTCTGCCCGGGGCCGCGGTGGCCTGGCGCTCGTGCAGGAACGCGCGGAACGGTGCGATACCGGTCCCCGGCCCGATCATGATGATCGGCACATTGGGGGCGGGTAGACGGAAGTTGTGGTTGGGGCGCAGGTGGATTCGCACCGATTGGCCACTGGCGGCTTGGTCGGCGAGGAAGGTCGAGGCCACACCGCCACGGGCGCGCTCGCGGCAGTGGTAGCGCACGGTCGCGACCGTCAGATGCAGCTGACCGGGATGCACGAGCGGGCTGGAGGCGATCGAATAGTCGCGAAACTGTAAGGGCCGCAACGCTTCCAGCACCTCGTCGGCCGCCAGCTCGGCGAGGTCCAGCAGGTCAAGGACGTCGCGGCCGTACAACCATGACGACACCACTGCCGGGTCGGAGGAGTTCAGCGCGGCCGCGGTCTCGGCGTTATCGGTGCGGGCAGCGACCAGCGCCTGCAATGCCCGTGATGGGGCGCATATCTCGAGCTCGTTGGCGAGCAGTTCGACCAGTGGCACGTCCGCACCGGCGGCGACATAGGTGTCGTCGACGCCCAGCTTCGCCACTAAGGCTTCGACCAGTCCGGGGGCGTTGACGGGGTGGACGGCCACCGAATCGCCGGCGTCGTAGGTGATCCCGGAATCGCCGAGATCCAGTTCGATGTGGCGTACTTCCTTGTCGGATTCCGTCGCCGTCAACAGGCGGTTCACCACGGCCGTCGCCGCGTAGGGGTGCGCGTCCGTCCACACGGTGGCGTTGCGGGTCGTTGCCGGCCGCGGTGCCACCGGCGCCGCCGCGGTATGCCCAGGCGCGGCGGTGCTGGCTTCTTCGAGCAGCTTGGCGATGTCGGCAATCCAGTCGCGCGCGTCGCCCTCGCGGTAGCAATCGAATTCGACGCGGTCGGCCAGCGGGTGTGCGCCCAGCTCGGCCAACCGGGCGTCGAAGATCCGGCCGGCGTTGCAGTACAGCTCGTAGGAGGTGTCGCCAAGGGCCAGCACGGCATAGCGGAGATGGTCCAAACGGGCCCCGGATGCGGACAGTTCCTCCCAGAAGACCGTGCCGTTGTCGGGCACCTCGCCCTCACCGAACGTCGAGGCCACCACGATGAAGTGGCTCGCCGCCGCCACGTCGTCGAGCGGGATGTCGTTGAGTTCGGTCTCGGTGGCGTCGATTCCGACGGCTTTGACGGCGTCGGCCAGCTGCATGGCGATGTACTCGGCGGTGCCCATGTCACTGGCGTAGCCAATGATCAGCGAGAATTCGGGGCGCTCCGACACTCATCCTCCGCTCGATAGTCAATTTTGGTTAGGGTTACCTTAGTAGAGTTGTCCCGCTGGCGTGGACCTCCCCACCGGCGCCCGCCCGGACCGTGTTGAATCACACGAATGCTGAGTCTTGAAGAGATTTCGGATCGGTTGGAGATCCAGCAGCTGCTGGTGGACTACTCCACGGCAATCGACAGTCGCCGGTTCGACGACCTGGATCGCGTCTTCACTCCCGACGCCCACATCGACTACACCGAGCTGGGCGGAATCGCCGGCACCTTTCCCGACGTCAAAGCCTGGCTAGCCGAGGTATTGCCCAACTTTCCGGCGTACTTCCACATGGTCGGCAACTTCGACATCCGGATCGACGGCGACACCGCGAGCTCCCGAACCGTCCTGTTCAATCCGATGGAGCTCGGGGGCGACAAGGGACAGGTCATGTTCTGCGGGCTCTGGTACGACGACGAGTTCATCCGGACCGCCGACGGCTGGCGGATGACGAGGCGCGTCGAAGCCAAGTGCATCCAGAAGGTGGTCTGAGCAGCGCGGTGGCGGGTTTGCGCGATTAACACCTGACTGGCGCACTCTGGCACAATGGGCGGCTGTCCGGCCCGCGGCTTCCTTTCGGGGATGCGCCGGGGCCCGGTCACGCACGCGAGGCAAAACCGGATCCGGCAGTCGCCGGCATCGCTGAATTGCAGCGTGATTACCCGCAGGAGTTAGTTCATGGCTGTCAAGATCAAACTTTCCCGGTTCGGCAAGATCCGGAACCCCCAGTACCGCATCGCTGTCGCCGACGCGCGCAACCGTCGTGATGGGCGCGCGATCGAGGTCATCGGCCGCTACCACCCCAAGGAAGAGCCGAGCCTGATCGAGATCGACTCGGAGCGCGCGCAGTACTGGCTGTCCGTCGGGGCTCAGCCCACCGATCCCGTTCTCGCGCTGCTGAAGATCACCGGTGACTGGCAGAAGTTCAAGGGCCTGCCCGGTGCCGAGGGCACCCTGAAGGTCAAGGCGCCCAAGACCAGCAAGCTCGACCTGTTCAACGCCGCACTCGCTGAGGCCGATGGCGCGCCGTCCGGTGAAGCCGCTCAGCCGAAGAAGAAGAAGGCTCCGGCCAAGAAGGCCGAAGCTGCTGAAGCCGCACCGGCCGCTGAAGCCGCCGAGCCGGCCGCCGAAACCACTGAGGCTGCCGAGCCGGCCGCCGAAACCACTGAGGCCGCCGCAGAATGAGCTCGGTCGTCGTTGACGCCGTAGAGCATCTGGTCCGCGGGATCGTCGACAATCCCGACGACGTTCGCGTCGACATGGTCACCAACCGGCGGGGACGCACGGTTGAGGTCCATGTCCACCCCGAGGACCTCGGCAAGGTGATCGGCCGGGGCGGTCGCACCGCGACCGCGTTGCGCACCTTGGTCGCCGGTATCGGTGGCCGGGGGATCCGCGTCGACGTGGTGGACACCGACCAGTAAGCGACGGACTCGTGGAGCTCGTCGTCGGGCGCGTGGCCAAGGCGCACGGAATCACCGGCGAATTGGTGGTCGACGTCCGCACGGACGATCCCGACGAGCGCTTCACTCCCGGTAATCGGTTGCACCTCAAGCCCTCCCGCGGGGGCGCCGGTCAGGATGTCGTCCTCGAGACGGTACGTCCGCATGGCGCCCGCCTGCTGGTCCGGCTGCCTGGGGTCTCCGATCGCAACGCCGCCGACGCGTTGCGTGGCCACCTGTTCGTCGTCGACACCGCCGATCTGCCCGAGATCGAGGATCCCGACGAGTTCTACGACCATCAGCTCGAAGGGCTGGCCGTCCGCACCGTCGACGGCCAGGCCCTCGGCTCGATCACCGAAGTGCTGCACACCGCGGGCGGGGAGCTGCTGGCGGTCCGCAGTCCGGACGGCGCCGAACTGCTGGTGCCGTTCGTCGGCGCGATCGTGACCTCGGTGTCCCTGGCGGACGGAGTCGTCGAAATCGATCCTCCCGACGGGCTTTTGGATCTGGACGGCCTAGATTGAGATGCGCATTGACGTCGTCACGATCTTTCCCGACTATCTAGCCCCGCTGCGACAATCCTTGCCCGGCAAGGCCATCGAGTCGGGGATCCTCGATGTCGAGGTGCACGACTTGCGCCGCTGGACCCACGACGTGCACCACTCCGTCGATGACTCGCCCTATGGGGGTGGTCCCGGCATGGTGATGAAGGCCCCGGTCTGGGGTGAGGCGCTCGACGAGATCAGCACCCAGGCAACACTTCTGGTGATCCCGACGCCGGCGGGCCGGCTGTTCACCCAAAACGACGCCCAACGTTGGACAGGGGAGTCGCACCTGGTGTTCGCTTGCGGCCGTTACGAAGGCATCGACCAGCGCGTCGCCGAGGATGCACGCCGGCGGATGCGGGTCGAAGAGGTGTCCATCGGTGATTACGTGTTGGCTGGTGGTGAGGTGGCGGCGCTGGTGATGATCGAGGCGGTCGTTCGGCTGCTTCCCAACGTGATGGGCAATCCGCTGTCGCACCAGGACGATTCGCACTCGCCGGAGAAGGACGGCCTGTTAGAGGGCCCGAGTTACACCCGTCCGCCCAGCTGGCGTGAATTGGCAGTGCCTGAGGTTCTGCTCTCCGGTGACCACGGCAAGGTCGCGGCCTGGCGGCACGAGCAGGCTCTCGAGCGCACCCGGGAGCGCCGGCCGGACCTGTTGGAGGGCTGAGTGCCCGGCGCGCTGCGGGTTACCCGTCGCCGCTGAGGGGTATGAAGGGATGCGTGACTCGTCCAACCACCGGCGCTCCGCCAGAACCGGCGGCCCCCGCGCAGGTGACGGGCAGGCAACGCAATCTGGTCTTCCTGGCCGTCGTGCTTGGCATGCTGCTGGCGGCCCTGGATCAGACGATTGTCGCCACCGCATTGCCCACTGTCGTCGCCGATCTCGGCGGGGCCGGGCACCAATCCTGGGTCGTGACCAGTTATCTGCTGGCGTCGACGATCGTGACGGCGGTGGTCGGCAAGCTCGGTGACACCTTCGGCCGCAAGATCGTGTTTCAGGCGGCGATTCTGTTCTTCCTGGCCGGCTCGGTGCTGTGCGGGCTGGCCGAGTCAATGAGCATGCTGGTGGGTGCGCGGGCTCTGCAGGGCATCGGTGGTGGCGCGATCACGGTTACCGCCGTCGCAGTCATCGGCGAGGTGATTCCCCTGCGGGAACGCGGCCGCTACCAAGGAGCACTGGGCGCGGTCTTCGGCGTCACCACCGTGGTGGGGCCGCTGCTGGGTGGGCTGTTCACCGACCACCTCGGCTGGCGCTGGGCGTTCTGGATCAACGTGCCGGTCGCCCTGGTCGTGCTCGCGGTTGCGGCGTGGGCGATCCCGAAGCTGGGCCGCACCGCTCGGCCGGCCATCGACTATCCGGGCATCGTCTTGATCGGGCTCGGTGCGGCCGGGCTCACCCTGGCCACCAGCTGGGGTGGCACCACCTATCCGTGGGGCTCGGTGACCATCATCGGGCTCTTCGTCGGATCGGTCGCCGCACTCGTGGCTTTCGTCGTCGTCGAAACCCGGGCGGCCGAGCCGATCCTGCCGATCCGGCTATTCAAAGACCCGGTGTTCACGGTCTGCTGCGTGCTGTCGTTCGTCGTCGGATTCGCGATGCTCGGCGCGTTGACGTTCCTGCCGACCTATATGCAGTTCGTCGACGGGGTATCGGCGACGGTGTCCGGGCTGCACACGCTGCCAATGGTGGTGGGTCTGCTGGCGACGTCGTTGACCAGCGGTGTCATCGTGGGACGCACCGGGCGCTACAAGATTTTCCCGGTCGCGGGAACCGCGACCATGGCCGTCGGCTTCGTCCTGCTGTCAACGATGGATGCCCACACCTCGGTGCTGGTGCAGTCCCTGTACCTGCTGATCCTGGGTGCCGGTATCGGCCTGAGCATGCAGGTGCTGGTGCTGACCGTGCAGAACACCGTCGACTTCACCGACCTCGGCGTCGCCACCTCGGGCGTCACGTTCTTCCGCACGATTGGCAGCTCCTTCGGGGCGGCGATCTTCGGCTCGCTGTTCAGCAACTTCCTGGCCGACCGGCTGCCCGCCGCGCTGGCCGCCAGCGGCGCCTCGCCTGCGGTGGCGCAATCGCCGCAGGCGTTGCATCGCCTGTCCCACGAGGTCGCCGCGCCGATCGTCGACGCCTACGCCGACTCGTTGAGCAAGGTGTTTCTGTTCGCGGCGCCCGTCGCGGTCGTCGGCTTCGTCGTCGCGCTGTTCCTCAAGCAGGTTCCGCTGCGCGACGCCGCGGCCATGGGAAGCACCGACCTCGGTGAAGGTTTCGGCATGCCGACCACAGAGCCCTCCGAGAAGGTGCTGGAGGTGGCCGTCAGCCGGCTCATGCGGGAAACCCGCGGCATGCACCTGCCGGCACTGGCCCGGTCCGGGGGCAGTCATCTCGACACCCCGCGGATGTGGGCGCTGATGCAGATCTACCGGCATGCGCAGGTGTCCGGCCCGGTGGCGGTGGCTGACATCGCCGGGCATCACCGGGTGCCGGTGGAGATCCTGGAACCGACCTTCGACCGGCTGGTCGCATCGGGCTATGCCCAGCGCGGTGGCGATCAGCTGTGGCTGACCCCCTCGGGTGCCGCCGAAGTGAATTACGTTCGCAACCAGATCGCGAACTGGATCACCGACACACTCACCCGTTCACCGGCGTTCGAGGGACGACCGGACCGCATGCAGGTGCAGGGTGTGATGGAACGCATCGCCCGCAGTGTGCTGGCAGAAGAGGATGGCACTGAGCAGGCCACCCGGCCGTTGGTGTTGGGTCCGCGACGTGAGGCGGCCACGCCGACCGCGGCTACGACGCGATTGCACACCGGCGCGGCACTGGCCGCTCGCAATGAACCGGCGGCAGGCAATGAACCGACTCGGCCCTTCCGGCCCCGCGCCGAATTCCGTCAGCCGCCGCCAGGACCGCCGCGACGCTAGCGGGTCAGATCCGCCCGCCGGGGAACATCGTCTTCACGGCTTGGGTCATGGTCGCGCGCGCAGTGGTGTCGTCGACCGGTTGCAGTGAGGCCATGGCCATCACGAAGCGATGGTCGGCGCCGATCACCCCGGTGGTCATGTGCAGCCAGTTGCCGCCGTTCCAGCAGCACATCCAACCTTGTTTGACCGCAACGGGTTCGGCGAACAGAGCGTCGGGGATGCCGAACCGCTGCGGGTATCCGTCGACGCCGGTGGCCGTCGACTTCGACAGGTCGCCCAGGATGAGGGCGGCCTGATCGGCGGGAAGCCCGCCGGCGCCGTCGAGCAGCAGATCGTAGTAGCGCACCAGATCACCGGTGGTGCTCATGGTGTTCCACCAGTTGCCGTCGTAGGGCGCGCTGGTAGATCCCAATCCGTAGCGTGCGGTCACTCGGCTGATGATCGAGCTGCCGCCGCCCTCGCCCCAGAACACCTCGGCCGCGCTGTCGTCGGACGATCGCAGCATCACGTCGAAGGACTGTCGCTCGTCGGGGGTCATCTGGCGCTGGCCCTTGGCCACCTGCAGCAGCAGGTCGTCGGCGATGAACAGTTTGCTCACCGATGCGATCGGGAAGGGTGCGCCGTCGCCGCCGGAGACCGTCCGGCCGGTGGTGCGGTCGAGCACCGTGAAGCTGATGTCGGCGCCATCCTGTGCGGCCTCCGACGCGGCCGCCCTGGCCCGGGCATCGAGACCGGCCGTCGCATCGGGCGGGGCATCGGCCAGTGGACCCAGCGCGGGAGCTTGCGGGATGGCATTCGGGTCGGCCGACAGCAGGTTCACCGGCCGCGCGGACCTGTCATTGGGCCCAGCACTGACTTCGGCGGATGATGCGGCTACCAGCACGCCGATCAGAGCCGTCGCAGTGCCGGTGACCAGCATCGACAGATGCCGTCGCATGTCCATCTCCTCGAGGGCCTAGGGGAACGCCGTACCGTGGGGTGCCGCGTTGCCGCCCGACCGTAATTCAGATTAACCGTACCTGTTCTACACCGCGCGGTTAGCCAGCCAAAACATTCTGTGACCTCGGCGGGTCGCGCGATTTCACTGCTCGCAATGCATCTGGCACAATTGAGCAGTTGCCGCGCGGGCTGGACCAATTTTTCCGCCTGCTGCGCCAAACACCACGTGCCCGATCCATCGGCCCGTCGACCGCCAGCGCGTTTGCGCAGGCAGTTGGCTGCGCCGCGAACCGCAAGGAAGTGTCACCGATGAACACGCTGGACTTCGTCGACCAGGCGTCGCTGCGCGACGACATCCCGACCTTCAGCCCCGGGGACACCGTCAATGTCCACGTGAAGGTCATCGAGGGCAACAAGCAGCGCATCCAGGTCTTCAAGGGTGTCGTCCTGCGCCGTTCCGGCGGGGGCATCCGTGAGACCTTCACCGTGCGCAAGGAAAGCTACGGCGTCGGCGTCGAGCGGACCTTCCCGGTGCATTCGCCCAACATCGACCACATCGAGGTCGTCACCCGTGGTGACGTGCGTCGCGCCAAGCTGTACTACCTGCGCGAGCTGCGGGGCAAGAAGGCCAAGATCAAGGAGAAGCGCTGAGCTTCGACATGTGGCTTGAGCGAAGCCAGTCAGCTCGTCTGACTACGCTAACCACGTGACCGACAACACCGGCTCGGACGACTCCACACCGGAATCCGCCACTGCGACGGACGCTCCGGACGACACCACTGCTGACGAGGCCCCCGAGAAGAAGCGTTCTGCGCTCAAAGAGGGCGCGATCCTCGTCGCGATCGCGGTGGTCCTCTATTACGTGATGCTCACGTTCATCGCGCGTCCGTACCTGATTCCGTCGGAATCGATGGAGCCCACCCTTCATGGCTGCTCGGGATGCGTCGGCGACCGGATCATGGTCGACAAGGTCACCTACCGGTTCGGCGTACCGCGTCCTGGTGACGTCATCGTCTTCAAGGGCCCGCCGAACTGGAACGTGGGATACAAGTCCATCCGCTCGGACAACGCCGCGGTCCGGTACGTGGAGAACGCGTTGTCGGTGGTCGGATTCGTGCCGCCGGACGAGAACGATTTGGTGAAGCGCGTCATCGCGGTCGGTGGCCAGACCGTGCAGTGCCGCGCCGACACCGGACTGACCGTCGACGACAAGCCGCTCAAGGAGCCGTACCTCAACGCGCAGACCATGAACGCCGACCCGCTGGTCTACCCGTGCCTGGGCAATGAGTTCGGCCCGGTGAAGGTGCCCGACGATCGGCTGTGGGTGATGGGCGACAACCGCACCCATTCGGCGGACTCGCGTGCGCATTGCACCAGCACGCCCGAGGAGGCCCAGAAGGGCATCCTGTGCACCGGTGATCCGATGGCAGGCACCGTGCCGGTGAGCAACGTCATCGGGAAGGCGCGGTTCATCGCTTGGCCACCGTCTCGCTGGGGTGGTGTGTCCTCGGTCAACCCGCAGCAGGGTTGATCGTGCCCGCGATGACGTGGCCGCCGCGGACGGTGATCCGCAAATCGTCGGGACTGCGCACACTCGAATCCGCTTTGTATCGCAGTGGTTTGGGGCCGGTGGCCGGGGTTGACGAGGTGGGCCGAGGGGCCTGCGCCGGCCCGTTGGTGGTGGCGGCCTGTGTGCTCAGCCCGAATCGCCTCGAGAGCTTGGCGGCCCTGGATGATTCCAAGAAGTTGACCGAGAAGACGCGCGAGGAACTGTTTCCGTTGATCCGCCGCTACGCGCTGGCCTATCACGTGGTGTTCATCACCGCGCCCGAGGTCGACCGCAGGGGCGTGCACGTCGCCAATATCGAGGGCATGCGACGGGCGGTGGCGGGGTTGTCGTTGCGGCCGGGGTATGTGCTGTCCGACGGTTTCCGCGTTCCGGGTCTACCGATGCCGTCGCTGCCGGTGATCGGTGGGGACGCGGCGGCGGCCTGCATTGCGGCGGCCAGTGTGCTGGCCAAGGTCAGCCGTGACCGGCTGATGGTGGCGATGGACAAAGACCACCCGGGCTATGGGTTCGCCGAGCACAAGGGCTACAGCACGCCGGCGCACAGCGCGGCACTGACAACCCTCGGCCCCTGCCGCCAGCACCGGTTTTCCTACATCAATGTCCGGCGGGTGGCGGGTATCGGTGGTACCGAGATGGTGGTCGAATGCCCACCCCCGCAGCGTGACGACCAGGCGTGAGTCAAGATGGAGAGACGCCCCGATGAGACGACAAGAGGACCGCTGAGCCGATGAGTGCCGAAGATCTCGAAAAGTACGAGACCGAGATGGAGCTCTCGCTGTACCGCGAATACAAGGACATCGTGGGGCAGTTCAGCTACGTCGTGGAAACCGAGCGTCGCTTCTACCTGGCCAACAGCGTGGAACTGGTGCCCAGGAACACCGACGGCGAGGTCTACTTCGAGCTCCGGCTCAACGATGCATGGGTGTGGGATATGTATCGCCCGGCCCGCTTCGTCAAACAGGTCCGGGTGATCACCTTCAAGGACGTCAACATCGAAGAGGTCGAGAAGCCCGAGCTGCGGCTGCCCGAGTAGGTCAGCGCAACGACGCGTCGATGGCGTCGGCGGACAGGATCTCTTCCAGCACCAGCGCCGCGCTGCCGATATTGCCTGCCTTGTCGCCGTAGGTGGACGGGACGACCTGCAGATGACGGGTGGCCAGCGCAGTTGCGTTGCCGTACAACGTTTCTCGCAGCCCGGCTACGAAGAAGTCATAGGCCCCCGACATGTCACCGCCGACCACCAGGACCTCGGGGTTCAGCAGGTTCACCGCGGCGGCGATCACCTCGCCGACGTGACGGCCGCTTTCGCGCAGCAGCCGGCGTACCTCGCCGTCGCCGTGGTTGGCCAGTTCGACGACGTCGCGGATGTGGCTGACCTCGCGGCCCTGTTCCTGCAGCGTGCGCACCAGCGCCCAGCCGCCCGCGATCGCCTCCAGGCAGCCGGTGTCGCCGCAGCGGCACGGGATGCCCGCGGCGGCCGCGGTCTTGTTGTGGCCGAATTCGCCCGCCGCGCCGAGCGCACCGCGCTGCAGCACACCGCCGGCCACGATTCCGGCGCCCAGCCCGGTGGACGCCTTGATCAGCAGCAGATTGTCGTGGACCTTGAGGGGGCTGCGGCGTTCGGAGAGAGCTAGGACGTTGGTGTCGTTGTCGAGCACGATCGGCGCCGAGGTCAGCTTGCGGAAGTAGGGCTCCAGCGGAACGCCGTCCCAGCCGCTCATCACCGGGGAGGCCAGGCTGCAGCCGCGCTGCTGGTCGACGGTGCCGGGCAGCGACACCCCCACGCCGAGGACGTCGCGGGCATGGTGGCCGGTGTCGTCGAGCAGCACCTCGAGGCGTTTGACCAGATCGGGCATCAGGTCGTCGGGGCCGATGCGGATCTCGGAGTCCATATCGGTCAGGGCGTGGATGTCGCCGGCGAGGTTGCACACCGCCAGTCGGGTGCGGCTGCGGCCGATGGCCGCCGACAGCACCACGCCGGCCTCGGCGTTGAACCGCACCAGCGCCGGTGGCCGGCCGCCGGTCGAGGGACCTTCGTCGCCTTCGGAGACCAGTCCGCGGCGGGCCAATGCGGAAATCCGGCTCCCCACGGCGGTCCTGGACAGGCCCGTCAGGTTGCGAATATCGGCGCGAGTGGTGGTCACGCCGTCGCGAATCAGCGCAAAAACGTCCCCAGCGGAAGCGGGAGCAGCAGAACGCCTGGTGACGGGCATCTTGTCATTGAACCAAGATCTATGCCTCACAGAAAGCAATAGAGACGCCTATCACTTTTGATCTTTTTAGACATAAGTCGGTTGGAAGCGCGGCCGAAGTGGCGCTAGGGTCGGGACAGGAATCGAGCGCTGCACCGCGGCAGCTACCGCCACCGCACAGAAAGTCGATACCTCCTGTGACTGTCACTTCCCGACCCGCCGGCCCGGTGGTGTCTCCCGCGCTGTGCCCGGCCAGGGCACGTCTGGGCATCCTGGCCCTGGCGCTGGGCGGATTCGGCATCGGAACCAACGAGTTCGTCTCGATGGGTCTGCTGCCCGAGATCGCCGGCGGACTGCACATCTCCGAGCCGACCGCGGGCCACGTCATCTCCGCCTACGCACTCGGCGTGGTGATCGGCGCCCCTGTCATCGCCGCCGTGACCGCCAAGTTCAACCGCAAGATCGTGCTCATGTGCCTGATGGCGTTGTTCGCCGTCGGCAACGTGGCCACCGTGCTGGCGCCGAGTTATCCGATCCTGATCGGGGCACGTTTTCTGGCCGGCTTGCCACACGGAGCCTTTTTCGGTGTCGCGGCACTGGTGGCCGCCCAACTGTTGGGGCCCGACCAGCGGGCCAAGGCCGTCGCGCAGGTGATGACCGGGCTGACGGTGGCGACGGTGGTCGGCGTGCCGCTGGCGTCGTGGCTGGGGCAATTCTTCGGCTGGCGCAGCGCGTTCGCGTTGGTCGTGATCATCGGACTGGTGACGTTGGCTGCCATCTGGATGTGGTTGCCCGACCTGGCTGCGACCCGCAACACCAGTACCCGCACCGAGCTGGGGGCGCTGCGCCGTCCGCAGGTGTGGCTGGCGCTGGTGATCGGCATGGTCGGCTTCGGCGGCATGTTCGCCGTCTACACCTATATCGCGACCACGCTGACCGACGTCGCGGGAGTACCGCGAGCCTGGGTTCCGTTGGGATTGATGGTCTTTGGTATCGGCATGGTGGTCGGCAACTTCGCCGGCGGCCGGATGGCCGACCGGTCCGTGATCCGCGGGCTGTATGTGTCGATGGCGGCGTTGGCGGTGGTGCTGGCGATTTTCGTTGCGGCTGCGCACAATCCGTATACCGCCATGCTGCTGCTGTTCGGCATCGGCGCGAGCGGGGCGGCCATCGCCCCTGCGCTGCAGACCCGGCTGATGGATGTCGCCGCCGAGGCTCAAACGCTGGCGGCCGCGCTGAACCACTCGGCGCTGAACATCGCCAACGCGTCTGGGGCGTGGATCGGTGGGCTGGTGATCGCGGCGGGGTATGGCTACACCGCGCCGGCCGCCGCGGGTGCCGCGCTGGCCGTCATCGGACTTGTGGTGCTCACCGTCTCGGTGGCACTGCAGCGTCGTACATCGGTGGGTGTCGCATGATCGCGGCGGTGATGGCGTTTCTGCGGCGACACCGCGAGCCCGTGCATGTCGAGCTGTATTTACCTGCGCGGCAACGAGTGACGATCGCGATGGGTGAACGTCCTGTCCGGAGAGAGGCGAGTTGATGACCGATCATGTGATCTTCCGCTACGACCCTGACCATCGGCCCGAGATCAGCTTCCGGGGCGTGCCCAGCGGGTGCGCCGGGGGAGCCGGCACGTTGGCCGAGGCCCGCGCGGCGTACCGGACGTGCCTGTCCGCCCGGCTACATGTGGACCGGCGAGCGCTGCCCGCTGTTGTCGAACACATCGAGGGCCTGGTGTCTGGGATGTGGGTGCGCACCAGAGTCGGTGCGGTGCATCGGGATAAGTCCAGCGATCGAATGCTTCTGCAGATCCTGCTGGCGGAGCAAACCGGACTGCGCGAGGAAGTCGAGCGGCTGACGGAGGCGGGGTCCGAGCCCGTCGTCGTGCTCGCCGAGCCCGACCAGGTGATCGAGACGCTGCTTGTTCAGATGTCGGCGCGGGATGCGCTGTTGGTCGCCCATTCCGACGACAACGGCTCGGTTGGGTGGAGTGTGCTGTTCGGGTCGGAATCGTCTGGTGGACAGGATGTTCCGCATGTCCACGATGACGTCGAGCTGCGGGCGTCGCCGGTGGCGACGTTCACGCAGGCGTGTGCGAACGTCGGTCGGGTGGTGCGGCGCCGACCCGCTGCCCACATGGCGTCATGACCGCGTTGCTCGAATCCCTGGTTGGCGTTTCGGCCCAGGGGAACACTGTGGGCGACGGCGTCCGCGAAGGGAGGACCATGCGTACGACACCGCAGTGCTGGCTGACCGACATGGACGGTGTGCTGGTGCGTGAGGAGCATGCCTTACCCGGCGCGGCAGACTTCTTGGCGCGCTTGATCGACAAGCAACGTCGATTCCTGGTGCTGACCAACAACTCGATCTACACCCCACGGGATTTGGCGGCACGGCTGGCGCGTTCGGGCCTCGACGTGCCCGAAGAGGCCATCTGGACCTCGGCGCTGGCCACCGCGGCGTTCCTGGACGATCAGCTGCCGCGCGGGTCGGCTTATGTCATCGGCGAGGCTGGGCTGACCACCGCGCTGCACGAGGCGGGCTACACGCTGACCGACACGGATCCGGATTTTGTGGTGCTCGGTGAGACACGGACGTACTCGTTCGAGGCGATTACCAAGGCCGTGCGGCTGATCGGCAAGGGCGCCCGGTTCATCGCCACCAACCCGGATGTCACCGGGCCGTCAGCCGAGGGGCCGCTGCCCGCGACCGGGTCGGTGGCCGCGATGATCACCAAGGCCACCGGGCGTGAGCCGTACTTCGTCGGCAAGCCCAACCCGATGATGTTCCGCAGCGCGTTGAATCGGATCGAAGCGCATTCGGAGAGCACGGTGATGGTCGGCGACCGAATGGACACCGACGTCGTCGCCGGTATCGAGGCGGGGCTGGAGACGATCCTGGTGCTGACCGGTTCGACGACGCTCGACGATGTCGAGCGTTATCCGTTCCGGCCGGCTCGAGTGCTGCCGTCGATCGCCGAGGCGATCGAGCTGATCTGAGGCCGTGGTCTCGCCTCCACCTGTACCCTCTCTGTTAGCTGCAATGGGCGATAATCGCCAAACGCTGGTGCGACACATTGTGAAGGGTCCGGGGAAGATGGTTGCTGCGATGCTCTGGGTGCGGGTAGGGGTGGCCGGCGCCGCCGTCTGCGCATTGGTGGCGGGATGTTCGTCGCCGCAACCGCAGGCGCAAACGGAGACCCAGGTGCAGCCGACGACGGCGAACGCTGTCGCGCCGTCCACGCCCGCCAAAGTCGACCAGCTGACGGGCAATGAGAACGCCGTCACCTTCGACTTCATCTATCCAGACGGAGATCCACACTGGACCGATGAGGCCAAAGCGTCACTGCTTGACGCCGCCAATGCTCTCGTCGCTGACTTCGTGCCTCCGAAACCCGTCACCATCACCTACAAGCTCGCGGACGACAACAACCCCGACAACCTCGCGCAGGCGACCAGCGCGCTGGTCGATCAAGAAACACCGGGCTACTTCCGGACGGTGGTGCAGCAGAAGCTGATTACCGGCGAGGACGCCAACGGCGACCAGCCCGACGGAGACATCGACATCAACTGGAAGGCCGACTGGGCGTTGGGCGACGACGTCACTCCGGACCAGGCCGACTTCAAGGCGGTGATCATGCACGAGATGGGGCACACGCTGGGTTTCGACACCAACATCCAGGGCCCGGGATCGGCCCCGGTGACAAACCACCCGATATTCGACAAATTCGTCGTGAATGCCGAGGGGGAGAAGGTGATCAACGACGACTTCACCTTCAACACCGCTTTCGAGCCCAATCTGACCGGCGGCAACGGCGGACTGTTCTTCGGTGGACCACATGCTATGGCCGCCTACGACGGCAAGCCGGTGCCTCTCTTCACGGACCCGGTATGGAGCGTCTCCAACGTGACGCATTTGGACGGCCGCACTTTCACCGGCGAGAACAAAAAGATCATGAATTCCGGCAATGAACTCGGCGACGGGCCGGAGGTGCACGAGCTTAGTCCGGTCGAGCTGGGCATCTTCGAAGATCTCGGCTACACGGTGGTGCAGCACTAGGTGTGGTCGGCTCAGCACTGCGAAATATGTTACAGCGCAATGTCATACGTACACTTTCGATAATTCGTGAAGGCTCGGGGGAAACATGGTCTGGTTGCGGGTAGGGGCAGCGAGTGCGGCGGTCTGCGCAGTGGTGGCGGGATGTTCTTCGACGCAAACGCAAACGGAGACCCAGGCGCAGCCAACGACAGCGGCCGCGGACAGTGTCGCGCCGTCAACGCCGGCCAAGGTCTCCAACCTCACGGGCAACGAGAACGCCATCACCTTCAACTTCATCTACCCGGATGGGGACGCGCACTGGACCGATGAGGCCAAAGCCTCACTGAACGACGCCGCCAACGCCCTCGGCGCGTACCTCGTCGCTCCCAAACCCGTCACCCTCACCTACAAGATCGCCGAAGACAACGAGCCGGGCCACCTGGCGCAGGCCTCCAGCGAGCGGCTCGATGAGGAGGCACCCGGCTACTTCCGCACAGTGGTTCAGCAGAAGCTCATCACCGGCGAGGACGCCAATGGCGACAAGCCCGACGGCGATATCGACGTGAATTGGAACAACAACTGGGGGCTCGGCGACGCCGTGGCCGAGGGGGACGACGACGCCGGCACCTCGCGCCAGGACGACTTCAAGGCGACGATCATGCACGAGTTGGTGCACACGCTGGGTTTCGACACCAACATCCAGGGCCCGGGTTCGGCGCCGGTGAAAAACCGCCCGACGTTCGACGAGTTCGTCGTGAACGCCGACGGGACGAAGGTGATCAACGACGACTTGACGTTCAACACCGCCTTCGACCCCAACCTGACCGGCGGTGACGGCGGACTGTACTTCGGTGGGCCGCATGCCATGGCCGCCTACGACGGTAAGCCGGTCCCGCTGTCCACGGATCCGCAGTGGAGCGTCAGTAACGTGACCCATCTGGACGGCCGCACCTTCACGGGCCCGACCAAAAAAATGATGAACCCAGGCGACGATGGCGACGGCGCGGAAGTGCGGGAGCTCAGTCCGGTCGAGCTCGGGATCCTCGAAGATCTCGGCTACACGGTGGCGCCGCACTAGTTCGGAGTCGGAGACCGCCACGGCCGCTACGGCTTCGGCAGGTCCAATGTCGCCAGACGCGCGGGGTCGGCGATCGACGTGATGGCTGTCAGCCGTCCGTTTGTCACCGTGCACACCATGATGCCGAGCGGTGTGCCCTTGGTGCTCCACGCGGCGATGCCCGGCTTCCCGTTGACCAGAACACGGCGGGCGGTCACCTTCGCGCGTCCGCCGCGTCGCACCACGTCGATCACTTCGGCGGCCCCGACGGTGACGGTGACTCCGCGTGCGGTGTGCTGTTCCCACCTGAGGTCGGGCGCCAGCACCTCGAGCAAGGCCTCGAAGTCACCGTCGCGGGCGGCCCGCAGGAACGCGTCGACGACGGCACGCTGCTCGTGAAGGGCTGACGGCGTCGTCGGCGCCGCGCGTACTTTGCGCCGCGCGCGGCTTGCGGCCATCTTCGCCGCGTCCGCCGATTTGCCGACGATTCCGGCGATGTCGGTGAAGGGAACGGCGAACATGTCGTGCAGAACGAATGCCAGCCGTTCTTCGGGTCCGAGTGAACCCAGCACAGACAACAACGCGATGCCGACCAGATCTGCCAGCACAGCGGAATCTTCGGGCGCATCAACGTCGTCGACCACGACGAGTTCGGGCGCATCATCGCCGAACGGGACCTCGGCCCTAGCGGCGCGAGCACGCAACATGTCGATGCAGATACGACCGACCACCGTGGTGAGCCAGCCGGCGGGGTTGTCGATCGATGCCGGGTCCTGCCGAGAAAATCGCAGCCACGTCTCCTGCACAGCGTCCTCGGCGTCGGCGTAGGAACCGAGGATCCGGTGCGCAATCGTCAGCAGGCGTCCTCGCTGGGACTCGAATTGCGGCTCGATGCTGGCCTCATGGCTCATGTTGTTACCTCGCGTCGGTGGAACCCGTCATCACCAATGACGAGTCCGCACGGACTGAGGTAACCACAGAAAGCGGGAACATGAACGCAGTGCTATGGGTCGTTGCCGGAGTACTTGCCGCCGCATTCGCCGTCGGCGGTGCTAGCCAGGTCCTACTGAGTAAAGCCCGTTATCGGGCGCTCTCGGCGAGCCAGCATTGGGTCGACGACTTCAGCCCGGCTCATATCAAAGCGATAGGAACGATCAAACTCATCGGCGCGGCGGGGCTGGTGCTTCCCGCGTTTTTCAACGTTGCGCCGATACTGGTCCCGCTGGCGGCAACCGGGCTGATGTTGTTCATGGCCGGTGCGGCCACGACTCGCTTCCGCCGCAGCGAATGGGGCCTGATGCTCGGTGATGTTGTGTTCATCTGTGCATTCGCCTTTGTGGCGTGGGGCCGCTTCGACGTCCTCGGGGGATGAGCGCGGATCTGGGGATAACTCAGCGTGTTTCGGAGTTTTCCGGCTGATCGACGTTCGCAGGTGTCGGTTGGTTGGTCGACGCTGCTCCCATGACGACGTTGACGCGCAACCAGCTCGGTGCGCTGGGGGAGCAGTTGGCGGTCGAGCACCTGACCTCCCTGGGTTTGCGGATCGTGGCCCGCAACTGGCGGTGCCGGTATGGCGAGCTGGATGTGATCGCCGCCGGCCCTGACCGCACAGTGGTCTTCGTTGAGGTCAAGACCCGCACCGGTGACGGGTTCGGTGGCTGGGAGTACGCGGTCACACCGGTCAAAGTGCGTCGCATACGCCGGCTGGCCGGGATCTGGCTGGCCGGACAGGATCAGAGTTGGGCGGCGATTCGGATCGACGTGATCGGGATTCGTATTGGCCGCCAGCGCACCCCGGAGATCACCCACCTGCGCGGGGTCGGCTGATGGCGCTGGGGCGGGCTTACTCGGTCGCGGTACGCGGCTTGGACGGCGAGATCGTCGAGATCGAAGCGCACATCTCCTCAGGCCTGCCGGGTGTGTTCCTGGTCGGCCTGCCCGACGCCGCATTGCGCGAGTCCCGCGACCGGGTGCGCGCGGCAATCACCAACTGCGGCAACGACTGGCCGCAGTCACGGCTCGTACTGGCCTTGTCACCGGCCACCCTGCCCAAGATTGGTTCGCTGTACGACATTGCGATCGCCGCGGCGGTGTTGTCGGCCAGCAGTAAGAACCCGTGGGATCGGCTGGAGAAGTCGGTGTTGCTGGGGGAGCTGGCGCTTGACGGACGCGTCCGCCCGGTGCGGGGCGTACTGCCTGCGGTGCTGGCCGCCAAACGACAGGGCTGGCCGACCGTGGTCGTACCGGTTGCCAACCTTGCCGAAGCCAGTCTTGTCGATGGTATCGAAGTGCTTGGGGTGCAGACACTTCAGCAGCTGCATGGCTGGCTCAAAGGTGCGGCCGTGCTCGATGAACGCGTCGATGCAGCTCCACGGCCGGTCGAGTCCGGCGCCGATCTCGCTGATGTGGTGGGGCAGACCCATGCCCGGTTCGCCGTCGAGGTCGCCGCTGCCGGGGCGCATCATCTGATGCTCACCGGGCCGCCCGGGGTCGGAAAAACCATGCTGGCCCAACGGCTTCCGGGACTATTGCCCGAGCTCACCGAGAGTGAGGCGCTCGAAGTGACCGCGATCCACTCGGTGGTCGGGTTGCTCACGGAGAGCACCCCGCTGATCACCTGCCCGCCCTTCATCGCGCCGCATCATTCGTCGAGTGTGGCGGCGTTGGTCGGCGGCGGCTCGGGCCTGGCCCGCCCCGGTGCGGTCAGCCGCGCGCACCGCGGCGTGCTCTTTCTCGACGAGTGCGCCGAAATCCGGGTCAGTGTTCTGGAGTCACTGCGAACGCCGTTGGAGGACGGCGAGATTCGCCTCGCCCGCCGCGATGGCGTGGCGTGTTATCCGGCGCGGTTCCAGCTGGTGCTGGCCGCGAATCCGTGTGCCTGTGCACAGGCTGACCCGCGCGACTGCATCTGCTCGTCGGTGCAGAAGCGCCGCTATCTGGGCAAGTTGTCCGGTCCGTTGATGGACCGCGTCGATCTACGGGTCGAGATGCATATGGTGCGGGCCGGTGCCTTCACCCCGGACGCCGCGGAAAGCACCGCAGCCGTGCGTGATCGGGTTGCCCAGGCCCGCGCGGCGGCCGCCGATCGCTGGCGTCGGTACGGCTTCACCACCAATGCCGAGGTGACCGGTGCGGTGTTGCGCCGAAAATTTCGGCTCGACGCCACCGCAATGGCGCCGCTGAAGACGGCACTGGAACGCGGGGTGTTGAGCATCCGAGGTGTCGACCGGTCATTGCGCGTGGCGTGGACTTTGGCGGATTTGGCTGGACGCACGATGCCGAGTGTCGACGACGTGGCGGTGGCGTTGAGCTTCCGTCAGGGGGAGGTCAAGCCGTGAGCGGCGACGTCAGAACCTTGGCCTGGGCGTATCTGTCCCGGGTGGCCGAACCGCCGTGCGACGAGATCGCTGCGCTGGTTGCCGAAGTCGGGCCGGTGCAGGCCTCGTATCGGGTGGCCGCGGGTGAGCTGAGTCCTGCGTTGAGGGAGCGCACCGCTGCGCGGCGCGATATCCATGCGGCAGAAGCGGATCTGGACCTGCTCGAGCGCCGTGGAGGCCGGTTGATCACTCCCGACGATGATGAATGGCCGGTGCTTGCCTTTGCGGCGTTCGGTGGATCGGCCGTGCGGGACAAGCCGAACGGTCGGCCACCTCTGGCGCTGTGGGCGATCGGTCCGGCCCGCCTCGACGAGATCGCCGAACGGTCCGCGGCGATCGTCGGAACTCGCGCTGCGTCCGGCTATGGCGAGCATGTCGCGGCGGACCTGGCGGCCGGGCTGGCCGAGCGTGAGGTTGCCGTCGTCTCGGGTGGGGCGTACGGGATCGACGGCGCGGCGCACCGTGCGGCGCTGTCGGTCGAGGGTGAGACGGTGGCTGTCCTCGCAGGCGGCATCGATGTCTTGTACCCAGCGGGACACTCGTCGCTGTTGCATCGGATCAGCACCTCGGGCCTGCTGCTCACGGAATATCCACCGGGCGTGCGCCCGGCGCGGCACCGTTTCTTGACCCGCAATCGGCTGGTGGCGGCGTTGGGGACGGCCACCGTGGTGGTCGAGGCGGGGGTGCGCAGCGGGGCTGCGAACACGGCCGCGTGGGCGCGGGCGTTGGGCCGGGTGGTGTGCGCGGTGCCCGGTCCGGTGACCTCGGCGTCGTCGACCGGATGCCACATCCTGTTGCGCAACGGGGCGGAGTTGGTGACCCGCGCCGAGGAGGTCGTCGAATTGGTCGGACGGGCAGGCGAATTCGCGGACGAGGAGCCGCGGCCGACCGGACCGCTCGACGGCCTGAGCGAGGCCGAGAAGCAGGTCTACGAGGCGCTGCCGGGGCGTGGCACGCTCAGCGCCGACGAGATCGCGGTGGCATCGGGTCTGCCACCGACCGGAGTCCTCGGGCCGCTGGCGATGCTGGAGATCGCCGGCCTTGCCCGCCGCGAGGACGGCTGTTGGAAGCTGGTCCGCAAGCCGGCCTGACCGGCGTAGCCAGCCCGAACACAAGGTCGGAACGTATAGTCGATTCGGTTGGCTAAACGATTTTCGTCGGGAGGCGATGTGGCGGGTCGACCACTACACACATTTCAGGTCGTCAGTACCGAGCAGCTCGCACCGCACATGGTGCGCGTCGTCCTCGGTGGCACTGGCTTCGAAACCTTCAAGCCCGTTGAGTTCACCGACTCCTACGTCAAGTTCGTGTTTTTGCGCGACGACGTCGATGTCGCGAAGCTGAAGCGGCCGCTGACCCTGGACAGTTTCAAGAAGCTGCCTGCCGAGCTGCAGCCCACCGTGCGCACCTACACGGTGCGCCGGGTCGATCCCGAGGCTCGGCAGATCACCGTCGACTTCGTGGTGCACGGCGACCACGGTGTCGCTGGACCGTGGGCGGCGGCGGCCAAAGCGGGCGACACCATCTACCTGATGGGCCCCAGCGGGGCATACTCACCCGACCCGGGCGCCGACTGGCATCTGTTGGCCGGTGACGAAGCCGGCCTTCCTGCGATCAGTGCGGCGCTGGAAGCCTTGCCGCCCAATGCGATCGGGAAGGTCTTCATTGAGGTCGCCGGACCTGACGACCAGATCGAGCTGACTGCACCGGAATCCGTCGCGATCAATTGGATTTATCGCGGCGGCCGCGCCGATCTGGTCGGCGATGAGCGGGCCGGCGACAACGCCCCGCTGGTCGAGGCCGTCACCACCACTCTCTGGCTGCCCGGACAGGTCCAGGTCTTCATCCACGGGGAAGCCCAGGCGGTCATGCACAACCTGCGGCCCTACATTCGCAAGGAGCGCGGTGTCGACGCCAAATGGGCGTCCATCTCCGGCTATTGGCGGCGCGGCCGGACCGAAGAAACCTTCCGGCAGTGGAAGAAGGAATTGGCCGACGCTGAAGGCGGCAAGGACTAGCGACCACAACGGAATGGTCACGACGTCCGGACACGCCCGCCGCGAGCGGGTGAGACGGCCACAGTGATGCAACCGTAGGGGAGTGGACCCCGGCGACTACGCGGCGATCCTCGACGACTACGCCGAGCATCTGGCGCTGGAGCGCGCCCGCTCCGAGCACACCACCCGGGCCTATCTCACCGACCTACGCTCGCTGTTCGCCTTCGTCGACGAGCGTGCCCCCGGCGGCGGGCTGACCGGGCTGACCCTGCCGATCCTGCGGTCGTGGCTGGCCGCGCAATCGGCAGGCGGCGCGGCCCGTACGACGCTGGCCCGTCGTACCTCGGCGGTCAAGACATTCACCGCCTGGGCCACCCGCCGCGGTCTGCTGACCGAGGACCCCGCGGTCCGCCTGCAGCTGCCCAAGGCTCGCCGCACGCTGCCCGCGGTGCTGCGCCAGGACCAGGCGCTGGCCGCCATGGCCGCCGCCGACCTCGGCGCCGAGCAGGGCGACCCGCTGGCGCTGCGCGACCGGCTGATTGTGGAGCTGCTCTACGCCACCGGCATCCGCGTCAGTGAGCTGTGCGGGCTCGATGTCGACGACGTCGACACCAGCCGGCGACTGCTGCGTGTGCTGGGCAAGGGCAACAAACAGCGCACCGTCCCGTTCGGGGCGCCTGCGCTTTCCGCGCTGACGGCGTGGCTGACCGACGGCAGACCCGAACTGGTCAACAACGACTCCGGCCCCGCACTGCTGCTCGGCCCCAGGGGCCGGCGGCTTGACCCGCGCCAGGCCCGCACCGTCGTGCATCAGACGATGTCAGCGGTCGACGGCGCACCCGACATCGGTCCGCACGGCCTGCGGCACAGCGCCGCGACCCATCTCCTCGAAGGTGGGGCTGACCTGCGCATCGTCCAGGAAATCCTGGGCCATTCCTCGCTGGCCACCACGCAGCTCTACACCCACGTGACCGTCGCGCGCCTGCGGGCCGTGCACGACCAGGCCCACCCGCGCGCCTGAAAACTTAAGTGCCGCAGAAGGTTTGGAAACACTGTCCGAACTCGTCGGGAGCGGGCTCGGCGTAGCGCTCGAACCCCGGCCGTTCGCCGTAGGGAGAGCTGAGCACCGTGAGTAGCCGGTCGAACGGCTCCATGTCGCCGGCCGCGCCGGCGACCAGCGCCTCCTCGACCAGGTGATTGCGCGGAATGTAGACGGGGTTGACCCGCTGCATCGCCGCCATACCCGGGCCAAGGCTGCGCCACCGGCTGGCCCACTCTTCGAACGCCGGCTCGACGACGTCACTCGCGAGACGGCGGAAGAAGGAGGTGTAGTCGGCGCGCTCAGTCTCGAGCAGCTCCAACAGTTCGTCGACGAGTTGCCGGACAACCGCGTCCTCGACCGCGTCACCGAGCCCGAGTTTCCTGCGCATGCCCCTCGACCACGCCGCCGTGTACAGCTGCGGAAATTCCTGCAGCGCGGCCGTGGCCAGCGCGACCCCGTGCTCCTGGTCTTCGGCGATCAGCGGCAGCAGTGCTTCGGCCAGGCGAGTGAGATTCCATAGGGCGATCGCCGGCTGGTTGCCGTAGGCGTAACGGCCCTGTGAGTCGATCGAGCTGAACACCGTCTTCGGGTCGAAGGCGTCCATGAACGCGCACGGGCCGTAGTCGATCGTCTCGCCCGAGATCGTCATGTTGTCGGTGTTCATCACGCCGTGAATGAAACCGACCAGCATCCACTTCGCCATGAGTTCCGCCTGCGCGGCGATCACCGATTCGAGCAACCCAAGATACGGATTGTCAGCGCCGGCGACGGTGGGGTAGTGCCTGCTGATCGCATGATCGGCGAGCCGGCGCAGCACCGCGAGATCGTCTGCGGCCGCGACGTATTGGAAGCTGCCGACGCGCAGATGACTGGCCGCGACGCGGGCGAGGACGGCGCCGTCCAGTGTGGTCTCGCGATGGACGGTGCGCCCGGTGGCGACGACGGACAGCGAGCGCGTGGTCGGAATGCCGAGCGCGTGCATCGCTTCGCTGATGAGGTATTCGCGCAGCATCGGGCCGACGGCCGCCAGACCGTCTCCGCCGCGAGCGAACGGAGTGCGCCCCGATCCCTTCAGATGCAGATCGCGTAACTGCTGCGTGGTGTCCACGAGCTCCCCGAGCAGCAGAGCGCGACCGTCGCCGAGGCGTGGCACCCAGCCGCCGAACTGGTGGCCGGCATATCCCTGCGCAATCGGTTGAGCGTCCGCGGGCAATCGGGTCCCGACAAGAAGACCGATTCCGTCGGGGCTTCGCAGCCAGGCGGGATCAAGCCCCAGTTCGACGGCCAGCGACTCGTTGAGCGCAAGCAGTCGCGGCTCGGGCGCGGACTCGGCCTGCCAAGCCAGCGCGATTTCGGGCAGCTCGGTGGCGAATCGGTGGCCGAGGACGACGGTCGTGTCGGGAGCGATGCTCATCGATATCCAGCCTACGTACGCCCGCCCGCGGGGCCAGGTCAACCGCGCGACTGATGTGTGAATTTGGGTTCGGTAGGCGATGCGAGCCAGGTGTACTTCCCACATGTACAAGATCGCGATGATCACGGTGGCCGCCGCGTTGACGACGGGGGTCCTGGCGCCGAAAGCCCACGCGGAGGTTTCCAGCTTCCAGTTTCTGTCGGCATCCAGCAACGTCGGCTGCCAGCTCGGTAGTACACCGGAGGGGTCGGCCTATGCGTGGTGCAAGGCGAACGAGCACAGTTGGGTCGCTCCGCAATCTGACGTCTGCCCCCGCGCCAACGTTCCCGGCGCGATCGGCGAACCGGGAGGCGAGAATCTTCAGCTCGCCGAGGGCCAAGCGCCCTGCTTCGGGTTCGTGATGAGCCAACTCTTCTTCACCGGCCAATACGCGCCACCGACCATCGCCTACGGCGAGCAGCGATCGATGGGCAGCATCACCTGCTCGGTCGAGCCCGCAGGAGTGACCTGTGTCGACAGCAAGACCTTCAGGTCCTTCACCGTGTCGCGAGACTCCTACCAGCTCGGCTAGACACGCACGCTCGCGCTAACGGCCGAGTCCCGCCAGCGGCTTGAGCCGGATCGGCGTCGACGCCAGCAGCCCCAGCGGGTCGACGTAATCGGCCCGCGATGCCGGACCCCACATCGCACCCCAGTGCAGGCACGCCGCGGCCGGGCAGCCCGCGTGACCAGGCATCAGCCGGCCCAGCACCGTCGAGGAGTCCACGAGCTGGCCCGCCCGCACCGAAGCCTCGACCGGCTCGTAGCTGGTGTGCAGCCCGCCGGGATGGGCGAGCGACACCACCGGCCGCCCGGCCAGCGTGCCGGCGAACACCACCGTCGCCGGTCCGGCGGCGTACACCGGCTGCCCCGGCACCCCGGCCAGGTCCACCCCGCGATGCCCGCGTTGCCAGTCCGGTGACGGCGCGTCAAACGCCCTGGTCATCGTCGGTGGTGGCCGCAGCGGCCACACCAGTCGTCCCGTTTCGGCCCGGCCGACCCCGGCGCAGAGCAGCACGGCCGCCGCAACCATCGCGATGACGCGCATCACCCCAGCTCAGCCGCCCAGGCGCAGATCCGAAAGGCCCAAAAGCCGGTCCTGTGCACCGGCCCGGCGCTGTGGACAAAGCACCCGTTGCGGCGGTGTAAACTTTGACCCGCAACTCGCGCGAGCGGGTTGACTTCGCGCGTCTGTTCGCAAGTTCGCCACGTCGACTTGCATCACGCATACCGGTTGGTCCCGTCCGCGGGTCGGTATGCCTCAGGCGCCAGGGCATGGCTTCACCCGAAGCCGGGCGACAACTGACACAAAGGAATATGAGCCAACCATGGCTGTCGTAACAATGAAGCAGCTGCTTGACAGCGGCACCCACTTCGGGCATCAGACCCGTCGCTGGAACCCCAAGATGAAGCGGTTCATCTTCACCGACCGCAATGGCATCTACATCATCGACTTGCAGCAGACGCTGACCTACATCGATCAGGCGTACGAGTTCGTCAAAGAGACCGTCGCCCACGGCGGCAGCATCATGTTCGTCGGCACCAAGAAGCAGGCGCAGGAGTCCATCGCCGAAGAGGCGACCCGCGTCGGCATGCCGTACGTGAACCAGCGCTGGCTGGGCGGCATGCTCACCAACTTCTCCACCGTGCACAAGCGCCTGCAGCGCCTCAAGGAACTTGAGGGTATGGAGCAGACCGGTGGCTTCGAGGGTCGCACCAAGAAGGAAATCCTGATGCTGACCCGGGAGAAGAACAAGCTCGAGCGCAGCCTCGGCGGTATCCGGGACATGGCCAAGGTTCCGTCGGCGATCTGGGTCGTCGACACCAACAAGGAGCACCTCGCGGTCTCCGAGGCCATCAAGCTGGGCATCCCGGTCATCGCGATCCTGGACACCAACTGCGATCCCGATCAGGTGAACTACCCGATCCCGGGTAACGACGACGCGATCCGCTCGGCAGCCCTGCTGACCAAGGTCATCGCCTCCGCAGTGGCCGAGGGTCTGAAGGCTCGCTCGGGCGCCGGTTCGGGCGACAAGCCCGAAGGTGCGGCCGAACCGCTGGCCGAGTGGGAGCAGGAGCTCCTGGCCAGTGCAACCGCGACGGCCCCCAGTGACGCTGGGCCGGCCGCCACTGAAACCACCACTGACGCTTCTTAAGTCATAGGAAGGGCCACATGGCTAACTACACCGCTGCCGACGTCAAGCGGCTTCGGGAGCTCACCGGTGCGGGCATGCTCGCCTGCAAGAACGCCCTGGCCGACAACGACGGCGATTACGACAAGGCCGTCGAGGCGCTTCGCATCAAGGGCGCCAAGGACGTCGGCAAGCGCGCTGAGCGCGCCACCGCCGAGGGCCTGGTCGCCGCCAAGGGCGGTGCCCTGATCGAGCTCAACTCCGAGACCGACTTCGTCGCCAAGAATGCCGAGTTCCAACAGCTGGCTAACGACGTAGTGGATGCAGCCGCTGCGGCGAAGGCCGCCGATGTGGAGGCCCTCAAGGCCGCCAAGATCGGTGACAAGACCGTCGAGCAGGCGATCGCGGAGCTGTCGGCAAAGATCGGCGAGAAGCTCGAGCTGCGTCGCGCGGCGTACTTCGACGGCAACGTCGAGGCCTACCTGCACAAGCGCGCTGCTGACCTGCCGCCCGCGGTGGGTGTGCTGGTCGAGTTCACCGGTGACGCCGCGAAAGCTAAGGACGCCGCACACTCGGTGGCCTTGCAGATCGCCGCGCTGAAGGCCAAGTACCTGACGCGTGACGACGTCCCCGAGGACATCGTGGCCAACGAACGCCACATCGCCGAGGAGACGGCCAAGGCCGAGGGCAAGCCCGAGCAGGCGCTGCCCAAGATCATCGAGGGCCGGGTCACCGGTTTCTACAAGGATGTCGTGCTGCTCGAGCAGCCGTCGGTGTCCGACAGCAAGAAGAGCGTCAAGGCGCTCCTCGACGAGGCCGGCGTGACAGTGACCCGGTTCGCCCGGTTCGAGGTCGGTCAGGCCTGACAAAGCTTGGGTGGCACATCACGCCGCCCACTGGAAAACCCCGCGTCATTTCCGGCGATCCCGGAGACGCGGGGTTTTGCCATCTCCGGACAAAGCCGAACGCGGTGGCGTTACGCGTGTGACACTTGTGCCATGTTCATCAGGGTGTTTATCGTTCCCGTCGCTGGTGCGGCGTTGCTGATGGGGAGCACCGCTATTAGCTCTGCGGACCCGGGCGTCAGCTGTCCGCCGCAGAATCAATCCCAGATCAATGTCGTCGACGGTCCCATTTCGTGCGGCGACGCGTATGCCACCGCCAGTCAATACCTGGCCGAAGGTGACAAGTACCAGCAGATCGGGCCCTTCACCTGCTACACCGGCAATGCCATGACGCTGCCCGTTGTCTTGAGCTGCACCTCCGACACGTCGGAATTCGCGGTATCGAACGTGGCACCGCCGCAGTAGTCGGGAAGCATCCCCGCCCATCCGCGGTTGGATGAGCCATGCGCATCGGAGTCACCTTCCCCCAAACTGAACTCGGCGGCGACGCCGGCGCGGTCCGCGCCTACGGTCAGCGGGTCGAGGAATTGGGGTTCACCCACATCCTGGCCTACGACCACGTGCTGGGCGCCGATCCCGAGGTGCACCAAGGCTGGGCGGGCCCGTATGACGTCCGCACCACTTTCCACGAACCGCTGGTGATGTTCGGCTACCTCGCGGCCGTCACGACGGCGCTGGAACTGGTGACCGGCGTCATCATCCTTCCGCAGCGCCAGACCGCCCTGGTCGCCAAGCAGGCCGCCGAGGTGGACCTGCTCAGCGGCGGACGGCTGCGACTCGGAGTTGGGTTGGGCTGGAACGCCGTTGAGTACGAGGCGCTCGGTGAGGACTTCTCCAACCGTGGGCGCCGATCCGAGGAGCAGGTCGACGTGATGCGCCGGCTCTGGACCGAACCCAGCGTCACCGTCGAGGGGCGCTATCACACGGTCACCGGTGCGGGCCTGGCGCCGTTGCCGATTCAGCGACCCATCCCGGTGTGGTTCGGCGCAGCGTCCGAGCGCGCCTACGAGCGGGCGGGACGCCTTGGCGACGGCTGGTTCCCGATGGTGCCCCCCGGACACGGGCTCGAAGAGGCGCGCGCGGCGGTGGAGCGCGCCGCAGTGGCCGCCGGGCGCGACCCCGCGGCGCTGGGCATGGAGGGCCGGGTCGACTGGTCCGGCGGCCGGGTGGGTCAGGATCTGGAAACCTGGGCAGCTGCCGGTGCCACACACGTCTCGATCAACACGATGGGCGCCGGTTTGGGTGGGGTCGACGGCCACCTGGCGGCGTTGGAAGCGGTGGCAGCCGACCTTCCCCAGTAGGCCGGACCGTTATTGAACACGTGTCTGCTAGCGTCGGGCGAATGCAGCATGTGCACGCCTTCGGTGACGACGCGCTTGGTGACCTCGATGCCGTAGGCCTGGTCGACGCGCTCCGCACCGGCAAGGTGTCGCGTCCCGAGCTCGTCGAGGCCGCCATTGCCCGCACCGAGAAGGTCAACCCGATTCTCAACGGCCTGGCGCACGCGACCTTCGAGCGCGCGCTGGCCCGCGCGTACGCGGGTGGCCGCGGGTATTTCGACGGGGTGCCGACGTTCATCAAGGACAACGTCGAAGTCGAGGGGATGCCGACGATGCAGGGCACCGACGCGTGGGAGCCCCGAGCGCAACCCGCGAACGGCGACTTCGCCAGTTTCTTCCTTTCCACCGGGCTGGTGCCGCTGGGCAAGACGCAGCTTTCGGAATTCGGGTTCAGCGCCTCGGCTGAGCATCCCCGCCTTGGCCCGGTGCGCAATCCGTGGGACACCGACTTCACCGCCGCGGCGTCGTCGTCAGGGTCGGCCGCGTTCGTCGCCGCCGGCGTCGTGCCCATCGCCCATGCCAACGACGGCGGCGGTTCCATCCGGATCCCCGCCGCGTGCAACGGCCTTGTCGGCCTCAAACCCTCCCGCGGCCGGCTGCCACAGGACAAGCTGTACCGCCAGATGCCGGTGCGCATCGTCAGCGACGGGGTGCTGACCCGCACAGTGCGCGATACCGCCGCGTTCTACCGAGAAGCCGAACGGATCCGGCGCAACCGCAAGCTGGAACCGATCGGCGCCGTCACCGGCCCGGGCACCGCCCGGTTGCGCATCGCGGTGATTACTCAATCGGTCAATCGGGAAGCCGCACCCAGCGTCCGCGATCTCACCCTGCAGACCGCCGAACTGCTTGCGGGCCTTGGCCATAGCATCGAATACCTTGACCAGCCTCCGGTGCCGCGCTATTTCTTGGACGACTTCCTGTTGTACTGGGCACTGCTGGCGATGCAGCTCGTTCGTACCGGGCGCAAGACATTCGGTGAGAGTTTCGACAAGTCCAAGCTGGACAATCTGACCCTGGGGCTCGACCGGCACGCCAGCCGCAACCTGCACAAGTTGCCGATCGCCATCACGCGGCTGCGCCGGCTGCGGCGGGTCACCGCCCGGCTCTACCAGACCTACGACGTGCTGCTGATGCCCACGCTGGCCGAGGAGACGCCCCGCATCGGGCACCTGGATCCCACCGCGGACTATCAGCAGATCATGGATCGCCTGATCGACTGGGTGGCGTTCACGCCGCTGCAGAACGCGACGGGAGAACCGGCAATCTCGTTGCCGCTGGCCCAATCCGCATCGGGCATGCCGGTCGGCATGATGTTTTCCGGGCCGATGGGCCACGAGCGCAGGCTGCTGGAGCTGGCCTACGAACTCGAGGCGGCCACGCCGTGGCCGCACCTGTAGAGCGGACACGTTGATTTAACAGCGCGCCGGTTCACTTAACCCGGCCGACATCAGCGGCTGCGGTCCGCGAAACAGGGCGACCCGAATATTGTCGTTGTGGAAACCTCTGCCTCCACAGTGATTTCGCGGCCATCGATGCTCGCCACCTCATCCGGGAACAACACCATTGTGTGTCTTCTCCGGTTTGCCTGGGCGAACATCCGCCGCAGGCCCGAGCGGTTTGTGCTGTCTGTTCTCGGCATCGCACTGGCCCTCACCTGTGTGACGGTGGTGCGCACCATCTCGTCGAGCTTCGCCATCACCGGCGCGGACTCGGTGACCGACGTGCTGGGTGGTGCCCAGCTGTGGGCGGTTCCCGCCGCGGGCGTGCACTACGACAGCGCTGTGCAGGCCCTCGTTGCCGACGGGCCGGCGCCTGCGATCGCGGCCTCTGAGGGGTGGCGGGCGATCAAGACGCTCTCCGGGACCACCGACATCAACGGAACTCCGGTGTCACTGCGGGGTAGTGACGAAACCCCGGACGGCCGAGCGGTTTTGGGCTCCGAGGTGGCGCAGCGACTGGGCAAGCACGACGGCGACCGCATCGCCGTCGGCGGCCAGGATCTTCAGGTGACGGTCAGTGCCGGCGGCCAGTCGGTGACGGTCGCGGAACCTCTTGCCCGCACCATCGTTGGTGACAACGGCTGGTGGACGATCAACGCACCGGCCGGTCAGGAGAAGAGCCGCAGCCTCGGCACCACCTTCGGCGGCGCGGTCGGTCTGCCGTCGACCTCCGACCCGTCCATCACGCCGGATCCCGCCGAAGCCGGACTGATCTATGACACGGTGGGCGGCAACGGGCCACTGACATTCGACCAGAAGTACTCGGCCCTGTTCTCCGGCAAGGTCACCAGCTCCACCCTCGGGATCATCTCGATCATCGGCCTGGTGCTGGGATTCATCATCGCGGTGTCGTCGTTTCTGGCCGCGGTGCAGGAGCGCCGGCGGGAATTCGGCATCATGTCCAGCATCGGCCTGGCCGACGAGGTGCTCTATTTCTTCCTGGTGGAGAGCGCCGTCGTCTTCGTGGCGGCCTACGTGCTGGGTGTGCTCACTGCGGGAATCGCTGTGTGGCTGGTCATTCCGGGCATCGCCACCCCGATCGCCTGGCTGCAGGCCGCCGGCATGGTCGCGGGTTTCCTGCCGGCGATGTCGATCGTCGGTGCGCTGATACCCGTGCACCGCTTGCTGCAGAACCGTCCGGTCGACCTGCTCGGAGGCCGCTGATGATCAAGTTCGGACTGTCCTACGGCTGGCTGGCCGCGCGGCGGCGGGTCGGGGAGATGGTGCTGCCGATCGTCACCACCGCGACCGGCGCGTTCCTGGTCGTCATCGTCTTCGGGATGTCGGCGGGCATCCAGGCCCAGTCGGCGTCGCTGGGCCACGCCGCCGAAATCGGCCGGGCGGTCATCCTGATCGCGATCACCGTGCTGCTGGTCGGCGTCGTCGAGGTGGCGGTCGCGACCACCCGCACGATCGCGCACCGCACCCGCGAACTCGGTGTGCTCGGCGCCACCGGTGTGCCGCGCCGATCCGTAATCGCCGCGCTGCTAGTCGAACCCGCGGTCGCCGCCGTCCTCGGCGCCTTGGTCGGTGTGGTGCTTGCGGTCATCGCCGCCATCGCGCTTGGCGCGCTGGGCCTCGTGCCCACCGGGGTGTCGCCGGGCGGCATCGGCTTCGGTGCGTCGATCGCCGTCGCGGTGAGCATCCTCGCCGCCCTGGCTACCAGCGTCGTGCCCACCTGGACCGCGGCGTCGCGTCCCCCCATTCGCTCCCTGTCGACCGGAGGTTAGACATGACCGCAGTCGAAGACGCCAGCCCGGACCTCGCACCGGCACCCGAGCCGTCGCCGGTGATCGAGATCAGCGACGTGTGGAAACTGCACAAGCTCGGCGACGAAGTGGTCAAGGCCCTCATCGCCGCCGAATTGACCGTCATGCCGGGTGAATTCGTCTGCCTGATGGGTCCAAGCGGTAGTGGCAAGTCGACACTGCTGAACATCATCGGCGGTCTGGACCGGCCGACCAAAGGCTCAGTGATGATCGCCGGCCGCGACACCGCCAAACTGACCGAAAGCCAGTTCGCTTCCCTGCGCCACGACACGATCGGGTTCATCTTCCAGAGCTACAACCTGATCCCGTTCCTGTCGGCGGTCGAAAATGTCGAACTGCCACTGATGTTCGAGCCCTACGACCGGAAGTCACTGCGTAAGCGGGCGCTCGAACTGCTCGACCTCGTCGGCCTCAGCCACCGGGTGCACCACCAGCCGACCAAGATGTCCGGCGGTGAGCAGCAGCGCACCGCGATCGCGCGGTCGCTGATCAGCAGCCCGACGCTGGTCCTGGCCGACGAACCGACTGCAAATCTGGACCACCGCACGGGGGAGACGGTGGTGCGCATGCTGCGCGACCTGTGCTCGACGATGGGCGTCACGGTCGTCGCGAGCACCCATGATCCCACGGTGGCCGACGAAGCGAGCCGTGTAGTCCGGATGCGAGACGGACACATCATCAACTGATCCAACGGGATTGGAAGTAACACATGACGCAAGAACTCGAGGCGCCAGCGCCGGCTCGGCGCGACAAGCTTCTGACCACAGAGCTCGTCCCCGAGCAGGTGCTGCCGAAGGTGATGACGACCTTCGGCCTCACGGCCACCTATGTCTTCATCATCTGCTGGATCACCGGCTCGTCGATCATGGCGGCCGGTGGCTGGACCGCGATCCCGATGTGGATTCTCGGCATCCTCACCTTCTTGATCCCCGCGGGCATGGCGGTCGCCGAACTTGGCAACCTGTGGCCCGGTGAAGGTGGTGTGTACATCTGGGCCACCCGGACCATGGGCGAGACATGGGGATTCATCGGCGGCTACCTGTCCTGGATCCCGGTGGTGCTCAACTCGGCCTCGTCGCCGGCGATCATCCTGCAGTTCCTGCTGCTCGCCTTCCACGCCGAGCTCGGACTGACCCTGTCCATCATCCTGCAGGTGGTGCTGCTGTGGGCCGTGGTCGGCTTGGCCCTCGCCAGACTGGCGGCCAACCAGCGCATCATGAGTGGCGTCTTCATCGTGTACGGAGTTTTGACCGCCGTCATCTTCGTCTCGGGCATCATCTATGCGATCCGCAACGGGTCGGCCCAGGAGTTCACCGCGCATGCCGCGCTGGTGCCCGACTTCGCCGGCGCCGGTTTCTTGTACGGCACCGTGCTGCTCTACCTGGTCGGTGTCGAGACGCCGTACAACATGGGCGCGGAGTTCCTTTCGGTGCGCAAGAGCGGGCCGAAGATGGTGGTGTACGGGTCGATTGCGCTGATCCTGATTTACCTGTTGACCACGCTGGGCACCATCATGGTGCTGCCGGCCGACCAGGTAAATCCGGTAACCGGGGTCATCGGCATGCTCGGCACCGCCGCGCCCAAGGGCGTGATGGAAGTGGCGGCTGTCGTGTTGGCCTGCATCGTGTTCGTGGCGTTGATGAGCTACCAGGTCACCTACTCGCGACTGGTCTTCGTCTCCGGTCTGGAGCGTCACCTGCCGCGGGTCTTCACCCACCTCAACCCGCGCACCCGCAACCCGGTGACGGCGATCCTCATCCAGGGTGTGCTGTCGTCGCTGATCATCGTGGGCCTGTACTCCCAGAGCAGCATGGCCAACGTCACTGTGTTCCTGCAGGGCGGTCTGTCCATCGCCTGGTTGATCTCCGGGTTCTTCTTCCTGGTCCCGGTCATCATCGCCCGCAAGAAATACGCCGATCGCTATGCGGCAGAGAAGTTCTGGCGGATCCCCGGCGGCACGGTGGGCGTGTGGATCGTCGTCGTCATCGGCTCGGTGGGCACCATCGGTGGTATCTACTACTCGTTCGCCAAGTCGTGGATCGCGGATGTTCCCGACAGCACCTGGATGACGTGGACCGGCAGCATCGCGATGGGCATGTTCGCCCTTGGCGTGGTCGTCTACATCTTCGGCCGCCGTTCGGCCCACAAGATGACCCAAGAGGACGCACTGGCGCACCTGGCCGTGCTGGATCTCAAGAAGTCCGAAGCACCTAGCCCTGAGGCGGTTTAGCCCGATATGACCATGGACAGCACCGTGCTGAGCACGGCGATGACCGACGACCGTGCCTGTTACCCGCTCGACCCGTTGACCGGGGCCGAGATCGAGACCGCCGCGGCCGTCGTCAAGGACTCTGAATATGCCAGTCCGACACTGAGATTCGTGATGATCCAGCTCGCGGAACCAGATAAGAACGCGCAGCTCACCTTCGAAGCGATGTCCGACGTGCCGCGGCGGGCGTTCATCACGATGTACGACGCGGCGGTCAAGCTGGTCTACGAGTCGGTCGTTGACATCGGTGCCCGGGTGGTGGAGTCGTGGACGGCGATCCCTGGCCGCTTCCCGTCGTATCTGGTCGAGCACATGACCGGGGTGGAGGAGGTGGTGCGCGCCGACCCCCGGTGGCAGGACGCGATGCTCAAGCGCGGCATCACCGATTTCCACCTGGCGATGATCGACCCCTGGCCGGCCGGCTATTACGGCGCCCAGGACCACTACGAGAACTCGCCACTGATCTGTCGGCCGCTGACGTTCATGCGCGCCGCGGCATCCGAACACGGCTACGCGCGTCCGGTGGAAGGTGTGATCGTGACGTTCGACCTCGACACCATGACCGTGCTCGAGGTGGAGGACCACGGGGTGGTGCCGCTACCGCCGAAGGCCGGCAACTACTCGGCGGAGTTCATGTTCGACGAGGACAACCGGCCGGCGTTCACCGAGTTCCGCGACGACGTCAAGACCATCGACATTACCCAGCCCGATGGGCCGAGCTTCACCGTCGACGGCTGGCGCGTGCAGTGGCAAAAGTGGTCGTTGCGACTGGGTTTCAACCCACGGGAGGGCATCACCATCCACGAGGTGACCTACACCGACCGCGGCGAAACGCGGCCGATCCTGTACCGGGGTTCGCTCTCGGAAATGGTGGTGCCCTACGGCGACACCTCGCCGACCCACTGGAACAAGAACGTGTTCGACATGGGCGAAGTGGGGATGGGGTTCTCGGCCAATCCACTCACGCTGGGGTGCGACTGTCTCGGTGAGATCAAATACTTCGACGGCACGGTCAACGATTCCGACGGCAATGCGGTGACGATTCCGAACGCCATCTGCATGCATGAGGAAGACTACGGAATCTCCTGGAAGCACACGGATTTCCGCACCAATGAGGTCGAGGTCCGGCGTTCGCGCCGGCTGGTCGTCTCGATGATCTGCACCGTCGGCAACTACGAGTACGGCTTCTTCTGGTACTTCTACAACGACGCGTCGATCGAGGTCGAGGTCAAGCTTTCCGGCGTACTCACCACCGGTGCGGTCGAAGCAGGGGAGTCGCCGCGCTGGGGCAAGCTGGTCGCGCCAGGCATCTACGGCCCGAATCACCAGCACTTCTTCAACTTCCGCCTCGACATGAGCGTGGACGGCGCGAAAAACAGTGTGTACGAGGTGGATTCGATTCCGGAACCCGATCCGGAGCTGAATCCACACAAGAACGCCTGGATCACCAGGGACACCTTGGTGGCATCGGAAGCCGACGGTGCCAGGGACTGGAACTGGAACACCGGCCGGTACTGGAAGGTGACCAACCCGGCCAAGAAGAACGAACTCGGCAGCCCGGTTGCCTACAAGCTGGTGCCGCGCGAGATCGTTCCGGTGATGGTGCAGGAAGGGTCCTACATCTACGACCGAGCGAAGTTCGTCCAGCACAACCTGTGGGTGACGAAGTACGAGTCGAACGAGAGGTTCGCCGCCGGCGACTACATGTACCAGTCGGCGGATGCCCAGGGCCTGCCGGAGTTCATCGCGGACGACGCACCGCTGGAGGACACCGATGTGGTGCTTTGGTACACCCTGGGCGCTCACCACATCGTCCGGCCGGAGGACTGGCCGGTGATGCCGTGCGCGTATGTGGGCTTCCACCTGAAGCCGATCGGGTTCTTCGACGGCAACCCGGCGCTGGATCTGCCGCCGTCACCGCCGAAGGGGTGCCACAGCCATCACTAGCTAGCGCCGAGGGCGGCGAGGATTTTGCGGAATTCTCGCCGCTGTTCGGCGCTCAGGCCCGCCATCAACCGTTGCTCGGAGGCCCGCACCCCGGCGTCGGTGGTCGCCAGTAACTCGACGCCGGCGCGGGTCAGCTTCGCAGGCAGCGAGCGTCCCGAGTCCACGCTGGCCGGGCGGCTCACCAGTGCGCGTTCCTCGAGGCTGCGCAGCACCATGTTCATCGCCTGCGGCGAGACCCCGGTGTCGCGGGCCAGCTCGGCATTGGAGCGGTCGGGGAACTTGGACAGAATCCGCATGCAGATGTACTGCGGGAACGACAGGCCCACCGGTTCGAGCGCGGTGGCCGTCACTTCGGCGCGCAGTGCCGAAGCCACCCGATGCAGCAGGTAGCCCAGCGGCTCGTCATGGGCTCCAGTCATGTCAATGATATTGACATATATCAACTCAGTTGATATTCGTGGAGGTATGAGCACACCTGAAGATCTCTTTGATTCGGCATACCAGCGCGCGGCTCCGGAGTTCGAGGGCTTCCGGCCGCCGTGGAGCATCGACGAGCCGCAGCCTGAAATCGCCGCACTCATCGAGGCGGGCAAGTTCCACGGCGACGTCCTCGACGCCGGCTGCGGGGAGGCGGCGGTCTCGCTGTTCCTCGCCGAGCGTGGCGTCACCACCGTCGGGCTGGACCTGTCGCCGACGGCGATCGAGCTGGCGCGCGCCGAGGCCGCCAAGCGCGGCGTGACCAATGCGACCTTCGAGGTCGCCAACATCAGCGACTTCGGTGGCTACGACGGCCGGTTCGGCACCATAGTCGACT
Organism: Mycobacterium sp. RTGN5; assembly: GCF_033804465.1. Classification (NCBI taxonomy): domain Bacteria; kingdom Bacillati; phylum Actinomycetota; class Actinomycetes; order Mycobacteriales; family Mycobacteriaceae; genus Mycobacterium; species Mycobacterium sp. RTGN5. Next base: position 2,194,194 of record NZ_JAPZLA010000001.1, read on the forward strand.
CGACGCTGTTCCATTCGATGCCGGTGGAGCTCCGCGACGGCTACCAGCGGTCGATCGTGCGGGCGGCCGCGCCGGGCGCGTCGTACTTCGTGCTGGTCTTCGACGCGGGCGCGATGCCGGCCAACGGGCCCGCGCATCCGGTGACTGCCGACGAATTGCGTGCTGCGGTCGAGCCGTACTGGGTGATCGACGAGATCCGCCCCGCGCGCATCCATGCCAACGTGCCCGAGGGCATGGCGACGATGGTCGAGTTCGCCGGCGGCGATCTGCGGGACGAGGCAGGCGGCCGCAAATCGATGCCGGCGTGGCTGTTGTCGGCGCACCTTGGCTGATCAGCGGCGTGTCGTAGGCTGACGGCGTGGAACTACTACGCCATGTAGTCGTCTTGGTGCACATCGTCGGGTTCGCCGTCACCTTCGGCGCGTGGGTGGCCGAGGCAGCGGCGCGGCGATTCCGGACCACGCGGACCATGGACTACGGCCTGCTGGTCTCATTGCTCACCGGATTCGCGCTGGCGGCACCGTGGCCGGCGGGAATTGTCTTGAACTACCCCAAAATTGGGGTCAAGCTAGCGCTGCTGGTCGTGATCGGTGGCCTGCTGGGCATGGGCAATGCGCGGCAACGGCGCACCGGTGAGCCCGTCCCGCGTCCGGTGTTCGTCGCGGTCGGGGTGTTGTCGCTGGCGGCGGCGGCGATCGCCGTGCTCTGGTGACCCGCACCAGCGATAACCCGGGAAATCGCAGGCTTCGCCGATAAGGCAGGATGGAAGTGCCGTCCCGAATGTCGCCGGGATGGCACTCTCATGCCAGGAGCCCGACTATTTCGGAGGAGTCTGATGGGGGAGACGGCGACGCATTCGCAGGAACTGCGGCCGCATTTCAACAGGGTGGTGCTCAAGCTCGGCGGGGAGATGTTCGGCGGTGGGTCGGTCGGGCTGGATCCCGACGTCGTCGCCTTGGTCGCCCGCCAGATCGCCGAAGTGGTGCGCAGCGGTGCGCAGGTCGCGGTCGTGATCGGTGGCGGAAACTTTTTCCGCGGCGCCCAGCTGCAGCAGCGCGGGATGGAACGCACCCGGTCGGACTACATGGGAATGCTCGGCACCGTGATGAATAGCCTTGCGCTGCAAGATTTTCTGGAGAAGGAAGGCATCGTCACCCGGGTGCAGACCGCAATCACCATGGGTCAGGTCGCCGAGCCCTACATCCCGTTGCGCGCGGTGCGCCACCTGGAGAAGGGTCGCGTGGTGATCTTCGGCGCAGGCATGGGGCTGCCGTATTTCTCCACCGACACCACCGCCGCGCAGCGCGCCCTGGAGATTCGCGCCGACATTGTGCTGATGGCCAAGGCGGTCGACGGGGTCTTCACCGCCGACCCGCGGACGGACCCGAACGCGGAGATGCTCACCGAGATCAGCCACCGCGAGGTGATCGACCGCGGCCTTCAGGTTGCCGACGCCACCGCGTTCAGTTTGTGTATGGACAACGGCATGCCGATCCTGGTCTTCAACCTGCTGACCGACGGGAATATCGCCCGGGCGGTCGCAGGTGAGAAGATCGGAACTCTGGTCAGCTGAGGAAGGCGCACATGATTGAAGAGGCTCTCTTCGATGCCGAAGAGAAAATGGAGAAGGCCGTCGCGGTCGCCCGTGATGACCTCTCGTCCATCCGGACCGGACGGGCCAACCCCGGCATGTTCGCGCGTGTCGTCGTCGACTACTACGGCTCACCGACTCCGATCACGCAGCTGTCGAGTGTGAACGTTCCCGAGGCGCGGATGGTCGTCATCAAGCCCTATGAGGCCTCGCAGTTGCGCGCGATCGAGGACGCCATCCGCAACTCCGACATGGGCGTCAACCCCACCAACGACGGCAACATCATCAGGGTGTCGATCCCGCAGCTGACCGAGGAACGTCGCCGGGATCTGGTCAAGCAGGCCAAATCCAAGGGCGAGGACGCCAAGGTGTCGGTGCGCAACATCCGGCGTCGCGCGATGGAAGAACTGCACCGCATCCGTAAGGACGGCGAGGCCGGCGAGGACGAGGTCGGCCGCGCGGAGAAGGATTTGGACAAGGCCACTGCGACCTACGTCGGCCAGGTCGACGAATTGGTCAAGCACAAAGAAGGCGAGCTGCTGGAGGTCTGATGACCGCTCAGCAACCATTGCCTGTGGCAGACACCGAATCCGGCGCACCCGGTCCCGCGCCGGAGAAGAAGACCTCTCGCGCCGGCCGCGATCTGCCCGCTGCCATCGCCGTCGGTGCAGCGCTGGGCGCCATGGCGATCGGCAGCCTGCTGTTCGCGCCGAAGTGGTGGCTCCCGCTGCTGGCCATCGCCATCGCCATCGCCACCCACGAGGTGGTGCGCCGGCTGCGCGAACACGGGTACGTGATGCCCGTCGTGCCGCTGCTGGTCGGCGGCCAGGCGATGATCTGGCTGGCGTGGCCCTGGGGCGTCCCCGGGACGCTGGGCGCCTACGGCGGCACGATCGTGGTCGCCATGGTGTGGCGCCTGCTCGGCCAAGGCCTGCGCGAACAGCCGGTCAACTATCTGCGTGATATCGCCGCCACCGTCCTGCTGGCCACCTGGGTGCCGTTGTTCGCGAGTTTCACCGCGCTGCTGATCTTCCAGGACAACGGCGGTGCCCGGGTCTTCACCGTGATCGCCACCGTCGTGTTCGCCGATATCGGCGGCTACACCGCAGGCGTGCTGTTCGGCAAGCACCTGCTCGTGCCGGCGATCAGCCCGAAGAAATCCTGGGAGGGCCTCGGTGGCTCACTGCTGTTCGGCATCGCCGCGGCGGTGTTGTCGGTGACCTTCCTGCTGGGCAAGCCGGCCTGGGTCGGCGTGCCGCTCGGGTTGATGCTGGTGGTCACCGGCGTGCTTGGCGACCTGGTCGAGTCCCAGGTCAAGCGCGACCTGGGCATCAAGGACATGGGAACGCTGCTTCCGGGCCACGGCGGGATCATGGACCGCATCGACGCGATGCTGCCCGCGGCGGTCGCTGGTTGGATCGTGCTGACGCTGCTGGCCTGATCCTGGCCCGCCGTGCGGGATACTGGACCTAATGAAACAAGAGCTGGTCTTCGAGGCGCCCCGGCGTGCGATGCCGCCGCGCCATCTCGCCGACCTCGACGCCGAGGGTCGCGCGGCCGCGGTCGCCGAGCTCGGGCTGCCGGCGTTTCGCGCCAAGCAGCTGGCCCAGCAGTACTACGGGCGGCTGCTGGCCGACCCCCAACAGATGACCGATCTGCCGGCCGCGGTGCGCGACACCGTCGCCGACGCGCTGTTCCCGAAGCTGCTGTCGGTGGCCAAAGAGATCGAATGCGACGCGGGGGAGACCCGAAAGACGTTGTGGCGCGCCCACGATGGCACCACGTTCGAGTCGGTGCTGATGCGCTACCCGAACCGCAACACGGTGTGCATCTCGTCGCAGGCCGGCTGCGGGATGGCGTGCCCGTTCTGCGCGACCGGCCAGGGTGGGCTGACCCGCAACCTGAGCACCGCCGAGATCCTTGAGCAGGTGCGGGCGGCGGCGGTGACGTCGCGCGACGAGTTCGGTGAGCGGCTCTCCAACGTGGTGTTCATGGGGATGGGCGAGCCGCTGGCCAATTACGGGCGGACGCTGGCGACGGTGCAACGCATCATCGCCGCGCCGCCGGAGGGCTTTGGCATCTCGGCCCGGTCGGTGACGGTGTCGACCGTCGGACTGGCACCGGCGATCCGCAAGCTCGCCGACGAGCATCTGGGCGTGACGCTGGCGGTGTCGTTGCACACGCCCGACGACGAACTGCGCGACACCCTGGTGCCGGTGAACAACCGCTGGAAGGTCAGCGAGGTTCTCGACGCGGCCCGCTACTACGCCGCTGCGACCGGCCGGCGGGTGTCGATCGAGTACGCGCTGATCCGCGACGTCAACGACCAGCCGTGGCGAGCCGACCTGCTGGGCAAGAAGCTGCACAAGGCGCTCGGACCGCTGGTCCACGTCAACCTGATCCCGCTCAACCCGACGCCGGGCAGTGAATGGGATGCCAGCCCGAAGCCGGCCGAACGCGAGTTCGTCCGCCGGGTCAAGGCCCAGGGGGTGTCGTGCACGGTGCGGGATACCCGCGGACGTGAGATTGCGGCGGCCTGCGGTCAGCTCGCCGCAGAAGGCTAACCCTCGCCCAAACCGACGATTCGCAGCGTAAGTGCGAGTAGATCGCGACAGAACGTCGATCTCGACGCAGAAAGAACTAGCGGATCCAGCCGCGGCGACGACCCCACCAGTCGCGCACGGTGGCCGCGAAGACCAGCACCGCGAACACGATCAGCACGTAGTCCTCGACGTGGCCGACGTGGTTGCCCTTCAGCATCGCCAACAGGAAGAGGGTGATGAAGATGCCGACACCGTGCCAGGTGCGCGGGGTGATCTTGCTCCAACCCCAGGCGGCCGAGGGTACGTCGCCGGGGTCGACTTCTGTGTAGCGCTCCACCTCGGTGCTGACCATTGCGGCTCCTGTCGGACTCAGATCGGCAATCGCCGTAATTCTGGCACACGCACCCGGCGCGAGCTCAGCCGATCTCGCCGTAGCGCCGCAACGCGTCGGCGCGCTCGGCTGCGTGATCGACGATCGGCTCCGGATAACCGGCGGGCCGGCCCCCTGTGAGCTTGTGGACGTCGGCGCCGGCCAGTTCGGGGTCGGCGAGCTCGGGTACCCAGCGCCGCACGTAATCGCCCGCGGGATCGAACTTCTGGCCCTGTGCGGTCGGGTTGAACACCCGGAAGTACGGCGCCGCGTCGGTCCCCGACCCGGCACACCACTGCCAGCCGTGCTGGTTACTGGCCATATCGCCGTCCACCAGCTGCTCGAGAAACCACCGGGCTCCCCATTGCCACGGCAGATGCAGATCCTTGACCAGGAACGACGCCACGATCATCCGCACCCGGTTGTGCATGAAGCCGGAGTCGCGCAGCTGTCGCATCCCGGCGTCGACGATCGGATAGCCGGTGCGGCCGCGCTTCCAGGCCTCGAACAACGCGTCGGCCCCCGCGCCGGTGTCGACGTCGATGGCGTCGAACTTGCGGTTCCAGTTCGACCACGCGCTGTGCGGCCACTGGTGCAGCACCGCGGCGTAGAAGTCGCGGAACGCCAGCTCCCGCAGATAGGCCCCCGGACCGTTGGCCTTGAAGTTCAGATCGGCGGCCATCGTCCGGGGATGGATTGTGCCGAACTTCAGATGTGCCGACATGCGGCTGATGCCCGGCTTGTCCGGGCGGTTGCGGTCCTCGGCGTAGTCGGCCAGGCCGGAGTCGACGAACTCCGCCCACCGATCCCGGGCGGCGGCCTCACCGGCCTCGAGGTCCAGGTTGGCGCCCGGGTCGGGGGCGTCCACCCGGAACTTCGACGACAATCCGGCCGGGTCGATCCAGCTCACCGCCGTCGTCGCCGACGGTGCGGGTGAGCGCCAGCCCATTTCGCGCCACCTCGCCAGATACGGCGTGAACACCTTGTAGGGGGTCCCGTCGTCCTTGGTGACACGGCCGGGTGAGACGAGATACGGCGATCCGGTGGCCCGCAGCTCCGCACCCGCGTCGGCCAGCGCGGCGGCGACCGCCTCGTCGCGCCGCACCCCGAACGGGCTGAAGTCGGCCGAGACATGGACCTCGGTGGCGCCGGTCTCCTTACACAACAAGGGAATTCGTTGTTCGGGCCGCCCGCGGGTGATCAGCAGCCTGCCACCGAGGGCCTCGGAGAGCTCGCGCAGCGAATCGCCGAGGAACTGCAGCCGGCGCGGACCCGACGATGTCTCCAGCCGCGGATCCAGCACGAAGCAGCCGAGCACCTCGGCCCCGTCGGCGGCCTCCACCAGCGACGGCAGATCGTGCAGGCGCAGATCGCGACGAAACCACAGCAGGGTGGACGGCATGTTTCTATGCTGCCCTGCCTGGGCATCGGATACCCAGACGAAAAGAGGCTCCCGTGGCTACCGAGCATCACGCAGGACTGCAGAAGACGCTACGACTGCACTCGGTCGTGCTCTTCGGTCTGGCCTACATGGCGCCGATCATCGTGCTGGGCATCTTCGGCGTGATCGCCGAGAAGTCGAACGGCGGCAGTGCCGGCTCCTATCTGCTGGCCACCGTGGCGATGTTGTTCACCGCATTGAGCTACGGCCTGATGGCGCGCCACTTCCCGGTGGCCGGCTCGGCCTATACCTACGTGCGCAAGGCCCTGGACGCTCGGCTGGGATTTGTTGTGGGCTGGGCGATCCTGCTCGACTATCTGTTCCTGCCCCTGGTGATCTGGCTGATCGGCGGTGCCTATCTGTCCGGGCAGTTTCCCGGGGTGCCGTCCTGGGTGTGGATCGTCGCGTTCATCGTGATCACCTCCGCGCTCAACATCATCGGGCTCAAGGTCGCCGACCGCACCAACTTCGTGTTGATGACCTTCCAGCTGCTGATCCTGGCGCTGTTCGTCGTGTTCACGATCGTGCACTTGGTGTCTGACTCCCAAACCCTGGTGTCCACAACACCTTTCACCGGCGCCGGCGGATTCGGGGCGATCGCGGCCGGTGCCGCCGTCGCCGCGTATTCGTTCCTCGGCTTCGATGCGGTCAGCACCCTGACCGAGGAGACTCACGACGCGCCGCGGACCATCCCACGGGCGATTGTCATCGTCGCGCTGGTCGGTGGCGCCATCTTCGTGATCGTCTCGTACTTCGTCACGCTCGTGTCGCCTGGCGGTTCGTTCGAGAACTCCGATTCACTGGCCAACGACATCGCCAAGACCATCGGCGGCAGTGTGTTCGGGGCGGTGTTCCTGGCGGGGCTGATCCTCGGCCAGTTCACCTCGGGTCTGGCGGCTCAAGCCGCTGTCGCCAGGCTGCTCTACGCGATGGGCCGCGACGGGGTGCTGCCGCGGCGCGGTTTCGCGCTGATCATCGAGCGGTTCCACACCCCGGCGTTCAACATCGTCCTGGCCGGCATCATCGGTCTTGGCGCAATTTTCCTCGACGTCGCCACATCGACCTCGTTCATCAACTTCGGCGCGTTCACCGCGTTCACCCTGGTCAACGCTGCTGTCATCGGTTATTTCGTCCGGCACCGCGCCGATTCGCTGAATCCCTGGCGCTATGTCGTGCTGCCCGCGGCCGGCGTCATCATCGATATCTATCTGCTGACCCAACTCGACTCGCGGGCGCTGATTCTGGGCTTGAGTTGGCTGGGGCTGGGCATCATCTACCTGCTGGTCCTCACCAGGGGATTGACCCGCAAGCCGCCGGAGCTCTCCGCGATTGACGAACCCGGCTGAAATTAGCGGCACAATTGATGGGTGACCCCCGCCAACCGACTCCGGATCCTGATCCTGGGCAGCACCGGTTCCATCGGAACCCAGGCGCTGGAGGTCATCGCCGAGAACCCGGACCGCTTCGAAGTCGTCGGGCTGGCCGCCGGTGGCGCAAACGCCGACCTGCTGGCCCGCCAGCGTGCCGAGACCGGTGTGACCAATATCGCCGTCGCCGACCCGGGGGCCGCCGAGCGGCTCGGTGAGGTCACCTACAGCGGGCCCGACGGCGTCACCCGGCTGGTCGAGAACACGCAGGCCGACGTCGTGCTCAACGCCCTTGTCGGTGCGCTGGGGCTGCAACCCACCCTGGCCGCGCTGGCCAGCGGTGCCAGGCTGGCGCTGGCCAACAAGGAATCGCTGGTCGCCGGGGGACCGCTGGTGCTCAAGGCCGCTCGTCCCGGCCAGATCGTGCCTGTCGACTCCGAACACTCCGCGCTGGCCCAATGCCTGCGCTCCGGCAGCGCCGACGAGGTCGCCAAGCTGGTGCTCACCGCCTCCGGCGGGCCGTTCCGCGGCTGGTCGGCGGCCCAGCTCGAGCCCGTCACTCCCGAACAGGCCGGTGCCCACCCCACCTGGAGCATGGGCCCGATGAACACGCTGAACTCGGCGTCGCTGGTCAACAAGGGTCTGGAACTGATCGAGACGCACCTGCTGTTCGGCGTTGCGTACGACCGCATCGAGGTCGTGGTGCACCCGCAGTCGATCGTGCACTCGATGGTGACGTTCACCGACGGCTCCACGATCGCCCAGGCCAGCCCACCCGACATGAAGCTGCCGATCTCGCTGGCCCTTGGCTGGCCGGACCGGGTGCCGACGGCGGCCACGGCCTGCGACTTCACCAAAGCCTCCACCTGGGAGTTCGAGCCGCTGGACGCCTCGGTTTTCCCCGCCGTCGACCTGGCCCGGCACGCCGGACGGACCGGCGGCTGCCTGACCGCGGTCTACAACGCCGCCAATGAAGAAGCCGCCGCGGCCTTCCTCGACGGCAAGATCGGGTTCCCGGCGATCGTGCGAACAATTGCTGACGTCCTGCACGCCGCCGACCAGTGGGCCGCCGAACCCGCTACCGTGGAAGAAGTACTTGACGCGCAGCTATGGGCACGGGAACGGGCCCGTGCGGCCGTCACACAGGAGGTCGCTTCAATCCGATGATGTTCGTTATCGGCATTGCGCTGTTCGCACTCTGCATCCTCATCTCCGTGGCACTGCACGAGTGCGGCCACATGTGGGTGGCCCGCGCCACCGGAATGAAGGTGCGCCGCTACTTCGTGGGCTTCGGCCCCACCCTGTGGTCGACCCACCGGCCCAACAAGCTCGGCACCACCGAGTACGGCGTCAAAGCCGTCCCGCTGGGTGGCTTCTGCGATATCGCGGGCATGACCTCGGTGGAGGAACTTGCCCCCGACGAGCGCCCGTACGCGATGTACAAGCAGGACACCTGGAAGCGAGTCGCGGTGCTGTTCGCCGGACCGGCAATGAACTTCATCATCGGCCTGGTGCTGGTTTACGGGATCGCCGTCATCTGGGGCCTGCCCAACCTGCATGCCCCGACCAGCGCCGTCGTCGGCGAAACACAGTGTGTCGCATCGGAAGTCACCAAGGGCAAGCTCGGTGACTGCACTGGCCCCGGCCCGGCCGCACTGGCCGGCATCAAGCCCGGCGACGTCGTCGTCAAGGTCGGCAACTCGCAGGTGAAGAACTTCGACGAGATGGTCACCGCCGTGCGCGGCGCTGCCGGCCCGACGCCGTTCGTCGTGCAGCGCACCGAAAACGGCGCCACCCGCGAATTCACGACCACCGTCGACGTCACCCCCACCCAGCGCTACGCGGCCAAGGAAAAGGGCAGCGAGCCCGTCCCCACCAGCGTCGGCGCCGTCGGTGTCGGGGCCGCCATGTTCCCGCCCACCCAGTACAACCTGCTGACCGCGGTGCCTGCCACCTTCAGCTTCAGCGGTGACCTGGCCGTCGAACTCGGCAAGTCGCTGGCCAAGATCCCGACCAAGGTCGGCGCGCTGGTTCACTCGATCGGCGGCGGCGAGCGCGACCCCGAAACGCCGATCAGCGTGGTGGGAGCCAGCATCATCGGCGGCGACACCGTCGACCACGGGTTGTGGGTGGCGTTCTGGTTCTTCCTGGCCCAGCTCAACTTTGTGCTCGGTGCGATCAACCTGGTGCCGCTGCTGCCCTTCGACGGCGGCCACATCGCGATCGCCCTGTTCGAAAAGCTCCGCAACGTTCTCCGATCGGCGCGCGGCAAGGTCGCCGCGGCGCCGGTGAACTACCTCAAGCTGATGCCCGCCACCTACGTGATCCTCGTCGTGGTGGTCGGCTACATGCTGTTGACCGTCACAGCCGACCTGGTCAACCCAATCCGACTGTTCCAGTAGTCGGCCCGCATCGTGGAGATGAAATCGTGGAGATGAACCAGTGACTTCCATAGGCCTGGGCATGCCGGCCCCGCCGGCGCCGGTATTGGCGCCCCGGCGAAAGACTCGTCAGCTCATGGTGCGCGACGTCGGCGTCGGCAGTGACTCCCCGATCTCGGTGCAGTCGATGTGCACCACCAAGACTCACGACGTCAACACCACCCTGCAGCAGATCGCCGAGCTGACCGCCGCCGGCTGCGACATCGTCCGGGTGGCCTGCCCGCGTCAGGAAGATGCCGATGCGCTGGCCGAAATCGTCCAGCACAGCAACCTTCCGGTGATCGCCGACATCCATTTCCAGCCCAAATACATCTTCGCCGCGATCGACGCCGGCTGCGCGGCTGTGCGAGTGAACCCCGGCAACATCAAGGAATTCGACGGCCGGGTCGGCGAGGTCGCCAAGGCGGCGGGCGCGGCGGGGATCCCGATCCGCATCGGCGTCAACGCCGGCTCGCTGGACAAGCGCTTCATGGAGAAGTACGGCAAGGCCACCCCGGAGGCGCTCGTCGAGTCCGCGCTGTGGGAGGCCTCGCTGTTCGAGGAGCACGGCTTCGGCAACATCAAGATCAGCGTCAAGCACAACGACCCCGTCGTGATGGTGGCCGCCTACGAGCTGCTGGCCGAAAAGTCGGACTACCCATTGCATCTCGGCGTGACCGAGGCCGGCCCGGCGTTCCAGGGCACGATCAAGTCGGCCGTCGCGTTCGGGGCGCTGCTGTCCCGCGGGATCGGTGACACCATCCGGGTGTCGCTGTCTGCCCCGCCCGTCGAAGAAGTCAAGGTCGGCAACCAGATCCTGGAGTCGCTGAACCTGCGGCCGCGTGGGCTCGAGATCGTGTCGTGCCCGTCCTGCGGGCGCGCCCAGGTCGACGTCTATGCCTTGGCCAACGCGGTGTCCGCGGGGCTCGACGGGCTCGACGTGCCGCTGCGAGTGGCGGTGATGGGATGTGTCGTCAACGGTCCGGGCGAGGCCCGCGAGGCCGACCTCGGGGTGGCGTCGGGCAACGGCAAGGGCCAGATCTTCGTCAAGGGTGAAGTCATCAAGACGGTGCCCGAGGCGATGATTGTCGAGACGTTGATCGAAGAGGCGATGAGACTTGCCGACGGGCAACGCGGCACGGACGCATCTGCCAGCGGTTCACCGGTGGTCACCGTAAGCTGATGGCGTAAACCCGCAGGGGTTTTTGCAACCCGCAGAAAGAATCCGCCATGTCGGCTCCGCCACTGTTTCGTCTGGCCGACGAACGACGGGTCTCAGTCGTGCGCGATGCCGCGGCGGTGGGCCGGGTATTGGCCGACGATCCGGTCGGATCCTGCATGGTGGCCGCGCGGGTGGCCGATCACGGTGTCGAGCCGCAGGCCATCGGGGGAGAGCTCTGGACGCGACGTCGCGCCGAGGAATCGCTGTGCTACACCGGGGCCAATCTGATCCCGTTGCGCGGTGCGCAGGCTGACTTGCATGCGTTCGCCGATAAGGCGATGAGCACCGCGCGACGCTGTTCGTCACTGGTCGGCCGGGCCGATCTGGTGCTGCCGATGTGGGACCGCCTGGAGCAGGCCTGGGGTCCGGCCCGCGATGTGCGCGATCACCAACCACTGATGGCGCTCGGTGTGCCACCGGTGTCCCGGGTCGACCCGGCGGTGCGCCGGGTACGGGTCGACGAGCTGGACGCGTATCTGGTGGCGGCCATCGACATGTTCATCGGCGAGGTCGGGATCGATCCGCGGATCGGTGACGGCGGTCGGGGATACCGGCGCCGGGTCGCCAGCCTGATCGCGACGGGTCGCGCCTATGCCCGCTTCGAGCACGGCCAGGTGGTGTTCAAGGCCGAGGTGGGTTCGCAGTCGCCGGCGGTCGGTCAGATCCAGGGGGTCTGGGTGCATCCCGAGTGGCGCGGACGCGGGCTGGGCACGGCGGGCACCGCGGCCGTCGCCGCCGCGGTGGTCGACAGCGGGCGGATCGCGAGCCTCTATGTCAACAGCTTCAACACGGTCGCGCGGGCGGCTTACGCGACGGTCGGCTTCGCCGAGGTCGGGATGTTCGCGACCGTCTTGCTCGACTGACCCCGAGTTAATTTGCTCGATCCGAGGCGAGCCCCCGCGCTCTCGGCTTAATATCGCTCAAAATTCGCGGTGTTGGGTCGGGGGGTCCAAATGCGGTGGTCTCGTACTTCACGTCGGTTCGGATTCGGTGCGTTGATGGCGCTGGGGTTTGGCGTCTCGATCACCACGGGGTGCGCCGTCGCGGCTGCGGACAGTTCGCCGGCCTCATCGCCGGCCTCCTCGCCTTCCACGTCCAGCTCCGCCCACGCGCGGCAATCCGTTGGCGCACCTGCGACTTCGCACGCGAAAAAGGTGACGGCAGGCAGGCGGTCCGCGCCATCGGTGGCAGCCAAGACGTCGACCAAGGCAACCGCCACCAAAAGCGCATCGGCACAGGGCAATCCGCTGGCGTTCCTGAATTCCATTGCCCGACAGGTGCAGGTCACCTTCTTCAACCGGACACCGACCGTCTCGTACGACGCGTCGAAGAACGTCGTCAACGACAACGGCACGATCACCGGACAGGTCATCGGCAACGACGCCGACGGTGACACCCTCACGTACACAACGAGTAATCCGGTCAAGGGTGGAACCGTGGTGATCGACAGCAGCGGCAATTTCACCTTCACGCCGGGGCCGGATTTCGTCGCCAGCACCGGCGACCTGTTCACCGCCACCGTCAGTGATGCCGCCAGCGGATTGCACTTTCATGGGCTGATGGGCCTGCTGGTTCCCGGGTGGGGGTCGACTGCCCGGGTCAGCGCCAAGGTTCTCGGAACGCCCACGCCGCCTGTCGATTCGGGAGGCGTCGGAACCTGGGGTAAGCCGACGCGATCGGCATACTTCACCGACTCGTCGGTGCTGTCGGACTGGTGGGTGTACTCCGGCAAGACCCAGCACGGGAATCGCACACCGAACGCGATTTCGTTCGCCGATGGCGTCATGACTATCACCGGTGACGCCGACGGCAACGACGCGGGAATCGCGTGGGGGCCGGGCCAGAAGTATGGCGCGTGGGAGGTCCGGCTCAAGGTGCCGCCGGGTGCGCCCAACTACGATCCCGTGCTGCTGCTGTGGCCGGATGCCGAGAACTGGCCCACCGGCGGCGAGATCGACTTCATGGAGATCTGGGGCGACGGGGCCCGGCAGGCCGTGAATTCGGTCTTGCACTACTCGTCGACCAACCAACAGGCCGGCGCGACGATGGCGGTGGACGCCACGCAATGGCATACCTACGCGGTGAGTTGGACGCCGACTCAGATCACCACCTACGTCGACGGCACGCCGATCTTCACCACCTCCGATGCCGCGACGTTCCCGCCGGGCCCCATGCACCTGGCGATCCAGCTGGACATGCTGGGCGCCGATATCGGCGCGGGCGCTCAGATGCAGGTCGCGTGGGTGAAGGAGTACTCGCTGGCGTCGGTCATCTGACGGCTGCGACCGCCGAACGTCGAGTTGTGGTCGGCGAAACCAGGGATTGGCCGCATCAAGTCGACGTTCGGCTCCGGGCGACGGTGCGCCTACGCCACTTTCGGATCACGGACTCATAACATCTGTCCCAATGGCTACTTGCACCTCATTAGCAACACGAGTCACAGGCGTCGTCTCGATTTTGGCGGTGGTGGCCGCGTCGGCGACGCTATCGGCGTGCACCCCACGCCCCGACGGGCCGGGGCCGGCCGCGGAGAAGTTCTTCGCCGACCTCACCAAGGGCGACACGTCCGCCGCCGCGCAGCTCTCCGACCGGCCCGCCGATGCTCAGGCCGCCCTCAACGAAGCGTGGGCCGGGCTGCAGGCCACCCACCTCGACGCCCAGATCCTCGGCTCGCGCTACACCGAGGACACCGGCAGCATCAACTACCGCTTCACCTGGCAGCTGCCCAAGAAGCGGACCTGGACCTACGACGGCGTACTGCAGATGATCCGCGACGAGGGCACCTGGCGGGTGCGCTGGACCCCTGCCGGTCTACACCCCAAACTTGGTGAACACCAGCACTTTTCGTTGCGCGCCGACCCGCCGCGGCGCGCCTCGGTCAACGAGGTCGGTGGCACGGACGTGCTGGCCCCTGCCAACCTCTACCGCTATCAGCTCGACGCCGCCAAGGCCGGCAGTGAGCTGATGACCACCTCGCGGGTCGTCGCCGACCAGCTGCGCCAGTTCGACAACACCCTGGATCCGCAGCGGCTGGCCGAGCAGGCCAGCTCCTCGAGCAAGCCGCTGGACCTGGTCACGCTGCGACCGGCCGATCACGACAAGGTCGGCCAGGCGCTGGACGCCCTGCCCGGCGTCGTCGTCACCCCGCAGGCCGACCTGCTGCCCACCGACGACCGCTTCGCGCCCGCCGTCATCGGCGAGGTCAAGAAGGCGGTGCTCGATGAGCTCGACGGCCAGGCCGGCTGGCGGGTGGTCAGCGTCAACCAGAACGGCGCCGACATCGACGTGCTGCAGGAAGTGCAGCCCACGCCCGCGCCGTCGATCTCGATCACGCTGGACCGCTCGGTGCAGAACGCCGCCCAGCACGCCGTCGACACCCAGGGCCGCAAGGCCATGCTGGTCGTCATCAAGCCGTCAACCGGCGAGATCCTTGCCGTGGCGCAGAACGCGGCCGCCGATGTCGACGGGCCGGCGGCCACCACGGGCCTCTATCCGCCAGGGTCGACGTTCAAGATCATCACCGCCGGGGCGGCCATCGACCGCGACATGGCCACCCCCAACACGCTGCTGGGTTGCCCCGGTGAGATCGACATCGGCCACCGAACGATCCCGAACTACAACAAGTTCGACCTCGGCACGGTCCCGATGTCCAAGGCGTTCGCGAACTCGTGCAACACCACCTTCGCCGAGCTGGCCAGCCGGATGCCACCGACCGCGCTGACGGTGGCGGCCTCGCAGTACGGCATCGGCCCGGACTACACGATCGACGGGCTGACCACGGTGACCGGCACAGTGCCGCCGACGGTGAACTTGGCCGAGCGCACTGAGGACGGCTTCGGGCAGGGCAAGGTTCTGGTCACCCCGTTCGGGATGGCGCTGGCCGCCGCGACGGTCGCCGCCGGCAAGACCCCGAACCCACACCTGATCGTGGGCAGCCAGACCGCCGAGAGCGGTGATCATCCGGCGATCACGCCGGCCATGCTCGACGGCTTGCGGCCGATGATGCGCATGGTGGTCACCAACGGCACCGCCAAGGACATCAACGACTCCGGAGATGTGCGCGGTAAGACCGGTGAGGCCGAGTTCTCCGGCGGCTCGCACGCCTGGTTCGCCGGCTATCGGGGTGACCTGGCGTTCGCGGCGCTGATCGTGGGCGGCGGCAGTTCGGAGTACGCGGTCCGGATGGTCAAGATGATGTTCAGCGAGCTACCCAACGACTATCTGGCCTGATGACGCGCCAAGGGCTCGTTCGTCACCGGGCGCGACCAGAAGTGGGCTACGGTCAGGGTGCGGAGACATCCGGGTAGCACATGGTCGGGGGCCATTCGTGAATGCTGCCGGATGTCCAGGAAGGCGCCCATAGCGATGCCCAAGCAGCTCAAACCACACTTCGAAAACGTCCAGGCGCACTATGACCTGTCCGACGACTTCTTCCGCCTGTTTCTCGATCCGACGCAGACCTACAGCTGCGCCTATTTCGAGCACGAGGGTATGACGCTGGAAGAGGCGCAGATCGCCAAGATCGACCTGGCGTTGGGCAAGCTGGGCCTGCAGCCGGGCATGACGTTGCTCGATGTCGGCTGCGGCTGGGGCTCGATCTTGAATCGAGCGCTGGAAAAGTACGACGTCAACGTGATCGGGCTGACGCTCAGCGAGAACCAGAAGGCCCACGTCGAGCAGTTGTTCGCCGCGTCGGACAGCCCACGGTCCAAGCGTGTGGAGCTGCGCGGCTGGGAGCAGTTCGACGAGCCGGTCGACCGGATCGTGTCCATCGGTGCCTTCGAGCACTTCGGCTTCGACCGCTACGACGATTTCTTCACGTTCGCCTATGAGGCGATGCCCGCCGACGGCGTCATGCTGCTGCACACCATCCTCGGTCTGCATCCCGACGAGGTGCGCGAAAAAGCCATACCGCTGAGCATGGAGATGGCCCGGTTCTGCCTATTCATGGTCCGCGAGATCTTCCCCGGCGGCCGGCTCCCGTCGGTGCGGATGCTCGAGGCGCATGCCGTCAAGCCCGGTTTCACCGTGACCCGCTTCCAGTCACTGCAATCCCATTACCCCACGACGCTCGACTACTGGTCGGCCGCGCTGGAAGCCCACAAGGACGAAGCCATCGCCATCCAGTCCCAGGAGGTCTACGACCGCTACATGAAGTACCTGCTCGGCTGTCCGCCCTTGTTCCGTAGCGGCCTGATCGACGTGGGTCAGTTCACGTTGGAGAAGTAGCGCCGTTCGCGTATTCCTGCCCGCGCCGCCTATCCGGCCTTAGCGAACGCGCCACCACCCCGGCTGAACGCATACCGGGGGCAACTTTTGGGTTAAATCCTCGGTGACCACATATCTGTCGAATTCGACAGCGCGGATGATGGTGAATAGCCGAAGGCCGATGTCGTCTCAGGAAGCGGTACGCCGAACGCGAGAGACGGTTGGGGGCGCGGCACGTGACAATAGATTGGACCCGGCGACGCTGGATGCGATTCAGGCGGCGACTCAAATATGAGGCCCGCTATGGCGACGGACTACACCCCATCGCCCGGTATGTTCTCGTCGCCCTGATCATCGCGGCCACAGTGGCATTGGTCATCTACGCGATGTCAGTGCGGTGACTGAAGGCGTGGGCGGAGCGAGAGCGGCGTCAGGCCCAATCATCAAGTAGCACAAGCACTCCCGCGCGTGTGCTTAGATGATGCGTGACCAACCGGATCCAGAGTTTGCTTGGCGTCACCTACCCCGTCGTCCAGGCGCCGATGACCTACATCGCGAGGGCGACGCTGGCCGCCGCGGTGTCCGAGGCCGGTGGCCTCGGCGTCATCGAAACCCTCACCCCCGAGGGTCGTGCCGACCTGTTTGCGGTGCGCGACCTCACCGACCGGCCGGTGGGCGCCAACCTGATGATCCAGGGGTGGAAGCGCGACCCGTCGATCGTCGACGTGCTGGTCGAAGCAAACGTGCGGCACGTGTTCACTTCCGCGGGCGACCCCGGTCTGTTCACCGCGCGGCTGCACGACGCGGGCATGACGGTGGTGCATGTCGTGGGGTCGCTGAACGGTGCCCGTAAAGCGGTCGACGCCGGCGTCGATGCCCTGGTGGTGGAGGGTGTCGAAGGTGGCGGCTTCAAATCGGCGCTCGGGGCGTCCACGATGGTGCTGCTTCCGCTGATCGCCGACGAGGTCGACCTTCCCCTCATCGCCGCCGGTGGTATCTGCGACGCCCGGTCGGCGGCCGCGGCGGTGGTGTTGGGCGCCGAGGGCGTGCAGATGGGCACCCGGATGCTGGCCAGCCGAGAGGCGGCCGTGCACGCCAACTTCAAGGACGCCATCGTGGCCGCCGACGACGCCGGGACGATCCTGCTGAACCTGCCGGGCAATCCCACGATGCGGGTGTTGCACGTCGGCCTGGCGCGGCGGGTGGCGACCGAGGGTGCCGAGGCTCCGTTGATCAGTGGGGTCACGCAGCTCTACTTCGAGGGCGACATGGAGGCGAGCGTGGCCAATACGGGTCAGGTCTCCTCGCGCATCGTCGAGGTATTGCCGGTCGCCGACGTCGTCCGCAGCACGTGGGTCGATGCGCAGTCCGCGCTGACCGCCGCCGCGGCTCGGCTCTGAGTCAGCCGGCGACGACCTCGGCGCCCTGAACCTTCACCGCTACCGGTTTCAGCGGCGTCACCGCGGGCCCGCGTAGCACCGCGCCGTCGAGACCGAATTGGCTGCCGTGGCACGGGCAGTCGAGCATGCCGTCGGTCACCGAAGGCAGCTTGCAGCCGGCGTGGGTGCAGCGGGCGACGAACCCTTCGAACACCCCGGCCGTGGGTTGGGTGATCACGGTGTCGCCGACGACCTTGCCTGAACCCACCGGGATGTCGGCGGTGGCCGCCAGCACCTGACCCGGCGCCGTCGTCGTCGGCGACGCGGTGAGCTCGCCGGTGTTGGTGTTGCAGGCGGCAATCGGCGCGACAGCGGCCCCGATCAGAACGGTTCGGCGCGGCAGGGCGAACATCGGCCCAGGCTAGCCGAGGGACGCCGACGTGGTCGTTTGGCCAGGGCGAACAGGTACCGTGGAATGGCTATGACCGGAATCGACCACACGCCCGCGTTGCGGGTATCCGATGCTGACCGCAACGGAACACTGCGGCGGCTGCACAACGCCGTCGCGCTGGGGTTGATCGATATCGGCGAATTCGAGGACCGCTCGGCGCAGGTGTCGGCGGCCCGGATGCACGCCGACCTCGAAGTCTTGGTGGATGACCTGCCCGGACCGGGTGCCATCGTGACCTCCGCGGCCGATCGGGTCGAACTGCGCGGCTGGATGGGTTCGCTCAAACGGCACGGGGAGTGGACCGTGCCGACCCGGCTGGCGCTGGTGCGCCGGATGGGCTCGGTCGTCCTCGACCTCACCAACGCCCGCTTCGCCGGACCGGTCGTCGTCATCGAACTCGACATGGTCCGCGGCTCGGTGGACCTGCGGCTACCCGCGGGGGCGAGCGCCTCGATCGACGATGTCACCGTCTACGCCGGCAGCGCCCGCGACCGCCGCAAGGACGCGCCGGCCGAGGGCACCCCGCACGTCGTACTCACCGGACGGGTGGTCATGGGTTCGGTCAGCGTCCGCGGCCCCAAGCGTCCGCTGCTGCGTCGCCATTAAGCTGGCGGGATGCCCGTACGCACTGCACTCCGTCCCGGAGTGGTCTCACCGACCCTGCCGGTCCCCAAGGCGATCGAGCGTCCCGAATACGTCGGCAAGTCGACGGTCAAGGAGGGCACCGAGCCGTGGGTCCAGACGCCCGAGGTCATCGAGAACATGCGCATCGCCGGACGCATCGCGGCCGGCGCGCTGGCCGAGGCCGGTAAAGCGGTCGCGCCGGGGGTGACCACCGACGAGCTCGACCGGATCGCCCACGACTACATGGTCGATCACGGCGCGTACCCGTCGACGCTGTACTACAAGGGCTTTCCGAAGTCATGCTGCACATCGCTCAACGAGATCATTTGCCACGGCATCCCGGACTCGACCGTGGTGCAGGACGGCGACATCGTCAACATCGACGTGACCGCCTTCATCCATGGCGTGCACGGCGACACCAATGCCACGTTCCTGGCCGGTGATGTCACCGACGAGCACCGGCTGCTGGTGGAGCGCACGCACGAGGCGACGATGCGGGCCATCAAGGCCGTCAAGCCCGGCCGGGCCCTGTCGGTGGTCGGGCGGGTCATCGAGGCGTACGCAAACCGGTTCGGCTACAACGTGGTTCGCGACTTCACCGGGCACGGTATCGGCACGACGTTTCACAATGGCCTTGTGGTGTTGCACTACGACCAGCCCGACGTGGAGACCGTGCTGGAGCCGGGAATGACGTTCACCATCGAGCCGATGATCAACCTGGGCGCGCTGGATTACGAGATCTGGGACGACGGCTGGACGGTGGCCACCAGGGACCGCAAGTGGACCGCGCAGTTCGAGCACACCTTGGTCGTCACCGAGGACGGCGCGGACGTCCTGACCCTGGCCCCGTAAGAACATGAGTGGCGGCGCGCTGCTGATCGCCGGCACCACCTCGGACGCCGGCAAGTCGATGGTCGTCGCCGGGCTGTGCCGGTTGTTGGCGCGCAAGGGAATTCGCGTCGCGCCGTTCAAGGCGCAGAACATGAGCAACAACTCGGTGGTCACCGTCGACGGCGGCGAGATCGGCCGGGCCCAGGGCATGCAGGCACGCGCGGCGGGCCTGGAACCCAGCACCCGGTTCAACCCCATCCTGCTCAAGCCCGGCAGTGACCGCACCTCGCAGCTGGTGGTCAAGGGCCACCCGGTCGGCACCGTCGGCGCGGCCGACTACATCGAACACCGCGACCGGCTGGCTGGGGTCGTCGCCGACGAATTAGCCTCGCTGCGAGCCGAATTCGACATCGTGGTGTGCGAGGGCGCCGGGTCGCCCGCCGAGATCAACCTGCGCGCAACCGATCTGGCCAACATGGGCCTGGCGCGCGCGGCTGACCTGCCTGTGGTGATCGTCGGCGATATCGACCGCGGCGGCCTGCTGGCTCACCTGTTCGGCACTGTCGCGGTGCTGTCGCCGGAAGACCAGGCCCTGATCGCCGGGTTCATCGTGAACAAGTTCCGGGGCGATCCCGCGCTGCTCGCGCCCGGTCTCGACCAGCTGGCCGAGCTCACCGGCCGGCCCACCTACGGGATCGTCCCGTACAGCGACGAGCTGTGGCTGGACGCCGAGGATTCGGTGTCGGTGGTGGCCGGCCATGTGGTCGGAGTGCCGGCGCCACCGCGCGGTGAGCATTGGCTGCGGGTCGCGGCGATCCGGCTGCCCCGGATCTCCAACTCCACCGACATCGAGGCGCTGGCCTGTGAACCCGGGGTCCTGGTCCGCTGGGCGGCCGAACCCGCCGAGGTGGCCGATGCCGACGTCGTCGTGATCCCTGGCAGTAAGGCCACCGTCGCCGACCTGGACTGGCTGCGGCAGCGCGGCCTGGCCGACGCGATCGTCGCCCACGCCCGCGCCGGGCGTCCCGTGCTCGGCATCTGCGGCGGCTTCCAGATGCTGTGCCGGCGCATCGGCGACACCGTCGAGACCGGCGCGGGCGACGTCGACGGGCTGGGACTCTTCGACGCCGACATCGACTTCGCCCCCGACAAGGTGTTGCGGCGCTGGCCGAGTCCGTTGAGCGGCTACGAAATCCACCACGGTCGGGTGACGCGGTGCGCCGAGAACGACTGGTTCGAGGCCGACGGCACCGTGCAGGGCTACGTTCGGGGCGCGGTTTTCGGCACTCATTGGCACGGGCTGCTGGACAACGACGAATTCCGTCGCGACTGGCTCACCACCGCGGCCGTGGCCGCGGGCCGCCACGGATTCCGGGTCGCCGACGATGTCAGCGTGCCCGCCCGCCGCGACGCTCAACTCGATGTCATGGCCGATCTGCTGGTCGCGCACCTCGACATCGACGCGCTGTTGTCTCTGCTGGACTCACGCGCGCCAACGCGCCCCACGGTGAGCACGCGACTAAATCGGTAGCCTGAGACTTATGTCGGGACGGACGGTGCTGGTCATCGCGGCGAGTGCGGCCGCGGTGTTGCTGGTTGCCGGCTGTGGGTCGACGGTCACCGGCGCTGCGACGTGGCCGGGCGCCATCCTGGAGAAGGCCACGCTGGGTCCGGCGGACTTCCCGCCGGGCGTGCAGTACGACCGCATCGTCGAGCAGCCCGGTCAGCCCGACAACAGCGGCAGCCCGCCGTCGATGCTGTCTCGTCCCGAGGGCTGCGCCAACGCCATGACCAACGTCATCGCCGCATCGGCCGAGCGCGGGCCGGGCAGCGCTGCGAAATACGCAGCGACCTACAACGGCGCCCGCATCGTGATGACCGTGCTGTCGTCGCCGCTGGACCTTCCGAAGCTGGAGGCGGCGGCCGGACGGTGTGCGAAATTCGAAGCGTATTTCGACCCGCGGAGCAAGGGCATCCCCATCACCACCACTGAGATACCACCTTTGGGGGACGAGGTACTGGCGTACCAGCAAACAATGCAGCTGATGGGTTCGCCCAGTAGTGTTTACATGGCATTCCAAAATGTAGGCAGATACGGAATGTTCGGAATCGCCTTTCCCACGCCCGATCCCAGCGTCGATGCCAAAGCGACACTGCCGCAGACGTTCCTGGACGTCTTTGCCAAGCAGGCCGCCAAGATGCGTCACGCCATCTGAGTAGGAGTTGAGAGACCCTGCGAAA
This sequence comes from Mycobacterium sp. RTGN5, assembly GCF_033804465.1. Classification (NCBI taxonomy): domain Bacteria; kingdom Bacillati; phylum Actinomycetota; class Actinomycetes; order Mycobacteriales; family Mycobacteriaceae; genus Mycobacterium; species Mycobacterium sp. RTGN5. The sequence continues at coordinate 2,215,882 of NZ_JAPZLA010000001.1, forward strand.
ACCGTCCGCCAAAAGCCACTTTCACAGTAACGTGGCGAAATGCTGTCGACCATGGTGACTGTCGACGGGTTCCCCGTGCCAGTCAGTGTGACCGGTCCAGAGAAGGGCCCGTTCGTCGTCGTGCTGGGTGCGGCCCAGCATGCACCTGCCGCCTACGACGGGGTCTGTCAGCGCTTGCACACGGCGTCTGTCCGCACTGTCGTCATCGGAGCAGACCCCCGGCTACATCCCAAAGCGGTGGTGGGCATCCTCGACGCGCTCGACGTCCGCTGGGGCATCTTGGTCGGTGACCGCGCGGGTGCCGAGCTCGCGTGGGAGTTGGCTGCCACCAGGCTGGATCGGTTCACCGGTCTGGTCGTGGTCGACCGCGGCCACCCGCGCGTGCCCGATCAGAACGGTGTGGTCCGCGACGAGGAGTGTCCGCCGGTGGAGATCAACACCACCGCGTTGGTCAGTACACCGGCCGCCCGAGCTCTCGCCCGAGCCAGCCAGCGCTACGTGTACAGCGATTTCCGCCTGGTGGAATTCACCGGCCGTCGCAATGCCGCGGAATCCACCGCGCAACTGGCCGCCGAGATCGTGCTGCGCACCAGCACCTGGTGAACTCAGTGCGGCGCGTCGGCCGCTTCCTGGGGAGTCCACGCCTGCGGTAGACCCGGCTGCCCGGGAAACAGGAAGTCGACGAAAGCCTGTGCGGTCGGCTGCGGCTCGTGATTGGCCAGCCCGGGGCGCTCGTTGGCTTCAATGAACACGTACTCGTCGTGGGTCACGTCGGGCACCAGCAGATCGATGCCGGTGACCGGAATGCCGATGGCGGCGGCGGCCTCCACACCGACCCGGCACAGCTCGGGATGCACCGTGGCCGTGACGTCGTGGATGGTGCCGCCCTGATGCAGGTTGGCCGTCCGGCGCACCCGCAGCCGCTCACCTTCGCCCAGCACATCGTCGAAGGAAAAGCCGGCCTCGGCCACCGTCGCCTCGGTGACATCGTCGACGGGAATGTGCGACTCGCCGCCGGTGGCGGCGGCGCGGCGGCGGCTCTGCGTTGCGATCAGCTCGAGGATGGTGTGCTTGCCGGTGCCCACGACCTCGGCGGGCTTGCGCAATGCGGCCGCCACCACCTTGCCGTCGATCACCACCAGGCGAAGATCGTCGCCCGGTGCGCGCTGTTCGATGAGCACCTCGGGATGTTGCTCGCGGGCCCGGGCCAGCGCGGCATCGAGTGCCTCGGGTCCGTCCACTCCGACGGTGATGCCCTTGCCCTGCTCGCCGCGGGTCGGTTTGACCACGACGTCGCCGACCTCGGCCAGGAACGCGTGGTCGTCGGCGTCGAAGGTGGCCAGCCTGCCGCGGGGGACCACGATGCCGGCCTCAGAGACGATGCGGCGGGTGAGCCGCTTGTCGTCGCAGCGGCTCATCGCCACCGCAGAGGTGTATTCGCTCAACGACTCCCGCGTCACCACGCTGCGCCCGCCGTGTGACAGCCGCATCTCGCCGGTCTCGGCGTCGAGCACCTCGACCCGGATACCGCGACGCATGGCCTCGTCGGCGATGATGCGCGCGTACGGGTTGAGGTCGTCGACCGTTTCCGACGGCGGGGTGAATAACGGCTCGTTGATCGCGTTCTTGCGCTTGACCGCTAACACGGGGACGCGCTCGAAGCCGAGCTTTTCGTACAGTGCGATCGCGGCCTCGTTGGCGTAGCCCACCGACAGGTCCAAGTAGGCGCGCCCCCGGCTGCGGAAGGTCTCGGCCAGCGTGCGGGTCAGCGCGGCGCCGATGCCGGGCAGGCTGCCCGTCGGGTCGACGGCCAGCGTCCACAGGCTCGAGCCGTCCTCGGGGTCGTTGAACAGCCGTTTGTGGTCCACACCGGTGACGGTGCCGACCACCGAACCGTCATCGTCGCGAACGGCAATCAGATACTCGACCGCGTCGCAGTGGTGGTGGTTGTGCCAGATCACGTCGGTCGGGGCGGCCACCATGCCGCAGCGCAGGTACACCCGGTTCATCTCGTCGGCGTCGGCTTTGTCGCGCAACGGCCGCACCGTGAACCCGACCGGTTGGGGATCCTCTGCGTCGTCGGGGTGCAGCCGCCAGCGGTAGGTGTGGCTGGGGTCGATGAACAGCTCGGCCGGTGACTTGGCCACCAGGACATGCGATTCACGGGCGTAGATGCAGATGTCGCGGCGACCCTGCGCTTCCTGCTGCAGGACGGCGGCCAGTTTGTCGGGGTCTTCGAAGGTCTGCCCGAAAATCAGCCGGCCCCAACCCAATTCGAGCACCACATCGTCGGTCATCTCTTCGACGAGGTGCTGGGGCGATGCGCCGTGGAGGCCCATCGTGATGGCTTCGGTGGCGCCGCCGATGCGCGATCCGCCTTCGGCTTCTCGCTGGGCAGTCACGCTGCAGGCCCGGTGATTCCGTGCTGCTGCAGCCACAGCTCGAGAAGTCCGATCTGCCACAGCTCATTACCGCGCAGCGGGGTCAGCCGCCCGTTGGGATCGGCCAGCAAGCGCTCGACGGCATCGGGCCGGAACAGGCCGCGCTCCTTGGCCTGCGGTGCATACAGCGCATCGCGAACCATCTCCAGGTACGGGCCTTCCAGGTGAGTGAGCGCCGGCACCGGGAAATACCCCTTCGGCCGGTCGATGACCTCGGCCGGGATCACTTGCCGCGCAGCCTCTTTGAGGACTCCCTTGCCGCCGTGTGCGATCTTGAGTTCCGGCGGGCAGGTCGCCGCCAGTTCGACGAGTTCGTGGTCGAGGAACGGGACCCGGCCTTCCAGGCCCCACGCCATCGTCATGTTGTCGACGCGTTTGACCGGATCGTCGACCAGCATCACCGTGGTGTCCAGTCGCAGCGCACGGTCCACACCGGTCTGTGCGCCGGGCCGGGCGAAATGGTCGGCGACGAACGCCAGGCTGGGATCTTCGCCGCTGACGCGGTCGGGGGACAGGAGGTCGGCGACGCCATCGTGGTCACGGTCGAAGAACGCGCCCCGGTAGCGGGCAACCGAACCGGGCACGCTGGCCGCGTCCGGTTCACCCATCGGGGGATACCAGTGGTAGCCGGCGAACACCTCGTCGGCGCCCTGGCCGGATTGAACGACCTTGACGTGCTTGGCGACTTCCTGGCTGAGCAGGTAGAAGGCCACGCAGTCGTGGGAGACCATCGGCTCGCTCATCGCGCCGATCGCACCTTCGAGAGCGGGCAGCATGCGGGCGGTGTCGATGCGGATCTGGTGGTGATCGGTGGCGAACCGCTTGGCCACGATGTCGGAGTAGACGAACTCGTCGCCCTTGACGCCGCCGACGGATTCGAAACCGATGGAGAACGTCGAGAGCCCGGTCTGGCCGGCCTCCGCGAGCAGACCAACGATCAGGCTGGAATCCACCCCGCCCGAGAGCAGGCAGCCGACGGGCACGTCGGCGACCAGGCGGCGCCTGACGGCCGTGCGCAGGGCATCGAGCACCGCGTCTTCCCAGTCGCGAGCGCTCCACCCGGAGTGCTCGTCGCGGCGGCTGAAATCGGGCTCCCAGTAGGTGATTTCGCGGCGGGTACCGTCGGGTTCGATCGCCAGCAGGGTGCCGGGGGAGAGCTTGCGCACACCGCACAGGATCGTGTGGGGGGCGGGCACCACCGAGTGGAAGCTGAGGTAGTGGTGCAGTGCGATCGGGTCGATGCGGGTGTCGACGCCGCCACCGGCCAGCAGCGCGGGCAACGACGATGCGAACCGGACGCGGTGCGAATCTTGCGTGATATAAAGCGGTTTGATGCCAAGACGGTCGCGGCCGAGCAGCACCCGGCCGCTCTCGCGCTCGGCGATGGCGAAGGCGAACATCCCGTGCAACCGGTCGACGAACCGGTCGCCCCAGTGGTGGTAGGCCTTCAGCAGCACCTCGGTGTCGCTGTGCGAGAAGAATCGGTAGCCGTGGCCGGCGAGCTCGTCGCGCAGGGCCTCGTAGTTGTAGATGCAGCCGTTCCAGCAGATCGTCAACCCGAGGTCGGAGTCCACCATCGGCTGCGCACCCGCCTCGGACAGGTCGATGATCTTCAGCCGGCGATGGCCTAGCGCCACCCGCCCCTGTGACCACACGCCGGCCCCGTCGGGCCCGCGGGGGGCCATCGTGTCGGCCATGGCGGCCACCGCGGCCACATCGGGGGCCTGATCGTCGAGACGGACTTCGCCCGCCGCTCCACACATCGTCCCGACCTATCCCGTCTGCTCGCTGACTTGGCTCCTCTATTTACCCGCGAGCAGCGAGTCCTAACCGGGGCGAGACACCGCTCACACAAACCGCGCCCCTCGGCCATGGGCACGAGGGGCGCGGGGCCCGCCTCACGGCAGGCCTGGGGTGGCGGTCTTGAGTCAGTGACTCAGGAAACGCCCTCCAGCTCTTCGCCAGTCGTGTCGACCTGCTTGATCGGGCCGGTGAACCAGTTCTTCACCGATACGTGCCAGTAGATGAAGAGCAGGATCAGCACGCCGCCAACAAGCAGCGGGGTGTAGTTGACGTACTTCCACTCGAAGCTGTCGTCCCACGGTGTGCCGCTGATCGACGTCGGGAACATCGCGATGATCGAGGTGACGATGATCTCGATCAGGGCGACCGGCGCCATCCACTTGTGGTGACCGCGCAGGTTCCACTTGCCAAGGGGGAACGAGTCGCCCGCCTTCCAGCGGTAGTAGATCGGCACCGCGAAGCACAGGTAGAGACCGACGACGCCGATCGAGACGACAGCGAAGAACGCGATCGGCACCGGGGCGCCGTTGATGTCGACCTGGACCAGCGCGGGCAGCGTGATGAGCGCCGCGATCGTCGCGGTGACCATGACCGCGTTGGCCGGCACCCTCTTGGCGCTGAGCTTCGCCCACAGCTGATGCCCGGGTACCGCCCGGTCACGGCTGAACGCGAACAGCATGCGCGACGCGCTGGTCTGACAGGCGGTGGTGCAGAACAACTGCCCGGCCGTCGAGATCAGCAGCACGATCGCGACCCATTTGGAGTCCATGGCCTGGGTGAAGATCGTGGCGACCGCGCCACCGCCCTTCGTCACGCCGTCGACGTCCTGCACGGCGAACAGGAAGGTCAGCAGCAGGATCCAGCCGCCGATCGCCGAGTAGAAGATCGATCGCCAGATGCCCTTGGCGGCGCCGTCGGCCGCGCTCTTGGTCTCTTCGGAAAGGTGGGCCGAGGCGTCGTAGCCGGTGATCGTGTACTGGGTCAGGATCGCTGACATCGGCAGCACGAACAGCAAGAAGGTGAACCCTGACGTGGACCCGCCGAAGAATCCGGTGTTGTTGACCGTCGTGGCGAACACCGTGGAGAAGCTGGCGTGCTGTTCGGGGATCGCCCACAGGATGACGATGACGGCGGCGGCACCGATGACGTGCCACCAGACCGAGATGTTGTTGATGACGGCCAGCAGGTGGCTGGAGAAGATGTTGATGGTCGCGACGACCACCAGGATGACCAGGAACAGGATGAACGTCCGGGTCAGGCTGTAGCCGGCCAGCCAGCTCTCACTGAACGTGCCCAGGGTCAGATCCAGGAACGTCGCGCTGCCGTAGGCCACCGACGCCAGGATCGCGATCAGGCCGATCAGGTTCAGCCAGCCGGTGTAGTAACCGGCCTTCGGGCCACCGAGTTTGGCTGCCCACCAATAGATTCCGCCCGATGTCGGGAACGCCGACACCAGCTCGGACATGCAGAGCCCGATGATCAGGATGAAGACCGAGATCAGCGGCCAGCCCCAGGCGATGGCCGCCGGGCCGCCGTTGTTCCAGCCCAGGCCGAACGAGGTGAAGCAGCCGGCCAGGATCGAGATGATCGAGAACGAGATGGCGAAGTTGCTGAACCCGGACCAGGACCGATGCAGCTCCTGGGTATAGCCGAGGCTGGCGAGATGCTTTTCGTCGTCGTCGAGAAGTTCGTGACCCTCTGGCACGGCGTTCCTCCTGGTCCGTTCTGGGCGCCGATGGCGGAGAGGCGTCGACCGGCGCTCTCTGATTAGGGACAATAGGCCGCTATTGGTCTGGTGTCCTACCTTTGGAGTGACATCTATGTAAATCTGGTGGATGACGTCGCCGCTACGGCCTCGTCCAATGGTTGACTTTCCGTCGAATCATCTCGAACCGGCGCTATCGAGAGGGGCACCCGTGACGCCTGATGGTGTGGGCCGCCGCCGGCCTGGTCTATTGGCGCAGGCCGAGCTGGAGAGCATGGTGGCCGCGGGTGAGATCGACACCGTGATCGTGGCCTTCACCGACATGCAGGGCCGGTTGACCGGCAAGCGGATCTCGGCCGAGCTGTTCGTCGACGATGTCGCCGCCCACGGCGCCGAGTGCTGCAACTACCTGCTCGCGGTAGACGTCGACAACAACACCGTCGACGGCTACGCGATCTCGAGCTGGGAAACCGGCTACGGCGACATGGTGATGACCCCGGACTTCAGCACACTGCGGCGCATTCCGTGGCTGCCGGCCACCGCGCTGGTGATGGCCGACCTTTCCTGGACCGATGGCAGGCCGGTAAGCCAGGCGCCGCGCAGCATTCTGCGCAAGCAGCTCGACCGGCTCGCCGAGCGCGATATGACTGCCGTCGCCGCGACCGAACTCGAGTTCATTGCGTTCGACACGCCCTACCGTGACGCGTGGAAGTCCGGCTACCGCAACCTGACTCCAGCCACCGACTACAACATCGACTACGCGATGCTGGCCTCGACTCGGATGGAGCCGCTGTTGCGCGACATCCGCCTCGGGATGGCCGGTGCAGGCATGTACTGCGAGGGCGTCAAAGGCGAATGCAACCTGGGCCAGCAGGAGATCGGGTTCCGGTACGCCGAGGCGCTGGTCACCTGCGACAACCACACCATCTACAAAAACGGTGCCAAGGAGATTGCCGACAAGCACGGTAAGAGCCTGACGTTCATGGCGAAATTCGATGAGCGCGAAGGGAACAGCTGCCACATCCACATCTCCTTCCGCTCGACGGAGGGTTCGGCCGTATTTGCTGATGACTCCGACGAATTTGGGATGTCGGCGATGTTCCGCAGCTTCATCGCCGGTCAGATCGCGACGCTGCGCGAGTTGACGCTGTTCTATGCGCCGAACATCAACTCCTACAAGCGGTTTGTCGAGGGCAGCTTCGCTCCGACCGCGATCGCGTGGGGCATGGACAACCGCACCTGCGCGTTGCGGGTGGTCGGACACGGGTCTGGGATGCGGATGGAGTGTCGTGCACCCGGCGGTGACGTCAACCAGTACCTGGCAGTGGCCGCGCTGATCGCCGGTGGTCTCTACGGCATCGACAACGGGTTGGAGCTGCCGGACGCCGTCGTGGGCAATGCCTACACCAGTGACGCCGAGCGGCTGCCGACCACACTGGCCGAGGCCGCCGCGTTGTTCGAGGGCTCGACGGTGGCACGCGAGGCGTTCGGCGACGAGGTCGTCGAGCACTACCTCAACAACGCCCGGGTCGAGCTGGCCGCCTTCAATTCGACGGTCACCGACTGGGAGAGGGTGCGCGGTTTTGAGCGGCTCTAGATCTAGACCAGTCGTCGGGCTGACCACCTACCTGCAGCAGGCCAAATCGGGTATCTGGGACAAAAACGCAGCGTTCCTGCCGGGTATCTACCTCGAAGGCGTAGGGCTGGCCGGTGGGATTGCCACGCTGCTGCCTCCGCAGCCGGTGGACGCCGATATCGCAAACCAGATCCTCGACGGGATCGACGGCCTGATCGTCACCGGTGGCAGGGACGTCGACCCGGCCGCCTACCGTCACGACCCGCACCCCACCACCGACGAGCCGGATCGCGGCCGCGATGCCTGGGAGTTCGCCCTGGTGTCCGCCGCGCTGCGCCGCCATCTGCCGGTGCTCGGTATCTGCCGTGGCGCGCAGGTGCTCAATGTCGCGCTGGGCGGCACTCTGCACCAGCACCTGCCCGACGTCGTGGGGCACACCCGTCATCAGCAGGGCAACGCGGTGTTCAGCACGTCCTCGATTCGTACGGTGGCCGGTAGCAGGCTGGCGGGATTGGTGGGGGAGACCACGAATGCCCAGTGCTACCACCACCAGGCGATCGATCGCCTCGGTGACGGTTTGATGATCAGCGCATTGGACGACGATGGTGTGATCGAGGGTGTCGAAATACCCGGCGACGACTTCGTTCTGGCGGTGCAGTGGCATCCCGAGGAGACATTGGACGACCTTCGGTTGTTCGCCGGCCTGGTCGAGGCGGCGCGTGTCTACACGACAGAGAGGGCACGAGCTTGAGTACGACGGAACTGGTCAACCCGGCCACCGAACAGGCGTTGCGAACGGTCGAACTGACCGATACCGCCGGCGTCGACGACGCCGTCGCGCGTGCCAAGGTGGCCCAAAAGGCTTGGGCTGCGGCGGCTCCCGCCGAGCGTGCGGCGATGTTGCGGGCATTCGCTGCCGAGGTTGACGCCCACGTCGGGGAGTTGGCCGCACTCGAGGTCGCCAACTCCGGGCATCCGATCGGCGCCGCCGAGTGGGAAGCCGGCCACGTGCGCGACGTGCTGCAGTTCTACTCGGCGACCCCGGAACGGTTGTCGGGCAAGCAGATTCCGGTGGCCGGCGGATTGGACGTCACGTTCAACGAGCCGATGGGCGTGATCGGGGTGATCACACCGTGGAACTTCCCGATGCCGATCGCGGTGTGGGGCTTCGCTCCCGCGCTGGCCGCGGGCAACGCGGTGCTGCTCAAACCGGCCGAATGGACCCCGCTGACCTCCATTCGGCTCGGCGAGCTCGCACTGGAGGCCGGCCTGCCCGAGGGGCTGTTCCAGGTGCTGCCCGGCCGGGGTTCGGTGGTCGGCGAGCGCTTCGTCAGCCACCCCGATGTCCGCAAGATCGTGTTCACCGGCTCGACCGAGGTCGGCACCAAGGTGATGGCCGGGGCCGCCGCCCAAGTGAAGCGAGTGACGCTGGAGCTGGGCGGCAAGAGCGCCAATATCGTCTTCGACGACTGCGACCTCGAGCGGGCGGCCGCCACCGCGCCTTCCGGGGTGTTCGACAACGCGGGGCAGGACTGCTGCGCGCGTAGCCGGATCCTGGTGCAGCGCAGCGTGTTCGACAAGTTCATGGAGCTGCTCGAGCCGGCGGTCAAGGGCCTCGTCGTCGGTGACCCCGCCGCTCGCGAGACCGAGATGGGTCCGCTGGTGTCCCGCAAGCATTTCGACTCGGTGGCCGCCTACGTACCTGATGACGCACCCGTCGCCTTTCGCGGTTCGGCGCCCAGCGGGCCCGGATTCTGGTTCCCGCCCACGGTGCTCACCCCGCAGCGCACCGACCGGACCGTCACCGAGGAGATCTTCGGCCCGGTCGTCACGGTGCTGCCCTTCGAAGACGAGGCGGATGCCATCGCGCTGGCCAACGACACGGAATACGGTCTGTCCGGGTCGATCTGGACCGACAACCTATCGCGGGCGGTACGGGTGTCGCGTGCGGTCGAGGCTGGCAACCTGAGCGTGAACTCGCATTCGTCGGTGCGGTACAACACCCCGTTCGGCGGATTCAAGCAATCCGGGCTGGGTCGCGAGCTCGGACCCGACGCCCCGTTGGCCTTCACCGAGACCAAGAACGTCTTTTTCGCAGTAGAGGAGAGCTAGATGGATCTGTCCCAGCGACTCAAGGACAAAGTTGCCGTCGTCACCGGCGGGGCGAGCGGTATCGGACTGGCGGCGGCCAAGCGGATGCGGGCCGAAGGGGCGATCGTCGTCATCGGGGACGTCGACCCGAGCACCGGCAAGTCCGTCGCCAATGACCTGAACGTTCAGTTCGTCCAGGTGGACGTCTCGGATCAGGTCGCGGTGGATAACTTGTTCGACACCGCTTTTGAAACCCACGGCGGGGTCGACATCGCGTTCAACAACGCGGGTATCAGCCCGCCCGATGATGACCTCATCGAGAACACCGGAATCGACGCCTGGGACCGGGTGCAGGACGTCAACCTCAAGTCGGTCTTCTTCTGCTGCAAGGCCGCGCTGCGGCACATGGTGCCCGCGCAAAAAGGCTCGATCATCAACACCGCCTCGTTCGTCGCGGTGATGGGGTCGGCGACGAGCCAGATCTCCTACACCGCGTCCAAGGGGGGCGTGCTGGCCATGTCGCGCGAACTCGGAGTTCAGTACGCGCGACAGGGAATTCGGGTCAACGCGCTGTGCCCCGGCCCGGTGAACACCCCGCTGCTGCAGGAGCTGTTCGCCAAGGATCCCGAGCGGGCCGCGCGCCGGCTGGTGCACGTGCCGATGGGGCGGTTCGCCGAACCGGAGGAACTGGCCGCCGCGGTGGCGTTTTTGGCCAGTGACGACTCGTCGTTCATCACCGGGTCGACCTTCCTGGTCGACGGCGGGATCAGCGGCCACTACGTGACACCGCTGTAGAGGTTCTGATGGCAGCCCCTCCGGATCCGCGGCAGGCCTCCGAGGCACTGCTGCATCCGGTGCGCCTCGGCAACGCCTTCGAGGACACCGTTGGCCGGCTGCTTCAGACCATCAAGCTCGGCGTGCTGACACCGGGTGACTCGCTGCCGCCCGAACGCGAACTCGCGGTCCGGCTCGGTGTCAGCCGCGACACCGTGCGGGAGGCGATCAAGTCGCTGGCCGACGCTGGCTACCTGGTCTCGCGGCGCGGCCGCTACGGCGGCACGTTCCTGGCCGAGTCACTGCCCGCGCCGACCGAAGGGGTGGTTCGGTTCAGCCGGGCCGATATCGACGACGCACTGCGGCTGCGGGAGATCCTGGAAGTCGGTGCGGCCCGGCTGGCTGCCACCCGCACGCTGACCGCCGCCGAACGGGAAGGGCTGTGGTCCCGGATGACCGACGTACGGTGCTCGTGCGCCGACGACTATCGGCGGCTGGACTCGCGACTGCACCTGGCGATCGCCGAGGCGGCCGGATCTCCATCGCTGGTGCCATTGGTGGCCGAAAACCGGATGCGGCTGAACGCCCTGCTCGACCAGATTCCGTTGCTGCGCCGCAACATTGCGCACTCCGACGAACAGCACGAGGCGATCATCATCGCCATTCTGGCCGGTGACCCCGACGCGGCGGGCACTGCGATGCAGGCCCACGTTGCCGGTTCCGCCGCCCTGCTGCACGGCTTCTTGGACTGACGAGGAGTAGCACTGGCCATCTTGGGATGCGATCATGCCCGGTGTGGCCACCGAGAAGTTACAGACCATCGCTTACCCCGCAGCAGGCGCCCGTGCGAACCGTCGTGACGCCGAGAGCCTCGAACCCCACGTCATCGTGCTCTTCGGGGCGACCGGCGATCTCGCCAAGCGCAAGCTGCTGCCCGGCATGGCCTATCTGGTGCAGTCGGCGCTCGCTCCCGAGATCCGGGTGGTCGGCACCTCGCTCGAGGAGCTCACCGACGACGAGTTCCGCGCAATCACCCGCAAGGCCGTCGAAGACTTCGGCACCCACAAACTGACCGACGAACAGTGGGCCAACTTCGCCAGCCGAGTCACCTACGTCGCGCAGGGTGCCGGCCCGGCCGCGCTGGCCGCCGCGGTGGCCGACGCCGAAGCCGAACTCGGCCCGGACGTGCACAGGCTGCACTACCTTTCGGTGCCGCCCAAAGCCGCCAAGGCGGTCATCACCATGCTCAAAGAGGCCAACCTCGTCGAGCGGTCACGAGTGGTGATGGAGAAGCCCTTCGGTACCGACCTCGCCAGCGCGATCGAGCTGAACGACTTCGTGCACCAGACATTTCGTGAGCGACAGATCTTCCGGATCGACCACTTCCTCGGCAAGGAGGCCGCCCAGAACATTCTGGCGTTCCGGTTCGCCAACGGGCTCTTCGAGCCGATCTGGAACCGCAACTTCATCGATCACATTCAGATCGACATCCCCGAGACCCTCGGCCTTGACCAGCGCGCGAATTTCTACGAGAGCACCGGCGCGTACAAGGACATGGTCGTCACCCACCTGCTGCAGGTGATGGCCTTCGTGGTGATGGAGCCGCCGACGGCGCTGGAGCCGCGCGCGATCAGCGAGGAGAAGAACAAGGTCTTCCGGTCCATGCTGCCGATCCACTGCGCCGATGTGGTCCGCGGCCAGTACACCGGCTATCGCCAAGAGGCCGGGGTCGCAAAGGATTCCGACACCGAGACGTTCATCGCCCTGAAGGTCGGTATCGACAACTGGCGCTGGGCCGGGGTGCCGATCTACCTGCGGACCGGTAAGAAGATGGCAGAGGGTCAGCGGATCATTTCGATCGCGTTCAAGGAGGCGCCGCGAAGCATGTTCCCCGCCGGCTCCGGGGTCGGCTCGCAGGGACCCGATCACCTCACCTTCGACCTGGCCGACAGTTCCAAGGTGTCGCTCTCGTTCTATGGCAAGCGCCCCGGCCCGGGCATGAAACTCGACAAGCTCTCCATGCAGTTCTCCACCCAGGAGACCGATTCCGAGGGCGACGTGCTGGAGGCTTACGAGCGGCTCATCCTGGACGCGATGCGCGGTGACCACACCCTGTTCACCACAGCCGAAGGCATCGAGTCACTCTGGGACCGCTCGGCGCCACTCCTCGAGGACCCACCGCCGGTCAAGAGCTACCCGGTCGGAACCTGGGGCCCCAACGCGATCCATCAGCTCATCGCCCCGAATGCGTGGCGGCTTCCCTTCGAACGGGCTTGGCGGGAGAAGAAGAAGCCCGAGAGCTGATCAACCCACGTCGTCGTCGCGGCGGGCGGCACTGATCAGGTCCTCGCGGGCTCGTGCCACGCGGGAGCGGATCGTGCCGACCGGGCATCCGCACACCTCGGCGGCCTCGGCGTAGGACAGCCCGAGTACCTGGGTCAGCATCAGCGCGTCACGACGGTCGCTGTCCAGGCCGTCGAGCAGCATCCTGATCTCGACGATGTCTTCGAACCGCGCGGCGCTGGGTCGGGTGTCGAGCAGCTGATCCAGGTCGATCGCGGAGGCGGTGCGCGGCCGGGCCTGATTGCGGCGGATCTGGTCGACCACGACCCGGCGGGCAATTGACATCAGCCAGGTGCGCGCCGACGAACGGCCGGAGAACCGGGGCAGTGCGCCCAGTGCGCGGAGAAAGGTTTCCTGGGTGAGGTCGTCGGCGTGACCGGGATCGCCCAGGAACGCGACCGTGCGCCAGACATCACGCTGAGTGGCTCTGATGAACGCCTCGAGCGCGGCCGAATCGCCCCGCCCGGCGGCCAGGGCGAGCAGGGTCACCTGGTCGTCGTCGCGTTCGCCCACGCTCAGTGAGAGTAGGGGATCACCGATCCGGCACATCCGCAGGCCTCGGCCGAAGCGTATTTTGGGTGGCCGGGAACCCGACGGCCCCGGCGGCCGACTATCTCTCGGGCATCAATCTGGAGGAGGGCGATGACGGCATCTGTCGTGGGCGGTCCAGCCGTCACGCACCGCGTCGAACTCGATGTCGCGGGAATGTCCTGCGCGGCGTGTGCTGCCCGGGTCGAGACCAAACTCAACAAGCTCGACGGCGTCCGTGCCTCGGTCAACTTCGCCACCCGCGTCGCCAGTGTCGACGCCCCCGAAGCCATGCCCGCCGAGGACCTGTGTGCGGTGATCCGCAAGGCCGGCTACGACGCCGCCCCGCGCTCGGCCTCGCCGGCCGAGCAGGTGGATCCTGACGACCGGTTGGCCCGCAGCCTGTTGCTGCGGCTAGCGATCGCCGCGGTGTTGTTCGTGCCGTTGGCCGACCTGTCGGTGATGTTCGCCGTCGTCCCCAGCACCCGGTTCACCGGCTGGGAATGGGTGCTGACCGTGCTGGCCGCACCGATCGTCACCTGGGCGGCATGGCCGTTCCATCGGGTGACCCTGCGCAACGCCCGCCATGGCACCGCCTCGATGGAGACACTGATCTCGGTCGGCGTCACCGCGGCCACCCTGTGGTCGCTGCACACGATCTTCTTCGGACACCACACCCGGACGACGTACGGCATCTGGCAGGCGTTGCTGGGCAGCGACGCGATTTATCTCGAAGTCGCCGCAGGCGTCACGGTGTTCATACTGGCCGGCCGCTATTTCGAGGCCAGGGCGAAGTCGCGCGCGGGCAGTGCGCTCCGGGCGCTGGCGGCGCTGAGCGCCAAGAACGTGTCGGTGCTGCTGCCCGACGGCAGCGAGATGGTGCTGCCGGCCGAGGAACTCGCCGAACAGCAGCGGTTCGTCGTGCGGCCGGGCGAGACCATCGCCGCCGACGGCCTGGTCGTCGAGGGCAGCGCGGCTATCGACGTGAGTGCGATGACCGGCGAAGCCAAGCCGTCGCGCGCCCATCCAGGCGGGCCCGTGATCGGCGGGACGGTGGTACTCGACGGCCGGCTCATCGTCGAGGCCGCCGCGGTCGGTGCCGATACCCAGTTCGCAGGAATGGTGCGCCTGGTCGAAGAGGCGCAAGCACAGAAGGCCGACGCCCAACGGCTGGCCGACCGGATCGCCGGGGTCTTCGTGCCCGCGGTGTTCCTGATCGCGGCGATCACCGCGGCCGGGTGGCTGCTGGCCGGCGCGGATGCCGACCGGGCTTTCTCCGCGGCGCTGGCCGTACTGGTGATCGCCTGCCCCTGTGCACTGGGACTGGCCACCCCGACGGCGATGATGGTGGCCTCCGGGCGCGGGGCGCAGCTCGGTATCTTCCTGAAGGGTTACCGTGCGCTGGAAGCCATCCGGGCGGTGGACACGGTGGTGTTCGACAAGACCGGCACCCTGACGACGGGGCACCTCGCGGTCACCGAGGTGACCGCCGCCGATGGCTGGCAGCCTGCCGAGGTCCTCGCCCTGGCCGCGGCCGTCGAGGTGGCTTCCGAACACGCGGTCGGCGTCGCCATCGCGACCGCGACCGACGAGCGCCGCCCGGTGGCGGACTTCCGCGCTCATGCCGGGCGTGGGGTCACCGGAACGGTGTCCGGGCAGCGGGTGGTCGTCGGGCGCCCGTCGTGGGCGGCCGAGCAGGCCGCGGTGGCCGAGCATCTGCAGTCGGCCCGGCGCACTGGTGAATCCCGCGGTGAGACAGTTGTTTTCGTCGCAGTTGACGGTCAGGTGTGCGGGGTGGTCGCGGTCGCGGATGCGGTCAAAGACTCGGCGGCCGATGCTGTGGCGGCCCTGCACCGCAGGGGTCTGCGGACCGTGTTGCTCACCGGCGACAACGCGGCGGCCGCGGGCGCGGTGGCCGCCCAGGTGGGTATCGACGAGGTGATCGCCGAGGTGCTTCCCGAAGGCAAGGTCGACGTGATCGAGCAGCTGCGCGAGCAGGGCCGGGTGGTTGCCATGGTCGGCGACGGCATCAACGACGGCCCCGCACTGGCGTCGGCGGATCTCGGCCTGGCCATCGGGCGCGGCACCGATGTGGCGATCGGCGCCGCCGACATCATCCTGGTGCGCGACGATCTCGACATCGTGCCGCAGGCACTCGACTTGGCCAAAGCCACGATGCGCACGATCCGGACCAATCTGTTTTGGGCGTTCGGCTACAACGTGGCGGCCATCCCCATTGCGGCGGCCGGACTGCTCAATCCGCTCATCGCCGGTGCGGCGATGGCGTTCTCCTCGTTCTTCGTCGTCTCGAACAGCCTGCGGCTGCGCAACTTTGACGCCCGCTAGTCACCGAAAGGCAGATCACGTGTCACAGCAGACCTTTATGGTCACCGGCCTGCATTGCCAGAGCTGCGTTCGGGTGGTCAGCGGTGCGCTGACGGAGCTGCCCGGGGTCGGCGCGGTCGAGGTCGATCTCGACGCCGACGGCGCGTCGACCGTGCGGGTCGACACCGCCGCCGAACTCAGCGTTGAGCAGGTCCGGGCTGCGCTCGCGGACGAGGGTGATTACGTCGTCGTGAGCTGATTGCCGTTAGCGCGATTATGCCTAGCTGATTCGCGTCAGCTTGAACGGAACCGAGATCACCAAGGGTTTGTTGATACCGCATCCGCCGCCAGGGCCTTGGGTGATGTCGCGGCCCGCGAAGACGTCGGACTGGGTGTCGTCCACCAGCCCGGTGATGCCCGCCACCGGATAGAACCGGTAGAGCTGGTTGCCGGCGACTGTCGTGCCGTCGGGGCAGGTTTCCCAGTCGGCCACGGTGCGTTTGACGTGCCATTCGCCTGCGGCTTGGTTGTTGATCGGCGCGGTCCAGCCTTGGTCGCTGTGGACCTCGCCGCTGCAGAGTCCGTCGGCGCAGGTGGTGGTGATGGTCCAGGTGGCGACAACCGTTGTTTCGTTGCGGTATTGGTCGTTCGTTTGTGCCCAGTCCCCGTTGGATTGGGCCCGGAAGGTGCCGTTGAGTGCCCCGGCGGGGGAGCCGTTTGCGTGCGGGGCGATAGCGCCATAGCCGACGAGGGCAGCGGTGAGGAAGACGGCGCAGGGTAGTGCGCACCGTGGTGACATGCGTTTCTCCCTGTCAGTCGGGAATGAGCGGACCGATCGGTGCCGTGGTGGTGGCGTGGACGAGAAGCCCGGCGAGTGCCGCCGGCTGACTGAGGAAGGGCGAATGCGAGGTGTCGATGGTCAGCTGTTCGACGCCAAGGCGGTGGGCGACCGTATCGGCGAGCCACCTCGGCATGGACTGATCCTGTTCGCACACAATGAAACTGCGTGGCAGGTCCGCCTCCCAGAAGTACGGCACATGCACCGGTGCGATGGTGGTTTCCCCGAACCGTTCGGGCCCCAGCCGCTCGAAAGCCCAGCGGGCTGTCACCTCGTCGCAGTCGTGGTAGAAGTACTTCCAGGCATGCTCGAATTCCGCGAAGGTCATGGCGCCGTCGTCGCCGAAGTGGAGGTAGCTCAACATCTCTCCGACATCACCGTTGAGCTCACCGTCTTCGGCGTTGCCCATGGTCATTGCCTCGGTGTAGCTGCGGCCCTCGCGGGGCAAGGCGGCGGCCAGGTAGACGATGTGGCGGATGTAGTCCGGGTGGGCGTCGGCGCCAAGGGTGGCGTCGAATCCGCCACCGGAGTGTCCGACGAGCACATCGCCGGGCCGCAAAACGCTGGCGACGGCATCCCGCCGGTTGGCCAGCGTCGACTCTTCGTCGAGCCGGCTGCCGTGGCCGGGGAGGTCGATGGCGATAGCGGTGTGGCCGAGCTTCGTTAACTCGGTGATGGTCGGTGAGAAGCACCATGCGGCGTGAAAGCCGCCGTGCACGAATACGAATCGCATTGTTGGACCCTTCCTCGAGGTTTCGCTGTAGAGATGATTGAGGCAATGTTCATTGAACGGGCAGCAGGTCTTTCCAACTGCTGGGTGTAGCACCGGGGTTGGTGAGCCGCTGCCACGTCCCGTCGGGGGTGCGGTAGCTTCCGGTATCGGGGTTGTACGCAGCGATTGCCACCGAAGGTGAATGGTCGGCCGGGTTGTAGGCACTTGGCGCGGCATTCGGTGGTGGCGGTGGTGTGCCTTCGAGCGGCCCGAAGATGTGGTCGTCACTGTTGACTCGATCGTCGGGTGGAACACCTTGAGCGATCAGGTTGGGGTCGATCGGGTTGGGACCCAGGGCATGTTCACGCATGGCCAGCGGAACGTAGGGTTTGTCGCTATCGCAGATCTCGACGGTGGGTGCGCGTTTGCCGGGGTGACCCATGCAGGGATAGTTGCGGGCTCCGCGTACCGACAGCGGTGAGTCCTGCGGCAGTTTGCAGTAGAGGCCGCTGGGGGTGTCGATTGTCGTGGTATCGGCGGGGTTTCGCCACTGGGACGGTGGCAGGAATCCGACGGTGCATGCCGGGGGATCGTTGAGGGTGATGGAAAACTCGCCCGACGGAAGGCCGGTCGGGTTGTTCTTCGCGAGGCCATAGGATTGCTGGGCGGCGCTGTAGGGCGGAAGGAGCACCAGCAGCTGCTCCAGCGACGGGTTGTAGGTCACGCCCACCTGGGCGATGGTGGTCAAGTTGGCCAACAGAATCGGCAACGTGGGTTTGACTTCGCTCAGCAGTCGGGATAATTCGTCGGCGAAGCCGGGCCCCTTCTGCAGGATTGACCGGATCTGCGGGTCGTTGGTCGCGAGTTGCTCGGTGAACCCGGCGAGGCTGCGCGACCAGATACGGATGGCGTCGCCGGTTTGGGCTTGGGTGGCCAGTAGCGGGCCTGCATCGTCGGCCAGTCCGCGGATCTGCCGGCGCGCACCGTTGAGGTCACGGCCCAAGCTTGCCGATGCGTCGATGAGCGAACTCAGGTCGTCACCGGCGCCGTTGAAGGCATTGAACGACTCATCGAGGACGTGGCCCAGTTGGCCCTGGGGAATGCTGTCAACCAGGGAGCCGACCTGGTCGAGCATCGGCCCGACGGCTTGCGGAATCGTGGTGTCCTGCAGGGCAATTATCGACCCGTCGTGTAGATAGGGCGGGGCGTCGGTGCGCGGCTGTAGTTCGACGAACTGTTCACCGACGGCCGACATCGACCGCACCTGGGCTTGCAGGTCGGCGGGCACCCTCGGCGAGTCAGCCAGCGACAGCGTCGCCTGAGCGCGGTGGGGTCCCACGATCGTGACGTCGGTGACCTTGCCGATCTCGGCGCCGCGGTACGTCACGTTGGCGAACCGGTAGAGACCACCGGAGCCGGGCAGTTCCATCGTGACGGTGATACGGCCGATGCCGAGCAGGGTGGGAATCTGCAGGTAGCCGAACAGCATTGCGCTGATGCCGACGATGGTGGCGATGGTGAAGATGATCAGCTGGATGCGGACGAATCGGGTCAGCACTCTAGCCACCGCCCTGCGCAGGTGGCGGCGCCAGCGGTGCGTTCAGGGGATCGTAGGTGTACTGCAATTGCCAGGGATCGCCGGGCGCGGGCACCAGAGTTGCGCCTTCTTGGCCCCACCGGGTACCCAGGAACAATGTGCGTTTCAATCGGGGGATGGTCAGGTCGACGACCGCGAAGACGTTGAAGTAGTCGCCGCGGACGGCGCGGTCGATAATGTTTTGGCCGAATGGGAAGGTCGTGGCGTAGGCCAGTGCGGTGTCGAGTTCGGGCCCGATGTCGGCCAGCGCCTGCAGCGTTGGTTGCAGATGGGTGAGGTTCTCGACGAGATCGTGCTGGGTGTCGTCGACGAGCTGGGTCGCGGTATCACTGAGGACTCGCAACTTGTCGAGTGCGGTGGTGAACCGCGGGCGCTCGCGGATGAGGACGTCGAGCGCTGGTGGGATGGCCTTCAGAGCATGAGTGATCGCATCCCGCTGGCTGGCGAAGGTGTTGGCCAGCCGGTCGAGGGAGCGGATACTGGCGATGAGGGTGTCGCGTTGAGCGTCAAGGGTTCCCACGGCGGTATCCAGACGGGTGATGAGGTCACGCACCTGGTCCTGGCGGCCGGCCAGCGCACCGTTGAAACTGTGGATGATGTCGCCGATCTGGCCAAGCCCACCCCGGGTGACGATTGCCGACAGCGCGGCCAGGGTTTGCTCGGTCGATGGATAGGAGAACGTGTCGGCCAACGCAATCGTGGCGCCCGGCGGGAGTTGGCCGTGAGGTGCCTGCCCGGGCGGCGGGTCGAGAGCGACGTGCATCGAACCGAGCAGACTGGTCTGCCCGACGTTGGCGACCGCGTTGGCGGGCACCACGACGTCGGGCTTGATCGCGATCTCCACGTCGGCGTGCCAATTGGTGAATCGCATCGACCCGACACTGCCGACGACGACATCATCGATCAGCACTGGCGAATTCGATTCCAAAGTACCGACATTGGCGATCTCAACGTGGTAGATGTGCGCGCCCGGACCGCGACCGACGGCACCCGGTAGCGGCAACGAGTTCACGCCCGTGAAAGAGCAACCCGACACGGTCAGTGCCAGGCACGAGCCGATGATGGCGAGCCGGCGCGTCGTTGGCTGTCTACTGGCGCGGGTCACGGCGTCGGCTCCTGCCCCGTTTGCGGCACGTTCTGCACGGTGGGGATCGGTGCTCCAGGAAGCAGCGCGGGGGACGGATAGGCAGGCAGGTTCGAACCCGCCAGCGGCACACCGGAATTCCCGAATCCGGGCGGCGGGGTGACGTCGCCGGCGCCGGTATAGGCCGATACCGCCGGGGGATTTTGGGGCGGCCCGGGTGGCGCGCCGCCGCCGCCAGGCGCCAGCGCGGGATCGGAGTAGACGAGGTTGGTGGGGCTCGGCGATTTTGCGAGGTAGGGGTTGATGGGAATAGGCAGGTAGTTGAAATTGAGCAGCCGCAACGCCGGGCCGAGGTATTGGGCGCAGAGTTTTGCTGTCTCCGGCGCCGTCGTGTTCTCGACGCCACCGATTGCGCCGCAGATGAATTCGGCGGGATTGGAGAAGTTGTTGAAGATGAATGCGCCGATTGGGCTGCCGGTGTCCGGGTTGTAGATGTTGTAGCCGTTGGAGAACGCGTTGGGTGCGACGTGCAGCACGTTCTCCAGGTCGATGCGGTGATCGGCGACGGTTTGGGTGACATTGGCCAGCCGCTGGATCTGCTCCGCGGTTTGGTCGCGGGTACCGGCGATGAACCGCCGTACGTCTTCGATTGCGCTGGACAGCGTGGTGAGCGCCGAATCCAGGTCTGACCGAGACCCGTCGAGCACACTCGTGAGTGCGGCGAAGCGGTTTTCGAACTGCACGATTTGGGTACCGGAGTCACGCAGTGCCGCGACAAACGTCGCCAGGTTCTTCAAGACGTCGACAAGGCTGCCGTTGCCACTGGCAAGGATCCGGCCCACCCCGGAGAGTTGTGCCAACGTCTGCCGCAGCTTGACGCCATTGCCGTCGAGCGCGTCCGCTGTGCTGTTGATGAACCGGGCGACTGAGGTGTCGGATGTGCCAGCCTTCGGTCCGAGTTCGGTGGCCAGCCGCATGAGCTGGGTCTTGACGTCGTCCCACTCGACGGGCACTGCGGTCCGGTCCAGGGGGATGACTGCTCCATCGGGCAGTGTCGGACCGGTTGTCTCGTAGGCCGGCGTGAGCTGGACGTAGCGGGCAGCAACCAGGTTCTGGGCGACGATGACGGCCTTCACGTCTGCGGGTAGGCGCACGGCACGGTCCACGTCGAGCGTGAGTTCGGCGCGCGTACCTTGCGGATCGACCGCGGCGATGGTGCCGACCTTGACCCCGGCGACGCGCACCTCGTCGCCCGGGTAAATGCCGATTGCGGTGGTGAACAATGCGCTGACGGTGCGGTGCCCGACGTATCTGTCGCGCACGATCAGGCCCGTAGCGGTTGCCGCCAACGCAACCAGAACGACAGCCAGGATTGCTGCGCTCCTGCCAGATCTCATCGCGACCCTCCGAGAATCCCGTTGTAGGGAAAGGGGAATTCGGCGCGGGGTCCCGCGTTGTCAGGTGGTTGTCCGGCGTCGACACCGCGCCGGAAACCGAACGCGTAGTCGAGGAACGGCTGTAGCGTCTGCCCTGGGATCAGATTGGGTACGTAGGCGTTGTAGTAGAAGCCACTCGACACCGTCTCGCCTTGGGTCACTTGGAATTTCGCTAAGCCGGGTAGTGCTTTGGCGATGTTGTCACGGTTCTTCTCCAACATCGCGGTGACCGTGTTGAGTTTCTCCAGGGTCGGTGCGAGCTGCTTCTCGTTGTCGGTGACCAACCCGGAGAGTTGTCGGCCCAGGACCGAGATGTTGGCGAGCAGTTCGGCGATGGCCTGCCGGCGATCGCTGAGCACACCGATCAGGTCGTTGGCGTTGAGTAACAGTGTGTTCAGCTGATCGCTGCGCTGCGCGAGGATGCCCGTCACGTTGCCGGCGCTAGACAGCAGCGTGCGCAGGTTGTCGTTGCGGTCGTTGATCGAGCGGGAGAGGCGGGTCAAGCCGTCGAAGGTCGGGCCGAGTTGCGGGGCGATCTGGTCGAGCACGGCAGACAGGGCATCGAGGGACTGGTTGAGCGAGGCGGTATCGGTGCCAGCGGTATTCGTGGTCAAGTCGCTGACCGCCTCGGTCAACGAGTACGGCGAGAAGGTGCGGTCGGCGGGGATGACGTCACCTGGATGCATGCGGGTCGCCCCAGCCGACTCCAGTGTCAGGACGCGTTGCCCTAACAGCGAGCCGGTGCGGATGTGTGCCGTCGTATCGGCTCCCAATCGGACCGACCCGTCGACGGTGAAGGTCACCACGGCTTTGCCGCGGTCGAGGACGACCGACGAAATGGAGCCGACCTTGATGCCGGTCTTGGTGACGTCGTTTCCGACCGTCAGGCCGCCGGCCTCGGTGAACAACGCTTGGTACTGAACTTTGGTGGCCCAGGTGGTGATTCGTTCCGGATTCAAGCCGATCATGATGGTCAGCAGAATCAAGGCGAAGCCGATGAAGCCGGCTCGAATGAGTTGAGTGCCGCGGTATTTGAGCATTAGGGTTCGGCACACCGTCCCTCGTCCTGCTTGAACCACGGGAACACGGCGGTGCGGCCCTGCAGGTCAGTGACCCGCAGCTGAATTCCGCAGATGTAGTAGTTCACGAAACTGCCGTATGCGCCCAACCGGATCAGCTTGCGGTAGTTCTCGGGTGCCTTCTGCAACGCGGTGTCCAGACGCCCCTTGTCGCTGTCGAGCAGCGGCGCAAGGCGGGCGAGCTGATCGACGGTTCCTTTCAGAGGAATTCGACTCTGGCCCAACAGGTCTGTCAGCGATGCGGTGCCGCGGTCGAGGGCATCGATGGCCTCGCCGATCGGCTGTCGCTGCGTCGACAACTCGGCGACAAGGCGCTCCAACCGATCCAGCGTCGCCGAGAACTGTCCGCTGTTTTGATCGAGGGTGCCTACCACGGTGTTCAGGTTGTCTATGACCTGGCCGATGATGGTCCCGTTGTCGGCCAACGCATTGGTGAACGATGAAGTCTTGGACAGCAGCGATGCCATGGTGTCGCCCTGGCCTTGGAAGATCTGGAGCAGCGAGGCAGTCAGCGCATTGATGTCCTGCGGATTCAGACCCTGGATGACGGGCTTGAGTCCGCCGAGCAGCAGGTCCAAGTCCAATGCCGGAGCGGTGCGCTCCAGGGGAATCTGCGATCCCGGCGGAAGCAGACGTGTCGAGCCAGGGCCATCGACAAGCTCGAGGTAGCGGTCGCCGACCAAGTTGAGGTAGCGCACCGCGGCGGCGGTTCCGGTCGTCAGCGCGACGGTGCGATCGGCATCGAACTCCACCAGGACTTTGTCCTCGCCCGATGCGACGACCGTGGTGACGGTGCCCACGCGGATGCCCGCGGCCCGCACCGCATCGCCGGATTTGAGCCGTGAGGCGTCGGCGAAGATTGCCGAGTAGCTGTTGGTCGCGCCGCTGCGGAATTGACCGAACGCCAGGAACAACAGTCCGGTGAACGTGATCATGACGATTGCGAATATGCCGAACTTGATGGAAATGGCGGTGATTCGACTCATCCGGGCTGTCCGAGCTGGAAGGAGTTTCGGGGTGGCCCGTCGATCGGGCCGAACAGCATCTGCTTCAGGCCGTCAGAGTTGAGCAGGATGCCTTGGTTGCCGTATTGGGCCGGGTTGGCGCCGACGTCGGTCACCAACAGTGGCGGTCGGCTGCCTGGCGTCACGTCCGGCAGGCCCATGCAGTGGGGGCCGCCGGTGGCGGCGACTTTGGGCAGGTTGGCGGGGTAACGGTAGCGTTCGGCGCCCAGCGTGAACCCGGCTGAGACCAGGATGCCGGGGAGCGGCAAGGGTGGTTGGTGCACGTAAGGGAGCATCCCGGCGATACCGCAATTGAGGGCCTGGTGATAGCGGTCGGCCAGTTCCGTCGTCGGCACGAGCAGGTGAAGAACATCGGTAAGTGCCTGGCGATTCCCACCGATGACGTCATTGCCGACATCGGCGAGCCCGATCGCGGCGATCAGCAGGGCGTCGAGCTGCTGCTGCTCCTCGGTCACCGTCTGCGCAATGCGGGTGGTGTTCACCACGCTGCGCAGAAGGTCGGGCGCCGCGTCGGCGTAGGTGTCGAGGACCGGCTGGCTCAGCTGCAGATCGCGGGTCACATTGGGCAGACTCGGTTCGATTTCGGCTAGGAATTCATCGAAATCCGACAACGCCGGGCCGAGCTGTTCGCCGCGCCCGCGCAGCGCGGCATCGATCGCGCCGAGAGTTTGATTGAGTTTGGTTGGATCGATTTTTGCCAGGATCTCGGTGAGTCGCTGGAAGACCGTGTTGATTTCGACAGTGACGCGTTGACCTTCCAGCACCTGATTGGGCCGGATCGACTGTGGCGACGGTTCGGTTGGGGCCGCCAACTGGACATACTTCGCGCCGAAGACGGTGGTGGCCGCGATGTCAACGGCGACATTGTCCGGTATCACGTGGATCGTGTCGGGATTGAGCGCCAGATGTATGGCTGCCTGCCCATTGGGCAGGTAGTCGATGGACGAGACCCGGCCGACTTCGACGCCAATCATCTTCACCTTGGCGCCCGGGTCCATGACGAGCCCGGCTCGTGGTGAAAGAACTGTCACGGCTACGGATTTGGTGAAGTCACCGTTGAACGATCCGGCGGCGCCGATGACGAGGGCAGCGATTGTCCCGACGGTGACCAACCCGGCCAACGGTCGCGAAAGCGATCGTTTCGTCAGCCCCGGCGCCACCATGGGCGCGACGCTATCAGAGTATCTACACATGTAGAAGCAGAATCTTCTACCGCCGTAGAACTCCGTGCTAGGTCAGGTCGGGAGACGCCCCCCTTAGGGATGCAATGCCCGCGACGAGCGCGTGCAGCAGTTCCCCGAGGTGTGCGGCACTTTCCACCGTGCGTTCGCCCAGTGCCAGGCGCACCATGACACCGTTGAGGAAGGTGGTGACCGCGTACGCCTGTTCCTCGATCAACTTTCGGTCGAGCTCCGCGTCGGGTTGGGCAAGCCTGACGGCTTCCTCGCTCAGGGCGATGAACGTGCCGATGGCGTCGGTGAATGCGCCCATGACCTCGGGGTCGCGTGAGGCGTGCAGCGATAGCTCGTACCGTGCACGCGAGCGGTTGAGCGCCGGGCCGCTCGCGGAGCGCATCGCCATCTCGGCCAGCAGTGACAGGGTGGAGACGGGTGGATCGGTGTCGGCGGCGTCCGTGGCAACCGAGATGAACTCGGTGCCGTCGAGCTCGGCAACACGTTCGGAGATGGCGCGCAACAATGCCGATCGGGTGGGAAAGTAGGACGACGTCGTGCCGTCGGGTAAGCCCGCTCGTTGCTCGACCTTGCGGTGCGTCAAGCCTCGAGCACCCTCTTCGGCGAGGACGTTGATGGCGGCGTCGCAGAGCTCCCGGCGGCGTTCCTCGGCATTGGGCTTTCGCTTCCCGGTGGCGAGTCGCGGATTGCAGGACAGCAGGGTCCGCGGACGACCGCGGTAGCCCGGATTCTCAACGCGCGAATCCAGTTCGACCAGTGTTCCGTCGTCGAGTAGCTCGGTGACGATGGCCGTGATCGACGAGCGGGCGAGATCGAGCCGGTCGGCCAAATCGGCCCTGGCCATGGGGCCGGTGGTCTGCAGTAGCCGGATCACTCGATCGCGATGTGGGGTTCTCCGCGCGCGTGTCCGCCCGCTCCCTGGTTGTGGCCCGTTCAGAATGGCCCCCAATGCCGTCGCTGCTGAATTATATGTGGTCGATATGAATTAAATCATGGACGAACACGTATCCAGGCTGCAGCGGCCGGCACGTCGCACCGGGCGGCGGTCTCACACGTCGACGAAGCGCCCCGCGAATCCACGCAGCGGGAGGTCGGCACTGGTCAGCAGCCCCGGCGGTGCGGCGACGACCGCCTTGATGGAGTTGATCGCGGGCATCCCGGTGACCGTCATGCCGATCGACGCGAAATTGGCCGGATCCGACAGATCCACACCGGCTTTGGGGAAGATCATGTGCTTGTTGTACACGCACGGGTCACCCTTGATCTGGGTGATGTAGCAGCCCTTGATGCGCCAGCTCGGGTCGGTGTGCGGCGTCATCTGCCACTCCAGGTGCGTCTCGACCCGCGGCACCCCGTTCACCATGCCCTGGTACTTGATGTAGTTGCCGCCCAAGGATCCCTTGGGCAGGACGTACCAGCCCAGGTCGACATCCTCGGTGCACGCGCCGAGTTCGTAGCTGAAGGTGACCTCGTCTAGCTTCAGGCCGAAACAGTCGGCCATCAGGTAGACGCTGTCGGCAAACACTCGGGTGTACTTTTCCAGCTTGCCCGGAATGCTCGGATCATCAACGGGCAGACCGTAACCCACCTCGATCCAGGTGTCCTTGCTGTGATGGCAGGACACATCGACGGATTCGATGGTGGTGATGTTCTCGATGTCGGCGACGTCAGCCGAGCACACCACGCCAAGGATCTGGTTCAAGCCCGGGTTCATGCCGGTGCCGTAGAACGTCGAGCCGCCCTTCTCGCACGCCTCGGCGAGCAGCTGAGTGACCTTCTTACCCGACGCGTGGGGGTGGTTCCTGTCGCGGTGCCAGCCGGTGATCCAGTCGGCGGTGGTGACGATGTTGATGCCGGCCTCGAGCACCCTGACGTAGAGATCTTCGTCAGGGAACACGCCGTGGAAGGTCAGGACATCGGGTTTGGCGGCGATGATCTCCTCGATGCTGCCCGTGGCGATAACCCCGTTGGGCGCCAGGCCGGCAAGGACACCTGCGTCCTTACCCACCTTCTCGGGTGAATAGCAGTGCACACCAATCAATTCCAGATCGGGTTGGGTGGCGATGCGCTTGATCATCTCCGAGCCGACGTTGCCGGTGGCGACCTGGAAGACGCGGATCGGCTCGCTGTTGTTGCCCACTGTCGGGTCAGCCTTTCTCAAGTGCGGCATAGACTTCGGCGGCACTGCCACCGATGCCATCGGGATAAAACTGCTTGGCCCACTCGCGGATTGCGGTGAAACCGGAAAACTCCGCGCCGGTCAGCGCTGGGGGATCGGAGTAGCGCTGATGCGACCAGATGTGGATGTCCTGGCGGAACTGGCGGATGACCTCGTCGCCGAACTCGGCTGCTTTGGTGGCCGCACGCTCGGTGTCTTTGCCCGGTGTGCGGCCGATGTAGACCATGAACCGCACATCGGACGTGCACTCGTCGACCGGCGTAATGCACGAGATCGTGCGGTTGTCGATCATGCCCGAACTCTTTGTGACTGCGATGCCCAATCCACCGTTGATCGCCTCCACGCCGCTTTTGACATCGTCGATGGACTGCTGGTCGTCGCCTTCGAAGGTGATGGTGAAGTCGACGTAGGACACCGGTTCGTCGAAGTCATGGCGGGTGAAGATCGGGTTGATCGGGGTGTGGTGGACGTATTTGAAGTGGGCGAAGTCCACCCCGTTCTCGAGCACATACTGCGGGTGCATCTCGTGGCCCTGTTCGAAAAGCCGTCGCTGGGGGTAGTAGTCGGCCACGCTGCTGTCATCGCCGAATGAGGCGAAGACATCCGGGGCGTCAAAGAACGGCTCGCGGCCGTTGTCGTCGTACCAGACATAGACCGACTCGTTGCGTTCCACCGCCGGGTAGGTCTTGATGCGCCGGCCGCGGTTGGGTCTCTTGTCGTAAGGGATGCAGACGTTGTGGCCTTCGGAGTTCCATTGCCAGCCATGAAACGGGCATTGCAGTACTTCGCCTTCGACGTGCCCGCCGAAGCCCAGATGGGCACCCAAGTGTTCGCAGTAGGCGTTCATCACGGTGAGGTGGCCCGACTCGGCCCGCCAGGCGATCAATTCCTGACTGAAGTAGTTCATCCGGTGTACGTCGCCGACCTTGATTTCGTCGGACCACGCCACCTGGAACCATCCGGTCGGTTTCATCGAAAGCGGTGGCTTAGCCATCCTTCGCCATCCTCAATCCCTCCCATGAGTACCGACCCGGTGATCGTAGCGGAGTCTATGAACTGATCATAGTAGTGTCAATGAAAGGTCGAAATCGCTTAAGCTACTCCGATGGCAGAGCCAGACAGCGCGCGCAGGACCTCCAACCGGCGCGGCATGGCCACACGGGAAGCGATGCTCAACGCCGCCGTCGAGGCGCTGGCCACCGGCGACCCCGCCGCCGTCTCGGCCAATCGCATCGCCAAGCAGATCGGCGTCACGTGGGGCACCGTGCAATACCAGTTCGGCGACGCCGACGGGTTTTGGGCGGCGGTACTGCACCACACCGCTGAGCGGCGGGCCAGCCTCTTCGCAAATACCGACAGCGGTGCTCCGCTGCGCTCGCGCGTCGCCGGCATCATCGACACCCTCTACGACGGGCTGGACGCGCCGGACTCCCGCGCTATCGAGAACCTCCGCGCCGCGTTGCCGCGGAACCCGGAGGACCTCGACCGGCTCTATCCCGCCACCGCCGCCGAGCTGAGATCCTGGGGCCAAAGCTGGAATGAGACGTGCCAGAAGGCATTCGCCGACCTGCACGTCAACCCGCGGCGGGGGCACCACGTGGCGGCGTTCATCCCGGGGGCCATGCGAGGCTTGGTGTCCGAGAAGCAACTTGGCAGCTATGCCGATCTCGACGAGGCTCGCGACGGGCTGACCAACGCGATCGCGGCCTACCTGAGCGAGTCCTCGCACTGATCGATACTTCGCCGATATCGAGCCCACAATATCAACTACTTGTTATTCTGCTGGCGCGGCCTTACCGTCGATCGTGAACGAGTCGAAGGAGCAGACGTTGCCCCGCTTCCCCAAGCCCGCCGAAGGCAGCTGGACCGAGCACTACCCCGAGCTGGGGACTGCGCCGGTGTCCTACGAGGATTCCATCAGCCCGGAGTTCTATGAACTCGAACGCGAGGCGGTGTTCAAGCGGGCCTGGCTCAATGTGGGCCGGGTGGAACAGATTCCGCGCACCGGGAATTACTTCACCAAAGAACTCAAGGTCGTCAACACCTCGATCATCGTGGTGCGTAACCGCGACGGCAAGGTGAATGCCTTCCACAACATCTGCCGGCACCGGGGCAACAAACTCGTCTGGGACGACGATCCGCGCGCCGAGAGTTCGGGAACCTGCCGTCAATTCGTGTGTAAGTACCACGCCTGGCGCTACGACCTCGACGGCAACCTGACGTTCGTGCAGCAGGAGGAGGAATTCTTCGACCTGGACAAGAACCGGTACGGCCTGGTGCCGGTGCACTGCGACGTCTGGGAAGGATTCATCTTCGTCAACTTCGCCGCCGAACCCGAACAACCGCTGCGGGAGTTCCTCGGCCCGATGATCACCGGCCTGGAGGGATATCCGTTCGGCGAGTTGACGTCACGCTGGACCTATCGGTCCGAGGTCAAGGCGAACTGGAAGCTGTACCTGGATGCGTTCCAGGAGTTTTACCACGCACCGGTGCTGCACGCGAACCAGTCACCAACCAAGTATTCGCAAGCCGCGGCCGAGGCCGGCTTCGAGGCGCCGCACTATCGGATCGACGGTGCGCACCGGCTGGTCAGCACCTCGGGAATCCGGGCCTGGGAGATGGACTCCGAGATGCGCAAGCCGATCGAGGATATCTGCCGCAGTGGTCTTTTCGGGCCGTGGGACGGGCCCGACCTCGGCGAGATGCCGGCCGGACTCAATCCCGCCAAGTGCGATCCGTGGGGTCTGGATTCATTTCAGCTCTTTCCCAACTTCGTCATCCTGATCTGGGGGCAGGGCTGGTACCTGACCTACCACTACTGGCCCACCTCCCATAACACCCACATCTTCGAGGGCTCGGCGTACTTCCCGCCGCCCCGGAGCCCGCGGGAACGCATCGCCCAGGAGCTGGCCGCCGCCTCCTTTAAGGAGTACGGCCTGCAGGACGCCAACACCCTGGAGGCCACCCAGATGATGGTCGAGTCGGGTTACGTCGACCGGTTCCCCCTCGGAGACCAGGAAGTGCTGTTGCGCCACCTGCACAAGGAGACCGCCAACTGGGTCGAGGATTACCAGAGCAAGAAAGCCGGGGTGTAGCAACGATGGCCCTGTTGCCCGAGGAATTCGCCGACCTCGAACAGTTCGCGGAGGACTGGTGTCTGCCCGACGAGTCGCAGCGCTACGCCAAGCGGTTGGCCAGCACGATGGCCGACATGCAGGCGTTCTATGACGCCATCACCCCGCGCGCCGAAGAGGCAATCTCCTACTGCGACAAGTTCACTCTGGACGATCTGCCCGAGGACGTGCTGAACCTGATGCACCTGCTGTACTCGATGATCATCGTGTCATTCCCGGTGGAGTGCTGGAAGCAGCCCAAAGTTCCCGATACCGGCGCCACCAGCCTCGACTGCGTCATCGAACCCGTACCGTGAGCGGCCCGACCGTTCTGCGTGCCGCCCGGTGGGCCGATATCGAAGCCGGGCAGGTCCGGTCTCCCGCGGTCATCGTGGTGGATGGGGACCGCATCGCAGCGGTGAATCCGGCCGAACCGCTGCCGGATTCGGCCACCATCATCGATCTCGGTGACGTCACGCTGTTGCCCGGACTGATGGACATGGAGCTCAACCTGCTCATCGGGGGCCCTGGCGGGCCCGACGGTTTGCCCAGCCCCATGCACGGAGTCCAGGACGATCCGGCCTACCGCACGCTGCGGGGTGCGGTGAACGCGCGGACCACCCTGGAGGCCGGGTTCACCACCGTCCGCAATCTCGGCCTGATGGTCAAGACCGGTGGCTACCTTCTCGACGTCGCGCTACAGCGCGCGATCGAGCAGGGCTGGCATATCGGGCCGCGCATCTATCCGGCCGGCCACGCGGTGACACCCTATGGCGGACATCTGGATCCGACCGTGTTCCAGCGACTGGCTCCGGGCATCATGCCGCTGAGCGTCGCCGAGGGAATCGCCAACGGGGTGCCTGAGGTACAGGCCTGCGTGCGCTATCAGATCCGCCACGGCGCCAAGTTGATCAAGGTGTCGGCCTCCGGCGGCGTGATGTCGCACAGCACCTCGCCGGGTTCGCAGCAGTTCTCCGACGCCGAATTCGAGGCGATCGCCGACGAGGCGCATCGGGCCGGTCTTCGGGTCGCCGCACATGCGGTGGGGGACAGTGCGATCCAGGCGTGTATTCGCGCGGGCATCGATTGCATCGAACACGGCTTCCTGGCGTCCGACGAGACGATCCAGATGATGGTCGATCACGGCACCTTCCTGGTTTCCACGACGTATCTGACCGAGGCGATGGCCATCGACCGCATCGCGCCGGAACTGCGCCGCAAGGCCGAGGAGGTGTTTCCCCAAGCCAAGGCGATGCTGCCCAAGGCCATCGCCGCGGGAGTGCGGATCGCCTGCGGCAGCGACGCCCCGGCCATCCCGCACGGCCAGCAGGCCAAGGAGATCTGCGCACTGGTGAATCGCGGCATGACACCGATGCAGGCGCTGCGCGCCGCCACGATCACCAGCGCCGAGCTGATCGACGCCGACGACGAACTCGGGCGCCTCGCGCCGGGCTACCTTGCCGATATCATCGCCGTACCCGGAGACCCCTCCGCTGACATCACCACCACCCTTGACGTGCGATTCGTCATGAAGGGCGGGGAGATCTACAAGCAGGCGGCAGCGCAATGAAAAACGGCAATGAGAACCTCCTCTGGCTGCTCAAACAGGCTTTTCACTATTCGGGGCACACCATCAACGAGGTGATCAGCAAGCACGGCGTCACCAGCGCCCAAACGGGTCTGTTGCGTCAGCTCGCCGAGGAACCGGGGTTGTCCGGTGCCGAACTGGGACGCCGGCTGCTGATCAGCCCGCAGGGCGCCCAGCTGGCGCTGGCCACGCTTGAGCGAAACGGTCTCATCGAACGCAAGCCCGATCCCGAGCACGGCCGTATCCAGCGCGCCTACCTCACCGAAAAGGGCCGCCGCACGGTGACCGCGGCCAACGCCGACGCCGTCATCGCCCACGACGAGCTGTTCTCGGTGCTCACTGCTGAGGAACGAAAGACGTTGGCCGAGTTGTTGGTTCGCATCGTCGTGCAGGGGCACGGCGAGGTCTCGTTCACGCTGCACCCGCACACAGACTGACGGATTAAGCAAGTGCTTGATACTAATGACAAGTACTTGATATTCTTCACGGCGATGGGGACGACATGCCGACCTGAGGTGAGCCGCGACGGATGCGTGCGGCTCCGGATTGCCGACGTGCAATCCGAGACCGCCGATTGTGTGTCCGTGGTGTTCGACGTGCCCTCTGATCATCAAGACCGCTTCCGATACGCGGCCGGCCAGTACCTGACCTTGCGGGTGACGGTCGGCGGCGTGGAGCACCGCCGGTGCTATTCGATGTCGTCATCGCCTGCACTGGCCGAACCGCTGCGCATCACCGTCAAACGCGATCCGGGCGGAGTGGTGTCGAATTGGATCAACGACACCGTGGTTGCGGGGGCCGAGATTCATGTCGAGGCACCGCAGGGCCGTTTCGTGCTCGATTCCTCCGGGCGCGACATTGTGGCGTTCGCGGGCGGAAGCGGTATCACACCGGTGTTCTCGCTGATCCGGACGGCACTGGCCAGCACCGAGCGGCGAGTTCGTCTCTTTTACGCCAACCGCAGTGCTGATTCGGTGATCTTCGACGAGCCACTGCGCCGGCTGGCGGACGAGTACGGCGATCGGCTGGCCGTCGACCACCACCTCGACAGTGACCGTGGTGTGGTCACTGCCGCCGCGTTGACGCAGTTCCTCGCCGGCGTCGCCGACGCCGAGTATTTCGTCTGCGGTCCAACGCTATTCATGGATGCGGTGGAGGAGACGTTGCGGGAGACCTCGGTGCCCGCCGACCGGGTGCACCTCGAGCGGTTCGTCGCCACGACGGCCGACACGGTGCCGGTCGACGGGGCGGAGGTTACCGAGGAGGTGACCATCGAACTGGACCGGCGCATCACGTTGGCGCACTATCGCTCCGGCAACACGCTATTGCAGACCGCTCGCCTGGCGGGACTGAAAGCGCCGTCATCGTGCGAAACCGGTTCGTGCGGAACATGTATCGCACAGGTGACCGAAGGCGCTGCGCGCATGCTCAACAACAGTGCGCTCACCGACGACGAAGTGGCCGAAGGCTTGGTGCTGACGTGCCAGGCCATGCCCACCACGAAGACCGTTCGGATCGTCTATGAGTAACAAGGAGGTGATCCGAATGAGTCGGGTAGCAGTGGTGACCGGCGGAGCGTCGGGCATGGGGGAATCGACGTGCCACGAGCTGGGCCGTCGCGGCAACAAGGTCGCCGTCCTCGACCTCAATGAGGCTGCGGCCCAACGGGTGGCCGACGATTTGCGCGCACAGGGTGTGACCGCGATCGGAGTCGGGGCCGACGTCACCGACCGGCCGGCGATGGAGGACGCGTTCGCCAAGGTGCGCTCCGAACTCGGCCCGACGACGATCCTGGTCACCAGCGCCGGGCTGTTCGGGTTCTCACCGTTCGTGGACCTCAGCGTGGAGGCATGGGAGCGGGTCATCGCGGTGAACCTGACCGGAACCTTCCACTCCTGCCAGCTCGCCGTGCCCGACATGCTCGACGCGGGCTGGGGGCGCATCATCATGATCTCGTCGTCGAGTGCCCAACGGGGTTCGCCGGAAATGGCGCACTACGCCGCGTCCAAGGGCGGGGTGGTGAGCCTGACCCGGTCCCTGGCCCGTGAGTACGCCGCCCGCGGCATCACCGTCAACAACATCCCGCCGTCGGGAATCGAGACGCCGATGCAGCACCAGCAGCAGGCCGCCGGAATCCTGCCCCCCACCGAGAAGATGGTCGCCAACATTCCGATCGGACATATGGGTACCGGTGATGACATCGCCGCGATGGTCGGATTCTTGAGCTCGGATGAAGCCGGTTTCATCACCGGTCAGACCATCGGTGTCAACGGCGGCTCAGTGATGTGAAAGTGCTCAGCGATGTGAAAGTTCTATCCACACCAGTAGGAGGTTCTCATGGCCGTCACGTGGCCCAAACCCGCTGAGGGTAGCTGGACCGAGCACTACCCCGATCTGGGCACCGGCCCGATCTCCTTCAAAGACTCCACGTCACCGGAGTTCTACAAGCTCGAAGGCGAAGCCATCTTCAAGCGCGCCTGGCTCAACGTCGGCCGGGTCGAGGAATTGCCGCGCGTCGGAAGCTATTTCACCAAGGAGATCGAGGTCGCCCGCGCCTCGGTCATCGTGGTGAAGGGCAAAGACGGCGAAATCCGGGCGTTTCACAACATCTGCCGCCACCGCGGAAACAAGCTGATGTGGAACGACTATCCCACCGAAGAGGTGCGCGGGAACTGCCGCCAGTTCACCTGCAAATACCACGGCTGGCGCTACGGCCTGGACGGAGCGCTGACCTTCGTCCAGCAGCCGTCGGAGTTCTTCGACCTGGACAATGCGGACTACGGCCTGAGCCCGGTGCACTGCGATGTGTGGAACGGGTTCATCTTCATCAACCTCGACCGCGAACCCCGCCAGACATTGCGAGAGTTCCTCGGCCCCATGGTGACCGCGCTGGACGCCTATCCATTCGACAAGCTCACCGAGAGCTATGAGTGGGTGGCGAACAACAACAGCAACTGGAAGATCTTCGCCGACGCTTTCCAGGAGTATTACCACGTGCCGTCGCTGCACCCGCAGCAGGTGCCGCCGGAGGTGCGGGTTCCCAACGCCGGCTTCACCTGTGCCCATTTCCAGCTCGACGGCCCGCACCGGCTGGTGTCCACCGCGGGAACCCGGCGCTGGCTGCTGCCGGCGGAATACATGTATCCGATCGAGCGCGCGACCCAGAGCGGACTCGTCGGGCCGTGGCGTACACCGGATATCGGTGAACTGCCTGCCGGGTTGAACCCCGGTGGCATCGAGTCGTGGGGTATCACCAATCTCCAGATCTTCCCCAACATCGAAATCCTGATCTACGGCGGCTGGTATCTGCTGTACCGCTACTGGCCCACCTCCCACAACACCCACCGCTTCGAGGCGTTCACCTACTTCAGCCCCGCGCAAACCGTCCGCGAACGCATCGAGCACGAGGTGGCTTCCGTGGTGCTCAAGGAATTCGCGCTGCAGGACGCCGGCATGTTGGGCGGCACCCAGGCTGCGCTGGAAACCGGGGTGATCGACGAGTTCCCGCTCAACGACCAGGAAATCTTGGTGCGCCACCTGCACAAGGCGGTCGTCGACTGGGTCGACGACTACCAGCGCGACACCGCTCGAGTGGGGGTGTAGACGTGTCAGAGACGTTGTTACCAAGTGCCTTTGCCGAACTCGAGGAGTTCGCTCCACTGTGGTGCCTGCCCACGGAGACGGAGCGGTGGGACCGGCGTGTGACCAGCAGCATGGCCGAGATGGAGCAGTTCTATAACGCGTTCTTCCCCCGACTGGAAGAGGCCATCGAGTACTGCGACAAGTTCTCGCTGGACGAGCTGCCCCAGGACGCGACCAACCTGCTGTACCTGATCTATTCGCTGATCATGGTGGCGATGGCGGTCGAAATCATGCACCAGCCCAGACCGGTGGACGCCTGCGATGCCGTCATGGTCCGCGTCAGTGAACCCCGACCCTAGCCAGGAGACGCAGTGAGCATGTTGACCATCACCAAGCTGACCTCAACGGTCGGTGCCGAGGTGACCGGACTGAATTCCGAGCAACTCGGCGCCGATGACGCACTGGCGGGCTCGATCCTGGAGGCGTTGGAAGACAACGGGGTTCTGGTGTTTCCCGGCCTGAACCTGACTCCGGAGGCCCAAGTCGCGTTCTGCACCCGCCTCGGCGAGGTGGACCGGTCCGCCGACGGGCGCCATCCGGTCTCCGGCATTTACCCGATCACCATGGACAAGTCCAAAAATGCCAACGCCAATTACCTGCGTGCCGCGTTCCTGTGGCACATCGACGGCTGCACGCCGATGAACGACGAATGCCCGCAGATGGCTACTGTGCTGTCGGCGAAGCAAGTGGCCGACGAGGGCGGGGAGACCGACTTCGCCAGTGCCTACACCGCATACGACACGTTGTCCGACGAGGACAAGCAGCGGCTGGGTTCGTTGCGTGTGGTGCACTCGCTGGAAGCGTCGCAGCGCAAGACCACTCCCGATCCGTCCCCGGAGGATGTCGCCCGCTGGCGTTCTCGTCCGACGCATGAGCACCCGCTGGTGTGGACGCATCGCAGTGGTCGTAAGTCACTGGTGCTCGGTGCCTCCGCCGACTACATCGTCGGCATGGACGTCGACGAGGGCCGAGCCGTCCTCGATCGCCTTCTGCAGTCGGCCACCGGTCCCGACAATGTCTACAGCCACACCTGGTCCGTCGGGGACACCGTCATCTGGGACAACCGCGGCGTCATGCACCGCGCCGGCCAGTACGCGGACGACTCCGGGCGATTGATGTTGCGCACCACGGTCTTAGGCGACGAACCGATCGAGTGACGTCGATGCTCAGGCTCGCGCTGAGTTCTCCACGATGATCTCGCAGGCGGCGTCATAGAACGCGCTGATGAGCGTCGAAAAGGACAGCTGGAAGGGATAGACCATGTGCACGTCCAGTGGTTCGAGGCTCCATTGCGGCAGCACCGGCACGAGGGTGCCGTCGCGTAGCTCGTCGGTGCAGATGATCTGATTGGGCATCGGGCCGACGCCGAGGCCTTGAAGAATGTACTGCTTGCAGACCTGAAAACTGTTGGCACGAGCCCGGACGGTGGGGGACAGCTCATAGCGGCGCTTCTGTTTGGCCAGCGTGAGCCTGCGTGGGCTGCCAGCGAAGCCGAAGTCGATGAACGGCAGTTCGTTCAACTGCGCTGGAGTGATAATGGGTTCAGCGAACTGCCGTACGAAATCCGGTGATGCGCAGAGAAACAGATTAAGGCTGAACACCTTTCGAGCGATCAGGGTCGAATCCTGCAGCGGCCCAGTCCCGAACACCACGTCGAAGCCGTCGTTGACCGGGTGCACCATCTCGTCGACCAGCCGAATGTCGAGCCGTGAATGCGGATGGCGATGGAGAAACGCGGCGCCGACCCTCGATGCGTAGTCGATGCCGACAAAGACCGGCATCGCCACACGGAGCTCGCCCTGTGGCTCTTGCCTGCTGCCCTCGACCAGCGCCCGAACGCCATTCGCTTCGGTCAGGATGTTGACCCCGTGGTCGTAAATCTTCTCGCCGAGATCGGTGACCGTGAGCTGATGAGTGTTCATCCGCAGCAATTTGATCCCGAGATCAGACTCCAGCTTGCTGAGCTTGCGGCTGACGGTCGATTTGGGCATGCCGAGCACCGTGGCGGCCTTGGACAAGCTGCGGCACTCGACCACCTTGCCGAATATCAGCAGCGCGTCCACGTCGAACGGAAGGCTCTGCTCCATACCCGCAAGTGTTCCAGATTTGCAACAGCCTGTTGCGGTTTAGCCCCTATCTAGGTGCATTTGTCAAGTGCTACGTTCGGCCTTTAGGCCTGATGGGAGCGCTCTTGTGAGTACTGAAGCCCTGGTCACGAAGCCGGCGAGTGGGCATTGGACCGATGCGTATCCGGAATTGGGTCGCGGCCCAGTGTCTCTCGAGGACTGTGTGTCTGAGGAGTTCTACGACAAGGAACGTGAGCACGTCTTCAAGAAGACGTGGCTCTATATGGGTCGTGTCGAGCGAGTACCGAAATCCGGCAGCTACTTCACCCGCGAACTGAAATTCCTCAACACCTCGATCATTATCGTGCGCGGCAAGGACGGGGTGATCCGCGCGATGCACAACGTGTGCCCACACCGTGGCAACAAGATGTTGTGGGAGGACGACCCGTTCCAAGAGGTGCAGGGCCGGGCGCCGTTGTTGTACTGCCGTTTTCATGGCTGGCGTTACAGGCTCGATGGTTCGCTGCACTCAGCCACCCGTAAGGATCTTCTGCTCGATTTCGATGCCGACAGTTGCCGCGTGCCCGCGATCCAATGCGAAGTGTGGGAGGGCTTCATCTTCGTCAATCTGAATCCGGACAACACCGAGTCGGTGCGTGATTACCTCGGCGACCTGGCCCACGGTATCGAGGGCTATCGCTTCGAAGGACCGCACCAGGTCTACCGATTCAAGGCCGAGTTGCAGTGCAACTGGAAGATTTTCGTCGACGGCTTCGCCGAGAGCTACCACGGACCGTATCTCCACGCCTCGTCGTTCGGCGCTGTCACGGCGGAAGCCAGGGAAGCGTTCGACCAACCGAACCCGTTCACCGATGCGTTGTCCTACCGGCTCAGTGGTCCGCACCGCACGTACTCGTTCGCGGGTGAGCCGTCGCAGAAGACGCCGTACTCCAAACCCATCGAGTGTGTGATGGAGGCCAGCGCCGCCGGGCCGTGGAACAAGCGCACCGATCGCGGTCCGATGCCACCTGGGCTCAATCCCACCCGATCCGAGAAATACGGCTTCGACTCGTACCAGTTCTTCCCCAATTTCATCCTGATCTTCGGCGCCTCCGGCTACACGATCCACACCCACTGGCCCACCGGACCGCACTCGCACACCTTCGAGACCGAGATGTACTACCAGCCCCCGACGACGCACCGGGAACGGCTGGGCCAAGAGCTGACCGTGACGTACCTCAACGACATCATCCTGGAGGACGCCAGCCCGTCGGAAGGCTTGCAGGCGATGCTCAACAGCGGTGCCCTGACGCATTTCACGATGAACGACGAGGAGATTCTGCTGCGACACCTGCACAAGGTGGTCGGGGACTACGTTTTGGCAGGCGAAGTCGAGGCCGGCGAGAAATGAGTGCGTCTCTGCCGCCGGAGTTTTCCCAACTCGAGCATCTGGTGGCCGATTGGGCCATCGAGGATGGACACGAGCGCTACGTGAAACGCGTGAACAGTTCGATGGAGGAGATCCAGGCGTTCTATGACGCCGTCTTTCCGCTAGCCGAGGAAGCCGTCGCGTACGTCGACAAATTCGACTACGCCGAAGCGCTTCCCGATGACGTCGCGAATCTGCGCAACCTGCTCTACTCGCTGATCACCGTTTCGCTGGCGGTCGAACTGTGGAAGCAACCGCGGGTAAAGCATTCGGCCAACACCATTCTCACGAGAGTCAGCTAAATCATGGCACCTACCAAGACACAGCTCGACGTCGTCGATATCGGCGACCGGATCGGCAGTGAAATCAAAACCGACGTCGACACTCTGTTGAGCGGTCGGGAGGCCACCAACATCCGCGCGACGCTCGAGCGGCGTGGCGTGGTCTTCTTCCGTGGCCTGGAGATCAGCGATCAAGAGCAGGTCGCTATCGCCAAAACCCTTGGCAACCTTGTGGAGAACGAAGGCGAGGAGGGCATCTACAAGATCTCCCTCGATGACAAAGTGAACGAACGCGCCAAGTACTTGAAGGGTTCGCTGTTCTGGCACTTCGACGGCTCGCTGCAGCCGTATCCGAACCTCGCAACCGTGCTCCGGGCGGTGACGCTGTCAGACGTGGGTGGCGACACCGAGTTCTGCAATACGTATGCGGCCTACGATGACCTCCCGCTCGGTACCAAAGAACTGATCGCCGATCTTCGGGTGGTGCACAGCGCGGAGCGGTCGCAGTACTACGTGACCCCGGAGATGAGCCACGATGAAATCGTCTTCTGGCAGAAGTCGCCGACAAAGGCATGCCCGATGGTGTGGACACATCAATCCGGTCGCAAGTCGTTGCTGCTGGGCGCCACCGCGGACTACATCATCGGATACTCGGTCGAGGACAGCCGGGCTTTGCTTGCGCACCTGCGTGATTGGGCCACCCAACCGCAGTACGTGTACCGCCATCAGTGGCAGGTGGGTGATCTGCTCATCTGGGACAACACCGGAACCATGCACCGAGCGCTGCCCTATGCCGTCGACAGCGGCCGGCTCATGCATCGCACGATCCTCGCTGGTGAAGAGCCGTTGGAGTGAAACTCGGCATCGCCACCCCCGTCGTCACCAACGTCGCGGGGGCGCCCCTGACGTGGGAGACGGATGCCACGATCGAGGACATCGGTCGCGTTGCGGAAGCGGCCGATCGGCTGGGCTATCACCATATGACCTGCAGTGAGCACATCGGCCTGCCGTCGACCGAGACCGCGCGGCGCGGGGCCCGCTACTGGGATCCCTTGGCCACGTTCGGATATGTGGCCGCCCGCACGAGCCAGATCAGGTTCGCCACCATGACACTCGTGCTGGGCTACCACCATCCCTTGGCCATCGTAAAGCGCTACGGAACTCTGGATCACGTCAGCAACGGGCGGGTGATCCTGGGCCTCGGCGTGGGTTCCCTGAAGGAAGAGTTCGACCTGCTCGGTGCGCCGTTCGATGATCGCGGCGCCCGCGGTGACGACGCCTTGCGGGCGCTTCGGGTGGCGCTGCCGAGCAATGAGCCGGCCTACCACGGCGAGTTCTATTCGTTCGGTGGTCTCACGGTCGATCCGTGTGCGCTGCAGCCACATCTGCCGCTGTGGATCGGCGGCCGCACCAAACGGTCGTTGCGGCGAGCCGTCACGCTGGCCGACGGCTGGTGCCCGTTCTACGTCTCCATCGAGACCGCCGCCCAATGGCTGGAAACCTTCGATGTACCACCAGGTTTCGAGGTGGTCATGCCCGCGGAAGCGCCCCTGGATCCGGTGGGGGAGCCACAGGCCACCATGGACACCTTGGGGCACATGGCCGCTGGGGGCACCACGACGCTTTCGGCCCGGTTCATCCACCACTCACTTGAGCACTACCTGGAGCAGATTCAGGCCTTGGCTGAACTGCATGAGCCTGACGGAGGAGCCGAGCAATGACAACTTTGGGTAGCGCGACCAGAGACCTCTACTACGACCCGTGGGATGTCGAGCTCAACGCCGACCCGTACCCGATGTTCAAGCGGCTGCGGGACAACGCACCGTTGTATTACAACGCCGAGCACGACTTCTACGCCTTGAGTCGGTTCGACGATGTCAACCACGCGCTGGTTGATCACCAGACCTTCAGCTCCGCAAGGGGAGTGGTGATCGAGATTCTGAAGGCCAACATCGAGATTCCGCCCGGCACTTTGATCTTCGAAGACCCCCCGATCCACGATATTCGCCGCAACCTGCTCTCCCGTGCCTTCACACCACGCAAGATGAATGCCATCGAGCCCTTGATCCGGGAGTTCACTGCGCGCTGTCTGGACCCGTTGGTCGGCGGAGATCAGATCGACTTCGTCAAGCACCTCGGCGCGGTCATGCCGCTACGGGTGGTCGGCATGCTCTTCGGCATCCCCGAGCACTTCCAGAAGCTTGTCGTGGACCAAGCCGACAATATCCGCACCGAGCGCGGCGAAAAGCTGGACCACTCCGAAGGAATGACCGACGGACAGGTGTTCGGCGAGTTCATCGACTGGCGGATGGCGAATCCCTCGGACGACCTCACCTCAGAACTGCTGGCGGTCGAGTTCGAAGACGAAACCGGGACAGTTCGGCGACTCCATCGAGACGAACTCCTGATGCTCATGAACGTCGTCTCCGTCGCCGGCGCCGAGACGACCACCCGCCTGATCGGTTGGTCGGGAAAGCTGTTGTCCGATCATCCCGACCAACGTCGCCAACTGGCCGCCGACCGATCGCTGATACCCGGTGCTCTCGAGGAGATTCTGCGATACGAGCCGCCGGCGTTGCAGGCCGCCCGGTATGTCACCCGCGATGTCGACTACTACGGACAGACCGTGCCCGAGGGCAGCGCCCTGCTCACGTTGATCGGTGCGGCCAACCGCGACGGCACGCGGTTCGGTCCCGACGCGGAGAACTTCAACATCACTCGGCCGCCGCGTCAGCACGTCACGTTCGGCGTCGGCGCGCACTACTGTCTCGGCAACGCGTTGGCGCGTCTGGAAGGGCGCATCGCCCTCGACGAGATCCTCAACCGTTTCCCTGATTGGGAGGTCGATCTCGACAACGCCGTCTTCTCGTCGTCGTCGGCCGTCCGCGGTTGGGACAGCATGCCGGCGCGAATCTGACCTCGAAAGCGCTGTCAGTCAGGCAGTTTCATCACAGTTTCACAGTCCGCTGATCAGCGCCGGTTCTTGGCCAGTTCCCGCAACATCGCGTTGTACGCGTCGTGGTCGTCGTCATAGTGGGCGTCGGCATGGCGATCGGTGCGGACCGCGGTGCGTCGGTCCTGGCGGGCCCACTGGACGACCAGTGCGACCACCACCACGATGATCGGCAGCTCGCTGGACCCCCAGGCAAGCGCCCCGCCCAGATGCTGGTCGTCGTTGAGGCTGGCCAGCCACGGCAGGTGAAGGCTGCGGTAGAAGGTGCCGCCGAGAATCTGCGTCATGGTCATCGTCGCGATACCGAAGAACGCGTGGAATGGCATGACCGCGAACAACATTCCGAGCCGACCGATGAACGGTAGCCGCTTCGGGCCGGGGTCGATGCCGATGATGCCCCAGAAGAACAGGTAGCCGGTGATCAGGAAGTGCAGGCTCATGATCTCGTGACCCCAGTGGTAGCGCACCAGAGTGTCGAACACCGGGGTGAAGTACACCGCGTACAGCGAGCCGACGAACAGCACGAAAGCCGTTGCGGGATGGGACAGGAACCGCGACACCGGCGAATGCACCAGCCACAGCAGCCATTCCCGCGGCCCGGGCGGGCGACCGGCGCCAGCGGTAGGAAGAGCGCGCAGCGCCAGGGTGATCGGTGCGCCAAGGACCAGTAACACCGGAATGAACATGTTCAGTGCCATGTGCTCGCCCATATGCACGCTGAACATTGCCGACCCGTACGCGCGCACACCGGATCCGGTGGTGAACACCAATGCCGCACAACCCAACAGCCACGCCACCAGCCGCCCCGGCGGCCAGGTGTCACCGCGCCGGCGCAGGCGGATCACCCCGATCACGTAGGCGCCTGCCAGCACTAGAGCTGCCACGCCGAGCAGGACGTCGAAGCGCCAGACGGTAAGTAGGCGAAGCGCATTCGGGGGGTCGGGCAATTGATAGCCCAGGAACACATCCCACGCGGTGAACTGGTGGGCCAGCAGCCGCGGCGCGGTCTGAACGGCCATGGCCGAGACCGCGGCCACCGCCAGCACGGCGGCCAACGCCCCTACCGATGCGCGCCTGATCAGCAGGCTGCCCAGTAATGCCGATCCGGTCAGCAGCCCCAGCCGGCCATAGTCCGATCCGATGAGTCCGCTCGGGGTAGCCAGAAGAAGTAGTAGTAATGCGCCATACCCGAGCGCCACCGCACCGGCGGCGACCTCGATCAGCAGAACCCGCCGGCGCAGTTCGGCTTTCGGCGGGGCGATGACGGCGCTGACCTTGACACCGGTCAGCACCGCCAGTGCGAGCGCGAACACGATGACAGCACTGGTCGCGTAGTCATGGTCGGGGCCCTGGCCGGCGTTACCGCTCACCGGCAGCGCGATCACCCCGATGAAGGTGGGGATCACCAGCGCGGCGTGCCACACCCAGCGCACCGTGAGCCGCAGCGCGACGGTCACCACGGCCGCCGCGACCGCGACAACGATCCACCCGCGGGCCATTTCCGATGCGCCGAGCGCACTTCCGACGCCCCCGCCTGCGACTAAACGGGTGACCGGGACCCCGGCGGCATTGGCGCACTGGATCAGCACCATCGCCAGCGCAGTCACCAGCCACAGCGGCGCAAGGCGCTCGACCAGCAGGTGCACCCGGAACGACGCGGCATCGAGTACGCCACGCTCGTCGGGCTCGGCAGTGACGACGGTGAAGACGAGCGCGCCCAGGCAGATTGCGGCGGCCAGCGTGGCGGTGAAGTAGCCGACCACCTCGGCGATGCTGGTGAGCATGCCTGGGTAGGAGTCACCGGTGGCGGTGAAGCGGCGCGCACCGGAGACGGCGGCGTAGGCGATCAGGGCGGCGACGATGATCAGGTAGCCACCGAGTAGCCACCGACCCGTCGGCCGGGCGCCTTCCTGGGTCGACTCCATCGTCGCGAGTCTACGACTGGCCGTCGTAGTCGAGTCGCCGTGGTGGGAACTTTCTGGTGCGATGAATCGACCAATGCTCAGGCGCGGACGAAGGGAGGTACGGACCGGTGATTCAGGATCTCGCGTTGCGATGGTTCGTCACCATCCTGTTCGTCCTCGCCGCGCTCGAGTGTCTCTACGCGCTCGCCGTCGGCAACCGCCGACCGGCGACGGTCGTGAGCCAACTGCTGCACATCGTGATGGCGGTGGCGATGGCGGTGATGGCATGGCCATGGGGTGCCGCCCTGCCCACCGTCGCGCCGATGGTGTTCTTCCTGCTCGCGACCGCCTGGTTTGTGGCGGTGACGGCGAGCCGGCTCGGCGCCGGCCACCGGATCGCCGGCAGCTACCACGCCCTGATGATGCTGGCGATGGCCTGGATGTACGCGGTGATGAACGGACGCCTGCTGCCCGGCCAAGCGTCCTATGCCGCCGACGTCGCGCCCGCGCATGCCGGGGCGTCGGGCCATGCCGGGCACGCAGGGATGAACATGCCGGGAATGGACATGTCCGGGACGGACGCGGCGGCCGCCGATGGCTCAGGCGGCGGATACCCGGCCTACATCGCCACGCTGAACTGGGTGTGCACCGTCGGCTTCGCGATT
Organism: Mycobacterium sp. RTGN5; assembly: GCF_033804465.1. Classification (NCBI taxonomy): domain Bacteria; kingdom Bacillati; phylum Actinomycetota; class Actinomycetes; order Mycobacteriales; family Mycobacteriaceae; genus Mycobacterium; species Mycobacterium sp. RTGN5. Next base: position 2,260,252 of record NZ_JAPZLA010000001.1, read on the forward strand.
GCCGCGGTGTACTGGCTCTACCGGTACTTGAGTCTGCGCATGAATCATGCGGGAAGTGCCGAACAATCGCTGGGCACCCTGTGCCAGTCGATGATGGCCGCCGGCATGGCGATCATGTTCGGCGTGATGTTGTAGTCGGCTTGCGCCCAGATCGACGTTTTGGTGCTCTCGTCTCGAACTTCTGCGCCCAAACGTCGGTTTGGGCGCAGAGAATTACGCCGCTGAGCCGTCGGTGGGGTAGAGGTGCCCGCGACGGCGACCGCGAGAGGCGTTGTCGGGCAACACCACATCCGCGGTGACCGGTGCGGCGTCGGACCGGGGCTCCGGCCCCGCCGGGCGAGCGGTGCGCCAGACCAACAGCGCCAGGACAGTCCCGGCCAGGACGGGCACATGCGACAGGATCCGGTCGAGGCTCACTGCGCCCGTCACGGCGTCGCTGACGACATATCCGGTGAGGATCGCGGTGAACACCGTCAGCACCCCGGCGAGGCCGGCCGCCGCGGCCGGGCGCACCGCCGCGACGACCATGATCACTCCGAGCGCTGCCGACCATGCCGTCGACTCGTTGAGCAGGTGCCCGCCCATCATCATGTGATGGGCAGCCGCCGCGGTGCCGATGTCGGCGCCGGTGGCCTGGGCAACTGCCAAGCCCACCTGCATCAGCCCAATAAGCGCCAGCGTCCACCGCAGCCAGGTACTGGTTGATGGCAGCCACCGGGACGCGCGTGACACCGCGGGCCGCTCGCTCGCGGCAGCGACGGCGGCCACCTGGGACCGGCCGGCCAGTCGTCGCAGCTGTTGGGTCTGTTCGACGGCCTGCGCGTACCAGGCACGACAGGCGTCGCAGGTCGCGAGATGCTCGTCGACCCGGGCGGCGGGAACGGGTTCCCGTTCGCCGTCGATCCGGGCTGACAACGCCTCCTGGGCGACATCGCAGTCCACGTTTTCAATAGTCGTCTATTCGGGGCGGATCGTTCCAGCGTCCCCGGCGCAATCCCGCTCCTGGGCTAGATTCCTAGACATGGAAGGGCCAGGAGACGAGGTCAAGGTCGAGCGTGCCTCGTCCGCGCTGGCCGATGTCGACATCCACGGCTGGACCCAGCGCTTCGACCTGCTGTCCGACCCCCACCGCCTCGAGATCCTGCTCGGGCTGCACCGGGCGCCCGGCATCTGCGTCGGTGACCTCGCCGCAGCCGTCGGCAGATCCGAAAACGCCGTCTCCCAGGCCCTGCGAGTGCTGCGCCAGCAGGGCTGGGTCACCTCAACGCGAGTGGGCAGGCAGGCTAGCTACCGCCTCGAAGACCACACCGTGCACGACCTTTTGCACTGGATCGGCGCCGCGCACACCGAGTGAGCCGTCGGTTCATTCGAATATCTGTACAGGTAGACAGATATCGGCCACGCGCCTAGGCTTCCCAAGCGGGAACGGGAAATCTCCGACCGCACCGCGAGGAGGCACGCTTGAGCGTCCAGATCACGGCCATGCATATGAGCGACGGTCTGGTCAACGCATCCACCTCGGTGGTCTTCGGGATCCTGGCCATCGCCGTGGTGGCGTTCTGCGGCTGGCGGGCGCGAACCGAACTCGACGAGCGCACGGTCCCGCTGGCCGGCCTGGTCGCGGCCTTCATCTTCGCGGTCCAGATGATCAACTTCCCGATCCTGCCGGGCGTCAGCGGCCACCTGCTGGGCGGCGCGCTCGCCGCGATCCTGGTCGGCCCGTACACCGGCGTTCTGTGCATCACGATCGTGCTGGTCGTGCAGTCGCTGCTGTTCGCCGACGGCGGGATCACCGCGCTCGGGATGAACATCACCAACATGGCGCTGATCGGCGTTGCCGCGGGCTACTCGGCGGCACGGATCCTCTACGCTCTGGTGCGGCGACGCCGTGCCGAGCCGTCGGTGCCCGCGCTGGGGGTCGTCGGCTTCCTGTCGGCTCTAATCGGAACGGTCTGTGCCTCAATGGGATTCGTCGTCGAATATGCGATCGGCGGCGCCGCGCCGACATCGTTGTCGACGGTGGCGGCTTACATGCTCGGCACCCATGTGCTCATCGGTATCGGCGAAGGCCTGATCACGGCGGTGACGGTGATGGCCGTCGTCCGGTCCCGTCCCGACCTGGTGTATCTGCTGCGTCGGGACCGCGAGCGTGCGGCGGTGGCCGCGTGAACGCCCCAGGGGTGGCCCACCGCTGGCAGTTCTGGGCGGCCTTTGGGGTCGCGATCCTGCTGATCGCCGGGGTGGTGTCCTACTTCGCCAGCTCGAGCCCGGACGGCCTGGACTCGGCCACGCTGCAGGGCTGCCAGGTCGTCGCGACCGACCACGGTGAGCAGCTGACCGGCAGCTGCATCGCCCAGCACGCCACCGAGCACACCATGTCGGTATCGCCGCTGGCCGACTACACACTCTTCGGTCACCCTGCCACCAGCGGACTGGCCGGAATCATCGGCGCCGTCGTCGTGCTGGCCATCGCCTTCGGGGCGTTCTGGTTGATTGCGCGCACCCGCCGTACGAAGGGCTGAGGCGGTGGGCGCCGGGCACTCCCACCCGTTGTACCGGGACGGCGAGTCGGTGGTGCACCGGGCGCCCGCCGAAGTCAAGATCGCGGGCTTGGTGTTGTTCGTCCTCGCGGTGGTGGCCACCCCGCGGGAGATGATCTGGCCGTTCGCGCTCTACGCGGCGATCGTGCTGGTGGTGTGGCAAGTTGCCGGTATCCCGCTGCGCTGGATCCTGCCGCGGATGCTCATCGAAGCGCCGTTCATCGTGCTGGCCGTGCTGCTGCCGTTCGCCGAGGGCGGTGCGCGCGTTGACGTGGCGGGCGTGCAGCTGTCGGTGACCGGGCTGTGGGCGGCGTGGGGGATCGTGATCAAAGGCACGCTGGGCGTGGCCGCCTCGCTGACCGTCGCGGCCACCACCTCGGCGCGAGAGCTGCCGCTCGCGCTGAGCCGGCTCGGCATGCCGGGCCTGGTGACCTCGATGCTCGTGCTGATGATCCGCTACATCGATCTGCTGTCGGCCGAGGTGAGCCGGATGCGGATGGCGCGGATCTCCCGCGGCGACTCTCCGCGCGCCATCCATCAGATCGGTGCGATCGCGAAAGGTGTTGGTGCGCTATTTCTTCGGTCCTATGAACGGGGTGAACGCGTGTACCTGGCCATGACGTCGCGCGGGTTCGACGGCAAGGTCCCCGAGCTGGCGATCGTCGGTGCCGGGCCGCGCGCGTCGGGTACGCAGTGGGCGTACGCGCTGACGCCTGCGGTGGCGGCGGCCACGGTGGCGGCCTCGGCATGGGTGCTGCGATGAACGCGGCGGCGATCCGCGTCGAGGGCCTGCGTTACCGCTATCCCGACGGTCGCGTTGCACTCGATGGTGTCGACCTGTGCATCGCACCCGGCGAGCGGGTGGCCATCCTCGGGCCCAACGGGGCGGGCAAGACCACGCTGATGCTGCACCTCAACGGCGTGCTCACCGCCACCTCCGGCGCCATCGAGATCAGCGGAATCACGTTGACCCGCAAGACCCTTCGCGACATCCGGCGTCGCGTCGGGCTGGTCTTCCAGGACCCCGACGACCAGCTGTTCATGCCGACGGTGGCCCAGGACGTCGCGTTCGGCCCGGCCAACTTCGGGGTGACCGGTGACGAGCTGGCCGCCAGGGTCGCTGCCGCGCTGGCCGTGGTGTCGATGACCGAGCACGCCGAGCGCAGTCCCGCGCACCTGTCCGGCGGTCAGCGCAGGCGCGCGGCACTGGCCACGGTGCTCGCCTGCGAACCGGAGATCCTGGTGCTCGACGAACCGTCGGCCAACCTCGACCCCGTGGCGCGCCGCGAGTTGGCCGAGACGCTGGCGACCTTGCCGGCGACCATGGTGATCGTCACCCACGACCTGCCGTACGCCGCCCAGCTGTGCGACCGGGCGATCGTCCTGGACGGGGGAGTGGTGGTGGCCGACGACACCGTCACCGCCGTGCTCTCCGACAGCGAGCTGCTGGCCGCCCATCGGCTCGAATTGCCCTGGGGCTTCACCGTTCCCGTGCGCTGAGTTCCTCTCGCCGAAGATTAGTGTCGACGCGCCGACGGCCAGCGCGGCTCGCCGCACAACGACAGCAGCGCGTTCTCGATCACCTCGGGCAGCGCCGGGTGGATCCAGTACTGGCCGCGGGCCATGTCCTGGCCGGCCAGCCCGAAACTCATCGCCTGGATCAGCGGCTGGATCAACGACGACGCCTGGTGGCCCATGATGTGCGCGCCGAGGATCACCCCGCTGTCCGCCTCGACGATGAGCTTGGCGATGCCGGTGGTGTCCTCCATCGCCCAGCCGTAGGCCACATCGGCGTAGTCCTGCAGCTTGACCTTGATGGTGTAACCGGCTGCGCGGGCCTCGTTTTCGGTGAGCCCGACCGAGGCGATCTGCGGATCGGTGAACACCGCCGACGGCACGAAGCGGTGATCCGACGGCATCAGATGTTCGAGGTCGTCCCAGCCCTGCAGCAGGTTGTGTCGCACCCGGCGGGCCTCGTGGTTGGCGACGTGCTTGAGCTGAAAATGCGAGGACACGTCGCCGAGTGCGAAAATATTTCGCGCCGTGGTCCGTTGGTACTCGTCGACCACAACGAGTCCGTCCTCGTCGAGTTCCACCCCGACCAGGTCCAGGTCCATCAGATCCCCGTTGGGAATCCGGCCGGTGGCCACCAGCACCGTGTCGGCCGATACCGAGGAGCCGTCATCGAGTTCGACGACCACCTGATCGCCCTCGTGGTGCGCCCCGATCATGTTGCGGTGACTGCGAATTTCCCACTTCTTGGCGGCGACGTCGGTGAACCGCTCGCATATCGTGTCGTCGCAGTGCGACAGCATGACGCCCCCGCGGATGATGATGGTCACCCGCGTGCCCAGCGCGGAGAACACGTGCGCGAACTCGGCGGCGACGAATCCGCCGCCGATGATCACCAGGTGTTTGGGCAGCTCGGGGATGCGCATGATGGTGTCGCTGGTGTGCACCTGCACCCCACAGCCCGCGATGGCCTCGGGAATCATTGCCCGTGCGCCGGAAGCGATCACGACCTGCTCGGCGGTGAACTCGTCGCCCTTCTCGGTGCGCAGCTGGTAACCCGCCTCGGTGCGACCGGTGAAGCGGGTGTGGCTGTCGTAGACCGTGACGTTCGGCAGGGATCGGCGGTAGTGTTCGCCGCCGGCCGCCAGCGGGTCGATGCGGCCGAAGACCCGCGAGACGATGTCGTTCCAGCGCACCCCGTCGATGTGGGCGTCGACGCCGTATCGGGCCGACTCGCGCACGATCTGGGCCACCTCGGCGGCGTAGACGAACATCTTGGTGGGAATGCATCCCACGTTCAGGCAGGTACCGCCGAACACGCCCTGCTCGCAGATCGCAATCTTCTTGCCTGCGTAGCGCTCATCGATGATCGAATTTCCCGACCCGGTCCCGATGATCGCAATATCGAAGTGCTGCAACGAAATCCCCTTATCCCCGGCCCGCGTTCGACGCGGCCGATTCCAGATGCGCACGGTAGAACTCCAGCCAGGAGTCCAGTTCGCGATAGGACTGCACCCGCGGCTCGGTCAGCGACAGGAACACGTCGTGCTTGGCGTCGCGGATCGGAACGATGGTGCTGCGGTTGCCGATGCAGCCCGCCCGGCGCGCGATCTGGGTGACGTCGAGCACGGCGTCACCACGCTGCATGCTCGACGCGTCGGCGCTCTCGGTCACGCTGTGGTCGGAACGCAGGATCAGGTTCGGCACACCGACATCCAGGCCGCGATGCAGCGTGGCGTGGCCGCGGCGGATGGCGTGGATCCAGCCGAACGTCACCGGGAAGCCGCCCAGCGGCTTCCACAGCAGGTTGTAGTCGAACTCGCCGTCGTAGTCGCGGTGCAAGGTCAGCCCGTAGCCGCCCTTGCTGGTGGGGCGCACCACCCGGGTCTTGCGCACCCGTGACATCGCGCCGATCGCCGTCGAGGTGAGCCGGGTGCGCAGGATCGCCGGGCCGTGCAGGTCCAGCCACGGACTGTTGAGAATCAGCCCCCCGAGGGACAGCGCGGCCGTCGCGTTGCGCCGGTGCACCCGGTTTAGCCACAGCGACACGATCAGCCCGCCGGCGGAGTGTCCGTACACCAGGATCGTCGAGGCCGGAGCCGCTCGGCCGGCGACATCGGGTCGAGCGTTCTCGGTCGTAATGATTTCAACCGCCCGCTCGAGCTCGCGGTCGTAGCGGGCGAGGTCGGTGGTGAAGTGCGGCGTCTGGCCGTCGCGCCAGGACCGGCCGCATTTGTGTTGGTCCAGCGCATAGAACCGAAACCCGGCGGCCGCGAAGTGGTCGGCCAGTTCGGTGTTGAAGAAATAGTCGGTGAAGCCGTGCACCGCCAGCACGGTGTGCGTGGCCGGCGCGCCGTCGGCGCGGCGCACGAGCGTGGCGAACAAATCGCCCTCGCCGTCAGGGTCCGGCCCCAACGCCATGGTGCTCTGTTGGTAGCCGGGTAGGACATCGTCGGCCCATTCGGCCCGAGCTGCCGTCACACGCCCTACCCTAACCGGGTGTGGTGCTCGCTACATCGGGGTGTGGTGCTGGCGACTCTCCCGAATAACTGAGTGTCCATCGGGATAACCTGACTACCTGTACAGCCGTTACGAGTGAAGGACGACGAGCCGGTGTCTGATACCACCAAGACCGACGTGGTGCTGGTTGGCGCAGGAATCATGAGCGCGACGTTGGGGGCGCTGCTGCGACTGGTCCAACCGGACTGGTCGATCACGCTGGTCGAGCGCCTCGACGCGGCCGCCGCGGAGAGTTCCGATCCGTGGAACAACGCCGGCACCGGCCACTCGGCGCTGTGCGAGCTCAACTACACCCCGGAGAAGGCCGACGGCACCATCGACATCGCCAAGGCCATCAACGTCAACGAACAGTTCCAGGTCACCCGCCAGTTCTGGAGCTATGCGCACGAGAACGGCATCCTGCCCGACGTCCGCAGCTTCCTGAACCCCATTCCGCACGTCAGCTTCGTGCAGGGTGCCGAGCACATCGATTACCTGCGCCGCCGCCGCGACACCCTGGTCCGTAACCCGCTGTTCGCCACGATGGAGTTCATTGGCGACCGCGACGAGTTCACCCGCCGCCTCCCGCTGATGGCCAAGGGCCGGGACTTCTCCGAGCCGGTCGCCCTGAACTGGACCGAGGACGGCACCGACGTGGACTTCGGGTCGCTGACGCGTCAGCTGCTCGGCTACGGCACCCAGCGCGGGATGACCACGCTCTTCGGCCACGACGTGCTCGACCTGCACAAGGAGTCCGACGGCAGCTGGACGGTCAAGATCCACAACCGGCGCACCGGGCAGAAGCGCAAGCTGTCCGCCAAGTTCGTGTTCATCGGCGCCGGCGGCGGTGCTCTTTCGCTGCTGCAGAAGGCCGGCATCCCCGAGGCCAAGGGCTACGGCGGCTTCCCGGTCAGCGGCCAGTGGCTGCGCACCGGCAACGCCGAACTGGCCGCCGCGCACCACGCCAAGGTCTACGGCCTGCCGCCGCTGGGTGCCCCGCCGATGTCGGTGCCGCACCTGGACACCCGCGTCATCAACGGGCGCTCGTGGCTGCTGTTCGGCCCGTTCGCCGGCTGGTCGCCGAAGTTCCTCAAGGAAGGCAAGGTCACCGACCTGCCGCTGTCGGTCAAGCCCAACAACCTCGCCTCGATGATCGGCGTCGGGCTCACCGAGATGGGTCTGCTGAAGTACCTCATCAGCCAGCTCGCCCTCAGCGAGGCTGACCGCGTCAACGATCTTCGCCAATTCGCGCCCACTGCACGGGATTCCGACTGGGAGATCGATGTCGCCGGCCAGCGCGTGCAGGTGATCCGCCGCGATGCCAAGAAGCTCGGTGTCCTCGAGTTCGGCACCGCCGTGCTGACCGCCGCCGACGGCTCGATCGCCGGTCTGCTCGGTGCATCCCCGGGTGCCTCCACCGCCGTCCCGGCGATGATCGACGTCCTGCAGCGCTGCTTCCCCGACCGCTACCAGGGCTGGGTGCCCAAGCTCAAGGAGATGGTGCCCTCCCTGGGCGTCAAGCTTTCGGAGAACCCGGAGCTATTCGCCGAGCTGTGGGCGCACGGCACCAAGGTGCTCGGGCTGGAAAGCCGAACCGACGCCGCCCGCGCCGCACTGGCCGCGGGAGCCGACATCGCACCCGTCGCTTCGGGTTCCGGTAACCCGGAACCCGCGGGGGTCGTGTGACGGTCGCCTTGCGCCGATTCTGGGCCAAGGACCTCGACGCGGCCACCCTCTACGAGCTGCTGAAGCTTCGGGTCGAGGTGTTCGTCGTCGAGCAGGCTTGCCCGTATCCGGAGCTCGACGGCCGTGACCTGCTCGCGGAGACCCGCCACTTCTGGCTGGAGCAGCCCGACGGCACGGTGATCGCCACCCTGCGGCTGATGGAGGAGCACGCCGGCGGGGAGAAAACGTTCCGCATCGGCCGGGTCTGCACCCAGCGCGCCGCCCGAGGCCAGGGCCACACCACGCGGCTGCTGCAGGCCGCGATCGCCGAGGTGGGCGACTACCCGTGCCGGATCGACGCCCAGACCTACCTCGCCGACATGTACGCCCAGCACGGCTTCGTCGCCGCCGGAGCCGAATTCGTCGAAGACGGAATCCCGCATGTGCCGATGGTGCGGCGTACCACCGGAGCCGCTTGGCCGGCGACATCGGATACCGCCGCCGAAAATGAACAGCCGTGAGCACAGCCCCGTATCCGTTCAGCGCCATCGTCGGGCACGACCAGCTGCGGCTGGCCCTGGTGTTGTGCGCGGTGCGCCCGGAGATCGGCGGCGTGCTGATCCGCGGCGAGAAGGGCACCGCGAAGTCGACGGCGGTGCGGGCCCTGGCCGCGATCCTGACCGAAGTCGATCCCGACTCGCGGCTGGTGGAGCTGCCGATCGGGGCGACCGAGGACCGGGTGGTCGGCTCACTGGATCTGCAGAAGGTCCTGCGCGACGGCGAGCACGCGTTCTCGCCGGGCTTGTTGGCCCGGGCGCACGGCGGAGTGCTCTACGTCGACGAGGTCAACCTGCTCCATGACCATCTCGTCGACATCATGCTCGACGCCGCCGCGATGGGCCGGGTGCACATCGAGCGCGACGGCATCTCGCACTCGCATGAGGCGCGCTTCGTCCTGATCGGCACCATGAATCCCGAAGAGGGTGAACTGCGTCCGCAGCTGCTGGACCGCTTCGGGCTGACCGTCGATGTGCACGCCTCCCGCGATGTCGCGGTGCGCAGCGAGGTGATCCGCCAGCGGCTGTCCTATGAGGCCGACCCGGCCGGGTTCGCTGCCCGGCACGCTGCACAGGACAGCGATCTGGCCCGCCGGATCGCCGCCGCCCGTGATCGGGTCGCCGATGTGGTGTTGCCCGACGCCGAGCTGACCCGGATCGCGGCGCTGTGCGCGGCTTTCGACGTCGACGGGATGCGCGCCGATCTGGTGGTGGCGCGCACCGCGATGGCGCACGCGGCCTGGCGTGGCGCACAAGCCGTGGCGCAGGAGGACATTCGGGTGGCCGCCGAGCTGGCGTTGCCGCACCGGCGCAGGCGTGACCCGTTCGACGATCCCGGTCTTGACCCCGCGCAGCTCGACGAGGCCCTGGCCGCCACCGAAAGTGGGCCGGAGCCGGAACCCGAACCCGACCCGCCCGGCGGCGGGCAGGCAAGCGACGGATCGTCGCAACCATCTGCGCCGCAAGGCAATTCGTCGTCGCCGCCGCGGCAGTCCGCGCCACCCGCGGCGTCGTTTCGTACCCGGACGCTGACCGTACCCGGAATAGGGGAGGGCACCCCCGGCAGGCGCTCGCGGGCCCGCAACCGATCCGGGGCAGTGGTCACCGCCACCGACGTCCCCGAGCAGGGCCACGGGTTGCATCTGTTCGCCACCGTGCTCAACGCCGCAGGCAACGGCCGGCTGCGCCCACAGCCCGAGGACATCCGCCGGGCAGTGCGGGTGGGTCGCGAAGGCAACCTGGTGATCTTCGTCGTGGACGCCTCCGGGTCGATGGCCGCGCGGGACCGGATGTCCGCGGTCTCCGGGGCGGCGCTGTCGTTGTTGCGTGACGCCTATCAGCGCCGCGACAAGGTCGCCGTCATCACCTTCCGTCAGGACGGTGCCCGGGTCCTGCTGCCGCCGACGACGTCGGCGTATATCGCCTCGCGACGGCTCACCCGATTCGACACCGGTGGCACCACGCCGTTGGCGCAGGGGCTGCTGGCCGCCCGCGACGTTGTGGTTCGTGAGCGGGTGCGCGACCGGACCAGGCGCCCGTTGGTGGTGGTCCTCACCGATGGCCGAGCCACCGGTGGCCCGGATCCGCTGGGGCGCAGCCGTTCTGCGGCTCGCCGGCTGGTAGCCGAGGGTGCTGCCGCGGTGGTGGTGGATTGCGAGACGTCGTACGTCCGGCTGGGCTTGGCCGCCGATCTGGCTGAGCATCTGGAAGCCCCCTTACTGCAGTTGGAGCAGCTGCGCGCAGACTATCTGGCACAGGCGCTGCGCCGCGCGGCCTGAGTGTTGGAAGGGGACCGCCGATGCCGCAGGGCCAGCCCGCTGCCGTGCCCGATGACGGCCTGACCACTCGGGCGCGGCGCAAGACCCCGGTGCTCGCGGTGCACACCGGGCCCGGCAAGGGCAAGTCGACCGCGGCCTTCGGAATGGCGTTGCGGGCGTGGAACGCCGGGATGAGTGTGGCGGTGTTCCAGTTCGTCAAGAGCGCCAAGTGGAAGGTCGGCGAGGAGTCGGCGTTCGCGGCGCTGGGCACGCTGAACACCGAGCAGGGCATCGGCGGCGCGGTGGAGTGGCACAAGATGGGCTCGGGCTGGTCGTGGACTCGCAAGACCGGGTCGGACGACGACCACGCCGCGGCCGCCGCCGAGGGCTGGACCGAAATCGCCGGCCGGCTGGCCGAGCAGCGGCATGACTTCTACGTCCTCGACGAGTTCACCTACCCGCTGAAGTGGGGCTGGATTGCCGTAGATGACGTAGTCGAGGTGCTCCTGGCCCGACCAGGAAACCAACACGTGGTGATCACCGGACGCGACGCTCCGCAGCGGCTGATCGACGCCGCCGACCTGGTGACCGAGATGACGAAGATCAAACACCCGATGGACGCCGGCCGTAAGGGCCAGCGCGGTATCGAGTGGTAAGCATGAGCAACGTCCCCGCCCTCGTGATCGGCGCTCCCGCATCGGGGAGCGGAAAGACCACTGTCGCAACGGGTTTGATCGGAGCACTGCGGTCGGCTGGACATCGGGTCGCGCCGTTCAAGGTCGGCCCCGACTTCATCGACCCCGGTTACCATGCGCTGGCCGCGGGCCGGCCCGGTCGTAACCTCGACCCGGTTCTGGTGCCCGAAGAGCTGATCGGCCCGCTGTACCGGCACGGCACCCGCGACGCCGACATCGCGGTGATCGAAGGTGTGATGGGCCTTTTCGATGGCCGCATCGACGAACACATCGTCACCCCGGCTCGTGGCTCCACCGCGCACGTCGCCGAAATTCTCGGCACCCCCGTGCTGCTGGTGGTCGACGCTCGCGGTCAAAGTCACAGCATCGCCGCTGTGCTACAGGGGTTTTCGACATTCCACCCCGGTGTTCACATCGCCGGAGTGATTCTCAACCGGGTCGGCACCGCCCGCCACGAGCAGGTGCTACGCCAATCCTGCGAGGCCGCCGGGGTTCCGGTGCTCGGCGCGATCCCGCGCCACGACGAATTGTCGGTGCCCTCGCGGCATCTGGGCCTGGTCACCGCCGTCGAGCATGGCGAGCGGGCGCTGGCCGCTGTCGCCGCGATGACCGCGCTCGTCGCCCGCCACGTCGACCTGCCTGCCGTCGTCGCGCTGAGCAGCTCGCGAGTAACGGCCCGTGCCTGGGCCCCCGAAGACGTCGTCGGGCAGCCCACCGACGCGCGCCCGGTGGTGGCCGTGGCCGCGGGCAAGGCGTTCAGCTTCGGCTACGCCGAACACCCCGAGCTGCTGCGCGCCGCGGGCGCCGATGTCGTCGCGTTCGACCCGCTCACGCAAACGCTGCCCGCCAAGACCGCCGCGGTGGTGCTGCCGGGCGGCTTCCCCGAGCAGCACCTGGCCGACCTGTCGGCCAATACCGAACTGCGCACCCAGATCCGCGAGTTGGCCCGGCACGCGCCCGTGCAGGCCGAGTGCGGCGGGCTGGCCTATCTGATGGACGACCTCGACGGACATCCGATGTGCGGTGTCCTGGCCGGCTCGGCCCGGTTTGGCCAGCGGCTGACCCTCGGCTATCGGGACGCCGTAGCGCTGTCCGACTCACCGCTGCATTCGGCGGGGGAGCGGGTCGTCGGCCACGAATTCCACCGCACCACAGCCGAATTCGCCGACTCTGTCGGACCCGCATGGGCATTCCTGGCCAGCGATGGCGAACCCGTGCGCGAAGGGGCGGTGTGCGCCGGGGTGCACGCGTCGTATCTGCACACCCATCCCGCCGCCCAGCCGCGCTCGGTCGCACGGTTTGTCGAACACGCGGCCTCATTCACTAAGCTCGGCCGGTGACCGAGAACGCCTACCTCGTCGGCTTACGCCTGGCCGGCAAGAAGGTCGTCGTGATCGGCGGCGGCACGGTGGCGCAGCGACGCCTGCCGCTGCTCATCGGAAGCGACGCCGCGGTGCATGTGATCGCGCGGGCCGCGACCCCAGCGGTGGAGGTTCTGTCCACTACGACACCCGGGATCACCTTGCAGCTGCGCGAGTACCGCGACGGCGACCTCGACGGCGCCTGGTACGCGATCGCCGCCACCGACGACGCCGAGGTCAATGCCGCCGTCGTCGCCGAGGCCGACCGCAGGCAGATCTTCTGCGTGCGCGCCGACATCGCGCGGGAGGGCTCCGCGGTCACCCCGGCGTCCTTCGACCACGACGGGCTGATGGTGGGTGTGCTGGCCGGCGGGGAACACCGCCGCTCGGCGGCCATCCGGTCGGCTATCCGCGAAGCGTTCCAGCAGGGATTGATCGCGCTGGACAGCCCCGAGACCGGTGACGCCGCGCCTGGCACTGTCGCCCTGGTGGGTGGCGGACCCGGTGATCCCGAGCTGATCACGGTGCGCGGCCGCCGGCTGCTGGCCCGCGCCGACGTCGTCGTCGCCGACCGGCTGGCCCCGCCCGAGCTGCTCGCCGAGCTCGGGCCGCACGTCGAGGTCATCGACGCCGCCAAGATCCCCTACGGGCGGGCGATGGCCCAGGAGGCCATCAACAACATTCTTATAGAACGGGCCAAAGAGGGCCGCTTCGTGGTGCGCCTCAAGGGCGGCGATCCCTTCGTGTTCGCCCGCGGATATGAGGAAGTTCTCGCCTGCACCGAGGCCGGAATACCGGTCACCGTCGTGCCGGGTGTGACAAGTGCCATATCGGTGCCCGCCATGGCCGGAGTTCCGGTCACCCACCGGCACGTCAATCACGAATTTGTCGTGGTCAGCGGCCATTTGGCCCCCGACCATCCGGAATCGTTAGTGAATTGGAATGCGCTGGCGCAATTGTCCGGAACGATAGTTCTGCTGATGGCGGTCGAACGCATCGAATTGTTTGCCGAAGCACTCATTGCGGGCGGTCGACCTGCGGAAACGCCGGTTCTGGTGGTGCAGCACGGCACCACGGCGGCCGAACGCATTGTGCGGACCACGCTGCGCGATGCGCCGGAGCGCATTCGAGGGGACGGTATTAAGCCTCCCGCGATCATCGTGATCGGCTCGGTGGCGGCCTTCGCGGCTTAAACTTCTCTTAAGATTCCTGTAGGGTTGGCCGCTATGACGGCTCTCAACGACGCTGCGCGGGCGACCGCCAACAGTTCAGAGCGCGCTGTTCCCATGCGCCTCGAGCCGACTTCGCTGGATCGCACCAGCAGATACCCCGCCTGGCTGCCGTCGCGGCGTTTTCTTGCCGCGGTGACCGCCATCGGCGGCATGCAGCTGCTGGCGACGATGGACAGCACGGTCGCGATCGTGGCGTTGCCCAAGATCCAGGACGAGCTGAGCCTGTCTGATGCCGGGCGCAGCTGGGTGATCACCGCCTACGTGCTGACATTCGGTGGTCTGATGCTGCTCGGCGGCCGGCTGGGCGACACCATCGGCCGCAAGCGCACCTTTATTGCCGGCGTCGCGCTGTTCACCATCGCCTCCGTGCTGTGCGGTATCGCCTGGGACGAGACGACTTTGGTGATCGCGCGCCTGCTGCAAGGTGTCGGCGCGGCGATCGCCTCACCTACCGGCCTGGCGCTGGTGGCCACGACATTCCCGAAGGGTCCGGCGCGTAATGCCGCGACCGCGGTGTTCGCCGCGATGACGGGCGTCGGCTCGGTGATGGGCTTGGTGGTCGGCGGCGCGCTGGTCGAGGTGTCCTGGCGGTTGGCCTTCCTGGTGAACGTGCCGATCGGCCTGCTCATGCTGTACCTGGCTCACAAAACGCTGCGGGAAACCCACAAAGAGCGGATGAAGCTCGACGCGGCCGGCGCACTGCTGGCGACCGTCGGGTGCACCGCTGCCGTATTCGGCTTCACTCAGGGGCCGGAGAACGGCTGGCTGGCACCGCTGACCATTGCCTCCGGCGTGGTAGCGGTCCTCGCGTTCCTGGCCTTCGCCATCGTCGAGCGCACCGCCGAGAACCCCGTCGTCCCGTTCAGCCTGTTCCGCGACCGCAACCGGGTGGCGACCTTCGCGGCCGTCTTCATGGCCGGCGGCGTGATGTTCACGCTGACGGTGACGATCGGCCTGTACGTGCAGGACATCATGGGCTACAGCGCGCTGAAGGCCGGTATCGGCTTCATCCCGTTCGTCGTCGCCCTCGGTATCGGGCTGGGCCTGTCCTCGGCCCTCGTTTCCCGGTTCCCACCGCGGGTGCTGGTCATCGGCGGCGGCATCCTGGTGCTGGCCGCGATGCTGTACGGCTCGACGCTCAACGGCGGCATCCCGTACTTCCCGAACCTCGTCATCCCGATCACCGTCGGTGGCCTCGGTATCGGCATGATCGTCGTCCCGCTGATGGTGTCGGCGATCGCCGGCGTCGGCTTCGACCAGATCGGCCCCGTCTCGGCGATCGCGCTGATGCTGCAGAACCTCGGCGGCCCCGTGGTGCTGGCCGTCATCCAGGCCGTGATCACCTCGCGCACGTTGTACCTGGGCGGCACCACCGGCCCGGTCAAGAAGATGAACGAGGCGCAGCAGCACGCCCTGGACCAGGGCTATAGCTACGGACTGCTGTGGGTTGCCGCCGTCGCGGTGATCGTGGGCGCGGTCGCGCTGTTCATCGGCTACACGGCGGCGCAGGTCGCGCACGCACAGGAAGTCAAGGACGCGATCGACGCCGGAGAGCTTTGAGCTCGACATCTGGCCGAGCAGAGCTTTAGCTCCCCGCCGCTCCTTTCCGTTTCGGCGCGCCGACCCCCCAATTCGGGACGGTAGGGTTGCTTCCCATGTCTGGCGCGAGCGGTCCGCTACCGGCCGCCAGACCGCTCGCCTCCCGGGTTATGGGCTTGGCGATCGTCGCGATCACCGGCATGCAGTTGATGTCCACGCTGGACGGCACGATCGTGATCGTCGCGCTGCCGCGCATGCAGGCCGAGCTCGGCCTCTCCGATGCCTCCAAAAGCTGGGTGATCACCGCCTACGTGCTGACCTTCGGCGGCCTGCTGCTGCTCGGTGGGCGCGTCGGCGACGCCGTCGGCCACAAGCGGGCGTTCATCTCCGGTGTCGGCGTGTTCACCATCGCCTCGCTGGCCTGCGGGCTGGCCAACGACCAGTGGACGCTGATCGTGGCGCGCGCGGTGCAGGGGATGGGCGCCGCGGTGGCCGCACCGACCGGGCTGGCACTGATCGCCACCACGTACGCCGTCGGCCACGCCCGTAATCAGGCGTTGGCTGTGTCGGCGGCCATGCAGGGCCTCGGCTCGGTGCTGGGGCTCGTGATGGGTGGTGCGCTGACCGGCTTGTCCTGGCGGCTGGCGTTCCTGGTGAACCTGCCGATCGGCATTTTCATCATCGTCGTTGCGCTCACCCGCCTCGAGGAAACCCGGCACGAACGCCTCAAACTCGACGTCACCGGGGCGGTGCTGGCCACACTGGCGTGTACCGCGGCGGTGCTGGTCTTCACCCAGGGCCCGCCCCGCGGCTGGATCGATCCGTGGGTGATCGGTGCCGGCGTGGCGGCGGTGGTGTTCTTGGTCGCGTTCCTGATCGTCGAGCGCGGCGCCGACAACCCGCTTGTGCCGTTCTCGGTGTTCGACAGTCGCAGCCGGGTCGCCTCTTTCGCGGCGTACTTCCTGGCCGGCGGCGTGATGCTGACCCTGAGCGTGATGATCGGCCTGCTCGTTCAGGACGTGCTCGGGTACTCACCCCTGCGGGCGGGGATCTGCTTCATGCCGTTCGCGGCCGCCTTCGTGGTGGGCAACGTCGTGGCCACCAAGCTGGCGCCTCGGATACCGCCGCGGTGGGTGATCATCGGTGGCGGGCTCCTGGTGCTGGTGGCGATGCTCTACGGGTCGACGCTGAACCGCTCGATCCCGTATTTCCCCGATCTCTTCATTCCGATCGTCGTCGGCGGTCTCGGGATCGGCATCGTCTCGGTGATCCTGCCGCTGTGCACGCTGGCCAATGTCGGCCCGCGGGAGATCGGCCCGGTCTCCTCGATCACGCTGATGGTGTTCAACCTCGGCGGGCCGCTGGTGCTGGTCGTCGTCCAAGCCGTGCAGACCTCCCGCACGCTGTATCTGGGCGGCACCACGGGCCCGGTGAAATACATGACGCCCGCCCAGCTCGACGCGCTCGGCTACGGCTACACCTACTCGCTGCTGTGGGTGGCCGGCATCGCGCTGCTTGTCGGGGTGGCCGCCCTCGGGATCGGCTTCTCGACCAAGGACATCGCCAACGCCCAGCACACTCGCGAGGCGGTCGAGGCCGGCGAGCTGTAACCGGCTCACACTGCGGCCTGCGCTGGCGTGAACGTATCCTTACCGAGCCGCTACGGCGCGGTAATTGAGGCAAGCGGAAGGAGGGTGAGGATATGGGTGATGACCGTGGTTGCTGTACCTCACGACGCCTTCAAACGCTGGCCCGCACAGCCGGCGCATCCCGCTGATCGGGCGCAGGCACGCATCTTCTGCGAGCTTCTGCGCGAGGAGCTGGACGAGCTCGAAACACTTGCTGCGCGAGCGCGATCGGCGAGAACCGAGCACAGTGAGGTCCGGCTTCGCCAGGACATGCAACGGTTCAATGTGCGCATCAACGAGCTGCGTGGATTTCTGACGGCGCTGGAAAATCGGTTCAGCCCGTAGGGCTCAGCGGCGCGCCTACGTCAATCCCCGTCGCTTCGCTCGCCCTGAACCATCAATCCCCGTCGCTTCGCTCGCCCCTGAACCAGCCGGTAGCCGCCGTAAACCGCTGCTGCGACAAGGAAATTCACGAAGTACGCCAGATCGGCACCGTGCAGCGCGGTGGCCACAGGGCCGACGATCAGGTTGGTGTGCATGAACGGGACCGCCGCGGCGAACGCCACGAAGAACGCCCCCAGTGCCACCAGGCCGTCGGTGCGCTGCGTCACCTCGGCAGCGGGGTTGACGGTGTCGCGCCCGGCACTGCGGAAGCGCCAATCGATGGCCACGATCGCGACGAACGCCGGGATCCAATAGCTGACGAACAGGAGCACACCCTGGAAGCGGGTGGCCAGGTCGCCGGAGTGCAGCCACATGATGAGCGCGAACGCGATCACCACCACCACGACCGCCGACACCGGCCGTCGAACCCGAACCCCGACGGTCTGCAGCGCCAGCGAGCCGCTGTAGTCGTTCATCGCGTTGGAGGCCACCGAACCCAGTGCGATCACCAGCAGGGCCACCGCGCCCAGCACGCCGCCACCCATGATCTCCCGCACGCCCTGCGCGGTCTGATCGGTGAGCGTGCCGGCGGCCGCCACCCCGATGGCCTGCACGGCGATGTAGGCCACTGCCAGTCCGCCGAAGGTGTAGCCGAACACCGACTTTCGTGAGGTGTTCACCGGCAGGTAGCGGCTGTAGTCGGAGGCGTAGCTGGCCCACGAGATCGCCAGGCTCAGTGCGATGGTCACCTCGAGGACGAACGCCCCGGCCAGATCCGCACCGCTCAGCGTGGGCAGCGAGATCACTTGATGCCCGCTGATCAACTTCCAGGCGAACACCGCGAAGGTCGCGATGAGCACGACCGTCATCACCGCCTGCACGCGGTGGATCACCTCGTAGCCGAAGACGCCGACCACACCCTGCAACGCCAGCACGATGACCACCGCCAGCCAGAACGGCATGCCGAGCAACTCGGCCAGCGCCTCACCGCCGAACAGTCCGACCAGGCCGTCCCAGGCGATCGACGACAACCACTGGATCACCGCCACCACCCCGACGGTGCCGCCGAATGCCATGCGCGCGTTGGGTAATTGCGCGGTCCCGGTGCGCGGACCCCAGGTGGACAGATAGCCGACGACCAGTGAGCCGGCGACCGTGCCGATCACCATCGCCAGCAGGCCGAGCCAGAAACCCAGCCCCAGCACGACGGCCAGCGTGCCGGTGAACACCACCGTCATGTTGACCTGAGGGGCAAACCACACCGTGAAGAGCCGGCGCGCGGATCCATACCGGTTGCCCGGCGGAATCGGTGCGATGCCGTGTGTCTCGACGGCCATGTCGCCGACATGTGTCGGCATCCGGCCGGAGTAGGTTTGGGCCGCCAGAGAAGAGCCAGCAGACCCTGTGGGCGACGATTCGGGTGTCACCCACCCACCCTAGAGTGCCGGTGACTGCACGCCGCCGCCGGAGGAAGATGAGCCGATGGTCACCACGCAGCCCAACAAGCACGAAGCGCCCGAGCCGCCGGAGACGTGGCAGGACCGCTTCCGTGACGCCGTCGCCCCGCGCACCCTGGCGCTGGGGGTCGGTGTGCTGCTGCTGCAATTCGCGTTCATCCTGTCCTACCTCGGCGCGTTTCATTCGCCAACGCCGCATCAGATCCCGGTCGCCGTCGTCGCTCCCGCACAGCTGGCCGGCCAGGTCGTCGGACAGCTCAATGGCCTGGCGGGTGATCCCGTCGCCGCCTCGGCCGCCACCGACGAGGACGCGGCCCGCGCGGCTCTGCGCGCCGGTGACATCTCCGGCGTCTACGTCCTCAACCCGGCCGGCACCGAAGACCGTTTGCTGGTGGCCTCCGGTGGGGGCACCGCCGTCTCCGGCGCGCTGGAGCAGATCTTCACCAACGTGACCGCGGCCCAGCAGCGCACTGTGGCCGTCGACGACGTCGTCCCGCTGTTCTCGGGCGACGCCCGTGGGCTGTCCGGGTTCTACCTCGTCGTCGGCTGGGTGGTCGGCGGGTACCTGTTCGCCTCGATGCTCGGCATCGCGAAAGGCTCACGGCCCGCGACCTTTCCGCGTTCGCTCTGGCGGCTGGGCGCCACGGTGCCCTACGCGCTGGCCTCCGGGTTCGGCGGCGCAGTGGTGGCCGAGCCCGTGCTGCATGCCATGAACGGTCACTTCTGGTCGATCGCCGGGATCGGCACGCTGGTGACGTTGTCGGCGGCGACGGTGACGATCGCGTTGCAGATCCTGTTCGGCGTCATCGGGATCGGGCTGACCGTGGTGATCTTCGTGATCCTCGGCAACCCGTCGGCCGGTGGTGCCTATCAGCCGTCGGTGTTGCCGCCGTTCTGGCGCGCCATCAGCGGCCTGCTGCCCAACGGCGCGGGCACCGACGCCATCCGCCGGATCGTGTACTTCGACGGCCACGGGATCACCCATGCGATCGTCGTGCTGGTCTGCTGGATCGTCGGGGGTGTGGCGGCGAGCTTGATCGGCGCGGCGGTGGTGCACCGCGGGCAGAGCGCGGCGGCGTGACGATGGACGACGACGCCCGGCCGAGCCGCCAGGAGATCTCCGATGCGATCTCCGATCTGGGCTGGCGCCTGGTGCTCGGCGCCATCTATGCCGAAGTCCCGGTGCCGTCCCTGGCGCAGGCCACCCAGGTAGCCGCACTGGCGGTACAGGCCGCCGGTGACGACGGGCAGGACCATCTGAGCGTCGACATCCGCGCGCAGCGCACCGTGCTGCGCCTGCAGTCGGCGACGCAGTGGGCGGTGACGGGCCTGGACATCGGCCTGGCGCACACGATTTCGACGGAGCTGACCTCGCGCGGGCTGCGGCTGGGACCGGGTGTGGTTCAAGCGCTGGAGATCGCCATCGACGCGCTCGACATCGCGGGAGTCCGCCCGTTCTGGCAAGCGGTCACCGGTTACGTCGACGAACCCGGACCCTCCGACCTCAGTGACGGGCTGATCGACCCGTCGGGGCGTGGTCCGGCGATCTGGTTTCAGCAGATGGACGCCCCGCGGCCGCAGCGCAATCGCATTCACCTCGACATCGACGTGCCCCACGACGCGGCCGCTGAACGCATCGCGGCGGCGATCGCCGCGGGCGGGACGCTGCTGTCGGATTCGGCCCCTCCGGCGTTCTGGATACTGGCCGACGCGGAGGGCAACGAGGCCTGCATCTGCACCTGGCAGGGCCGCGACTGAGCGCATCGCTAGGCTTGCCCACTGTGATCACCCGCATGTCCGAGCTGTTCTTGCGCACCTTGCGCGATGATCCAGCCGACGCCGAAGTGCCCAGCCACAAACTCTTGATCCGGGCCGGCTACGTCCGGCCGGTGGCGCCGGGGTTGTACACGTGGCTGCCGCTAGGCCTTCGGGTGCTGCGCAAGGTCGAGAAGATCGTGCGCGAGGAGATGGTCGCGATCAGCGGGCAGGAGATCCTGTTCCCGGCGCTGCTGCCTCGGGCGCCGTATGAGACCACCAACAGGTGGACCGAATACGGCGACGGGGTGTTCCGGCTCAAAGACCGCCGCGACAACGACTACATGCTCGGCCCCACCCACGAAGAGTTCTTCACCCTGACGGTGAAGGGGGAGTACAGCTCCTACAAAGACTTCCCGCTGGTGCTGTTCCAAATTCAGACGAAGTACCGCGACGAGGCCCGCCCGCGAGCCGGCATCCTGCGCGGGCGCGAGTTCATCATGAAGGACTCGTACTCGTTCGACGTCGCCGACGACGGCCTCAAGACCGCGTATCACGCGCACCGCGAGGCGTACCAGAACATGTTCAAGCGCATGGCAATTCGCTATGTGATCGTCTCGGCGGTATCCGGCGCGATGGGCGGATCCGCCTCCGAGGAGTTCCTGGCCGAAAGCGAGGTCGGCGAGGACACGTTCGTGCGCTGCCTGCAGTCCGGGTATGCGGCCAACGTGGAAGCGGTGATCACCGCCATTCCGGAAGCGCTGCCGCTCGAGGGCCTGCCCGAGGCGCAGGTGCACGACACCGGGAACACCCCGACGATCGCCACCCTGGTCGAGTGGGCCAACTCCGCGGGCCTGGGCCGAGAGGTCACGGCCGCCGACACCCTCAAGAATGTGCTGCTCAAGACGCGGGTGCCGGGCGGCGACTGGGAACTGCTGGCCATCGGCGTGCCCGGTGATCGCGAGGTTGACGACAAGCGCCTCGGCGCCGCGCTGGAACCCGCGGAATACGCGATGCTCAGCGATGCCGATTTTGCCAAGCACCCGTTCCTGAAGAAGGGCTATATCGGCCCGAAAGGCTTGTTGGCCAACGGTGTTCGTTATCTGGTTGATCCGCGGGTGGTGGACGGGACGACCTGGATCACCGGCGCCGACGAGACCGGCAAGCACGTCGTCGGCCTGGTGGCCGGCCGGGACTTCGTCGCCGACGGCACCATCGAGGCCGCCGAGGTGCGCGACGGTGACCTGTCGCCCGATGGCGCCGGACCGCTGGTGTCGGCCCGCGGCATCGAGATCGGCCACATCTTCCAGCTGGGCCGCAAGTACACCGATGCGTTCTCCGCCGACGTGCTCGGCGAGGACGGCAAGCCGGTGCGGCTGACCATGGGCTCCTACGGTGTGGGCGTGTCCCGGCTGGTCGCGGTGATCGCCGAACAGCAGCACGACGAGCTGGGGTTGCGCTGGCCGGCGTCGGTGTCGCCGTTCGACGTGCACGTGGTGATCGCCAACAAGGACGCACAAGCCCGTGCCGGGGCCGAGGAGCTGGCCCGCGATCTGGACCGGTTGGGCTTCGAAGTCCTGCTCGACGACCGCACCGCCTCGCCGGGAGTGAAGTTCAAGGACGGCGAGCTGATCGGCGTGCCATGGATCGTCGTGGTCGGGCGGGGCTGGGGCGAGGGTGTCGTGGAGCTGCGCAACCGGTTCGACGGTGACAAGCGCGAGATCGGTGTCGAGACTGCGGCTGCCGAGATCGCCTCGGCGCTAGCTCTCTAGCGATTTCGGCGCGGTTTCGTTCGCCTGGCGGCGGTTTACGCGCCGAAATCCCAGTAGTCGACTACTGCAGACACCGCGGCCGTCAAGGGTCATGATGCCCACAGGCTGAGTCTGGGGGTGCGCGATGAGCGCTGGTCGGTTTGTCGGTCGGGTGGGTGGCCTGGCGGTTCTGTTGGGTGTCGGCATATCGCTGGGACAGGGGATCGCTGCGGCCGATGACACGTCGTCCGCGGCGTCGTCATCGAGTTCGTCGCAATCGGCGCATCACGCTCCCCGCGGGACGAAGGCGGTCGCGCCGGCGGCGCGTCCCAAGCCCAAGGCCGACACGACGGCACGTCGCGCGCAGCCAACCCGGGTTCGGGTAACGCCTGCCGCTGCGAGCGCAGCAAGCGCTCCCACCGCGGCAGCGGCCGCTCCCGCCGTGCGCGTCACGCTGCGATCGATGGCGACCGACGTGCTGGGCTGGACCGGCTTTGGTGCGCTGACGCCCTACGTACCGCTGCCCAATCTGCCGATGCCCGCGCCGATCGACGCCCTCTGGCTGGGCGTGCGCGATGTCGCCCGCAGGCTCGGCCATCCGGTCCAAGTCGCGGGGAGTGTCGGCATCGGCGGCGTGCCGGCGAACACCGTCGTTACGGCCGACGGAACCCGCGCGGTCGTCGTCACCCAAACCGACAATTGGGACTCGGGCGTGCACACCGCCCGGGTGGCGGTGCTGAATCCCGCCACCGGCGCCCAGGTTGGTAAAACCATCGTCCTCACCGGTGCGTCGACGAACCCGCCGGTGGTGAGTGCCGATGGAACCCGCGCGGTCATCACCACCGTCGATTACAACAGCACCGACGCCACCCGCGTCACCGTCATCGATCTGGCCGACGGCACCCAGGTCGGCACCACGGTCGCCCTCTATGGCCGGCCGATCTCCACGCCGGTGCTCAGCGCCGACGGCAGCCGCGCCCTGGTCACCTCGAGCGACGGCAATACGAACGGCAACGCGTGGCTGTCGGTGATCGACACGGCCACAGGCGCTCACATGGGTGCATCGCTGCACTTTTCCAGCGCACCTGTGGCGCTGAGTGCGGATGGCAAGCGCGCCGTGATCGCCACTTCTGACGTCGATGACGCGACCACCACCGTGACGACCCACTTGGCGGTATTCGACACGGATACGGGTGACCAACTGGGTACGACGATCACTCTCAGCAGGAGTGGCGACCAGTGGTCCGCTGGGACACAGGTGGTACGCACCGACGACACCCACGTCTTGGCCGTCGCGTACGGTCCCACCGCCACACAGGTGGCAGTGCTCGACACCGCGACTGGCGCACAGGTCGGCACGACCGTCACCCTCACCGATCCGAACGGGGTGAACAGCCCAACGATCACGGTCGATCACGGCAACGCCGTGATCGCGATGTCCTCTACCGACCCGGTCACCAGCCACATGTCGACATCGGTGGTGGTGATCGACACCGCCTCGGGTGCCCTGGCCGGTGCCACACCCGTGCAGCTGCCCGGTCGCTTTTCCGCAATTCTGTTCAGCGCCACCGGCGCGCAGGCCCTGCTGATCACCGATGAGTTCAACACCCTCATTCCGGGCGACGAGCCCAGCCACGCGTCCGTCATCGACACCGCAACCGGCGCTCAGATTGGCTCCACGATCGACCTGGATGGCCAGCCCTGGAACGCATCTGGCGCGGCGTTGGCTCCGGTGCTGAGCGCCGACGGAACGCACGCCCTGGTCACCGTCGGCGACAGTGGCGGAACCACCCACCTGGTGGTCGTCGACACCACCTCCGGCGAGCAGGCCGGCGTCGTCGTCAGCCTGCCCGGCAGGCCAGCCGCGTCGGTGCCCATCACCGTCGATGGCAGCCGTGCGGTGGTCACCACCATCGACGGCGACGACATCTACGGCTACACCACCCACGTATCGGTGGTTGACACCGCCACCGGCGACCAGATCGGCACCACAGTCTCTGTCCGTGGAGATGGCTCCGGCCCTGCGCTGCTAGCCGCGGACGGTTCCCGCGCCGTGATCCTCACCTCCGTTTACAGCTATGCCACCGGCCTTTCCTCAACCCGGCTGGCGGTCATCGACACCACCACCGGCAAGCAGGTCGGCGGGACCCGCACCCTCGGCGGCTATGCGACGCTGGCACAGGTATTGGGCACCGACCGCACGCATGCCCTCGTCGCGACCAGCGCCTGGAACCCGGTCACGTCCACGGCATCGGCCCACGTGCTGTTGATCGACACGGTGACTGGCCACAAGCTCGGGGGGTTGACGCTCGCCGGTGATCCGTGGCAACCGTGGGTCAGCGCCGACGGAACTCGCGCGCTATTCGCCAATCAAGTCTCGTACCTGTGGCACCTCGGCGCTGACACCACCGGGGTAACGGTCCTTCAGATCGCCTAGCGCACAAGGCTTCTCGAGTGCGCGCTACTCGTTACCGCCCGGGAACGCGACCGTCACCGGCTTGATCCCCTGTACCTGCTTCCAGCGTGCTGCGGCGACCGCCGTCTCGGTCAGTGCGGTGACGGCGAACGCGCGGGCCTGCTCGGAGCTCGCCCGCTCGATCGCGGCGCGCCAGGCCGCCGCGCAGTCCTCCTCCATCCGCACCGCGAGGTTGGCCGCGTCGTTGGGGTTGTTCACCGGCATCGGGAGCTGATAGCCCGCCGCCGGCACCGGTGCCTTGGCCGAACCGCCGGTCAGCATCGCGATCGCCGCCTCACGCCGCTCGCGATGCTCGGCCAGTGCCGCCGACACCAGGTCGTTCTCGTCGGGCGAGCTGTGCGCCGACACGATGCCGTAGCCGTAGATCGTGGCGTGCTCGGCGGCCACGGCGTCGAAGAGGGCCGCCGCGGCGGTATCCGCGGGACGGTCGGGATTCTGCGTGGTCGACGGTGTCGGCTGCGGTGAGGTCATTGCCCAGCCTTCCCTGAGGGCAGCGCCACGCTGTAGGCGGTGACGCAGGATGCCGCGATCGAGCCGAGCAGCCCCGCCCGGTATCCGGTCAGGGTGGGCGCCAGTTTGGTGGCACTGTCGGCCGAGCTGCGCAGGGCGGCGACCACGTCGGCCACCGTCGGTGGTGGCGCCGCGACAGCCGACGTGGTGGTCGGCGACGTGGTGCTCGTCGCGACGGTGGTTTTGCCGGCCAGCCGGGCGACCTCGTCAGCCAGCGCGGTCGCGTGCCGCCCACGTTCGGCGGCCACCTCGGTCAATGCCGGCGCCAGGGCGGGCGGTGCGGCCTTGGCCGCGGCTGCGGCCAGTTCGCTGTCGTGACGGGCCAGCTCGGCCTGTTGCTCCAGCGGATCAGGTTCGGGCGGCGGATTCGTCCCGCAGGCGGTAGCGGCCGCGCCGAGCAGCGCGAACATCGCCAGCCCGCGGGCACCACCGACGAGAACCCGTCGCCGGGGGATGCCCGCGAAAGGGCTGGGATCTGGGCTCAGCACGCCAACATCCTGCCATTGTGGCGGCCTGTGCTGGCGTATCGTTGATGACTGGCTCTCCGCGATCCCTTTTGTGGGGAGCCCTGCATCCGACGCAGATCAGAACAACTCAAGATGAGGAGCTCGCCGTGGCTGGCCGTTCTACGGGGCTACCAACCCAGAAGCAGGTGATCGAGCTACTCGATGGTGAGTTCGTGCGCGCCGGATACGAAATCGAAGACGTTGTGATCGACGATCGCCCCCAACCGCCGCACATCACCGTGATCGCCGACGGCGACAAACCACTGGACCTGGAGACCGTCGCCGAGCTGGCCCGCTCCGCGTCGGCCCTGCTGGACGCCTTGGACAGCGACGCGGCCTACGTGCTGGAAGTCACCTCACCCGGGGTCGAGCGGCCCCTGACCGCCGAGAAGCATTTCCGCCGCGCACACGGCCGCAAAGTCGACGCCGAACTCGTCGACGGGACCACCGTCACCGGCCGGCTGGGTGCAGTGTCCGACGGTGCCGTCGATCTGGTGGTGCGTGCTCGCGGTGACTGGGCGGTCCGCCGGATCTCACTCGCTGAAATCGTCAAAGCTGTTGTCCAGGTTGAATTTTCACCACCAAAAGCGCGCGAGCTGGAGCTGGCTGGGGCAGCGGGAACGGAGGCCGGAGCATGAACATCGACATGACCGCCCTGCACGCGATCGAGATCGATCGCGGCATCTCTGTCGACGAGTTGCTCGACACCATCAAGTCGGCCCTGTTGACCGCCTATCGGCACACCGAGGGCCATCAGCCCGACGCTCACATCGAGATCGACCGCAAGAGCGGCGTCGTTCAGGTGATGGCCCGCGAGACCGACGTCGACGGCAATCTGATCAGCGAATGGGACGACACCCCAGAGGGATTCGGCCGCGTTGCGGCCACGACAGCCCGCCAGGTCATGCTGCAGCGCTTCCGTGACGCCGAGAACGAGCGCAGCTACGGCGAGTTCTCCGCGCGGGAGGGTGACATCGTCGCGGGCGTCATCTCGCGGGATGCCCGCGCCAACGCCCGCGGGCTGATCGTCGTGCGGTTGGGCAGTGAGACCAAGGGCGCCGAAGGCGTGATCCCGTCGGCCGAACAGGTGCCCGGTGAGAGCTACGAGCACGGTGATCGGCTGCGCTGCTATGTCGTCGGGGTCAGCCGAGGCGCGCGCGAGCCATTGATCACGTTGTCGCGCACGCACCCCAATCTCGTCCGCAAGCTGTTCTCCCTGGAGGTGCCCGAGATCGCCGACGGGTCGGTGGAGATCGTCGCCGTCGCCCGTGAGGCGGGGCACCGGTCCAAGATCGCCGTGCAGTCGCGGGTGCCCGGCCTCAACGCCAAGGGTGCGTGCATCGGCCCGATGGGCCAGCGGGTGCGCAACGTGATGAGCGAGCTGTCCGGCGAGAAGATCGACATCATCGACTTCGACGACGACCCGTCCCGCTTCGTCGCCAACGCACTTTCGCCGGCCAAGGTGGTGTCGGTCTCGGTCATCGATGAGGGCACGCGCGCCGCGCGGGTGGTCGTGCCCGATTTCCAGCTGTCGTTGGCGATCGGCAAGGAAGGGCAAAACGCCCGGCTGGCCGCTCGGCTGACCGGCTGGCGCATCGACATTCGCAGCGATGCGGCGCCGCCGGACGGCGCTGAGCCCGAGGCGTAGAACGGCCGCGATGATGTCGGAATGGCTTATTTGCGGGCGATTCCAGCAAATTTCATCTGCGCGGTGCTAATAATCATGAAATGCGTAAATTTCGCCCGGAGGTAGTGGGAGCGAACTTTATGGCACTGCTTCACCGGCTAGCGTGATGCGCGCCAAGTCGTCGTGACGCGCCACCTCTGTTCAGCGAAACATACTGGCACAGAGCGGTCAGGATCGAGACGAGTCACGCCGGACCGTTGTCGGTTCCCCGGCAACGGGGTATTCGCTTCCTGCATTTGAATACAATCGGCACTGTAGTGTCGTGCCAATGGGGGGTATGTCTTGACGATTGTTATCCGCTCGGCGGCAAACACTTTCGCGCATAGAACGGGCGTCGGTGGTTTCGTCTAATTTCGGCGACGATATTTCCCTTTCTGTCGATGTCTTGATTATCGGAGCCGGCCCCACGGGTCTCACGGCGGCCGATTCCCTTGTCACGTCCGGCGCGTCGGTTGCCATCGTGGAACACACGGCGCGGGTGGGCGGGCTGGCGCGCTCGGCGAGCGTGGCCGGCAACGACATTGATCTCGGCGGCCACCGCCTGCTGTCTGCGACGCCGAATCAGCGCCGGGCGTGGCTGGATTTCGCGCGTCGGCTCGGGGGCATCCCGATGTCGGATATCGGCAGGCGCAGCGGCATCCTCCGCGACGGTTACGTCGTCGCCTATCCCTTCGACACGCGGCAGTTCCGTGACTCGGTTCCCTGGGCGGTTCGTGCTCGCGGAGCCGCGTCGCTGGCCGCCTGGAAACTGCGGGCGCCCACGGGTCGTGAGGATCACAACCTCGACGAGTGGGTGAAGAACCGGTATGGGCCGTTCCTGGCCGAGACGTTCATGGCGCCCCATGCGCGGAAAGTCTTCGGAATCGACCCCAGAAACATCCCGGCCGGGTGGGCAGCGCAGCGGATCCTGTCGCCCCGGTTCGGTTCGGTGCTGGCTACCGCGATACCCAAGCCGGGTCGCTCGGGGCAGCCGGCTGACGTGGTGGACCGCTTCTTCTATCCGCAGGGCGGGGTAGGAGTTCTGTGGTCGGGGCTGGCCGAATTCCTTGGCGATCAAGTGAATTGGCTCTTCGACTCGCGGGTGACGTCGATAGCCCGGCCGGCTGGTGGCCGCTTCTCGGTCACCGTGTCCGGGCCCGGCGGAGACGTCGCCGTGTCGTGCAACAGGATCATCTCCACCGGCCGTCCTGAGGATCTCGCCACCAGCCTGGGGCTCGACGAACTCGGCGTTGGCATTGCGCAGAAATCGGGGCGGCGAGATCTCGTCGTCGCCGTGGTGCGCGTCCGTGACTACCCGGCCAGCTGGCACGGCTATCAGTGGCTGTACACCCACGACATCGGCATCCGGGCGCACCGGTTCAACAACTACGGCGAGTGGCAGAGCCTGAATTGCCCGGCCGGTCTGATCGGGCTGGAGTACACCGTGCCGACCGGCGAATCGTTCGATGTCCGCGTGACGGCGTTGGAGGACATGTCGATCCTGCTGCCTGGCGGCGCGGTCGACTACCTCGGATCCGAAGTGGCGACCGACGCCTACGCGAATTTCGACGCCACGGCAGACCAGCTCGGTCTGCTCGACGAGGCGCTGCGCGGATTCGGCGACGGAATCGTCAGCACCGGCCGGCAGGGAGCCGGGATCTACATCAACCTGGATCAGGCAATGCGGCTGGGTGTGCGGGTCGCTGCGATGTCAGCCCAGGATTCCGGTGTCGTCGGACGTGACGAATACTCGCCGTATCAGGAGAAAGTGGGCTGACCACGGGGTCGGCCGGCCTCGGGACCCAGGCCGGATTCGGCCGCCGAAGGCTGGTTCGGAGCAGCGGCGCGATGACGGTAGACTATGCCGTGATCCAGCGCGAGACTCCGACTCCCGAGAGACCGCATCGACGCACCGAAGGACCGGTGCGGACATGTGTCGGGTGCCGGAAGCGAGAGTTGGCCGTCGATCTCCTCCGAGTGGTCGCGGTGTGGAACGGGAACGGTGAATGCGCCGTAACCGTTGACCAGACCGGTAACCTCCCGGGTCGGGGTGCTTGGTTGCATCCCATTGAGCGGTGCCTTGAGGCAGCGATTCGGCGGCGAGCCTTCGGCCGAGCGTTGCGCATCACCGGTTCACCGGACACCTCCGTGGTGGTCGAGGACGTCAGAGCCCAAGTGGCACTGGCCGACTCGCCCAGCCCGGCAAGAGAACAGGTAGCGAAGAAGATGAGCACACCGTGAAGTCGCGACGATGACCATGCGTCGTAGCTAAACCCGAGGCGCGGCCTACCACCGCTGTCGCCTCTCTATGTAGGAGATGTAGTGGCAGGTAAGGCCCGCGTACACGAGTTGGCTAAGGAACTCGGTGTTACCAGCAAGGAAGTTCTCGCCCGTCTGAGCGATCAGGGCGAATTCGTTAAATCCGCGTCGTCGACGGTGGAAGCCCCGGTTGCGCGCCGCTTGCGCGAAGCATTCGGCGGCAGCAAGCCCGACAAAGCCCCAGCTAAACCCGCACCGGCCAGTGCCGCCGGAAACGGAGCGCCGAAGCCGGCGCCCGTGTCCGACGGCGCTGTCGCGACCGCGCCCCCGGTGCCTGCGGCTCCCAAGCCCGCGGCCCCCGCCCCGGCGGCACCGCCGCCGGCGCCCCCCGCACCCGCGCCTGCGGCCCCGCCTGTGCCCGCAGCCTCCGTCGAAGCATCGGCGCCGGCCCCTGCCGCGCCGTCGGCGGCCCCAGGTCCCCGTCCCGGACCGGCTGCGCCCAAGCCGGGTATGCCCCGCCCGCCGCGAGTCGGCAACAACCCGTTCTCCTCGGCCCAGCCGGTCGAGCGCCCAGCGCCGCGCCCGCAGAGCCCCGGCCCCGGTGGCCCACGTCCCGGTGCCCCCGGCCCCGGTGGCCCACGTCCCGGTGGCCCACGTCCCGGCGGTGCCACGCCCGGCAACATGCCGCCGCGTCCGCCCGGCGCGCGCCCCGGTGCGCCCGGTCGTCCCGGTGCCCCGCGTCCCGGTGGCGGGCCTCGGCCCGCTGGCGGCCCCGGTGGCGGTGGTCGTCCTGGCGGTCCCGGTGGCGGCGGTGGTAACTACCGACCCGGCGGCCCCGGTGGCGCCGGTGCCGGCGCAGGTGGTGGCGCAGCTGCTGGCGGCTTCAGAGGCCGTCCCGGTGGTGGCGGTCCCGGTGGCGGCGGTGGCCGCCCCGGTCAGCGCGGCGGCGCGGCCGGCGCGTTCGGCCGTCCCGGCGGTGCCCCGCGTCGTGGCCGCAAGTCCAAGCGCGCAAAACGCGCCGAGTACGAGAGCATGCAGGCACCGGTCGTCGGTGGCGTGCGGTTGCCGCACGGCAACGGCGAGACCATCCGGCTGGCCCGGGGCGCTTCGCTGTCCGATTTCGCCGAGAAGATCGACGCCAACCCGGCCGCATTGGTCCAGGCGCTGTTCAACCTCGGCGAGATGGTGACCGCGACCCAGTCTGTCGGTGACGAGACGCTCGAGCTGCTCGGCGGCGAGATGAACTACGTCGTGCAGGTCGTGTCGCCCGAGGACGAGGACCGCGAGCTGCTGCAGTCCTTCGACCTCACCTACGGCGAGGACGAGGGCGGCGAGGAGGACCTCGAGTTCCGTCCGCCGGTCGTCACCGTTATGGGTCACGTCGACCACGGCAAGACCCGACTGCTGGACACGATCCGCAACGCCACGGTCCGCGAGGGCGAGGCCGGTGGCATCACCCAGCACATCGGTGCCTACCAGGTCGCCGTCGAGCATGACGGCATCGAGCGCCTCATCACCTTCATCGACACCCCCGGTCACGAGGCGTTCACCGCCATGCGTGCCCGTGGTGCGAAGGCCACCGATATCGCGATCCTGGTGGTTGCCGCCGACGACGGCGTGATGCCGCAGACGGTGGAGGCCATCAACCACGCACAGGCGGCCGATGTGCCGATCGTGGTGGCGGTCAACAAGATCGACAAGGAGGGCGCCGACCCGGCCAAGATCCGGGCGCAGCTCACCGAATACAACCTGGTGGCCGAGGAATACGGCGGCGAGACCATGTTCGTCGACATCTCGGCCAAGAACGGGACCAACATCCAGGCGCTGGAGGAGGCGGTTCTGTTGACCGCCGACGCCTCGCTGGATCTGCGGGCCAACCCGGATATGGAAGCCCAGGGTGTGGCGATCGAAGCGCATCTGGATCGTGGCCGTGGCCCCGTTGCGACCGTGCTCATCGCGCGCGGCACGCTGCGGGTCGGCGACTCGATCGTCGCCGGCGACGCCTACGGACGTGTGCGCCGCATGGTCGACGAGCACGGCGAGGACATCCACGAGGCGCTGCCCTCGCGGCCTGTCCAGGTCATCGGCTTCACGTCGGTGCCAGGCGCGGGTGACAACCTGCTCGTCGTCGACGAGGACCGCATCGCCCGTCAGATCGCGGACCGCCGCAGTGCGCGCAAGCGCAATGCGCTGGCCGCACGCACCCGCAAGCGCATCAGCCTGGACGATCTGGATGCCGCGCTGAAGGAAACCTCGCAGCTGAACCTGATCCTCAAGGGCGACAACTCCGGCACCGTGGAGGCGCTGGAGGAGGCCCTGCTGGGTATCGAGATCGGCGACGAGGTCGAACTGCGCGTCATCGACCGCGGTGTCGGTGGAGTCACCGAGACCAACGTCAACCTGGCGTCGGCGTCGAATGCCATCATCATCGGCTTCAACGTGCGCTCCGAGGGCAAGGCCACCGAGCTGGCCAACCGCGAGGGCGTGGACATCCGGTACTACTCGGTGATCTACCAGGCCATCGATGAGATCCAGAGCGCGCTCAAGGGCATGCTCAAGCCGGTCTACGAGGAGAAGGAACTCGGCCGTGCCGAGATCCGGGCGATCTTCCGGTCGTCGAAGATCGGCAACATCGCCGGCTGCCTCGTCACCTCGGGTCTCATGCGCCGCAACGCGAAGGCGCGTCTGCTCCGCGACAACGTCGTCGTCGCGGAGACGGTCACGATCTCGTCGCTCAAGCGGGAGAAGGACGACGCCACCGAGGTGCGCGAGGGTTACGAATGCGGTCTGACGCTGACGTACTCCGACATCAAGGAAGGCGATGTCATCGAGACGTACGAGCTCGTTGAAAAAGAACGCGTCTGATGGTTGACGTAGGTAGGGCCCGGAGGCTCTCCAAGCGCATCGCCACCATCGTCGCCTCGGCGATCGAGTTCGAGATCAAGGATCCGCCGCTGGCGTTCGTGACGGTCACCGATACCAAGGTCACCGGTGACCTTCACGACGCGACGGTCTACTACACCGTGCGTGGCAACACCCTCGACGAGGAGCCGGACTATCAGGGTGCGGCCGCGGCGCTGGAACGCGCCAAGGGCACGCTGCGCAGCAAGGTCGGTGCCGGCACCGGCGTACGGTTCACCCCGACCTTGGCCTTCGTTCTGGACAAGCTGCCCGATGTGGCGCGCGACATGGAGGATCTGCTGGCCAAGGCGCGCGCTGCCGACGCCGATGTCGCGCGCATTCGGGCCGGTGCCACTCCAGCGGGCGACGCGCAGCCGTACCGTGTGGTAGGAGAAGAGGGCACACCCTCTACTACGCAGGACGACCAGGACGACCAGGACACCGGTGACCGCGATCGATTCGACGACTGAGATCTCCCGCCTCGGTAGGCGGGTGGATCCGCATGGCGCCGTCGAGGTGCTGCGCGGCGCGGGGTCGGTCAGCGTGATCTGCCACGTCCATCCCGACGCCGACAGCATCGGCGCAGGCCTGGCACTGGCGCTGATCCTCGAGCGCGACGGTATCGACGTTCAGGTGAGTTTCGCGACGCCGTCGAACCTGCCGGAGTCGTTGCACATGCTGCCGGGCGGCCACCTGCTGGTCGCGCCAGGAGATATGCGTCGCGACGCCGATCTGGTGGTCACCGCCGATGCCCCGAGTATCAACCGCCTTGGCGCGCTGGCCGAGCTGACGACGCCCGGCCGCGAGGTCTTGGTCATCGACCACCACAAGTCGAACACCCTGTTCGGTACCGTCAATCTTGTTGACCCCAAGGCGGATTCGACGACGATGGTGGTCGCCGAGTTGCTGGACGCGTGGGAGAAGACGATCGACCGTGATGTCGCCGTCTGCCTGTACGCCGGGTTGACCATCGATACCGGTTCGTTCCGGTGGGCGTCGCCGCGGGCCCTGCGACTGGCGGCACGCTTGGTGGAGCTGGGTGTGGACAACGCCGCGATCAGCCGGGAACTGTTCGACACCCACCCGTTTGTCTGGCTGCCCCTGCTCGCCCGGGTGCTGTCCAGTGCCCAGCTGGTGCCCGAGGCGGCCGGCGGGCAAGGGCTGGTCTATGCGGTGGTGGCCCACGAGGACTGGATGGCGAACCGGTCCGAAGAGGTGGAGAGCATCGTCGACATCGTGCGCACCACCCACGAGGCTGAGGTCGCGGCGGTCTTCAAGGAGATCGAGCCGCAGCACTGGTCGGTGTCGATGCGGGCCAAGAGCTACGACCTGGCCAAGGTCGCCAGCGGTTTCGGCGGCGGCGGACACACGCTGGCCGCCGGGTATTCCGCGGCCGGACCGATCGACGACGTCGTGAAGCAGCTTTCCGCCGCTCTTGACTGACTCGGCGGACGATGGTTCCGTCACCGGTCGCCGGATCGCGGGGCTGGCGTTTCCCGCGCTGGGTGTACTGGCCGCGGAGCCGATCTACCTACTGTTCGATCTTGCGATCGTCGGGCGCCTCGGTGCGCTGAATCTGGCCGGCCTGGCGATCGGCGGGCTGATCCTGTCGGTGGTCAGCGCGCAGCTCACGTTCCTGTCCTACGGCACGACGGCCCGCTCGGCCCGCTTCTATGGCGCGGGCAACCGGGTCGCGGCAGTGGGCGAGGGCGTGCAGGCCACCTGGCTGGCGCTGGCAATGGGTGCGGTGATCGTGACCGCGGTGCAGGTGTTCGCCGTCCCCCTGGTCTCGGTGATCGCGGGCACCAAGTCCAGCGGCGGGGACATCGCCGCGGCCGCCATGCCGTGGGTGCGGATCGCCATCTTCGGGGTGCCTGCGATCCTGATCTCGGCCGCGGGCAACGGCTGGATGCGCGGTGTGCAGGACACCATGCGCCCGCTGCGCTACGTGGTGGTGGGGTTCGGTGTCTCGGCGGTGTTGTGCCCGCTGCTGGTGTACGGCTGGCTGGGCTTGCCCCGACTGGAGCTGGCCGGCTCGGCGATCGCCAACCTGGTGGGCCAGTGGCTGGCCGCCGTCCTGTTCTGTCGCGCGCTGCTGACCGAGAAGGTACCGCTGCGTGTGGACACCTCGGTGTTGCGGGCGCAGGTGGTGATGGGGCGCGATCTGGTGGTGCGCACCCTGGCGTTCCAGGCCTGCTTCGTCTCGGCGGCCGCGGTGGCCGCGCGGTTCGGGGCGGCTGCGGTCGCCGCGCACCAGGTGGTGCTGCAGTTGTGGAATTTCCTTGCCCTGGTGCTGGATTCGCTCGCGATCGCCGCGCAGTCGCTGGTCGGTGCCGCGCTCGGCGCGGGCCGCACCGAGCACGCGAAGTCGGTGGCGTGGCGGGTGACGGTGTTCTCGACGATCGCCGCCGCGGCGCTGGCTTCGGTGTTCGCCGCCGGTGCGTCGGTGCTGCCGTCGTTGTTCACCAACGACGGCTCGGTGCTCGCCGCGATCGGGGTGCCGTGGTGGTTCATGGTTGCGCAGCTGCCGATCGCCGGCATCGTCTTCGCGCTCGACGGTGTGCTGCTGGGCGCCGGTGACGCGGCGTTCATGCGCACTGCGACGCTGGCGAGCGCGCTGATCGGCTTCCTGCCGCTGATCTGGCTATCACTGGCGTTCGGCTGGGGCCTGCTCGGCATCTGGTCGGGTCTGAGCACGTTCATGGTGCTGCGGCTCGTCTTCGTCGGGTGGCGGGCCTTGTCGGGACGCTGGTTGGTGCCAGGAACCGCTTAGGCCCGCGCGAAGGTGGTCTCGGCCAGAATGCGCCGCAGCCAGGTGCGGTAGCGGGGCACGCTCCAGCCGTCGCGGCGGGTAACCCGCAAGAAGGTGTCGATCCCCGAGGCAACCGTGGACGTGAGGACGAGTTCGTCGAACGGGACGTCGTCACGCAGCCATCCGCGGTCGCGGGCGACGACCAGTACCCGCCGGGCCTGCTTGGTGATGCCGGCGAACAGCTCGTCGAGGTAGTGGTTCAGCTCAGGGTCAGATGCCGCTGCCCCGATAAGGGCCTGCGCCAGGCCGGCGCCGCGCTCGTGCAGCTCGATCTGGGTTGCCACCCAATAGTCCAGCGCGTCGTCGCGGTTGTCGATCTCGAGGTAGCGGCGGCCGATGTCCAGGTTCAGCACGTTCTCCTCACCGGAGACCCCGAACATCGCGTACTCCATGGCGGCCACCATCAGGACAGCCTTGGGGCCCTGTGCAGCAACCGTTTCGGTGGATACCCCGGCTGCTGCGGCGATCTTCGCCAGCGTGGTGCGCGGATAGCCGTCGGCGGCGAAGAGGTCAGCCGCTGCGGCGACGATGCGTTGCCGAGTCTGTTCGGCCTGCTGGCGGCGCAGATCGGACCGGTAACTGCGAGTCTGCTGAGAACCCTTGTCGATATTTGGCTTGGGTGCCATAGTATCGAATACTAGACCAACGTAGTCAAAAGCCGGGGGGCGACATGGCATCGATCATCATTGCGAGCGTGCCCGTGCATGGCCATTTCGCTCCGATGCTGGCTGTGGCCGAGAAGTTCGTCGAGCGTGGTGACGACGTCCGGTTCATCACCGGTGCGCGGTTCGCGGAGCAGGTGACAGCCAGGGGTGCCACCCACATCTCGCTGCCGCCCGACGCCGATTACGACGAAGGGCTCATCACGTCGTTCCCCGAACGCGCTCAATTGAAGGGCCTCAAGGCAATCGCCTTCGACGCCGAGAACGTCTTCGCGAAACCATCGAAGTCGCAGTACCACGCACTGCTCGACGCGCACCGAGAGCGCCCCGCCGATGCGGTGCTCTTCGACCCTGCGCTCTGGGGCGCCTGGTACATGGCGGCGCAGCCCCGTGCCGCCCGCCCGGCGATGGTGATGTGTGGTGTCATCCCCTTTGGCATCCAGAGCCGCGACACCGCACCGTTCGGCATGGGCCTGCCACCGGCTCGCTGGCTCAACCGTCCGCGCAACGCTGCGCTCTATGCCCTCACCCGGCGCGTGCTGGCCGGTACGAACCGGACGCTGAACGACATCAACCGCGAGGTGCACGGCACGGAAATGCCCACGGATCTGTTGAATTGGGCCCGGCACTTCGATGCGAATGTTCAGTTCACCGTTGAGGCGTTCGAGTATCCACGTTCCGACGCCCCGCCGCAGCTGCACTTCGCCGGCCCGTTGTCGGCCACCGGTTCAACCGCGCCGCTACCGCCCTGGTGGGACGAAATCGATGGGATGCGGCCGATCGTGCACGTCACTCAGGGCACGGTCGCCAACAACGACTACGAGCAGCTCATCGCCCCCACATTGCGCGCGCTCGCCAACGACGATGTCCTGGTGGTGGTTGCCACCGGCGGACGGCCAGTGGACAGTCTGCCTCCGCTCCCGGCCAACGCCCGTGCTGCCACGTTTCTGCCGTACGACGAATTATTGCCTCGCACAGACGTTTACGTCACCAACGGCGGCTATGGGGGAGTGCACTACGCGCTGCGCCATGGTGTGCCCATCGTGGCCACCGGAGGCAAGGAGGACAAACCCGAGGTCGGCGCGCGCGTTGCCTGGTCGGGTGTCGGGCGCCGGATCAGGTCCGAACGGCCGAAGCCCGCTGCGCTGCGTCGCGCCATCCTCGACGTACTGAATCGACCGGACTACCGGCAGGCAAGCAAGCGCATCGCTGCCGATATGGCTTCGGCCCCGGGCTTTCCGAAGCTGGCCGCAGTTGTGGACGGACTCGTCGGCGCGCCGGCCGGGGAGGCCTAACGGCGGGCGGTGGCCGCCCAGCCGAGGTCGTTGGTGCGCACATCGACGTCGGCAAACCCGGCAGCGGTGAGCCGCGCCGCCAGGCCGGCCGGGTCGACGGGGTTGTAGGTGTCGCCGTCGTGCGCGTTCTCCAGGTCGACGCTGGCGATGCTGTCGCTGGCCACCAGCGTCGCCCCGGGCCGCAG
The DNA here is from genome assembly GCF_033804465.1 of Mycobacterium sp. RTGN5. Classification (NCBI taxonomy): domain Bacteria; kingdom Bacillati; phylum Actinomycetota; class Actinomycetes; order Mycobacteriales; family Mycobacteriaceae; genus Mycobacterium; species Mycobacterium sp. RTGN5. The sequence goes on from NZ_JAPZLA010000001.1 coordinate 2,297,856, forward strand.
CACCCGGGCAACCTCGGCCAGCAGCCGGTCCTGTAGCTCAGCGGTGGGCACATGGTGCAGCATCGTGAAGCACGCCGCACCCGAGAACCTGCCGTCGGGAAAATCCAGGGCGGTGGCGTCGCCGCGCAGGATCCGTACCGACGGCACTCCAGAGAACCGCTCGGTCAGCATCGCCGCCAACTTCTCGTCGATCTCCACACAGGTCACCTGCGGCAGCGCGGTGCTCAACACGTCGGTGACGGCGCCGTAACCAGGCCCGACCTCCAGGACGTCGTCCCCGAGGTCGTTGCCGTTCAGTACCCACGGCAGGATCTGCTCGCGCATCAGCTGGCGCCATTCGTCGCTGCCGCAGATCTCATGTGCCTCATTCATGCGCCCCAGCGTAGAGAACCCGCGCTTCGGTGGGGCGCCTACCTCCGACTGAATTTTTGCTGAGATAGCTCCGCGCACCCCGATCATGGGTTAATACTGAACGTTGCTGACAGACCGTCCAGCTACGGGGGTGCCATGAGTTCAACAGCATTTGGCTTGCGCGTCGGTTCGGCCGCGTTTGCGCTGAGCCTGGGTCTCGCGGTCACCACAACCCCGGGTGTTGCGGTAGCTGACACACCCGACGGCGGCTCGACGTCACAACCGTCGAAGCCGTCAAGGCCGTCGAAATCGCCAGCTGACTCGTCGCGCCGTGCCGCGCAGGAGCCATCCGGCAGCGGGGTCGGCGCACCCAGGAAGTCCACTCGCACACGATCGGCGTCGCGACCGGCCGCGGTGAGCCCCCCCGATGTGCAGGTGCCCGCGTCCGCTGACTCCAAGCCCGCCGCGTCAACGGTTTCCAGCGGGCCGGTCCGACCCAGTGCAGCGAACGCAACGGTGGAACCGGCTGCCGTGGAACAGGTTTCGTCCGTCGCAGCCGAACCGCTCGCTGCGTCGGTACCGAAGGCGTTGGTGGCGCCTGCCCGGCAGACCGCGACCGTCGCACTGAGTCCGGCCGACCTCGTCAAGGGTTTCTTGTCGCTGTTCGGGCTCAAGGGCCTGCCGCCGTCACCGGTCCAGCTGCTGACCGGCATGCTGGCCCTGATCCGGCGCGAGATCGAGTCGTTCCTGCATCCGTCACCGGCGGTTCCCAAAGTCTCGATCACCGACACCAGCCTGGTCGAGAACACCACGTGGAGCGCCGCGTTCACGGTCACGCTGTCCAAAGCCAGCACCAAAGCCGTGACGGTCACCTACACGACGGCGGACGGTTCGGCGACGGCCGGCCAGGATTACGCGGCCGGTTCGGGCACGGTCACCTTCGCCCCCGGCGTGACCTCGCAGCAGATCAACGTGGCCCTGTTCGGCGACACCACGGTCGAGCCGACCGAGACCTTCACCGTCACGCTGGCCAATCCGTCCGGTGTCACCATCGGCCGGGCCACCGGCACGGCGACCATTACCGACGATGACGCCACCGTCCCGCAACTGCCGACCGTGTCGATCGATAAGGCGGTTAAGGCTGAGGGCAACAGCGGGACGTCGAACATGACGTTCACGGTGACGTTGTCGAAGGCCGCAACCGCCCCGGTCACCGTCAACTACGCGACCGCCAACGGCACCGCGACCGCCGGCCAGGACTACACAGCTGCCACGGGCACGGTGACCTTCGCCGCGGGCCAGACCACCAAGACCATCACCGTCGCCGTGATCGGTGACGCCACGGTCGAGACGGATGAGAATTTCACCGTCACGCTGTCCAATCCGACCGGTGCCACCATCGCAGGAGCCTCAGCGGTCGGCACCATCGCCAATGATGATGTGGCAGTTACCCCGCCGAACGTGTCGATCGGCAATGCGAACAAGGCCGAGGGCAACAGCGGGACGTCGAACATGACGTTCACGGTGACATTGTCGAAGGCCGCGACCGTTCCCATCACCGTCGACTACGCGACGTCGAACGGCACCGCGACCGCCGGCCAGGATTACACGGCTGCGACGGGCACGGTCACCTTCGCCGCGGGGGAGACCACCAAGACCATCGCCGTCGCCGTCGCTGGTGACGCCACGGTCGAGCCGACTGAGACGTTCACCGTCGCCCTGTCGAACGCCACCGGTGCCACCATCGTCACCGCGTCAGCGATCGGCACGATCACCAACGACGACACCGCAACGCCCGGCGGAAAGGCGCAGTGGGGCAAGACTTTCTTCGCGCCGTACGTCGACATGGGCGCCTACCCGGTACCGAACCTGCTGGCACTGTCCAAGACCTACGGCACGTCGCTGGTGACGCTCGGCTTCATGCAGGTCGACGAAAAGGGCAACCTGGCATGGGCGGGATTGTCTGCGCTGGAACCGAATTCGACCAATGAGCAGGCGATAGCGATCAACCAGTCGATCGCCACCTTCAAGGCAGCCGGCGGCGACGTCATGATCTCGTTCGGCGGTGCATCCGGCACGAGCATCGCCCAGTACTACGCCGCCACGGGGCGCAGCGCCCAGGAGCTGGCCGACGCCTACGCCGCCGTCGTCGACACCTACGGTGTCACCCACCTCGATTTCGATATCGAGGGCGCGGCGGCGGCCGAGCCGGCTTCGATCACGCTGACCGCTCAAGCCCTTGCGCTGCTGCAGAAGGCCAAGCCCGAGGTGCAGATCTGGTACACGCTGCCGGTGTTGCCGACCGGGTTGACCGCCGACGGTGTCAACGTCGTGGCTGCCGCGCTCAAGGCCGGGGTCAACCTCGCCGGGGTCAACGTGATGGCGATGGACTACGGCGAATCCGCCGCGCCCACCAGCGGACCGAACGCGAAGACGATGGGCGCCTACGCGATCGAGGCCGCCGAGTCCACCTACGCCCAGGTCTCCACGCTGTACACCGCGTACTCGAAGACCTTCGGCTGGAACCAGATCGGCGTCACCCCGATGCTCGGCGTCAACGACGTCATGACCGAGGTGTTCACCGTCGCCGACGCGCAGGCTCTCGAGGACTTCGCGCGCACCAAGGGCATCGGCATGCTGGCGATGTGGCAGGTCCTCCGCGACAACCCCGGCACGCTCGGGCAGTCCACGACGGGCGCGTCGGGGCTCAGTGACCCCCTCGGCGCCTTCAGCAACGTCTTCAACGACTACGGCACGATCAACGTCGTCGACTACACCAACGCCGGCCCCGGCGGCGGCAGTGGTGGCGTCGGCGGCACGCCGGTCACCGGCGGCACGTCCACGACCATCGGCTGGGCGTGGGGCGCCAACCCGGTGCTGACCTTCGACCCCGCCAAAGACACCCTGGATTTCGTCTGGATGCAGGCAAAGGAGTTCGACGTCTCGGACACGTCCGGCTCGACGGTCATCACCATCGTCGGCAACAACAGCAGTTACACCTTGGCCGGCGTGACGCTGAGTCAGCTGCAGTTGGGCAACATCATCGCCAAGGACGCCGGCACGCTAACCAAGTGGCAGGGCCTCATCGCTGCCGCGAAAGCCGTGTGACGCAGGCTATTTCACCTGAGAGCGGCCGCGCTCGATCACCGATGCGCGGCTGGCGGCGATATCGTCGCCGGAAGTCTGGGCCATCCACGAGCGGGCCGACATGGCCTCGATCCACAGCCCCGAGTCGGTCTGGTCGGAGTCGATGCGGTGGTAGGACGCCAGCAGCGCGCGGACGGCTTTCTGGTTGTTCCCGACGATCGACGTGGCCACCGCCCTGGCGGCCGACAGCAGCTCATCGTGTGCGACGACCTGGGTGACCAAGCCGGCGCGTAGCGCATCGTCGGCGGACAGGTAGTCGCCGGTGAGGCTCATTCGCCGGGCCATGCCGACGCCGACCTTCTGCGGCAGCCGCACGCTCAGGCCCCAGGTCGGCAGCAGCCCGACCCGGGCGTGGGTGTCGGCGAAGCGGGCGTGTTCGGAGGCGATCAGGATGTCGCAGTACAGCGCCAGTTCCAGCCCGCCGGTCACCGCGGCGCCGTTGATCGCCCCGATGACGGGCTTGGTCATCGGCGGCCACTTGGGCGAGATGTCGGGAAGTTCGGTGGTGTCGCCGAGTTCTTTGAGGTCCAGCCCCGCGCAGAACACCGGGTCGGCACCGGTGACGATGATGACGTCGACGTCTTCGTCGGCGTCGGCCTCGCGCAGCGCACCGAAAAATCGGCTGCGCAGCGCGCTCGACAGCGCATTGCGGGCGCCAGGCCGATTCAAGGTGACCGTACGGATCCGGTCGATGGTGTCGATGAGCAGGATGTCGTCGCCGGTCATAGGGACACCGTAACGGCACCGTTCACGGCCCCGAGCGCGCCGTCCGGGTTGCTCAGGGCGCGTCGAAGCCCGTCTCGATGTCCGACCAGGTGAGGTCGCAGGCGGCCAGGACCCATCGCCCGACGATCATCGCGACCAGAAGGTCGGCCCGGTGTTCGTCGTCGTGGCCGCCCATCGCTTCCTCGCACAGGAGACGCAGGTCGGCAGCGACGCTGGTGATCCGCGGCGCGATCTCGGCGATCCGATGCGATTGGGCCAGTGAGGTACCCAACAGCGCGCACCCCAAGCGCAAACCGCCCTCTGCCGGGGCGGTGAACCTCTGCAGCGGGTGTGCCGTGACGGGAGTCATGACCGTGTCGCAGGCCCGATCCAGCGCCGCCCGGTACAGCGGCGCCTTGCCGGGAAAGTAGTGGTGCACCGCGGGCCTGGTGATGCCGACGAGATCCGCGACTTCCTGCACGGTGGCGGCGTCGTAGCCGCGGTAGGCGAACACGCGCACAGCCGCGGAGATGATCATCTCGCGGCGCGCATCGGTGTTCGAACCGCGCGGCCGGCCAGGAGTCCGCTTGTTCGGCCGGGTCGCCGCGAGCCCCGCAGCCATGGTGCACCCTTCTCGTCTAGTCCCGGCCAGGCTAGGACGGGAACTTGTGAGCCAGATGGGTGCTGGGTATCAATCCGATCAACGATCCCGCGGTGAACTCGGCGCCGATCGCGGGCATGCTGGAGGGCATGTGCCGAAACATCACCGAGTTGCGCGGCCTTGAGCCGGCGGCCACCGACGACGAGATCACCGCGGCCGCGCGTCAGTACGTCAGGAAGGTCAGCGGAATCACGCGTCCGTCCGACGCCGTCGCCGAGGCTTTCGAGATCGCGGTGGCCGAGGTCGCTGCCACCACCAGACGGCTGCTGTCCGAGCTGCCCGCCCGGCGCCAGCCGCCCAAGACGATTCCGCCGCTGCGCCGCCCTGAGGTCATTGCGCGGCTCGCATCGTCGTGATGCCTGCGCTCAAGGAGTGGAGTGCGGCGGTGCATGCCCTGCTCGACGGCCGGCAGACCGTGCTGCTGCGCAAGGGCGGGATCCACGAGAAGCGGTTCGCTGTCGCCGCGGACGAGTTTCTGTTGTTCCCGACGGTCGCGCACAGTCATGCCGAGCGGGTCCGCCCGGAGCATCGTGACCTGCTCGCCGACTCCGCGTCCGACAGCACCGACGAGCAACTCGTGATCCGGGGCGCGGCGAAAGTCGTTGCTGCCGTTGCGGTATCGAACCCCGACGGGCTTACCGACATCCAAGATCTGCACATCTGGACCGCCGAGTCGGTGCGCGCCGACCGGCTGGATTTCCGGCCCCGCCACCGGCTGACCGTCCTGGTGATCCAGGCGGCCCCGCTGGTCGTGCCGATCCGGCTGGTGCGTGAGCCGCAGTACGGCGGCTGCACCAGTTGGGTGCAATTACCCGCGACGGCCGACCGGGGCCGGCCGGTGCACGACGTTGCCGCGTTAGACGAGATCGCCGGCCGGGTCCGCGCCGCCGTCGGGTGATGGCAGGCCGGCCGAGGCCGGCAGGATCAGCCGGGACACCCCGCCTGCCCCGTGGTGCACGGTGTGCACGGCGGGAACCATCCGCTGTCCGGTGAGGGCCGGTGCGCCGGTGCCGAGGTTGCGGGCGTACCGCGGATGCGATCCGCCGGCGATGAGTACCCGGACCTGGGTGCCCGCGGGGAAGCGGTGCGCGACGGCGTCGAGCTCGACGCGGATCGGGCCCTGCTCTGCCGCACTGAGCCTGCGGTAGCCGTCGCTGACATTGCGGGAGCGCCCGCGGTCATCCACCTCGCTGATGCGCACGAACAGGTCGACGTGATCGATGCCCGCCTCGTGAGCCAATTCGGCGACGGGGTTCCCGAACACATACAGGTCGGCGTCCAGCGGCCCGCTGGTGAAGCTCAGCACGTCGGCGCGCCGGGCCAGTGCCGAGTCGTCCTGATAGCCGCCTTTTTGGGTCAACATCCGCCCGCCCACCGTCGGGGTCGGGTCGGCGGGGTCGTAGCGGAAGTGCGACGGCGTGGCATCCGGGGGTGGCGCGGTCGCGGCCAGCCGGCCTGCCGGCTGCAGGTACAACACGCCGTCGCCGGTGGCGGGCGGCCAGTCCGGCAGGTCGATCCAGCCGTGATGCGCGACGTACACCCGCACCGGGCTGCGCCTGGTCTTGGCGGGGATGCCGGCCAGATGAGTGCCGAGCCAGTCCAGCGTCTCGGCCGCGGCGATGCCGCCGGCCTTGATGATCATGTCGCTGTGCGCCCACGGCCCGACCGTCATCGCGACGTCGACATCACGGTCGCGCAGCCGGCGGTATTGCAGCAGGGTCTGCTCGAGGAACAGGTCCTGCCAGCCGCTGATCAACAGCACCGGCACGTCGCTGCGGTCCAGCGCCGACGGCGTTCGCATGGCGTCCCAGAACGGATCGTCGCGGCCCGGATGCTCGATCCACGACTCGTACCACGGCGAGCGGGCGCCCAGCAGGTCGCGGCCCGCGCTGCCCAAGGGAAGACCGAGCATGGCACGCTCCAGACGGCGCGCCGCACGGCGCTGGAACGCCAGTCGCCGCGGGAGCGACTCCTGCTGGTGAGCCATCGAGTGCGACCAGCTCAGGAAATCGTTCAGCGAGAACGATCCGGCGCCCCACGTGGAGGCGTGGAAGTCGTGCGGGCCGACGGTGACCACCGCGGCGGCCAGTTCGGGGGGCGGGTCGGAGAGCAGGGCCCACTGGGTGAAGCCCAGGTAGGACAAGCCGATGGTGGCGAATGTGCCGGTGAACCATTGCTGTTCGCGTAGCCACACCGCCGTGTCGGCGGCGTCGTCGGCCTCGTGGACCATCGGCACGAAGTCGCCACCCGACCCGAACGTGCCGCGCACGCTCTGCAGCAGCACGTGGTAGCCCCGCGCGGCGTAGAGCCGGGCAAAGATCAGCGAGAACGGGAACGAGCGGCCGTACGGCCCGCGGACCAGGATGGTGCCCAGCGGGGGGTCGGCGGTGGGCGCGAAGTGGGTGGCGCGCAGGACGGCGCCGTCGCGCATCGGGATGCGGACGCCGCGATCGACGGCGTAGTCGCCGGTCGGCGGCGCTATCCGTAGGAATCGCGAGAGAGCGCGGTCGACGACTTGTTGGGGTCGACGGCTCCGCACGCTGTTCAGAATATGCAGTACGGCGTGAGCTGCTGGGCCCGCAGGCAGTCCGACCGGGTACGCGCAAGTAGTCTGGCGTGTTGTGGCACCCACACTCTGGGCGATCAGTGACCTGCATACGGGTCACACCGGCAACAAGCCGGTGACTGAATCGCTGTATCCATCGTCGCCGGACGACTGGCTGATCGTCGCCGGCGATGTCGCCGAGCGCACCGACGACATCCGCTGGTCGCTGGATCTGCTGCGCCGGCGCTTCGCCAAGGTGATCTGGGTGCCGGGCAATCACGAGCTGTGGACCACCGGCAAGGACCCGGCCCAGGTGTTCGGCCGCGCCCGCTACGACTACCTGGTCAACATGTGCGACGAGATGGGCATCGTCACCCCAGAGCATCCCTTTCCGCTGTGGACCGGCCCGGGTGGGCCGGCGACCATCGTGTCGATGTTCCTGCTCTACGACTACACATTCCTGCCGGCGGGTGCGACCACCAAGGCCGAGGGCCTGGCGATCGCCAGGGAACGCAATATCGTGGCGACCGACGAATTCCTGCTGTCCAGTGAGCCGTATGCCACCCGCGATGCGTGGTGCCGGGATCGGCTGTCGCACACCAGGGCCCGGCTCGAGGAACTCGACTGGATGACGCCGACGGTGCTGGTGAACCATTTCCCGTTGCGTCGCGAGCCCTGCGATGTGCTGTTCTTCCCGGAGTTCGCGCTGTGGTGCGGGACGGTGGAGACCGCCGACTGGCACACGCGCTACAACGCCGTCTGCTCGGTCTACGGTCATCTGCACATTCCGCGGACCACCTGGTATGACGGGGTGCGGTTCGAAGAGGTGTCCGTGGGTTATCCGCGAGAGTGGCGGCGCCGCAAGCCTTATCGGTGGCTGCGCCAGATCCTGCCGGACCCGCAGTACGCGCCGGGTTATCTGAACGACTTCGGCGGGCATTTCGTCATCACCCAGGAGATGAAGGAGCAGTCGGAGAAGATGCGTGAGCGGCTGCGCAGTCGACGCGAATGAGTGAACTCATGGCAGCGGTGCTGCCCGATGTCACTGATCTGGTCTACGCCGAGGCATTCGACGATCCGCCCGGCCTGACGGCGCTGCCCGAGGAAGAGCCGCTGATCGCGAAATCGGTGGACAAGCGGCGCAACGAGTTCATCACCGTCCGGTACTGCGCCCGCCTGGCCTTGCAGAAGTTGGGTCTGCCGCCGGTACCGATCCTCAAGGGCGACAAGGGCGAACCGTGCTGGCCTGACGGGGTGGTGGGCAGCCTCACCCACACCCAGGGGTATCGCGGTGCGGTGGTTGGGCGCAGCGCGAGCGTCCGTTCGGTGGGCGTCGATGCCGAACCGCACGGCGTGCTCCCCGACGGGGTGCTCAATGCGATCAGCCTGCCCGCCGAGCGGTATGAGATCGGCGCGCTCCCGGGTGGGTTGCACTGGGACCGAATCCTGTTCTGCGCCAAGGAAGCGACGTACAAGGCGTGGTTTCCACTGACGCAGCGATGGCTGGGTTTCGAAGACGCTCACATCACCTTCGGTGTCGACGCGTCCGGGGTCGCCGGAACGTTCGAGTCGCGGATCCTGATCGACCCGGCCGCGCGCTTCGGGCCGCCGCTGACTGAGCTGGCCGGCCGGTGGTCGGTCGGTGGTGGGTTGGCGCTGACGGCGATCGTGCTGTGACGCCTCCGGGCATTGTTGTCGTCGACAAACCCGGCGGCATGACGAGCCACGACGTGGTCGGCCGCTGCCGGCGGATCTTCGGCACCCGCAAGGTCGGCCATGCCGGCACCCTGGACCCGATGGCCACCGGCGTTCTGGTCGTCGGCATCGAGCGGGCCACCAAGATCCTCGGCCTGCTGACCGCCACATCGAAGTCGTATGCGGCGACCATCCGGCTGGGCCGGTCTACGTCCACCGACGACGCCGAAGGCGAAGCGCTGCAGGATATTTCCGCTGATCAGGTGACCGAGGACCAGATCAACGCCGGGATCGCAAACCTGCGCGGGGAGATCGCGCAGCGGCCGTCGTCGGTCAGCGCGGTCAAGGTCGACGGTAAGCGGGCCTACCAGCTGGTGCGCGAAGGCCAGGACGTGCAGTTGGCCGAGCGCAGGGTTCGCATCGACCGGTTCGAGGTGCACGACATTCGGCGCGACGGGCCGTTCGTCGATGTGGATGTCGATGTCGACTGCTCGTCGGGCACCTATATTCGGGCTCTGGCGCGCGATCTCGGTGACGCACTCGGCGTTGGCGGACACCTGACCGCGTTGCGCCGCACCCGCGTCGGTGGTTACGGACTCGACCACGCCCGGTCATTGGACGAGCTAGCCGAGCATCCGCAGCTGAGTTACTCCCTCGACGAGGCGTGTCTGCTGGCGTTTGCGCGCCGCGATATCACGTCTGGTGAAGCCGAGGACGCCGGCCACGGCAGGCCGCTGACCGCGGCGGGAATCGACGGTGTCTATGCCGCAACCGATCCCGATGGACGGGTGATCGCCCTACTCGAGGACAAGGGCGGCCGGACCAAATCTGTGGTGGTCATCCGCCCCGCGACGCTGGAGTCCTAGCGCGAGGAGAAACTCACTCGCCGAGCGTGGCGTGCGCATAGGCGAACGCGGCGTCTTCTTCTTCGTCGTCGAACTCGCATAGCGCAGCAATCCGCCCGTCGCGACCGATTCCGACAAGGAGCCGGGACCATTCGAAGCGCTCACCGTCGTTGCCCAGGCCTTCTCGTTCCATCCGTGCGACGAAGACGTTCGGCGACAACCAGCGGATGGTCGAGAACCAGGAGCGCACGGACGGAACCAGGCGTTGCAGTTCCACCAGGCTGGCTCGCATCTCGGCTGCCGAGCGATCGGGGAATCCTGTGCGCGAACGATTCTCGACCCGCATATCGGGCCAGCTCAGTTTGGTGAACATGGTGTCGAAGTCGCCGTGGTTCATCGCAGCGACGTACTCCGCGGTGCCCAGCCCCGAGCGGGCCGCAGCCGCGCCCTCACCCGCGTAATAGCGGCGTTCCAGTTCACTGTAGGCACTGTCGAAATCGTCCTCGTCGAAACGGACGTCGACGGCGATGCGTGCTTTGTCATCTACGTCGAAGACGTGCAGATGTGCGCTCTCGTTCCCTGCATCGTCGGCCCATTGGCTCCACGCCAGCACCAGGTTCTCACCTCGCACGGCGAGTGTGCGAGCTTCGAAGTTGTTGAACTGCGCGAGGAGTCGTTCAGTTGCAACCTTAAGGGCGTCCTTCCCTTGAATTGGGCCACCACTGTAGTGGCGGCGGTCGTCGCGGACGTAGTCGTCCGAATAGCACTCGACGACGGTGTGCACGTCGCCGGCCTGCATGGCTGTTGCGAGAATTCCGGCCGTCTCGCTGGCGCGGTTGGCGACGGCAACCCGGCTGGTGCTCTTCCGGGCAAGTTCCTCGGCATAGGCGAGCGCGGCATCCTCGTCGTCGATGTCGAACTCGCATAGCGACGTGAACTGGCCATCTCGCACCTGAGTGGCATACAGGCGACTCCAGGCATAGTTCTCGCCGCCGTGTCCGACGGCCTCACGTTCATGACGGGATACCGTGACGTCGTCACCCACCCAGCAGAGGGTCGAGGCCCACACCCGGTACGTCGCGACCATGGCGCCGAGCTCCTCGACGCTGCGGCGCAGCTCGGCGGGGCTGCGTCGCGGAAAGACCGACCGCGACCGGCTCTCGATCTGCAGACCTGGCGTGGCGAACATGCTGAACGTGGTGTCCAGGTCGCCGCGGTTCTCGGCGAGGATCTGTTCAATGAACGGGGCCCCCGCGGCCGCATGGGATTCCCCGGCGCCGGCATAGTAACGGTGCTCGAGTTCTGAGTAGGCGCCGTCGAAATCGTCCTCATCGAAGGTTCCGTGATAGACCACGCGACCATCGTCATCGATCTCGCCGACCATCAAGGCGGTCGACTGGTTCCCAGCTTCATCGGACCAGCACGCCTGCGCGAGATGCAGGGTATCGCCACGCACTGCCAACGTACGCACCTCGAATCGGGTGAACTGTTGACTGAGACGCTCGAATGCCGCTCGCACCGCGACGATTCCGACGATTGGGTCACCGCTGAGCCGCCGACGGTCGTCGTAGACGACATCGTCGGAGTACTGCGTGACCGCATTGTCGACGTCACCGGAGTTCATCGCCGCGATCACGCGGTCCCCGACCTCGCAGGAACGGTTGGCGACGGCGAGCCGGCTGGGCTGTTGCCCCGCCAGTGCTTCGGCGTAAGCGAACGCCTCGTCCTCGTCGACGACGTCGAACTCGCGCACCGAATTCAGCAGCCCGTTCTCCCACTGGGTCACGAACAGGAGGTTCCACCGATAGTCTTCGCCGTCCGCCCCGGCCGCCTGGATTTCGCCCAGCCCCACATTGCAAGTAGGGGACAACCACTGCAGGGCCGTCACCCAGTGACGTTGGGAAGCGACCTGATTTCCGCGCTCCTGCGTCCAGCGGAACATGTCGTCGACCGAACGTTCTTTTTCCTTCAACGCCGAAGGTGGGGCAAGCCAGCGGAATTCGGCACCTGACACTCGGCGCACCGCATCGATGTCACCCTGGCCGATACCAATCACCCAGTCCGCGGAAGGTAGCCCGTTGGTTGCGAACCGTGCGCCTTCCCGTGCGTAGTAGCGCGTTTCCAAGTCGCGGTAAGCCACCGAGAAGTCATCCTCGTCGAAGCGGCTGTGATAGATGACGAGTCCGTCCACGTCGATCTCGTAGACGCCAAGGTAGGCGGCCGCGTTCCCGGCATCGTCGGACCAGCGACTCCAGCCCAGGTACACACGATCTCCGCGGACGGCCAGGTTGCGGGCCTCGAAGTGGTTGTACTGCTGCAGGATCCGCTGGACAGCAACGTGCAGATCAGGCAGACCGTCGACGGGGTCACCGCTGAGCCGGCGGTGATCCGCGTAGACGAATCGATCAGCCCAATGCCCGACGGTGCCGTCGGCGTCACCGGCCTGCATCGCGGCGATCAGGGATTCACCGGCCTCGCTGGCGCGGTTGGTGCCGCTGAGCCGGCTTGGCCGTTGGGCGACTAATGACTCGGCGTAGGCGAAGGCCTCGTCCTCGTCGGCGACGTCGAACTCGCGCACTGATGCCAGCAATCCATCGCGATAGACTCCGACGTGGATCAGAGACCAGGTGTACTTCTCGCCCGCGGGTCCAGCACCGTGTATCTCGCTCAAGGTGATATGGCAATCAGCCGACAACCAACGGATCGCCGCGAGCCAGATCCTCTGATTCGCAACTTGTTTGGTGCGCTCCGCCAGCCATTGGAAATACTCGTCGATTGACCGCTCGGCCGGTTTCAGCGCCTTGAGCGCGGCAAGCCAGCGGAAGTCCGTGTGCGACAACTGACGCGCGTCTTCGATATCGTTCGCCCAGATCGCGTCAATCCAGGCGCTGACCTTGTGGCCAATCTCCGCCCAGGGTGCGCCCTCACCGACGTAGTAGCGCCGTTCGAGCTCCCGGTAGGCGCCCTGGAAGTCGTCCTCGTCGAACCGTCCGTGATAGGTGATCAGTTCGTCTTCGCCAACCTCGATCACATCGAAAGTCGTTGTCGTGTTGCCCGAATCGTCGGACCAGTTATCGGAGACGAGCACCAGCGACTCGCCCCGAACCGCCAGCGATCGCCATTCGGGATGTGAGTACTGAGCCATCAGACGTGCTGCGGCGGCGCGCAGTTCGCCCTCAGTCGTGATGGGGTCGCCACTGATGCGCCGGCGATCGTCATAGACGGCCTGATCGGCGTAGACCGCCACGACCGCATCCGGATCAGATGACGCCATCGCCTGCCACCCCAGGTCGGCAATCCTGCTGGCCCGGTTCGCGATGACGACCCGGGACGTCGTCGCGGACCCGGCGGCGGCGGAGGCGGCGGGGGTCGCGCTTTCGGGAGCTCGCCCGACCATGAACACCGCATCTTTGGCGGCGTACAACGCTTCCGCGTCACGGCGGGCAGCCGCTGAAGCGTGCCCGTCACCGGCTGCCATCAATACCCGACTCAGTGCCAGGCAGGCCTCCGCGTGGTCGAGCACGAGGTCGGTGCCGGCGGCGACGGCCACTGCATCGCGTGCCATGGACACTGCCGGTTCGTGGTCGCCCTGGGCCGAGAGGATCTCGGCGCGCACCGAACGCCAGGCAATGGACGTCTTCAGGTTGTGGCCGGCGATGCGTTCGCTTTCCGCCGCATACCGGTCGGATTCATTCAGACGGCCCTGCGCCAGAACCGATCTGGCCAGCAGGGCGGCAGCCTGTCCGGCATCGGCACCGACACCAAGGGCGTCGAGCCCCTCCAGTGCGACCCGGAAGTGCGGTTCGGCCGCTACCGGGTCACCCACCATCAATTCGATGATCCCGGAGAACAGTTCGGTCTCCATCAGACCGTGCCGAAGACCCAAATCCGCGACCACCTGACGGGCGTCGGTCAGCATCGAGCGAGATTTGTCCGGTCGTCCGCGGAGCAGTTCGAGCACCGCGAGGCAGCGCAGTGATGTGGCCTCAAGCGATGGCGCTGCTGTCGTCATGCGTTGCATCCGAACCACATCCAGGCACCGGCCGCCCGCCTTGGGAGCCGGACTCGGACCCCAGAGCGCGGCGGTGGGTGCTGCCCCGAGCGCCGCGGTGATCTGCCGATGGTCCCCACACTGCCGCGCGGCGATCAGGGCGTCGAACAAGTCGGCTTCACAGTCGCCGATCCGGCCCAGCCGAGCTCGGGCGCCCGCCCGAACCCGGTGCGCCTTGGCAAGTCCGGCGGCGTCCTCGCGCCGGCTGAACTCGTCGATGGCCTCCGTCAGCCGTCCGTCGACCTCGAGCAACCTGGTGGGATCGGTGTACACGACGAGCTGACACTGATAGCAGGTCGCCCACGGCGCAAGTTCCTGTTCCGCAATGCTTTCCAGATCGGCGACCAGCGGCGCTCCGGACGCCACGTCGCCGGCGGAAAGGAAGGCTTCGCAGCCGACCAGTAGTAGCTCGGCCTGTAGTGCGGAGTCGGTGGTGGCTAGTGATGCGCCTCGGGCCGCCTGGCTGCCCGCCGAGCCGAGTTCGTCACGGTCGAGTGCACGCCGCGCCGACGCCAGATAGCTACGCGCCGAACGCAGGGCGAGCCCGCTGGTCTGCCCGTCCCGCAGACCGAGATCACACCGGTACCCATGGGCCGCCTCGAGATTGCGGGCGATGACCTCGTCGGACTCGAACGCCACCCTGGCCCCGCCCGCGTGCACCCAATTTGCCAGGCGCTCATGGAGGTCGGCACGTTCGGACTTGAGCAGCCTGCGGTATGCGACGTCGCGGATGAGGACGTGATGGAATCGCCAGACCGGCACGTCGCCGGCGTACGCTCCGCTCGGCTGCGCGAGGTCGAGGCGGCGCAGTCGGTTCAGGGCCGACATGATTTCGGCTTCGCCGAGACCGGCGAGCGCGGCCACCGCGCTGGGGGAGAAGTCTGTGCCGATCACCGAGGCGACTTCAAGGACTCGACGGTTGGCGGAGCTCAGCCGTTCCAGGCGGGACGCCAGAAGCGCCTGGATCGTCGGTGGGACGGAGATGGCGTCGACATCGACAGTCAGGCTCCAGCCTCCGGGTTTTGCGACCAGAACACCGTCGTGGACAAGCATTCCGACCAGTTCCCGGACGAACAACGGATTGCCTCCCGTCGACGAGGGCAGTCGGCCCACCAGTTCTTCGGGCAGTTGGTCGCTGCCGAGCACGCGCGCAGCGAGCTCGGCGGTGGCGCGGGCTTCCAGGCCACGCAGGCGCAGCGCCTCGGCGACCCATCCGCCCACGGTGACGAGATCCGGTCGCGTTTCCTGCAATTCGGGCCGGGCCAGTGCGACCAGCAGCACCGGGGCATTGCGGACCCACTCGACGATGTGCTCGACGAAATCGACCAGCAGGGTGTCCGCCCATTGGATGTCGTCGACGAGGATGACAAGCGGGCTGTCGGCGGCGAGTACTTCGGCGAACCGGCGAAGCGCCCAGAACGCCTCCTCGACCGAACCGGCGACGCCGGCCGTCATCCCGGTGAGGTCGCGCAGGATGCGGTCCCGCTCGGCGACATTTCCGGGGATGTCGACATCGAGATCACGGGTTCGTAGGACGTCGACCAGTGGCGCCATGGCCGGACTGCCCTCGACCGCGCAGTGCGCCCGGATGACCCGGACCCCATCGCCGAGTGCGCCGATGAACTCCGCCGCCAGCCGGGTCTTGCCGACGCCGGGATCGCCGACGATCGTGACCAGGCGTGCGCTGCGAGTGGTGACGGCGTCGTCGAAAACCGTGTGCAGGCGGCGTAATTCGGTGGAGCGGCCGACAAAGGGAACAGAGTCGGCGGGGTCGGCCCGCCCCAGCCACTGATAGACAGGGACGGTCGCGGTGCGGCCCTTGACCTGCACGGCGCCGCGCGGTTCATAGCGGTGCTGCCCTCGCGTTGAGCGCCAGGTTTCCTCACCGACCACGACCTGGCCGTGCGGACATTCGGATTCCAACCGGGCGCCGACATTCAAAGCGTCACCGACCAGGTCGGCATCGTCGTGTCCGACCACCACCTCGCCGGTGTTCACCGCGACCCGCAGCGCCATCTCGACCCCGTGCGCCTCCGTCAAGCGACTGGCCAGGCCGACGAATCGCTCCTGTAATTCGACCGCGGCGTCGACAGCGTGCCCGGCGTCGCCGGCGCCGATCTCCGGCACACCCCATACCGCCATGAACCCGTCGCCGATGTACTTCGTCACGCCGGCGCGGTGGCGCTGTGCGGTGGAGCGCAGCAGCTCGTGGTACTGCCCGATGACCTCGCGGGCGGTCTCGGGATCCACCAGTTCCTCGAAGGCGGTCGAGCCGGCCAGGTCGGCGAACAGCACGGTCACGGTCTTTCGGGTGGGACCGCTAACCGGTTGGGCGACTTGATCATCCAGCGCGGCACCGCAGGAGCGGCAGAACCGCGCCGCCGCACTGGCCGCAACGCCGCAGGCACCACATGACCGCGGCAGTGTCGTTCCGCAGCTCTCGCAGAAGCGGGCGTCTGCTTCGTTGGCGGCGCCGCAGGAGGCGCAAGCGTGGCCGCTCATCTCAGTCGGGCCTCAGCGAGAGTGCGTCGTGGTCCTGGATTGCGGCCGCCGAGTTCTCCGCCATCGAGCGAAGCAGTTCCAGTTGACGGGCGTTGGCAATGTCGGCTTGGCCGGCTCCGATCACCGGGTAGGCGAAACACCACGCGGTGGTCAGCCGGTAATCATGGAGCAATTCTATTGCAGGATAATCGATTCCGAATTCTGCGAGGCGCTGGGCGTAGCGGTCCAGTAGGTGGGCTTCGCAGGCCCGCCGAGTGTCGGCGGCCAGGCTCTGGCTCAGGAAGTACCCGATGTCGTAGGCGCCTCGGCCCGTGCAGGTGACCTGCCAGTCCAGTGCGGTCACCGGCGGATCGTCGGGTGTGACGGCGAAGAACAGTTGGTCGAGCCGCAGATCACCGTGCAGAAAGGTGTGCGGTGGCCGCATGAGCTGATCCAGGTACCACGGCACCAGGGACGGGAATCGGGCGCCGAACGCCAACAACTCGGGCGATAGGTCGGCACCGACTCTGTCTAGGAAGCGGGGCCAGGCGGCCTCGAAGTTCCCGGCAAGAACGGCAGGGAACGGCGGCGTCCGGTACGACCTCAACCACGACAGTGACGCCAAGCGGTCGCTGTCCCACCAGTGGGCGTGGTGGCGGGCGATCGCGTCGATAACGATCTCGGCGTCCTCGGCCGTGCAGCCGACGGTCTGATCGGCCACGCGGAGTCGCCCCAGATCCTCGAGCACCAGGACGAAGTCGTGGGTGAGCTCATCGAACGCGGCGAAGTACGGCCGGGCGGGTGGCAGCGGGTTCGCCAACCCGATCTCCCGGTAGAAGTGCACCTCGCGTAGGTAGAACTCCAACGGCTCACAGACTTCTGTGCGGGCCCGCTCGTCGAGGGTCGGAAACTTCACCACCACCGACGTCGGTACGCCGGGACCTTCGAGATGGGCGCAGTAAATCCGCCCGAGCAGCCCGACGCCGATCCCGATCTGTTCGAGCCGGCACTGCCGAACGTCAGCGTCCAGGACTTCGCTAAGCCAGCCCGCTGTCACAGACATGGGGTCGACAGGAAACCACGTCATCCGCCCCCGTCCCTCCCCTGGATGGGGGAGATTTTACGGAATTACGGCGCTGAGCATGGGATTTCCGCGTATCGGCGAGGATGTTTGCCAGGCGGCTGTCTCAGCCGACGACCCAGATCGCCTGGGCCGCAGGGCTACCCAGTTCGACGGTGTTTGCTGCGCCATCGGACGACTCCACCGACACGGAGATCACACCAGCGAAGTCGCGCCGCGCGAGCACCCGAAGGCGGGAGTCCAGGCTGATGCCGACGGTGTCGAAATAGCGCAGCATCTCGGGATCGGCGTCCGAAATCCGTGCGACCGTGCCGAGTTCGCCGTCGACGCATGCCGATAGCTGGCGGGCGGGGGGAGTGGGCACCAGCCCGTCGGCCGACGGGATGGGGTCGCCGTGTGGATCGCGAGTCGGGTGGCCGAGCTTGGCGTCGATGCGATCGAGCATCATGTCGCTGATCGCGTGCTCGAGGATCTCGGCCTCGTCGTGCACCTCGTCCCAGCTGTAGCCGAGTTCGCGCATCAGGAAGGTCTCCAGCAGGCGGTGCCGGCGGACCACCGCCAGTGCGGCGAGGCGGCCGCGTTCGGTCAACGTCACCGCGCCGTATTTCTCGTGATCCACCAGACCTTGGTCGGCGAGCCTGCGGATCGACTCCGAGGCGGTGCTGGCCGACACCCCGATGCGCTCGGCCAGCAGCTTGGTGCTGACCTTTTCCTGCGACCACTCCTGCGCGCTCCAGATGGTTTTCAGATAGTCCTGGGCGACCGTTGTCAGGTCGTGTACCCCTTGGTTTGGGCTGCCGTCAGGACTCACACCCGAAAGTTTAGGCATTCATCACCTGATCTGGGGATCTAGCGTGTCTCGCTGTGCGAGAGCGCCGTAGGCTTGCCGACGTGGAGCGGTGGCGCGGACAGGACGAGATCCCCTCGGACTGGGGCCGATGTGTGGTGACCATCGGCGTGTTCGACGGCGTACATCGTGGGCATGCCGAGCTGATTGCCCGCGCCGTCAAGGCGGCCCGGTCACGCGGTGTGCCGACGGTGCTGATGACGTTCGACCCGCATCCGATGGAAGTGGTGTTCCCGGGCAGCCACCCGGCCCAGCTGACGACGCTGGCCCGGCGCGCCGAACTGGCCGAGGAGCTGGGCATCGACGTCTTCCTGGTCGTGCCCTTCACCACCGATTTCATGAAGCTCACCCCGGATCGCTATATCCACGAACTGCTGGTGGAGCGGCTGCACGTCGTCGAGGTGATCGTCGGAGAGAACTTCACGTTCGGCAAGAAGGCGGCCGGCAACGTCGGCACCCTGCGCAAGGCCGGCGACCGGTTCGGGTTCGCCGTCGAGAGCCTGTCGCTGGTCGCCGAACACCACCAGAGCGAGACGGTCACCTTCTCGTCGACGTACATCCGGTCCTGCGTCGACGCCGGCGACGTGGTGACCGCGGCCGAGGCGCTGGGCCGTCCGCACCGCGTCGAAGGCGTGGTGGTGCGCGGCGACGGACGTGGCCGGGTGCTGGGCTTCCCGACCGCCAACGTCGCGCCGCCGATGTATTCGGCGATCCCGGCCGACGGGGTGTACGCCGCGTGGTTCACCGTGCTGGGCCACGGGCCCGTCACCGGCTCGGTGATCCCGGGGGAGCGGTATCAGGCCGCGGTCTCGGTGGGCACGAACCCGACGTTCTCCGGGCGAACCCGCACGGTGGAGGCCTTCGTCCTGGACACCGCCGCCGATCTCTACGGCCAGCACGTCGCGGTGGACTTCGTCGCCCGGCTGCGCGGCCAGCTCAAATTCGACTCGGTGCACGACCTGGTCGAGGCGATGGGCAAGGACACCGAGAAAGCCCGCACGATCCTGTCGGCCCAGGACTGACCATCGGCCCAGGACTGACCAAGAGTCAGGACGCGATCAGGTCATCGATCTGGTTGATCGCCAACGTGGAGCCTTCGACCACACCCATGTCCAGTACCTGCTGAAGGCCTTCGGCGGACGCGAACTTGCTCACGTAGACCGCGCGGGTGCCGCCGTCGCGCTCGGTGAAGGTGAAGGTGCACTCCGAGACCGGCATATCGGGATTAGGGTTCAAGTCCGCGTCGGCGAAGCCGTCGAGGAAGGCGAAGCTCGTTGGCTCGTTAACGGTCGTGATGTCCCAGTATCCGCCGTACTTCTCGCCGTCCGGGCCGGTCATGAAGTACGTCGTGCGGCTGCCGGGCGCGAGGCTGTGGTCGACGACGGTTGCCGGGTGCGACGGCGGTCCCCACACCTTCTCCAGCTGACGCGGGTCGGCGTAGACCTGCCAGATGCGCTGCACCGGTGCGGCGAAGTCGGCGGTGATGGTCAGGGTCAGGTTGTCGGTGTCGTGCTTGACGTCCGTCACGGGCATTATTCGTTCTCCTTGTCTTCGGTTGCGATGAGTTCGTCGATGCGGGCGATGCGACCCCGCCAGATCTGCTCCAGCTCGGTGAGCATGGCGGCCACCGAGCGCACGGCCGTCACGTCACCGCTGGCCAACTGCTCGCGACCGCTACGTCGCTTGGTGAGCAGGCCGGCCTTCTCCAGCACGACGACGTGCTTCTGCACTGCGGCAAAGCTCATGTCGTACTTGCCCGCCAGGGCGGAGACCGAGTACTCGCCGGCCAGCGCCCGACGCATGATGTCGCGCCTGGTCCGGTCGGCGAGTGCGTGGAACAGGGCGTCCGCGCGGTCCTCCTGGTCTACGGTCACTTCCTCAATCTACAACCAGATGGTTGTAGATTGTCAAGCGGCTGACCTGCCGCGATTTCGGTTCCCGGCGTACCCGCTGTTAAAGTGACGAACCTGGCGTGTGCTGCAGTCCGCGGTGGCCACGCGCTTTACCCCTACACGCGGTACCGATTTGATGGAGATATTTTCGTGGCGCTGACCGTCGAACAGAAGAAGGAAATCCTGGGCCAGTACGGTCTGCACGAGACCGACACCGGTTCGCCGGAAGCCCAGGTGGCGATGCTGACCAAGCGCATCGCCGACCTCACCGAGCACCTCAAGCAACACAAGCATGACCACCACTCGCGGCGTGGGCTGCTGTTGCTGGTCGGCCGTCGTCGCCGGCTGCTCAAGTACGTCGCCGCCCTCGACGTCGCGCGCTACCGCTCGCTGATCGAGCGGCTGGGTCTGCGCCGCTGAGCGGCATAACCCGCCGTGTAACATAGGGGCCGTTGTGAGCCGTTTTCCGGCTCGAACATCGGGTGCGGTTCATGCATATCCGCGTGTCCCGTTCCTGCGTGTCATAGCGAAGCTTCCCTGCGCGGGCGGTCTTCGGTAGTGGCTGCCGGGCCCCAATGAACTGGGGAGAGCCCGGCCGCTTCGATCGACGGCCGTAGCCGCAACCAGGCCCAAGCCTCGTAGTGCTCAGGACTACCTGGGTTCACCTGTGACGACGCGAAACAGCTGAACAGTGAATTCAGAAAGGCTGAACGGACATCTATGTCTGTAGCTGAAATCGACGAAGGCGTCTTCGAGGCGACCGCCGTCATTGACAACGGGAGCTTCGGCACCCGCACCATCCGTTTCGAGACCGGCCGGCTCGCCCAGCAGGCCGCCGGAGCCGTCGTCGCCTACCTCGACGACGAGACCATGCTGCTGAGCGCGACCACCGCCAGCAAGTCGCCCAAAGATCATTTCGACTTCTTCCCGCTCACCATCGACGTCGAAGAGCGGATGTATGCCGCCGGGCGCATCCCCGGATCGTTCTTCCGTCGTGAAGGCCGGCCCTCCACGGACGCGATCCTGACCTGTCGTCTGATCGACCGGCCGCTGCGCCCGACCTTCATCTCGGGTCTGCGTAACGAGATCCAGGTCGTGGTGACGATTCTGAGCCTCGATCCCCAGGATCTGTACGACGTGCTGGCGATCAACGCCGCGTCGGCCTCCACCCAGATTTCCGGTCTGCCGTTCTCCGGCCCGGTCGGCGGCGTGCGCGTCGCCCTGATCAATGGCCAGTGGGTTGCCTTCCCGACCGTCGAGCAGCTCGAGGGTGCGGTGTTCGACATGGTCGTCGCAGGCCGCAAGGCCGGTGACGATGTGGCGATCATGATGGTCGAGGCCGAGGCCACCGACAATGTCATCGAGCTCATCGCCGGTGGCGCCGGTGCGCCGACCGAGGCCGTGGTGGCCGAGGGACTCGAAGCCGCCAAGCCGTTCATCGCCGCATTGTGCGATGCGCAGCAGGCGTTGGCGGACAAGGCTGCCAAGCCGGTCGCCGACTACCCGCTGTTCCCCGATTACCAGGACGACGTCTACGCGTCGGTGGCGTCGGCGGCGACCGAGGACCTGTCCAAGGCCCTGCAGATCGCCGGCAAGCATGAGCGCGACGAGCGCACCGACGAGATCAAGGGTGAGGTGCTCGACCGGCTGGGCGAGCAGTACGCCGGGCGTGAGAAGGAGATCGGCGCGGCTTACCGCTCGCTGACCAAGAAGCTTGTGCGCCAGCGGATCCTGACCGACCACTTCCGCATCGACGGTCGCGGTGTCACCGACATCCGTGCCCTGTCGGCAGAGGTCGCGATCATCCCGCGGGCACACGGCAGCGCGCTGTTCGAGCGCGGCGAGACCCAGATCATGGGTGTCACCACCCTCGACATGGTCAAGATGGCCCAGCAGATCGACTCGCTGGGGCCGGAAAAGTCCAAGCGCTACATGCACCACTACAACTTCCCGCCGTATTCGACCGGTGAGACCGGTCGCGTCGGTTCGCCCAAGCGCCGCGAGATCGGCCACGGTGCGCTCGCCGAGCGTGCCCTGATGCCGGTGCTGCCGAGCGTGGAAGAGTTCCCGTACGCGATCCGCCAGGTGTCGGAAGCGTTGAGCTCCAACGGTTCCACCTCGATGGGCTCGGTGTGCGCGTCGACCCTGTCGCTGCTGAACGCCGGTGTGCCGCTGAAGGCCCCCGTCGCCGGTATCGCGATGGGCCTGGTGTCCGACGAGGTGGATGGCGAAACTCGCTACGTCACGCTCACGGACATCCTCGGTGCCGAGGATGCCTTCGGCGACATGGACTTCAAGTGCGCAGGCACCAAGGAGTTCGTCACCGCACTGCAGTTGGATACCAAGCTCGCAGGGATCCCGTCGCAGGTTCTGGCCGGTGCGCTGGCGCAGGCCAAGGATGCCCGGATCACCATCCTCGAGGTGATGGCCGAGGCCATCGACGCTCCGGACGAGATGAGCCCGTACGCCCCGCGCGTCACTGCCATCAAGATCCCGATCGACAAGATCGGCGAGGTCATCGGGCCCAAGGGCAAGATGATCAACTCGATCACCGAGCAGACCGGCGCCTCGATCTCGATCGAGGACGACGGCACCGTGTTCGTCGGCGCCACCGACGGACTGTCGGCGCAGGCGGCGATCGACATGATCAACGCGATCGCCAACCCGCAGCTGCCCAAGGTCGGCGAGCGGTTCCTCGGGACGGTGGTGAAAACCACTGACTTTGGAGCTTTCGTTTCCTTATTGCCCGGTCGTGACGGCCTGGTGCATATCTCGAAGCTGGGCCGGGGCAAGCGGATCAACAAGGTCGAGGATGTCGTGAAGCTCGGCGACAAGCTCCGTGTGGAGATTGCCGACATCGACAACCGCGGCAAGATCTCGCTGGTCCTGGTCGCCGAAGACTCGGACGACGCTTCCGAAGAAGCTGCACCGGCTCCTGTTGATGCCGATGCCGCGACCGCCGACGCCTAACCCCTCGTTACGCCGTGGCCGGCGCCTCAGCACTGAGGCGCCGGTTGCGGTGCGGCGCACCGTACTTCCCGGCGGCCTGCGCGTCGTCACCGAGTACGTGCCGTCGGTGCGGTCGGCCTCGGTGGGTGTCTGGGTCGACGTCGGTTCCCGCGACGAAGGTCCCACGGTCGCCGGAGCTGCCCACTTCCTGGAACATCTGCTGTTCAAGGCGACCCCGACCCGCACTGCTGTCGAGATCGCGCAGTCGGTCGATGCCGTCGGCGGTGAGCTGAACGCGTTCACCGCCAAAGAGCACACCTGCTACTACGCCCACGTCTTGGACGACGACCTGGAGTTGGCTGTCGACCTGGTCGCCGACGTGGTGCTCAACGGTGTGTGCGCATCCCGTGATGTCGAATTGGAACGTGACGTCGTCCTCGAAGAGATCGCGATGCGCGATGACGATCCCGAAGACGCGCTCGGAGATGTGTTCCTGACGGCCATGTTCGGCGACCATCCCGTCGGGCGGCCGGTGATCGGCAGCGTCGAATCAGTCTCCGGGATGACCCGCTCGCAGCTGCACTCATTCCACGTTCGTCGCTATACCCCCGAGCGGATGGTCGTGGCGGTGGCCGGCAATGTCGACCACGACGAGGTGGTCAGGCTGGTGCGCAAGCATTTTGCCGGTCGCCTGGTCAAGGGCCGCGTGCCGCAGCCGCCGCGCACGGGCACCAGCCGGCTGACCAGCCAGCCCAGCCTGGCTCTGATCAACCGCGACGCCGAACAGACCCATATGGCGCTGGGCGTGCGGGTGCCTGGCCGGCACTCGTCGCACCGCTGGGCGCTGTCGGTGCTCAACACGGCACTGGGCGGTGGCCTGAGTTCACGGCTTTTCCAACAGATTCGGGAAAGCCGTGGTCTGGCCTACACGGTGTTCTCCTCGGTTGACACGTTCTCCGATACCGGGGCATTGTCGGTGTATGCGGCTTGCCTACCGGAGCGCTTCGACGAGGTGGTGCGGTTGACTGTCGAGGTTCTCGCCGACGTGGCGCGCGACGGCATCACCGAGGCGGAATGCCGGATCGCCAAGGGGTCGATGCGGGGTGGCCTGGTCCTCGGACTTGAGGATTCCGCATCGCGGATGCATCGGCTGGGCCGCAGCGAGCTCAACTACGGCGAATACCGCAGCATCTCCACCACGCTGCAACGCATCGACGACGTGACCCTCGACGAGGTCAACGCAGTCGCCCGCCAGGTTCTGACCAAGCCGTTCGGTGCGGCCATCCTCGGCCCGCACAAATCCAAACGCTCACTGCCCAAGCCACTTCGGACCATCAGGAGCTAGCTCGTGACCTTCAGCCTGCAGGATTTGGCCGTACCCATTCTCGGTGCACCAATGGCAGGAGGTCCGAGTACGCCCGCCCTCGCGGCGGCGGTGTCCAATGCCGGCGGGTTGGGATTCGTGGCGGCCGGCTATCTGAGCGCCGACAAATTCGCCGATACCATCGCCGGCGCGCGGGCGCTGACCTCGGGACCGATCGGCGTGAATATCTTTGTGCCGCAGCCGTCTGCGGCAACCCCCGACGGACTGGACCGCTATCGCGACCTGCTGGCCCCGCTCGCCGAGCACTACGGCGCTGAGGTCGGCCAACCCAAGCCCGACGACGACGCGTGGCAGGCCAAGCTCGATGTGGTCGCCGACACCGCGCCGGAGCTGGCGTCGTTCACCTTCGGGTGCCCGGATGCGGAAATCCTTGGCCGCCTGCGTGACCGAGGTGTGTTGACCGCGGTGACCGTGACAAGCCTGGACGAGGCGGGTGCGGCGGTGGCCGCCGGTGCGGATGCGCTGGTGGTGCAGGGCCCGGAGGCGGGCGGACATCGCGGCACGTTCGATCCCGTCGCTCTGCCGGGCGAGCAGCCGCTTGACGCGCTGCTGGCTGCCATCGTCGCGGCCCACAGCCTGCCGATGATCGCGGCCGGCGGTCTTGCCCGTGCGGTGGACGTGCGGCGGGTCCTGGACGGGGGAGCGGTCGCGGCGCAGGCCGGCACCGCGTTCCTGCTGTGCGACGAGGCCGGGACCAACGGTGCCCACCGATCAGCGCTGACCGACGAGCGGTTCGCCGAAACCGTAGTGACGCGGGCATTTTCGGGCCGCTACGCCCGCGGCCTGGCCAACGACTTCACCGCACGCTATGACGATGTGGCCCCGCTGGGCTATCCGGAAGTCAACCAGATGACGGGCCCGCTGCGCCGCGCCGCGGTCGCCGCCGGCGACCCGCACGGCACCAATCTCTGGGCGGGCACCTCATGGCGCCGTACCAGCGGGGGCAGCGCCGCCGATATCGTCGCGGCACTGGCGGATGTCGGATGAGCCTGTCGCGTCGTCGATTGCTCGTCGTCGGTGCGGCGTTGACCGCGGTCGCGGCCTGCGGCGACAAAGTGTCCCGGGCACACCCGACGCTCAGCGATCCAGCCGAACCGGTGCCGCCGATCGAGCAGCGCATCACCGCACTGGAGAAGCGGCACAACGCATTTGTGGGTCTGTATGGGCAGAACCTGGATTCGACGCAGTCGGTGGCGCACCGCGACGGCGACCTGTTCGCGATGTGCTCGACGTTCAAGGCCTACGCCTCGGCGCGAGTGCTGCAGATGGCCCAGGCGGGGGAGCTGCGGCTCACCGACACCGTGGTGGTCGACCAGGCCTTGCTGAGGGCCAATTCGCCGCGTACCGAGCCGAATGTCGGTAAGCCGATGGCACTTTCGGACCTGTGCGCCGCCGCCCTTCAGGTCAGTGACAACACCGCGGGCAACCTCTTGCTGCGGGTCATCGGCGGTCCGCCGGCGATCACCGCATTCGCCCGGTCGATCGGTGACGACCGCACTCGGCTGGATCGCTGGGAGACCGAGCTGAATACGGCCCTGCCGGGCGATCCGCGCGACACCAGCACGCCGCAGGCCCTCGGCGGCGGCATTCTGTCGGTGCTCACCGGCACGGTGCTCGACGAGCCGCATCGCAAGCAGCTCGAAGACTGGATGCGCGCCAACACCACGTCGAGCGTGCGGGCCGGGTTGCCGCCGGGCTGGACCACCGCCGACAAGACCGGGTCTGGTGATTTCGCCAGCACCAACGATGTCGGCATCGCGTTCGGGCCGCACGGCGAGCGGGTGCTGTTGGCCATCATGACCCGCACGCAATCCAACGACGCGAATTCGCCTGCGCTGCGCGACCTCGTGGCAGAAGTGACCACGCTGGTGCTACCGGCGTTGCTCGGCCACGGTTAGACGAGGATGCGACCGACCGACGCGTGCCCCTGCGGGTCCGGTGAGCCGCTCGGCCGGTGTTGCCTGCCACTGCACCGGGGCGAAAGTCAGGCCGCCACCGCCGAACAGCTGATGCGGGCCCGCTACAGCGCCTATGCCGTCGGCGACCTCGACTACGTCTGGCAGACCTGGCATCCGCGCACCCGGCCCGGGGCGTTGACGCCGGACGGCGGCCTCGCCTGGACCGGTCTGCAGATCCTCGACGCGGTCGACGGCCTCGCGGGGGATCAGACCGGCGAGGTCGAATTCCGCGCGTCCTTCCGTGACGGGCGGCAAAGTGGGACGCTGCATGAGCGGTCCCGGTTCGCCGTGCGAGCCCGCCGCTGGTTTTACCTCGACGGGGATCTGTTCGACTGACCGTCGCCGACGCGGGCGCGATGAGTTTCCACATCCGCGGGAGTCAGTCTGTGAAGACGACATCACCGAAAGGATCAATCGTGACTGAGTACGCCGCCCCGATCGGGGCGCCCATCTGGTTCGACCTGATGAGCAGTGATCCCGCGCGCGCCGCGGAGTTCTATCACCAGATCTTCGGCTGGGACCTCGAGGGGCCTGCGCATCCGGAGTTCGGTGGCTACCAGAACTTCACCCGCAACGGTAAGCGCGTCGCCGGTCTGGTCCCGCAGATGCCCGACGCCGGTCCGGCGAATATCTGGTCGGTGTACCTGCACACCAGTGATGGCGACGCCACCGTCGCGGCAGCGCAGGCCGCGGGGGCGACGGTTATGGTGCCGCCGATGGCCGTCGGCGATCTGGGCTCGATGATGGTGGTCGTCGACCCCGCAGGCGCGGCCATCGGATTCTGGCAGCCCGGCACGCATCCCGGATTCACCGAATGGGGTGAGCACGGCACTCCCTACTGGTTCGAATGTCAGAGCAAGGACTACGACGCATCACTGGCGTTCTATCGAACGGTTCTCGGTGCCCGCATCGAGGAGATCGGAACCGGCGGCGACCCGGATGCTGTCGGACCGGACCGCTACGGGCAGGTCTTCGCCGGCGAGAGCGCCTATTCGGGAATCATGGATTCTGCCAAGCTATTTCCCGCCGAGGTGCCGTCGTTCTGGCAGGTGTACATCACCGTCGATGACGTCGCTGCGACGGTGAAGCAGAGCGAGACGCTGGGTGCGGAGATCCTGATGCCCGGCGAGGAGACGCCCTACGGCACCCTGGCGGCGATCAGGGATCCGCTGGGCGCACTCATCTGCCTTGGCCATCCGCCGGCCGGGATGTAAGGCCCAAACGCCAACGAACCGGGACGCTCAATGAGCTGTCCCGGTCCGCTGTGTGGGGGTGAGCCGTTGGCTCACATAAGGTCTCAGGCCAGCAAGCCGGCGGGATCGGTGAAGGGCAGGCCGAGGTCATGGGCGACCTCGCGGCTGAGCAGTTGGCCCTGATGGGTCGACAAACCCTTGGCCAGCGCCGGGTCGGACAGGCAGGCGTCCTGCCAGCCCTTCTCGGCCAGCTTGATCACGTAGGGCATGGTGGCGTTGGTCAACGCGTACGTCGACGTGCGCGGCACCGCGCCCGGCATGTTCGCGACGCAGTAGAACACCGCGTCATGCACATTGAAGGTCGGGTTGTCGTGTGTGGTGGGCTTCGAATCCTCGAAGCAGCCACCTTGGTCGATGGCGATGTCCACCAGGACCGCGCCCGGCTTCATCTGTGCCACAGTCGCATTGGTGACCAACTTGGGGGCCTTGGCGCCGGGCACCAGGACGGCGCCGATGACCAGGTCCGCCTGCTTGACCGCGTCCTCCAGGTCGAGCTGTGAGGAGTACCGGGTCTCGATGGCGCCGCAGTACTCGGCGTCGATCTTGCGCAGGATGTTGACGTTGAGGTCGAACACGGTGACGTGTGCGCCCATACCCCAGGCGACGGCGGCGGCGTTGTCGCCGGCCATTCCGCCGCCGATCACCACGACCTTGGCCGGTGCGACGCCGGGGACACCGCCCATCAGCACGCCGCGGCCACCCTGGGTACGCATCAGGTGATAGGCACCGACCTGAGCAGCGAGCCGGCCGGCGACCTCACTCATCGGGGCCAGCAGCGGAAGCGCGCCATCGGCCGTCTGGACGGTCTCGTAGGCGATCGACGTCGTGCCCGACGCCAGGAGGGCATCGGTGCACGGGCGCGAGGCGGCCAGGTGCAGGTAAGTGAACAGGGTCTGGCCCTTACGCATGCGGGCGTATTCGGCCTCGATGGGTTCCTTGACCTTCAGCAGCAGGTCGGCCTCGGCCCACACCTGCTCGGCGCTGTTGATGATCTGCGCGCCGGCGGCCTTGAAATCGGCGTCGTGGATGGCTGATCCCTCGCCGGCACCGGCCTGGACGATCACCTCGTGGCCGCGGCGGACCAGCTCGGACACGCCGGCCGGGGTGATGGCGACGCGGTACTCGTTGTTCTTGATCTCGGTCGGGATGCCGACACGCATGATCGCTCCTAGTTCGGGAATTGGCTTAGAAGAATTGTGAAGAACTATCGATATAAAGGCAATCGAGACGACAAAGATTCGTTAGAATCCACACATGCCCGAAGGATCAACGAAAACTGCTGCCCGTTCGGCGGGCGCGCCGAAGGATGTTCGGGCCGCCGAGCTCGACGAGGTCGACCGGCGGATTTTGGCGGCGTTGCACGCCGATGCGCGTATCTCCAACAGTGCGCTGGCCGACGCGGTCGGCATCGCTCCGTCGACCTGTCACGGGCGGGTACGCCGCCTGCAGGACGTCGGTGTGATCCGGGGTTTCTACACCGATATCGATCCCGCCGCGATCGGCCTGTCGCTGCAGGCGATGATCTCTGTGAGCCTGCAAGCCAACGCCCGCGGCAGGATCCGTAACTTCATCCAGCAGATCCGGCGCAAGCCGCAGGTGATGGACGTCTACTTCCTGGCGGGCGGCGACGATTTCATCCTGCACGTCGCGGCGCGCGACACCGAGGATCTGCGATCGTTCGTGGTGGAGAACCTCAACGCCGATGCCGACGTAGCGGGCACGCAGACGTCGCTGATCTTCGAACACCTTCGCGGTGCCGCGCCGCTCTAGGCAGCGGATTCGCTTGGCGCCCAACGTAACGCCATGGTGGGAAATCGTCCCGATCATCGCCGTGGCGTTACGGTCGCCGCGCCGAGGATGCGGCCGAGGCTTTCGCCTTGCGCTGGGCGGTCGGCTTCTTGGCCTGGGTGGCAGCACCTTTGGACGCCGACGCCGACGCCGACGCCGACGCCGATGTCCCCGCCGGTGGAGTGGGATCCGGGATGTCGACGGGCCGGTGGTAGGCCTTTTCGATGATCGGTCGCAGCGCGTTGTCCAACGCCGGCGCCAGCGGCCCGGCCCACGCGACCAGCGGCAGAGTCTTGGTGGGCACCCACACATAGGTGACCTTGCCCGGGTGCCCGGCCACCTCCGGTGTGAAGCGGACGTTGTTCGGGTCGTCGAGATCGACCTGGCGGTAGTCCGAGTGAATCGAGAACATCCCGACGACGGCATTGGCCACCGCGAGCAGATTGCGGGGATCGTCGGGCCAGTCGGCCCACCCGTCGTACTGCCGGATGACCTCGGTGCCCTGATAGGCCGTGTCGGGCGGTAGCCACGGCGCGGTAGCGGTTTCGGTCTTGGGCCGCCGACCGCCGTACGGGTTCTCGGTATTGCCGATCGACACCCAGGTCAGCCGCGATGGATCCGGAGCACTCGACGGGTCGGCGGCAAACCGGCGCAGATCGGCGTAGATGACCTGCCCGCCCTCGCTATGCCCGAACAGAACGATTTGCTCGTCGCTGGGCAGCGCATCGATCGCCTGCACGACCTTCGCCGCGCCCTCGTCGGTAAAGGCGCGACCCGGAAACGCGAAATAGTCGACCGGCTGACAGTGGTTGGGCGACTTGCATAGGTCGCCCTGCAGCTGCTGCGGCACGAAATGCCAGATGTGCTGCATTCCGACGAACCCGCCCTCGAGCGTCAGAACGGTTGCGGCATTACCGATGGGAGCCGTCGCGACGAGTGCGGCACTCATCAGCACGGCCAACCCGGCTCGTTTGATCATCCCCCGACCTCCCCAATCGAATCGTAGGACCCAGGAACCCTCGATGAACTGTGTTTGCGGCATTGATTCGGGGTGACTAGTGCGGCGCTGCCCTATCACCTAGCTTTCTCTCAACGCGGCAAAGGGAGGTGGACGAGTGAGTCTGTCGCTTGCGGACATCGAGAGATGGGATGTCTCGTCGATCAACGCGGTGGCCAGCGCGGCCGACGGGCAAGGCAAGGCCACCCGGGCGATCGCCGACCAACTCGGGATGATCGTCGACGGCATTCGATGGGATGGCAACGCCGCCGACGGCGCCCGTGCTGCGATGGGACGGACCCGTCAGGAGCTGTACTCCCACGCCGACAAATATCAGTCGGTCGCCCAAGCGGCATCGCGATCCGCACCGCAAGTAGCCGACCTCAAGCAGGAGTGGCACGCCATCCAGGACGAGGCGGCGGCCTGGGGCGTCACGATCGACACGGCGTCGGGTGAAGTGTCGTGGCACGTCTATGCGGGGCAGTCGGCGGCCGAGCAGGCGATTGTCGAGGATGTTGTCGAGGAGATCGTCGCGCACATTGTCGGGCTGAGGCGGCGCGCCGAGCAGATTGACGCCGAACTGGCCACTGCCATCGACAGCGCCGACGTTCAGGCCTTGGGGTTCGGGACGAATGGCGATGTGCCGCTGTCTCCGGGATTTGACGAGGTCCGCCGTCGCGGCAACCAGATCGAGGCCTTCCGAAAGGCTTTCGGCCGCGACCCGGTCAGTCCTGCCGACTGGGATACCGCCGCCGCACTCGACCCGACTAGCTACGACCCGAAGAATCACGATGTGCCGGCGAATGTCGTGGTCGGACGCATCAAGCCGGTGCCGGGCCAGGGTGTCGTGCGGACCAATCTGTTCATCCCGGGAGAGACAGCCGCTACCCCCTTTGGTGACAACCTCGGTGATGCACGGGGTTTCGATCCCACTGCGGCACCGGAGGAGTCTCGGGTGACCTTCTACGTGGACTACGAGAACGGCATCGTCGTCGCCAGGCAGAATCCGTCCGTCAAACCCGGCACTGGCGCGGAGGCCGGCACGCCGGACATCAGAGTCAGCCAGAACCCGAACGGTTCGGTGTTGATCGACTACAAGGCCGTCGACCCGTTCTCTCCTGGCGGCGAAGACCTTGGCAAATCCAGTCCATGGAACGTCAACGGCCGACTTGTGATCAAGCCGGCCGACGCCGGGCCGATCGCGGGTGGTGTCATATCCGATTTCCCCGCGATCGAGATCTACAACGACCGCGATGGAGCGACGCGGTTGGTCGACAGGATCATGCCGCTGAATGTCGGACCCTACGGACCATTCTTGGGGCTGCCGCTGTCCCAGCAGATTGGTCCGGGCCTGATGGGCGAATTCCCGGACGATGTCTACCTGCCCCCGCCCGGACTCCCGGTTCACCCACCGTCGGGCTTCCCGGCACCCCATGTGTCCCTGCCGCCCGCGACCCCCACACCGCCGCTTGTCATCCCGTACCCCTCGGTTGAGCTTGGGCCGGTCGATCAACAAGTCAAGGTGCCGGTCGGAAAATGAAAATTAGGGTGGTGTGATGTCGGGACAACAATCTGGAATCCGAGCCAGGCTGGCGGTTTTCTCCGGTGCGGCGCTAGGCGGCGTCTATTGGGGACTGCTGTCGATGCTTGCGGTAGCTCACCAGCGCGGCCAGGTCGACGCTGGCTGGATCACTCCGGGCGATCTCCTCATTGTCATAGCCACGAGCGTCTTGACCTTGCTCGCCGGTGTGGCACTACTTCGGGTTTCGCGGACGGCAGCTCGTACCGCCGGAGTTGCCTTGATCATCTGCGCGTTGTCCGGCTGGGTGCTGTTCGGCACCGTGGCGTTTCAGTCCTCGCTGTGGAGGGCGTGATGTCCTGGGAGTCTGAACGCGCGCGAGATCCCGGCGCGCAGCCGGCGCCCAGACTGGCCCCACTTGTGGTCGGATTTGTCCTCGGTTTGGTGGCAACGGGTGGCACGCCCTTCGTGTACTACTGGCTGTTCGCGCCGATATTTCCGATCATGGCGGGCATCGTCGTGGTCCTTCTAGCCATCAAATTCAAGCAACTCTGGCCCGTCGCCGAGGGCCTGTTCGCGGCGGCATTTTTTGGTGTCGCCTTCGTGCTGGTCGCCTTCGCCGGTCTAGGCACTTTGTTGTCTCGCTAGGCTTGCACCCATGCGAGTTGCGGTCCTGGGAGCCAGAGGCAAAGTCGGAACCACCATGTCCGAGGCGGTGCGGGCGGCTGACGACCTGACGCTGAGCGCCGAAGTCGACGCCGGTGACGCCCTGTCATTGTTGACCGACAGCGACACCGAAGTGGTCATCGACTTCACCCACCCCGATGTGGTGATGGACAACCTGAAGTTCCTCATCGACAACGGAATCCACGCCGTCGTCGGCACCACCGGTTTCACCGACGAGCGCATCGACACGGTTCGTTCGTGGCTGGCCGACAAACCCGGCTCGGCGGTGTTGATCGCCCCCAACTTTGCGATCGGTGCCGTGCTGTCGATGCACTTCGCGCAGAAGGCGGCCCCGTATTTCGAATCGGTGGAAGTCATCGAACTGCACCACCAGCACAAGGCCGACGCCCCGTCGGGCACGGCGACCCGCACGGCCCGGCTGATCGCGGAGGCGCGAAAAGGCTTGCCGCCCAATCCCGATGCCACCAGTACCGGACTAGAAGGGGCGCGCGGCGCCGACGTCGACGGCATTCCGGTCCACTCCATCCGGCTGACCGGCCTGGTCGCGCACCAGGAGGTGCTCTTCGGCACGCTCGGCGAGACGCTGACCATCCGGCACGACAGCCTGGACCGCACGTCGTTCGTTCCCGGCGTCCTGCTCGCCGTCCGCCAGGTCGCGACTCGGCCCGGACTCACCATCGGAATCGAACCGCTGCTCGACCTGTGAACCCCGCACTGCGCATCCAACTGCTGATCGGCTTCATGTGTGCGGCCCTGGTGGTCTACTTCGTGCTGCTGGGCCGCACCGGGATCACACTCATCGGAACGGGCACGCCGGTTGCGGTCGCGCTCGGTATCGGGGTGCTGATCCTGCCGGTCGTCGGGGCGTGGGCGATGGTCGCCACGCTGCGGGCTGGGTTCGCTCATCAGCGTTTGGCCCGACTCGCCGTTGAAAGCGGGATGGAACTCGACGTGAGCGACCTGCCGCGGAATCCGTCGGGACGTATCGACCGCGACGCCGCCGACGCCCTGTTCGATACCGTGCGGGCCGAACTGGAAGCCGACCCGGATAACTGGCAGCGCTGGTATCGGCTGGCCCGGGCTTACGACTATGCCGGCGATCGCGGGCGCGCACGCGAGACAATGCGCAAAGCTGTTGCCCTGCAATTGGAGCAGAAAAGATGAAGCGCTTGCTGATCGTGCATCACACACCGTCTCCGCACTGCCAGGAAATGTTCGAGGCGGTGCTCGCCGGAGCCACCGACCCCGACATCGAGGGTGTCGAGGTCGTGCGCCGCCCCGCACTCACCTGCTCGTCGACCGACATGCTCGAAGCCGACGGTTACCTGCTGGGCACTCCTGCCAACCTCGGCTACATCAGTGGCGCGCTCAAACATGCTTTCGACCAGTCGTACTACCAGCTGCTGGACTCCACCCGCGGCCGACCGTTCGGTGTCTACCTGCACGGCAACGAAGGCACCGAAGGAGCTGAGCGTGCCGTCGACGGCATCACTGCGGGGCTTGGCTGGGTGCGGGCCGCGGAGAACGTTGTGGTGATGGGTAAGCCGACCAAGGCGGACGTGGAGGCGTGTTGGAACCTCGGTGCCACCGTCGCGGCGACCCTAATGCGCTGACTGACAGTGACTGTCACTTACCAGGGGCTACTACGCGCCGGCGCTATCGATCGAGGACGTCCGGGACCACCTCGGTGAGATCCGCGATGAAAGCGACTACACAGTCCCGTCCGGGCCGGCCGATGAAATGGCCGAACTGTTCACAACCATCATGGGCTGACCTCACTCGCCGCCGGAGGTCGCCGCCCCGATGTCCAGGACGCCGCCGCCCTCGGCGTCTTCGACCTCGACCACCGGCTCGTCGCGGTCGTCGAATTCCAGCCGCAGCGCTCGCGACATGATCGCGTGCTGGACGTACATGGTGGTGGTGTAGGTGAACTCGAGGATGTCCTTGTCGCTGAACACTTCTCGAAGTTGGACCATCAACTGCTCGGGGACCCGGCCCTGCTGGCCCGCCAGGCAGTCGGCATACGCCAGCAACAGCCGCTCGGTGTGGTCGAAACAGTCGGCGGTCTGCCACGAGGGGATTGCCGCGATCTGCTCCTCGGACAGGCCCGCCGACCGGGATGCCTTGCAGTGCTGCGAGAACACGAACTGGCTGCCGACCACCCAGCCGGCCCGGATCTGTCCGAGTTCGCGATGGTCGGCACGGATGCCGACCTCCTCGCGGTAGAGCCGGAATCCGCGGACAGCATGCCGCAGCGCGGCGGGGGACTGGGCCATGATCGTCCACCAGTCGCCTGTGGTGCCGCCGACCGTGCCGGGGTCGGCGACCGGGTCGCGATCGCCGAACATGAAGTCGTACATCTTCCGGGTGAAGTCGTCGGTGACCTCGGCGCGAGACACCTGGTCGAGTCGTGGCATGGTCGAGTCCTCTCAGCCGGGTATCTCTCGGCAGGGTATTAGGGGCGCAATCCCGACAGGATCATCTCGGCGAAGACATCGCCGATCTCGGTCAGGGAGCGGCGGCCACCGGGCACGTACCACCGGTAGATCCAGTTGTGCATGCCCAGGACCCCGAGCATCACCATTCGTGGGTCGAGATCGCTGCGGAAGACCTCGGTGGTGATGCCCTCCTCGATGATCGCTAGCAGTGTTCGGCCGTAGTCATCGGCGTTGCTGACGATGCCCTCGGTGCCGGACATGGCGGCGATGTGGTGGCTTTCGCTGAACAGCAGGAACAGTTCGGGGCGGTTCTGAAGGTCCTCGACGTAATGGCGCAGCGCGCGACGCAGTTTGACGTCGGCCCGCCCGTCGGACTCCAACGCTTCACGGCAGTGGCGCGTCATCTCGAGTGCCGGGCCCTCGATGAGCGCGATCAGCAGCTCTTCTTTGGTTCCCACGTAGTAGTAGAGCGAGGCCCGGTTGATCCCCACCTCAGCGGCTACGTCCT
This sequence comes from Mycobacterium sp. RTGN5, assembly GCF_033804465.1. Taxonomy (NCBI): domain Bacteria; kingdom Bacillati; phylum Actinomycetota; class Actinomycetes; order Mycobacteriales; family Mycobacteriaceae; genus Mycobacterium; species Mycobacterium sp. RTGN5. The sequence continues at coordinate 2,333,638 of NZ_JAPZLA010000001.1, forward strand.
CGAGCCGGGCGCGACCGAATCCCTCACGCCCGAAGACCGCCGCCGCTCCCACCAGAATGCTGCGCCAGCGCTCGTTGGACGCCCGCCGATCGGCACTGCGCCGCTGCTCGCGCCGCCGGGCGTTGTCACTCTGCGCGTGTGTGGCTGGGATCGGTCTCGCCCTCCGGTCGTGATCGGCTCGCCTAGCCAAAATACGTCATTTGTCGTGCGGCCTCGCCCATCGCAACGTCGGCGCTGAGCGTCACGATCTGGCGTCCATCCTGGACCGGCAGGTCGGCTGGGCCTACCGTCGGTGCCATGGGGATTGCTGATCTCGCGCTGGGGGCCGCTCCGATCGCCGGGGGTGCGCTGCTCGGTGTCGCCGCAGGCGGCCTGAAGGGGCCCGACGTCCGAGGTGCGATCAAGGCCGACATCGAGCTGCTCGACAAGATCCCGGAGGAGAACGTCGAACTGCGCGCGGCATTGCGCAAGAGCATCGACGAGCGCATCGCCGATCTCATCGCCGCCACCGAGAAGACCCGCGAACTGCGCGAGATCGCCGGTTCCTACAAGGGCAACTGGCGCGACATCGTGGTCTTCCTCTGCGCCGTGCTGTTCACCATCGTCTGGTGGAACGTGCCGCACAGCCGCACCAACTGGCTGATGATGTTCATCTTCCTGATCGTGCTGTCCGGCGTGGTCGCGCTGTATGCCTCACGCGGCATCATTCGCGGCCTGGCCAGCATCCGTAAGCACCGCAAGGAAGACGACGAGGACGACGCTCAAGCCGGCAAGTGAGCCCCGAAGAAGTCCTTCATCGCGTCCCAGTGCCGCTGTGCGGCGGCCTCGTCGTAAGGGGCGTTGTCGGGCACCGCGAAGCCGTGCCCGGCCGAGTACCACTCGATGGTGTGCTCGACGCCGGCAGCCGTCAGCGCCTTATCGAGCGTCTCGGCGGCTTCGGCGGTGAAGGACGCGTCATTCTCGGCGCCCCCGACGTAGACCGCGGCGCGCATCTGGTCGGCGAGCAGGTGTGGGCTGCCGGAGTCGTCGGTCGCCAGGCCGCCGCCGTGGAACGACATCGCGGCCGCAACACGCTCGGGCAGGCGGCCCGCGACGATCAGCGACGTGCGCCCGCCCATGCAATAACCGGTGGTGCCGAACGTCGTACCGCTGACCTCGGGCCGTGATTCCAGATAGTCAAAGAACGCCGTGGCGTCAGACGCCATCTTGTCCGGGGTGATGCCACCCATCATCGTCATCAGCCGCGTGCGCTCGTCGGCGTCGGTGAACGCCGTGTTCAAGTCGAACGGCGCCCAGTCACCGCTGCGGTAGTAGATGTCGGGCACCAGGACCGCGTAGCCATAGCCGGCCAATTGGGCGGCCATCTCGCGGAACACCGGCCGCGGGCCGCCGGCATCGGGGTACATCAGGACGGCGGGCCACGGGCCGGCGCCGTCGGGGGTCGTGAAGGTGACGGGACAGGCGCCATCGGGCGTGGTCACGGTGTCGGTGATGGTCGGCATGGCATCCGTTCTACTCCTCGGGCATGGACGTAAGCTGGGCGGCGTGCCGATCGCCACGCCGTACGAGGATCTGCTGCGACTTGTGCTCGAGCAGGGCACACCGAAATCCGATCGCACCGGCACTGGCACCCGCAGCCTGTTCGGCCATCAGCTGCGCTACGACCTTTCGGCCGGTTTTCCGCTGATCACCACCAAGAAAGTGCATCTGAAGTCGATCGTCTACGAGCTGCTGTGGTTTCTGCGCGGCGACTCGAACGTCGCCTGGCTGCAGCAGCACGGTGTCAGTATCTGGGACGAATGGGCTTCTCCCACTGGGGATCTCGGACCGGTCTACGGCGTTCAGTGGCGGTCCTGGCCGACGCCGTCGGGCGAGCACATCGACCAGATCAGCGCGTCGCTCGAACTGCTGAAGAGCGACCCTGACTCTCGGCGCAACATCGTGTCGGCCTGGAACGTCGGCGAGATCCCGCAGATGGCACTGCCGCCGTGCCACGCGTTCTTCCAGTTCTATGTCGCCGACGGGCGGCTCAGCTGCCAGCTCTACCAGCGCAGCGCCGACCTGTTCCTGGGTGTGCCGTTCAACATCGCCAGCTATGCACTGCTGACCCACATGATGGCCGCTCAGGCCGGGCTGGCCGTCGGGGAGTTCGTCTGGACCGGCGGCGACTGCCACATCTACGACAACCACGTCGACCAAGTTACCGAGCAGCTCAGTCGCGACCCGCGCCCCTACCCGGAACTTGTTCTTGCTCAGCGTGATTCGATCTTCGACTACGAATACTCCGACGTCGAGATCCGCAACTATGAGCCGCACCCGGCGATCAAAGCGCCGGTCGCCGTATGACCTTCGGCCTGATCTGGGCGCAGTCGACCTCCGGGGTCATCGGCCGCGACGGCGGTATCCCGTGGCGCCTGCCCGAGGACCTGGCTCGCTTCAAGGACCTCACGATGGGGCACACCGTCGTGATGGGCCGGCGTACCTGGGAATCGCTGCCCGCGTCGGTACGGCCGCTGCCGGGCCGCAAAAATGTCGTACTCACCCGGCAAGCTGACTACATGGCTGATGGAGCAACCGTGGTCAGCGGACTGGATGACGTGGTTACCGACAACTCGTGGGTCATCGGCGGGGCGGAGATCTATCACCTCGCCCTGCCCTTGGCGACGCACTGCGAGGTGACCGAGGTCGAGATCGACCTGCGACTCGAGGACGACGACGCCCTGGCCCCGCTTCTCGACGAATCCTGGGTCGGCACGTCGGGGGACTGGCAGACCAGCAGCTCTGGGTTGCGCTACCGGTTCCATCGATACCTGCGGGCATGACCCGGCTATCCACCGACCAAGCCCGCCGCGTTGCCGTTTCGGCGCAGGGCCTGGCTGAGCCCAAGCCGCGTGGGGCGGTGACCCGGGCGCACCTGCGCCGGCTGATCAGCCGCATCCAGGTGCTGCAACTCGACTCGGTGTCGGTCGCGGTGCGCGCCCACTACGCCCCGGTGTTCAGCAGGCTGGGACCCTACGACCGGGACGTGCTCGACGGTGCGGCATGGAGCCACAGCGCCCGTGCGCCGCGGCTGCTGGTCGAGTACTGGGCGCATGAGGCGGCACTGATGGCCGTCGAGGATTGGCCGCTGTTGCGTTGGCGGATGCGGGAATACACCCACGGCCGCTGGGGCACCGAGATCGTCAAGAGGAACCCGCAGCTGGCCGAGAACATTCTGGCCGCTGTCGCTGAACTGGGCCCCAGCACCGCGGGTCAGATCGAAGCCCACCTGGAATCCGAACCGCGCGGGCGCAAGGGACCGTGGTGGGACCGCAGCGACACCAAGTGGGCGGCCGAGGCGCTGTGGTCGTCGGGAGCGCTGACCACGGCCACCCGGGTTGGGTTCGCCCGGCACTATGACCTCAGCGAACGGGTGCTGCCGCCCGAGGTTTTCGCACGCGAGGTCGACGATGTCGAGGCCGTCCGGGAGCTGATGCTGCGCGCCGCCGGCGCGCTCGGGGTGGCTACCGAACCCGATCTGCGCGACTACTTCCGGCTGAATCCTAAGCAGAGCAAGCCCGCGGTCGCCGCGTTGGTCGCTGAGGGTGAGCTGGAGGAAGTCGAGGTTGACGGCTGGTCGGCGCCGGCGTACCTGCGCGCGGGGCAGACAGTGCCCCGGGTGGATCGCGGCACCGCGTTGTTGTGCCCGTTCGACCCGCTGATCTTCTTCCGTCCGCGGGTGGAGCGGCTGTTCGAATTCCATTACCGCATCGAGATTTACACGCCGCAGCCCAAGCGTCAGTTCGGGTACTACGTGTGGCCGTTCCTGCTCGACGGACGCCTGGTCGGGCGCGTCGACCTCAAGGCCGAGCGGGCAAGCGATGCGCTGAACGTGGTCGGCGCGTTCGTCGAGCCAGGGCAGGATCCGGCGGTGGTCGCACCGCGGCTGGCCACCGAACTTCAGACCATGGCGACCTGGCTGAGGCTCGGCAGTGTCACCGTCGGCAAGCGGGGGGACCTGGCACCGGCTCTGCGCAAAGCACTTTGAGTCTCGCTCAGTGCGCGGGCAGCACGCACTCTGCTGTCTTGTCAGTGCTCAGGCACAGCGAGCACACGTGCGAGTCGTGGGTGTCGCACGACATCATGTCGGGACGTTCGTACTCGGTGTCGCACACATGGCAGAGCAGGTGCTCGTCGGCCGGATTGCCGTGCTCGTCGTATATCGGCATATCGATACCGTCGTCGGTGCGGCGCAGGTAGTACTTGCCTTTGGTGGCGATCGCGAACACCGGCGGCAACACCAGACCCAACACGATTGCCACCAAAGGCGAGTAGGGCCGCAGCGCCTCGCCGAGACCGCCGAAGAACGCCAGAATCGACAGGCCGGCGGCGAGCAGCATCGAGCCGAAGCCCACCGGGTTGACGGCGTAGAGCATGCCGCGCCGGAATTCGGGCTTCTTGGGCGAGATCTTCAACCAGTACTTGTTGATCGCGATGTCGGATGCAACGACCACCACCCACGCCATGCCGCAGTTGGCGTAGAACCCCAGAATCGTGTTGAGGAAGTCGAACATGTTGGCTTCCATCAGAATCAGCGCGATCAATAGGTTCACGCCCAGGAACACCAACCGGCCCGGATAGTGCTTGGTGATCCGGGTGAACGAGTTGGTCCATGCCAGCGAGCCGGAGTAGGCGTTGGTCACGTTGATCTTGATCTGACTGATCACGACGAGCACCACAGCGAGCGTCATCGCCAGCCACCCCGGCATGAAGTTCTGGTAGATCTCCAGGAATTGGTGCACCGGCTGGTTGGCCACCGCCGCGCCGCCGGCGACGTTCGCGATCAGGTAGACGGCCAGGAACATGCCGACGATCTGTTTGATGGCACCGAAGATCACCCAGCCCGGACCGGCCAGCACCATCCACGTCCACCAGCTGCGGGCGTTGCCGGGGGTGCGCGGCGGCATGAAGCGCAGGTAGTCGATCTGTTCGGCGATCTGCGCGATCAGCGAGAGGCAGACGCCGGCGGCCAGCAGGATCGACCCGAAATTCGTTGTGCCGCTGCCATGTTCGCCTTGGTAGGCGAAGAACTGGCCGACTGATTCCGGATGACTGATCACCAGATAGGCGAACGGGAACACCATCAGGAACAGCCACAGTGGCGTCGTCCACACCTGCAATTTCGACAACACCTTCATGCCGTAGATCACCAGCGGGAAGATGATCAACGTCGACGCCGCATAACCCAACGGCAGCGGCACGCCCAGGCCGAGCTTGAGCCCCTGGGCCATGATCGAGCCTTCCAGGGCGAAGAAGATGAACGTGAAGGTCGCGAAGATGACGTTGGTGACCACCGACCCGTAGTAGCCGAACCCCGCGCCGCGGGTGATCAGATCGAGGTCGATGTTGTAGCGCGCGGCGTAATAGGCCAGCGGAAAGCCGGTGGCGAAGATGACGACGGCGAAGATCGCGATGCCCCACAACGCGTTGGTGGTCCCGTACGACATGCCGATGTTGGCGCCGATCGCGAAGTCGGCGAGATACGCGATGCCGCCGAGCGCCGAGATGCCGACGACACGCGTCGACCATTTGCGGTAGCTGCGGGGCGCGAAGCGCAGCGTGTAATCCTCCAAGGTTTCCTGTGTGGCGGTCATCGACGCCGAAGCAGGCGCAGCGGCGTCCACATCCAGGCGTTCTGCTTCTTGCGTCATGCCGAGCAAACCTAGGCGGCCCGCGTTACCGCGCCATCACACCGATGTTTCGCCGAGCTGTGTATTCGGTTGTGCAGCGCAAATGTCGCTGTCGCCCTGTCCTTTTGCGTCGTGCGCGGTTGACGCTGGAGTAAACGCCGTCGTGTCACGCGAAGCGGTCGGCGAGACTCTTCTTGTCGACCTTTTCGCCGGCGAGCGTCGGGAGAGCGGTAGTGCTGATATGCCAGCGGGTCGGAACGGCGAAGTACGCCAGCGCGTCGGTCACGTGAGCGCGGAGTTCCGCTGCGGTCGGGGCGACCTCGCCCTGGCGATGGACGATCACCGCGGCGAGTTCCTCGCCCAGGTCGGGATGTGGCAGCCCTATCGCGGCGACCTCGACGACTGCCGGATGGCTCGATAGGGCGGCTTCGACCTGTGGGCAACTGATGTTCTCGCCGCCTCGGATGACCATGTCTTTCGCGCGACCGTCGATGAACAGATAGCCGTCCGCGTTCAGATGGCCGAGATCACCCGTGCGGAGCCAGCCCTCGTCGTCGAGGGTTCCGTCATCGACGCCGACGTAGCCGTTCATCACGGTTGGACTGCGCGCCAGGATCTCTCCGACACCGTCGGCGTCGGGACGGTCGATGACCAGCTCCACGACGGGGTAGGGCCGGCCCACCGTGCCGGGATACTGCTGCAAGTCGCTGCCCATCGCGGCGGTCAGGAATCCGCCGGCTTCGGTCATGCCCCACGTGTTTCCGAGGCCCCGGGTGCCGAGTTGCGGAAGCCGGACCCGAAGCCGGTCGAACAGCGCGGTCGGCACGGCTGCTCCGCCGAGTGGGAACGACCGCAGCGTCGACAGATCGAACGTGTCGAATTCGGGATGCTCGAGCACCCTGATCGCCATGGTCGGGACACCGCCCCAGTTGTGCACACCTTCGCGTTCGATCAGTTCGAGTACCTGGCGCGCATCGAAGCGCCCTTCGGGGATCACCACTTTGCCGCCGGTGAGGTAGTTGCTCAACAGATTTGACAGCCCACCCACATGGAACATCGGGGTGCTTGCCAGGGCCACGGATTGCGGCGCATCGGGCTTCTGCTGATGCGGCAGTCTCTTCGTGCGCGCCAACACATTGTGCTGGTTGGCGATGATGGCCCGCCGGGACAGCGCAACCGCCTTCGGTAGGCCCGAACTTCCCGACGTGAAGAGGATGGCCGACGTCGCATCGGGATCCTCGATTTCATCCGATCTGACGGCCTCGGCCACGTGCCGATCCCCGGCGAATCCGCCCAGGTCCCGTGCCATCTGTCGTGCGACGCCGTCCATCGCGGTGTCGGTGAGGATCAGGCGCGGCTCAAGCAGACCCACCGCGTGCTCGAGTTCGGCCTGCCGCCACCAGCGATTGGCGAGCACCGGGATGGCGCCGCTGAGCCAGGTGGACCACAGGGCGACGACCCAGTCCGGGGTGTTGTACGCGTACAGCATGATCCGATCGCCGGCCTGGACACCCTCGTCGCGCAGCGCGGTGACCGCCGCGCTCACCGCGCCGGCGAACGCGGCGAAGGTCATGCGCCGTTCGCCGTGCACCAGAAAGGTGCGCTCGGCCCAGCACTGCGATTCGGCGAAGATGCTCGCGAATGTCGTTGGCCGAGGGGAGTACTGCAGCCCGCGGTGACCGGCATATTCCGAGGAGTCGACATCGATTCCCCACAGCGGGTCGGGCATAGGGCTCCTTGTCGGTGACGATCGGTGGGTTCAGGATCCCATCGTGCTCGGGACCGTTGACCGCCGAGGCGGGCGCTAAGGTGAGCCCCGTGGCCGAGACCGCGCCGCTGCGCGTGCAGCTGATCGCCAAGACCGAGTTCCTGGCGCCTGTCGACGTGCCATGGAGCACCGATGCCGACGGCGGGCAGGCACTTGTCGAGTTCGCCGGACGCGCGTGCTATCAGAGCTGGTCCAAGCCGAATCCCCGGACCGCCACGAACGCGGCGTACCTCAAACACATCATCGACGTGGGCCACTTCTCGGTGCTCGAGCATGCGTCGGTGTCGTTCTACATCACCGGCATCTCCCGGTCCTGCACGCACGAGCTGATCCGGCACCGGCATTTCTCGTACTCGCAGCTGTCCCAGCGCTACGTGCCCGAGAATGACGCCCAGGTCGTCGTGCCGCCCGGGTTGGAGGACGACCCGGAACTGCGCCAGATCCTGCTCGAGGCCGCCGACGCCAGCCGCGCCGCCTACCTGGAGCTGCTGGCCCGGCTGGAAGCCAAGTTCGCCGACCAGCCGAACGCCGTGCTGCGGCGCAAGCAGGCACGTCAGGCCGCGCGCGCCGTGCTGCCGAACGACACCGAGACCCGCATCGTGGTCAGCGGCAACTACCGGGCCTGGCGGCATTTCATCGCGATGCGGGCCAGTGAGCACGCCGACGTGGAGATCCGCCGGCTGGCGATCGCCTGCCTGCGTCAGCTCGCTGACGTCGCCCCCTCGGTCTTCGCCGACTTCGAGGTCAGCGAACTTGCCGACGGCACCGAGGTGGCGACGTCCCCGCTGGCTACGGAGGTCTGAGGCAAGCGGGTAATCTAGGTGTCCGTGAGCACCAGCGGATTCGACGTCAGCGCCCGATTGGGCACGGTTCTGACCGCGATGGTTGCTCCCTTCAAGCCCGACGGCACGCTGGACACCGCCACCGCGGCGCAGGTCGCCACCCATCTGGTCGACTCCGGCTGCGACGGGCTGGTGCTGTCCGGCACCACCGGTGAATCACCGACGACCACCGACGAGGAGAAGCTGGCGCTGCTGCGTGCGGTTCTGGAAGCCGTCGGTGACCGCGCCCGCATCATCGCCGGAGTCGGCACGTACGACACCGCGCACAGCGTGCACCTGGCCAAGACCGCCGCCGCCGAGGGCGCCCACGGCCTGCTGGTCGTGACGCCTTACTACTCGCGCCCGCCGCAAGCGGGCCTGGTCGCACACTTCACCGCGGTGGCGGACGCCACCGATCTGCCGGCGATCCTCTACGACATCCCGCCGCGCTCGGTCATCCCGATCGAGTGGGACACCATGCGCACGTTGTCGGCGCACCCCAACATCGTCGCGGTCAAGGACGCAAAGGCCGATCTGCACGGCGGTCTGGCGATCATGGCTGAGACGGGCCTGGCGTACTACTCCGGTGACGACGCCCTGAACCTGCCGTGGCTGACGATGGGCGCGGTCGGCTTCATCAGTGTGTGGGGGCATGTGGCCGCCAGCCAGCTTCGAGACATGTTGAGCGCCTTCAACTCCGGTGACGTCGCGACCGCGCGCAAGATCGGTGTGTCGCTCGCGCCGCTGAACGACGCGCAAACTCGCCTTGGCGGGGTGACCTTCGCCAAGGAAGGTCTGCGCCTGCAGGGCATCGACGTCGGTGCGCCGCGGTTGCCGCAGGTGCCGGCCACCGCCGAGCAGATCGACGAGTTGGCCGCCGACCTGCGTGCCGCGGGCGTCTTGAGGTGAACGAGGAACTGTCACCTCCCGGGCCACTGGCCCCGGGAGGTCTGCGTGTGACCGCGCTGGGCGGCATCAACGAAATCGGCCGCAACATGACCGTTTTCGAGCATCTCGGCCGATTGCTGATCATCGACTGCGGCGTGTTGTTCCCCAACCACGACGAACCCGGCGTCGACCTGGTCCTGCCGGATCTACGGCTGATCGAGGATCGTCTCGACGACATCGAAGCCCTGGTCCTCACGCACGCCCATGAGGACCACATCGGCGCGATCCCGTACCTGCTGAAGATGCGCGCCGACATCCCGGTGGTGGGCTCGAAGTTCACGCTCGCGCTGGTGGCCGCCAAATGCCGTGAGCACCGGGTCAATCCGGTGTTCATCGAAGTCGCCGAGGGCCAGCGCAGCACGCACGGGGTGTTCGAGTGCCAGTACTTCGCGGTCAACCACTCGATCCCGGACGCGCTGGCGATCGCCATCCACACCGGTGCCGGGACTGTTCTGCATACCGGTGACATCAAGCTCGACCAGCTGCCGCTCGACGGCCGCCCGACCGACCTGCCGGGCATGTCACGGCTCGGCGATGCCGGGGTCGACCTGTTCCTGTGCGACTCGACCAACTCCGAGATCCCCGGCGTGGGGCCCTCCGAGAGCGAAGTCGGGCCCAATCTGCACCGGCTGATGCGCGGCGCGGAGGGGCAGCGGGTCATCGTGGCGTGTTTCGCCTCCAACGTCGACCGGGTGCAGCAGATCGTCGACGCCGCACTCGCGCTGGGCCGGAAAGTGTCGTTCGTCGGCCGGTCCATGCTGCGCAATATGGCGATCGCCCGCGAGCTCGGCTTCCTGCATGTCGAGGATCGCGACGTCGTCGACATCTCAATGGCCGAGGAGATGCCCCCCGAGGGGGTGGTGTTGATCACCACCGGCACACAGGGCGAGCCGATGGCGGCACTGTCGCGGATGTCACGCGGTGAGCATCGCAGCATCACCGTCACCTCCGACGACCTGATCATCCTGTCCTCGTCGCTGATCCCGGGCAATGAAGAAGCGGTCTACGGCGTGATCGACGACCTGGCCAAGATCGGCGCCAGGGTGGTCACCAATCAACAAGTGCGGGTGCATGTTTCGGGTCACGCCTACTCCGGTGAGCTGCTCTTCCTCTACAACGGGGTGCGGCCGCGCAATGTGATGCCGGTGCACGGCACCTGGCGCATGCTGCGCGCCAACGCCAAACTGGCCGCCCGCAGCGGCGTGCCCGAGGAGAACATCGTGGTGGCCGAGAGCGGCGTCAGCGTCGACCTGGTGGGTGGCCGGATCAGCATCGCCGGTGGGGTGCCGGTCGGCAAGATGTTCGTTGACGGACTGATCACCGGCGACGTGGGCGAGGCGACGCTGGGCGAAAGGCTCATCCTGAGTTCGGGTTTCATCGCGGCGACGATCGTGGTGAAACGGGAAACGGGGCGGCTGGCCGCGCCGCCGCATCTGTACTCGCGTGGCTTCTCCGAGGACCCCAAAGCGCTGGAGCCCGCGGCGCGCAAAGTGCAGACCGAGCTGGAAGCCCTTGCCGCCAACAACGTCACCGATCCGGCCCGCATCGCGCAGGTGGTGCGGCGCACGGTTGGCAAATGGGTGGGGGAGACCTACCGGCGCCAGCCGATGATCGTGCCGACGGTCATCGAGATCTAGCCTGCAACCAGGTGACCGAACGGTCCCGGAAGGCGCTCAACCCCTTGTATTCGGCCATGTCGTCGGGCAATTCGGCCAGCACCGCCGCAGTGCGGGCACGCCATTCCTCGACGCTGGCGATGTCGGCCAGCGGCAGCATGTAGCTGCGGATCAGAAAGCAGATCGCACCGGAATCGGGCAGCCGGATCAAATGCTGGACCTCCACACGCAGGTGGATGAGCCGGCCGAACGCATCGTCGTCGAGCGCGTCGAGGTGATCGCGGTCGGGCAGCCACTCGGGAAAGGCCTCGGTGGACACATCCAACCTGCGCCCCACCGTCATCGACCAGTTGGTGCGCCGATAGATGTCGCCTGCGGCCAAGCGCATCAGGAACTCTCGTGCCCTGGTGATCACCCCGGTCGCACGCAGCCGGGGGACCGGGCCGTGGATCTCCAGGAACGTCATCCCGACGTCGAAGCCGAACGACCAGCCCGCGGCAAAGGTGACCACACCCGCGTCGGCGAACAGGTCGCCGTCACGCTGGTCGAGCAGGACGATGTCCTCCTGCACCTGGTCGGCGATGTAGGCGAGTGGATCGCAGGGCAGGCTGGACTCGTCACCGATGACGAAACTCTGGGCGATGCCCAATAATTCGTTGCACCAATGCCAGGTGTCGCCGTCGCGGGTCAACGACATGGTGGCGGGGTAGGCGGTGGCCATTTCGGTCATCAACGCCAGCATGGTGTCCCAGCAGGCGACGCGCATGTGCGGCAGCACCGCATGCCGGGACGGATCGGCCGCCAGGATGCGGCGCCGCTCGGCGAGTTCATCGGCGTACTCACTGTCGATGTGCACCACCCGCTGGCCCCACTGCCCGGTAGCGGTGGTGACGGCGACCGCGGCGGGAGCGATGTTGGTGCTGTAGCGGTACGAATCACCGGTGTAGGGAAAGGGGAAGGACGCCACCAGATCCGGGGCCGATACCAGGCCGGTCATAGGTCCAGCTCCACCCGGCCGGACCCGCGCGAGACGCAGGCCATCATCGAGTCGCGACGTTCGTCATCGGTCAGATAGAGGTCGCGGTGCACTACCGACCCGGACCGCACCGGCACGCGGCATTCCCCGCACACCCCCTGATGGCACAGGCTGGGCACCGCATGCCCGCGAGTCGTCAACGACTCCAGCAGTGAGACGCCCGACTTGACCGTGAAAACATCGCCGCTGCTTGTCAATTCGACCTCGAAGGGGTCGCCGGGCGCCAGGTCCCCGCCGAAGTGCTCGATGTGGATGCGGCTGGGTGGCCAGCCCAACGCGGTGGCGGTCGCGACGACGTCGTCGATGAATTGGCTTGGGCCGCAGACGTAGGCATGCGCGCCGAACGGTTGGCCGGCCAGTGCCGGCGACAGCTCGGACAGAAACGCCGCACGGTCGGTGAAGAACGACGCGGCTCCGGTCAGCGACCTGATCTCGTCGACGTAGGCGCCGCAGCCCTCGCGATGGATATACAGCAACCGCACGTCGCGGCCCCACCGCCGGGCGCCGCGCAGGTGCGTCACCATCGGCGTGATGCCGATGCCCGCGGCGATCAACAAGTGCCGGCTGGCGCGCAGCACCGGGGCGAATGCGCTGCGCGGTTGGTGGACCACGACACCGGTGCCGATCGCGAGTTCCCGGTGAATCCAGCGTGATCCGCCGCGGCCCTGCGGGCATTCCAGCACCGACACCACGTATTCGCGGGGCATGGTCGTCTCGCCGGTCAGCGAGTAGGCGTTGGCACCGCCGGCGCACTGGATGACGAGATGGCTGCCGGGGGTGAACGACGGCAGCACACCGCGGTCGTCGCGGGCCAGGGTCAGTGTCCTGATCCCCGGCACGCTGTCGTCGACACCGACGACCTCCAGCGTCAGCGTGCTCATGGCGGGGTGTCGGCTTTGGTCGCGAACCCGAGATGGGCGCCGAGCCGCCGGGAGACGTGGTAGTAGACGAATAGCCGGCGTTGGCAGCCGGGACAGGAGATTTCCTCGGTCAGCCCCACCGGTGCGGCGGTGGTGGTCCGGCAGTGCGCGCAATAGATCTCGCGGATGGCTACTTCGGTACTGGCGACGGTGATCTCGTCGTCGCCCGCGCCAAGTTCCAGCGCGCGGGCGCGGACTCGCAGGCACGCGTGGGCGGGGCCGGCCAACAGCAGCCGCCAGCCGACCACCGCGTCGGCGAGGTCGGCGTCCAATGCTCGGCATGCTGCGTCCGCATCGGCGACCAGGTGCACGCGCAGCTGAACCTCGGGCCGGGCAGCGGTGATCTCGGCGGCCCAGCGCGCGGCGATCTCGGCGGCGTCAGCACTGATGCCCAGGACCGTGTACTGGCGGCCCGTCAGATCGGCCGCCGGACAAGCAGGTTCGACGGCCCACGCCGGGACGCTGGTGAGGTCCAGATCGGGTTTCATCGTCACCCGATCGTAGTGCAGCGTGTGGTAGACAGCTTTTCGTGCCAGTCATCGACCCGTCGACCCCTGTTCTTGTCGGCTGGCATTCAGTGAGCCGCCGTGACGCCGACCCCCGCGACGGTCAGGAGGCCGCCGAACTGATGGCGAGCGCCGCGCGCGGGGCGTTGAAGGCCTCCGGCGTCAACGGCGTCGACGTGGACTGGATTGGTGCGACCGCAGGCTTGACCCGTTACGCGGACCCCGCGCGCCTGGTGGGCGAACGAATCGGCGCAGGTGCCGCACACACCGTGCTCGCCCACATCGGCGTCATGCAGCAGACGCTGGTCAGCCACGCATGCCGGGCCGTCCAAACCGGCACCCACCGGGTGGCGTTGGTGGCTGGTGGCGAGGCGCACTATCGCAAGGTCCGCGCGGCAGCACGCGGGCTGGAAGTGCACGTCACCACCCAGGCGGCGGGTGTGGTGCCCGACGAGTCCCTGACCTCGCCGGACTTCGACGCGACCATGTCGCACCCTGCGGAGGTGGCGGCGGGACTGTCGGCCACTCCCGCGTACTACGCCCTGATCGACAGTTTCTGGCGGAGCCAGAACGGGCAGAGCATCTCCGAGCACCGCGATGAGCTCGCTCGGGTGTACTCACGATTCTCCGCAGTCGCGCGGAACAACCCGGATGCGGTGCGGGCCAACGGCTATCGTCCCGACGAGCTGCGTGACCCGTCGGCGAACAACCCGATGCTGGCCTTTCCCTACACCAAGTTGTTGGCCACGACCTGGACCGTCGATCAAGGGTGTGCGCTGGTCATCACGACCCACCGGCACGCCGACGAACTGGGGATCCCCACCACGGCGCGGTGCTACCCGGCCGTGGCGGTCGAGTCCAATCACGTTGTGCCAGTGGCCGGCCGAACCCGGCTCAGTCAGCCGGCCGGGATGCGCATCATCGGCGAGACGATCTCGCAGCGGATGAGGCGGGATGTTTCCGAGATCGAACTGCTGGACCTCTATTCGGCGTTCCCCGCGCCGGTGTTCATCGGAGCTCAGGCGCTACGCGTGCCCGCAGGACGTGATCTGACCCTGACAGGTGGCATGTCCTTCGCCGGTGGTCCGCTCAACAGTTATGTCCTGCATGCGATTGCGGCAGCGGCGCAGCGATTGACCAGCTCGGACGCCGACGCGGCACTGGTCAGCAGTGTGAGTGGCCTCTACACCAAGCAGGGGGCGTTGGTGATCACCGCCGAGGCGCCGCCGGAGCCGTTCGAGACGATCGACGTCACGGACGCTGTCGCTGGCGAAGAACCGCCGCTGCCGGTCGTCGTCGACGCACAGGGTGCCGCCAGGGTTGTCGCGTATACCGTTGTGTTCGAGGGGGATCGACCCGAGCGTGCGATCGCGGTGGTCGATCTTGCCGACGGCGGCCGCGCCGTGGCGCGCAGCCACGATCAGGAACTGATGGCATCGGCTCTGATCGACGACCTCGTCGGCGCCGAGGTCGTCCTGCGCGACGGCATCTTCACCGCCGCCGCTCAGGCCTAGCCTCAGCGCTTGTTGGTGTACCCGGCGTCGACGGGCAGCGTGACCCCGGTGACGTAGCGGCCGGCATCGGACACCAGGTAGTACACCGCGTTGGCGATGTCTTCGGGTTCGAGCGTCTGCACCGGCAGCGCGTTGCTCATGTCCGGGCCGCCCTGCATCTGCTGGGCGAAACCCTCCAGCCAGGAGCGGGTGAATTCGTTGTCGATCATCGGGGTGTTCACCCCGGCCGGATGCACCGAGTTGACCCGAATATTGAACGCCGCAAGGAAATTCGCGTAGGCCCGCATGAGTCCGACGACACCGTGCTTGGCGACGGTGTATCCCAGCGATCCCGCGACAGGGGCGCCGATGCCCACCAGCCCGGCCACCGAACTGGTCAGCACGATCGCGCCGCCGTCGCCCTGCTTGATCATCGGCTTCATCGCGATGTCGACGGTGTGATAGACCCCGGTCAGGTTGACGTCGATGACGTCCTGCCAGGCGCCGTCGTCGGCCATCGGAGCGATACCGGCGTTGGCGATCACGATGTCGAGCCGGCCCAGTTCCTCGATGCCCTGCCACACGGCGCTCTTCAGCGCCGACCGGTCACGGACGTCGGCTTCCCGGGCGACGATGCGGGCCCCGAGGTCCTCGACGAGCTTGACCGTGGCGGCCATGTCCTCGGGCGTGGCCAGCGGGTAGGGCACGCTGGCGATCTGGGCGCACAGATCCACCGCGATGATGCTGGCGCCCTCCGAGGCCAGTTTCACCGCGTGTGCGCGGCCCTGGCCCCGGGCGGCGCCGGTGATCAGTGCGACCTTGCCGTCGAGTTCACCCATGGCTTTAGGGACGAACCTGGCCCTTGGCCGGGTCCCCGGCCGGGATGGGCTGCAGCAGCTTGATGTCGGGCGCGCCGTCGAGGTGCTCGCCGATCGCGCCGAACAGCGCCGTTACCCCGGGAGCGGAGCTGTGGGCCTGGAGGGCGTCGCCGTCGGCCCACTGCTCGACGAACACGAACGTCTTATCGCCCTCGTGCACCGCGTACAGGTCGCAACCAGGCTCTTCATGGACTGCCGCGACGGCCTTCTTGCAGGCCTCGCGCACAATGTCGACGGATTCGGGCTTGACGGCGAAGCTGGCAACGACGACGACGGGCATAAGCGAGCTCCTCGAAAGTAGGTGTGACGGCGCTTACGTTAGCCCCGCTTCATATCGCCACACGATGGGGTCCCGGTCACTGGTTCGAAGCTCATTTTCGGCCTTTGTCGCAGTCTGGCAACGACGCGCCGTGTTACGGGTGTTGTGAGTGGTGCTGATGGGGCATCTGCGACTAGGCTTGCCCGCATGGCGAACAAGACGGCCGCTCGCTCAAGCGCGCGAACGACCAGGTCAAAGGGTGCGTCACGGCCGGCGAAGCCGGCTCCACGGCGCAAGCCTGCCAAGAAGAAGAGTGCCTCACCGGTCGCCACGGCCGCAGCAGCCAGTGGGCGGGCTGCGCGTGCGACCTGGCTGATGTTGGCCAAGGGGGCCGGCTCGACCGCCCGTTCGGTCGGTCGAGCCGGTGACATCGAGCCCGGTCATCGCCGCGACGGGCTCGCGCTGGGTCTGCTGGCGGTCGCGGTCGTGATCGCCGCCAGTTCCTGGTTTGACGCCGCCCGCCCGGTGGGCGCCTGGATCGACTCGATGCTGCGCACCCTGGTCGGTGGCGCGGTGGTTCTGCTGCCTGTCCTCGTCGCCGTCATCGCCGTCCTTCTCATGCGCACCGAGCCCAACCCCGACGCCCGCCCGCGCCTGATCCTGGGCAGCGCCATGATCGCCCTGCCGGTGCTGGGTCTGTGGCACCTGTGGTCGGGTGCGCCGCAGGATCCGGCCGCCCGCCAGCGCGCCGCCGGCTTCATCGGTTTCGCGATCGGCGGCCCGCTGTCCGATGGGCTCACCTCATGGATCGCCACCCCGCTGCTCATCATCGCGGCATTGTTCGGCGTTCTGCTGCTGACCGGCACGACGATCCGCGAGGTGCCCGAGACGCTCTATGCGATGTTCAGCACCCGCGGCCGCTACGACGAGGAAGACGAATACGACGACGAGTACGACGACGAGCCCGAGGTAGCCGAACAGGCTGAGCCAGAGGACTTCTCCGACGGCTACTACGACGACCCGCGGTCCTACACCGACGAGGCGCCGGCGTGGCCGGGGGAGAAGGGGCCGGTGGGCACGCCGCTGGACAACTATCCGGTCGAGGAGGATGCGCCGACGGCTCCCGAGCCGGTCAAGGCGCGGCGCAAGAAGCCAACTCCCAAGCAGGACATGCCCACCGAGGACACTGCCACGCAGGTCACCAAAGTTCTCGATCGGGTAGTCGAAGGCCCCTACACCCTGCCGTCGCTGGATCTGCTGGTGGCCGGCGATCCGCCCAAGCGGCGTACTACGGCCAATGACCAAATGGCTGACCGGATTTCGTCGGTTCTGCAGCAGTTCAAGGTCGACGCCACGGTGACCGGCTGCACCAGAGGCCCGACCGTCACTCGCTACGAGGTCGAACTCGGCCCGGGCGTCAAGGTCGAGAAGATCACGGCGCTGCAACGCAACATCGCCTACGCGGTGGCGACCGAGAGCGTCCGGATCCTGGCGCCGATCCCCGGCAAGTCGGCCGTCGGCATCGAGGTGCCGAATACCGACCGCGAGACGGTCCGTCTCGCAGACGTTCTCACCGCGCCGTCCACCCGCGGCGATCACCGCCCGCTGGTGATCGGGTTGGGCAAGGACATCGAAGGCCATTTCGTCTCGGCCAACCTCGCTGATATGCCACACCTGCTGGTGGCCGGCTCGACCGGCTCGGGCAAGTCCAGCTTCGTCAACTCCATGCTGGTTTCATTGCTGGCCCGGGCCACCCCCGAAGAAGTGCGGATGATCCTCATCGACCCGAAGATGGTCGAGCTCACGCCGTATGAGGGCATCCCGCACTTGATCACGCCGATCATCACCCAACCCAAGAAGGCCGCCGCGGCGCTGGCCTGGCTGGTCGAGGAGATGGAGCAGCGCTACCAGGACATGCAGGCGTCACGGGTGCGCCACATCAAGGATTTCAACGCCAAGGTGCGCTCCGGGGAGATCACCGCCCCGCTGGGCAGCCAGCGTGTCTACAAGCCGTACCCGCTGATTCTGGCCGTCGTCGACGAGCTGGCCGACCTGATGATGACCGCACCGCGTGATGTGGAAGAGGCCATCGTGCGGATCACGCAGAAGGCCCGCGCGGCCGGTATCCACCTGGTGCTGGCCACCCAGCGGCCGTCGGTCGACGTGGTCACCGGCCTGATCAAGACCAACGTTCCGTCGCGGCTGTCGTTCGCGACCTCATCGCTGACCGACAGCCGGGTCATCCTCGACCAGCCGGGTGCCGAGAAGCTGATCGGCATGGGCGACGCCCTGTTCCTGCCGATGGGCGCGGGCAAGGCGGAGCGGCTGCAGGGCGCCTACGTCAGCGACGAGGAGATCCAAGCCGTCGTGCAGGCCTGCAAGGACCAGGCCGAGCCGGAGTACACCGAGGGTGTCACCGCGGCCAAGCCGTCCGGCGAACGCACCGACGCCGACCCCGACATCGGCGACGACATGGACGTCTTCCTGCAGGCCGTCGAGCTGGTGGTGTCCAGCCAGTTCGGCTCCACGTCGATGCTGCAGCGGAAACTGCGGGTCGGCTTCGCCAAGGCCGGCCGGTTGATGGACCTGATGGAGACCCGTCAGATCGTCGGGCCATCGGAGGGATCCAAGGCCCGCGAGGTGCTGGTCAAGCCCGACGAACTGGCCGGGACACTGATGCTGATCCGCGGTGGCAGCGCCGACGACGAAGAAGAAGATTTTTAGCGCCGAGATCGACGTAATGGTGCGATCTACTCGCACTTTTGCGCCCATTTGTCGGTTTGGGCGCTGGGGGGATCAGAGGATCAGCAGCATCCGGGTGTTGCCGAGGATGTTCGGCTTCACGTACGACAGGTCGAGGAATTCCGCGACACCGATGTCGTAGGAGCGGCACATCTCGTCGTACACCTCGGAGTTGACGGGCGTCCCCTCGATCTCGGCGAAGCCGTGCCGGGTGAAGAAATCCGTCTCGAACGTCAGCACGAACAGCCGCTGCAGTTGCAGCTCGCGGGCCACCTTCAGGAGCTGGTCGACGATGGTGTGCCCGATACCGCGACCCTTGACCTTCGGATCGACCGCGACGGTGCGCACCTCACCCAGATCCGCCCACAGGACGTGCAGCGCACCGCACCCGATGACCTCGCCGTCGAGCTCGGCCACCCAGAACTCCTGGACCGCCTCGTATAGCGTGACCAGGTTCTTCTCCAGCAGGATCCGGCCTGCGTAGGTGTCGACCAAACGCTTGATATCGGGGACATCCGAGGTACGGGCGCGGCGGACGACGACATCGGGGCTCACGGGTGCAGAGTATCGGGCGTGAGGCCCCGACCTGCCAACCGATATTCTGATGCGGTGTCGGGACAACCCCAAACTCCTCCAGTCGTCCCGCGTGTGCCGGTGGCCAATGTTGCCAACCTGCTGACGGGAATCCGGCTGGTCCTTGTCCCGATCTTCCTGTTGGCTCTCTTCGCCGGTGACGGTCACGAATCCGCCTACCGGCTAACCGCTTTCGCGATTTTCACGGTCGCGGTCATCACCGATCGATTCGATGGTGCGCTGGCGCGCACCTACGGAATGGTCACCGAATTCGGCAAGCTCGCCGACCCGATCGCCGACAAGATGCTCATCGGGGCGGCGCTGATCGGGCTCTCGATGCTCGGGGACCTGCCGTGGTGGGTGACGGTGGTGATCTTGATTCGCGAGCTGGGCATCACGGTGCTGCGGTTGGCGGTGCTGCGGCGCGGGGTGATCCCCGCCAGCCGCGGCGGCAAGGTCAAGACGCTGGTGCAGGCCGTCGCGATAGGCCTGTTCGTGCTGCCGTTGCACAACTGGCCGTCAGCCTGGCTGACCGTGGCGTGGGTGACCATGTGGGCCGCGATCGTGCTCACGGTGCTCACCGGCATCGACTACGTGGTGTCGGCGATCAGGGACTCCCGTGAGCGATCCGCTGGTCGATGACGCCGCCCGCGCGCTGGTCGCACTGCTGACCGCACGCGATCAGACCGTCGCCACCGCGGAATCGCTGACCGCCGGGCTGCTGGCGGCCACCCTGGCCGGGGTGCCCGGCGCCAGCGCCGTGCTGGTCGGCGGGCTGATCACCTACACCGTCGAGACCAAGATCGCGTTGGCCGGGGTGCCGCGTGCGCTGCTCGACGAGGTGGGCCCGGTTGCCGCGCCGACGGCCGCAGCGCTGGCAGAAGGGGCACGGGACCGCTGTGCGGCCACCTGGGGCGTCGGCCTGACCGGGGTGGCGGGCCCGGAACCGCACGGCGGCCATCCGGTCGGCACGGTCTACCTGGGGCTGGCCGGTCCCGGGCCGACGGAGGTCGCTGAACTGCGGCTGGACGGATCCCGCTGGGACATCCGGCTGGCGGCGGTGCACCAGGCGATCGGCCAGTTGTCCGGCCTGGTCGCGCGAACTTGAGGCTTCCTGGGAACCAAATCGGTTCTTCGCGGCGTTGCAGTAGTCAGTGCAACTCTGGGAGAGGACAGCTCGATGGCCGTACTGCTGCGTGAGGTGATCGGCGACGTACTTCGCGACGCCCGGACTTCGCAGGGACGCACCCTTCGCGAGGTGTCCGATTCGGCCCGTGTCAGCCTCGGCTATCTGTCCGAGGTGGAGCGCGGCCGCAAGGAAGCCTCCAGCGAATTGCTCAGCGCGATCTGCACCGCACTCGAGTATCCGCTGTCGCGGGTACTGACCGATGCCGGGGAAAAGATGGCCGACCGGGAGCGTATCGCCCGGTTGACGGCCGTGCCGGCTGGCGACAACGTGATCGACGTTGCCACCAAGGTGGTCATCCCGCAGCCCGTCGCAATGGCAGTCGCCTGACCCCTGGACCTGGTCAGGACCGGGTTGAGGCGTGCCCACATGCGCACAGGGGTGTGGCCGGGCGTCGGGAACCGATAAATTGGGCAGCGCGACCTAACTGCGACCTAACTGCGGCACTCGATATGAAGGCGGGCAACTGATGGCGAATCCGTTCACCAAGGCGTGGAAGTACCTGATGGCGCTTTTCAACTCCAAGGTCGACGAATATGCCGACCCGAAGATCCAGATCCAGCAGGCGATCGAAGAAGCTCAGCGTCAGCATCAGGCGCTGACCCAGCAGGCCGCCCAGGTGATCGGAAACCAGCGCCAGCTCGAGATGCGCCTGAACCGTCAGCTCGCCGATATCGAGAAGCTGCAGGTCAATGTCCGCCAGGCGCTCACACTCGCCGATCAGGCCACCGCTGCCGGTGATGGCGCCAAGGCCACCGAGTACAACAACGCCGCCGAGGCATTCGCCGCGCAGCTGGTCACCGGCGAGCAGAGTGTCGAGGATCTCAAGGGCCTGCACGATCAGGCCCTGCAGGCCGCGGGTCAGGCCAAGAAGGCCGTCGAACAGAACGCCATGATGCTGCAGACCAAGATCGCCGAGCGCACCAAGCTGCTCAGCCAGCTCGAGCAGGCAAAGATGCAGGAGCAGGTCAGCGCGTCGCTGCGGTCGATGAGCGAGCTCGCCGCCCCCGGCAACACCCCCAGCCTCGACGAGGTGCGCGACAAGATCGAGCGCCGTTACGCCAACGCGATCGGTTCAGCGGAGCTGGCCCAGAACTCGGTGCAGGGCCGGATGCTCGAAGTCCAGCAGGCCAGTGTCCAGATGGCCGGACACTCCCGGCTCGAGCAGATCCGTGCGTCGATGCGCGGGGACGCACTGCCGGCCGGTGGCGCCGCCGCCCCGGCCACCCCAGCCACTTCTGCCAGCACACCCGAGCCCGAGCAGCCGCTCGGACAGTAGGAGGCGAACACTTCGATGGCGGTGACACCGGACAAACCGGGTTTCGTATCGCGCCAATGGCGTTCGGCCATGCGGCGCGGTATCGACACCGTCAGCGAGTACGCCGACGTGGCGGCCCAAAAGCTCAGTGCTGCTGCCGATCCGCGCGCCCGGCTGCTGCGCAAGCGGCGCTGGGCGTTGCGGCTGGGCCTGTTCTTCGGTTTCGCGACGGTGTTCTGGGTGGCGGTCACCGGGCTGCTCGCGACCTGGAGCACACCGGTATGGGGGCTGATCATCACGGGTGTGATCGCCGCGGGTGCCGCAGTGCCCGCGACGCTGTTCTTGTTGCGCTACCGCTGGCTTCGGGGCGAGCCGCTGCCACCGCAGCGTCAGGTCAGCGGCCGACGGCTGCCCCCGCACGGTTCGGTTGCCCGCCCGTCGATGTCGGCGCTGGGGGCTTCCGAGCGGGGGTTTCATTCACTGCTGGGCGTGATGACGCGCGGGAACATGCTGCCGCCGGAGGAGATTCGCGAGCTGACCCAGGCCGCGGACCGCACTGCGGCGACCATGGCGGCGACCGCGGCTGAGGTGGTCTCGATGGAACGTGCCGCGACCGAGACGCCGCATTCGCAGTCGTATCTGGCGCCGACGATCAACGCGTTCACCGCTCAGCTCAACGCCGGTGTGCGCCAGTACAACGAAATGGTCACCGCCGCAGCGCAACTGGTGTCAGCGGCCAATGCCGGCTCGATGTCGAGTTCGCCGATGTCCCAGCAGCGTTATCGCAATGAGCTGACCGGCGCGACCGACCGGCTGATGGGCTGGGCGCAGGCCTTTGACGAGCTGGGTCAGCTCCGCAGGGCCTAGAGCGTCGAGGCCCTAAAGCGTGGGACGCTAAAGCGTGGGACGAAGGGCAGGCACGACGGCGCCGATGAGGCCGCGGACAGTTCCCTTGATCATGTCCATCGTGTCGAAGTAGTCCCGCCACAGAGTGATTCGGCCGTTGTGCACCTCGAAGACACCGCACACCCAGAACTGCAGCCGCACCGGGCCGACCGCCAGGACGTCGGTCCGTTCGGTCAGCACCACCGGCCCGTTGACCGCGATCCGGTGGATCTTGGCCTCGAAGCCGAAGCTGGGCCGCTGCAGTTTGCGGAACATCTTGATGGCCCGCGCGCGGCCGCGAATGGTGGGGTAGCCGACGTTCTCGTAGACCAGGTTGTCGTCCAGCTGGGCGTCAGCGGTGGCCAGGTCTTGGTCTTGGAGTGCGGCGAGGAAGACCTCGACGGTGTGCGCGTTGTCGATGTCGGAGCTCACGTTGGTGGTCTGCTCGGTCATGCTCGCCAGCCTAGGCGCGAACCGCTGTGGCAGGGTAGGCCCGTGCGCGTCGCGGTGGTGGCCGGTCCCGATCCGGGCCATGCGTTTCCCGCGATCGCGTTGTGCCTGCGCCTGGCTGCCGCCGGGGACGATCCCGTCCTGCTGACGGGCACCGAAAGGCTGGACATCGCGCGGGCGGCCGGCATCGAGTCCGTCGAACTCGCCGGGCTCGACGCGACCGACGCCGACGACGACACCGACGCGGGCGAGAAGATCCACCAGCGCGCGGCCCGGATGGCCGTGATCAACGCGCCGATACTGCGCGAGCTGGCACCCGATCTGATCGTTTCCGACGTGATCACCGTCTGCGGCGGGATGGCGGCCGAACTGCTGGGCATTCCGTGGGTCGAGCTGAATCCGCAGCCGTTGTATCTGCCGTCGCGGGGCCTGCCGCCGCTGGGCAGCGGGCTGGCCCCCGGCACCGGTATCCGGGGCCGGCTGCGGGACTCGATCCTGCGGGCCATGACCGCTCGGTCGGTGAAGGAAGGGCAGCGGCAGCGCTCGGCGGCGCGGGTCGAGATCGGATTGCCCGCCAACGAACCGGGACCGGCACGCCGGCTGATCGCCACCCTGCCCGCGCTGGAGGTGCCGCGCCCGGACTGGCCCGCTGAAGCCGTCGTCGTCGGGCCACTGCACTTCGAGCCGACGGCCGCGGTGCTGCCGATCCCGCCGGGCGAGGGCCCGGTGATCGTGGTGGCGCCGTCGACCGCCACGATCGGAGCCGCCGGCGTGGCCGAGCTGGTGTTGGCGCACCTGATCCCGGGCCGCACCCTGCCCGCGGGCTCGCGGGTGGTGATCTCTCGCCTTGGTGGCCACGACCTGGAGGTTCCGCCATGGGCGAGTGTCGGTCTCGGCCGCCAGGACGAGCTGCTGGTTCATGCCGACCTGGTGATCTGCGGCGGTGGGCACGGCATGCTGGCCAAGGCCCTGCTCGCCGGTGTGCCGCTGGTGGTGACCCCGGGCGGTGGTGACCAATGGGAGTTGGCGAATCGTGTTGTGCGGCAAGGTAGTGCACGCCTGATCCGACCGCTGACCGCCGAGGCGCTGGTGGCTGAGGTGGGTGCCGTGCTGTCGTCGCCGGGGTATCGGGACGCGGCCCGCCGCGCCGGAGAGAGTATCGGGCAGGTCACCGATCCGGTACAGGTGTGCCATGAGGCGACGCAGGCGGCTGGGTAAGTTGGTGTCGTGCGGCTGACGGAATTCCGGGAACTGGTCGATGCGCAGTTCGGCCGGGTTCGCGGGGGCTCACTGCTGGTCGATCACGTGCTGACCCAGCTGGGTGGACGCACCTCCGTGCAGGCCATCGAGGACGGTGTGGACCCCCGCGATGTATGGCGGGCGCTGTGCGCGGACTTCGACGTACCGCGCGATCGCTGGTAGTCGACACGCGCGGCGCGCCTTGCTTGCCATCGAACACATGTTCGCTATCGTGGTCAATGTTCGACCGTCTTGTCAGAGGCCTCCTCTAGCGTCACGGCCAACTGACCAACACCGGTCAACCGAATACCGGAAGAGATACGGAGACCTCATGGCGCCACAAGCCCTCGACCGCGAGAAAGCCCTCGAACTCGCGCTCGCACAGATCGAGAAGAGTCACGGCAAAGGTTCGGTAATGCGTCTCGGTGACGAGATACGCCAACCGATCTCGGTTATCCCGACCGGATCCATCGCCCTGGACGTGGCGCTGGGCATCGGTGGCCTGCCGCGCGGCCGCATTGTCGAGATCTACGGCCCGGAGTCCTCGGGTAAGACCACCGTCGCGCTGCACGCGGTGGCCAATGCCCAGGCTGCCGGCGGTATCGCGGCCTTCATCGACGCCGAGCACGCACTGGACCCCGACTACGCCAAGAAGCTCGGTGTCGACACCGACGCACTGCTGGTCAGCCAGCCCGACACCGGTGAACAGGCGCTCGAGATCGCCGACATGCTGATCCGCTCCGGCGCACTGGACATCCTGGTCATCGACTCGGTGGCAGCCCTGGTGCCGCGCGCCGAGATCGAGGGCGAGATGGGCGACAGCCACGTGGGCCTGCAGGCCCGGCTGATGAGCCAGGCGTTGCGCAAGATCACCGGCGCCCTGAGTAACTCGAACACCACCGCGATCTTCATCAACCAGCTGCGTGAAAAGATCGGCGTGATGTTCGGCTCGCCCGAAACCACCACGGGCGGTAAGGCGTTGAAGTTCTACTCCTCCATCCGGCTGGATGTGCGTCGCATCGAGACGCTCAAGGACGGCACCGACGCGGTCGGCAACCGCACCCGCTGCAAGGTCGTCAAGAACAAGATGGCCCCGCCGTTCAAGCAGGCCGAGTTCGATATCCTCTACGGCAAGGGGATCAGCCGTGAGGGCTCGCTCATCGACATGGGCGTCGACCATGGCTTCATCCGCAAGTCCGGATCGTGGTTCACCTACGAGGGTGAGCAGCTCGGGCAGGGCAAGGAGAACGCCCGCAACTTCCTGATCGAGAACCCCGACATCGGCAACGAGGTCGAGAAGAAGATCAAGGAGAAGCTCGGTATCGGCGCGGTGGTAACCGATGAACTCATCGACGACGTCCTGCCCACCCCAGTCGACTTCTGAGACCCGCGAAGAGCAGGCGCACGCGTTGTGCCTGCGCCTGCTCACCGCGCGGTCGCGGACTCGATCTGAACTGGCCGGACAGATGGCCAAGCGAGGATTTCCCGACGAGGTCGCCGCGACGGTACTGAATCGGCTGGCCGCTGTCGGCCTGATCGACGATGCGGACTTTGCCGAGCAATGGGTTCGGTCGCGGCGGGGTAGGGCTGGAAAAGGCAAGCGCGCCTTGGCCGCTGAGCTACGGACCAAGGGTGTCGACGACGAGCTGATCGCTGCGGCCCTCGACGGCATCGACGCAGGCGCCGAACGGCTGCGGGCCGAGCAATTGGTGGAGCAGAAGCTGCGCCGCGAGGCGCTGGCCGACGCCGATGACACCAAGGTGATGCGCAGGCTGGTCGGCATGCTGGCCCGGCGCGGTTACAACCAGAGCATGGCCGTAGCCGTGGTCAACGAGGGGTTGGCGGCCGAACGGGAACGCCGGCGGGTCTAGTCGTCGCTAAGCTTCGACCATGCGAATTTCGGCCAAGCTCGCGCCCACGTTCGACTATCCCGAGCTCGAACAGTTCTGGCGCGCCGCTGACGAACTCGGTTTCGAAGCGATCTGGAACTACGACCACTTCTACGGCCTCGTCGAGAACACCACACCGACCCATGAGGGGTGGACGACTCTCGCCGCGATGGGCGTCGTGATCCGGCAGGCCCGGATCGGCTGCATGGTCACCGGCGTGACCTATCGCAATCCGGCGATCCTGGCGAAGATGGCCGTGACGGTGGACCACATCAGCGGCGGACGGCTCGACTTCGGCATCGGCGCCGGCTGGCACGAGGCCGAGCATCGTGGTTACGGGCTCGAATTCCCCAGCCCCGGAACACGAGTCGCGATGCTCGACGAGGCGCTCACCGTCATCCGCCGGCTCTGGACCGAGGAGTCCGTCACCTTCGAAGGCAAGTTCTACACGCTGCACGACGCACTGTGTGAACCCAAGCCGGTGCAGCGCCCGCACCCGCCGATCGTCGTCGGTGGTACACAACCCAAGATGCTGCGCGTCATCGCACGCCATGCCGACGAATGGAACATGCCCAATCACGAGGGTCCGGAGCACTGGAGCAAGGTCAGCGCCCGGCTCGACGAAGCCTGTGCCGAGGTCGGCCGCGATCCGGCCGAGATCCGCCGCTCCGTTCAGCTCTTCCTGTATCCGCTCCAGCCCGAGCAGGTCGCAGCCCAGCTGGATTTGTTGCCGCAGTTCGCCGAATTAGGTTGCAAGCACGCGGTTTTGAGCTTTTATCAGCCGCCGTCGGTTGAGCTGCTCGCGCAGTGCGCGGCGCTGCGCTGGAAGTAGGTGAACCCGAAGGCGCGCAGGCTTTTCCACAGTCTCGGGTTCATCCACAGATTGATCGCTGGGTCAGTTTTTTGTCGGCGAGTCGGCATAGTATTAGAACATGTGTTCGATCGGTGCGGTGCGTGAGGCGCTTACCGCTGCGGTCGACACTTTGGCCGCTCTGGACTTTGACACCCTCGATCCGCCCGAACGGTTCGCGGTCTTGGAGTTGATCGAGACCCAGCAGCGGCGCCTGACGGCGATCTCACATGCCGGGGTGGCCCGGTTGGAGCAGTTCGAGGGGTGCCCGCCGGTCGGGATTGCATTGGCTGATGTGTTGCGGGTCAGTCCGCCGGAGGCCAAGCGTCGGATCCGCAACGCTGAGCAGTTAGCGCCGCGGACCACGTTGACCGGGGAACCGTTGCCACCGCTGTTGCCGGAAACATCTCAGGCGTGGCACGCCGGGCAGCTCGATGGTGAGCACCTGCGGGTGATCCAGAAGTTCTTCCACGACCTGCCCGACCACGTGCCGGCGGTGGAGGTCGAGAAGGCCGAGAAATCGTTGGCGGGGCATGCGGTGAATCTGCGTCCGGATCAGTTGGCGAAGGTCGCCTACCGGTTGGCGCTGCATCTCAATCCCGACGGGACGTTCTCCGATGAAGACCGCGCCCGCAAGCGCGGATTCGTATGGTGTGGCGGCCAACAGGTCGACGGCATGAGCGTCGGGAAATTGATCGCCGACCCCGAGCTGCGCTCAGAGCTCGACGCCTGGATGGCCAAATTCGCCGCCCCCGGCACGTGCAACCCAGCCGACGACAACCCCACCGTCAACCCCTCCGATGAGATCGTCGAGCGGGATGCGCGCAGTCATGGCCAACGTCAGCATGACGCCCTCAAAGCCCTGGTGCGCGGACAACTCGGGGACCCGAAATTCGGACAACACAACGGCTTACCCGTCACGGTGATCGTGACCGCCACCCTGCAAGACATCCAAAACAAAACCGGCTACGGCATCACCGCCAGCGGCGCCGTGGTCCCGATCTCAGACGTGATCCGGGTGAGCGCCCACGCCTACCACTACCTCGCCCTGTTCGACGGAGTCACCGGCAGAGCGTTGTGGCTCGGGCGCACCAAACGCATCGCTTCTGCCGACCAACGAATCATCCTGCACGCCAAGGACCGTGGCTGCACCCGACCCGGCTGCGACGCCCCCGGCTACCACTCCGTTGTCCACCACGCCGCAAAAGACTGGAAAAACGGCGGCAACACCGACATCAACGACCTCACCCTGGCCTGCCCGCCCGACAACCAACTCGTCGAAACCGGCGGCTGGGACACCCAAATACTTCCCAACTGCCAAACCCAATGGATCCCACCACCAGGACTCCCCATGCTCAAAGGCGGCATCAACGACTACCACCACCCCGAACGACTGCTCCCCAAAGACGACGACGCGGCCTAGTCGCCGGGCTCCAGTGCGGCCTGCGCGTGCATCGGGGCAGGAGTGCGTTTGGAGCGGCGCAGCCGTTTCTCCAGCTTTGTGGCCGCCACCGACAGCGCGAAGTTCACGCTGATCATCAACACGGCGATCACGATCAGCGCGGGAACGTAATTGCCGTAGGACGATCCGACGACCGTGCCCTGGCGGACCATCTCGACGAAGGTGATCTGGTAGCCGATCGCGGTGTCCTTAAGCACGACCACCAACTGCGACACCAGCACCGGCAGCATCGAGGTAATGGCCTGCGGCAACAGGATTGACCGCATCGTCTGCCCCGAGCGCAGGCCCAGCGCGGACGCCGCTTCGCCCTGGCCCCTGGGCAGTGAATTGACACCGGCGCGGACGATCTCGGCGATCACCGCGCCGTTGTAGAGCGTCAGGCCCGTCACCACGCCGGCCAGCGCCAGATACTTCGACGGGAAGGTGTCGTACAGCGCGAACAGGAAGTACGCGAAGATCATCATGATCAGCACGGGCACGGAGCGGAAGAACTCCACGATCACCGCCGACGGCCAACGGATGAAGCCGTTGTGCGACAGCCGTCCGACCCCGAGCAGGAACCCAAGGACCAGAGCGAGCACGATCGACAGCGCCGCGGCCGTCAAGGTGCCCTCGACGCCCGGCAGCACGTAGGTCGTCCACAGGTTGCCGGTCACGAACGGGTGCCATTTGGCTTCGGTCAGCTGCCCCTTGCTGGCCAACTTGGCGACCACCGCCCAGATCACCAGTGCGGCAACGACAATGGTGATGCCGCTGATGACACGGTTGCGGACCCGGGCCCGAGGCCCTGGCGCATCGAACAGAACTGACGCTGTACTCACCTGGCCACCGCCAGCCGCTTACCCAGCCACCCGAATAACAGGCCCAACGGCAGAGTCAGTATCACGAAGCCCAGCGCGAAGATCGTGCCCACCGTCACCAGCGCCGCGGTGTTCTCGGTCATCTCCTTCATCAGCAGCGCCGCCTCGGCCACCCCGATCGCCGAGGCGATCGTCGTGTTCTTGGTCAACGCGATCAGCACCGAGCCGAGCGGGATGAGCACCGACCGAAACGCTTGTGGCAACAGGATCATTCGCAGGTTCTGGCTGAACGTGAAACCCAGCGAGCGGGCCGCCTCGACTTGACCCAGCGGCACGGTGTTCACTCCGGAGCGCACCGTCTCGCAGACGAATGACGCCGTGTAAACCGTCAACCCGAGCACCGCCAGCCGAAAGTTACTGTCCTCAATGGACGATGCGGACTTCGGGTCCACCAGCGTGATACCCAGTGTCTGCGCCAACCCGAACGAGCAGAACAAGATGATCAGCGTCAGTGGGGTATTGCGCACCACGTTGACATACGCCGTGCCAAGCCAATTGAGCATCGGCACCGGCGCCAGCCGCATCGCGGCCAGCGCCGTGCCGAGTATCAGCGCTCCGATCGCGGAGAACACCGTGAGTTGAATCGTCGTCCAGAACGCCTCGAAGATCTGGCCGCGAAACTCGCTGAAGAGCTCCACGTCGGTATGGCCTCAGCAGCCGTCGAGTCCGGGCGGCGCCGGGGTCGCGATGCCGGCGGGGCCGAGGTTCTTGTCGAACGCGGCCTTCCAGGACCCGTCGGCTTCCATCTTCTTCAGCGCATCAGTGATCTTGGTGCACGTCGCCGTGTCACCCTTCTTCAGCCCGATGCCGTAGCGCTCCTCGGAGAACGGCTGGCCGACGATCTTGAATGCGCCGGGGGACTGCGCGGCGTACCCGGCCAGGATCACCTCATCGGTGGTCACCGCGTCGACCGCACCGTTCTTGAGCGCTTCCACGCAGGCCGAGTAGGTGTCGTACTGCTGCAGCTGGACACCGGGGTACTTGTCCTTGATCCGCTGCGCCGGCGTGGATCCACTGACCGAACACAGCTTCTTGTTGTTCTGCAGCGATTCCGCACCGGTGATGTCGGAGTTATCGGCCCGCACCAGCAGGCTCTGGCCGGTCACCAGATACGGTCCGGCGAAGCTGACCTTCTCCTTGCGGGCATCGGTGATCGAGTACGTCGCGACGATGTACTTCACCTGGTCGTTCTGGATCAGGGTCTCGCGCTGCCCGGACGGCGATTCTTTCCATTCGATCTTGTCCTCGGGGTAACCGAGTTCCTTGGCGACGTACTTGGCCACATCCACGTCGAAACCGCTCATCGTTCCGTCGGGTTTCTTCAACGCCAGACCGGGCTGGTCGAACTTGGTCCCGATCACCAGCTTGTCGCCGCTGCTGCCACCACCACCGCACCCGGTCGCGGTGAACGGCAACGCGGCAGCGAGCACAGCGGCACCGACGACCCGCCAGGAAAGACGGGAGCGGGAAAGACAGGAAGGTAAAGGCATGGTTCGGGTGTTCCTTTCGCCCTAGTGGTTGAGGATCTTGCCGAGAAAGTCTTTGGCGCGCTCGGAACGCGGATTGTCGAAGAACTCTCCTGGCACGGCGTCTTCGACGATCGCGCCATCGGCCATGAACACCACCCGGTTGGCGGCTTTACGGGCGAAGCCCATCTCGTGGGTCACCACCACCATCGTCATGCCTTCGGTTGCCAGCGAGGTCATCACCGCCAGCACCTCGTTGATCATCTCCGGGTCCAGCGCGCTGGTCGGCTCGTCGAACAGCATCACTTTCGGGTTCATCGCCAGCGAGCGGGCGATCGCGACCCGCTGCTGCTGACCGCCGGACAGCTGTGTGGGGTACTTGTCGGCCTGATTGGCCACCCCGACGCGTTCCAGCAACGCCAACGCGTTCTCGCGCGCCTTGTCCTTGCCGACCTTGCGCACCTTGACCGGTCCCAGAGCAACGTTTTCCAGGATCGTCTTGTGCGCAAAAAGGTTGAACGACTGGAAGACCATGCCCACGTCGGCGCGCAGTTGCGCGAGTTTGCGCCCCTCCGAAGGCAATTGCTCACCGTCGATGGTGATGGTGCCGGAATCGACGGTCTCAAGCCGGTTGATGGTGCGGCACAACGTCGATTTGCCCGAACCCGACGGGCCCAGCACTACGACCACCTGGCCGCGGTCGACCTCGAGGTCGATGTCCTTGAGCACGTGTAGCTCGCCGAAGTGCTTGTTGACGCCCTTAACCGAGATCATCGGCTCGTCGCCGCTGCGTCCCATACGTTCAGACCCTACCCAGGTAACCCCCAGATTGCCGAGCGTTGGCCGATCCGCGATTTCTCCACCACGCCAACCGCTCCGTACGATGAGCGTGTGACATCGGTGCTGACCAACGACCACCCGACGGGCGAAGTGCCCAGCTCGGGGGCTGGGCGCACCTACCAGGTCCGCACCTACGGCTGTCAGATGAACGTGCACGACTCCGAGCGGTTGGCCGGACTGCTCGAGGCCGCCGGCTATCAGCGCGCGCTCGAGGGCGCCGATGCCGACGTGGTGGTGTTCAACACCTGCGCCGTGCGCGAAAACGCTGACAACAAGCTGTACGGCAACATCAGCCACCTGGCGCCGCGCAAGCAGGCCGACCCGAATATGCAGATCGCGGTCGGCGGCTGCCTGGCGCAGAAGGATCGCGACGGCCTGCTGAAGAAGGCGCCGTGGGTCGACGTCGTCTTCGGCACCCACAACATGGGCTCGCTGCCGGCACTGCTCGAACGCGCGCGGCACAACCAGCAGGCTCAGGTCGAAATCGAAGAGTCCCTGCGGGAATTCCCATCCACGCTGCCGGCGGCCCGCGAATCCGCTTACGCGGCATGGGTTTCCATCTCGGTGGGCTGCAACAACACCTGTACGTTCTGCATCGTGCCGTCGCTGCGCGGCAAAGAGGTCGACCGCCGCCCCGGCGATATCCTCGCCGAGGTGCAGTCGCTGGTCGACCAGGGCGTCCTGGAGATCACCCTGCTCGGCCAGAATGTCAACGCCTACGGCGTCTCGTTCCAAGACGCGGACACCCTGCGTGATCGCGGCGCGTTCGCCGCACTGCTGCGCGACTGCGGGCGCATCGATGGACTGGAGCGGGTCCGGTTCACCTCGCCGCACCCGGCCGAATTCACCGACGACGTCATCGAAGCCATGGCGCAGACCGCGAATGTCTGCCCGGCCCTGCATATGCCGCTGCAATCCGGATCCGACCGCATGCTGCGGGCGATGCGACGGTCCTATCGCGCTGACAAATACCTCGGCATCATCGAGCGGGTGCGATCGGCGATGCCGGACGCGGCGATCACTACCGACATCATCGTCGGTTTTCCCGGCGAGACCGAAGACGACTTCGCGGCCACCCTCGACGTGGTGCGACAGGCCCGCTTCTCGACCGCGTTCACCTTCCAGTACTCGAAGCGTCCCGGCACCCCCGCCGCGGAGCTCGACGGCCAACTGTCCAAAGCTGTTGTGCAGGAACGTTATCAACGCCTGATCGAGCTGCAGGAGCAGATCTCCTTCGAGGAGAACACCGCCCAGATCGGCACGCAGGTCGAGCTTCTGGTGGCCACCGGAGAGGGTCGCAAGGACGCCAGCACCGCCCGGATGAGCGGGCGCGCCCGCGACGGCCGCCTGGTCCACTTCACGCCCGGCGAGACCGAGCCGCGGCCCGGTGACATCGTCACCACGACGGTGACCGGCGCGGCCCCGCACCACCTGATCGCCGACGCCCCGCTGTTCAGCCACCGTCGCACCCGGGCAGGCGACGCCCACGCCGCAGGCACGCGGCCCCGCACGATCGGGTTGGGGTTGCCCCCGGTGGGGCAGCCCCGCATCGAAGAATCGACGGGATGTTCGCGATGAGTCGCCCAGAAGACGATCGCCCACAAGATGATCGCCCACACGACGATGGAAGTGAGGCCTACCGATCTGATATCGAGGCCGCCGAACGCAAGGTGGCCGGCGAGATTCAGCCTGGCGCTCGTGCCATGGTCGTGGCCATCCTGGTATTCGTCCTGATGGTGTCGCTGATCCTGCCGCACACCGGCGGTGCGCGCGGACTCGATGTGCTGATCGGGGACAGCAAGGCGATCAGCGTCGGTATCGCACTGCCGTCCCGAATTTTTGTCTGGCTGGCCCTGGTGTTCGGTGTCGGCTTCTCGATGCTGGCGCTGTTGACCCGGCGCTGGGTGCTGGCCTGGTTCGCGCTGGCCGGTTCGGCCCTGTCCAGCGCGATCGGGCTGCTGGCCATCTGGTCGCGCCAGACCGCCGCGCACGGTCATCCCGGTCCGGGCCTCGGACTGCTGCTGGGCTGGTTCGCGGTGATCCTGCTGACTTTCCACTGGGCGCGCGTGGTGTGGACCCGCACCGCCGTGCAGCTGGCCGCCGAGGAGCAGCGGCGTAACGCGTCCGCCAAGAGTCAGTCGCGCACCCTGCTAGAGGATGTGGACCGCCGCGAGGGCAAGCAACCGCCGCCCGTGCCGGGTCCCAGCTAGCGCTTACCCAGCGACTCGACCGCCGCGTCGGCCCATTGCCGCCACTGCTCGGCATTGGCCCTGGCCGCTTCGGCATCCTTGGTGCGGCCCGCCGCGGTCGCCTTCTCCGCCTGTCGTTCGTATTGTTCGACGCGGGCCTGGAACTGCTCGGCGCGGGCCCTGGCCTCCGGATCGATCCGGCCGGCGTCGGCAGCGTCGCGCACCTTCTTCTCCACCGCGCGCAACCGGCGCTCCAGGTCGGCGGAGCGTTCCCGGGGCACCTTGCCGATCGCGTCCCACTTGTCGGTGAGGTGCCGCAACGCCGAGCGGGCCGAGTCGACGTTGGACGTGTCGAGTCTCTCGGCCTCGGCCAGCAACGCCTCCTTGGCGGTGGCGTTGGCCTGGAACTCACCGTCGCGCTCGGCGTTCACCGCATTGCGCGCGGCGAAGAACGTGTCCTGCGCGGCCTTGAACCGATGCCACAGGGTGTCGTCGACGTCCTTGGCCGCCCGCCCGGCCGCCTTCCACTCGGTCAGCAGATCGCGAAACGCCGTCGCGGTCGTCGACCAGTCGGTGGATCCGGAGAGCGCCTCGGCGCGCACGCAGAGTTCTTCCTTGGCCTGCCGGGCCCCGGCGCGTTCCCGGTCCAGATCGGCGAAGTGCGAGCCGCGCCGACGGTTGAACGTTTCGCGGGCCGCCGAATACCGCTTCCACAGCGCGTCGTCGGTCTTGCGGTCCAGGCCGGTGACGGTGCGCCACTCGTCGAGGATCGTGCGCAGCCGATCGCCGGCGGCCTTCCACTGCGTCGAGGTGTTGGCCAGTTCCTCGGCCTCCACGGCCAGCGCCTCTTTGCGGGCGGTCTGCTCGGCGCGGTGCTCGTCGCGGCGCGCGCGGTCGGCGGCGGCGGTTTCTTCGGCATGGTCGCGGATCGCAGCGAGCCGGTGGGTCAGGGCGTCGAGATCACCGAGAACGCTTGCGGTCGGCAGGGTTTCGGCCAGTGCGGCCGCCGCCGCCTTGATCTTGCGGGCATCGCCGGTGCCCGAGGCCAGCCGGGTTTCCATCAGCGTGATCTCGGTGGCCAGATCCTCGAAGCGCCGGCCGAAGTGGGCGAACGCGGCCTCGGTGTCGCCGGCCTGCCAGGAGCCGATGGAGCGCTCGCCGGTCGAGGTGATCAGCCATACCGTGCCGTCGTCGTCGACCCGGCCGAACCGGTGCGGGTCACTGGACGGCGGCACCGACAGTGGGGCAGTGGGAGGGTGGGCTTTGGGTACCGGCCGTGGTCCCGGACGCGGTCCCGGCCTCGGGGGTCCGCCGGCGTTGGGTTCGTCGATGGTCATGGACTCGCCTCCCTGCCCTCCGCGCGGTGATCCCGCGCATCTGCCGCGCAACGCGGCGCCACTGGTGCATGACTGACGCCCCCTGCGATTGCGGGTGGCCGTCCTCGTTGGTATTGAACCAGGTCGATGCCACATATGCGCCCGGGTTGGCAGGTCTGAGGTTGCGGACCGCGGTGATCGCCGGGCAGGCTGGCGGCTTTGAGGGCGGAGGAGATCGGTCATGGCAAAGGCGGATATCGCAGTCCTGCTTGCGTTGTGCGCCGCGTTCTTCATCGCGATCGGTGATGTGATTCAGCAGCGCTCGACGCATGAAGTCACCGACGAACAGCTGAGCCCGATCGAGTTGTTCACCCGACTGCTGCGCGACAAGACCTGGTGGGTGGGCAGTCTGGTCGGTGGTTTGGGGTTCGGATTCCAGGCCGCCGCGCTCGGTTTCGGGTCCGTACTGCTGGTCCAGGCCCTGCTGGTCACCTCGCTGCTGTTCGCGCTGCCGTTGAGCGCCTACTTCGCGCACCGGCGGGTCAGCCGCTCCCAGTGGCTGTGGGCAGTGCTGCTGGCCGCGTCGGTGGCGGTGATCGTGACCGTCGGCAACCCCACCGAGGGGCATTCCCGCGCCGGCCTGGAATTGTGGATCTGGGTGGCCGCGATCATGGGCCCGGCGTGGGCGCTCTGCGTGATCGGGGCCCGCGTGTGGGGCGGAGGGCAGGAGCGAAGCGACCCGGGAAATGGCCGGGGTAAGCCCGTCGCTGCGGTGCTGCTGGCGCTGGTCTCCGGCTCGCTGTGGGGGTTGTTCGCGGTCCTCACCAAGGGCGTCGTCGGCCGATTCGAGCACGGTATCGAGGCGGTGCTGGTCAGCCCGGAGCTGTACGCGTGGGCGTTGGTGGCGGTCGCCGCCACCATGTGGCAACAGTCGTCGTTCCGGGCGGGCTCGATGGCGGCCTCGTTGCCGACGATGACAGTCGCCGAACCGATCGTCGGCTCGGTCCTTGGCATCTTCGTACTCGGCGAGACATTGCGGCCCGGCGACGCCGGCTGGTTCGTGCTGATCGTCGCGGTGGCGGCCATGGTGGTCGCGACGGCGGCGCTGGCGCGTGGCGAGGTCACGTCGACAGACGCGCCCGCCGCTGAGAAAGTCCCCGGCTGACGGCCACTACCGTGTGTGGCGTGTTGTCCGCGATCGCCCTGACGCCATCGGCGCCCGTCCTGGTGCCCGAACTGGCCGGCGCCGCGGCGGCCGAGGTGGCCGAATTCCGCGCCGCGGCACTGGCGGCCGCCGCCGAGCTGCCGGATCGGTGGATCGCCGTCGGCGTCGGCCCGGACGATCAGGTCATCGGCCCCGATGCCAGGGGAACGTTCGCCGGCTACGGCGTGGACGTCCCCGTCACGCTGTCACCGGACGCGGGCCCCGCGGTGAGTGCGCTGCCGTTGTGCGCGCTGTTCACCGGCTGGCTGCGCGGGCAGATCAACCCGTCGGCCCGCGCGCAGGTCCGGGTGTACCGCGCCGATCACGACGCCGACACCGCGGTCGCATTGGGCCGGGCCCTGCGCGCCGAGATCGACGCCGCCACCGATCCGGTCGGGGTGCTCGTGGTGGCCGACGGTGCCAACACGCTGACACCGTCCGCGCCCGGCGGATACGACCCGGACGCCGAGCCGGTCCAGGGGGCGCTCGACGACGCGCTGGCCCGCGGCGATGCCGCCGCCCTGACTCGGCTGCCCCGGGGCATCGTCGGGCGGGTCGGCTATCAGGTGCTGGCCGGGCTGACCGAACCCGGGCTGCGGGAGGCCAAGGAGCTGGTGCGGGGCGCGCCGTACGGGGTGGGGTACTTCGTCGGCGTCTGGGCTCCGGAGGGCAGGAGCGAAGCGACCCGGGAATTGACCGAGTGAGACCTGTAGCGGTGATCGGGCCGACCGGCACCGGCAAGTCCCAGCTGGCTCTGGACGTCGCCGAGCGCTTGGGCGGCGAGATCGTGAACGCCGATGCCATGCAGCAGTACCGCGGGATGGACATCGGCACCGCGAAGCTCACCGTCGCCGAACGCGGCGGCATCCCGCACCACCAGCTCGACGTGCTCGACGTCGCCCAGACTGCGACCGTCGCGCGCTACCAGGAGGCCGCAGGCGCCGACGTCGAGGCCATCGCGGCCCGCGGTGTGCCGCCGGTCATCGTGGGCGGCTCGATGCTCTACATCCAGTCGCTGCTCGACGAATGGGCCTTCCCGGCCACCGACCCCGAGGTGCGCGCCCGGTGGGAAGCGCAACTCGCCGAGATCGGCGTCGCCGCGTTGCACGCCGAGCTGGGCCGCCGCGACCCGGCCGCCGCGGCCGCGATCCTGGCCACCGACGGCCGGCGGATCGTGCGGGCGCTGGAGGTGGTCGAGCTGACCGGCCAGCCGTTCGCCGCGTCGGCACCCCGCATCGGGGCACCCCGCTGGGACACGCTGATCATCGGATTGGACTGGCCGACAAGCGTTCTCGATGAACGTCTGGCGCAGCGCACCGACGCGATGTTCGACACCGGTCTGGTCGACGAGGTGCGCAGGCTGCTGGACTGCGGGCTCCGCCAGGGCGTGACGGCCGCCCGCGCACTCGGCTACGCACAGGTGATCGACGCGCTGGACGCCGGTGGCACCGATGAGCAGCTGGCGCAGGCCCGGGAGCTCACGTTCATCGGGACCCGCCGCTATGTGCGACGGCAGCGGTCGTGGTTTCGCCGTGACCATCGCATCCACTGGCTCGACGGCGCGGCCGCCGGTCTCGCCGACGAGGTGATCGCCCGGTGGCGGCACGTATCCTGATCAGGTGATCTTCACCAAGGGGCACGGCACGGAGAACGACTTTGTGCTGCTGCCCGACCTGGACGCACAGCTTGAGCTGGCACCCGCCGCGGTGACGGCGCTCTGCGACCGGCGCCAGGGCCTGGGCGCCGATGGCGTCCTGCGAGTCACCACCGCAGGCGCGGTCGTCGCCGCGGGCGTGCTGGACCGGCTGCCCGAGGGCGTCGACGCCGGTGACTGGTACATGGACTATCGCAACGCCGACGGCTCGATCGCCCAGATGTGCGGCAACGGCGTGCGGGTGTTCGCGCACTACCTGCGGGCCAGCGGCCTGGAGCCGCGTGACGAGTTCGTGGTCGGCTCGCTGGCCGGGCCGCGACCGGTCATCGTGCACCACGCCGACTCGCTCGACGCCGAGGTCACCGTCGACATGGGCAAGGTCAACCTGCTCGGAACCGGCACCGCGACCGTCGGTGGCCGGCACTTCAGCGGGGTCGGCGTCGACGTCGGCAACCCGCACCTGGCCTGCCTGGATCCCGGTCTGTCCGAGGCGGCGCTGGCCGCCCTCGACGTGGCCGCGCCGGTGCAGTTCGACCGCGGGCAGTTCCCCGACGGCGTCAACGTCGAGGTCCTGACCATCGCCCGTGACGGCGCGGTCAGCATGCGGGTGCACGAACGCGGTGTCGGCGAGACCCGGTCATGCGGCACCGGGACGGTGGCCGCCGCGGTCGCCGCCCTGGCACACCTCAACATGACGACCGGCACCCTGCGGGTGCGCGTCCCCGGCGGGGAGGTCACCGTCGAAGTCAGCCACACCAGCAGCTCGCTGCGCGGACCGTCGTGCCTGGTGGCGCATGGCGAGGTGGCCGACACGTGGTGGGCGGCACAGAGCTGACGGCGGTTTATTGGTCTGACGGCTCGTTCTTGGAACTGACGGCACGTTATTCGGATGCGCGACGTTGGACGGGCGTGACACCATCGATGACAACTCATGACACTGAAGGCCTATGACAAAACCTGACTTTCCCGACCCCAGCGTCGGCGAACTCGCGCTCGAAGACCGTGCTGCGCTCAAGCGTGTCGCCGGGCTATCCACCGAACTCACCGACATCTCCGAGGTCGAGTACCGCCAGCTGCGGCTGGAGCGGGTCGTCCTGGTGGGGGTGTGGACACAAGGCACTGCCGCCGACTCCGAGGCCAGCATGACCGAGTTGGCCGCGCTGGCCGAGACCGCCGGCTCCGAGGTGCTCGAAGGACTGATCCAGCGCCGCGACAAACCCGATCCCTCCACCTACATCGGCTCGGGCAAGGCCCAGGAGCTGCGTGAGGTCGTGATCGCCACCGGCGCCGACACCGTGATCTGCGACGGCGAGCTCAGCCCCGCCCAGCTCAATTCGCTGGAAAAGGTGGTGAAGGTCAAGGTCATCGACCGGACCGCACTGATCCTGGACATCTTCGCCCAGCACGCCACCAGTGCCGAAGGCAAGGCGCAGGTGGCCTACGCGCAGATGGAGTACATGCTGCCCCGGCTGCGCGGCTGGGGTGAATCGATGTCGCGGCAGGGCGGCGGCGCGGGCGGCAGCGGCGGCGGGGTCGGCACCCGCGGGCCGGGTGAGACCAAGATCGAGACCGACCGGCGTCGCATTCGCGAACGAATGTCCAAGCTGCGCCGCGAGATCAAGGACATGAAGCAGATCCGCGACACTCAGCGCAGCCGCCGGTTGCACAGTGACGTGGCGTCCGTCGCGATCGTCGGCTACACCAACGCCGGCAAGTCCAGCCTGCTCAACGCCCTGACCGGCGCCGGTGTTCTGGTGCAGAACGCGCTGTTCGCCACGCTCGAACCGACCACTCGCCGTGGCGAATTCGACGACGGCCGGCCGTTCGTCCTCACCGACACCGTCGGGTTCGTCCGGCACTTGCCGACCCAGCTGGTCGAGGCATTCCGCTCCACCCTGGAAGAGGTGCTCGACGCCGATCTACTGGTGCATGTCGTCGACGGATCCGACAGCAATCCGCTGGCGCAGATCGAGGCGGTGCGTCAGGTCATCCGCGATGTGCAGAACGACCACCACGCGCCGCCGCCGTCGGAGTTGTTGGTGGTCAACAAGATTGACGCCGCCAACGAGCTGATGCTGGCCCAGCTGCGAAAGGCGCTGCCGGGTGCGGTGTTCGTCTCCGCACACACCGGCGAGGGTCTGCCGCGCCTGCGTGCCCGACTCGGCGAGCTCGTCGAACCGCGGGAGATCGCCGTCGACGTGACGATCCCGTACGACCGGGGCGATCTGGTGGCCCGGCTGCACAGCGACGGGCACGTCGATGCCGTCGAGCACACCGAGGCGGGCACCCGCCTCAAGGCACGCGTGCCCGCGGCGCTGGCGGCGAGCCTGCGCCAGTACAGCGGCTAGGCGGCGTTCGCCGCTTCGCCGTGCCCGGAATTGCTTGCCGCCGCGGGCTTTCCGCTCTTGGCGGTGCTGGCTTTGGCGGCCTTGGGGGACCGGCTGCTGATCGTGTTCTTCTCATCGTCGCCGATCGTGGCCCGGCCCGGCTTGACCGCCGCGCTGCCACGGGTCGACGGCGCGGCCTTGTGCTGCACCGGCTTCGACACAGGTGTGGCGACCGGCTGGCTGGGGCTGGCCGCCGCCAACGTCGTTGCGGGGGCAGGGGCGGCCGGCGCCCCTGGCACTGCGACGCCCACATCGCCGAGTGCGTCGTGGATGCCCTGGACGACCGCCTTGGCGAGGTCGACGGTCAACTTCACCGGGTTGATCGGCGTGAAGATGTTGAACGGTGTCGGCTGGCCGTAATTGCTTCGGTCATAACCGGTTTCGATCAGAACCCGGGTGACCGGCGAGATCAGATCCACGAGGGGCTTCATGATTGCGCTGGTGCCGGTCGCCACGCCGGTGTCCAGCAGTGCCTGCATGAGCGGCAGGGTCTTGGCCGGGATCGTGATGTACAGCGTGTCGTTGAACGTCTGGCAGTTCTTCGGGCTCTGCGAGCAGTCCATCGCTGCCTCGAGTTCGGGAATCGTGTACCCGTAGGGGAGTGCGGTCGACGGCTCGGTGCCCCGCGGCGACAGGTACGTCCCGTGGACGTACCAGAATCCGAAGAGTGCGTTCAGGTCGGCCAGCACGTTGAGCGGGTTGGCCGGGAAATCGGCCACTCCGTCGTACTGGAACGCGATATCGGTGGTGTTCACGCCGGGCTGCACCGTGGTGTCAGTGGGTGTCGGCTGGCCGAAGGTGGCGTCCAGGATCGGGACGGTGCCCAGCGCCGCCAGCCGCTCGAACAGGCCGCCGTTGGGGCGGTTGGGGTCACCGATCAGGACGAAGGAGTACTTGGCGGGGATGAACCCGCCGTTCGCGTCGGCGAGCTGTCGCTTGACGATGCTCGAGACTGTCGCGCCTTGCGAATAGCCGAAGATGACGACGTCCTCGCTGGGATCGACGGCGTCGATCTGGGTATTGAGGCTCTGCACCCCGCTGGCCACCGACACGTTCCACTTCGCCCCGTTCAAACCGCCCCAGCCCGCGAAGGGGAACGGCCAGAACTGCGCGATGTAGGGGACCGGCTCGGGCGTACACACCGTCGCGCACGCGGGATCCAGCGGCTGGATGTAGTAATTCACCGCGTTCTGCATGTAGTTGGTGCCCAGCGGCGGCACGGCCGGGTTCGGGGTGCCGGTGCCGGGGACGATCAGCGCCACTGCGGCGAGACTGACGGCAGCGGTGATCGTGCTGGTCACCGCGAGGACGACCGCGGCGATCATCGCCAGGGCGGCCACCGCCGTCGAGCGGATGGCGGAACGGAGGGTACGGCGCATCAGCAAACCTTCTTCGTCAATAGCGAGATTGCCGAAATCGTCCCATTAGCGGACTTATGCCCGCAGTCGAACGTGCGAACCTGGGAAAACCGCTATCGGATGACCGGGGGCTCGTGCGCCCGCACCGGTGGCAGCGGACCGTCGAACTTCTCGACCTGAACCAGCACGGCGGCACCGGTGCAGCCACGAGCGAGCGACGAGGTGCCGATGTCGTCGGTCAGGACGTTCGGATTGCCGTGCACGCACATCGAATCCGGATCTGCCGGGTCCAGCGGGTCGTACCAGGCTCCGGTCGATAACTGCACCACCCGGGGCCGTAGCGCCTCGTCGATGACGACCCCGGCCAGGCAGGATCCGCGGTCGTTGAACACCCGCACTACGTCGCCGCCGGCCAGCTCGCGCTCCGCGGCATCGCTGGGATGGATCCGGAGTGGTTCGCGCCCTTGAATTTTCGCGTCCTGGCTCACCGCGCCGCCGTCGAGCTGGCCGTGCAACCGGGTGGCGGGCTGGTTGGCGATGAGATGCAGGGGGAAGCTGTCGGCGCGCCGCCCGCCGAGCCACTCGGAGGGCTCGTACCAGCGCGGGTGTCCGGCGCAGTCGGCATAGCCGAAGCTGTCGATGTCCTGGGAGAAGATCTCGATCCTGCCGCTCGGGGTGGCCAGCCGATGCGCCAGCGGATCGGCCCGGTAGTCGGCCAGCAGGGTCAGGCCCGACTCGATCGGAAGTCGGAGGAAGCCGTCGGCCCAGAACTGGTCGAAGTCGGGGACAGTGAAATCGATTTCCGCCGACCACTTTTCATACATGTGTTCCAGCCACTGCCGCGCAGTCCGGCCTTCGGTGAACTGCTCGCCGAATCCCAAGCGGTCGGCCAGCGCGGCAAAGGTCGCGTAGTCGTCGCGGGACTCCGCATAGGGCGGCGCCAGCGCCGGCATCGCCACCAGCAGCGGGTCATTGCGTGAGCCGGAGTAGTCGTCCCGTTCGAACGCGGTGGTGGAGGGGACGACGATGTCGGCGTGCCGGGCCATCGGCGTCCAGTACGGATCGTGCACCACGACGGTGTCGACACGCGCCAGCGCGCGACGCAGCCGGGGCAGATTCTGGTGGTGGTGAAAGGGATTGCCGCCCGCCCAGTACACGCATTTGATATCGGGGTAGGTCAGGGTGCGCCCGTCGTAGGTGAACGACTCGCCGGGATGCAGCAACATGTCGCTGATCGCCGCGACCGGGATGAACGTCCGCACCGGATTGTGGCCCTGCGGTAGCGAGGGCAGCCGAACCCGCACCGGCGGCAGCCCCGGCTCGTTCATCGAGCCGTAGCCGTGGCCGAAACCGCCTCCCGGAAGGCCGATTTGGCCCAGCATGGCGGCCAGGGTCAGCCCCATCCACGGGGCCTGCTCGCCGTGGCGCAGGCGTTGCAGCGACCAGCTGACGGTGACGATCGTGCGCTGTGCGGCCATCGTCGTCGCCAATTCGGTCAGTACCGCCGCGTCGATGCCGCAGATATTCGCGGCCCACTCCGGAGATTTCGGCTGGCCGTCGTCGGCACCGAGCAGATAGCGCTCGAAGCGCTCGTAGCCGGTGCAGTAGGTATCGAGGAACGCACGGTCGGCGAGGTCCGCGGTGGCCAGCACATAGGCCAGGCCCAACATGATCGCCACGTCGGTGCCGGGAACGGCGGGCAGCCACCGGCAGTCGCCCTCGACATCGCTGCGCAGCGGACTGATCGAGACGATGCTCCCGCCCTTGTCGCGAAACCGCTGCAACGCCCCTCGTGCTGGGTGTCCGGTGGTGCCGCCGTGATTGATCCCGGTGTTCTTCAGGTTCACCCCGCCGAAGCACACCAGCAGGTCGGTGTGTTCGACGATGACGTTCCACTCCGTGGATCGCTTGAACAGGTCGTCGTGCGTGCCGACCACCCGCGGCATGATCACCCCGGTCGCGCCCAGGCTGTAGGAGTGCCGCGAAAAGGTGTAGCCGCCAAGAAGTTTCAGGAATCGATGCACCTGGCTCTGGGCGTGGTGGAAGCGGCCCGCGCTGGCCCAGCCGTAGGAGCCGCCGTAGATGGCCTCGTTGCCGTGAGTGTCGACCACGCGGCGCAGCTCGGTGGCGAGCAGGTCGGCGAGCTCGTCCCAGCCCACGGCGACGAATTCGTCTGCTCCGCGCGCGGTGCTGGGCCCTGGCCCGTCGCGCAGCCACCCGCGGCGGACGGCGGGCGTGGCGATCCGGGACGGGTGCCGCAGGGAGCCCGGGATGTTGCCGAGCAGGGGAGAGGGGTCGGCATCGCCGGGGATAGGTGTTACCGCGGTGATCTCGCCGTCGGCCAACGTCGCGCTGAAGGCACCCCAGTGCGTCAGGCTGGTGGGGTTTTCCCGCATGTCAGGAGTTTATGTGCCGGCAGGCGGAACAGGCCGCCAGGCGACCAACCATCCGGTTGGTCTATTCTCGTCAGGAACCCCAGTGCCGTCCGGAGGGAAGAAATGGCTGTCGAGAAGAAC
The DNA here is from genome assembly GCF_033804465.1 of Mycobacterium sp. RTGN5. Lineage (NCBI taxonomy): Bacteria > Bacillati > Actinomycetota > Actinomycetes > Mycobacteriales > Mycobacteriaceae > Mycobacterium > Mycobacterium sp. RTGN5. The sequence continues at coordinate 2,377,876 of NZ_JAPZLA010000001.1, forward strand.
GCAACCGTCAAGTACGAGCGGACCCTGTTCGAGCCCGAACATGACCTGTTCCGCGAGTCTTACCGGGCCTTCCTCGACCGCCACGTCGCGCCCTTCCACGAGGAGTGGGAGAAGGACAAGATCGTCGACCGCGGGGTCTGGCTCGAGGCCGGTAAGCAGGGCTTTCTGGGCATGGCCGTGCCGGAGGAGTACGGCGGCGGCGGCAACGCGGACTTCCGCTACAACGTGATCCTGACCGAGGAGACCGCAGCCGGGCGGTACAGCGGGCTCGGATTCGGCCTGCACAACGACATCATCGCGCCGTATCTGCTGGAGTTGACCACCGAGGAGCAGAAGCAGCGCTGGCTGCCCAAGTTCTGCAGCGGCGAATACATCACCGCGATCGCGATGACCGAACCCGGCACCGGTAGCGACCTGCAGGGCATCAAGACCCGGGCGGTCAAAGACGGCGATCACTACATCCTCAACGGCTCCAAGACGTTCATCACCAACGGCATCAACGCCGACCTGGTGATCGTGGTGGCCCAGACCGACCCCGAGAAGGGTGCGCAAGGCTTCTCACTGCTGGTCGTCGAGCGCGGCATGGAGGGCTTCGAGCGCGGCCGGCATCTCGACAAGATCGGCCTGGACGCACAGGACACCGCTGAGCTGTCGTTCACCGACGTCAAGGTGCCCGCCGAGAATCTGCTCGGGGAGCAGGGCCTTGGATTCATCTACCTGATGCAGAACCTGCCGCAGGAGCGCCTCAACATCGCGGTGATGGCGGCCGCGGCAATGGAGAGCGTGCTCGAGGAGACCCTGAAGTACACCAAGGAGCGCAAGGCTTTCGGCAAGCCGATCGGCAGCCAGCAGAACAGTCGCTTCCTGTTGGCCGAATTGTCCACCGAGGCCACCGCCGTGCGCATCATGGTCGACGAGTTCATTCGGTTGCACCTGGACGGAAAGCTCTCCGCCGAGCAGGCGTCGATGGCGAAGTGGTACGCCACCGAGAAGCAGGTTTACCTCGTCGATCGCTGCCTGCAATTACACGGCGGCTATGGCTATATGCGCGAATATCCGGTTGCGCGGTCCTTCCTGGACGCCCGGGTTCAGACGATTTATGGCGGGACGACCGAAATCATGAAGGAGATCATCGGTCGCAGCCTGGGCGTGTAGTCCAGGCCATTGGAATTGTCTGGGCATCTGACTCAGGCCGCAGGGCTGACCTGGGAGTTCCGCTCCCCGAAAGCCGCTATTGAGGACCCGGTGACGCGAATTTCGCGGCTTTGTGCTCGACTTTCTCCAGCATTACCGCTTTCCACGTGTGGCATATCTAGGGAAACGCCGCGTGTCGTGAAGTGCTGACGCACAGTTGGCACGGAGGATAAGGGGAAGCATCTTGACCGAAACCGCGGGGAGAGTGCATGACCTGGCTTGGAAGTCGTCTCAGTAGAGGCGTCGGGAAGATGGCGCTCGCCGCCGTCGCAACGGCTACAGCGGCTCTGCTGTTCGCGCCCGGGGCGATCGCTACCCCCGACACCGATGCAAGTGACGCGATCGACCAGGCCTGGCAGGCCGCCGGCGGCGACGGCTCTCCGGTAGGTACCAAGGACGGCGACGCCTACGCGGTCGGCGACGGGTTCGCCCAGAACTTCAGTGGCGGCAAGATCTTCTTCACCCCGGCGACCGGCGCGCACCTTCTGTTCGGTCCGATCCTGGACACGTACCAGGCTCAGGGCGGTCCCGCTGACAGCGACCTCGGTTTCCCGACCATCGACGAGGTCGCGGGCCTGGTGGGTCCGGACAGCCGGGTCAGCACGTTCAGCGCCACCGACAAACCGGCGATCTTCTGGACGCCGGACACCGGCGCGTGGGTGGTGCGCGGCGCGATCAACGCGGCATGGGACAAGCTCGGCGGCTCAGCCGGCACCATGGGCGTACCCACCGGCGCTGAGACCTTCGACGGCAACGTGGTGAACCAGAAGTTCACCGGCGGTGAGATCTCCTACGACAACAGCTCCAAGACGTTCACCACGGTGCCCGCCGAGCTGGCCAACAACCTCGCCGGTGTCGAGGTCCCGACCGACGCGACGACGGCGATCAACGAGGCGTGGCGCGCCGCGGGCGGGCTCTCGGGGTCGCTCGGTGCCCGGCAGGGCGCCCAAAGTCCCGTCGGCACCGACGGCGCCGTGCAGGACTACACCGGCGGCAAGATCTTCTACTCACCGGCGACGGGCGCACACGCGGTGACGGGCGCGATCCTGTCGAAGTACGAGGCGCAGGGTGGACCGACCGGCGATCTCGGCCTGCCGGCCGGCACCGAGGCCGACGGGGGCGCCCCGAACAGTCGTGTCAGCGCGTTCAGCGCCGCCGACAAGCCGGTGATCTTCTGGACGCCCGACAACGGCGCCATCGTGGTGCGCGGTGCGATCAACGCCGCGTGGGCGAAGCTGGGCGGGGCGGGCGGCAAGCTCGGCGTGCCGACCGGCGAGCAGAGCGCCAACGGCGACACCGTGACGCAGAAGTTCAGCGGTGGCGAGATCTCCTTCAACAAGTCCGGCAACAAGTTCACCACCAAACCGCCGGAGCTGGCCGGGCAGTTGGCTGGGGTGCAAGTGCCCAACGCGACCGGGCCGCAGGCGGGTTCGGCGGCGCCGAAGTCCGGCAACGGCTTCACCTGGCACTGGTGGTGGCTGCTGATCATCATTCCGGCGCTGTTGCTGGTCGCGGTGATCGCCCTGGGTCTGCTCTGGCTGCAGCGGCGGCGTAGCACCGAAATCGAGGTCGACGACGACTTCCACGATTCGGAATACGACGACGATGACGATCACTGGCCGGGAGAGCACGAGGATTCCACGGGTGTTTTGGCGCCTGACCGCTTTTCGACGTATCCCGATGGCGGCCGCGTGCAGGTCGCCCAGGCGCCCGGGTTCTCCTGGGCGCAGCCGGGTGGCGACGAGAAGTCGCAGCCTGGGCCCGAGGACGTGTTCGATGGGGATCAGGACTCGATCGACACCACGCCGACGCTCATTCCCGCCGAGCCCGTGGATTCCGACGAGACGGACGCAGCCGAGGCCGCCGAGGTACCCGTCGAGCATGAATATGCCGAGATCGAGGAGATCGAGGACGACGACGAGGCCGCTGATTCGGGGCGCCATGCAGTGGTGAACCTTGGTGAGTCACAGTCGATGTGGCGACTCGACATGGGCGACCTCGGTAAGCCGCGCGGGCGCCGTCGCGCCGCCGAGCCAGAAGCCGAGCCGGAGCCAGAGGAGTTCGCCGAGGCGGAGTTCGTCGACGAGCAGGTCCCCGAGGATCTCGACGACGACGATCAATCGGTCACTGCGCCGGCAGAGATTCTGCAGTCCGATGTCTCGGCTGGGGCTGCCTCGTCGCGTCCGGCGATCCACCTTCCGCTCTCTGATCCGTATCAGGCACCCGAGGGTTACGTGATCAAGGCCAACACCCATTCGGGGCTCTACTACACCCCGGATTCGGCCCTCTACGACCACACCGTGCCCGAAGTATGGTTCGCCAGTGAGGAACTCGCTCAGGCGAACGGGTTCCTCAAGGCGGAGTGAGCTGCGCCCCTGATCGAGGCGGAGTGTCCGCTAGATCTTGCGGATGACGGTGACGACCTTGCCGAGGATCGCGGCCTCGTTACCGGGAATCGGGTCGAACGCCGGGTTGTGGGGCATCAACCAGACCTGACCGCTGGTGCGTTTGAACGTCTTCACGGTGGCTTCGCCGTCGATCATCGCCGCGACGATATCGCCGTTGTCGGCCACGTTCTGCTGGCGGATGACCACCCAGTCGCCGTCGCAGATCGCGGCGTCGATCATGGATTCGCCGACGACCTTGAGCAGGAAGAGCGAGCCCTCACCGACGAGCTCCTTCGGTAGCGGGAAGACGTCCTCGACGGCCTCCTCGGCCAGGATCGGGCCGCCGGCGGCGATCCGGCCCAGCACCGGCACGAACGTCGGCTCGGGAAGTGCGTCCGAGCCGTCGACGTCGGTGCGCACCGCTGTCACCTCGTCGGTGCCGCGCACGTCCACGGCGCGCGGGCGGTTGGCGTCGCGGCGCAGGTAGCCCTTGCGCTCGAGGGTGCGCAGCTGGTGCGCCACCGACGACGTCGAGGTGAGGCCGACGGCATCGCCGATCTCGCGGATGCTCGGGGGATAGCCGCGGGTGGTGACCGAGGAGCGGATCACGTTGAGGATGGTTCGCTGCCGCTCGGTCAGCCCGGGATCGGTGCTTGATCTCGGTGTGTCGGTGCCTGATAGCTCAGTGCGGTCGCTCATGCGCCCGAATGTAGTCGTGCTGGCATCGATAATCAAACACTTGTTCGACGCCTGCGTGTCGCGCCCGATGATCGTGCAGGTGGCCACCCGAATCTAGGCACATCAAAACTTGTCGGTGGCCGGATTTATTCTTCAGACACGCTCGCTCACATGTTCGGTTTTCGAACGCATGATCGAGTACAGTTCGAACACAAGAGCGAACAGTGGGCGTCTTGGAGGAAGGAAGCAGACGTGACCGTTATCGACGATCGGCAGGTTTTCCCATCAGCACCGGTGCGGCCGATGCGCCCCCGGGCGGCGGTCAGGTCCGCCGCGCCGGTTCGGGGTCGCCCGGTCCGTCCGCGCGCCCACCGGCCGTACCCGGCGCACCCGGCCATCGCGCCGATGCGCTACCCCGGCACCGGCGTCGCATTCTCGCGGGCGCCGCACGCGCGCCGGCCGGTGAGTACCGCCGTCACCATCGCGCTGGCCGCGGTGGCCGCGCTCATCACCCTCTGGCTGGGGCTGGTGGGTCATCTCAGTGGCACGCCGACGGCCGCCACCGATCAGTTGCCGGATCAGCTCGCCGTGGTTCAGGTGCAGGCGGGGGAGACCCTGCAACACCTCGCCGGCCGGGTGGCGCCCGACGCGCCCGCCGGGCAGGTCATGCAGCGCATCCGCGACCTGAACAAGCTCGATTCGGCTTCGCTGGACGCCGGACAGACCCTCATCGCGCCCATCGGGTGACCACCCGGCGCGGCATGGCTGTCCAAAACGTGTGCCGGACAAGCGGCCTCGATGGCCGCGGGCTCGTTGGTCCCAGTTTCCGGGACGTGGCCGCTCGACGGACGGCGCAGGTAGGCTCTGGGTGGCTCGAAGCATCGAGCTGCGGCGGAGGCGAAGGAGCGGTCATGCATTGTCCGTTCTGTCGCCATCCCGACTCCCGGGTGGTCGACTCCCGAGAAGCCGATGAGGGCCAGGCCATTCGGCGGCGCCGATCCTGCCCGGAGTGCGGGCGGCGGTTCACCACCGTCGAGACCGCGGTGCTGGCGGTCGTCAAACGCAGTGGCGTCACCGAGCCATTCAGCCGGGAGAAGGTCATCAGCGGGGTGCGCCGGGCATGCCAGGGCCGCGACGTCGACGACGACGCGCTGAACCTGCTGGCTCAGCAGGTCGAGGACAGTGTGCGGGCCGCCGGTTCCCCCGAAATCCCCAGCAACGAGGTCGGCCTGGCCATTCTCGGCCCGCTGCGCGAACTCGACGAGGTCGCCTACCTGCGATTCGCCTCGGTGTACCGCTCATTCAGCTCCGCCGAGGACTTCGAGCGCGAGATCGAAGCGCTGCGCGCGCATCGCGCCGTCGGCACCTCCGGCTGAACCGCCGTCAGCCCAGCTGCCGCACGCCGTCGCTGACCACCCGGCCGGCCACCAAGACCCATCCTTCGGAGTTCCACGTCGTATAGATCTGCGATCCCTTGCCCTGGGTGATCGTCAGGTCCCGGCTCAGGTAGTCGGTGATCCGCGCCGCCGCGGAGCCGGTCGCCTCGTCCTCCGCCACACCGAGGTCGGTGGCGAACATCCGCGATCGGATGTGCCCGCCGTCGCGATCGAGCCAAGCCCACAGGTAGTGCTCGACATCGTCGGGGTAGTCGTCCGGGTCGCTGGCCAGCAGGTCGTCCACCGAATCCAGTTCCTGAATGGCGAACTCCGGTGACCATTCCGCCCGCGCCCGCACGACAGTGAGGGTGTCGTCGTGGCTGATCTGCACGATGCCGGCCGGCACTTGCAGGGTATTGACCGGCGTGCCGCGTTCTCGCAGCCACCACGCCGCGCCCACGGTCGGGTGCCCGGCGAACGGCAACTCGATGGCCGGAGTGAAGATGTGTGCCTGCGCGGTCGTCGACCCGTTGTTCGGCAGGTCGATGAATATTGTTTCGCTATAACCCAATTCGGTGGCTATGCGCTGGCGCTCAGCGGCGGGCACCGTCGACGCGTCGACCACGCCGAGCGGATTGCCGAAGTTGCCACGCGCATCGGTGAACACCCGCAACACGGTCACGTCGACGGTCATATTTCGACTTTACGACGCCCGTGGCGGACGGTGGCGGGTAGAGCGTCAGGTAGCGCTGCGCTCGTCGGTGCCCATGGCGTCGAGCACCGCCACCCGGGTGTCGAGGGTGCCGGTGACCAAACGTTCGGACAGGCCGGTGCGTAACAGTTCGCGCAGCACATCCTGGTCGTAGTCGGCGGGCTCGGTGGAGTCGATGAACCGCTCGACGACCTCCACGAAACGGTCGGGGTCGTCATGGAACGGGAAGTGCCCGGAGCGGGCGAAGATCTCGAGCCGGGAACCCGGCATAGCAGAGTGGGCCATCCGGGCGTGGCTGACCGGGATCATCGCGTCCTGGTCACCCCAAATGAGTTGCACTGGAACGGATTCGGTCAAATAACATCGGTCGAGCATGGTCACTACCTGCCCACGCCAATCCACCACAGAGCGCAAGGTGCGGGTGAACGCCGACGACGCGGTCGGTTCAGGCAGATCGGTCAGGATGCGCAGCGCATCGGGCAGGTCGCGGCCCAGTCCTGTCGAGCCGAAGACCGTGCCCAGCGCTCGCCCGGCGATCTGCAGCGCGGGCAGCACCAGCGGCAGCCGCAGCAGCGCCAATGCCTCCCCGCCCAGCGGTAGTGAGGCGGCACGCAGCGCGATGTTGACGTCCTTGGTCACTCCGCCGGCGCCGATCAGGATCAGCCGTTCCACCAATTGCGGGTATTGGTAGACGAATTGCATCGCCACACCGCCGCCCAGTGAATGCCCGACCACGGTGACCTTGTCGACCTCGAGGACACCGAGCAGATCGCGCATGCCGTTGGCGTAGGCCGCCACCGAATAATCGGCGCGCGGTTTGTCCGACTGGCCGTGCCCCAGCAGATCCGGGGCGATGACGGTGAAGCGTTGAGCGAGCTTGCTGTGCACCGAATGCCACGTCGTCGAGTTGTCGCCGATCCCGTGGATCAGCAGCAGCGTGGGACCCGACCCGGCCACCCGGAACGCCCGCCGATACCCGTGGATGGTCCGGAAATGCAGCGTGGGCGTCACATCCCGCACGGGCTGCAGATTGGGCTTTCGCTGCGTCATGTGCAACCCCGTCGTCGGTGCGGTGGGACTTCGCTAGGTATCCCCGTTGTCGGTGAAACCATCTTTGAACTCGTCGGCGTGCTGGGCCAGGAATCGCTCGAATTCCGCACCCAATTCGTCACCGCTGGGCAGATCCTCATCGCGAGCCAGAAGCGATCGGTTGTCTTGAGCGGCAACGAAAGCATCGTACTGGCGCTCCAGCGCGCTCACCACTTGAGAGACCTCGGGCGAGGCCTCTACCTGCTCGTCGATCTTGGTGCGGATGCCCGCGCCGGCGTCGGTCAGCGCACGCAGCGGCACCTGCAGCGAAGTCAGCTTGGCCACCTGCTCCAGCAGTGCCTCGGCCGCCGCCGGGAAGTCGGTCTGGGCCAGATAGTGCGGCACGTGGACGGTGAACCCGACGACTTCGTGGCCGTGCTGGCCCATCCGGTATTCGAGCAGGTTGGACACGCTGCCGGGGACCTGCACCTCGCCGACCCACGGGGTGAACTCGGTGATCAGCTCGCGATTGTTGGAGTGCGCGGTGAGCGTCACCGGACGGGTGTGGGGGACAGCCATCGGGATCGTGCCCAGCCCGATGGTCTGGCGCACCCCGAGCCGCTCGGCAAGCAGCCGCACGGCGGTCACGAACCGCTCCCACTTCAGGTCCGGCTCCATGCCTGCGAGCAGCAGAAACGGCGTGCCAAGGCTGTCGCGCAGGGCGTACAGGTTCAGCTGCGGATCGTCGTAGTCGGTGAAGTGGTCGGTCTTGAACGTCATCAGGGGGCGACGGGACCGGTAATCCAGCAGATCGTCGATCGCGAACGAGGCCACCAACTCCGTGTCGAGCTTGCTCTTCAGATGCTCGGCGGCCAGGTGAATGGCGTGGCCGGCGTCGGAGAACCCTTCGAGAGCATGGATCATCACGGGTCCACGCCCGTCGGCAGCGGACAGTTGGGGCGCCGGAAACTCGAGTTCGTACAGTCCGGTCTGCTCGGGTTGGTACTGCTGTCCTTGCTCGTCAGTCATCGTCTCCGCCTCCTCGCGGTGCCCGGGCGCGGTGCCGCGCCCTTGTACCGTGACACCCAGTGTCTCTTAGATTCGGGCCTGCGCCATCGATAGCGCCTGTGTTGCACAACGCAGGTGCGGTGCCCGTCGTTCCCCGATGGCTGTGAACGCGGCGGGTCCCCAACCCCCGCATCAGGCATGATCGTGCAGATGCGGACGGTTTCGGCGGCACTGAACCTGGCGGTAGCCACGGTGCTGGTGGCCGGCTGCCACACATCGGCAGGGCCCCCGGTCAGGGCTGCCGAGGCCGCCGTCGCACGGTCCCTGACCAAGAGTGCTCAGCCGGTGACGCCCCGACCGGCGGTGGGGGCGCTGTTCCTCGGCGGCACCGATGCCCACACCTGCACCGCGTCCGTGGTCCGTTCTGCGCCCCAGAATCTGATCCTGACCGCGGCGCACTGCCTGACCGCGGGCGTCCCTGTCACCTTTGTGCCGGCGTTCGACGACAAGGCCGCCCCCGATGACGTGTGGACCGTCGACGCCGTCTACCTCGATCCCCGCTGGCTCGCCTCCCAGGATCCCAAGGCCGACTACGCGTTCGCGCGGGTCAGCCGCTCGGCGGGCGGGGCTGTCGAATCGGTCGCCGGCCAGGCTCTGACGCTGGGTGTGGCACCGGGTGATCCCGCGCCGGTGACGGTGGTCGGGTACCCGTTGGGGGTCGGTGGATCGCCGCTGGCCTGCGACACCAGCGCGGTCATGGCCTCCGGCGGATACCCGTCCCTGCGCTGCGGCGGGCTGGTCGACGGCACGAGCGGAGGCCCGTGGATCACGGGCTCGACGGTGGTCGGGGTGATCGGCGGCCGCGACGGTGGCGGCTGCCAGGACAACATCTCCTATTCGCCGCCGTTCGACGCGGCGACGGCCGCCCTGTTGACCCGGGCTGAGGCAGGCGGTCCGGGAGACGACGCGCCTGCGGCGTTCGACGGCGACTGCTGAGTTACTTGCGGAACTGGTTCAGCGCCCGCAGCTTGTTCATCACGTCCAGCGCGGCGGTCTTGTAGGCCTCCGAGAACGTCGGGTAGTTGAAGACGGCGTCGACGAGGTATTCGATCGTTCCGCCGCAGCCCATCACCGCCTGGCCGATGTGCACCAGCTCGGTGGCGGCAGTGCCGAAGATGTGGACGCCCAGCACCTTCAGGTCCTCGGTGGACACCAGCAGCTTCAACATGCCGTACGAGTCGCCGGCGATCTGGCCGCGGGCCAGCTCGCGGTAGCGGGACACCCCGACCTCGTAGGGGATGGAATCCTTGGTCAGCTCCTGCTCGGTGGCGCCGACGTAGGACACCTCGGGGATCGAGTAGATGCCGATCGGCTGCAGCTTGGTCATGCCGGCTGTCGGCTCACCGAAGGCGTGGTACGCGGCGAGCCGGCCCTGCTCCATCGACGTGGCGGCCAGGGCCGGGAAGCCGATGACGTCGCCGACGGCGTAGATGTGGTCGACCTTGGTCTGGAACGTCCTGTCGTCGACAAAGATCCGGCCGCGGTTGTCGGCCTCCAGGCCGGCGTTCTCCAGGTCGAGGTGATCGGTCTGGCCCTGCCGCCCGGCGGAGTACATGACGGTCTCGGCCGGAATCTGCTTGCCACTGGCCAGTGTTGTCACGGTGCCGGCCGAACCGACGTCGACGGCGGTCACCGCCTCACCGAACCGGAACGTCACCGCCAGATCGCGCAGGTGGAAGCGCAGCGCCTCGACAATCTCGGGGTCGCAGAAGTCGAGCATCGTGTCGCGCTTCTCCACGACGGTGACCTTGGTGCCCAGCGCGGCGAACATGGAGGCGTACTCGATGCCGATGACTCCGGCGCCGACCACCACCATCGAGGTCGGGATGTTTTTCAGGTCGAGGATGCCGTCGGAGTCCAGCACCCGGTTCTCGTCGAATTCGATCCCGGCGGGCCGCGCCGGTTTGGTGCCGGTCGCGATGACGACATAGCGGCCGCTGATGGTGAAGTGTTCGGCCCGGGTGGGGTCCTCGATGATCAGGTTGTGCTCGTCGAGGAACCGGCCACGGCCCATGTAGAGCTCGACACCGTTGCGCATCAACTGGTTTCGGATGACGTCGACTTCTTTGCCGATCACATGCTGGGTGCGGGCGAGCAGATCGGCCGGCGTGATCTTGTCCTTGACCCGGTAGCTGGCTCCGTAGAGCTCGCGCTGACTCATGCCGGTCAGGTACAGGACGGCCTCGCGCAGCGTCTTGGAGGGGATCGTGCCGGTCTGGACGCAGACACCGCCGATCATGTGGCCCCGCTCGATAACGGCCACCGACTTGCCCAGCTTGGCCGCGGCGATGGCGGCTTTCTGGCCGCCGGGACCCGAGCCGATGACGACGAGATCGTATTCCAAACCCATGAGGACAAGATGTACGCCGGTTTGCCGAATCTCGCATGCCGACGATGTCAATACGACATGAACGATCGGCGTTTTCGCCGCATCGTCGCTGATCCCCAGCCCCGACTTCATCCACAGGGCCGGGCCGCCGCGGGCGGGGCGGCGCGGTTTCGACGGTGCTGATTGACAGCGTCACACCCATGACCACACACGAACCTGGCTATCGCTTCACTCGACCGGGCGCGCTGATCGCCGCCTTGCCCGCCGTTCTCGGCTTCGCGCCGGAACGGTCACTGGTGCTGGTGTCCCTCGAGCACGGCGAGATGGGTGCGGTGATGCGCCTGGACTTGGCCAAGGCGCTCGACGGCGACCTCAGCCACCTGGCCGAGCTCGCGTCCAATTCGGGCGCGGACACGGTGGTCGCGGTGATCGTGGACGCCGACGGCGCCCAATGTCCCATGTGCAACCAGGATTACCGCGACCTGTGCGCCGAGCTGACGTCGGCGCTGTCCGCACGAGACGTAGATCTCGATGCGGCCCATGTCGTCGACCGGGTCGAAGCAGGCGGGCGCTGGCATTGCGTCGACGGGTGTGGGGCATCCGGTGCGGTGGACGATCCGATGGCGTCCCCGTTGGCGGCTGCCGCCGTGCTCGACGGGCGCCGGCTCTACCGGCGCAGGGCCGATCTGCAGGCGGTGGTCGCGGTGGCCGACGAAAAACGCAGTGCGGCATTGGTACCGGTGATCTCCGAACGTGGCGAGGCGCGCGAGGCGGACTGGCGCACCGATCCCGACGGCTGCGGCCGTCGCGATGTGGAGGCGGCGATGGCTCTCGGCGTCCGGGTGTGCGACGGCGGAGAGTTGGACGATGCCGAGCTGGCGCGCCTGGCCTGCGCGCTGACCGACATCGCGGTCCGCGACACGCTGTATGCATTGGCCGTCGGCGCCGACGCCGCGCGGGCCGAGGCATTGTGGGCGCTGCTGGCGCGCACGCTTCCCGAGCCGTGGCGAATCGAAGCGCTTGTGCTGCTGGCCTTTTCGGCCTACGCCCGCGGTGACGGTCCGCTGGCCGGGCTCTCGCTGGAGGCGGCGCTACGCAGCGACCCTGAACACCGGATGGCCGACATGCTCGACACCGCGCTGCAATCCGGCATGCGACCCCAGCAGATTCGTGAGCTGGCAAGCACCGGGTATCGGCTCGCCAAGCAGCTCGGGGTACGGCTTCCGCCGCGACGGTCGTACGGCCGCCGCGCGGTCTAACGCCGAGCTAGACCTTCTCGACCTTGACCGCGTGGGCCATTTCGTGGGGGAGTTGCACGTTCTCGTGGCCGGCGATGACGATCGTCACGCTGCCGGACGGGCTGTTCTCGACCTGCACCCGCGCATTGGGCACCACGCCGGCGTCCTTGAGCATGCCGATCAGCTCCACGTCGCCCTGGACGTGTTCGGTCAGCTGGCGGACCACCACGGCGACGGGGGTGCCGGGCGGCAGCTCGGTCAGTCGCACCAGATGGGCGTCCTCGCGCTGGAGCATTTCCAGCCCCAGCAGGGACAGGCCCGGAATGGGGTTGCCGAAGGGGGACACCGTGGGGTCGTCGAGAACCTGAACCAGGCGGCGCTCGACGTCCTCGCTCATCACGTGCTCCCACTTGCAGGCCTCGGCGTGCACCTCTTCCCACGGCAGCCCGATCACGTCGACCAGCAGCCGCTCGGCGAGCCGGTGCTTGCGCATCACCGACACGGCCAGCCCGCGGCCCTTGTCGGTCAGTTCGAGGTGCCGGTCGCCGGCCACGTGCAGCAGGCCGTCGCGCTCCATGCGCGCCACCGTCTGGCTCACCGTCGGGCCGCTCTGGTCGAGCCGCTCTGCAATGCGCGCGCGCAGTGGGATCACGCCCTCTTCCTCGAGGTCGTAGATCGTGCGGAGATACATCTCGGTGGTATCGACCAGGTCGTTCATCAGGCACCCTTCGTCGGTCCCGAGTCTACTTGGCTAGCTGGGGAAATGGTTGTGCAACACCACCGCGCGAAAGCAGTGTGCCCGCCGGCATCGCCGACGGGCACACTAAGGGGGTTGCTTAATTTAGCTGGCGTAGGACCGCAGCCGGTCAGCCCGATCGCCGTTACGCAACTTCGACATCACTTCGCGCTCGATCTGGCGCACGCGCTCGCGGGACAGACCGAACAGCTTGCCGATCTGGTCGAGAGTGCGCGGCTGGCCGTCGTCGAGGCCGAACCGCAGCCGGATCACCTGCTGCTCACGCTCATCGAGCGTGGCCAGCACGTGGCGGATGTCGGTGTGCAGCAACTCGGCGATGACGGCGTTCTCGGCCGACATGGCCTCGGAGTCCTCGATGAAGTCGCCCAGCGGGGCCTCTTCGTCGCTGCCGACCGGCATGTCGAGGCTCACCGGGTCGCGGCTGTGAGCCAGCAGATCGGCGATCTTCTCCTCCGGGATGCCCGACTCCTCGGCCAGTTCCTCATCAGTGGCCTCGCGGCCGAGGTTCTGATGCATCTCGCGCTTGATGCGCGCCAGCTTGTTGACCTGCTCGACAAGGTGCACCGGCAGCCGGATGGTGCGGCTCTGGTCGGCCATACCGCGGGTGATGGCCTGCCGGATCCACCAGGTTGCGTAGGTCGAGAACTTGAAACCCTTGGTGTAGTCGAACTTCTCCATCGCCCGGATCAAGCCCAGGTTGCCCTCTTGGATGAGGTCCAGCAGCGGCATGCCACGCCCGGTGTAGCGCTTGGCCAGCGAGACCACCAGGCGCAGGTTCGCCTCGAGGAGGTGGCTTCGGGCGGCTTGCCCGTCGCGAACCACGGTCGCCAGGTCGCGCTTGCGGTTATCGCTGAGCCTCTTGCGGGTGGCCAGCAGATGAGCGGCGAACAGGCCGGCCTCGATGCGCTTCGCCAGCTCGACCTCGTCCTCCGCGGTGAGCAGGGCGGTCTTGCCGATGCCGTTCAGATATACGCGCACCAGGTCGGCGGCAGGACTCTGGGCGTCCAGATCACTGTCGAATCGGCTAGTGGTGGCATTTGCCATGGTGGCCTCCTGATCGGCTGCAACTGTCAAACGGTTCAACGTTCGATCGGAGCAAAGAGTTCCCACCGGGCCGGCTTCTCACACCCTCTGAAGTGCGCGAATGCGGCGAAGCCCTGAGAATGTGCTGAGAAAGGACTGCTCAGGCGGTCAGCGGGAACCGTGGTCGGCGCCGCCGGCCGAGTGCGGTTGCGCCGCGGAGATCCCGGTATTGAGAGCGGGCGGTTCGGGGCGTGGGAAGAGCTGGGTCCGCCGCGGGTTGTCATTGAACCGGCGCGGTTCCTCAGCACTGCGCGGCGGGCGGTCGTTGGCGATCAACACCGCGATCCACGGCAACGGCAGCGACACCGCGATGATCGCCAGCGAAACCAGCCCGTTGTGCCACAACCCGTAGGCCCCGGCCGCCAGGATCAGTGCCGGGATCCGAAAAGACATGATCGTCAAGTACTTTCGCACCCGCCGGCGGTGCTGCTCCTCATAGGCCGGAGCGGCTGCGGTGATGAGCACGGGCCGACCTTCGTCGTCGAACCCCAGCTCACGCTTCATACACTCACTGTTCCACATTCCGAGGTCGATGGGCAGGGCAGTTTCTTACGGCCGCTCGACCGGGCACAATGTCTTCTATGCAGACTCAGACGATCGAGCGCACCGACACCGACGAACAGGTCGACGACGGCACCGATGGCGACGCGCCGAAGTTCTTCCACTACGTCAAGAAGGAAAAGATCACCGAGAGTGCCGTGATGGGCACGCACGTCGTCGCGCTGTGCGGTGAGGTGTTCCCGGTGACCAAGGCGGCCAAGCCGGGGTCGCCGGTCTGCCCGGATTGCAAGCGCGTCTACGAGAGCCTCAAGAAGGGCTGACCCCTCACGACGGGCTGACCGGGGCCTTCGCTTCGGGCTCTTCGGGCTGCGGCGCTGCCTCGTCGGGGACATCCTTGTCTGGGACATCCCCGTCTGGGACATCCCCGTCTGGGACATCCCCGTCTGGGACATCCCCGTCTGGGACATCCCCGTCTGGGACATCCTTGTCTGGGACATCCCCGTCTGGGACATCCTTGTCGCCCAACGACTTCGCCTTGCGCTGCAACCACATCCGCACCTGGTCGGCGTGCGGGGTCGGGGCCGGCCACTCCTCTTCGATGGCGGCATTGAGCTCGGCGCCGATCATGATCGCGAAGCCGAGGAAGAACGCGAACAGCAGGAACGCGATCGGCGTCGCCAGCGCCCCGTAGGTGTAGCCAGTGCTGGTGATCCAGGTCAGGTAGAACCGCAGGACCATGGTGGCGACCACGAACACCGTCGTGGCCAGGATCGCTCCCCACACCAGACGATGCGTCGGCAGCGGCTTGGGCAGCGACACCCGGTAGAGGATCGTCACCGCCAGCACCAGGGCCAGAACCAGGGCGGGGTAGTAGCCGTATTGCAGGACGTTGTCCCAGCTGTCCGGCAGGTACGACGAAATCTTGCGCGGACCGAGCGCGACCAAGGGCGCCGCGGCGATGACGAACACCAGCATCACCACGTAGAGACCCAGCGCGAAGAACCGCTGCCGCACCGGATGGCGCAGCGGGGTCTGATCGTGGGCTTCCACCACCGAATCCACGAACGCCGAGATAGCCGACGAGCCGGCCCACAGGCTGATCACGAAGCCCACCGAGACCACCTCGCCGCGCGCGCCCTGGATGATGTCGCGGACCGTCGGCTGGATGATCTCGTTCACCACGTTCTTGGAGAAGAAGCTGTTGGCGAAGTTGATCAGCTGGTTCTCGATCATCGGCAGGGTGTCCGGCCCGAACAGCGGTGCGATGTAGGCCAGGCTGCCGAGCACGCCCAGCAGTAGCGGGGGCAGCGACAGCACCGACCAGAATCCGGCCTGGGCCGACTCGGAGAAAATCGAGTCGTCCCAACTCTTGGACAATGTCCGTTTCGAGATCCGCCATACGTGATGGCGAGAGGGCTTGGCGGGTTGGTCACTCATGACCAGACCAGCATTCCTGACGACGGCAGTCCTGCCCAGCGACGCGGCCGTGAGTTGCTGTTATGCCTCCGACGCAGCGGCGACTTCGAGCACCGCGGCCAGCTCGACGAGCTTGGCCTGGTGCTCGTTGGCGTGGTGCTGGCAGAACAGGAGCTCGGCACCGGAAGGAAGCTTGGCGCGGACCCGGGCAGCCGCACCGCAGCGGTCGCAGCGATCAGCCTTGGTCAATTCCGGACTGGTCAGGGTCGCGTTCATTTGGGCTCCTCCGTAAGGTGCTCAGCGCTTCGGTGATTCGGTGCCACCGTCACGTATCTCCACTGTCTCAGACGTTCTGTGTTTCGGCCTTGTTCCCCGGGGGTTTAGCGCTGTGTCGTGTCTCACGCCCTGTCCTGTTGCGGGTGGTGCAGTGTGGTCGTATGTACCCGAATCCGGAATTCTTACTCCACCTGTGCGGACAGCGGGACTGGGAAGCGGCCAAGGCCGTCGGTGAACTTTGCCCCGCATCGCTCGCCGACGTCGGATTCGTCCACCTCTCGACGCGGGAGCAGGTGCACCTTCCGGCCAACCGGCTCTACGCCGACCGGACCGATCTGGTGCTCCTGCACATCGACCCGCACATGCTGGCCGCGCCGGTGCGGTGGGAACCCGGAGTGTCAACGGATCCCGAGTCCATGCGGTTCCCGCACCTGTTCGGTGCGTTGCCCACCACCGCCGTGACGAACGTCACTCCGTACCTGCCCGGGCCCGACGGCCGGTTTCAGCCGTTCGAGGCCTCGGCGTAGGCGTCGGCCTCGATCTCCACCAGCAGCCCGGGTTCGATGAGTGCCGAAACCTCGACCATGGTCGAGGCCGGGCGAACCGTGCCGAAGAACTCCGCATGCACGGCGCCGACCTCCCGCCACCGGGATATGTCGGTGACGTAGATTCGGGTGCGGATCACGTCGGACAGGCCGGCGCCCAGATCTGATAGCGCTTTCTCTATGCGCTGCAACGCATTTCGGGTCTGCTCGACGATATCGTCCCCGGCGCCGGTGGTGCCGGAGACCGCGATGAACGGCCCGGTGCGCACCGCGCGTGAGTAACCGACCAGCGCCTCGAACTCGCTTCCGGATCCGAGGTTGACCCGCTGTGTCGACATGCGGGTCTTAGTCGAGGTAGTCGCGCAGCACCTGAGACCGGCTGGGGTGGCGCAGCTTGCTCATGGTCTTCGACTCGATCTGGCGGATCCGCTCGCGGGTGACCCCGTAGACCTGCCCGATCTCGTCGAGGGTGCGGGGCTGACCATCGGTCAGGCCGAACCGCAGCCGGACCACACCGGCCTCGCGCTCGGAGAGCGTCTCGAGGACCGACTGCAGCTGATCCTGCAGCAGGGTGAACGAAACAGCGTCGACGGCCACGACGGCCTCGCTGTCCTCGATGAAGTCACCCAGCTGGCTGTCGCCCTCGTCGCCGATGGTCTGGTCCAGCGAGATCGGTTCACGCGCGTACTGCTGGATCTCCAGCACCTTCTCCGGCGTGATGTCCATCTCCTTGGCCAGCTCTTCGGGAGTGGGCTCGCGGCCCAGGTCCTGAAGCAGCTCGCGCTGGATACGGCCGAGCTTGTTGATGACCTCGACCATGTGCACCGGGATACGGATGGTGCGGGCCTGGTCGGCCATCGCGCGGGTGATCGCCTGGCGGATCCACCACGTGGCGTACGTGGAGAACTTGTAGCCCTTGGTGTAGTCGAACTTCTCCACCGCGCGGATCAGGCCCAGGTTGCCCTCCTGGATGAGGTCCAGGAAGGCCATGCCGCGGCCGGTGTAGCGCTTGGCCAGCGACACCACCAGGCGCAAGTTGGCTTCCAGCAGATGGTTTTTCGCGCGGTCGCCGTCGCGGCAGATCCACTGCATGTCGCGGCGCTGTTGCACGGGCAACTTTTCGCCCTTGTCGGTCTTCTCGGCCATCAGCTGCGTGGCGTAGAGGCCGGCCTCGATCCGCTTGGCGAGCTCGACCTCTTCCTCGGCGTTGAGCAGAGCGACCTTGCCGATCTGCTTGAGGTAGGCGCGAACAGAGTCGGCCGACGCGGTCAGCTCGGCGTCTTTGCGGGCCTGCCGCAGCGCCTCGGACTCCTCTTCGTCCCACACGAAGTCACCGGAGGCTTTGTCCTTCTCGGACGGCTCGGAGATGTCCTCCTCGTCGCTGGTCTCGCCCTCGGCGGCCGCGGTCTTGCCGGCGGCGGGGGCCTCTTCGGTGTCGTCGTCGGCGACCACTTCGAGATCGTCGAGTTCGATCTCCTCGTCGACGATCTCGGGTTCGCCGTCGAGCTCGGTGTCGGCGTCTTCGTCGGTGCCGGCTGCGGCATCGCCGTCGGCCCCGGTGGCGTCCTTCTTGCCACGGCCGCGAGCCGCGGCCTTCTTCGCAGGAGCCTTGGTGGCGCGCGCCTTGGCCGGGGTGGCCGCCGAGTCGTCAGCGTCGATGGGCTCGGAATCGCCGGCTTCCGCAGTGGCGGCGCGGGGCGCGGCCTTGGTGACGCGCTTGGCTGGCGCGGAACCGTTGGCGGCCTTGACCGCAGGCTTCTTTGCGGGAGTCTTGGTGGCGGTGCGCTTCACCGGCTCGTCGGTTGCCGGGCTTGCTTTGGTCGCTGCCACGTACACCCTTTCGGTCGTGCTGGCTTTCTGGGGGCGCGGGGGCTCCACCGAAAGCGTCGGCTATCTATGAGGACTGTTGGCGTGGATCTCGTTGCGGATTCTCGCCGCTATCCGGTAGGCGGCCGCCGTCAACCATTGTAACGACAGTGGGAGCATGTACCGCGCCAGCGGCGAAAAATCAGCGTGTGACGTCGGCTTGAGCGGCCATCGCCGCGCCGACGATGCCCGCCTCGTTGAGCAGTTCCGCGGCGACCACCGGGGTCCGGTTCTTCAACAGGGGGATCCACTTCTCGGCCTTGCGGCTGATCCCGCCGCCCGCGATGAACAGGTCAGGCCAGATCGCATTCTCGATGCTGACCAGCACTTTTGTCACTTCTTCTGACCAGCGGTCGTAGCTCCACTCCTTGCGCTCCTTCACCGAGGACGCGGCGCGGTGCTCGGCTTCCTTGCCGCCCACCTCCAGGTGGCCGAACTCGGTGTTGGGCAGCAGCTGGCCGTTGTGAATCACGGCCGAACCGATTCCGGTGCCGAACGTGAGCAGCACGATGACGCCGTTTTTGTTGCGTCCGGCGCCGTGTCGCTGCTCGGCGAGACCGGCCGCGTCGGCATCGTTGAGCACGGTGACGTGCTGGCCGCCCAGCGCTTCGCTGATGATCTGGGCGGCGTTGGTGCCGATCCAGCCCTTGTCGACGTTGGCCGCGGTCTGCACCACGCCGTTGACCACCACGCCGGGATAGGTGACGCCCAGCGGGCCGGTCCAGTCGAAGTGCCGAACCACCTCGGCGACCGTCGCGGCGACCGCGGCCGGGGTCGACGGCTGCGGGGTGAGCAACTTGAACCGGTCCCCGATGAGTTGGCCGGTGTCGAGATCGACGACGCCGCCCTTGACCCCGCTGCCGCCAACGTCGACGCCGAAGCCGCGATTGTCTCCGGGGGTGGGCGATTCGGTCTCGGGCATGGGGGCTGCTCCTCAGCGAGGCGGGCGGGTCTGCGCGATTGCCCACACTAGTGGCTATGCGCCCGTCTGTGCTGCGATAAGGCGGTGACCGACAACCGGCCTGAGCAATTACGGGCAGTGGCCGAGCAGCTGGCCGCCGAAGCCGCCGCATTCGTCCGCAGGCGCCGGGCGGAGATCTTCGGCGACGGCGACGGTGTCGCCTCGGATTCGCTGCAGGCCGGGCTCGTCCACACCAAGAGCACGCCGACCGATCCGGTGACCGTCGTCGACACCGAAACCGAACTGCTGCTGCGGGATCGGCTGGCTGCACTGCGGCCGGGTGAGGCGATCCTCGGCGAGGAGGGCGGCGGGCCGGCGCCCGGTGCCGACGGCGCGATCCGCTGGGTGATCGACCCGATCGACGGCACGGTCAACTTCATGTATGGCATTCCGGCGTACGGGATTTCGATCGCCGCGCAGAGCGAGGGCGTGTCGGTGGCGGGTGCGGTCGCCGATGTGGTCAGCGGCGACATCTACTCGGCTGCGGTGGGGCATGGTGCGCACGTGCTCCGCGGCGGAGAGCGCAGGGAACTTCGCTGCAGCGCGGTGACTGAGCTGTCGATGGCGTTGGTGGGCACCGGATTCGGCTATGCGCCGCAGCGGCGCGCTGCGCAGGCAGCGGTGTTGGCCCGGCTGCTGCCGCAGGTGCGTGATGTGCGGCGGATCGGGTCGGCCGCCCTGGATCTGTGCCTGGTCGCCGCCGGGCGCCTGGACGCGTACTACGAGCACGGCCTGCACGTCTGGGACTGGGCGGCGGGTGCATTGATCGCCGCCGAGGTCGGCGCCCTGGTGGTGCTGCCGCCAGTCGACGAAGAGGGGGGATTGGTGGTGGCCGCCGCGCCCGGCGTCGCGGCTGCGCTCATCGACGCAGTGGAGGGGGCCGGGGGACTGCGGCCGCTCGGGTAGTCGGCTCAGCAGGTGCCGTTGTGGATCTTGGTGATCAGCGCCGAGTCGGCGGGCTCGGTGGCGTCCGGGCGCAGGCCGGCCAGGACGGCGTCGATGTCGTCGCTGTGGGCCAGCGTGGTGAAGTCGGTGCCGATCGACAGGTCCACCGAATCGTCCTTGCGGTCGTCCTGGAACAGCTCGACGCAGGGCGCCACCAGCCACACGGCCGCTGCGCTCGCCCGGCCGCTGGATCCGAAGCGGATCTGGCCCTGGCAGGTCAGCCGCGTGGCGGCGTAGATCGGATCGTTGGCCGCGGTCGGCTGAGCGAAGCCGACGTCCCGCAGTGCGCCGGCGACCTCACCGGCTTGGCCGCCCTGGCCGCTGGCGTTGAAGACCCGGATCTTGGTGTCGACAAGCTTGGCCGGTGCGACGTCGAGCATCGAGGCGTGCGACACCTGCTCACCGAGCTTGGGGGCGCCCGGATCGGCGGCCGGTGGCGGCGGGTTGCAGGCCGCGGCCTCCCGCACATCGACGGGGCGGGTCAGCACGAAACCCCACACCACGGCGGTGATCGCGAGCATGACGCCGAGGGCGATGAGTCCGGGCACGTAGTTGCGCCGACGGAACGGACGACCGTTCTTGTCGAAGGCCGTGCCCTCCGTGATGTGAGCGACCACGGATGCACTCTAGAGGCACCGGGTGGGTGCCTGCGGAACACGCCCGTTGCACCAGATCAATCCATGTGACGTAAATCACACCCGGATATGGGTGATCTGGGCATGAATCGTTTGGTGGATCCGTTCGACGCTGGTACAAAGCCATGCTGAGGTTTGGAGGGGACAAGAATGGCTACCGACTACGACGCTCCGCGGCGCACTGAGACCGATGAGGTGTCCGAGGACTCGCTCGAAGAGCTGAAGGCTCGCCGCAATGAAGCACAGTCGGCGGTGGTCGATGTCGACGAAACCGATTCCGCCGAGAATTTCGAGCTGCCCGGCGCGGATCTGTCCGGCGAGGAGTTGTCGGTGCGGGTCGTCCCGAAGCAGGCCGACGAGTTCACCTGCTCGAGCTGCTTTTTGGTGCACCACCGCAGCCGGCTGGCCAGCGACAAGAACGGCGTGATGATCTGCACGGACTGCGCGGCCTAGCCGCGCGAGTCAGCTCCGCAGCGCGGACAGCACCCGATCCGGGTGGCGCACGCTGACCAGCCAGTACGGCGTCGGATCGTCGGGATCGTCGAGAACGACCAGGACCAGCGGGCCTACCCAACCTCGGTGCAGGACGTAGGCGGCCGGATCCAGCTGGCGGCCCAGTGCCGCCGACTTCGCCGTGCGCGGGATCTCGGCCGACCGGGACACCACCGACATCGGTAAATGGGCCTGAGCGGCCCATAGCTCGACCTCGGCACCGTCGGTCACCACTCGAACTTCGGTACGGCTCAGCCACAGCAACACGCCCGCTGCGACGGCACCGAGCAGCGTGTAGGGCAGCCAGGTGGGCAAGGTGCGCACCCCCATGGTGACTTCCTTGGCGATCAGTGCCGCCAACGCCAGACCGAGCGGCCACCACCACCACGGCACCCAGAGCCGTTCGCGGTACCGCACGGTTTGCGAGGTCACACGCGAACCAGACACGCGGCCAAGGGTAGTCTGTGGCATCGTGCCAACCAGTCTCGCGGTGGTTCGCCTAGACCGCGATCTCCCAATGCCCAGCCGCGCCCACGACGGCGACGCGGGTGTGGATTTGTTCAGTGCGGAAGACGTCGATCTGGCGCCCGGCCACCGTGCCCTTGTCTGCACCGGGATCGCCGTGGCGATCCCGCACGGCATGGTCGGTCTGGTCCATCCGCGCTCCGGTTTGGCTGCGCGCGTGGGGCTTTCGATCGTCAACAGTCCCGGCACGATCGACGCCGGGTATCGCGGCGAAGTCAAAGTGTCGTTGATCAACCTCGACCCCGCCACGCCGATCACGATCCGGCGCGGCGACCGCATTGCCCAGCTGTTGGTCCAGCGGGTCGAACTTCCAGAGCTGGTCGAGGTGGCCTCGTTCGACGAGGCCGGACTGGCTGACACCACCCGTGGCGCAGGCGGCCACGGATCCTCCGGCGGACATGCGAGTTTGTGATGGCATTCGGCAGACGTAAGAACGAACCCGAGACCCGCGAGGCTGCGGACAAGACACCGGAAGACGCTGAGGCTTCCGAGGTCACCGAAGCCTCTGAGCCCGACGACGTCGACGACGGTGTCGCCGACTACGACGGCGGCCCTTTCGATGTCGAGGACTTCGACAACCCCGACGAGGCCGCCGAGGCTCGGCTCGACCTCGGCTCGGTGCTGGTCCCGATGCCCGCCGGCGGCCAGATTCAGGTGGAGTTGAACGAGGTCGGCGTGCCGAGCGCGGTGTGGGTGGTGACGCCCAACGGGCGGTTCACCATCGCCGGCTACGCGGCACCCAAGTCGCCCGGCCTGTGGCGGGAAGTGGCCAAGGAACTGGCCGACTCGCTGCGCAAGGACAACGCTGCGGTGTCCATCGAGACCGGTCCCTGGGGTCGTGAGGTGGTCGGTACCGGTGCCGGTGTGGTGCGTTTCATCGGGGTCGACGGCTACCGCTGGATGATCCGCTGCGTGGTCAACGGCGCCCCGGAAGCCATGTCGAACCTCGTCGCCGAAGCGAGAGAGGCGTTGGCCGACACCGTTGTACGGCGCGGTGACACGCCGCTGCCGGTGCGCACCCCGCTGCCCGTCCAGCTGCCTGAGCCGATGCTCGAGCAGTTGCGTCAGGCCGCCGCCCAGCAGGCTCAGATGGTGGAGGCCCAACAAGCGCTGGTGCAGGAGCAGCAGGCGCAGGGCCAGCTGCCGACCGAGCGGCGCAGCGCGTCGGGCTCGGCCATGCAGCAGCTACGCAGCTCCAGCACCGGCGGCTAGCCCGCCGCTGAGCTAGTTCCCCCGGTCGCTTCGCTCCTGCCCGCCGCCTCCTCCAGCGCAGCCAGGCACGCTGCCCCCAGCACTGTCGGGTCGGGGCCGAAGTCGTCGAGGCTGACCGTCCGCAGCGCCGCGTGCGGCGCGGCCGACACCCACTCGAGCGCCACCTCCAGCGGATGGATCGGATCGTCGGTTGCCCCGACCACACCCATGGGCACGCTCAACCGCTCCAACTCGGCGATGCTCGGTGCGACGTAGCCGGCGGCTTCTTCCATCGCGTCGGGCAGCTCGGGCCACTGGCCCAGCCAGCTGCGGGTGAGCTCGTCGGCCAGCCACGCCGGGCTCGACGCCCGCATCTGCGCGGTCGTGGCGACCAGACCGGCGGTCCGCAACTGGTGGGCCGTGTGCCGGGCCGACAGCGCGGCGGGAGCCGATGGCGCCGACCCGGTCCACGCCGGCAGCGCGGCCAGCACCGCCACCGCGCGGCTCGGGTGCGCCAGCGCCCAGGCGACCGTCACCGCGGCCCCGATGGACACGCCTCCGACGATGATCGGGCCCTGACGGGCGGCGTTGTCGAGCGCTTCGAGATAGCTGGCGACCAGCCGGGCCGGCTGCGGCGGGGGCGTCGTCACCACCGCGCCGACCCCGTGCAGCGGCCCAGCGAAGGCTCGGTAGACGTAGTCGTCGTCGGAGCCGGTGCCGGCCAGCAGCACCGCGGTGGCGCCCCGGAATGTGATCGTCATCTCACGATCCTGCCTGTGACGCATTAGCAACCGTCGCCGCGGGTATGCCACATGGCATTCGGGAACCAACAGGTCTAGCGTTGCGTTGGCATGTGATCCGCTGAAGTATCAGGAGAGGCCATGGCTACGGCCGAAAGTTTTGTCCGCCGTCTCACCCGTCGGTTGACGGAGGACCCTGAGCAGCGAGATGTCGAAGAACTCACCGACGATGCCGCACACACCGGCGCGCAGCGAGCAATCGATTGCCAGCGCGGCCAAGAGGTCACCATGGTGGGCACCCTGCGCAGCGTGGACATGAATGCCAAGGGCTGCGCAGGCGGGGTACGCGCCGAGCTGTTCGACGGCACTGACACCGTGACGCTGGTCTGGCTCGGGCAGCGCCGCATCCCCGGAATCGAATCGGGTCGCGCCCTGCGCGTCCGCGGCCGGTTGGGCACGTTGGAGAACGGCACCAAGGCCATCTACAACCCGCACTACGAGATCCAGACTTGAGCCGTCCCGTCGAAGATAGCGACCGCTCCCAAGAATCCATCGAGACGCCGCCTGCCGAGAAGACTCCGGGCCAGGCGCTCTTGGCCCAGATGGGCGGCGTCAGCGGGCTGATCTACTCGGCACTGCCCGTCGCGGTGCTGGTCCCGGTGAACACCGCGTTCGGCCTGATACCTGCGATCGCCGCGGCGCTCGGCGTCGCCGCCCTGATTCTGGTGTGGCGCCTTTACCGCCGCGACTCCGTGCAGCCCGCCGTCTCCGGCTTCATCGGCGTCGGGATCAGCGCGCTGATCGCGTGGCTCGTCGGGGCGTCGAAAGGCTACTTCCTGCTCGGCATCTGGACGTCCCTGATCTGGGCGGGGGTCTTCGCCGTTTCGGTGCTGATTCGCCGGCCCATCGTGGGCTACGCCTGGAGCTGGATCCAAAGCCACGATCGCAGCTGGCGCAGCAGCCGGCGCGCGGTGGTCGCCTTCGACATTGCGACGCTGACGTGGGTGCTGGTGTTCGCGTCGCGATTCGTGGTGCAGCGGCATCTCTACGACCTTGATCAGACCGGCTGGCTGGGGGTGGCCCGCATCGCGATGGGCTGGCCGCTGACCGGGGTGGCTGCGTTGGTCACCTACCTGGCGATCCGCGTCGCCCAGCGGGCGGTCCACGCCGCGCACGCGGACAGCGACGCCACCGACGGCGCACCGGCTGCCGACTGACCGGCTAGGTCGACAGCACCGTCTTCCGCAGCTCGTCTTCCACCTCGGGGGCCGCGACGAACAACAGTTCGTCGCCGCCTTCCAGCGGTTCGTCGGCTTCCGGCACGATCACCCTCGGGCCGCGCAGGATGGTCACCAGCGTGGCGTCGCGCGGCAGGATCAGCTTGCGCACCGGCCGCCCGCCCCACGGTGTGTCGTCGGGCAGGGTGATTTCGACGAGGTTGGCGTGGCCCTGGCGGAACTGCATGAGCCGCACCAGGTCGCCCACGGCGACGGCCTCTTCCACCAGCGAGGCCAGCATCCGCGGCGTGGACACCGCGACGTCGACGCCCCACGAGTCGTCGAACAGCCACTCGTTGCGGGGATCGTTGACCCGGGCCACCACGCGTGACACCGCGAACTCCGTCTTGGCCAGCAGGGAGAGCACCACATTCGCCTTGTCGTCGCCGGTGGCGGCAACGACGACGTCGAAGTCATGCAGGTGTACCGACTCCAGCAGGCTGATCTCGCAGGCGTCGCCGAGCCGCCAGTGCGCGGCCGGGATCGCGTCGACGTCAAGATGTTCGGCGTTGCGCTCGATGAGCGTCACCTCGTGCTCGCTCTCGAGCAGTTCGCGGGCAATCGAGCGGCCGACCGCACCCGCTCCGGCGATCGCCACCTTGAGCCGTTTGTCACCCATCTGTCAGTGCCCCTCTCCGACGTCCGGGCCAGGCGGTAGCGCGGCCATCGCCAGCGCTTCGGCGGCGCGCCCCGAGATCGCCGCGATGTAGACCTGATCGCCGGCCTGGACGACCGTTTTGGGCTCGGGCAGGATGCCGGTGCCGAACCGGATCACGAAGGCGACCCGCGCGCCGGTGGCCTCCTCGAGGGAAGTCAGCCGATGCCCGACCCAGTCTTCGTGCAGTGTCACCTCCGCGACGGCCATCGTGCCGGTGGGATCACGCCACTTGGCGGTCTCGGTGTCGCGCACGAGCGCGTTCAGCAGGCGGTCGGTGGTCCAGGGCACCGTCGCCACCGTCGGGATGCCCAGCCGCTCGTAGACCGCGGCACGCTTGGCGTCATAGATCCGCGCGACGACCCGTTGCACGCCGAACGTCTCGCGGGCCACCCGCGCGGAGATGATGTTGGAGTTGTCGCCGGAGGAGACCGCGGCGAACGCGTCGGCGTCCTCGATTCCCGCGCGCAGCAGCACTTCTCGGTCGAATCCCATGCCCAGCACCCGCTCGCCGGAGAAATCCGGAGACAGCCGGTGAAAGGCCGTCGCATCCCGGTCGATGACGGCCACCTCATGGCCGATCCGGGACAAAGCGTCGGCCAGCGACGCGCCGACGCGGCCGCATCCCATCACCACAACCCGCACCTGGCGTCCTCTCGACTTCGTCGTGCGCCGACCCGACCGTATGGGGAACGCTACAGCCAAACCGCCATGGGCCTAGTCTTGGCACTCGTGTCTAAGCTTTCGACCGCCGCCCGTCGGCTGGTCCTGGGGCAGCCGTTCCGCAGCGACAAGCTGAGCCACACGCTGCTGCCCAAGCGCATTGCCTTGCCGGTCTTCGCCTCCGACGCCATGTCATCGGTTGCCTACGCACCCGAGGAAATCTTTCTGGTGCTCTCGGTGGCGGGCCTGTCGGCCTACACGATGGCGCCGTGGATCGGCGTCATGGTCGCGCTGGTGATGCTCGTGGTGGTGGCCTCCTACCGGCAGAACGTGCACGCCTATCCGTCCGGCGGCGGCGACTACGAGGTGGTGACCACCAACCTGGGGCCGACGGCGGGCCTGACGGTGGCCAGCGCCCTGCTGGTCGACTACGTGCTGACGGTCGCGGTGTCGATGGCCTCGGCGATGTCGAACATCGGCTCGGCCGTCCCGTTCATCGCCCAGCACAAGGTGGCGTTCGCGGTCGCTGCCATCGTGCTCCTGACCGCAGCCAACCTGCGCGGTATCCGCGAGTCGGGCACCGCGTTCGCCATCCCGACCTACGCCTTCATCGTCGGCATGTTCATCATGCTGATCTGGGGCTTCTTCCAGATCTATGTGCTTGGGGATCATCTGGAGGCCGAGTCGGCCAAGTTCTCGATGCACTCCGAGCACGGCGACGTCATGGGTTTCGCGATGGTGTTCCTTGTGGCGCGTGCATTTTCGTCGGGGTGTGCGGCGCTGACCGGTGTGGAGGCGATCAGCAACGGGGTGCCCGCGTTCCGTAAGCCCAAGTCCAAGAACGCCGCCAGCACGCTGCTGCTGCTGGGGACGATCTCGGTCGGCCTGCTGATCGGGATCATCGTGCTCGCGACCAAGATCGGGGTGAAGATCGCCGAACGGCCGGACGAGCAGTTGGGCGGGGCGCCGGCGAACTATCACCAGAAGACTCTGGTAGCCCAGCTGGCAGACACGGTGTTCGCCGGGTTCCCCTTGGGCCTGTGGCTGATCACCGGCGCCACCGCGCTGATCCTGGTGCTGGCCGCCAACACCGCGTTCAACGGATTTCCGGTGCTGGGCTCCATTCTGGCGCAGGACCGCTACCTGCCGCGCCAGCTGCACACCCGCGGCGATCGGCTGGCCTTCTCCAACGGCATCCTGTTCCTGGCGGCGGCCGCGATCGCGTTCGTCGTCGCGTTCAACGCCGAAGTCACCGCGCTGATCCAGCTGTACATCGTCGGGGTGTTCGTGTCGTTCACGCTCAGCCAGATCGGCATGGTTCGGCATTGGACACGGCACCTGCGCACCGAAACCGATCCCCGGGCCCGCCGGCACATGATGCGCTCGCGGGTGATCAACACGATCGGCTTCATCGCCACCGGCGCCGTCCTGATCGTCGTTCTGGTCACCAAATTCGTCGCCGGCGCCTGGATCGCAATCCTCGCCATGACAAGCCTTTTCATCGTGATGAAGGCCATCCACAAGCATTACGACACGGTGGCCCGCGAGCTGGCCGAGCAGGAAGCCGAGCAAGGCGAGGTGGTCTTGCCCAGCCGTAACCACGCCGTCGTGCTGGTCTCCAAACTGCACATGCCGACGCTGCGGGCGTTGTCCTACGCCAGGGCCACCCGGCCCGACGTGCTGGAGGCAATCACTGTCAACGTCGACGACTCCGAGACTCGCCAGCTGGTGCACAAGTGGGAGGACAGTGACATCACTGTCCCGCTCAAAGTCGTTGCCTCCCCGTACCGGGAGGTCACCCGACCGGTCCTGGACTACGTCACGCGGATCAGCAAGGAAGCCCCGCGCACGGTGGTGACGGTGTTCATCCCCGAATACGTGGTCGGTCACTGGTGGGAGCAGGTGCTGCACAACCAAAGTGCATTGCGACTCAAGGGCCGGTTGCTGTTCATGCCCAACGTGATGGTGACTTCGGTTCCCTGGCAACTTAATTCGTCGGAACGGGTGAATGATTTGCCGGTGCAGAACGCACCCGGTGACGTGCGCAGAGGATTCCTGGAGTGAATCGATAGTGACTGAGGGGGATGCGGTCGAGCTGGTGCTCACAACCGGTGCGGCCGCCAACGGGGGCAGCTGTGTGGCACGCCATGACGGGCGGGTCGTATTCGTCCGCTACGCGCTGCCGGGCGAGGTGGTGCGCGTGCGCGTGACCGGCGACCGCGGATCCTATTGGCACGCTGAGGCAATCGAGATTCTCGAAGCATCGCCAGACCGGGTGGAGTCGCTCTGTGAGATCGCCGGGGTGGGCAAGGCCGGCTGTTGCGACCTGGCCTTTGCCAGTCCCGAGGCGGCCCGGGTTCTCAAGGGTCAGGTGGTGGCCAACCAGCTGGCCCGGCTCGGAGACTTCGCTTGGGACGGGGTGGCCGAACCCTTGGGCGACGGTGCGCCCCGTGGCTGGCGAACCCGGGTCCGACTGGCCGTGGATAGCAACGGCCACGCGGGATTTCACCGGTACCACAGCTCTGAGCTGGTCACCGACCTACGCTGCGGCCAGTTGCGTGACGGCTTGGTCGACGGGCTGGACGGATCGCGCTGGAAACCGGGCGATCAGGTGCACGTGGTCGCCGACGATGAGGGCACCCGGCACATCGTGTGCAACAACAAACAGCAGCGCCGTGGTCACCGGGCCGAGGGCGAGTTCGACTCGGTACAACGCGTCGGGGAGCGAGCCTGGCGCGTGCCGGTCACCGGGTTCTGGCAGTCGCACCGCGACGCCGCGACGACGTACAGCGCGCTGGTGGCCGGCTGGGCGCAGGACATCAGGGGAGCCAAGGCGTGGGACCTGTACGGCGGCGCGGGGTTGTTCGCCGCCGTACTCGCCGACGCGGTCGGCGACGGCGGACGGGTGCTGACAGTGGACACCTCACGCGCCGCCTCGGGGGCCGCGCGTGCCGGACTGGCCGATCTGCCCGGGGTAGAGGTGCTCACCGATTCGGTGCGCCGGGCGCTGTCTGCCCAGCGCGAGGGTGCCGACATCGCCGTGCTGGACCCGCCGCGCTCGGGGGCCGGGCGCGAGATCATCGATCTGCTCGCGGCGGCCGCGGTGCCGCGGGTCATCCACATCGGTTGCGAGGCGGCGTCGTTCTCCCGCGACATCGGCCTGTACCGCGGGCACGGCTACGCCGTCGAGCAGATCCGGGTGTTCGACTCGTTCCCGCTGACCCACCACGTCGAGTGTGTGGCACTGCTGGTGAAGTGAGATGCGTCACGCCTTATTCGCGCGGGGGTCGTGGTCGGAGACCTCGCGGATCTCCTCGATCCTGCGCAAGGAGACCGTCGGTGGGGCGTTGCTGCTTCTGGCCGCCGCCACCGCCTTGGTCTGGGCCAACTCGCCGTGGTCGGCGGCCTATGACCGACTGGGCGACCTGCATCTCGGTACCGACCGGCTCGGCCTGCACCTCGATCTGAGTCTGGGCGGCTGGGCGGCCGATGGGCTGCTGGCGATCTTCTTCTTCGTCGTCGGCCTCGAGCTCAAGCGCGAGTTCGTCGCCGGTGACCTGCGTGATCCCGGTCGCGCCGCGCTGCCGATCGCCGCCGCGGTGGGCGGCATGGTGGCACCGGCGGCCATTTTCGTGGCCTTCACGCTGCCCGAGGGCGCCGGCGCGAGCCGTGGCTGGGCCATCCCGACGGCCACCGACATCGCGTTCGCGGTCGCCGTGCTCGCCGTCCTGTCCACCCACCTGCCAGGCGCCCTGCGGACGTTTCTGCTGACGCTGGCCGTCGTCGACGATCTGCTCGCGATCACCGTGATCGCGGTTTTCTACACCGACAAGATCAACGTCGTCGCGCTCCTGGTCGCGCTGATCCCGCTGACGGTGTTCGCGGTCCTCGTGCAGCGCCGGATCAGCTCCTGGTGGCTACTGATCCCACTGGCGGTGCTCACCTGGGCGTTCGTCCACGAATCCGGGGTGCACGCGACGGTGGCCGGGGTGCTCCTGGGCTTCACGGTGCCAGTACTGCGCAGCGCAGCGGCCGGCGGACCCGACGCCGGACCCGGGCTGGCCGAGCACTTCGAGCACCGGATGCGGCCGCTGTCGGCGGGCTTCGCGGTGCCGGTCTTCGCGTTCTTCGCCGCCGGTGTGACGTTCGGCGGTTATCACGGTTTGATCACAGCTCTGCGCGATCCGATTGCAATGGGCATCGTCTTCGGCCTGGTCGCAGGCAAGACAATCGGGGTGTTCGGCACCACCTGGACACTGGCCAAGCTGACCCGCGCCAGCCTCGACTCGGCACTGCGCTGGGTCGACGTGTTCGGCATCTCCATGTTGGCCGGGATCGGCTTCACGGTATCCCTGCTGATCGGCGAATTGGCCTACGAACCGGGCTCCGAACGCCACGACGTCGTCAAGGTCGCCGTGCTCGCGGGAAGTTTGCTGGCGGCCGTGCTCGCGGCGGTCGTACTGCGGCTGCGCAACCGGCATTACCGCACGGTGTGGGAGCTGGAGAACCAAGATGACGACCACGACGGGGTGCCCGACATCTACGAGTCTCATCAGGACTGATCTACGCACGGGTGCGTAGACTGGCCAGATGCTTGAACAGGTTCGCGGCCCCGCCGATCTGCAACACCTGTCCCAAGCGCAGCTCACCGAACTGGCTGCCGAGATTCGCCAGTTCCTGATCCACAAGGTCGCTGCCACGGGTGGACACCTCGGGCCGAACCTCGGAGTCGTCGAGCTGACGCTGGCGTTGCACCGGGTCTTCGACTCTCCGCACGACCCTATCCTTTTCGACACCGGACACCAGGCCTACGTGCACAAGATGCTCACTGGTCGCGCGGCCGACTTCGACACGTTGCGCACGCGCGACGGCCTGTCGGGTTATCCGTCCCGCGCCGAAAGTGAGCACGACTGGGTCGAGTCCAGCCACGCCTCGGCCGCGCTGTCGTATGCCGACGGGTTGGCCAAAGCCTTCGAGCTGACCGGCCACCGCAACCGCCACGTCGTGGCGGTGGTCGGCGACGGCGCCCTGACCGGCGGTATGTGCTGGGAAGCCCTGAACAACATCGCGGCCTCCCGCCGGCCGGTGGTGATCGTCGTGAACGACAACGGCCGCTCGTACGCCCCGACCATCGGTGGGCTGGCCGATCATCTGGCCGGGCTGCGCCTGCAACCGGGCTACGAGCGGTTCTTGGAGCGCGGCCGAGTCGCGGTACGCGGTGTGCCGGTCGTCGGCGAAGCCTGCTACCAGGCCATGCACAGCGTGAAGGCCGGTATCAAGGACGCGTTGTCCCCGCAGGTGATGTTCACCGACCTCGGCCTGAAGTACGTCGGCCCGATCGACGGGCACGACGAGAACGCGGTCGAGACCGCCCTGCGGCACGCCCGCGGTTTCAATGCACCGGTGATCGTGCACGTGGTGACGCGCAAGGGCATGGGCTATGCGCCGGCCGAGAACGACGAGGCCGACCAGATGCACTCCTGCGGGGTCATCGATCCCGACACCGGGCTGGCGACGAAGTCCTCGGCGCCGGGCTGGACGTCGGTGTTCGCCGAGTCGTTGATCTCCTATGCCGCCAAACGGCGCGACATCGTGGCGATCACCGCGGCGATGCCGGGCCCGACCGGCCTTTCGGCATTCGGGGATCGTTTCCCGGACCGGCTGTTCGACGTCGGGATCGCCGAGCAGCACGCGATGACCTCGGCAGCCGGGCTGGCGATGGGTGGGCTGCACCCGGTGGTGGCTATCTACTCGACGTTCCTCAACCGGGCGTTCGACCAGATCATGATGGACGTCGCCCTGCACAAGTTGCCAGTGACGATGGTGCTCGACCGGGCCGGGATCACCGGCAGCGACGGCGCCAGCCACAACGGCATGTGGGACATGTCGCTGCTCAATATCGTTCCCGGCATCCGGGTGGCCGCGCCGCGCGACGGCGCCCGCCTTCGCGAGGAGCTGGGCGAGGCGCTGGAGATCAACGACGGCCCGACCGCCATCCGCTTCCCCAAAGGTGAAGTGGGCGAGGACATTCCCGCGCTCGAGCGGCTCTCGGGTATGGACATCCTGGCGCGCCCGACCGACGGCCTCGGCAACGACGTCCTGCTCGTCGCGGTGGGATCGTTCGCGCGGATGGCGCTCAAGGTCGCTCAGCGGCTGCGCAATCAGGGGATCGGGGTCACCGTCGTGGATCCCCGCTGGGTGATCCCGGTGCCGAATGCGATTGCGCCCCTTGCTACGTCGCACAAGCTCGTGGTCACGATGGAGGACAACGGCGTGCGCGGCGGGGTGGGTTCGGCAGTCTCCGCGACGCTGCGTGCCGCCGAGATCGACGTCCCGTGCCGGGATCTTGCTGTGCCGCAACAGTTCTTGGATCATGCCAGCCGCAGCGAGGTGCTCGAGGCGGTAGGCCTGACCGAGCAGAACATCGCCCGCCAGGTCACCGGCTGGGTGGCCGCGCTGGGTGCGCTCGACGCTGACGAGCGTCACCCCAGCGAGCGCCTCGACTAGTCCTGAGCCGGCCCCAACTTCGCGGCCAGCACCGGAACCACCAGTGTGCGTTGCCATTCCCTGGCGCCGTTGTCGCGCAGAAAATTGTCGATCGCGGCGCTGACGTCGCCGCTGTCCTGCCAGTCCCAGCACAGCCTGCGGACGAGTTCGGGGGAGGCCAGGTTCTCGGCGGGGACGTGCACCTGTTCGGAGAGTTCGGCCAATCCCGCGCGGGCGGCGTCGAGTCGGGCGGAGGCCTCCGGCTTGCGCTTAGCCCAGCGCACCGCCGGCGGCGGACCGTTCTGCGGCTCGGCGGTGTCCGGCGGCTCCGGGTTGGTGCGGGCCGACTCCAGCGCGGCCAGCCAGACATTCGCGCTGCGGCGCTGCTTGTGCCCGCCGAAGATCGGCAGCTTCGTCAGGTCGTCGACGGTCTTGGGGTCGGCCACCGCGGCGGCGATGATCGCCGAGTCCGGCAGGATCCGCCCCGGCGCGATATCGCGGCGCCGGGCGATCTGATCGCGGACCGTCCACAGCTCCCGGACCGCGGCCAGCGTCTGTCGGTCGCGGACCTTGTGGATCCCGGACGTGCGCCGCCACCGATCGCGCCGCGTCGGTGTCGCATCGGCGTGCCGCAGGTGCTCGAATTCCTCTGCGGCCCAGCTGGTTTTGTCTTGCTCGGCCAGCACGCCGGCGATCGCCTCCCGTAGCTCGACGAGCACCTCGACATCCAGGGCGGCGTAGTTCAGCCATGCGTCGGGCAGCGGGCGTTTGGACCAATCCGCGGCGCCGTGTCCTTTGGCCAGACCCAGCCCCAGCAGGCGCTGCACCATGGCCGCCAGATTCACCCGTTCGAAGCCGGCCAGCCGGCCGGCCAGTTCGGTGTCGTACAGGGCCGGCGGGTGCATCCCGACCTCGGCCAGGCACGGCAGATCCTGGTCGGCGGCGTGCAGGATCCACTCGTCGGTGGACAGCACATCGGCCACCGGCCGCAGCACGTCGATCGGACTGTTGCCGTGGTTGACCGGATCGATGAGCACCGTGCCTGCGCCGGTGCGGCGAATCTGGATCAGGTAGGCGCGGTTGGAGTAACGGAAGCCCGACGCCCGCTCCGCGTCGACCGCGAACGGGCCGGTGCCTTTCGCCAGCTGCTCTGCCGCGCGGGCGATCTCGTCGACGCTGATCGACAGCGGTGGCACGCCGTCGGCCGGGCACAGCAGGGGAGTCGCCTCGGGGGCGTCATCGGCTGGGGTATCGGGCGCCGCGACTGCAGCGTCGTCATCATCTGGTTCTGGCATGTCAGGCGCGTGAGCGGGAACCCAGATCTGTCACTCCGACCGGCGGCAGGCCCGCGGCGTGCTCGAGCACTTCGCAGAACGCCTGCACATGGGTGTCGAGTGCCATGGTGGTGGCCGTCCAGGACGCGCGCAGCTCGAGTTGATGCGCGCGCGGTGGCCCGGAGATATCGCCGTAGCGCACCGAGGTGGTGGCCGTGACGGTGCCGCCAAGGGCGGTGACGTGCTCGGAGCGGCTCTCCAGGGCGTCGACAAGCCAGCTCCAGGCCACCTCGGGCAAAAGCGGGTCGACGGCCTCGCTGGAGTCCAGATCGGCCTGGATGTAGGCGACCAGGCGCATGGTGCCGTCCCAGGCCTCCGAGCCGTCCGGATCGTGCAGCAGGATCAGCCGGCCGAACGCATCACCCTCGGAGGTTTCCGGGACGATTTCGGTCTCGACGTGCTTGACCTCGGCGCCCAGCGCATAGCTGTACGGCGCGAGACGTTGAGGTGGGCGGATCGGACCGAGCTCGATCTCCGGCCGTACCTCGGCGGTACTCATCGCCGCCACCGCCTCGCGGAATTCCGCTGGTTCCGCAGTGGTCACGGCAATTGACGCTAGCCCTATCGTCGAGGTCGAGGGGGCAGGCGCGCCGATTTGATGCCGTCGGGCGCCTAAGGGCTTCGTGGGCTGGGCTCCCGGGCGCATGGGACCATGGACGCGATGAGTACCCGTCGCCAGCTGCCCGAGGCGCCCTACCTGGCCGCCGCCACTGGCCGCAAGCCCAGTCGTGTCCCGGTGTGGTTCATGCGCCAGGCCGGCCGGTCGCTTCCCGAGTACCGCGAACTGCGGGCCAAGAACACGATGATGCAGGCCTGCTTCGACGCCGAGATGGTCTGCGAGATCACCCTGCAGCCGATCCGCCGGCATGGCGTCGACGCGGCGATCTTGTTCTCCGACATCGTCGTCCCGCTGCGCGGCGCGGGCATCGAACTGGACATCGTTCCCGACGTCGGCCCGGTGATCGACCACCCGGTGCGCACTGCCGCCGACGTGGATGCCATGAAAAGCCTAGAGCTGCAGCGGGTCAGCGCGATCTCCGACGCGGTGGGCCTGC
Organism: Mycobacterium sp. RTGN5; assembly: GCF_033804465.1. Lineage (NCBI taxonomy): Bacteria > Bacillati > Actinomycetota > Actinomycetes > Mycobacteriales > Mycobacteriaceae > Mycobacterium > Mycobacterium sp. RTGN5. The sequence goes on from NZ_JAPZLA010000001.1 coordinate 2,413,290, forward strand.
TGGTGACCGAGCTCGGCGACGTTCCGCTGATCGGTTTCGCCGGTGCCCCGTTCACGCTGGCGTCCTATCTGATCGAGGGCGGGCCCAGCAAGCAGCACGAGCGGACCAAGGCGATGATGCTGGCCGACCCCTCGACCTGGCATGCGCTGATGGAGTATTTGGCCGACCTGACGATCGCCTTCCTGAAGGTGCAGCTCGACGCCGGGGTGGACGCCATCCAGCTGTTCGACTCCTGGGCGGGCACGCTGTCGCTCGCGGATTACCGCAGCCATGTGCTGCCGCACAGTTCGCGGGTGTTCGCCGCGCTGGCCGACTACGGCGTGCCGATGACCCATTTCGGGGTCGGGACCGCGGAACTGCTCGGCGCGATGGGCGAGGCGGGTGCCAGCGTCGTCGGCGTCGACTGGCGGACCTCACTGGCCGACGCCGCGCTGCGCGTCGGTCCGAACGTTGCCCTGCAGGGCAACCTCGACCCGGTCGTACTGCTGGCCGGCTGGCCGGCGGTCGAGCGTGCCGCGCGCTCGGTGGTCGACGACGGCCGACGGGCGGTCGACGCCGGCGCTGCCGGGCACATCTTCAACCTCGGCCACGGCGTGCTGCCGGGCACCGATCCGGGCGTGCTGACAGATCTGGTCGGCTTAGTGCACTCGCTGTGAGCAACCGCTATTGCGTTGTGGGGGGCGGCATTTCAGGTCTGGTCGCGGCCTACCGGCTACGCGTGCTGGTCGGGGACGACGCCGACATCACGGTGTTCGACCCGGCCGACCGGCTCGGCGGGATCCTGCGCACCGAACGCCTCGGGGGCCAGCCGATCGACATCGGCGCGGAAGCCTTCGTGGTGCGCCGCCCCGAGGTGCCCGCACTGCTGGCCGAACTGGGCCTGGGCGGCCGCCAGATCAGCACGACCGGCGTGCGGCCCACGATCTACAGCCAGGGCCGCATCCACCCGCTGCCGGCCGACACCGTCAACGGCATCCCGACCTCGGCGGCCTCGGTGACCGGCCTGGTCGACGACGCGACGATCGCGCAGATGGCCGCCGAACCCAGCCGCCCGCTGAGCTGGCGACCGGGCGCCGACCCGGCCGTCGGCGCCGTCGTCGCCGACCGGTTCGGCGCCCAGGTGGTCGCCCGCTCGGTGGACCCGATGCTGTCCGGCGTCTACGCCGGCTCGGCGGCCACCATCGGCATCCGCTCCGCGGCGCCGACGCTGGCCGCCGCCCTGGACGCCGGGGCCGCCAGCCTCACCGACGCCGGTCGGGGGGGGGGGGGCCGGCCCCGCCCCGCGGGGGGGGGGGGGGCGCCGGCCCCCCCCCCGCGGCCCGGTGTTCGGCGCCATCGCGGGCGGCTACCAGGTGCTGCTGGACGAACTGGTGGCCCGCAGCCGGCTGCGGTGGATACCGACCTCGGTACAGCACATCGCGCCCGACGCACAGGGCTGGAGCCTGCGCGACGATGAGGGCAACTACCACCGTGCCGACGCGGTGATCGTGGCCGTACCGGCGCCGCGGCTGGCGCCGCTGCTGGCTGACACCGCGCCGAACGCCGCCGCGGCGGCCGCCCGGATCCCGGTCGCCTCCGCGGCGGTACTGGCGCTGGCGGTCCCCGGTGGAACCCCCCTGCCGCAGCAGTCCGGTGTGCTGGTGGCCAGCGGAGAACGCTTGCACACCAAGGCAATTACGCTGTCGACCCGCAAGTGGGGGGCGCGCGGCAACGCCGAATTGCTGCGGCTGTCGTTCGGCCGGTTCGGTGATGGCGTGGCCCGCAACACCTCCGATGCCGACCTGCAGGCCTGGGCGGTGGCCGACCTGGAAACGGTGTTCGGCATCGCGGTGGATCCCATCGACGTCCTGGTGCACCGCTGGCTCGACGCGATGCCGCAGTACGGTCCCGGCCACCGCGACCTGACCGCCGGGCTGCGCACGGACCTCCCGCCCACGTTGGCGATCGCGGGCAACTACCTCGACGGCATCGGCGTGCCCGCGTGTGTGGCGGTGGCGGGCCGGGCGGCCGAACGTGTGGTGGCCGCCACCATCCGCAGATAGGCGTGACCGCGCGTGGCACCATGGGTGCCATGGCCAAACTGGACTACGACGAGCTCAACGCCACAATCCGCTACGTGATGTTCTCGGTGTTCGCGGTGGAACCGGGGGAGCTGGGTTACGACGAAGAATCCCGCGCCGCCGTCGTGGACGAGACCGCCACGTTCCTCAAGCAACAGGAGGACAACGGTGTCGTGGTGCGCGGTCTCTACGACGTCGCGGGGCTGCGGGCCGATGCCGATTTCATGATCTGGACGCATGCCGAGCGGATCGAGACGCTCCAGGCCACCTACAGCGACTTCCGCCGCACCACCACGCTGGGGCGGGCCGTCACGCCGGTGTGGAGCGCCGTCGCGCTGCACCGGCCTGCCGAATTCAACAAGAGCCACGTCCCGGCGTTCCTGGCCGGCGAGGAGCCGGGCAATTACGTCTGCGTGTACCCCTTCGTGCGTTCGCTGGATTGGTATTTGCTGCCCGATGACGAGCGCCGCAAGATGCTGGCCGACCACGGGATGGCCGCCCGCAGCTACAAGGACGTCCGCGCCAACACCGTGCCGGCCTTCGCGCTGGGCGACTACGAGTGGATCCTGGCATTCGAGGCGTCTGAGCTGTACCGCATCGTCGACCTGATGCGGGACCTGCGGGCCACCGAAGCCCGCCGCCACGTGCGCGAAGAGATCCCGTTCTTCACCGGTCCCCGGGTCGGTGTCGAGGAGCTGGTCGCGAAGCTGCCCTAGCTGGGCAATCGCGCCGACGAGTCCGTAAAAGTTCGCTACGATTGCCTGGCCGTGATTTCTGCGCGGCCGGGACGATCGGGAGGCCCGCGTGACAGGGCTTAGGACGATGCAGACGATGGCCGTGGTCATTGGTCTGGGTGCGTCCGTTCTGATCATCGACGCTTTGCTGGTGCTCGGCGGATGGTCGAATGGCTCAGTGGTTCGACTGGTCACCAACACCGACAACCTGCTGATCGAACTGAGCGTCGTCGCGACGGTGGCTGCGATCTTGACCGCCCGATCCGCCCGCGGACGGGTGCGCGCCGCGTGGGTCACGCTGGCGGTCGGGCTTGCCTGTTTCACCCTCGGCGCCATTCTCTGGCGCGCCTACAAGCTCATCGGCTACCACCACCCGTACCCGTCGCTGGCCGATGCCGCGTACCTGGTGCTCCCGATCGCCACCGCGATCGCGCTGTTGTTGCTGTCCTCCGGACTCAGCCGGACATCGCGGACCCGGCTGATTCTCGACGGCTTGATCGTGGCCGGGTCGTTCACCATCGTCGGCTGGGCCATGGTGCTCGACGAGCTGTGGAATTCGGCGCCCAAGGATCAGCTGCACATGGCGGTCTCGGTCAGCTATCCGGTGTTGGACGCCGCCGTTCTCACCATCGGAGTGCTGGTGGTGGCGCGTGCCCAACGCGGTCAGCGCCTGACGCTGATCCTGCTCACACTGGGCATGTTGGGTATCGCGATCTCCGACGGCGCCTTCGTCTACCTGACCGCGACACACAAGCCAACGGGCACACAGTTTCTCGATGTCGGCTGGCTCGTCGGCTTGGCGCTGTTCATTGCCGCGGCCATCACCGGCCGGGGCTTCGCACATCGGGACGCGGTTGCGGCTCAACCCGTTTCGCTGACGTCCGTGTGGCTGCCGTTCGTCCCGGTCATGTTGGCCAGCTTGGCGGTGTTCACGCAGTCGCCCGATGAGATCAAGTCCGGGCCGATACCGATGATCGGGATTGTGCTGCTGTTAGCCTTCAGTGGCCGCCAGCTGTTGGTGATGTTCGAGAACCGCATCCTGCTGGCGACGGTGGCCGAGCAGGCGCTGCGTGATCCGTTGACCGGCGTCGGCAACCGGATCGTCTTTCGCGACCGGCTCAACCACGCCATGGAAATGCGTCAGCGGGACGGCATCTCGGTCGGTGTTCTGGTCATGGACCTCGACGACTTCAAGGTGGTCAACGACACCCTCGGTCACCCGGTCGGTGACGAACTGCTCAGCCTGGTCGCCGATCGGATCGCCGCGTGTCTGCGGGCCGGTGACACGGTGGCGCGGCTGGGCGGCGACGAGTTCGCCGTCCTCATCGAGGGCCGGGTGGACAATTCGCAGTTGGTCGCCCACCGGGTGGTGGAGGCCTTCGATGAGCCGTTCATCGTCGACGGTCAGGACTTGCTGATCCGGCCCAGCGTCGGGCTTGCTGTCGCCGAACCTGACGAACCCGATCTGACGGCCGAAGATCTACTCAAGCGCGCTGATATCGCGATGTATTCGGCCAAGCGGTCCCGCACCGGGGGGGTGCACCCGTTCAACTCGGAGATGCTGCTGGTCGAATCGCCCGACAGTGATCTGTTCTCCACCGGCCCGTTGCCGGTTGCCCGCGGAGGCGCGAGCACGATTCGGTTGTTGGGCGAGCTGCGCCAGGCCATCGACCAGTTCGAGCTCACGCTGGTGTATCAGCCGAAGTTCGACCTGCGCACGGCGGCGATCGTGGGTGTGGAGGCGCTGGTGCGCTGGCCGCACCCGACGCGGGGCCTGCTGGCGCCCGACGAGTTCCTTCCGTTGGTCCGCCGCTACGGGCTGATGGGCTCGATCACCGACCTCGTGGTCAATCAGGCACTCGACGATGTATTGCGCTGGCGCGCAGAGGGACTCACGGTGCCGATCGCGGTGAACATGTTCGCGCCGTCGATGGCCGACCTGCGGTTGCCCGGCAAGTTCGCCAAGTCACTCGCCAGCCGGAACATCAGTCCGTCCCAGCTGACCGTCGAGATCACCGAAGACCTGTTCCTGGACAACATGGATCGCACTAAGACCGTGCTGAGTCAGTTGCAGGGCAACGGTATTCGGATCGCGATCGACGATTTCGGCAGCGGATACTCGGCGCTGTCCTACATGCGCGACCTGACCGTCGACGAGGTCAAACTGGACCGCAACTTCATCGCACCGATTCCGGCCGATCAGCGGGCGGCCGCCGTGGTGCGCGCCGTGGTCAATCTGGCCGACGAGCTGGGTCTGACCACCGTCGCCGAAGGCATCGAGACCGCAGGAACGGCGGATTGGCTGCGCCAGCACGGCTGTCACGTCGGACAGGGCTACTACTTCAGTCCGCCGCTGGCGTCCGACAAGCTGGTCGAGGTCTTGAAGAAGTGTCAAAGTGACGGCACCTGCCAGACATTGGGCTGTTCGGTCAGCGAGGGCTCCTGTCGATGGGCTGACTCCGACGTTCCCCAGATCGAGTTAATGCGCTAGGTGTACCTGCGGGGCCGACGAGAAGGGGCCGAGATGCTGAAGACTTCTCGCGTCGCGATCGGCGCCGCCACCGTGTTCGTCGCCTATGTGGTGCTGATTCTGGGTGGCTGGTCGCACGGCCCGGCGTTGACCGTCATCTACGATTTCGGATTCGTCGCGCTGACGATCCCTGCCATTGCGTTCTCCGCCCTGACGGCCCGGGCGCTCAGCGGCCGGCTGCGGCTGGCCTGGGTGTCGATGACCATCGGACTGCTCGGCTGGGCGGTTGGCGAGACGATCTGGATGTACTACGAGATACACCTGCGGCAGGCTCCGTTCCCTTCGGTCGCCGCTGCCGCATACCTGGTCATGCCGCTGGGCGCGTGTACGGCGCTGCTCTTGTTTCCCGTCGACCACAGCACCCAGTCTCGCTGGCGGGTGTTCCTCGACGGATTCATCGTGGCGGCATCGCTGTTCCTGGTGAGCTGGGTGACGATCCTGCACCCGTTGTATCTGTCGGATACCTCCAATCGGTGGGGATTCGCCATTGCACTGGCTTATCCGCTCTCGGACATCGTGATCCTGACGGTCGCCGGGGTGGTGTTGGTCAGGGCGACCGGAAATCGCCGGTTGTCGTTGATTCTGTTGACCGCCGGTTTGACATGTTTCGCCTTGGCGGACAGCGCTTTTGCGTATCTGACTGCCAAAGGTGACTACGGGCCCGGCAGTGTCATCGGCATCGCATGGGCGGCTGGTCTGCTACTCATCAGCGTGGCCGCGGTCGCGGGCCGCGACGGCATGCTCGAGCAGCGCAGTTCGCCCACGCTGCCCGGATGGGCCTCGGTGTGGTTGCCGTACACGCCGTTACTGCTGGCGGCGATAGTCGCGGCCGCCCAACCCGTGCCGCAACTGCACTCGCGGCCGGTCATGGTCGCGGCTGGCCTCCTGATGATCGCCGTTCCAGCCCGCCAATTCCTCGCGGTGCGCGAGAACCGGCGGCTGGTGGCCACACTCGCGGACCAGGCGCTGCGCGATTCTCTGACCGGTCTGGCCAATCGCGCACTGTTCAAACAACGTCTCGACCGCGCAATGCAACGTCATCAACTCGAGGGCCATCCGCTTGCCGTTGTGGCCGTGGACCTCAACGACTTCAAGCTCGTGAATGACGATCTGGGCCATCTGGTGGGGGACGATCTGCTGGTCGGAGTGGCCCGTCGCCTGCTCGCCAGTGCTCGCGTTGTCGACACGGTGGCCCGGCTCGGCGGCGACGAGTTCGCGGTGCTGGTCAACGGTGACGCCGCCTCTGCTGAACGCTTGGGCCACAGCGTCGTTGAGGCCTTCGAAGAGCCATTCGTGCTCAGCGGCCACGAGCTTCTGATACGCCCAAGCGTCGGGCTGGCGGTAGCTGAGTCGGGCGAAGCGGACCTCTCGGCTGACGAGCTACTCAGGCGTGCGTACGCGGCGATGTTGATGGCGAAACGGTCGCGGGTCCGCGCGGTGCAGGTCTACAACCCGGAAATGCCGTTGGCGAACGAGGTGGCCGACAAACAGTTGTTCGGAGCCCCCGCACCCCAGCCTGATGCGGGAGGCGCTTCGGCGATCCAGCTCCTGGGCAGGCTTCGACAAGCCATCGACCGATCCGAGCTCACTCTCGTCTACCAGCCGAAGCTTGATTTACACACCGGCGACATCGTCGGTGTGGAGTCGTTGCTGCGGTGGCCTCAGCCGGACGGGACGGGCGTGACCCCGGAAACCTTCCTGCCGCTGGTTCGCCGCCACGGTCTGATGGGCCTGGTCACTCAGTTCGTGATCACCAGAGCCCTCGACGACGCGTTGGCCTGGCATCGGGCCGGGATCGACGTGCCGGTGGCGGTGAACCTGTTCGCCCCGTCGATGGCCAACGTCGGGCTGCCGGCAGCGATCGCGCAGATGGTGGCCGATCGCGGGCTGAGCCCGGCGGCGTTGATGGTCGAGATCACCGAAGACCTGTTCCTGGATAGCACCGAGCGAACGCGCTCGGTATTGGAGCAATTGCGGCACAACGGTATTCGGATCGCGATCGACGATTTCGGCAGTGGCTACTCGGCGTTGTCCTATCTGCGCGATCTGCCGATCGACGAGGTGAAACTGGATCGCAGTTTCATCGCGCCGATCTTGGTCGATGCGCGGGCGGCGGCCGTCGTGCGGGCCGTGGTCGACCTCGCACACGTGCTGGACCTGATGGTCGTGGTGGAGGGTGTCGAGGACGCCGAGACCGCTGCGCTGGTACGTGAACTGGGCTGCGACATCGGGCAGGGCTTCTACTATGGCCCTCCGGTGCCGCCCGCGGATTTGCTGCGCCTTGTCCAGAGAAGGGCGGACAGCGCGACCACCTAGGGGCTACGCCGAGATTGCCGTTCCGCCAATGTGTTGCGGCGGCGTTGCTAACCTTGCGCTGTCGTCATCGCCGTCGGCCCCACCGTTCGTGGCCGTCTGCCTTGCGGTGAGGGGGTGGGATGCGAACCGGACGTGCGGTCGCGTTGATTGCCGCCGCTGGAGCCGCAATTGCCATGTGGCTCATCGCCGATTGGGTGCCTGCGGTTGTGCTCTCGCGGATCGACTCTGCCCTCTACGTGGCCGCGCCGTGCATCGCTGCGGGCAGTGCCGCGTGGGCGGCCCGGTCGTCATCGGGTCGGCAACGGCTCGCCTGGCTGTGCATGTGTTTCGGGCTCGTCGGCTGGGCGGTCGGCGCGGCGTCCGTCGTTCGCTTCGAGGCGTTCCTGAGCGGACACACGTTGTCCCCTGGCGCAACGTGGCCCTTTGTCCTGTTCCCGATCGGGTTCGGTGCCGCGCTGCTGCTCTTTCCGACCGGGTTGACCAGGCGATACTTGGGCCGATTCCTGCTCGACGCGGCCATCGTCGCGGGATCGTTCTTCCTGGTGTTCTGGCTTGTCGTGATGGACGAGGTGTACAAGGCCGCCGGCCCAGGCCGCGGGATGACGGCGCTGTTGCCTGCGGTGTACGCGGCCATGGAGATCGCCGTCGTGACCCTCGCGCTGCTCCTAGTGGTGCGCGGCCCATCAAATCAGCGTGCGACGTTGGCGCTGTTGACTGCAGGCCTGCTCGGGGTGGTGTTGTCGGACAGCGTCTACACCTACATCTCGGTGCACCGCGCGTACTTGCACGGGTCCCTTGTCGACACTGGCTGGATCGCCGGGATGCTACTGATCGCGATCGCCGCGCTCGCCGCACGTCAACCGACGGCGCCTGCCCCCGAGGTGCGAACGGAGTCTGCCTGGGCGTCGGTGTGGCTCCCAGGACTGACCGCGGTCCTGGTCTTGGTGGCGGCGACGACGGAGCCGATGGTGGATTTGACCTCCCGGCCGGTGCTGGTGCTCGGAGCATGCCTGGCCTTGGCCGTCTTCGCCCGCCAGTTCCTGGCGATCAGCGACAATCAACGGCTGCTTGCGGAGGCGGCCGATCAGGCGCTGCGGGATCCGCTGACCGGGGTGGCGAACTACACCCGATTCAACGACCGGCTGACCGAAGTGATGCGACTGCGCGACCGCGACCGGGTCCCGATCGCGGTAATGGTGTTGGACCTCAACGACTTCAAGCTCGTCAACGACAGCTACGGTCATCCCGCGGGGGACCGGCTGCTCATGTTGGTCAGCGACCGGATCAGGCGGGCGGTCCGACCTGACGATACGGTCGCGAGGCTCGGCGGTGACGAGTTCGGGATCGTCATGACCGGCCCGATCGGCGATTCGGAGCGGGTCGCAGGGCGGGTGGTCGGTGCGTTCGACGCGCCGTTTGTGGTCGACGGGCACGACCTCTCGATGCGGCCCAGTGCCGGAATGGCTTTCGCCGATGCCGACGGTTCCGCGGTCTCCACTGAAGTGCTGCTCAAGCAGGCGGACACCGCGATGTATTCGGCGAAGTGGGCGGGTTCCGGTGGCGTGCACGTCTTCACCGCTGAGATGGATTCCGTTCGTGTCGACCGGACGCTGTTCCGCACCACGGATGTTCCGGTGCGCAACAGCTCTGCGGTCCTGACTCTGTTGGGTGAGCTCCGTCAGGCCGTCGAGCACGCCGAGCTGACTTTGGTGTATCAACCGCAATTCCGTTTGCGGACAGGCTGTCTGGTTGGTTTCGAAGCCCTGCTGCGCTGGCCCCAGCGAGATGGCAGCGTGCTCACGCCCGATGAATTCCTGCCGATGGTCTCCCGGCACGGACTGATGGACGCAGTGACCGACCTGGTGCTCGGCAGGGCTTGCGAGGATGCGGCGCGGTGGCGAGCCGCTGGAATCGATGCATCGGTTTCCGTCAATTTGTTCGCGCCGTCACTGGCTGACGCGACCCTGCCCGGCAGGATTGCCGCCGCCCTCGACGATAGTGGCCTGCCGCCGTCGTGCCTGACGGTCGAGATCACCGAGCATCTGGTTCTGGGCGATCTCGAACAGACCCGGGAGGTTCTGAGTCGGTTGCGGCAGCAACAGATCAGGGTGGCCATCGACGATTTCGGCACCGGCTATTCGACGCTGTCCTATTTGACGAAACTGCCCAGTGACGAATTGAAACTGGATCCGCAGTTCGTCGCTCCGGTGCTCGTCGACCCGACGGCGGCCGCCGTCGTGCGTGCCGTGGTCGGCCTGGCGCAGGAGCTCGGAATCACCACGGTGGCAGAGGGTGTCGAGAACGCCCACACCGCGGCGTGGCTCCGGCAGCACGGATGCGATATCGCGCAGGGCTACTTCTATGGCATGCCTGTCGATATCGACAGGGTGCTCGCACGCTTCACCCCGCGGCCGCGGGCTACTCCTCGGACGGCACCAGCTTCAGCGAAATCGAATTGATGCAGTACCGCTGATCGGTCGGCGTGGGGTAGCCCTCACCGCTGAACACGTGGCCGAGGTGGCTGTGGCAGTTCGCGCACAGCACCTCCACCCGGTGCATGCCGCCGGCGTCGTCCGGCCGCAGGATCACCGCATCGGAGTGCGACGGGTCGAAGAACGACGGCCAGCCGCAATGCGATTCGAATTTCTCTGTGCTGCGGAACAATTCGGTACCGCAGGCGCGGCAGGCGTAGATGCCCTCGGTCTTGGTGTCGGTGTACTCGCCAGTGAAGGGACGCTCGGTGCCGGCTTCGCGCAGTACCGCATACTCGGCCGGGTTGAGCCGCGTGCGCCACTCGTCGTTGGTCAGTTCGAGCTTGGGGGCTGGAATCGAACTCATGCGTTCACGTTACCGTGGCGTCGGACCGCGGTTTGCGCAGCCACGACGGATCGATCCCGTCGGCCAGCCGGCCCTCGGCCTTGGCGTCGGCGTAGCGGTAGTACAGCACGCAGAACACCACGACCAGCATCAGCGACCAGCCGTAGGTGATCTTCATGTACTCCAGGAACCGGCCGGTCGTGGGCCACCGCCACAGCAGCCAGCGGTCCATCGTCAGGAACCCGTAGGTGGCCAGCCAGGCCGGCCAGTTGCGCACCACCGAGTTGGGCAGCACCACCGTCATCAGGAACGGGAACAGCATCATCGAGTAGTAGCCCTGGGCCAGCGACAGCACCAGCCACGACGCGATCAGCAGGACTCCGGATGAGGTCAGCATCCAGAACAGCGGGTCGCGGTCCTTGTAGTACCGGTGCAGCAGCCACAGGCTGGCCACGGCCAGGGCCAGGAACGCCACCCGCAGTGCCAGGATCAGCCACATCGGCAGCCCGTAGTACACGCCGTTGCCCAGCACCGAGCTGTTGAAGTAGTCGCGGGTGGAGAAGATGTACGGCAGGGTGCGTTCGACGAAGTTCATCGGGTCGGCCACCAGCGGCCACGCGGCCAGGTTGAACACCACGGGCACAACGATGGCGGCGACCACGGCCCGCCATTGGCCCTTGAGCAGCGGCAGCAGCAACAGCACCCCGAGCACCGGTTTGACGACCAGCGACAGCCCGATCACCACACCGGCCCACCACTGGTGGCTGACCTTGCCGTCGAGCAGCCAGCGGAAGAACAGCACCTCGCACAGCAGGATGCAGCCGTTGATGTTGGTGAACACCAGGGTGTTGGTCACCGACTCGGTGCTGTACATCGCCAACAGCAGGGCGGGCAGCGCCACCGAGGTCAGCGAGAACTTGAACAGCTTCACCAGCAGGCAGGCGGCCAGGATCATGGCCACGGTGTTGAAGAACACGAACCAGTTGTGCGAGGCGAACACCGGCATATAGCCGAACGGCGCCATCAGCAGGGTGCCGCCCGGTGGATACAGGTAGTGCGGGTCGACGTGGTCGAAGTGCTCGTTGTAGATGTCCAGACCGCGCCGGAAGTTCGACACCGCACGGTAGACCGGCCCGAAGTCGTCGGTGATGTAGCCGTTGGCGGCCAGCACGTAGCTGCGGTGAATGATCGACATGATCGCGATCGGCCACAGGACTGAACGCAGGACCGCCGCGGCGGTGGGTGGGCTGGTCCGGGGGCGAAATGCGGCCAGCAGGCCGGATCGCGATGAGTCAGCTAGCGCCACGTCCGCAACTTACACCGACGCGATGCGTCAGACGCTCAGGCGGGGCAGTAGGTGTCGGTGGCCGGCATGTTGCCGCTGTCGAGATACCCCATCATCGGCGGCAGGGCGCACGCGGAGTAGATGCTGGCGCCGTGGCCGATGCCCTGCCACATCACCCGCTTGCTGGCCGCGCCGGCATTGATGATGGTGGCCGCCGACGCGGGCACCCCCTGGTTGCCTGCGATCGGGTCGTTCAGCACGCCGAGCAGCAGCACGTTGACCTTGAGATCTTTGGGTTCCTTGGGGGCCGAACCGCTGGGCCAGTTCAGGCATTTGACCAGGCCGAGCGCGCCGATCGTGCCGAATTGGGGGTAGAGCTTGCCCCACTGGACGACGAGTTCACGTACCCGGTCGGGGGTCGGCCGGTTCAGCGCATCGCTGCAGGAGTTGATGAACTGCCCGTCGCTGTCGCGCATCGCCTCGGCCCGGTTGATCAGGCTGTTCAGCTGGTTGGCGTCACCGCTGCGCGCGGCGGCCAGGGTGTTGGCCAGGCTGACGGTGCTGCCGATCCGGTCGCCGCTGGGGAAGCCCATGCCTGTGACGATCGCGTTGGCCAGCACCGCCGCCGACACGCCACCGGGGCCGCGGCCCGCGCGGGCGGCGGCCAGCAGCGAGTCGACGGCGCCCTTCGGGTCAGGCCCGAGCGCGCAGTTGACCGCGACGCATTGCGCGGCGAACGCGTCGAGCGCACCCTGCTGGCCCTTCACCTGCTCCTCGGCCGCTGATTCGGCGTTGACGCCGGGCGGGACGGGGGAGTCCAGCACCAGGCGGGCCACCTTGTCGGGATGCGAACCGGCGTAGGCCAGCGCGATCTGCGCACCGTTGCCGACCCCGATCAGCGCCAGCGACGGCACGTCCCAGGTGCTACGCAGCCGCTCGAGATCCTCGGCGGCGCGGGCATTGTCGTAGGCCGAGTCACCGGGGGAGATGGTGTCGGTGCAGCTCGTCGTCGCAGTCATGGTGATCGCGCCCAGGTTGGCCACCGGGTCGTCACCCGACTCGAACTGGGCCAGATCGCGCATCTCCTGGCGGTCGAATGCGTCCCGGCAGTCCACGGGGCTGGACATCCCGAGTCCGCGGCGATCGACCGAGACGATCGGGTGGCTCTTAAGCACATCGGCGCCCGAGCGGGACAGCCACACCGGCAGCTGCATCGACGACGGGATGTCGGTGCCGGTGGTGAAGACCAACGGGCCGGCGTCGGGCGGGGTCTGCACCGACCGGGCGCGCACCACGCCGATGCTCACCGTGCCGGTTGCACCGGCGATGGGGTCGAGGTCGGCGTCGTAGTTGGCGCACTCCAGGGTCACGCCCGGGGCGGGCGGTGTTCCGGCGTCACCGAATACCTTCGAGGTGCAGTCTTTCCAACCCAGCTCGTTCTTGGGCACCGCGATGGCGGGCGGGCCGCCGGCCGGTGCAGTGGTGGCGGGGCCGGACGGGTTGTGTGCCTTGTCGCTGGCGAACTGCGGATTCGCGGCCAGCCACGGGGCACATCCGGTCAGCAAAGCGGTCAGTGCCGCGGTGCCGAGGCTGACTATCGCCTGGGAGGCCCAGACCCGACGATCGCGCATGCCCACCACAGTAGCGACCCCGCCGGCCGGTTCCGCTCAGCCGACGCGCGTGTAGCGCGCGTACAGATAGCCGTCGGCGTCGGAGATCAGGTGCTCGCGCCGCATCGCTGTCAGCACGTGCCCGGAGCCGGTTGCGATCCGCGGTGCCGATCCGCCGACGAGCTTGGGTGCGGTGGTCAGGCACAGTTCGTCGATCAGGTTGTGCTCGACGAACGTGCCCGTCAGGGTCGGTCCGCCTTCGCACAGCACCCGGAACAGCCCATGGTCGGCCAGCGCGGCCAGCATCGCCGTCGGGTCGACTTCGGCGGGATCGGCGGCCGAGCAGGCGATCACGTCGGCCGCGCCGGCCAGCCGGGCACGGGTGTCGGCGACGGCACCGTCGCAGGTGAGCACCAGCGGCGCGACCTCGGTGCGGGTGAACACCGGTAAGTCCCGCTCGATGTGCCCGGAGCGGGTGACCAACGCGATCGGCGGGACCTCGCTCTGGCCGCGGCGCTGCCGGTCCTGTCGTCCCGGGACCGACATCTGGGCCCCGGAGTAGTTCTCGGCGCGCGCGGTGCCGGCGCCGACGATGATGACGTCGGCGAGCTCGCGCAACACCCGGAAGAGCCGACGGTCGCCCAGACCGCCGAGTCCACCGGAGGTGCCGTCGGTCGCGGCGCCGCCGTCGAGACTGGTGATCGCGTTGCCGCGGACCACGCAGCGGCTCAGGTCGGCGGGATAGGCGTAGAGCTCGGCGAGGCGGTCGTCGCTGAGGGCACCGCCGGGACTATCGCCGCCCAGCAGGGTGAACTGCGTCCCATCGGGGTCATTCGCGCTTGGGCTGGACATACTCACGATTCCAACACGTCGCTACAGTGCCTGTCATGGACCGCCTCGTCGATCGGCATCCGACGGTCTCCCCGGAGCGGCTGGTGGCTCAGCTCATCCCGCCACCCACGTTCGCCGACGTCCGCTTCGACACCTATCGGCCCGATCCCGCCGAGCCCAGCCAGACCGCCGCCGTGGCGGCCTGCCGCGCGTTCTGTGCGGAGGCGCAGCAACGGCGGGCCGGCAAGAAGAAGCTGTTCGGCAAGCGGGAAACCCTGCCCGGGGTGGGGATCTACCTCGACGGTGGGTTCGGGGTCGGCAAGACGCACCTGCTGGCGTCGGCGTATCGAGAGCTGCCCGAGTCGGCCGAACATCCCAGGGCGTTCGCGACGTTCGGCGAGCTGACCCAGCTGGCCGGGGTCTTCGGCTTCGTCGAGTGCATCGACCTGCTGGCCGAGTATGTCGTGGTGTGCATCGACGAGTTCGAGCTCGACGATCCGGGCAACACCACGCTGATCTCGCGGCTGCTGTCCCAGCTCGTGGAGCGCGGGGTGTCGATCGCGGCGACGTCCAACACGCTGCCTGAGCAGCTTGGCGAAGGGCGCTTCGCCGCCCAAGATTTCCTGCGTGAAATCAACACGCTGGCAAGCATTTTCACCACGGTGCGGATCGAGGGCCCGGACTACCGGCACCGCGGCTTGCCGCCGGCGCCGGATCCGCTGTCCGAGGACGCCGTCGTGGCACGGGCGGCCGAGGTCGCCGGCGCCACCCTCGACGACTTCGACGCGTTGTGTGCTCACTTGGCGACGATGCATCCCTCGCGCTACCTCACCCTGATTGAGGGGGTGTCGGCGGTCTTCATCACCGGCGTCCACGCAATCGACGACCAGAATGTGGCGCTGCGGCTGGTCGCGCTGACCGACCGGCTCTACGACGCCGGCATTCCGGTGGTGGCGTCGGGCGCCAAACTGGACACCATCTTCTCCGAAGAGATGCTGGCCGGCGGCTACCGCAAGAAGTACCTGCGGGCGACGTCGCGGCTGTTGGCGCTGACCAGTCCCGGGGGACTGTAGGTCTCAGGTATCCGATGTGGCGGGCCGGATCTTCGCCAGCTCGGTCAGGCCGCTGACCACAAGTACGCGCATCAGCACGGGGTTGGCGATGATCTGAAGTGATTCGGCATGGGGGGCAAGGGCATTGATCGCCGCGCTGTCCAGATACTCGACCGCACTGAGGTCGACGGTCAGGGTGTCAGTGTCGCCGCCGGTGCCGGCGTTGAGGGCCTGGGCGAAGTCGGCCACGTTGCTGGCATCGATCTCGCCGCTGGCGAACAGCACCAGTTGGCCGTCGGCCGCTCGGTCGATGCGAACTGTCAGTGGTGTGCTCATCGGCGGATCCTGGTCGCCATTTGCACGATCGTGCCGGTGGTGTCTTGCAGGATCGAGACATCTTCCATCAGCGCCTGCATGATCTGAATGCCCTTGCCGCGGTGGCTATAACCCGTCTGCTTGGGTTTCCACGAGCCGGTGTCGACGATGGTCAGCCGCAGCTGGTCCACTTCCGAGATGGCCTGCAGGGTGATCGTGCCGCCCTCGGTGTGGCGGTAGCCGTGTTCGATGGAGTTGGTGACGGCTTCACCGGCGGCGACCAGTACGTCCTGCGCCTGGTCCTGGTCGATGCCGGCGGAGATCAGCCACTCCCGCAGCGCGGCGCGCGCCGGAGCCAGATGCAGTGGGTCGGCTGGGATCGTCACTTCCAGTGGAGCGGGATGCCGGTAGAGCAGCAAGGCGACGTCGTCCTGGTATCCGCCCGGCGGTGCCAGGCGTTGCATGATCTGGTCGGCCAGCGGGTCGAGATCGAGCACGCTGTCGTCGCGAATGAGGTTGACCGCCCGGTCGATTCCGTCGTCGAGCGAACGCCGCCGGCGTTCGACCAGCCCGTCGGTGTAGAGGAGCAGGGTGGCCTGCGCCGGTATGGTCACCTGAGCCTGGGGACGCTCCCGGTCCGGCCGGATGCCCAGCGCGATGGAGTGCCCACCTTCGAGTAGCTGGGTGGTGCCGTTGGCGTAGACCAGGATCGCCGGCGGATGGCCGGCACTGGAATAGGTCAGCTCGCCGGTGTCGGGATCGAGGATCGCGCAGAACGCGGTGGTGGACTGGGCGCCTGGCAGGCGTGCGGCGAACCGGTCCAGGCCCGCCAATGCCGCTGCGGGACTTGAGTTTTCGAGCAGTAGCGCACGGCATGCACTGCGCAACTGTCCCATCACGGTCGCCGCGCTCAGGTCGTGGCCGACGCAATCGCCGACGACCAGAGCGATCCGGCCGTCATCGAGGGCGATCACGTCATACCAGTCACCGCCGACCTGCAGCGGATGGGATGCTGGCTGATAGCGGACCGCAAAACCGGCGGGCAGAGAGGCCGGCCCCAGGATTGAATGCTGAAGTGCCAGAGCGGTTTCCCGCTGCTGATCCACCTGGTGGACGCGCTGCAGGCCCTGCCCTAGTCGGCCGGCCAGCACGGTCAGCAAGGTCTGGTCTTCGGAGGTGAAGGGCCGTTCGGCGGGCAGGTCGATCCAGATCACCAGGATGCCGAGCGGGTGTTGCAGCGCGATGCCCGCCGAGCCGGTGATCGCGGTGTCTGCGGTCAGCAGGTCCCCGCCGCCGCCCAGCGAGGTGATCCGCTCTCGGACCGCGTCCGGCAGCGCGGCCCACTGTCCTTCGCCGACGTCGCCGAGGAATTCCGGGGTCTCGCCTCCCGTGAAGACCGCGGCCAACACGCGCTGGGCCGACCACTGATCGTGTATTTGCTGGACCGCTCCGCGTAGGGCGTCGTCGACGGTATCTGCCTGCACGAGTTGCTGATTCAGTGTGGCAAGGGCGGTCTGGCGTTGCCCGCTGTAATGCTCGGTGGTGACGTCGCGGAAGGTTCCGACCATCACGCCTCGGCCGGTGTCGGGGTCCTCGGCGTGAGCGATGTTTGTGGTGATCCAGACCCGGTGGCCGTCGCGGTGATTCACCGGAACGGTGAAGCTGCCATGGGGGTGAGCGGGAATGCCGGCGAACGCCTCGACGATCTGCTGATGAGCTTCGGGCTGGGTCTGGGCATCCGGCCACCACGGATGCTCCGGGGCGTAGGGCAGATCCTCGGGGCCGAAGCCGAGGATCTCGGTGAAGGCGTTGTTGATCTCGATGACGGCACCGACCTCGTCGCAGACGAAGAACGCCTCCTGCAGCGACTCCACCAGGGCCGCGCGCCAACGGGTGTGGTGGGTGCGCAGCCGCGCCAGCTCGATGTTGGCCCGCACCCGGGCCAGGAGATCTGCCGCGGCAAAGGGTTTCACCAGATAGTCGTCGGCGCCGGCACGCAGTCCTTCGCTGGACGCCTCCTGGCCGGCCCGGGCCGACAGCAACAGCACGGGAACACCGACGGTGCGCGTGTTGGTCCGCAGTGCGGCCACCAGCGCCAGCCCGTCGAGGCGCGGCATCATCACATCGCTGACCACGAGGTCCGGCAGCTCGGCCCGGATCCGGGTCAGTGCCTGCTGGCCGTCGGCTACCGCGTCCACCCGGTAGCCGGCGCCGCGAAGCAGCCGGACCAGGTATTCGCGCATGTCGGCGTTGTCGTCGGCGACCAAAACGTGCCGCGGCGCCGTCGCCCCTGGCAGTGGGTCCGGCACCTCCGACATATCGTCGGCATCGTTATCGGGCAGCCAGCGAAGAGCTTCCTGCACATAGGGTTCGGCGATACCGGAGGGCCCGCGAATTTCCCCCGGCGAGGTGAGTGCGTCGGCGGGCAGATGGGCCGCCCCGATCGGCAACCGAACGGTGAAGGTCGTGCCCTCACCCGCCACGCTCTCGGCGGCGATGGTCCCGCCGTGCAGGCCGACGAGTTCCTTCACCAGCGCGAGCCCGATGCCGCTGCCCTCGGTGGAGCGGGCACGAGCATTCTCGATCCGGTGAAAGCGCTCGAACAGCCGGGGCATCTCGGCGTCGGCGACGCCGATCCCGGTATCGGCGACGCTCACTACGGCCTCGCCGCCATCGCGGAACACGCGCACGGTGATCGTGCCGTCGAAGGTGTACTTCAGCGCGTTGGACAACAGGTTGAGGATCACCTTCTCCCACATGTCGTGGTCCAGGTACACCGGCTCGTCCAGGGGCTGACAGTCCACGATCAGCTGCAGTCCCGCGCGGTCGATGGCCGAGCGGAACACGCTCGCCAGTTCCGCGGTCACGTCGGCCACATTCACCGGCTCGTAGCGGGCCTGCACCCGGTTGGCCTCGATCCGGGAGAAGTCCAGCAACGTGTTGACCAGCTTGGCCAGGCGCAGCCCGTTGCGCTCGATGACGTCCAGTTCCTTCTGGGCGTGCTCGTCGAGCCCCGGGGTGCGGGTGCGTAGCTCGGCCACCGGGCCCAGGATGAGGGTGATCGGAGTGCGGAATTCGTGGCTGATGTTGGAGAAGAACGCCGTCTTGGCGCGGTCCAGCTCGGCCAGCTCCTCGACCTGGCGCTGCTGTTCGCGGTAACTGCGGGCGTTGGAAATTCCGGTCGCGATGTGGCCCGCGACCAGGTTGATGAAGCCGCGGTACTCGTCGTCGAATAGGCGGAAGCGATTGAGCGCGGCGACCAGGAATCCGGATGGCGTGCCGCCCTGCGCCAGCAGGGGTGTCACGACCGCCTGGCGGGGCGGATCCGGCCATTCGCCGGCCGGCAGGTCGGTGAATGGTTTGCCGTCGAGGTCGACCACCACCGAGCGGCCGTGGCCGGCCTCGTCGACGGGCCAGACCCCGGCGCTGCCTGCGGGCAGCACTGCCGGCGCGGCCGGGTGGCCGGCCGTGATTCCGGTCGATCCCGCCAGGCGCGCGGTGCCGTCGTCGTCGAACAGGTAGGTCAGCGTGAACGGCAGGTCGCGCGAGTTGCGCTCGAGCTGGCGGGCCGCAAAGGTCAGCATTTCCCGCTCGGTACGCACCGCTGACAAATCAGAGCCCAGGTCGCGCAGCGTGGCCAGCCGCCGCGCACCGATCACCCGGTCGGTGTCTTCACTGACGACGCAGAGCATGCCGACGACGTCCCCGGCGTCGTCGCGCAGGGGACTGTAGGAGAAGGTGTGGTACGTCTCTTCGGGGTAGCCGGATCGCTCCAGGAACAGCAGCAGCGCCTCGTCCCAGGTCGCCTCGGCGGTGGCCAGCACCCGGTCGATGCGGGGGCCGATGTCATCCCAGATCTCGGCCCACACCTCTGTGGCCGGCCGGCCCAATGCCCAGGGGTACTTGCGGCCGAGCGTGTCGCGCCGGTAGGCGTTGTTGCAGAAAAACGTCAGCTCGGGTCCCCACGCCATCCACATGGGGAAGCGGGAGGACAGCAGAATGCTGACCGCGGTGCGCAGGCTTTGTGGCCAGTCGGCCGACGGCCCCAGTGGCGTCGCCGCCCAGTCCACCTGGGCCAGATCGTGACCGACATGATCGTCGGGGCCCGAAGCCGAACCAACGTCCACCAAGCGTCCTTTCGGCCAGATCCGGCGCCGTATCCAGCGTTGTGCGATCGGGCAACGGAGTTCACATTACGGGCAGTTTTCTAAACCAGGGGCCTAGTCAGCGCAGTGTGTGGGACTAGAGCGGCCGGACCATCACGAAGTCATGCTCGGTGTGCGCGCCGAGTGTGAACGTCTTGGTGCCGGCGATCGTGAAGCCGTTCTTGATGTAGAACCGTTGTGCCCGTTCGTTGTTTTGGTTCACCCCCAGCCAGAGGCAGTGGGCTCCGCTAGCTACGGCGCGGTCGACCGCGGCGGCCATGAGCGCCGCGGCGACACCCGAACCGTGACTGTCGGCCAGCACGTAGAGCTTGGACAGCTCGACCGCGGGCCGGATGGTCACCGCCGCAGCGACGTCGGTGTCGTCGCCGACGCCGTCGACGAGGATGGCGTAGCCCACGATTCGGCCTCCGTCGCGGGCGGCCAGCACGGTGCGCGACGGATCGGACAGGAAGTCGCCGAACCGCTCGGGGGACAGGTGGGCGGCGATGAAGGCCGCGACGTCGTCGGGTGGCACCGAGGGCGGACAGGCGAGCGGGAACGTGGCGGCGGCCAGTTCAGCGATCTCGTCGACGTCGCCAACGGCGGCGACGCCAACCACCTGCCGGTCGAATGAGTCCACCATCCCATCCTGCGGTGAGCCCCGCTATTTCACGGCCAACCCGCCCGAGGACTTTGACCCGAGGGTGCGGTGCCGGCCGACGCGAACAGCATGCGGATAGGACTCGTCGCGATGCTGGAACGACAGGATCTTGGGATTGAGCACGATCCCGTCGCGGATCTCGACGGCCCGAGAGATCGTCGGGCTCGTTTTCCACGCCTGCGGCCCGGCCAGCAGAACCTCGAGGTGTGGCAACAGCGCCTCGCTGTTCTCCCACGTCGCCGAGTTCCACAGGTAGGAGGGGCTGTGGTCGACGGCGTAGTAGTGCACGCCGTCGGCGACCTCGACGATCGGATGGGTGAATGAGGTCGGGCGCGCCCAACTGAAGCCCATGTCCACGTCGCACGAGACGTCGACGATCAGGCTGCCCGCAGCGAACTCGCCCAGTTCTTCTTCGGTGATGAAGATCAGCGGTGCGGTGGGATCCTGAAGTACGCAGTTGACGACGATGTCGTTGTCCGCGAGATAGCGGGCTACTGGGACCGGACCGTCCCCGGCGTCGGCCCAGACCTGGTCGGGCCGATCCGGGTGTTGACCCATCTGGATGATCTGGGTGGAGGGGATCGGCGAACCGACGGCGGCGACGTCACGGTTGGTCAGAACCCGGACATCGTCGACGCCGTGGGCGTTGAGCGCGGTGACGGCGCCGCGCGCGGTCGCGCCGAACCCGATGACGGCGGCCCGTAGCCGACGCCCGTAGCTGCCGGTGACTCCGACCAGTTGCATGGCGTGCAACACCGAGCAATAGCCGGCCAGCTCGTTGTTCTTGTGAAAGACGTGCAATCCGAACCCGCCGTCGGCCCGCCAGTGATTCATCGCCTCGAAGGCGATCAGCGTCAGCCTCCGGTCAATGGCGACCTGGGTGAGCGCGACATCTTGCACACAATGCGGCCATCCCAGAACGACTTGTCGCTCCTTGACTTCCGCGAGGTCCTCGGCCTGGACTTTGGGCAACAGAATGACGTCACAGTCGGCGAAGAGCTGCGCGCGGGTGCAGATGCCGCCGACGAGTTCGCGCAGCCCGTCATCCGTGGCGCCGAAGTCCGAGCCGTAGCCGTGCTCAAGGAATATCCGCGATCGGAGCGCAGGGTCGATCCTGCTCAAATGTGCGGGATGGATCGGCAATCGTCGCTCATTCTCCTTGCGGGAGTGAGCGAGAATTCCTAGCGAAAGCGGTTGTGCACTAATAGTTTTTGGGCCTTGCTCCAGGCGTGTTCGGGCCTGGTTCATCGTGGGGCCTTGGTGGCCCGATGCCCTGATCTTACGCCCACGTTGAGAGCCATTGAAAAACAAGGCGATTCATCCACGTGGGTGATCGTCATCCTCGGGGCGAGAATGGGCGTAGTGTCAGCAGTACCGGGCAGCTCGATTACGAGCGGACATGCTCGTCGAAAAAGGGAAACCATGGCTTCGCCAACAATCGTCCGTACGCCCTACCTCCATCGTGTTGAGCTGGTTACGGACATCATCAAGACTAATTCCAAGCTTGGCGACAAGGCTGCGGGCGAACTGGCCGTGCACATCCTGCACGAGCTCAATTCGATCCCCGAAAAGATCCGCTGAGCGGTCCAGCATGACCGTTTCAGTCACGCTGCCTGATGGCGAATGCGACGAGTACTCGCGATTCGGCGACTCGTATGTCAAGCACCACGACGGTTCGCTCGACGTTGTGAGACGTGGCGAAAGAAAGCCGCACCGGTACGAATCGGGGCAGTGGGCCGACGTGGCCGGCGACGAAAAGGCTTGGAAGAAACCCCGACTCTGGGGTTGATCAACACACTCGGATCAAAGGTGTTGGGGCCGAACAGGTTCACACATTCCGCTGGGCGAGGTGTTCACATCGCAGTCGCGGGTCAACAGGTCAGCGATGGTCTCGCGGCGGATGAGCTGGTGGCACCGGCCGTTGGCGATCGCGACCAGCGGCGGGCGGCCCACCATGTTGTAGCTCGACGCCATGCTGTGGTGGTAGGCGCCGGTACAGGCCACCGCCAGCAGGTCGCCGGGGTGGATGTCGGCAGGCAGCTGCACGTCACGGGCGATCACGTCGCCGGCCTCGCAGTGCCTGCCGACGACGGTCACCGTCGCGCTCGGCGTCGCGGTGTGCCGGTTGGCCAGCGTGACAGTGTATTTCGCGCCATAGAGGGCCACCCTTGGGTTGTCGCTCATGCCACCGTCGACGGCGACGAAGGTGCGCCCGCCGGGCTGTGACTTGACCGCGACCACCCGGTAGACGGTGATACCGGCGCGTGCGCTGATCGCCCTTCCGGGTTCGATCGTCAGCGCGGGCCGGGGGAAATTCGTGGCCGCACAGGCGGATTCAAGGCTGTGCTCGACGATCTCAGCGAAGCGGGTGAGGTCGAGTTCCTGATCGCCGGCGACGTAGGGCACCGCATGGCCGCCGCCGATATTGAGCTCAGGCAGGGCGACCCCGAACCGAGTCCGGATATCGGCCAGCAGAGCGATCATCCGCTCGATGGCCTGGCCGTAGAGGGCTGGGTCAGCGACCTGGGAGCCGATGTGGCAATGCAGGCCGGCCAGTGACAGGCACGGCTGGCGCAGGATGCGGCCGACGGCATCCAGGGCCTGGTCGCCGCCGATGGTGAAACCGAACTTCTGGTCGTCGACCCCGGTGGTGACCGCGGGGTGCCCGCCGATGTCGATGCCGGGAATGACGCGCAGCAGCACCGTTTGGCGCCGGCGCACCTGGCCGGCCAGGAACGCGATCTCCAGCGGGGAGTCGACGACCACCCTGCCGACACCGGCGGCCACCGCGTCGCGGAGTTCGTCGGGCGTTTTCGCGTTGCCGTGCAGGATGATTCGGGCCGGGTCAAGGCCGGCGGCTAGGGCGGTGGCCAGCTCGCCGCCCGAGCACACGTCGAGCCCGAGGCCTTCTTGCGCGACCCAGCGGGCGATGGCCGTGGTGAGCAGTGACTTGCCTGCGTAGGCGATCGAGACGCCGGGCAGCGCGGTCTGGTAGCGGCGGATCCGGCCGCGGAAGTCCTCTTCGTCCAGGACGTAGGTGGGGGTGCGGAATTCGTCGGCGACCTCGGTCAGCGGCACCCCACCAATGCAGACCTGACCGAGGTCGTCTATGTGTGTGGTCGAGGGCCATAGTCGCCGGTCGAGGCCCGCGTGGCCGAGGGAGGGTAGTAACTCGGAAAGCGTCATGACTCAATCGATACGCCGGCGCCCGCGCGGGGTGGGCTGTCTTGACGATGCCTTGACGGGCCGGCGCTCAATCTTGACGCCCCTGCGATTTCGGCGCGCTTTCGTTCGCCCAGCGGCGGTTTGCGCGCCGAAATCGCAGGGACGGCTCAGGATTCCTGGGTGGCTGTGATCGCGGCAAGGGTCTCGGCGATGTCGGACTCGGCGCGGGCCTTGTCGAAACCGAGCCGGTGCAGGGTGCCGTCGTCATCCTCGGCTTCCACCAGCGCCAGCAGCATGTGCTCGGTGCCGATGTAGTTGTGGCCCAGGCGAAGTGCTTCGCGGAAGGTCAGCTCCAGCGCCTTGCGCGCCTGGGCGTCGAACGGGATCAGGGCGGGCATTTCGGCGGCCGGCGGCGCCAGCGTGATGGCGGCGCGTACCGCGTCCTGGGTCAGCTGCTGGGCGCGCAGCAGTGGAGTGGCCAGGGCGGCGGGATCGGTGAGCAGACCCAGCAGAAGATGGTCGACGGTGATCTCGCCGTTGCCGGCCTTGTGGGCGGCGTTCTGGGCGGCGACGACCGCACCGCGGGCCCGGGGGGTGAAGCGGGAGAAGCCCTGGGCGGGGTCGAGGTCGACCGCGTTGAGGTTGGTCAGCTTGGGCACGAAGCGCTTCTGGGCCGCCTGTTTGGTGACGCCCATGCTCTTGCCGATGTCGGTCCAGGAGGCGCCCGAGCGGCGGGCCTGGTCGACGAAGTGGCCGATGAGGTGATCGGCGAGCTCGCCGAGGGCCTCGGCGGTCAACACGGCGTCGGTCAGCTGCTCGAGGGCGTCGGTGTGGACGTGCTTGATGGCGTCGATGAGGTCGTCGAGGCGAACGGGGTAGGCGATGCGGGCTTGCTCTTCCATGCGTCAACCGTAGGTTGACGATCTGAATTCGTCAACCATGAGTTGACGGGCCCAGCCGTGGCGCGCCGCCCGCTTCCCGATTTGCTACCGGCATTGCGGCGAAAGTCCATAAACTCGGCGCCATGGCAGGCCTGCGTAAATCCCAAGAGCAGCCGGACCTGAGCAAGATCGACAACCGGGCGGCGTCAGTTCCCCGGATGTTCCTTGATCGGGTCGCGGCTACGCCCACCAGCGAAGCGTTTCGCTATCCCGACAACGACGGCTGGACCAGTGTCAACTGGCAGCAGGTCGGAGATCGCGTCGAGCTGATCGCCGCCGGGTTGGTGTCGCTGGGGATCAATCCCGAGGACCGGGTCGCGCTGGCATCGGGAACCCGCTACGAGTGGGTGGTCGTCGACTTCGGCATCCTGGCGGCCGGGGCGGCCACCACAACGGTCTATCCGAGCACCAACGCCGAGGACACCGCGTTCATCGTCGCCAACTCCGGTAGCCGGATTGTGGTGGCGGAGAACCAGTCCCAGGTGGACAAGCTGGTCGCCAACCGCAGCGAGCTGCCGGCCGTCGAGAAGGTGGTGATCATCGACGGCACGAGCGACGACGACTGGGTGATCACCCTCGAGGATCTCGAACAACTCGGCAAGCAGCTGCTGGCCGACAATGCCGCCGCGGTGACCGAGCGGATCGAGGCGATCCCGCCCGGTCAACTGGCCACGTTGATCTACACCTCCGGCACCACCGGCAAGCCCAAGGGTGTGCGGCTCAACCACGAGGCCTGGACCTACACTGCGGCCGCACTGCAATCCCTGCATGTGCTGTCGGACAAGGACCTCAACTACCTCTGGCTGCCGTTGGCCCACTCGTTCGGCAAGGTGATGCTGGCGATGCCGTTGGTGATGGGCTTCCCGACGGTCATCGACGGCCGGGTCGACAAGATCGTCGAGAACCTGGCGATCATCAAGCCGACGTTCATGGGCGCGGTGCCGCGCATCTTCGAAAAGGTGCACGGCCGGATCAACGAGACGGTCGCCGAAGAGGGCGGCTTCAAGAAGAGTCTCTTCGACTGGGCCATCGATGTGGGCTTGCGGGTATCCCGCGCCAACCAGGCCGGCCACCGGATCGGCGCGGGGCTGGCATTGCAGCGCGCGATCGCCGACCGGCTGGTGTTCTCCACCATTCGCCAGCGGTTCGGCGGACGGCTGCGCTTCTTCATCTCGGGATCGGCGGCGCTGGACCGCGACGTCGCCCAGTGGTTCGACGCGGTGGGCACCGTGGTTCTGGAGGGGTACGGGCTGACCGAGACGTCGGCGGCGTCGACGCTGAATCGGCCGGAGGCCTACCGGTTCGGCACGGTGGGCTGGACGTTGCCCGAGACCGACGTCAAGATCGCCGACGACGGCGAGGTACTGCTCAAGGGTCCGGGTGTGATGAGCGGGTATCACGACCTGCCCGAGGCCACCGCTGAATCCATCAGCAGTGACGGCTGGTTCCACACCGGCGACATCGGTGAGCTCGACGCCGAGGGATACCTGCGGATCACCGACCGCAAGAAGGACATGTTCAAGACCTCGCAGGGCAAGTATGTGGCGCCCTCGGCGATCTCGGCGTCGTTCAAGGGGCTGTGCCCGTTCGCCAGCGAGATCATCGTCTACGGCGAAGGCAAGCCGTACTGTGTCGCTCTGGTCAGCTTGGACGGGGAATCGATCCGGGAATGGGCTGATCGAAATGGCTTGGAAGGCAAGCCGTTCGATGAGGTCGCACGCGATGAAAAGACCAAGAAGATGGTCGAGGGCTACGTGGAGACCCTCAACAAGCATCTTAACCGCTGGGAGCAGGTGAAGCGGATCGCGATCATCGACCGTGAATTGACAGTCGAGGCAGGCGATTTGACGCCGAGCCTGAAACTCAAGCGCAAGTCTGTCGTGGAGAACTTCCACGACAACATCGACGAGCTGTACGGGTAATCGTGCGTCGTTGCGGCGCCCCGATGGTGATGGTGGCTGCCGCGGTGGCATTCTCGGCGCCCGCGCATGCCGATGCTCCCGTCCCGCAGGCGGGCGCGCCGTGCCCGCAGGAATTCAGCGACGTGATGACGCAACTGCCCGGCGGCGCGGACTTCCTGGTGTGCCAGGCCGTACCGGATCAGCCGGGCAGGTGGGCGCCGGTTGTGACGCCGTTCGATCCGAGCAGCCGGTGGCTGAGCTATGGCCCGGAGATCACCTTGCACGGTCAGGGTTTTCGCAACCCCAACCTGCGCTCGGGGCGGTGGACGGCCACCCCGCTGGATCCGGACACGGTGTGCGCGGCCGATCAGGTCACTGTGGTGAGCGCGGGAGTGCTTGCGCCCCTGGTGCATTCGCAGGGTCAGCCGGCCCAGCCGCTGCAACTGGACGTGCTGCCCAAGCTGTTCACGATTGTGCTCAGCGGTAACTGTCTGTGGTCCGAGGAGAGCGGGTAGCGTTACCGCACATGTTTCGTCTGACGGTCCAGGACGTGTTCTTCATCAAGGGTCGCGGCCTGGTCGCGACGGGTCACGTCGAGGCCGGGGAGGTCCGGGTCGGCGACGAGGTGCGGATCAACGGTGCGCGCGCCGTCCAGGTCGAGGCGATCGAACGCTTCCGCAAGAAGCTGGACTCGGCGGCGGCCGGGGACAACGTCGGGCTGCTGTTCTCCGGTCTTGATCGCACGGACCTTGCGTCGGGCGATGTGCTGACGTCAGGTGCCGGCGAGCCGGCGTCGGGCGGCGTCGAGGTGAGCTTGTAGCGATTCGTCAAGTGGTCCCCAGGGGCGGGGGGCCGGTGGCCCAAGGGGGTGGCCACTTCGCGTAACCCACCCCTGGAGACCCGCTTGTGACGGTCAGGCTTCGGCTTGATTGATCACCGGGACCCCGACCGGTCGAAATTTTCGCAGCTCCGTCAAAAATGTACGACAAACCGCGTCGGCGGGAAGCCGACTTCGAAAGAAAAATTGACGAATAAGTAAGTCGAGCTCTACCAGGTCACCGGCAGTGCGACCAGGCCGTGGGACAGGGAATGGAAACCGGCCGTCATCGTCGCGGGGTCAGCGCTGAGCTGCAGGGTCGGGAACCGGGGAATGAGCTGGGAGTAGACGGTCTTGAGTTCCAGGCGCGCCAGGGCAGCGCCGACGCAGTAATGCAGGCCGTAGCCGAATCCGACGTGGGCCGCACCGGTGCGGGTGAGGTCGAGGCGGTCGGGGTTGGCGAAGAACTCCGGGTCGTGATTGGCCGCGCCGGGATCCAGCAGGACGAGGTCGCCGGCCCGGATCGTCACACCGTCGGCGTCGATGTCGGCCCGTGCGTACCGGGGGACGCCGACGCCACCGGTCATGCCGGCGCGCAGGATTTCCTCGGCGGCCTTGGGGATCAAGTCGGGGTCGGCGAGCAGGGCTTGCCACTGCTCGGGGTTGGTGAGCAGCAGCAGTGAGCCCACCCAGATCTGCGTCACCGTGGTCTCGTGTCCGGCGAACAGCAGTTGCATCGCCAGGGTGGCGATCTCGAAATCGGCGAGGTCGGGTTCGTCGCACAGCCGGGAGATGACGTCGTCGTCGGGGTTCGCGCGCTTGGCGGTGACCAGTTCCATGCCATAGCCGAGCAGCTTTTCGAGGCCCTTCAGCGAGACGTCGTCGTCCGGGGAGAACGCGGCGTCATCGACCCAACTCCGGAAGCGGTCCCGGTCCTCGTAGGGCACACCGAGCAGATCGCAGATCACCAGGATGGGTAGCGGCTGAGCCAGGCTCGTCAACAAGTCGGCCGGCGATCCCTGGCGTTCGATGTCGTCGAGCAGCGCGGTGCACAGGCCCTCGACTTTCGGCTGCAGGGTGCGCATGTGCCGGGGGCCGAAGTGTGGCTGCAGGAGCTGGCGCATCCGGGCGTGGTCGGTGGGCTCGGAGTCGAAATCGCCGATCGGGCCGCCGAATAACGCCGAGGTCCGGCTGCGCGGCGCGTTCGCGGGGTCGCGGTGGGTGCGGCCCAGGCGTTCGTCGTCCATCAGCCGGCGCACCAAGGTGTAGCCGGTGACTAGCCAGGCCTCGTCGCCGACGGCGGTCAGGACTTTGTGGATCGGCCCTGCGCCCTGCAGGGCGAGCAGTTGGTCGGGGGAGTGCAAGGGATGACTCTGGAGGAACGGCAGCTGGGCGGTGGCGGCGGTCACGCTTGGCACGGTACGACGCGGCGGGTGCGCGGTGGGGGAGTTCTGGGACTATTGGTCTTGTTTAAGTCGCCCCTAGTATCGAGCCGTGGCTCACAGGGATCGTCGCAACATGATGGTGATGACGGGTATCGCCGCGCTTGCGATCGCAGTGTCAGTTCCCTCAACTGCATCTGCCGACTCTCCGTCGTGGAACGGCGAGTATGCGATCACGTTCATCGTTGGTCCAAAATCCGGAACGAGCATGGCGGCCGGGCAGCCCGAGCAGCAGCACACCGAGAACTACGGATTCCAATCGAGCTGTACCAGCGGGACGTGCACCGCCACCATCACAAGCGGTCCTGCGCCGACCAATCCGACTGTCCCGCAGCCTGTTCGGTTCACCTGGGATGGTTCGTCGTGGACGCAAACCAGCGATTTCCAATGGGACTGCATGATGCCCGACGGGACGGTCCAATGGAGTCCGGCGCGAGCCGACGTGCGGTACACGCCGCAACCCGATGGGACTCTTTCGGGCACCATGCACACCCAGATCTCGAGCGGCGCGTGCCAGGGCACCGTCGAGATGAACGTGACGGCCGAGCGGGTCTAGGGTTCCTGGCTTCTGTGGCGTAGCCAACGTCATCACAAGTGGTCCCCGGCGAGTCGAGCTGGTTAATATCCTTCGCGTCAATACTTTGCTAACTTCCATGCGGAAACATTGCGCGCCGATCCACCCCATTGGCACAGACCTGGGAGGCTTCGTGACCGAGTTGGACCGCGACGCGATCGTGGACACCGCACTCGACCTCTTCGTCAGCCAGGGATACGGAGCGACAACCTTGGCCGATATCGCGTCGGCAACTGGCGTCGAGCTCGATGCTCTGGCCGCAGCGTTCCCGAACAATGAGTCCTTCGTGTTCGCCGTCGTCGACGACATGCTTGCCACCGTCTTCGACGAACTCGGCGCGGCGCCGCGGACGGGAGATCTCGTGCAGACCCTGCGCTGCGCCCACCAGACGGTGTTGAGCCGGACGATCGCCGGTGAAGGGCCGGTACCGTTGCGACGGATGAAGCAGATGGGCATCGTTGCGATGAAGTATTCCGTTGTGGCGCAGATGATCTCGGATCGGCGCAAGAGGATGTTGCGGCTCACGCTCGCTCAGCAGCGAGGTGTTGGCGAGGATGACCCGGAGGTCAAGAAGGCGGTGACGGTGTGGTCGGCAGTGGTGGCGGCCACCTACGCCGCGGGCATCGATGCCGACATCGGTGCGGCCCCGCAGGCCGACCTGATCCGGACGGATCGCATGGGTGGGCGGCTGGATCGCACGTTCACTCAAGTCACTGGAAAAGGCACAGCTGACTGATGTAGGCGGTTACGCTCGGCGAATTCTTGCTGCTGAGGGAGGATTTCCGTGGCCAAGTTGACCGGGGTTGTAGTGGGTGCGATCGCGGCCGGCGTGCTGGCCACCGCGGGGGTGGGATCGACCCCAACCGCGCAGGCGACCTGCGCGTCGTTCTTCGGGCTCGGTAATAGCGCGTCCTGCACGAGCAATCCGACGAGTTTCGCGATCGCGATCGGCGTTGGCGCCCAAGCACATGCGGACGGACTCTTCGGGACCGCCTTCGCGGTGGGTGCCCAAGCCGCCGCCTACACAGCCGGAGTCCTGACGTTCGCGACGGCGGTGGGCGACCACTCGGCTGCCGCGAGCGCCGGGATCGTCGGGATGGCCACGCAATTGGGTCCCAACGGATATGCCGCCACGAACGGGTTGAACGGTGGTACCAACAACCCGGGCTTCAATTTCGCACTCAATGTCTCGCTGGGTACCACGGCCGCCATCGGCAGTGTGGTGTTGGCCTCGGGATTCGGCAACGCTGCGGTCAACCTCTTCGGCGACGGAACGACGTCCAACGGTCACTATGTCGAACTGAACGGCAACCTCAATGCCGGCGTGAATGTCGGGGGGATCGACAACAGAGTCGTGGCGCAGGGCTCCTTCAACGGTGCGTTCGGCATCCTCGGCAAGCACAACGTCGTGGTGGCCGACCCCGGGCCGTTCGCGATCGCGGGGTCGATCCTGCAGTCCGGTCAGACGATCAAGAAGCAGGGCCCCGGCATCAACATCAACGGCTTCGCCGCCGGGGGAGCGGCCGCGGTGGGGCCACAGAAAACGGCAGTGCGGCACGCGAACACGTCACCTGCCGCGCATCCGGTAGCGCACTCGACCCGGCTTGGGAAGAAAAGTTAGTCCGTGGTTGCTGCGACGGCAGTGCGACGCCGCTAGGACGTTGTTCCCGGTTCTGCCGACATTACTGGCGTAGTCGGCCGAGCTGCGGGGTTCGATTTCCTGAAACTATTTTACGTTCCTCGCTAAGGCTGAACTGGCCAAAGATGAACTCATCAGCAGCGATGCGCCTGAAGTTATCTCCGACAATCCGTCAGCCGCATATGTTTGCGCCACTTGATCCCCTCGCTGTTGCACTCTAACCGTGTCTGTTGCTGACACCTGTTCTCCCGTAGCGCCTTTCATCGCATCCAACTTGTTCTGGACCGACTGCGGTGCTGTATTCGGCCTGCCGGTCTTGGAGGTGCTGGTGGAGGTGCTGTTCGCGGAGGTTGACGTGGACGTCGTACTGGGTCCCTTCGAGGTGGTGGAGGAGCTTCCGGCAGAGGAGGCGCTAGTTGAAGAGGTGGTGCTGGTGTCGGCGGAGGCGGGCGCCGCAACGGCGAGGACTGTGCCGCCGGCAGCGGCGAGCCCGAAGGCTACGAGGGCGGCGGCTCCGGCGAGACGGGTCCTGATCATGTGATGTCCTTTCTTCGGGGCCAAGTGGCTGGCTGAAGAAAGGATCAGGCTTGGACCTCAACGGAACCTCAACTCGCCTCGGCCCGCCACCCCGAAGGATGGCGGGCGTCTGAGTCGCGGGCTACCGTCGAGCCATGGTCGGCGACCTGCGCGAGTTGCCGTGGCTCGCACATGGGCGCCGGGTCTGCAATGAGACGTTCTTCTGGCCGCCGACCGTTCCGTTGTGTTCGGTGCTGGCCGGCGCTGCGCGGGTGCGCTGAAATGCTCGTCTACCTGCGGCAACCGGCCCGCCTACATCATTTGCACTACATGCGCGTGCAGGAAACGCATCTTTCGCCCGACGCCCAGGTATGCCCCGCGGCCATAGCGTTATGTCACGCCCGGAGAAACCGGCCAGAACCGAAAGGCCCGAAATGACCGCCATCAGCACCATCAAGAGCCTCGCAGCCTCCGGCGCGATCCTCGCCGGGCTGGGCCTCGCTGCGGTTGGCCTGGGGGCCGGCACCGCTTCTGCTGATGACACGTCATCGGGAACGCCCTCAAAGTCAGATTCCTCAACTCCCACGTCTTCGGGTTCGACGACCACCGGAGCGGGCAGCGGCCAAGAACCCGCCGACAACCCAACCACTTCTGCCACAACCTCCGGCACCTCGAAAACCAGCCGCCCGACTGTCAAAATCGGCGACGCGCCATCAGAGAGCGTCGGCAGCGGCCAGGAGCCCTCCGACGGGCGCACCTCGACCAGCGGCTACCCGGCGGTCGAAGTCGGCTCCTCGCCCAACGAGAGCGTGGGTGTCCGCGAAACGTACGAAGCGCAGGTGGCGCAGCTGGAAGGCCTCAGCAAGCAGCTCGATGAAAACAGCCAGCAGTTAAGGGATTTAGCAGACCAGAAGCGAGCGCTTGACAACCGGACTGACTGGACTGACCGCGAAGCAATGTTCGAGGAAACGCAGCGCCTAGACGACCAAATCGTTGTAGCCAAAGACCTCAACGACAAGCTCTCAGACGAACTCAAGGCCAAAAACCTCTACCTACAACAGATCACCGACACTATGACCCAGCTGCAGAGGGCGCTTAACGAGACTGTGGAGTCCACCGCGCGCGGTGGACGGGGTTAGGTCCGCGCCCCAGCCATTCCCTCGGGTGCCAGTTCGTTGAGGTCGGCACGTTGGGCCAAACACAACGCACAAGACAACAAAAAATATCGGCCCGCCACCTCGAAGGATGGCGGGGGTGACCCAAGACCACGCCCAAGGGGAGGCCCGCTGGGTTTCTCCCATTCTGTACGGGTTAGGGACGTGTCGGTTACGGGGCAAACCGGATAGCGGCATTGAGGTTTCGTTGAGGTCCGCGCTCGATCCTTTTATCAACAGCCCAACCAGGGCCTCCGAGGAAAGGAACTCAAGCCATGACCGCAATCACCAGCATCAAGAATCTCGCGGCATCGGCCGCCATCGCCGGCGCCCTGAGTGTGGCGGGCCTTGGCCTAGCCAACGGGATCGCGGCGGCAGACCCGGCAGACCACGCGGGGTCGGGAACGTCCTCGTCGCAGGGCACCTCGGCTAAGTCCTCGTCGCCCGCCGCGGGTGCCACGTCCGCCGGTCCGACCTCCACAGTGGGCTCAACACCCACGTCGAGCGTCGACAGCCGCGCGGCCTTAAGCTCCGCGATCTCTAAGCAGGGGGCGGCGGTGAAGGCGAAGTTAGGTGCACTCCAAAGCAACGGCGAGGACTTGACCGTTACCGACATGTTCGAAACGCAGATGCTGATGAACAAGTTGTCACAGCTGTCAGAAATGTCATCTGGAGTTGTTTCAGCCATGGATCAGGCCACGATGTCACGGGCTAGGGCAGTGAAGGGGTAATCGACGGCCCGACATCCGAGACGGTGGAAAACCAACACCACACAACCAAAAGTATTCAGGGTGTTCGGACCCTTCGGCCACGGGCTGCTGCCATCCTCAGCCGATGATGCAATGCCCGGCGTACTTGTGGAGTACTGGCTCGGTGGTGGTCATCACGCCATCCACCCGTCGAGCTATAGAGGATGTGGATGCCAGAGAAGGTGGCCTGAGCGATGGAGCTACATCTGCAATCTGGCAGCGCTTCGGTAACGATTGGCCGCGGAACTAAACGCGGCGGAATTTGCGTGTACAACGGGTATTACCTGCCGACATCCCCCCGTCGGAAAGGACGCCCGCCAAGGTGGCCGCCGGAATCATCCCCCCGTTTCCGACGGCCAGGCGGGCGGTTCAATTTTGCTGCGTGGCAGGCGTCCGCCGTCGGTCGCGCCGTTGTGAGTCACCGACCACGCACTGCATTGCACCGAATCCATCATTCGCGACTGCTCGCTGCCCGGGCGTAGCAATCCTCCACGTTGTGTTGCACGACGCGTGTTTTCTTGGGGTCCGCAGTGGGTCACGCCAGTAGTTGTTCCAGGAGTTCTCCCGGCTGACTTCTTTGACCTGGTGCCGCCTCATTGTGGGGCTGGCTCATGAATCTATTGTCACGGGCGCCTGGGGCACGTTGTTGCCTGAAGTCTGGCTACTTGGACGCTTGCCGCCCAACAGGTTTGGGTCTGGCTGATATGGAGGCATGCCGACAACAGGTAGTTCGGTCGAGGGCTCCTGCTGGGGACGTACGCAGATGGATGCGGTTGTGGTTATTGGCGTCGACGCCCACAAGAACACCCACACCCTGGTCGGGGTAGATGGACGCGGGCGCAAGCTGGCCCAGAAGACTGTCGCCACAACCAGCGAAGCCCATGGCCAGGCGATGCGTTGCGCGCGTAGCCGATTCGGCACTGATGTGGTGTGGGGTGTGGAGGATTGCCGGGGTTTGACCGCACGTTTGGAGCGCGATCTTCTAGCAGCCGGGAACCAAGTGGTCAGGGTCGCCCCGCATCTGATGAGCCGGGTGCGGGCCTCATCACGGGAACGCGGGAAGTCCGACCCGATCGATGCGCCGGCGGTGGCACGGGTGGTGCTGCGGGAACCCGAGTTACCGGTGGCATCTCATGACCCTGTCTCGATGGAGCTGCGGCTGTTGGTGGATCGCCGCGAAGACTTAGTCAGGCAGCGAGTCGCGACCACCAACCGCCTCTTGGATCGCGTCCATCAACTCGATTCTCGCTGGGCCAAACCGATCAACTGGGAATGTAAGGAACCGCGAAAATCGTTGCAGGACTGGCTGGATACCCAGGAGGGTCTACTCGCGGAACTCGCCCGCGACGAGTTGGACGACTCACGGACGAGGCCGAAGTACTGGCCCGCCGCATCGGCGAACGCATCCGCGAGGCCGCCCCAGCTCTGCTCGCCCTGCAAGGCTGCGGGGACCTGACCGCCGCCAAGATCGTCGCCGAAGTCGCCGGCGTCCAGCGATTCAAAAGCGAAGCCGCCTTCGCCCGCCACATAGGAGTGGCTCCCATTCCGCACTGGTCAGGCGAGACCGACAGGCCATTGCGGGCAGTCAGCGGCATTGAGGTTTCGTTGAGGTCCGCGCTCGATCCTTTTCTCAACCGCCCCACCAGGTGGCTTCGAGAAAAGGAACTCACATGACCAAGACCCGCATCGCCAGCACCGCCGCCCTCTTCACCTTCGGGCTTGCCGCCCTCAGCGGGATTGCCCTTGCCGTTGCGGCACCGGGCAACGCCGATACCGGCGCGTCGTCCTCGTCTGGTAGCTCGTCCACATCCTCGTCGTCCACGTCGGGCACCAAGTCGGATACAAAGACCGCCACCAAGTCGGGTACGCCCAGCCCTAGCGCCGGTCCGACCTCCAAACTGGGTTCCGCACCAACGTCGGGCGTCAGGAGCACAGGTGGCGCACTGACATCCTTGGGACCCGACGACTGGGAGATGCGATCGGATGCCTTCCCTGGGGCGCTGTCCGAAGACTTCGGTCATCGTCAATGACCCACTACCCGGCAAAGCAACGCCTCCACATCGCAACCCTTCGCGGCGAGGCTCTAGCTCCGTCGAAGCCTTGTTTGCAGTCCTTGCAACGGCCGATGCCGCCGAGGTAGTCGAGCTGGGCTTCACACTCCCTGACCCAGAAATTGAAGTGGTAGGTGCAGATCGTGCGCCGTTTGCAGCCGTGCATATTGATCCACCACCGCGCGGGGTGCTTGCAACCTTTGTCTCGAAATCCGCAGGGAACCTTCTCCTGCCATGCGGCGATGACCTCATCGAACGCAGTCGTGTTCGTGTTGGCGTTGGTGGTCATCGGCCAGCCCAACGCGCAATCGCGGCGTCGCCGACCTCGGCGTGGAGCTGGTCCAGGCTGACGCCGACCCGTTCCAGGATTTCGTCGAGCGGGACGCCGCGCCTGAGCACCTCGTCCATGAGCTCGACCGTGGACAGGTCGGCCAGTGTGGTGTGGGCCTGCGCGGCGGTCATCGCTTGACCCCTGCCCACTGGTCGGCGAGATCGGCGGCCCGGATAATCGATGCAGCGAGAGCCCGGGCGTCTTCGGGGTGGTAGTCGCTGTTGGCGAGATAGACCAGTGCCGCGTCGTCGGGATCGTCTTCCCCGTCGGCGATGGTGCCGTCCTCGAATTGCACGACGACCACCCGGATGTCGAGGCCGCTGTCAGGTTCGAACGGCTTGGACCACACGAGGCG
The DNA here is from genome assembly GCF_033804465.1 of Mycobacterium sp. RTGN5. Classification (NCBI taxonomy): domain Bacteria; kingdom Bacillati; phylum Actinomycetota; class Actinomycetes; order Mycobacteriales; family Mycobacteriaceae; genus Mycobacterium; species Mycobacterium sp. RTGN5. The sequence continues at coordinate 2,449,281 of NZ_JAPZLA010000001.1, forward strand.
GTATACCGGCTTGCCCTTCTCGGCCGGCTGCCAGTCGTCGGCGTCGGCGGGCTCGGCGCCTACCGGCGGTGCGACATCAGGGGAGTGGTGGTTGTGGCGGCCATGGCTAGCTACCTCTCGTTTCGACGAATCGATCCGAGATACCCACCCCGACGATCTGGCACGTATTTGGCACAAGCGCCGGTCGGAGACTTAGAAACATACTCTGAACTGCAATAACACTGGTGCGCGATACTGGGATTGAACCAGTGACCTCTTCCGTGTCAGGGAAGCGCTCTCCCGCTGAGCTAATCGCGCTGGGCACATCTTGGAGGTGGAGACGGGAATCGAACCCGTGTGCACGGCTTTGCAGGCCGTTGCCTCACCACTCGGCCACTCCACCGTAGGGTCTGATGCCACTTGCACCTTCGAGCGGACGACGGGATTCGAACCCGCGACCCCAACCTTGGCAAGGTTGTGCGCTACCAACTGCGCCACGTCCGCGCGCCACGGATGAGATCGTCACCCGGTGCGAAGGACGACAATAGTCGACGCAACCGAAGCCACACAAATCCCGTGGGTCACGCACTGCGACGAGCGCATTCCGGCCGGACGGCGGCGTCATGCTAATGTTCCGGTCGGCGAGGTCGCCACCGTAACGGTGTGTGCGCCACGGTCTCGTAGCTCAGTGGGAGAGCGTCCGCCTCACACGCGGAAGGTCGCTGGTTCGATACCAGCCGGGACCACCATGTAGGGCCCAACGCAGAGGGCACACCTATGGTGTGCGGCACCGCGGCCAGCGCGGGCGCAAAGCAGCCCAACTTCGGTCATCGTTAATTAAACGAGTATGAATCGGCGTCGACAAGACGTAACGAATTTCGTTGAGGCGCGACGTAGCTTAAATATGACGTAGCTCAAATCTTCTGTCCCACAACCGTAACGGGTACGAGCAAGTGCTGGCGAGAACCGCCGCGGTGTTAGGCGATCATCGGATCGATCGCAGCCCGGGGTACCAGCACGTGCAGCGCCCCGGCTGAGGCGGGCAACAACACGCCCTGGTCGAAGAAGAAGATCACCCCGTCATTGACCACCGCGAAATTCTGATAGTTGGCCGGGTTGTACAGCGCGGCTGGCGCGAACGGCAACGGCGGCGGCGGAGGTGGCGGCGTGGTGGTCGGTGTGGTCGTAACCGGCTGTCCGGGTTGTGCAGGCGGCGCGGCCGGCGGCGGGGGTGGTGGTGCGAGCTGCTGCTGCAGGTCGGACTGGACGATGGGCGCGACGGTCTTCAGCGGATCGTCCACCCGCCACAGCGGCGCATGTTCCTTGTCGTCGGGTGCGGCGGTGTAGGTGATTGCCTTGCGGTAGCTCTGGTCCCAGTTGAACGCTTTGTACGTCGTCTGCGGCTGGGCGCCGCCGACGTTTTGGGTCACCGTGAACACCACGGCCTGCGTGCCGCGCGGCGGGACCGCCGAGTTGTACTCCGTCGGCTTGATTTTCAACTCGTACGGCGTGCTGTGGGGCGCGCCGGACTTGGCTGTGTTGAGGAACGCATCACGCGTCTGGGAGATGTAGTCGGCGACCGACTTCTGGTCGGGGTAATCCAGCGGGATGCTGATGTCGACGCTGTACCCGGGGTCGGAGAGCTGGATCTCACAGGTGCTGCCGGTATTGCCGCCCTTGAGGTCGGCGCAGTAATCCTTTGGGGCCGCCGCTGCCAGCCCGGACGAAACGGACATGGCGGCAAACGTGACGACCACTGCCACGCTGAAAGAACGCATGGGTAAAACCTCCAAGCACATGCGGCACGCGGCCGCGACCAACGAGCATCGGGCACCACGCCAGCAAAGCGCCCCGACGGCATTGGCGCTCTATAGCTTAGTAGAGGTGGGGGCGCGGACGTCGCGCCCCTCGACCTCGGTTACGACCTCAAATGGCCGCGTGGGTGTCCTGCCGACCCCGCGCGGCGCCCACGGATATCCGCGATGACGCTCCGACCCCCATGGATCTGCGGTCGCCTGGCCTGGCGCTGCGCGCGCGAACAACGGCAGCCTGCAATCAAGTCTGCTGTAGCACTCGCCCCGGTACGTGGGTTATTCCCTCGGGCGGTGGAATATCCTCGTCCTCAACAGGAATCATCTGTTCTGTGCGATCCGTCTGCGCCTTGCACACAACACATTGCCGGCCGAGGGTGATCTTCCGAATTGGCTTGTCAGGGAACAGATTATGGAAGCAATCAAAACAAATCTTCTGAGTCATCAGATCAGATCTTTCAGTCAGAGGACGCGGTATCGGTCGATGGTCCTCACTCCCGGCCGAGACGCGAACCTAGTTGCCTCGGCGACGGGACTTGATGATCTCGAGGCGTTCGTTGAGCAGAACCTCGAGTTCCTCGATCGAGCGGCGTTCCCGCAGCATGTCCCAGTGCGTGCGCGGCACCTTGACCTTCTTGGGTTCCTTTAGGCCGCCAGCGTCGAGCAGGGTGCCTTCCAAGCCGTTGCGGCACTGCCAGGTGTCGGGAACTTCGGCGTCAAGGGCGAAGGGTATGTCGAACTCCTCGCCCGTCCCTGTGCGGTACCTAGCGACATGACGCGCCGCCAAGTCATGGTTGCGGTCGGTCTCGTAGCTCACCGCTCCGAGGCGGCTGCCCCTCATGACGCGATTATTTGCCATCAGCAGCAGTTCTCATCGCACGAATCGCGTGACCGAGGACGGGTGTCACCGCGTCCTGATGGTTCGCGAATGCGCACCAAAAATTATCGAGACGGCTATTCATTTTTCCCACTTACTTCGAAGGCTCATCAGAGACCTTCGAGCCTGGTGCTGGACCTCAAGTAGACCTTCCATCAATGCTGCTGTCAACAACGTTAACACTGGCTGTAAACATGCAATGTTGACATGGATTTCGGAGCGCCCCGAGGGTTAAGCGGAACGGCCCGCGCTGTTCGATGCGCCGCCTCTTAATTGTTGCGGGACACGCGCTTCCACGCCCGTGTATCAGGGTCGGTCCGGCGGTGCCAGTGTGGCGGTCAGGCCCAAGAATAGGAGATCGAGGCCGCGGTCGAGTTCAGCGGCGCCGTCATAGTTCGCCAGCGCCGACGCCAGCGCGCGTACCTGTGGGAACTCGGTCACCGCGAGCCGATGTAGCCCCAGGCGCAAGACATCGTCGGTCTCCTCCGGTCGCTCGATGACTTCCTGGAGCTCGGTGAGGATGTGGCCATGCAGGTATCCGAAGAGCACCCGGTAGATGTGCAGCGCGTCTGCCCCGCTGAAGCCCGCCGAGGTGAGTAACGCGAGTACCTGCTCTAGTGGCCGCAGCATCCCCAACGGTCGTCGCCCCAGCGGCGTAGCAAGTGGCCGAGTCACCAACAGCGGCACCGCATTTGGATGCGCGAGTGCCAACCGGCGGAAGTCGTGGGCCACGACGCGCAGCTGGCTCGTCCAGTCCGGATCTGTCGTGTCCACCCGTAGCTGTCCGAGCACGATTTCGGCGATCCCATCGAGCACTGCCGCCTTGTTCGTGACATGCCGATAGATCACCGTGGGATCGCGGCCCACCTCGTCGCTGAGGCGGCGCATCGACAAGCCCTCGGCGCCGTCGCGGTCTACGATCCTCAGTGCGGATTGCAGGATCACCGATCGGCTGACCTGACCGTCGTCGTGCACGGCAGGCGCGATGGCTGGGTCATTTTCGGCAGTGCGGGTACCGGTCGCGGACCGCGGCTTCGTCATCGCGGTGGCGCCGCGCGGAGTCTGTTTCCGGATCACGCGTCGTATGTTAACGCTCGACGTCTACTTTGTTGACAGGCTCGTGAATCCGTACCTCACCGTGCCTGCGGGTTCTCCAGGACCAGCGCGACACCCTGCCCCGACCCGATGCACACCCCGGTCACCCCATAGCGCGCGTTGCGCTCCCGCAGCTCGGTCGCCAGGGTCAGCACGTAGCGGGTCCCTGAGGCGCCGAACGGGTGCCCGGTGGCCACCGCTCCGCCGTTGGGGCTGAGCTTGTCGTCGGGGACGACGAACCCGTCGAGCTGGTTGGTCAGCTCGCGCAGCACGCCCAGTGCCTGGGCGCTGAACGCCTCGTGAATCTCCCAGACGTCGACTTGCTCCGGCTTTAGGCCAGCGCGCTTGAGCGCCAACGGAATCGCCCATGCCGGTGCCAATCCCATCACCAACGGATCGAGCGCGTACACCGCCGACGACACCACTCGGGCCAACGGCTCGATGCCCAGCTCGGCTGCCTTCTCACCGGAGGCGATCACCACCGCACTGGCCCCATCGGTCAGCGGCGACGAATTGCCCGCCGTCATCTGCGTGGTGCCGGACTGGACCGGCAGGGCGGCCAGCCGTTCGGCGGTGGTGTCGTCGCGGATGAACTCGTCGTGCTCGAATACCCGCGCCGCAGTCGTCTTGGTGGCCGGCAGTGGCACGGGCATGATCTCTTTGGCCAACCGGCCGGAATCGCGGGCCGCCGCGGCCCGCTGCTGAGACCGCAGGGCGAACGCATCGATCTCCTCGCGCGTCAGGCCGTACCGGTCGGCCACGTTCTGCGCCGTCTCGATCATCGAGATGTAGGCGTTGCGCGCCAACAAGGCTGGATTCGGGGGACCGCCGGCCCCGGCCCACATCGTGTCGAGCAGGATGACCGGGCCGCGCGGGGAGAACGGTGCGTCCCCCTTCATGTAGGCCCAACCCGACCGTGACATCGATTCGACGCCGCAGGCGATTCCGATGTTCAAGTCGCCGGCCATGATCGCGTGGCTGATGCTGACCGTCGCGCTGACCGACGACCCGCAGAATCGGTTGATGGTGGCGCCGGGGACGCTGTCGGGGAAGCCCGCTGCCAGCGCAGCCCACCGGGCAATGTCGCCCAATCCCTCGTGGGCCGAGTTCACGCAGCCGGCGATGATGTCTTCGATCTGGTCGAGGGCCACCCCGACGTGCTCGCAGGCGCCCCGCATCGTCATCCCCAGCAGATCATCGACCCTCAGGTGGGACAGCGAGCCGCCATAACGTCCAAACGGTGTGCGTATTCCACCGAGGACGAACGCGTCAGTCATCGTCGAAACCTATGCCCGGCAACGACACAAGTAAAGAGTCCGTCAGGACAGCGACTCGTCCAGCTCACCCAGCGAGGCGATCAGTGCGCTGTTGGCCGAATAGTCGACCGGGCATGCGATCACGCTGACCGTGTCCTCGGCAAGCGCCTGGCGCAACGTCGGCAGCAGTTGGTCGGCCGCCGAAATGCGGTAGCCCGTCGCGCCGAAACTCTCGGCGTAGGCCACGAAGTCAGGATTCCCGAAATGGGTGTCGACGTTGTGGCCGATCTCCAGATCCATCTTCCAGCTGATAAGCCCGTAGGCGTCGTCCACCCAGATCAGGATCACGATCGGGGTGCCGAGCCGCAGCGCGGTCTCGATCTCTTGGGAGTTCATCAGGAACGCCCCGTCGCCGGTGGCGACGAGCACCTTCGCGGCGGGTTGCGCGATCTTGGCGGCGATGGCGCCGGGCAGCGACCAGCCCATCGTCGAGAGCCCGTTGGAGATCAGACAGGTATTCGGTTCATAGGTCGGGTAGAGCCTGGCCATCCACATCTTCAGCGCACCGGTGTCGACCAGCACGATATCGTTGCGCTGCAACGCCTCCCGCGTGTCGGCGACGATGCGGGCCGGCGCGAGCGGGAACCTGTCGTCGTCGCGTCCCCGGTTGAGCTCGCCGGCGAGCAGCTCACGGATCCGTTCGCCACCGTGGGCGGACGGATTCTCCCGCGTCACCGCTGCGGCCAGCGCATCAAGGCTGCGTCCGATATCGGCCTGCAAGCCGACCGCGACGTCGTAGTGGGAGTCCACTTCGGCGGGAAAGCGGTGGATGTGGATGATCTTGGCATCGCCGCGCGGATTGATGCGGATCGGGTCGAACTCCTGCAATTCGTAGCCAGCGGCCACGATCACGTCGGCGGTGTCGAAGCCGAAGTTCACGTAGTCATGGCGCATGAAGCCGACCGCCCCGAGCGCCAGCGGATGGTCATCGGGCAGCGCACCCTTGGCGTGAAAGGTTGTCGCGACCGGGATCTCGAGGGATTCAGCAAACCGGCGCACCGCATCGGACGCGCCGCTTCGCGCGGCTCCGTGACCGACGAGCACGATCGGATTGCGTGCCGAGCGCAGTATCTCGGCAGCCCGCTGCACCTGGGCGAGTGACGGATCATCAGGACGCGGGACGTTGATCGGCAGGGGAGAGGCCCCCGACGGTGCGGCGGCGGACTCGACGTCCTCGGGCACCGCGAGATACACCGCCCCGGGGCGCTCGGTCTGGGCGAGCTTGAACGCCTTGCGGACCATCTCCGGCACGGCCGACGGTGTCGCGACCAGCGCCGACCACTTCGTAACCGGTGCGAACATCGAGATCAGATCGACGCCCTGATGCGATTCCTTGTAACTGCGCCCCATCCCGACCTGTGCCGAAAGGGCAACTAACGGCGTGGAATTCGTGATCGCATCCGCGACGCCCAACAGGAGATTGATGGCGCCGGGGCCCAGCGTTGCCGAGCACACGCCCGCGCGCCCGGTCAACCGCCCGTAGACCTCGGCCATGAACGACGCACCCTGCTCGTGGCGGGTCAGCACGTATTCGATCGGTGACCTCGACAGCGCCTCGATCAAGCGGATGTTCTCCTCGCCCGGAATGCCGAAGACGTGCGTCACGCCCTCGTTCACCAGGCACTCGACGATCAGTTCCGCTGTCGTTCGACTGGGTTCGTCCACATCCACGAGCCTAGCTGCGTCTCCGGTCGCAGTGCAGGCAATCGTTCAGCTGCCGCGCGGCACCTCGGCGAAGCCCGGCTCACCGCCGTCGACAACCGAATTGAACCGGCGCCGGGTCTGCAGACGCTCACTGATCTCAGCGATCGCGCTGTCGGGAAGCGCGGTGACATCGACGTTCTCGCTGATGCGTCCGGGATTCACCGACGAGGTGAGAACGGCTGTGCCGCGCTGAATTCCCCATGCCAACAGCACTTGCGCGGGGGTCTTCCCGTAGCGCCGAGCGATGTCGACGACGAGGGGATCATCGAGCAGCCGAGGCTCGAGTGCATGCCCCAACGGGGCGAACGCCAGCACCACGATCCCTTCGGTCGCGCAATATTCATGCAGGTCCCACTGCGGGTGATAGGGGTGCGACTCGACCTCGACGACGGCCGGCTTGATCCGGGCGGTGTCGACGATCTTCCTGGTGCCGTCAGCGTCGATATCGGACAGGCCGATCGCTCGGCAAAGCCCTTGATCGACAAGCTCTTCCATCGCACCCCAGGTTTCCGCCAACGTCACGCCGTCGTCGTAGACGACAGCTCCCTGCGGGTCGCGAGGGTCCTGATCGTCACCAGGCTTGAACGCGAACGGGGTGTGCACCAGATACAGATCCACTTCGTCGAGACCCAGCCTGCTCAGGCTCGCGCGCAGGGCGGGCCCGACCCGTTCGGGACGGTGGTTGTTGTTCCACAGCTTCGTGGTCACGAACAGATCCCCACGCCGGACGGTCCCCTCGGCGAACACGTCCTTGAGTGCCAGACCGACTTCGTCTTCGTTGCGGTACCGCTCGGCACAGTCGAGATGGCGGAAACCCTGCTCGACTGCGAACATGGTGGCAGCGCGCGTTTCTCGGGTATCTGAGACCAACGTCCCGAACCCGAGGGCGGGCATGTGTCCGGCGCCGTTGTTCAGGGCGAACCGGTGCTGGCGTGGGTTCTCGATCGATGTCATGATGCTTCGCTTTCCTGGGAAGGTTCTTGCTGGAGCAGCGCGACCGCCTCGGTCGTGGTCCAGACGGCGCTGGCGAGAAATCGGAAGTTCACGAGGGCGGCCAGATAGCCGTCGCCTTCGGGTAAGCGCGGGCCGGCGGTCGCGTCCTTGACGACGGCTACCTCGAACCCCTGCTCGACCAACTCGCGCAGGTGGCCCTCGACACACAGATTGGCCGCCATTCCGGCGAGCACGACCTGGTTGATACCGCGCTTGCGCAATTGCAGCACAAGATCATTCGACTCCGGACCGACGATCTTGTGCGGGGAGGTGATCACGGTGTGACCGTCGTGGAGGTAGTCCTGGAATTCGGGCAGGAAGTCGGCGCCGGAGCCGGCGAATCCGTCGGTCGTATAGGCGCCCATGCGCGCGAACATGCCTGCGGCAGTCATGAATTGTTCGAGCGGATCACCGAACCGCCACTGCTTGTCGGTCGGGTAGAAGTAGTGCGGCGAGACCACGACGGCAACTCCGGCCGATTTGGCGGCTCGTAACAGCTCGCCGATGTGCGCGACGGTGTCGTTGTCCCGGATGCTCGCACCGAAGACCGGCCACGAGACCCCGTCGGGACTGAGGAAGTCGATCTGGGGATCGGTGATGACGAGTGCCGCGTGCTCGAGGTCGAGCTCGAATCCGGACGGCGGCAGTGCGGGGTTGTGCGGCTCGGCGTAGGGAGAGTGATCGGGCATGCTCCGAACATAAATGACCGGTCGTCTATAAATCAAGTGTTTGTGAGATGGTGTGCCCGAGCGCACACGTCAGTGCAGGAGTGCCGGGATCGTGACGGCTTCGAATCGGTCGTATGGGGTGCGGCTGCGCGTCACCTTTCCGCGGAGCGCTGCGCCTTCCCAAGCCTCGATCAGCAGCGATGCCAGCTCGGCCGCACCGATGTGTGCGCGGATGTCCCCGGCGCCCTGGCCGGCCTGCACACACTCCGTGAGTGCGCCGCCCCAGCTGTCGAGAATCCTTGTGAGCTCGGTTCTTACTGGTTCACTCGAACCGCTGAGCTCGAGCGACAGATTGCCGACCAGGCAGCCGAGCAGGAAATCGCCGGCCTCGTGTTCGTCGGCCAGGGCGTGGAAGAAGTCAGTGATGCGCTCCCGTGCCAATCTGGACGCGCCAAGGATCGGCACGAGTCGCGACTCGATATCGGCCCAGTAGTGCTCGAGCACGGCCGCCGCGAACGCCTCCTTACTGGGGAAGTACGCGTAGAACGATCCCTTTGGGACCCCGGCCGCATCGGTGATGTCCTTGACGCCGCTGGCCGCGAATCCACGCGCATGCACCAGCGCAAGGCCTGCGGCAAGCAGGCGGGTCCGCACCTGAGGGTTCGACGGCCGTGGCATTCCGCGATATTAGCCGACCGGTCGCTTATCGCGATGCACGCCGTCGGGGCACAAGGTTCCATACCGCCAACACCGCGTAGAACAGCGTGTTGATCACGACGAACCCGACAAACAACTGAAACCACACCGAGTCGATCATCGGCGCCGCCCAACTGGCAAAAGCTGTGGGTGCTCCTGCGGCAGTCGACATACTCATCTGGGAGAAACGGCGCCCCCCACCACTTCGTCCTCCACCACTGCGTCCTCCACCGGGGCGTCCACCACCGGGACGGCCGCCACCGGGACGCCCTCCACCAGAACGTGGGCGGGGGGTATTTATCCTGCGGCTCATGGTGTTTCCGCCTCTCGCTGGACGTAATTCCACCCTGACTTACGACCAATGACGATGTCGAACAGCGACTTGACGTACACGGCTTGGATGATCAGGTCGTACCCGATCTCGATGACCAGTGGCAGCGCGAGAAGGCGACCCCGCCATCCGGCGCCCCAGACAGTAACCACGCGCTCAACGACGAAGATGAGCCCGATCGCGGACCAAATCGGGTCGAAATAGATTGTCCGCGTTGCCGACCACATGACGACCGCGAGCAGCAGATAGCTATTCAGGGCGATCGTGCCGTAGCCGATCGCCAGCTGCTGGAACCAATAGGTCGCTGTCGCGCGGGTGAAGCCGTAGGCGCCGACGTTCTCCAGGGCACCGCGCTCCCAGCGCATCCGTTGTTTCCAGAGCGCAGGCAGCGACGGCATCAATTCGGTGGTGACCCGGCACTGCACCGGAGAGCGCATTTCGGCCCCGAGTGACTTCAGCGCGATGGTCAGCTCGTTGTCCTCGGTCATGGCCGCGGTGTCGTAGACCTGACCGGCGACACCCGGGATCAGCGTGCCCCGGGCGTCGGCCACTGCCTTGAGCGCGTAGGCCCGGAATACGCCCGCGGTTCCGCTCAGTACGAATACCCGGCCACCGCGGCGGCCGATCTCGCGGGCGTACCGGACGTATTCGTTGCGCTGTAGCTGCTGGATGAGGCCCCTGTCCTGTTCGCCGTAAAAGACTCCGCCGACAGCCATGAGGTCGGCGTCCGCCTCGAAATGCTCTAACGCCGTCTGCAGAAATTCGGGGACGATAACGGAGTCGGCATCCATCACCATCACCAGGTCCCCGACATCGATGTCGGCCTCGAACATCCTTGTCAGCGCCTGGTTCAGTGCGCCCGCTTTCTTATCCGAATTGTCGACGGTGGTGAGGACCTCGGCCCCGTGCTCTCGGGCGACGGTGGCGGTGTCATCGGTGCAGTTATCGGCGACGACGACCACCCTGTCCGGTGGCCGCGTCTGCGCCCACAGCGACTCAATCGTTGCCGCGACGGTCAGCTGCTCGTTGTATGCGGGCACCAGCACGGTGAGGCGCAGCGAGGTCTGGGCCGCGTCGCGCAGCTCGCTGTCCGGAACCTCGGGCGCATTGGTGATGCGCTGGACAGCGCCGGGACCGAGGGGAGTCAGTAGTAGGCGGCCCACCCGGCGGAGTTTGCGCGACGGATCAGGGATATTTCGATCGCGAGCCAGCACCCGCATCGCGGCCGCGGCGTGGAAGGCGGTCAGAAGGACGATGAGGGCGGTCGCTGCTGCGCCGACCGTCAAGAGCAGCGACCAGGTGAGGATGTGTGTGGTCGCCGCAAAGGGCAACGGGTCATTCCGCCAATGCCGCACGCCAACCCATACGGCCGGCAGGACAAGGATCAGGCTGAGCGCGAAGAGTATCGCGGTGAGCAGGCCCAGTCGCGGGGCTCGCTGCCGGTATGGCAGAGGGGCCGACCCTGCCCGTTCGACGGGATTGACCGCGTTGCCGGCGATGATGCTCGTGGCGTACATCTCGGGCGGGGTGACACCGCAGCCCTCATGGGCAGTCAAGTGCACTGCGTGACGCCCGGCCGAGGGATGGTGACCTTGGCCTGACTGCCCTTCGGGTTGGCGCTGCGGTGTCAATTCGCGACACCATCTGGCGACGCGTTACGCGTCAAGAGTCGAGCTCCTCATGGCCGGGCTTGTGAGATTTGCGGTCAATCCACCTCGCCAGCGGATAGAGCAACCCGTTGCTCGCCACGATTATCACCGCGCCCATGACCGCTTCGCGCCACATCCACACGCCGCAGAGGGCACCCACCGCCGCCGTCGCCCACAGCGTCGCAGCAGTGTTGAGACCAATCACCGTCATACCGGCCTTAAGGATCACGCCGGCACCCAAAAAGCCTATGCCCGTGACAATCTGGGCAGCGACCCGGTTACGGTCGCCCTGGTCGGGAAAGGCGTAGGCACCCATGATCGTGAACAGCGCTGCGCCCATGCTGACGAGCGCCATGGTCTGCAACCCGGCCAGCCGCGACCGCCACTGACGTTCCAGTCCGATTGCGACACCGAGCAGAGTGGCCAGTCCCACGCGGACGAGCAGCTCCAGTCCCGGCTGGTCCAGGCTCATATCGTGGATCTTCGCACGTCACGGGGGTGTGGATGTGCTTTTCCGCGTTCGCTTCAGGTTCTTCGGGTCCTGTGGACTTCGAACGCAGGCGTAGTCAGCTCTTATTGGCGTGGTGCACCTTTGGGCCGGCAACATCTGCTGTCGGCTGCGGAATCTTCGGGCGCGACACGGTAATCCGCGCACCGCGTTTCGGTGTGAGGATCACATGCTTGACCCGCTGCCCTTCGCCGCGCGCCGTCGTTGTCACTAAATCGGCTCTCCGCAACACTTCTCGCAGCACCACCCGCATCTCGGCCATCGCGAACGTCGCGCCCAGGCACCGGCGCGCGCCGCCACCGAACGGCAGCCATGTCGTCGGGCTCAGCGTCGCCCCGATCATCCGGTCCGGATCGAAGCGCTCTGCATCGGGGTACACCCGGTCATCGGCATGCACCAGACCCACCCCGGGCGCCACCATCACGCCGGCGGGCAGCAGATACCCGGCAATCTCCACCGGCTGCTTCAGGATCCGACCCACGTCGAACACCACCGGCCGGTTGCGCAGCGTCTCCTTGGCCACCGCGTCCAGGTACTCGTCGCCCTCGGCGTCGCCCGCCTCGGCGGCCTGTACCGCCTTGGCCAGCACCGCGGGATGTCGCGTCAACCGCTCCAGCGCCCACGACAACCCCGTGGCCGTGGTGTCGTGCCCGGCCACCAGCAGCGTCATCAACTGGTCGCGCAGCTCGGCGTCGGTCATCGTGCGCCCGTCCTGATCGGCGGCGCGCACCAACATGGCCAGCGCGTCGGTCCGAGAGGCCAGCTCCGGATCAGCACGACGCTCGGCGATCTCGGCATACAGCAGACGGTCCGCCTCTTCGATGCGCCGGCGCACCCCACGCCACGGCCGCCGCCGCTGCAGCCTCGGCATGCCGATCGCCAACAGTTGGAACGCCGACAGATTCAACAGCTTGGGCAACACCTCGCGCAATGCAGCGAGCCGGGCGGGATCACTCGCGCCGATGACCAGGCGCACGATGATCTCCAAGGTGATCTGTGACATCTTCGGTGCCACCGCGAACGGCCTGCCCACCGGCCAGTCGGCGATATTGGCCGCCGCGATCTGCGCCATCACCGCGGTCTGACGTGCCACCGCGTCGCGGTGGAAGGGCTCCAGCATCAAACGCCGCCGGTCGCGGTGCACCTCGTCGTCGACCACCAGCACCGATGCCGGACCCAGCAAACCGGACAGCATCGAGTTCGCTTCGCCGGCATGGTAAATCGCGGGGTCGCCGGCGAACACCTGTTTGATGTCGGCCGGGTCGTCGAGATAGACCAGCGTGCCCATCTGGGCGATCCGCAGCGTGAACGTCCGGCCGTAGCGCCGCCGGCACGCCGACACGAAGCGCGGCCAGTAGCGCAGCATCAGCACGGCCTGAATCGCAGGTGGCAACGAAGGTCCCGGCGGCAACGTCGGCGTCGGAGAATTAGCCATCACCTCAGCATAGGAACCGCGTGCGCGTGCTCGGCGAGATCGACGAAAAGGTGCGATTTGCTGGCACTAAGGCGCCCGTTTGTCGGTTTGGGCGATACCGGCACGCCTGCTGGCGTTAGCCCTCGATCCCACATTTGAAGGCGGTGTACGTTAGCCTTTAGTGGTCTCGCCGGGATATTTGTTGGCGTGAACCCCGCGCCGTAAGAAGACCGGCGCAGGCCTGCTATCAAGTTCTTGCCAGGTTCAGAACGACAGCCTCGCAGAGACGACGTATTCGCGAGCGTGCCGTCAGGTACGCGCAAAAGAGGTGAATCTTGGACGAGCAAGGCACTGCCGCCACCGGAACAACGACCGCTGCCAACACGGGTTGTGAGATCAGCGAGGAGTGGTTCGGGCGCACGGTCGTCATCTCCGTAGCTGGCGTGGTGGACATGCTGACGTCTCCGCAATTGGAGACCAGCATCACTACCTCGCTGAGCAAGAACCCGACCGCGATCATCGTCGACATGTCAGATGTCGAATTCCTCGCCTCGGCGGGGATGGGCGTCCTGGTCGCGGCCCGTGACAAAGCGTCTGCCGAAATCGGCTTCGGTGTCGTGGCCAGCGGGCCCGCCACAAGCCGGCCCCTCAAACTGGTTGGTTTGGCCGATATCATCGGCCTCTACGAGACTCTCGAAGAGGCGCGCGCCGCATTGGGTGGGTAAAACTCGGAAGTTGGGTATAAGAGATTTGCCATGACGACACCGAGTTACCAATGCCCCAGCGCTGACGGTGACCGTTTCATCCGTAATGATGTCGTCGCTGATGCGCACAACGCAGCCAGGGTTCGTGACGAGTTCGCGACCTGGCTTCGTGCGCGCGGAGATCTCGACAGGGTTCGGTTCAGCGACGTAGTCCTTGCGGTCAACGAAGCGCTTGCCAACACAGCCGAGTTCGCCTATCTGCACAGCGGCGGCCCCGGCACCATCGATGTGGAAGCCGTCCGGGACGGCGGCAACCTGACCATCACCATCGCCGACCAGGGCCGTTGGCGCGAATCCACCCCGGCCACCCAAAGCCGGTCGCGCGGTCGTGGCATCCCGCTGATGCGCGCCTTGGCCGATGACCTCACGATCGATTCCTCCGCGCTGGGCACCACGGTGTGCCTGCGCTTCGAGCACTTCCACGCCGTCCAGCGAGACGACGCCGACTCAGTCGTCCGCTAGCTCAAGCCGGTTCGTAGCGCAGCATCGTCACACCGGAATCGGGGTAGTCGACGAACACCGGCTGCAGTCGCATACCGACTTCCAGATCGGCCGGCTCGGCGTTGACGATCTCGGTGGAGAATCTCGGCCCTTCGTCCCACTGCACCACCGCCAGCAGCTGCGGCACGTCCCCGGCGAAATGCGGCGCCGTCGGCCGGTAGGCCACCGTGTAGGTGTACAGCGATGCCGCCCCGGAGATCTCCCGCCACTGCAGGTCGTCGGCCAGCGTGCCGGGCGCCAGCACCCGCGGATAGAACACGTAGCGCTGCGCCGACGGCGAATACTGGATGCGAATCGTATGTTCGGCCAACGCATCCCAGAACGGCTGGGTGGTCGGCGTCGGGATCGGCATCGGCTTGGCGAAATCGCCCATGACTAATCGCCTTCCAGAACGAGGGTGGTCTGTTCACTCAAGATGCCGCCGTTGCCGGAGACGAACGCCCGGTTGCAGTCGGCCACCTGGGTAGCGCCCGAGCGGCCCATGATCTGGCGGGTGGCATCGCAGATGTGGTGCATGCCGCCTGCGGTGCCGGCCTGGCCGTAGCCCAGCTGTCCGCCTGCGGTGTTCATCGGGAAGTCGCCGCGGAACGTCAGGTCGTGCTCGGCGATGAACTGCAGGCCCTTGCCCTTCTCGCAGAAGCCCGCGTCTTCGAGGCTGAGCAGCACGGTGATCGTGTAGCAGTCATAGATCGACACCATGTCCATGTCGGCGGGGGTCAGCCCCGCCATCGAAAACGCCGACGCAGCGGCCTTGATCATCGGTGTCTGCAAAAGCTCATGGGCGTAGGTGGGTGTCTTGTAGGGCACGCGCTCGCCAAATCCCTTGACCCACACCGGTCTATTGCTGCCGCGGCGGGCGAGCTCGGCATTGGTGACCAGGACGGCCGCGCCGCCCATCACCGGCATGACGATCTCGAGCATATGCAGCGGTGCGGCGATCACCGGGCTGTTGACCACGTCGTCGACGGTTATCGGGGTGTCCTGGAAGATCGCTCCCGGCGTGTGATTGGCGTTGACGCGCTGGTCGACGCTGATCTTGGCCATCGTGCGTTCGTCGTAGCCGTAGGTGGCGCCGTAGAGGGTCGCGACCTGCCCGTAGGGGCCGTTCTGCCCGAGATTGCCGTACGGGATCTCGAATTCGGCCTGCGGGGAGCCATACCGGTTGCTCGACGCTCCGAAGTACATCAGCTCGCTCACATCCAGCGGCTTCTGCGCGCTGACCGGGGTCATCGGCGTCGCGGGGATCACGCACAACACCGCGTTGCACAGGCCCAGCTCGATGGCCGCCGCCGCGCGCCACACCATCGCCACTGCGCTGGCCCCGCCGAGGTCGACCATCTCGGCGAAATTGGCTTTGATGCCCAGATATTCGATGACAGTGGAGGGCACGAAGATCTGCGATTCCTGCACATGGGTGGTGCAGATGCCGTCCACATCAGACGCCGACAACCCCGCGTCGGCCAGCGTGGCCGCCGCCAGCCGGGCCCATTGTTCGAGGGTGAACTCCAGTGGTCCGGTCGGTCGTTTGGTGGAGGGGAGTTCGGTGTAGCCGACGATCGCGGCCTCTCCGCGCAAACCCATTCCGCTGCCCTTCGTCGAATCATTGCCCAATAACATTGAGCATGTAATCATATTGAGCGCTTAATGAAAATCTCGACGCAGGAGAGGTAGCTCACAGTGGCATTACCGCTGGACGGCAAGGTCGCCGTCGTCACCGGCACCAGTCGCGGCGTGGGACTCGGTATCGCGCACGAACTGCTGCGGGCCGGAGCCACGGTGATCGGCTGCTCGCGAGGGCCATTGGACGCCATCCCCGGCGTCGCCGATAACCCGGAGTGGCTGGCCCGCTCGTCGCAGCGGGTCTGCGATCAGGGCGACTACCGGGCCATCGACGCGTTCGTCGACGCCGTGGTGGCCGATTACGGCCGCATCGACATCCTGGTCAACAACGCAGGCGGCACCGTTCCCGCACCGCATGTCGACGACATCCCGGCGCTCGTCTCCCGCATCCAGGGCGCGCCCGCGGCCGACGACGACTACGAGCGCACGGTGTTGTTCCACGCCTTCGCCATCCAGATGAACCTGATCAGCCCGATGTGGTTCGCCATCAGGGTGTTTCGCCAGATGCGTGAGCAGGACGGCATCGGCTCGATCGTCAACATCTCCAGTGGCGCGGGCCATCCCGCCGGATCGCCGACGCTGGTGTCCTACGGCGCAGCCAAGTCCGGCCTGAATCATCTGACCCGCTCGCTGGCTGAGGAATGGGGGCCGAAGGTGCGGGTGAACTGCCTGGCCCTGGGGCCGACGATGACCGACAACTTCAAGTCGTTCGTGCTGCCCAAGGATGACCCGAACGGCGAGAAGTACTTCCACGCCGTGCCGATGCAGCGGGCCGGCGAGCCCGCCGAGGTTGGCCGTGCGGTGGTGTTTTTATGCAGTGGGACAGCCGATTTCATCAACGGAACCACCATCGAGATCGACGGAGGCATGATGCCCGGTGTGCTGTACGAGGCGGGTCTGAAGACCATTACGGATCTGCTGTGAAGCGCGTCATTCAGTTCGCCACCGGCAACGTCGGCAAGCATGCGCTGCCGATGATCATCGAGCGGCCCGACCTGCAGCTCGTGGGGCTACACGCCCACGGGGCTGACAAGGTGGGCCGCGACGCCGCGCAGGTGTGCGGGCTATCGGAGCCCACCGGGGTGATCGCCACCAACGACATCGACGCGCTGGTGGAACTGGGCGCCGACTGCGTGGTCTACACCTCGCAGGCCGAGATGCGGCCGAAGCAGGCGATCGAGGAGATCTGCCGCTTCCTGCGCGCGGGCACCAACGTCGTCGGGACGTCGATGGTGTGGCTGGTCGCCCCGGACCACGCCGACGCATGGATTCGCGAACCGCTTGCCCAGGCCTGCGCCGACGGCGGCACCTCGCTGTACATCAACGGCGTTGACCCGGGCTACTCCGGCGACAGCCTGGTCTACACCGCGCTGACCCTGGCCGGGCGGGCCACCGCGATCACGGTGTCGGAGATCTGCGACTACGGCAGCTACGACGACGCCGAATTCACCGGCGTCAGTTTCGGTTTCGGCGCCACCCCGGACCACACCCCGATCATGTTCGCCCCAGGCGTGCTGTCCTCGCTGTGGGGCGGGCAGGTCCGCTCGCTGGCCGAGGTACTCGGGGTCACCCTCGACGAGGTGCGCGAGCGGCACGAAAGCTGGGTGACGCCCGAGCCGATCGACTGCACGATGATGAGCGTGGCGGCCGGTCACGTGGCCGCCGTCCGCTTCGCCGTCGAGGGCCTCCGCGACGGGCAGCCGGTGATCACCATGGAGCACGTCAACCGGCTCACCCCGGTGACCGCGCCGCACTGGCCCTACCCGCCGGACGGCCGCCTCGGCGTGCACCGGGTGGTCGTACACGGAAACCCCGGAGTGGAGATCAACACCCACCTCGGACTGGACGGCGTCGACCACAACGACGGGGGCGTCATCTCCACCGCTGCACGCGCGGTCAACGCCATCGACGCGGTGTGCGCCGCGCCGCCGGGCGTGCTGTCCGTCAAGGACCTGCCCACTGCGCACGCCGACCGCGTGATGTGGTGACGAAAATCGCGCCCCGGCGCCCACCCGGCGGCAGCCAGGTGCGGGCTGACCGGACCCGGGAGTCCGTTCTCGACGAGACGGTGCGCTGTGTGGTCGAGGAGGGGTTCGCCGCCGCCAGCGCCAAACACATCGCCGAACGGGCTGGGGTCACCTGGGGCGTGGTGCAGTACCACTTCGGTGATCGCGACAGTCTGTTGATGGCCGTCGTCGACCGGGGTTTCACCGAGCTGCTCGAATCGTTGCGTAACCTGCCGCCGCCGTCGGGCCATCAAACCCGGCGCAAGCGGGTCGAATTGGTGGTCCACGCCGCCTGGGCGGCGTTCTCCAGCCCGACGTCACGGGCCTCGCTGGAAATCCTCATCGGCACGCGGGCCATGCGCGACAAACGGGGGACCCGTCATCTCGTCGAATTGCAGAGGGCGATCAGCGATTTGAGCGGCGACATCGCCGAGGGTCTGGACAGCCCGCACGCCGCGGCCGTCGGTGACCTGATCTGGGCCACCATGCGTGGTCTGGTGATCACCCAACTGGTCATGGCGGGCCCGTTGCGCAACAGCCGGGAACTGACGGCCCTGGTCGACGTGATCTGCTCGTATCTGGATCGACACGGGTCTGGATCGACACGGGCAAACCCAATGAGCACCAAGCAAAGTCACAGTTAGGTCATAGGCAGGCGCCCCGTCGGCGCGCCTGAGTGACATCCTCGCGAGCCATGGCGATCATGGCCCAATGACCGAACCACTGGGTATCTCCGTGGGCACGACCAGCCTGGTCGCCGCGCGCGCCGGAGCTGCGCCGGTCGTCTGTCCCGCCGAGCTGACCCTCGGTGACCAGGTGTGGGCCGGCTTTGTCGACCGGGTCGGCGACCCAATGCCGCTGGTCGGAGACGATGGCATCGCCTACCGCGCCGAGCAGCTGCTGGCCCTGGCACTGTCGGCGCTCGCCGATGCCGCCGGTGCGAGCCTTGCGTCGGTGGCGGGCGTGGCCGTACCAGCGCACTGGGGGCCCGGCCGCCGCGACGCGCTGCGCGACGCGATGTGGGCTCTGCCCGCGCTAGCAGGCGCCGCGGGGCCGCCGGTGCTGGTCTCCGACGCGACCGCTGCGCTGCGCTCGCTGCAGCAGGATCCGGGGTTGCCGCGCCACGGCGTGATCCTGGTGTGCGACTTCGGCGCCAGCGGCACCTCGGTGACCCTGGCCGACGGCGGTGCCGACTACCGCCAGATCGGTGAGACCGCGCGCCGTCCCGGGCTGCCCGCTGAGCTCGGGGCATTCATCGACGAGACGCTGAACCAGGCCAGAATCACCCGCGACAACATCAGCGCGGTCGCCGCCATCGGTGATGGGGAATCGATACCAGATGCGGCCCAACAGCTCTCGGCGCATCTGCACCTGCCGGTCACGATGTCGGCGCATCCGCAGCTCGACGCGGCACTGGGTGCGGGCCTGGCCGCCGCACGACAACTGGCGGCCGACGCACCGACCGGTCTGGCGCCGGCGGCGCTGATCGCCGATGTCGGCCCGCAGTCGGCGACGATGGCCGCCGCGCTGGCCTGGTCGAGCGACGAAACCCCCGATGAGCCTGTTGCGCAAGACCAGTCGTATGCCTACGGCGATTACGACTACAGCGGCTACGGCGAATACGAGAACGCCGAGGACGATCTGTCCATCCTCGGCGGCGACCCGCCCGCGCGACGCGGATCGGGTCTGACCCGCAGCGTGCCTCTGCTGCTCGGCGGGGCTGCGGCCGTCGCTGCCGTGGCGGTCGGGGGCTTCGCCTATACCCTCACCGGTGCCAGCACCCCCGACACACCGAGCACCCAAACAGTGAAGCCGGCTCCGGCCACCGCGGTTACCGCGGTTACCCCAGTGGAGCAGAGCCCTGCGGCGCCACCACCGGCCCCGACGGAAACCGTCACGATGACCAACCCGCCCATCAGCACCGTCACCGAGCAGGCGCCGGCCCCCCAGACCACGATCGTCACCGTCGAAACGACGACGACCACGCCGCCGACCACCACGACCACGACGACGACCACCACGACAACAACAACGACGCCCACCACCACGACGACCACGCCCACGACCACCACGACGACGCCGACGACGACCACGACGGAGTGGGACACCACGACCGCCACCACGCGAGCGCCGTTGATTCCGGGCCTGCCGCCACCGCCGCGCATCCCCGGGCTGCCGCCGATGCCGAATCTCAATGTGCGCTGAACCGCCTTCACACAAACCCCAGCTAGAGGCGTCATGTGGGCGATGACACAGGGGCTTTTCTCCGCTAAAGGTCGGTGACGTCGTTTGCGCCTGCTCCTTGGCGGGAAGACCGAAGCAGGCCGACGGGGACTTTCCCCTCACGTTCAACGGGCGTGGCGCCACACCGAGAGGAACCAGACATGGGCGAGCACAACAGCGGACCGGAAGAAGCCATCAAGGGCGTCGTCGAGGGCGTCAAGGGCAAGGCCAAGGAAGTCATCGGCGCCGTCACTGGCCGCGATGATCTTCAGCGCGAGGGACAGGCCCAGCAGGACAAGGCCGATTCTCAGCGTGAGGCCGCTCAGAAGGAAGCCGAAGCCGAGAGCGCTCGGGCCGCCGCGAAGGTGAGCGAGGCCCGCGAAAAGGCCGAGCAGAACTAATATCTCAGCGTTTAGCAGACCCGGCGAACCCAAGGGGGCGCCGGGTCTGCTTGTGTCAATGGGGACCGTACGTTTAGCGGGTGTGGCCGCGGGCATTCTCCTCGAACGAAAATTCGTCTGGACAAAAGGTTTTGACCATGCCGAACGCATCGATCAAGAACGAGAAGATGTACGAGGACCTTCGCTCGACGAACTCCGCAATCACTGAATGCCGGTATCAGGCGCCCGGCACACTCGTGCGGGTCGCGACCGATTCTGCTGACCGAGTGTCGAACACCTCGATGACCACGTCGTCGTCGCGGTATCCGCCGATCGGGTGCAGGCCGGGCGTGGCGGCGATGACGGCATTGGCGGCGTCGCCGGACAGCGGATAGTCGGCCACCGGATGTCGCCAGTGCGCGGCGATCACCGTGACGTCAGAGTGCAAGCGTGCCAGCTCGCGATCCAGTATCGCCCGAAGCGCCGGGGCGTCGAAATAGTAGGCGATCTCCGAGATCACGACCAAGTCGAAATCGTCTGCCGGCCAGGGCATATCGAACGAGCTATTGAGCAGTGTCACGGCTTCGCGGCGCCCGCAGCCGCGCAGCCGCGCATCGGCCTCTACCAGGGCGTGCTCGGCGATGTCGACGGCCGTGACGTGATCGCAGCGAGCGCTCAAATGTTCGGTGAGGACCCCGATTGAGCAGCCCGGCTCGAAGGCATGCCGGTATCGCTCGTCGGGTAACAGTGCCGTGGTGATCGCGTACTTGCGGCGTTCGTACCAACGCGATCCGAGCTGCCACGGATCTGCCGACGCCTCATACAGGGCGTCGAAATAGCCGTCGGGTAGGCGAGGGGTCACCGGAACACCACCTCGCCCACGCTCTGAAGCCGCGACAGGACGTGCGGCGGCACTATCGGATCGCGACCGTCCTCGGGGTCGAGCTGGCTGCGGAACACCTCTGTGGCATGCTGTTTGCGTTCCGCTGCAACGGGATCCAGCATCACGCGTTCTGCGCGCTGCCACGGCACGGCCGTATCACCGGGACGGGCCCAGTGCCACATCCAGACCGGATACTCCAGCAAGACCGCGCCGGTGCGGGAGGTGGCGACCGCCGCGGCGCGACCGACCGCCTCATGGTCGGGATGACCGTCGCCGCGCCAGGTTGCCGCGCACCACGTTCCGGCCACGCGAGCGGCCAGCATGTCGGTCAGGATGTCGGCCAGGCGGGATTCGTGATCGGCCAGCCCGCCATCGGGGAGCCTGAGAAAAGTCGGCCACCGTAGGCCCAGCAAGCCTGCCGCACAACGAGACTCGTGGCATCGGGAACGTTCGAGGCGCGCCTGTTCCCGCTCCGACAGGCCCGGCCAGGCGCCGCCGCCATCGGTGGCGACGACCGTGTGCACATCGATACCGCGGGCAGAAATCGCACAAGCCGCACCGCCGAAGCCGAGTATCTCGTCATCGGGGTGCGGTGCCACCACAACCAGACCCGGGCAGTCATCGAGACGCAATGGCGGGAATCGGCATCCCCACTCCAACCACTCCTGCGTCGGCGTACCCCCGCCGGCGATCGGCACATCGGCGAACCGCGCGGCATTGCTCACCGCGGCCGGTGTCATCGCGCCACCAGCTTGCCCAGTGCCGCAAGATCTTTCTCCGCGTGACTCTGCCTGACGTACATGGTCAGATCCGCGACGCGGCGCGCGTGCGCCGCATCGAGGGCCAGCGGGGCGGGGCCGAGGGCGCGGGCGGTTCGAGTGATCGCGGCATCGACGGCTGTTTCGACCACCGCCCGAAGGCGGCGGGCCGCCACCTCGCCGCGATCGTCGCGCGGGTCGTCGTCGATCTGCCCGGCGGTACTGGCAAGCAGGGCGCTGGCCGCGGCGAGTGCCGCGTCGACCGCGCCGAGATGGGCTGCGGCGTGGGGGTCGTCACTGCTGCGTGCCGCCTCGTTGCCCACCGCCCGGTACAGCGGTGCGGCCACCGCTCGGGCGGCACCCAACCAGCAGGCGGCGACTCCGGCCGCGCCATGCCAGAAACCCGGCCGGCGCAGATAGTCGCCCGGGCCGCCGACCGGGACGGCCGGCGCGCCGGTGAACTGCACCGACCGGGTGTCCGAGTCGGCCATGCCCGCGTTGCGCCAATTGCTCGGCAGCGCATGCACACCCGGCCCATGCAGATCCACGGCAAACAGGCCGCGTGCCCCCGCCGCGGTACCGGCAGTCACCAGCGCGTGCGAGCACAACCCGGCGCCCGAGCACCACGCTTTGGTGCCCCTCAGCGACACCACGTCGCCGTCGAGCCGGGCGTCGACGGCGGCGTCGGGGGCCTCGGCCGCCCACACGCCCCAGAGCTGGCCCGGGCGCACCTGCGGGCCCTCCAGCTCAGCCAGAATCGCGACAGCGTCGACGTGAGCCTCGGCGAGTCGGCCCGCCACCACGTCGACTTCGCACAGGTCGGCAAGCTTGCGCCAGCGCACCAACGTTCGGCCCGAGCCGGGCAGTGGCAGATCCAATTCGCCGGTGTCCACCCAGCGTTGCACGAGCGCGCCCGTCATGCCGTGTCCTTTGCGGGCCTGGACATGACGGTGCGCAGGTGCGCCGCGAATCCCGATGGCGCGCGGCCGATCTGGCGAGCCGACGTGACCACCGAGAGCCGGGTGTCACGGCGGATCCGGTATCCGGCAAGTTCAAAACGGCGCACCAGGTCGACGTCCTCGCCGCTCGCCCGCTCTGCGAATCCGCCGACGTGCCAGTAGGCGTCGGCTGCGAAACCCATGTTCGCGCCGTGGATGTGCTCATGGCGACCGCGTTCCGGATGGATCTTGGCGTGATAGGCGCGAAGGTAGCGCCGGGCCGCGGCGGCCGGGATGTGTCGCCAGTTGCTGATGCGGACGACGCCGAGCACCATGTCGGCGTGCGCGTTGAGCTGACGGGCCAGCCAGTTGGCGTCGACGCGGCTGTCCGCGTCGGTGGTCGCGTACCACGCGCCCGAATCCGTGGAACCGTCCCCGCCGTGGGTGCGTGCGAACGAAAAGCCGGCGGCGCGCGCCCTGCCCACGTTCTGGGCGTCGATCTCCACGAAGTGCACGTCCGGGCCGAATCGGTGAGCCAGGACGCTACTTCTGTCGTCGCAGCTGTCCAGCACCACTATCACCGACGTCGGGATATCGACACGCGCAGCGGCAGTCAAGACCGCGGCCAGGCAGCCCGGCAACGTCGTCGCTTCATTGTGCGCGGGAATCACGATCACGGCGCGGTCGAAATCCAGGGTGGTCACGCCCCTGCAATAGCCGCTAACCGTGCATTTCACACCCGACGTTGCGAAACCGTGTCAACGCAAATTCGCTTGCGCCGCATCGACAATCTTGGCGGCCACCTCCGCCAGCGCAACATTGGCGTCGTGCGACAACTGGCGCAGCATGTCGAAAGCCTGGCCGGCGTCCATCGTGTAGCGCTCCATGATCATGCCCTTGGCCTGCCCGATGATGTCGCGACTGGCCAGCGCCGCCTGGAACTGCGAGTCCCGTCGCGCCGCATCCCACACCAGCGCCACGTGAGCAGCGAATAGCGAACCCAGCCGCCGCGTACCTTCGTCGAACGCGTTCGGGAGTTCTGCGAACACGTTCAGCGCGCCCAACGACTTGCCGTCGACGAAGAGCTGGAAGCCCATGATGCTGCGCACCGGTGTGCTCTCGAGCGCTTCGGCCCGAAACTTCGGCCAGCGGGTTTCCGAGGCCAGATCGTGAACGTGAATGGTCTGCTGCTGCCACGCCGAGGACAGACACGGGCCCTCGCGATGGCGGCGCTGGATTGCGTCGATGCGCTCCGCCCACGGATGCGTTGCGGCGGGAATGTGGATGTCGCGGTCGCCCGATGTCACCGTGACGTTCGCGTAGTCGGCGCCGGGCAATTCGGCCGCGCGTTCGGCGATCTCGGCGATCCGGGTGGCTGCGTCTCGCAGCTCTGGGTCATCATCAACCGACATACCGGAGCGATACCCGCCACGACGGTGGCTCAACATCGGCGCGAGCGGAGATTCGATGAACCAGATCAGGGCACGGCGCGGACTGATCACGCGCAACGCCGTCGGCTCAGCGGCCGCCGAAGCCTTCGTCATCATCGCGATCGCGACGATCCTGTTCACCCGGCTCTACCTGGAGCTCACCGGCTATCCGCAGATCGGCGGCGGTGACCTCCACATTGCGCACGCACTGTGGGGCGGTGCGCTGATGATGCTGGCGCTGCTGATCGGCTGGATGGCATTGGGTTTCGGCGCCAGGTTGGTGGCCGTGACGTTGGGCGGTGTCGGGTTCGGATTGTTCCTCGACGAGGTCGGAAAGTTCGTCACGAAGGACAACGACTACTTCTATGGTCCCGCCGCCGAGATCATGTACATCCTGGTGTGCCTGATCCTGATCGGCGCCCGCATCGTGCGCGCCATCCGTCCGCTCAGCGCGCGCGAATGTCTGGCGTCGTCGGCAGCGATCGCCGCCGACGGGATGGCTCGTGGTTTGGCCGATCATCGCCGCCAGATCGGCCTGCGACTTGTCGAGCAAGCCGGTGCCGGGGGAGCGTCCGCCGCCGACGTCGAACACGTCCGCTCCTTACTGCTGTCTGCGGGCCGTGCCAGCGACCGGCTCTATCGTCTTCGGGAATGGGCTCCGCGCTTGATCCCCAACGTGTTCCGCAGCCCGAAGTGGGTGCCGTGGGTGGGCTGGCTGCTGGTGGCCGGTGCGGTTTTCGGCTTGTTCTTCCACACGCTGGGTATGGCATTGGGCGACAATTTCTACGAGGACGAGCACGTCAAAGTCCATCTCGCCGGCAAGAGCCCCGCCACGATCATCCTGTTGCTCACCGCCGGGTTGACCTTGGCAATGGCCCTGCCCGCGATGATCGCACTGAAGCGCACCACCAAGGTGTGGCCGCTGCGCCTGTTGCGCAACGCCGCGCTGGCTTTCACCTTTCTCAACGCCCTGGTCGACTTCGCCACCGAGGGATTCGCCGCTCTGATATCCCTGTCGATCGGCCTGTTCGGACTGGCGATCCTGTCGTATCAAGTCGACGTCGCGGTGCGGAACACCGCCGTCACACCACCGACAGGTAGCGCCGGGTGATCACCCGCTGAACCATCGAGGCGACCGGCGCGCCGATCTGGCTCCACCATGTCGCGGGCTTGGAGAACGCCACCACTTCGGCATGCACGGATTCGTCGGCAGGCTCGAAGCGCACTCCGAACATCTCCTCACCCGCCACGGCGTGGCCGGGCAGACTGCCGTACGCGAAGCCGCGGTGATTGAGTTCGTCGACCACGTAGACCACCCGGCAGGGCGCTGAGAACGGCCCCAGCCGGCCCAGCACGTCGGTGCCGACCTCGGCCACCTCGGTGGTCGCGGCGACGCGCAGGCCGGCCCCGCGGAGCATTCCGTAGCGCATCACCGCACTCGCCGCCTGCTCGAATCGGGGTCGCCCGCTGCCGATCCGCGAGGACAGCCGCACATGGTGATAGCCAGCTGGCAGGTCCGCCGCCGTCGCACCGACCTCGGTATAGGTCAACGGGCGGCCGGCCAGATCGCTGAGCTTCACGGGTCCACCATGCCACCTGGCGAGGCCACCTCTTACGTACTGTCGAGGTAACTCGCCGGCACCCGGCGGCATACGGTAACCAGGTGGCAAAGGACATGACGGCAATCGGTGAGGCCGTGGCGGCGCTGCATCCGGGCGGGGGATTCAACCCGCCGGAGCCGACCAACAAGGGTGGCCCCGACTACGGCCGGTTCGTCGAAGCCGTCCGCGATCTGCAGGATCGTGCGCGCGCCGCCGACGCCCCCGACGCGGTGATCACCCGGGCGGCTGACTTGTTGGAGCAGGCGTCGGCGCTGCTGACGCCCTATGACGCCGACGAATGGTCGACCCCCTCGGGTCGGCGGATGGACCTCCCGATGCGCGGCAGCATCGTGACCGTCCCCAACGAGACCGAGGTAGGCGAGGACGGCCGGCTGCGCGGCTGGGTCCGGTTTCGGCGCTATCACCTGGGCCGCAACGGCGCCGTCCATGGCGGGTTCATCGCCCATCTCTTCGACTCGGTGCTGGGCAAGACGTCGTTCCTGGTGACCGGCGGCCCGTACCAGCGCACCGCCTACCTGCACGTCAAATACCGCAAGATCGTGCCCATCGAGAAGGAACTTCAGGTCGATGCCGGGGTGCAGCGCTCCGAAGGCCGCAAGATCTTCGTCGATATCCGACTCTCCGACGGCGATGACGTGCTCGCCGACGGGGAGGGCCTGTTCGTGACGCTCAAACCGGGGCAACCATGAAGCGCTGGTTACGCAGTTGGGCACGTCGGCGGGACACGCTGCGGGAACGCCCGGTCGCCGACTTCGTCTACCGGGTCGTGGTGGGTGTCGTCGGGCTGAGCGTGCTGCTGGTAGGAATCGTCGCGATCCCGTACCCCGGCCCCGGCTGGGCGATCGTGTTCCTCGGGCTGGCGATCCTGGCCACCGAGTTCTACTGGGCGCACCGCACCCTGTCGTTCACCCGCTCCCGCTACGACAGCGCGATGGGGTGGTTCCGCAGCCAGGGCCGGGTGGTGCAGGCGTTGGGCGCGGTGTTCACCGCGGCGGTGGTGGTGGCCACGCTGTGGCTGGTCGGTGCGGTGGGCTGGTCGGCAGGACTGCTGGGCTTGGACCATCCCGCATTGGACAGCCCCATCGGCCTCGGTGCCTGACCAGCACCCCGATAGCATGGTCGCGTCCGACCGCGAGCGAGTGCGGCGGTGGTTTGCCACCGCCCGGTGACGCGGATGTAGTCAGATCAGCCGAAAGAGGCCAGCAATGAGCGCCCCCGCACACCCCGCCCCCGCAGCCCCGATCCGGGTGCCTGCCGGGACTACCGCGGGCGCTGCGGTGCGCGACGCAGGACTGCCGGGCCGCGGTGAACCCGGCGCGATCGTCGTCGTGCGCGACGGCGAGGACAAGCTGCACGATCTGAGCTGGACGCCCGACGCCGACGCCGAGGTCATCCCGGTGGCCGCCGACACCGACGAGGGCCGCAGCGTGATCCGCCATTCGGCCGCCCACGTGCTGGCTCAGGCGGTGCAGGAACTTTTCCCGCAGGCCAAACTCGGCATCGGCCCGCCGATCACCGACGGCTTCTACTACGACTTCGACGTGCCCGAGGCGTTCACGCCCGATGACCTCGAGGCGCTGGAGAAGCGGATGCGCAAGATCGTCAAGGACGGTCAGCTGTTCTCTCGGCGGGTCTACGAATCCAAAGACCAAGCGCGCGACGAACTCGCCGGCGAGCCCTACAAGCTCGAATTGGTCGACGACAAGTCCGGCGACGCCGACATCATGGAGGTCGGCGGTGATGAGCTGACCGCCTACGACAACCTCAATCCGCGTACCCGCGAACGTATTTGGGGTGACCTGTGCCGTGGTCCGCACATCCCCACCACCAAGGACATTCCCGCATTCAAGCTCACCCGAAGCTCGGCCGCGTACTGGCGCGGTGACCAGAACAACGCGAGCCTGCAACGCATCTACGGCACCGCGTGGGAGTCGCAGGAGGCCCTTGACCGGCACCTCGAGCTGATCGAGGAGGCCCAGCGCCGCGACCACCGCAGGCTCGGCGTCGAGTTGGACCTGTTCAGCTTCCCTGACGAATTGGGTTCCGGCCTACCGGTTTTCCACCCCAAGGGCGGTGTCATCCGGCGTGAGTTGGAGGACTATTCGCGCCGCAAACATCAGCAGGCCGGCTACGAGTTCGTCAACACCCCGCACATCACCAAGGAGCAGCTCTACATCACCTCGGGGCACCTTGAGTGGTACGCCGACGGCATGTTCCCGCCGATGCACATCGACGCCGAGTTCGATGCGGACGGCAAGCTGCGCAAGCCGGGGCAGGATTACTACCTCAAGCCGATGAACTGCCCGATGCACCATCTGATCTACCGGTCGCGGGGACGGTCTTATCGAGAACTTCCGTTGCGGCTCTTCGAGTTCGGCTCGGTGTACCGCTACGAGAAGTCCGGTGTGGTGCACGGCCTGACCCGGGTGCGCGGCATGACCCAGGACGACGCGCACATCTACACCACCCGCGAGCAGATGCGCGACGAGCTCGCCTCGCTGCTGCAGTTCGTGCTCGACCTGCTCGCCGATTACGGCCTCAATGATTTCTATCTGGAGCTCTCGACGAAGAACCCGGAGAAGTCCGTCGGCTCCGATGAGATGTGGGAAGAGGCCACCGAAACTCTGCGCGAGGTCGCCGAAGCGTCCGGTCTGCAGCTGGTGCCCGATCCCGGCGGTGCGGCGTTCTACGGACCCAAGATCTCCGTCCAGGTCAAGGACGCACTGGGCCGCAGCTGGCAGATGTCGACGATCCAGCTCGACTTCAACATGCCCGACCGCTTCGAGCTGGAGTACACCGCCGCCGACGGAACCCGTCAGCGCCCGGTGTTGATCCACCGCGCGCTGTTCGGTTCGATCGAGCGGTTCTTCGGCGTGCTCACCGAGCACTACGCGGGTGCCTTCCCGGTGTGGCTGGCGCCGGTACAGGTGGTCGGCATTCCCGTCGCCGATGCGCACGTGGCGTATCTGGAAGACGTTGCCGCCGAGCTGAAGTCACACGGCGTGCGGGTCGAGGTCGACACCAGCGACGACCGGCTGGCCAAGAAGATCGTCAACCACACGAACCAGAGGGTGCCGTTCATGCTGCTCGCGGGCGACCGTGACGTGGACGCGGGCGCGGTGAGCTTCCGCTTCGGTGACCGCACCCAGATCAACGGAGTGCCAAGGCATCAGGCGGTCGCGACGATCTTGAAGTGGATCGCTGACCGCGAGAATGCCGCGCCCACAGCCGAACTGGTGAAGGTCGATGGTGGCTGACGACGCGGACGCAATCATCGATCGGGGCATTGGGCAGCCGGACCGGCTCCAGCGCCTGTGGACGCCGCACCGGATGAGTTACATCCTGGACGTGCCCGCGCAGAAAAATTCATCCGAGCCCTCTCGCCCGTTCACCGACATCCCGACCCTGCCCGACGAAGATGGCCTGGTGGTCGCCCGCGGTGAGCAGGTCTACGTGGTGCTCAACCTCTACCCGTACAACCCCGGTCACCTGATGGTGGTGCCGTACCGGCAGGTGTCGGAGCTGGAGGATCTCACCACGGGGGAGAGCGCCGAGCTGATGGCCTTCACTCAGAAGGCGATTCGCGTCATCAAGTCGGTGTCGAGCCCGGACGGGTTCAACGTCGGGCTCAACCTCGGCAGGTCCGCGGGCGGTTCGCTGGCCGAGCATCTGCACATGCATGTGGTGCCGCGCTGGTCGGGCGACGCGAACTTCATCACGATCGTCGGTGAAACCAAAGTCATCCCGCAGCTGCTGCGCGACACCCGCAGGCTGCTCGCCGACGAGTGGGCCGGCCAGCCGTGAGCGACTTCTATCTGATGACCCGCGCCGCGTACGCCAAGCTCAGTACGCCGGTGGCCAAGGGTGCGTTGAAGGTTGGGCTGACCCCCGACATGGTGACCATCATCGGCACCGCCGGTTCGGTGCTGGCCGCACTGATCATGTTCCCGATCGGTCAGCTGTGGTGGGGCTCGGTGGCCGTGTTCGTCTTCGTGCTCGCCGACATGCTCGACGGCGCGATGGCGCGGGAACGCGGTGGCGGCACGCGGTTCGGGGCGGTCCTCGACGCCACCTGTGACCGGATCAGCGACGGCGCGATCTTCTGCGGGTTGCTGTGGTGGGTGACGTTCAGCATGCACAGCTCGTCGTTGACGGTGGCCACGATGATCTGCCTGGTGACTTCGCAGGTGATCTCCTACGTCAAAGCCCGGGCCGAGGCCAGTGGCCTCGAAGGCGGCGGCGGGTTGATCGAACGACCCGAGCGGCTGATCATCGTGCTGGTCGGCGCCGGATTCTCCGACCTGCCGTTCTTCCCGATGCCCGTGGTCCTCCCCATCGCCATGTGGCTGTTGGCGGTGCTCAGCCTGGTGACGGTGGGTCAGCGGGTGCACTCAGTGCGCTGCAGCCCCGGCGCCATGGACAAGATCGCGCCGGCCAGCCCGCAGACCGCAGGCGACGAGCCGACAGGCACCGAGCAGTGATCAGCACCCCGGGGCAGCTGTGGACGGCAGGCCGCAGCTGGCTGCCACGCGGCGAGGACATCAGCGACATCGGCTACGCCGCCGGCTGGCGGGTGGTGCGGGCATTGCCGGAGTTCGTGGCGCGCAACGCTTTCGACGCCGGCGCCTGGTACGCGGCGCAGGGCGGCGGGCCCGGGCAGCTGCGCAAGAACCTGGCCAGGGTGATCGGCACGACACCCGCCGAGGTGCCGGATGCGCTGGTTCGTGCTTCGCTGGCCTCGTACGCCCGATATTGGCGGGAGGCATTCCGGTTGCCAACGATGGACCACAAGACGTTGGGTCCCGAGCTCGACAAGTATGCGTTCGGCAAGGAACACATGGAGGGGCCGCTGGCCGCAGGCCGCGGCGCGATCCTCGCGCTGCCGCACAGCGGGAACTGGGATATGGCCGGTGTCTGGCTGGTCCAGCTGAACGGCACGTTCACCACGGTGGCCGAGCGGCTCAAGCCCGAGTCGCTCTACCGGCGGTTCCTCGACTATCGCGAGAGCCTCGGCTTCGAGGTGCTGCCGCTGACCGGCGGGGAGCGGCCCGCCTACGAGGTTCTGGTCGAGCGGCTCCAGGCCAACCGTGTGGTGTGCCTGATGGCTGAACGGGACCTGAGCCGCTCAGGCGTCCCCGTCGACCTGTTCGGGGAGGCCACCCGGATGCCCGCCGGCGCGGCCAAGCTCGCCTTGGACACCGGTGCGGCGCTGATCCCGGTGCACTCCTGGTTCACCGACGACGGGTGGGTCGTCGACCTCTACCCGGAGTTGGACTGCTCCAGCGGCGACGTCGGCGTCATCACGCAGGCGCTGGCCGACCGGTTCGGCGCCAATATCGCCGAGCACCCCGAGGATTGGCACATGCTGCAGCCGCAGTGGCTGGCTGATTTGTCCGATGAGCGACGGGCCCGCCTGGGGGACGGGACGAGCTGATGCGGATCGGCATGGTCTGCCCGTACTCGTTCGACGTTCCCGGCGGGGTGCAGTCGCACATCCTGCAGCTTGCCGAGGTGATGCGCGCCCGCGGCCACGAGGTCAGCGTGCTGGCGCCGTCGTCGCCGCACGTCGAGCTGCCCGAATACGTCGTCTCCGGTGGCAAGGCGGTACCGATTCCCTACAACGGCTCGGTGGCGCGGCTGCGGTTCGGCCCGGCCACCCACCGACAGGTCAAAAAGTGGCTCGCGCAGGGCGAATTCGACGTGCTGCATCTGCACGAACCCAACGCGCCGAGTCTGTCGATGCTGGCGCTGCAGGCCGCCGAGGGACCGATCGTCGCGACGTTCCACACCTCGACCACAAAGTCGTTGACGCTGAGCGTATTTCAGGGCATCTTGCGGCCGTATCACGAAAAGATCGTCGGCCGGATCGCGGTGTCCGACTTGGCCCGGCGCTGGCAGATGGAAGCGCTGGGCTCCGACGCCGTCGAGATTCCCAACGGCGTCGACGTGGCGGCCCTGAAGTCGGCGCCGCTGCTGGACGGCTATCCGCGGCAGGGCAAGACGGTGCTGTTCCTTGGGCGCTTCGACGAGCCGCGCAAAGGCATGGCGGTGTTGGTCGGTGCGCTGCCCACGCTGGTGGACCGGTTCGCTGACGTCGAGATCCTGATCGTCGGGCGCGGCGACGAGGAGGAGCTGCGGGGGGAATGCGGCGAGCTGGCCCATCACCTGCGCTTCCTCGGGCAGGTCGACGATGCCGAGAAGGCGTCCGCGCTGCGCAGCGCGGACGTTTATTGCGCTCCGCACACCGGCGGTGAAAGCTTCGGCATCGTGCTGGTTGAGGCGATGGCTGCGGGCACCCCGGTGGTGGCCAGCGACATCGACGCCTTCCGGCGGGTGCTGCTCGACGGCAAGGCGGGCCGGCTGGTTACCGTCGACGACTCCGAGGCGCTGGCCCAGGGACTGATCGAGGTGCTGGACAACGAGGCGCTGCGCAAGCGCTACGTGACGGCGGCCAATATCGCGGTGCGCCGCTATGACTGGCCGGTGGTGGCCGACCAGATCATGCGGGTGTACGAGACGGTCGCGGGCGCCGGGGTCAAGGTGCAGGTGGCTGGCTAATGGCGTGGCCGCTGTACTCGGTCTTGACGGCCGTCCTGATCGTCGCGCTGGTCGTCAGCGCGCTGCTGGCCCTGCAGACCGCCAACCGCCTGGACCGCCTGCACATCCGTTACGACCTGTCCTGGCAGGCGCTGGACGGGGCACTGGGTCGGCGCTCGGTGGTCGCGCGTGCGGTGGCTGCCGACACCTACCGAGGACGGCCTGAGGGCAAGCGGCTGGCCGCGCTCGCCGACGCTGCCGAGCGTGCGCCCCGGTCCGGGCGCGAAGCGGCCGAAAACGAGCTGTCGGCGGCGCTGGCGACGGTCGACCCGACGTCGATGCCGGTGGCGCTGGTCGCCGAGCTGGCCGACGCCGAGGCTCGGGTGCTGCTGGCCCGCCGGTTCCACAACGACGCCGTGCGCGACACCTTGGCCCTGCGGGAACGCCGCCCGGTCCGCTGGCTGCGGCTCGGCGGCACCGCGGCGCTCCCCACCTATTTCGAGATCGCCGAACGCGCAGGCCCGGCCCAAAACGACGACCCGGAGCGGGTGGACCGCCGCACGTCGGCGCGGGTGGTGCTGCTCGACGAACAGGGCGCGGTGCTGTTGTTC
Source organism: Mycobacterium sp. RTGN5 (assembly GCF_033804465.1). NCBI lineage: Bacteria > Bacillati > Actinomycetota > Actinomycetes > Mycobacteriales > Mycobacteriaceae > Mycobacterium > Mycobacterium sp. RTGN5. The sequence goes on from NZ_JAPZLA010000001.1 coordinate 2,482,595, forward strand.
TGCGGGTCCGACCCGGCCGTGCCCGGCGGGCTGGCGCCGCGCTGGTGGTTCACCGTCGGCGGTCAGGCGTTACCGGGGGAGCGGCTGGTCGACGCCGCGGTCCGCGAGATCGCCGAAGAGACCGGGCTGCGGGTGGCGCCGGCTCAGATGGTCGGGCCGGTGTGGCGGCGCGATTCGCTGATCGACTTCAACGACACCGTGGTTTCGAGCCAGGAGTTCTATTTCGTGCATCGCACGGCCCGGTTCGAACCGACCGCGGCCGGGCGCACCCAGCTGGAGCTGCGGTACATTCACGGCCACCGCTGGTGTGACGCCGCGGCGATCGATCAGCTGGCCGCGGGTGGGCAGACGGTATATCCGCTGCAGCTCGGCGAGCTGCTCGAGGAAGCGAACCTGCTGGCCGACGGATTGGCCGACGGAGGCTCGGGCGGGTCGGTCACCGAGTTACACCCGATCCGCTGACAGCAAGTGGCGGGAAATCCAGTTTGGGGTCGCCCCTTAGACTGGATCCGTATCAAACGAAGGGACTGACAGTGGATACCAACGGCTCGGGTGGCCCCGCGCAGACCGGTACCGCTCGGGTCAAGCGCGGCATGGCGGAGATGCTCAAGGGCGGCGTCATCATGGATGTCGTCACCCCCGAGCAGGCGCGCATCGCCGAGGGCGCCGGAGCAGTGGCCGTCATGGCGCTGGAACGCGTCCCGGCTGACATCCGCGCGCAGGGCGGCGTGGCCCGGATGAGCGACCCCGATCTGATCGAGGGCATCATCGCCGCGGTCACGATCCCGGTGATGGCCAAGGCTCGCATCGGACACTTCGTCGAGGCGCAGATCCTGCAGAGCCTCGGCGTGGACTACGTCGACGAGTCCGAGGTGCTGACCCCCGCCGACTACACCCACCACATCGACAAGTGGCGCTTCACGGTGCCATTCGTCTGCGGGGCGACCAACCTGGGTGAGGCCCTGCGCCGCATCACCGAGGGCGCGGCGATGATCCGCTCCAAGGGTGAGGCCGGCACCGGCGACGTCTCCAACGCGACCACCCATATGCGAACCATCGGCGGGGAGATCCGGCGGCTGTCGTCGCTGTCCGAGGACGAGCTCTACGTCGCGGCCAAGGAGTTGCAGGCGCCCTACGACCTGGTCGCGGAGGTGGCCCGGGCCGGCAAGCTGCCGGTCACGATGTTCACCGCAGGCGGTATCGCCACCCCGGCCGACGCCGCGATGATGATGCAACTCGGTGCCGAAGGCGTCTTCGTCGGCTCGGGCATCTTCAAGTCCGGCGACCCCGCCCTGCGGGCCGCCGCCATCGTCAAGGCCACCACCTTCTTCGACGATCCCGACGTGCTTGCGCGGGTGTCGCGAGGGCTGGGTGAGCCCATGGTCGGAATCAACGTGGAGGAGATCGCGGAGCCGCACCGACTCGCTCAGCGCGGCTGGTAAATGGCGATCGAACAGATCCTCGATCTGGAGCAGCTCGAGGTCAACATTTACCGTGGGCAGGTATTCAGCCCCGAATCCGGTTTCCTGCAGCGCACTTTCGGCGGCCATGTCGCCGGGCAGTCACTGGTGTCCGCGGTGCGCACCGTCGATCCCGAGTTCCAGGTGCACTCGCTGCACGGCTACTTCCTGCGTCCCGGCGATGCCACCGCCCCGGCGGTGTACATCGTCGAGCGGCTGCGCGACGGTGGGTCATTCGTCACCCGTCGGGTCAACGCCATTCAGCACGGCGAGACCATCTTCTCGATGTCGGCGTCGTTCCAGAGCGACCAGAGCGGCATCGAGCACCAGGACGCGATGCCCGATGCGCCACCGCCCGACAATCTGCCCGGGTTCATCTCCAAGGGCGGGGTGTTCGACGAGGCGGGCTTTTCGCAGTTCGCCGAATGGGACGTCCGTATCGTCCCGCGCGACCAGGTGGCCCGGCTGCCGGGCAAGGCCTCTCAGCAGCAGGTGTGGTTCAAGCACACGGACCCACTGCCCGACGATCACGTGCTGCACATCTGCGCGCTGGCCTACATGAGCGATCTCACGCTGCTCGGCTCGGCGCAGGTCAGCCACCCCGAGGAGCGCAAACACCTGAATGTCGCCTCGCTGGATCACGCCATGTGGTTCATGCGGCCGTTCCGGGCCGATGAGTGGCTGCTCTACGACCAGTCCTCGCCGTCGTCGTGCGGCGGCCGTTCGCTCACCCAGGGCAAGATCTTCAATCGGTACGGCGAGATGGTCGCGGCCGTTATGCAGGAGGGGCTGACGCGCTACAAGCGCGGATACACCGGCCCGTGACTCTGCCCGATGTCGCCGGCCCAGCGGCTCCGGTGCGTGTCGGCGTGCTGGCACTGCAGGGCGACACCCGCGAGCACCTGGCTGCCCTGCGCGAGGCCGGTGCCGAGGTGTGCACGGTGCGCCGCCGCAGCGAGCTCGACAGCGTTGATGCCCTGGTGATCCCCGGTGGCGAATCGACGACGATGAGCCATCTGCTGCGCGAATTCGAGCTATTGGAGCCCCTGCGGCAACGCCTGGCCGATGGCATGCCGGCCTACGGTTCGTGCGCGGGGATGATTCTGCTGGCCACCGAGATCCTCGACGCCGGTGTTCCCGGCCGTGAGGCGGTGCCGCTGGGTGGTATCGATATGACGGTGCGGCGCAATGCTTTTGGACGTCAGGTGGACTCCTTCGAGGGCGATATCGCCTTCGAGGGCCTCGACGGACCCGCGCACGCGGTCTTCATCCGGGCGCCCTGGGTGGAGCGGGTCGGCCCGCAGGTGCAGGTCCTGGCGCGCGCCGGCGAGCACATCGTGGCGGTCCGGCAGGGCCGCGTGCTGGCCACCGCGTTTCACCCCGAGATGACCGGCGATCGGCGCGTGCACAAGCTGTTCGTCGACCTCGTCGCCGGCCGGGGCTGACGCCTTAACGAATCAGCGCACTCAATCGGCTGTTGCGGGCGTCGATCTCCTGCTGGGTGGCGGGCACCAGCACGTCGCCGCCCGGTCCCGCAGTGCCCTGCGCGTAGGTGACGTGCGGGAGCTGTTCGCGCTCGTAGTGATCGAACGCCGCAGCGACATCAGCGGGGTGGTCGCGCAGCGCCTCCGCGAGCAACCAGGCGCCGGTCATGGCCAGACTGGTGCCGCGACCGGACAGGGGAGACGCGCAGTACGCGGAATCCCCGACCAGCACAACGCGGCCCCGGTGCCACGTCGGCATCTGGATTTGGCTGACGGAGTCGAAGTAGAGCTCGGGATCGCCGACTGCCGCGTCGAGTAATTCGGGGATCTTCCATTCGTCGTGGCCCGCGAACGCGTCGAGCAGGATCTGCTTCTGCGCGGCAAGGTCGTGATAGTCGTAGTCGATCCATGGGGAGCGAAACATGAACACCCCCAACGCTTTATCGCGATACGCGGCGATGCCGACCATCCGCCCCGGGATGTTGTACATCGGGTTGCGGCGGTCGGGCTCGGCGTGGTTCGGCAGATCGGCCAGCGCCGTATAGAAGCCGAGGTGGCGCAGGAATTGACTCTCCGGGCCGAATACCAGGCCGCGAGTAGCCGAGTGCATGCCGTCCGCGCCGACGACGATGTCGTAACGCTGTCGCTCGCCCGAGGCGAATCGGACGTCCACGCCGTCGCCGTCGTCGTGTAGCTCGGCGATGAATTCGCCGGACGTCAGGCTTGTCGCCGGGTCGAGCGCATCGTGCAGAACCCTGGCGAGATCCTCGCGGGGAATCTCGGTGTCGTCGGGGGAGTCGTTGACCTCCGAGTCCGGCATCTCGGCGAGCGTCTCACCCGAGGCATCGACAAAGTGGATTCGCTCACTCATGTCGACGCGGTGGGCGCGAATCGCGTCGAGCACTCCCATCTGGTCCGCGACCGCGAGTGCGTCACCCCGGATGTCGATCGGAGATCCGTTGACTCGCACATGGTTCGCCCGCTCGATGATGCTCACATCGTGGCCAGCCGCACCGAGGGTGATTCCGGTGCTCAGACCCGCCATGCCTGCTCCAGAAACCAGAATGCGCATGCCGATCGAATCCTTCCGTTAAGATACAAAGCGTCTCTTATGGACCGTAGCCCGACTATTTAGGAAACGCAATGTCTCTTAAGGTGGATGCGCCGCCCGCCCAACGCCGTCGCGGTGAGGTGCTGGAGAAGGCGCTGCTGGACGCCGCGTGGGCGGAGCTGACCGAGACCGGATACGACGACCTGACCATCGATGCGGTCGCCACGCGCGCAGGCACCAGCCGTGCCGTGCTGTATCGGCGGTGGCCCACCAAACAGGATTTAGTGTTGGCGGCCCTGCTGGACCGCGTGAGATCGGATGCTGTCCCGACGCCGAACACCGGGTCGTTGCGCGGGGATGTCGTCGCGCTGCTGAAGGCGGCGAACGAACTTCGGGTGCGGATGGCCATCCTGGTGTTCACCCGGCTCGGTGGGTTCTATCGAGACGCCGATACCAACCTCGCCGAACTCGCCGCCGTCGTTCAGGGTGATCGGACCACCGTGCTCGACGACATCATCGAGCAGGCCGTTGCGCGGGGCGAGATCAAGCCGGGCCAGATCAGCGAGCGGGTGGCACGGGTGCCGGTCGAGTTGTTCCGCTACGAGCTGATGGTGCGACTGCAGCCCGTTCCCGACGACGTGCTCGAAGGGATCGTCGACGACGTATTTCTCCCTCTTGTCCACATGGCCGCCGCCGCAGCGGACTGACCTGCACAAAAGCCAGGAGTAGGAACCGCCGGTACCGGGTATCTTTCCCGGCGAATAGGGTACGTCAGTGATCGGCGCAGGCTTCTACAACGGGGTGGATCAACGATGATCGGTGAGCACAACACGACGGTTCTGGCCGAGGCGTCCGAGGGCGGCGGCGCGGCACTGGATCAGGTGATCGGACTGTCGGCCGTCGCAGCGGTGGTGACCGCCGTGCTGCTCTGGATCGGCTACCAGCACCGCAACCGCCGCATCACCTGGCTCACCAACATCGCCGAGCGCGCCGGCAACAAGTTCAAGCGGCCGCCCTGGGTGGCGGTGAGCATCATGCTGTTCTCGGCGACGCTGATCTGCGCGCTGTTCGGCTTCATCTGGGACGTCAGCCTGCACATCGGCAAGGGCCGCGACCCCGGACCGCTGGCCAACCCGGCGCATTACTTCATCCTGTTCGGGTTGTTCCTGCTGTTCATCGCCGGTGTGCTAGCCGTGCTGCTGCCCTACGACAAGCCGGGATCGGCCGCAGTGCGGATCACCCGGCACTGGTACGCCCCGGTCGGGGGACTGCTGATGGCCGGCTGCGGGCTCTACGCGCTGATCGGCTTCCCGCTGGACGACGTGTGGCACCGGATCTTCGGCCAAGACGTCACCCTGTGGGGACCGACGCACCTGATGCTGATCGGCGGTGCGGGCCTGTCCCTGATCGCCGTGCTGTATCTGGAGTACGAGGGTCGCCGGGCGGTCGGGCCCGACGGGCCGCCCGACAGCCGGTTCGTGACGTTCCTCCAGTACCTGTCGTTCGGCGGCCTGGTGGTCGGGCTGTCGGTCTTCCAGATCGAATACGACTTCGGCGTCGAACAGTTCCGGTTGGTGCTGCAGCCGATGATGATCGCCGCCGCCGCCGCGCTGGCACTGGTTGCGGCACGGTTGACCCTCGGTCGCGGCGCGGCGATTATCGCCGCGGTTCTGGCGATCGCGCTGCGCGGCGGCGTCGCGCTGGTCGTCGGTCCGATCCTGGGTGCGCCCACCAGCTGGTTCCCGCTGTACCTCGGGCCTGCGCTGGTCGTCGAAATCCTCGCGCTCACCCCGTTGGCCAAGCGGCCCATCGTCTTTGGCGCCGTCGCCGGTCTGGGTGTCGGCACCGTCGGCCTGTGGCTGGAGTCGCTGTGGGTCGGCGCGGTGTACCACTATCCGTGGCCGACGAGCATGTGGGGCGAGGCGCTGGCGATGGCGGTTCCCGTCGCGGTCCTGATGGGCCTGTGCGGTGCGCTGCTGGCGATGATCCTCACCGGCCAGCGCCTGCCGCGGCCCGCGATCGGGATCACCGTCGTCGTCCTGACCGTGCTGGCCATCGGCGGTGCCGTCACCAACGGACTGCGCACCGAGGTGCCCCAATCCGACACGGCCACAATCACGTTGACCGATCTACCCAGCCCGCCCGGGCAACGGATGGTGAACGCGGACGTACGGATCAATCCGCCGGACCTGGTCAGCGACAACCCGAATTGGGTGTCGATCCTGTCCTGGCAGGGCGGCCTGGCCAATGATCGTGGGCTGGTGATCGATCGGCTCGAACGGGTCGGGCCGGGCCACTACCGGTCCACCCAGCCGGTTCCGATCTGGGGGCAATGGAAGACGCTGTTGCGGGTGCAGGACGGCACGACGATGGCCGGTGTGCCGATCTACCTGCCGGCTGACCCGGGCATCAACGCACAGGCGGTGCCCGCCGAACTGACTAGCACCCGCCCGTTCGTCCCGGAGATCACGATCCTGCAGCGCGAACGCAATCTGAATCACCCGACGTGGCTGTTTGCCGCCGCAGGAGTGGTGGTGCTGATCTGCACGCTCATCCTGATCGCCGCGCTGACGTGGGGCGGCGGCCGGATCAACCGCACCGAGGAGGAGCCCGCACGCCTCGGTGAACCGGTGGGACCGCAGGTGTGATCATCACCTACGGCGCCCACCACATGCTGGTGCTGGCGCTGCCCGCCCTGACGCCTGCCGTCATCGTCGTCGGCGTGGTGTTGTTCATCGCAATCCGTGACCGTCGCCGCGGCGATGTCGACGCCGATTCGGAAAGGGACGAAAAGTGAAGGTGTCCAACCTTATTGCGGTCACGGCCATGATGGCGGCCGCGGTGGCGTGTGGCTCGACCAAACCGCCCGTGCCGCAGGCGGCCGGTCCGGTCGTCGAGATCACCGTCGCCCATGGCACGGTAACCCCCACCAACGCGACGGTGACCGCAAAGGTGGGCCAGCCGATCACGTTGCGGGTCAACAGCGATGCCGACGACGAACTGCACGTGCACTCCACGCCCGACCACGAGTTCGAGGTCGCGGCCAAACCCGAGCAGGAATTCTCGTTCACCGTCGACGTTCCGGGCAGCGTCGCGGTCGAACTGCACCACCTCGATCGGACGGTGGCCACCATCCAAGTCCAGCCGTGACACAACCGAGCGTCGCGGTCCTGGCGCATGGCCTCGGCGGCTCGACCGATCTGCCGATCCCGTACGCGTACGCACTCATCGGCGCGGCCTGGGCACTGACGCTCACCTTCGCTGTGGTGGTATTCGCCTGGCGCAAACCCCGTTTCGATCCCGACCGCCCGGGGCGCCCGCTGCCACAGTGGATTACCGCCGCGGCCGATTCACCGATCACCCGGTGGACGGTGCGCGGCCTTGGCCTACTGCTGGCGGTGTGGGTGGTCGTCGTCGGTGTCTTCGGGCCGCAGAATGCGGGCAATGCGCTGCCGGGCGCGTTCTACGTGCTGCTGTGGGTCGGAGTGCCGGCCGCCTCCGTGCTGATCGGCCCGGTGTGGCGGCTGATCTCACCGCTGCGCACCATCCGCCGCCTGCTCCCGGTGAGTGCGCCGCGCCGCTACCCGGACACGTGGGGATACTGGCCGGGCGCGGCGGGTCTGCTGGCGTTCGTGTGGCTGGAACTGGCCAGCCCGGACCCTGGCTCGTTGCGCGCCATCAAGATCTGGCTGGCCTGCTACGTCGTCATCACGCTCGGCGGTGCGCTGCTGTGCGGGCAGCGCTGGCTCGCTCGGGCTGATCCGTTCGAGGTCTACAGCGTCGTGGCATCGCGGCTCGCGGTGTTCGGCCGCAACCATGACAGCGGGCGGCTCACGGTGGTCAACCCGTTCAACCATCTGCTGACACTGCCGGTGCGGCCGGGAACGGTTGCGGTGCTGGCGGTTCTGCTGGGATCCACGGCGTTCGACAGCTTCTCCGCCAGTCCGGACTGGCGGAATTTCGCCGATGGTCTTGCGATCAATCCGGCCGTCACCCGCAGCGTCGGGTTGGTGGTGTTCGTTTCCGTGGTGGCGGCCACCTTCTGGGGTGCCGCACAGGCCGTCGGCGGGGTGGACCGCGCCCGTCGTCGCGAGCTGCCCGGGCTGATGGCCCATTCACTGATCCCGATCGTCGTCGGATACGTGTTCGCGCACTATCTTTCGTATCTGGTCGAGCGCGGGCAGCAGACGGTGGTTGCACTGCTGGGCATTCCCGGCGTCGAGGTGAGCTACGTGTTGTCCGCGCACCCTTCGGTGTTGGCCACCCTCAAGGTGTGTTTCGTGGTGGCCGGGCACATCGCCGGTGTGGTCGCCGCCCACGACAGTGCGATTCGGCTGCTGCCGAAGGGTCATCAGATCACCGGGCAGCTAATGATGATGTTGACGATGGTGACCTACACTTTCACCGGCCTGTACCTGCTTTTCGGTGGTTAGCGGCGCCAATTCTTCGGCTGACGTTTAGGTGACGTCAATCTGGGCAAACCCGTCCTGCCGGGAGCGTTGCCCATACTCAGTGTCTTGGTTCGCGGCACAACAGTAGGAGATCGTGATGACGGCATCGCGCAACTGGTTGAGTCGTCGCGTCCGGCACATGTTGGAAAGCCATGCCGAGAAGGCCACCGAGGGTCTGTGGCGTCCGGCCTGGCAGAGCGATTCGTCCGCGGTGCGTCCGATCAGTTGGTGGCGCGCGCTTTAACCACCCGGGCCTCCACGAGGCCTATCGCCGAGTCGGTGAGCTTTCCCAGCACGGCCAGAAGCAGAATCGCCAGAATCATCACGTCGGTGCGGCCGGTGTTCTGGCTGTCGATCAGCAGAAACCCCAACCCTTTCGACGATGCGATCAATTCGGCCGCGACCAGGAACAGCCACGCATTGGCCAGGCCCAACCGCAGACCGTTGATCAGCTCCGGTGCGGCGGCGGGCAGCGAGACAGTCGACAGAAGTGCTACCCCGCGCCGCCCGTACGCGCGGCCGACCTCGAGCAGGTGGGGATCGACGTGTGCGAGTGCGGACGCGGTGGTGGTATAGACCGGAAAGAATGCTCCGATCGCGACCAGTAGCACCTTGGGTTCCTCGCCGATGCCAAACCACAAGAGCAGCAACGGAACCCAGGCCAATGAAGGCACGGTACGAATCGCCCCGACCGTCGGGCCGAGAAGCCGGCGCGCCGTGACCGACAATCCGACCAGGGAGCCGAGCGCCAATCCGGCTGCCGCTCCGGACACGTAGCCGAGAAAGACGCGCCACAGACTGGCTTGGAAGTGCACCCAGAGTTGGCCGTTACCGATCAGCGCCACTGAGGATTTCGCAACGTCAACGGGAGCAGGCAACTGGCTGCTGGAGAACACCTGCGCGTCCACGACGAGTTGCCATGCTCCGACAAGTGCCAGGGGGACGATGATCCCGAGCAGCACGACCGGCGTGCGCCGCAGCGCGGCGGCGCGCGCCACTAATGGGCCCGTTGCTGGGCGAACTTCGGCTCGATGATGGTGTCGAGCGCCTTCTGACCGTCCTGCTGCGACTTGATGTCGTTGTCGCTGACCGCGAGCGGCAAGATCTTGGTCAAGACGGCAATCTGAGCAGCACCGGGGACAGGGTCGACCTGGAGGTCGGTGCGTGCCAATTCATCCTTGGCCACCTCCGGAGAAACCTTCGCCTCGCGGGCCAGCAGTGCGGCCAGATCGTCGGGGTGGCTCTTGGCCCACACCCGTGCCTGGTCGTAGGCGTCGACGACGGCCTGGACGGTTTCGGGCTTGTTGGCGATGACGTCCTCGCGGGCGTTGAGCACACCGAAGCTGTTGAATTCGGCGTTGCGGTAGAGAATCCGCGATCCCTGCTCCAGCACCGTCTGGGCGAGGAAGGGATCCAAGCCCGACCAGGCGTCGACATCGCCGCGCTCGAGCGCGGTCTTGCCGTCCGCGTGCTGAAGGTTGACGATCTCCACGTCGGTGGGGGACAGGCCTGCAGTGGCCAGTGATTGGAGGAGGAAGAAATAGGGGTCGGTGCCCTTGGTCACGGCGATCTTCTTGCCTTTGAGGTCGGCGACCGACGTGATCGGGGAATTCTTGGCGACGACCAGTGCGGTCCACTCCGGCTTGCTGTAGATGTCGACAATCTTGATCGGCGTGCCGTTGGCTCGTGCCACCAGCGCAGCCGCGCCCGCCGTGGAGCCCAGGTCGAGTGCGTTGGACCGCAGCCCTTCGTTGGCCTTGTTGCTGCCTGCCGACAACACCCAGTTGACCTGGTAGCCCTTCTTCTCCAGCAGCTGCTGGTCACGAACCACCAGACTCAGTGGGTTGTAATAGGCGTAGTCGAGGTGGACCTCCTTCGACGCCGTCGGGCCGCTGTTCGAGTGGCTGCACGCCGACGCGATTGCCATCACGCAACTCAATACGACCGTCGTGAGCCAGCGCCTGTTCATGTCAAAGCCTCCTGCTGATAAAGGGAATGGGTCGAGATGCCACCGCCCGGAACGCCGAGCTCTTCGAGTAGTCGGTGACGCAATGCGGTCAGGGCGGGGTCGGTACGATCCCGCGGTTTGGGCAGGGTGACGTCGACAGACACCGCAATGCCTGCGCCGGCACTGCCGTCGGATCGCAGCACCAGCACCCGGTCTGCCAGCACCAGGGCTTCCTCCACGTCATGGGTGACCAACAGGGCTGTTGCACCGGCCTCGTGCCGCACCCGGCCCAGCAGCTCCTGCATCTGGATGCGGGTCAGGGCATCCAGCGCCGCCAACGGTTCGTCGAGCAGGAGGACGCCGGGCCTGCGAGCCAGTGCCCGCGCCAGTCCGGCGCGTTGCGCCATTCCGCCGGAGACCTGGCGGGGCCGGTGATCTTCAAACCCTTGCAGCCCTACAACTTCCAGCCAATGCTGTACGGAGGCCCGGCCGTCGGCGCGGGGAGTGCCCTGCGGTAGACCGTACGCGACGTTTCCTGCCAAAGTGCGCCAGGGCAGTAGCCGCGGTTCCTGGAAGACAACCGCGCAACGGGAATCAAGTCCGCGCAACGGTTTTCCGCCGATTTCTATCGTTCCCCGGGTCGGCTGGTCCAGGCCGGCCACCAACCGCAACAACGTCGACTTGCCGCTACCGGACGCCCCGAGGAGCGCGATCATCTCACCCGGTGCGACGTCGATGGTGATGTCGTTCAGGACCGTGTGGGTTCCGAATGTTCGACCGACGCCCCGCAGCGCAACGGCTGCCGGCTGTCGCCGGGTTGAACTCACTGTCGCAGACTAGGGAGCCCGCATGCGCTCAACCAGGTTTACCCTAAACGTGATTCGAACTCAGCCAGGGTGGTTGTGCGGCCGCCCGTCCACGATGACCCCGGCGGCCAGTTCGATGGGTTTGATCGCCGAAGTGAAATCCGAGTCCGGGCCTTCGTCGCGCATGACCGTCTCCCAGATACGCGCCACTGCCGCGGCGACTTCCGTCGACAGGCCTAGCGCCTCGGCTTCGTCGAGATAAAGCCGGACATCCTTGACCATCAGGCCGGTGGCAAACCCGTAGTCGAAACTGCGCGGCAGAATCGACGTGGGAAACTTGTCCCGGCTGGCGTTGGTGGCCCCTGAACCGGCATTGATCACGTCGATCATCACCGATGGGTCCAAGCCGGCCTTGACACCCATCACCACCACCTCGCAGGTGGCGGCCAGTGCCGTGGCGGCCAGCAGGTTGTTCACCAGCTTCATCGTTTGGCCGGCACCGGATTTGGTGTCGACGAAGATCGGAGTGCCGAGCTGGGCCAGCACGGGCTCGACGAGGTCGTACTCGGCCCGTGGGCCTGAAACCATCAGCGCCAGAGTTCCTTTCGCCGCGCCGCCGACACCGCCGCTGACCGGGCTGTCGAGCATCGCGATCCCGCGTTCGGCGAGCGCCGCCTGGATCTGTTGTGCGGCCGTGCTGCCAACCGTGGACAGGTCGACGAAGCGTTTGATGCGTCGGCCCTCGATCACCCCGTCGGGACCGGTGGCGACGTCGCGGGAAGCCTGCACCGACGGCAGGCTCGCCAGCACGGTCTCGGTGCGGTCGGCGACCTCGCGCGGCGACGAGGCGGCCTGCGCACCCAGTTCGACGGCGGCGGCCACAACCTCCGGGCGGGTGTCGAAGACGACCAGCGGCCGACCCGTCTCGATCAGCCGGGCGGCCATGCGGAAGCCGATATTGCCCAAACCGATGAACCCGATGTCGGGGCGGCTCACTGGGCGTCGAGTTCGGCGAAGGCCTCTCGCGCGACCCGGAAGGCGTCCACCGCGGCGGGCGCGCCGGCGTAGATCGCCACCTGCAACAGCACCTCGCGGATCTCCTCGCGGGTGACGCCGTTGGTCAGCGCCCCCCGCACGTGGGTCTTCAGCTCGTGGGGGCGGTTGAGCACCGAGATCATCGCCAGGTTGAGCATGCTGCGGGTCTTGAGCGGCAGTTCGTCGCGGCCCCACACCGCACCCCAGCAGTACTCGGTGAGCAGATCCTGCAACGGCTTGCTGAAGCTGTCGGCCTGCCGTTCGGCGTTGGCCACGTACTCCTCGCCGAGCACCGCAGCGCGGATCTGTCGTCCCTTGTCGTATGTCGCCTGGTCCATGCGTTCATTGTGCGATTTCGGCGCGCAAACCGCCGCTAGGCGAACGAAAACGCGCCGAAATCGCTAGTAATTCTCGAACGCCTCCACCGAGCGCCAACTGGGCCAAGTGGTCTCCCAGATCCGGTGGATGAGTCCGTCGCGGTATGCGGCGATCACCACGATCTCGATGCGCGTCGGATCTTCTCCCGGCCGCTGGGTGGTGATCCAGATCCGGCCCGCCACCCGATCGGCGGTCTCCACCCAGGCCTCGTCGTCGTAGGAGATCGCGTAGCTGATTTCCGTCTCGTAGATACCCCGATGGCCGGCCGCGAACTCGGCGAAGTCCTGGCGCAGGCCATCGGAGTACATCACGAATTCGGGGTGGTAGTAGTGCTCGATCAGAGCAGCGTCCTTCTGAATCACCATGCGCTCGAACATCTCCCGAAACAGCGCGATCGCCATGCTGCAATCTTTCCATATCGGCCGCGCCGTGTTCACTGACTTGAGTCATTGACTTTCGGGTCGCGGACGTACTACAAAGACGAGCGAGGAGGGCCGATGACCACCGAGCAGGACCTCGACACGATTCCCCGATTGGACTTCGCCGACCTGCCGATGGCCGCCGACCGGGGGGTTGGCTGGGCGGCGCTGCGCGACGCCGGTCCGGTGATCGTGGGTGAGGGCTACTACACGCTCACCCGCCGTGACGATGTGCTGGAAGCATTACGCAACACCGAGGTCTACTCGTCGAAGGCGGCCTTCGACGGGCTGGGCAGTCCGCTGCCGATGGTCCCGATCGCCTTCGATCCGCCCGAGCACACCCGATTTCGGCGCATCCTGCATCCGTTCTTCAGCATGCAGACCCTCGGTGGGATGCTGCCGTCGTTGCAGCAGCAGGCGATCGACGTCATCGACGATATCGCCGCCAACGATGGCTGCGAAGTGGTGCAGGAGCTCGCGGTTCCGTATCCCTCGCAGGTTTTCCTCACGCTGTTCGGCCTGCCGCTGGAGGACCGTGACCGGTTGGTGGCGTGGAAGGACGCGATCATCGACATCGGGATGTTGGACTCTCTCGAGGATGCCGACCTCACGCCGGCGCTGGAGTTGGCCACCTACCTGACCGACGCGATCGCCGAACATCGCGGCAATCCCGGCGACGACATTCTGTCGGGGGTACTGACCGGGTCCGATCCGCTCGACGACGGTGAGGCTCTCGGGTTGGGCTACGTTTTCATCCTGGCTGGACTGGACACGGTGACCTCGGCCATCGGTTCGGCGCTGCTGATGCTGGCCCGCAGGCCCGATGTGCGGCGCCAGCTGTGCGCCGATCCCGGCCAGATCCCGGTGTTCGTCGAGGAGTTGCTGCGACTGGAGTCACCGGCACCGATGATCCCGCGCGTGACGACCCGGCCGGTCACGGTGGCCGGCGTGACGCTGCCCGCCGGCGCGAAGATCCGGCTGCCGCTTGCGGCGATCAACCGGGACGGCAGCGACGCCATCTCGGGCGACGACCTGGTGATGGACGGTAAGTTGCACCGGCACTGGGGATTCGGTGGTGGGCCCCATCGGTGCCTGGGCTCCCACCTGGCCCGCCTCGAGCTCAGGCTGGTCCTCACCGAGTGGCTACGCCGCATCCCCGATTTCGAGGTTGCTCCCGGGTTCGATCCAGTGGTCGAGTGGCCGGCGGCTTCACTTGCGCTGGTGAAACTGCCGCTGGTCTTCGGTTGAGGTGTCTACCCGGTGACAGGTCCGTAGGTCACTTCTACCTGTGTCGGCTGGCCCTCGGGTCCCATCGGTGAGTCGAACTCGACGACCGAACACACCGGGTTGGCATGTGAGGCGAAAAGCCTTGCCTCGTCTTCCTTGATCGACGCCAGCCGCTCGGGTGAGCGGATCAACTGCTGGGAGTGCTCGAAATCCGCGCGGGAGTTCCACCAGATCTCCATGATGCAGTCGAAGCCCGGGTCGATCACCTCGCCGGTGACCGGGTTGAGTTCTGGCACCAGGTAGCGCCGCACGTAGCGCACCGCGTTGGGGATGGACGGCGATCGCCCCATGTGTTCGGACAACCGCGAGTGCTGGTTCTCGTAGTAATCCATGAACTCCGCGGCGGTCATGTCGGGACGCTTCCGAAAAAAGCAGATCTGCTTGAACATGCGCCACCTCTCGAAACTCTGGTTCAGCTCAGAACGGGGAGCACCAGCCGCGACGCCGAGCGCACGGTGTTGATGCTGCTGGTGCCCACACTGGCATGCCGGAAGTTCATGATCGCAGGGGCGTCCGGATTTTGGTCGTCGCTGGTAATCGTGAGCCGAATGCGGTCGCCGACGGCGAAGCGGCGGGCGTTGGACACCAACGGGATCCGGTACTCGACATCTTCGCCGATCGGCACGGGCGCCGACATCCGACACCGCAGCACGGGCACCGCTGGTCGGCTCGCGACCTCGTCGACCTCGCGCAGACTCGCCCTGAGCCATCCGGCCGTCACCCCGCTGCTGGTGCCGTCGGCAGCGAGGTGCTCGAGCGTTGCCATCCATGCTGTGTCGGCCGCGGTGGCCGAGGCGACGAGACGCAGCTCGATATCGCCGACAACGTCGATCGGCTCGCTCAGCGGCGAGCTGGTCCAGGAGAGCAGCGCGGGCGGATCGATCGGGCTGGGCTTGGCGCGGTTCAGACCCGCGCCGAGGGTCAGGTATTCGCGCGCGCCCGGCGTGCCCTCGGCGGTGTCGAGCCTGCCGTCGGCGCACAATGCGAACTCCGTGAGAGACGCTGCAGCGGGCGGCCATTGGTCGGCCGTGTGCCAGCCGTCGGTCCCGGGTAGCACGTAGCGGATCGGCGGACCGTCCATGATGCCGGTGTCGTAGCCCTTGAGCCAGTGGTCGTACCACGCCAGTGCTTCGTGATGAAGGCTTTCCCATGGCCAGGTGAGGCCGAAGTCGCCAAGCAGTGCCATCCGTACATTCGGGTTGTCCGCCAACGCTTCCCATGCCGTGAAGGTCGACGGCAGGTGCAACGGTACGTTCTCCCAGTCGCAGCCCAGGTACACGGGGATGTCGATCTCGTTGAGGAGGGGCAACAGGTTTCGTGCCTCCCACCACTCGTCGCGCAGCGGATGCCGCACGACGGTATCCAGCCACAGGTCGTCCCACGGATGCGGGCTGTGTGGAAGCTTGAGGATTTGGCGCATCAGCGTCAGCGCGGATTCGCCGTTCATGGTCGCGAACTTGCGGTGCAGCTTCGGGGTATTCAGGATGCGCCGCGCCACAGCGATCGCCGGGTTGCGTCGCCAGAACGCGTCGCTGCGGTCTGACGTGAGACCCATCATCGACAGGAACGGTGTCAGGAACGACGTGCTCGTCAGGCCGTGATGTGATGCGGCGTCGTAGAGGTCGGCGGTGACCGCGACCGGAAAGATCGCCTTGAGATGCGGTGGTCGCTCGACGGCGGCCTCCAACTGTGTCATCGCGAAGTAACTGATGCCGATCATCCCCACGTTGCCGTCGCACCACGGCTGTGCGGCCGCCCACTCGACGAGGTCGAACATGTCTTGGCGCTCTTGGGGGTCGAAGAACCCGAACGTGCCACCGGAGCCGCCCGTGCCGCGAACGTTCGCGATCACGTGGACGTATCCACGCGGCACCCAGAAGTCGGTGGCACCCGCCTCGATGAAGCCTGCTGGAGCGCCGAGGTCCTGCATCTGACGGGGGTAGGGCGACGCGGCGATCAACGCCGGATACTTGCCGTCCGCATCGGGGCGGTGCACGTCGGTCAGCAGGGTGACGCCGTCGCGCATCGCCACGGGAGAGTTGTCGTCGCGTCGAATCGTGAACTGGGGCCTGCTGAGGTTCCGGTACGCACGACCGGTGGTCTGCGGTCCGTTGAGGGAGCGTTCGGTCGTCATGAATTTCACGCTACGTTGAAACTAGTCTCAACGCAACGGGAGACTTTTGGTAGGCTCGTCCTCGTGCCCAAGAACACGCCTCCGGGACCCCGCGACGAAAAAGGCGTCCTGTCTGCGCGGATTCTCGACGCGGCTCGCGATGAGTTCGCGCGGAACGGGTCGGCGGGCACCACGATCAGGGCGGTCGCTCGCGCGGCCGACGTGGACCCGGCGCTGGTCTATCACTACTTCCGCTCCAAGGACGGTCTGCTCGACGCGGCGACGAACCCGCCGCAGCGATGGCTCGAGAACGTGGCGAAAACCTGGACGACGCCAGTTCCGGAGCTGGGGAGCGCGCTGGTGCGGCTGATGCTGAACGCCTGGGCCGACGACGAGATCGGCCCGATCTTGCGGGCGGTGCTGCAGACCGCCGCTCACGAGGCGACCACCCGCGAAAAGCTGCGCAGAATCGTCGAGGGCCAGCTGATGGGGGCGTCGCAGCTGGGCGCCGACGAGAGCGACCGCATGAAGCGCAGCGGCCTGATCTCATCTCAGATCATGGGGCTGGCGATGATGCGCTACATCTGGAAAATCGAACCCGTTGCGTCGCTGAGCGAGGACGAGATCGTCGCAGCCATCGCACCGAACCTGCAGCGCTACATCGACGGCGACCTCGGCTAGCGCTTCACGCCACGCCGAGCGTGGGGGTTGTCGGTGAGGACGTTGCGACTTTTCGACGATAAGGCCCACGGTCGGCGGAGCGGCGGGTATTCAGGACAGCTCGGTGGCGATCCGCTCGGCGGCCCAGGCCCGCGCCTGCGTGATGGGGTCGGTGGTTCGCGAAATCTTGGACCCCACCAGCGCGCCGTCGTAGAGCAGCTGGATCTGCCGGGCCAGGTTATCGGGGTCCACCACGCCGGCATCGGCAAGCAGGCTCCCGACGATCTCCAGAAGCCAGCGACGGTGGGCGGCCACCGGCTCGAGTTCGACCCCGGGGAACTCGGTGGCGGCGTTGGCGTAGAGACAGCCTCGGAAGTCCCGCGCCGTCGCCGCAAGGGCGGCCAGGTCGAAGAACAGCAGGACCTTGTCGACCGCGTCGGCCTTCTCGGCGGCCGCCTGCAGCCAGCGGTTGCGATCAGCCTGATCCAAATCGTTCAGGTAGGCCAGCACCAGGGCGTCTTTTGAGCCGTAGGTACTGTAGAGACTGGCCTTGGCCACCCCGGCTTCACGCAGAATCTGATCGATGCCGACGGCCCGAATACCCTGTAAGGCAAAGAGTTTCGCGGCAGTACGCAGCAGCCGGTCAGCAGGCCGGGAGGCGGCCTCCGGCTGGGCCGCGGATGGCTGCGCGGTCGACGTCATAGAGGCAGGGTAACGCATCGGGGGCAGTAGACAGACCGGTCTGTTCGTGCAACCGTCGGTGGACCGAGCCGACGACGAAAGAGCCACCGTGTCCCTCTATCTCTATGAGATCGCCCCCGCCAGTGCCGACGCCAACCAGGTGCTCAAGGAGGTCGACGCCCTGATTCAACGCCTCGGTGGCGACCTGATCGAAGCGCAGGTGACTGCCGCCCACCGGATCTTCACCGTCGCGGAGTTCACCGCAGGGGACGCGCCGAGCCTGGATCCGGCCGCGCTGGGCGGCGCCGAAGTCACCGGCCCTCACCAGGTCCGGTTGGTGGGCGCCGCACTCGAGGATCTGAAAGCCGCCCGGCCCGCGGCGGGCTACCTCGTCGAGTGGGACCTTCCGGCCGAGCTCGACATGGATTCCTACCTGGCCCGCAAGAAGGCCAACGCGCCGCGCTACGCCGACGTGCCCGAAGTCAGCTTCTTGCGCACCTACGTCCGCGAGGACATGGACAAATGCCTGTGCTTCTACGACGCACCGGACGAAGCCGCGGTGCGGCGCGCCCGCGACGCCGTGTCCACCCCGATCGACCGGCTGCACCGGCTCGACGAGGACCGGAGATGACGACGACGTTCACTGAAAACCGCTCCGCGACACTGGCTTCAGCTGTCGACGCCGTGGCGGCACGGGCGGCCACGTTGGACGAGCATGGCGCCGATGTGCGCCCCGACCTCGCCGGCCTCGGCGCCGCCGGCCTGTTCGACGCCGCGCTGTCGGGCAGTGGTCTACCCGAGATCGTCGGGCTCATCGACGATATCGCCACCGAGAGCCTCACGGTCGCGTTCAGCACCTGGGCCCATGTCATGGCGCTGACGTACCTGAACCACGGTTCGCCACAACTCCGCGAGGGACACCTCGAGGCGTTGCGCACCGGCTCCCGCATCGGCGTCACCGCCATGGCCACCGGGCTCAAGCAGGTGGCGGGCCTCGGCCAGGTGCCGGTGGTCGCGAGCCGACGCGGGGAGGGCCTGACGCTCACCGGCCCAATCCGCTGGGCGTCCAACCTGTTCGACGATGCGGTGATCGTGCTTCCGGCTCGCGACGACGCCGGCACCAGTTACGTGGTCGCGATCGACGCCGCCGCACCGGGTGTCACCGTCAACCCGCCGCCGGCACTGATGGCGCTGAACGCGACGGTTTCGAGCTCCCTGCGGCTCGAGGACGTGGCGGTGACCCCGGAGCAGATCATCAGCACCGACCTCGCCGGGTTCGTCGCCGGTATCCGGCCCGCATTCCTGTTGGCGCAGACGGCCTTCTGTGTCGGTGTCACCCGGGCGGCAGTGGCGGGTGCGGCGCGTGCCGAGGGTGTGCTGGCCGACCCATTCACCGACGAGGTCACCGCACTCGACGAGCGCACCCGCGCCCTGCGCGGCCGGCTCTACAAATTCGCCCGCGACCCGTCGGGGGCGAGCATCGCGGACCTGATCCGGCTACGCCTCGAGGCGGCCGGTACGGCGTTGGCCGCGACCCGGCTCGAATCCACCCTCGTCGGTGGTGCCGGCTACGCACGAGGCAACAGTGCCAATCGTCGGTTCAGGGAAGCGGCTTTCCTGCCCGTTCAATCACCTTCGGAAGGACAACTGCGGTGGGAACTGAGTCGGTACGAATAAGTGCAGGCGCCAAGCGGTTTGGCTCGGCCACCGCGCTGCGCGATATCGACCTGAGCATCGAAGCCGGCGAATTCCTGGCGGTGCTCGGGCGCAGTGGCAGCGGAAAGTCCACGCTGCTGCGGGTGCTCGCCGGGCTGGACACACTCTCGGCCGGTGAGATCGCCTGGTCGGGCGCCGAGGGCCGCCCGCGAACCGGGGTCGTCTTTTCAACAACCCCTGCTCATGCCGTGGCTCACGGTGGCCGAAAATGTAGCCTTCGCACGGCGATTCGGTGCCCACCGTGCTGCGTTCGACAACGACCACGCCGCCCAGCTGATGCAGCGATTCGGCATCGACTCACTGGCCGCCCGGTATCCCGATCAACTTTCCGGAGGTCAGGCTCAGCGGGTGGCCATCCTGCGTGCCGTCGCCACCAACCCGGTGTTGCTGTTGCTCGATGAACCGTTCAGTGCGCTCGATCCCGCCACCAAGAGCGACCTGCAGCGCTGGCTTGCCGATCTGGCTGCCGCCCTGACGATTACCGTCGTGCTCGTCACCCACGATGTCGATGAGGCGCTCGGGCTGGCCGGCCGGGTGGTGCTGCTCGGCGCCGACGGCGCTCTGCATGGTCAATGGCAACTCGGCGGCACACCGACCGCCGAGGGCACAGCCTCGCTGCGCCGCGAGATCCTGGACCACTACCAACAGACCGCCGGTTCGGTCCGGTGAGCGATCTGACCCGGCGCCGGCTGCTGACCGGAGCGGCTGGATTGGCCGCCGCCGGTGGCTTGCTCGGCATCGCTGATCTGACTCGCAGCGCAACCACCAACGCCGCCAACGTCAGTGGGCAATTACGGATCGGGTACCTGCCGATCACCGACGCCGCACCATTGCTCATCGCCCACAGCGCGACGCTGTATCCGGCCGGGGTGGTCAGCTCCGCCAAGCCGACGCTGTTCCGCAGCTGGGCATCGCTGGCCGAGGCGTTCATCAGCCGTCAGGTCGACGTCGTGCACCTGTTGATGCCGATGGCGGTGCAACTGCGCTACGGGCTGGGCGGGGGAGTGCGGGTGCTGGGCTGGAACCACACCAACGGCTCGGCACTGACCGTCGCGCCGGACATCCACGACCTGTCCGATCTGGCCGGTGCACAGGTCGGCATCCCCGGCTGGTGGTCCATCCACAACATCGTGCTGCAGCAGCTGCTGCGGGCTCATGGACTACGACCGGTGGTGCGCCGCAGCGCATCTCGCGCCGACCGCACCGTCGAGCTCGTCGTGATGAGCCCGTCGGACATGGTGCCGGCACTGGCCAACCGGTCGATCGCCGGATACGTCGTCGCCGATCCGTTCAACGCCATGGCACAGATCAAGAAGATCGGCCGCATCCACACGTTCCTGGGCGACGTGTGGCGCGATCACGCCTGCTGCGTACTGATCACTCGCGACGACGTCATCGCCTCGCGTCCGGCCGCGGTGCAGGCGGTCACCGACGCCGTCGTCGCGGCACAACTGAAGATCAACGGCGACCGCAAGGCGGCCGCGGCTGCACTGGCCGGCCGCTACCTGCCGCAGCCACTGCCTGCGGTGCAGACGGCGCTGACCTACCCCACAGCGCCGTATCCGTTCGCGCATCCGCAGTGGCAGCCGCAGCATATTGGCTTCCAGCCCTTTCCTTTTCCCAGCTTCACGCAGCGGCTACTGGAGGCGATGGGTGACACCGTCGTCGACGGCGACCGGCGCTTCCTGGATCGAATCGATCCCGCGCATGTTCATGCTGAGTTGATCGATGACCAGTTCGTGCGCCAGTCCCTGTTCTCCCACGGCGGACCCGCCGCCTTCGGGCTGCCCACCGATCTCACCCGAATCGAAGAGGTGCAACCGCTATGACGACCACCCAGGCAGAACCGGCCGACGCTCTCATCGGCAGCGACGTCCCCATCACCAACTCCGCCCGCGCGTCCGTGTGGGGTCGGCTATGGCCACCGGTGATCGCCATCGCCATTGCGGTCGGCCTGTGGTGGCTGGCCACCTCGGTGCTGTGCGACCCGACATCGCTGCTACGCCAGACCGCACCGCAGAAGGCGCTCCCCGCGGTCGGTGAGCTCCTCAGTCGCGGGGTGCTGTTGTCCGACACCGGATACAGCCTCTACCGGCTGCTGGTCGGGCTGCTCGTCGCCGCGGTCATCGGCATCCCGGCCGGGCTGCTGATCGGCCTGAACACCACGGTCGAGCGCGCCGCCACCCCGCTGGTGCAATTCCTGCGGATGATCTCGCCACTGTCGTGGACGCCGATCGCCTTGGCGGTCTTCGGAATCGGCAACCAGCCGGTGATCTTCCTGATCGCGGCCGCCGCGGTGTGGCCGATCCTGCTCAATACCGTCGCGGGTGTGCACGCCATCGAACCGGGCTATCTGCACGTCGCCCGCTCCTTCCACGCCACCCGCACCGAAGTGCTCACCGCGGTCGTCCTGCCGGCCGTCCGCGGGCATATCCAGACGGGTCTGCGGCTGGCGCTGGGCATCGCCTGGGTTGTCCTGGTGCCCGCGGAAATGCTCGGAGTTCGTTCCGGCTTGGGCTATCAGATCCTCAACGCCCGCGATCAACTGGCGTATGACCAGGTGGTGGCCGTCGTTCTGGTGATCGGCGTTGTCGGCTACCTGCTCGACCTCGTGGCCCGCCTCGCACTGGGCGGCCGGACAGGGCGCAACCTGGACGGATAGCTCCGTGGCGGGCGTCGACCAGTAGACTCGTCGGGTTACGGCAGGACGGAAAGTACGGAGAAGAACCCGATGAGCGGCCATTCCAAGTGGGCTACGACCAAACACCAGAAGGCCGTCAAGGATGCGCGCCGCGGCAAGGAGTTCGCCCGCCTGATCAAAAACATCGAGGTCGCGGCACGCACCGGTGGTGGTGATCCCGGCGGTAACCCGACCTTGTACGACGCCATTCAGAAGGCCAAGAAAACCTCGGTGCCGAACGACAACATCGAGCGGGCCCGCAAGCGCGGCGCAGGTGAAGAAGCCGGCGGCGCTGACTGGCAGACGATCATGTACGAGGGCTACGGACCCAACGGCGTCGCGGTGCTCATCGAGTGCCTGACCGACAACCGCAATCGCGCGGCAAGCGAGGTCCGGATCGCGATGACCCGCAACGGCGGCAACATGGCCGATCCGGGTTCGGTGTCCTACCTGTTCTCCCGCAAGGGCGTGGTGACGCTGGACAAGAACGGCCTGGCCGAGGACGACGTCCTGCTGGCGGTGCTGGAGGCCGGCGCCGAAGATGTCAACGATCTCGGCGAGAGCTTCGAGGTCATCTCCGAACCGACTGATCTGGTCGCGGTGCGCACCGCGCTGCAGGACGCGGGTATCGACTACGACTCCGCCGACGCAGGTTTCCAGGCGTCGGTGACGGTGCCGCTGGACGCCGACGGCGCCCGCAAGATCATGAAGCTCGTCGACGCGCTGGAGGACAGCGACGACGTTCAGGACGTGTACACCAACGCCGACATCTCCGACGAGGTCCTGGCCGAGATCGACGAATGAGCGCAGGAGCCTGATCACCGCATCCCGTGGCCACCGCCGTTGTGGAAGATCAGGCCGCCGCCCAGCAGGAACGGATACAGCGACGGGTACGGAACGTTCGGCGGTGAGGACGTGAGCTGGGCATTACCCGGTGTCTCGCACTGGGTGTTGCCGTCGCTGACCGCGGTACAAACCAGATGCGGGTCGCTGGCCGCGGCGGCAACGGGCGCAGCAGAGATTGCTGCGGCGATCCCGGTGGCGAGCAGGCCGGCGGCGAAACGAACTTTGATTGCCATGATGGGCTCCTTCGAAACTGAACGTACAGTTTCGAAATAATCAACGCCGGCGCAAGATGCGGCATTCCGTGGCGATGGTGAGTTCCCTCACCGGGACAGACCGCGGATGGCGGCGTCGACGATGGCGTCGGCGGCGGCGTCATCCAGGGCGCCACGGCTGGTCATCAGCCGGTACAGGGCGGGCCCGACGATCAGGTCGACCGCGACGTCGCGGTCGACGTCGGCACGCAGTTCACCACGTGCCACCCCGCGGTCCCAGACGGTCTCCAGCACCGCGCGCCGGGTGCGGATCAACCCGTCGCGCAGCTCATTGGTCACCTCGGGATCGAACTGAGCCTCGCCGACCAACTGAGCGAAGACCCGTCCGCTCGGTCCGGTGTAGAAGTGGAACAGTCCGCGCAGCCAGATCGTGAAATCCTGCTGGGCCGAACCGGTGTCGGGGTCGGGGGAGTCGGCCTGCATCTCGGAGAAGAACGCGTCGACGGCGACGGCGTATTTATTCGGCCACCACTTGTAGATCGTCGCCTTGCTGGATCCGCTGCGAGCGGCGATCTGTTCGGTGGTCATTGCCCGTAACCCGATCTCGTGCAACAACTCTGAAGTCGCGCGGACCACTGCCGAGCGAGACTGCTCGCTACGCGGCCGGCCGGGCCTGGTCTGCCTGGCGGTGTCCTCGACGCTCACAGCGGATACAGCCGGTCCAGATTGACGATGATGGCCTCCTGGGTGCTGCGGGCGATGACGACGACGGCGGGCTCGCCGGGGTCCGGGTTCTCCTCCCGGTGGGGCAGGTGCGGCGGCACGAAGATGTAGTCGCCCGGCTCGGTACTGATGCGCACCTCACCGACACCGTCGTGGAAGACGAACTCGGGGTGGCCGCTGCGCACAAAGATCGCCGTCTCCGACTCGCCGTGGTGATGGTTGGCCGACGCCACACCCGGCCCGACGTGCGTCTCGCCCATCCACAGCTTCTCCGAGCCGACAGACGGGCCGCTGATCGCGGCGAACCGCTGCATGCCGCCGGTCTGCGAGGTGCTGCCGTCGAGGTCGGCGGCCCTGATGTGGCGCACGCGGTTGCCGACCGGCGCGCTGCCGGACAGAT
This sequence comes from Mycobacterium sp. RTGN5, assembly GCF_033804465.1. NCBI lineage: Bacteria > Bacillati > Actinomycetota > Actinomycetes > Mycobacteriales > Mycobacteriaceae > Mycobacterium > Mycobacterium sp. RTGN5. Next base: position 2,506,945 of record NZ_JAPZLA010000001.1, read on the forward strand.
CGGGATGGAATGCGTCGGTGCCGCCCATGGTCTGACGATAGCCACTGCTCAGCGATCCGCGTGGCGTGTCATCACCGATCCCGTCAGCCTGGCCCGCTACTGTTATCGAACAGCTGTTCGTAGTCGGAAAGGGCAATCCGTGCGCGTAATGGGAGTCGACCCCGGGTTGACCCGGTGCGGTCTCTCGATGATCGAGAGCCGAGGCGGCCGCCAGGTCACGGCGCTGGACGTCGACGTGGTGCGCACCCCGGCCGACGAACCGCTGCAGCGGCGCCTGATGACGATCAGCGACGCCGTCGACCATTGGATGGACACCCACCTGCCCGACGTGATCGCGATCGAGCGGGTCTTCGCCAACCAGAACGCGAATACCGCGATGGGCACCGCCCAGGCCGCCGGCGTGATCGCGCTGGCCGCCGCCCGCCGCGACATCGACGTGCATTTCCACACCCCCAGCGAGGTCAAGGCCGCCGTCACCGGCAACGGCCGGGCAGACAAGGCACAGGTCACCGCGATGGTCACCCGGATCCTGCAATTGCAGCAGAAGCCGACGCCGGCTGACGCCGCCGACGCACTGGCCCTGGCGATCTGCCACTGCTGGCGCGCCCCGATGATTGCTCGGATGGCGCAGGCCGAGGCGATGGCCGCCGAGCAGAAACGCGCCTACCAGGCTCGGCTGAAGGCCGCGCGCAAGCCAGTCTCGCGGAGCACGACGTGATCGCCTCGGTGCGCGGTGAAGTCCTCGACATCGCCCTCGACCACGTCGTCATCGAGGCCGCCGGCGTCGGCTACAAGGTGATGGTCACCCCGTCGACGCTGGCCACGTTGCGGCGCGGCAGCGAGGCCCGCCTGATCACCGCGATGATCGTGCGTGAGGACTCCCAGACGCTCTACGGCTTCGCCGACTCCGATGCGCGCGACCTGTTCTCGACGCTGCTCGGGGTGTCCGGGGTCGGCCCGAAGATCGCGCTGGCGACGCTGGCCGTTTACGACGCGACCGCGCTGCGCCAGGCACTTGCCGACGGCGACGTGACCGCCTTGACGCGGGTGCCAGGCATCGGCAAGCGTGGTGCCGAACGGATGGTGCTGGAATTGCGCGACAAGATCGGCGCGGTCGCCGGCGGTGCGGCTCTGGCCGCGGCCACCGGTCATGCGGTGCGCACTCCCGTGGTGGAAGCCCTTGTCGGACTTGGCTTTGCGGCCAAGCAGGCCGAGGAAGCCACTGACAAGGTGCTGGCCGACGACCCGGATGCGAACACGCAGAGTGCGCTGCGGGCGGCCCTGTCACTGCTGGGGAAGACCAGGTGAGCCGGTTCGAGGGCGACGAGGGCGACGAGGGGGACGAGGACCTCGAACGCGACGTCTCGCCGGCGCTGACCGTTGGCGAAGGCGATATCGACGCCAGCCTGCGGCCCCGCAGCCTCAAGGAATTCATCGGCCAGTCCAGGGTGCGCGAACAGCTATCGCTCGTGCTGGAGGCCGCCAAAAACCGCGGCGGCACACCGGATCACATCCTGCTGGCGGGTCCGCCCGGCCTGGGTAAGACGTCGCTGGCGATGATCATCGCCGCCGAAATGGGCACGTCGCTGCGGGTGACGTCCGGCCCGGCACTGCTCCGCGCGGGGGACCTGGCCGCGATGCTGTCCAACCTCGTCGAGCACGACGTGTTGTTCATCGACGAGATTCACCGTATCGCCCGGCCGGCCGAGGAGATGTTGTACCTGGCGATGGAGGACTTCCGGGTCGACGTGGTCGTCGGCAAAGGTCCTGGGGCGACATCGATTCCGCTCGACGTGGCGCCGTTCACTCTGGTCGGTGCCACCACCCGGTCCGGTGCGCTGACCGGGCCGTTGCGCGATCGCTTCGGGTTCACCGCACAGATGGACTTCTACGAGCCCGCCGATCTGGAACGGGTGCTGACCCGGTCGGCGGGCATCCTCGGCATCGAATTCGAGTCCGATGCCGGTACCGAGATCGCCCGCCGGTCGCGGGGTACGCCACGCATCGCCAACCGGCTGCTGCGGCGGGTGCGCGACTACGCCGAGGTGCGCGCCGACGGGGTGATCACCCGCGACATCGCCAAGGCGGCGCTTGCGGTCTACGACGTCGACGAACTCGGCCTTGACCGGCTCGACAGGGCGGTGCTCACGGCGCTGACCAAGAGCTTCGGCGGCGGTCCGGTCGGGGTGTCCACCCTCGCGGTTGCGGTGGGGGAGGAACCCACCACCGTCGAGGAGGTCTGCGAGCCGTTCCTGGTCCGCGCGGGCATGATCGCGCGGACTCCCCGCGGCCGTGTGGCGACGCCGCTAGCCTGGACCCACCTCGGCATGGTGCCACCGCCGCGGGCCAGCGGACTCGGTCAGTCCGGCTTTTTCGAATGATGGGAACCCGATGGTCAACGCTGCACTGATTTTCGCCGGCCTCGCAGCGCTGCTGCACGTCTACATCTTCACCATGGAATCGCTGACCTGGACCACGCCGCGGACCCGCGCGACGTTCGGCACCACCGCCGAGGAAGCCGAGACCACCAAACTGATGGCCTTGAACCAGGGTTTCTACAACCTGTTCCTTGCGATCGTCAGCGTCGTCGGTATCGTTGCAATCATCCTGGGGCACAATGGGATCGGCGCAGCGCTGGTGTTCGCGGGCGTCGGGTCGATGCTCGCCGCGGCGGTCGTGCTGCTGGCGTCCGCGCCGGACAAGGCGCGTGCCGCGGTGACTCAGGGGGCCTTCCCGTTGGTGGCCGTCGTGCTGTTGGTGATCGCCGTCATCTGATCTCCAGGATCCGCTTGGGGTGCATGCCGTCGACCATGCCCATGAAGGGCGGATGGATGCTGTAGCCAAGCATGCGGCGGAGGTTCTCCGACACGGCGCGCACCGTGCCGGGAGGTGTCGACAGCGTGAACGCTTCTTGAGGGCGCAACCAGGGCTCGCAATACTGTGCAGTGACGGCGAGCCGACTCTGATTGGTCGTGTTGTTGGCACCCCCGCCGTGCCACAGCGTGCCGATGAAGAACACCACTGACCCGGCCGGCATCACGACACTGACATGTTCGTCATCGTCGGCGGGTTTACGACGGTGGTCCCAGCGGTGGCTGCCCGGGATGACCACGGTGGCGCCGTTGTCCGCGGTGAAGTCGGTGATCGCCCAGATGGTGGCCGCGCTCAATGCCGGGCGTGGGCGCGGCACGGGATACATGCCGTCATCGAAATGCAGGAACTGTGCGCTCTCCTGGGGTCCGATTCGGATGGCCTGCAACTGAGACAGCAGATAGTTGGGCATCAACAGCCGGTCGAGCAGTGCCAGCACTCGCGGATGCTCGACGAGACCGTCGCAGACGCGTGTCTTGGTCATCAGACTGTACGCCCGCTGAGTGCGTAAGCCCTCGAAGGCATTTCGACCGACCGGCCCGAGCAGCGGATCCACCTCGGCGGCAATCTCCTCGCATGCTTGCGCCGAGATCAGGCCTTCGATGACGACGTATCCGTCGCGTTCGAGTAGGGCTAAATCGGATTCGACGGTCTCGTCGTGCGCTCCGGCGCGAGCCGTCGACCGGTACGTACCGGCGAGGTCGCCGTACAGATCCTCGACCCGTTCAATCATTGACCTTCCCTTCGGTGTTGAGGCCCTTCGCTGTTCGACTTCAGGCCAACGGCTCCGGAGACGAATGACCAGAGCTGGTCGATGGCGTCGGCGGCGGGTGGTCGGGGATCGCGGGTCAGGCACACGGCGACGACGGCGTTGGTGCCGCCGATGGTGGCCGCAGCCAGATATTCGGGGTCGCGGTCTGCCGGAATCTCGCCATCACGTTGCCCCTGAGCCATGTTGCGGGCGCCGAACTTGCTCATCTCCTGCAGCCAGCGACCTCGCGCGGTGGCCAGTTCGCCTTCGCCGAGTCCGGACAAGATTGCGGGCGCCGCGGGCTCGCGATAGAGGAAGTGCACCCAGTCGCTGATGCGTTCACGCTCCCGCTCGGCCCAGGTGGGGGCGTCGTAGGTGCGCAGTGCGATCGAGTTGGAGAATCGCTGATAAAACGCGTCGATGACGGCGACGAGCAGGCCGGTGCGGGTGCCGAAATAGCGATAGGGCAGACCATCGCTGACTCCGGCCCGCCGTGCGACCGCGGCGACCTCGAAGCGTCCGGTCTCCGCCAGTTCCGCTGTCGCGGCGTCGATGAGCCGTTCCCGAGCTTGAACACCGCGCGCCGTCGTCGCCACCGTCACGGGATTATCCTAAGTTGAGTTCAACTTAGTTTCAAGGCTATGGCTGAGGCGGGATTTTCCCGACCTATGCCCGGGGGCTCGTCATGGTGCGGTAGCGCACCTGGTTGCCGCCCGCTCGCTTGGCCTCGTACATCGCCGCGTCTGCCGCGTCGACCAGCTTGGTGAGCGCCGTGGTCGTGGTACTGCCGATATCTGTCAGTGCGATCGACGCGACGCCGACGCTGGCGGTCACTTCACTCGGTGTGTTGGCGACGGCTGCGCGTAACCGTTCGGCACGGAGTTCCGGTTCGTCTGGTCCGGTCAGCTCTGCGATCAGAAACTCTTCGCCACCGAGGCGGGCGACCACGGAATTCATTGCGCTCGCACGGTGCAGGTTGTCGGCGACCGCGACCAGTACTGCATCGCCGTAGCCATGCCCGTGGGTGTCGTTGATCCGTTTGAAGCCGTCCAAGTCGATCAGGATCACGGACAGCCACTGTGACTGTGATCGGTCGGCTCCGGCGATCAGCTGCAGCACCGACTGGTCGTAGCCGCGCCGATTGCGCAGCCCGGTCAGCGAATCGGTGTCGGACATCCTCGCGTCGAGGCTCAGCAGATGCAGCAGCAGCTGGCTTCCGAACGGGACGACGAGTATTGCGATCAGCATGCCCAGCACATGCCCAACAGCCATTGCGGTGTCGCCCGCCTCCGCGATCCGTACACCGGCGAAGACCGTGGTGACGATCGCATTGGCCAGCGTCGCCGCCAGCAGCCGGCTGGAGTGGTGCAGACCGACGAAGCCGGCGATCGGAGCAAAGGTGGCGCACGCCAACAAGGCGGTGGCCGGGGTCCCGGCGATCAGGCACGCGATGGTGACACCCGCGTTGGCCCCGACGGCGAAGAGCGCGGACTGTCGACGACTCGGCCAGCCGGCCAGCCAGCTGCATGCCCCACCGAACGCCAGGGCCGACATGACGATCGCGGCAGTCCGGTGGATCTGACCCTGCGGACCCGACGGGCTGAACAGCATCACCACGGGCACCACGCCGAAGATGATGACGACTGACGCGATGAGGACACGGCTGAAGCGCTGGAGGTGCCGCGAGGCAAGGTATTCCGACATCCAGTCGTATTGATCGGGCTGGTGCCACCACCGCCGGATCCACGCCGCCATGCCTACGTCTTTGTGCATTTGCTCCCGAACCGCCAGCAGCCGGCCCCCCGAGAGCTGCAAGTCTGACGGGCAACATTACTGCTCGGGTCTGGCACCTACCCGTTGTACCGTCGCGGTGTGACGCGATCGTTGGCACTGCTGTCGCTGCTCATCGTGCTGGCGGGGTGCGCACGCGGTTCGGCAGACCCGGGCGCCGGGTCGTCGGGCCTTGTCGATATAGGCGACGGCCGGCAGCTGTACCTGGAATGCCAGGGCAGCGGTTCGCCCGCGGTCTTCATCATCCCGGGCAAAGGCAGCTACGCGCAGGCGTGGAATTTCGTGGTGCCGGCCGATGATCCGATCCGGTCCTCGCCCTACGACATCATCGGGCAAGCGCAGCTGGAACCCAGCTCGAACGCGGTGCAGCCGTCCGTCGCGAGGACGACGCAGGTGTGCGCCTATGACCGGCCGAACACCCGGCTGGACGGCAGCGACCAGTCCACCCCCGTATCGCAACCGCATACCGTGCAGCAGGATGTCGACGACATCGTTGCGCTGATCAACGCCGCGCACCTTCCGGGGCCGCTGGTTTTTGCCGCGCACTCCTACGGTGGCCTCATCCTCGACCTGCTGGCGCGCACGCATCCGGATCTGGTGGCGGGCATCGTGATGGTCGATGGTGTCTCGGAATTTCTGCCGGGCGCGGGCACTGACGTGCAGAACGCCGCCTGGGAGCGCGATGGCGCGTTGCCGGCGGAGTCGGGGGGCGAGGGCGTGCTCACTCTCGAAGCGATGGCCGCCGTCAAGGATGCGCCGCCGCTGCCGCGCGTACCCGCAATCGTCCTCAGTGCCGACAAGTTCCCGGCACCAGAAGCTCTGACGCCGGAGAATTACACCTTGGCCCAGATTCATGAAGCCAACGACATGCTGGCGGCGGCACTGGGAACTACGAACATCATCGCGAGCGGCAGCGGCCACAACATGATGCTTTATCAGCCGAAGCTGGTCGCCGACAACATCATTGAGATCGTCGATCAGGTCCGCCGAGCCGGCTAGCGCGGTGGGGCGTGCGTCAGGCGCAGATGAAAGAGACCGGTGGGCACTTTCGGGGTACCAGCGCGTCCGGCGCCGGGGCATCGCCCTCCCAGACGCCCGGGTTGATGTTGCCCGAGCCCCAGCTGACATACCACCAGGTATGGCAGACGTTCATGTCCCAGTCGATCTGCCCGCCCGGCGCTCCGGTGTGGTGCTCCATATCGACTCCCGACGTCATGCTCTGGCCCGGGCACCAGGTGTACGGGCCACCGGCCTGGGCGGTGCCTGCGCCAAACGCAAGAGCGGCCGCGACCAGACCCCCTGTCAGCACTGCTGATGTCGCCAGCCGCGTCATCGGCCGGGCCGTGAAGTCAGTCTTGATCGCCATGCTCGGGAGTGAACCCGGCCGGTGTGACTACCGATCCCAATATTGGATGCCGGCACGTCGCCCACCGAAAACGACACCAGGGTCGGCGATCGTCGTTGATCGCGACCCTGGTGTCGATGTCGGCAGGCCTACAGCAAACCCAGGAGCTGCAAGTCGGTCACGTACTTCACGATGACTTCCGGCGTGACGTGCGGAATATCCTTGTCCGGGCCGATTTTCGCGTCCTGAACCGCGGTGCGGAACCGCTCGGTCGGGGCGATCGATCCACGGACCGGCCGCTCCGGGTGCTGATAGTTGTGCAGCAACGGAAGTAGTGAGTACTGGCGTTGGCGGTCGGGCAGTGCCCGCATCGAGGTTTCGAACCGCTGCAGCCAGGTGCCGTACTCGGCGATCCGCTGGATCGGGTGGCCGGCCTCGACCAGCCAGTCGACGAACTCGTCGAGCCCGAGGCCGTCGTCGTAGGGGTTCATGACGTGATAGGTCTCGAACCCTTCCGTCACGTGCGCGCCGAGTGTGGAGATCGCCTCGGCGATGAACTCCACCGGCAGGCCGTCGTAGTGCGCACGCTGGCGATTGCCGTCGGCGGCGAGCTCATAGAACGACGCAGGCGCGATCCCGGTGGCCACCAGGCTCAGAATCATCCGGGTGAACATGTCGGGCAGGTTGAGCTGGCCGCCGTAGGTGGTGTCGGCCAGGATCATGTCGCAGCGGAACACCGAGACCGGAAGGCCACACAGGTCATTGGCCTCGCGCAGGAGGACCTCGCCGGCCCACTTGCTGTTGCCGTAGCCGTTGGCGTACGAGTCGTCCACCGCCCGGGTGGGGCTGATCGACCGGATATCGCCGTCCTCCACGAACTGTCCCGGCGTGATGCCGGCACCGACGCCGATCGTCGAGACGTACACGAACGGCTTCACCTTGGTGGTCAGCGCGATCCGGATCAGCTCGGCGGTACCAACAGCGTTGGGGCCGAACAACTCCCGATACGGCAAAACGTGGTTGACCAACGCGGCAGGGTCGACGATCAGATCGACGGTGTCAGCCAGCCGCTGCCAGGTCGTGGCATCCAGCCCGAGGTTCTCTTCGCCCTTGTCACCGGCAATGACCTCGAGATGTGCTTCAGCCAATTCACGGTAGTGAGCCAGCAGCGTGGGGTCCCCGCTGTCGAAGGTGGCATCCAGCCGGTGACGCGCATCCTCATCTGTACGGGCGCGCACCAGGCAGATCACCTTGCCGTCGACCAGGCTCATCCGTTCCAGCCATTCCAGGGCCAGGTAACGACCCAGGAATCCGGTTGCGCCAGTGAGCAGTACGGTGCGGATCTCGCTGCTCGGCCCGGGCAGTTGCGGTGCGGCGGCCAAGGTCGCGGCGTCGATGAAGTGATCCAATGTCAGATCACGGGCGTGCGCCTCGGTGGCGCCGGCACCGTGGACGGAGGCGAATGTCGGCCGCTTGCCGCCCGAACTCCGTTCGGTTTCGATGTAGGCCGCGATGGCCTGTAGGTCGCTGGCGGGGCTGACGATGACACCCACCGGCACCTCGATCTCGAAGATCTCGTTGAGCAGGTTGGCGAATGTCAACGCCGACAGGGAATCTCCGCCCAAATCGGTGAAGTGCGCGTCGGGTTGCAGGTCTGCGGCCGTGGCGCCCAGCAACGCGCCGGCGGCGCGAGTGATGGTCGCCAACACCGGGGCATCGGCGCCACTACGCCGAAGTGCCCGCAGCTCATCGGCCTGACCTTCGGCCAGATCGGTGTAGAGCTGTTCCAGGACGGAGCCGTAGCGTTCCTTCAGTCGGGGCCATGCCAGCTTGCGGATTCCGGTCAGCAGGCCGTTCTCCACGGTGAACGGTGTTGTCTCGATGAGGAAATCGCGCGGAATCTCGTAGGACTGCAAACCCGTGGTGCGGGCGACATCCTGCAGCGATTCGCCGATCAGGGCCTTGAGGTCCGCCGCATCGTGGTCGGCCGCCGCCTCCGCGGTCGGCACCACGACCGCCAGCAGGTAGGGCCGGGCGCTGTTGCCGTACAAGTAGATCTGCTGCACCAGCGGGCTGCGCCCGAAAGCGGCCTCCAGCTTCGACACCGTGACGAACTCGCCCTGGGAGAGCTTGAGGACGTTGTTGCGCCGGTCGACGTACTGCAGATGGTCGGGGGCGGTCTCGGCGACGATGTCGCCGGTGCGATAGAAACCGTCGTCGTCGAACATCGTGGCGGTCACGTCGGGACGCTTGTAGTAGCCGGGGAACAGCTGCGTCGTCTTGACCAGCAGCTCACCGCGCGGGTGCGGCAGGTCGGTGCCGAAGTAGCCGAGCTCGGGAACGTCGACCAGCTTGTAGTCGGTGACCGGGGGACGGCGCACGACGCCGTCGACGAACACCGCACCGGCTTCGGTGGAGCCGTAGCCCTCGATGAGGTGCATGTCCAGGAATGTTTCGACCCATGCCTTGAGCTCGGGTGCGATCGGGGCCGATCCGGTCATCACCGAGACGAACCGGCCACCAAGCAGGCTGTTGCGCTTGTCGGCCAACACTCGGGCTTCCTGACCCGTCCGATCGACCTCGCTTTGCACCTCTTGGTGGATCATGTCCCACACTCGCGGCACCAGATTCAGCTGGGTGGGGCGGGTCAGGGCGAGGTCTTCGAGGAACGTCGACAGGTCCGCGCGGGCGGCGAAATAGACTGTGCCACCGGTGCTCAGCGTTCCGCAGAGTGCGCCGCGACCCATCACGTGGCTCATCGGCATGAAGCTCAGCACGATCGCCGGGTATCCGCCGAGTCGGTCGTCCCAGTGCGCGGCCGCGGCCCCCCACATGTCGGCGACCTTGTGTGCCGGGTACATGGCGCCCTTCGGGGCGCCGGTGCTGCCGGAGGTGTAGATCAGCAGGGCCAGCGGGTCGGCCTCGGTGGTGGCGGCGGGCTCGATGGAACGGCCGGTGCCATAAGCAATTTCGTCGGCAAGGGTGGTGACCGTGACTGGGGTGCCGGCCAGCTGGTCCGTGGCGGCGGCCAGCGACTCGCGCTGATCGTCGACCTCAGGCCGGAAGTCGAAGACCACCAAACGTTTCGGTGCGGGTCCGGCGAGCACGAGCGCGACGGCGTCGTCGAGATAGTCGATGCTCGACGCGATTACCGTCGGTTCGGTCTCGGCGACGATCGGTTGCAATTGGGTGGCTCCTGCGCTGGTTTGCAGCGGCACGGCAACCGCGCCCAACTGGGTCAGCGCGATGTCGATGGTGGTGTAGTCGACGCTGGTGAAGCCCAGCATGGCCACCCGGTCACCGGTCTCGACGGCGCGGTCGGACCAGGCGGCGGCGACAGCCTCAACGCGGCCCCAGAGTTCGCGGTAGGTGATGGTCTCGAACTCGGGCACGAACTCGGCGGTGGTGCGATGCGTCTGCGGGTCCTCGACGAAGCGCACGACGCGCTGTCCCAGCGCAGGGCGGTCGGCATAACCGTCGAAGACGGTCTTGATGATCTCGGGCAGGCGCAGGCCGGGCTGGCCGGCGGCCGCGGTGACGGCCGGGTCGGGGGCGGCGGCCGCGAACTGCGGATCGGTGGCATAAAGATCGGTGACGCGCTGCTCGAACCGGGCTTCGCGAGTATCAGTCGGCATGACAAGACTCCATTAACAAGCGAGAGAAAGAAGTTGTGGTGGGCGCTACGCTGCACCCAAATAAAACTACGTTAGCAAAACTAACGATATTCCCCGGTGGCGCCGGATTCCAGGGATCGGGGCTGTGAACTTGCTCTCCATCCCCTCGGAGAGCGTCGTTAGAGGCCCTCGCGACGGGGGTACTCGAGCGTCATCACGGGGATATCCCCCTGAGTCAAGGAGGCGTCATGAGAGACGTAGACACCCGTATCGATACTGGTACGGGCCGGATGGAGATCGCGCGCAGCCGGGGTGCGGCGAGTGGTTTCCTGCTCATCCTGCTCGGTGCATGGGGCGCGCTGATTCCGTTCGTCGGGCCCTACTTCAACTTCGCTTATGACCCCGGTGTTGCGTGGACGTGGACCACGGCCCGTGGCTGGCTGGAGGTTCTTCCCGGTGCAGTGACCGTGCTGGGCGGCGTGCTGCTGCTGATGTCGCGCAATCGGGCCACTGCCATGTTCGGCGGCTGGCTCGCGGTCATCGCGGGCGCATGGTTCGTGGTGGGCCGGCTCTTCGCCAGCCCGCTGCAGTTGGGCGACTTCGGGTCGCCGGTGTCGAACACCATGGCCGGTCAGTTGGCGATCGAGCTGGGCTTCTTCGCCGGCCTGGGCGCCTTGATCATCTTCTTCGGGGCGATGGCCCTGGGCCGGGTGTCGGTGCGCAGCCTGCGTGACGTCCGCTATGCCCAGCGACCGGTCGTCGCCGAACCCGTTGCCGCTGAGCCGGTTGCCACGATGGCCACCGAGCCGTTTGGCGTCGAGCCGCGCCGTCATCGTGCCGCGGAGCCGGTCGAGGTCGACGACGAGCATCGTCGGCGCGGTTGGCGGCACATGTTCGGCGGGTCGCGCCGAACTCCCGTCGCGCACTGACCGCGCGAGCCGGGGAGGGCTCGCGCTTCCAAGAGCCACCCGCCGTCGATGCGCGGCGGGTGGCTTCTTGGTTAGGGGAGGTCAGTAAGGGACGTCACTGTGCGATATCGGCCACAAACCTGATGGCGTGATTCGGGTTTCGGGACACAGTGGAAGACATGACCGCAATATTCAGCACCGACAAGGACTTCGCGCGTATCGCCGAGCTATGCATGGCTCTGGGCGTGCCGCAGGATGACTGGGTGCTGTTCTGGCGGTGGGCCGACGAGCTGCCGACCGGCAAGGCGGTCGACGAATTGAGTTCCTATGTGGATGTGCTCATTGCGCAGCGCTGTCTGAACCCGGGCGACGACGTGATGAGCCAACTCATCGCCTTGGACATGACCGACGAGGAGATTCGCACCCGGGTTGGCGCGCTCGTGGTGAAGCCCGAAACGAAGCTCAGCCCGTATAAGCCATCACGTGCTTGATGCGGGTGTAGTCCTCGAAGCCGTACATCGACAGGTCCTTGCCATGCCCTGAGGATTTGTAGCCGCCGTGCGGCATTTCGGCGACCAGCGGGATGTGGGTGTTGATCCACACACAGCCGAAGTCCAGCGCGTTGGACACCCGGATCGCACGGGACACGTCTTTGGTCCACACCGACGACGCCAGGCCGTATTCGGTGCCGTTGGCCCAGCGAATGGCCTCGTCCTCATCGGCGAACGATTGCACGGTGATCACCGGGCCGAAGATCTCTTCCTGCACCTGCCGGTCGTCCTGCAACAGCCCGCCGATCACCGTCGGCTCAATGTAGAAACCCTTGTCGCCCTGCCGGTTTCCGCCGGCAGCGACCATCGCGTGCGACGGCACATCGGACAGGAAGCCGAGCACCCGCTCCAGCTGGTTGGCGTTGTTGACCGGCGGCACCCAGGCCTCCTCGTCGCCGGCCGGCCGGCCGAAGGTGGTGGTCGCGCCCCTGGCCTGCTCGGCCAGTGCGGCGGTCAACTCCTCGGCGACGCCGGCGCGGGCCAGCACCCGGGTGGCTGCGGTGCAGTCCTGCCCGGCGTTGAAGTAACCGGCCGTCGCGATTCCCGCTGCGGCGGTGGCGATGTCGGCGTCGTCGAACACGATCACCGGCGCCTTGCCACCCAACTCGAGGTGGGTGCGCTTGAGATGGCCGCCCGCACTGACCGCAACCGCACGGCCGGCGGCGACCGATCCGGTGATCGACACCATCTGCGGGGTGGGATGCGCGACGACGGCCGCACCGGTCACCCGATCGCCGCAGACGACATTGAGTACACCGGGCCCGAAGTGCCTGGCGGCGATCTCGGCCAGCATCACGGTCGTCACCGGGGTGGTGTCGCTGGGCTTGAGCACCACGGTGTTGCCGGCGGCGATGGCCGGGCAGAACTTCCAGATCGCCATCATCATCGGGTAGTTCCAGGGGGCGACCTGACCGATCACCCCGACCGGCTCGCGGCGGATCCAGGACGTGTGATCGGCCAGGTACTCTCCGGCCGATTTGCCCTCCAAAATCCTTGCCGCACCGGCGAAGAACCGGATCTGGTCGACCATCGGAGGTATCTCCTCGGCCGCCGTCACGTGATTGGGCTTGCCGGTATTGCGGCCCTCGGCGGCGACGAGGCTTTCCGCATGCCTTTCAATGTCGTCAGCGAAACTTAGCAGCGCTTTCTGTCGATGCGACGGCGTGGTGCGCTTCCAGTCGGCGAACGCCGCAGCCGCGGCTGTATACGCGTTGTCGATGTCCTGCTCGTTGGAAATCGGTGCGGTGCCGTACTTTTCGCCGGTGGAGGGGTCGACGATCGGCATGGTGCCGCCGCTGACCGAGTCGACGAGTTCGCCGTTGATGAAGTTCTTGACGGTGGTCATCCGGGTCCGCCTCAGAGGTCGGCGAGGATCGCGGTCAGCACTTCGAGCCCTTCGAGCAGGAGCTCGTCGCTGATCGTCAGCGGCGGCAGGAACCGCAGCACGTTGCCGAAGGTGCCACAGGTCAGCACCAGCACACCCTGGGCGTGGGCCTTGGCCGCCAGGGTCTTGGTGAGGTCCGGATCCGGTTCGCCGGTACCGGATTTCACCAGTTCTACGGCGATCATCGCGCCGCGGCCACGGACGTCGCCAATGCGGTCGTCGTCGGCCTGCAACCGGCCGAGCTTGTCCTTCATCAACGCTTCGATCTGCTTGGCGCGCGCCACCAACCCGTCGAGCTCGATGGTCTCGATGGTGGCTAGCGCGGCCGCGCACGCCACCGGGTTACCGCCGTAGGTGCCGCCCAGGCCGCTGACGTGGGGGGCGTCCATCATCTCGGCGCGCCCGGTCACCGCCGCCAGCGGCAGGCCGTCGGCGATGCCCTTGGCTGTCACGATCAAATCCGGCTCGATGCCCTCGTCTTCGCAGGCGAACATCGCGCCGGTGCGGGCGAACCCGGTCTGCACCTCGTCGGCGATGAAGACGACGTTGTTGTCGGTGCACCAGGCCCGCAGCGTGGGCAGGAACCCGGGCGCGGGGACGATGAAGCCGCCCTCGCCCTGGATCGGCTCGATGATCACCGCGGCCAGGTTGGCCGCCCCGATCTGCTTGTCGATCACCGTCAGCGCCCGCTCGGCGGCCAGCTCGCCGTCGGTGGCCCACTCCTTGTCGATGAGGCCGTCGCGGTAGGGGTAGGACATCGGGGCGCGGTAGACCTCCGGCGCGAACGGGCCGAAGCCGCTCTTGTACGGCATCGACTTGGCGGTCAGCGCCATCGTCAGGTTGGTGCGCCCGTGGTAGGCGTGGTCGAAGGCCACCACCGCGGTCTTGCGGGTGTAGGCGCGGGCGACCTTGATCGCGTTCTCCACCGCTTCGGCGCCGGAATTGAACAGTGCCGACCGCTTCTCATAGGAGCCGGGGGTGAGGCGGTTGAGGTGCTCGGCGACCGCGATGTACTCCTCGTACGGCGTCACCATGAAGCAGGTGTGGGTGAAGTCGGCGACTTGGGCGCGCACCGCCTCGACCACCCGCGGGGAGGAGTTGCCGATCGTCGTCACGGCGATCCCGGAACCCAGATCGATCAGCCGGTTGCCGTCGACGTCCTCGATGATCCCGCCGCCGGCGCGCGCGGCGTAGATCGGCATCGTGACGCCAACACCGCTCGAGACCGCGGCGACCCGGCGTTTGGACAGCTCGAGTGACGCGGGCCCAGGGATGTCGGTGACGAGTTTGCGGCTCTGCTCGAGGGTGGTCACTTCTGTTCTCCTAGACGAAGGTGGCACTGCACGCAGCGGGCCATTCGAGCCTAGTCGGGCGGCGACGCGACGCAACTGAAAACCCGGTTTGAGCGTGTGATGAATGCCGGATTACGTCGTCAAGAGACAGGAAATCGACGTAATCGGTTGGTATCTAGCCGGCGGCGGGGGAGAACGGCACGCCGTCGATCCGGTCGACAGTGGTGAACGATGCGACGGGCTGGCGGGTGAGCCGGCGGGGCTGTCGAACCGGATGCCCCAGCGCGATCACCGCCGCAAGCACCAGCGGATCTTCGGCGCCCAGCAGCCCCTTCACCTCGTCTTCGGCCCGGATGAGCATGGTCGTCAGCACGCCGCCCAGGCCTTCGGCGCGCGCGGCCAGCAGGATGTTCCACGCGAACGGGTAGACCGACGCGCCGCCGGCCAGCGAGTAGCGGTCGAGATCTCGATCCACGGCCGCCAGTTGGGACAGATCGGCGAACAACGCCAGCAGCACCGGGACCTCGTCGAGGTGCGCGGCCATTCCGCCGACCGTGACATCGGTTCCCGCGGCCAGCGCGGCCGCCTCCGCGGCACGGTCGTTGACCGGCGACCACGGCCGCAACCCGGCCGCCGTCAACGTCAGATAGTCGGCCCAGGGCGGACCGTAGAGGTCGCGCAGGCGGGCCCGGATCGCGCGGTCTTTGACCACCACCACCCGCCAGGCCTGCGCATTGGCACCGCTGGGGGCGAAACGCGCGGTGTCGAGAATGCGGGCCAGGGCGGCGTCGTCAACCGGCTCATCGGTGAACTCGCGCACCGAGCCGGTGCTGCGCAACGTGTCGATCAGGTCCATCCGACCATCTTGCATCGACGGTGCCGGTCGGAGCCGAACCCGGACAATGGCAGACTGGGCAGCTATGAAGCGCGTGACCGGATGGTCGCGGAGCGCTGACCCAGCACCCGATACGAAAGAATCGTGCCGCCATGGACCTGCTCGTCTTCCTGCCCCTGATCGTCATCATGGGCGCATTCATGTATTTCGCCTCGCGACGCCAGCGCAAGGCCATGCAGGCCACCATCGACCTGCACGAGTCCCTGGCTGTTGGCGATGAGGTGACCACCACCTCCGGTTTGCACGCCACCATCATCGCGATCACTGACGACACCGTTGACCTGGAAATCGCCCCCGGCGTGGTGACCACCTGGCTGAAGCTCGCCGTCCGCGAGCGCGTCGAGGCCGATGCACCCGAGGCCGACGACGCCGACGAGGCCGACGACGTGGCGTCGGGAGCCACCGAGATCACCGGCAGCGACGCGGACCGCCTCACCAAAGACTGATCGCCAGGCACACCACGTACCCTCTAGCGGGAACTCAGAGGACCGCTAAGCGAAAGACCTAGGAGAGACAACAACGTGGCATCGTCTTCGGCGCCGGTGCATCCCTACCGCTGGCTGGCGCTGTTCCTGGTCCTGCTGATCGGGGTGTACCTGCTTGTCTTCCTCACCGGGGACAAACAATCGAGTCCCAAGCTGGGCATCGACCTGCAGGGTGGCACCCGTGTCACGCTGACCGCCCGCACCCCGGACGGATCAAAGCCCACCCGCGACGCGCTGAATCAGGCGCAAGAGATCATCGGCGCCCGCGTCAACGGCCTCGGCGTATCCGGATCCGAGGTCGTGATCGACGGCGACAACCTCGTCATCACCGTTCCCGGTAACGACGGCAACGAGGCCCGCAACCTCGGCCAGACCGCCCGGCTGTTCGTTCGCCCGGTGATCGGCCAGCCGATCCCGATCGACGCCATCAAGCAGCAGATGCAGGCCGCAGGCGTGCCGGGCGCTGGCGGCCCGACACCGGCCGCAGCACCCGCACCCGGCGCGCCACCACCCGGGACGCCCGCGCCCGGGGGAGCACCCGCGCCCGCGGCTCCGCCTGCCGCGCCCGAGCCCGCCAACCCGGCGGCTCCGGCACCGCAACCGCGTCCGTACCCGGCCGAGCCGGCACCCTCGCCGGCGCCGCCCGCACCCGAGCCGGCACCTGCGCCCGGGCAGCCGGCACCGCCGGCAGCCGGTGCACCCGCGCCCGGAGCACCCGCGCCCGGCGCGCCCGCACCGCCGGACCCGCGTAAGGACCTCGCCGCGCGCATCAAGTTCGAGAAGGAACTGCGCCAGAGCACCAACCAGAACCTGCTGCTGATCGCCGTGCAGTACATGGCGAGCAAGTGCGACCAGCCCGACATCCTTGCCGGCAACGACGATCCGAACTTGCCGCTGGTCGCCTGCTCACAGGACAAGAAGTACATCTACGTCCTGGACAAGTCGATCATCAGCGGCGACCAGATCAAGGACGCGTCCTCCGGTCTGGACAACCAGAGCGGCGCCTACGTCGTCGACCTGACCTTCAAGGACGACGCCGCCACCACGTGGGCCGACTTCACCGCCGCCAACATCGGCACCCAGACGGCCTTCACGCTCGACTCCGAGGTCGTCAGCGCCCCGCAGATCCGGGAAGCCATCCCCGGCGGGCGCACCCAGATCAGCGGCGGCAATCCGCCGTTCACCGCCGACACCGCCAAGCAGCTGGCCAACGTCCTCAAATACGGTTCGCTGCCGCTGTCGTTCGAATCGTCGGAGGCCGAAACCGTCTCGGCGACATTGGGATTGGCATCGCTTAAGGCGGGTCTGATCGCGGGTGCCATCGGGTTGGCGCTGGTGTTGCTGTACTCGCTGCTGTATTACCGCGTGCTGGGACTGCTGACGGCGCTGTCGCTGGTGGCGTCCGGCGCCATGGTGTTCGGCATCCTGGTGCTGCTGGGCAGATACATCAACTACACGCTTGACCTGGCCGGTATCGCCGGTTTGATCATCGGTATCGGCACCACCGCGGACTCGTTCGTGGTGTTTTTCGAGCGCATCAAAGACGAGATCCGCGAAGGTCGTTCGTTCCGCTCGGCGGTGCCACGGGGTTGGGCACGCGCCCGCAAGACGATCCTGTCCGGCAACGCGGTGACGTTCCTGGCCGCCGCGGTGCTGTACTTCCTCGCCGTCGGGCAGGTGAAGGGCTTCGCGTTCACGTTGGGCCTGACCACGATCCTCGACGTCGTGGTGGTGTTCCTGGTGACCTGGCCGCTGGTGTACCTGGCGTCGAAGTCGCCGACGATGGCCAAACCGGCGTTCAACGGTCTCGGCGCGGTGCAACAGATCGCCCGGGAACGCCGAGCGGCCGAAACAGCGACAGGACGGGGGTAACGCCATGGCCAAGGACACCGCAGACGACACCGCATCCACCGCCGTCGAGGCACCCGATCTGGAAGCCGCCGACGCCGCAGCGCCGAAGCACGGTTTCTTCGTCCGCCTCTACACCGGCACCGGCGCATTCGAGGTCATCG
This sequence comes from Mycobacterium sp. RTGN5, assembly GCF_033804465.1. Taxonomy (NCBI): domain Bacteria; kingdom Bacillati; phylum Actinomycetota; class Actinomycetes; order Mycobacteriales; family Mycobacteriaceae; genus Mycobacterium; species Mycobacterium sp. RTGN5. The sequence goes on from NZ_JAPZLA010000001.1 coordinate 2,524,844, forward strand.
GCCGGCGCAAGATGTGGTACGCGATCAGCGGCGTGATCGTCGCCGCCTGCATCATCAGCATCGCCGTGAAGGGCTTCACCTTCGGTATCGACTTCGAGGGCGGCACCAAGATCGGGATACCCACCGCCGGTCAGAACGGCACGATCACCACCCAGCAGGTGGAGGACGTCTACAGCAAGACGATGGGCAAGAATCCGGAGTCGGTGGTCGTTGTCGGCAACGGCCCCTCGGCGACCTTGCAGATCCGCTCGGAGAAGCTGACCAACGAAGAGTCCGCGAAACTGGGCACGGCGTTGTTCGATGCGTTGCAGCCCAAGGGCTCCGACGGCAAGCCCAGTGAGCAGTCGATCAGCCAGTCGGACGTCTCGGAGACCTGGGGTGACCAGATCACCAAGAAGGCCCTGATTGCGCTCGGGGTGTTCTTGGTGCTGGCGGCCATCTACATCACCTTCCGCTACGAGCGCTATATGGCGCTCTCGGCGCTGGTGACCCTGGTGTTCGACCTCGTCGTCACCGCGGGCGTGTATTCGATCGTCGGGTTTGAGGTAAGCCCGGCTACGGTCATCGGCCTGCTCACGATTCTGGGCTTCTCGCTGTACGACACGGTCATCGTGTTCGACAAGGTCGAGGAGAACACCCACGGTTTCGAGCACACCACCCGAAGAACGTTCGCCGAACACGCCAACCTTGCGGTCAACCAGACCTTCATGCGTTCGATCAACACGAGCCTGATCTCGGTGCTGCCGATCGTGGCGTTGATGGTGGTCGCGGTCTGGCTGCTCGGCGTCGGCACGCTGATGGACCTGGCGCTGGTGCAGCTGGTCGGCGTGATCGTCGGCACCTACTCGTCGATCTTCTTCGCCACTCCGCTGCTGGTGACGTTGCGGGAGCGAACCGATCTGGTCCGCACCCACACCCGCCGGGTCATCAACCGGCGCAAGCCTGCGGCCTCGAAGACATCAGCCAGCGATGTCGTCACCGGCGGCGCCGTCGACCTGGACGACGCCGCCGCCGCGGTGCCGGCCGAAGCTGCCATCGGGGGGACCCCGGCCGTGGGCAGCAAGCCCGCACCGGGCGCCCGCCCGGCCCGTCCGTCGAGCGCGGGCCGGCCAACGGGCAAGCGCAGCACTCGAGGGCGATAGCGAGCCATGGCTGTCAGGCGCCGACGCGCCGCCGTTGTCGCACTGGCGGCCGTCGCGGGAGTGATCGCGTCGAGCGTTCTGACGTCGTGTTCGGGCAGCCCCGCTGACCAGATCAACTATGCCGTCGACGGCATGTTGATCACCTACAACACCAACACCGTGACGGGTGCGGCCTCGGCCGGGCCGCAGGCCTTCGCCCGCGTGCTCGCCGGGTTCAACTTTCACGGCCCTGACGGGCAGGTGCTGGCCGACCACGACTTCGGCTCGGTGTCGGTGGTCGGCCGTGATCCGTTGGTGCTGGACTACCAGATCTCCGACAAGGCCGTGTATTCCGACGGCAAGCCGGTGACCTGTGACGACATCGTGCTGGCCTGGGCCGCGCAGTCCGGGCGGTTCCCGGCGTTCGACGCCGCCAGCCGCGCCGGTTACCTCGACATCGACGGCGTGGACTGCCAGCCGGGCCAGAAGAAGGCCCGGGTGACCTATCTGCCGGGCCGCGGCGTCGTCGACTACCTGCAGCTGTTCACGGCGACGTCGATGATGCCGTCGCATGTCATCGGCGACGTGCTGGGCCTGGATGTCACCCGCGCCATCCAGAGTGGTGATCCTGCCGCCATCGACCGGATCGCCCAGACGTGGAACACCGGGTGGGATCTCAAGCCCGGTGTCGACCTCAAGCGGTTCCCGTCGTCGGGCCCCTACAAGATCGATTCGGTGTTGCCCGAAGGGGCGGTGGTGCTGACCGCCAACGACCGCTGGTGGGGCGCCAAGCCCATCACCAAGCGGATCACGGTGTGGCCGCGCGGGGTCGACGTGCAGGACCGGATCAACAACGGCACGTTCCAGGTCGTCGACGTGGCGACCGGATCGTCGGGCACCCTGTCCACGCCCGACGGCTACGACCGCCACCTGCTGCCCTCGGGCGGTATCGAGCAGCTCATCTTCGCTCCCGATGGCCCCCTGGCGGCGCCGCCGGCGCGGCGCGCAGTGGCGTTGTGCACGCCGCGCGATCTGATCGCGCTGAACGCCGAAATGCCGATCTCCAATGTCCGGCTCAACCCGGCCAGCGACGACGCGTTCAGCAGTATCGAAGGCGCCGCGATCGCAGGGCAATTCGGCCCGGCCAACCCCGACGCCGCCCGCGACGCACTGGAGGGCCAGCCGCTGACCGTGCGCATCGGCTACCAGGCGCCCAACCCGCGGCTGGCGGCCACCGTCGGCGCGATCACCAAGTCCTGCGCCGCTGCGGGCATCACCGTCGTCGACACGACGACGGACACGACGGGGCCGCAGACATTGCGCGACGGCAAGCTTGACGTCCTGCTGGCCAGCACCGGTGGCGCGACGGGCAGCGGCTCGACGGGGTCGTCGGCGCTGGACTCCTACACGCTGTTCTCCGGCAACGGCAACAACCTGCCCCGCTACGTGAACCCGCAGATCGACGGCATCATCTCCGCGCTGGCGATCACTGCCGACGCGAAGGAACAAGCCAAGCTGCTGGGCGATAGTTCGCCGATCTTGTGGGGCGACATGCCTACCCTGCCGCTGTACCGTCAGCAGCGCACGGTGCTGGCTTCCAAGAAGATGTATGCCGTGGAAGGCAATCCGACCAAGTGGGGCGCGGGCTGGAACATGGACCGATGGGTGTTCGAGAAGTGAGTGACCCGGAGCCGGAGGGTCGGCGACATCGGGCGTCTGTGGTCGACGTCATCAAGGCGCTGACCCGTGAGGTGCCCGACTTCCCCGAACCGGGCATCCAGTTCAAAGACCTGACCCCGGTGCTGGCCGACAGCCACGGGCTGGCCGTCGTCACCGGCGCGCTGGCCGAGATTGCGGCCGGCGCCGATCTGGTGGCCGGCATCGACGCCCGCGGTTTCCTGCTCGGCGGTGCGGTGGCCCAACGGCTGGGCATCGGCGTCCTGGCCATCCGCAAGGGCGGCAAGCTGCCCCCGCCGGTGCACAGCCAGACCTACACGCTCGAATACGGGACGGCGACACTCGAGATTCCCGCCGACGGCATCGATCTGGCGGGACGCCGCATCGTGATCATCGACGACGTACTCGCCACCGGCGGGACCCTCGCCGCGGCCGGTGCTTTGCTGGCGGCCAGCGGCGCGGAGGTTCCGATCGCTGCGGTGGTGCTGGAACTGTCCGGGCTCGGCGGCCGCGACAAGGTCTCCCCGCTGCAGGTTGCGAGCCTCCAGATCATCTGAGTCTGGTTAACGCCCCGGGTGCCAGATGGCGCCTCGGCGAACGGCTCGTGGCGGTCTGACGTTTGCTCGTTTCGCACCGACAACTTCCGCAATGCTTGCTGCGACAACGTGTTTGGGGCCTGCCGGGGGCCTGTCGGAGGAGGCGTCAATGCAATCGACCATTCTGGTGCCGCGGCTCGCCGCAGCAGCTTTCGCCATCGGCTTCGGTGTAGCGATCGGCAGCGCGTGCGCAACCGCGGCCGCCGATTCCTCTTCCGCGGATTCGTCGTCCGCTTCCAGTAGCGCGTCGGCGCACAAGCCCTCGGCCAACGCCGGCCGCGCAGCGGTGACGCCGCAGGCGCGTGCCGCGGCGACGGCGCCAACAGCCAAGGCGGCCAACAAGACTGGCGTCGCCCGCGTAGCGCGGGTGACATCTGCACCCCGCGCCGCCGCGGCGGACGTTCTCACGGCCAGCGCAAATTCCTCCGCATCTCCAAGGCTTCACGCACCGTCCCGGCTCGGGGTGAACGTGGATGAGATGGCGGCAAAGGTGGCGGGGCTGTTGGGCTACTTCCCGAAAGCGGACGACGGCGGGCAAAATACCCCGGTCTTGCCGCTGCGATCGATGATCGAGGGTGCGCTGAACGCGGTGCGGCGAGCCACCAACGGCGACCTGCCCAATCTGACACCGACCGTGCACCCCATCGAACTGCACCAGTTCGTCACCGGCGAGGTGATCGGCGACCTTCGCGCCTCCGACCGCAACGGCGACTCGCTGTCCTTCGCGTTGGTCGGCGACGCACCGGCGAACGCAGAGATCGTCGTCAACGACAACGGCACGTACTACGTCAAGCCAAACGCGGAGCTTCGGGCGACCGGCGGCACCGTTACGTTCAACGTCGGCGTCGACGACGGCCATCAGGGCGTGACCTTCGTTCCGGTGAATGTCAGCGTGGCGCCAACTGCGGGGCTGGACAACAGCTTCTACATCAGGAACTACACCGGCACGCAGATGAAGCTGTCTTATCTCGGCACCCTCGGCGATCTCAAGAGTGGGCCGGCCAACGGTTCGATTCTGGGCGTCGGTCAAGAGACCCACTTCGATGTCAGCATCTACTTCGCCGACTCGGGGTCGGTGCTGTTCAAGTACGACCAGATCGGGTTTTTGAGCGCCACCAACGACCTCAGTGACCCCAATGGCCCGCTGGGTGCTATGAACAAAACATTCACCGTCTACTTCAAGACGAAGCCACCGGTGGGCGCGCGCGAGATCGGCTGCGGGGTCAGCGGAGCGGTCTGCGACGTGAACACCGACACCAACAGGTTGGTGCTCCTGAAGGACAACCCGGGCACCTCCGTCCGTCTCGGACCGGAAAGCAAGGATCTGGTTTCGGCCATTTTGGGGCAGGCCTGCCTGGACGGGTCCGACGCGAAATGCACATTCACGGCCAAGAGTCAGGTCGATACGTTCACGCCACTTCATCCGGTGGGCGCCAGCGTGTCCAACTTCGGCGATACACCCGCGTCGTACTCAGTGTCGGTCACAGACCAGCAATCGCAGACCGACTCCCTCTCGATCAGCGCCAAGCTCGGCCTGTCCACGATCGCGAAGACCATCAACTTCGAGATCCAGGCCACCTACGGGCACAGCTGGACCAACACGCACACGTTCACCACGACAATCAACGTCCCGCTGGCTCCCCATGAGCGCGGCCAGATTGACGCCATTCAACCGATATGGCGGGTCACCGGTGACTTCAAGGTAGAGATCGGGAACACGACCTTCAACCTGGTCGGCGCCACGCTGGACACGCCCAATCCGAATGGCCGCGGCGACTACGGCATCACCCGGACCCCCATCAAGACCGGGGAGCAGCCCACCGAGCAGGAGGCCGCCGTCTGAGTGGTAAACCGCGGGGTGGCTAGATGGCCCCTCGGCCAACGACTCGTGGCTGTCTGACGTTTGCGCTGTCCCGCGCCGGAAACGTCCGCAATGCTTGCTACAGAAGATATTTGGGCCTGCCGGGGGCCTGTCATAGGAGGCGTTATGCAATCGACCATTCTGGTTCCACGACTCGCCGCGGCGGCATTTGCCATCGGCGCAGGGCTCGTCATCGGCAGCAACTGCGCAACAGCGTCGGCCGATTCGTCGACATCGGATTCGTCATCCTCGTCTAGTCACGCAGCCGCAAAATCGCCGGCCCGCGCCACCGCTTCTGGTCCAAAGGTCAAGGCCGCCAGCAAGACCCGCTCTGCTCACACGGACCGGGTCACGCCAGTGTCCCGCGCCGCGGCCGCCAGGAAACTTCACGCCCCGTCGCCGATCACGATCGGTGTCGACGTGCTTGCGGCCAACCTCGCCAGCATCCTCGGCTACGCGCCGAACCCCGCCACCACCGGCGGCGTCGGTGCGGTCCTGCCGCTACGCACGATGCTGCAGAACGCGGTCGACGCCCTCCGGCGACAAATGGACACCAATCCGGCCAACGGCGTTCCGGCCCTTCACCCCAAGGAGCTCTACCAGTTCGTCACCGGCGAGGTGCTCGGCGATCTGCTGCCGACGGACCCCGACGGAAACAAGCTGACATATCAGGTCATCCAGGGCCCGACCAACGGCACGCTGACGATCAACCCCAACGGCACCTACTACTACAAGCCCAATGACGCTTTTGCTGAGGCGGGCGGCATCGACACCGCGGTTGTCGTGGCCGACGACGGGCAGCACGGCCAGACAGTGGTGCCGGTGAACATCACCGTCAAACCCACCCTCGGGGTCACCGAGCGCTTCTGGTTCCGCAACTACACGCTGGCGCCGCTGAAGTTCAACGGCTACGTGGGCGGCACCGGTGATTTGGATGGCGGCCCGGCGGTCGGCACCGTGATCCTTCCCGGCAACGAGGCCAGTTGGGATGTGAACTGGTACATGTTCCGGGTCGGTGACGTCACCACGAATTTCGGCACGGTGGGTTTCGGGTACACCCCGTCCGACTTCGGCTACGTCCCGGCAGGCTATGCCGGCACCACGTTCCAGGTCAGGTACGAGACCAAGCCACGGGACACCAGCTGCGCAGCCGGCGGCAACGGCCAGTGTGACGTCCCCAACGACCGGATGGCGATCGCGAAGGACAACGGCAGCCCCGTCATCACGCTCAATGCCGAGGACGCGGCCAAGATCGCCAAGGTGCTGCCCAACATCTGCTACGACGGCTCGCAGGCGGGCTGCAACTTCACCGCGAAGAGTCAGACAGCCGGGTTCAGCCCGGTGCGGACCGTCGGCACCCCGGTGTCGAACACGACCTCGACGCCCACGACCTACAGCATCGCGATCGCCGACCAGGTGTCCCAGTCCGACACCGTGGGCATCAGCGTCAAGCTGTCCGGCGGTGGGCTGGCCAAGCTCGCGTCGATCATCAACATCGAGATCACGGGCACCTACTCGCATACCTGGGTCAAGACGAATACCTTCACCCAGACGATGAACGTCCCGGTGGCGCCCGGAAAAACCGCGTGGATCGAAGGCTCGGTGCCGGTGTGGAACGTGACCGGCGACTTCACCATCAAGATCGGCAACTCCACCTACCAGCTCAACGGCGCGACCTTCACGACACCTAATCCGAATGAGGCGGGGAGCTACGTCATCAGGGACAAGCCGATCACCTCAGCCGCCGACTAGCGCGGGCCTGCCACTCGCCCGCTCCAGGCGGGATATCCTCGAAGTTCCGGTGGCGAGGAGGTGACGGCGTGGTGGATGACAACGGCGCGGTCACCGCCGCGCCAGCGGCTCCGGTCGCCGACATCCCGCCCGCTGAGCCGCGGGTCGAGACGCCGAAGACCACCAGCAGCGCGTCGCGCCGGGTTCGTGCCCGGCTGGCGCGCCGGATGACCTCGCAGCGCAGCACCGTCAACCCGGTGCTGGAGCCGCTGGTCGCCGTGCACCGGGAGATGTACCCCAAGGCCAATCTGGCGATCCTGCAGCGCGCCTACGAGGTGGCCGAGGCCAAGCACGCCGATCAGCTGCGGCGGTCCGGCGATCCGTACATCACCCATCCGCTGGCGGTCGCCAACATCCTCGCCGAGCTCGGTATGGACACCACCGCGTTGGTGGCAGCACTGTTGCACGACACCGTCGAGGACACCGGCTACGCCATGGAGGCGTTGACCGCCGACTTCGGCGAAGAGGTCGCCCACCTGGTGGACGGGGTCACCAAGCTGGACAAGGTGGCCCTGGGCACCGCGGCCGAGGGCGAGACCATCCGCAAGATGATCATCGCGATGGCCCGGGATCCGCGGGTGCTGGTCATCAAGGTCGCCGACCGGCTGCACAACATGCGCACCATGCGGTTCCTGCCGCCGGAGAAGCAGGCCCGCAAGGCCCGCGAGACACTGGAAGTCATTGCCCCGCTTGCGCATCGGCTGGGCATGGCCACCGTCAAGTGGGAGCTGGAGGACCTGTCCTTCGCGATCCTGCATCCCAAGCGCTACGAAGAGATCGTGCGACTGGTCGCCGACCGGGCGCCGTCGCGGGACACCTATCTGGCCAAGGTTCGTGCCGAGATCAATTCGGCGCTGTCCGGGATGAAGATCACCGCCACCGTCGAGGGCAGGCCCAAGCACTACTGGTCGATCTACCAGAAGATGATCGTCAAGGGTCGCGACTTCGACGACATCCACGATCTGGTGGGTGTGCGGATCCTGTGCGACGAGATCCGCGACTGCTATGCCGCTGTCGGCGTTGTGCATTCGCTGTGGCAGCCGATGCCCGGCCGCTTCAAGGACTACATCGCCCAGCCGCGGTTCGGGGTGTACCAGTCGCTGCACACCACCGTCGTCGGCCCGGAGGGCAAACCGCTGGAGGTGCAGATCCGCACCGATGCCATGCACAACACGGCCGAGTTCGGCATCGCGGCGCACTGGCGATACAAGGAAACCAAGGGCCGCAACGGAGTTCCGGCCCTGAACGCCGCGGCCGAGATCGACGACATGGCGTGGATGCGCCAATTGCTCGACTGGCAACGAGAGGCCGCCGACCCCGGCGAGTTCCTCGAGTCGCTGCGCTACGACCTCGCGGTGCAGGAGATCTTCGTGTTCACCCCGAAGGGCGACCTGATCACGCTCCCGACCGGCTCCACCCCGGTGGACTTCGCGTACGCGGTGCACACCGAAGTCGGCCACCGCTGCATCGGTGCACGGGTTGACGGACGATTGGTCGCGCTGGAACGCAAGCTCGAAAACGGCAACCAGGTCGAGGTTTTCACCTCGAAGGCGCCGAACGCGGGCCCGTCACGAGACTGGCAGCAATTCGTGGTGTCGCCGCGGGCCAAGGCCAAGATCCGGCAGTGGTTCGCCAAGGAGCGTCGTGAGGAGGCGCTGGAAGCCGGTAAGGACTCCATCGCCCGCGAGGTCCGCCGGGGCGGCCTGCCGTTGCAGAAGCTGGTCAACGCCGAAGCGATGGGCGCACTCGCCCAGGAGTTGCGATACACGGACATCTCGGCGCTCTATACAGCGGTCGGGGAGGGTCACGTCTCACCCCGGCACGTGGTACAGCGGCTGGTGGACCAGCTCGGTGGTGCCGAGAGCGCCGAAGATGAACTCGCCGAACGCTCCACACCGGCCACCATGCCGGTGCGTCAGCGCAGCACCGACGACACCGGCATCGCCGTGCCCGGCGCGCCCGGGGTGCTGACCAAACTGGCCAAGTGCTGCACGCCGGTGCCCGGCGACAACATCATGGGATTCGTCACTCGCGGCGGCGGAGTCAGCGTGCACCGCACTGACTGCACCAATGCCGGTTCGCTGCAGCAACAGTCGGAACGGATCATCGAGGTGACCTGGGCGCCGTCGCCGACCTCGGTGTTCCTGGTGGCCATCCAGGTCGAGGCGCTCGACCGGCATCGGCTGCTCTCCGACGTCACCCGGGTGCTGGCCGACGAGCGGGTCAACATCCTGTCGGCCTCGGTGACCACCTCCAACGATCGAGTAGCCATCAGCCGCTTCACCTTTGAGATGGGTGACCCCAAGCACCTCGGCCATGTGCTCAACGCGGTCCGCAATATCGAGGGCGTTTACGACGTGTACCGGGTGACGAGCGCGGCCTGACGGCCAGCGTCAGGGCCCACCGCCGTTGATGTACCAGGCCAGGCAGCCGGGATGGTGTCGGCACGCGATGATCGCGCCGGCGTCCGGAGCCGCGCCACGCACCCGCGGCTGCTTGGACGGCAGACTGCAGCTCTGCAGGTAGGGGTCCCACGGGATCACGCCGTTGTAGCAGCCCTGCGCGACGGAGCTGGGCTGGGCGGCGTCCACTAGGGCACTCGGCGCGGCGAGTAAGGCGGCAGTCGCCAGTGCGCCCAAGGTGAGACGAGCCATTCCTTGCAGATGGATAGGCATAACACTTTGGTCAACGCCTCAGCGCCGCAGATTATTTCATTTGAAATCAGCGGAATACCAACCGCTGCAACGTCCTTGTTCCTGGAGGCCAAGACCCCTCTTGGAAAGAGATTCGCTATGAACAGATTTCACGTGTTATCAGCCACTATCGGAGCCGGTGCCCTGGTCTCGCTGGGTGCATTCGCCGCGGTAGCGGCCAATCCGCAGACCGATACCGGCTCGTTCCTCAGCTCAGACATGTCCACCGGAGTCACGGTCACACAATCGCCGGGCCCGACCAGGGCTGGCTTGCCTGTTGCGGTACCCGCCATCAAGGGACCGGCACCGCTGCCGACCGAAGAGCAAGGCCTGCCCGGATAACCGAGCAGGGCTTTAGTTCAGCCGGATCGACTTGATCGTCACCGGCTTCTTCGGTTTACCGTCGTCGGCGCCCCCGGCGATGCCGGCCACCGAAATGTCTTCGACGACGGCCAAACCGGTTTCGTCGACCTGACCGAACGCCGTATACGTCGGGGGCAGCAGCGAGTCGCGGTAGACGATGAAGAACTGACTGCCGTTGGTGTCGGGCCCGGTGTTGGCCATCGCCAGCGTGCCGCGCGGATACCTGATGGATTGCTTGAGCGCCGGGTCGAACGGGCGGAACTGGTTGGTCGGGTACTCGTTGGTGAACCGATATCCGGGGCCGCCCGCTCCGCGGCCGGTCGGGTCACCGCACTGCAGCACGGATAGCGACTTCGAGTCCGTGAGCCGATGGCATGGAGTGTCGTCGAAGTAGCCCTGCTTGACCAGGCTCACGAAGCTGTTCACCGTGCAGGGCGCCTTCGCGTTGTCCAACTGCAGGCCGATCACACCGGAGTTGGTGATCAGCGTGGCGGTCACGGTGGCCGGGGTGGTGGGCACCTTGCCGGCGGCCGGCGGTTTGACGGGCTTGTCGGCGGGGGTTGCCGTGGCCGGGTACTGGCAGTTGGCGCCCAGGGTCGCCGGCGGGTTGAACGGCGGCAGTTGGTCTCTGCCGGGTGCGGCCGTGGTGGTGCGCCCCGGAATACCGCCGGCACCGCCGGTGCGCTCCAACTCCCGCGCTATCCAGGAGAAGAAGACGATGCCGGCGAGCACGACCAGGATGCTCAGGACGGTCACCAGGTAGCTGATCACCAGTCCGGCGATCGCCAGCCCGCGGCCCTCCTCGCCGGACTTCTTGATCTGCGACAACGAGACGTGACCGAAGACGATGCCCAGCGGCGCGAACACGAACGCACAGATCAGCGACGCGACGGCCATCCCATTGGTCGGCTGCGGTGTCGGGTACGCATACGGCCCAGGTCCGTACGGCGGACCCCCGTGCGGCGGACCGTAGTTCGGTGGCGGCGGCGGCGGGTAGTACGGCGGTTGGCTCATGCGGTACCCACGCCGGCGCGGGTCCCGCATGTCCGCTGTTGATTCGCTCCGCAAGCGTCGCTCATGGCCGGCTAGTCCAGCAAGATCGACTTGACCTGCACACCGGTTGTCGGCTTGCCGTCCTGGCCGCCGCCGGCCACCCCCGCGGCAGCGATCTTGTCGAGCGTGGCCAGGCCGGTCGCGTCGATCGTGCCGAACGCGGTGTAGTTCGGTGGCAGCTGAGAATCCTTGTAGACCAGGAAGAACTGGCTGCCGTTGGTGCCCGGCCCGGCGTTGGCCATCGCCAGCGTTCCGCGTGGGTAGACGACCGGCTGCTGTAGCGCGGGATCACCCTGGGGGTACTGGTCGGTGGGGTATTCGTTGCCGAACTGGTAGCCCGGCCCGCCGGTGCCCTGGCCGGTCGGGTCGCCGCACTGCAGCACCGACAGCGACGGCGACGTGGTCAGCCGGTGGCAGGGCGTGTTGTCAAAGAAGCCCTTCTGCGCCAGGCTCGCGAAGCTGTTGACCGTGCACGGGGTCTTGGCGTTGTCCAGGACCAGCCCGAGGTTGCCCTGATTGGTGCTCATGCTCGCGCTGACCGTCGGCGGAGTGGTCGGCACCTTGCCGCTGTGCGGCGGGTCGACCTTCTTGCTGGCCGGCTCCCCGGGTGTCGCAGGGTACTGGCAGTTGGCACCCAGGTTCGCGGCGGGCTTGAACGCCGGCAGGCCGCCGGTGGCCGGGGGAGCCTCGGTGGGTCCGCCCGCGTCGGCCGGTGCGCTGGTCGGCGCTGACGATGCCGCGGTGGTGGTCTTCTTGTCGTCGTCCTTGTTGGTCAGGACGAACGTGGCGACCAGGGCGGCGGCGACGACGATCGCCACGACCCCGCCGATCACGACGAACAGCTGGCGACGCTTCTCCTGTTGGGCGCGACGCTCCAGCTGCCGCTCGAGTTTGCGCTTGGCCGTTTCGCGTCGCTGTTCATTGGTGGGCACCGTGGTGGTCCTCCGTTGGTGTTCGGGTGAGTCGGCACCGAGTGTGCCAGCTAAGGCTGAGGCCAGGGGGCGCGACCCTCGCGAACAGGGGATGGGAAACTGGACGGCGTGCTGCTCACCGGGTTTCCGGCTGGCATGTTGGCATGCAACTGCTACGTGCTGGCCCCACGCGCCGGGGCCGACGCCATTGTCGTCGACCCGGGTCAGCGTGCGATGGGCAATCTGCGCCGCATTCTCGACGAAAATCGGCTGACCCCCGCCGCCGTCCTGCTCACCCACGGGCATATCGACCACATGTGGTCGGCGCAAAAGGTGGGCGACACGTTCGGCTGCCCGGTGTTCATCCACCCCGAGGACCGCTTCATGCTCGCCGACCCGATCCGCGGTATCGGGCCCAGGCTGGGCCAGATCGCGTTCGGCGCGATGTTCCGCGAGCCCAAGCAGGTGGTCGAACTCGATCGCGACGGGGACAAACTCGAACTCGGAGGCATCACGGTGACCGTCGACCACACGCCCGGCCACACCCGCGGGTCGGTGGTGTTCCGGGTGGCCCGGGCGGAGCTGTCCGGCGGGCAGGAGCGCAGCGACCCGGGGAAAGATGCAGTTCCACTCGCGTTCACCGGTGACACGCTGTTCAAACAGACCGTGGGCCGCACCGATCTGCCGGGTGGCAGCGGCAGAGACCTGCTCGGCTCCATCGTCGACAAACTGCTGGTGCTCGACGACGACACCCTGGTATTACCGGGGCACGGTGAATCCACCACTATCGGTCTCGAACGCCGTACCAACCCCTTTCTCGAAGGTCTGACTCAGTGAGCGAATTCCAGGCACCCAAGGGTGTTCCCGATTACCTGCCGCCCGAGTCGGCCGAGTTCGTCGCGGTCCGCGACGGCCTGCTGAGGACGGCCCGGCTGGCCGGCTACGGCGACGTCGAGTTGCCCATCTTCGAGGACACCGGGCTGTTCGCCCGCGGCGTCGGCGAGTCCACCGATGTGGTGTCCAAGGAGATGTACACCTTCGCCGACCGCGGTGACCGCTCGGTGACGCTGCGCCCGGAGGGCACCGCCGGCGTCATGCGCGCGGTCATCGAACACGGACTGGACCGCGGCGCGCTGCCGGTCAAGCTCTGCTACGCAGGCCCGTTCTTCCGCTACGAGCGCCCGCAGGCCGGCCGGTACCGGCAGCTGCAGCAGGTCGGGGTTGAGGCCATCGGCGTGGACGACCCCGCGCTGGACGCCGAGGTGATCGCGATCGCCGACGCGGGCTTCCGTTCGCTGGGGCTGGACGGCTTCCGCCTCGAGATCACCTCGCTCGGCGACGACAGCTGTCGTCCGCAGTACCGGGAGCTGTTGCAGAGCTTCCTGTCCAAGCTGGATCTGGACGCAGAAACACAGACACGCGTTCAGTTGAACCCGCTGCGGGTGCTCGACGACAAGCGCCCGCACGTGCGGGAGATGACTGCCGACGCGCCGGTGATGCTCGACCATCTCTCCGATGTCGCCAAGCAGCACTTCGAGACGGTGCTCGCGCACCTCGACGCGCTCGGGGTGCCCTACGTGATCAATCCGCGGATGGTGCGGGGCCTGGACTACTACACGAAGACCACGTTCGAGTTCGTGCACGACGGCCTCGGAGCCCAGTCTGGGATCGGTGGTGGCGGACGGTATGACGGGCTGATGCGTCAGCTCGGCGGCCAGGATCTATCCGGTATCGGCTTCGGGCTGGGTGTTGACCGCACCGTGCTGGCACTGCGGGCTGAGGGAAAGACGGCCGGAAATCCGAGCCGCTGCGAGGTTTTCGGGGTGCCGCTCGGCGACCAGGCCAAATTGGTGCTCGCGACGCTGGCCGCCCGCCTGCGCGCGGCGGGAGTGCGGGTCGATATGGCTTACGGCGACCGGGGGATGAAGGGCGCGATGCGCGCGGCCGATCGGTCCGGCGCCCGGATCGCCTTGGTAGCGGGCGACCGGGACATTGAAGCCGGCACCGTGGGCGTCAAAGATCTCGCCACCGGCGCGCAGGTCGATGTCCCGGCCGATTCGGTTGTCGCTGAAGTGATTACGCGGCTGGCCTAGATAAGGCCGGCCGCGCTCTCAGTCTTCGAAAGTTGGCTATCAGCCAGCCGGGCAGAGGTCGGTCTTCGCGAAATTGATCGCGGCGTCCGCCTGCGCGTGGCTGATCTGACCCGAGTTGGTGAAGTACGTCTGCGACAGCGTGTTGGGATCTGCGCCCCCAGCCAGTGCATTGCAGATCGTGTGGCCGTCGGCGATCAAAGCCGCCTGGTCGCCGGCGATTCCGGCGCTGGTGAGGTCCTTGATGTAATCGGCCTCGGCGTTGGTGACTGCCCAGGCAGCTGGCGCGCCGACGAGCGCGATGGCCCCGGCGGCAGCGGCCGCCGTCAACAAACCTTTGATCATTGTCCGTCCCCTGTGTCCCTTGTGTGCATTGGAGTTACTGCTGCGGCAGAAGTTACCAAGCTTCCAGCAGATGTGCAGGGAAAGCCCAAAGTTTTCCGGCACACCGATGGGGTACCGGAATTCGGGTTTCTAGGACGCGAAATATGAATTTATTTTCCGAGCACGCCCATTTAATCAATTCTTACGAGATTCTTGGCGCAACCTTGGCCTATTTGGGAACCGTGTCGTCCATCTGGCTCGTTTGAGAGTCATGAACACCGCGAGCGGTACCCAGCTCATTGAGAGGTACCTGAGTGCCCGGCAGCTGCGGCACTTCCGCGGCCACCACGACGACGAGTACTTCTTCCTTGTCAACGCCTACCACGGCCGCCTGCACGTGCACCTGCAACCGGGTGGGCCGTCCGGAGCGGCGGTGCAAATCAGCATCACCGCCGAGCGCTACTACCCGGCCGAGCAGCGCGCCCGGGTTGAGCGCCTGGTCGAACAGTGGAACAACACCGCGCCGCGGATCACTGCCGCGGTCTTCGAGTCCTCGGATCCGCGTCTGGTCGGTGTGCGCGCCGAGCGGCGCTATCGTGCCGGTGATACCGACTTCGGTTCGTTCGTCGACCAGGCCGTCCAATCGGCGATTGACTTGTTCGGCCGGCTGAGGATGCTCGTGGCCGCGCCGTCGGAGGACACGCACCTGCTCGACGCGGGCTGAGGCTCCGGACGGTAGCTACGACGGTGTATGAGGTGCCCGGCGGTTGATCAGCGGGCGCAGGTACGACGGGTCGCTACGGTCGCGCGCCGGGAGGCCGTTGCCGGCGTTGTCAACGCTGTCGGCAAACGGAATCGGCATCGTCGGGAGCATTCCAGACCATTCGATAATGTTGTTGCGGAACATGATTCGCCACTGACCATCGAGCCGTTCGAGGCGGTCCACGTAGCGGCCACCGGCCTGCCAGTTGGTGTCGTCGCGGTTGCGCGCGGTGTACAGATAATACGTCTCGGAATGCGCGATATCGCCGTCGACTTCGCAGGTGTTGTTCAACAGGTAGTGGAGAGTGGCGATCTGGCCCTGTTCGTGCATCGCGCGCGCCCACTGGTAGAGGTCGTCGGGCCCACCGACGAAGTCCCCGGCAGCGATGACGGCGGTGGCGTGAAACGCCGAGAGGAACAGCTCTTGATCGAAGCGGTCAATCCCGCGGCTGAACCGGGTCAGGCAATCGGCGATGTCCTGCCGGTCGATCAAGGCGCGCAGGTCCGATGATTGTTCGCGATGGCTCATGACGGGGCGTAACCCTCAGAGATGGGCTGCCAGATCGGCGATCCGCGTCCGGATCGCAGCGAGGGGACCACTCGACCGTCGACGTCGGTGATCCCATAGCGTTCCGCCAGTTCGGCAGCGATGAAGGTGCCGCCGGAAAGGTTCATGAGGTCGGGGTCGGTGGCCAGTGCGGCGATGACCCGGCCTGGAAATTCCGGGGAGCTACCGACGGTCGGCATGGTGACCAGGGACCGAGTCATGTCGGGATGGGCAGCCAGATTGCGTTGCGCGCGTTCGGTCATGGTTAGTCCTTGCCACAGCGACACCGAGGCGACGCGGTGGGGCGCAAGTTCGACAGCCATGTCACGGGCCATCCGGTCGACGGCGGTCTTGCAGAGTCCGAAGATAACGCCGTAGGTGTAGGTGACACCCACGAAACCTGAGGTGGCCACGATCAAGCCGGAGCCTTGCCCGACCATGATGCGGGCGGCGTGCTTGGCGGCCACGAAGGTCGAGCGCACGCCGACGTCGACCATGGCCCAATCCGATAGCGGCTTGTCCCAGAAGGGTTTTGGGTCTGTCAGGTTCTCGGGCAGCGCAAACGCATTATTGATCAACAGGTCGACCCGCCCTTGCTCGGCGCGCACCTGATCGAACAACGCTGCCACCTGACTGTCGTCGGCGTGGTCTACTCGCACGGCTATCCCGGTGCCGCCGCGGCGGGTGACCTCCGTCGCGGTGTCGGTGATGGTGCCCGGAAGATCATGTTGACCCGCTGCGGTGGTGCGGCCGGTGACATAAACGACGGCGCCGTGCTCGGCGAGTGCCAGCGCGATGCCTTTGCCGATGCCGCGACTGGCTCCGGTGACCACGGCGACGGCACCCTTCAGTGACGTCATTGCGGGTCCTCCCCGAACAGCGGCCCACTCGGGTC
The DNA here is from genome assembly GCF_033804465.1 of Mycobacterium sp. RTGN5. Taxonomy (NCBI): domain Bacteria; kingdom Bacillati; phylum Actinomycetota; class Actinomycetes; order Mycobacteriales; family Mycobacteriaceae; genus Mycobacterium; species Mycobacterium sp. RTGN5. Next base: position 2,541,528 of record NZ_JAPZLA010000001.1, read on the forward strand.
GCCCACAGCCCGCCCGGTATAGCGGTCGACGTCCAGCGGCGTGCCCATCAGTCCGGCTGACCAGTCGACGGCGTCGCCGATGTCGCGGTACCAGTCGTAGAGCATCGTGCGCCGTGCGATACGCCAGCTGCCGGCGATTTTGTCCAGCCAGTCCAGGTAACGCCCGCCGATCATCGTGTCGCGGTCAGCCGCAGGTAGGGACAGTCGGTGGTAGGCGAGTACGTGTGTTTCCGCCAGGGCGGTGTCGGAATGCAGCTGGATCAAGCTCTGCCCCAGAACGTGTTGGGTGACCGGGATGGCCGGGGAGCCCGGTACGACCCAGGCGAGGTATTCGTCGAGGGATCCGGTGAAGATGCCGTAGTCGATCATCGCGTTGGGCCAGTACGCCCCGGTGATCAGGGCGGCGTCGCGGCGGTCCTCGCCGCGAGCCAACTGGGCGAGGCAGTGACGAATGGCTTCTCGATCGAGCATTTCGGTGATCGCGTAGGTATCCATGACCAGACTTAGGGCTCTTCAGGGTTGATGAGATGCGGCATACGGGACGTCTCCGCTCGATGGTTGTTGTTCGGCTTCAGCTGTCCCACAAGGAAATCAACTGATTATGACCGACGCCGGCCAGTGTCCTAGCTGATCGTAAAGTAATACCTTGTCACATAGAAAGTAAAGATTTGCCGATTAGAACTATGAATACCTTTCCGCTCGACAAGTACAGTGGTCGGCGAACAGTGACCGCTGGATGGGAGGCGCGATGACGACAGTTGCGGCCGACGAGACGGCATGGGCACCAACCACTCGGCGTCGGATGCTGGACACCGCAATCGACCTGTTCAGTCGGTACAGCTTCGCAGGAACCTCGCTGCAGCTGATCGCTGACGAGTTGGGTCTGACCAAAGCGGCGATCTATTACCACTTCCGTACCCGTGAGCAACTCCTGCTCGCGCTGATGAAACCTATCTTCACCGAGATCGCCGAGGTCGTCGAGGCGGCCGAGCGGCGTCGAGGCGCTCGCGCCCGCTGCGATGCAATGCTCGCCGGTTACGCCGGCATCGTCGCAGCACACCGAACGCTCGCCGCCGTGACCACCTTCGACCCCGGCGTGCGCGACGTGTTGCGGAATCAGCCCGAATGGTCGGGCGTCATCGATCGCCAGCTGGCGCTGCTGTCGGGTACTGACTCCGCGGCAGGCGCCATCAACGCCGCGGTGGTCATGACCGGCCTAGCGGGGGGCGCCGCGACGGCACCACTGGACATCGACGACGACACCCTTCGCATCCAGCTGATCGAGGCAGGCCGACGAATCTTGAGCCTGCCCGACGTCAGCGCGCCGATCGCCGGTGGCGAACCGTCCAGATCACCCCGATCGCGGCCGCCGAAATGATCACGACAACCGTGGCACCCAATGCTAGCAGGAACGCGCCGGCGTCGTCGGTGTCGTCGCCGTGGCGGATCACCCGCTGATACGGATCGTCGGTAGGAGCGGGGCCGAAAGCAAAATCCGTTGTGATGGAAGATGGTTCGGTGATTGTCGTCGAAATCCTGGTCAGGTAGGGGTTTTTGGCGCTGAGGTCGGTCAGTACCTCGTCATTGGTCCGCCCCTGGATCGAGCCGGCGTAGTCGACGGCGATGTCCTGGCGGGCGGCGTCGGCGTCGGTGCGTTGCATCCGGTGTTGCGCCAGGGTGTAGACCACCACGCGTTGAGTATCTTTGGCGGCGGCCGACATTCGCATCGGGTACACCAAATTGTCGGAGGTGAAGTCCAGCCGGACCGGGTCGAGTTGACCGCTGAGCGGCTGCTCGCCGGTCAGCCGCATCGCCACGAATGACCAGCCCTGCTTGAGGTACGGATCGAGCTGAGCGGTGACTTCCGGTCGCATCGTGTAGCCGTTTGAGTCCAGCCACTGCCGCACGCCGGTGAGGTCACCACCGGTCAACGTGGTCGCCTCGATCGGTCCGAGTTGCACCCTGGCGACGACGGTCGGGCCACCGCCGGGTACGGCACCGGCCTCCTCGAGACCGCCTCGCGCGCTTCGGCTGGGCTCGATCCGGGGCGCGGTCAGCCGTTCGAGTTCGGCGAACAGGCCGGGGTTGGCCGCAGTGGCAGTGGCCGGCGTCGGGGTGGGCACGATCAGGGCCGCGTTATCGGCCACCGAGTGCAGATCCAGGCGCATGACGATCGTCTCGGCGTTGCCGTCGATGGTGACCAAGCTCTGCTCGCCGGTCACGTGCGCGTCGAGGTCGGGGCTGACGATTCCGCCGCAGGCGCATGCTCCCGCGGTCCCGGGACCCACGACGAGCATTCCGGCGGCGAGGACGGCCGCACCGATCAACCGCACCTGGCGCATCATGGCTCCTCGGTATGGCTACGGCGGACGGTGAAGGTCATCCGGCTCAACATCCGGTCGCGCAGGGTGAGGGTGTGCAGCAGCACCGCCGACACGTGCGCGGCGATCGCCACGACGAGTAGGTAGGCGAGTACGGAATGCGCCTGCCGCAGCACGAAGTACAGGTCCGCGTCGAACGGCGCGATCCGCGGCAGCGCGAGCCAGTCGAACACCTCGACGTGTCGCCCGCCTGCCGACACCATCGCCCACCCGACCAGTGGCTGGGTCAGCATCAGGGCGTAGAGCCCGATCTCGGATCCGACGACCAGCGAGAGCTCGACCGAGCCCACGGTGTCCGGCAACCGGGGCGTGCGGTGGGTGAAGCGATTGGCCGCACGGACGACTACGACCAGCAGGATCAGCACCCCAAGGGTCATGTGCACGCCGACCAGGGCGCCGTAACTGCCCAGCGAGTTCACCATCACGAACCCGATGAACAATGCGCTGAACACCAGGATCGCGGTCAGCCAGTGCAGGACCCGGGTGCGCACCGGATAGCGGTCGACGGTCGTCACGCGCCGACCTCCGATACCTGAACCGGCGGTGGCGATTTCGGTTCGCCCGCGCGCTGCCGATACGACTCCGCGTAGACGTCGGACCGGGCGGACAGCAGCGGGTCGGCAGACGGTTCGATGCCGTCGGGGAGTGCCAGCGGATCGAAGTTGTCGTCGCGGGCGTTGCCGGGGGCCTCGGTCGTCGCGGTGGTCAGCGTGAGCAGACCGACGTCGATGGTGCGGCGGTCGGCGGGCCACGGCAGGGTGGCATCGGTGAGCGGGTCGCCGGGCTCGGCGACAGTGACCAGCAGCTGCCACCGCAGCGGCCCGTCGCGAAGCTGACGGATCAGCGCGTCGAAGAGGCCGTTGGCATCACCGGCGCGCGGGGCGGGCGCGGTCGTCTGTTGCGGCACGAGTGACCACCGCACCGGCGTGCGGGCATCGGACTCGTCGACGAAGTAGAAGGTATTGAGGCTGCGAAAGGTGCTGTCGCCGAAGCCGACTGACGGCGGCTGCTTCTTGATGACAGCCATCGCCGCGGCGGTCTCGGGATGCGCCCGCAGAAAGGCGTCCATCACCGCCGGGTCCGGCTTTCCGGTGCCCGGCACGATCTTCGACGCCAGCAGCCGGTCGTAGAATCCGCGCGACGAATTGTCGGGGAAGACCGGCAGGTTCAGCATCGCGGTCCGCCACTGCCAGCTGTCGGGAAATCCGAACGTCAGGCCAAGGCCGCGGGCCGCGCCGGGAGTGTCGGGCGCGTGGGCATCACCCCCGGCCAGCGAGAATCGGCCGATGACGCCGACCTGCCCCGGGCGGAACACCGCCGCGCGGCTGAGCGACTGGCCGTTGCCGTTGGCTTCGAAATAGCCGCTGACGGCGACACCCTTGGCGTGATTCTTGCGGAAGCCGAGCTGGGGTCCGTTTACGGCGCGGAACCCGTCCAGGAAGGTCTTGGGCGTGGCGCCGGAGCCGATCCACTTGTTGGCGTAGGCGACAGCGCCGAGGTCGACGGCGAGAAAGGCGCCGACCGCACCGAGTCCGACCAGAACCGACCGGCGGCTCACAGCGGTATTCACGCCCCAGCGTGGACGGTTCGTCACCTAGGTGGGGACGCGCCGGAGGGGGATTTCGTTCACTGCCGTGACCCAGTTCACTCGGCAAGTCTAGATCGCGACGGCACCGGTAAGCACGGTGTCGAGGTCACCCAGCCCGCCGGTGAAGGGATTTCCCCGCACCAGCACATGGGCGCCGGACGGCGTCTCGGCCACCAGCTTGGGAGAACTGGATCCCCATTGCAGCCGGCGGTGGAAGGTGACCGTGTCCAGCGGGGCCACGACACGACCGTCGGCGTCGCGGTAGACCCGGGCGGCGCGGTCGAACACCGCCACCGGCCGGTAGTGGCTCACCGGGATCGATCGTGTGCGCCGGATGCGACGCACCACTGCCACCGTCACCGCCGCGGCTGCCACGCCGACGGCGAGAAACCCGATACCTAGCCACGCGGGCCCGGCCGCGGCGAGGCTCACCGTGCCGAATCCGCCGAAGACGAGCGTCACCACACCGGTGACGAACGCCAGCACCGCGAATGGACCGTTACCCCGGTCGACGACCAGCACCAGCGGCCCGTCTTCGGCGATCACCAGACCACCGACCTCACGCAGGATGCGGGCCATGCGGTGAGTCTAGATAGCCTCTAGATAGCCATTGCCGCCCGCACGTCGGCCTCCGACGCCGACCCGCCGGTTCCGCTGGAAGTGACCCGGCCGGCCTCAAGGATGTAGTACTGCTGAGCCGATTCCAGCGCGAAGCCGATGTGTTGTTCGACCAGCAGCACGCCGAGATCACCACGGCGGGTCAATGCGGTGATCGCCGCCTCGATCTCGGCGACCACCGACGGCTGAATGCCCTCGGTGGGTTCGTCGAGGATCAGGATCTTCGGGCTGGTGATCAGCGCCCGCGCGATCGCCAGCTGCTGGCGCTGACCACCGGAGAGCAGACCGGCCCGGCGCGTGAGTAATTCCTTGAGCGCGGGGAAGAGGTCGAGCTGCTCGTCGATCAGTTGCTTGCCGTTTTTGCGACCGTCGGCGACGACCTGAAGGTTCTCCGCGGTGGTCAGCTGACCGAAGGACTGCTGGCCCTGCGGCACGTACGCCAGCCCGCGCGCCACCCGGGCGCTGGGCCGCATCCGGGTCACGTCGTCGCCGTGCAGCAGCACCTTGCCCGCACTACATTTCAGCAGGCCGACCGCCGCGCGCAGCAGGGTCGTCTTGCCGGCTCCGTTGTGACCCATGACCGCGGCCACCCCATCGGAGGGCACCTCGACGCTCACCCCGTGGATGACCTGTGATCGCCCGTATCCGGTACGGACGTCGATGAGTTGCAGCATTACGCGGTCTCCTCGATGAGTTCGTCCGGAATTCCGTCCGCGCCCGCCGCGGCGGTGCCCAGGTAGACCTCCTGCACCTTGGGGTTGGCCTGCACTTCGGCTACCGACCCTTCGGCGATGACGTGGCCGCGGGCCAGCACCGTGACCGAGGTGGCGAATGCCCGCATGAAATCCATGTCATGTTCGACGACGACGACGGTGCGCGAGGATCCGATGCGGCGCAACAGGTTTCCGGTCTCCTCGCGTTCCTCACCGCTCATCCCGGCAACTGGCTCGTCGAGCAGCAGCACGTCGGCGTTCTGCACCAGCAGCATGCCGATCTCCAGCCACTGCTTCTGGCCGTGGGCCAATATGCCTGCCGGCCGGTCAGCCAGCTCGGTGAGTCCGGTCGTCTCGAGTGCCTCCTCGATGGTGGGCAGCACCGCTTTGCGCCGGCGCAGCAGCGTCAGCCAGGACCGTCCGGCTCCGGCGGCGATGTCGAGGTTTTGCAGCACGGTCAGCTGCTCGAACACGCTGGCGGTCTGGAAGGTTCGGCCGACCCCGAGCCGGGCGATCTGGTGGACCTTCTTGCCCAGCAGATCCACGCCGGACTTATCGACCGATCCCGTGGCGGATACCAGGCCGGTGATCGCGTCGATGACGGTGGTCTTACCGGCCCCGTTGGGGCCGATCAGGAATCGCAGATCGCCCTGGAACAGGGTCAGGTCAACCTCGCTGACAGCCTTGAAACCGTCGAAATCGACTGTGAGGCCACGGACTTCGAGGTACTGCGTGCCCATGCCGACATTGCCGCCGGCTACCGGTTCGGCGAGTTCGGTCATGGGGTGGCTCCCACCGGTTCGGATTCGGGTCGGGGGTCGGGCTCACCGACGGGCGTGGCGGCGGCCTTGGTGCGGCGGCGACGACGAAAGAGCGCCCCGAGCCCGGCGAACCCGGCGGGGAAGAAGCCGACGACGACGATGAACAGCAAGCCCTGGGCGTAGGTCCAGCCCGACGGAAACCGTTCGGAGAACGCGGTTTGCGCCCAGGCCACGCCGATGGCACCCAGGACGGGCCCGAGCAGTGTGGTCCGTCCGCCGATCGCGACACCGATCAGGAAGGCGATGGACGGCACGACGCCGACCTGAGCCGGGGTGATGAAACCGATGATCGGTGCGAACAGGGCGCCGGCGATGCTGGCGAACAGCGCGGCGGCGGTGTAGGCGACGACCTTGATGTTGGCCGGGTCGTAGCCCAGGAACCGCACGCGCTCCTCGCCATCGCGCACCGCGACGAGAAGTTCGCCGTAGCGGCTCTGCATCAACTGGCGTACCACCGCGACGACCACGAGCAGAGTGCCCGCGGCGATGAAGTACAGCATCTGCCGGTTCACCGGATCGGACAGCTTGAACCCGAAGAACGTCCGAAAACCGTTGAGGCCGTTGCTGCCACCCACCGTCGCCTGGCCGACGAGCAGGATGGCCAGCGCCGCAGCCAGCGCTTGGGACAGGATCGCGAAGTAGGCGCCCTTGACTCGGCGCTTGAACACCCCGAGCCCGAGCAGTGCGGCGATGCCCGTCGGGACCACGACGATCGCCGCCAGCGTGAACGCCGAGGAGGCGAACGGCTCCCAATAGGACGGCAGCACAGGAATTCCCGCGATCTGCATGAAGTCCGGGACCGCTTGTTTGCGAACTTCGGCATCGGCGATCTTGAGGTGCATGCCCATCATGTAGGCACCCAGCCCGAAGAACACGCCTTGGCCGAGGGTGAGCATGCCGCCACGGCCCCAGGCCAATCCGATGCCGGCGGCCACGATCGCATAGCACAGGTATTGGCCGAGAAGACCGAGCCGGAAGCTGGACAGCAGCGCGGGTGCGACCCCGAACAGCACGATCGCCGCAACCGCGAAACCGGCCCACGTCTGCCACCGGCCGACAAGGCCTCTCATACCAAACTCCTTGTCCGCACGGTGAACAACCCCTGCGGGCGCACCTGCAGGAAGATCACGATGACCACGAACACGATCACCTTCGCCAGCGACGCGGTGGTGCTGTACTCGATGAAGGAGTTCATCAGTCCGAGCGCGAATGCGGCGATGATGGTGCCCTTGATCTGGCCGAGCCCGCCGACGACGACCACCAGGAACGCGTCGATCAGATAACTCTGTCCGATGGTCGAACTGGTGGACCCGATCAAGGTCAGCGCGACACCGGCCACACTGGCCAGCCCGGATCCGATGAAGAACGTGGTGATATCGGTCCTCCGGCTCGAAATGCCGCTGGTCTCAGCCAGATCCCGGTTCTGCACGACCGCCCTGATGCGCCGGCCCATCGGGCTGAGCTTTAGCACCGAGGCCAGCACGATGACGCAGACGACTGCCAGCACCAGGATGAAGACGCGGGTCTTGGGCACCACCGCCCCGAGGATCTCCACCCCGCCGGACAGCCACGTCGGTGCGCTGACGTTGACGGCGGGCGCGCCGAAGATACTGCGGGCGGCCTGTTGCAGGATCAACCCGACGCCGAACGTCACCAACAGCGTGTCCAGCGGCCGGTCGTACATCCGCTGAATCAGCGTGACTTCCAGCAGAACCCCGAGCAGGCCGCCGACCACGAATCCCACGGCCAGCGAAACCAGAAGTGATGCACCGGCATTCGTGATCAACTTCTGCACCACGAACGCGGTGTAGCAGCCGACCATGATGAATTCGCCGTGCGCCATGTTGATGACGCCCATCTGGCCGAATGTCAGGGCCAGTCCCAATGCCGCCAGCAACAGGATCGAGCCGAGACTCAATCCCGTCGCCAGCTGTCCGACAAGGACTTCCATCAGTGCTAGTTTCCCGTCGCTTCGCTCGCCCCGGTGCTAATTCCCCGTCGCTTCGCTCGCCCTGGTCAGCCCGAAAGGCCCTTGGCCCAGGGGTAGGACTTCAGATAGGGATCCGGCGTGATCGGGCCGGGGGACTCCCAGATGGTGTAGATCAGGCCATCGGGATGGATCTCGCCGATCCGCGCGGTCTTGGTGATGTGGTGGTTCTCGCCGTCGATGGTGACCAGGCCTTCCGGGGCGTCGAAGGTGACGCCGCCCGCGTTGTCCTGAATCGCCTTGACGTCGAAGGACTTCCCCTTCTCGACGGTGTTCTTCCACAGGTAGACCGAGACGTAGGCCGCTTCCATCGGATCCGAGGTCGGCTTGTTCTGGCCGTACTTGGCCTTATAGGCGGCCACGAACGCCTTGTTCACCGGATTGTCCAGAGTCTGGTAATAGTTCCACGCGGTCAGCTGGCCGGCGATGTTCTGCGCGCCGATGCCCTGGACCTCTTCCTCGGCGATCGACACCGAGACCACCGGCATCTTCTGCGGGGTCAGTCCGGCGTTGGTGTACTCCTTGAAGAACGCGACGTTGGAGTCACCGTTGAGGGTGTTGAACACCGCGTCGGCGTTGGAGGCACGGACCTTGTTGACGATCGTGGAGAAGTCGGTCGAGCCCAGGGGCGTGTAATCCTCGCCCTTGATCTCGATACCGTTGGCCGCGGCGTAGGCCTTGATGATGCGGTTGGCGGTCTGCGGGAACACATAGTCGCTGCCCACCAGGTACAGCGTCTTGAGGCCCTTCTCCTTGAGGTAGTCCAGGGCCGGCACGATCTGCTGGTTGGTGGTGGCGCCGGTGTAGAAGATGTTCTTCGACGATTCCAGGCCTTCGTACTGCACGGGGTAGTACAGCAGCGAGTTGTTGCTCTCGAAGACCGGCAGCATGGCCTTGCGGCTCGACGAGGTCCACCCGCCGAACACCGCGGCGACGCAGTCGTCCTTGATCAGCTTTTCGGCCTTCTGGGCGAAGATCGCGGGGTCAGAGGCCCCGTCCTCGCCGACGATCTGGACCTGCTTGCCCAGCACACCGCCCTTGCCGTTGATCTCGTCGACGGCGAGCTTGATGGCGTCGCGCACGGTGACTTCGGAGATCGCCATGGTGCCCGACAGCGAGTTCAGCGAACCCACCTTGATATTGGACCCAGAGGTGTCCACGCACGAATCGGACTTTGCTGTGTCGGTCTCGCTCGCCTTGCTGCCGCAGCCGGACAGCACGAGACCCGCCGTCACCATCACGCTTGTGGCAGCCAATGCCGATCGATTCAGAGCGGAACGCCGGAGTTGCATAAAGGCCCTTTCATGTTGGTAACGACAAGCATTGGGCCTCGACAGACTCGATGGCCCCCGAACCCACGGTTGGTGTCGAAGCGGACGTTAGAGCGCATAAGTTTCTGTGACATATCTGTGTGTGACGAACTTGTTAACCTGCTATTCATTCGCTGTGAGCGGGGGTGTGCCGACACGGGTAACGCTGTCGGTAGCGTGGCCGATATGGGCCATATGCGAAAAGTGACAGCAAGGGTTGGGGCGGCGCTGGTGATGGCGGCCGCCGGTGTTGCGGCCACTCATGCGGTGTCGAACGCGGACCCGGCGCCCGGACATCAGGTGGTCTACACGCTCGCGACGGGTGGCACGTACGACTTCACCATCACGTATCTCACGGCGCAGCCACCGAGCAAGGACGCCTACAACGCCAACTCCGACGCGTACATCAAGCGCGAGACCATCACGGTGTCGCCGGATGCGCCGTGGATCTTCCCGGTCACCCTCGCGGATCCGCAGTGGGCATTCCTGCAGGTCGGGAGCACCACGCATGGCGGGCAGGGCGCCCCGAACGCGCACTGTGACGTGTCCATCGACGGCCAGGTGGCCATCGCCCAGGATGCCCCGTACAGCCCGCAGTGCTACCTAGCGAAGTGGTCCAGCTAGTCGCTTACTGAAGAACACCCGGTCGAAGCCGTCCTGGTTGGCCCGGTGTGTTTCGACGTAGCCGTGGCGTGGATAGAACGTCAGGTTCTCCGTCATCGCCGCATTGGTATAGAGGCGAACCTCGGTCAGGCCGGCATCGTGGGCGTCGTCCTCGGCCCGACGAAGCAGCAGCGCACCGTATCCGCGACCCTGGGTGCCCGGCGCGACGGCGACCGAGTCCAACAAGAGGTGGTCGTCCTCTCGGTAGGTGACCAGGCTGCCGACCAGGTTGTCGTCACACGTCAGGATCCACACGTTGGCGCTCGCGATGAGGGCGCCGTAGTCGGCATCCATCGGAGCGGGTCGGCGCCCGATGCGCTCGACATATTTCTCGTACGCACCCTCGACGAGCTGTGCGATGGCGGTCGCATCGGCTGCGGTGGCCCGGCGTAACGACGGATCGGACATGCGTCCACGGTAAAGCCACAGCGGCCCTGGGTACGTTGGGCACGGTGGGTAACTCGATAGCGCTTGTCGGTCCCGGAGCAATCGGTTCCACCGTTGCCGCATTGCTGCACGCGGCCGGTCATCGGGTGACGTTGTGCGGGCACACGCCTCGCGACCAGATCGAGGTCCGCCGGGATCAGCCCGGCGACACCATCGTGGTGCCCGGGCCAGTGCTCACCGACCCCGGCGACGTCGACGCATCCGTCGACGTGGTGTTGCTCGCGGTCAAGGACACCCAGAACGAACAGGCCGCCGGCTGGCTGCACCGGTTGTGCGACGACAACACGGTTGTCTGTGTGCTGCAGAACGGTGTCGAGCAGGTCGAGCGGGTCGGCCGGGTCAGCCCGTCGGCCCACATCGTGCCTGCGGTCGTGTGGTTCTCCGCGGAGCCGCAGCCCGGTGGCTGGGTGCGGCTGCGTACCGGCGTGCGTCTCGTACTGCCCGACGGCGAGGATGCCGAAACCCTTGCGGCGGTGCTGCGTCCGGCTGGGATGACGGTCGAATTGGATCCCGACTTTCGCACCGAAGCGTGGCGCAAGCTGTTGGTCAACGCACTGGCCGGGCTCATGGTGCTGGCGGGGAGGAGATCCGGCATGTTTCGGCGCGCCGACATCGCCGCACTGGCGCGCCGCTACCTCACCGAATGCCTGGCCGTGGCCCGTGCCGAAGGTGCCGCGCTACCGGACACCGTCATCGACGAGATGACCGAGATGTTCGCCGCCGGGCCGGAGGATCTGACCACGTCGATGCTGACGGACGCCGAAGCGCGCCGCCGGCTGGAATGGGATATCCGCAACGGCGTCATCGTGCGGAAGGCCGCCCAGCACGGGTTGGCGACGCCGGTGAGTGACGTCTTGGTTCCGCTACTCGCCGCGGCCAGCGACGGACCTGGCTAGCCCGGCACCCGCCAGGTGGCATCCTGATGAGGTGGGGCTGATATTCCGGTTGGTCGAGCTGCTGCTCGTGATCGTGCCGATCGCCGGCGCGCTCTATGCCGCGTTCCGGGGTATCTCCGCACTCACCAAACGGCAGAACGGATCTGACGTCCCTGATCCGGTAGGCCCCCGCAACGAGCCGAAAAGCCAAGCGGCGCAATGGCGCACCATCACTCGCGTGATCGACGAACACCGCCGCACCGACACCCGCTGGCTGGACTACGAACTCGACGCCGCCAAGCTGCTCGACTTTCCGGCGATGACCGACATGCGCGATCCGCTGACGGTGGCATTTCACCGGGCCAAACTGCGCGCGGAGCTGCTGCGGCCGGGCAAGGCCGAGGACTTGCTCGACGATCCCGAAGCGATGCGGCAGTATCTCGAGGCCGTCGAGTCCTATGTGACGGCGTTCGACGCTGCCGAGAACGAGGCCCGGCGGCGCCGGCGCAGCGACTTCTCCCGCGCCGACCAGCAGCGGATGACCCGGGCTCAAAGCCTGCTGCGCGTGGCCGCCGATCACGGCGCCACCCCGCAGGAGCGGGAGCGGGCCTACGAGCTGGCCCGCGGTGAGCTCGACGGCCTGCTCGTGCTGCCCGACCGGACAACGGCCGCGCTCGAGCGGGGCATCGCCGGGGAGCTCGACGGGTAAACCCCCCGTTCGCCATTGACAGATCATCGAACGTGCGTTCGAATGAACGGATGCGGTGGAGCGGCCAGGGGATAGCGGTCGATGATGGCGCGCTGCCCGGTCTGCAGCGGATCGGCTTGGTGCGCAGCGTGCGCACGCCGCAATTCGACGGCATCACCTTTCACGAGGTGCTGTGCAAGTCGGCGCTGAACAAGATCCCCGCGGCCGCGATGCTGCCGTTCCGATTCACCGTCAACGGTTACCGCGGCTGCTCGCACGCCTGCCGGTACTGCTTCGCCCGGCCCACTCACGAGTATCTGGAGTTTGACCCTGGCGCGGATTTCGACAGCCAGATCGTGGTGAAGACCAACGTCGTCGACGTGCTGCGCCGCGAACTCGGCCGCCCATCGTGGCGCCGGGAAACGGTGGCGCTGGGCACCAATACCGATCCCTACCAACGGGCCGAGGGGCGGTATGCGCTGATGCCCGGCATCATCGATGCACTCGCGACATCGGGGACGCCGCTGTCGATCCTCACCAAGGGCACGCTGCTGCGCCGCGATCTGGATCTGATTGCCGATGCGGCACAACAGGTTCCGGTATCAGTCGCGATCTCACTGGCCGTGGGCGATCCGGATCTGCACCGCGATGTCGAACCGGGTACGCCGTCGCCGCAGGCCCGGCTCGGGCTGATCGCCGCGGTGCGCGACGCGGGGCTGGACTGTCACGTGATGGTCGCCCCGGTGCTCCCGCACCTGACCGACTCGGCCGAACACCTCGACGACCTGCTCGGCCAGATCGCCGCGGCGGGCGCCACCGGGGCCACGGTGTTCGGCCTGCACCTGCGCAGTTCCACGCGCGCCTGGTTCATGACCTGGCTGGCGCGCTCACATCCCGAACTCGTTGCGCCCTATCGGCAGTTGTACCGTCGCGGGGCGTACCTGCCGCCCGACTACCGCGACATGCTTCGCCGGCGGGTGGCGCCGTTGCTGGCCAAGTACGGGCTGGCCGGCGACCATCGGATATTCGCCCCGGCCGCGCCGCCCGCCGTCGCCGAACCCGAGCCGCAGCTCCTGCTGTTCTAGCCGCCCCCGCGCTTGACCTGATTGAACGGCACGCCCTTGTCGGCGGCCAATTCGCGTGGGAAGCCAAGGATGCGCTCGCTGATCACATTGCGAGCCATCTCGCTGCTGCCGCCGCCAAGGGAACCGGTCTGCCGTGACAGGTACCGAATTCCGATATCGAGGACATCGGACAGCTCGCCGCCCTCGTCGACCACACCGGCGGTACCGGCGATGGCGAGCGCGGTATCGACGTCGAGTTCGGTTGTCTCGGCGTGGAACAGCCGGATCAGCGTGCCGGCGTTGGCCGGCAGTGAGCCGTTGCCGATGGCGGTTCCGACGTGATGGATCAGCTGCTCTTTCACGATTCGCCGCACCAACGCTCGACCGGCGAGACTCTGCACCGCCGGGTCGTCACCCTGTCCGGTGCGCTCGGCCAAGCCGACATGATCCGACGGCATCTCTTCTGCGTTTTCCGCGCCGGTGCCGCTGGCGAACTCCGACCCGCCGCCGACCGCACGGCGTTCGTGAAAGAGCTGACGGGAAGCCACTTCCCAGCCCTTGTTGACCTCGCCGACCACGGCGTCGTCACCCAATTCGAGGCCGTCGAAGAACTCCTCGCAGAATTCCTCGTTGCCGTTGACCTCTTTGATCCGGCGCATGGTGATGCCGGGGGAGTTCAACGGCACCAGGAACATGGTCAGGCCCTCGTGTTTGGGCACGGTCCAGTCGGTACGGGCCAGCATCAGGCCGTAGTGGGCGGCGAACGCGCTGGTGCTCCACGTCTTCGCGCCGTTGACGACCCAGGTGTCACCACGACGATCGGCGCGGGTGATCACACCGGCCAGATCGGAGCCGCCGCTGGGTTCGCTCAGCAGCTGGCAGAGCACCTCATCGCCGCGGATGGCAGCCGAAATATGTTCGCGTTTCTGGGCTTCGGTGCCCATATCCAGGATCGTTGCCGAACAGATGGTCAGCGATGGCACATTGAGGATCAGCGGCATCTCATACGCGCGGCATTCGATATCGAAGGCCCTCTGGTACGCGTGGTCCAGGCCCTGCCCGCCGTACTCACGGGGGAAGCAGAGACCGGCGAAACCGCCCTCGTACAAACGCTTTTGCAGGTCCTGGGCACGATCCCACGAAGGTTGTTCGGCGCGCACCGCAAACGGAGGGTGGTCCGGGTCGATGGGCGTCATGTTCGCCGCAAGCCAGGTACGGGCCCTTGCGGCGAATTCGGCGACCGATTCGGTGGCTGTAGAGATCGCGGTGTCGGTCATGCCGAAGCCTCCTGTCGCACGGTTTTGGCACTCAACGCGTACACCGCGCGGTGGTGTTCCTCGGGGGAACCGTAGAGCGCGCGGTAGAGCTCGGTGCGCCGCAGGAACAGGTGCAGGTCGTGCTCCCACGTGACGCCGATCCCGCCGTGCAGCTGCACGCAATCCTGCAGCATCACCGGGGCTCGTTCGGCCACATAGGCTTTGGCGACACTGACCAGTTTCACGGCGTCGTCCGAGCGTGCGGACACCGCCGCCACCGCGCCCGCGGTGGTCGCCCGGCATGCCTCGAACCACATCTTCATATCGGCGAGCCGATGCTTGAGTGCCTGATACGACGCCAGTGGCCTGCCGAAACTATGGCGGTCGAACATCCACTGCGTTGTCATCGCCAGCACCGTCTCAAGGATCCCGACGATCTCCGCGCATTGCAGCACCAGCGCGATCTGTCGCTGCCGCTCGATGATCGCGGGCGTTTGCGCGGCGTCGCCGACAGCGGCGGTCTCATCGACCTCGACGCCGTCGAATTCGACTCGGGCATAACGCTTCACCATGTCCACCGAACGTTGCTCGGTGACCGTGGCGAGATCGGCGGGGACGAGGAATTGGCGAGGATTGCCGTCGACACTGGCGACCACCAGGAACACACCGGCTTCGGTGCCCGCCTCGACACGGTCCTTCACCCCGTCGATGCGGTAGCCGGATTCAGTGCGGGTCGCGGTGACACCCGGGTGCAACGGGGACAGCGGCCGGCGTGGCTCGTAGACCGCCCAGGACGCTACGAGTTCGCCGGATACCAGCGCTTCGATGGTGTCCTCATGTCCGCCCGGCGCCTCGACCAGACCCGCCAACACGATGCTGACCGGATGCAGCGGACCCGGTGCCACACTGTGGCCGATCTGCTCAGCCACCAGGGCGAGATCGGCCAGACCATCACCTGAAACGCTGCCGCCGCCAAGCTCTTCGGGAACCAGCAGGCTGGCCCATCCGAGCTCGGCCGCTCGCTGCCACCACGCGCTGTCGAAGGAGGTGTCCGCGGCGTGCAGCTCGCGCACCCGGCTCAGCGATGCCTCCTTTTCCAGGAAGGCCTGCGTCGTCGATGCGAACAGCAATTGTTCGGGGTTGGCGACATCTGTCATGGTGTCGTCCTCGCTTTCCTCAACGCAACAGACGTGGGGGGGGGGGGGGCGGGGGGGGCCCGCCGCACCCCCACAGACTGGCGCGCCAGGCACCGCCCGCGCCGGGCGCGCGGGGGGGGGGGTGGGGCGGGTGGGGGGCGGGGACAA